>NZ_LKHV02000001.1 GCF_001431315.2 Candidatus Berkiella cookevillensis | reverse complement strand
CGCTTTTTTTACTCCCGCGACAAAACATTATCGTGATGTTAATCATTACACTCACAAACAGGTCATTTATGTTTGTATGTTTAGCGTAACTTTTTAAACTGCTTTTTATGCTTTAAACAACCGACAAAAATACAATTTTTAACGAAAACGAAACCATATCTAATAACTTAGGTTATTAAACACAGTTAAAAATTAAAATAATTAAAGGCTAACAACTTACTCCGTATCGCGAAACGTCCCTTTTTGGTCAACATTGACCATAAAAATAAACGTTCTCCTTCGCCTATGGGCTAGGGGGTAAGTCGTTACGCTAAATGCTAAATAAGGGAAGATTATTAGTGTTTTGTATGTTCAGAAACTAGATCCCCTACAACGAACCCGTAGTTTAACGATCTTTTCTTAACTTATCCACACTGGATTTTTATGTAAATGACTGTCTAGCACCAGAAAATATTATGAAAAATTTAATTTTGATTTAGGTGATTATCTTCCAAGCCTTCTTTATGCCCTGCCTTAATCTTCCTCGCCATCATTCCACACCAAAGATATACAACGTATTTGGGGTTATATTGTGAATAAAGTGACAATAATCCATGCAAAAATAACGTGCTTATCAACAATTTCTACTCATAGCCTTAGTTATAAACAGCTCTCTCACATGTAATACCGATTAGATCCCAAGCCTTGGCCCTAAGCTAAGCATTTAAAATATAATATTTATTTGTAGTTATACACAGGAAAACACGCTGTTTATAAAAATTACTTATCAGATCAAATAATAAAATAATATTTATTAGGATCTTTTATAATTTGTTTGTTAGATAACGCCCGTTATGTAAATAAATTGTGTAAAACTATACCAACATACTCGGGATAACTTGGGTGTCTTTTAAAAAATTTTGTTAAGCCTCATGTTATCCCCAGCTAATTAAAGGCTTGTTCCCCCTCATACCCCAAGCCATAAAAATTTTTAATTAATTGATTCTAAAAAAAAACATCAAGTTATCCACAGAATATCGCTCTATAGTTATTACATCTGTATATAAGATATTAAATAAATAATAATTATTTACTAATTTTTAAAAATCTTGTTCATTTAAGTATTTCTCTTAAAACTTATGTATAACTAATGTGTAATTTTGTGGATTATTCGATGCTTTTCATGATTTTGAGCTGTAATCCAAATTATCCAGAGCTTACAATAGACATAATCCCAAGGGTTATGCACAGAAATTTATAAGCTAAATTGTTGATAAAATATGATTTTTTCAAGTTTTCCGCTTATACACAGGACTAATCATAAACATTGATCTATTCAATTTCATAAATATATATTTAATATACTATTTGGATTTTAAAACTTGACAGATTGAGTCCCATTCAACTATAGTTGACCACCTAATTTTACAGTGTCTAAATAGTTAGCTAGCTTGGTGCAAAAATGAAAAGAACCTTCCAAAGAAAAACAAGACTAACCAGAGCCAGAACACATGGATTTAGAAAGCGCATGCAATCTAAAAATGGTCGTCTCGTATTAAGCAGACGTCGTAAGAAAGGACGTAAAAATCTAGTTTCTGTCGGCGGCTTAAAGAAATAAAGGTATTGTGTTAGCTTGATAGTAAATGAGCACAGCGCAATTCCAAAGCTAAAGTTTGCAAAAACAAATCGTTTAATTGTTAGAAGTGAGTTTCAGGCTGTTTTTAATAAAGGCAGGAGACTTAACAGTTATTCGATTTGTTTGTATTACTATGCCAATAAACTTCAAACAGCTCGCCTTGGCGTTGTTATCGCTAAACGGGTAATTCCTAAAGCCGTAAATCGAAATACTTATAGACGACTCATCAAAGAAAGTTTTCGCTTGGCTCAAGATGATATTAAAGGTTTGGATATTGTTGTCTTGCTTAAGAAAACGCCTGACAAACAACGTCCAAGCAACGAAAAGATTAAGTATGAATTGCAAAAGATATGGCAACGTTTACCACCTTTTCCCAAAGAAGCTTAGTCCTTTTGATTAAAGGATATCAATATTTTCTAAGCCCATGGCTTGGAAGAAGTTGTCGATTTTTTCCCTCTTGTTCTCATTATGCAATAGATGCAATTGAAAAGCATGGCAGCATACGAGGGAGCAGATATGTCATTTGTCGATTATTGAAATGTCATCCTTTTCATCCCGGTGGCATAGATTTGGTACCATAAGAGGAACGGTCATGGATTTTCAACGCATTCGCGTTTTTATTTTATTATCTTTATTTGTTGTTGGACTTATGCTGTACAGCACATGGCAACAAGAACAAGTACCTGAGCTTGCCTCTAAATCGGCGAGTCAGACTCTACAGCCTAACAAAGATATTCCATCCGATGTGCCGAATATTCAAAGTTCGTTGCCAAGTAGCTCACATTTAAATATACCATCATCAACGACACCAACAACGCTTATCACCGTTGATACAGATGTTTTTAAGCTTAAAATTGATCCAAAGGGTGGTGATATTGTTTTTGCAAATTTACCACAATATCCAACCTCTCTTGAAACACCTGATGATGCATATCAATTACTAAATAATGTTGAAGATAAGCGTTTTTATGTTGTGCAAACAGGGCTTTTAGGCCAAGACAATTCTGGGCCTGATTCAAGAATAAAGGGTAGAGCTGCGTATAAAGTTGCTCAAACGAAATATGTGCTTGCGCCTTCGCAAGAAATACTACAAATACCACTTGTCTGGGAAGAAGAAGGACTTAGAGTTACCAAGCTATTTACACTCAAACGAAATAGTTATGTGATCGATGTAACCTACAAGATAGAAAACACAAGACAAAACGCTTGGGTTGGAAGTTATTATGGTCAAATTAAAAGACAGCATGAAGAGCAAAAGAGAGCTTTTTTATCTGTCCAAATGTATCAAGGTGCTGCAGTCCATACTGCCGATAAGCCCTATAAAAAGGTTAGTTTCAAAGACATGAAACAAAATACCTTTAAGCAAACCTTAAAGGGTGGTTGGGTTGCCATGTTGGAGCACTATTTCTTAAGTGCTTGGATTCCCTCAAAAGATGCGGAACAAAAATATTATTCTCGTGTAGATGAAAATGACACCTATACCATTGGTACTTTGTCTTCCTTTGAGGTTCCTGCTCAATCAACACTTGAAGTGGGTGGAAGGCTCTATTTGGGACCAGAAATTACCGATGTATTAAAAGAACTTTCTCCAGGCCTTGAGCTCACTGTAGATTACGGTATTTTGTGGCCAATTTCTCAATTGCTGTTTTGGTTGTTGAAATATATTCACGATTTTATTGGGAATTGGGGATGGTCGATTATTTTGTTAACACTTCTGATAAAAGTAGTGTTTTATAAATTATCTGCAGCAAGCTATAAATCAATGGCGCATCTTAAAGAAGTGCAGCCTAAAATTGAAGCGCTTAAGCAACGATGTGGTGAGGATAAGCAACAATTTAGTCAGTCTTTGATTGAGTTATATCGTAAAGAAAAAATAAATCCACTGGGTGGCTGTTTGCCAATTCTTATCCAAATTCCAGTATTTATTGCTTTATATTATGTGTTACTTGAAAGTGTAGAGTTAAGGCAAGCTCCTTTTATTTTCTGGATAAATGATCTTTCTATTAAAGATCCATACTATGTATTACCTATTATTATGGGTGCATCTATGTTCTTCCAGCAACGTATGAATCCACCACCTCCGGATCCTATGCAAGCTAAGATCATGATGTCTATGCCGTTTATCTTTACCATATTGTTTGTATCATTCCCTGCTGGATTGGTGTTGTATTGGGTTGCCAATAACTTAATATCCATGTTGCAGCAATGGTATATCACTCGAAAATTTGGTTTAAAAGCAAAACCACTTCAAGCAAAAAACGCATGATATGAGCAACAACGTTGATACGATTGTGGCACAAGCAACCGCACCTCTATTAGGTGCGGTTGGTATCGTGCGCATCAGCGGCAAAGCGGTGTGCGATATTGCGCGCAGTATCATAGGTGTTGTACCAACCCCTCGCATTGCGACACTGGTTAATATTCAAGATCCTCACAAAGGAATGATTGATACGGGCTTAGCACTTTTTTTCCCGGGACCCCATTCTTTTACAGGGGAAGATGTTTTAGAGCTACAGTGTCATGGTGGCTTAGTTATTTTGGATATGATTGTAAAAGCCTGTGTTGAAATGGGTGCCAGAATTGCAAAACCAGGTGAATTTTCTGAACGTGCATTCCTAAACGATAAAATAGATTTGTGTCAAGCAGAAGCAATCGCTGATTTAATACATGCAACAACAGAGCAGGCTGTTAAAAGTGCGCATCGTTCATTGTGTGGTGCTTTTTCTGATGAAATCAACAAAATTCAAAATGCGCTCACAGAATTACGCGTTTATGTAGAAGCCGCTATAGATTTCGTAGAAGAAGAAATTGATTTTTTGTCGGATGGAAAAATATTAATTTCTATTGAGCGCCTCCTGTCTCAAATTATTCATTTGTTAAAAGTTGCCGAACAAGGACAATTGCTTCAAGAAGGTAACAAAGTTGTTATTGCTGGAAAACCAAATGTTGGAAAATCTAGCCTATTTAACATGCTTGCACAAAATAATTCTGCCATCGTGACAGATATTCCTGGGACAACACGAGACATTATCAAAGAAACTATTCAAATTAATGGTGTGCCGATACACTTGTTGGATACGGCAGGCATTCGAAATGCCACCGATGCAGTAGAAGAAGAGGGCATTAAAAGAGCTAAAGAACAATTTAAATTAGCAGATACCATTTTGCTTGTGATCGATGCTTCGCAAAAGATATTGTTCACAGAAGTAGAGCAAGCGCTCTTGGCAGAATATAAAGAGAAAACAATAGTGCTGTTAAATAAAATGGATTTAATTGCTCATGCGCCAGAAATTGATGTCGCGTATATAGCGCTTTCAATTAAAAATGGCGTTGGTATGGATGTATTGCATTCTGCACTTACCAAGCATGCGCATTCATTTGAAGGTGTTTTTAGTGCGCGTAGACGACATGTTGACGCCATTAAAAGTGCGAAAGAGAACATTCAAAATGCACAAGTTCAGCTTGTAAACTTTAAAGCAGGCGAGTTGGTTGCTGAAGAATTAAGACAAGCACAACTACATTTAGGCGAAATCACAGGACAGCTAACGTCTGATGATTTGTTGGGTAAAATATTTTCAACTTTTTGTGTCGGTAAATAATCATGCAGTATGAATATCCTCAAATGTTTGATGTGATTGTTGTGGGAGGCGGGCATGCTGGAACAGAAGCAGCATTGGCTGCAAGTCGCATGGGCGCTAAAACACTCTTGTTGACACATAATATTGATACTTTAGGTCAAATGTCTTGTAATCCAGCGATTGGCGGAATTGGTAAAGGACATTTGGTAAAAGAAATTGATGCCTTGGGTGGTGCAATGGCTGAAGCCATTGATAAAGCAGGTATCCAATTTAGAATTTTGAATGCCAGTAAAGGACCCGCTGTGCAAGCAACGCGTGCTCAAGCGGATAGAAATCTTTATAAGCAGGCCATTCGAGAGAAATTAGAAAATCAGAAAAATTTATGGATTTTCCAACAACCCGTTGAAGACCTTTTATTGCAAGATAAAACAGTCGTGGGCGTTGGAACGCAGATGGGTCTAAGCTTTCTTGCAAAAACAGTTGTATTAACCGTTGGCACTTTTCTGCGTGGGAAAATACATATTGGCGAAAGTAAATCTATCGGTGGAAGAGCGGGGTGCCCGCCTTCTATTGCGTTGGCAGAAAAATTATTAGCACTTCCCTTTAAAATTGCACGCTTAAAAACAGGAACACCACCGCGTATTGATGCTAATTCAATAGATTTTTCACAAATGCAGGCACAACCTGGAGATGATCCTGTGCCTGTGTTTTCGTTTTTAGGAACGAAAGCACAACATCCCAAACAAATAGAATGTTTTATTACACATACAACCGATAAAACCAAAGAAATTATTCAAAAAGGTTTGCATCGTTCGCCTATGTATAGTGGGCAAATTGAAGGGATTGGGCCACGATATTGTCCTTCCATCGAAGATAAGGTTGTTCGATTTGCCGATAAAGCAACACACCAAATATTTTTAGAGCCAGAAGGTTTGCATACCAAAGAATTTTATCCTAACGGAATATCGACCAGCTTACCTTTTGAGATTCAGTTGGATTTTGTGCGTAGTATTCGTGGGTTAGAGAATGCGCATATCACAAGACCAGGTTATGCAATTGAGTATGACTTTTTTGATCCGAGACTGCTCAAACCTTGGTTAGAGACGCAAGTTATCAACAACTTATTCTTTGCGGGTCAAATTAATGGCACAACAGGTTATGAAGAAGCCGCCGCTCAAGGCTTAATTGCTGGGATTAATGCGGCATTAAAAGTCTTTGATTCAGAGCCTTGGTATCCAAAGCGTGATGAAGCTTATATTGGCGTATTGATCGATGATTTGATATCGCATGGTACATTAGAACCATATCGAATGTTTACCTCTCGTGCAGAGTATCGATTACTGTTGCGTGAAGATAATGCGGATTTACGTTTAACAGAGGTTGGTATTCGTCTTGGGTTGGTGGATGCATTGAGAGCAGAAATTTTCCACAAGAAAAAACAAGCGATTGATACGCTACAAGAAAAACTAAAAAATACATTTTTGCACCGTGCGGATATTTCCGAAAATGTGGAAGTTATTAACAGTTTGCTCACCAAAGAATCTAATGCTTATCAGTTCTTGAAGCGACCTGAAGTGTCTATAGATATGCTAAGTGCTTTTGCTTCACTTAAAGATGATTTGCATTTTGATTATCCTGAGCTAGATGCTGATTTGTTGGAAAATATTAAAGCCCAGGTGCTTAAACAAGTAGAAGTTCATGCAAAGTATGAGGGCTATATACAAAAGCAAATGCTTGAAATTCAGAAAGCAAGCAAGCAAGAAGAAACGCTTATTCCTAAAGATTTTGACTATACAATCATCAGTGGCTTGTCAGCTGAACTCACAGAGAAATTCCAGCGTTTTAAACCACATACCATTGGGATGGCATCTCGTATACCGGGTGTAACGCCTGCCGCAGTTTCCTTACTCTTAATTTATCTTAAGAAGTATCATCAGCAACGAAACCATGCTTATACAAGAGAAGTAGAAAGTGAAGCTAACGGATAATGTAACCATTGAGAATATTTTGTATGAGATTCAAAATTTGGGTGTGTCTATTACACATCAACAAGCAGAAAAACTTTTTTCTTATTTTGAATTACTTGATAAATGGAATCAAAAGCATAATTTAACGCGCATCAAAAAGCGTGATTTATTGCGATGGCATTTGTTGGATGCGGTTAGTGTGATGCCTTATTGTGTGGGTGAGCGGATATTGGATGTTGGTACAGGTGCTGGTATACCGGGAATAATACTGGGTATTTTGTTGTCAAACAAAAAAATCGTTTTGATTGATAACCAAAGTAAAAAATGCATCTTTCTCAAATATGTTATTAATGTATTGGCTCTGGATAATGTAGAATGCATTCATCAATCAGTTCAAAATTATCATCCAGAATACAAATTTAATACAATTGTTAGTAGAGCATTTGCTCAATTGGCTAAATTTGTTCAGCTTTGTAATCACCTGCTGGTAAGTGATGGAAGATTTGTTGCGATGAAAGGTGATATCTCTGAAGAAGAACTCACTAATATACCAGAAGGTTTTGTGTTACAGGAAAAAGCACCTTTATCGGTGCCAGGCATGAGCAATCGTTATGCTGTTGTGGTTGTGCCAAAATGTACAAGCTGATCAAATCATAAAAAATAAAAATGGGAGCCTGGAATGGGGTGTCACGTATTTGCTTTTGCAAATCAAAAAGGTGGTGTTGGTAAAACAACTTGTTGTGTGAACTTAGCGGCTTCTTTGTCCTTAACGAAACATAAGGTTTTGCTGTGTGACTTAGATCCACAAGGTAACGCTACGATGAGTAGTGGGGTTGATAAAACCGCAGTTCAATTTTCTGTGAATGAATGGTTGTTAGGGAGCTGTGAAACTGAAGACGTTTTAATTGAGCAAACCCCAGCTGGTTATGATTTGATTCCTGCTAATAGTGACTTAACAGCTGCTGAGGCAAATTTGGTTAAAAAGCCGGGGCAACAACTTACATTGAGTAAGAAGTTAGAAGCACTTAAAGATAAATACGATTACATATTTTTAGATTGTCCACCTTCACTGAATATGTTAACTGTTAATGCATTGGTCGCCTCTGATATGGTAATCATTGCGATGCAATGTGAATATTTTGCTTTAGAAGGTTTGACAGATTTAGTGAATACCATAAAGCAGCTACAAAGTAGTTTGAATCCACGATTACAAATTGGCGGTATTATTCGTACAATGTTTGATGGTAGAAATCGATTAGCCATTGAAGTTTCGAATCAATTAATTGATCATTTTGCCAATAAGGTTTTTCAAACAGTCATTCCACGAAATGTTAGATTAGCTGAAGCACCTAGCTATGGTTTGCCCGTTTGTTTGTATGATAAAAGTTCTCGTGGTGCATCGTCTTATTTTGCGTTGGCGGGTGAGTTCGTTAGAAAGTTTAAAAAAACCAAAACAACCCCAAAAACAACAAGCAAACAAAAAGAACACGTTGATTAAAACTCAGAGCATTTTACATTTTTAGGATTATGAATGGCTAAAAAATATAGAGGTTTAGGTAAAGGCTTAAATGAACTTTTATCTGCCACATTGGGTCCGCAAGGAAGTACCGAATTATTACCCTCTTTCCCTTTAGAGCCGCAGGATAATTTTTATGAAGATGCTTCTGCGCGTGTTCCTGGGCAAATATTAAAATATTTGTCTGTCACAGAATTAAAAGGTGGGCCTTTTCAGCCCCGCCAGACGATGCGGCATGAAGGCTTAGAACAATTAGCAGAATCTATAAAAGCGCAAGGTGTTTTGCAGCCTATTGTGGTGCGCTTATCTTCAATCTCAAAGAATTATGAAATTATTGCAGGAGAGCGTCGTTGGCGCGCTGCTCAGCTTGCTGGTGTTGAAAAAGTGCCGGTGATTGTAAGAGATGTGTCTGATGAAGATGCTATGACTTTAGCGCTGATTGAAAATATTCAGCGCGAAGATTTAAATCCGATGGAAGAGGCCAGAGCATTAAAGCGTTTGGCTGATAGTTTAAGTTTAACACATTTGGAAGTTGCTGAGGCAGTTGGCAAATCTAGAACCAGTGTTACCAATTTACTTCGATTATTAGCGCTGGCGGAAGAAGTGCAAAAAATGTTGGAAGAAGGTCATATTGAAATGGGGCATGCGCGTGCTTTGTTGACCTTATCAGCTTCGCTTCAAGGTCAGGTTGCCAGAACGATTGTCAGTCGCGCTTTATCTGTGAGAGAAACAGAAAAGCTTGTCAAAAGAATCCAAGAAGGTAAACCGGCAGAAAAGATGGTTGTTGCCGTCGATCCGAATATTAAGCGATTGGAAATTGATTTGGCCGAAAAATTGGGTGCTAAAGTAAATATTAAACATGGTCAAAAGGGTGGCTTGGTTTTAATTCGTTATCATAATGTGGATGAATTAGAGGGGATACTCGATCACATTGCTTAGCCATTTACTTTGAAAGGCATCGATTTTTGCATGCTGTGAATGGGTTGCTATACTTAAGGCAAGAAAGTGAAAAGAATGTATTCATCATAGATGGAGATCATTCGCATCGCTTGGGTTCTTAAGTCTTGTGATTTTCCTTGGATCCCCCTTCGGCCGATAATACTATCGGCCTTTTTTATATCTGATCTTTTTCTTTGTTTTTAATTCATTTGTTTTGATGTGGTTAACCAACCAATATTTCTGAAAATGCTTCATTGTGTGAAATGCATGGGGGAGAATGGTGTTTTTTATGGTTATCAAACTACCTTTTTAGTTCCTTGTGCCTTTAACTTTAGATAATATTGATGATTTTGCTGAGCTGTCTAAGCAAATAAAAACAGTGGGGCAACATTCATATTTGATTAAATTAATAAGTGACAGTATACTTGGCGCGCTTGACAAGCTTTGCGCCTGGGGTAAAGGAAAATGAAATATTCATTCAAGCACAAAGATGCTTTGTGGGCATTGATATCGCAAGCAATTTTTGTATTCAGCCTTTCTCCTATCATTTGGTATTTTTGGCATCTACGAGCCGCTATGTCGTTCGTAGTGGGTGGTTTGGTCTGTCTTGCGCCCAATATTTACTTGTATAGACGTGTATTTGCCTTTTATGGGGCACATGCTTCGCAGCAAATAGTAAAGGCTTTGTATTGGGGAGAAGCGGTCAAGATTATATTGACAGCGATTTTTTTCATAGGAGCGCTACTCATTCCTTGGGGGCTGCCACTCTGGATATTCATTGGATATCTTTTGGCTCAGATTGGATTTTGGTTAGGGCCGATTTACTTGAGTTTAAAAAAGAATTAATAAAATATGAGCACAACAGGCGAAGAACTTACTGCAGGTCAATATATCGTTCATCACCTTACCAATCTTTCGGTTGGTGAAGGTTTTTGGGCTATTAATTTAGATACACTCATTATTTCTTGGATAATGGGCATAAGCTTTTTGTTTTTATTTAGATGTGCGGCTGTCAAAGCAACTTCTGGTGTACCGGGCAAGTTACAAAATTTTGTTGAAGTACTGCTCGATTTTGTTAAACAACAAGTGAAAGATACCTATCATGGTAAAAGCGAAACGGTTGCACCGCTTGCTTTGACCATCTTTGTTTGGGTTTTTCTCATGAACTTGATGGATTTATTGCCCGTGGACTTATTGCCTTATGCTGCGTCCATGGTGGGCATTCATTATCTTAAGGTTGTTCCTACGACCGATCTGAATCTCACGCTTGCGCTTTCGCTAAGTATCTTTTTATTAACCATTTATTACAATATTAAAATAAAAGGTTTTCATTTGCTTCAGGAGATGTTTTGTTCTCCCTTTGGTCCCTGGTTCTTCCCCTTCAATTTATTGCTACGGCTTGTAGATGAGCTGGCAAAGCCTATTTCACTCGGACTTCGTTTGTTTGGAAATTTATATGCTGGTGAACTTATTTTTATATTGATTGCCTTGCTTCCTTGGTGGACGCAATGGCCGTTAGGGTGGGTATGGGCTGTATTCCATATTTTAATTATCACCTTACAAGCCTTTATCTTTATGATGCTTTCAATTGTATATATTGCACAGGCACATGAAGGGCATTAGCAAACATTTTCAGTCTTTACTATTTTAGTTATTAACCTTTGGTAGGAGAAAAAATGGAAATCGCAGAAATTGTAGCTCACTTGCAAGGTATTACTGCCATCGCGGTTGCTTTGTTAATTGGCTTAGGTGCTTTTGGTACCGCTATTGGCTTTGGTTTATTGGGTGGCAAATTCTTAGAAGGCGCAGCTCGTCAGCCAGAAATGGTTCCTATGTTACAGGTTAAAATGTTTATCGTTGCGGGTCTATTAGACGGGGTAACCATGATTGGTGTGGGTATTGCTTTGTTCTTCACCTTCGCAAGCCCATTCTTAACTGAAGTTTTAAAACACATCCCCAGTTAATATATTTAAGGAGGATGTAGCGTGAACATTAATGCCACATTACTTGGCCAGATGATCACATTTGTTTTGTTTGTTTGGTTTACCAAGCGTTTTGTTTGGCCGCCCATTAATAAAGCACTTGTTGACAGGCAAGATAAAATCGCAGACGGGCTTGCTGCGGCCGAAAAAGGTCATGCAGAACTTAAAAGAGCGCAAGAGGTTTCTACGCGCGAAATTAAAGAAAGCCAAGAAAAAGCATCAAAAATAATTATTGAGGCGCAGAAGCAAGCGGATCATATTATCGATGGTGCTCGTCAAAAGGCGCATGAAGAAGGGCAGCGTATCATCGAGCAAGCAAGCCATGAAGTAAATCAAATGGTAAGTGATGCAAAAGAAGCATTGAGAAAGCATGTAACAGAGATCGCTTTGTTGGGTGCTGAAAAATTGCTAGAGAAAAATATCGATGAAGCGTCACATTTACAAATGCTTGATAAATTGGCACAGGAAATTTAAAGATGGCATCTGAATATACAGTCGCTCGCCCTTATGCAAAAGCCGCTTTTGAGTTTGCTGCCTTAAAAAAGCAATTAGCTCAATGGTCAGAGATGCTCGAGGCAGCAAAGTCGATTATTCAGAATGAAGCTGTTGAAAACATGTTGAAAGATCCCTGTGTGTCTGCCGATCAAGTCATGGCGTTTATCTATTCAATTGATGCTCAATTGTTTAATTCTGATTTTAAAAATTTTCTAAATGTATTATCGGAAAATAAACGCCTGCCTTTTATTCCCTACATTTCTGAACATTTTGAAACACTTCGTGCAGAAGCAGAGCAAGTAATGAATGTAGAAATTACTTCTGCATTCGAACTTAGTGATAAATACAAAGAACAGTTCATCCAAGCGCTGAAAAAACGCATGAAATGTGAGATCGCATTGTCTGCCAAGACAGATGCAAGCATTTTGGCTGGAGCGATTGTTCGTGCTGGTGATTTACTCATTGATGGCTCATTACGAGGTAAATTGGCTCGTTTAAATGATGCAATGGGAATTTTCCATTAGGATACTTAACAAAATTTAGAGAAGATGGTTATGCGATTAAATTCTTCAGAGATAAGTGAACTTATTCGTCAGCGTATTGAAAGTGCTGATGTAAATGCAAAAGCACGAACAGTAGGTACCATTATCAGTGTGGGTGACGGTATTGTTCGTATCCATGGTCTAAATGATGTGATGCTGGGCGAAATGATTAAGCTCCCTGGCGACATCTATGCAATGGCGCTTAACTTGGAACGTGATTCCGTTGGTGCCGTGGTTTTAGGCGCTTGTGAACATTTGGCAGAAGGTCAATCTGTTGAATGCACCAAGAGAATTTTGGAAGTTCCTGTTGGTGAAGCATTATTAGGCCGCGTTGTTGATTCTTTAGGGCGTCCTATTGATGGCAAAGGCGAAATCAAAGCAAGCCAAACTTCTCCAATTGAGAAAGTAGCGCCTGGCGTAATCGACAGACAATCTGTAAACCAGCCTATTCAAACAGGCTTGAAATCTATTGATGCGATGATTCCTGTTGGTCGTGGCCAGCGAGAGTTGATTATTGGAGACAGACAAACCGGCAAAACAGCGATTGCGATTGATACTATCATCAATCAAAAGGGCACCGGTGTTAAATGTATTTATGTTGCTGTTGGGCAAAAAGCCTCATCTGTTGCGAGCGTTGTAAGAAAATTAGAAGAATATGGCGCAATGGAACATACCATTGTTGTTGCTGCAACAGCGAGTGAAGCTGCTGCGCTGCAATTTATTGCACCTTATGCCGGTTGTGCAATGGGTGAATATTTCCGTGATCAGGGCGAAGATGCATTGATCATTTATGATGATTTGACGAAACAAGCTTGGGCATATCGTCAAATTTCTTTGTTATTGAAGCGCCCCCCAGGACGTGAAGCTTATCCTGGTGACGTATTTTATTTGCACTCTCGTTTGTTAGAGCGTGCGGCGCGTGTGAACGCTGAGTATGTTGAGAAATATACAAAGGGTGCAGTTAAAGGTAAAACAGGTTCATTGACAGCCTTACCTATTATTGAAACACAAGCAGGTGACGTTTCTGCTTTCATTCCAACAAACGTTATTTCCATTACAGATGGTCAGATCTTTTTGGAAAGTGATTTGTTTAATGCGAATATTCGACCTGCGATTAACGCTGGTTTATCTGTTTCTCGTGTAGGGGGAGCAGCACAAACGAAGGTTGTTAAAAAGCTGGGTGGTGGTGTGCGACTTGCTTTGGCGCAGTACCGTGAATTGGCATCTTTCTCGCAATTTGCATCTGATTTGGATGAGGCCACACGCAAACAATTGTCTCGTGGACAACGCGTGATGGAATCAATGAAGCAAAAGCAATATTCACCACAATCAGTTGCTGAACAAGCGGTGGTTTTATTTGCGGTGGATAAAGGTCATCTCGATGACGTTGAACTAAATTTAGTCGTTACTTTTGAAAAGCAATTGCTCGATTATATGAATAGAGAGCAAAAAGAGCTAATGGCAGAAATTAATAGCAAAGGCGATTTTAATGATCAAATTGAAGCAAAAATGAAAGCAGCAGTTGAATCATTTAAATCGAAGCAAACTTGGCAATTAAAACAAGGCGAGTAATGAATGTCAGGCGCAAAAGAGATACGCACAAAGATTAAGAGTATTAAAAGTACTCAAAAGATAACACGCGCGATGGAGATGGTTGCGGCGAGTAAAATGCGTAAGGCACAACAACGCATGAATGAAGCCAGACCGTATGCAGAAAAAATTGCGACGGTTATCAGCCATGTGGCACATAGCCAGCCTGAATATAGGCATCCATACATGATTTCACGAGAAGAAAAGAATGTCGGTATCATTCTTCTCTCTTCTGATCGTGGTTTGTGCGGTGGCTTGAATGCAAATATGTTTCGTTATTTGCTACAAGAATGCGAGCGTTTTGAAAAAGAAGGTAAAAAAGTTTCTTTTTGCGCCATTGGCTCGAAAGCTGAGGGATTTTTGAAAAGATTCAAAGTTCCTATTTTGGCATCTGCGAGCAAAATAGGTGATCATCCTGAAATTGCAGATGTCATTGGCCCTGTTGGCGCAATGTTAAAGTCCTACGATGACCGAAAACTAGACTCTTTGTATATTTATCATAATCAATTTTTAAATACGATGAGTCAAAAGCCGGTTATCAAAAAAGTATTACCCATTGTGCCTGATAATGTGAATTTTAATGTTGAACCATCTAAGTCTAAATTCTGGGATTATATTTATGAGCCAGATGCCAAAGAGCTGCTTGATTTATTACTCACGCGCTTTTTAGAGTCTCAGGTTTATCATGCGATTGTTGAGAATTTTGCCTGTGAACAATCAGCAAGAATGATTGCGATGAAAAGCGCTTCAGAAAATGCCGGCGAGCTAATTGATAGCTTACAGCTTGTTTACAATAAAGCCAGACAATCTGCCATTACTCAGGAGCTTTCTGAGATTGTCAGTGGCGCGGCAGCCGTTTAATTATAACTTTTATTTAGACCCGTTAAAGGGGAGTGTGAGCCTAAAATGAGTACAGCTGAAACCCTATCTGTTACAAAGCAAACAATTGGTAAAATTGTTGAAATTATTGGTGCTGTTGTGGACGTTGAATTCCCTCGTGACAGCGTGCCCAAAATTTATGATGCCTTATTGGTTGATGGTGTGAACCTCACTTTAGAGGTGCAGCAACAATTAGGGGATGGAATTGTTCGTACCATTGCAATGGGTACAACAGATGGTCTCATGCGCGGTATCAGCGTTAAAAATACACTTGCACCGATTATGGTTCCAGTGGGTCAAAAGACTTTAGGTAGAATTATGGATGTTTTGGGTACTCCTATTGATGAGAAGGGACCCATTGGTGAAGAACAACGTTTATCGATTCACAGACCGGCGCCTTCTTACCAAGAGCAGGCTGCCAGTGAAGAGTTATTAGAAACAGGTATTAAAGTTATTGATTTGATTTGCCCTTTTGCTAAAGGTGGTAAAGTAGGTTTGTTCGGTGGTGCCGGTGTAGGTAAAACCGTTAACATGATGGAGCTCATTCGTAACATTGCAATTGAGCACAGTGGTTACTCTGTGTTTGCCGGTGTGGGTGAAAGAACCCGTGAAGGTAATGACTTCTATCATGAAATGAGAGAATCCAGCGTTCTTGATAAAGTGTCCCTTGTGTATGGTCAGATGAACGAGCCACCTGGAAACCGTTTACGTGTTGCTTTAACGGGTCTTACAATCGCTGAAAGTTTCAGAGACGAAGGTAGAGACGTTCTATTGTTCATCGACAATATTTATCGTTATACCCTCGCGGGTGTGGAAGTATCGGCATTATTAGGTCGTATGCCATCAGCGGTAGGCTATCAGCCTACGTTGGCTGAAGAAATGGGACGTTTACAAGAGCGTATTACCTCTACCAAAACGGGCTCTATTACTTCTATTCAGGCTGTATACGTTCCCGCAGACGATTTAACCGATCCATCTCCTGCAACAACTTTTGCGCACTTAGACGCGACCGTTGTATTGTCAAGACAAATTGCTGAATTAGGTATTTATCCTGCGGTAGATCCATTGGATTCAACCAGCCGTCAGCTTGATCCTTTAGTGGTCGGTAATGAGCACTATGAGGTTGCACGCGGTGTACAAGGAACCTTGCAAAGATATAAAGAACTCAAAGATATTATTGCTATTTTGGGTATGGATGAATTATCAGAAGAAGACAAGCGTGTTGTTTCTCGCGCACGTAAAATTCAACGTTTCTTGTCACAGCCTTTCTTCGTTGCAGAAGTATTTACAGGCGCACCTGGTAAATATGTGCCATTAAAAGAAACCATTAAAGGTTTCAAAGGCATCATTGAAGGCAAATATGACGATTTGCCTGAGCAAGCGTTTTACATGGTGGGCAGCATTGAAGAAGCTGTGGAAAAAGCCAAAAAAGTATCTAATTAAAGCTAATTATTGAGTTATTTTATGCCAAATCAAATGCAATTAGATATCGTAAGCGCAGAAGCTGAAATTTTCTCAGGAAAAGCAGTGCGTATTTTCCTTACGGGGATTTTAGGTGAGTTAGAGATTGTGCCTGGGCATGCGCCTTTAATTACGGGTTTAATGCCTGGTCCGGTTCGTATTCGTCTTGATGCTGATAAAGAAGAAGTAATTTATGTGACTGGTGGTGTCTTAGAGGTTCAGCCTGAGCATGCTACCATTTTGGCAGATACGGTCGTTAGAGCAAGAGACTTTAATGAGTCAGAAGCTATCAAGGCGAAACAACAGGCAGAAAGGTTGCTCAATGATAAGCAAGTCGATATTGATTTTGCTCGTGCACGTGCAGAGTTGGCAAGAGCGGCTGGTATGTTAAGAGCTATTCAGGAAATGAAGAAAAAGGGCAAGATTAAATAAGCTGAGCGCACGCATTCGAATGTTCGCAGGCGTAAAAATGGTTTAATTGGGTGGCTTGTCCACCCTTTTTGTTAAAGTAAAATAAGGTAGACAAATTTATACTAAGGTAGCCACATGGATTTGAGTGTTGTCATACTCGCTGCAGGACAAGGTACACGGATGAAATCACCTTTGCCTAAGGTGTTGCACCCTATTGGGGGCAAACCAATGCTTGCGCATGTCATAAACACTGCCAAAGCACTAAACCCACAACAGATTATCATTATTCATGGTTTTGAAGGTGATTTAGTCAAGCAAACTTTTCATGATGCTGACTTAACGTGGGCGGAACAACCACATCGTCTGGGCACAGGCGACGCGGTTGCAAAGGCATTACCCCATATTCCTGCACATCACCGCGTTTTAACGTTATATGGTGATGTGCCTCTTATTGCTGTGGATACATTAAAGCGCTTATTAACGGCCACACCTACAGAAGATGTTGGTTTGCTCACGGCTCTGGCAACCGATCCAACAGGATTGGGTAGAATTATTCGCAATGAAAAAGCTAAAGTTGTGCGTATCGTAGAAGAACGTGATGCCAATGATATTGAAAAGCAAATCCATGAAGTAAATACGGGTATTTTTGTGGTAACACAAAGCTTATTAGCTCGATGGGTGCCCCAGTTAAAAAATAATAATGCGAAAGGCGAATATTACTTAACAGACATTATTCAGATGGCCGCGCAGGAAAATATTTCTGTTGCTACTTCCGTTCCAAGTGTGGTTGAAGAAGTATTGGGGGTTAATGATAAATCCCAGCAAGTAACGGCAGAGCGCTATTATCAACGTCATGTGGCTGAAAATTTTTTGAAAGATGGTGTTTGTATTTCTGATCCAGCACGCTTTGATTTAAGAGGTTCTTTGCAAGCCGAACCTGATGTGGTCATTGATGTTAATGTCGTCTTAGAAGGCCACGTTAGCATTCAGAAAAACAGTAGAATTGGTCCAAACTGTGTTTTAATTAATTGCAAAATTGGCGAAAATGTTAGTGTTTTAGCTAATTCTTATCTTGAAGATGTTGTTATCGGTGATAATTGCAGCGTTGGACCCTTTGCACGATTGCGACCTGGTACTCAATTAGATCAAGATGTACACATTGGTAATTTTGTAGAGGTTAAAAACTCAAACATTGGCCAAGGCTCTAAAATTTCTCATTTGAGTTATATTGGCGATACGGTTATGGGCAAAGCCGTCAATGTGGGTGCGGGCACCATTACTTGCAACTACGATGGTGCAAATAAGCATAGAACCATCATTGATGATGGTGTTTTTATTGGCTCTGATACACAGCTCGTTGCACCGATTAAAATTGGCAAAGAAGCAACCATCGCCGCAGGAAGTACAGTGGTTAAAGATGTGCCAGCTGATAAATTAACCATGACACATCAATTACAGCAACGCTCCATTGAAGAGTGGCAGCGACCAACTAAGCTTGCCACAGTGACGCATTCTCATGCTTCATCTTTAGAAAAAGATGTGGTACCTGTGGAAAAAGTTAAATCTAAATAACGAGAGGTTTATTACTATTATGTGTGGGATTATTGCTGTTGCTTCTCAACGAGATATAGCGCCTATACTTATAGAAGGCTTAAAAAGGCTTGAATATCGAGGATATGATTCCGCGGGGCTTGCCGTATTAGATAAGCAAGAAAATCTCTCTCGTGTTAGAGCACGAGGTAAAGTGCAAGAGCTTGCCCTTGCATTAGAAAAGAAAACACTATTGGGAAAGATTGGCTTAGCACATACACGTTGGGCTACGCATGGCCAGCCCAGTGAGCATAACGCTCACCCACATATTTTTGAAGATAAACTTGCACTTGTTCACAATGGCATTATTGAAAATTTCAATCAGCTTAAACAAGAACTTGCACATAAAAATTATCAATTTACCTCTGAAACAGATACTGAAGTTGTGGTTTACTGCCTGGGTGAGGAGTTAAAACGCACGCCTTCATTATTAGAAGCAGTACAAAAAACGATTGCTCGTTTGGAAGGTACTTTTGCATTAGCCGTTATTAGCAAAGAGAAACCCAATAATATTATTGCGACGCGTAGAGGCAGCCCATTGGTTTTAGGGCTTGGTATTGGCGAAAATTATATTGCTTCTGATGTTTTGGCCTTACTTCCTTTTACACAAGAGATCATTATCTTAGAAGAGGGAGATATCGCCGTTGTTTCACGAGATGAGTATGAAATATATGATGAACAAGGCAATAAAGTTAATCGCCCTATCAGGAAAACTGATTTAAGTGTTCAAAGTGTTAGTAAAGGCAATTTTAAGCATTTCATGCAAAAGGAAATATTTGAACAATCTCATGCTGTTTGTTCTGCAATAGAAGGCCGATTGTTGCAAGATGATATTCAAGATGCGGTGTTTGGTGCAAATGCCTCTGATATTTTCGATAGAACGAAGAATGTACAAATTGTTGCTTGTGGTACGAGCTATCATGCAGGTCTTGTTGCCAAAAACTGGATTGAAAATATTGCCGGTATTCCTTGTCAAGTTGAAATAGCCAGTGAGATCAGATACAGAAGAGAAGTGGTTCCTGCTGGCACATTATTTGTTGCGCTTTCACAATCGGGCGAAACAGCGGATACCTTGGCAGCATTAAGAGGTTTGAAATCGGAGCATTATTGTGGAACGCTTGGTATTTGTAATGTTCCAGAAAGTGCCTTGGTTCGTGAATCCAAGTGTGTTTTATTAACACATGCAGGCCCTGAAATTGGGGTTGCCTCAACGAAGGCATTCACAACCCAGCTTGTTGCATTGCTTATGCTCACGCACTGCTTGGGTAAACGTAATGATAAAGCCAAAACAGATGAAATGCAGATCGTTGCACATTTAAGAAAACTTCCCGCACTGTTGGAAGAAACCTTAAAGCTTGAGGAAACGATAGAGAGATACTCTGCATATTTCGAAGAGAAGCAACATACTCTTTTTATTGGGCGCGGGACTAATTATGCAATTGCTAAAGAAGGCGCGCTTAAATTAAAAGAGATTTCCTATATACATGCGGAAGCTTATCCTGCAGGAGAGCTAAAACATGGTCCCTTAGCATTGGTTGATAAACATATGCCCGTTGTTGTGGTTGCAAGTTACGACGCAATGCTCGATAAATTAAAATCAAATATTCACGAAGTAATGGCACGAAATGGTGAAGTAATTTTAATTGCTGAAGAAGGTATGAATTTAGAATTGGGCACTGATCTTAAGCTTGTTGAAGTCCCCAAAGGTGGTCCGTTATTATCGCCTATTCTTCTAACGCTCCCCTTGCAGCAATTGGCATACCATGTTGCTTTAAGAAAGGGCACAGATGTTGATCAACCCAGAAATCTGGCCAAGTCTGTTACCGTTGAATAAAGATTCTTAGATGTGTGGTCGTTTTGCTTTACATGCAACGATAGAAGAAATTGTTGCGCATTTTAGCTTAAAAGAAAGCTTTAGTATGCGGCCGCGTTATAATATTGCGCCCACCCAAACCATTCCTATTATGCTTCATAATCACCGTGGCGTATCTTTTAGCCGATGGGCTTTTTTACCCAGATGGGCAAAAGCAGTCAATGGTGCAATCCCACAAGGGTATATAAATGCACGTAGTGAAACGCTGATGGAAAAGCCTGCTTTTAGCGATGCATTTAAAAGCCAGCGCTGTATTATTCCTATCTCTGGTTATTATGAATGGAAAGCATTGCAAGGTAAGAAACAGCCTTTTTACATTTCTTCGCGCGATAATGCTGTCATGGGAATTGCAGGTATTTGCTCTGTTTGGCAGGAGTCTGCTTGGGAAAAAATAATGACTTGTGCAATTATAACGAAGCCCGCTGTTGCTGATTTTGTGAAAATTCATGATCGAATGCCTATGATTTTACAGCCTCATAACTACAATTCTTGGCTAAATCCTAAGGAAAATTTGCTTAATTTAGAAAAATTGCTTGCCGATGAAACACTGCCTGTCTTGCAAGCTTTTCCTGTCTCCTTGCACGTAAATTCTCCGCATAATGATAGCGCTGTTTGTATAAAACCTCTTTAATATTGAAAAAATAGCAAAAGTTCTTTACATATAGATAGGGCATTGGCATAATCGCTGGCTTATTATTATACTAAAAAACGAATGGAGTTTTACATGTCACTAAAAAAATCAACTAAAACATCAATGAAGAAAAATATTCAAAGCGCACAATTCAAAGAAAAAACCCGCGCAATCAAAGAGCGTCAATCACGCGCTGAAATTTTTCAACATATTGCTAACGAAACTGGCATTAAGCGTATTGATGTAGAAGCTGTTTTTGATGTGATGGCTAAATTGGTCAAGTCTCATTTAGCAAAAAAAGGCTCTGGTGAAATTATTATTCCTAAATTAGGTCTTAAAATTCGTAAAGTACGTCGTAAAGCAACTAAAGAACGTACAATGATTAGCCCATTAACAGGCAGTGAAGTTGTTATTCCATCTAAACCTGCGCGTGATGATGTGAAATTGGTTGTATTGAAACCCCTCAAAGAAGCCGTCCTTTCTTAATAATCTTCGTATTTATTTCTTAGGCTTTGTTGCCCTGTGTTTTTGCGAGGCTTGGCGCCTAGCCTACATTAAGCCCTGTGATTGCAATGTTAATCACAGGGTTTTTTATTGAGGTGTTTTCAGGATTTTTGATTAAAGAACTTCGGTATATTTTGCCAACAATCTTGATAAGATTTCTGCAAAGCACTGGTTTGCATGCCAAATTCAGTAATTTGCCAAGGCAAACGACTCTCAAACATAAAGGCCAGCGTATTTTCTTGTTTAATGGGCAATAGCGTCTCATGCATTCCTTTTTCTGCTGTATCACCATCTGGGCCATGCGAAGACATGCAATTGTGCAAGCTGCCACCACCCGGTAAAAAACCTTCATTTTTTGCATCATAATGACCATGAATGAGTCCCATGTATTCGCTCATAATATTACGATGATAATAAGGGGGTCTAAAGGTGTGTTCTGCAACCATCCAGCGTTCTGGGAAAATCACAAAATCAAGATTGGCCAGTCCTGGTGTGGCCGTTGCTGAGGTAAGAACCGTAAAGATAGAAGGATCACAATGATCAAAACTTACTGTATTGATAGTATTAAATAAGCGTAAATCATATTTGTAAGGGGCATAGTTGCCATGCCAAGCAACAACATCCAGCGGCGCGTGATTGGTTTGGGCTTGCCATAATTTATTCGCATATTTGCATATAATATTGAATGTGCCAGTTTTATCTTCAAAATGTGCTGTGGGGAATAGAAAATCTCTTGGGCTGGCAAGACCATTACTACCGATAGGACCAAGATCTGGTAAGCCAAAAGGTGCACCAAAATTTTCGCATATATAACCTTTGATAATTGGATCAATTAATTCAACCTGGAATTTGACACCTCTGGGTATCACGGCTATTTCACTGGGGGCTAGGGTTATTATCCCGAATTCAGTTTTCAATGTTAAGCGACCAAGATAGGGGACTATTAGCCATTCGCCGTCAGCAGAATAGAAGAAATCATCGTTCATATTTTCGTTTGCTGTGTACAGATGGATTGCCGCCCCTTCTTGTACGAGAGGGTTACCATTTTGGATCAAAGTTTGACAACCAGCAATAAAGGATTGCTTTTGTGTAGGATCTGCCAATGGATCCCAGCGCAGCTGATTGGGAATAGCGTAAAGTTGGTTTGAGTCTTGAGCCAAGGTCATATTTTTTAAAGGTTGAAATGATAAATGACTAACTGAAGGTAAAATGCGATACAGCCAAGTTCTCAAGTTGTGTGAACGTGGTCTTGTGAAAGCACTGCCACTTAATTGTTCCGCGTATAGGCCGTAAGCAGGCTTCTGAGGAGAGTTTTGTCCATGAGGTAGGGCATTGGGCAGCGCCTCAGTTTGCAAATAACCACCGAAACCACTTTGATATTGAAATTCTTCTGACATATTACATCCCTACTGATTTGGTTGATTGTCTAAATATTTGTTGCAGCCTTGCTGGTTGCTATCCGGCCTCGACTTGGATAGACTCAATTTCTCGAAAAATGAGAACGTTATCATACTTCAATTATGGCTTCCTTCCATAGGTCAGTAAATAATATGGTTCCTTCATGCAAAATAATAAAGACAAACAATCTTATCTGTTACCCATTGCAATGTTTGCAGTGGCAACTTTTTTCTACCTCTATGAATTCTTGTTGCGTGTTTCACCGAATGTTTTAGAGAAAGAATTATTTGTTGCTTTTGGTATGGATGCCAAGGCTTTTGGTTTATTTACATCTTGCTATTATTGGTCTTATGCTGCTTTACAATTACCTGTTGGCGCCTTAACAGATAAATATGGCCCAAGACGATTGCTTACCTTTGCGATTATGTTGTGTGCTGTGAGCACTTTTATGCTCGCATTAACAGAGAATTTCTTTTTAAGTTGCGTGTCACGCTTTTTAATTGGTGCAGGTTCAGCGTTTGCTTTTATTAGTTGTATGAAAATCATTAATATTTGGTTTGCACCGCGTTTATTTCCCTTATTAACAGGTTTGACTTTAGCGATAGGAACCCTAGGCGCTGCCGTAGGGGGGAACCCACTTTCTTTGGCATTGAAATTTTTAGATTGGCGGACTTTGCTGCATGTCATCGCTATTGTTGGTATTGTCTTAGGTGTTGTCGCTTGGTTATTGATCAAAGATCAAAATCCGAATCATCCCGATACGTTGTTGCGGGAAGAGGGCGCTAATCCAGGTTTTTGGCAGTCGCTGTTTACCGTTGCGAAGCAACCTCAAAATTGGCTTGTCGGTATTTATGCTTTTTTTGTGACGGCGCCCACAGATGCTTTTGGTGGTGCATGGGGGGTAAAATTCTTAACGGATACACATGGCTTAAGTAGAGAAATAGCCTCTAGTGCCGCCGTTACCATGACCTTTGTGGGAATGGCGGTGGGCAGTCCATTGCTAGGTTGGATATCCGGTAAATTGGATAGTAGAAAATATCCAATGTTATTTTCAGCCTTATGTGCAGCACTTGCACTGAGTTTAATCATTTATTTGCCTCATCATAATGGATGGACGGCATCACTCTTGTTTTTCCTCTTTGGCGCAACAGGTACTTATGTGTTGGCCTTTGTTATGATTCGTCGCATCACTGAATCTCAATATGTTGCAACCGCTGTTGGGTTTGTGAATATGCTTTCAATGGTGGGTAGTGCATTACTCACTTATGTTATTGGCTGGTTACTTGATTTTATGCGGATGGGCGCTGTCAATGATGCAGGCGTACCGTTTTATTCCGTCTATGATTTCCATGTCAGTCTATTTGTCTTGCCATTATTTTATGTGTTAAGCGCTGTTCTAATGGTTCCCTTTATTGTAGATAAGAAGGATAAATAATGTCCCTGTCCCCAGAGTTTACACAGCATATATTAGATCCCTTAAACAGAGAACAGAGAAATGCAGTAACATCCAGTGCCAAATATTTACGTGTTTTGGCTGGGGCTGGTAGTGGAAAAACACGTGTTATTGTGCATCGTATCGCATGGTTTTTAGCAAGTAACCAAGCGTTATCAAGCAATATTTTAGCAGTGACCTTCACAAATAAAGCTGCTAATGAAATGAGACACAGAATTGATCAGGTATTGAAAGCATCACATTCTCACATGTGGGTAGGCACCTTCCATGGTCTAGCACATCGTATTTTAAGGCGGCATCATTCGGTATTAGGCTTGCCTGAAAATTTTCAGATTATTGATTCTGATGATCAGCAACGCATGATTAAACGTATCATCAAAGAAATAGGCTTAGATGAAGAGGTTTGTGAGCCTAAGCGCGCGCAATCCTTTATCAACAAACAAAAAGATGAAGGTAGAAGACCACACGATGTTCTAAATGCAATGATGCCTGAGATTGCTATGTTTGCAGAAGTTTATCGTGTTTATGACAATGCGTGTAAGCGTGCCGGCTTGATTGATTTTGCCGAGATATTATTGCTTGCCTATGAATTGTGGCGTGATCATAAAGAAGTATTAGCGCAATATCAGAGCCAATTTAGTCATATCTTAGTTGATGAGTTTCAAGATACAAATACCATTCAATACCGATGGTTGTCATTGTTATTTGGTGAGAATAATTTTATTACCATTGTAGGTGATGATGATCAATCTATTTATGGATGGCGTGGCGCGCGTGTTGAAAATATTCATAAATTTAGTCAAGATTTTAAAGGCACAGACACGGTGCGTTTGGAGCAAAATTATCGCTCTACGCAAACCATTTTAAAGACAGCAAATCATTTAATTGCAAATAATGAAGCACGTTTAGGTAAAGAGCTTTGGACAGAGCACGTCCAGGGCGAGCCTATCACTTTATATGGTGCTTTTAATGAAATAGATGAATCAAAATTTATTGTAGAAAGAATTCGTAAATGGCTTGAGAGTGGCGGACATTTAAATGATGTCGCTATCTTATATCGTTCTAATGCGCAATCACGTGTTTTAGAGCAAGCATTGCGTCAAGGAAATGTGCCGTATCGTGTTTATGGTGGTTTGCGATTCTTTGATCGCGCTGAAATTAAAGATATATTGGCTTATTTGCGTTTAGTGGTAAACGTTGATGATGATACTGCTTTAGAGCGTGTTATCAATATGCCGCCACGTGGGGTCGGTGAAAGAACATTGCAAGGCTTAAGAGATATTGCAAAAGAGAAAACTGTGTCTTTGTGGGCTGCAGCACAACAAAGCGTGCCCACGATGAGTGCAGGGCGAATTCGCAATGGATTATTGCAATTTATGCAAACCATTGAGGCAATGCAAGAAGCGGTTGCTACGCTTACACTACCTAAATTAGCAGAAAAAATATTGAATGAATCTGGCATGATGATGTATGTGAAATCACAACCCGGTGAAAAAACACATGTGCGCGTTGAAAACTTAATGGAGTTGATACAGGCAACACAGCAATACCACAAAGGCTTTGAAGAAGAACAAGGTCAAACAGAACATAGCATGCAATCATTACCGGCATTTCTTTCTGAAGTTGCGCTGGATGCGGGAGATAAAGAAGGTGAAAATGAGAATGCTGCAAGTGTAAAATTGATGACACTGCATTCTGCAAAAGGATTAGAGTTCCCTGTTGTCTTTATGGCGGGTATGGAAGATGGCCTTTTCCCTCATCATCGCAATACTGAAAAGCAGCCCTTATTAGAAGAAGAGCGGCGTTTATGCTACGTTGGTATTACAAGAGCTATGCAAAAACTCTATTTAACCTACGCAGAGAAGCGTGCTTTTGCTGGATTATCTGGCAGTAATAGACCTTCGCGATTTATTAATGAGCTGCCCAAACATCTCATTGAAACGATTAAATTGAATGTAAATACAGATGCTCCAACGGCTTTTCGTAAAATACCTGCAAGTAATAAAGTGAGTAATATTAGCAGCGATTTGCCCTATGCACTTGGACAGCGTGTGCGACATGCGCGTTTTGGTGAAGGTGTGGTTATCTGCGGTGAAGGAAAAGGTGAGGCGGCTCGCATTCAAGTTAAATTCGAAAGAGAAGGGTCGAAGTGGTTAGCATTGGCTTATGCTAAACTCGAAACTGTTTGAGGCTTTGCCATCTGCTTTTATATCGTGTTATTTTCGTTCGCAAAGTGAACATTTTACCCTCTCCCAAAATTGGTAGAGGAAAAAATCATTCGCTACGCTCATTTGTAGAAGAAAAGGTGCGCGTCCCCCTTCAAAAAATGGGATCCAGATTCGCAATGTTCATCGATAAGGAAAAACCTGTTCGTTATTTTAGTATTGCTTTTGCTAATTTAAGAGCATATAACAAAAGTTGGGCTTTATTTTCCAAGGATGGAAAAGATGTTAGACTTGTTAGCTGATGAACTTTTATTAAACATCACCCAGTATCTACCCTTAAAAGCTCGATTGCAGTTTGCTGCAACAGCGCATCGAAATTATCGCTTAAGTGATGATTCCCTTAGTCTGAAGAAAAAATTATTGGAAATTTCAGCACCTCTTGCTGTTGAGCCTACGTTACATTCTTACCATCATTACTGTAAAAGTCGTATTATCCGTTTTAAACAAGAGATAGCTTTCTTCCAATCAAGACAAAATGATGTCTTAGCTATTTTAGGAAATACACCTTTTGAAACATTATTTTTGATAAAATTACTGAAGAAAGCCACAGAGATAAATTTTCATTTTGAAAGATCAGGAGATGAGAAATACATTGTTCAATTTGATCGTGTATTAAATATTTTGAATGCCCGTTTAATTAACCGACAACTGAGAAAAGGCCTAAACACAGACAATCTCGAATTATCTTGTATATCACGGCTGCCTGAACATATTATCACACAGCACGAAGAGTATTTTCGAACTGTGCGTCGTTGTCAATTTCAGGATAATTGTTTAGAAACTTTGCCAGAAAATATAGATTGTTTCGAAGCGTTACAGTCTTTAAATCTGTATGATAATCCCATTAGCTTTTTACCACGTTGTATTGGGCGTCTTGCCAATCTTGAATATTTTTATTTGAGTGATGGATTTTTAAGAAAATTACCAACAGAATTTTTTGATCTGATAAATCTAAAGTGGCTGGCATTGAGCAATATGCAGCTTGAAATTTTGCCCAAGGATATAGAAAAATTACAAGCATTAACTTGGTTATATTTAGGCAATAATCGTATAGAAATACTCCCCAAAGAAATAGCGACATTGCCTAAGCTAGGAGAAATATTTTTGGAGCACAATGCATTGAGAATATGTCAGTCATCGGAAATTAAGAAATTTTTTAAGCTTAGACGTATTGATTGGAAGAACGTGCTAAAAACACAGCGTTCATTGCTGCATACTAAGATTGAGAGCGCAGAAGATCGTATTGATGGTCTGAGATGTTTGGCTTTAAATTTGGAAGAAGCGCCATGCTATTTGCCGATGCGAGAGAGAGCTAGAAGCAGCACAGGAAATATTGAATCTTTAGATTTAGAAACGACAAAGTTGAAAGAGCGGTTTGAGCAATTGAGTTTTAGATCTTAAGTGAAGTGATTGAGAGCCAATTCTTAAAAATTTTCTTAAATTCATTTGGATCTTTAAGCGTAATAGATTCGCCGATTGGTGGGAAATGTTGATTGACGGTTCTCGTTAGCCAAAAATGAAAGCTCATCAATTGTAAGAACAAGAGTAGCTCTTGTTGTTCAAGTGTTTCGAAGGGGCGAATCGTTTGATAGCCATTTAATAAAGCGCGAAAATGCACTGGGCTTATATTGAATTTCTTATCTTGCCAGTTGGTACACCAATCATTAATAGCAATCGCAAGATCTAATAACATCACATCAAAACAAGCATAATAAAAATCAATTACGCCGGTTAATTGGTCTTTTTCAAAAAATGCATTATCTCTGAACAAATCGTAATGAATGGTAGATTTTGGTAATAAATCCCAATGAATTTTTTTCTGTATATTCAAGCCAGCTTGAAGTAATTGCTGGTCGTCAAGAGATAGTTTGGTAAATATTTTTAAAGCATGTTCTGTGCGCCATTCTATTCCCATAGGGTTAGATAAGGGTTTAAAGGATTGCGAATTAATATGCATTTTTGCTAAATATAAGCCAATTTGTCGACAATTTTCAGGCGAAGGATGTTGATTGCTTTTGCCTGGTAAAAAAGAGACTAAGCACGCAGGTTTTCCCTTAATATAGCGAATTGAATTCTGATGATTGTCTAATAAGGGGGTGGCACAGGAAAGCGCTTGTTTGGAAAGGAATTCTGTGAGTGTTAAATAGTGTTCAGCGGTTTCTTTATTGAGTACTTCAAATACAGTAAAGATGTATTTCTGATGATTGATATTGAGCAGGTAGTTTGTATTGACTGTCCCTTCTGTAATGCCTTGATAAGATTGTAATTCACCCAAGTTATATGCACTTAAGAAATCAGTTAGCTCACCTTCTGTAATGCTTGTTATCACCGACATTTTCATTCTCGTGTTAAGATGCAAAGTTAAAATTGAGTACTCAAATCACAGGTTAATTCAACATGCAGCCAAAGGAAACAAAAAAACTCGTCTTAGTGGATGGTTCATCTTATTTGTTTAGAGCCTATCATGCACTTCCTCCGCTTACCAACACTAAGGGCGTGCCTACGGGAGCTGTTTATGGTGTTGTAAACATGTTGCGTAAACTGATTAAAGAAGAAAAACCAGATTATTTGGCAGTTATCTTTGATACAAAATCCAAAAATTTTAGACATGCACTTTTTGATGCGTATAAAGCCAATAGACCAGAGATGCCTGAAGAATTGGCCGTTCAAATAAAACCTTTGCATGACATTATTCAATCCATGGGAATTCCACTGTTGGCCTTTGAAGGGCTTGAGGCAGATGATGTGATTGGTACTTTAAGTGAGCTGGGTCACCAGCAGAACTTAGCTGTCTTGATTTCAACGGGAGATAAAGATATGGCACAACTGGTTAAACCCGGTGTGTTGTTAGTCAATACCATGTCAGGCACTGTCATGGATGAAAAAGGCGTTGAAGCTAAATTTGGTGTGCGACCCGATCAGATTATAGATTATTTGGCATTGATGGGAGATAGTGTTGATAACATTCCAGGCGTGCCAAAGGTAGGTCCTAAGACCGCACAAAAATGGTTAAATCAATATGAAACACTGGATAATTTGATAAGCCATCAGAATGAGATCACTGGAAAAGTAGGTGAGTATTTTCGTGCACATATGGAGTTTTTGCCAATTGGTAAGCAGCTTGTTACGATTAAAACAGATTTGGTATTAGAGATTCAGCCTTCTGATCTTATTGTACAGCCACCCGACAACACTGCATTACTCGAATTATATACATCTTTAGAGTTTAATTCTTGGTTAAAAGAATTAGCATTTACAGACAAGGCGTCTGTTCCAAGCAAACAAACGCAGTATGAGACTCTTTTCGAGCGTGAGATGCTGGACAAATGGATCGCAGATATTCAGAAAGTGGGTTATGTGGTTGTTGATACAGAAACAACCAGCATTAATCCTCATTTAGCGGATTTGGTGGGTATTTCATTATCCATAGAGGAAGGTAAAGCTTGTTATATCCCCTTAACCCATCACTATTTGGGTTGTCCTCCTCAGCTTGCCAAAGATTACGTGTTAGATAAATTAAAAGCTATTTTTACAGATAATAAAATTCAAAAGATTGGACAGCATTTAAAATATGATATGCATGTTTTGCATAATCAAGGTATGCAGCTTGAGCCTATTAGTCATGATACGATGTTGGCTTCCTATTGTTATCACTCTACGCAAACGCGTCATGATATGGATAGTATGGCGAAATTCTATCTGAATTATGAAACTATTTCTTTTGAAGCGGTTGCAGGCAAAGGGGTTAAGCAGATTACTTTTGATCAGGTGGAAGTTGAAAAAGCCTCTCAGTACGCAGCAGAAGATGCGGATGTGACACTCAGATTACATCGCTATTTTCAAGCGAAGCTCAAAGAAAATAAAGAGTTACGAGCACTTTATGAAGCGCTTGAAATGCCTTTGGTTGAAGTGTTGTATCACATGGAGCAAGCAGGTGTGTTGGTGGATGAGCAGAAGTTAAATGCTCAAAGCCAAGAGATAGCACATCGATTGGCTGTGCTTGAAGAGGAAGCTTATGTGCTTGCAGGCTGCAACTTTAATTTGGGATCACCAAAGCAATTGCAGGAAATACTCTATGAAAAATTTAATCTGCCTGTCACGCATAAAACACCCAAAGGCGCGCCGTCTACTTCAGAAGAGGCACTGCAAGAATTGGCGCATGATTATGATTTTCCAAGACTGATCTTGGAGCATCGTAGCTTAAGTAAGCTAAAATCTACCTATACTGACAAATTACCTTTATTGATTAACCCAAATACGCGTCGTATTCATACTTCTTACCATCAAGCCGTTACTGCAACAGGGCGTTTATCTTCGAGCGATCCTAATTTACAAAATATACCGATTCGAACAGAAGAAGGACGAAAAATACGTCAAGCATTTATTGCAAAACCTGGATTTGAATTAGTATCTGCTGATTACTCTCAAATCGAATTGCGTATTATGGCACATCTCTCTCAAGATGCTGGTTTGCTAAAGGCATTTCAGGCCAATGAAGATATACATCGTTTTACCGCAAGCGAAGTTTTTGGGGTTGATTTGAGGGATGTCACTGCTGAGCAGAGAAGGAGTGCAAAGGCTATTAACTTTGGTCTTATCTATGGCATGTCTGCTTTTGGCCTGGCTCGACAATTAGACATTGAGCAGGGAGCGGCAAAGGCGTATATGGAGCTTTATTTTAAGCGCTATCCGGGTGTAAAAAATTACATGGATGCGATAAGGGAAACTGCTCGGCAACAAGGTTTTGTTGAGACACTGTTAGGACGTCGTTTGTATTTGCCAGACATAAACGCTAAACAAGCACTTCGTCGAAAGCAAGCAGAAAGAATTGCGATCAATGCACCGATGCAGGGAACCGCAGCAGATATTATTAAGCGCGCAATGTTGCAAGTCTACAAGGCAATTAAAGGTCGAGATGATATTAACATGCTAATGCAAGTGCATGATGAGTTGGTCTTTGAGGTCAAGCAATCCAGTGTTGAAGAAGCCAAACAACTTATTAAGCAGGCAATGGAAAGTAGTATGGAGCTATCTGTGCCACTTTTGGTGGAGATAGGTTCAGGTTTGAATTGGGATGAAGCACACTAATTATATAAAATATTGTAAACGCGATGTGTTTCGCGTTTACAAGTTAATCTGAAAGAATCTAAAAAGTGAACCAATCTGATAATTTCTGACGCGCCTCTTCCAAGCCTAATTGTTTTAAGGCAGAAAAAGTTTGAGCAGTCATATTGGTGTAACCTGTGAGATTCTTGCGAACCTGTAGCAATATGTTATTGCTGACACCACGTTTTAATTTATCACATTTGGTCAGTAATATATGTACAGGTAGATTACATTCTTGAGCAATTTGTAGAAGATTGTGATCTCTGGGGGTTAAGGGATGACGAATATCCATTAACAGCACTAAACCTTGCAAACATTGTCGTTGGCCAAGATAGGTATTTAGAATTTCTTCAATTTGTTGCTGAATTCTTTCGGGCACTTTTGCATAACCATAGCCTGGCAAATCGACAATACGTCTATCATCGTCTATGCTGAAGAAATTAATGAGTTGTGTTCTACCTGGGGTTTTGCTGGTGCGCGCAAGCTTGTTCTGCCCTACAATGGCGTTAATTGCACTTGATTTACCCGCATTAGAGCGACCAACAAATGCAACTTCAATACCGCAGTCTTTTGGGGCTAATTCAAGATTGGGAGAACTTTTAATAAAAGTTACTTTTGAATAGTCAATCAGTGTCGGCTCAGTGGGTATATAATTCATCGTTATTAAAAACCTATTAGTTGACAGACAACCAACACAAATTTTAATATTGACCAGCATCTAAATATGTTGGTATAAGTTGGCAACCTATAACCAGCATTTTAACATGTTAACTCAATTATAGCCTATAAAAATGACGTGGATAATAAGAATGAAATTTAGTTTCCCCCTGCTTTTGTTATTTCTCGTATCTTTCTCGTGCGCGGCTGTTACGGGTAGCAGCGAGGCTGGCAATGCGAAAGTAGAAGCATGCGTTGCTTGCCATGGTGTGAATGGCAATAGCGTCGTGCCCAATTGGCCTAAGCTAGCAGGGCAACATGAAAGCTACTTGGTTAAACAACTCAAAGAGTTTCAACAAGGTGAAGAAGGACCACGCAGTAACCCTGCTATGTATGGCATCATTGTAAACTTAACTGAACAAGATATTGCGGATATCGCTGCTTATTATGCAGCTGAAGAACAAACATCGGGTCAAGCTAAGCCTGAATGGGTTGCTTTGGGTGAAAAAATATATCGCGGTGGCAATCTTGAAAAGAGTATACCAGCGTGTTTAGCATGCCATGGTCCAAGCGGAAAGGGGAATGCGCCTGCTAAGTATCCACGATTGTCAGGGCAGCACAGCGATTATACTGAGCTTCAATTAAAATCATTTAGAGATGGAAGCAGAAAAAATGATCCATCTGGAATGATGCAGCAGATTGCTGCACGTATGTCTGATGATGAGATTAAAGCGGTGAGTAGTTATATTGAGGGACTTCGTTAAACGCAAGGGGCACAACAAAGTGATTCAGGTCATGATCCTAAAGAGCAGATCTATTTTAAGTATCGTTTTTTTCTTTGTTTTTTCTTTAAGCAGCTGCGCACAAGACGTGGCACAAGAAGCGCAAGATTATATTGAGGGTAAGCACTACATCTCATTGACACAAGATGTTAAAGAAAACGATATTATTCAAAATTTTCGGCAAGAAGGACAAGACAAAGTTCAAGTGGTGGAGTTTTTTAGTTATGGTTGTAGTTGGTGCTATAAACTCGATCCTTTTGTAAGTTCATGGGCGCATACAGCGCCGTTGTATGTTGATTTCCAGCGTGTACCCGTTGAATTTCAGCCTAGCTGGCGCACCTTGACGAAGGTTTATTATTTGGCTCAAGATTTAGATGTTTTGGAGCAAATTCACCAGCCTTTATTCAAAGCCATTCATACCGATGAGCTGACAGACAGTTCGGAAGATGCGCTCAAAGCATTTTTTGTAAAAAAAGGCGTTTCATCAGAAGACTTTGAAAAATCCTTTGATTCTTTTTCAGTGAATAGAAAACAGAAGTGGGCGAATGCACTTTCTCAAGCCTATAAGATTACCTCTATTCCTATTATTTTAGTTCAAGGTCCTAAAGGTGCTTATTTAACTTCTGTTAGAATGACGGGGGGAGAAGAGTCACTCGTCAAAGTTGTGAACTATTTGGTAACAAAGCAGCAGGATTATTTGCCGCAACCCTCTGAGTCACAGCATCAAAAGGAATCAAAAGCCAGCAATATCAATGCTGATTCTGGTTCTCCAATCTAAAAACATCGCCGACAATACATGCAAAGACTTAAGTATAAATGGCAAGAAGTTCCTTCACTTCTTGCCTAAGATCGGTTTTGCAGCTAATGACACGCTTCACTAAAATGCTTTTGATATAGGCGGGCTTATACAGTGTTCGGGTAAACGGTAAATCATGATTGCTGATCATGACTGCAGCCCCTTGCTTATAGAGTGTGCGACCCAATAAGGCCAATTGTTTTTGATCTTCTAGTTCAAATTTAGAAGCTGCATAGCCAGTGAAATTGGCTGTTTTTGACAAGGGGGCATAGGGGGGATCGCAGTAGAACACAATATCTTTCAGTTTCTCTTTTTCAGCCAATTTGCGCATAAAATCAGCATAAGACAAATTGCTCAAACTAGCATTCTTTAATCTTTCAATGAAGAAGAGTAGTTCTTGATGGGGAAAATAAGGCGCCTTATAGTCTCCAAAAGGAACATTGTAAGAACCACTTGAGTTGTAACGACATAATCCGTTGTAACCATGACGATTCAAATATAAAAACAAACAAGCACGCTTGAATGGATGCGTTGATTCGTTGAATTCGGCTCTTAGATCGTAGTAGGCAGTCGCGTTATGATATTTTCCAGAGAAAAATGATTCTGCTGCTTTGATAAAGCGTAATTTTTCTTTCTTTAATTGTTGATAAATATTGATGAGATCCGTGTTTATATCATTGATAAAAACGTGTTTGTGTTGCGTGTTTGCAAAGAGTGCACCTGCGCCTACAAAAGGTTCAGCCAACAGTGTTCTATCTGGTAGATGAGCTAGCAGTTCCTGAATCAATCGCATTTTTCCACCTGGCCATTTTAAGAATGGCCGAGATAAAGTTGTGGCATACTTGTGCATATTACATACTATTTGTTTCTACCAAATGGTTCGCTATATATTATCACGTTTGTGCGAGAGGCTAATCGTTAATCTATAGGTAGTTTTTAAGTTGGTAAATAAAGTTATGGGTGCAGATGAACGGGGCACTATCCAGGTAGATTATGAAACCATCCCTTATTGGATTCGTTACAGTCAACGAACTAGAAGACTGCATTTGCGTGTTAAGCAAAAAGGTATTGAGTTGGTTGTCCCTAAAAATGTCAAAACGCCCGCCATTGAAGCCTTTTTGCGTACAAGCAGTGCTTGGATAAAAGAACAACATCTTAGAATAAAAAAGCATGCTGACTTATTTTGGCCGCCTCATTTCCTGCCCAGCGAAAGTATAAGTATTGAAGGGCATAAAAAAACGATCCATGTTATTTATGGGGGTGGTAAACCTCAGGTACGACACTTGTCAGAACAGCTTGTGGTACAAATTCCTGTGACAACCCTATTGGTAGATTATGAATCTGTGATTCAAGCAGCCCTATTGAAAGCACTCAAAAAATGGGCTTTGGAGCGTGCTTTGCAAAGCACAGAGCGTTTTTGTGTGCAGTTAGGTCGTTGGCCAAAGAGTGTTAGAGTAAAAACACAGTCTTCACGATGGGGGAGTTGCGGCATTCATGAAGACATTCATATCAATTGGGTTTTGATTTTAGCGCCAGCCTTTGTTTTGGATTATGTCGTTGCGCATGAGTGTTGCCATTTATTTTATAGAAATCATGGTGTGCGTTTTTGGGATAAAGTGTCTCAGTTAATGCCAGACTATCAACAGGCAGAACATTGGTTAAGGCAACACGGTAGTTATTTAGCATTTGAGCATAAGTAGTTTTCGTCTTGCTGGGTGCTTTGTTATACTGTGCCAGTTTGAATATTCCTATTGTTTGGAGCTGATAGTGACAAGAATAACTAAAAATATATTATTGATAGCATTAAGCTGTTTTTGGCTATCCCCTTTATTTGCCTGTCAGGCCATTGTCGACAATATGGATTCTGAATCGATTGCAGCGCGCATTAAACCTGTTGGGATAGTATCTGTGGAAGGTGGCTCTACAGAGACACCCGTGCAAGCAGCCCCAAGTGGCCCAACAGATCCTAAGAAAATATACGATACCTATTGCACTATCTGTCATCAAACCGGCATTGCAGGTGCTCCTAAATTTCACAATAAAGCGGATTGGGAGTCGCGCCTTGCTGTGGGTATTGATGCCTTGCTACAAAGTGCTATTAAGGGTAAAGGCGGTATGCCGCCCAAAGGTACTTGTATGCAATGTTCAGATGATGCTTTGAAAGCCACTATCGAGTATATGCTGCCTTAAAATGTTGTTGTTTTGAAAATCCCCCCGCCGTAGACGGCGCGCCCCCTTTGATAGCAAAGGGGGCATAGGGTGCTTTGCACCACTGAGAGATAACTTAGCAATAAAGTATTTGAACTTAAATACTCTTCACCATCTTTTTCGTTGTGCAATCAGCTATTGAATAATAAGATGGTGGACGCTCTTGAAATGAACGAAGTGAATGATTTTCTTCCCTTGATGTCAAGGGAAGAGCTCACTTTAGTGAGCAGATGGATTTTTTAAAGTCTTTACTTTGAAAATCCTTCTGTTCTTAATTCTTAATACGATCCAATTGCCTAAATTGAATCGCTTCCGCAATAAAAGCTGCCTGAATCATTTTCTCATCCGCCAAATCTGCAATTGTGCGCGCTACCTTTACAATACGGTGATAAGCTCTTGCAGAGAGACCTAGCTTTTCCATGGCATTTTCTAAGAGCTGTTGTGCAGTACTATCCAATGCGCAGAATTGTTTGATTTCTTTGGGGTTATAGTGTGCATTGGGTAAGTTGGAACGCATTTCTTGTATTGCTCTTGCTTTGAGTACACGTTCTCTGACTATATCGCTGGTTTCTTCTACATTATTCTGGCTCAGTTGGCCTTTAGGCAATCTAGGGACTTCTAGATGCATATCAATTCTATCGAGCAAGGGGCCAGAAATTTTGTGTCGATAGCGTTTGATTTGTTCTTCAGTACAGCTGCATCCTTTTAAGGTGTCACCGAGGTAACCGCAGGGACAAGGATTCATCGCAGCAACCAACAAGCATTGTGCAGGATATTCGGCTTGGCCTTGTGCTCTGGATAAATGAACCCTGCCGGATTCCAAGGGTTCACGTAATACTTCTAATACTTTTCTATCAAATTCAGGTAATTCATCGAGAAAGAGTACGCCTAAATGTGCCAGTGAGATCTCACCTGGTTTGGGGTTGCGTCCTCCACCCACTAAAGAAACTGGAGACGCTGTGTGGTGGGGGCGACGAAAAGGTCTTTCTAAAAAACGCTCCAGATCAAGAGCTCCTCGACTGATAGAGCGTATTGCGGCCACTTCAATGGCATCCTTTGCAGGCAAGGGGGGTAATAATGAGGTTAAACGGCTTGCCAGCATGGTTTTTCCCGTACCAGGTGGACCCATCATTAATAAGCTATGATGGCCACTTGCCGCAATTTCTAGCGCACGTTTGGCATGGGCTTGACCAGAGATATCAGAAAGGCATTGTGTGTGTTGCTTGGTGTGGCGTGCTACGCTGGCTAAGGTCGTTGGCAATGCAAGATGCCCACTTAGATGTTGGCATACCGATAATAAACTATGAGCACCAAGGACTTTCAAACCTTGAACCAGCGAAGCTTCATGTGCGTTGGCATGCGGCAAAATGAGGGTGCGATCTGCTTCTTGTGTACCGAGTGCAAAAGGGATCAAACCGGCTGTAGATCGTAGTTCACCACTTAAAGAAAGCTCGCCTGCAAATTCAAATTGCGCAATATGTTCTGCCTGTAATTGTTCAGAGGCTAATAGAATGCTGATGGCAATGGGTAAATCAAAGCGCCCACCCTCTTTGGGGAGATCAGCTGGCGCTAAATTGACAATGATTCTCTTACGTGGAAACTCAAAGCCACCTTGAATGATGGCGCCCCGGACACGATCTTTACTTTCTTTTACCGCGGCTTCTGGTAGTCCAACGATAGCAAATTGTGGGAGCCCTCGAGAGAGATGCGTTTCTACATGTACTAAAGGGGATTTGAGTCCACTGGCACCACGGGAATATACAACAGCAACTGACAAAATAAGTTTCCTTCTATCTTTAATCCATTTATTTTAATTCATGCCTGTGGGTAAAGGAGGGAGGAGTGGCTCCTCCTTGCTTTATCCTTGTAAGAGCTTTTCTTCTGCTTGATAGGTTTCTTCGTGAGTACCTTCAACGACAATGATGTCGCCTGCTTGTAAGATAAAATCTAATGCAGGTGTATCGCATTTGAAGCCATTTCGAGAGAAATAAGCGATTTCAAAGTGACCTTTTTTGGCAAAAAACTCATCCAGTGATTGACCAATTGCATAAGAACCTTCTGTCAGCTCAATAGTATGTAAAGAGCGTTTTTCTTTTGAGTTGGTTTCTAAATGGCCAATTTTCTCGCCTTCATAAAAGGAGCGTAACATTTTGTAACGATTTAATTTCACCTGATGAATCTGTTGCTGTGCTTTGTGTGGTGTTTGACCCAGGAAAATAAGCATGTGTTTAGCAAGCATTAAACTGGATTCAAGTTTGTCCGGAATCACCTCTGTGGCGCCGGCTATTTGCAATGCTTCTAAGTCGCTATCATCAATTGTGCGAACCAAAATTGGGATATTAGGGTTCAGACGACGCGCATTCATAATTGTTTTTTGCGCTTGTTTTGTATTATTGGAAGATGAAATTACCATTCTGGCTTTATCGATACCAGCGGCCTTCAAGGCATCCTCATCGGCACCATCACCAAAAAAGACAGGTTCAGATGCTGCTTTTGCCTCTCTTAATCGTACAGGATCTAAATCTAAGCCCACATAAGGGATCCCCTCATAATCCAGAAAGCGTGCTAATGTTTGTCCAACACGACCATAGCCACAGATGATAACGTGGTTTGCTTGTTCTTTAGGTGGTGTACTGATCTCGTCACTTTGTTCTGTATCTTGGGACTTTGGTATGAACTTGTGATAGATATTTAACAAGGCATCTGCAATTGCTTCGCTTTTGCGAATCAGTAAAGGAGAAATGGCCATACTGATAACAACGGCTGCAATAATAAGCTGATTTAGGCTTGCATCAATTAAATGAAAACCAAAAGCCTTTGATAAGAATACTAAACCAAATTCACCGCCTTGTGCCAAAGCAATACCTGCACGTATGGATGTACTTGAAGAGCTTCCGGCGAGCTTAGCTAAAATAGCAATGATGATCGTCTTTAATATGAGCGTTGCTGCCACAATCATGAGCAATGCTTGCCATTGAGTGGTAAAGACGCCAGGATCAAACATTAACCCAACAGAAATAAAGAAAAAGCCTAATAAAATATCTCTAAAGGGTTGAATGTCAGATTCTATTTGATGCGCATATTCTGTTTCTGCAAGCATCACGCCCGCTAAGAATGCGCCTAAAGAAAGCGATAAACCAAAATGCTCTGTCAGTAGCGCAGATGCAAATACTATCAAGAGTGCGGTTAGCATAAAGAGTTCTGATGAACGCGCATTGGCAATTTGATGAAAGAGCGGCCTTAATAACCAGCGGCCTGCAGCCAACATAACGAAGAATATTACGGTTCCTGTCAGTAATCGTTGTAGTAGGGTATAGGTGATTGAGTCACCACCTCCGGTGGTCACTGCCATGGCAGGAATGATAATCAAAAAGGGAACAGCAGCAAGATCTTGAAACAGTAAGATACTGAGCGATAGCTTACCATGGGGTTGCTGCAACTCATCTTGCTCAATCAATAGTTTGGTTGCAATGGCTGTCGATGACAGCGCAAGTGCGCCTGCAATGGCAATCGATGCGGGAAGCGGCGTTCCCAAGAGCGTGGATGCACCCAGTGCAATCGCTGTACAAATAGCAACTTGTAATCCACCTAAGCCTAACAAGGGTCTCCGCATTGAGATAAGCTTTGGTAAAGAGAGTTCTAGACCAATGTTAAAGAGTAAGAATACAACACCAAATTCGGCAATGTAGCTCATCTCTTCTCGGGTCTCTAATAATCTAAAACAATGTGGACCCACCAATGCACCTGCCATTAAGTAACCAAGCAATGGCGGTAAATGTAAACGTCGTAGCAATGTTACGATGACAACAGAAGCAGTAAGTGTGATGAGCAAGATTTCAGGAGCGTGCACGTAATTTATTTCTCATTTGAATGGTCGAGTAATTTACCATTCTACATTTTTTTGGGGGTGTCGTACTAGTCAATGCACATATTAATCATATTAAGACTATTTATAGAACACTAACTTAGCATGTTAGAAAAATATATAGGCTGCGTATTTTTAAAAAATGATGGTTAATAACAGGATAAAAATTAAGCGAATTGCAGATTATTTTTGCAGTAGAGTATGTGCTATAAATTTTGGCAGCATTATTACTCATGGCATCATGCTGTCTTGAGTAATGTTTAAACGAAATATTTATTATTTAAGCGACGTGAATGATGCATCGCATATTATTGCTTCATCTATAGGCTTCGTTCTCTCGCAATCCTCATGTACTTTTATGGGAACGAAGGTTGCGCGAGGCTTGACGCCTACCCGACACATCATGTGCTGTGACTATAAAGTGCTTATGGCGTAGCTTCTTTTAATTGTGTTTCGAGCAGTGTAATTTTGTCTTGTAATGCCTTAAATTTTTCTTGCATGTTGTTTAGACGTTGGCATTGTAAATCGAACTCAGCTTGTGTAACCAAATCATGTTGGGCTAACCAATCTGTTAAAAAATTATGAATCCAAGGCTCAATCTCATTTTTAATGCTGAGTAAGCTTGTGGGGACGTTTAGCATAAGCTGTTCAACAAAATTTTTTTTAAGATCAGAAATCATGATGTCTCCAAATGTTTCCAGGCATTTTTCCAAAAACCAGTTGAGATGAGTCTCTATAGTATATGCGCTACGATATTGTAGGCTAGACAACGAGCTATTTACCTATAATCGTGTCATCATACATGACCTTAATGACAGGTGTGAAGTAAAACACATACTACAGCAAAACAAGCAAGATTCTTTAGAATATGCCACAAAAGGAAGTTTGATATGAAACTAATAACTGCAATCATAAAACCTTTCAAATTGGATGATGTGAGAGAAGCATTGATGGAGCTAAAGGTTCAAGGCATTACCGTCAGCGAAGTAAAAGGCTTTGGTCGACAAAAGGGGCATACAGAATTGTATCGAGGTGCAGAGTATGTGATCGATTTCCTACCCAAAGCTAAGCTTGAGATTGCGGTAAAAGATGAAGAAGTTGAGCTGATCATCGAAGCAATCTTAAAATCAGCTCAAACTGGACGTATTGGCGACGGCAAAATATTTGTGCAGCCGCTTGAGGAAGTGATTCGTATTCGCACGGGCGAAATAGGTGAATCAGCGCTCTAGTGCTTTTAGAAAAGGCACAGGATGTAGGCCTGCTTCATGCACTTCAAATTGATAGTATTGTGTATTTAGTTTTTTTAAGAGCGCTGTATCTCTTCTGAAATCACTGAAACTAGGTAATTTAGATGCCATGGTGCAGCTAAACCATCCTGAAGGATATACGGGTTGCGGGAAGGGCAAGGTAAGCAAGTGAGGAAACCCTGCTTGGAACATGGCCTCACGCATATCTTTTTGTAAAGATTGATGCAATATAGGTGATTCACTTTGTTGTACTAAAATACCATTTGGTTTTAAGACACGGTGACATTGTTCATAAAATGCTTGATTGAATAAGCCAACGGCAGGCCCGAGCGGATCGGTTGAATCTACAATAATCACATCCAAAGACTGATCTTTGGCTTCTTGCATCCAGCGAATACCATCAATAAAGAGCAATTGTGCGCGTGGATCATGATTGGATTCACACAATTCTGGAAAATATTTTTCTGCGAGTTGTGTTACCACCTCGTCTATCTCAATCTGAATGACGGAATCTACTGGATGCTTTAAAGCTTCACGTAAGCTGCCACAATCTCCCCCACCAATGATCGCTATATTTTTAGGGTTAGGGTGTGTGAAAAGCGCTGGATGCACAAGCATTTCATGATATAAGAAGTTATCTCGACTGGTGAGCATGATGATGTCATCAATGGTCATCAGATAACCAAAATCTGTTGTTTCATAAATTGCAACAGATTGAAAAGGGGATTGAATTTCTGTGCATTTCTCTTTGATTTTCAATGAAAAAGCCAAGCCATAATTATCATTTACTTCGGTAAACCATTCAGATTGGTTAAGCATGCTTTTCCCTTATACATCGGTTAGAAGAATAAAATTGAGACCGGCAAGATACAGGATATAAATCTTTGCATCAAGTTTTCTGGGAGTCGAGCAGAGTGATTTCTCGCAATTGTCAGTAAATTTATATAATATCCACGGCAAATTCGTGGTTAAAAAAGCTAAAAAGCCAGAATAAGCCAGGCAACAAACGTTTTTTGGGGTGGTGGCTGTATCCTAAATCTTAAATTAATGCGTCTTACAGAATATCAAAAAGGAAAGCGCCTCATGTTAAAGAGTTCTGATTGGTCAATTGAATCGGCACGCAATATATACAACATCCATCGCTGGAGCGATGGGTATTTTGATATCAATGAGGCGGGTGATTTAATCGCTAAGATATCTAATAACAATAACCAAGCAGAAATTAGTTTAAATGATATTATTAGTCAGCTTAAGAAAGAAGGCTTGACTTTGCCTGTCTTAATTCGTTTTTCTGATATTCTGCGTAATCGAATTATGCAGTTAAATGAAGCTTTTAGTCATGCCAAACAGAATCATGGTTATGAAGGCGACTTTAGGCCAGTGTATCCTATTAAAGTTAACCAGCAACGTAGAGTCGTAGAAGAGATCTTAAAATCTGATGTTGGTTTGGAGGCGGGTAGCAAGCCAGAGCTGATGGCGGTGCTGGCTTTAAATGCAGGTCGTGAGCAGCTTATTATTTGCAATGGCTATAAAGATAGAGAATTTATTCGTTTGGCTTTGGTGGGACGGGTATTAGGGCATCGAATCTTTATCATCATTGAGAAATTATCCGAATTAAATTTAGTGATTGAAGAATCCAAGAAATTGGGTATTGAGCCATTGCTGGGATTACGTTCGCGCTTAACGATGATTGGCAAAGGTAAATGGCAGAACACTGGCGGTGAAAAATCAAAATTTGGTTTAACCACCTATCAAATATTAAAAGCGATTGAGCACTTAAAAGAAACCGGCTATTTACCTAGTTTAAAATTGTTACATTGTCATTTAGGTTCGCAAGTGGCAAATATTCATGAAATTGAAGTTGCTATGCAAGAGTTTGCAAGTTTATTTTCTGAGTGTTGTCGTTTAGGGGCTCCGCTAGAAATGGTGGATGTGGGCGGGGGTTTAGGTATTGATTATGAAGGTACGCGATCCCGCAATGATTGTTCTGTTAATTATTCATTTCGAGAATATGCCGATGTTATTGTAAAAACGATGGCTAAGCTCTGTGATGAAAGGCAAATCCAGCAGCCTGCGATTATCACCGAATCCGGTAGAGCCATGGTTGCGCATCATGCTGTTTTGATTACTCAAGTTGTTGATTATGAGGCACCTGCTGAAACAAACCTTTCTTTACCAGAGCATCTAGAAATCAAGCAGCCCGACTGCATTAATCAGCTATGGGCATTATCCGAGCAACTAAAGCCTCATTCTTGGAGTGAGGTCTATCATGTTGCTAAATCTTGTATTGCACAGACGCATCTATTATTTGCGCAAGCTAAAATAACCATTGAGTCTCGTGCCTTTGCTGAAGGACTATTTAATAAAATATGTCGTACCATACAAAAAGAGCTGACTGACAATAAAAGTAAGAACCGTGAACTTTTAGATGAGTTAAATGAAAAACTAGCCTATAAACTATTTTGTAATTTCTCTTTATTTCAGTCTATTCCAGATGCTTGGGCTATTGACCAAATATTTCCCATTATGCCGCTTAAAAATTTAAATGTGCCGCCTAGCTATCGAGCGGTTATTCAAGATATGACCTGTGACTCAGATGGGCGCATTAACCAATATGTAGATGGTGAAGGTATTGAGAAGAGTTTACCTATTCCACCTTTTTTTGATAACAAAGAGCATTTGCTAGGTATTTTCTTAGTGGGCGCCTATCAGGAAATTTTAGGTGATTTGCACAATCTATTTGGCGACACGGATTCCGTTCATGTTGAAATAACCGAGCAAGGTACTTTTCAGTTAGTTGAGCCGGTTTTGGGTGATAGCGTTGAAAAGGTATTGAGTTTAGTCAATTTTGATCCACAAAGATTGATGCGCAGTTATAAACTTCAATTGGAGTCTGTGCCATTAAACTCTGAAATTAAGAGGCAATATTTAGATATGTTGGGATCGGGCTTAAATGGTTACACTTATTTAGAGGAAGAAAATTAAAATCTGATTGCGTCTAGATGTTACTTTGCTTAGAATAATGTTGAAAAGGATTTTAACTTAACCAGAAGAGCCGAACATCGGTCATTCGGAGAGGTCGTCATGACTGGGGTAATATTTGCGCTATCAATGATTCTGATACTTGTTTCTGTGGGTTCATTATTTGCTTGGATGGTTCGTTTGGCCAGTGTGTCAAAACAATCCAAGCCTGCTATTAAAGTTGCAAAGCCTTTGAGAATATAGAAGCGTTCCGACTTAGATTTTAATGCTACAGACAGAGCCATCGCTTTTTATACATGACTGCTTGTTCGCTCATGCCAAGCAGTCGTCTTCTAAAAATTCAGCCACAAAGACTATACATTATTAGTAAATAATGCTCATATATTCTTCATACATTTTAAATGACGCGGGTGATTTTTGAGAGGAATATTTTTAGATAGAGCTACTATCCAAGCAGCAGGTATTGATTTTACTGCTTTTGATAATGCGTTAGAGCATTGGCAGCATTTTGATACGACTACGTCTGAAGCTCAGACTTTGGCGCGCTTACAAGATGCTGAGTTAGTTGTAACGAATAAAGTCCCACTCACGCGTAGCCTCTTGGCACAAAATCCTCAATTAAAATGTATTTGTATTGCGGCCACAGGTACTGACCACGTTGATCTCAAAGCTGCGCACGAGTTGGGGATCTTTGTTTGTAATGTTGTGAATTATTCTACACCTGCTGTTGTGCAGCATACCTTTGGCTTGATGATTAGTCTCATGAGTCAGATTACACGTTATCATACATTGGTTTTTGAAGGCGAATGGGCGCGTGCTCAAAGATTTTGCTTAGACAACTATTCAACAAATGAGCTTCTTAATAAAACCTTAGGTATTGTGGGATATGGTGCCATTGGTAAAGCAGTTGCAGAGCTTGCGCGTGCCTTTGGCATGAAGGTAATGGTGAGTGAGCATAAGAATAGTGTTTCTTTGCGTTCAGATCGTGTGCCTTTTACAGAGCTTATTCGCTCTGCAGATATTCTCACTTTGCATTGCCCGCTGATAGCGCAAACCAGAGATATGATTGGCGCACCAGAATTAGAAGCAATGAAACCAAGCGCTTTCCTTATAAATACTTCTCGTGGCGGTTTAATTGATGAAAAGGCGCTCTATGAGGCCTTGATGCATGGTTCTATTCAAGGCGCTGCCTTAGATGTGCTTGCACAGGAGCCACCCAGTCCTTTGCTCCCACTTTTATCGGGTCAATGTCCAAATCTTATTATTACACCGCATGTTGCGTGGAATGCGGTTGAATCTAGGCAGAGATTGATTGATGAGCTGACTTACAATATATTGGCCTTCAAAGAGGGAAAACAAAGAAATAAGGTGTTATGAATAGAATAGTATTTGCGATGCAAAATGGTTGGAGAGAACGCCACAGACTTAAAGAATTTTTGACCAATCCCAAGTTACAGCTAACAAGTCTAAGTGATTTAACAGTAGAAATGATTGAGGCCGCACATGTGGCGGTTGTTGTATTAGATTTTGATGGTGTTTTGGCACCCCATGATGCAAATAGACCAACGCCTGAGGCACACAAGTGGTTAGAGAAGCTTTGCCTGTCGATTGGCGAGCCACGTGTTGCTATTTTGACGAATAAAGCAAAGCCAGAGCGTTTGCGTTATTTTCGAGAGCATTTCCCTGGCATTCAAGTGGTGCGAGGCGTGGCAAAAAAACCTTATCCAGATGGTATTTGGGAGATTGCGAATTACCGAGGGATTGAATCAAGTCGTTTACTCTTGATAGATGATCGATTGCTCACGGGTATGTTGGCGGCAACCTTGGCTCCTTGCCAGGCTAGATATTTCTCTAAACCTTTGAAGAGTTTTAGGCGCCATTTTTTCAAAGAGATGTTTTTCAGCCTGTTACGATTTTTAGAATGTTGTTGGATTCGAGCGATGGGTAACACAAAAGCGTTGTAATAAGAAGAATGCTAGCTAACAATCTGAAAAATGGGCGAGAAGCCAAGTAAGAGGATAGAAAGCGAGAGATACAAAAAAGCCAGCATTTCGCTGGCTTTTTTTATGCGCATTTGCACAAGGGAGGCTAGTCGTTAAATTCGTCGTATTCTTCTTCTTCGACAAATTCTGTATTCAGCTCATCCATTTCTGCATCTAGAGCATCTTCGTAGTTGGTCTGTTCTTCAGATACGTTCTGTTCTGTGATATCTGAAAAATCAGGTTTTTCTTCAAAAATGTCCATTATTTCTTCAGTGCTTTCAGCGGCGATAGTGGCTGCTTTAGCTTTGCGGGCAGGCTTTTTGAGTTTAGGGGCAGTTTTTTTTGCTTTAGCCGCTGTCGCTTTTTTAGGTTTGGCTGCAGCAACTGTGGTTTTCTCTTTCGCGGTTTTGTCTTTTGTTGCTTTTGCTGGTTTAGCAGCAGCTTTGGCTGTGGTTGCTTTTGCTTCTTCCTTGGCAGCCTTATTCGATTGAGCGATTTGCTTTAGGGTCTCTTTTTCAAGCACCGTAGTGGTTTTATTCAGCTCAGCATATTTTTTGGCTTGTAGTTGAGCATGTTGTTGCTGTTGTTTGGCTTCAATCAAGGAAAGCTTAGCTTTCTCTAATGCTTGCTGTTGTTTAACAAAGAGCTGTTGTGTTTTATCAGCTTGAGCATTTTTAGCTTTTCCACTAACTTTTTTGCTTTTGTCTGATTTTAGCGCTTTGGCCTTATCTTGAGCTTTCTTTAATTCAGCACGAGCAACACCTATTTGCTTTTTAGCGGCATCGCTTTGCTTTTTCCAGTATTCATTTAATTGAGAAAGGCTGTTAGAAAGCACTTGGTGTAATGCTGCACCTTGATCTTTTTTATTCGTTTTATTTGCTTGACGCTTGGTTGATTTAAGATCTGCCACTTTAGCAGATGCTTTTTTTAGCTTAGGCATGCCAAACTCCTCGGATTTACGCGTTTTGTAGAGATTTTGCATTATACAGTGAGCTAATTACTTTTTTTAATTTTTTTAAAAAATATTTTCTTGTCAAGTCTAAAGCTAGGGGAATGGCTAGACATATGTTACACTGTCGTGGCACTATTTTTAGCAAGAGGCTCTCCATGACATTTGTAGTAACTGAAAACTGTATTAAGTGTAAATATACTGATTGCGTAGAGGTGTGTCCTGTTGATTGTTTCCACGAGGGACCTAATTTCTTGGTCATTGATCCAGATGAATGTATTGACTGTGCATTGTGTGAGCCTGAATGCCCTATAGAAGCTATTTGTTCAGAAGATGATTTGCCAGATGATCAGGCAGATTTTTTAGCCATCAATGCAGAGAAAGCAAAAATTTGGCCTTCCATTACAACGCATAAAGATGCACTTCCAGACGCAAAAGATTGGGAAGGCGTTGAAGGCAAAAGAAAGTTTTTAGAAGACTAACTCCCTGTTTGCTTCAAGGCGCTCATTTGTGGTCTTTTTGGATAAAGTCGAATTAAATCGTCTTCTAGATCAAATCTTAAAGCCAGTTCTTCGCCAAGCTGGCTTAAATCCCTTTCTAAAGTGTCTGCTTTAAAATGCGTTGAGTAGCTATCGCTAAAGTTCAAGGCATTAAGTGTTGTTGTTTTCAAAGCTTCGAAATGAGAGGCTTGAATCTCTCGCATTGTAGATACATTTTCAATGTTGGCGAGTAGTTTTTCAAACATTTGAAAATGTCCCATCGACATATAATCTAAGAGTAATTGACAAAAAGTAATGAGAGATCCCTCTAAATAAGAGGTATCTTTGCTGTTTAAAAAAGGCCTTAATTGGCACAGCGTATTAAATTGAATAATTAACTCTTGTCTTAGTTTCAGCCATTGCTTTAAAGAATGTTTCAGTTCAGCGCCAGTGCTTAGCGTCGTGAGTGAATTCATGGTTTCCTCCTAATTAAGTGGGGGGGGCGAACCAGCAAGGATTAGAAGCTGTCTCAAAAATACCATTTTTAGTTGATCCTTCGTTGCAGGCTGCTCATTTACACTTGTGTAAATTTCATTGCTTAAAAAATCTGCGTCTTGGCTGAACGAAAAGTTACTCTTTTTAAGACAGCTTCTAGTCTTCATACATTTAAGTTAACTGGCACTGCATGATATTTTAGGTGCTGCCTTTGAGATTTTTCCAGTTAATTTTCATGTGCTTCGTGAATACCAACATCGAATACGTTTTTGTTTTGCCCTCATATCAATAAGTAAAGCTTGATGACCCTAATAGTCAAGGTATTTAGTAAACCAATAAAATATTTTTTTAAGATCGACTAACTATTGCTCGAGGGTTTGTAAGCAATATCTCAAGGTTGTGTGGAAGAATCGCCATTTGTTCTTTGCTAAATAAATCACATCTTACTTAAAGAATTAACTAAGTAGCTGATTCGTATTAGATAATTCGAGTTCAGTTTTGAAGTCGGCATCACAGTGTTAAATTTGCACGATGCTGAGTAGCTTGAGTAAAGATTAATTTTTGTTACTCTGAAGACATCCAAATCAAGGATTGAGATGGATAGCGTTGCTGGCTTACATGGACATGTTTCCAGCATCCCAGGCAAGGGACTGCCGTTTTACAGGGATAGTGTGTTAATGAATCTTAAGGGATTTATCGCTGCAGATGAACTTGTAGTAAGGACAGCTAAATAAAAAGCATGGATATTGGTTCTCTGATTGTTTGAAAAGCGATGTAAAGGATGACATAAAGGGGTAGCTTCTTAAGCTACCCTTTTTTTTGTTTGAAAATAAGCCCAAATACTTCCCAGACCGAGAAGAATAAAAGCAAGCATTGTCCACAGTGGCAGAGAAAGTCCTAAGAACTGTTCTTGGGATTCAGCACATTCACCTGCACCTTTTAAAATCACCAAAATTGCCTCAAACATGGGTAAGGTCTCAAATAAATAATCAAGTCCAGGTGTGCAAGAGGGTACAAGGTGTGGGGGTAATTGTAGAATCCAAATGTGTCTTACAGTGACAGTAAGCCCCAATGCAATCAAAATACCGCCGCTGATGAGATAGATAACTTTGGCAATGCCGTCGTCAGGATTATGGAGCGCTGCAATAGCAAATAGGATGCCCGTGAGAAACATAATAGAGCGAGCGATGAGGCAGAGTGAGCAGGGTATTAATCCAAACTGATATTGGAGCAATAAGGATATGCCAAAAAAAAATAGGGCAAAGCAGGCAAGTAGGCTATAAATGCGCCGAGTGCTAAATTTCATAGAGTAATAACTTAAAATTTAAAGAGAATACCAAAAGTCAGTCTTAAAACGCAAACTCATATTCATCAGTTTGGTTAATGACAAATGCACCTTCAAAGACTGTATGCGTGTTTCCGGTAATACTCACGCCTTTTTGCGTGTCATAATTCACAGACAAACTGCCACCTGGCATGTCAACTTGTACAGAAGTATTTAATTCACCTTGAGTGACGCCGGCAATAACCGCTGCACAGGCAGCTGTACCACAGGCTTGTGTTTCACCCACACCTCTTTCATAGACTCTAAGCTTAATATGATTTCTGGCAAGCACTTCAACAAAGCTCACATTGACGCCCTTAGGGAAGATGGGATCATTTTGCAATGACTTTCCGATTGAGGCGACCCTTGTGTCTTTCACATTTGAAACAGACATCACACAATGCGGATTACCAATCGATAAGAGCGTTACATCTTTATCTGTTTTATAAATTGAAACTTTGTAACGTCCCAACGCATTTACTTTTTGTGTATTTATATGAAAGTCTTTAGCGCTAGGTGGAAACTTTGGCTTGCCCAATAAAACTTCAATACGCATGGGATCGCTCAAATCAATATAGATGGGGCTTGCTAGGCAACCAATGGTTAAATAGTTTTTGTCTGTTAAGCCTTTTTCGTATACATAGCGTCCGAAACATCTTGCACCGTTGCCACATTGTTCTACTTCATCTCCATTTGCATTAAAGATTCGATAGTTAAAATCATAGTCAGGCTGAGAAGGTGGATCTACAATGAGTATTTGGTCGCAGCCAACGCCCAATTGTCGATGTCCAATTTTTGCAATCAGATCAGGCGTAATCGTAAGTGATTGAGTAATTCTGTCTAAAATGACGAAATCATTTCCCAGTGCTTGCATTTTTACAAATCTAATCTTCTTCTTCATCAGCGGCAAGTCCTCAAGCACATTTTGCATTTTATTTACCAAATATGTTCATTACGATATAAATGTTCTATTGTTTCACGTTCTCTGACAATTTTATATTGCTTGTCTTTGACCATCACTTCAGCAATTCTGGGGCGAGTGTTATAGTTTGAACTCATGACAAATCCATAAGCACCCGCAGAACGAACAGCAAGGTAGTCACCTTGTTTTATTGCGAGCACGCGATTTTTGCCTAAAAAATCCCCGCTTTCACACACAGGTCCCACAACATCATAAATTATTGCCTCTTGCTCGTTCAGGCGTTCAATGGGAATAATTTCTTGCCATGCAGAATAAAGTGCAGGTCTTAATAAATCATTCATGCCTGCATCCACAATGCAGAAATTTTTGTGTGCAGATTCTTTTAAATAGAGAACTTGGGTAATTAAAATGCCTGCATTGGCTGCAATGGCTCTTCCAGGTTCAATAATGAGTGTGAGATCTTGATAGGGGCAATTTTTTAGGATGGCGCGCGCATATTCATCCGGTAGAGGGGGTGTTTCTTTTTGATAAACAACACCGAGGCCACCCCCAATATCTAAATGTTGCAATGTGATGCCAAGTGATTGCAATTTAAGAATCAGCTCGTTCATACGATGAATGGCTTCAATAAAAGGCGAGAGTTCCACTAACTGCGATCCAATGTGATAGTCTAGGCCTCTTATTTGGATATTAGCTAAATTCGAAGCTTTTTTATATGCCGATATTGCGTCCTCATAAGCAATGCCAAATTTACTTTCTTTAAGGCCAGTGACAACATAGGGATGGCTTTTGGCATCGATGTCTGGGTTAATGCGAAGTGCAATGGGTGCGCGCACATTCAAATGATGTGCGATTTGCTGTATACAGTCTAGCTCAGCCAATGATTCGACGTTGAAGCAATAAATGTTGTGTTTGAGTGCAAATGCGATCTCATCGGGTCTTTTTCCGACACCTGAAAAGACAACCTGTGTTGGATCGCCGCCGGCAGCGATGACTCTCATGAGTTCACCTTGAGAAACCACATCAAAACCTGCGCCTAAAGAAGCCAATAGATTTAACACAGCTAAATTACTGTTTGCTTTCACTGCATAACAAATTTTATGCGGTTGATCTGTAAATGCAGCGTCGAAGACTTGATAATGCCGAGTCAGTGTTGCAGCAGAATAGACATAACAGGGGCTACCAACTTTTTCTATGATCTCTTTTAGACAGACACCTTCTGCGTAAAGTGCATGGTGTTGGTAATTAAAGTGGTCCATAATACTCCGCCTTTGTATCAGGCAAGGTCAGGGGACCCGTTTGTCCACAGCTTATCAGTAGTGAGCACAGTAGCACTATTGCGCAAATGCCCCCAAAAGAGAAATAAGAGCGGATTTTTTGAGTATTCATTCTATGAAACGAGTGCCTTTAGTTGATTTGCTTAGGGAACTTTACACAATAATCGATGGCTTAGCAAAGTGTTTGAAGTGATGACAAGAAAATTGAAGATAGTTAGTTGGTCACTACTTGCGTTGTACAACACCAAGTAGTGAGGTTAGTTGCTTAATAAGGTTAGAATTGTGCAGACTACTTTACTTGAAAAAATTGTTTTAGAACCCGCACACCCTGCAACCGCAAGCGTGATCTGGTTGCATGGCTTGGGATCGTCTGGCCATGATTTTGAAGATGTTTTACCTTTTTTACAGTTACCAGATAATCATCGTATTCGTTTTATTTTTCCACATGCAGAGGAAATTCCCATTGGGCTAAACGGTGGGCTGTGGATGCCTGCGTGGTATGACATCAAAGATTTCAATATTATGCAGCGACAAGACGAAGAAGGTATACGGCAATCAGAAAAAAATATTATGAGTCTGCTGGATCATGAACTTGCGCAGGGTATTGAGAGCCAAAGAATTATTTTAATGGGATTTTCACAAGGCGGTGCGATGGCTTTACATTGCGCTACTCGATATCCCAAAACATTGGCAGGCGTTGCCTGCTTATCCGGTTATCTTCTGCTGCATAAGGCATTGTCAGCAGAAATACACCCCAATAATTCGGATCTACCCATTTTCATGGCACATGGATTGATGGATCCTATGGTGCCTTATTTTCAAGGGCAGCAAGCAAGTAACATTTTAGAAAGTGTGGGTTTTAATCCCATTTTCAATAGTTATCCTATGGCACATATGGTTTGTATGGAAGAATTCTATGATCTGGGGGCGTGGATTAAGCAGATTTTAAAAGATTGAGTAAAAGTACATGAGGGTTATGAGCACGAAGACTGTATCTCTGAGGACTCATGTACAAAATTAGATCACTGTATAAAGATGAGTTTATTTTCTACAAGATTGACCGAAAACCTATAAGAGTGTTTATCGTCATTGTATTTGAATTGTGGACAGGATATATATTCAATAAATGACATTTTTGAAACAGCTTCTTTTAGTAAGGCCGTCATTGAGACTTGAATTGGGGTTTGAGTATGTCGGAATCGGTAACCGATAATAAAGAATATACATTTTTTCTTCCGAATTTTTGTTCGGTTACTTCGGTATTTATTTTATCTATTGGCGCTCAGCTCATTGCTTTTATGTTAATTTTGGCAACGGGTGATAAGCTCAGTGAGTCTTGGGATGAGCTTGGTTTGTTGTCTGTTTTTGTGCAATGGATAGCTTTGACAAGTGCGGGCGTGCTTTGTTTGTCGAAGCGTTGGCTGTCTAAGCTGCCACTCTTTTGGTCAGCTGTAGTAGCGTATTTCATGATTGTGTTAACAACCACCATTATCTCTGCAACGGCACAATACTTCCTGATTTCCATAGACTATCAATGGGGGAGTGTTCCCGAAACCATTGGCCAGTTTGTTTTTCGTTGCTCAGCTATTTCAGCTATTTTATCATTGGTTGCATTGCGCTATTTTTATGTTCAGCAACAATGGAAGCAACGTATCGAATTAGAAAGTCAAGCGCGTGTTGAAGCATTGCAGGCACGTATACGACCCCATTTCTTATTTAATAGCATGAATATCATTGCAAGCTTAATTCGTACAGATGCCGATCTCGCGGAGCAGGCTGTTGAGGATTTATCGGAACTTTTTAGAGCAAGCCTGAAGCAATCAGGTTCTATGGTTCCGTTGTCTGAGGAATGGATCTTATGCCGGAACTATTTGCGGATTGAAGGACTCAGATTGGGTAATCGGTTGACCTTAGACGTGGATTTGCAACGTGTGCCTCAGGATGCTGCTATTCCGATGCTAACCTTGCAACCATTGGTTGAAAATGCAATTTATCATGGTATTCAGCCCTTGCCTCAAGGTGGCGCTATCACTGTATTAGGAACCATGAGTGGCAATATGGTTTGTATTACGATTGTAAATCCAGTGCCTAAACAAGAGGGTGGTATAAAAACACATGGAAACCAAATCGCTATGGCAAATATCAGACATAGGCTAAACTTATTATTTGGAAGTCATGCAAAACTTATCGTGAACAAAACAGATGAATTGTATGAGGTCAAAGTGTTGTTCCCCTATATTAAGGGGGGTGTTTAGTTCAGTATTCATATACACATGAAAGGACCGGCAAATGCGTGTTTTAATTGTTGATGATGAAGATTTGGCAAGAGATAGAATTCTTAGAATCCTAAGTGAATTTGAGGAGCATCAAGTTGTTGGCCAGGCGACTAATGGCCATGAAGCATTACAAAAGATCGACGAATTAACGCCTGATATTGTATTGCTTGATATTCGTATGCCAGGCATGGATGGCTTAGAAGTGGCAAGGCACCTTGTGGGTATGGATGAGCCACCGGCCATTATTTTCACGACCGCTTATGATGAATATGCGATTGAAGCATTCAAAGTGCATGCAGTTGATTATTTACTTAAACCTGTCCGCTCTGACAGATTAAAAGAAGCACTCGGCAAAGCAGTGCGACCGAACAAAGTTCAATGGAAAGCACTCAATAAAAAAGAAGATGGTTCGATTAAAGCGAGAACACATATCAGTTCTAGAACCAGAAAAGGGATTGTCTTGATCCCCGTTCCAGATATTTATTATTTTCGAGCAGAACACAAATATGTCACAGTGCGTCACAAAGAAGGTGAAGTGTTAATCGAGGATACACTCAAAGAGCTTGAAACTGAATTTCCAGGCAAATTTTTGCGGATTCATCGAAATTGTTTGATAGCACTAGATTACATTCTTGCACTCGAAAAAAATGTGAGTGGACAACCCTGTATACGATTGCGTGGTATCGATGAGGCCTTAGATGTTTCAAGAAGGCACGTTGCTCATGTCAGACAAGTCATGAACAATTTAATGACACGCAAATAACAGAGTTCAAAGTGGAAGGTTTATCTCCTGGATGAATTCAGCTAGTATATAGCCTGTTCTAGGCTTATTTTCCTATTTTTTTATGAAAAAACTCCGTATTGTAACCAGAAGCAGCAAATTAGCACTGGCTCAAGTAGATTGGGTCAAGAACAAGCTAAATAACTTTTATCCTGATCTTGATTTTGATATTTTAAAAATTACCACCAGTGGCGATAAATTTTTAGAAGCTCCCTTATATAAGGTGGGTGGCAAAGGCTTATTTGTTAAAGAATTAGATGATGTGCTGATTCAAGGTGAAGCAGATATTGCCATTCATTCTGTAAAAGATGTTCCCCAAACTTTGCCTGATGCGCTTATTTTACCTGTATTGTGTGAGCGTGAAGATCCCCGTGATGCGTGGATCAGTCCACAAGGATTGCGTATTGAGGAATTAGCTGCTGGCGCTAATGTGGGTACATCTAGTTTGCGTCGTATTGTGCAACTACGACGTGTGCGCTCAGATTTAAATTATCTTTCATTAAGAGGTAATGTGCCCACACGTGTTGCAAAATGCCAGGCAGGAGACTTTGATGCCATTGTATTGGCAAAAGCAGGTTTGGCAAGATTAGAGATGAGCGATGTGATAACGCATGTTTTCCCGCCGCAAATTTTATTACCTGCCGTTGGGCAAGGTGCCATTGGCATTGTTTGTCATAAAGCTGCAGAAGCAGTGCGAGCATTGATTGCCCCCCTGAATCATCCCAGAACGTATCATTGTGTAATGGCCGAGCGCGTCATGAATAAGCGTTTGCATGGTAGTTGCCAAGTGCCTATTGCAGGCTATGCTTTTGTAGAAAATGAAAGCATTACATTGATGGGTAGGGTTGGGCATCCAGATACAACAGAGATGGTGGAAGCTTCTTGCACCATGCCTTTTGACGCTTTTGAAGCATTGGGTAATGAAGTAGCCGAGCGATTGATTGCTCAGGGTGCACTTTCACTCATAGAAAGCTTTGTTAAAGCAAAGGAATAATATGCATTATCAAAAAGCGGAGAGTGCTTTGTATACATTGATCATTACGCGTCCTAAAAAGCAATCAGAAGCTTGGATTGACTATTTAATCCAGCATCACGTAGATTACTTGTGCTTTCCTACATTGGAAATTAAATCGCTGCACACAACATGGAATGCGCATCAGCATGAAATACTCGCAAAGGCAGATATCCTTATCATCACCAGTGCTAATTGTATTCACAGTGCATCACCTGCTTTGTTGCAGCAATTACAGCAAGCCGCTTTTAAAATTGTTACCTTAGGTCAAGGTACGAGCAATGCACTTAAGCAGCATGGGATACAGCCTTTTCTCACTGCGCCAGATGGCACGACCAGTGAAAGCTTATTAGCATTAGCATTCTTTCAACCAGAGAAGATGAAGAATAAAAGGATCGTTATTTTATCAGGACAGGGTGGCAGGCGTTATCTGGATGAAAATTTACAACAACGCCATGCACAGGTGCATAGAATTGCACTGTATCAGAGAGTCTGTCCCCTGGATGATGCCTCTGAAACCATAGAGGCAATACGGCGTTGTTCAAAACCCATTTTTGTCATAACCAGTCAAGAAGCACTGATAAATATTATCCAATTGTTTCCAGAAGCAGCATTGTCGTGGCTTAAAGCTCAGTTATTTATTGTTGTGAGCGAAAGGATTTTGCAGTACGCGAAATCTTTAAGCTTTGGTAAAGTGTGGAATGTGCAATCCTTAGCTATTGATAAAATTCATGCATTGATTGAAGCAGAACCCTTGTCTGTATAAGCTGTGCTTTCAAGGGAAGGGATATATCTACAGCAGGTGCATTTTTAGCTGCAAGGGACTCATGTTAAGGCAATCCATGTTATTCTGATAGTTCGTATCGGCAACAAATAGTTAAATAACTGGTATTGGTTGATTAACAAACATCTTTATTAGATGATTATCTGCGAGCATAAAGCCATATGGATAAAGATAAAAGCAAAGATAATACGGATGGTAAGCATGCATCCAGTAAGCCGGTGATTGTAACGCACCATGGAAAAAAAACAGATAAAGTCGGCGCCAGCGCAGCTCAGGATACCGCGAGTATTTTGCCTAAAGACGCGGGTGAAGTCGTTGGTAACCCTATTGATCCCGGCATTAATCCAGCCAAATTTATAAAAAACGCTTCCTCTACAGAATCAGTGCGTACTGCACAAGTGACAAAAGCTGTTCATGAGGCACCTCCCAGTAAAGCAGAAGCATTGGTGCAATCTCCCCCAAAAGATCAGACAGACTTTTGGGCGGACAATACCATTACAGGTGATAGTATCGATGATTCTTTTGCTAATGCTTCAGATGAAAAGGCAGATGAAAATACAGGCAAAAAAAATGCGCCAAAGATGCCACCTCCTGTGGCACCCACAGTCCAAAAATCTTGGGTGACTCAAGCGCTTTTTGGTTTCAGTATTCTTTCTTGTGTAGCGGTTGGTGCTGTTAGCTATATTGTCTATCAATTACATTCTCAGATTCATCAATTGAATGTTTCGCTTGCAGCAGATCAACAATCTGTTAAATCATTAGCAGCACGTGCAGAATCTTCTCTGCAGTCTGTTACTGCTGTTAGAGCAGAAAATGAGCTGAGTCAGGCGCAGCTTAAGACTTTGAAATCAGAAATAGAAGCGGCTCAAGATCAGCTTATTATGCAATCCGGTAAAAGTGAGTGGGTTTTAAATGAAGCCTACTATTTAATACAAAATGCTGATATACAATTACAGCTTAATCAAGATAGCCATACAGCCAAAGCGCAGCTTCAAATCGCAGATAGAAAGATTAAAGCCTTAGGTTATCCTCAACTGGCGTGGGTGAGAGAAGCATTGGCAAAAGATATTGCTGCTTTAGAAAGCACACCTGTGGTTGATAAACATGATATCTGGACACAATTGAATGTGCTTGAGTCTACTTTGTATACTTTGCGCTTTAAAGCATTGGTTGATGAGAACAAAGAAGGTTCTTGGGTGAAAGCAGAGGATATGGCGGAAGAGAAAGCGACTTGGCAGCGAGTCTTAATGCAAACATGGAATGAATTTAAAAGTTTAATTCGCGTCAGCCGCTATGATCAAGATGTCATGCAGCCCGTTCTTACAAAACTAGAGCAAAAGCAATTGGTAAAGACTTTAGGCTTAACGCTAGAACAAGCCAAGTGGGCATTGCTAAAATCAGACACGATTGTTTATCACGAATCTCTCAATCATCTCAATTTATCGATTGAGCAATATTTTGATGCAACACCTTCACGGGAAACTGCTTTGAAAGCATTGGAAAAACTAAATGGTGTGGTATTGACTACAAAGATGCCGGATGTTTCTCAATCCTTATCTGCTTTGAAAAAAGCATTGGAAACCTCTAAAGCACCTGGCGTTGTACAGGAGCAAGAGACAAACTCATGAAAAAGTTGATTTGGCTTGCCGTCGTTTTAGCATTTGCAGTTTGGATTGGCACGAATGTAAAATCTGATCCTGGCATTATAATTATTCGGGTAGCAGGGTGGCGTGTTGATATGCCACTGTGGCTGGCTATTGTTGCTGCTTTTTTTGTCTTTGTACTTTTCCATTATATGCTAAAAATCTATGATAATTTAGTGCATTCTAGTTTCTGGGTTGGTGATTTTACACTTAATCGAAAAAAACAAAAAGCACGTCGCTTAACCCATCAAGGCTTTATTGAGCTTGCAGAAGGTGATTGGATTCGCGCAGAAAAGCATTTTCTGCAAGCGGCTGAATACAGTGAAGTCCCATTACTGAACTATCTTTCCGCTGCAAAAGCGGCACAAGAATTGGGTGAAGCCAAACGGCGCGATCGCTACTTAAAGCTTGCTCATGATAAGACCAAAGGGGCAGATATTGCCATTGGCTTAACACAAGCAAGGTTGCAATACCAACAAGGTCAATTTGAACAATCGCTTGCAACCGCAAAGCATTTATTGAACCTTGCGCCTTTTCATCCCCATATTTTAAAGTTGCTCAAGAACATTTATCAGCAATTAAAAGACTGGGAGCAGTTGCTTGAATTGCTGCCTAATCTTCGCAAACATAAAGTGATTAGTTCTGAAGAGGAAAAAACGCTCGAGAAGCAATTGTATGTACAGATTATCAACAGTTATCAAAAACAAAGTGAAAAAACATTAGAGGTCTTTTGGCATAAGATTCCCAAAAGATTACAAACGGATCCAGATATTGTTTATCCTTATGCCTTGCAGCTATGCCAAGAGGAAAAATCACTGGAAGCAGAAGCTGTTTTAAGACAATGCCTCAAAAGAAATTGGAGTGAGCCTTGTATTTATTTGTATGGGCTTATTAAATTCCAAGATCCACAGAAACCTTTGGATCAAGCGGAAGTTTGGTTAAGAGCAAATCAAGACAGTCCAAATTTATTGCTCACTTTAGGACGCCTGTGTATGCAAGCGCAGCTCTGGGGTAAAGCACAGCGGTATTTAGAGGCATGCCTTAAATTATGCGCTTTGCCAGAAGCCTATGCAGAATTAGGTATCTTGTTAGAAAAAATTGATCAGCTTGAATTATCGAATCAATATTTTCGTAAAGGGTTGATTCAATTTGTTCCGATAGAGTTAACCTCTGTCGCAACGCACGTTAAATTTCCTGAAAAAATATAAATGAATGCAGTGGGTGTAATATGAGTCGATGGGTCAGTGGAGAAGTTGTCAAATTACATCAATGGAGTGATGATCTTTATTCTATTTTCATCAAGGCGCCGATTGATGGCTTTGAGGCTGGTCAATTCACACAGATTGGTTTAGGTGATGAGCAAAAGCCATTATTTAGGCCTTATTCCTTTGCGAATGCGCCTTTTGAGTCTGTATTAGAATTTTATTTTAATTTTGTAGATAAAGGTGGTTTAACACCTCAGCTGGTCAATTTAAAAACAGGTGATAAAATTTGGGTATCCAAAAAAGCATCTGGGAGATTTACGCTTGCCACCCTCGCGCCAGCGCCTAGTTTATGGTGTTTTGCCACAGGCACAGGTTTAGGGGTATTTTTATCCATTTTAAAAACCGAAGCAGCTTGGCAGACTTTTGACAAAATTCGATTGGTTCACAGTGTGCCGACCGTCAATTTATCATCTCATCATGGTTTAATTGAATCCTTTTTAACGCAATATCCAAGTCAATTCCGTTTTATTCCTATCATTACACGAGAGAAACATGAGCATGTATACTCGCAACGGATGACAGAATTGATAGAGCAGAAAATAATTGAGGCAGAATTGGGTGAAGAAATTTCTGCAGAAACAGCACAAGTCATGCTTTGTGGTAATCCGCATATGGTGAAAGATATGCGTGCCCTGTTTGAACAAAGAGGCATGCCGTTAAGAATACCTGGGAAGGGAGGGAATGTGACGATAGAGAGCTATTGGAAAGAATAAATGTTCTAATTCCAATGTGCTTTAATAAGCTAGGTCCTTCAGCACAGGGCGTCTCACTGAAGAATCAGTACTGATTCTTCAGCAAATCAAGGTGTGACTAAGAGGCAGTACTATAAGTGAGCATTCATTTTAGCAATCAACAGGTAGTTGACAATTCTATATTATTTCAGTACATTTTCTAACTTCGAGGTGTTTTCTATAAAATTTGTGGGAAATTGTCCATGATTGGTTCCATTCTTTCAGTGCTTGATTTCTTTTGGGAGAATAATTCCGGGTCATCTTCTTCTCATGCAGAAGTGAAGTTACCAGAGCCTGCACCGACACTGACTTTTTCTTCAACAACGCGCAAAATAACGCCCCCTAAAATAAATCCTTATGAACAATTACATCAACAACTGCAAGACCTTTCATATCGTGAAGAAGATGTTAAGCGGTTGCTCGTGCCTTTAGAACAGCCAGACAGCTTTACTGCCACAGAAGCATGGTTTAATGACATTTTGGTGAATGATTACTTTCAGCAGCTTGCAGCGCAATATTCAGGCGTTGAAGTTATCTCTAGCTTGATGAATCAATGCATACCCCCATTACCTGACAGATTTCGTAATGAACAAAAGTATGATGTGTGGAAAAAGAAATTATCTGAGTCGCCGTTGGTTTTTTGGCCTATGCATCAAAATAATCATTGGCATCTCATCATTATTGACAACACATCAGATCCTAGTGTGTATATACTAGATGGTTTTAATAGTAGGGATGAGGGGCTTTTAACGGGCTCTGGCTTTGAACTAGCTAGCGCAATCAGGCCTTTACAAAGAGGACGGGCAGAGCATATTAGCGGAGAATTCATCAGTGTGGCTAAGCAAGAAAATGCTTATGATTGTGGGCCTGTTATTTGTTTTTATGCAAAAGTGATAGCAGCTTATTATGTTCGACATCAGCAATTGCCGAACCTTAGTGAGCTTGAAAAGGTAGATTACACTGGATTCAGAAAGAATATAGCAGAAGCATTAGTCGCCTTGGGTACAAGTCTAAAATCTGTGAATAGGCCTAGTAGATTATAGTCTGCGCTTGGTTATTTAAATGATGCCGAGCATATCAGATAGGATGAAGCGCGCATCTAAACCGCGTGCTAATAATGTGCTCTGACATTTTCTAACCATTTCAAATGGGCCACTTAGGTAGACTTGAGTGCTTTCTATATCCTGCCATTCATTTTCATTGATGAGTATGTCATGTAGCCAGCCATTTGCAAATGGCCAATGACTTGGCTTATCAAGTGTGGATAATATAATTTTGTAAGTAAAGGCAGGGTATTGTGCTTGAATGCTTTTCAAGAAATCTAGCAGATAGAGATCTTCGGGTTTGCGCACCCCCCACCATAAGCTAATAGATTGATTGTGTAGTGTGTCTTGGGTTTTTATCATTTCTTCGAGTAATGCTTTAAACGGTGCTATACCTGTGCCACCTGCCAGCAAGAGTAATTTCTTGCCTGATTGGCGACTAGTCTGCGTCATCTGACCAAAGGGACCTACAATGTCAATGACTGGATTGTGTCGAAGTTGATCGATAAATGATAGCGCTGCTTTTTGTTTTTCATCGTGGCGTAAATGAAATTCTAAATTGTGGCCTTGATTGGATGCATTTGTAATGGAGAGTGATAAAACAGCATCTGTTGCAAAGGGGGGATCTTTCAGCATTGTGTTGATATATTGCCCTGATTCATAATGAAGCACATGAGCTGTATTCAACGGGGAAAAGCGAAGAGAAATAATGTCTTTGCTGATAGGTTTTGTATCAATCAATTTATATTTTATCATGACAAATCTTTACAAACCCAGTACAGGCCAAATGGCATCAATGCGTTCTTTGATCTCTGTGGATTGTACGATGGGTCTTCCCCATTCTCGACTGGTTTCTCCAGGAAGTTTATTTGTGGCATCAAAACCAATTTTGCCCCCAAGGTTGCTTTGTGGAGAAGCAAAATCTAAATAATCTATAGGTGAATTTTCCAAAATGAAAGTATCACGTTTGGGATCCATACGTGTAGACATTGCCCAAATGACATCTTGCCAGCTTCTACAATTGATATCTGCATCTACAACAATGATCATTTTTGTATACATAAATTGGCGTAAGAATGACCAGATCCCCATCATGATCTGCTTGGCATGCCCAGGGAATTTTTTATGGATAGAGACCACGGCAACGCGATAAGAACATCCTTCTGGTGGTAGATAAAAATCGATTATCTCTGGATATTGTTTTTGTAAAATAGGCGTGAATACTTCATTCAGCGCAACGCCGAGTATGGCTGGCTCATCGGGAGGTCTGCCCGTGTAAGTACTATGATAGAAAGCAGAGTCGCGCATTGTGATCATTTCAATTGTCATGACTGGAAAAGTTTCAACTTCATTATAGTAACCAGTATGGTCGCCAAAAGGGCCTTCTTGGGCTGTGTCATTGGGGTATATATAACCTTCAAGAATAATCTCGGCGCTAGCAGGCACAGATAAATGAGGATGTAATATTGCAGGCGCGAGTTCTGTCTTTTTGCCCCTTAGTAGCCCTGCAAAGGCGTATTCAGAGAGGGTATCTGGGATGGGCGTTACAGCCGCTAATATGGTTGCGGGATCGGCGCCTAATGCTACTGCAATGGGGAAGGGCTTATCAGGATGTTGCTGGCACCAGGCTTGATAGTCAAGCGCACCACCACGGTGCTTAAGCCAACGCATAATGACACGATTCTTATCAATCACTTGCTGTCTATATATGCCTAAATTTTGTCGTCCTTGTGTTGGGCCTTGTGTGATGACTAAACCCCAGGTGATTAATTTAGCAATATCTTCTGGCCAACAAGTTTGAATAGGAAGCATTTCAAGATCGACTTCATGTTTGGCAAGCTGATGGCTTTGACAAAGGCCTTTATTGAGCATTTTAGGGCGCATGCTCATTAATTTTTTAACGGTTGGGATCTGCGATATCGCATCCCAAAAACCTTCGGGTGGCTTAGGCTCTTTTAATAGTGCTAAGAGTTCGCCTACTTCTTTTAAGCCTGCTAAGGATGTTTTATCGATGGCAAGGGCTACTCGTTCAACGGTGCCAAATAAATTGCCTAAAAGAGGCATGGATGCATGTTTGGGAGATTCAAACCATAGCGCAGGTCCTTCCGCCTTTAAGACACGATCACAGATTTCTGTGACTTCAAGAAAAGGATCAACAGGATAGGAAATCCGTTTAAGCTGGCCCTGCTGTTCAAGCAGAGCCAGAAATTCGCGTAGATCTTGATAGGCCATTGGCTTAAAGATTAGGCGCGTTTCATTGCTTCAAAGAACTCTTCATTTGTTTTGCTACCTTTGAGGCGCTCAATGAGGAATTCAATGGCCGCTAACTCGTCCATAGGATTCAAGAGCTTTCTGAGGATCCACATTTTTTGTAGTTCTTCAGGCGTGGTGAGCTTTTCTTCGCGGCGTGTGCCAGAGCGATTAATGTTAATTGCAGGATAAACACGCTTCTCAGCGACACGTCTATCAAGATGCAATTCCATGTTACCTGTACCTTTGAATTCCTCATAGATGACTTCATCCATTTTGGATCCAGTGTCAATTAGCGCGGTTGCGATAATTGTTAAACTTCCACCTTCTTCAACATTACGCGCAGCACCAAAAAATCGTTTTGGACGTTGCAATGCAGCGGCATCGACACCACCTGTTAATACCTTTCCTGAGTGAGGAATGGTGGTGTTATAGGCTCTTGCTAAACGGGTGATAGAGTCTAATAAAATAACAACATCCATTTTATGCTCAACCAAGCGTTTTGCTTTTTCAATGACCATTTCAGATACTTGGACATGTCGATGCGGTGGCTCATCAAAAGTACTTGCAACCACTTCACCTTGTACAGAACGTTCCATTTCGGTTACTTCTTCAGGGCGCTCATCGATTAAGAGAACAATTAATTTACATTCGGGGTGATTGGTTGAAATAGAATGAGCAATATTTTGTAGCATCATGGTCTTACCTGCTTTAGGCGGAGACACAATCAAGCCACGTTGACCCTTACCAATCGGTGACACAAGATCGACAACGCGAGCGGTGAGATCTTCAGTGCTACCATTACCCACTTCAAGGTGAAGACGTGCTTCAGCATGTAAGGGGGTTAAGTTTTCGAATAATAACTTATTACGTGTATTGTCTGGGCTTTCGTAGTTAATTTCATTTACTTTCAACAGTGCAAAATAGCGTTCACCATCTTTGGGCGGACGAATCTTACCAGACACTGTATCGCCTGTTCTAAGACCAAAACGTCTAATTTGGCTTGGAGAAACATAGATATCATCTGGCCCTGGCAAGTAGGAGGCTTGTGCAGAGCGCAAGAAACCAAAACCATCTTGCAGGAGTTCTAAAACGCCTTCGCCATAAATATCTTCGCCACTTTTTGAGTGTGCTTTTAGGATACCAAAAACAAGATCTTGTTTGCGTAATCGGGCGACATTTTCAACGCCTAATTCTATAGCGAGTTCCGAAAGTTCAGTTGCTGGTTTATTTTTCAGTTCTGAAAGATTCATATGCGTGCTTTTAATTATATTGAATGGGGGATAGTGAATGTTAGATCAGATTCGCTGCTTTTAGGATAAATGCCGCGCTTCAGATCGCTGCTTATACTACTGAGTTGTTTTCCTCTTAGGTAATGGCCACAAGCGTGTAAGCTCATATGCCAAACAAATCCAGTTTGCTTCCTACCTTGGCATTTGCCAAGATAGTGGACAATGCTACCAAAGAATTTATTTTGAAGCTAGTCATTAAATAAAATATTTGGTAGCCACATACATTAGAGGTTGCTATCGATGAAAGCAGCTAATTGAGATTTTGATACAGCGCCTACTTTAGTAGATTCTAGCTCGCCATTTTTAAATAACATCAGTGTAGGGATACCGCGTACACCAAATTTTTGTGGAGTTGCTTGATTTTCATCAATATTTATTTTGGTAACTTTGAGGCGCCCACCGTATTCTTTGGCAATTTCGTCTAAAACGGGAGCAATCATTTTGCAAGGGCCACACCATTCTGCCCAAAAATCAACGAGTACAGGGGTATTTGAGTTTACTACCTCGTTTTCAAAGGAATCATCAGTTACGTTTACTATTGCGTCGGACATTGTCTTTATCTCCATAGAACACATTCTGATGGCTATCATACCAAGCTCACCGTGATTTGTTTAGGATGCATCCCAAAATAATGCAAGTTGAATGACTGTAATGAGTTCTCCCTTTTTTAGGATGTGGATGGTACATTGAGTGAAACTTGAATCCTTGTTTGAGATGAGTATATATGGCACTGCATGAATGGTTACAATCGACACAAGGCTATCTGCGCATTGGATGTGCTTTAAGCTTCTTTTTGCTATTGGCTTTTTGGGAAACTCGGTCGCCCTGGCGAATGATTCGAAGCTCTTTGTTTAGGCGATGGCTTAAACATTTCTCTTTGAGTCTTATCTCTCAAGCAGCGATACGTTTGGTTTTTCCTATATTTTTATTGCAAACAGCCTGGCTTGCTGAAAAAAACCATCAAGGTATCTTAAATAAAGTAACAATGCCGTTTTTTATAAAAGTGATAATAGGAATTCTTGCTTTAGATTTATTGATTTACTTTCAGCATCGTTTGATGCATCGCTATAAATGGTTATGGTTTTGTCATCGAGTGCATCATATTGATAAAGAAATGGATGTATCCACAGGCTTACGATTTCATCCTTTTGAAGAACTGGTTGTTATGGCAATAAAATCCTTTGGTGTTGTCTTTTTTGGTGTGCCTGTATTGGCAGCGCTGCTCTTTGAAATTATATTAAATTTGGGTGTCTTGTTTACACATGCTAACCTCTATTTTTCGGAAAAGACTGAAAAATACTTGCGTTATTTTATTGTGACACCTGGTATGCATCGTATTCATCACTCTGATCGCAAAGATGAATATATGACAAATTTTGGTTTTTGTTTGATTCTCTGGGATAAATTATTCAACACTTATAAAGCAAGGCCTTCTGCAGGAGAAAATAGGCTGGTTTTGGGGCAAGAAGAGTATCGTGAAGAAAAATATCAGACATTAGAAATAATGCTATTATTACCGTTTAATCTCAGAAAGTTCAAACCCAAGAAGAAGTATGTACAGAAACTTTGGATGGGATGGCGGGAATAGAAATATTGGGTTTTTGTGGAGGAATGCAGGATGAAGAAGATAGCCGTTGTTTTATCGGGTTGTGGTGTCATGGACGGTAGTGAGATTGGCGAAGCTATTTTAACTTTGCTGGCGATTGATAAGGCGGGCGCACAGTATCAATGCTTTGCGCCTAATATTGACCAAGTTCACGTCATTAATCATTTGACGCAGACAGAAATGCCTGAAAAACGTAATGTGTTGGTTGAGGCTGCACGTATTGCACGAGGAGAGATCAAAGATTTAAAAGAGATCACTGCGAGTGATTTTGATGCGGTTATTTTTCCGGGGGGCTTTGGGGCTGCTAAGAATTTATGTGATTTTGCCTTTGAAGGAACCCACTGTCATGTGAATGAAGGCGTGTCACAGTTGGTGGCCGCCATGCATGCAGCCCAAAAGCCTGTTGGCTTTATTTGTATTGCACCGGCGATGATTCCTAAACTCTATCCTACTCAAACCAAGCTCACTATTGGTACGGATAAACCCACTGCTGATAAATTGAGTGCAATGGGAGGGCAGCATATTGCTTGTCCTGTGACAGATATTGTTGTGGACAAGACACACAAAGTGGTGAGCACACCTGCTTATATGTTGGCAAACAGGATCAGCGAAGCACAGCTTGGCATTGAAAAGCTAGTGACTGAGATCCTTGCTATGATTTAAAGAGTCAGCCATAAAGGGTAGTTTTTGTTAAACTATCCTTTGGTTTCGCTGCTCATCGTTAAATTTACACAGATTATCAGCATTTCCAGCAAACACCTTGCAATACCCCGTGGTGTTGATTACAGTTCGCAAATATTTTGTTAGTGAACTTTATTCGGTGTTTAACATGAGTGCCTATAATTATAACCCTTTAATCTTTAATAGCTTTGAGAACGCAGCCTTTAATGCCGCTGATTCTATTCATGCATTGACAGAGCATGGTTTTCATTATTTGGTGTTGCCTTATGTGGGTTATAAAGCGGTTAATTGGGCTTTTTCGCGGCCACAACCACCTCAAGGTGCACATGGCGCACACGTTGCTGTCGGGGTTGGTGCGCATCCTGCGGGTCTTGTTCCTAAGATCAAACACTTGTCTAAAAAAGCACTCAAAGTAGCAGGCAAGGTTATTTTGCCTGAAACAATTTCTGATTATGTGCATGATGCTTTTTTAAAAGAAAAATTTTGGGATGCGATTAAACCTGCAACCACCGCACTCATGCGTCCGCCTTTAGAACGAATGATTCCAGGTATATATAATGCCTTTGATAAGAACGATTTAAACTGGTCAGCAAGAGATTGGGTATTTGGTGGCGAAGGTACACTCATCACTATCGCAAATAAACCATTATGGATGCTGAGAAATATGTTTTCTACTTTGTTTTTTCATAAATCACTGGCAGATCATGCAGCACCTTCTGTTTATGAGTTAAGTGAAAGTGCGACAGATACAGGGATTGCTGTTTTTGGAATAGGCAGAGATGTCCTGTGGGGTAGCACGCAAATCAGACATTGTGTGTTTGGTGGTCCAGAAAAAGCCAGAGAATGCTTAGCACAGGCTAGAGCTTATTTCAGTGGTCAAGGCAATTATTTAGCACAAGTAAGTGCACCTTTAAGAAATGCAGCAGCGAGTTGGGCTTCTTGGGGAACAGATATGTTTTGGGATGGTATGGGTGCGAGCTATGACTTGATGCAAGGTGGTATGCAATATGTCGCAGATGGTATTTCTGAAGGCTTATATCAGAAAACAGGCGTTAGAATTCCACCCGCTGCTTTTTATTATGCAGAAGTATTGGCAGGTTCTGCTGTTGCCACAACTTTAGCGTATTTGTCTTTAAAAGCCTCTTGGCTAAGATTGAATCAGTGGTTTATGGGGCAGCCAATGCCACCATTGGTTGTTAATAATCGCTTGTACCAATATTTATTTGGTGCTGCGCAGCAGCAACCTGTAGCTCAGGTAGGTAATGGGCAGCCACAGCCAGGGATCCCGGCACCACAAGGCGCAAATGTGCACCCTTAATAAAGAATGAGCTAAGCCTAAGAGGGGTATTTGTAGATACTCCTTTGGTGATTTTAGCGCTGCAGCATCTGATATTATATATATCTTGTTGAAAAATATATATTTTTCAATGTAGCACTCTAATAGGAAGAGTGCTAGAATTATGAGTGAATCGTTAAAAGTAATGTTAAACAACTTGTAGATACAGGTGTAATTATGTCAACAGCCTTGCAAATAACCTCTTATAACTTACCTTCTGTACAAGATGGGTTACAGGCCTATTTGCAGCGTGTACAGCAAATTCCACTTTTAAGTGCAGAAGAAGAGCGAGACCTGGCAGTGGCTTATCACCAACAAGGTGATTTGCAAGCCGCGCAAAAACTGGTTTTATCTAATTTACGTTTTGTTGCTTCTATCGCACGTACTTATACAGGGTATGGACTTGCTTTAGCTGATTTGATTCAGGAAGGTACAATTGGTCTTATGAAAGCAGTAAAGCGTTTTGATCCTGCTGTAGGTGTTCGATTGGTTGCTTTTGCTGTACATTGGATCAAATCTGAAATTCATGAATTTGTAATCCGTAACTGGCGAATTGTGAAAATTGCGACCACCAAAGCACAACGAAAGTTATTTTTTAAATTACGTGGCAAGAAAAACCACTTAGCATGGTTTACACAAGAAGAAGTCGCTGTGGTTGCCAAAGATTTAGGTGTATTGCCACAAGAAGTCATCGAAATGGAATCACGTTTACAGGCAAGGGATATGGCATTTGATATGCCATTGAATGAAGAATCGGGCGATACTTATGTTGTAACGCCTGAACAATATTTAGAAGCGCAAGAAGGTGATCCTTTGCAGGCTTTAGCACACAACAATGAGCAGGCCAACCAGCAAGATAAGCTAAAGGGTGCATTAGAAGCACTGGATCCACGTAGTTTGGATATTGTGACTGAGCGTTATCTTAATGAGGAAAAATCATCATTAAAAGATCTTGCTGCTAAATATAAAGTATCGCTTGAGCGCATACGTCAAATTGAAAAGTCGGCTATTTTAGCGCTGAAGAAAATGATTACTGCGCATTAGATATTAGTATTTACTATTATAATTTATTGATCAGTTATTTCTCATGCGCAAAGCGCCATATGCTCCCTTTGTTATCAAAGGGAGTCGCCGCTTGTGGCGGAGGGATTTTTAAAACATATTTAAAATCCATCTGCTCAACTTTAGTTGAGCCTCTTCCCTTGATACCAAGGGAAGAACATCATTCACTTCGTTCATTTCTTAACTGATGATATACGTCGCTATTTAGAAGATAACTTAATTTGCCACGGCTTTTGTTTTGACCGCCTCTTGTTTATTTTGATTCAAGACAACATTCTTTGTCCTATCTATATCACCGCCAATCAATGCCAGTGCTTTCAATAAATTCAGCGCTTCATTGAGTTGGTAATCTTCAATGATAAGGGGCTTCTTGGGCTTTTCTTCTTTAATCTCAGCTAATTTACTATCCTTTGCCATGCTGGCTGCGATGGCTTGATCTTTTTGAGCTTGTGTTGCTGTATCTTGCTTATTATCTAAATGGCCACTGAGATCTTGTTCTCTTAGCATTGCCCAAGTGTCATCATCCTTTTGTTCTGGGATTTTGATATTAGGAATTTGAATGTCTGGCGTGATACCTTTGGCTTGTATAGAGCGCCCAGAAGGCGTGTAATACAAAGCGGTTGTTAGTTTGAGGCCATGTTTGTCTCTGAGTGGTAACACGGTTTGAACAGAACCTTTACCAAAGGTTTGAGCACCGACGACAAGTGCACGTTTATGATCTTGCAAAGCGCCTGCTACAATTTCTGAGGCAGATGCTGATCCTTCATTTACAATTACAACGATAGGCGCACCTTTTAAGATATCACCACCTACAGATTTCTCTTCAATTTTAGAGCCTGGTAAGCGGCCTTCAGTGTACACAATTAAACCGTTGTATTTAAGTTTTGCTTTATCTAAGAAGAGATCAGAGGTTTTAACAGAGGCATCTAAAACACCGCCTGGGTTATTTCTCAGATCTAAAATAACGCCTTGGAGTCGATCATGAGAGGCTACCCGAAGTTGCGCAATAGCGGCTTCAAGATCTTCAGAGGTGCGGGTTTGGAACTGAGAAACTCGAATGTAGCCATAGTGATCATCGAGCAGCTTGGATTTAACACTTTTCACTTTAATGATGTCGCGTGTTACTTTAATCTTGAGTGGTTTTGTTTCGCCTTTGCGAATAACGGTCAGTACAATGTCTGTTCCGCGCTCGCCACGCATTTTTTCAACCGCATCTTTCAGCGCTAAGCCTTTAACGGGTGTATCATCGAGGCGTACAATCATGTCACCAGCGAGAATTCCAGCGCGATAGGCAGGCGTATCATCGATAGGACTGATCACTTTCACAACTTCGTCTTCCATAGTGACCTCTATCCCTAACCCCCCAAATTTGCCGGAAGTATTTACCTTCAAGTCAGAGAATTCATTAGGATCAAGATAAGTTGAATGTGGATCAAGGCCGGCTAACATACCGCGAATCGCATTTTCAAAAAGTTCTTTATCGTCCACTGGTTTTACATAATACTTTCGAATATGTTCTACAACCGCAGTAAAGCGCTGCAAATCATCTAATGGGATATTGCTTTCATTGGGTTTTGCGAAAGTAGAATAGGTATACAGGCTGGAGAGTAAAACAAGAGCTAAACCAAAGTGGTTTTTTAGATGTAATTTCATAGAGTTGTCCTTAACAATAAAAGAGTGTCGCGTACTCTCCGATATCTTTAGCTTGCGTTACTTATGCTGTAGTCTTCGCATATGAGTTTTACCCGCAAGGGGCACAATGTTGGGTGTGTTGTCTTCGCCCTCTTGCAATCCTCATGTACTTTTGTACACTCCGGTTGCTCGAGGCTTGACGCCTACCCTAAAAATCATGTGCTGTGACTATATTTCACAAACAAGTAAATGTTTTTTAATTTTAGTCGAAAATTTGCGCTGTGCTTTCTATCTAAACACTGCTTATCAACTAACTAAGCCTGAACCAATTGCTCAGATCAAGCGCCATTCCATCTTTTCTTAACTCAAAGTATAACCCAGGTTCGCTATGACCACCGCTTTGGCCAACCCTGGCAATCATTTCAGCTTTATTAACGGTGTCACCGACAGACTTGTAAAGTATATCGTTGTTACCATATAAGCTCATGTAACCATTGCCATGATCGATGATCAAGAGTAAACCAACCCCACGTAGCCATTCTGAAAACACAACGCGTCCACTGTAAATGGCATATACAGGTGTGCCTGTCGTTGCTTTAACATAGGATTTTTTGTTTTTTTCACCAGGATGAGCCGTGACGGCCATTAAAGTGGCGCTTTGACCTTGTATGGGGAAGAATAACGTGCTTTTATTTTTTTGAAACTTAAAGGAGGGCTCGATATATTCTGGCATTTTTGCCAAGCCAGATTGTAGCTTTTTCATGACTGCTTCTAGGGCGTGTTGTTCACCTTTGAGCTGCGCTAGGTTTTTCTCATTTGCATTTACTTGATTGTTGAGTTTGCTTAAGATTTCTTTGCGTTGATTTTGACTCTGCAGCAAGTCATTTTTTTGTTGAGTTTCTGCTTTTTGTAGCCGCTCTAAATTTGATTTTTCTTGTTCAATTTTGTTAGCAGTTGCTTCAATACTTGATAAATTGGTGATGAGATTATGGATCTCTTTTTTTCGAGCATTAGATAAATCATGATAGTAGTGTGTCAATCGCATCAGGCTTTGTATATCTTTATTAGATAATAATAGTTGCCAGCGCTCATTCTGATAGTTCTTATAAGTTTGTAAGATCAATTCGGAGAGTAATTGTTCGTGTTGTGCTTTGTCTTTTGCCAATACGGCATAATGATTGGTGAGCTGAGTCACTTGTGTGGCAGAGCTATCAATTTGTGTTTGCAAGCCACGAATATGTTCGTTCAGTTTTCCAATCTCTATTTCAAGACTTCTGAGTTGCTTATTTAAGAGGGATAATTGTTTTTTATCTTCATGGATACTAGATTCAGTAGAGCTAATTTTAGATTGTAGTAGCTCTAGCGTTTGTTTGGATTTTTCTGTCTGCTTCGTGGGCGTATAGGCATGCGCATTCAAGCTTATCCATAAGCAAAATAAAAAAATGAAATTATATCGAGTTGTCATTTTAGGCGTCCGTTAGCAAAGATACACCCGTCATTTCTTTGGGTGGGGTAATACCCATAACGTGAAGTAGGGTTGGGGCAACATCTTGTAATGAACCTACTTGGTGCTTAAAAACCAATGATGATGAACCACAATACACAAAGGGTACTTTTGCAAGTGTGTGTGCTGTATGTGGGTTATCTGTATTGGTTTCGTACATACAATCTGCATTGCCATGGTCAGCGGTTATCAACAGCGCACCGTTTTGTGCTTCAATACTTGCGATTATTTTGCTTAGACACTGATCTAAACATTCGATTGCTTCAATGGTTGCTTTGAAATTACCTGTATGCCCAACCATATCTGCGTTTGCAAAATTGCAGATAATGACATCAAAACGACGAGAGGCAATGGCCTGCGTTAAATGCTCTGTAATCTCAAGCGCGCTCATTTGCGGTTTCAAATCATAAGTTTGTACTTTAGGAGAGGGAATGAGTATTCGCTCTTCTCCTTCGCAAGGTGCTTCAACGCCACCATTGAAAAAGAAAGTTACATGTGCATATTTTTCTGTTTCAGCGATTCTTAATTGTTGTAGTCCCAAGGTTTGTAAGTATTCTCCTAAACCATTTTTAGGTGTGGTTTTAGGAAAGAGAATGGCTGCTTTGAGAGTGCTGTCATATTCGGTGAGCGTTACTAATTGTTTGATGGGTTTAAAATTCAAGCGATCAAAACCAGAAAAATCAGGCGTTGAGAGTGCATGGCTCATCTGCCTTGCGCGGTCTGAGCGGAAATTCATAAACAGCACCGTATCTGTGCTTTGTATGCCAGAATAGGCTGCATCGACGATACTGGGTAATACAAACTCATCTGTTAGATTGTGTGCATAAGCATGTGACAGTGCCTGCTGCGTAGAGGAAAAATGCAGCTCTGCTTTAGCATGTACAATTGCGTTAAAAGCACGCTCAATTCTATCCCAGCGATTGTCTCTATCCATCGCATAGTAGCGCCCCATGAGGGTCGCAATGTGTGCTTTAGGTAAGGCTGCAACTATTTTCTCTAACTTTTCTAAAGAGGCTTCGGCACTCTTGGGTGAGGTGTCTCTGCCATCTAAAAAGGCATGGATATAAACAGGGCAATTGTAGTGCTTGCTATGCTCCAGCAATGCAAAGATATGATCTTCATGGCTGTGTACGCCACCCGGTGATAACAGACCCATGACATGAACAGCGGTTTGTGTTTTTTCCGCATTGAGGAAGGCTTGCCTTAGGATAGGGTTGTGAAAGAAGGAGCCATCTTGCACGGCAAGATTTATTTTGCTGAGATCTTGATGGACGATACGCCCAGCCCCAATGGTTAAATGTCCTACCTCTGAATTACCCATTTGCCCGTGTGGTAAGCCTACTGTTTCGCCACAGCCTTCAATTTCAGTGTAAGGATGTGTTGCAATCAGTTTGTCCCATGTGGGTGTTTGGGCTGCCAGTATGGCATTCCCTTTTATTTCTTGGCTGGCACCCCAGCCGTCCAAAATTAGCAATAAAACTGGCTTTGGTCGGGTCATTTTTAGCTATATAAATATTTTTTTAAGACACCCATTGTAACTGATTGCTTGGTGTCGACAACATGCTGAGTCGCCAGATAAAGCGATACTGTGTATAATGGCCAGCTTATTGTTATACCTATTAGGTCATGAGCGGATGGAAGTATACTGGTCATTTCTTCTTCAGCATTGGGCTTTATCAAGTCTTTTTGTTGCATTGTTAGTTTTGTTAGCCGTCACTGAGCTGCGTAACCGATCTTTTGGCTTGCCAGGACTGGCGCCAAACGAGCTGGTTAACTTGATGAACCATTCGCGAGCAGTGGTGATTGATGTGCGAGAAAAGCAAATTTTTGAGCAAGGTCATATACTCGGCGCTATTCACATGATGCAATCTGAATTAGAAGAACGAAAGAAAACACTGACTAAATATAAATCTAGGCCCATTGTTGTTGTTTGTGAAAACGGTGCGCAGTCACCTAAAATTGGACAATGGTTTTTGGCGCAGGGATTTACGGATGTTTATTTTCTAAAAGGCGGGTTGAACCAATGGCGTTCAGAAAATTTACCCGTTTCTAAGCATTAATTTTATTCATAATCAATGGGAAGGGAGAAGATAATGGCAAATGACAACACAACGATGCCTGATGACAAACAAGGGCCAATATTTAATATTCAACGCATTTATATCAAAGATGCTTCTTTTGAAACACCCAATGCACCACAAATCTTCAAAGAAGAGTGGAAGCCAGAAGTTAATGTCGATTTACACACCAAGACAACAGACATTGAAGAAAATGTATACGATGTTGTATTGCACTTAACAGTTACTGTGAAGATGGCTAATAAAACAGCGTTTTTGGTTGAAGTGCATCAAGCTGGTATTTTTACCATCAAAGGATTCCCTAAGGAACAATTATCACATGCTTTGGGATCTATGTGTCCTAACATTTTATATCCCTATGCACGAGAAGCGATTTCTGATCTGGTAACACGGGGCGGTTTCCCTCAGTTATTGTTGGCGCCTGTTAATTTTGATGCACTTTATTTACAACATTTAGAGCAGCAGAAAAAACAAAAAGAAGAGGCTGCGAACGGATGAGTGAGTTATTAGCACGTTTGCCTTTAATCGTGCTTGGATGCGGTTCTTGGGGAACCGCTTTAGCATTATATGGTGCCACACGCTTTGAGCAATTAAAGCTGTGGGGGCCATTTGCAGATGAAATCAAGGCGCTTAATCAAGATCGTGAGAATAAGAAATATATTCCAGGTGCTAAATTTCCAAAGCACCTTGTCTGTACTTCTTCTTTGGCGGATGCCTTTGAAGCCGATGCTTTGGTTTTAATGTGCGTGCCAAGTCATGTTTTTGTAGATACCTTAAAACAATTAAAGCCCTTTGTCTCAAAAATAAAAACACTCATCATTGCAACAAAAGGTGTTACTGAAGATGGTCTTTTCTTGCATGAGATTGCTGAAGAAATATTGAATGTGCCAGTTGCTATTTTATCAGGCCCTAGTTTTGCCAAAGAAGTCGCCATGAAAATGCCAACTTCGGTCAGTCTTGCAAGTAAATCTGCAGAAGTGCTTAAAGAGATAACACCTTTATTTCATAGTGCATTTTTTCGTATTTATCCCTCAACAGATGTCAGAGGCGTTGCCATTGGTGGGGTTGTAAAAAATGTGATTGCGATTGCGGTGGGTATTTCAGACGGTTTAGGCTTTGGCGCAAATGCACGAGCAGCGCTCATTACAAAAGGGCTGCATGAAATGAGCCTTTTAAGCAAAGCTGTTGGCGGACAGCTGGATACCATTATGAGTTTAGCTGGTTTGGGCGATATGGTATTAACAACCACAGATAATCAATCACGCAATCGTCGTTTTGGTTTGGCTTTAGGCCAAGGTCAAGCTGTAGAAGCGGCCGAACAATCGATTGGTCAAGTGGTTGAAGGTAAGCGTAATGTCAAAGAGCTATTGTTAATGGCAAAGCAATATGATGTTGAGTTACCGATTTGCACACAAGTTGAACAAGTCATTTATGGTGCTAAGCCAGCACAGGGTGCGATGTTAGATTTGCTGAATCTTCCTATCCAACATACCTAAAGCATTCAGATTTGCGAAGCAACTGATTTCTTCGTTCGCAAAGCGAACATTTTCCCCTCTACCAATTTTGGGAGAGGGGGCTTCTAAGAAGCGGGTGAGGGTTAAGTAGGTTAATCACTTATTAATTATGTTTTCTTCTTAAGTTGACGCCTATGAACCTTCGCTGGCATGACAGCAAAGTGAGCGAAGCTTAAATCCTAACTGCTCGCAAAATTATTTTGGCGCCACGCCTCATAAACCATGATAGAAACCGCATTGGCTAAGTTTAAGCTGCGTGCCTGCGTTAGTTGTGGAATGTTCAGTTTATTGTCAGCCTTAAAATTATCTCGCAGTTCTGCGGGTAGTCCTCTTGATTCAGGGCCAAAGACAAAGACATCGCCTGCTTGAAAACGTGGTTGATGATACTGTGTTGTGCCTTTAGTGGTGAGTGCAAAGCAGCGTTCGAGATTAAATTGCGCTAAGCACAGCGCTAGGCTGGGGTACAGTTTTACATTGGCCAATGCATGATAATCTAAGCCTGCTCTTTTAAGCTGCTTATCATCTAGCGTAAAACCCAAAGGCTCAATCAAATGCAGGCAACAGCCCGTATTGGCAGATAAGCGTATGATATTGCCGGTGTTGGGTGGAATTTCAGGTTGGTAAAGTATGATATGAAACATTTTTCAGATTATATAAGAAAAAAAAGGGGTATCAACCCCTTTTTTTAAATGTGATGACATTTTAGAAAATATTACCAATCAGTGCGGGATATCCTAAGGGTTGGCTTCTTAAGCGTTGAGCCTCAGAATGTTTGATGGTAATTTTCTTACCCAGTTTGTTTGCCATTCTTTGTACCAGTGTATCTGTGCTAGAGAGACCTGTATACATTGTGTTAGAGATGGGCACATGTGATTCAAGAAATACTTGATTCCCCAAATATCCAAGCTTATTAGGCTCGTGCACGATGGTAACCTTCGTTCCAACTGGCACCATGTGATAAAGCTCACGGATATTTTCGTTTAACATACGGATACAACCATGACTGCTCCTGACGCCAACACCCATTGGATAAGGTGAGCCATGAATCACGATGTTCTTGAAGCCAGTCGTCATTGCAAATTGACCAAGCGGGTTTTTAGGCCCTGGAGGCATAATAGGCGCAATGTATTTACCCAGACGTTTGTGGTTTTCGAGTATTGAATCGGGTACGACCCAAGTAGGATTCTCTCTCTTTCTGACAATTTGAGATTCACCTAAAGGTGTATCCCAACCTTCTTGACCTACACCCACAGGAAAGGTTGAGACTTGTCTGCCATCTGGGTGGTAATAGTACAATCGCATTTCTGAAAGATTGATAACGATACCTTTTCGAGAGGTATTGGGGAGTACAAATCTTGATGGGATGACAAGTGTCCTACCCACACCAGGATTCATGTAATCAACGCCTGGGTTTGCTTCTTTCATCTCATATCCGCCGATGTCAAAGCGTCGACCAATTGTTGATAAATTTTCACCCGGCCGAACCGTGGCATGTTGTATTTGCCCTACAATATTTCCATCTGATGGCAGAGGAAAAGTTAAAGCAGATACGTTACTTGTAACAAAAACAGCGCCAATCCATAGCAATAGTTTAGCAACAGCAGACCGATTCCTTGCCGCTGAGCGCAGTATATTTTTCATTCGCGCACCTATCACACATGGTTAAAACCAAATTATCCAAATTACAATTCACACATTGTTATCGGACAGAATCCAAAAACATTAAATTTTTAATTTCGTTGAATGAAAATACATGAGGCTTGTAAGAAGGCGAAGACGATAACTTGTCAGAATCAATAATATGGCTAATAGTTGTATTAACCATAGCTGTTTCTGTAACTGGATATAATACAAGATGTTAATGCAACCATGGGCCATCCTGATTCGATCGCCTGTCTTGGAGCCGTGGCTCAAAATATCAAAGCCAAAAAAAGTGGGGCTTTGTTTAAACGATGATCTTCTGCTGGGCAGTGCTCGTGACACCCAGCCTGTCTCTCATGAGGCAGTAGAAATGTTTTCGTTTGAACATCCTTTTGATGCAGCGAGTAAACGCGCTATTAGAACCCATCTTATTAAGAATCAATTGGACACGGCACCTGCCACTATCATTTTAGACCCGAAAAAATACCAGTATTTCCTGATTGACGACATTGATACAGAAGAAAAATACAAAAAAGAAGCGATTCAGTGGGGGCTGACAGATTTTTTAGATTATCCTGCAGAAGATGCAGTGATTGAATATATAGAGTTACCAGCTAAAAATACAATGCAAACTAAAAAAATGATTTATGCTTTTGCGGTGCACAAAGAAGTTATTGCGCATTATCAGGCTTGGGCTGCAGACTGCAAAATAAATATCGCTCAAATAGACATCTGGCAAAATACAATCAAACATTTATTGTGTGATCAGGATGCTCTAACAGGTGTGATGATGATTGTGTTGCGGCCGGACATGGCTGAGATAGTGATCGTGAGAAATAAAGAAATATATTTGCTAAGACAGTTAGATATTTCTGTGGCTAAATACAAATTTTTGCAAGAAAAAATAGAAGCAGAAGCTTTCTATAATGATTTATGTGTTGAAATTCACAGAACCATTGATTTTTGTACCAGTAAAATTGTACAGCCCAATGTCAGCCAGATATTGTTGTATGATGATATGCATTTAACGATTGATTTTCCCAAGATAGAAGAAATACTGGGTATAAAGATTAAATCTATTTTAATGGATGAAAATATCCAGGAAAAAAATATAGATGCAAAATTTGTATTTGCTTATGGTGCGATGAGTGGGGTGATATCGTGAAGCAAAATATTAATTTTCTAACAACAACTGCCGTTTCGCCACCGCTAACACGAGCAATGTTGATCGTCACTGTGTGGGTCGTTACTTTTCTTATACTCCTTTTTTGGGCGCTCATACAGAAAAATAAATTACATGAAATAAATAGGTATGTTGAAGCAGCGCAAACACAAAATAAAATCATTAAAGATAAGATACAAACTTTGAGTCGCACATTGGCAAATTCTGCTGTCGACTCGGATAAAGTTGCATCGCATTCCGCCTATCCATCTATTCATTTAACAAAGTATTTGAACCAAATCGCTAAGAATTATGTGCAGGGTACTACAATTGATTATATTCATATTCAAGAAGGACAGAAAATATTGATCGAGGGGAAAGCCTTACATCCAAGTCTTGTAACCAAAATTGTTGATAAATGGACGCCTTTTGAAGACAGGCCATTTAAGATAAAAATAAAAAGTATCAATCCACAAACCAAGCACGTTGCCTTTAGCATAGAAGCAGAGTGATAAGCGTATCATGAACCATCAGACAGTGTTGAAGAAGATAGAACAGCTCAATAAGCGAGAAAAGATATTGCTGTTGATCACAGGAATGGTTGCTGTTCTATTGCTGAGTTTTTCTTTTGTTATAGAGCCTTTGTCAAAAGAAAAAGCACTTAGCCATCAATTGTTAGCAAATGCTTTATCTGAACAAGCACTATTGCTCAAACAATTAAAAAAAATTTCTAAATCAGAAAAAAACACTTCGCAAGATAATTTAATCTCGGAAGAAATAAATGCGGTTGCTAAGGATAGAAAAAACGCGTTGTTGTTAGATAAATTATTACAAACGCCTGGTTTAGAATTGATTTCGCTTGAAAGTATTATGCCAAAATCCGCAAAAGAGGAAGTGCCTAGTCCTTTAGAAAGCTATCAGATACATCTGATGGGAGAATATCCGGTGATGCTTAAATATATAACTGAGCTACAAGCATTGCCATTTTTCATGCGTTTTGATGATTTTAAATACAAGATTAAAAAATTCCCTCAGGCAGATATCTATGTGACCGTTTCTCGGTATCATATTGCGACTGTGTCCGACCGCTCCCAAGAGGAAAAGCCATGAAAAAAATAAAGCTGGGAGATTTATTGGTTGAACAAAAAGTTATTAGCCCAGAAGACTTAAGTGTGGCTTTGTCGGTACAAAAACAGACTGGACAAAGATTAGGTGCTATTCTTATTGAAAAAAATATACTGTCTGAAGAGCATTTATTATCTTTTTTGGCCGATCAGTTAAATCTACCCTTTATTGATTTAAAACATTATCGTGTAAAAAAAGAGATTGTTGGGTTATTGCCAGAAATATTATCGCGTAGATATAAAATGCTCCCTATTGATCTGCTGAATGATTCATACTTGGTTGTGACTTCAGATCCAACCGATATATTAGCTTACGATCAGATCAGTGCAAAATTAAAAAAGACAATTCGACTCGCCGTTGCACAAGAGAATGATATCATTGATCTTTTAAACACTGTATATAAAAAATCAGTTGAAATAAAAAATGCTGCGGGTGAGATAGAATTTACGATGCGACAAGCAGAAAGTGTTGCTGAATATCAAGAAATACTTGAGAGCACACCCATCAAGAAATTATTATATTCCATCCTTGAAGAAGCTTATCTAAATCGAGCGTCTGATATTCATTTGGAACCTGGTGATAATTTTTTTCGCATTAGACATCGCATAGATGGTATTTTATCAGAACAGATCATTCATCAAAAGACAGTCTTCCCTTCTTTAATTTTGCGTATAAAATTAATGGCAAATTTAGATATTTCTGAACATCGGTTGCCGCAAGATGGGCGTTTTAGCATTGTCATTCAGGAAAGAGAAATTGACGTTCGGGTTGCTATTATTGCATTGAACAACCAAGAAGCAGTTGTGATGCGATTGTTAGATAAGACCATGGGCATTTTACGGCTTGAAAGCTTAGGTATGAGTGATTCTGCCTTAAGTATTTTTAAGAAACATATTTATTTTCCTCATGGCATGGTTCTTGTCTGTGGACCGACAGGTAGTGGTAAGACAACAACTTTATATTCAGCACTTGCTGCGATAAACACACCAGAGAAAAAAATTATTACAGTTGAAGATCCGGTAGAATATCTCATTCCCCGTGTGAATCAGATACAAGTGCAGCCTAAAATAGGTTTAGATTTTGCAACCATTTTGCGCTCAGTCTTAAGACATGATCCAGATATTATCTTGGTTGGAGAGATTAGAGATCTACAAACGGCGGATATTGCGCTAAAAGCAGCCTTAACAGGGCATCTTGTATTCTCAACAGTGCATACTTACGATGCAATCTCTGCACCTATACGACTGGTTGATATGGGTGTGCCGTCCTATCTGATTGCAAGCAGTGTTAAGCTGATTGTTGCGCAAAGATTATTGAAGCGGATTTGTGAAAAATGTAAAAAAATGGTAAAGCCAGATTTGGATGAAGAAAACTGGATAAAAAATAATTTTTCAATTAACTACAAAGAGATACGATTTTATAAAGGTGTTGGATGCTCCGCTTGCAATATGTTGGGATATAAAGGAAGAGTGGGTATTTATGAAATTTTATCTATTAATGACAAAATAGCTTCTGCACTACGGAGCAATGATTTTGAGTTTTATACTTTATATGCGCGTGAAGCTGTTGCGCATCAATCGTTGATTGAGCAAGCCCTTCGATATGCCATAGAAGGCGTAGTTACATTGTCTGAGGCATTGCACTTAAGTGTTGAGATTGATATGGATGCTATAGATACACATGAAAAACTATCATTATCACGGCATAAATCAGAAAGGCAATAAATTGCAAGGCATGATTATGGCAGTTTCAAAATCAGAGGCTGCAATGAAATTGTTATCTATGGGTATTAAGCCTCATCATATTCGTATGGAAACAGAAGATAAAATTAAACAGTCGATTTCCGGTAGCCTGTTTATTAAGGATAAGATCCCTTTGGATGAGCTGAGTTTGTTTTTTTCTCAACTGTACAGTATTGCTCGCTCTAATATACCAATGATAGATGGTTTACGTTCTATTTGTAGTACGCATAGCAACAAGAAATTTGTCTCTATTTTGCAGAATATCATCTTTAATCTTGAGTCTGGCTTTTCAATCACAGATGCCTTTCATAGTTATCACTTTATTTTTGGTGGATACCCGATTTCATTGATTGCAATGGGAGAAAAGACCAGTAATATGGCTTATGCTTTTGAACAGATCAAAAATCATTATGAAGAAGAGATTAAAACAAGAAGACAAATATGGCAAGCTATTCGATATCCTCTGGTTGTGATGTTTTTTATCATTGTAGCTATTTTGATTGTTAACTGGGTTGTGGTGCCCTCTTTTCAACAATTTTTCTCTGCTTTTTCCGCAAAGTTGCCATGGCAAACACAGGTGTTAATGCAATCCTCTTATTTTTTTATGCATTATAGCCATTTTTTATTGTTGGCAATATTAGTTATATTGGGTGCTATCCGCTATGCGAATACAAAGGTATCTGGGAAGTTATTTTTTGATAGATTAAAGTTTCATATTCCCTTTGTCGGAGGAATCTTAGCTAAAATTTGGGTGTGTCGCTTTTGTCTGCAATTAGCAAATGCATTGCACGCACAAGTTCCTATGTTATCTGCAATACAAACGATCTCTTCTGTGTCAGATAATCAGTTTTTTGCCAGCGAGATTGATAAAATTCGTACCAGAATAGAGTTGGGAGAGTCTTTTGCATTGGCTATTAAGCATAGTGCTTTATTTGAACCATTGGTAATGCAGATGATTTTAATGGGAGAACAAACAGGTACTTTAGCAGAAGCATTAGAAGGCGTTGCTGTTTATTATCAAAAGGAAATTCAATATCGTGTGAGCGAACTCTCGGGGCGAATGGAGCCAATGCTGATTACTTTTGTTGCTGGCTTTGTGTTGTTATTAGCCTTAGGTGTTTTTTTACCCATGTGGGACATTTCATCAGTGGCACTTGGAAAATATTAATGATTTGCCATGATTGTACGATAGAGTCTATAGATGAGATCTATATTTAACTATGTGCTTAACTAAAAAAGCGTTAAGTACATGATATCCAGCTGTGAAGGGTTTATGTATAAGGTAAGTACGGCGATGCGTCTATATCATTTTGATGCCAAAGGCTTTACATTAATTGAATTAGTGATTGTTGTGGTGTTGCTTAGTATGTTGGCAGCTGTTGCTCTACCAAGATTTCTAAACGTCACTCAAGAGGCCGAAGTAGCAGTGGTAAAAAGCACAGGTGGCGCTTTTAGTACAGGGCTTCTGATTGCAAAAACAAAATGGGAATTAAGTTCAAATAAGCAAGCTTATTTGGATATGGATGAAGACGGTACGCCAGAGACTATTTTTAATGCCAAGGGATTTCCCATTGGTATCAGTGGAGATGGTAATACTGCACTTTCTGATATCAATAATGAAGGTGAGGCAGGACATGATGCGTGTAGTGAGATTCTAACGCATGTGATTAATCTTTCTGGTGTAACAGTGATTCCCGCAGACGCAAACGGTAAGTGTAGTAGTGGTGACTTTTGTGCTAAGGCAATGGGCAATAACGAGTGTATCTATACTTATAAGAATTCTAAAAATTTCATAAAATATAAAGCGAATACGGGCGAGGTATTATACCAATAGAATATTTTTATGCTGCAGGTAGATAATAATGTGTTCTTCAAACAAGGCAGCAGATGGCTATTCCTTACTAGAAATGATGTTGGTTCTTATCATTACTGCGATCTTGGGTATCGTAGGCTTTTCTTTTTCTTCTACTTATAATCGTTTTCATGCGCATACAGTGAGTGATGAAATTTACACCTTGTTAAATGCTGCCGCTTCCTTTGCACGTCAGAGCAAACACAGCATCTTGGTTAGATGTGATGTCAAACAGCATACTATGACGGTGATGCGCTTAGATCCTTTGACGAAAACACCACACAATATAAATCATATAGATGTTGTGTCTATCTCTCCAAGCTTGAAAATGATTTGTCCCGAACAAGTACAGTTCAACCCAGATGGCAGTGTGTTGATTTTAGATAAAGACAAAAACAAAGATGAGATACAGTACCGTATTGGTGGACAAGTCATTTCTATTGATGGACAGACTTCTTATGTTTATTAATTACCGAGCACAAAGCGGTGTGACGCTGATCGAATTGATATTTGCTATTGTGATAGTGGGTATTACCTTTTCTGGTGCTTATCAGGGATTTTTGTATATGCTAAAAATAGGCACTCAGCCACTGATTGAGAAGCAAGCAGTGCAGATAGCCTTTAGTCTTTTTCATTTAATGGAGATTGATAAAGAAATAAAGTTAGATAATCATTGCTTAGCTATTTTTAGTGCTCCTGCCTCTCGTTCTGAGAGTGATTGCCAATCGCTCTATAAAGCGCAAGTGGTAGATTTATTGCCTTTTTATCAAGATGCCAGTTACCACGAATTTTCTATTTACTTTCAAAAACAGCCTGTGCACTTGCAGCAAAATGTCTTTCATTTATGGAATCTTTGTTTGAAGGACAAAAGAGGCCATTCTTTTTACTTTAGTAAATTACAAAGTTATCATGAAAGCTAATAACGTATTTCCTAAAAGTGTGCATGGCTTCACACTGATTGAGATGCTTTTGGCACTGATTGTGTTGGCCATCACAATGAAAGTGTTTATTCTGCTGAGTTTAAGCTTTTCTAATGCCTTCACAGCAGTGCGACAAAATCATATGACATATTCTATCTTATCGCATGCCAGTGATTTTTTAAGTGCGGAGTTATCCTCAGCTTACCCTTATTCTATGGCGATAAATGCAGACAAATCATCCATTCGATATCGTAAGATTCTTTATCATGGTGGAGCCTATCTCCAAAAAGTTGAGCAAGGTTGGGCAGTGAAAATACCCGAGTCATTAAACATAGAAGGGCAGGCTTTAAAGGCTATGGCTGCGATAGCTGTGGCATCTCACCCTACGATTATCCTGGACGTACAGATGAATAATCAAGCGCATAATCTGATCTTGAGTTTTGAGTTGAGTCGCAATGATAAGAATGAATTAAATCATTCTAATTGGGCTGTGATCTATATGCTATCCCCTGAGTACAGTATCGATTTTTCGCGAGAAACACAGACATTAGTTAGAAAATTAATTAGAGAAGATCTTGATAATGGAGAGCCTGCTTTAATAAGTCATTTAACAGATTGTAAATTTAATTGGTATAAGGGCTATAAAACGCTTAATATAAATTTAGTGCAACGTATCGATACTGAAAATGACTATACTTTTGTGCAACAAATCATTTTTCAAGAATAATCAGCCTGGTTTTGCATTATTGATAGCCATTTTTGTGCTATTAATCATTGCTGCAATTACCATGATGGGATTTCATTTTACAAAGCTTTCTCAGAAAAACATATATTTGTCCTTACTGGAAGCGCGCGCTAACTTGGCTACAGTAAGTGCTTTGGAAATAGCGACTCGCAGTTATGAGCGAGAACCCCATAAATGTCCAGCCCAAAGCCTTACTTTTACTAAAGAAATGGGTGCCTTACAAGGATTTCATGTTGATGTTTCTTGTGACGCAGCAAACACTACTGCTGAAACGAGTCAAATACCAAGGGGTATTTCTCTTAAAGCAATTGCGACGCACGGCAGCGTTGGAGAAAGTGATTATATAAGCTACGTTTCTTATAAATGGATTGAGAAACCATAGGGTTGCCAAGCTTAATTGAAGATTGGTATAACAAAATATAGTCACAAAGCGAAGGAACGCTACTATGATAACCGGCACCTATAAAAACGTTAAGCCGATTGATTGCTCACGCACGTCACAAAAAAAGCAATTATTTTTGATCGATCACTTTGGATATATTAACTCTTTTTTGATTGATGACTTTGAGCCGATGCTACGATCTTTGCGTATTTCACGATCATTATTGCCACTCCTAAGCGATTTAATTCAAGCACATATTGTCTTTGCTTTGTCCGAGAAAATTGGGTTGAAACCAGGTCTTTTTTTGGAGGGTGATAAAGCCATTATTGAGAATCTGAAAAATCATATCAGCGATATGATTGATGATGAGGTGCATGATGAAATTGTTGCAAAATTGATTAAAAGTTGGAATAACATCGCTGCCCATCCGCTCACTGAGCATTATCAACGTTTGTCGCAGCATGCTCAAAGTTCAGAGAATGATGGTGATATTCGGATTATACCTTTTGATCATTATCATTTTTTTATGAAAAATATTTTCGCAGGGATACTGAATCTATGGTCTACTTTAGATCAAGACAGCATGCGTTTTTATATGAATTTTACAGAGCTTTGGTTTAGTACGGTTGAATGTCGTTCTTATAGAAGAAATGATTTTTTCAATTATGATTTATTATTAAGAGAATTAGTCTCTTATCAGAAGACAGTAGATGGAGAAAAGCAGCAATGGTTAGAAGAGCGCATTCAAGAGGTTAAACTGGCACGTAATCAAGTGCAGGAAGGCTGCTTGACACATGTTAAAGGTTGGATCGAGTTTTGGTTAGTAAATCTAGAGAAAAAATTTAGCGCAGCTGATTTGGGTGTTGCTTTAGTGAATATTCTTAAAAAAAGAAGCCGAATTAGTAATAATTTCGAACTTAATAGAGAATTAGCAGAAATATATCGCTTTAATATGGATCCTCAAGGACGCAATGCTGGATTGATCAAATTTATTTTCAATACTGAGAAGCGTGCCGAGATGGGTGAGCAAGAGATCTTAAGATTGATCACTGAAGCAATTGAGTTTGTCATTATTGCTTATGCGATGGGGCACCAGATCAATATTTATGAGGTTGTATTTCCATTACCCGAATCATTACTCTGTTTAAATTTACCTGAAGACGTTATTGTACAAAAGTTGTTGGACAAAGAATGTAATGAACCGCATCAATTGTATGCGCTTTACCAGACTACGCAATCAGCACTTGTGAAAGCAACCATTGAAGATATGGTCTCTCCTTCTCGTTCTCATGTGACTCATTCAAGCACAATGTCACCCATTTCATTATCTTTATTAACAGGGCGTTCAAGAATACCCATGCCCTTGTTGGCAAGCTATTCCTTCTTATTGCCTCAAATTCCTTTATTAAATAGTCTGAGCCTAGAAGAGTCACTCCCAGAAATCGAACACTCACCTCATTCAAGTTCACAAACTGTGTCTTTACCATCCTCTTCCTCTTCTTCCTCTTTTATTGCAGATGATTCGGTCAGCGAGGAAAGAAGAACAAGATTTGTAGGCTTACCGAGTCTGCGCCGACGTGATGCTTTACTGCCATTCTCTTCGCCCCTTTTTACACCCGGATACGATCGTCTCAATGCTCTGATTCGTGGTCAATCTGATTTTCGACTTGAAGAGGATGATCCAGATGGATCAAGGCTGGCGCAGCAATTAGATGCTGTCTTAGATCTACGTCAGAGTGGAGATGATTTGTCAGAAGAAGAGTCCGATAAACCTCGAGCAAACGGCTGTTATGTGATGTAACAAGGGCGGATCATTAAACGCTAAGGTGCTTTTTTTCGAATCATTTCTCTGATTTGATAGATAGTAATGATTTCTGTTTGTCCCTTAGGCTTTTGGAGATTTGATTTTGAATAAACAAAAGCCTGAAGCTTATAGCTACCTCTGTCTAAGCGATCAATTTTAAAATTGGGGTTATCACGAAATCCACCTAAAGCATTACCATTTGCTTTTAATATAATTCTATCATCTGCCTGTAGGCTGGGTTCTAGCAATAAACTAATTTCAATACTGTCTATTTCATGCGTAAAAATATGGTCATTTTTAGGTGCAATAAATACCATCTTGTACGCTTGAACGCTTGTTTTTATGGGCAACAGGGGCGCAGCATTGTTGTCAGAGCTGTCCACAGGAAGGGAGGGAGAAGTATAGGTGGATAAAGGAGGTAGATGCAAAGCTTCATTTTGAGATGTGGCTTTTTTATCACTGTAACTAATATTACCTTTTTCATCTTTTGACTTATAAATAGGTACAGAAGACGCATAGACGCTAAAGCTAAAGATCAGTATGAGAGTAGAAAGCATAAAATTTTGCATAGTAGTAACGCTCTTTGATGATATATACCCTTCACAGATGAATCTTACCCGTAAAAGGGCACAATGTCGGTGTTGTTGGCTTCGCGTATCTCACAATAGTCATGTATTTTGTATACACTCCTATTGCTCGAACGCTTGCCGCCTAACCGACGAATCATCTGTTGTGGGTATAGTCACAGCACATGAGCTTTCAGGGGGTACTTGATGCCTCCTGCAAGTTCATGTGTGTAGACTATATAAGAACTTATTAGAGACTATAGTACATCTCAAACTCAATGGGATGTGTGGTCATTGCCAAACGCAGAACTTCTTCTTGTTTGAGCTTGATATAGCTTTGAATGAGATCGTCGGTAAATACACCGCCTTCTTTTAAGAATTGGTGGTCCTTTTGTAAACAATCTAAAGCTTCTTGTAAATTGGCTGCAACAGTAGATAATTCAGCGGCTTCTTCAGGTGGCAGATTATATAAATCTTTATCCATTGGTTCACCAGGGTGGATTTGATTTTTGATGCCATCGATACCGGCCATGAGCATGGCTGCAAATGAGAAATAAGGATTCGTTGCTGCATCAGGGAATCTAATCTCTATACGGCGTGCTTTAGGTGACGTTGTATAAGGAATTCGAATAGAAGCAGAACGATTACGTGCTGAATAGGCCAAATAAACAGGCGCTTCGTAACCAGGAACGAGACGTTTGTAGCTGTTGGTGGTTGCATTGGTAAAGGCATTCAATGCTTTTGCATGCTTTAAAATACCGCCCATGAAAAAGAGCGCTGTTTCAGATAGGCCTGCATAACCATCGCCACTGAATAGATTTCTGCCGTCTTTTGCCAGAGAGATATGGCAGTGCATACCGCTTCCATTATCACCAACTAGTGGTTTAGGCATAAAGGTTGCTGTTTTTCCGTAGGCGTGGGCAACATTATGTACAACGTATTTTAGAATTTGTAATTCATCTGCTTTTTTAACAAGGGTATTAAATTGAATACCAATTTCGCATTGGTTGGCTGTTGCTACTTCATGGTGGTGTGTTTCAACAATTAAGCCCATTTGCTCAAGCGTTAAACAGATTTCAGAGCGAAGATCTTGTGAAGAATCAACAGGAGGAACTGGGAAGTAACCACCTTTGACAGAAGGCCGGTGTCCTAAATTACCACCTTGTTCTGAGCGTTCAGAATTCCAGGCAGCTTCATTGGAATCAATCGCGTAGAATGCACCATTCATACCTATTTTCCATCGGACATCATCCAAAATGAAAAATTCAGGTTCAGGACCAAAATAAGCAGTATCTGCAATGCCTGTAGATTTTAAGAATTGTTCTGCGCGTCGTGCTAACGAGCGAGGATCTTTTGTGTAATTTTGTAAAGTAGAAGGGTTATGGATGTCACAGATTAAATTTAAAGTGACGTCTTCTCTGAAAGGATCTAAAACAGCGGTATCAGGATCTGCCAATAAAATCATGTCAGAATCATTAATGCCTTGCCATCCAGCGATAGAAGAACCGTCAAACATTTTCCCTTCTGATAAAAACTGCTCAGTCACTTGGCTGACAGGAACAGAAACGTGTTGCTCTTTACCGAGGGTATCTGTAAAGCGCATATCAACAAATTTAACTTCGTGTTTCTGTATCATTTCTAATACGGTTTGAATCGACATGACCATCCACCTACTTAAGATTTGAAAAGACACATCTTAACGCAACTGCAGTATGGGTGAAATATGATTCTCTTTTGGCTTTATATTATTCTTTTAAGAAAGCTTGTAAAGCATGAATAAAGGAAGCAAGGATACCAATGTTAATTAACTATGATTACAAATAACCATTCGCTATTATTTTCTGAAACAATACTAACTTCATGTTTGAATATTTTGCACCACATGGGAATATCTTGCTGTGTGCCTGGATCGGTACAAGTGATCTCGATACGATCGCCGCTTTGACAGTTTTTAACGAGGTTCTGTAATTTTATTACAGGCATCGGGCACAATAAGCGACGTGCATCAAGTGTATGAGTGGTCATTCTAAAAATTCTTCTGGATGTTCATTTGAATATTCATTCAGCAATGAATTAACTTGTATCTGTGTTGGAATAGTGTCATGTTGAGAAGATAAATTCTGTTCCACATACCAGAACTTAGGAATATCGACTTCTGTGAAGGGGCAGACGCGAAGTTGTTTTTTCTCTCCAGTCGTATGTGTAAATTCAATGCATATCTCTGGGCATGTCTCTGCTTTTTCTATTCCCACTGCATCTTCGTGCGTAGATAGCTCGCGTTTGGGTTTGCAGAAACGCGATAATATTTTAGCGGCGAGTTCATAATCACTGTCATCTTTTAAGACACCATCAATGAGTCCGAAAGGCCCTAGACAGTTTTGGGGGTTCATGTGTGTGAACTGTTTTCTGTAGCCTGATAAGAAGTTATTTTCACCTTCTTCTCTACCTAGTATTAATTTAAAATGGGGTTTAGGGCGCAAATGTCGGCCAATCTTAAGAAGCATGATGTCATCTAATTCATACTGCTTGGTGCCGTTAGCCTGCCATAAATCTAAGAGTTTTGCAGAATAGTATTTATCCGTTAAAAAACAGCAACCGCCAGCAGGTTGTGCGAAATCAGTGATGCCAAGGTTTTTGGCCATTTCTAATTGGCGACTACGGCCTCGACCATGAATATCAAAGAGCTTATCTCTGTCTACCCAGCCCATTCGTTCGGGTAAGGTTGGTGGGAAAAATTTAGCAGATAAAGGTCTTAATAATCGATCTTGGGCACCTGAGTGTTTCTGAACAACATTCATGGTATCACGACGCTGAGATTTGGGGCGTTGCCCAATTACTTCGCCGGTAATAATGAAATCAAAACCATGTTCAAGAATCCATTCATGGGCTTTACCCACCATGAATACTTTACAATCAAGACAGGGATTGAGATGTTTTCCATATCCAAATTTTGGCTGATAGACGACTTGTTTATATTCTTCGACGACATCCATGATGTGTAAAGGGATATTCAGTGTTTCGGCAACCCAAAGCGCATTATTGCGTTTCATTTTTACTTGATCTTTTTTGCGTATCGCATGTGTGTGACCTTCCACACAAAAGCCGGTATAGAAATTAATACCTTCCACATGTATGCCTTGAGCTTGGATGGTTTTGGCGGCAAGCAGAGAGTCTAAACCCCCTGATATGAGAGCAAGCGCTTTATACTGCGTCATAAGATCGAATACTAACTTTTATCAAAATCAAAGGCAGCAGTATAAAGGCTTTTGGCCTTTGTTTCCAGACTATTTAGTGAACAGACTTTTTTGGGCCGTTGTTTGCTTGTGGCAAACTGGGTAATCCTTGAGTCGCTTTTTGAATATTTTGTAAGGATAAGGGGCTGCCTGTTGTATGCCAGCGCTCAATTACTTTCATTAAGTCTTGGTTTGGCTGAGAGATTTCGCGTGTTGCCTGCAAAATATCGGTGAGTAAGAGAAATTGTGTGCACAATGTTGCAAACAAGGTGGCTTGCTGTGAATTGATGCTGTTTTCTGATAAATTCAAATAAGCGCTTTTGCCTAATTTAATGAAATAATACTGGCTTACCCTGCGTTTGTAGGCACGATCGGGGAATAAACCGGCAAATAATAAGCATTTATCGCCAACATTGCGCAAGAGATCGATTTGGTTGGCTTTGATGTGTTGCGTACCCTCTAAAAAATCGAGTCCAAGGACACTGTGGGCAACTTCTGGCTGTTGCGTAAAGCGCATGAGTAAAAACACTAAATAAGCTTCAAGTTCGGTATTTAAAGCAATAGAAAGACTTTTCTGTGCTTCGTGAATTAATCCTTGCCATTGTGCTATAGATGTAGGGTGTAATAATAAGGAACGCATACTGACCTCACTCATTTCTATTTTCCCTCTATTCTATTATCGTTGTAAACATAGATAACTTAAGTTTTGGGACTCTTAACTGTCCTTATTCTTAAAATAGTTGATAATATGTGCAGGTGCATTGAGAAAAGAGCGTATGGAAATACAGTCGCAAATGACAGTGAGATGTGAGTCGTTATAGGATGAGATTGTAAGTAAAAACGGAAGATTTTTTTGTGTCAGAGAAAAAAATGCCCGGGAGGGGTCCCAGGCAAATCCGAATATGGTCGGTTGGAGATTGACAATGTTAGTTTCGCATACCAACAATAGTATGCCTAGCGTTTATATCCAGGTGCTGTGTAAGCGATCAACCATTCGTGTTAGCATCATTTCTATATTAGTGTGCATCAGCTAAGGACTTTCAAAGTGAAAACATTATACCCGCCGATCAAACCTTTCGCTCAGCATCGCTTAGAGCTAGATGCACCTCATATTATATATGTAGAAGAATGTGGAGATCCCAATGGCTTGCCGGTCTTGTTTATTCATGGGGGCCCGGGTGCCGGTTGTTCTGTGGACGATAGACGTTATTTTGATCCCGAGCGATACAGGATTATCTTATTCGATCAACGTGGTTGTGGACGCTCTGAGCCACATGGTGAGTTAAACAATAATACAACCCAGATATTGATAAGTGATATAGAAAAGATTCGCATGCATTTAGGGATAGAGCGTTGGATGTTATTCGGTGGCTCTTGGGGTTCGTCTTTGGCTTTATTATATGCACAAGCACATGCTGAGCGTGTTACAGGTATGGTTTTACGTGGTATTTTTCTATGTCGCGAAGAAGATCTGCGTTGGTTCTATCAAGAAGGGGCGCGTTATGTTTTTCCTGACTACTGGGAAGAATTTATACTTCCTATCCCTGAAAAAGACAGAAGCGAGATCATTAAAGCCTATCATGCGTTGTTAAACTGTGAGGATGAGTTAGCGCGTATGGGGGCGGCAAAGCATTGGGCGCAATGGGAAGGGCAATGTGCAACATTAAATCCATGTAAAACAGTATTTAATCGTTTCACAGAGCCACATACTGCCATTAGCTTGGCACGTATAGAGACGCATTATTTTATGAATCAATGCTTTATTGAGCCAAATGCTATTCTAAGAGATGCTGCAAAGCTAGAAAATATACCAGGTATTATTGTGCATGGACGTTATGACATGATCTGTCCTTTAGACAATGCTGTGCAATTGCATAAGGCATGGCAAAGAACGGAACTGCATGTCATTCGAGATGCCGGACATGCTGCGAGTGAACCGGGTATTGTGGATGCTTTAGTGAATGCTACAAATATTATGGCACGTTATCACGAATAAAATTAGAAGCTGTCTCAAAAATGCCATTTTTCGTTGATCCTTTGTTGCAGCTCCTTTTGTGCTGCTCATTTACCTCTGTGTAAACTGCGCTGCTCAAAGAATCTGCGCCTTGGCTGAACAAAAAATTACTATTTTTGAGACAGCTTCTAGTTTTTAAAGCATTCATGATAAGCCCAGAGAATCAAAACGTCTCTGCCTCTATTGAGAGAGGCGTTTTTTAGCATTAACGTGCTGATTTAGGTTTTGATCTTTCTAGCGTAGGATCTGCTTGATCTTGGCCTTGACTTATTTTTTTAATTTCCTTCATTGCAGGTGGGTTAAAATGTCGATTATGAGCGCGTGCCCATTTTATAAATTCATCTGCTGCTTTCATGCGTTGTGCAGGATCTTGTATTTTTTGAATCTCCGTTAAAGCCCTTGGGCCAGTGATTTTCTTTTCATTATAGAAAAACATAACGCTGCCACGAGAGACTCTGGGGGGGGCACTTTGGGGTTCTTCGGAACCGAGTGTCTTGATACCCTCTTTTGCTGGAGTAGAACTATGTTGTCCTTCTGTTAGGCGTGTTGCTCTGAGTTTTTCACGGCCTTCTAGCAAGCTGGCCAAATGGGCATCCCTTTGCTGTTTGGCTGTAAGCTGTGGTGTTTCGTTTGGATCTCGTGGTCCTTCGTAAAGAACGATACTTTCTTGTGGTACACTCATGGTTTCTGTTTGTTTTTCTGCAATACGTTTACCATGTTCAATCAGCGCATTCATATTACTTGAAACATAGAAGCCTCTATCGATGGCTGCACCGACAAAGCCAATTTGATCAATGCTTCGTTCTGGATTTCCGCACCAGCTACCCGCACGTGCCCAGACTTTATAACTACCATCTATATTAATCATATTGTTTACGTTTAGAAAATGGAATACCAGTAATTCTGCCCTTGCTTTAATTTCTTGGGGATCTGCGCCTTCACGCATCATTTGTTTAATAGTGGCTGCCTCTTTAGCAAGCCCGGCAATGGTTTCTGCATTGCGGGTATCTCTTGTATCGATGGCAAAGGCTGATTTATTCATAATGCTGGCGAGAAAATCAGTGCCGATTTCACGCCAAAAGGGATCGACAACGATGCCTTCATACTGATAGAAAAGAGCAGCATTTTCTGGCGAATCATCTATTGCTTTAAGATGATCAACGAAAGTCCACTTTGCATCATCTGATAAATTATTTGGATCAAAGCCACTTAATCCCCATAGAATAGCGCTGGTGTAATAATCTTTATCTGCCGTTTTTTGTTTACACCATGCTTTAAATTCATCTTCAACTTGGTGTGTAATAGAGAAAGGATCACAATGCACGCGTGCCATTGCAAATTGATTTAAGGCTATGGCCTGACCATCTCTCTTTCCAATGTCTCCAGTAACGGTCATATGAATAATTTCTGCAATGACATCATCTTCCATATTGACGTCAGCAACAATGGATGTGTCAGAACCTGCAATTCTACTAACAGCTTCTTTGGTTTGTGCACCAATAAACATACCTGCTGCAAAATTAATGCTTGGTATTTCAGAGTTGTCATGTGTGCGATGCATAGCTTGGATAAGATAGTCTTTTGTTCTGTCAAAGCCAGGATTTGTGCCGTCACGAAATGCATCATATTTCTGCATATTCATGACATGAGCACCACCGATATCCCAATAGCACTCGTGTGCTTGTTGTTTAAGTTTTGCGATTTCTTCTTCATGAATGGCTTGTATTTTTTTTCTAATAGCCTCGTTTTCAAGAGAGGTTTCTAATGTTACTGAAAGCTCTGTTGCTGTCCGATCAAGCGCCTCTTCTTCGGCTTTTAAGGTGGCAATTTCTTGATCTAACTTTGCAATTTTTCTGCTTAGATCGTCAGTGCTCTGTGTTGAGCTTGGGAGATTGCCTGAGGCCGTTAAACTCAATTGATTGTTTTCATACAAGCTTGCTTTTAATTTTGCTCTTACAAAAGAAGTATGTGCGCGTTTTTTTTCATTGATAGCCTCGCTAAGGCTATCTTGCTGGTGTGCAATGCTTTCGATTTGAGCTAAAGTTTTTTCTATTATATTGTTGGGGTCAAGATTTTTTTGTAATTCTGCGTATTCTGGATTTGTTTTTTTGAGATAAGTAACATAAGAAGAGGTGAGTAAAGGATCTTTAGTGTTTGCAAAATCGAGTAATACCAAATGTGCCACTTCTTCTGCTTTTTCTCTAGCGTCATATGATGCTGTTCTGAGAAAGGTTCTTTTTCCTCCTTGGGGGTCTGTTAAAGATATCTCTGTATAATAGCGTTTATCTTTTTCTTCTGTATTTTTGATTTCTTGCTCAGTGAGTCCTTTTGCGATCAATTGGTTGCGAATTTTAATTAAATTGTTTTGGGTGTGGTTGTGATTGTAAGATGTACTTTGTGTCTCTATTTCTGTCTGTATTCTTTGCAATTGCGCCATCTCATCCGTGGTATCTATATCGGAGCGCGCATTCAAGGCAGTGATCAAATTTTTTACTTGTGGTAATAAATCAATATGGGTTCTTAAGCTCAATACTGCATTACAATTGTTAAGTTGGCCAGGCGTTAATTGCTCACTTGCTGAGCCACCACCACCATAAGAGGAAACAGTAACAGGCGTGGTTGGATCTAATGCATGTTTGCCAATCGCATCCATCATGCCCATGGTATACACAGCCGCTAGATCGCCTTGTAATCCCATTTCAGGTAGTTGTAAGCAAATTTGTGTGATAGGGCCGGTACCAATTCTGGCCACGGAGAGTTCAGGTTTTCCATCGTGCATGAAATCACGCATCTTATATTTAGCACCCACGATTTCTGTTGCAGTAATATCTGCACCCTGAATATAACTTGCCAAGCTGTGAGCAATACGTTCACAGATGCCCTCTGCGCCAGGGTTAGCCGTAAGTGTGGAAGCATTTTCAGAATACTGTTCGATTCCAAAATTACTGACAAATTGTTCAAATAACTCGTCTGTAATTTTCCCTCTAGAAATAATGAGAATAGACTCTCCCGTATCCATCGTTGAAACAGCAGCATCGGTACCCATACGTGTATTGATGATGGGTTTTAAAACAGAAGCTACTTCTTCTGGCATGAAGCCTAAATGGATCTTTATTTCTTCAGGGCGAGATTCTTGAGAGAGCGTTTCTTCTTGTTTGGGTCCCAGCATTATACACCTCAATAATATGATGTAGCTTAAATCATTATTCTTGGTACAGCCTTAGATTCACTTGGGAGTGAATTGCCAGACGATTACAGGTGGGACAGAGACCAAAATGAAAAAGTTTCCTGAATAATTAATTTTCCTAATGATAGGTGATTGGTCTATTAGGATTAAAAACAGTGTTTAAAGAGCTTTGCGGGTAAGATTCATCAGTGAAGGGTATACAATCGATTTGAATAGAATGTCGATAGAAAGAGGAACATGTTTTTCATCAATGCTGAAGAATACAAGATATTACACGTTAGTGAGAATTATTGAGCGACTACTTTCGTTGTTTTGAAGATTTTGCTTAACCAGGCTCCCAATTCAAACAATATGAGCAAAGGAACGGCTAGTAAGATTTGTGATATGACATCTGGGGGGGTTAAGAGCATGCCAATAACAAAACAGCCAACAATAATATAGGGACGTTTTTGTACATATTGTTCTATGGAGATGAGATTGAAATAAAGTAGTGAAAAAATCACAATAGGAATTTGAAAGCTAAAAGCAAAGATCAGCATTAAATTACTGATAAAGCCAAAATAAGCACCTAAATCGGTCATTACTTTAATATCTGAGGGCGCGAAATGATAGAAAAAATTGAGTGCTAAAGGGCATACAACAAAGAAAGCAAAAAGACCACCCATGTAAAATAATATCGTACTTAAGAGCAACAGCGGGAAAAAGATTTTCTTTTCATGTTGATACAGGCCTGGCGCAATAAATGACCATAGTTGAAAAAGTAAGTAAGGGATAACGATTATCAAAGCAAGAAAGACCGAAAATTTCATGAGCACCGTAAAAGGTGTCATGATCTGGGTGCTAATGATTTGATAGGAATTAGGTAAGAACTTTAAGATTGGCTGTGTTAACAGATCGAAAAGAGGGCGACAAAATACAAAAATAGCTAAGAAAGCGACACCAAAAACCAAGACTGAAGAAAGCAATCTTTTTTTGAGTTCTATGATATGATTTAAGGTATCTGCGTTTATCATGTGCTTATGGTGCGGGGGGATCAATGGTTTGCTTTAATTCGGCTTTGAGCGTTTTAAGCTGTTTGTTCGTTTTGCCCCATAATTTGCCAAGCATAAAGGAAATACTTTGTAGCTGATCCGGTTTTAGCACACAGATAGCAACAATGACAATAATCAAAATCTCTCCGAATCCAATTTGTCCCATGATTGACCTACTGTTCTGTATCGGGCTTGTCACTTTCGTTTAGGCCTTTTTTGAAGCCTTGTAGCGCTTTGCCAAAATCTTCACCGAGTGTGCGTAATTTTTTGGTGCCAAAGAGTAAAACCACAATTAATAAAATCAATAATAATGATCCGGGGCTGATGCCACTAATACCCATGTTAAACCTCTTTTCTTTTTTAGCCTTGTTAAAAGATAATTATGCGTTCTAAAATTTAGGTAATGCACCGCCACCTAACAAATGGAAATGCAAATGAAAAATTTCTTGTCCACTGTCTGCGCCTGCATTTATCACTGTTCTGAAGGCATCGATATTTTGCTCTTTTGCAAAATTTTTGAGAGAAGTCATGATATATCCCATCAGATCGCTATGTTCTTCTTGGACTTCTAATAAACTGGCAATATGAATTTTAGGTATGACAAGCAAATGTACACGTGCTTTGGGGCGAATGTCGTTTATGACAAAAATATGATCATCTTCATATACTTTGTTCGTCGCTAATTTTCCAGTTGCCATATCGCAAAATAAACAGTTCTGTGCCATCGATCTTTGCATCCTTTGTTATGTTAGTAATCTAAACAAAAAGATTGAGCAATATCCAATTATACCAATATTTTTTATGATTTTCGCGGTTTCGTCACGCTTGGTTCCGTTGGATATTTAGAGGGTTTTAGAGGGGATGTCTGAGCGCGTAGCGCATTATTTGGATTCAAGGTGGTATACTGAGTTGTATGGCTGCGATATTCGTTGGGTGTGTGGGCGCTTTTTTTCTGTGCGAGGTGTTGGGCTTGCTCTTTGTTGCTTTGAACACTTTGGCGCAAATTATGGATTTCTGCTTTTATATTTTCTAAGCTATGCATAATATCCTGATGTGTTTTATTTGCCTGATCCACTTCTTGTTGTGCTTCATCGACTTTATTTTTTAGGGCAGTTTCTTTTGCTTGTTGCTGTTGTAATTTGGTACGCATATTGGCAAGTGAGTGTGTTGCTTTTGCAATCTCTGATTGTAATTTCTTATAGCGTTTGCTACCCGGCTTTTCTTCACTCAGTAATTGTTGTTTTTGAGCAATGGTCTGTGTGTGTTTTGCAATTGCCATTTCCATGCTCTCAATTGCGTCCAGTGATTTTTCATGCGCTTGTTTGCTTGTATTTAAAACATTGATCAAAATTGGTTTTTTCTCAGCGATGGCGATGAGCGTGCTACTTAAAACAAGTTCTGTTTCGTGATAAGTTTTTAACTTATTTAAATTTTCCATGTTGTTGTAATGTAATTCTTCTTGTTGTTGTAAGTTTTTATATTTTGAAATAATTTCTTTGAGCTTGCTTTCTTCTGTTTGATGGGTAGACAATAGTTTTTTATGTTCTTCAACAAGAAGCGTCTTTTTAGCATTTAGCTCTTTGATAACTGTTTCTGTTTCAAAAAGTTGTTTCTTAAGATCTTTGATTTCTCTTTTGAGTAAATGTATATGTTCTTCAAGAACTGATTCTTCTTTAGATAATTGTTTGCTAATATCTTCAAGCTCGTCATTGTCTTGATAGGTGGAGAAAGCATACATGCTATGAATGAAATTTTCCGTTTCTGCTTCATGATAAGCTGTATTCAATTGTTGCTTTTCAGCTTCACTGAGTGTTGGGTCATGCAGTTTCTTTGATAAGAGTGACATTTCTTGCGCTTTGCTCTCTGCAAGCGCTTCATGTGATTGAATTTCTTCATTTAGCTTTGTTATTTTTGCTTGTGCTTGTATTTTCTTGTCTTTTACAGCATTTAGTTTTGCTTCTTCTTGCCGTTTACTCTCTTTTTTCTCATCAATCATACGCACAATGCGCATATGCCTTTGAATGGCGAGATCGGTTTTGGATTGTACGTCCGCAATTTTATGCTCATGGCTTTGAATTTGATCAGTTAATTCATTTGCTTTTCTTGTTTGGGTTTGTATGGCTTTTTCTAATTGATTTTTTCGTATACTTATTTCTTGCAACTTGATTTTTGTTTGTTCAATTTCACGGTTAATGTTGGTTATTTCTTTTATAAAATTACGCTCTAATGCAGCAAGCGCTTCCTCTGCTGTTGTGTCAGAGCCGGGTGCTTCAATGAGATATTTGGCTTGATTCGTGTATTGTTGCTCTTTTAATTCTGCATCAGCTGATTTCTGGATCAGTGCATCTTTTCTTATCTCTTGTAGACGAAAAAAATGTGCAAACATTAATAGCATGTCTGCTTCTAATACCTCTTGTGCACTCACGAAACTTAAGTTTTCGTTAAATATTTTAATACGCTCAAAGTATTTTTGATTGAGCTGTGCTTCATCTATTTGAGTGAGAGACCGTGTAGGGACCACTAATTGTTTTAAATAACGTGCATAAGCTTCTCTTTCCAGAATAATTTGCCTGTATATATTTCCTAAATTATCATTAGCGGTGTTAATAGAAATTTGTTGATCGTTAAGCCCAAACAAAGTGGCCAGTATATTTCGATACTGCACAAGATTTATTTCTGGTAAATAGAAGCGTTGTGATGCCAAAAAATCAAAAGATGTTGATCTCTTTACCATAAACATACCTCAGCGTATTTACACGATTATATTACTTTACATTATTTCTAAATGAGATCAAAAAACGCAATAAAGTTCCGTGTGATAGATGGGGGCTGGGGGAATTGCACGAAAATAATGGAACTTAAATGGCTGTCCTAGATTGTCTCCTGTGGCGCGAAGCGCCTGTACTCTCTTTTGAATCAAAAAGAGAATAGACGCTACGCTCATCAAGACTTTTGTTAAATTTACAGTTTTCTATCCGGATCTTACTTTCTTTATGGTCGTGGGTTTATTTCTTCACTCGCTCCTTTTCTCATCATTGATTCCCAATATTGAGAATTGAAACCGTTCAGGCTTGCGGTAGTAAACATCCCTGAATTACTTTTTATATAATTATTATATGTGCTGAAAGCCGATTCGATATCTTCGCTTGCTACTTGTTCTGCCATTTTCAAATAGCATTCCTTTTCTTGCGCCTTTAAATCCATTACTGTTTTATGAGACAGCAAATCAATTATCTTTTTATTGCTTTCAAGATTATCTGCCGTTGAAGTAAATACCGCTAGCATTATGGGCGTTAAGCCCTCTTTGTTCTCCATGTTGTAGGAATTTCTAAATTTGGCAGAGATTCCTTTCCAACTTCCTGAAATGTAATTTGCAACGCCGATCGTACCAAATCGCTCAGTCATTGCTGGATCGTTGTGGATTTGTTCTAATAGATCAAATTTATTATTATGAACTAAGAAATGTAATAATGCATTTCCATTTTCGTCCTGAATGCAGCAGATTTCTGAATCAACTGCTTTGATTGCATTTATAAAGCATTGACTAAGATCTTCCCGCATTTCCGTACTTAATTTATCAAGAATTAAAGAAAGCATTTGGGATTTTTTAGAAGGATCACGTTCTTCTGATATAAGATCGGTTATTGCTTTCTCATCAATAGGAGCGCGTAATTTCTTATTTAGGTGTTTGAAGCGATCTATATTGCTTAAATGGGCTTGAGTCAGAAGCCTTTTAGAACGCGCTTCAGATCCAATCCAATATCCGGGGCCTCTGCTAGATATATTATCGATAGTTGTTTTTATTTGCGTGAGTTCATTTTCTATTTCTTTTAATGCTTCATGATCCACAAGAGACAAATAGCTTAAATTTTGCTCGAGTCTTCTTAAATTGGAATCAATATCAAAAATCATTGGATTTGAAGTGCTGCTAATATAGGCACTATACAATGCAGTTGCTGCAACTAAGGAACCAGTGGCAATTGAACCAGGACGTGGTGCAGCTACAGCTGCTGTGGCTCCCACGCCAGCGGCGCCGATCGCAAGAGAACCTTTCGAAACGCTACTCATTTTAGATTTTAATTTAGAATCTGCTGGATCATGATAATCCGCAATCGCTTTTTTATATTTTTGGATTTGACGATCAAGCTGAATATATTGTTTCGTGCTTTCATTGCTACATAGCTTTTGACAACTTCTGAGTTTTGCGGAGTTATAATTTTCTAATTGACTACAAAGCTTTTTTGCGCTTTTAATAATTTCACGATATTGTTTCGAAGTAGCGCCTGGTTGTGTGGGATAGTACATTAGAAGATCATACATTTTATTTATCTGATATTCTGCACAATAATTAGCCACCGTTTTATCAAATTCAAAAGAGCTTCCTTTCTTATATTGATATTTGTCTTTCATGCTCAATGTCCCAAGCATGGCTATCTTCATGTGCTCTGGAAGCTTTGATGAGGTTACCTGATCAATAAAATGATTGGCATGGTGCGAATAACGCTCTTCTGTTTGTTTTGTGTTGAATTGGAGTCCTATCTTATTTAGCACATTAAAATCTAATGCTAATTTTTCTAAATTACTTAATTGCTCTAAAGTCAGTGTCGCTTTTTCCTCGTCAGTAAATATATTTTCCAAATTAAATAGATATGGATTGGTATATTGTTGGTTAATAAAACCATCATCCGTTTGGTAAACCCCACCCACTTGACAATTATTTGGATAAAACATGAGGGATGCTGGTTCATATTTACTTGCTGGAAAGGTTCTTGTTAAGGGTTCCAGACCCATTTGCTCATGCTCATTTCTATGCCATATTTTTCTGGGCAGTGTAGGGTCGGTTTTGAGTAATTTTATACCTGCATCGGTGGTGTCGTTTTTCATTTCATGAAACCAACGTCCAAGTAACATTAATTTTTCATCGTCTTTCGGGTTGAGATAAATCTCATGAACATCTCTAGTCAAATCAAAATAGAGTTGTTTGCATAGGTCTTGGTCTTGACGCATTGCCTGTTTACACTGTTGAAAAAGACTATCTACGTCTTCCCATTCTTGCTTAGAAAGATCCATGCGTTGATTTATTTTATGGAATATAGAATTGTATTTATTATAGTCATAATCAGGTATTGTTTTGATGAGTCTATTTTTGGTTCGGATATAACCTTGCGCGTCATTCGCTGAAAAGATGTTAAACAGGGTTACCGATAGAAATGGTGGGTATTGTTGAAATAAAGAAGGGATTACATCAACTCGTCCCAAATCAATGGAGGCTCTTCCGGCTTCCCGAATAAATTTTTGTTCTTTTGCAATGGGATATGAATCCTGTCCAGTATTGCTATGATCGCTTAGGTTGCCTTTCATGGTACCATGACCACCTATTACCACAGAAAATTCTGTGTTGGTATTTTCATCAAGCGTTGGGATTGTAGGTTGAAATGCTTCTCTGTATTCCGCATGTGCTAAAATCACTTTTAGGTCTTTGACTGATTTTGGCATTTTTGAGTAAGAAAATTTGATATTTTGACCATAAATTGGTAAATCAAAATCTGCCGTCCAATTTGCCGCTAATTTGCTTGTTTTGATGTTTCCAAGCCCCGTTCGTCCTTCTACAGGATCATAGGCAACGAGCCTCATATTAATGTTGATTTTTCCTTCCTTGAGCTTTTTTAATGCGAGCACTATTTGTTCGACTTCCATTTGATCATTTTGTTGATTGATCTTAGAGCCAAGCGCTTGTATTGCTTCGTCATTCAATTCAGTTAAAGAATGAGTCCATTTATCAATACAGTCTGCCATAGCAAAAGTGGTAATTGCGCCACGACTATGACCAGTAATATTTACTTTGATTTCATGTTGATTGGCTTGAATCATTTCAATTAATTGGGGAATATAATATTTTTCCATGGCAACACTAATTCGTTTTTCGAGCCCAGATCCTAAAATATTTCCCGCAGCACCGCCTTCTGTTTTGCCTTTCTTTATACTGAGATCAGAAACCATTTCCAATGAATCTTCTGCTTTGGAAAATGGGTTTTCTAAATATTCTAGTGGTTGGTTGGGTGACATTTTTGCAGTACCAACACCTCGTATCAGCATCACCTGTTTATTTTCTTCTAATGCTTTTTGCATTGCTAAATTACAAAGAACGTCTCCTCCCTCATATATATCGGTATGGCCACCAAAGAGAGGTGCACCTGCTGTTCCCATAAAGAAAATATTAATTTCATCTTTTTCGCTGTTTTCATTCTTAATGACCCAGCCATTTGTCGTCCCTTCTGTTTCTTTGTGTGGAAGGATTTCTAAAGGGAAAATTTTTCCGTGCAATAAATTACTTTGTTCTTGACGAATTTTTTTTGCTATTTGATTTGTATCTATATAAGCCCATTCTTGCATGTCCTCTTCGTTGTTTGCACTGTTGGAATGGGTGCTAATGGCTTGAGGTAGATACTGTTGTAATAATTGGATAATTTCTACTTCTTGTGTCGTTTGAAGAAGTTCAAGTAAGGGTTTGTCTAGATTGTAAGATAGAAAATTTTGAAAATCTTCATCTTTTTCATTTTCAGGAATGGCTTGCAATAATTGTTCGAGATCTTCTAGGTCCCTAGGAGAGACAATATTTGCATATAATCTGTTATAAATTATCTCTTCAATTTTTCTTCTATCTGCTGGATTCATGGTTAAGTCCTCGTTTAATGCTTCTTGTTTCTATCTAGATTCCTAGATTGATTCATTTTAAATAAGTTCAAATAGGCTAATGTTATCTTAAAAAAGTGAATATTCGCTCACAAAACTTAAGCTATCATCGCAGGTGTTTTTTCTCAAATGTTATCTGACAAACGTATAGGTATTGTCAGATAGATGCAGTTTTTTTATGGGGAGAAGTAATGAGCGATAGCTGAAGCAAGATTTTTATTGTTAGAGCATTTGCAATGATGGCTAATCCATCATTTTATGCCAGTTGTCATTTTTAGCTAGATAAATAAATACTGTGGTGGTAGTCTGCGTTATGCGAGTAATCGTTCACTCAATGTTAAGTGTACTCCTAGTATAGTGACAACTTATCAAGAAGAACACTGACTTTATCAGAGAATTGAGTGAATGGTATTTATTTTTAAAACTAAGTCATTAAACTTAGGCTTAACATGATAAGGTGACAATATGGGCAATTTTATAAAAGATGTAATTTTTTATACTATTCCGAATTTGATGAATCGGGTAGTAAATTTTATTCTAGGCAAGGAAACGACTTCTGAAGCTGCGAAAAATCTTTCTTGTGGCGTTGTTAAAGATGCTGTAGTGAGTCTAGGCGCGGTCGCAGCTAAAACAGCTGTTCAAAAAATGATTCCTGGTGCAAATATTGCTGCTCAAGCAGCAGGCGGATTGGCTTGGGGTGGACTGAATGCTGCTGTGAATGGTAGTGATAGTACTGCGGTAACCATAACAAAAGGTGTGGTGGGTGCTGTTGCAGCATCGCTTGTAACGCCAGTGCTAGCGATTCCTGCCGTGTACGCAAGCGATTACTTAGTTGATGGCGCTATTAGTGCAGGACAAAAAGTTTGTGACTTCGCTTACAATCAATATAAACAAAGTAATGTACAAGCTGAGTTGTCTAAGGCTGAACTGTCTAAAGCTAAATTTCAGTTTAAAAGACCTGTCGTCAGACCCATCGCTGTGGCACAGGCTGCTTAGATCGAGCCTAACTACTTGTCGCTTTGCACTGGCAGAAGTAGTTAGAACCAAATAGTGAATGAGAAGTCGTTGTGAGTGCCTCATAACGGCTTTTTATTACTGTTTAAGTTTTCATGCTTTACCTGAGTATTACCACGAGATATTTCAATTTTGTCTTAAGATTGTGTTGGCAAAGCCAAAATGCCCACTGTATTCATGCCCACCCTCTGTGTCATTATTTTTTAAGTTAAGTGATTCTTATCATAGGAAATTTTAACTTTGTTTAAAGTTGAACATTTATCTTTGTCGCTACAAATTTTTGATGCAGAATGAACTTATCCATGTAAATAAGCCTCAGTTCATATACGAAATCTGAAAGCTTTAAGCGTGGTTACAATGAAACCTGAAAAAATACTTGCAAAAGCAGTACAAGCTGCACATTTATCAGGTGTGCATACACTGAGTCAAGAGCAATTTGATGCATTATTTTTAACTGTTCGAGGCGTTGGTGCCATTAAGCATAAACATGCAAAAGAGGCTGTTGGTTTAGAGGCCGCGTTGATTCAAGAAGATATTTTTAGCCTTATTGGCATTCCACTCAACCAATCATACCTGAAAGCCAAAGACCAATTATTAGATGATCTGCAAAAGCGGAAAAATAATTCGCCTGAGAAAAGTCATGCAGCGCTTGATATGCTCTATAAACAAGAGATTCTGCTTTTAAGAGCGCAATATAATATCGATCAACAGATAGATAATGCGGTTATGCAGTTGGCAGAGGATGAGGGGGCTTATCAGCGTTTAAAAGATAATTTTTCGACTCATTTGAGTATGAATTTTATTGAAGAAAATATAGATATCAAAGAAAAGAAAGCGCATGAGTCTGATGCTGAGTTCAAAACCAAAAAGAAGCTAAATGCTGAGTTTAAAAAATATCATGCTTTGCGAAGCAATTTTGAAAATGCATTAAAGAAAATTGAGCGTGAGTTTGAGAGAAAAACCTTAGAACAATACGCGCCTATTGACAAGGAACTTAAAAAAGTAGAAGAAAAAAGAAAAGAAGCAGCCATACAAGCGAAGAAACAGCATGACGATTTAATGCGTTATTATCCTGGTGCAAAAGCAAGAGATTTAGATGCTGTTGGATTAGAAGCGTTGACGCAGACACTTCAGGGAAAACAACAACGCTTTCAGAATCATCCTAATGAAGCGCTTAAGAAAGAAATTGATCAGCTAAATATTGAAATCATGGTTCTTAATATCATAGAAAAAAATCGTGATCAACTAGGCACAATATCTAAGGTAGAACGCTTAGATGTGGTTTATGATTTGGCTGTGTCAGAAATTGAAGCACAGAAAAAGTCAATTGAGGTTGAATGTAATGAACAAAAAGAGAGTTTAATCGCACCACTTAAACCGCACTTGGCGAATTTGGAAAAGGAAAAGAGGTATGCCATTAAGCAATGCCATGCTGAGTATAAAGAAAGCATTGATAAAGCAAACCAATATCATGATAGACATATATTGCCACTGATAAAGGAATTAAAAACGCAAGAAGCGCATAAATATTTTGTGGTGCTCTCCAAAAAGATGTCCTCTTTTATCCAAGACAGTCTGAGTACACAAAATAACATGGATGCAAATAGTATTGCTTTTATTGGTTTAATGGGAGAATACAATACAGACTTAGCAATTCTGGGCGGTGTGCATCATGTCGGAATGAATGTTGCAGAAGACATTGTCTCAGAGGCTGTTGCGACAGAAGATCTTGAAGACGAAGGGGTTGTACAAACATTATTAGAGAGCGCTAGTCAGAAAGTGGGGGCTAAGATCGGTAAAGCAATTGCAAAAACAGAGGGTAGTAAGCATGCTTTTGCGCAACATGTTGCATTCATGGAGCAGCATTCTCATGTGCGTGTGCCGGAGATTGTTGCGGATGAATTTCAATCACAGACTTTTGCAGAATTGTATACGCCTAATAAAACAGCCTCTGTTGAAGAAGAAGTACCCAGATCTGTTTTTGATTTTGTGCAACAATTCAATCAAAAACAAGGTGTATTAGGGAAAGCCAGTGTGGCTTATGATGTATATAAGGCACTTACAGCAGCAACACCCAATATGGCTTTTATTGAGGCCCCCAATATGGCACAGGTGTTTTTAAAAGCACTGGAAGATGAGGCTTTAAGCTATAGCTATCAAATGTTGACAGAAGTTAAAATTGCGATTGATATTTTAGAAAATAATCATGCCTTGGATAAAATGGAGAACAAGGCAGAATGGTTGCAGTTGCGATCTCGTGTTATTGCATTACATGAATCTAAAGTGGCTTTAGACAAAGAATTCCAAATATTATGTGACAGTCATGTTGTTTTGAGAGAAAAATACATCAAAGCGCAAGAGCCTTTCAATGAAGCCAAAAACAAAGTTGAAGTGCTTAAGGAAAGAAAGCAAATTAATCTACAACGCTTGCAAAGCTTGCGACAAGTGCGAAAACATAGAGAGCCAGAACTTTATCAGCAATATTTGCCAGCAGAAAAACGAGAAGATATTGTTAGACAGATTGATGCATTAGAAGCGAATAAAGAGAAAAAATTAAATAGCCTGAATAAGAAGTACAAGCAAGAAAAGTTAGATATCTCTGTACAATATGATAAAAATTTAAAAACGGCAAATAAAAAGCTACTGAAAACGATAAAAGAATATGATGAAAACACGCAAGAGGCAACCATAGATTACATAAAAAAAGAGTATGAAAAAGAAAAAGGATTTTTTAGTGGCCTTGCGGCAAACAGTAATGATTTAAGGCAGTTTACTGAAGCGCATCCTGAAGTACAAAAGAAAATTACGGAGTACAAACAGAAAAGAGAGCTTGGTAAAGCACAATTTATTCAACAACATCAAATTAATATTGATAAACTAACAACGGTTAAAGACAGTAAAATATCAGTGCTTAAAGAGAAAAAGCAGATTAAAAGTGAAGACATAGAAAAAGAGTCTGAACGACAAAAATTGGGTATTATGCGCCCCTTTAAAGAAGTTGAGGCTAAACTTGCTAAAATTGATGAAGAAACATCCGATCTCGAAAAAGCAATAGAGTTGCAAAACACAGAAATTTCAAATCAAATAGAGATCATTGGGCAACATGAAGCAAAATTGATAGCGCTTTCTCGAGAATTTTATGATCAAGTGCGCAGTTTCAATGAACATAAAGCTGCATTGCATACGTCTGCGCAAGGCGTCATGAATAAATTTTTCAGCTTAAATGCAGATACAGAGCCACATTTAAGAGCAATGCAAGGTATGTTCAAGGGCGCACACATGAAAACCAAAGCACTGGCCAAAGCCGCAAAGCATTTGCCAACGCTGGTCGATGAAGCTTCTACCTATACCATGAGTTATGAAGATGTGACACGCAAAGTTTTGGATGCCAGAGAGGTAAAAGCTGTGTCTAAAACTCATGAAGAACGTGAAACAGTGGAAAAAATCAAAGACAATGTGATTCAAATTGGTGCGAATAGCTTGATTGAAGCCATCAGTGGTCAATCTGTTAAAGTTGTTAAAAATATAGTATCCAGCTTAGATGCTACATTGAAAGCAGAAGCAGAACTGGCAACAATGCAGCATGTTGTTGATCAGCGTGCAGTACAAAAAGCCAAAGAGATGAAGGTACACTTAGACTCGGTGCCTTTTGTTGCTCCCGTTGTAGCACCTACCCAAGAAAGACCTGGCTTTTTATCTCGCTTATGGCATGGAATTGGTGATTTCTTTAGGCGCCTCAAAGAGGCGGTTGTGGGCAAACCAGAGCAACAATTGGCGCAGCAAACGGTGTTGAATGAGGCTATTGTTCAGGATACTGTATCTCTAGATCTGCCTCATTCTCAACTGAATGAAAAAGGGGTAATGCCTGCTGCGATGTTAAACGGAGGTACTAGCAGAAAATCATTTGTGCCACACCATGTGCATGTTCAAACGGAAGAAGACAGCAAGAGAAAAACTAAAAAACATCATCTGCCCCAAAAAGAGAGTGACGTGCCACATAAGAAACCAAAAAGAGGGACTCCTTCAGTGTAGCAGAGGGTGTTTTATTAAGCCTCACCAGGCTTTAGCCAGTCTCCCAAAATTGGTAGAGGCAGGGAATCAGGAATTCTGTGAAAGGCTTACTTTGCAGTATAATCAAAAAATTGTGGGATTTTGGGAACGGCACAACGGTCGTTTCCTTGAGTGATCCTCACGAATTAAGAATTTGTCGTTGCGAGCAAAAGACGCAGGAAAAAGGTGAAATAAGAGATAAACTATCACGTCTTTTGCGTGGCAATCTATCTTGAAATCTTTCTTACTGTGCTCTTCTTAAAGATTTCAAGATAGATTGCTTCGCTTTAGCCGTGATATTTTTGTGCTTTTTCAATCAATGATAGACGGCTTCCACTCGCAATGACGAATATTTATTCGTAGGGAACACTCAAGGTCGTTCCCTACATATATTTTTGTTGCTGGTCTCTTAATCTACGTAATGCATGTATTTTTCTATTGAGTGCTATTTGATTGATTATAAAAATGTGCCCTTATTTGTAGGGGACGACCGTTGTGTCGTCCCGAATTTAATCGCATTAAGCCACATTAACCTGCTTTTCTTCGCAGACAAAACACGCCAATGGCAGCGCAAAGGCCAGACAAAGGTAAGCCCCAGTGTGCTAAGAATATTTCTGGCAAGGTGTGCAGACCTATCATCGTTGCAGTAAGAATTAAGGTACAGCCCAAGCTAATATAAGCAACAGAGCGCGTGGTGAGTGCATTGGCTTTTACTTTCTGAGAAGCAGTATGTTGCATATAAGGGCGTACATGTGACTGCCAGTATTGTAAGGCTTCATGTAAAGTATCAGGGATCTCAATGGCTTCATTTGCCCACTTGGGGATCTTTTGTTTGATGGTGCGTAGCATTTTTTTGGGGCTGTAATGATCTTTAAGCCATTTTTCTAAAAATGGTTTTGCGGTTGTCCATAAATCAAGATCGGGATAGAGCTGACGTCCTAAGCCTTCTACGCTGACGAGGGTTTTTTGCAATAAGAGTAATTGTGGTTGAATTTCCATATCAAATTTACGAGCCACTTGGAACAATCGTAATAAAGTTTGCGCAAAAGAGATATTTTTCAGCGGTTTTTCAAAAATGGGTTCACATACCGTGCGTATTGCGGATTCAAAAGCACCGATTGAAGTATGTTTGGGAACCCAGCCTGACTCAATATGTAAGGTTGCGACGCGACGATAATCTCTTTCAAAAAAAGCAAGAAAGTTTTCAGCAAGGTAGCGCTGATCAATGGGATCTAAAGTGCCCATGATGCCAAAGTCGACAGCAATATAGCCTGGGTTACTCGGGTTTTGTGTATCAGCAAAAATATTGCCAGGATGCATGTCGGCATGAAAGAAGCAATCTCTGAAGACTTGGGTGAAAAAAATTTCAACGCCACGTTCAGCCAAACATTTAAGGTTCATATGATGTGCATTCAAGGTATCAATATCGCTGATACGTACACCCTCAATTCTTTCTATGACAAGTACATCTTTGCGGCAATAATCCCAATAGACTTCTGGCACGTAAAGAATGTTTTGGTTTGAGAAATTTCTTTTTAATTGTGATGCATTGGCTGCTTCTTTTAATAGGTCAATTTCATCTAAGAGCGTTGATCTTATTTCATGAACGATTTCTAAAGGCTTGAAGCGCTTAAATGATCTGACGTGTTGTAAGGCTTTGGCAAAACTTTCAAGCAAACCAAGATCTTGTTTAATCTGTTGGCGAAGATTGGGTCTCAATACTTTCACAACAACTTCTTTGCCATTAAATAAAGTTGCTCGATGCACTTGAGAAATAGATGCAGATGCAATTGGCGTGAGATCAAATTCTTTAAAGAGCGCCTCTATGGGTTGGTTTAAACTTTTTTCAATCATGTCTTTTGCAATGGAGGATGCAAAGGGTGGAACTTTGTCTTGTAGCTTGGTGAGTTCGCTTGCAATATCATCCGGCAATAAATCTTGGCGTGTTGAAAGTAGTTGGCCAAATTTAACAAAAATAGGCCCTAGTTCTTCTAATGCTTCTCTTATAGCAATCCCTGTTGGTCGTTCATTGTTTCTAAACCAGCGCCACGGGAAAAAGATAATGAGAATTTTTAAAGGGCGAAGTAGAGGTGTGCTCCAAACCAAGTTATCTAAGCCATATTTGAGTAGAATATAGTTGATATAGATAAAGCGAAGCATTTTCTTCATTGCATTCATTATATACTCGGAACTTTGTAGGTCATCAGCTTGTTTAATTTTGCATCTAAATGCTCAAATTGTTGCATTAAATTGGAAAGGTGTACTTCAAATTGTTGTACACTACCTTTGCTGGGTAAGCATTGTGTTTCATCTTGTAAAAAAGTGCGTAAATTGCCTTTGCGGTTCTTGTGCCATAGTTTTAATTCAGCGCTTAGGTTGTTAGACAAGAGGCTGAGCAACGCCACGAATGGGGCAGGGAGCTGCTGCTCAAAGATGCTTGCACAATCAGGATCCATTTGTTTAAAGCAATTAAAAAAGGCTTGGGCTAGATGGGTATCCCCCTTCAGCGTAATGCCTTGGCCAGGCACAAACATTTTATATTTGAAAATAATATCTAGAAAAGACGCTAAGCGCCCTTGAATAAAACAGTCATATTGATCAGAGGCTTGTAAGCTATCCGAATCTATCAATAAGAGATCTTTGTTTTGTACTTGTAGCGTGAGTGTGAGTACATTCTGAATTTCGATGCCAATTAATTTATTTTCATGAGCTTCAAGAGGATCAAAAACATAAGGGTCTAGCTTACGCACTAATGTTTTTAAGCTTGAGAATATGAAGTGCAATGCTTTGTGTTGCATTAGAATTTAAAACCCTTATGAACAGCCACGATGCCAAAGGTCAGATTCTCATAGCTGCAAGCCTCGAATCCTGAGGATAAGAACATTGCTTTTAAGGCTTCTTGTGTTTCATGCATGCGGATGGATTCTGCTAAATATTGATAAGAATCTTTATCTTTTGCTATCCATTGCCCAAATTTAGGTAAGAGTTTGAAGGAGTAAAGATTATATAATTTGCTAACAATGGGATCGGTACAGTGTGAAAATTCTAAGACAAGGCACTGTCCGCCTGGTTTTAGGCAGCGATAGATACTGGCCAGTGCTTTTGCCTTATCCGTTACATTGCGTAGCCCAAAGCCCATGAAGATGCGATCAAAACTATTATCTGGGAAGGGTAAGTATTCAGCATTGGCTTGGACAAAATTAATATTCTTGTGCAAGCCTTTATCCAATAATCGATATTGGCCTTTTTTTAACATGCTTGCATTGATATCAGAAGCAATAACGGAACAATCCCCTTTGAGATGTTTGACTACCAAGGTAGTGAGATCACAGGTACCTGCTGCAAGATCTAAAATAACTTGATGTTTTTTGAGCTGTGCACTTCGCACTGCAAACTCTTTCCAAAGATGATGCACACCAAAGGACATGACATCATTCATCAAGTCATATTGTTCTGTGACGGAATCAAAGACCTGTTTTACGAGGCCTTGTTTATGATCTTTGGGCACTTCTTGATAGCCAAAGTGGGTTTTTTCTTCTTGCATTCGTTATATCACTTCTTGCTTTAGAGAATAAAACGGCTTAAATCTTGATCTTGCACGATATTGGCGAGTTGTTTGTCAACATAAGCTGCATCAATGATCACCGTTTCATTGCCTAGTTCAGAAGCATCAAAAGAGAGCGCTTCGAGTAATTTTTCCATCACGGTATGCAGACGTCTTGCGCCAATGTTTTCTGTGTTTTCATTGATTTGCCATGCCATTTCTGCAATACGTTTGATACTGTCTTCTCTGAATTCGATTTGAATGCCTTCTGTACCGAGTAGTGCTTTATATTGTAAAGTCAAAGAAGCATCTGGTTCTGTTAATATACGCACGAAATCAGCGGCTGTGAGTGCTTCTAATTCAACGCGAATGGGTAATCGGCCTTGTAATTCGGGAATGAGATCAGAGGGTTTGGCTAAATGAAAAGCACCCGATGCAATGAATAAGATATGATCAGTTTTGATCATGCCATGTTTGGTGGAGACTGTGCAGCCTTCGACAAGGGGTAGAAGGTCACGTTGTACTCCTTCTCTGGATACATCGGCACCGCCACTGTGTTCACTTCTTTGTGTGACCTTATCGATCTCATCTAAAAATACAATACCATGTTGCTCTACTTTTTCAACAGATTGTGCTTTGATATCTTCATCATTGACCAATTTAAAGGCTTCTTCTTCACGCAAAATTTTCATTGCGTCTTTGACCTTCATTTTTCGCTTTTTAGTGCGATTATTAGAAGACATGTTTTGGAACATGCTTTGCAATTGGCTGGTCATTTCTTCCATACCAGGCGGTGCCATGATTTCAACACCCATTGCTGGTAATTCAATTTCGATTTCTATTTCTTGATCGTCTAAAGTGCCTTGACGTAATTTCTGTCGAAAAGACTCACGTGCTGGGCTTTTATCTGCGATTTGCTCTTCATTGGGTGCAAATTGGAAGCCAGGTTTTGGTACTAATGTGTCTAATACACGATCTTCTGCAAAAATGTCTGCTCTTTCTCTTACCTTGGAAAGTGCTTCTTCTTTGGTTAATTTGTAAGAGATATCTGCGAGATCACGAATAATGGATTCTACATCTCTACCCACATAGCCGACTTCGGTAAATTTAGTGGCTTCAACTTTAATAAAAGGTGCTTTGGCAAGTTTGGCTAATCGTCTAGCAATTTCCGTTTTGCCCACACCTGTAGGGCCAATCATTAAGATGTTTTTAGGTGTGATTTCGTTGCGTAAATCGTCACTGACGCGCATTCTGCGATAGCGATTGCGTAAAGCAATAGCAACAGCGCGCTTTGCCGCTGTTTGGCCAATAATATGTTTATTTAATTCGTGAACGATTTCTCTTGGTGTCATCACCGAGGTTGTCATTGTAATACCCTATTATTTTTATTCGATGGTTAATTCTTCAATCGTTTTATGATGATTTGTATAGACGCAGATATTTGCAGCAATGTCCAAAGATTTCTCTACAATGTCTCTGGCGCTGAGTGTGGTGTTTTCAAACAGTGCAATAGAGGCAGATTGTGCAAAAGGGCCACCTGAGCCAATGGCAATCAGTCCATTTTCGGGTTCTATGACGTCACCATTGCCGGTAATAATTAAAGATGCGGTTTTATCTGCAACAGCAAGCAAAGCTTCTAAGCGGCGTAGCATTTTATCGGTTCGCCAATCTTTTGCTAATTCAACTGCGGCACGTGTCAAATGGCCATGATGTTTATCTAATTTTGCTTCGAATCTTTCAAACAAGGTAAATGCATCTGCTGTACCACCTGCAAAGCCTGCTATTACATTTCTATTGTGTAATCGTCTGACTTTTACTGCATTACCTTTTAGAATTGTATTGCCCATTGAGACTTGTCCGTCACCTCCTAGAGCGACTTGGTTGCCACGTCTCACGGAGACAATGGTTGTTCCTCGATACTGTTCCAATGTCTTTCCCCTTGCTTATTTTTACTAATTTTTAGTTGAGAGCTAATATTAACTGCTTATTTCGTTCAAGCTTCTCTTTTGTCTATAAGCTTTAGAGAGATAAGTAGTTATATATTAAGCGTAGAAATTATACGTTTATTTTAAGCACCAAACCATTTATTTTTTGTTCAGATTCTAACTTTTGATGTGTGTTTTCAGCTGCAAGCCTATTATTGAAAGGGCCTAAATAAAGCCGATACCAGGTTTCTCCCGAGCCTATTTTGATGCTTTGAATGTTGGATTCAAAACCACTCAATGCAAGTTTTGCTTTGAGTGTATCAGCTTGTTCACGCTTTCTGAAGGAAGCCACCTGAATAATAAAAGGACCTTTGTTTGTTGTTTCTGCTGTTGCAACAGGGAGAGAGGCAACAACCGCTGGTTTTGTTGTGGGGGTTGATGCCGCAACTGCTGCCGGTACAGGAGGTGTGAGTTTGCTATTTTCGCTTGCAACAGTAGCATTTTTCTTTTCTGAGACTGCTAGCTCATTTGGGTTGTTTGGCTTAATAGCAGGCTCGGCCATATTCGGCATTGCGCCTTCGGCAGGAGTGTCAGCCACCTCAATATTCATATTGGGCAACAAAGTATAAAAATCAAAGCGAGTTGTTTCGTTTTTCTTTTCCGCCTCAGAGGCTTGGGCGCCTTTTTTGGCAGTCGTGCTATTGGCAGCATTTTTCTTATGGGTTTGGGTGGCGTTGCTTGCGATAGCCGGTTGTTTATCTTCTGTTTTTAGTTTCCAGTAGGCAACACTGGCAATTAATAAACCGAAGACAATGCCGAGCATTAGCCACGCAAATGGAGAGAAAAAACTATTTGTCTCAGTATTCCAATTTGCTTTTGCTGTACGGGACACTGATTTTGTGGGGTAATCAGTGCGTTTTCTTTTTGCATAATCTCTCGTCATGTAATGTCTCGCAGGCTTATCACTATTTATATAGAATTTTAAATCATTTCGACCGGATCTACATCCAAAGACCACCGAACTTTTTTTCCTATTTTCATATTTTCTAGAAAGCTTGTCGAATGACCTAAGGCTTGATGCAAGATCGCACGCTGATCCGTTTGTAATAATAATTGAAAATGATAGCGGCCTTGGCGTTTAGGAATAATGCTGGGGATAGGCCCTCTTATGCTAATGCTTTGGTTTTGTAGTGCATTGCTTAAGTAGCTTTGTACCTGCTGTAGAAATGTCATTGGCATGTTGGGTTCTATATGGTTGGCGCGTATCAAGGCAATATGTGTATAAGGCGGAAGCGTGGCATTCATGCGCTCTTGTAATAAAGTGTTTGCCAGCGATCTATAATTTTGCTGTGTAATATGTTGCATGAAAGGATGTTCTGGGTGGAAAGTTTGAATCACAACTTTCCCAGCATTGTGTACCCTGCCTGCTCGCCCAGAAACTTGTATGAGTAATTGCGCCATTCTTTCTTGCGCCCTAAAGTCTGTGCTGAACAAACCACCATCGGCATCGATGATTGCAACCAATGATAAGTGTGGAAAGTGGTGGCCTTTGGCAAGGATCTGCGTTCCAATCAAGATGTTTGCCTCATTGTCATGCGCTTGTTTCAAAAAAGTTGCCAAGCTATCTTTTTTAGAGGTCGTATCGCTATCCACGCGCACAATACGGGCATCTGCGAATTGAGCGCTGAGGCTTTCTTCTATTTTCTCTGTGCCTTGACCGACTGTATTCAAGCTGCTGCTGTTGCAGTCAGGGCAGTGGCTTGGGATTTGTACAATGCGTTCGCAATGATGGCAAATCAATTGGCGCTTATGAAGATGGTAGGTAAGTCTGGTTTCGCAGCGATGGCAGTTTGCAAACCAGCCACAGTCATAACACATATAAACAGGTGCGTAGCCACGGCGGTTGATAAATAATAATACCTGTCCTTTATTGGCGAGCGTACTTTGAATTTTAGCGAGTAATTGTGCGGATAATCCACCGTTGAGCTTATTGTGTCTTATATCTAGTAATTCTATGTGTGGCATAGCCACATCTGTTGCGCGATGAGGTAAGTATAATTGTTGATACTTTGCTTTTTGAGCATTATAGAGTGATTCAAATGAAGGTGTTGCAGAGCCGAGCAATACAGGAATATTAAGTAATTTTGCACGAAGCACGGCTAAATCTCTGGCAGAATAACGAAAGCCTTCTTGTTGTTTAAAGGAGGCGTCATGCTCTTCGTCAATGACAATCAAGCCCAATTTTTTAAAAGGTAAGAATAGAGCAGAGCGTGTTCCCACAACAATAGAGACTGCTTGTTGCTGAACCTGATAGAACACATCGCGTCGTTTAGCAGGCGTCATTTGGGAGTGGAAGCTCACCACTTGGTTACCAAAGCGCTGTTGAAATCTCTCAAAGGTTTGGGGCGTTAATGAGATTTCTGGAACCAAGACCAATGCTTGTTGACCTGCTTCTAGCGCTGCTAAAACAGTGGCCAAATAAACTTCTGTTTTGCCACTGCCTGTTACCCCTTCTAATAAAAAAGCTGTAAATTGATGGAGTGATTTTTTAATCGCATCGATGGCGGTTATTTGATGTGGGTTCAGCGCTAGATCTGAAGTTTGAAAAGCACTTGATGTAGGTACGACCGTTGGTTTTGCTCTTTTCCCTTGCTTAATGCTTTGAGGAAGACCAGCATGCACCACTTCGCCAATCGGATGATGGTAGTATTGTGCGGCTTTTTGAAAAAAATGACAGAGATCAGCTGGAAACAACGCTGATTCATCTAGGACTTCAATGATGGTTTTGAGTTTAGCATTGTCGAAGGTGGAATGTGTGGCAATATCCATAATAACGCCTACAAGCGTTCTTTTGCCAAAGGGCACGCTAACGCGCATGCCCACTTGCAAGGAAGCACAGTCTATTTCAGTGTTAGGTAGGTAATCGAATAGTTTTCGGAGTGGCGTATTTAACGCAACTTTAAGGATCGTCTGCCTCTGATTCACTGCTAAAGTTCCTGTCGCTTTTGTCGAAAAGAATAATGTTCATGTTAAGCCAAGCACACTGTGCCCGCGCACATCGTCAGTACGAGATGAGTATGGGCACTTACACCCAAAGTCATGCTTTGGGTGGCTGCTCTCAAAAGGAGCAGTTTTAAATTTAATAGGCGTCACTTGTATTTGAAGTGGCGCTTTTTTTTATTTTAACTACTCGCTTTATTATTGGAAGACAAGAGTTTCGCAAGGAGATCAGGTCTGTTCGTAATAATGCCATCCACACCCATTTCAACCATGTGCAGCATATCATCCGGGCTATCTACCGTCCAAACATTCACTTTTAGATTTAGTTGATGAGCTTCTTTGAGTAGGTCGGGCGTGAGTTCTTGATAGTGTGGACACCAGATTTTGCCGCCTAATTGTTTAATAAGGGCAGGATAAGATTGCTGTAACGCTTTGATATCGTTGCCTGCATGCCAGCGTACATAATTGCTGTGGTCGAGTATTTCATCTGCTGAGAGGTAAGAAGTGGTGATTTCTGGTGCAAGTTTTTGCAATAAAATAAGGTTACGCCAATCAAAAGAATGTATTTCCACATTTTTTTCTATGCCTTTTTTTCTTAAGAGCGTGATGAGTGTAGGCACAATCTGCTCGGGTGTTGCACTTTGCTTGCTTGGATCAGGATCGGTTTTGATTTCAATTTGTAAGCGTACGGGTTTTGAGGATGTTTGAATGAGTTGTATAGCTTGTTGTAGTGTTGGGATGGGTATGGGTTTATTTGCACTTTGTTGTGCTGGAAGCTCATTTGCATAAAGGCTTTGAGGATTTATTTTGCCAACATCATATTGTTGTAGCTCACGATAAGATAAATGTTTAAGGGCTGGACCAGGTTGAGATAACCATTCTTGCTTGGTATTTCGTGTAATATCGGGGTTGAGAACAGTATCGTGATATAAAACAATCACATTGTCTTGTGTTATACCAATATCCATATCAATGACATCAATCTTAAGCCTTAAACTTTTTTCTATGCCTTCAAGCGTATTTTCGGGCGATAATCCGGCACCACCGCGATGCGCATAATTATCTACAGCAGCGCTGTTGAGCGGAACAGCCGTTAAAATACTAAAGACAAGAGATGTGATCAAGTTAGAAAATGAGTATCTCATAGCATTCCTTTGCTATTTTTATCACGTGAAATTTAGTGTATAGAAGCGTTGTTTCTCTTCCAATGGCTAATGTGACTTTCTTGCTACAGGAGAAGATCTCTTTTGCAAAGGGGGAGGCGTGTGTTGTGGCTCTGGCGTATGAGGCGTAGATTTTTTGTGTTTATCCGCTTCAAATTGATGTGTAAGTGTCGCTGCATGAGATTGAGCATCGCAGCATGGGTCTGGATTAAGGTTTTGATTTTGTTTTAATTGTGCTAATTCTGATTCAAGTGCGCTAATTCTGTTTTGATTTTCCACAATCATGTGATCAAGGGCATCGCGTTCTTGCAACTCAATGTATTTTAGGTATGCCACAAATCCAGCCACACCGACCATGATGGTGGCTAAAACAGCATCTGTTAAGAAGAATTCAGGAAGCAATAATCCAATAATGGGTATACCTGTGATAATCGGTAATACTGAAAAGAGAATGGGCATGACTTCTGTCGAGGTTTTAAAAGTGCTGGTTGCTGTTGTCACAACCGTGGTTGCTTGGCTGATTTTATCTACTTTGGGCTTGTAGCGATTCCAATGAAAGAGAAAATAGGCATGTATTTCATGCAAGGCCTTATCTACTTCGGCTGTCACCGCATTCGAATGTTTTTCTATCCATCGCGCGATATTTTCACTGCTTGCTTTAATGTGGTTGAAAATATCATCAATGGTTTTATTCATTTTCCGAAAAGCGGCAGTTAACATGGATACGACTAAAATACGTTAAAAATTTAAGGTAGTCGAGTATACTAGGTAAGTATGCAAGCTTTCAAGTCTTCCAATCGTGTATATGCTTACAAATAGCTTCTGTGATTCGTTGTAGATTGATAGATCTCATATTAAAACAAGGCGTTGTGTAGATAATATTGCCAAAGGGACGTAACCAGATGCCGGACTCTAAAAAACGTTTAACAAACCAGGCTTTATCATGCGCAACATTTTGTTGTAGTTCAACAACGCCAATGGCACCCAAGACGCGTACTTCTTTTACCTTTGCTGAGTTTGAGAGTGGCACAAGTGCATTTTGTAATTGTGTTTGTATTTTCTGCACATTTTCTTGCCAAGCTTCTGTACTAAAGAGATCTAATACGGCATTGGCTGCGGCACAAGCCATGGCATTACCCATGTAGGTTGGGCCATGCATCAATGCAGCTTCAGGATTATCGCTTAAAAAAGCCTCATAAATGGGGGTGCGCGCAATCACGGCTGCAAGTGGCAAGGTGCCACCCGTTAAAGCTTTGGATAGACAAATAATGTCAGGCACAACATGAGCTTGATTGATAGCAAATAAACTCCCCGTGCGTCCAAAGCCTGTAAAAATTTCATCGGCAATGAGTAATAGATCTAGTTCTTTGCACACAGTATCAATTTCTTTTAATACCTGCGGTGTATGCATTTTCATGCCCCCAGCGCCTTGTACTAAAGGTTCAATGATAACGCCTGCAATTTGATTTTTATGTAAGCGTAGCCACGTTTTAAAGGTCTCTAAATTTTCCTTGCTGCGTGGTATCGGCGTGTGAAGTTGTTTGGGTAAGGCGTTTTTAAAAATATGATGCATGCCTTCCACAGGATCGCATACAGACATCGCATAAAAAGTGTCGCCATGATAGCCTTGCTCAAAACACACAAATTGAGTACGTGTTTGCCCCTGATTGAGCCAATATTGAATGGCCATCTTCATCGAAATTTCAACCGCTTCTGAGCCTGTATTGGCAAAGAACACATGATTGAGATCAGCGGGTAAGAGTGCTTTTAAGCGATGCGCGAGGCGTTGTGCTTGTGGATGAACAATGCCACCGAGCATTACATGCGGTAGGGTTTCTGCTTGTGATTGGATGGCTGCCACAATCGCTGGGTGATTATAACCATAGCAACTGGTCCACCAAGAACCAATGGCATCAATCAATTTCGTCCCCTGTTTGGTAATTAAATATTCTTCTTCGCTTGCGACGATTTCAATTGGGGTGGATGTCGTTTGCATTTGGGTGTAGGGCAACCAAAGTGTGTGATCAATCATGGGTTATTAATTTTGTTCAAACTTGATAAAATGATGGGCTATTTTAATATAAAGACTTCAATTTATGACAGCATTATTTATAACCGGCACTTCGACAGATATTGGGAAGACATTTGTCCTTCAAAAGTTATTGAGCTTGGATAAAAAGCAGCTCAATTGCTTGGATGCCATTAAGCCATTGATTTCAGGATGGCCAGAGGGTGAAGAGATTGCCCATACAGATACAGCCAAAATATTACAAGCGCAAGGCAAGACAATACACGCAGAAAATATTCAAGCCATCTCACCTTGGCGTTATTATAGTCCCGTTGCACCTGATTTAGCGCAATTAAAAGAGAATCGTCCCTTTCAGATGGATGCTTTACTACATTTTTGTGAAGATGCAATCTTAAATGCACAAAAGCAGAATAAAAGATTATTGATTGAAGGCGTGGGTGGAGTGATGTCCCCTATTAGCCAACAGCATACCGTATTGGATTGGATCGCTGCGCATGCTTTGCCCGTGATGATGGTGACAGGTACTTATCTTGGCAGTATCACACATCTTTTAACTGCTTTGCGCAGTTGTGAGGCCAGTAAAATCTCTGTTAAGTACATTGTTTTGAACGAATCTGAAGATAGCAGCGTATCTGTGCAAGACACAAAAGAGAGTATAGCACGTTATACTCCCTTGCCGATTTACATTTTAAGACGTGATAGCGTTTTAGCACAGCGTGATTTGCGTGCACTCTATACAGCGGTTCTTTCTTAAGAAAGCTTATTTTTTTTGCCTTCGAGCACTATAGGCTGCGCATCATTGGCTGCAAGGTGCGTAGGATCACTCGTTACTGTAGCGCATTGTAATTGATAATAAGGGTTGAAGCGCTTGTCCTTTGCTTGGTATAGCATTTCTTGTTCTGTCATTTCGACAGGTAGCAGCTTTCTTCTAAAATTTAGCCATTGACCACTACTTATATAGTGGCTGAGTGTCTTTGCGCTTTTCTCTGTAAAATTGCTGCCATTTGGCATGTGCAAGTTATTCAATTTAAGATTGCCGACTCTTTCCAAGCCGATACGATTCTTAAAGGCAGTTGGCAAATAATCTAATTCTTGCGCTGTGATGGGACGGATGCTTTGATAGCCTGTGAGCAAGGCACTTAATAAGGCTTCATTCATTTTGGTCTCATGCCCTAAACAGAACATACAAATTGCATTGGCAATATCATCAATGAAAGCACCTTTTAGACATAGCTCAAAATCAAGTAAATAGGGGATATCTTCCGAGATTAAAATATTGCCTGCATGAATATCTGCATGTCTTAAGCCAGAGGGTAATTTAGAGTTATCTTCAAACCAGAGTGTGGAGAATGCATAGCCAAATAAGGTTTTTAAATAGGAGAGTTCACGTATGGGTTGTCGCTGTGAAAAGCCTCGGCATATCGATTGATAAATTTCACTTAAGAAAGATTTTATATCGTTGGGTTGTGTTTTAAAGGCAGGAAATTTTTGTGTTGCTAGATGAAAATTAGCAATTAAAGCGCCAATCCGTTCTGCCTGTTTTTGATTAAGCTCTGTAGGGGATTGTCCTTCGATGTACTCCATGACAAGCACATGATTGCCTCTAAAATTATTGAGATAAGCATAAGGTTCCGGTACGGATACTTTTTTTTCAAATAAACATTTTTGCAAATCAAATAATTCTTCATGTGTGGCAGTAGCGCTGGGATCTAATTGTGTATCGCGATACCACTTGATAATAATGGAGCCAGCAGAGGTCTCTACTTTGTATACATCATTGAGCACACCGCCAGTTAATCGTTTAGGGGGCGCCTGTACCATGAGATCAGCTTGAAAGAATGCATGTTGATTTTTTGCCTGATCAAATAGGGCAATAACATCATTTATAGTCAACGTAGGGATTTTAGATGGCATGAACATAGGCTCGGCTAAGACAAGAGTGATTCACAATATAAAATATTTATTTGTCTTGAACAAGTTGGATTTCGTTATATACACGCATCATTGCTGGCGGCGCTGTTAACGAATAGTTGAGCAACTAATTATGCTTTTGCTGAAATTGCTCTGGATTTCATGGATAGGAGATAAATATAGTTAGTTTTACAGTAAACAATTGACACTGTGTTAGGGATCTTATAGCGTATGTCGCTTATTGCTACAAATTAAGGGTTTTTAGATGCTTAAGCTCTCTTCTTTGAATTTTTCTTGGCTGGCAAGAATGAGTACGGGTCGTGCTCCGGTACTCAAAGGATTGTTGCCACCGTTGGGGACATTATTTACGCTCTTAGCAACCGCTTTGGTTGTGAGTGGTGCTTGGTGGTTATGGATGGGAGCGACAGCGACAGCAGCACTCTTCTTACCTTTTTATGCGAAGACCTTTTTTGCGATTTGTGGTCTTACGGTGCTTAACTTTGTTTTTGCACGAGAAATCCAAACATTCATGTTCAGTACCCGCGAAGTACGCGAAAACTTTATTTTTGATAAAGAAAATCCAACCGATTTAAGAAAACTGGTTGATCATGTGCGTATGGAGCTAAATACTTATTTTAAACAGAAATATGGCGATAAGCATGTAGACATGCCAATGCCAAGACTCTTAACTTATACCGATCCGCACTTTGAAATAGAAACAGTTGAAGGCATGAATCCCTGGAATAGCGCTATTTTGTTTTCTTCTGGTGTTTTTAACTCTCATGAAACAGGCATGAATCAGCGTGATTTGGCTGCTTATATTGCAGCCCAAATGACAAAAATTTATTTGCAACGTGGTAATTCAAACATCATCGTTAGAATGGGTATTGATTTACTTTCAACCTTGGAAAGTTTACGAAGTGGAAATTGGCTTAGCAAAATGCTGAGTACGATCACTTGGCCGCTTGAATTCCTCTTTATCTTTGAACGTTCTGTGCGTCGTTCACATGAATATGAAGCAGCCGGTGTGGTGGCTGGTATTGGCCGAGGTATGGATTATATTCATGCAATCGATCAGAAAGTATGTCCAACGCTTTACAAAAAGCCAACAACCAAAGAAATGAATGATGATAAAAAGAGAAAACAACGTGCACCTTATAATGGCCCTTTAAAAACTATCATCGGTCCTGTGGTGGATTGGGTTAAAACACACTTGGAATTACCAGAAGATCATCGAGATTCAAATCTTTTTTGGGTTGCTTTGGGTGGTTTTGTCAGAGAATTTGGCTTTCATATTAGAGAGCTTGGATCTAAAAATCCACGTGCAACACGCTTAAAAGAGCATTTAAGAGATCTAACAGGTGAAGGTAGTGCACAGACTCATGCAGATGTCAAAAATCTACATGAGAAGGATAAGGTAAAAAATCAGGCCTTATACGATCAGATCCCCGTTGCACATCGATATGATGTGATTGGTCCTGCTGGACGCGGTAAAGCGATATTAAAAGAGGGCCAAATTGCGTTAAAACCAAAAATAAGCAAAGTAGCAGAAGACAATGATGTTACACATGTACCACCAAGTGTTTTGCATCAGCATGGTGCTAGCAAGACGAAAACGAAAGCTGCGAATGATGCGACCAACACAGATACGGCTACTAAATCTAAGCGTCCAGGCACGCATCGCAAATAAGCAATTGAATATGAGGCAGGGTGCCTATTAGCACTCTGCCCAAAATTACAATGACCCCTTTCATCTATTCTTCAATTTTATTCTTCGCTTTCGCGCTTTAGCGCTTTGATAGCCCGTCGATCATGCTTGTTCGGCTTGCCATTGGGCACAGGTGCGCTGAGCATCATCCATTTTTGTTTTTGACGTGCTTCGAGTGCTTGTTGTTTACGCACTTCACTTTCAGGTGTTTCTTGATACAAGGATTGTGCGATAGAGGCGCTTTGTCTTAGATCAGAGATCGCCTTCACAATAATAGACATTTCATACAACGATGTTTCAATTGTCATATGTGCGCCGACGCATACTATTCGGGATGGATTCGATTTTTGGTGTTCGTAGCGTATCCTGCCTTGTTGAATGGCCTTGACAGCGAGCGCGCGTGTTTTATAGAAGCGTGCTGCCCAAAGCCATTTGTCCAAACGGACTTTTTGAGGTTCGCTCAGAGAATGTGTTTCTTTACTCATGTTGCTGGCATAGATTAAAGACTGGCTGAATCATACTATGCACGGTATTATGTGGGCAATCTATAGTCTTTGCACATGAATGTGAGACAAGGTTTTATGAAGAATGACTCTGAAGCAGCGAGACGTGCTGTTGTGCATCAAGGCCCTAAAATTACAGGCATTCGCTCGGTAGCGCAGACACAATTATTTAAAATTGAAGCAGTAAGCTTAGAATTCAGCAATGGTGAAAAGCGTGAGTTTGAAAGACTCAAAGAATGGGCACCTGGTGTTGTTTTGATGGTGCCGATGCAAGATAGCGAAACATTGTTGCTTACGAAAGAGTATGCAGCAGGTGTCAATGAATATGCGCTCTGTTTCCCTAAAGGACGCATTGAAATGGGGGAAGACTGTTACCAGGCAGCCAATCGAGAGTTACAAGAAGAAATCAGTTTTAAATCAAATCGCATGACCTATATTCAAGCGATGACAACATCACCTAATTATAATGCAACCTTGATGCATATTGTACTTGCAGAGGATTTATCGCCCTCTTCATTGCAAGGTGATGAACCTGAGCCAATCACCATTATACCTTGGTCTATACATGATATTTCTGGTTTATTGGCCAGATCGGATTTCCATGAGGCGCGCAGCATTGCTGCGTTATTTTTAGTGAAGGCACATCTTGAAAAGAGACATAGTCACAGCACATGAATAATACCTTAGAAAAAATTGCACATGATGTTTATCAAACGGCAGTTGCTGCGGGTGAGGCAATATTGCCTTATTATGAAAAAGTAAAAGATCTAGAGATAGAATATAAAGAAGATGATTCGCCTTTAACAGCAGCGGATATAGCGTCTCATGCAGTGATAGAGCGTCAACTTGCACATTATGTGGTCTACGATAAAACAATTCCCATACTTTCTGAAGAAGGTGAAGCCCATTCTTTAGCAGAAAAACTGAGTTGGCAGAGCTACTGGTGTGTTGATCCTCTAGATGGCACGAAAGAATTTGTAAAAGGGCATAGTGAGTTTACTGTCAATATTGCCTTGATAGAACAACATCAACCGATTGTAGGTGTGATCTATGCACCTGCTTTAAAGATAGGTTATGTCGCTTGGAAAAAAGGGGGCGCCTATTATTGTCATCCTGAAGGACGAGAAGTCATTCGGGCTAAGACACCTGTCGAAGAACCGTTGCGTGTGATTGCCAGTCGGCATCATGGTGTTCCAAGGATAGAAGCCATATTAAATCAGCTACCCGCCTATAATCTGGTGAGTAGAGGCAGTGCCCTGAAGTTTTGTGAAATTGCTAGAGGCCAGGCAGATCTATTTCTGCGTACAACCCAGACAGGTGAGTGGGATAATGCCGCTGGGCAATGCATTGTCGAAGAGGCGGGTGGTGCTGTCTTCCATTTTGATTTGTCACCTGTGCGTTATAACAATAGCTTAAGTTACAAAACAAACCCTATTGTTGTGGTAGGGGACACTACTTTTGCTTGGCAAGATCTGCTCGCAGAATAGTAAATTTTATCCGTTTATATATAGATCCCAGTCGTATTTTCCCCGTTTTCTTGTAAGCATTTGGCCATTAGAATGTGCAGAAAAATGGAAAAATTAGTTTCATAACTTGTGGATAACTTTGTGGATAGAAAGTTATTAGCTTTTTAACTTAATTATTTAGCTTTTCAGATAAAATTCAGATTAGGCTATTAAAATTGTAAAAATATGATAAATATCATTCTGTTGCGTGCACTCAAGGTGAGTGGCTACACTAAATTAGCCGGCAAAATAAATATGCTGTTTAACTAAAATGACTGTGCACAACTTATTAAAAATAGAAAAGTAATTTGTCAATTGCAGAAAAACACAAAATTGCATTTTTTTGAATGTGCACATTCTTTGCATTCATTGCTGTTTTATAGAATGCAAGGCAAGTAATGGCTATAAAATCATGAAAATTTCATTACGGCCACGATCAGTGCTTAACAGAGAGGTTATTTTTAGGGAAGGGCGTTCTATTTCGGAGGCGCAGCCATCGCTCTGTTTAAAATAGCTTTGATGGTATTAAACTCTCGTTCTGTGGCTATGGCTAGACCCGTCTTAGCTTGAATATTCTTTGCAAAGAGCCTACAACCTTTAGCAATTAAGCTTTGCACCTCTTCTTCTAAGCCGTAATAGCATGCCCAATGCAATAAAGAATTTTTCTGGCTATCAAACTCAATGTGCTGTGGATCATAGTATTTTACGCCCAACGCAATGAGAGATTTATGCAAGGCTTCAGGTAAATAGCTGTCTTGTTCCCAAAAACATCCTCTTGAATTATGTTTGAGCAGCAATTCATAGAGTTCTAAAGGATGTTCATGGTTTAAGGCATTAATGTCGCATAAGGGCGTTTTTTTGTAGGTGTTGATGATGTGCGGATTTGCGTGATTATCTAGCAATAACTGAACTGTCGTCATATCACCATTTTGTGCTGCATAATGTAGCGGTGTATTACCATTGTCATCTTGTGCATTAGGCTCTGCACCTTTGCTAAGCATTATTGCTATCCATTTAGGATCGACTTCGCATTCTATGGCGCGATGTAAAGGCGTACGCTGATACTCATCTTTGATTTTTAGCTTGTCTGCAATCTCATCAATTGTGTTGATTCGCATGGCAGCTAAAAAATTTTGATTCCCTTCTGTTTTATTTACGATTTTTTTTTCCGTATTGCTGCCTTTCTTTTTGCCAAACATACGATTCTATCCGTGTAACATTGGTTTAAAAAACAACTCGTAGAGTTGTAATACGATTTCAATGGCGATTAAGATGATAATATACCATTCTAAGCGGTTGCTATGGCTATGTTCTAGTACGCCCAGCGAAGTTTCCGCTGTTTTGGCGATGAGATTGATTTTCTGATTAATGATTTCTTGTCGTTCTTTAATTTCCAGATCATCAAACATCTGCTGATATAGAGGCTCAAGATGTGGTTGTTCCCATAGGAGTGTGGGTTTTTCTGCCACTTCGATTTTGCCGATCATCTCTTGGGAGACAAGGAGCGTTGCTCCAATGTGCTGTAACAATTCTTTTGCGGTATGTCCCAGCTTGCCTTTTTCTGATAAACGTTTGGCAATAGGTTCGACTTTGACAAACAAAGAGCTAATGCTATTTTCTTGATAGTCTAAGGTAACACTCTTTGAAAGTGCGTTACCAATAATCTCTAATCGTTGTTTGGTTACCTTCTGAATAAACACTTTGCCTTCTTTTATGCCTTCACTATGTGAGGGCACAATTTGCACAGAAAACCGTTCTGTTTCAGGTTTGGTGAATAAATTAGTGGTAAAGGGCTGGCACAAGGCAATTAATTGTGCCGTTTCAGAAACGGTAGCATTAAAAAACATAATTGCGCCATAGCGGTAAATGAGCGCAATGCCGTTGTGGCTTAACTTCGTCATCACAGAGTCAGTACGTCCCAATGGCGCGTTTGTTAAGGCCCTTAAATCGATTTGTGTGCCGATAAGAACGGCATTTGCTTCACAGGAGCCCAGGCTCGCAAAATAAGTTGCAAGCTCTTCTGGGACAGAGGGCATAATAGTTAGATGGATTTCTTCTGTTGGCATATTCTTCAAATATAAAAGGAGCTGGCTAGACTTTATTGTAGCCTAAACTTGAGAAAAATGGGATTTGATCAGTCAATTCAGTTTTGATTGTATTACAAGTCTAAGAATTAGCTGGTGGCCAGAGACAGAATCGAACTGTCGACACGAGGATTTTCAGTCCTCTGCTCTACCGACTGAGCTATCTGGCCGCGCTAGGTGTGTAATTAAAAAGGAATGTAGTCTTGTAGTCAAGTATTCATAGAAAACAATAATAAGTTAAAAAGCTGAGATTGCCAGGACAGCCAAGATAAAAATCTGCTAAATGCTTGAGAAATGCAGTCATCATACAATCAGCGGCTTATTGATGAGCATGGATTGATGCATTTTATCTGCTGACATATAATGCGCAGGTGTTTTTAGTTGGTTAAATAAGGTTTTGAAATGAATTTAGGTCCAAAACATGGAGTATCAGAGTCCCTACATGGCATTCCAAAAGAGTTGGAAGACAAGTATGCTGAAATTTTTGTGTTGCTATCTGACTTTGACAGGTATGAGGAGCTTGATGCGTTACAAAAAAAATATCCTGCGTTAGATGTGCTACAACAGTATCAGTTGTATCGCTTAGTGCGAAACGAGGTTGCCTCAGAAAAACAGATTTGGGATGAGCTAAAAGCAAAGCGTGCGCAAACCCTTCTTTATAGGCAGCGCAATGAAGCGCAAGAGCAACCTAGATTAAGCCTAAGCACTTCTAGTGATGACAGCTTGGTACATAGTCCTGCTTTTGATGAAGAGAAAGAGAAAATATCAGGATCTAAGAATTTAAAATTAAGTCGATAATTGAGTTCTGTAATGTCTTTTGACATCTTAATAAAGAAACCCGTTTAACGCGGGTTTTTTCTTTTGTGGCAAAGCACTTGAGCGTAATATGAGTGTATGCGCGTAATATGATAAAAATCACATGGCTAACATAATTGCATCGGTACCGGTTACAACTATTTTTTTATTAGTTTGTTCAAATATCTTCATGACCTTTGCATGGTATGGACACTTAAAATATAAGTCTTCGCCATTGCTTATTGTTATCGCGATCAGCTGGGGCATTGCTTTTTTTGAGTATTGCTTACAAGTACCCGCAAATCGAATTGGGCACGGGTATTTTAGCGCTGTGCAGCTAAAGACGATACAAGAGTGTATTACTTTAGTGGTATTTTGCTTTTTCTCAATTTTTTATCTTCAGGAAGCAATACGATGGAATCACTTAGTTGGTTTTTGTTTACTGTGCTTAGCCGTCTTTTTTATTTTTAAAGATTTTTAATTAGGCCACTGTATATTAGGTGTCTTGAATAGGCGTAAATCCTTTGGGCACCTGTGCTTCTTCTGAGAACAAAAATTTTTCCATTTCTGTTTCAAGGAATTGACGTGTGCCTGCTTCTAGCAGATTCAATCGATTTTCATTGATGAGTAAGGTTTGGTGAGTCAGCCATAGTTTCCAAGCTTCTTTGCTAATATGATCAAAAATGCGTTGGCCTAATGCGCCTGGATAGGGTATACGTGCTAAGCCTTCCGCTTCTTTTTTTAGCTTATGACAATAAATAATACGCATACTGACTCCAAATCTTAGGATTTTTGGCTACTTTAACAAAATCTCTCTAAATGTGCTACTGGGCGATATACTTTGATACCACTTTGCGAATAGGCGCTGGCAATCCAATGGTGGAGAGATCTTTTATGGGGATCCATTGAAATTGCTGTGTTTTTTTGAAATTAGGTTTTTTGCTACAGTTTAAAAAATAGGTCTCATATTCTAATTGAAAATGGGTAAAAGTATGTAGACTTGGACCTACGCGCTGATAATGTTGGGGACTGAATGCCAAGGTTAGGCTTTCGCACCAGTTTTTTAAGAATGATGGATCTGCAAATTCTAAGAAGCTATACAATCCGCCCCAAATACCAGATGCGGGTCGTTTTTCAAACAAGAGCTTATCTTGGTAATGCAAACAGAGAAAAGTAATTTTTCGAGAAGGCTTCGGTGTGCTCGCTTTGGGCACCGGAAATTGTGATTGTTGACTCGTGGCAAAAGCCTGACATTTACGCTGTACGGGACAAATGGAACAAGCAGGTTTGCTTTTGGTGCAGAGTGTTGCACCGATATCCATAATGGCTTGTGTATAATCCGCAACGCGATTTTTGGGTGTTAAACGATCGGCATAATCCCAGAGTGTGTTAAGTGTTTCTGTTTGGTTAATCGCCCCCGCCACACAAAAAAATCGGCTTAAAATGCGTTTTACATTACCGTCCAGAATGGTGGCACGTTGATCGAAGGCTTGGGCTACGATGGCTGCCGCAGTAGAAGGGCCAATACCAGGGAGTGTTTGTAATGCTTCTACGGTGCGTGGAAAAATGCCTTTATGATGAGCAATCAATTGTTGTGCTGCTTTGTGAAGATTACGCGCACGTGCATAATAACCTAAGCCTGCCCAGTGTGCCAATACATCATCTTCACTTGCCTTTGCTAGTGACAAGAGTGTGGGAAAGCGCTTCATAAAGCGATTAAAATAATCAATCACTGTTGCTACTTGGGTTTGTTGCAACATAATTTCTGATACCCATATGCGATAAGGGCAAACAGGTAACTTCCAGGGTAAATCGTGGCGACCATGCTGGTCATACCACGATAATATTTGTCGCACAAACCAAGATGCGGGTACTGCTGTTGTCATAATAGTTAAAATTTAAAGATTTTCTTTAAACCCTTTTCAATTTCTTTTTCGATTTTTTCTTCAATTTTCTTTTCTGGGCTTTTGTCCGTGCCTGTTGTCCCTGTATTTTCCTCATTGTCTATACCAATTAATTTTTCTAATTGTTTGTTGATTTGTTTTTTGCCTTCTTTCTCCAGAAATTTTTTCATGTAGAGATCGACATTAGGCACAACTTGAGGTTTGTTTAAAGGCCCTTTTACCGAGACGGCTAAGGGTAATGCATTTGGATGCTCTTTGCCATCGTGATAGATTTTATTGGCGATTAAATCGTAGTCAATACTGTTTTGATTGAGATTAACCGCACCTCTGCCTGTTAGCTTATAATCATCAGAGAGAATCATCAGGTCTTCATTTTGAATGATTTTTTGATTGATCATTAAGGTGGCAGTTAAGCTATTAAACGGTGTTTTAGCATTATTTTTCTCTGCTGAAATAGGTTGTTTTTTTATAAAATTTTCTGCCATTTGTAAATAATAATCGAGATCCAGTCCCAAAATGGCGCCTTGTGTAATATTGACATTGGTCGTACCACTTAGGTTATTGGGCGTTTGTACAAAGGCAAATTGAATATTGCCGCGCCCTGCTAACTGCTCTATATCAGAAAGATTCGTAAGCATTTTTTGCATATTCACTTGTGCAAAATTACCTTTGAAATACAGAGGTGCATCAGCGTCAAGTGCTTTATTAACCACTGCTTTTACGGTACCGTCATATACTTCCGCTGTAACAGGATCTAAGCTAAGCGTATTTTTTTTCGTAAGTGCATGGATGTTCACATTATGTGCATTTATTTTATCATAGATGAGCGTTTTAATTTTAATCGTCCCTTTGCTATCCGGGATAGATTCCGTTTTCTTTTGCTTTGCTGCGGTGGGAACATAGGTTGCGGGTACAATTTTTGCCGATGGTTCACTTTCTTTGCTGGCTAAGAGTGCGTTGAGATCGAGTTGATCCATCGTCAAATCGTAGGTGATAGCCTTTGCAGTGAGTGGGAATGTTATTTGACCATTGACTTGCATCCCATCTAGTTTGGCTGACAATGGTGATAGGATGATTGCATCTTGCAGTTTTGCCAATACTTTTAGGCTGGCATCGAGCACGTGTGATTTATTGTTGCTTTTGTCTTGCCAATGGATCACTGTATTTGCGTCTTCAAAGGCAAATTGATTATTTTTAGGCTGGGGAATAAAACCATTAAGTGAGGCTTTCCCTTGATATAAAGGCTTCTTGTTGCTGATGTTATCAAGTGAAAAGTCAAAGGATCCTTTGAGCGGATAACGTAGTGCTTGTCCAAAATCTTCACTATGAAAGGTGATGTTTTTTAGATGTGCGATTTGATCTTTTTGTTTGTCTATATATTCAACAGCGCCATTTTTAAAAGCCAATAATGAAATTGAAAAAGATAAAGTGGGTGATGCACTTTTGGTGTGGGTTTGTGCAGATTCAGAGTGTTCTACAGGCTTTGTGTTTTTATTACTTTTACTTATATCCCAACTTACGGAGCCATCTTTTTCTTTAACCAAATAGAAATGACCTTCCTCTATGGTGAGTGAGTCTAGTTTGAATTCCCATGCTAATAAATTTCTGATAGGTAATTTGAGGTTTAGTTCTTTAGCAGAAAACAAATGGGGTGTACTCTCATTTATTTGTGGGATTGAAATATCTTGAATGGTCAATCCAATCCAGGGAAAGAGCTTGAGACGAATGTCGCCATTTAATTGTATGGGGTAACCAGATTTCTCGGTTAAATAAGATTGGATATCTGCTTTATAATCTGTGGGATCAATGATAAAAATCAGACTAATAGGCGCAATAATGGCAACGCCAATCAACAGACAGATTGTCTTTACTATAAATCCAATAAAAGAGACTTGTTTCGCCATGATAGAATCCTTGCCAATATCGTTGATCCAAGCATTTGCCACAATATTATGTAAAGCAGCCTAAAGTTCTGCCTAGTATTATGCAAGACGCTTATTTAATAAACAACCGGATTGTCAGTTACTCTTCTGATGCATGGCTTGCTGGTGTTGTTTGATTAAGTTGAGTATAATAACTTATCTTTTAATTGAGTGGTTATGACAAAACATTATGACTATGGATACCTTGAATTCTCGTCCTTTGCGTACAATTCGTAGTTATGTCAGACGTTTGGGGCGAATGAGCCAAGGACAAAGACAAGCGATTGTATCTCTAGGGCAGCAATATTTGGTTAGTTATGATTCTAAAATGAGCTTTGACTGTTCAAAAGCATTTGATACCGTTCAGCCCTTAGTTTTGGAAATCGGTATTGGCATGGGTGAGCATTTAATGCATCAGGCCAAGCAGCGCCCAAATGAGAATTTTATTGGTATTGATGTGCATGAGCCTGGTATTGGTAATTGTTGTCGTGAGCTACATGAGCAGCAGATGCATAATGTAAGACTTATGTGTCATGATGCTGTTGAAGTCCTGCAAACACACATTGCTGCAGAAAGTCTAGATGCCGTTTATATCTTATTTCCAGATCCTTGGCGTAAAAAGAAACATCACAAACGTCGTTTAATTCAAGAAGGCTTTATTCATCTCCTTGCTGAAAAGCTCAAAGTAAAAGGTGTATTGCAGATTATGACGGACTGGGCAGAATATGCAGAACACATACAAAGCGTTTTCAATGTCTCTACTGCTTATAAAGATGTCTCTGATATCTTCTCTTTAAAAGAGGATAGAATCATCACTAAGTTTGAACGTAAAGGGCGTGCGGTAGGAAGAGAGATTCATACTTTCTTCTACCAAAAACTTTGAAGCTGAAATCTTCACGTATTGCACTATTTTGACCATTTGAAGGTCAAGCTACCAATCAGCAAAAAGCCTATAGACATACACAATAAAATCAGTAACTCGCCTTGAATGTCATGCAAGCTTGCACCATACAGCATGACTTTTCTTGTCGCAGAAATAAGATGGGTTAGCGGTAGAATTTGTGAGAACCACTGTAAGCTCACATGTGCTTGATCTAAGCTAAACCATGCACCAGAAATTAACAACATCGGCCATGCAGCCATTTCTAAAATACCTCGAGATAGCTCTTCACTGCTGACCTTTGCGCATAGAAACAGTGCTAAACTGATTAAGCAAAAAGTGCCAGTGATATACAATATAAATAATACAAAAAAATTTCCCTTCATCAGTGGATGTAAAATCATCGTACAGGTAAAATAGACCAGCGCTAAAATGATGGTTGAGATTAATAATCTTGAACATACTTGAGCGCTTAAGAATTCAAAAGCAGTTAAAGGCGTTGCTTGTAAACGTTTAAGATAGCCATTTTTTCTATATCGCACAATCACATAGGCGATGCCATAGAGTGCGCTATACATCAAGTGGATTGCCAATATACCAGGAAATACCCAGTCTATATAACGAATATTTGTACTCTCAATAGGATGTGCCTTCAATGAAAGACTTGATAATTTTGCAAAGCTTTGGTGTAGAAAATCACTTTTTTCTGATAATGGATTGAACCAATATTCTGTCTGAGGATTCATTTGCACAACTAGATCGACTTGATGTTGTGCGAGATATTCTTGGGCCAGTTTTAAATTATCAATTGGAATGTATTGTATATATTTTAATTGAGGTATAACGGGAGAAGCTGTCTCAAAAATATCATTTTTCGTTGAGCCTGTATCTTGTTGAGAAACCACCATTACTTTAAAGAGATTTTTTTCGCCTGTATTGAATGCGAGAGCGATAGCAACAACAAAGAAAATCGGCATCAATAAATTCCAGGCGAGCGCTTCCTTATCTCGAAGGAATTCTAAGCAGCGTGCTTGCGTTAATCGAAATATTTTTCGCATATTATTCTCTTAAGCGATGACCGGTGAGCTTCAGAAATAAATCTTCTAGATTAGGCGCTTTAATGGATAAATCTTTTAATGAAACGCCATGATATAATAGGGCTGAAAGTGTTTCTTCTAGATCTGTTGTTAAAATACGAATATGCCCATTTTCTTCTTGTATGGAAAATTGATTTAAAATATTTGTCTTTTCAAAAGCATGTTTGGGTAAGAGAACACTCTGTGTTTCTGCGGCTTCTTTGGTGAGTAGATACGGTGCACCTTGGATAATAATTTGCCCCTTATCAATAATGACAATCTCATCACAGAGTAAATCAGCTTCTTCCATGTAATGGGTTGTGAGGATAATGGTTTTGTTTCGTTGTTTTATATTTTGAATGAGTTCCCAAAAATTTCGTCGTGCTTGTGGATCAAGACCTACGGTAGGCTCATCTAAGATTAGTAAGGTGGGATCATTGATCAAGGCAAGCGCCAGTAATAAGCGTTGCTTTTGTCCACCCGATATTTTTCGTGTATCTTTATCCAGAAAATCATTCAAATAACAGAGTGTGATCAATTCATCAATCTCTAAGCCTTTATTGTAAAAACTTTTGAATAAATATAAATTTTCTTTTACGGTGAGAAATTCTTGCAACAGCGTATTTTGAAATTGTATGCCGGTTTCTGCTTTGAACTGTTTTTTAATATGGTGTTGAGGTATCCCACGATACAAGATCTCTCCGCTCGTGGGTTTAAGAATCCCCTCAATCATTTCAATGGTAGTTGTTTTGCCCGCACCATTGGGACCCAACAAACCAAAGCAAATACCAGGCTTTATTTGGAAACTGATATTGTTAACAGCCATTATGTTATCAAAGCGTTTACTGATTTTTTTGACTTCTAAAATAGGTATAGCGGTCATGTTATTTATTCAGATAAAGGTGTCTTCTTTAACTATACGAGTTAATTTATAGTTGTCCCACTTATTTTTGATATATTTTCTTTAAGTAGGCAATGATATCTAAGGATTCAAGCATGAAGCCATTGTCAATTTTCAAGCAAGGTACTTGTGTACCACCGGAGAGATTGATCATATCTTGATAGGCTGCTTTATCTAAGCCTACATCTTTAATTTCAAGATGAATATTATTTTCAGAGAGAAATTGGGTGACACGTTTGCAGTAAGGACAGGTTGAGCGACTATATAGCAAGAGTGAGGGTGTGGTCATAATAAATCTGCATCTATTGGTAATAAATAATAAAAATATTATGCGTTGCTTATTCTGAAATCTCAATCTGTTATTTTAGTTTGCAAAATAGATTGCCTATGATAGGCTCTTTCTTTCCTGCTGCTTCTTTACTAAGGTAGTTTCATGTATCAATATTTTGATAAGAAAGGTCTATCACTTTCAGGCGAGCAGCTTGTAAATGCTTGTAATGGACATCAAGATTACTATGTGGTTGGTGCAAATGTAGGTGGTGTAGAATTACTGGGTAAACGAGAGAGCCAAGAAGATCGCATGATTTTTTGTGACTTAGATCAAATGGCTTGCATGCAATTTTCACGTCTTTCAGAGAAACAGAAAACACAATTATTTCAAAGCGTTTTTGCGCAAATGCAACAGCATATTGTGGCCAATCTTAAATGTGAAAATGTTTTGCACCAAGGTGCAACCGCGATGCTTAGCTTGCTAGAGGTAGGCAAGCAAAGTTGTTGGTCAGCCAGTCTTGGGGACGGGCAGGTTTTCTTAGTGCATTTATCTTCAGAGGGTACTCTTAAAGCAGTACAAGAATTGAATTATCGTCATAATCCTGATGAGCCTCGAGAACTGTTGCGATTGACAGAATATACCACACAGATCGGTAAAGCATTGGATGATTTAGCACCTATTTGCAGTGGTTATAAGCGCCGACTTGCGGGAGTGCTTGCCGTCAGTCGTGCTTTTGGTGATACGGCTTATGATCGTTATGGCATGATACATGTGCCAGAAATACAAAAAACGCACTACAATGCATTAACAGGAGAAAAAATATTTATTATCAATGCGTGTGATGGTTTGACAGAAAGTGATGCCATTACGCACAGCATGCTGGGTGAATATATCTCTTTGCATCATCACTCACAAAATTGTGGACTCATGGCGCATGGGTTGGCTGAGTGGGCAATACGCGAAGGTTCTCAGGATAATATCTCAGTGCAAATTGTCGAGCTGACCGCCTTGGATAAAGCTTCTCTATGTATGTTAGCCGTTTTTGATGGGCATGGTGGCTCAGAGGTTGCGGCGCATTTGAAGGCTCATTTTGAAAGTATTTTCTTGTCTTGTTTAGCCTTTCCACGCATATTCGAATAAGTTCGCTGGCAAACTTATTGTTATCCAGGTGAAATAATTACCGCCTTTGAGTCCATTTTGCGTGATTAATTGCAGATTTCCCTTTTAGTAAGGCTCATATCCAGGTAAAATTTCACTCTTTGCCGATTTTCTCTCCTATTTTTCATTCAATGAGGTTTTTGTGACGCTACAGTTAAAGAATATTGCCATTATTGCCCACGTCGATCATGGCAAAACAACGATGATTGATAAACTCCTGCAGCAGTCAGGATCCTTGGGGCGCATGAAAGGTGCGGATGTGCAATGTGTGATGGACTCTAATGACTTGGAAAAAGAGCGAGGCATCACAATCCTTTCTAAAAACACCGCAATTGTTTGGAATGGCTATCACATTAATATTGTGGATACACCTGGGCACGCAGACTTTGGGGGAGAAGTAGAGCGCGTTCTTTCCATGGTAGATTCGGTTCTCTTGTTGGTGGATGCTGTTGATGGACCTATGCCACAAACACGATTTGTGACGCAAAAAGCATTTGCGCAAGGTTTAAATCCCATTGTTGTTATCAATAAAATTGATAGACCAGGTGCACGCCCCAGTTGGGTGATTGATCAAGTCTTTGACTTATTTGACAAGCTGGGCGCCACCGATGAGCAACTTGATTTCCCTGTGGTATATTGCTCTGGACTTGAAGGTACTGCAACGCTTGATCTGAGTAAACCAGGAAAAGATTTAAATCCATTATTTGAGACGATTTTAGAAAAAGTTCCGGCACCAAAATGTGAGCCAAATGGAACATTTCAAATGCAAATCTCTTCTCTCGATTATACAAGTTATGTTGGCACCATTGGTGTAGGTCGTGTGCAACGAGGAAGCATTAAGCCCAATACACCCGTTGTGATTGTTGACAGTGAAGGCAAACGCAGACAAGGTAAAGTATTGCAAATATTGGGATATTTGGGATTAAAGCGTGTTGAAATTGAAGAAGCACGTGCGGGTGATATTGTTGCCATCACAGGTATTAATCCTTTAAGCATTTCGGACACGGTTTGTGATCCTTCCAACGTAGAAGCATTGCCACCGCTTGTGGTTGATCAGCCCACCATGAGCATTATGTTTCTAGTCAATAAATCTCCTTTTTGTGGTAAAGAAGGTGAGTTTTTAACCAGCCGACAAATCCGAGATAGATTGGCACGTGAGTGTGTACACAATGTGGCACTCAAAGTGGAAGAAACAGAAGATCCTGATAAATTCAAAGTATCAGGGCGTGGTGAATTACATCTCACTATCTTGATGGAAAATATGCGACGTGAAGGATATGAATTTGCGGTTTCAAGACCTGAGGTGATTATTCATGAAGGTGAAAATGGCAAAGAAGAGCCTTACGAATTTTTGACAATTGATATAGAAGAAACACACCAAGGCCGCGTTATGGAAGTGTTGGGTGAGCGTAAAGGGGATTTACAAAATATGGTGTCCGATGGCAAAGGGCGCGTACGTTTAGATTATATCGTACCGTCTCGTGCGCTCATTGGCTTTCATACCAACTTCTTAACGATTACTTCTGGCACAGGTCTTGCGACACACGTTTTTGATCATTATGGTCCTTACAAAGAAGGTGTTGAAGCAGAACGGAATAACGGTGTATTGATCTCAATGGGACCCGGTAAAGCTGCGGGTTATGCGCTTTTCAACTTGCAACCCAGGGGGCGTTTATTTATTGGTCCTCAAACGGAAGTTTATGAAGGTATGATTGTTGGTCTGCATACACGTTCTAATGATTTGATTGTGAATGTTACTAGAGGTAAACAATTAACCAATATGCGAGCTTCTGGTTCAGATGAAAACATTGTTTTAACGCCACCTGTTAAGTTCTCCTTAGAGCAAGGCTTAGAGTTTTTGAATGATGATGAGTTATTAGAAGTAACCCCCAAATCCATTCGATTGCGTAAAAAATTCCTTAAAGAGCATGAGCGTAAACGCTCCTCAAAAGAATAACGATCCATTCTAAGCATTCTAAAAATAGGTACTCTGAAATATTTCAGAGTACCCATATCTCTTCAATCTCTCCCTATTTAGTGCAATTGCACTTATGCTGTGTGAAATACATAAACAAGTGTAGGCGTCTGTATTTATTTGTAGTTTCTGGCTCTGTTTCGTCTCATTTAGAGTGATGCGAGCGCCATACTGTCTTGCATTTTAAGGAACCCTTTACATAATTATGCGGTCTCATACAGTAGTTATTATGTAATTGTGAGAGTGTTGTGAATGAAATCATCTCCCATACCACCCAAAACAGATCCTATTCAGGCTGCCGCTAAAACAGCAACGATGAGAGATGCTACAGCATTGCAAAAGCTAAATGCAATGCTTTCTCAATTTATTGATCTGCTGCCAGAACATGTTAAATCAGAGGGAATTTTTAGAATCTCTGGCTCTGCTGAACGTATCGAAGAGAATTTAAAAGCATACTTAGAAGATCCTAATCATTGCCCATTAAAAACCTTAAAAGAGTTAAATGATCTAAATATCAATGATATAACGGGTTTGATAAAAGCCGCACTTTTGCAATTTTCTAGGGGGTCTTTCACGCCTCAAGAGGTGAATCCTGAGAGACAAGAGGTTATGCGTGCATTTAAGGAACGAATGTTAGCACATGCTGAGGATACGGATAAGGATGAGCGAATTTTCGTGCAAGAATTCATTGAGCAGTTGATTGTCTGTGGTGCTTACGAAGAAGCACAGCTTTTCTATCAGCTTATGTATATTGGGCAACAAATTATTGATGCTAAAGATGAAAATAAAATGGGTTCACAAAATATTACAACGGCATTATTGGGGCCCAAAATATTAGACATCGTTAATAAATATTTAGGAGAGACTGTTGAGGCGAATGAATTGCTTGTGCACTTGAAGCAATCGAGTCTTTTGGTTCAAAATTCTTTTAACGCAGATGAAAAATCACAGACTTATTTTTCTACGCCTTTTGCAGAGCGCTATCCAAAGGCAGCAACTGTATGCGCAACAAGGGTTGTTCAGACTGCAGAAGAAACAGAAATGAAATTGGCAAGAGAGAAACGGAAAATACATTTAATTTTGATGGCCGCTACCCAAGAGAGGCCTGTATTCTATTATGGTCAGACAAAAATTTTTAAGACACCAGACAATCTATTTAATCAGATTAAAGAAATTGAAAATGAATTGCTTGCTGCCAAAGGGCCACTCATTGAAATTGATAGCAAAAAAATGCGTGTTTTCAATGGAAATCAAGCCTTTCAAGTTCAGACGCAGGATCTCTATGCCAGAGGTTTACAACATGCATATACCATGCTTAAAATTGCTAGCTTTGAGAAAAATGATATAGACGAAGGATTTATTAGGCAATGCTTGCTCAAATATTCAGAAGATATGGGAGGACTTAGCGCACATACGCCTGAGAATTTTGAGAGAGCAAGAAAAAGTACTTTAGACTTTGTTGGTATGATGAGTTTTAAGCTTGCGGAAGCACGATTGGCAAAACTAGACGCATTGCCGGATGACGAAAAAGCATTGAATCAATTAAAAGAGGAATATTATCAGCAAGCATTCAAAGATCTCAAGAAAGGAACAGAACTTTATACAATGCTTGAGCCGAGTGAAGAAAGTATTTGTACTGTCATGGCAACGGAATCTGGTTATGAATTACAAATCAGTGAGAAATTAAGCTTTGTCGCACCTCAGGATTTAGAAGCACAAAAAGAAACCGCTTGGTACAAACAAGGAAAAAAGAACCATGGTCTTTGGTTTGAGCAATTTATGGAAAAACATTTGGCAGATGTAATGAGACAGTCTCCGCCTTGTACCACGCGTGATATGCCAAATCCTTCTAATGCATGGCAAGAGAAAAATATTAGCTTAGATTTATCTGGCAAAATTTTACATCAAGAAGAGAAGGTTCGTTTTGCTATCAGCTCACCTTTTAATATTAAAGATAAAAAAGCGCGTGTGGACATGGCTGCCGATGGGATGGAAAAATTACTGTCTGAAGAGCGATTGCGAAAAATAGCACAAGAATATATTAAACGTTGGGGGCCTTTACTGGCAGAGGGTGATGCGATTGATATAGATTTGTTGCATCAAACCTTAGTCGCGCCAACTTTTTTCTATGGTGCCGATCGAGATATGATGGCTGTTAAAAAGGCTTCTAATGCAGAAGTATTAAGGTATTTACAAGGTTTAGATATTGAGGTAGAAGGGCGAAAAGTTAATTTTAGGCTTGGACAAGTCAACAATTGTATTAACATGTGGCATCCCGTTATTATCCCGACAGATAATGATATTGTGGATTCAAATCATTTGGTTTCACATGTAAATCAATTGATTGCAAAACTTGATAATAAAATACCCGCTGCGGAGTCCGAGACTAGAAAAGAATTAAAGCTTGTACAGGCATTTCTTGATAATCAGAAGCGTTCTTGGCTTACGTTTGCACCCTTTAGTAATAAATCACCGACAAAAGAACAACAAGTAGCAATAGATAGTATCAGTCAAAAATTGTTCAATGGACAGTTACATTCTTCTGCTTTATCTCAGGAAAGTCAAAAGGATTTGAGCTTGATTCTTCAGGCTGCTGTAAATTTGAAAAAATTAAATCACGAGTCTCAATTGGGTTGGGCAATGAGGAAAGTGAAGAATGCTGTGCGCATTAAAGAAGTACCCGTGCTGGCACCTGTTGTTTCACTTATTACATCGCCTATTTACATTAGCAAGTATGTGGGTAAAACAGCCGGAAGATTATTCAGTCATTTTAAAGAAGGGGTACCGCCACGTGTCATTGATGCCTTTGTTCCAACCCGTAATACTCAAACGGCCAAGTCAGCCTATGAAAGCATTTTGTGCAGTAAATTGGGTATCAGTATGGGAGGATGCAAAAGTGCATATGATAGAGAAGGTGAGGCCAATGTTCATCGAGCAGCAATGTTGAGTCAATTTAATCAATCCGGTCAAATCTTTGATGCAAATGCATCCGATCGAAAATACTATGAATACTTAGAGGAATATGTAAGGCCTGCAGAGGAATCTGGACATCAAAATCATGTGGCAGCTCATGTGGACAGAACAGGTGGTCGTAAAATGTGGGAGTCCAGAACACATCATTATGAGACATCCAGCAAAGAAGAAAAGAAAATTTTAAGAGGAAATGCTGCAAAATTTAGAAAAATTGCAAAACCACCGACAAAAGAAGAAAAGGAGGCAATGCTTTTGCACTATAGCCCAGGTGCTTTGGAGCGCTTCACTGTAGATACAGAAAATACACTGGATACATGGTTGTCTCAAATCGGTCATTATTGTGTTAAAGATAGTAAGTCGAAAAATACCTTGTCACAAAAAGAGTGTAAAGCCAAGGTACACGCATTATTGGGAGAAGAGGGCGTTCAGAAACTATATACCAAGACAGCATCTGCAGAAACAACAAATGCAAGAGAGGCCTTTTTACAATATTTGCATGATTATATATTAAACAATCCAGACAATCGTTCTCAGGCAGCGGTTAATACACAAGCGACGAATATGCTAGATTTTCTGGGTGAAGAAGGGCTGAGATTATATAAGGATGCTATTGCAGAAGAGCGAAATAGTGCCGCTTTTAGAGATGCAGTATTCTTGAAGTCCATCAAACATTATGATGGGGGAAAATGGGATAACCGTCTTGTGCTCTGGGTTGGTGGGCCTTCTGCGTCAGGAAAAAGTTTTGGGGCAGATGGTGTTGTGCGGCGCTTGGATCAAGATGTTTTGGAGCATTCAAGCTCCGATCTATCTGGTAATGATGTTGTGTCGATTGATGGTGGGATAGAAAGAGATGTGTCTCAAATGCGTCAAATGCTTTTGCAAGTGGCGCTTTCTAAAGGCTTTAAAGGTGTTGATAATTTGCATTCTCATACTAATTTAGGAGTCAAAAAACATGTGCGAGATGCAGCTTTTGCAACCAGCCATTTAAATATTGTGTTACCTGATACTTTTACTGCAAGCATTCCCAAGGGTTTTAAAGCCGATACAATGAGAAAGATTGCAGGGCTACCGAATGTGGCACAAGTATTTTGTGATGTGCAAGCAGAGAAAGGCCAAGCCCATAGATTTAAGCGTTCAGTTGGGTTGATGGGAAATTCTCGTGCGTGGTATCAGGCCAAAACACCTTATGCACGAGAAAAAATAACCATGCTAGAGCCTAACACGGGCGCGGAAAGTAAGCGTTATGAAGGAGGGGTAAAATTTTTAGCGGGGTTGGTTGCATCAAGGCGCGCGAAGCAAGCTTATTTGTCTATCTGTAGAGAGACAGGTCAGAAACCTATTTGTCTTGCGATTACAAACGATCTTATCTTTTTGAAATTAGATAGTAAACAGCAGAAATGGGTTGAATGTGGTGATAAAGAAAACCGTGTAAAAATCGGTGATTTTGTAAAAATGAGTGCTCGAGATTTTGCTGCTTGGCAAAGTTTTGTGCCGGGACAGAGTACCACTTTGAATTTTAGTGCCATACAACCAGAAATCATTCTAGAATTGAGCCGCTTAAAAGAGCAGAATGATTTAAGAGCTTGGGTTAAATATTGTCAAGTACATGATTTATTAAGCCCAGCACAAATCTCTTATACGCATGGGCAGCCTACTCGAATCAGGCGTGCAGTTTCTGCTATAACGCCACGTTATAAAAATGCTGCTCAACCAGAACGAGAGATACCTAGCATGGATAGGCGATTGCATAGATCGGGCACTTGGCCTATTGTGCCAGATCCAAGTGTGTTATCTTCAGAACAGACAGCATCTTGGCAAAATCCAGTGATGGATGACTCTGCTTTATCACATTCCTCTACAACCTCTACTGTTTCTACAGTTTCTGGACTTGCAGCCAGAGAGAGTACCACAGAGCGTGTGCACAAAGAAAGGCAATCATCTTTAGCACATTCTGATATGTTGCATCGTTTCAATCAGGACAGAATTCCCTCTAGACAAGACGCGATAGGAAAAACTGTTAAATATGCACAATTGAAAACTCATTTACAAGAATCTAGCAATTTTCAGAAATATAATATTAACTCTGTGCTTGAAAAGAACATAAACAATGCGCAAACAGTTGAAATGGTATTTAATGCAGATAACAAATCTACAGAAAAAATAGTAGGTTATGGTATTAAAACCAAAGATGACGATGTAGCATTTGCCTTACAGCAGAATTTAACAGTAAACAATCGCGATGCAGGGATTAGAACACTTTGCCAGATTGCTGTAGACATGGCGCGTCCTGGTGATGAATTTAATTTAGAAAATTCTCCGCCAGACAAACGAGAGCAGATCGCAGAAATATTTGAAGTCTTGATTCAACAAGCGATTCGAGATAAAAAATTTACAGCGGAAGATTGTCCTAAAGTCATTGGTAAAATAGAGCCGAGAATGAGTGCGCGAACACAAATTTTAGGCGGTTAATTGATTTTTCTGACGATAGCGGTTTCACTCCGAAAAGGCGAGCCGGGTACGCGTCCCCAAAAGCGTTGTATTTCAATATCCGCTTTAGAAAGACACTGTTGATAGCGCGCGCGATTTGAATTATCAAAAACAATAATGCCGTTTTTATTAAGTTTTTTCATTGCAAGCGATAAACATTGCGGACGACAACGACCATCGATGATAATGACATCAAATTGCCTTTCAAAACTTTGAATGCTTTCTACATAAGATTGAAAATCTAAAAAAGGCTGTTTATCTGAATGGTAAACAGAGGGTTTATTTACTTGCAATACATTCGGTGGACGGTGTAAAAGTAAGATATTTTTTTTGTCTTTTGTGTGTTGCACAATTTGATCGTGCCAGTGTGTGTCATGTTCTATGCTAATCAAAGACTGACATCGCTTTGCAAGCCAGAGTGTGCTTGCGCCACTCCCATATTCAAATACCATTGCTGGATGGCTCATATTGGCCAAATAGTCATTCACAAATTCAATAGCATGATAAGTCCACCAAGGTGTGTCCAATGCAATCATATCATTGAGCTGATGTGTTGCGAATAAAGAGCGTATATAGTGATGGCGACGAGAATAGGGCGCATGCTTATCGAGCCAAGCAATCATACCGCAGTGCGTAGAAATTTTTTTGAGTACGTGTAGTATTTTTATATAGCTACGCTTTGCCCAGCTGGGTGAGAAATCAATATAATGCTCTAAATTAAGAATGGATTTCATAGCTTGTTGGTCACACATCATTTGTGGCAGTTTATATATTTATCTTAATATACAGAATGGGCACTGTACATTAGGATTATGATGTATGGATAAAATAATAGTGTTTTAACGTCTACCATGATGCTGCTGAGGATAAGAGCGTAAAATGTTGTTTTGTCTGCGTTTTTGCGTATCTAGGTTTTGTTCTCTTAATTTTCTATCACGCAACTCGCTTTCTGCGCGTCGTTGTGCTGAATAGAGATTTCCTTCTGCATCTCTGATGGATTGTTGTGTGCTTCTTAAATCATTTTCAGATTGCCAGTGTTGTATTGTCTGAGGTTCAGTATTTTTGTAATACTCATTTTGCTGTTGTGCTCTTTGGTGTGCTTCATGGGCGCGCTGCAAATCTTGTTCGGCTTCTTTTATTTTAGGTTGATTTTTTATAGGCGGCTTTTGAGGTGTCTTTTGTGGATGCTCGATGACGTGTGGCAGCGTGCGGGATTCGCTGGGCTTTGTATATATGCATAGAGCTAAAGCACTGAGACTGAGCATGAGTACTCTCGTTATTGTTTGAGGCCTCATCCTCACAAAGAAATTACGCATAACGTCACCCAAATTTCCTGCTGTTGTTTTTTTAAGACTCTGTTTGAGCCAAGTAAGTTCCCCGCATAAAATTTAGGCGCATATACGCTTATCTGTTAAAGCACTTCAGCGTGATAAGAGGCCCCGTTTATCGTAAACAGATGATTTCTCTAAATAAAAGATTGATTCATCAGAATAAGTTGTGTAACTTTGTTAGACTGTGCTTGGAGGGGGGAAGGCAATAACGCCAAAGGCTTTGTTGTGAATGAGCAGAGATTATGGGTATAGAGACACAAAGTCATCAATTAAGTGTTCCATCTTGCCTCAAATTTCCCTACTATATGGCTCCTGTGCTTTTTAGCTTACCTATAATACTGTGGGGGATGAATGAGTTGAACAACCTGTCTGTGCGAAGAGCAACCTATCTAGGTTTGGGCGCTTTGGGAATGTGGACCGTTGAGCCACTCTTAATTTCTGAAGTTAATAGTCTACCTATTTTTGAAGTACTGGCGATTATTTTTGCTAGTTCATTTGCCATGACGGCAGTACGTTTAACAGTGAAGCGCAAGTGGCATCTTATTTTTAGGCAACCGCTTTATATCTGGGTTGCAGGTATACTCGGTATTTGTGTCAGTGATTTTGCCTACATCTATGGTGCGCAACATGCACCTATCGCACATGTCGATTTAATCGATTATCTATGGCCATGTTTGGCGATTTGTTTTACCAGCATGCTACCCAAGGAAACTTTGTCGCCACAGCATTTAATTGGTGCCGTTTGCGGATTCTTAGGTATTTATGTTCTGATCAGCAAAGAAGTTTCATTAAATGGGCTGAACGTTTCCTATTTTATTGGCTATGGTTTAGCGCTATTTGGGGCAATACTGTGGAGTGGTTATTCCGCCTTTTCAAGATATTTTAAAGCTGTTCCCACAGAAATGATTGGCATGTATTGTGGCATGGGCGCATTAATTTCCTTAATATTACATTTTCAATTTGAAACTTTTGTGATGCCGACGGTACAAGAAGGTTCAATGGCCGTGATTACAGGCATTACAGGTGCAGGCATTGCCTATCAACTGTGGGATTATGGTGTTAAGTTTGGTGATGTATATTTACTGAGCATGTTAACCTATGTGGCAAGAATCTGTGCCATGGCCTTGTTGGTTGTTTTTGGGAAAGAGCCTTTTACACTGACGTTGGTTGTTGCCTGTGCTTTGGCTTCTGTTGGTATCATGGTCAGTGGTTTAGACAGTAAAACCTTTAAAAAAATGTGTGGTTATTTTTTAAAGCCTCTCAAGATATTAAATTCTCCAGCATAAACTCTTCGCGATCGGGCTTTAGGCGTTGTTGGCATCGCATTGTTCGTAACAGTCGTGTATTTTGTATACACTCCTGTTACTCAAATGCTTGCCGCCTAGCCCAAAACCCGATCGCTTTGAGTTAATTTCTTCGGGCTCGGGCTTTAATATGATGTAAAATTTTCGGGACGACACAACGGTCGTCCCCTACACTCTAAACGATCAACAAAGTTATTTTTTAATAGAATGCTTGATGAGCCTAGCAAACTAAAATATAAAATACTTATGCTTGTAATCGTTGCTCTGCAATCTGGTTTGCAATCTCTGCAGTTGATAAACCTGTTGTGTCACTTTGGATGAAAATGCTTTGTAGTGTATCGTATATTTTCAGCACTTTTTCTCGTGCTTGTGTTTCATCCTGATGCAAATATTGGGCAGCAACGTGAATCAATCCGCCCGCATTGATGGCATAATCAGGCGCATATAAAATATCTTTCTCTTTAAGGATGCGAGCCATTTCAATAGATTCTAATTGATTATTCGCCGCACCTGCCACTATTTTTGCATTCACTTTATGTACCGTTTGCGTATTAATAGCATTGCCCAGTGCGCATGGTGCAAAGATATCACAGGGAATAGAATGTATTTGATCGACAGTACAAATACCCACGTTCAAGTGCTCTTTTGCATGTTGAAGTGCTTTGGGATTGCTGTCACAGACTGTGATTTTTGCACCATAGTGCTGGCACAGTTGTGCAATACGAAAGCCTACATTACCAACGCCTTGGATCACAATATGGAGTCCGGCCAAAGAGCTGCGCTGTAAATGATGTTGTGCTGCTGCCTGCATACCTGTCACAACACCAAGTGCAGTGAGAGGCGATGGATCTTTTGTTGCAAAAGCAATGTTACTGTGACCTGTGACATAAGCGGTTTTTTCAAAAATAATATCCATATCTGTGACATGTGTGCCGCTATCTTCCGCGGTGATATAGCGTCCACCCAGCGATTCAACAAAATCACCAAACAATTCGAAAATTTTACGCCTATCTTTGATTTTCTCAGAATGAATGATCACCGATTTGCCACCACCCAAGGGTAAATCACTGATAGCGGCTTTGTAGCTCATACCTTGTGCTAATTTGAGGGCATCAATGATTGCGTTTTGCGGATCGGAATAAGGTATAAAACGACAGCCACCCAGCGATGGGCCACGTGTGGTGTTGTGAATGGCAATGATCCCAAAAAAGCCAGCTTGAATGTCTTGCTTAAGATGTAATTCGCCATATTGCAAATTTTCAAAAAGAGATAAAAAAGGTGCTTTTGTGGATATAGGAGCGGTATTATTGTTGTTTTGCATCATATTTGTGTGGATAACTACAGTTATAACTAAGGGTTGTACAATCAAACCTAAAAAGAGTACACATCAGGAGTACCGAATATGCTATACCTTTAAATATTGTAAAGATATTTCAATAATAATCAATACAACGGGATATTTGGTAATAGGTATGCCATACCATGATAAAAAACACGCTTAATGTTTTAGTCGCTTGTAAGCGTGCGGATAAAGATCCTATCGTAGAAGCCTTGATTTCTCATCGTGAAATAAATCAGCTCTATGTAACGGATAAAATCGCTGAATCACTTAAGATATGTGGCGACCATTGTATTGATGTAATTATTATTGATTTTTTTATGCAAGATGGTTCTGTTTTAGACTTTCTGCAAAATAATCGAGCGATTGTCGATGCCCATATACCTATTTTAGTATTGTCCGATCAAAATGCCTATGCCTTGCATTTATGTGCTTATAGAAAAGGTGCAGCGCAAGTTATTCTGAAAGATGAAAATAATCGATATATAAAATATCTTTATAAATATATTAAAAAACTGCATGACAATAATATTTCACATATACCGATTATGCAGCCCAAAATGAATATTAATAATGCGCTTATCTGTGTAAACAAAAATCTTGATATCACCTTTGTGAATGCTGCAGCAACAGGTTACTTGTCAGAAATACAATCAAAGATGATTGGCAAATCCATTCTAAGAATTGTGAATAATTTAGATGCGTCAATGAGAAAATCGCTCAAAGAGGGTTTTCGATTAGCGCAAGATAGCCATCAACCGCAGCCCATTGGAACCTTTAAATTAACAAAAATTGAGCATGATTTATCCTATATTGAAATCATGTTATACCCTATTTTAAACATCGAACAGCGTATTGAAGCCTATATTGTAACGCTCAGAGAAAGAACAATTACAAATCAGCAAGACATAGAGCGTTATCAACAGCATGAATATGATCATTTAACAGGTGTTTTGAATCGTGAGTCATTTATGTCACGCTTGAATCATGCCTTAATTTATTGTTCCCGTTATGATCAAAATTGTGCAATCGTACATTTAGATATTGATGGGTTTAAGGCAATGAATGATGCTTTGGGACATCGTTTAGCCGATCAGCTTTTGAAAGAAGTTTCGAAAAGAATTAAAATGCTTGTGCGAAATGTTGATATACTTGCTCGCATTGGCGCAGATGAATTTATGTTGCTGTTATCTCACACCAATCAATTGCAAGACTCTGCGCGCGTTGCGGATAAACTAATGCAAGCATTAAAAGAGCCATTTGTTATTGAACATAATCCTTATTTTGTGACGATGAGTATTGGGATTGCAATGTATCCCCAAGATGCAGATACTTTAGATGGTATTATTCAGTGTGCAAATTCAGCCTTGAGGCTTGCAAAAGAAAAAGGTCGGAATAATTATCAATTTTATAAGCCGGAATTTACACGTCAAGCGACTTCTGTGATTGAGCTTGCCAATGATATGCATATTGCCATGGAGAAACAAGAATTTGATCTCTATTTTCAACCGCAATTTTGTGCACAAGATCAGCATTTGATTGGCTTTGAAGCCTTGCTTCGATGGCAGCATCCCACAAAGGGTAATATATCACCGGCTTTATTTATTCCGATTGCAGAACAGATGGGGATGATCAATGAAATTGGTGATTGGGTCATACAGAGAACCTGTCAAACAATGCATAAGCTCAAGTTGGCGGGCTATACAAATTTCATTATGGCTATTAACTTATCTGTGCAGCAGTTGATGCGTGAAGATTTTGTCGATGAAATTATTGAAATATTGGCCCACCATGATGTTCCAGCTTGTAGAATAGAGTTAGAAATCACTGAGTCTGTTTTTGCGCATGATAAGCCAATGATCACAAGTAAATTACAGGCTTTACGATCGGTTGGTTTTCATATTGTGATGGATGATTTTGGTACTGGATATTCTTGCTTAAGCTATATAAAAGATTTGCCATTAGAAGGCATTAAAATTGATAAAGCCTTTGTTGATGAGCTTAGCAGTGATACTCAATCTAAATTCAAGGCTATTATTTCAGCTATTATTACATTAGCACAACAGCTCAATATTAAAACACTGGCAGAAGGTATTGAATCTCTTGAACAAGCAACTTTATTAAGAAATTTAGGTTGTGATCATTTGCAAGGATTCTTATTTGCCAAGCCACTTTCTTATGATGAAACACTGTTGTTTTTAGAAGAGAAAATAGAAAAAGATAATTTATCTGCTACAGGATGAACCAAGTCTTTTTTCCATCTGAGAAATCCTAAAATAGCCAAACCTAGGTAAATAAAAGTAACAATGCTGTGAAAGGGCATGCCTTGTTGCCATTGTAAGATAACGATCATGGCATCGACAATAAACCAGATCATCCAACATTGAATGATTCTATAAATCATCATTGCTTGCGCGAACAAGCACAGGACAGTGGTACTTGCATCCCAATAAGGTATGGTAGAAGGTGTATATGCTATTAAAAAATATGCGTAACTTAAGAATAATGAGAAAACGATGCCACTTGCGATGAGCATTTGCTTGGTGCTCAGTTGATAGACGCTTGTGTTATTGTTCCGTTGCCATTTCATGAGACCAATTATCATGATGATAAAATAAATAGCTTCTAATAACACATGACCATAAACACCTTTTTGCCAATATAAGATGGTGTTTAGGACAATGGCAAACATTCCAATGACCCACGCAGAATGATAGCTTTTGGTAAAGTGATAAGTAGAAATCAAAGAAAGTGAAGCGCCAACAACATCTAGCCAGTTCATATCATGATTGGAAAATAAAGATTAAAACAGTGCCGAGTATAATTCTATAAATGACAAAGGGCAATAAGCCAATTTTATTAATCAGTTTTAGAAACAAATGAATGCAGCAGAATGCGCTTATAGCAGATACGCTGATGCCAATCATGAAATCATACCAATGCATGTGAATAGAAGCATTGACGAGTTGTGTGCTGGCATATGTGCCTGCCATCAGAATAGCCGGAATCGAAAGCAAAAAAGAAAAGGTAGCTGCTGTTTTGCGATTGAAACCAAGAAATAATCCACCTGTTAAGGTAATTCCTGAGCGAGAAGTACCTGGAATCAGTGCCATTACTTGCATGCATCCAATAAAAAGGGCATTTTTCAGGGTAAATGAGCGTAAGGATCTTGCTTGTGAGCCTATTCTTTCAGCAATGTACAATAATAATCCAAATAAGATAGAGGCATATCCAATCACCAGTGGCGAGCGTGCAAAATTTTCAATCGTTGAGTGAAGTAACATGCCACCCACAGCAATGGGTAGAGAACCAATAATCAATGACCATGCCAGTTTGGAATGTACACCCATCTTCGTTTTGGGTTTGAAGCTTTTGAAAAAACCGATGATCAACCATTTTATTTTAACTCTAAAATAATAGAGTACTGCCAGCAAAGTGCCGATGTGTAATGAAATATCAAAGACCAAGCCTTGATCAGGCGTATGCATAATGAGTGGCAGCAGAATTAAATGTGCAGAGCTAGAAACAGGCAAAAATTCTGTGAGTCCTTGTGTGAGTGCCAGTAAAATAACGTTAAGCCATTCACTCATAAAATTGTTTTGCCTTATGGATACTATGTCTTAGGGGAGGGTGATTTGAGTTTGCTGACATCTGTGCATTCAGGGAGCGCCTTCTTTTTATCTGCCATAAATTTGTTAAATAAATCGTGTGTGCAGCGACCCATCATTTGTCCCCATTTTTGGCCATCTGTGGTGCTGAGCTTAGCAGGCAGTTTTGGCGCAATTTGATCGAGACAGGCGGTTAAATAGATCTCTGAAAATTGTTTGCAGCTCGCTTGTTCAATATCAAAACATTTTAGAAAATATTCATCTGCCCCACACAGTTGCGCAGGTAGTAATTCTTTCATGCGACTTAGCCAGACATATTTATCGATAGGCTTAGGCTCATGATTTAGGGTTGGCGTATTGCTTGGCGCTGTTTCTGTTGACCGCGAATTAGTTTGTTGCTCGACTAGCTTGGGTGGCTTTAACGAGTGAGGCGCTGGTGGATTAGAATTATTTGTTTCTGCCAGTAAAGCAACAGGTAGAAAGCAACAGCACAATAAGACTCCAATTCTGAGCAGCATGGCTTTAATCATCAGTAAGTGCTTATTATATCTTGTTAAACAGGTAGCTTATTATAAGCATCGTTGAGGACTACCTACAAGGTTCCTCTGGTAAGATGATATAGTCTTCGTGTTTGTGTGTCGAAATATTTTACACATGGGTGTTAGTCTTGCATGGCTGATGGAAGCATTGATAAAGCACATGCCTGAGTATGACGTAAATATTTTTAATCAATTCAATTGATTAAAAATATTTTAGGTGAGGGATGGCTAGGTTGGCACTAAGCTTGCTTAAACATAGATAAATGAAAAAAGGACTAATAACAATGAAAAGGACAACATTTTTGCTGCTAATGTCTGCGTTGTCCGCAGGTCAAGCCTTCGCAGGTCCCACGTATATTGATGTGGGCGCTTCGGGTCAAACACCCGGTGGCCAGGGTTCTACCCCAATGCTAGGTGGTGATTTAGATACTTTTACAAGCGTATTTACCCAATTATCTTTTTTTGCGGATACCACCACAACACAATATGACACGAATGGAAATGCTATTTCTGATGTGGGTGATAGGTTTATAGATACTGGCACGGCTTCTATCACTGATTTGTTACCACCTTTAGGGGATGATGAAGGCTTAGGTTTTTTATCTGAGATTACGATTGCATGGACAGGACTGTTGGGGCGACTCACCTCTAATCTCATGCCTGTTGCTTCTAATTTTGTACAAAATTTTATTTATGATAGCGATAATACCAGTTTAAGCTTCTATTTTCAGGGTGATGCAGCAGGCGTATTGGGAGCACCCAATGGAAGCTTTGGATCCTCTGTTGGTGCCTCAGACAATACGGGCTTTACAGATGGCCAAAAGGTTTTAGAAATTGCAATCAAGGGCGGCGAAGGTAGCAATACATTTGATAGTCTTGGTCAATTTATCAGTGGTTCTTCTTTATTGATGGGGGAAATCACTTATGCTTTAGATAATTTTTGGTGGTTTGATAATGGCGACAATATACCAGGCACAGCAGGCGATAAAGACTTTCATGACCTGTTAGGTATGGCCATTCCTATTACTTTAAAATCTCGTATTGATCAAAATACAGAACAAGTTGTCACCGATCTGTCAGGCGCAGGTTTAGCAGGACCGCTAGGCTTTGGGAATGAACTCTTCAAAATCCATTCTACATATGATGGTAGTATGGATTTTACAGTACCAGAACCAGGCACTTTAGCGTTACTAGGTCTTGGACTCGTGCTGATCCCCACAATTAGAAGGAGTATTTTGGGTAAAAGGCTTGTCTAAGCGAACAAAACCATCAAAACTATAAGATGATGAGGGGAATGCTATGTGGCACCACAAAACCAAACTTGGAACCTTTTGGATCATTGAATCTGAAGAAAACCATGAGTATTACCTTGGTTTTGATGAAGATTCGCTTGGACATTACAAGAGGATTGAAGATGCTATTCACGATATCAAGGAGCATGAGACAGGAGAGCTGAAATGGGATATGAGTAATATCACGGCCATTCCAGAATCAATTACTGAATGGCAAGAAGGTGAGCCAGATAATTGGGATGATATTTAGAAGCTGTCTCAAAAATGCCATTTTTCGTTGATCCTTATGTTGCAGTTCCTTTTGTGCTGCTCGTTTACATCTGTGTAAACTGCGCTGCTCAAAGAATCTGCGCCTTGGCTGAACAAAAAATTACTATTTTTGAGACAGCTTCTAGACTCTTCCTCTCCATATCTTAAAGAGGATAAAGTTCCGTTTTTGCGGGACTTTATTTTTAAAAAAGCTAAAAAAGCTTAGCGGTCTCTTGTGTAATGGCGATGTTTCAATTTTCCGCGGTGGTGCACGGCATAATTTTTATGCGTGTGTACACTGTTCTCCGCTACATACTCTGCGATGGTGTGTTTGCCATCTGGGCTTTGAGATAAACACTCGCCGTGTGCCACAGATAGGATGATTGGTTCGTGAGCATGGTCAGCAATAGCGCATATCTCAACTTCGCTGAGTGTAGAAAAATCTAAACAGTCTTTAATCGTAATCATTGCTATGACTAAGAAGTAAGTTTGTTAGTTATATAGTTATAGCATGCTTCAAAACACGATGAAATAGTATATTCAAGCTTTGATCAGTAAATATATTAAGTGTATGGTCACGAAATAGCCTATAAGATACATTTCTTTTCTTGCTCAGGTAGGTTCCTTTAAGCTAAGATAACGAGCTTAAATTTCTAAGTGGTTCAGAATAAAATGTAGTGTGGTGCGAAGCTTAGTGCTTTGTAGCGATACTCAAATAAACAAGGGGTTTTATGAAAGCAGATATTCATCCTAATTATAAAAAAGTTGATGTACTATGCAGCTGTGGAAACAGTTTTGCAACTAAATCAACCTATCATGGCGAAACCTTGCGTGTAGAAGTGTGCAGTGAATGTCACCCTTTTTATACCGGTAAACATAAGATTATGGATACAGAAGGCCGTGTTGATCAATTTATGAGACGTTATGCTGCTAAAGCAGCTGCTGCGCCTGCTGTAGAAAAAACAGCTGTGAAAGCTAAAGCGAAGTCTAAAGCCAAAGCAAAAGAAGACACTAAAAAATCAAAATAATAAGTGTAATTTTCACATATATTCCTTGTCGTTATGCTTGAGAAAACAGCATTCTTTCCCTAGGCACACTACTTTGTGCAGCTTAGGGAGCGATAAGGATATACACTCAAAATTCGTTGTACTTATCAAATAGGTGATCAAAATGACCCAAGAGCTCAAAGAAAGCGCATTAGCGTATCATTCTGAGCCACGTCCTGGAAAACTATGTATTCAAATTACCAAGCCCACTGAAACACAACGGGATCTTGCGCTTGCATACACGCCGGGTGTTGCTGAACCAGTTCGACAGATTAAAGCAGATCCAGAATTGGCTTATCAATACACCTTGAAAGGAAATTTAGTTGGGGTTATCACCAATGGTACTGCCGTACTTGGTTTAGGCAATGTTGGCCCTTTAGCTGCAAAACCTGTCATGGAAGGTAAAGCCGTTTTATTTAAACAATTTGCAGACATCGATGTTTTTGACATTGAAGTCAATGCTTCTAATCCACAAGCTTTTATTAATACTGTTGCGCGTATTGCTCCCACTTTTGGTGGTATTAATCTTGAAGACATTAAAGGTCCTCAGTGCTTTGAAATAGAACAAGCATTAATTGAAAGACTTGATATTCCTGTCTTTCATGATGATCAACATGGTACAGCGATTATTACTGTTGCTGCCTTACTGAATGCTTTGGAATTACAAGGCAAAAATTTAGACGAAATTAAAGTGGTTTGTTTAGGTGCGGGTGCTGCTGGTATCGCCTCTATGCGACTCTTGATTGCGATGGGATTGCGTCGCGATCAAATTTATATGATTGATAGAGAAGGCGTCATTCATACGGGCAGAGCAGATTTGAATCCTTATAAATTTGCCTTTGCTGCAGAAACACAAAAACGTACTTTGGCAGAAGCGATTGAAGGTGCGGATGTATTTATTGGTGTGTCTGGTGCTAATTTATTATCTGCAAGAATGCTCCAATCAATGAATGATAAGCCAATTGTTTTTGCATTATCAAATCCTGATCCAGAAATTTCTCCAGAAATTGCGCACTCTGTGAGAGATGATTTAATTATGGCAACGGGTAGAAGTGATTATCCGAACCAAGTGAATAACGTTTTATGTTTCCCTTATATTTTTAGAGGTGCATTAGATGTTAGAGCTACACGTATTAATCAAGAAATGATGATTGCAGCGGTGATGGCGATACGCGATTTGGCGAAGCAACCTGTACCAGAAATCATTTCAAAAGCTTATGATACGGACAAGAGTTTTAGCTTTGGATCAGAATATATTTTGCCCAAGCCAATGGATCCACGTTTAAAGATGGTTGTATCAAGTGCTGTTGCACAAGCGGCAATTACAACGGGCGTTGCTAAACTTCCCTATCCTTCGCATTATCCAAAACTAAAAGAAGATAATGGATTAAAACAAGAAACGCATTTAGCAACTGATTTAGCATAACAGAAAGGGAGAGCAGGATGGCTAGAAAGAAAATTGCATTGATTGGTGCAGGTAATATTGGTGGTACGCTTGCGCATCTAATATTGCTTAAGCAATTAGGAGATGTGGTTTTATTTGATATTACCGAAGGTGTTCCCCAAGGCAAAGCGATTGATCTGTGTCAATGTGGGCCTATCGAAGGTTTTGATAATCAAGTTGTAGGCACCAATGACTATAAAGATATTGCAGGCGCTGATGTTGTCATTGTAACCGCAGGTGTGCCACGTAAACCTGGCATGAGCCGTGATGATTTATTAGAGATCAATGCAAAAGTAATGAAAGCAGTGGGTGCAGGTATTCAGCAATATGCACCTAAAGCGTTTGTGATTTGTGTGACCAATCCTTTAGATGTCATGGTTAACTTATTACAAGAATATTCAGGTGTGCCAGACAATATGATCGTTGGTATGGCGGGAGTATTGGATTCTGCGCGTTTCAGAACCTTCTTGGCATGGGAATTTAATGTTTCTGTTGAGCAGGTACAAGCCTATGTGCTAGGTGGACATGGCGATACCATGGTGCCTTTGGTACAAATGAGTAACATTGCCGGTGTAAGCCTTAGTGATCTTGTTAAGCAAGGCAAGATTACGCAGGCAAGGCTCGATGAAATTGTGGACAGAACCCGTAAAGGGGGGGGCGAAATTGTTGCGCTCTTGAAGACTGGCTCTGCATTTTATGCGCCAGCCACTGCTGCTGTTAACATGGCTGAGTCTTTCTTGCGAGATAAAAAGCGTATTTTACCCTGTGCAACCAAATTAAAGCCTGGTCAATATGATATTGAAGAAGCGCTTTTTGTTGGTGCGCCTGCTAAAATTGGCGCAAAGGGTGTTGAGGCAATTATTGAGGTTCAGTTGACGCCTAGCGAGAAAGACAATCTTAATGTGTCGATTCAGGCTGTGAAAGAGCTGAATGCTGCAGTTAAGAATCTTAACATTTAATCTTCTCTCTTCTTTGCTCTCAGTAATATAGGCTGGGAGCCAAAGAAGCTTCTTTTCTCCTAAATACGATTATCTATTCAATTTGCTTTTTCTTTTCCTTTTTCCTTTTTCCTATAGGACAGCCACATTAAGTTGCTTCACCCAAAATTTTTGAGCTAGAATTCCTTTCAGTAATAGGGATATTTTTTAAGTTATGACTTTAGCTCGCTCAGAACAAATTGATTTGAATGCAACACCGTATTATCACGTCATGAACCGATGTGTGCGTCGCAGCTTTTTGTGTGGTTTTGATAAACTAACACAGAAAGATTATTCTCATCGTAAAGCATGGATTGTCGATCGATTAAAATATCTAGCAGATATCTTTGCTATCAAAATCTGTGCCTATGCCATCATGAGCAATCATTATCATGTGGTTTTATATGTAGAAGATAAAGTGGCTGAGAATTGGTCAGAAGCAGAAATCATCCGTCGTTGGGCAGCTATTTTCCCCAAAGATGCCGAAGAAAATAAGCATTTAAAGCAAAAGATTCAACTTTGGAAAGAGCGACTCACCAGCATCAGTTGGTTTATGCGTTGTTTAAATGAAAAAATAGCGCGCGATGTAAACGAAGAGGATGATACTGCTGGAAGATTCTGGGAAGGACGCTTTAAATCTCAAGCGCTATTAGATGAAGGGGCGTTGTTGAGCGCAATGGTTTATGTTGATTTAAATCCGGTGAGAGCTGGGATTACCACGACCCCAGAAGAATCGGAATTTACCTCTATTTATGAACGTATTCAGCATATTTCTAAGCAATTAAAAATCAATAAGCCAAAATCCATTAAACAGCTTAAGCGTGAAAAAGCTGATATATATAATAATCTTGCACAACCCAAGTTCTTAGTGCCTTTTTCAAACGTCTCAAAAAATCATTCAAATGCTATTGATTTTAAACTTGTCGATTATTTAGAGCTTGTGGACTATACAGGCAGAGTGATTCGGGATGATAAAAAAGCGGGTTCTATTCCAGAACATCTAGCGCCCATTTTAAGCAGATTGCAATTCGAACCCATGAATTGGATATCTTTAGTTAAAAATTTAGCTAAAAGTTTTTCTCATGCAGTGGGGAGTGAAATCTTACTGTTAAATTTTGGCAAAGAGAGAAAGAAAGCTTTAAAAGGCATCACTCAAGCAAAGAAAATATACAATAATCCTCAAGCGATAGCTTAACTCCTCACTTTATACAATCACTCAATTTACAATAGAAAAAAACAGCTTATTTTACCTTTTTTGAAACTTAATTAATTTGTATATCAGAATTGTATGATTATTTTTATAGATATAAATAATGATTTATTGCTAAAAATATATATGGCTGTCCTGATTTTCCTAAACTGATTATCTATTCAACCTGCTTCAGCTCAATCTGTTATCATTTTTAACGCATTTTAGCAACCATTCATATCTTAGCTCCTTGTTGTTTAAGACAATTTTTAATCTTCTCCTGAGTTTGTTCAGAGATTTGAACTTATTGCTTGAAATAGCATCTTACAGGCATGACTCTTATTAAATAATGGTTTAGATGCACCTATGTTAAATGATCAACCAATCGCAAATTCAGAGCAAATCGAAATAGCACTGCCACAACCTGAGCTGAATGAAACTGAAGGCGCGGCGCTGAGTGGTCTGACCGCTGAAGAGAAACAGAAAGTACACACAACCTATCAATCTGTTTTAGAAGAAGTCTTTGCAAGAGAAGTATGGAATGTATTGCAAGAGATGAACAAACAATTTGCGATTGGGGGGCGTTATGCAAGTATATTAGATGATCCACAGTTTTTAGCCTCTAAAGCCGGCAAAGCACTGTTAGAAGCACAGGCTGCGATTCAAGCAGATATCGATGATTCCAAAGAACCCAGTTATACAAATGTTACTGCTTTATGTCATGCAATTGAAGGCGCATTGCAAAGCGATGCAGTAAAAGCAGTAGAAGGAAAAAATAAAGCTGTTCAGAAGGGTACTCAAATTGCCGCACATAATTTTTCAGAGCGAGCTTTGTCGCAGATTTATGTGATAAAGCAATTTAATGTTCCTAAGATTGTGCAAAATCTAAATACCATAACCACCATGGGAGAAGCGCATCATACCGTTAATAGAAAAAAGAAATCTTGGTGGAGAAGAATGATTGACGCTGTCGTAAGATTTGTCAGAGGAGAGACAAAACAGGAGATTTTAGAAGCGCAGCAAAGGCTGGGCTCTATACAAAAAGCTGCAACAGAAGTTGCGGGACGCTATGGCGTGAAGCTATTTACAGAGGGAATGAAACAAAATTTAGAGCAAGTCGCTGCTGCTGAAAGATATGAAGAAGGTGTAGAAAAGAAACAAAATGTAGAGCTAAATATTGATAGCAAAATGGAAGTGCCACCACCACAACCAGGTATGGTTAGACAAGTACTGGGTGGGGCTGCAAAAGCAGGTAAAAACATAGGTGTGGCTGTAGGTAAAGCTGCCGCGCAAAAAATGGCAGAAAAAATAAGTGAAAAATTGCCAACCTTCATGTCATTTACTTCCGCAATCGATTATGTAGCAGGTAAGGACGAAGCAACGAGACATGTAGATTTAAATACCCATGTAAGATCGGTATTTGAAAATCAGGCTAAAACCATTGCCTATGATACTTTACATAGTTTTGTTACTGAAATGTATTTAGCCTATGAAACCATTGGCAGAATGATGGAAAATCATCCTGGCATCCAAATTGATTACGAAGCATTGGGCTTTGGGCATCTTGCACAACCAGAATTTAAAATCTTTATGGAAAAGATGGCACGTTCTTTGGGCTATGATATTGAAGATTTTAAGAAAAATCATCCAGATTGGGAGGCTAAGCATGCAAGCATGCCATTGGCTATTCATTTGATGGTCTATGCCACAGAAGAAGAAAAACAAGCTGCACGTGCTAGATTTATGGAAGGTGATGCGGAAAAAGGCATTGGTGCGCAGCAAGCAGCGACTATTTTCACGGATGAATATAATCGTATGAATGCAGGTTCTGTTTCAGATAAAACCAAGAATGTTCATTATAATTTATTGGTTGATAAATCAAAACAAGTGGTTGAGCAATTGCAAACAAAAGAAAGAATGCAAAAAGCGATATCCATAGCGCTTGAGAATCTTGAGCCAAAATTTTATGACCCATCGAATCAAACATTTAAGACAGAGGTCTTAGGTCATCTTAAGCAAGATTTTGTAAAAAGTCTTGAAAGTAATATTGCTGGGTTCTTGGCAGGCCCCAAACAAGCACAAGCAGAATCTACGCATTTATGTGAAGCCATTAATCAGAGTATGCGCGATGAAATGACCAAAATGTTGCAGGCGCATTACATGCCAAAATGGAAAGAGGATCCTGTATTGGATGAATTATTGCAACCTCAAGCAACTATTTGGAGTATGTTATCTCAGAATGTCAATCAATTGATGGGTTGGTCTGCTGATACACAAGACAAAAGAGAAAGAGTTATTCCACATGCCCAAACACTTGAACTGAATAGAGATATTGAGCGCAAACAAATTACAACGAGAAATCAAGAATGGACATTGGCAGGTGCAAATGTTGATAAATCAGGTATGCCAAGAATGGCGAAGCAAACCATGATGAATGTCCTGCAAAAAGAGACTGAAGCTACATGGAGAAAAGAGTCTCAGCAAGTCCTTCAGACGATGTTTAATCACATGGGTGGTCGTGAATTTATTCTTGAACTGAATAATAAACTGACTGAGCAATATGCAACAACAACCAATCCGCAGACCAAAAGAGAATTGGAGCAAACCTTAATGGTTTTTGCGAATGTTATCCAAACCAGTGATTTGAAAAAATTGAATGACTTAAGCTTTGCTGAGTATAAATTATTTTTTGATGGTGCTTGTCAAGCAGCAAATGCGATATATGCTCAGAAATCTTTTAGAACAATTGAAGAGCAAGCAGATATGTATATGCTGTCGAAAGCACTCAGCAGTGCTAAATCTGCCTATGTGACGCCTGCTATGGCGCTGTCAGCCTATCAAAACATTTATCAAACAACTTTTGATTCAATGACAACGACCGAAATGGGTTTCATGATGCAAAAAATTTATGAAGAAGCAGGCAAGATGTGCCAGCAAATGTCGCAAGATTTTTTCTCTGGATCCATAGATCAATTTGCTTATTATATTGCTGAAAGAAACAAACAAAAAGAGCAAAGGGCGCGAGATCCTTTATATCAAGGGCGCGCACCTGAAGAGGAAACCATTGCGGAAAAAGGTATGCTCGGTAAAGTATATGATACAGCCGCTATGGCAGCGTATTATGCTGCTTATCCATTGATGCCTGTAACTGGTGCTTATAAAGTGGCCTCAACAACAACGATGTTCTCTCTGGACGTTATAAAAGCGAAAATGGCACAGCGCACTGATGCTGTAAAAGACGAAAAGAGTTTTAATAAGATATTGGTTGATTGTTGTCAGGAAACCATACGAGAACAATCCTTTGAGGCTATGTTCAATATGGTTTCCGAATTACACGATCTGTATGGATTAATTGAAAGAGGGCAACAACATACGGATGAAAACTTGCTTAAAAAATATGGTCTAGGAAAGGCAGAGGATGTCAGCGCATTCTTGAACAAAGTATCACAGCATCTTGGATTTAAAGATGTCCATGAGTTAGCACTTTCTCAGAGTTTGTCCAGAGAGGGGGGGACGCTGTATGAGCAAAAGAAAGCAGCTTTTGCTAAATTGCCTGAAACAGAAGCAGAAAAACGTGAGGATCCATTCGTTTATCTTAAAAATGACATTAGTGCCGAAAATGCAAGACTCAATCAAGCAATCAAAGGTGGAGAGCTTAATGCGGTGACACAATATTTGGTGCTTGTCTCTGCCATGGATAGTATTGTATGCGATGTACAATTGCTACAAAGAGAGACTTTGGCGGTTGATATGCTTGCCCCCAATATCGATGAAACCATTGGTTTTGATTCTGATCAAGCGGGTTGGTGGGCTGCGATGAAAGAAACGGCGAGAGAGCGTGCACAATCCTTTGCTGTGCAGCAAGCTCAGCAGGGTGTGATGAGCAAATTGCAAGGTTCTATTGCAGTAGCAAATGAATTCGCAACCGGCTTTATTGCGTTTGCGAAAGAAGGATTAGATCGACACTTGCAATCTCTTCAAGCTGAGGCTATTGCTAAAAATAAAAAAGCTGAGGAAGATCTCAATAAAATCAAAAATATTCAGCAGGTAAGCGCGTTTATTGCTGAGCATAAAGATTATATTAATGATGCAACTTTTCCTAAAATAGCAAGCATATTGGTTTCTAAAAATGATCCTGCACTGATTCAAGTTTTTGCGGATATTATGAAAAAATCTGGTATGAGTGAGTATTCTATTAATAAGAATTTCTTGTTAAATGCAGTTCGAGAAATGTCAGAAAATAAAACATATCATCTTGCCGCGTTGATGGCGCCTTTCATTTTTGCAACGAAACCTGAATTGAATGATGAAATAGTTGCGTTAATGACAGCTGCAAATAATGGAAAGTCTTCTGATATGCCAAACCCTAAATTTGGGTGGTTGCAATATGCGTCCGATCAAGATTGGCCAAAATTATTAGAAATAAGGGAATTATATGTTTTTCTAGAGCAAGCGTATAAAAGTCAAAGAAATGAAGCTTGGTATATTATACAAGAAATAGATGAGATTGAAGCTGGGATCCGTGATGTCCCCTCTATAGAAGAGCTTGCAAGTTTAAAAGAGCAATATCAAGCTGCAATCTTAAGTCTAGAGCGTTATGAAGGTGGTTTGGAAGCGTTGCAAGAGCAATTGAGAGAGCAGATTGCTATTCGTTATGAGGATGTGAACCCACAAAGACGGAATCCTTATCTTGAAGCGTTAGCAGAGCAGTTAGAGCCTGAAATAAAAGCTTTTAAAAAAGAAAAAGAGCGCCTTGCAAAAGCAAGTGGAAATCTGCAAAACATCGAAACCTTGGTTGATAATCCACCGCGTATTGCACCGATAACGCTTGCACAAGAGCTGCATCAGCAGCAGCCCGCTAGCAAGAAGGCAAAGCTAGATAGTGATGAACCTAAGCCAAGGAAGGACATTCCCAAACCTTAAAGACAATGTTTAGATTTATGTGCTTAGAAGAGTGAGTCACCACTACTATCTGCTTTAGGGGTCAGAGAAATACCTCGATCTATACCAATACTCGGTGCAGCGCGTGAGGGCAGCGTATCTTTACGGAATATTTCAAATATTGCATTTGACTGCCCTGCTCTGGCAAGTAAGCCTGTTTCAGGATCAATTTTAATGGTGACTAGGCCACGTGGTTGTTCAGGCTTGGTTTCAGGGACACCATTTAAAGCTGCACCCATAAATTTCATCCAAATAGGTAAGGCTGCTTCTGAGCCATATTCTTTTAAGGAGCGAGGTTCATCAAAACCGACCCATACCGTTGCCACCAGCGATTGATTAAAGCCGCTGTACCAAGCATCTAATTTATTATTGGTGGTACCTGTTTTGCCAGCTAAATCAGCGCGACGTAGGGCTTTGGCGCGTTGTCCTGTGCCAGTCACAATGGCATCTTGTAAGATAGAGGTCATGATATAAGCTGTTTGTGGATCAATGGCTTTCGCTGCAGGTATGGGTGCTTCGTCAGCAGGAGAGAGCATGATCATATTATCAATTTTATTTTTTACTTTGGGAGAAGGATCCAAGTGCGCTTCTTCCAATAAATTGCATTCTGGGCATGCAATGGGAGAATTGGCTTTATAAATAATATGGTTCTGGCTGTCTTCAATTCTGTCCAATACATGCGCATTTACTTTGTAGCCGCCATTTGCAAAAGAAGCATAACCCGTGGCAATTTCCAGAGGAGAGAATTGTGCGGTTCCGAGTGCTAAAGAAAGTCCACGTGGCAATCGGTTTTTAGCAAAGCCAAATTTATCGAGTATTTTAATTGCTTTGTCGATGCCCACTGCTTGTAGGAGTCGTATGGAAACAAGGTTTCGAGACTTCGTTAAACCGACACGTAGGCGCGTTGGTCCATAGAAACGTCGGGTATCGTTTTGAGGTCTCCAGTAGCCCTCCAAATTATCATCCATATAGACAATGGGGGCATCGTTAATGACGGATGCAGCCGTGTAACCATTTTCCAGTGCAGCCGCATATACAAAGGGTTTGAAATTAGAGCCAGGTTGTCGAGTAGATTGATTGGCGCGATTGAAATTAGAAAGCGCAAAATCAAAACCGCCAACCAAGGCTAAAACGGCTCCATTTTTAGGATGTAATGCCACCAATGCACTTTGTGCTTCTGGTAGTTGGCTGAAATTCCATTCCGTGTTATTTGATTCAAGAAAAACCACGTCGCCTTTTGCAACAACTTCATCAATAGATTTAGGTTTAGGCCCTAAGCGTAAACTGGTAATTTGTTGCTTTGCCCATGCCATACTTTGGAATGAAACTTTGACGATTTGATTGTTGGCCAAGAGTGCTGTGAAAAATTCCGGTTCTATGCTTAACACAAGTGCGGGTTGTAAATGCCCACCCGTGGGTATTTCGCTTAATTTTTTTGCCCATTCAGTATGAGGCAGATTATCTTCTAGGTTCCAATGTGCAAATGCGCCACGATAACCATGACGCTTATCGTATTCTAAGAGACCTTCTTGCACAGATAAACGCGCAAGGCTTTGTAGTTCGCTGTTGACAGTGGTGTATGCTTCAAAGCCTTGGGTATAGGCTTTATTACCGTACATTTTGTACACTTGTTGGCGTGCCATCTCAGCTACAAAAGGTGCCTCTACATCGACAACACGGCCATGATATTTTGCATTCAGTGGTTTAAGATTAGCGACTTCAAATTCACTTTCACTGATAAATCCATAATGTAGCATGCGCTTTAATACATGAGCGCGACGTCTAAGTGCTCCCTCTGGATTGTTGATAGGATTGATTGACGAAGGTGCTTGCGGTAATCCAGCGAGCATAGCGATTTGATCAAGCCCTAGATTTTGAATATCGGTACCATAGTAAACATGTGCAGCTGCTTGAACGCCGTAAGCTCTTTTACCAAAATAGATTTTGTTTAGATAAAGCTCTAAAATTTTGTCTTTGGATAATTCATTTTCGATTTTTCGTGCGAGTAAAATTTCGTGCAGTTTTCGGCTGAAGGTTTTTTTGCGTGTGAGGAAGAAATTTCGCGCAACCTGCATTGTAATGGTGCTTGCGCCCTGCTCTTTGGTGCCTGATAAAACTAAGTGAATGGCTGCGCGCGCAAGTCCACGAATGTCTATGCCACTGTGTTGATAGAAGCGGCGATCTTCGGTTGCGAGAATCGCTAACTTCATGATCTCTGGGACATCTTCGATAAGTATTGGGGTGCGTCTTTTTTCCCCATATTCGCCAATTAACTTTCCATCGGCTGTAAATATTTTGAGTGGAACCTGTAGCTGAATATCCTCTAATACTTCCACAGAGGGTAGTTGAGCATTTGTATAAAGTACTACAACTAGCAAACAAAAGAATGCCATTGCGCCTGTACTTAAAAATACCCTAAAAAGGATGCGTAGTAATATATTCATAGAAGATAGTATATAGTGATCTCTGGCGTGAGTCTGCATCCCTTATGGCTATTTACTCCCCTAAATTATTATTTTAGGTGAAAATCTTAATGACAAGTTAGGGCATGCATGAAAAAATTTGTTCGTGGTATTGTTTGTGGCGCATTAAGTTATTGTTCTATAACTTTGTCATAAAGCATTTCTAAATGTAAGCTGTAAGTAAGCAACTTTTCGATAAAGTTTATTGTATAACTTTATTGAAGGCATTACACATTTAAGTTTAAGGGAGTAAATGCGTGTTTGGCTTATTCGAGCGAAAAACGCCACCAATGGTAGGGATAGACATCAGTTCTTGCACTGTTAAATTGCTCGAACTAAGCCAAGGTCCACAGGGCTTTCGTGTTGAAAGCTATGGTGTTGAGACCTTAGCCCCTAATGTGATGCAAGAAAAAGAAATCAAAGATATCGAAGCCGTTGGAAATGCGGTTGATCGACTCATGAAGCGTTCCCGTGCCAAATCAAAATTTGGCGCTATTTCTGTTTCTGGCTCTGCGGTTATTACAAAAGTGATACAGATGAATGCTAACTTGAATGATCAAGAATTGGCAACACAACTGCAGCTAGAAGCCGACCGTTACATTCCTTATCCATTACAAGAAGTTTTTTTAGATTTCCAAGTGTTAGGCCCTTCTAGCAAGAGTCCAGACTTAGTCGATGTACTATTAGCTGCATCGCGCGCTGAATATATTGAAACACGCGTTCAAGCACTTCGTTTAGGTGGATTGACAACTAAAGTTGTTGATATTGAAGCCTACGCCATTGAAAGAGCACTGAGCTTGTTGGGAACACAACTTGCTCATGATGGTGAGAACAAGACCATTGCTGTTGTTGACATTGGTTCTTCTATGACTACCTTAAGTGTGTTGAAAAATAAAGTGACGGTCTATACGCGCGATCAGATCTTTGGTGGAAAGCAACTCACAGAAGAAATCCAGAGACGTTATGGTTTGAGCTATGAAGAAGCAGGTCGTGCGAAAAAGCAGGGGGGATTACCGGAAGATTATCAGTCGGAAGTCTTAGAACCTTTTAAAGAAGGTGTTGTGCAGCAAGTAAGTCGTTCCTTGCAATTCTTTTTCTCTTCTTCAGAATATTCAGAAATTGATCAGATTATTATGGCAGGTGGCACAGCAACTATTCCAGGTCTTGTTGAAAAAGTACAAGAGAAACTAGGTATTCCAGCATTACTTGCAAATCCTTTTACCAATATGTCGATTGCACCAAAAGTCAATTTGCCAGCACTGCAAGCCGATACAGCGGCACTGATGATTTGTTGTGGTTTAGCCATGAGGAGCTTTCAATGACCACACATATTAATTTATTACCCTGGCGTGAAGAGTTAAAAGAGACAAGGAAAAAAGAATTTCTGGTGCTCTTGGGTAGTGCTTTGATGGTTGCTGTCTTTCTGATAGTGATTATGCATCTTACTATGAAGGCATCTATTAATTTTCAGATGGGCAATAATGAGCGCTTGCGCACTGAGATTGCTTTACTCGATAAGCAAATTGAATTAATCAAAGGCTTACAAAAAGAGAAAGAAAAATTACTTGCAAGAATGCAAATCATTCAAGAATTACAAACCAATCGGCCACATATTGTACGTTTATTTGATGGCATTGTGCGTACGGTGCCAGAAGGATTGTATTTAACATCCATTACGCGAAGTGACACAAAAATTCTTTTGGATGGTAAAGCAGAATCCAATACCCGCGTATCTACCTTTATGCGTAACATAGATGCATACACATGGTTAAAGAGACCTAACTTAAACCTTATTCAAGCAGATGAAAAAGTAGAAGATGGTAAATACATAGGCTTTAATTTAGAAGCGGTGCAAGTTGTAGAGGAGCCGGTGGATCACGATGAACCTAAACCTCAATGAGCTAGATATCAATGACATTGGGAATTGGCCTTTGGTTGCCAAGGGGATTATGATCCTCTTTATTACGCTTTCAATGATTGCCTTAGGCGTTTGGTTTGATACTAAAAAACAATTGCGCGTTTTAGAGCAATATGAAAAAGAAGAGCAAACACTCAAGCAGACCTTTGAATATAAGCAGCAGCAAGCAGCAAACTTAGATGCTTATCAAGAACAAATGAAGACGATGAAAGCCTCTTTTGGTGCCTTACTTCGCCAATTACCAGAAAAAACAGAAGTGCCAGGCTTATTAGAAGATATTTCACATCAAGGACTTGCAACAGGTTTAGAGTTTCGTACGATTCGCCTCTTGCCAGAAAAAGAAATTGATTTCTATGTTGAGCTTCCCATAGAGATAGCGGTGATTGGTACCTATCATCAATTTGCAGAATTTGTTTCAAATATTGCTTCTTTGCCACGTATTGTTACCTTGCATGATTTTGTAATTAAACGTCTTTCTAACGAAGATACGAATGAAAGACTGATGATGAATATTACGGCGAAGACTTATCGGTATACAGCAGAAGGAGAGTCGAATGACTAGACGACTACTTGTGCTAATTTTGTGCTTCGTGGTAGCAGGTTGTAATTTTGATGAGAAACGAGAAAAGCTTGAGCAGTACATTGCTCAAGTCAAAGCCCGTCCTTCTGGAGAAATTGAAGCTTTACCACAAATTAAGCCCTATGAGACTTTTACATATGCAGCTTTAGACAAGCGTAGTCCCTTTGTGCCGCCGGATCCTGAAAAAACAGTTGCGACCGCAGTGCTGGATAATGGCATTCGCCCAGATGCAAATCGACCCAAAGAGCCTTTAGAAGGTTTTCCAATTGATGCACTTAAAATGGTGGGCACCTTAGAAAGAGATGGCAAAATGTGGGCGCTGATTGTAGACAAAGATGGCGCACTCCACCGCGTAGTCAAAGGAAATTATGTTGGACTCAATCATGGCAAAATTAATTCAATTACAGAAGAAAAAGTAGGTATTACGGAGATTGTCCCCAGCCCCACAGGTGGATGGCAAGAGCGTCAATCCGACATGGTATTAACGGCAGAAGAAACCGTTACAAAGGAATAGTGTGGAGTTAAAAAATATGGCTAAGTTACAGCGCAGTGTCGTTGGTTGCATGCTTTTAGTATTTGCTTTGCTTGGGTATGTGGCGAGTGCTACTGCTGCGCCACAGGCTAGAAATGCGGCATCAGCGCATGGTTTGCAATTAAGGGCGGTGCAAGTTTCGAGCATCGAAGGCAATCGAATTAAAGTCAATTTAAAATTATCCCACCCCATCACAGAGCCTAAAAACTTTGCAATTGAAAATCCAGCAAAGATAGTTTTAGATTTGCCGGGTGTTAAAAATGGATTGGCATCTGATGCCGCTCGAGCGGAATATAATTTAGGCGCGGTAAGACGTGTTAGTGTGGTTGAGGCAGACAACCGCACCCGCGTTGTCATTGATTTAAATGAGTCTGTGCCCTATCAAATGAGTGTGGAAGGCAGCGACGTCAATATTGTTATTGCTGCGGGTATTCCTGCGGCACAAAGTACAGATCCCTTCAGTGGTCATGCCTTTGCAAAAAAAATAGCAGGGCAATTTTCAATCAACAATATAGATTTTAGAAGAGGTGCGCAATCAGATGGGCGCGTCATGGTTGATTTAAGCCATCAGAATGTTGCCATTGAGTTGAAAGAAGAAGGCTCTCAAATACGGGTGAGATTTGTCAATGCGCACTTGCCAGCGCAGTTACAGCGCAAGCTAGATGTCACCGACTTTGGAACGCCAGTTGTTTCTGTAAATAGCATACAGCAAGGTTCTGATGTTGAAATGACCATTAAAATGGAAGGCTATGCAGAGCATATCGCCTATCAAGCTGATAATCGCTTTACCATTGAAGTGCGCCCTTTAACAAAGCAAGAAAAGGATGCGCTTAAGGAGAAGGCCTTTGAATATACCGGCGAAAGATTGTCGCTGAATTTTCAGGATATTGAAGTAAGAGCTGTCCTGCAGTTGATAGCAGATTTTACCGGGCTCAATATTGTGTCGAGTGATACGGTGCGAGGCAGTGTGACCTTACGCTTGAAAAATGTGCCTTGGGATCAAGCTTTAGATATCATTATGAGAACAAAAGGGTTGGCAAAACGTCAAGTGGGCAATGTCTTGTTGGTGGCGCCTACAGAAGAGATATCAGCGCGAGAGAAATTGGAGTTACAAACAACGCAGCAAGTTCAGGATTTGGCACCTTTGCGTGCTGAATACATTCAGATCAACTATGCAAAGGCTGCAAGTATTGCTGGCTTGTTAAAAGATGAAAATAATTCCTTACTTTCCGCTAGAGGCACGGCCTCTGTGGATGAAAGAACCAATACCTTGCTTGTACAAGATACAGCGCAGAAATTGGATGAGATTAGGAAATTGGTGCATCGCTTAGATATGCCGGTTAGACAAGTATTGATTGAGTCGCGGGTTGTTTTTGCAACAGATGATTTTGAAGATGCGCTGGGGGTTAAATTTGGGGCTGCTGCAAAACTGCGCCCGGGCAATGAGCCTGTCTTAGGGGTGGCGGGTCATAATGCGGGCAGTAGTGGTATTGCCTTGGCACAAAATCCAACAGCGGCTGTTGCGGCAACCTCAGTCGCAGAAAGGCTCATGGTTGACTTGCCTGCGGCAATCTCAACAGGGGGTACTTCTTCTTTGGGCTTAACGGTTGCTTCGTTACCAGGGGGCACTATTCTTGACTTAGAATTAGCCGCCTTGGAGTCTGAGGGTTTGGGTAAAATTGTAGCCAGCCCACGTATTGTGACTTCTAATCAACAACAAGCCTATATTGAAGCGGGTGAGGAAATTCCTTATCAAGAAAGCTCATCCAGTGGTGCAACCTCTGTTGCTTTTAAAAAAGCGGTATTACGCTTGGAGGTAACGCCGCAAATTACGCCAGACGATAAAATTATTTTAGATTTAACAGTCAATCAAGATTCTCGAGGTACACTTTCTGTCAATGGTGTACCCTCTATCAATACAAGAGAAATGCATACCAAAGTATTAGTGGCAAATGGTGAGACCGTTGTCTTGGGTGGTATTTATCAGCAAGAAAAGAATGGGCAAGTTAGACGAGTACCCTTTTTAGGCAATCTGCCTTTAGTTGGTTGGTTGTTTAAAAGCGAAACAAATTTAGATAAGAGAAATGAACTCTTAATTTTTGTCACGCCAAAGATTATTCAGGAGGGGGTGACATAGCAAGAGATAAAAGTATAATATGGGTCGATGAGCTGACCCATTCTTGCTAGCGCTTATCTTAGGCAAGATGCTATACTATTGCCGAACTGTGAAATGAGACCCAGGGGATTTATCTTTTGTTGGTCTACTCCCTAAACCTAGGTTTCGTTTTTAATATGCATAACGAAGTCAAAATACTTAAATACAAATCAAGAGGCGTATGAAGCGATCAATTAACTTATTCCTTGTTGGACCAATGGGTGCTGGTAAAAGCACGATTGGCAAACAACTCGCTAAGGAATTGAAGCTTGAATTCTGTGATGTCGATCAAGAAATTGAAGACAGAGCAGGTGCGGATATTGGCTGGATTTTTGATGTTGAAGGCGAAGAAGGCTTTCGAAAGCGCGAAGAAATAGTGATTGATGAACTCAGTCAACGACAGGGTTTGGTTTTGGCAACAGGCGGTGGCGCCATTTTAAGCGCCGAGAATAGAAACAAGCTCGCTGCCCGAGGCACGGTTGTTTATCTGTTTACCACTGTTGAACAACAACTAAAGCGCACTGCCAAAGATAAGAGAAGACCATTGCTTCAGCAAAAAGATATGCCAAGAGAAGAGAAGTTAGATGGTTTAATGGAATCAAGAGATCCTCTTTATCGTGAGATTGCAGATGTGATTATTGATACAGATGGTCGCACCGTACGATCCGTTGCTTTGGAAGTCATTCGCGTTCTTGAAAAAGAACATCTTCTGACTTAGACCTCATGATGCCAACAATCGATACAGAAAAACCACTCTGGGTTAAATCAAAGCGTGGTGATTATCCTGTATGGGTAATGTCACGCGCCTATCAAAATACAACGCTTCTTAAGCCATTACTGGAAAATAGACACATTTTAGTTGTGTCGCATCAATTGATTGCCGATCGTTATTTCCCTGTCCTAGAAGCAACGGCACGTAGCCTTTCTGCCAGCAAAATTGCATTGCATATCATTCCTGAAGGCGATCAACATAAAACAATCTCCCAAGCAGAAGCGCTGTGGGCGCATTGTTTGCAAAACCAATACCGTCGTGATGCTTTGATGCTTGCATTAGGAGGCGGTGTTGTGGGCGATTTAACAGGCTTTGCTGCAAGTTGTTATCTGCGGGGTATAGATTTTATACAATGCCCTACATCACTTTTAGCACAGATTGATGCTGCAATCGGTGGCAAAACAGCGGTTAATCATGCACTGGGTAAAAATTTAATTGGTGCTTTTTATTCTCCCAAAGCTGTTATCATTGATCCTACAGCCTTGTTAACCTTGCCCAAACGAGAATTTAATGCTGGGCTTGCTGAAATGATAAAGTATGGTCTCATACAGGACGCAGATTTTTTTAATTGGATAGAAAAAAATGCAAGTCAACTGTATGAAGATATGACTTTATGTACACAAGCTATCTACCGTTCTTGTCAGCTGAAAACTTTGGTTGTGAGTGAGGATGAATTTGAATCACGTCATCGCATGATCTTAAATTTTGGACACACCATCGGTCATGCAATTGAAAGTCTGCTTGATTTCAAAAGCATATTGCATGGTGAGGCCGTTGCCATAGGCATGGTGATTGCCACCCATTTAGCTTGCGAATTGAATGCACTTTCTTATACTGTATTGGATAGATTAGTTGCCTTATTAGAAGTAATTGGACTACCTACTCATGTGCCAAACACTTTATCCATTGAAGCAATTATTGATAAAATCAGCTTAGATAAAAAATATAACCAAACAATGAATTGGGTGCTCTTGTCTCAACTTGGATGTGCAGAGATTTTGAGTAACGTGGACATAGAAAGTGTGAAAACAGTTTTAAGTCGATGGAAAGAACCCATGTGAACCAGGGAACCTGATACAGATGGAAAACCAGCCTCTCAAAAAACCAACACCGCGTGTCGCATTATGGCAACAGCAAGCAGAATTACTCGCTCATTTATGTCAATTTAGTCAAAATGTGTTGTGCGTTGTAGCACCTCATAATTCTGGTAAAACAGAATTCATTCAATATTTTCTTGATTTGCCTTTGCCTAGATTATATAAACATGCCTTGTATTCTGAGCAGAAAACAGTGGATGCGATGATGCAGAAAATTGCGCAACTCTTTAATCTGCCGTGGGATAAACAGAGTACGCTGCCCTTGCAAGTAGAGGCAGATGGCATAGCACAACACCAGGATTCAACCTGGGTTTTGCTGGTTGATGATGCTGATTTCATGTCGCCAGAGTGTTTAAAAGCACTTTTACAGCTTTCACAAACGGATCTTGAGCCGAGAAGACAATTACATATTATTTTATTTGGACAGCCAGAATTAGAGCAAACCTTAGCGCAAGATGAGTTTCAATCTATCATTAAAGGTCATAGCCATACCTTAGAATTAGCACAAGCAAGCATAGATACGGTAAAAAGAGCCGCTACAATGCCTCCTACTGTAAAGAAAAATACTTTAGCTGATTTAGATGAAGATGGGTTATTCGAGCATCAATCAGATCACATTTTTCAAGAGCCGGTGAGTAGAAAAACCGCAAAGCCACATGGAGTTAATATGGCCACTAAAACACTTTCTTTAGATCGAGCAAGGCAGATGCTTGTTCATCCTATTGCCCTAGGTGCACTTGCAGGTGTGGGCTTGGGTATCATTTATTTAAGCCTAAACCCGATGGACGATGCAGAATGGCAGAATCCACCCACACAAGCTGCACAGTTGGCAGAAGTAAATTGGGAAACAAGCTCGCAGCCCTTAAATATCAAAGTACTGTCTGCTTCTAGAGAAGCAATGACAAATGCGAGTGCAGTGCAAGAAGGGAATGCAACAACACAGACAAATGCAAATCAAGCGCCTATACTTGCTGCGACGGACAATAATAGCAGTGGTGTTGCCACTACTGCGGTTGTCAGTGATGTCACGGCAGCAGATAAGGCAGCAACTGTTAGCAAGACAGCTGCAGCAGTTGACCTTAAAACAGTTGCGCCTGCAATACCTGTGAGCAAACAAGCCACTGCCAAGCCGGCAACAAAAACATTGTTAAGTGCAGAAAATAAATTATTAAATGCAAATGCTAAATTTTATACTTTGCAGTTAATGGGTGGTAAAAATCAAGCCAGTATTAAGCAATTTATCAATACACATAAAATTGCCGATAAAGCCTATACATACCGCAAACAAGTCAAAGGCGATCTTTGGTATGTGGTTGTGTTGGGAGAATATCCAAGCAAAGAATCTGCACAGAAAGCAATACAAACTTTGCCTCCAGCATTGAGACAAAATGTTAAACCATGGGTGAGAAGCATAGAGAGCGTTCAGCAAGAAATTAATTCAGCTCAGGGTTAAATTTTGAAAACCCTTCCGCCGCAGACGGCGACTCCCTTTGACAACAAATGATGAGATGGATTATGTAGGGGCGGACCGCTGTGTCCGCCCTGAATGTGATGGGCCGGCACAGAGACCGGCCCCTACGAATAAATGGTCGAGGGGCATATGTTCGCTTTGCGAACGGGGGAAAAGACAGTACTGAAGCACCCCCTCAATTCCTCGACGGCGCTAGCCATATCCGTTAAAATGAACCATCCTATCAAAAAGAAGTTAGTTAAGTCATGGTAAAAGATACGCTCAGCACGACCAGCAATTCTTCAAATACACATCCTTTTACGCCTGTTGAGAAAGATACTTCCAGTCTTTTTTTACAAGCACTCAAGTGCCAACCTGTTGAAAGAACGCCTGTGTGGTTGATGAGACAAGCAGGTCGATATATGCCGGAGTATCGCAAATTAAGAAGTCAGGTAAAAGATTTTATCGTACTTTGCCAAAATCCAGAGCTTGCCTGCGAAGTCACGATGATGCCATTGCGTCGTTATCGTTTGGACGCAGCTATTATATTTTCTGATATCCTGTTGATTGGACAAGCCATGGGATTACCGCTTTCTTTCCAAGAAGGAGAAGGTCCTGTGTTTGCGCCTCGCATTGAAAGTTTAAAGCAAGTTGAGCAATTGGAGACCAATGAAGCAGCAGATAAATTATCCTTTGTCAGTGATGCGATTAAACTGGTTGTTAAAGAGCTAAACAATATTCCTTTGATTGGCTTTTGTGGCAGTCCTTGGACAGTGGCAACCTATATGGTTGAGGGGGGCACTAGCAAGGATTTTAGTAAAATTAAAACCTTGGCTTGGCAACAACCTGAAACAGTAGAATTATTGTTAGATAAGCTGTCAGAAACAACCATAAAATACCTCAAAGCGCAGGTAAAAGCAGGTGTGAAAGCACTGATGATATTTGATACATGGGGTGGTATTTTATCCGATCATGCCTATAAGCGTTTTTCTTTAGCTGCGGTTCAAAAAATAGTAAAAGCTTTAAAAGCAGATGAAGCAACAAAATCAACGCCTATTATTTTCTTTGCCAAAGGTAAATATACACTTTTTTCTGATTTAGTTGCGCTGGGTATAGAAGGATTGTCCATTGATTGGACGGTAGACTTGGGTTGGGTTCGAGAGCAAGTCGGCCAGAAGATAGCCTTACAAGGTAATTTAGATCCTACTTTATTAATGGCAACACCTGACATGTTGCAACAAGAAGTGGCACGTGTCATACAATCGCATGGCAAGCAGCCAGGGCATATTTTTAACTTGGGGCATGGTATTTTACCTCAGACACCACCGGAGCAAGTAGAACGTTTAATCGAATGGGTTGAAATGTATAGTCTTCGCACATGAGCTTTCGGGGGTGTTGTCTTCGTCCTCTCGCAATCCTCATGTACTTTTATGTACACTCTGGTTGCTCGAGGCTCGACGCCTACCCTACATTGTGCCCCTTGCGGGTGAAACTCATGTGCTGTGACTATATAGTCGCCAAGAATAATGCGGTGATAATGGGTGGTCAAATAGGATTGAATAAAATATGAAACAACATGAAGCATATACGGTTATATTTCCTGGTACTTTTGATCCCATTACTAATGGTCATATTGATTTGATAGAACGTGCATCAAAGCTATATTCAAACGTTGTGGTTGCTGTTGCAGAGAATACGCGCAAAGGCCCAGCTTTTTCACTTGCTATACGTGTTGGATTGGCCAAAGAAGTATTAACACATTGTGATAATGTAGAGGTTGAAGGCTTTAATATCTTGTTAGCAGATTTTGCTAGACAAAAAAAAGCAAAAGCAATTATTCGTGGCTTGCGTGCAGTATCTGATTTTGAATATGAATTTCAACTCGCTAATATGAATAGACGTTTGGCCGCGGATATTGAATCACTGTTTCTCATTCCTTCAGAGAAATATTCTTTCCTCTCCTCTTCTATGGTAAATGAGGTTGCATCTTTGGGTGGAGACATATCGACATTTGTACCTACTGTTGTCGAGCAGATGCTCAAAGAAAAATTTAAAAAGTAGAAGCAAATATATAGCAAAGGATTTGCATTATGGAAGCATACGAAAAAGTATATGAAATGCTGGCATCTGATTATCGATATTTTGCATTTCGCGATATTGTACAATGGCTAAACTATGAAATGGTCGAAGGCGATATCTTAGAGTTTGGTGTTGGTGCAGGTGTTAGTTTATTGTTATTTGCTCTTTTTCATGAAGAATGTCAGAAACATCCTGAATGGTTGGGCAATAAAGACAAACAAATATTGCAAAGACATTTTGTTGGTTTTGATTCTTTTGAGGGACTACCCGCAGGAGAAGGACATGCGCGGTGGTATAAGAATGTCTTTAAAAATAATGAAAGACGAAATCATCCTTTTCTAAAAACAGGTGAAGTGATTAAGCCTGCACATGTTCTTAAATTGTTTGATATCTGTGGTTTTGATAAACCTATACTCGAAATTGGTTTATTTTCAGAGACTGTTCCTAAAGTGTTACCCCAAAAATATAATAAAGCAGCTATGATTCATATTGATGCGGATCTTTATGAATCTTGTAAGACAGTATTATTTCATATTGAGCCTTTGATACAGAATGGTACTGTGATTATGTTTGATGAATGGTTTGCCTTTAAGGGTGATCCTGACTGCGGTGAGTCGCGAGCCTTTCAGGAATTTTTAGAGGCGCACCCGCATATTCGCGCAATACCGTATAAGCAATATAGTACCTCTAGCTATGCCTTTATTCTTCGCAGAGGGCCAGTGATACAGTAGTGTATTGTGTTGTATAAAATAAAGCATTTACATGGAGCTTATATATGGATACCTATGATAAAGCACATCAAATGTTGCTATCTGATTTTCGATATTTTGCATTTCGCGATATTTTGTATTGGTTGAATTATGAAATGATTGAAGGTGATATTTTAGAGTTTGGGGTCGGTGCGGGCGCTAGTCTTCTATTATTTGCACTTTTTAATACACAATATCAGAAATGGCCAGAATGGTTGGGCGACAAAGAGAAAAAACCTATACAACGAAGAATAGTTGGTTTTGATTCTTTTGAAGGCTTACCCATCGGAGAGGGGCATGCAAGATGGCATGAAAGTGTTTTTAAAAATAATGAAAGGCTCAACCACCCTTTTTTGGCAATTGGCGAAGCTATTAAGCCAGAACATGTTGTTAAGCTTTTTGATGTTTGTGGCTATGAAGCACCGATTCTTGAAGTGGGGCTCTTTTCTGATACTGTTCCTAAAACAATACCCGCAAAATATAATAAAGCAGCTTTGATTCACATTGACTCTGATTTGTATGAATCGTGTAAAACGGTGTTAGCGCATGTTGAGCCTTTAATACAAGATGGTACGGTGATCATGTTCGATGAATGGTTTGCATTCAAAGGCAATCCCAATAAAGGGGAAGCACGTGCCTTTAGAGAATTTTTAGAAGTAAATCCACATATTCAAGCAATACCCTATAAGCAATATAGTATTTCCAGTAATGCGTTTATCATGCAAAGAACTAATACAACGGCAGGTTTTTAACGATATATTGTTTAAAGCCATCAATATCTGCGGCAGCAGTTTGTATTTTCTTTACACCGGCGTTTAGCATTTCTTGCGAAGCCGTTAGAGATAAACGCATATAGCTTTGTTGGTAGGTCGTTTGTGCGCCAAATGCACGCTGGTCTAAGACAGCAACTTGATGATAATAAAGAGCAAACATTTGGAAAATAGTAGATGGAGAGCTGAGTTTTTTAATATTCTCTGGTAAATTTTTATAAACTTCAGAGATACCTAAATGTTCACAAATCTCAGTGATATTGGGGTATAAATACATTGCTCCTTGAGGAATGGCGCAGTACATGCCTTTAATATCATTTAAGGCTTTTGCAATACTATCTCTGCGTTGCTGATAGGTAGAGACTATTTTTGCCAGATAATCCGAGGCTTGAGGGTGCTTGAATGCAGCCGCTGCCGCCTCTTGATGATAAGCTGGCACACACGAAAAATAGTTAATATTCAGCTTTTTGAATATCTCTGCTTCTTCTATCGTGGGTAGGACAGCGTAACCAACTCTCCCACCTGTCCAAGAAAAATTCTTAGAGAGTCCACTACTGATGATCGTTCTCTCTTGCATCCCTGGAATGCTTGCTACAGAATGGTGTGATTGTTGATCAAATATCAAATCCTCATAGATTTCATCAGAATATATTCTTACATTCTTATGGCATTTTGACAAAATAACATCTGCAATCGCTTCTGCTTCTCTTTGAGAAAGCATGGAGCCAGTCGGATTAGACGGGAAATTTAAATAAATGAGTTTTGTTTTTGGTGTGATAGCATCTGCAAGTTGTTCTGCCGTCATTACAAAATGAGATTCTTCTTTTAAGAGAATAGGCACTGCTTTGGCACCTAAATAGTTAATAAAGATTTCATAAATTGGAAATCCAGGAATTGCATAGATAACTTCGTCACCTTTATTGCAGTATATTTGCTGGGAGAACCCGACAGAAGTCTTTGAGCCAGGAAACACAACAATCTGCTCTGGAACGATGGATATTTTTTGTCTTTGTTTGATACGTTCACAAATTGCTTCACGGAATGAAAGTAAGCCTTTGGGATCGCAGTAATGTGTATTATTTTGATCTAATTGAGCTTTGATCTCATCTTTTATAAAATGAGGGATGTCAAAATTTGGATCACCAATATTCAGTTTGACCACATCTAAGCCAGATGCCTGTACTTTAGAAATGTGATCGCCAATCTTGAAAGCGCTTTCTGTTTCCAAATGGATGATATTATCTGCTAGTAATTTCATGGGGTTGTTCTTCATTATTATGGTTGAACAGAGAATACAGAATATGTTTAAGATAACTAAAAGGATGACGATAGATTAAATCTTTGAGCATTATTTTACTGATGGCAATGCCTTCGCCTGAGAGTGGTGTCTCATGCATACTGAGATCTGGATAGCAACATGGGCTGATAAAAAGTGGTTGTGTATTGGGTGGTTCACTAATATCTTTGCAGGATATATTAAAAGAAATACACTCTAAATTGAGTACGGTGGAAGCCTTTATTAAAGTTTGCGCAATGTGTGGATGAATACGTTTTATATCAAAAGATTGTGTACTACCACCACGTTGTGGACTTGGATCAAGCGTTAAAATAATTTTTTCATCTGCCTCAGGGATATGATCTAAGCTTAGACCCAGGCTATGTAAATTTTCTTTGTAGCCAAGATCCATTTTTAATAAACCAATATCAACGGTTTCTACTAATGCACTCCTTCTGTCATTCTCAATCTCCATGAGTTGAGCAATGGTGTGAATACCATCTCCGATAACAAATGCCGAGTGTAAAGAGGCACAACTAAGAATCTTATTTTTAAATAAGAATACATTATATGCTTTTAGCCTTGGATCAAATTCTTCTATGACAATTTCTTCGCACTCATCAAATACTAATTTCATATGGTCTAGCAAGTTATGTTGTGTTCCTATATTGCAAATAGTATCTGCTTGGTAGGCAAAATCATAAGCAGTCATGATGTTCACAGGAAATTTTAAAGGGTTAAGCGACCAATTTTTAGATTCAAAGTCTTCTCTTTTTATTTTTATCATTTTGGTGACGGGTAGCTTGACGCGTCTTAAGATTTTATTTATTAGTAATCTGTCAATGCCAATGATGACGTTTGCTTGAATTGAAAAACTATTGATTCTGTTCCAGAAGAAATAATTACGATTACCCAGTGGTATTTCAATCATCCAGAAGTCCTCATGCTCAATGATGGGAAGATGTAATAATTCTGCTGATTTTTTGTATAGCCTGGTATTAATATACATGCGTTTTAGCTAGAGAATAGAAATGATATTGAATAATAAAATTGTAGTGTATATCTGCTGAAGGTGACATTAAATTTTGAAATTGCGCACAATGCTTGTATTCAAAACCAGTTTTATTATCTTGCTATAATTAAAGCACTCGCAAAGAATGATTATATCATCGGTCAATGGAACATGAACGCTAATATAACAAAGAGAAAAGAACAGCCAAATTTGCCGATCAATGCAAAACTATATTATCAAACAGCGCTTGATTTAGGTTTGCCAGTTCATTTTTATTCAGATGAACACTGTATGCAAGTTAAACTGGAAAATAAATACTATTACTTCAAAGGCTCGATTACACCGCTGAATCTCCGTTCAGACAGTTTTGTATCCGATAACAAAGCAGTTATGAACAAGCTGTTGAAAGATGTGGGGATTCCTGTTGCCAATGCTGCCTTGGTTTCAAGGGAAGACTTTAATAAATCAACTTGGGGGATAGGCAATTTGAAATTTCCACTTGTTGCAAAACCCACGAGTTTTACCTTTGGTGGCATGGATGTGCTTTGTAATATCAAAAATTATGAGTTGCTTGAGAAACATTTGGCCTTTTGTTTTGAAATGCATGAATTTGTTTCTGTTGAAGAATTTCATGGTGGGTTACGTTCATACCGTGCACTTCTGTTAGATAATAAAGTTATTGGTTTGTTAGAAAGAATTCCTGCTCGTGTTTTTGGTGATGGTGTGCATAATATTAGCGAATTGATGGCAATTGAAAATGAGCGTAGAAAACCCTACATTGGAAAAGTAAGTATAGATGAATTATCTGTGAATGAAGAATATGCAATTCGTATGGAAGAACTTGGCATTACTTTAGAGACTGTTCCTAAAAAAGGAGAGACAGTGATGTTATGCTATTGTTCTAATGCTTTATGGGGTGGCACCATGGAAGCTTTAGATATATCGCTTATTTGCGAAGAAAATATTGATCTGATTTGTCGTGCAGCTAAACGTTTAAATTTAAAATTGGTTGGTTTTGATCTTGCTTGTGAGGATATTTCTAAGCCTATTGAACAACCTGGCTCTACAGGCATCATCATTGAGTCAAACTCAAATCCTGATATTAGTATTCATGAGAATCCGCTTTATGGTGAAGCAAATCGTGTTTCTCTTAAAATTTTTGAAAGTATTTTGAAGCGACACCCAAAGTTGTATGCCAAGCTTTGGTGGAAGCATTTTAAATGAAAATAGAAGGTTTTTTTGTGTTAGCATATGCGTACATATGAAAGGCATATCTACATAAGCGTGTAATGGCACTGAAAATTACAGACGACTGTATTAATTGTGATGCCTGTGAGCCGGAATGTCCAAATACAGCTATCTCACAAGGCGAAGATATCTATGAAATCAATCCTCATCAATGTACAGAATGTGTTGGACATTTCGCTGAACCACAATGTCAGAAGGTTTGTCCTGTGGATTGTATTACATTGCATGAGGCCTATGTTGAAAGTAAAGATGAATTGCAGAAAAAATATCAGCAACTTATCCGTATCAAATGAATCTCAATTTGCGCATATTTGTATTATTATTGCTTATCTATAAGTTCAAAGCTGCAACTTGTACCATTTTCATATTCACATCTTCTTTCGCAGCCCTCTACCTCACAAGGTTGCCAAGCATTATTCGGCGTAATTGCTTTATGGGTACTGACCCCTTTGATAACTATCCAGGTATTACTGATCTCTTCTTCATTATGAGCAGGACCAATACGGTAGTAGCAATCTACATGGATGCCGTCAAACAAGGCTTGGAAAGGTTTTTTAACTTCTTCATCATCTCGTAGTGGTCTAAAAGTGAAATCAACCCACCATTTCATGTCTATATCAGACCATTGTCCTGTATCGAGATGGCTATTCACGATACGGGGTATGGGGCATTCGAAATGATCTTTTTCTATCATGTTATTAATGGTGCTAATCGTATTATCAGATTTGCCTGGTTCAGGATAGCTTTGAGGTGTAGGTGAGAGTGGGGCTTCTAAGGGGAGAGCTTGGCTACTTTGTTCTGTGGCAGTATTGCTGTTTGGGGAAGATAGGTTTCCTGCTGCATGCGTTGTTTGGCATTCAGTGAGGCTTAGATTAAGCGCGTCATAGTTTTTTTGTAGGTTTTGTTTTTCTTGAGCCATTTTTTCGAGTTGCTGCGCGTAAAGCGCTGCTTGTGCTGCTTTTGCTTCAGGGCTTGTTGCCTGTGCATAGGAGGCTTTTATTTGACGAATTTCATTTTCTAGAGCACGTATTTCTGTTTGCGCTTTGTCTAAGGCAAGATGTTTGTCCGTGAGTTGCTGCTGAAAATATTGATGATAAACAAAGACTAAGCCTAAGCTAGCGCCGAGTAGCAGCAAAATAAAGAGATGAATAATCAGTGATTTGCCTTGTGTCATGGATGCTTTTAATGCTTGTTAAGTGCTGATAACTACTTTTAGTTATCGATAGAATAGGCTTAAAGCTTTAGCTATATTTGTATGCAGTCTTTGGAGTTATACGCTTATTTAAGAAAATAGCAATCTGTAAGTGCCATTAGATATTAGTTATCATTCAAAATTTTTTGTATTAGGCTGGATTTTAAAGCAAAATAGATATCCTGTACTGAGCATTGCGTGTAAGTAAGCAGCTCTTCAAGTACCTTCATATATTAAGGCTCAGAATGACTTGTGGATTGCTGAGTTGCTGAGCACTGAGCGTGTAGCTTAGAATCATGTTGTATGAATAATTTTTTATGTTTGTTATATAAATAATTCTGAGGGTAAGATAGTGGAAAACTTCTTTTATGGGTTATGTAATCTCTCATGGTGGGGATACATAGTAGTAACCTTAGTTACAACGCAAATTACAATCGCAGGTGTGACCATCTTTTTGCACCGACATCAAGCGCACCGCGCTTTAGATTTGCACCCTATCATTAGTCATGCTTTTAGATTTTGGTTGTGGATAGGGACTGGCATGGTAACCAAAGAATGGGCCTCTATTCATCGCAAACATCACGCTCGTTGTGAAACAGCGGAAGATCCACATAGTCCACAAATAATGGGTATTAAAACCGTTTTGTGGCATGGAGCTGAATTGTACCGTAAAGAGTCAAGAAATAAAGAAACCTTAGAGCGCTATGGTCAGGGTACGCCAGATGATTGGCTTGAAAGGAATGTGTATTCAAAATATCCAAAGCTTGGCATTCTTTCTTTCTTGGCGCTGGAGCTTTTATTGTTTGGTGTGCCTGGCTTGGCTGTCTGGTCTATACAGATGGCATGGATTCCATTTTGGGCGGCGGGTGTTGTCAATGGCATAGGCCATTATTGGGGATATAGAAATTTTGAGTGTAAAGATGAGGCTCGCAATCTCTCTCCTTTAGGCATTTTTATTGGGGGTGAGGAGCTACACAATAATCACCATACTTATCCAACTTCCGCTAAGCTATCTGCTAAGTGGTGGGAGTTTGATATGGGGTGGGGCATTATTTGCGTGCTATCCTTTTTAGGGCTTGCCCGTGTGAAGCGTGTTATTCCTAAAGCACATACTGCGCCTAATAAGATGCAGATAGATACTGATACGCTTAAGGCATTGATAGCAAATCGTTTCCAAATCATGGCTTGTTACTCTAAAAAAGTTATTGCGCCAACTTTTAGTCAAGAAGCACAAAATCTTAAGAGTGTAAAAAATCAGGTTTTAGATAAGATGAAAGATTTAATGATGAGAGAATCTTCATTGTTAAAGCCCCAAGCTAAAATAAATCTGCAAAATGTATTGTCAGAGAATCGTTCTTTATCTCTGGTATACGACTTTAGAGAGCGTTTACAATCGATTTGGGGGCAGACACAAGCTAAAGAAAAAGAGCTTATCACTGCATTACAGCTTTGGTGTAAAGAGGCGGAAGCAACGGGTATAAAATCTTTAGAAGAGTTCTCTGCCTACATTAAGAGCCTTTGTTTAGCGCCTACTTGATAAGAGTAGAAATAAGTGAATAAAAAAATCCCGGGAATTCCCGGGATTTTTTTAAAAAGCGATTTTTAGTGCTACTTCATCTTTTCTTCGACAAACATAACATGTTTACGAACAACGGGATCATAGCGCTTTAAGTTTAATTTTTCTTTATTGCGCTTATTTTTGGTCGTTGTGTAAAAAAAACGAGATTCTGTAGATCGCATAATTACATTAATAGTATCTGCTGCCATGATAGGCTCCTTTAGACTTTTTCACCGTTGTGGCGTAAGACAGCTAATATAGTGTCGATACCTTTTTTATCAATAATACGCATGCCACGGCCGGATACGCGTAATCGGACAAAACGGTTTTCGCTGTCTACCCAAAATCTTTTCCAGTGGACGTTTGCTTTAAAGTCACGTCTTACTTTTTTGTTACAATGGGCAACATGATTGCCACGAGCTGTACCAATGCCGGTAATCATACATGCTCTTGCCATGATTTCCCCTTACCTAAATTATAAATGATTCTGTTGAGCCAGCCTTTATACCAAATTAACCTCTATTTCGCAATGGATCACTCGTAGGAATGGCAATTGATATTTTAGTTGACAGACAAAAGTATAGCGTGGTTTAGTATGAAGCGCTGTTCTTTTGCCAAAAGCTGATCTAACCTCACCCGCCCTACGAGCACCCTCTCCTGTTGACAGGAGAGGGACGAGCAAGTATTTAGTTTTATTTCTTATTATCTGGTCTCTCTTTAAATGCTAGTAATACTGAGAGAGCTTGGGCATTAAAAATTTTAATTTATAAAACTTTCTAAATTCCGAGATGACGAAAGTGGAGAATATTGTAGTGGCACTTTCCCTCTCCTGTTGACAGGAGAGGGTGCTCGTAGGGCGGGTGAGGTTAGATCAAATATTAAAAAAATAAATAGCCATCAACGCACAGAATATTTTTGCTAATTATTAAGCAGGTTGCTCTGTCGCAAGCTCGGCAAGTGCGAGAGATTCTTCACGCATAGATTTAAAGTGTGCTCTACAGGTTGCTATATAGGTGTCATTGCCACCAATCAGCACTTGGTCTCCATGCGTCACCGCTCGACCTTGTTCATTAAGCCGCACATTCATAGTCGCTTTTTTTCCACAATGACAAATGGTTTTGAGTTCCTGTATTTCATCTGCCCAGCCTAACAAATATTGGCTACCAGGAAATAGATTGCCTTGAAAATCCGTGCGTAGCCCATAAGCAAGCACGGGTAGACGAAGTTTATCTACAATTTCAGATAACTGATGTACTTGTGCTTTAGATAAAAATTGTGCTTCATCGACTAGCACACAAGCTATTTTTCTTGTGGCTTCTTGTAGACATAATTGAGTCACCTCAAATAAATGAGTGGCATCGTTAAACGCAATTGCATCGGCATTTAAACCAATACGCGAATGAATTTTTCCAGCCGTGAATCGATTATCCAGTTTGGGGGTAAAGAGAATAGTTTCCATACCCCGTTCATGGTAATTATAATTAGACTGCAATAAGTTAGTACTTTTGCCTGCATTCATTGCAGAATAGTAAAAATACAGTTTAGCCATAATCTATCTCGGTGTGATCACTTGTACGCCAGCGTTGTTTGCCATTAATACCTTATCAGCACCACGTTTGGCAAATAACCCACAGGTAACAACACCGACGATGTTATTAATCTTTTCTTCTAAGGCAATTGGTTGGGTAATGTTTAAATGGTGTACATCTAGAATGTGATTACCATTATCAGTAACACAGCCTTCTCTATACACAGGATCACCACCCAATAGTACAAGTTGTCTTGCAACATGACTTCTGGCCATGGGAATCACTTCTACAGGTAAGGGGAAAGCACCCAGCTGGAGTTTGTATTTAGACTCATCAATGATGCATACAAATTTTTCAGAAATAGCAGCAATAATTTTTTCTCGCGTTAAGGCTGCGCCGCCCCCTTTGACTAATTCGCAATGATGATTACATTCATCTGCACCATCGATATACACGCGGATGATGCCATCATTTATATCCGCAATGGGAATATTAAAGGATTTTAATTTTGCCTCTGTTGCTAAGGAGCTTGGCACGGCGCCGATGATTTCATGACGAATGGGAGATTGCGCTAAAGCCTCGATGAAGAGATTGGTTGTAGAGCCTGTGCCAACCCCAATAAGGGTGCCTGGTTCAATTTCTGCAACAGCAGCAATAGCAACTTTTTGTTTGAGTTCATTTTGTGTTGTCATGATTATATCCAAGTAAGTTAGAGTTATTTTTTTAGCATTTTTAAAATGGTGCGCCACTCATTTGCTGTAACAGGCAAGATAGATAAGCGGTTACCTTTTTGTACCAGAGGCATTTTTGCAAGTGCGGTATTTTCTTTTAAAGTACGTAATGATATTACAGTGTCAAATTTTTGTTTGAGCTTTACATCCACCATATACCAGCGTGGATTTTCTGTTGTACTTTTAGGATCGTAATAGGGTGAGCTTTTTTTCAAGGCAAAATGGTCGGGGTAAGCAGATTTTACGATAGTGACAATCCCAACAATACCTGGTGTATCACAATTTGAATGATAGAAAAAAGCCTCATCACCCACTTTCATTTCATCGCGCATAAAATTTCTGGCTTGATAATTGCGCACGCCTTCCCAATGTTCGGTTTGATGAGGAAGCGCCGCAAGATGATCGATACTAAAAGTAGAAGGCTCGGATTTCATAAGCCAGAATTTTTGTTGCATAGGGGGTGCCGTGAAAGTCTGCTGAATTATTTGTCAGTAAAGACACATTTTAGCATAGCTTTTAGCGGTCTCCCAAAAACAATTGGGCGCTTAATCGTCTTCGTAGATGAGTTTTAGCCACAAGAGGCTCGCCTGCCCGACAGCTCATCTGCTGTGACTAGGCTTTAGGATTTTCAAAAATAGCTTGATGTGTAACAACTTTATCTAAGGCAATATCAGTCTCATTGCTGGGTACAAGTGGTACTTCTTGAAAGGCATACCCTAGTCCTACTAACATTGGTTTGGATAGAGGCTGATGAAAAGCAAAGGTACGATCATAATAACCTTTTCCCATACCCAAACGACGGCAGTGTGCATCAAAAGCAACCAAGGGCACAAACACTAAATCGAGCTTCTGTGGCTCAATATACTCTGATGCTTGTTCTGGAGGCTCTAAAATACCATATTGATTCATTGCCATTTTCATTTTGAGTGTGTAGTGATAGAAATCTAAGGTGGAAGCTTCGGGTTTTACAATCGGTAGATAGATATTTTTACCTAATCTTGCAGATGTTTGCAGAATCGGTTTTGTGTCTAATTCACCTTGTATAGGCATGTACAAGGCAATATGTTGTGCTTCTTTGAAGAAGCTTTGTTCAATGATGCGCAACCATACAGCAATGGAAGCATCATGCCGTTGTGACCGGCTTAAATTGCGTCTTAGTTTTTTAAGACTTTGTCGTAACAATTGCTTTGCTTGGTGTGTCACTTAAGCTCGTACTTAAAAAAATAAAGGTGGCTTAATCCAGTATGCCGCTACCTGTCGGTCTTGAACCCAGGGGTTCAAGTGGGCGCCTATGTATCTCTTCAGGCTTTCCACACAAGGTGGACTTGCACAACAGTGATAGCAGTCTAGCTCCCAAGTTTCATAGCATCGGCTCAAGAGTCTTTAAGGTGCATGCAAACACACCAGAAAAAGCCAATTCGTTACACGGTTTCCGCTTCCATTGCGTGTGCATTCACGGAAGTTTCAGAAAATGATAGTGTAGACATGGGGTTATTATCCATAGCTACATTGATATTTAAATGATTATTTTGCGCCACTTCCTCTTTTCTCAGATCTTTCTGAAGCGCTTCATCAATCTTACTTTGTAGTAGTTTAATCCGATCAGAAAAATCAGCAACTCTATTTTCTCGATTTTCTTTGAGGGCAAGTAGCTCATGGGCAATGTTGAGAGCGGCCATTACGGCAATACGTTCTAAACCAATGACTCTTCCTGTCTTGCGAATTTGCCTCATTTGTTTATCTAGATAAGACGCGGCATTTTTAAGGGTCACTTCCTTATCAGGAGGACAGTTAATGCAAAACTCTTTATCTAGAATACTAACAAATGTACCTTTATCACTTGCTTTCATGAAAAGCGCTCCAGTTGGGTCCAATAGATGAAATTTTCTCTTTCTATTAATATTAGGCCTCGTAGGGGCATGGGGTCAACACACACACTGTGATAAGCTACAAACCTTTAAGCGCTTTGCAAGGGGTAAGACGATGAGCACAGCAAAAACAGAGCATTCAGTGTACGAACACATACAAACTTTTTTAGAACCTTTGCATTTACCCATTACAGCGTCCTATTTATTTGGTTATGCACTCTCTAAGGTCTTACAAGGCAAACATGATCCCAAGCTATGTTTAGCTGCATATACAACACAGCTCAAGTTGGATGAAAAGCTATCTCAAAAAATTGAACCACTCGTAGAACCCATCATAGAACTCATTTATCTGCAATTATTAGAAACCTCAATCGAGTTGGAAAACATGCTTCCAAATAGCGAAATGCCTTTATCTGCACGTATTTATTCTTTAGTAGAATTCTTGCAAGCTTTTTTATTAGGCATTGAGCAAGAAACCTTGGGTGATTTTGTGGATGAGCCAGAAGCATTAGAAGAGATGCTGAATGATTTTTCTGTGCTGACGCAGATGGATATGGATGAAGAAGATTCTGAAGAAAGTGAAGCTAATTATGTTGAGATTATTGAATATGTAAGGATTGGTATTCTGCTTATGGCGGAACATGCACTGTTTTTTATTGAACAACGGCAGGCAAAAGCCAATCAAGTTCATCATTAAGGTGCACTTTGCGAACAAAGAAAAAAACAGTTACGACAAACGCTAAAATCTAATCGGAGAAATAAATGGATTTTTCAGCAAGGCGACAAGCCGTTTTTAATAAACTCCCAGAAAATAGCTTAGTGCTATGTTCCAGTGCACCGATGCAGTTTCGCAATAGTGATGCAGAACATATGTTTAGACAAGAGAGTTATTTCCATTATTTAACAGGCTTTAATGAGAGTTTTGCCATTGCTGCTTTTATTAAAAATAAAGAAGGTAATAAATTTATTTTATTTTGCCAAGACAGAGATAAAGATCAAGAAAGATGGTCTGGCACAAGAGCAGGATTAAAGGGCGCACGGGAGCAGTTTGGAGCAGATGAGGCTTATTCTATTTCTGAAGCTGCTATTCGATTCCCTGCATTATTTCATGATATTCATCAGGTTTATTATATCGTTGGCATGCATCCAGCTTTTGAGAAAAAATTATTTTCTTGGATAAATGCGATTAGGAGACAGCAACGCAAAGGCGTTACTATTCCTTATACATTTATTGATTTTCGTGTGCTGATAGATGAGATGCGACTCATAAAGAGCGCAGAAGAAATCAGTGCGATGAGAAAAGCATGTGATATTACTCTATCAGGGCATCGCAGAGCCATGAAGGCATCAAGTGCCGATTTGTATGAATATAGCCTTGAGGCTGAATTACTTTATGCCTTTTATCAAGGAGGAAGTCGGCATGTTGCCTATAATCCAATCGTTGCTTCTGCGAATAATGCCTGTACGCTGCATTATGTTGAAAATAAAGATAAATTAAAAGATAAAACATTGGTATTAATTGATGCAGGCTGTGAATATGAAAACTATGCTGCCGATGTAACGCGCACTTTTCCTGTGAATGGAAAATTTACCACTGAGCAGCAAGCACTTTATGAATGTGTGTTGGCATCGCAGTTAGCGGCTATTCAATCAATCAAGCCAGGTGCAGCGTGGAATGAAGCGCAGAAAATTATTATTGAAGTACTGGTAACAGGTTTGGTTGAGCTAAGAATTCTGCAAGGTGATGTCAAAGAATTAATTGAAAAAGAGGCCTATAAGAAATTTTATATGCACAATAGTGGGCATTGGTTAGGCTTAGATGTGCATGATGTTGGTGATTATAAAATAAATAACCAATGGCGACCACTGCAAGCGGGAATGGTCTTAACTGTAGAGCCAGGTCTTTATATTGATCAAGAAGAAAGTAGTGTGCCTGCAAAATACCGTGGCATTGGTATCAGAATTGAAGATGATATCTTAGTGACTGAACAAGGGTGCGAAGTGCTGACGGCTGATCTACCCAAAACGGTTGCTGAGCTTGAAAGTTTTATGAAAAAGCATTAAGGGGCGTTGTGAGTCAATATCAGTATACAATTTTAGGTGGTGGCCTTGTTGGCGCTACAACTGCTTTAGCATTAGCGAAGTTTCATTTGCCTATTTGTGTGCTGGAAACAAAGCCTCGTTTGTATGAACAGAGCGCTGATCTTTTAGAAATGAATACGATTGCCTTATCTTATGCCAGTGCTCAACTTTATCAGTACTTAGGATTATGGTCTGAGATAATGCCTTATGCTGAGCCGATTAATGAGGTACATGTTAGCACACGTGGGCATTGGGGAGGGGCACGGCTTTCAAAACAACAGGTCGCGTATCCTGCATTGGGTTATGTAATTGCTACGGAAACATTAAAAAATGTGCTGTATGAGACTTTAGATAAAATTCCAAATGTTGAGCTAAGATTTTCAGCATCACTGGCAGCGGTTCGTTTTGAGGCTGGGCAATGGTATTGTGAGCAAGATGATAAGAAAAATTTTAAGACGCAGTTATTACTTTTAGCGGAAGGTGCGAGCAGCACAGTTCGTGACATGCTGGGAATTGGGACTTATCGTTATGACTATAAACATCACGTTATTATGGCAAATGTTAAGCTTTCACAATCACTCTCTGGATGTGCCGTGGAGCGTTTTATTGATGCCGGTGTGATTGCGCTACTACCATGGAAAAATAATATCGCAACGATGGTGCTCTCTTTTCCAAGAGAAAAGAGTGAGCTTTTTCGTTCATATGCAGACGCTGAGATTATGAATATCTGTCAGCAGGCGCTTGGGCAGTCCTATGGTGTGATAGAAGCGATTGGAAAGAAAATAGTTGTGCCACTTAATATGCAGCTTTCACAGCAGCACTTCTTTAAACAATTGTTGTTGCTTGGAAACAGCGTGCATAGTATTCATCCTATTGCCGCTCAGGGCTTTAATTTGAGTTTAAGGGATATTAAGCGTCTTTATGTATCCATTGCAAAGAGTGTCGATCCCGCCAAATGGGGGAGCTCACTCTTTGAGTTAAGCGATTATGTTCGAACATGTCAGAGTGATCAACAGAAAATAATTGCCGCCACAGATAAGCTTGCACATTCTTTAGAAAAGGTGCCTGGTTTTTTGAAAGCAGTGAGTATTAATAGTCTTGATACTTTAATGCCAATGAAAGCGCTCTTTACACGTTTGGCAATGGGATTAGATTTTTAATTATGAGTATTTGTTATTTAAAAACTGCCAACAATGCACTTCATTGTGATGTCATTATAAATGGTGGCGGTATGGTTGGCTTAACCTTGGCGTTATTATTAGCGCAAGCAGATTATAGCGTTATTATTCTTGAGACGAATATTAAGACCCCCATCGCACCTACATCCACAGAAATACCTTCTGATTTACGCGTGGTTGCTTTAACACAAGCAACACGGCAACTTTTTGAAAGCTTAGATATTTGGCAGAGTATTGCAAGTAAGCGCTTGGGTACAATGGAGAACATCAAAGTATGGGATCAAGCACTCAGTGGTTCGGTTTTTTTCAGTGCCTTGGAAGCAAAAGAGCCTGATTTAGGCGTTATTGTTGAGCAATCTGTGATTTTGCATGCATTGCAAGCAGCATTACAGCATTATCCAAATGTGCAAACAATCTATGATACGCCATTGCAAGCTTATCAGATAAGTGCTGATCGCTTAATGGCTACCATGCAGAATAATAGTATTTTAAGTGCAAAATTATTAGTGGGTTGTGATGGTGGACAATCATGGGTGAGGAATTTTTCTGCTATTGCTGTAAAAGAAAGATCCTATGATCAACTGGCCATTGTCGCGACCATTCAGAGCGAAAGACCTCATTTAAACACCGCCTATCAGCGCTTTAATGCAACAGGTGTATTAGCCTTATTACCTTTATCTGATCCATTCACACTTTCTATTGTCTGGAGTGTAGAGACGACCTTGGGTCAATCCTTAATGATGCTTTCACAAGAGGCATTTTCACAGCAGCTAACCCAAGAAGTGGAAGCTGTGTTAGGGACATTGACCGTGATGAGCAAGCGCATACAATTTCCTTTAAGAGAGCAGCATGCAACTTCATATATAGGCGAGCGTGTGGCTTTGGTAGGAGATGCCGCGCATGTGATACATCCTTTAGCAGGACAGGGTGTGAATTTAGGATTTTTGGATGCGGCTGTATTAGCAGATATATTGGTGCAAGCAACCAAAAAACATCGAGATATTGGTTATGATTATGTATTAAAGCGCTATCAACGTAGCAGAAGAATGCATAATCAAGGCATGATTTATTTAATGCGTGCTTTTAAAGAAGGATTTACGCATACGTCACCTTTGCTGGGATTGTTGCGAAATAAAGGCCTAGATTGGGTAGACAGTCATGCTTGGTTAAAGCAATTTTTTATTCAAAAAGCATTAGGGAAATGATAGCCCTCTAAAATTCAGTTAAATGGACGATAAAAAGGAGTTTCTCGTGTTAAAAAAAACACCGTTATATGAATCTCACAAAGCCTTAGGTGCAAAGATGGTGCCTTTTGCTGGTTGGGAGATGCCTTTGCAATATACCTCTATTGTTGATGAGCATGTTAAGGTTAGGCAAAGTGCTGGTATTTTTGACGTGTCTCATATGAGAGCTGTCGATGTAGAGGGGGCAAATGCCACACAGTTTTTAAGAACACTGCTTGCAAATGATATTATCAAATTAACCAAAGATGGCACGGCTTTGTATGGATGCATGCTCAATGAACAGGGTTGCATTTTAGATGATTTGATAACCTATCGGATTTCAGAAAACAGTTACCGTATTGTGATTAATGCCGCAACAACGGACAAAGATTTAGACTGGATGCACACACAAGCCCTATCTTATCAAGTGCGTATCAATCCGCGTTATGATCTTGCCATGATTGCCATACAAGGCCCACAGGCCATTGAAAAATTAAGTACAATCCTCTCTCCACAGCTTTTTTCTCAAGTTTCAAAACTTAATTATTTTTCAGCATGTAGTGATGAGCATTTATTTATTGCTCGAACAGGATATACCGGGGAAGCAGGCGTAGAGATTTTATTGCCTAATGAACAAGCTGCGGCTTTTTGGCATAAATTGATAGCGCAGGATTTTTATCCGATTGGTTTAGGTGCGCGAGATACTTTGCGGTTAGAGGCAGGCTTAAATCTATATGGACAAGATATGGATGAAACAGTTACACCTTTAACTTCTAATTTAGCATGGACCGTTGATTTTAAAGATTCTAATCGGCTCTTTATTGGTAGATCAGCACTTTTACGTCAAAAAGAAGCGGGTATCACACAGAAACTAGTAGGTGTTGTTTTAAAAGAGAAAGGCGTCCTCAGGCCACATATGTGTGTTTATGCGGATAAAGAGGCTACGCAACAAATCGGATTATTAACCAGTGGTTCTTTCTCACCAACCTTATCAAAAGGTATTGGCTTTGCTCAGCTTGATGCTTGGGATATGCCATATTGTTGGATTGAGATAAGAGGCAAATGCCTTGAAGCACAAATCATTAAACCACCCTTTGTAAAAGCAGGAAAATCAAATATCGGATTTTAAACTTAAGTGTGAAGTGTTCAATAAAAAAGGAGTTCAGCATGTCAAATATCCCTAAAGATCTTAAATATACAACCAGCCATGAATGGGCAATGCAATCAAGTGCAACAGAAATTATCATTGGTGTGACGGATCATGCACAAGCATTGCTGGGCGATATCGTTTTTGTTGAATTACCAGAAGTAGGTCGTATCCTAAAGAAAGGTGAAGAATTTGGTGTGATTGAATCGGTTAAGGCCGCCAGTGATCTGTATGCGCCGCTTTCAGGTGAGGTGATTGCAGTCAATGAATCACTTGCTTCAAAACCGGAGTTGGTGAATCAAAACGCCTATCAAGATGGATGGATGCTGAAAATCAAACCCAGTGATTTGTCAGAATGGACAGAGCTACTCAATGCTCAAAGCTATCATGATAACATTGAGACGGCTGTAAAGGAGTAAGGCATGCCATTTATACCACATACAGAAGTAGAAATATCTGAGATGCTTGCTGCTATCAATGTTGCGTCTATTGATGCGTTATTTTCTGAAATTCCAGCAGAATTACAGCTCAATGCACCATTGGATATAGCGCCTGGCATGAATGAGATGCAGGCAACACAACTTTTAAAAAAACGTGCTAATGAAAATGTCTTACTGAGCAACTATATCGGTGCAGGATGTTATGAACATCATATTCCCGCTTGTGTTTGGGAGTTAAGCTCTCGAGGTGAGTTTATGACAGCCTATACACCCTATCAAGCTGAAGCCTCACAAGGTAATTTACAGTTGATGTGGGAGTATCAAAGTATGATGGCGTCTTTGATGGGGCTGTCTGTTTCTAATGCGTCTTTGTATGATGGTGCAACCGCATTAGCGGAAGCTATCTTGATGGCCTTAAGAACAAGACGTAAAGCCACCGCAAATATTTGGCTGCCCATGAATTTGCATCCACAGTATCGTGCTGTACTGAATACTATTTTAAAACCGCAACAGATCCAATTGCATGAAATCGCTTATGAGCTTAACACAGGAACAATTTCACTCTCTTCTTTGGAAAATATGCTGAAAAAATCTTCCTGTGATGTATTGATTATTTCTCAACCCAATTTTTTTGGTGGTATAGAAGCGGTAGATGAGCTGACCAATTGGGCGCATCGTAATGAAGCAACTGTGGTTGGTGTTGTGAATCCTATGGCAATGAATTTGCTAGTGCCACCTGGAGAATGGGGAGAAAAAGGTGCGCAAATTGCATGTGGTGAAGGTCAACCCTTAGGCGTACCCATGAATTATGGTGGACCCTATTTTGGATTCTTATGTTGCCAAAAAGATTTAGTGCGACAAATGCCAGGCCGTATTGTCGGAAAAACAGTAGATTTAGAGGGTAAATTAGGTTTTACTCTAACGCTTCAGGCACGTGAGCAACATATTCGACGTGGTAAAGCCACATCCAATATTTGTACCAATCAAGGCTTGCTTGTTACGGCTGCGACTATTTACATGAGTGTCATGGGGCCCGATGGTTTGAAGAATGTAGCACAGCATTCTCATGTACAAGCAGAGCAGCTCTATCAAAAAATTCTGACTATCCCGGGTGTAACAAGCGTCTTTTCAAGCGATAGATTTCATGAGTTTGTGGTTCGTCTGCCGGTACCCGTTAAGCAAGCACTAGAACAGATGCGTTTAGCAGGCATTCAAGCAGGTGTTGATCTCAGTGATTATTACCCTGAGTTAGATAATAGTTTGCTGGTTTGTGTGACAGAAACAAAAACAACGGCACAATTAGAAGACTACTTTATCGCTTTAAGTAAAGCATGTCGTTTAGGATAAGAAAACCAAAGGATTTTTTATGATTATTTTTGAAAAAAGTATTCAAAACAGGGTTTCAGGATCTCAAGCACTCTCTGACATAGGCAATACAAAAATTAATGCATCGGCTTTAAGAAAATCTAAGCCTCGCTTGCCTGAATTATCCGAGCTTGAAGTTATACGCCATTTCACAAAGCTATCTCAGAAGAATTTCAGTATTGATACAAATTTCTATCCGTTGGGTTCTTGTACGATGAAATATAATCCAAGAGGTGTACATAAGCTCGCGAGTTTGGAGCATTTTACCGCCTTGCATCCTCTAGCACCTGTAGAGTTGTGCCAAGGTGCGTTGGCTTGTCTGTATGAATTGCAAAATGATATTACAGAAATGACAGGCATGAAAGCGACTGCTTTAACACCCATGGCAGGTGCACAAGGAGAATTTGCCGGTGTGATGATGATCCGAGCCTATCATCGTGCGCGTGGTGATACTGAGCGCAGTGAAATGATAGTGCAAGATGCAGCACATGGTACAAACCCCGCCTCTGCTGCCATGTGTGGTTATACCGTTAAAGAAGTGCCAACGAATGCATTGGGTGATATTGATATTGATGCATTGAAGAAGATTCTAAGCGCTAAAACAGCGGGTATTATGTTGACCAATCCCTCCACCTTGGGGCTTTTTGAACGCAACATATTAGAAGTTTCTAAAGCAGTGCATGAAGTTGGTGGTTTACTATATTACGATGGTGCAAATTTAAATGCCATATTGGGTAAAGTCCGGCCAGGTGATATGGGCTTTGATGTGATGCATCTGAATTTGCATAAAACTTTTGCGACCCCCCATGGTGGCGGTGGGCCAGGTAGTGGTCCGGTTGCTTGTGCGGAAAGGTTGTTGCCCTTTTTGCCGATCCCACGGGTTGCAGCGTTACAAGAAGGCGCTACAACAAAATATTATTGGTTAGAAGAAAGAGAGTGTCCAAATACAATCGGAAGGCTTTCAACCTTTATGGGAAATTTTGGTATTTTGTTACGTGCCTATATTTATACCAAAATATTAGGTAGAGAAGGTGTTCAGCGAGTTAGTCAATTTGCAACTTTAAATGCAAATTATTTACTGTGTAAATTACAAGAGATTGGATTTACAGCGGCTTTTCCTCAAAGACGTGCTTCGCATGAGTTTATTCTTACTTTAAGCAAGCAAGCAAAGTCACTTGAAATAACAGCGCTTGATGTTGCAAAAGCCTTGTTGGATGAAGGTATTCATGCGCCAACAGTTTATTTCCCATTATTGGTACCAGAATGTTTATTGCTTGAGCCAACAGAAACAGAATCTAAGCAAACATTGGATCATTTAGTTCAGGTAATGCAGAAAATCTGGCAGACAATGCATGCAGAGCCAGCCAGCATCAAGCAGGCACCTAAGCACTTAGCATGTCAGCGTCTCGATGAGGTTAAAGCGGCAAGAGAGTTACAGCTGACTTGGGAAACAGCCTATTAATAACTGAGACGTCGCAAAGACAAAGAAAAAATTAGATGTGATGTGCATGCCTGACATCTAATTTTTTTGTTCGTCTGCTTCATGTGCTGTATTGGGTAAAATAGTCATTGGCTTGAGCAAGAAATTCGGTTAATATGCTGAAAGCCTAGTTAAAAAGCTGGGTTTTAATATTTCCAAAACAATAATCTATGAAGGTGATTAAGGACGATTTCCATGCGAGTGAAAGCCTTATTTTTAGCATCATTGCTTCTACTTACTTTGGTTTCTAGCACAATTGCACGTGCTGAATTAAAAAGCAATTTCTTATTAGGTGGTGAGCTAGGTATTGAATCTAGACGCGCACACTTTACATCTAGATATCAAATTGTGAATGTTCCTTTAGTGCCAGCCCCTTTTGATGCAGTACTGAATGTAAATTCTGTACGCGTTGCAGATGCCGGTTCTTTTGCAGGCTTGTTGGGTGGTTGGCAAGTTCATTGCAGCCGTTGGCTCGCAGGCATTGAAGCAAATGTCGATTTTCATAATTTTGACAAGCATAAAGATTTCGTCATTTCTGATGTGCTCGTATTCCCACCCTTTGGGCCTACTGCTGCTACTGTTGAATACAACAGAGGTAATATCTATGGTGTTACACTGCGTGGTGGTTATTGGTTGACACCCTTCTTTATGGCTTACGCAAAAGCCGGTGTGCAATATAGTCGTGATGAATTAACTTATGTAATCCCTGCAAGACAATTAGCGCCTGTCAGTGAGCCTATCAATCATGAGAAGGATGATATTTGGGGCGTATTAGGTGGTGTGGGCCTTGAGTTCCCAGCTTTCGCTAACTCTAGCGTACGTTTTGAATACAATTACATTCGTACAGATAGATTTGTAATTGATGATAATGTTGGTTCAATGGTGGGTGTGCATCGTATTAAGTACCCTGAATCACACGTTGGTAAAATTGCTTGGGTTTGGAATTTCATGTAATTCACAGTTACTCGCCTAATCACCGAAAACGCCGATCTAAGATCGGCGTTTTTGTTTTCGTCTTATGTATTCTTAACAGCTAAACCTCATCTCTATTTATTACCTGCTTTATAATATGCTTGATATTGCGGATACATTTTGCGACGCACAAATATTTTGGCTGTTTATTTCTTCATATCTTTTATTGAGATTTAAAGGATAAATAATGTATGCCTCCTAATTTCTTGACATTGTATTTATCTAGGGTTATACCTTTAGTTGTGTTTGTTTAACTAAATAACGTTTGGGGTAGAATGTTATGCAAAAATTATCTAAAGCAGTGATTGTGTCTTCTATTTTATTAGCAAGTGCATCTGCTGCACAGGCACAATGGCAATATAACTTCTTAGTGGGGGCATCAGCAGGTTATGGGGATAGAAGTGGTGATTATCATTTCACAACCGTGACACCAGCACCAGCATTAGCTGGAACAACAATAGCCCGAAACCATTCTGATAGTGGTTTTATTTGGGGCTTATTAGGCGGTTTTCAAGCGCATTGCAACAGCTGGTTATTTGGTGTAGAAACCAATGTGGATTGGCATGATTTTGATGATGCAAGACAACATCAATTCAATCGTAATCTAGGTGGTGGTGTACTAGAGGCGGCAAATACCGTTGCACGTTATGATAGAGGCACTGTCGTTGGTTTAACCGCTAGAGCAGGTTATCAAATGACACCTTATCTCATGCCGTACATTCGCTTAGGTGCTGAAACCAGTAATGATGAATATTCTGTTGTAGGCGCTTTTGGTCCAGCGAATACGCCAGCCTTTGCGATGAGTGAAGATAAAAGAACGTATCGTTTCTTAGGTGGTGTAGGACTTGAAGTGCCAATCCCTTCTATACAAGGTTTATCTCTAAGAGCTGAGTATAACTATCATGGAAAGGGCAAAGTTGTTGATTTGGGAGGGGTGGCAAATGACAATTTGACTTTTGTTGCTTCCAATATGAAGCCTAAAACGCATTCTGGTAAAGCTTCTGTTGTTTGGAATTTCTTATAATAGGTCAAGTAGTCAATTAAGTAACACCCCAAACCTTCCTTCAAAGCGCTCTTTACAAAGAGCGCTTTGTTTTAATTTTTAAATCTCATCATAATCTATTTGCTTAGTTTACCGCCTTTGTGGAAAAATAAACTTAATTATTGTCATCAGGTTTTTGTTTGTGATAGATGAAGATGGGTTTAGATTAAATGTTGGGATTATTTTAGCTAATAAACAAAAAAAGCTTTTTTGGGGCAAACGAGTTGGTCAAGATGCTTGGCAATTTCCGCAAGGTGGCTTGAATGAGAATGAAGAAGTAGAAGAAACACTCTTTCGAGAACTCAATGAGGAAATAGGCCTAAAGGCAAAAGATGTCTCCATTCTTGCATGTTCAAAGAGCTGGCTAAAATATAGACTACCTAAGCGGTTGATCCGATTGGATTCGACCCCTGTTTGTGTTGGGCAAAAACAAAAGTGGTTTTTGCTTATGCTAGAGTCTGATGCTAAAAGCATAAAACTGGACGATTGTGTGAAACCTGAATTTGATGATTGGCGATGGGTAAACTTTTGGTTTCCATTACATCAAGTTGTTGCATTTAAACGTGAAGTGTACAGGCAGGCATTATTAGAGTTTTATCCAGTTATTAATGAAAAAAGAAAAAAAATATTTATGCTCGATCCTATCGTAAAATAGCGTATATGGGCATTGCTGTATAATTTCATTTCTGTGGTGTCAGAAATCCCGTGTCAAGTACAAGACAAGCTTTTACTCAACTTTTACTCATGCGTGAAGATTATATTGATCTCGTGAGTCCATAGAAAATGCTCAGGAGGGGCTGTTGTTAAATGTTCTGAGGCAAATAGTCCAAGAAGTCAATGAGGCACAAGACCTTCAGGAGGTTTTACACCTGATGGTGAAACGTGTCTCAGAAAGCATCTCTGTTGAAGCATGTTCTGTTTATTTAGCAGATAGACGACATAATCATTTCTTGTTAGCCGCTTCTGTCGGATTCTTAGAAGGTGTAGACGGAAAGATCACAATTGGTTTTTCTGAAGGTTTAGTAGGTCTTGTGGGAGAGCGTGAAGAACCTATTAATTTATCTCATGCCAATCAACACCCTCGTTATCGCTATTATCCTGAGACTGGTGAAGAAAAATATCAGGCATTTCTAGGCGTTCCCATTATTCATCAGCGTCGATTGGTTGGTATTTTAGTGATACAACAACGTGAACCAAGACGTTTTGATGAAGGGGAAGTCGCTTTTCTCGTTACCATTTCAGCCCAATTGGCCGGGATCATCGCACATGGCCAAATTGCGGGTATGGTGGATGAGCTATCTAATTTTGATAATCAAATTCATACAACCATTCGTGGTGTACCTGCTGCATCAGGGGTTGGGATTGGTGAAGTGGTTGTTGTATACAAACAAGCAGATTTAGACACTGTCCCAGATAGAATAATTGAAGATGTGCCACATGAAATCATGCAATTTGAAAAGGCACTGGCAGATACGCGAACTGACATTGAACGTTTAAAGCTCCGGCTCGAGAAAACACTTTTACCAGAAGAGCAGAACTTATTTGATGCCTATTTAAGCATTTTAGATAGTAAAAGTTTAAAAGCAGACATTATTGAGCTGATTGAAGAAAAGCATTGGGCACCTTATGCCTTGCGTAAAATTATCAAGCGCCAGGTACATAAGTTTGAAGCCATGGAAGATTTATATTTACGTGAACGTGCCACGGATCTCATTGATTTAGGACAGAGAGTATTAGCAAATTTGCAAAGTGAAACAACGACTTTGCAGACTTATCCTCAACAAACCATTTTAGTGGGGGATGAAGTCACAGCCTCTATGCTGGCAGAAGTGCCGCAAGAATCTATTGTGGGCGTGGTTTCTGCCAAAGGTTCTGCAAATTCTCATGTTGCTATTTTGGCGCGCGCTATGGGCATTCCTGCTGTCATGGGTGCAAGTGGATTGCCGGTTTATAAATTAGAAGGCAAATGCATCATTGTGGATGGTTATAACGGAGAAGTATTTACTTCCCCAAGCCAATCCATGCAAATAGAATTTTTACGATTGGCTGAAGAAGAAAAAGAACTGTATGCGGGCTTAAGTGAACTCCGTGAGTTAAGAGCGGAAACACCCGATGGTATGCGCATTCCCTTATGTGCAAATGCAGGGCTGGTTGCTGATATTCGCCCCGCGCTTCAAGCAGGAGCAGAAGGCGTAGGCTTATATCGCACAGAAGTGCCCTTTATGATTCGCGATAGATTTCCAGGAGAAGAAGAACAATATTTAATCTATCGACAATTATTGGAAAGCTTTGCCCCTAAGCAAGTAACTATTCGTACATTAGATGTAGGTGGCGATAAAATGCTGCCTTATTTCCCGATTGAAGAAGATAACCCATACTTAGGTTGGCGTGGTATTCGTGTAACGCTAGATCATCCAGAAATTTTCTTGGTGCAATTACGAGCCATGTTGCGTGCAAGTAGTGGTCTTAATAATTTAAGAGTGATGTTTCCGATGATTTCTTCTATACAAGAAGTAGAGGAAGCACTCCGATTGCTAAGACAAGCGCATCGTGAGGTAATTGATGAAGGATCGCCCGTATTATTCCCTCAAACAGGCGTGATGATTGAAGTGCCTTCTGCGGTCTATCAAGCCCGATCTTTGATGAGTAAAGTTGATTTTGCCTCGATTGGTAGCAATGATTTAACCCAATATTTGTTGGCAGTCGATCGCAATAATCCTTATGTGGCATCTATGTTTGATTCATTGCATCCCGCTGTCATTGGGGCCATTAAAGTTGTGATAGATGCTGCGCATCTGCAAAACAAAAAAGTGAGCTTATGTGGTGAAATGGCAGGAGATCCTGCTGCGGTTATTATACTTTTAGGCTTAGGTATTGATATGCTGAGCATGAATGCACATTCTTTGCCAAGAGTGAAATGGATTATTCGGAATTTTACCGTTGCGCGCGCAAAGCAATTATTTGAAGAAGTAAAAGATTTGGATCATGCCCGCGATATTAGACAGCATTTAGAAAAAGCACTGGAAGACGCAGGCTTAGGTGGCTTGATAAGAGCCGGTAAGTAAAGTGATTTATATTTTTGCTGTTGTGATTGGTGCATTTTCAGGGTTGCTATCAGGATTATTAGGTATTGGAGGAGGGGTTGCTGTTGTACCGCTATTAAGTTATGCCTTCATGATTGCTCATGTTTCAATCCCTGCTGATATGGTGATGCATTATGCAGTAGGCACTTCGCTTGCAACTATGGTTTTTAGTACTTTATCTGCTAGTTTTTTTCAGCATAAAAAGGGGGCGGTATTATGGCCTTTATTCTGGTATATCGCGCCAGGCACGGTGTTGGGTGGATTGCTCGGTGGATTTATTGCAGATTCTTTTTCTAGTCACTTTTTAAAGGTGTGTTTTGCTGCTTTTTGTGCTTTCATTTCTTTATTATTTTTTAGGAAAGAGCGTGTTGAACGTAGTCCCGAAGATAAACAGTCGCTACGCATACCAAAGTGTGTTTTAACGGTAATAGGTGTTTTCATTGGCACGATTGCGGGCATGTTGGGTGTGGGTGGGGGCGTTCTATTAATACCTTTGTTAGTAGCACTACATTTTAGTTTGCCGCAAGCCAGCGCCTTATCGGTAAGTTGCACCTTGCCTACCGTCATTGCAGGTACCGTTAGCGCTATTTATTTTGGCTGGGATGCGCCACCTATTGATTTGCCCAGCATAGGCTATGTTATTTGGCCTATAGCACTCACTCAAGGCGTAGTTAGTGTGTTAACCGCCAAACTAGGCGTGCATATTACCCATACTTTGCCACGTTATTACTTAAGAAAGCTCTTTGCGATACTACTTTTATGCATTGCTTGGTTAATGCTTGCTGTGTGACATGCTAAAATGCATGCATGCTAAAATATCCAGAAATAAACCCAGTCATCTTACATATAACAGATCAGTTACAGATCCGTTGGTATGGCGTCATGTATTTAATAGGCTTCCTGTTGTGTTGGCTATTATTGCGTCAAAAAACAAAACGCTTTCCAGGGTGGGAAACACCCGATCGCGTCAGTGATTTAATTTTTTATAACGCCTTAGGCGTGATTTTGGGTGGGCGCTTAGGCTATATCCTCTTTTATTCTTTACCTGGCTGGATCAAAGATCCAAGTATCGTCTTTCGCATTTGGGAAGGCGGTATGTCTTTTCATGGCGGTTTATTGGGTGTTTTGATTGCGACAGCATTATTTGCACGAAGATATGGTTATCCCTTGCTCATGCTTGGAGATTTAATGGCCGCTTGTGTGCCCCTTGCTTTAGGCTTAGGAAGGCTGGGTAATTTTATTAATGGTGAATTATGGGGCAGAGTAACGGATGTACCTTGGGCAATGGTCTTTCCTTATGCAGGACCCTTGCCAAGACATCCTTCACAATTATACGCGGTGTTGTTAGAAGGTGTTTTATTGTTTTTAATTTTGATGTGGTATACAAGAACGCCGCGTAAAATTGGCTCTGTCACTGGATTATTTTTGATTCTTTATGGGCTGATTAGAATATTTGAAGAGCTTTTCAGGCAACCCGATCCTCAATATGGTTACTTGGCTTGGGGATGGTTAACAATGGGGCAGATTTTATGCATACCGATGATAGTGATTGGGTGCATCTTATTAATAACAGCCAGAAAAGCAAAATTGATTGAACAAATTGTATAGAGGCATTTTTTTATGCAGGCATATTTAGAGTTGATGCAAAGAGTATTAACACAAGGTCATCCTAAAACAGATAGAACCAATACAGGCACTTTAAGCGTATTTGGGCATCAAATGCGTTTTGATTTAGCAAAAGGCTTTCCCTTAGTAACGACAAAAAAATGTCATTTGCGCTCTATCATTCATGAGCTGTTATGGTTTCTAAAAGGTGATACCAATATTCGGTATTTAAAAGATAACCAGGTTACTATTTGGGATGAATGGGCCGATGAACAAGGTAATCTTGGTCCAGTCTATGGGAAACAATGGCGTTCTTGGCCAACACAAAATGGCGCACAGCTTGATCAAATCCAGGCCGTAATTGATCAAATTAAAACCAATCCAGATTCAAGACGTTTGATAGTCAGCGCTTGGAATGTTGCAATGCTGCATGAAATGGCGCTTCCACCTTGCCATTTATTGTTTCAATTTTATGTTGCAGATAACAAATTATCTTGTCAGCTCTATCAAAGAAGCGCAGATATCTTTTTAGGTGTCCCGTTTAATATTGCTTCTTATGCCTTGTTAACGCATATGATTGCACAGGTAACAGGCTTGCAAGTGGGGGATTTTGTTCATACTTTAGGTGATGCACACTTATACAGTAATCACCTTGAACAAGCAAAATTACAGCTTTCTAGAACACCTTATCCGCTGCCTAACATGGTATTGAATCCTGACATTAGCAATATTAATGATTTTAAATTTGAAGATTTTGTGTTAAAAGATTATCAATCACATCCACATATTAAAGCGCCAGTTGCAGTATAGGAGTGGCTATGAATATTAGTTTGGTTGTGGCTCTGTCCGAGAATAACGCCATCGGCCAAGCGGGTGGGCTTCCATGGCACTTACCTGATGATTTAAAGCATTTTAAGCAAACAACTTTAGGTAAGCCTATTGTCATGGGGCGCACAACCTTTGAATCTATTGGTAAGCCATTGCCTGGTAGAACGAATATCATTTTGACGCAAAATATTGACTATGATGCACCTGGTTGTGTAGTTTTACATAATAAACAAGCGGTGTTTGACTATTGCCAACATGAAGATGAAGTAATGATTGTTGGGGGCGCCAAAATATATCAATTATTTTTGCCAGAAGTAACTAAGCTTCATGTCACTATTGTGCATGCCCATATTCAAGGAGATGCCTTCTTTCCAGCCTTGGTTGAAGAGGAATGGCAAGAGGTCGCACGTGAGAAAAAATTAAAAGATGAAAAGCATTTGTTCGATTATAGTTTTGTCACTTTGATTCGGCGTATTTGAATTTCAGAGTTTGCTATCGATATACCCACAATATGTATTCTGGCTAAGTATTGAAAATTCAGCTTAAAATCTAAAATTCAAATGCGAAGAACATAGACTCATTAGGGATGGTGTTATGTTATTTATTCGTTCAATCAGTTACTGTCTAGAACAAATACAAGCTTATTTTAACTCTCAACTATCATGTTTTGATTATGAAACACACTTAGCGCAAAAATTCAGTTATAAATCAGAAACAAAGATAACCGCAAAACTACCAAGTGAATTACTAAAAGAAGCCCCTGTGCACAGACGAAGTAGCGAACCAGAAACAATTGTTGATCCGCTTGCTACTCAATTTGCCGCAATACATTTAAATACCAGCACATCACCTGTGATGGGAGTAGCATCCTTACAAGTCAGAAATAATGAAGAACAAGGAAGTGAAGAAAAAGCACAAGATGTGCGAGAGCTCGCAGGAGAGGATGTGCGACAGGAACATCAGTCTAAACCATTACTTGTTGCTTCTTCTCATCAGGCACGCAATGAGCTTGAGTATGATTGGACGAATATTCCATTGGCGGGTGTAGGCATTATTAAGGAACGAGGCTTTTATCAAAAAAACTTGCAGGTCTTTGCTTCTGTTGATGATATGCCTTTACGATTTGGTGTAACCTGGCGACAAATTGTTAATTCTACTTATGATGATTGCATGAGTATTTTAGACAATAACCTCAAGCAAGAATCCTTAACCGATGTGAAAATGCTTGTGTTGGCGCGTTATGCAAGACAATTACAAATTATTAAGGCGTGGGGCACGAAGATCTTGGATGCAAGAGATCAATATTTGAAAGTACTTGCATTAGGCAGTCATAGCACAGATCAGAAAGAAAATATTTTATCTGTAGAAAGAGAGAGGCAAAGATTTTTGGATCAATCCGTGGATGAATGGTTGATTCAATTAACAAGCATTGCAAAAGAGGAAGCGATACTCTTATTCTCGCATGCATTAACTTCTCACAAAGTGCGGGTTGGTTTTGGGTTTGAATTTTCTCATTCTGCAGGAGATTCTGAAGATATGGTCAATGCTTGTGATCATACGATTATGCAGTTTTTCCATTGTATGAAAACGCATGATGCAAGAAAAGAGAGTGTACGGATACAAGATTTATTTCCGAGCCAATTGCATGCTCCAGATGCGATTATCATGAGCTTTATGTCTTTGACACATTATTTATCCCAAAATTGGTTTACAGAAGGGATGTTTTTAGCACATAAACAACGAGGCACCTATCTCAATACCGATCAATATACCTTTGATCCAGAGAAAACAGAGGCAAAGCGGCGCAGTGTTTTAGATTTAATGGCGAAATTAGAAGCACAGTTACCTGCTTTGTTTCAAGTGCCAAATACCTATTGGGAAACAGCGTTAACGCTTGTGGATAAAGCGGCCACAGATTCAGCCTATTTGACAACCTCTAAGGGGTATTTTGCGAGCTATCTGAAAAATTCAGATAGATTGCCTATGACTTATCAGGCATTGCATACACAATTTGTCGAGCAAGCAGATCGAAAAACCGATAATGTGGTTTCTAAGCATCGATCTTGCAAGTTTCAGTAAGTTTCAAAAAAGCTTATTTATGTCTGGCTATCTTGTAAAATAGGTGGAAATCCGTATAATTGTAACACCCATTAGTTAATTATCTGTCTTTTAAATGCCGCGACTTTCTCCCACTTTTATAGGGCATCTTGCCCATTATGCTACACAGTGTTTATCAAAGACATTGCGCATGCAGGTTGAAATGCACCCAAGTGTTGCCATAGAGAAGCCAGCTGTCTATTGTTTTTGGCATGGTACGCACTTTGCGCCTGTGATGTTTGTAGGTAAAAAGATCATCAACAAATCTGCTGGCTTGGTAAGTACTTCTAAAGATGGAGAAATATTAGCTACATGGCTCAAGCATTTGGGTTATGAAGTTATCAGAGGTTCTTCCAGTAAAAAAGCAATTACAGGTGTTGTTAAGTTGATCCAAGCGGTAAAAGATGGATACTCTGTGGGAATAGCGCTGGATGGGCCACGTGGACCGATTTATGAAGCGAAAGCAGGTGCTTCTTTTATCAGTGCAAAAACAGGCGTACCGCTTATTCCTTTAGGCGCAGCATACTCAAGAAAATATCAATTTGATAAATCTTGGGACAAATTTCAAATCCCCTTACCCTTCTCCACAGTGGGCATTTACTTGGGTGAGCCTCTGTATATTGAAAAGAATATTGATACAAGTGTATCAAATGATCAGATCAAACATGCGATTCATGCGGCGCAGCGTCAAGCAGCTGCATTATTATAGTCTTCGCACATGAGTTTTACCCACAAGGGGCACAATGTCGAGGGTGTTGTCTTCGCCATCTTGCAATCCTCATGTACTTTTATGGGAATGAAGGTTGCTCGAGGCTTGACGCCTACTCGAAAAGTCATCTGCTGTGACTATAGGGGCTAGAGTAATGCAGATCAGTTAAGAAATGAACGAAGTGAATGATTATCTTCCCTTGGAATCAAGGGAAGACGCTCACTTTAAGTGAGCAGATGGATTTTTTTTAATCTTATTTGCCCTGAACTGATTGACATTAGGTTAATAGAGCGTTTTTTTCAAAGATTTGTTTATTGTTGGCAATATTCGCAAAAATAGCTGCTGCGCTGATTGATGCGCAGTTGTATGATGGGCTGGTTACACTTTGCACAAGGCACTTCAGCTTTACCATATACTTGTAATGAGTGGCTGAAATAGCCAGGTTTGCCATCGGTATGCGCAAAATCTTTTAAGGTGGTGCCACCTTGGGCAATTGCCTTCTTAAGTATCTTTTTAGCGGCGTGTACAAGTAACTTACATTCTTGTTCTGATAATTGATGCGCAGGTTTTAAAGGATGGATGCCTGCTAAAAATAAACTTTCACTTGCATAGATATTCCCAATACCAACCACTATTTTTTGATCCATTAAAAAAGTTTTAATGGCAAGTTTGGATTTTCTGCATTTTTCAAATAAATATTTAGCATTAAAAGCTGAGCTTAATGGTTCACAGCCTAAATGCGCTAGGAGTGGATGTTCAAATGGATGTTGGCCAAGCCACAACACAGCGCCAAAGCGCCTTGGATCATAATAGCGTAGTCGTGCATCTGTATCGAAAATGAATTCTACGTGATCGTGTTTATCCAGAGGCGAAGGTGAGGATAAAAATTTCAAGTGCCCAGACATTCCCAAGTGAATGAGGAAAAATCCATTGGCTACTTCAAACAATAAATATTTCCCACGTCTTGAGATAGATAAGATTTCTGCGTTTTTTAGCACTTTAGAGAGCTGCTTGCTTGGAATAAGCCAGCGTAGTTGCGCTTGTCTGACAATCAGCTGCTTTATCACAGCATGATGAACAACCGGCAATAAACTCTGGCGTGTTACTTCAACTTCGGGCAACTCTGGCATAGATGGTTCTTTACTTTTTATGATCTAGGTAGTGCATCAAAAGCCAAGGCTTTGTAGCCAATGTCGGTTCGATAATAAGCGCCATCCCATGCTGCGCGGTGTGCTAATGCATAGGCTGCTTTTTGTGCTTCGTGATAGCTATCACCCAAGGCCGTTGCACAGAGTACGCGTCCGCCATTGGTCACAATATTGCCTTGATCGAGTAAGGTGCCGGCATGAAACAGTTTGTGATCCGTATTCGCCTGAATTTCTTTGATAGCTGGAATGATGGCCCCTTTGTCATAATGACCAGGATAGCCATCTGCAACTAAGACGACGCCAAGCGCAATACGCGTATCAAATTGGACAGTGACTGCATTGAGCGTCCCATCTATTGCATGCATAAAAAGCAATGCTAAATCAGATTGCAGACGCATTAAGATAGGTTGTGTTTCTGGATCGCCTAAGCGGCAATTATATTCTAATACTTTTGGTTCATTGTCTGGTGTAATCATCAGTCCGCAGTATAGAAAGCCAACAAAGGGATTCGCTTTACTTTGCATTGCTTTGAGGGTTGGTTCAACAACGGTCGCAAGAATCGTTTCATATAATGCATTATCAATCATCGGGGCAGGAGAATAAGCGCCCATACCACCTGTATTGGGCCCAAGGTCGCCATTGTCTCTTGCTTTGTGATCTTGAGAGGTTGCTAAAGGGATGTATTGTTTGCCATCTGATAAGACAATGAAGCTTACTTCTGTGCCGGTGAGAAATTCTTCAATCAGGATATTTTCACTGGCTTTACCAAAGCGTTTTTGAGAAAGAAAATCATCAATCGTTGTTTGAGCGTGAATGATGTCTTGACAGATGACAACACCTTTTCCTTCCGCTAAACCATCTGCTTTGATAACAACGGGGAACTGGCAGCTTTGAAGAAATTGTTGTGCTTCTTGGTTATCACTAAAATAAGCGGCTTTTGCAGTAGGAATGTTATATTCCTGCATAAACTGTTTCGCATAAATTTTAGAGCCTTCTAATTGCGCTGCAAATTGGTTGGGACCAAATATTTTAAGATTGAGCGCTTGGAAATAATCAACAATGCCTGCAACCAACGGTGCTTCAGGACCAACAACAGTATAAGAAATGTTGTTGGTTTTAACAAAATTAGCCAATGCTTCAAAATCAAGCGGATTAATAGCAACATTTTCTACTTTAGGCTCGCGGTAGGTTCCTGCATTGCCGGGCGCTACAAATACGTGTGTTGTGACTTCAGATTGAGCCAGTTTCCATGCAATTGCATGTTCTCTACCACCTTGGCCGATGACCAGTATTTTCATGAATGACCTCAATTATTAGTGTAAGAAATACCTGGTTTTCGTAAAGACCATGGCGATTCCTAATGCGTTGGCTGTTTCTATGACTTCTGCATCTCTTTGTGAACCGCCAGGTTGAATAATGGCGGTGATGCCTGCTTGATGGGCAAGCTCAACGTTGTCTTTAAAGGGGAAGAATGCATCTGACGCTAAGACAGCACCTTGTAATGATAAATTGTTTTGTTTAGCGCGCAAACAGGCAATTTCAAGACTAAAAACTCGAGAGGTTTGTCCTGCTCCGATTCCTAAAGTTTGTCCATTTTTGGCTAGGACAATGGCATTTGATTTAACCGATTTGCAAATATCCCATGCAAAGTTTAAGTCAATGAGAAGCTCAGGGCTGAGTTGTTGCTGTGTCACTATTTCAAAATGCTGATCTGGAATCATAACATTGGATTGTACGAGAACACCGCCGTCAATGCTGCGGAGATCCCATTGTGTCTTGCCATCTGTTTGGTTGGGTAGATAGGACAGTAATCGGCAATTGGGTTTTGTTTGTGCAATTTCTAGAGCAATGGCAGAAAAAGCAGGTGCAAGAATGATTTCTACAAATTGATTACTGAGTATGTATTGCATGGTTTGCTCATCAACAGCTTGATTGAAAGCAATGATACCGCCAAAAGCAGATTGTGGATCAGCCTGAAAAGCATGTTGGTAAGCTTGTAATGCATTTTCTCCAAGTGCAACACCGCATGGATTTGTATGTTTGACGATGACGCAACCAGCCTGTTTAAGGTTGTGGATAAGCGTTAAAGCAGCTTGGCTATCTAAAATATTATTATAAGAGAGTGGTTTGCCTTGCAGTTGTGTGGTTGCTGCCAGACCTCTTTTATGGCTTGGGTTAAGATATAAGGCGGCTTGTTGATGAGGATTTTCACCATAACGTAATATTTCTTTTAATTCGTATTGTAGATTTAATACAGTACTGAAGGTTTCAGTTTTTTCTTCTTGATTAAGGCTGGTAAAGTAATTTGAAATAATACCATCATACTGTGCTGTATGAGAAAAAGCTTTTTTCGCAAGATTCATTCTGCTTTGGTAGGACAGTGCACCTTGCTGTGTTTCGAGTTCGTCTATTATTTTAGTGTAATCATTGATGTCTGTTACTACGGTACACCAAGCAAAGTTTTTAGCCGCTGCTCGGATCATGGTTGGGCCACCAATATCAATATTTTCGATAGCACTATCAAGTGAAACATCTGGGCGCGCAATGGTTGCTTGGAAGGGGTACAAATTGACAACCACGAGATCAATCGCAGGTAGATCGTGGTTTGTCATGGTTTCGAGATCTTGATCTCTTCTGCCAAGAATGCCACCGTAAATTTTAGGATGCAGTGTTTTTAAGCGGCCATCCATCATTTCAGGAAAGCCGGTGTAGTTCTCAATTTCCGTTACCGTTATTTGATGTTCACGCAAGAGTTGTGCGGTGCCGCCGGTTGATAAAATTTCAATATTGTATGAGGCTAGTTTTTGAGCAAATTCAACAATGCCTTGCTTGTCGCTGACACTGATCAAAGCACGTTTAATGGTTCTTAGTTTATGCATACTTCACCTAATCTAATTGGTATTCAGATAATTTTTTGCGTAGCGTTCCTCGGGCAAGTCCTAGCCATTTCGCTGCTAAACTCTGATTACCATGACAGAGATGCAAAACTTTTTTAAAGAGTCCAAGTTCAACTTCTTTGATAACAAGTGTATGCAGATTTTCAATCCGATGATCTTCCATAGTGATAATGTATTGCTCAATCATATGAGAGACAATATCACGCAAAGGGAGTGTTTTGCTCTCTACTGGAGGAGGTAATTCTATTGTTGTCATGATGATTATTTTTATTATTAATGGTTGCGTTGTTCGTTTTCAAGCAAGGTATCAAAAAAGGATTCAATCAACTGTAATTGTTCGTTTGCATCAGTTAATTGATTAAAAGCAAGTCTAAAATGGCTACTGGCTCTTTGACCTTTGCTGTACCAAGAAACATGTTTACGTGCCACGAGTACACCGCGTTCATTGCCATAGAATGCATACAGATTTTTTAAATGATCTAATAAGGTATCTCGAATGGTTTGCACGCTGGGGGCTGCAAGGATTTGATTGGTTGTTAAGTAATGATGAATTTCATTAAATATCCATGGATGACCTTGAGCGGCTCTCCCAATCATGATGGCATCAGCATTGGTTAGTTCTAATACCGTTTTTGCTTTTTCAGGGGTTGTGATATCGCCATTTGCAATGACAGGTATGTTTACCGCTTCTTTTATGGCGCGTATGGTTTCATATTCTGCGTCGCCTTTGAACATGCAAGCTCTGGTTCTACCATGCACAGCCAGTGCTTGAATGCCACAATCTTCTGCCATTTTAGCGATTCTTATACCATTTCTATGATCTTTATCCCAACCTGTTCTGATTTTTAAAGTGACAGGTATTTCAACGGATTTAACAATTGCGCTTAGTATTCTCTGTACTAAGGGTTCATCTTGAAGCAAGGCAGAACCAGCAAGTGTATTACATACTTTTTTGGCAGGACATCCCATATTGATATCGATGATTTCTGCCCCTTGATCTTGGTTAAAGCGAGCGGCTTCTCCCATTTTTTGAGGATCAGAACCAACAATTTGCACGGAGCAGGGTCTGGTTTCACCACTGTGATTGGCACGGCGTTTGGTTTTTTCGCTGCCATGAAGCAAAGAGTTTGCGCCAACCATTTCCGTTACGGCAAGGCCAGCACCTAATTCTTTGCAAAGTTGCCTAAAGGGAAGATCAGTTACACCCGCCATAGGCGCTAATATAATAGGTTTTTCAATATGGTAAGGGCCAATTTTTAAGCCTTTATCATAATTTCTAGGGGATGCGCTTGTCATGGCAAAAACTCCACTTAAATTATGCTATCAGAGGACGTTTGGTTCCAACCAATAGAATCCAACCGTTATCAACACAATAAGGTTTGAAATCAAACCAGGCTTTATAACAATCTAAAATGCCATCCGCTTGAGTTTCTAAGAGTCCTGATAAAAGAATGGTGCCACCCGGCAAGCATAAATCTGCCAGTATAGGAGCTAAGCTTAAAAGGGGATTCATCAGAATGTTTGCAACAATAAGTTCGCAAGCAGGAATAGCGGGATCAACACTGGTATAGAGTTTTAATTGATCTGCATTGAGAGCGTTTTTTTCAGCGTTCATTTGCGAGCTTAAGATAGCTTGATCGTCGTGATCAATACCATAAGCAATCATTGCGCCGAGCTTGAGGGCACTGATTGCGAGTATGCTGGTACCGCAGCCAAAATCGATAATTGCTTTATCATCTAGCTTATTTGATGCCAACCACTCTAAACATAGTTTTGTGGTTGGGTGTTGCCCTGTGCCAAAAGCAAGACCAGGATCAAGTGCAACCACCGTGCCTTCAAAGCATGCATCTGGCGCTTCTAATGATTGTGTTGGACATACCCACAGTGAGTTGCCAAATTTTTGTGGTTTAAAATGTTCCAACCAGGCAGTGGTCCAGTTTTTATCAACCAAGGGTTGATAAGAAATGAAACAGGTTGGGCAAATTTTGTTTAAGTACAAAGTTATTTCTTCGAGATCGCAATCAATGGGAAACAAACCTGTGGTAACCACTTTATCCCATAGATTAACTTCTTGTGGGGAAGGTTCAAAAATGGGATTGTCTTCACCGTCTTTATAAGTAACAGCTAGCGCGCCTTGCTTTTCAAGTGCGCTGGTAACTGTGTCCACTTCAGACTTCGATCCCGTGATAGATATTTCGTGCCACGACATTTTCAAGATTTCATTTTCTCTTCTAGGTAATGAATAGAGGTGCCGCCTTTTTTAAATTCGCTGTCCTTCATTAAATCTTGATGAAGTGGAATATTCGATTGTATGCCATCAATGACAATTTCATTCAAGGCATTATTCATACGGCTAATGGCTTCATCACGCGTTTTTCCATGTGCGATCAGTTTTGCAATTAAGCTATCGTAGTTAGGAGGCACTTTGTAAGAGCTGTAAATATGAGAATCTACGCGCAGACCAGGGCCACCTGGTGCATGGAACCAATCAATTCTACCTGGGCAGGGTAAAAAGGTTTTTGGATTTTCTGCATTGATGCGACATTCAATAGCATGACCAGAGATTTTGATATCGCTTTGCTGAACGGTCAAAGGCATACCAGAGGCAATCTTAAGTTGCTCTTTTACAATATCGATACCTGTGATCATTTCTGTTACTGGATGTTCAACCTGAACGCGGGTATTCATTTCGATGAAGAAGAATTCACCATCTTCATATAAAAATTCAAAAGTACCCGCGCCACGATAGCCAATTGCTTGACAGGCTTCGACGCAGACAGTGCCAATTTTTTGACGTTGTTCTTCACTGAGAAAAGGGGCTGGCGCTTCTTCTAGTACTTTTTGGTGACGACGCTGCATAGAGCAATCACGTTCGCCTAAGTGTATAACATGCCCAAAGTTATCAGCCAATACTTGAATTTCGATATGGCGTGGTTTGCATAGATAACGTTCCATGTAGACCATATTATTATTAAAAGCCGCTTGGCTTTCTGCGCGTGTTAAAGAAATGGCATTTAACAGAGCGGCTTCTGTATGGACAACCCGCATACCACGACCACCGCCACCCCCTGCTGCTTTAATAATAACAGGGTAGCCTATTTGCTTCGCTAATTTTAAATTTTCTTCAGGATTATCTTCAAGCGGGCCATCAGAGCCGGGCACACAAGGTACACCTGCTTTTTTCATTGTTAGAATGGCAGAGACTTTATCGCCCATTAAACGAATAGTTTCAGGCTTAGGACCAATAAAGACAAAGCCACTTTTCTCGACCCTATCCGCGAAATCTGCATTTTCAGCTAAAAATCCGTATCCTGGGTGAATAGCAACAGAGTCTGTTATTTCGGCTGCAGAAATAATTGCCGGAATATTTAAATAGCTTTCGTGCGAAGGCGCTGGCCCTATACAAATGGCTTCATCTGCCAAGCGCACAGGCAAGAGTTCTTGATCAACTGTTGAATAGACAGCAACGGTTTTAATACCCAATTCATGGCAGGCTCTTAAAATTCTGAGTGCAATTTCGCCACGATTCGCAATAACAACTTTATCTAGCATAACGATTACTTAATGATTACTAAAGGTTGACCATATTCTACGGGTTGGCCATTTTCTACGAGAATGGCTGCAATAACCCCACTTTTATCTGCTTCTATTTGATTCATCATTTTCATGGCTTCAACGATGCAGAGCGTATCACCTACCTTTACCTCTTTGCCGACTTCAATAAAGCTAGGTGCTTCTGGCGAAGGTGCTCTATACAATGTGCCAACCATTGGAGAGTTCACAACGTGTCCATCGGGGATATGGGTGGGTGCTTGGGATTCACTGTTAGGCGAAGCACTTTGCTCAATGACATGCGTGGCAGATTGGACAGTAGGTGCCGCAGAATGTATGGGAGGCATAACCATAGATGGAGAATAAGTAGGAACATCAATACGACTACGAATGCGTACAGATTCTTCACCTTCTTTAATTTCGATCTCGGCTACGCCAGATTCATCTACAAGTTCAATTAATTTTTTAATCTTACGAATATCCATAAACTTCTCGGTAATGTGAAAAATAGTTAGTGTTTAAGAATTGATAATGCTGCATTGAGCGCGGCATAGTATCCTTGCGCGCCTAGTCCTGAGACTACGCCCACAGCGATATCGGAAAAATAGCTATGATGTCGAAAGACTTCTCTTGCCAGCGGATTACTTAAATGCACTTCGATGAAAGGAATCTTTGTGGCAAGTAGTGCATCTCGAAGACTAATGCTGGTATGAGTTAACGCTGCAGGGTTGATGATTAGGAAATCGACTTTATCTTTGCTAGCCAAATGAATCTTTTCTACCAGCTCGTGCTCAGCATTGGATTGAAAGCACTCAAGTGCGTGACCTTGAGCGAGCGTGTGTAAGGTATCATTAATTTCTTTTAAGGATACATCACCATAGATATTTGCTTCTCTTTGCCCCAATAAGTTCAAATTGGGGCCATGGAGGATGGTTATTTTTGCCATCTGCTTTGATAAAATCACCTTGAAGTGCAACTTGTCGCCGATTCTGCCTGAATCCATGCAAGATGTCTACAAGATAAGCCCATAATACCCACAATGGTACAAAAAATGACCAATTGAAAAGTTTTTTGACCAACTTTTTGCTATTCGAAGACTAACTTTATTTCTGAGTCGCTATTGTGCGCGGCTAGCAGTTTTTCATCAAGGAATTGCTTAAGCAGTGCTAGTTCTTCTAGGCTAGACTGAAATTGTAAAATGAGGAGCAAACCACTCATTTTAGATTGCTGTAAATTAAAGCTAAAATGACATCCTTCTAGCTGTGTTTTTTCGCCAATCGATTTATAGTATTCCTTTAACTCAAGCACTAATTGTTCAGCATATGCTTTTAATTGAGACAAATTAGCTTTGCTGTCAAATAAATATTCTACCTTATGTGTTAGCTTGTGTTGTGTAGAGAAATTAATAACGGGATTTTTAGAAACCATGCCATTGGGGAGCTTTATGGTTCTGCCTGTTGAATAGGCAGGTTGTGTCTCGTAAGTCTCATGTATGGTGATATATAAAGGGCCGATTGATTTTACACGGCCGGTAATTTTTCCAACTTGAACAGTATCGCCTTCGAGAAATAATTCTCTCCAGTTAATAATAAACCAAGCAATGAAATTGGTAATATTGTCTCGTTGTGTGATGGTAACGGCCGCAGATAAGAAGCCAATAAAGGCAAGTATTTGGAAGAATTTATCTATCCAAATTTGCACCAACAGCATAAAGAATATAATTAAGAAAAGATATTTTAATCGTGTCCGCACCTTTTCTTTGCGTCGAACCATTTTAACTTTAAATTTTACAAATAATACGGCAATTAAATAGAGAAAAAGAAAAATAGCGATAAGAAGCGCCGTTTCCAGAAGATTTTCTTTAAGTGGTGCTGAAAGTGCTTTGATGATCATACTTTAATCTTTAATTGCGTATACGCTTCACGGGTGACTTTCCCCTTCAAGAGCACCTCGAAGGGTAAGCAGTCTCAACGCCTTTGAGCATGCTACAGTGAGGGTACACATAAATGTTTGGCCAATTATATATGAATTTTTTCAATTCAGCATCGAAAAAATTAGATAAGAACTTGTCTTCAAAACCTTGTTGACAAAGGCTATTGTGTTTCTGGAAAAGAAGTCATTTTATTTTTTATTCCCGTATCGCTATGGCAAGTAACATGGATGACAAAAGCAGTTTTCTCCGGGCACTTGAGCCAGGAGAAGGCGTTTTTATTAGCTGCTCAACAAATAATCATAATCACTTTCAATTTTGTGTGTGCTCAAGCAATTTAAGAAGTTTGCAAAGCACATCCAGGCAGCGATAGCATTTAAATCTTTAATTTGTGGCGGTAAAAATTTGGGCGCAATGACAATGCCTTCTTCAACCAGTTGTGCTAAATCGCGAATATCTTCTAAATTCGTTTTCCCACAAAATAGGATAGGAATACGTTCTAATTTACCTTTTTTAACGGCAAGCTGTATAAAATTGTAAACCGTTACAAAACCTTTTGTATAAGACAAGTCTTTTGTGAAGGGGCCCATGGTTGCTAAGCTACCTCTAAAAACGCGTGTTGTAAAAGAGTAGGCTGTATCTTCATCATATCCTTCTTCTTGGAAGAAATTAAATATTTCAACAAAGGTTGCGCCTTCTTCTGCTAGCTCAATGGCTCTAATACGATTTGCCAGTTTTTTTAAACGAGCAGGGAAAGATACCAAACATAAGATTTCCATGAGTACGGCTAAGCCTTCTTGTGTTACGGTGGAAGAAGGAGGGCCTTTGCTTAAAAAAGTGCAGTAAGGTTGTAGTTTTCCATTCAATGTTGTACCAATATGTACTAGACCTTCATGCACCTCCAAGAGATTGAGATCACGTTTGTTAAATAAAGCATCTTGTCGCAGCTTAATATAATCTGCGCCTGCTGCGGCGTCAGAAACAATACCATCACTGATAATCACCCTTAAGGGTTTATCTGCTTCTTGAAAATGCCTAGAAAGTTTTTTTTGTAAAATTTCAACCGCTCTTTCGGCATTAATGGTCCTTGGGTCTTCTTGAACTACCTCGCTTTTATCAATTTGGCAGAGTGCTTCTGTCATTAATTGACCTAGCTCAGCAATGGTTGGATCGCCTGCATGAAAGACATCTTTTGCAGATCCATACAGTAGCTTAGATAAATTTGAAAATTCAGGAGTGCCACAGGCTTCTAACATACGCAATACAAGCACATATTCATTACATTTCTTTTTCAGCATTTTGCCGACCGTATTGAACTGCCCTAATTTTCGAGTGACTTGTCGCTCTATAGTATAAAAGACTTCTCGTTGCGCATTAAAATCTATTTTATTCTGCTGAAGATAGTCATCTCGAGAAATTTTAGGCTGTTGCTTGCATTTATGTTTAAAGAAATCTTGTTTGATAGCCTCACTCCACTTGATGGCATCTAAGATGCGTATGGGTTCTTGTGCCTTCACCAGCTCATCCGAGAGTGCCTTGATATTTTCAAGGTAAGGGGTGGGTGTTTTGCGCTTGGTCATCATATCTTTTGCTACTTCAGCTTCGACGATGGTTTGCTCTAACATAATTCTAGCTGATTCCTCATGACCTGTGGCCAATTATTCTGAATTAGGTATATATTTTACTAAGCCTTGCGAGAAAAGGGGCTAAACTACTTTTCCCTACCAATCGTTCTTCTCGAGCTTCTTTTCCGTCTGTGTCAAAAAACAGTATGGCAGGCGGGCCATAGATATTTAAATGATTGATGAGTGCTTGTTTTTCTGCGGTCATTTCTGTCATATCAATCATGAGTAGTTGCCAACTTTGGAGTTTTGATTGGGCGATTGTGCTTGCAAAAATGATTTTTTCATTGTCTTTGCAGGTTGTGCACCAATTCGCATAGGCTTTCACTAAAGTGGGAGATTGATGTTTTTGCGCTGCCATCAAAAATTGATGAAGATCTTCAATCGAATTAATAGTATTAAAATGAAGATCAGCAACCTTGTTTTGCGTTGTGCCATACCATAAATTTGTTAATAGTTGCTGAGGGCTATTATCATTGTTTTTAATGCTAAGTAGGCACACACAGGCCATTAACATAAATAAAACACCTATTCGTGCACCGATTTCTTTGAGACGAGAGAAGGCGCCTAACCAATAGGCTATCAGCAAACACCACAAAGACCACAAGATGAGTGCTGTTTGACTGTTTAATAGGCGACTGATAAGCCAAATACTTAAGGCAAACAAGATTGCAGCAAAAAACTTGTTAACAATATGCATCCATTGGCCGGCTTTGGGTAAATAATGTCCCCCTAAGGTTCCTGCTATCATCAAAACTGATCCCATACCTAAACCCAGACAAAAGAGTGTGCCAGCACCGAGCCAGTAATTTCCTGTTTGAGCAATAAAACTTAAAGCACCTACCAGTGGTGCACTGACGCAAGGTGAAGCGATCAGTGTTGCTAATGTGCCCATGACTACCGCATTCAGATAACTGCCAGCTGGAAAGTTCATTTGCCATTGGCTTATTTTATTTTGGAATGTGGACGGTAAGCCAAAATGTACAACACCTACCTGCACTAAGCCGAGGTAGATGAAAATACTTGCAAAAGCACTGATAAAGAGTGGTTGTTGAAACAAGGCCTGAAAGTTCTTTCCTAAAAAAACAGCGATGACGCCCAGCAGGGCTAAGGTTAATGCCATGCTCATTGTATAACTCAGCGAAAGAAGAAAAGCTTTTTTGGTGTTGAGTTTTTTTTGACCTATAATCACCGAAGATAAAATAGGCAGCATGGGTAGTACGCAAGGCGTAAAGCTTAAGAGCGCCCCTAAGCCTAAGAAGGTTAATAATGTTTTTAAAATGGATGCGCTAAAAAGTGTGTTGGTCTCAGAGGGTGTTGGTGACACGACGTTAAGGGTAGTATTTTCTTTACCCAATGTTTTGGGCTGTGTATTTTTGCTTTCTGTGATGTCAAGAATTTTATTATTTTGCCAGTGAATATTAAATGATTTATCTATGGGTGGATAGCATAGACCTTGTTCTGAACAGCCTTGATAATGAACTTTGAGTGAGGTTGATCCTTGCGCTATATCTTTGAGTGTTAGAATAAATTCTAAGGTATTTTCATAAATAGGTTGTTCTCCAAAATAAGGATCATGAATAATCTTTGTAGGTGGTAATTGTAAATCTGAGATATTTACTTCTTTTTCTCCTTGTTCAGAATATAGAACGAGAGAAATTTGCTTTTGATAAAGGTAGTATCCAGGCGCTAAGATCCAGGAGAGAGAAATGTCGCCTTGTGGATTGACAAAGGTCTGTAGCTGAAAAGCTTGCTCTTGAGATAAGAAATTATTTTTAGGAATACCCAAGCGTATTAAGTCATTCGATTGTGCTTCTGCCAATGCTAAGGTAGGCGCACTCAGTATGAATGTAAGGATCAATGTCAAAGCCAAGATGAGATTTTTCATATATTTTTTTAACTTTATTACTTTTTTCTTCAAATGCTTTCAATGCTAAGGAGCCAGTGTGAGTACTGATTATTGTGTCATTTATTGTACCTGTCCCAATCAAGAAACAGCTGAGAATTTGTCAGCATTATTATTAGAAAAGCGCTTAGTCGCATGCCTTAACATTGTGCCCAATCTAAGCTCTCATTATATCTGGCAAGGCAAAATAACAAAAGGTGAGGAACTTTTGTTGGTCATGAAAACAAAAACAAGCAAGCTAACTCAGGTTGAGGGTCTGATTTTAGAAGTGCATCCCTATGAGTTTCCTGAGTTCATTGCAATGCCAATCATATATGGCAATCGTCAATATTTAGACTGGGTTAATGAAGTGGTTGATTAAGAATAGACTATTCTGAATCCAACACAACGCAATTTCGGCCTTGATCTTTAGCTGCATACAAAGCTTTGTCTGCGGCTTGCACGAGTTTTCCCACCGTGTTATTGGTTGCAGTAAATTCAGCTAAACCGCAGCTTACTGTTGCTGTGAATTCAACGAGTGGATCACTGCTTTGATGTAACAATTTAGAAAACCCTTTGCGAATATCTTCTATTAAAGGCAAAATTACAGTTCTATCTGTTTGTGGCAGAATAATTGCGAATTCTTCGCCACCGTATCTGCCAATACTGTCTGTTTTACGCAAGCGTTGTTTCAGCAATCGTGCGAGGCCTTTAATCACTCTGTCGCCAATAGGGTGCCCATGGTTATCGTTGATGGCTTTAAAATAATCAATATCAATCATGGCAAAGCTTAAGGGCAAATGATTTCTTTTAGCGCGCGCTATCTCGAGATCAAGTTGCTCTAATATGCGTGTATGATTTAACAATCCCGTGAGGCTGTCTTGGATCATTTCAGCTCTGAGCGTTCTGGCTCTGTCTGCTCGTGCTTGAATCGCTAGTACCAAATGTTCAGGCTCCATTGGCTTGGTCAGAAAATCATCTCCACCTAGTTTAATGGCTTTTAATTGCTTATCCAGATCGGCTTCTGCCGATAAATAGACAATGGGAATACTCATATACGGTTCTTGTTGTCGAATCATTTTCGTTAATTCAAAGCCAGAGCATTCTGGCATATACAGATCCATTAAAATTAATTCTGGTTGGAATTCTTGTAATATTTTATTGATTTCCATTGGATTATTAATGGCTTCTGTAATCATGCCTGCATTTTCTAATTGTTGCTGGATAAATTTTGCTTGGGTACGAGAATCTTCCACAATCAGAATGCGATAAGGTGTTATTTCATTTTGATTCAGTGCTATGTGATCTATCTTTTCTATCAGATGTGTAAATTCCACGGGACGCACGAGATAAGCACTGCCACCTGCGCGTACGGCAAATAATCGAGTTGCGACTCTATTATCAAAAGAAACAAATAAAATAGGTACTTTCTCTGATAGCGGTTTAATAAGTGAGGGATCTTTGTTTGTGCAGAATTCAGTGTCTAATAAAATAGCATGATAACTGTTGGGGGGGTGATGATTGATGAGTTCTATGATTTCCTCCAAGCTTTCACAAGAGGAACTCGTATAATTGAAATATTTCACTTGATTTATGATTTCTTCAACTAATTGCTTATCATGTAGCCCAATAATCAAATGGTGTAATTTTTGTGTACTTTCATGTGAGGTCTGAGGAATATCAGTTTCTAAGTGAATTTGGGTGACTTGTCGTAGCATGTCTACTTGAGACTGCAGTGTATTGATGGCATTGCGTGAAAGTGATTTATGCTTAGTACCGATATTTTTGTGAATCAACTGATATATTTTATCCACAACAATTCGAATCGCTGGTTGATTGAGAGCATGAATTGCATTTTGAATATCTACAATAGTTCTTTGTAGTGTTTGCAGATCTTCTTGTGAAATAGATTTTGTATCTAGATTAAAAACAAGATGGGATAATTGATTCACCATTTGTGGAAATTGATGCAAAATGGTGGGAGATACTGCTTGAGTCTTTGCTTCCATGTTGTTTCTTTGTGGGGGGCGTGTATTTTTATTCATCCAAGTTTCACAGCCATAAGTTTGTTGTCCAGCTATATTGCTGGCTGTTGTGCGATTTTTTTGTCCCTAGAGAGGTTAGCATAAGAATAAGAGTAGTACAGACAGTCAGCTTAGGTTGATACTACTTAAATATAGTCATGCGAAAAGACTATATATATTGGCATATGCACTTATCCATCATACCTTGAATATTTGTATTAATCGCCTATTTAGTACTTGCCACTATAGATTTCTATAAAATTGCCCATATCCAGGCTACTTAAGGCTTTTGATTCAAAAAAATTAATCTATTGCCCTTGAACTCATAAATGTTAGTCCATATCATTAGCACTCAGAGAGACAGAGTGCTAATAGAAAGCAAGTTAACTCTTTATTTTAGGTTCCATACTCATAGCAGTCGATTTTTAGGTGAGGCGGCCAGGGAGCGAATCCCCAGGAGTGCACAAATAGTGCATGACTGGGGTGAGAGAGCGCTGCCAACAAAACCTAAAATTCGAATGTGAAGAGTATATTCATTATTTTAATGGAGATTGAAGAATGGCTACTAAGCTCAAAGTGAATCCACTTGGTGATCGTGTATTGGTTAGACAAGACGAAGAAATTCAAAAGACAGAAGGCGGTATCTTCTTACCTGAAACCGCTAAAGAAGCACCTCAGTATGGCACCATTGTGCGTGTCGGTCCTGGTAAACAGCTCGACAATGGCCAAATTCGCGAATTAAGCGTGAAAGAAGGCGACAAGATTATTTTTGGTAAATACTCTGGAACCAAAGTGAAGATTGGCCAAGATGAATTACTCTTCATGCGTGAAGATGACATCATCGCTGTTGTGGAAGGTTAATCGTTTCGATTGATTTTAATTCATTAATTTTAAGTTTAGGAAACAAATATGCCAGCTAAACAATTTCAATTTGATGCAGAAGCACGTAAATCTACCTTAGAAGGCGTTGCAAAATTAGCACGCGCTGTACGCGTAACTTTAGGACCTAAAGGTCGTAATGTTATGATTCAAAAATCTTTTGGTGCACCCCTGATTACCAAAGACGGTGTAACTGTTGCTAAAAATGTTGAATTACCTAACGCACTTGAAAATCTTGCTGCAGAACTTGTGAAAGATGTTGCTTCTAAAACATCTGATGATGCAGGTGATGGTACAACCACAGCAACTGTGTTAGCACACGCAATCTTTGCTGAAGGCAACAAAGCGGTTGCAGCAGGGATTAATCCAATGGATTTAAAACGTGGTATTGATAAAGCAGTAAGAGCCGCTGTTGAATCATTAAAGAGCATCTCTGTTCCTTGCCAAGACAGCAAAGCCATTGCTCAAGTTGGTACGATTTCTGCAAACTCTGATGAAATCATTGGTAATATTATTGCTGAAGCAATGAGTAAAGTTGGTAAAGAAGGCGTCATTACTGTTGAGGATGGCACCAGCATGGATGATCAATTGGATGTTGTAGAAGGTATGCAATTTGATCGTGGCTACATTTCTCCATACTTTGTTAATAATCAACAAAACATGAGCTGCGAATTAGAAAATCCTTATGTTCTATTAGTAGACAAGAAAATTTCTAACATTCGTGAAATGTTACCTATTTTGGAAGGTGTTGCTAAAGCAGGCCGCCCATTGTTGATCATTGCTGAAGACATTGAAGGCGAAGCATTAGCTACTTTAGTGGTTAATACCATTCGTGGCGTTGTTAAAGTATGTGCAGTAAAAGCACCTGGTTTTGGTGATCGTCGCAAAGCTATGCTACAAGATATTGCTGTTTTAACAGGTAGCAGCGTAGTTTCTGAAGAAGTTGGCTTAGTATTAGAAAAATGCCAATTGACAGAGCTTGGTACTGTTAAACGTGCTGTTATTACCAAAGAAAACGCTATTTTGATTGATGGCGCTGGTAAAGCTAATGAAATCAAAGCACGTGTTGATTCTATTCGTAGACAAATTGAAGATACAACTTCTGACTACGATCGTGAAAAATTACAAGAACGTGTTGCTAAACTTTCTGGTGGTGTTGCTGTTATTAAAGTGGGCGCTGCTACTGAAGTTGAAATGAAAGAAAAGAAAGCACGTGTTGAAGATGCATTGCATGCAACTCGCGCTGCAGTTGAAGAAGGTGTTGTGCCTGGTGGTGGTGTTGCATTCATTCGTGCAATTGACGCAGTTAAACGTACAAAGACTGATAACCGTGATCAAGAGCTTGGCGTGAACATTATTGTTCGTGCATTAGAAGCACCACTTCGTCAGATCGTTGCTAACGCAGGTGCTGAACCTTCTGTTGTTCTGAATCGCGTTGCTGAAAGCACAGGTAACTTTGGTTACAACGCAGCAACAGGTGAATACGGCGATATGTTAGAAATGGGTATTCTTGATCCAACTAAAGTATCACGTAGCGCATTACAAAATGCCGCTTCTGTTGCTGGTCTCATGTTGACTACCGATTGCGTAATTGCTGATCTTCCTAAAGATGATAAAGACAGCGATGGCGCGCCTGGTGATATGGGCATGGGCGGTATGGGTGGTATGGGCGGTATGGGCGGCATGATGTAATATAGTCTTCACACATGAATTTTCGGGGGTGTTGTCTTCGCCCTCTCGCAATCCTCATGTACTAATATGTACACTCCGGTTGCTCGAGGCTTGACGCCTACCCGAAAACTCATGTGCTGTGGCTATAAACGCTTCGCCTTTGGCTCTTCGGCGTTGTTGCTAAGTACTTTTGCAATCCTCATGCTCTATATCTGTGCACTCCGGTTCCTTAAGCACTTAGTGCCTCGCCTAAAAGCCATATGCTGTGTGTTTACGCTTCCTATTCGCTAGCTACGCTAGATAAAAAAAGCCCGCAATTTGCGGGCTTTTTTTATCTCTTAAATATAATAGGTTACTGTCGTCATCATTTTTGAAGTTAACTGCATTGTTGTCTTCACCCACATCGGAAAGTGCACCGCACCTTGTTGTAAGGCTAGGGTTGCGTGACTTGCCTCATCAATTTTCATTTGTTCTAAAATAGCTCTGGATTTAAGATCGTGTGTGGGCAATTGCTGAAGATGCTTATCTAAATGTTTCACCACTTGATTTTCTGTTTCATGTAAGAAGCCTAGACTTATTTTGTCTCCTGTCAATCCAGCAAGTATGCCAATAGCCAATGACCCAACAAACCATAAAGGATTTAAATAGCTTGTTTTTGCATCAAGCTCTTTGAGTCTTTGGGCACACCAAGCAAGATGCATTGTTTCTTCTGTTGCTGCATGTTCTAAGGCATTTGCAATGTGGGGATCTCTAGCTGTCCAGCTTTGGCCGATATAAAGCGCTTGAGCACAAATTTCTCCGCTATGATTAATGCGCATAAAACTGGTGATCTTTGCTTTTTCTGTGCTGCTTAGTGCTGTTGATTCTTCCAGATGGGCGCCTGGATGTGTCGCGCTAAATTCATTTGCTGGCACGAGCAAAGTGCGTATACACTGATCAATGCGAGAAATAGTTTTGTCCAGTAGTGAGTAGTTTCTTAAGTAGGTTGACATTCTTTTGACACATAAATCAGGAATTTAGGCACTCATATTATAGGGTGTATTGTATGAGGTAAACCCAAATTCTATAGTGCTAAACATACATAAGGAGTAATCATGCGCAATAAAATAAGTAAAATAGTCACTGCAGCTATCGTTGGTGTAGTGGGGGTTGGTGTTTTCTCGGTCAGTGAGTTAGCGCAGGCTAAGAAAGGCGATGTAGAAAAATGTTATGGTGTGGCCAAAGCCGGTAAAAATGATTGTGGTACAAGTATTCATGCTTGTGCAGGACAAAGTACTCAAGATCAAGATCCAAATGAATGGATTTATCTACCTAAAGGGACTTGCGACAAAATTTCAGGTGGCAAAACAAAATAATAATCATGATCTTAATTTTTATTAAAGAGTTATTGTGTCTTTATCTCAATCCCAAAGATCTGATAGTCACAGACTAGAAGAAGAAATCACAGGTGTAGGGCTTGGTTTACGAGCCCAACATTATAAGACCATCTTAGAAACACGTCCCCTTGTTCCTTGGTTTGAGGTGATTAGCGAAAATTATTTGGCTAAGGGTGCATTAGCAATGCGTCATTTGGAAGCGATTCGTGCCCATTATCCCATTGTCTTACATGGTGTGAGTCTCTCCATTGGTTCTACAGATCCCTTAAATCAATCATATTTAAAATCCTTAAAAGCACTTAAGTCTCAAATCGATGCGGCTTGGATCTCCGATCATCTCTGTTGGTCATCATTCTCTCATCAGTATGTACCAGATTTATGGCCCTTGCCTTTTGAGGATAAAGCAATTCGCCATGTCGTTGAACGTATTTTGAAAGTACAAGATTACTTGCAAGAGCGGATTTTACTTGAAAACATATCTTCTTATCTTCAATTTACACATTCTGTCTTGCCAGAGTGGGAGTTCATTTCGACGATTGCTGCTCAAGCGGATTGTTATCTTTTATTGGATATTAATAATATCTATGTGAATGCAATGAACCATAACTTTGATCCGCGACTTTATATCGATGCCATTCCTCCAGAGCGCGTTAAACAATTACATTTGGGTGGTTTTGAAAGAAAAGAGGCCTATACTCATAGCAGTCGATTTTTACCCGCAAAGGGGCACAATGTAGATGAGGCGGCAAGAGAGCGAATCCCCAGGAGTGCACAAATAGTGCATGACTGGGGTGAGAGAAAGCAGCCAACAAAATCTAAAATTCGAAAGCGAAGAGTATATTTATTAGATACACATGGCCAAGCAGTGCATACTGCTGTATGGGAGCTATTTCAGTATGCGCAGCTGCGTTTTCATAATGTGCCTGTCTGTATTGAATGGGATAATAATATTCCTGATTTCAACGTGCTCCTCGATGAAGCAAAGAAGGCAAAGCATATTATGGATAATGTAGAGGTTTGTCGTTAATGGAGTTAAATGAACTGCAAGCTGCTTTCTTAAGCGAAGTACGTGAAGCAAAAAGTGACGACGCATTAAAAGCGCACGTGAAAAATAGAGGTTGCCTCTCTTGGCAACAGCGCATTGCCATTTATCGAGATAGTTTTAAGGGGAATTTGATAGCGTGCTTAAAGGCAGCCTATCCTGTGTGCTTGCGTTTAGTGGGGGAGGAATATTTTTCGGCGTTAGCACTTCGTTATATTGCAATATATGAGCATCGGCAGCCTTCTTTGGTGTGCTATGGCGATCAATTTGCAGATTTTTTGGCACATTTTGAGCCTGTGCAGCGTGTATTGCCGTATTTGTCAGATGTTGCGCGTTTAGAGTGGGCTTATCATTTGGCTTTAGATAGCCCAGAATACGATACATTGAATTGCCGTGCTTTATCTCAAGTTTCAGATGCAGAGCACATGCGGCTTATTTTTATGTTACCGCCTGCAAGTACATTGCTGTACTCTGACTTTCCTATTTATATGATTTGGAAGATGAACCAACCGGAATCAACACTTCAAAGTGAGATTAGCTTAGCGTCAGAGCCGCAACTTTTGTTTGTTTTTAGATATGATTGGCATGTATACATAGAGCACCTGAGTACAAATGAATTTGAAATGCTAACTCAGATTCAGCAAGGACGATGTTTTGCAGATATCTGCGAGTACTTGTTGCAGAAAGATTCTGCTATCGACATGAATGCAATATTTGCGACTTGCGTGGGACGGAAATGGCTCACAGGTTTTCGATTATCCCCATAAAGATTCATATTAAGTATGAAAAAGCCTAAAAAGATGCAATTCGATTAAAATCGCGGTAGGATGATAGAAAATGATGCTTATATGTGAAGTCTCATGACTGGTTTCCTAAACATTTTTGCTTCTTCTCCTTTCAAACCCATACAAAAACATATGGAAACGGTGTTTGCATGTGTAACATTATTACCAGAATTTATTGAGGCTGTTTCTTCAAAAAATTGGGAAATGGCTCAACATCTTCAACGCCAAATTGTTCAACTTGAATGTGATGCCGATGAAATTAAGCAGCAAATACGCTTACAATTGCATCATAGTTTATTTATGCCTGTTTCACGCTCTGATCTATTAGAGTTGTTGCGTGAACAGGATTTTATTGCGAATGACGTTAAGAAAGTTGTTAGCATTATTCTGGGGCGTCGGCTTGTTATTCCAGAAAGTATTCGTGAAGGTTTTAGCGGCTTTGTGAATGCCTGTTTAAATGCTTCAGAGAAAGCCTATAAAGCTGTATTTGAGTTAGATGATTTGCTGGAAACTGGGTTTAAAGGTCATGAACTACGCTTAGTGAAGCAATTAATCTGCGAATTAGATCAATTAGAAAAAGAAACCGCAGAGATTCAATTGCAAGTGAGGGCAGAGCTTTTTTCCATTGAAAGAAGCTTGTCACCGATTGATGCAATATTTTTGTATAAGATTTTTGATATTACGGGCGCAATTGCAGATCATGCGCAGAAAGTTGGCCATCGATTGCAATTATTAATTACAAATTAGGCGCTGTCTCAAAAAGTTCAGTCAAGGTGCAGATTCTTTGAGCAGCGCAGTTTACACAGGCATAAATGAGCAGTAAAAAAGGCGCAACGCAAAGAGACATTTTTGAGACCGCTTCTAGTCATTTTTTTGACACACGCCCTTTCTTTTATGCTAAAGAGAGAGCGAAGATGTCAAAAATATTAAGCGCTTACAAAAGTATCTTCTTCTAAGCTTTGATCTTCCGATTCATAATCGTGATTGTGTTTAGGTTCTTGGGCATCTACTTGATCTAAGCGATTAATTAAGGATGTTAAATCACTTCTCCATTTTTCATGCTCTGCTTTCAGTGCCAAATTTTCTTCTTCAAGCTCTTCAATTTGTAATCTTAATAGCTCAATTGTATCAACGGCGTACTCAACTTTTTGTTCGAGTTGTAGAAAAAGATCGGTTGTCATAATATTCCTCTGGTGTTTAGCTTTAAAAACAAAAATAAAGGTAGATTTTAGAAGGCTTAGGTGAGCATAGCAAGTCTATATGCTTTCTAAAGCGCTATTTTTAATAGTATTCTCAATTCGCGTAGCGAATTATAATTTCTCACTTTTGTAAAGGGAGACGCTCGTACAGCGTAGCTGTGCGAGCAGAGGGATTTAGCTGGTTGAACTTAAATCTGCAGTATCAATCCCCCTTGCGCACTTAATCAGTGCGCGTCCCCCTTCAAAAAGTGGGATCTTTTATTCGCTTCACTCATATTAATTATTAACGCTACAGTGTGCTCATTTTAGACTTAGATAATCATTTTTTAAAAATAAGTGAATCAATGAAAAATATAGAAGATCCAAAAGAACCAAGTTTGCGTGAAATGCTGGCAAGTGTATTGGCAGCCATGTTTGGTGTACAAAATAGTAAAAACAGAGCGCGTGATTTTCAGAAAGGGAAACCAGCGGTTTTTATTACATTAGGTATTATTGTAGTGACGATCTTTGTGTTGCTGATTGTTATGGCGGTTAAGATTGTTATGTCTTATGCGCCACATTAATACTTTTTGCCGTTTGACAGTAGGTGTTGTTAAATGAAAAAAATGAGTGCAGAACATAACAATCCCCCTTCTTCCTTTGAATGCCAGAAAGAAGGGGGCAGAGGGAGATAAATCATTATGATAGCTAGGCACGACTAGCAAAATAGATTTTCACCCACAATACCTTCATTTTCCATTTTTTCTCTGAGTTCTTTTAAGGCCTCCACTTGTATTTGACGTACGCGTTCGCGTGTCAAGCCTACAACCTTACCCACATCTTCCAGCGTTGTTTCTTCATTGCCAAATAAGCCAAATCTTTGTGCAAGTATTGATTTTTGTTTTTCATTTAAGGTTTCTAAACTGCTCATTAAATGTACAAATAGATCTTCTTGTTCAAACTCATGATGAGGCGATTGGCTATTATGTTCAGCAAGTGCTTCCATCAATGGCTTGTCTGTTTCATCGCCCATCGGAGAATCTAAAGAAAGCGTTCTTTCATTTAAACGAAAGAGTTTATTTACATTATCAGCCTCGATATTGAGTGTTTTTGCAATCTCTTCAAAATTAGGTTCATGATCTAGGGCTTGTGACATATCGCGTGCTTTTCTTAAATAAACATTCAATTCTTTAATAATATGAATGGGTAATCGTATCGTGCGGGTTTGATTCATCAAGGCACGTTCGATATTTTGACGAATCCACCAAGTCGCATAAGTTGAGAACCTAAACCCTCTCTCAGGATCAAATTTTTCAACGGCTCTGATAAGCCCTAAGTTACCTTCTTCAATAAGATCTAAGAGTGTGAGGCCTCGGTTGAAATAGCGACGTGCTATTTTGACAACCAACCGTAGATTAGATTGAATCATATGATTGCGCGCTTTGAGATCGCCTTTAAGTGCCAGTCTTGCGTAATGGACTTCTTCTTCTTGAGAGAGTAGAGGCGTGGCACCTATCTCTCTTAAGTAAATTTGTGTGGGATCTGATTCTTGTAGATCGAGGTAGGTATTTTCTTCTTCTGTCTCATTAATGCTTAAGTCTTCTAGCTCGATATTTTCGCTTGCAACAGGCGCTGCAGCTTTGCTTTTGTTTGGATTATAATCGATTGGTCCGTTCCATGGTTGTTTCATAATTTCCCCCAGCTTTTGATTTTGAGATATTTTTTTTGTTTGACAGACTACATGCATAAAAGAGGCCAATTTAAATTTATATTTTAAATACAATAAGTTGGTTGTTAGTGTGAAAACTAATAAAAAAATAGATGTAAAAGAAATGGGCAGTTAATATTCGTGAAGGTAGTGATACAATGCCTAGGTATGTACATAAGCTAATAAGTTGGATGATGAGGTTATGACTAGGGCAGAATTGATTGATATTCTTGCAAACAAACAACCACAAACTCCTATTAAACAGATAGAGCAGGCTGTTAAGCTCGTTTTTGATCACATGTCAGAAGCACTTGAAAATGGGCAACGAATAGAGATAAGAGGTTTTGGTAGTTTTGCCTTGAGATATCGCTCACCACGCGTTGCTCGCAATCCAAAAACGGGTGAGTATGTGAACACGGAAGGAAAGTATGTTGCTCACTTTAAACCAGGCAAGGAACTTAGAGAACGTGTGAATGAAGCGGTGAAGCAGAGCGAATAATGGTGGACATTATGTATCGCTGCATTTAAATTTTGCATAGCTTCTAATTTTCATAGACATGTAAATTAAAAAGCTTGCACTCAATAAAAATATAATTGCTTTAATTTAAGAGGGATCGAAAGTGTACCAAAACAGCAAAGTTGTCCATTTTTTTGCTATGTTAGTCGCTTGCACTATATTTGCAATGAGTAAACCAGCCGTTGCTGGCTTTGGTGTTGTTGAAGAGCCTCAAGGTGCAGGTGTTTATGGCAATGCACAAAATAAAACCTTCAAAAGTGCTGTAGAAGGCGTGGAATCACTGGATGATTCTGATCGGGCTTTTCTGGCGAGTGTCGAAGAAAGTCGCAGCTTTAAGCGTTGGTATACGCGTGTTATGTTTGGCCAACCCAGGGTTAGCTTAAAAAACATTGAAAACAAAACCAATGGCATTAACCCCTCAAACCCATTAGCAGATGGTACACCCGTTGTTTATAGTAGCGGTGTTCCCATTAGTGAACCTGAGAAAAAAGATGATTCATTTACAGTGCTGTTGGCTTGGGGCTATCACTGGGAGAAATGGGCATGGGAATTAGAACTCATGCTAGCAGAAACCCTAAAATACCAATCTAAGCCTGTTACACCTGGCACCCCAATTCAAGTTCAAGCCGATATTAGTAAAATTGCACTCTTTAATAATTTTGAATATACCTTTGACCATTGGTTTGATTTCCAACCCAGAGATCTGCACTTCTTTACTTTGGCGGGTGTTGGGGTAGCCTTAAAGACGGCTGATATTACAGCCTTAACTTTAGCAGGCCAAGCAAGACAAACACATTCGAGCAGTTTGGCGAGTTTATGTTGGCAATTGGGTTTAGGTGCTCGTTATCAAATAGCACCACATTTCCTACTGGATTTTAGTTATCGATATGCAGACTTAGATTCCGTTAAGTTTGGTCCTGTAGATGCAGTAAAACCCTATGATGGTTTAGCATTTAAGGCTAAAACCTTGCGATCAGTTGGTGGTTTTTTAGGAATAACCTATAAACTTTAATGTTTGTAACGCCAAGAGGGAATGAAGCGTGCGTCAATATAAAAAATTAGCCTATATCTCCTTGACTGCTGTGGTTTGTTTAGTAGGTTGTCAAAAATCAGGACAACAAGCTTGGTGGGATAAAGGGAGCCATAAAAAAGTGGCTCAGGCACAAAACAACAAGCAACCTTCCATCATGGTTGTTGATGATATGGCTGAGGCACCTTCGGATCCAGTTGCACCAAAAGCTTTGATGAAGCCCAAAGCTAAAACGAAGTGGTATTTATTTAGCGCAGCGCCTACCCATCCTAATCCTGTTCCTGATGTGAGCAGAAGACCCGTGAGTTTTGCAGATTGGTGGAAATCTAAATATATTTCTGATGTCACGGTGACGCCATTTTCGAATGCTCAAACAAGTAGGTGGCCAGGGTATTGGGGTTTAGGTTGGTTTCGAGGTGAAAAAGATCTCGACATGACCTCTCATGAATCCATTTATGCGCAAGCAAATCAATACTTCAAAAGAGGTAAAGAAGCTGATTTAGTGAGGGCTTTTGACCTTTATACTGAAGCTGCAAAAATGGGTAATAAATTTGCACAAAATCAGTTAGCAGATATGTATTACCATGGTTTGACAGTGGATCAAAATTACGAGAAAGCGGCTTTTTGGTATATCAATGCAGCTGAGCAGGGTTTGGCTCAAGCGCAGCTCACAACAGGTTACCTCTTTAAAGAAGGCAGAGGCGTGCCTAAAAATTACGATACCGCACTGTATTGGTATCAGTGCGCACTACAAAGTGGTGCTGATGAAGCACTCATCAAAATGGGTCAGCTTTATCAAGCATGGGCCAGAAATTATCAAGATTTAACAAAAGCAGAAGCTTACTATCAGCAAGCGGCAGACAGAGATATGGCCGAAGCGAAGTATCGACTTGCACATTTATATGCAACAAATGATGTGCTGGGTCGAAACTATCCTAAGGCGATTCGTTTATATGAAGCGGCAGGTGATCAAGGCTATGCTGATGCATGGGCTGAATTAGGTGAAATGCATTTAAATGGTTTAGGGGTTGCTCGAAACAAAAATCGCGCTTATCACTGCTTCTTGTTAGCGGCAGAGAATGGTTCTGCAAAAGGCGCTTTTAATTTAGCGGTTATGTATGAAATAGGCGATGGTATTGAGCAAAGCTACAAGAAAGCTTTTCATTGGTATCGCGTCAGTGCTGACTATGATTACCCTTATGCCGCATTCAGACTGGGTGAAATGTATGCAACAGGCCAGGGTGTCCTTCAAGACTATGGATTGGCAAATTACTGGTACAAGATTGCAGCAAGCTGGAATTTAATGACTGCGCATGTCCGGTTGGCCGATCATTATATGATTGGGCGTGGTTTGCCTCGAAGCGATAAAGCGGCTTTTGAACATTTCCATGATGCCGCATTATTAAATGATCCTTATGCACAATATATGGCAAGTATCATGTATCTCAGAGGTATTGGTACTTATCATGACTTAGAAAAATCAGTTTATTGGCACAAAATGGCGGATAAACAAGCTGGTAATGCGGAAGCAAAATACAGAATCGGTCGTTTATACCAATTTGGTACTGGCTTTGATAAAGATACTGCAGAAGCAATCCAATGGTATGAGCTCTCTGCAAAACAAGGTTATGCCCTTGCACAAAATGAACTGGGTGAATTGTATTATAAAGGAAAGGATGTTGATCGAAACTATAAATTAGCCATGCAGTATTTCAAACAAGCGGCTAATCAGCGCTTCCCACTCGCTTACTATAATATTGGTTTGATGCATTACAATGGCCAAGGTACAGCCTTAAATCGTAAATTAGCATTCAATTGGTTTAGTAAAGCAGCTAAAATGGGTGCTGAGTATGCGCAGTACAGAATTGCAAGTATGTACTATGAAGGTTCTGGCGTTAAAGAAGATAAACCAAAAGCCTATGGCTGGTGGTCCATTTCTGCAGATAGCCGACTCGAGAATATTCAAGAGATGCTACAAGCTATTTTATATGATATGAAACCTAATGAAATAGAACGCGCCTTAGCGACATCTAAGGAGTATCACCACCACTATAAGAATCATAACCTCATAGAGGAGAGTAATACCTAGTCTCGTCTTATAGTCTACATGAAAGTATGAAGAACTAATTCATGGGAGGCTTGGCTTTGCGTGATTAGTAAGGAGCCAAGTTTTAATGACCGTTCAAGCACAATCTATGCTAAATGATTATGATTTCTCCAAACGCTCAGCTATAAAAGCTGCTAGCGTTTGGGGCTTAGCCGCTATCTTTTATTTCTATGAATTAATGCTGCTTGTTTCCCCGAGTGTTATGCATAACGATCTAATGCTTGCCTTTAATACGGGTGCTGAGCAACTCGGCAATTTAGCGGCGTTTTACTACTATGCTTATGCTGCCATGCAGATCCCTGTTGGATTATTAATGGATAAATATGGTCCACGTATATTGCTGACGATTGCCTCTTTGTTTTGTTGCTTGGGGAGCATTATCTTTGGCACAGCCACAGAATTATGGATGGCTGAGTTAGGGCGTTTTGTCATGGGAATTGGAGGTTCATTTGCTGTTGTTGGATGCTTAAAATTAGCCTCTCTTTGGTTTCCGGTAAATCGCTTTGCTTTGTTAACGGGTCTCATGGTTGCCATTGGAATGATGGGGGGCGTGTTAGGAGAAGGGCCTGTTGCTAAATTAGTGATGCTTTATGGTTGGCGTCATACGGTATTCCTGGGGGCAGGATTAGGTGCTGTATTGAGTGTCATTATTTGGTTTGTTATTTCTGATTTACCATTCAATATGCCTTTTAGGCATATGAAAAAAAATTATCCTATTTTAAAAGGGCTGTTGATAGTGATGCGTTCGCCTCAAGTATGGCTGGCCTCTCTCTATGCAGGTCTTATGTTTGTGCCTACGACTGGTTTTGGTCAATTGTGGGGTGTGCCTTATTTTGGTGAACGCTTTAATCTCAGCAAGGATGCTGCAGGTCTATTAACCTCTATGATCTTTTTTGGTTGGGCTGTTGGGGGACCATTTTATGGATGGTTGTCGGATAAAATAGGACGACGTCAAATACCGATGGGCGTTGCTGCGATCGCAACGGTTTGTGTAATGTTTGCTATTTTATATTTACCCGTTTCTAGAGAATGGATGTATGTTCTCATGTTTTTATTGGGCGCATTTTCTAGTGGCTTTATTCTTGCTTTTTCCATTGTGCGTGAGATTAATGCGCCTCTTTTAACTGGCACAGCGATTGGCTTTATTAATACTTTGAATAATGCCAGTGGCGCCTTAGCGCAGCCTATTGTGGGTAAAATATTAGATAATTTGTGGGATCGTTCTCTGAGTGCAGATGGTAGTCCTATTTATAGTATAGAGGCATACAACACAGCATTAATGTTTTTGCCAATTTGTTTATTAATTGCCTTTCTTTTAGTGCCCTTTATTAAAGAAACCTTTTGCAAGCCGAAGCATAGCCCCTTGGATGAATAGTCAAGCGGCTTTGCTTAGATCTGAAAATTAGATATGTAGGGTATATTTGAAAAGATGAAAGAAGGAAATAGAAAGTAAGGCACCTGCAGGTAGTGTGACTATCCAAGACATCAAGATCGTCCGAATAACATTTAAATTCAGCGCGTTGATTCCTTTTGCCAGTCCCACACCTAATACTGCTCCCACGAGGGTATGGGTCGTTGAAATGGGAAGCCCTGTGCCGGAAGCCATAACGACGGTAATGGCTGCAGCAAAGGTTGCAGCAAAACCTCTAGTAGGTGTCAGTTCAGTGATACCAGAGCCTACGGTTGCAATAACTTTGTGACCATACATAATCAAGCCAAGCACGATCCCCAAAGAACCAAGCAGTAAGATCCAGACAGGTATTTCTTGTGCTTCGGTAATTTTTCCGCTAGTGACTAATTGTTCGATGGCTGCTAGAGGACCAATAGCATTGGCAACATCATTTGAGCCATGTGCAAAAGCCATTGCGCAAGCAGTAAAGAGCATCAAGATGGCAAAAACTTTTTCAACATTGGCATAATGAAAATGTTGATTATCGTTGGGGCTGTCTTTAATCCGACGTATGAAAAATTTCCCGATGAGCACAAGCCCTAAGCCAAATAAGATGGCTATCACCCAGGCAATATAATTAGGTAAGTCAAGACCAAGATGATCAATGCCATTGACAAAAGTTAAAGAGGCTACGACCAAGCCAACTAAGAACATATAATAGGGGACTACTTTTTTAGCTGCCAAAAAGGGAGCAGGTTGGTTTAAGATCAATTTTTGGACACTACTATAAAGTATGTATGCCAAAATTCCGCCGAGAAGCGGTGATAACACCCAGCTAAGTGCAATATGGGACATGCGTTCCCACTCGACGGCTTCTGTTCCAAGTGTGAAGGCGGCAAAACCAACAATCGCACCTACAATCGTATGGGAGGTTGAGACTGGCCAGCCAAAGCGAGAGGCGACAATCAGCCAGGTTGCAGCTGCAAGCAAAGAGGCAAGCATGCCGAGTATCAGGATATTCGCCTCAATATCGATATGATCCACATCAATAAGGCCTTTGCGAATCGTATCCGTGACTTGGCCACCCGCAAAGAATGCGCCAATAAATTCAAAAAAAGTGGCGATAATGATGGCTTGTTTGATGGTAAGTGCTTTGGAGCCTACAGAGGTTCCCATTGCATTAGCAACATCGTTTGCGCCGACACCCCATGCCATTAAGAAACCAAAAATACTTGCGAGAATAAGATAAAACGACCAGCTGTCCATTAGATGCTTACTTTTAAAGTTAATTTTTTAACTAAATTTGTGATATTGATGGTACTGATAACTAAGCCTTTACCCAAGATGTCTATTATCGGGCGCAGACTAGCACGGTTTACTGGGGTGGCCAATAGCATATGTACTATTAAATTTTACACAATAATGTTTTCTTATTAAGGATGAGCATCTTACACGATAGAAAAATTTTAGGAACCCTCAACTAGATTGTTATTTAGTTGATTTTCTTTATTTTATTAAATGTGTTGAGGTATCAATATAGTTTGTTAACCAGGTTTTTTTGCAATACAGGAGGCTTAGCATTACACTGACAGGCAGGCAATGATCTTTTTGTAGTCTCAAAATGGTACAAACATAAATGAGGCATGACCCATGAAATTCTTTGCTTACGATGATAAAATGTTTTCGCCCTTGTTGCATAGCATTCTTCAAGAAGCCACATGCTTAGGTATTGCCAAAGTTGTTGGCTATAAATTGTATTTTCATAATCGAGGTTCACAGGATCCTTCTGGAAAATGCAATTTAGTGCAGGTGAGAGACTCACAAGAGTCTGTTTACGGTGTTTTATATGAGGTAGTTGCAAGAGAAAAGCATTTGCTCGATAGAGCAGGCGCATTGGGTTATGGTAATCAAGAAATTACACTCAAAGTAGAGCCTTTAATGCCAGGTGGAGAGACAGATAATAGCCCTTGTTTTGCCTTTACCTATGTTGCTCATAAAGAGAATGTATTTCAAGATTTAGTTCCTTTTTCATGGTACAAAGAATTGGTGTTAAGTGGTGCAAAAGAGCACCGGTTGCCAGAAATTTACCTGCATTATTTGCAGCAAATAGCCTCAACACAAGATCCGAATGTCGCAAGAGAATTTAAAAACAAACGCTTTTTGGAAGCCCACCTTTTTTAGAGATTTTAAAGGTTATGAGCCTTTGGGGGCGTTATTTGAGAATTATTTTTCTGCTTATCCACAGTTTCCGAGCATTACAGATTACAATCAATTAGCAACAGAGATGTATGCTCAAATGGCGCTTGAAAAAGAGTATCAGGTAGCTTTTGTCTTACAGGATTTTAGTAAATCTTTTGAGAAAACAGCCTTCACATACCGCCAAATTATGACACGCCCTAATAATTGGCATGATCTCTTTAACAATCTTTCATGGATTATTTGGCCAAAAACCAAATGGCAAATCATTCAACGCTATTTTTCTGAAGAAGGTATGCGAGAGACAGCAAATCGCAATCAAACACAAAGTTTTTTAGCGCAATTAGATGAGTGCGGTTTTATTGTTATTTCTGCTGATCCCATGATTGCACAGCTCTCTTTTCAGCACCAATGGTCAGAATTGTTTTATCATCAAAAGAGCAGATTGCAATCGATGGAAGCCTTTGTGTTTGGTCATGGTTTAATGGAAAAAGGATTAAATCCCTATATTGGCATGACAGGCAAAGCAGTTTTTATTGGTGTGACTCAAAGCTATTTTGAATTGCCGATGCAGGAGCGCCTTGCTTTTTCAGATCATATGTTATCTCAATTTGTACTTGTTGCCGCAAATTGCAATAATCCTAGAGCTTTGCAGCCATTTCCCTTTTTAGGGTTGCCGAAGTGGTGGGAAAATAATGAAGTGCTTAGCTTTTTTCAAAATACTGCCTATTTTCGACCTATGCGTAATACTCACGCAGAATCATTTGTGTTAAACAACTTCGTAGATAAAAGCCTTTGGGGACAATGGCAATCGATTTGCCCTGATCATTGGTAACCGTTACCAGTTGTTTTGCATTTGCTGCTTTAGGGCGTAATTGTAAATAGGTTCCATGGTGAGCGCTGAGCTTATCAAATTGTCCTAGTCGTATCATTTGAGTTAATTCTTCCCAATCTTTTTTCAGTGTTGCTTCCAAATGGCTATTCGGCATCCATAAAATGGCAGTACCTATCTTTCTATCAAGCAAAGATAACTGTGAAGATGCTTGGATTGGGATCCATAAAATCTGTGCACATTTTCTCCATACACGCGAAAGATAGAACTCACTTTCTTGTAAGGGTAAGCTCACGCGACACAAATAAGTGGATTCTTGAGGGACGCCTTGTGCGTTGATAGGAAGTGTTTTTAATTCAACGCCTAACTGTGGAAAATCAGGTAGATCTAGGTTCCCTGCCGATGCGCCAAGCGCTTTTTCTAATAGTTGACCAACCCACCCTTTGGCGCGTAGTAGATTAGGCGGCGTCTTTTCATTGAGTTTTTTTGCCAACTCACCTAATGTCATACCCGCTAAATGATGAGCTCGTTCTAAAAGAATATGTGTCGTTTCAGGGGGCGTGGGCAGTAGCTGATGCATTGCAGAAGGCATAATACAAATAAATTTGGCAAACTCTAACATGAGAATAAAGGAATATTCAATCTTTCTGTCTTCGCAAAATCAGGAGCCTAAGAATGTCAGATAAAGCACATGACCATAAACGCGCTGTATTAACAGCGCTTACAAAATGGCGGCATGTATCGACAGAACGAATTAACGTGGATAAGCATCATTTTTCCGCGCTGAAGGCTTTGACGCGCTATAAGCATTCATCTTGTTCTACAGATGGGCAGCAAGCCACCATTCTCAAAGATACAGCATCAGACGATATCATGATTTCTAATGCAAAAGATCTTGAATGGGATAGCTTAAATTTACCGCGTCCTACTGCAAAATTGCGCCACATTTTCAGTAAAGTAAGAGAATTATTTATTGCTGGTGGCGGTGGTGCGGGGCGCTCTTTACCCAGCGCAATGAGTGAAGCGGTTAAATTTGGTTTAGATTTAAGTAAAGTTGAAGTTGTATGCGCAACCTCTGTTGGAACCATCATGGGCTTAGGGATTGTGCTCAATATGTCCACACAGGCAATGAGTAAAATGCTCGATGAAATGCCGACCGAGCAGTTTCAAGATTGGTCGGTATCTTCTATTACAGATTTTTTTCAAAATTGGGGGCTGTGTGAAGGAAAATTTATGCCCAGTTATTTTAGAAAAATTATCAAACATCATTCGGGGTTGAATGATCCAACTTTTGAAGAACTCTATGCAAAATCACACAAAGAATTTCGTGTGATTGTTGCAAATGTATCTAAGAAAAAAATGACCATTCTTTCTCATAAAACCACACCGAACATGAAGGTAGCAGAGGCTGTGGGTTTATCTTGTAGCGTGCCCATTTTATATCCTCCAAAATGGTTTTCTAATGAAAAAGGTGATTTAGAAGCTTTTGCTGATGGAGGAATTATCAAAAACTATCCGTGGGGTGTGGGTAGTGATCCGAATCGCCCGTTAGAAGAGCAGCTTGGATTTATCTTTGTGAATAATAGTGCAGCTTATGCTTTAAATGATGATGCGGATAGATCCTTAATCGGTTTTAGAGATTATTTATGTAATTTATTAACAATGGCAATATTTCAAGATCCATTATGTCTGTCAGACAGTGTGAAAGCGAGAACAGTAGCAATTAGTTTAGGATGGAATCCATTGAAATTTTCAGCGACACCGGAAGAACAGCGCGGTTTAGATAAGGCCGGAATGCGAGGTACGCGAAGACTGGTAAAGCAGATTTTAAAATCGACCTATCGTGTAGATTTAGATACAAATGATCATATACCGCAGATGCAAGAGCAGCTTGCAGAATCTATTGCAATGACACCCGTTGCAAAGCAATGGATTCCTGGATTTTCACATAAAAAATCAACAATTGTCGAAACAGAAAAAGTAAGCGCATCGAACAATAAAGGTGGCTATTTATTACGACCCAGAACTGCATGATGACGAGATGGGTTACGAGGTATGAATATCTTCAAAATAATGGTATGCTCAGCGTTTTTATGTCTTTGCATAGATAAAATTACTTGAGGAATATGTGTGACACACCTTGCAACATCTAAAGTGGGTATCCCTGATGAATGGGCATCCCTCATTGGGGCAGAATTTGATAAGCCCTATATGAAAGAATTGAGGGCTTTTCTTCGTCAAGAGAAAAATCAACGAAAATATATATATCCTAAAGGTAGCGAAATATTCAGTGCTTTTGAATTAACACCACCAGAAAAAATAAAATGTGTTATTTTAGGACAAGATCCTTATCATGGTCCAGGACAAGCGCATGGACTGTGTTTCTCTGTCAAGCCAGGCGTTGCTATTCCGCCCTCATTGCTTAACATTTATAAAGAGTTGCAAGCAGATTTACAGATAAAGCCAGTAAAGCATGGTTGTTTATTATCCTGGGCAGAGCAGGGGGTTTTTTTATTAAACAGTGTATTAACGGTAGAGAAAGGCTTGGCTGCATCTCATCAAGGACAAGGATGGGAAATCTTCACGGATAAAGTGATTGAGCAACTCAATTTGCAACCACATCCCATTGCCTTCGTTTTATGGGGGGCTTATGCACAGAAAAAAGGACAAGTCATCGATACACAAAAGCATTTGGTATTGAAGTCTGTACATCCTTCACCATTATCTGCAAATCGTGGTTTTTTGGGGAGTCGACCTTTTTCAAAAATTAATGATTTTCTGGTAAAAACAGGGCAAACGCCGATTAATTGGCAGTTACCCGAACAAGCTGAGTACATCTAGAAAATAAAAATGAGAAAAATACTTTCCTTCGCAATGCGAACATTTTTCCTCTACCAATTTTGGGAGAGGGTGCCCTAAAAGGGCGGGTGAGGGTTAAATTTACTTGACCACTAACAGGTAGAGGGGAAATAGTTACTACGCTCTTGTGTAGAAGAATCAGCTCTTGATGCCAAGAGCTGAGGTAAGTTTTAACCAAAATTCCAAACAATTGCCCCAATACCAGAATGCATTTTTTGCCTAGTTTCTGCAATAAAGGAAGGATCAATATTAAAATTGTCTGCTATTGCACCGTGGACGCCTAGATTTTTACCCTTAGAATGGAAATTGTATTCTGCACGCGCAACTAAGCTAGAAAGAAAGGGGAATGGTATTTCAATACCAACACCACCTAAAAAGCGTAAGCTTCTTCGAGAGCTTTCCATGCTAATACCAAAGGGATAAAATTCATTGCCCGAGAACTGAGTGTGTAATTTATCCTTGCTGGTTTCGCCACCTACTCTGACATAGCCCATGAGCCAATCGAATACGCGATAACCTGCGCGCATACTCAAGGCAATGTTGTTACCTTGTTCATATCGAGCAAGACCATTCCAGCCTTGTGCACCTTGTGAGTCAGTAAAGGCAAAGGCATGGGCAGAATCATAACGAGGCCAGTCAACGCTGGCTTCTATACCGAACATATAAGCACCACACGTTGCTTGTGCACCACCAAGGATTCCCCATATAAAGCCCGTATCTTTAAGATTATGTTTTATATTGGTGCGAAAAAATCCTGGTGGAATAATATCATTTGTATAATCCATTTCTGTGGTGAGCTTTCCTTCTCTGCTTGCTATGCCCGCAGAGGCGCCTAACAAAAGATTCCAATCCCATTCTGCATGGACTTGTGTTGTTGAGAGAAGTGTAGAGATGATCAAGAAGAGAGTGGATTTAAAACAACGCATATTACATCCTTTTCTATGAAGATTATGATTTGGTAGTTGGTTAAGTTATAAAACAGAGCACATATTGTATTTGTAATAAGTGCTAATTTCTAGATTGAATGTTGGCATGTTGATTTAAACCTAAGATGCGTAAACCTAAATGAATAGCGCAAAAATATTTGCAATATAAGGATCAATGCAAAGGTGTATTTTTGAAACAGCTTCCGGTGTATGTGCAATACATGCTTTAGAAGCGATGTGACGCTTGAGGATAGCTTGATTTCGCGCTATCCTATTTAGTTATAACACTCGCATTTGCTTGGTTGATTGCCGATGGAAAGAGATAAATATATACAGCAAATTCAAATGATTTTAAATCAAGCAATTGAGCGTGCAAAACATAATCAAAATGGCATGCCTGCAAATTATATTCCCGAACTTGCAAATGTGAATCCTGATTTATTATCAGGTTCTATTTTGCTATCTGATGGAACACAAATATCCAGCGGAGATTATGAGCAGCATACCTTTACTTTGCAAAGTGTTGCAAAATTGATTTCACTGATTGGATTGATGGAAGAATATGGTGAAGAAAAGATTTTCTCCTGGATTCATGCAGAGTCATCAGGACAACCTTTCTCTTCTATTGCGCAAGTTGATAGATATGGTGCAACACCTGTTAACCCTATGATCAATGCAGGTGCAATTGCATTATGTAGCCATATACCAGGCGGCGATACGCAAGAGCGTGCACAATGGTTAGATAGTTGGGCATCAAAACTTTTTGGTAAAGAATTAAATGTAAATGGGAAGGTTTTTGCTTCAGAGCGTGCGACGGGTGATAGAAATCGCTCTATTGCCTATCTATTGAAGAGCAAAGGAGAATTGCCTTTGTCTGTAGACGATACACTGGAGACTTATTTTTATTTATGCTCATATGAGGCTGATATTCAAACAGCAGCTTATTTACCTATGATTTTAGCCAATGGTGGTTTATTACCAGATGGCACACGTGTTATCTCAGAAAGAACTAGTAATTGTGTGGTCTCTATTATGGCAACCTGTGGGCTTTATGATGAGTCTGGTATGCATCTTGTAAAAACAGGTATGCCTTCTAAAAGTGGTGTTTCTGGCCTTATTATTTCTCTTTCTACAGGTCGTGGTGGCATTGCAATCTGTAGCCCTCGCTTGAATGATAAAGGGGGAAGCATAAGAGGACACGAAGTTCTGTCTCACGTCTCTCAAGCGCTTGATTGGCATTTTGCGGCACCGTGGGGATATCTAAGAATTGAAAGTAACTGAAAATTTGATTACAGTGAAGTAAGTTTTTTCAATCAAATGGTGCACAATGTTAGACAAAGCAATGCAATTGGCTATTCAAAGCTCACGAGAAGGTATTCAAAATAACGATGGTGGCCCCTTTGGTGCAGTAATCGTGTTGAATGATAAAGTTATCTCAGTTGCTCATAACACGGTACTCAAAGATTCAGATCCAACTTGCCATGCAGAAATAAATGCAATTCGTTTAGCCTGTAAACAATTAAAAACACATGTGCTTTCTGACTGTGAACTTTACACAACGGTAGAGCCTTGTCCTATGTGTCTTGCCGCTATTTATTGGTCTAGGATCAAGAAAATATATGTGGGCGCAGATAGAACAATTGCTGCAAAGTATGGCTTTGATGATGCTTTGTTTTATGAACAGATAGCACAGCCTGTAGAGAATCGTGATGTTCCTTGTCAAATGATGTCACTGAATGCTGAGGTAGAGCCTGTTTTTCAAGAGTGGCAGAATCTAAATAGAGCCATTTATTAAAACTATCAGATATCTTGTAAATTATAAAATGAGTCATTTAGGGATTTGATGCATGCTAGGGTATCTCCAAAATTTTTTCAAATGGGAGGCTGCCGGTGGCGTGCTTCTTGCCTTTGCAACAGTCATTGCATTATGCATCGCAAACTCTCCTTTCAGTGAAGCATATGTTCAGTTTTTTCAATTGCCCGTCATTGTTAAAATAGGTGAGTTTGGATTAGATAAGACTCTCTTATTGTGGATTAATGATGGCTTGATGGCTGTTTTCTTTTTGCTTGTAGGGTTAGAGCTAAAAAGAGAATGGTTAGAGGGGGAATTGTCAAATGCTAAAAGTCGAGTCTTGCCTGGTATTGCCGCTCTTTTTGGAATGATTGTTCCTGCGCTGTTTTATGTTTTTTTCACGCAAGATGATCCTACGCGTATGAGAGGGTGGGCGATTCCTGCAGCTACGGATATTGCTTTTGCATTGGGCGTTTTATCCTTGTTTGGCTCTCGCATTCCTATCGGATTGAAAATATTTTTAGTGACCTTAGCCATTATCGATGATGTAGGCGCTATTTTAATTATTGCAATTTTTTATACTTCACAACTGTCATTGATAGCACTTGGTTTGTCGGGTGTATTGGTTTTTGCACTTTATCTCTTGAATCGCAAAAATGTCTATGCAATCTTACCCTATATCTTGTTAGGTAGTGTCTTGTGGTTTTGTGTTTTGAAATCGGGCGTGCATGCGACGATTGCTGGTGTACTATTGGCATTTTGTATTCCTTTGCAAAGTGTTTCCCAGTCAATATCTCCATTGAAAAAATTAGAGCATGAATTGCATCCTTATGTTGTATTTTTCATTTTACCTTTATTTGCTTTTGCCAATGCGGGCGTCTCTATTAATACACAGTCCTTGGCTTCTCTGGATACTGTTTCGCAAGGAGTGGCAAGTGGTTTATTGTTAGGAAAACCGATAGGGGTTTTACTGGGAACATGGCTTGGTATGGTACTGTTTAAAGCAAAACTCCCTAACGGTGTAAATCTACGGTTACTGCTTGGGATGGCATTTCTCTGTGGTATAGGATTTACCATGAGCTTATTTATTAGTTTTCTTGCTTTTGATGTGAATCATCTACAATTAGCCGCAGAAAGTCGATTGGCAATATTGTTAGCTTCCGCGACAGCTGCTTGTATTGGGGCTTTGTTTATCTATTGGGAAACGCGTTCAAGAGGGACTTGAAATGTGCGCTAAAAAAGAAATTCTAGCGCACCATCATATTTATGAATTTGCTTCTCTGCCTTCAATAGGAGCATCAAAATTAGTTTGTAGCTCTTCTTGATAAAAGATAATGAGACCGATAGAAAAAATAATCATAGAGCCGAAATAATGCCAAGTAATGGTTTCATTAAGGAAGTACCATCCAAAAAAGGTGGCAAACAGTGGGGTAACCAATCCTGCCAACGCCATGAAGGTGGCTGTAAAGCGCTTTAACAGGTAACCATATAGGTTGTAGCAAATAATGTTTGAAATAAGGGTCATCCACAATGCGCATTCAATATAAGCTGCGTATTGTGCATTAATGACGGGAATAGGAGACCAAGTTTCACCACTTAAATACGAGTGAAAGAGGGCAAAAGTTCCACCAATCACCATTGCGAAGCCATTGGCTAAGATAGGCGAGTGTTTAAAATCATTAATAATTTTCTTCAGTAAAATCCAGCCATAAACGCTAGCAAATACGGCAATAAGCAGTGCTATCTCACCACGAGAGAAAATAAAGATTTCTTTTGAGAAGCTTTGCATGGAGTAGTCAGCAAAAAGAATGGGCAATATACCGATAAAACCTATACACAGCCCAACCCATTTCTTTAAAGACAAACGTTCCTGTAGCATAAAATAAGCAAATAAGGCAGCCACGTAAGGAGATAAGCTATAAATTAGGCATGCCTTTGAGGAACTCATAAATTGTAGTCCCCAGATCTCAGCAATGTTGGTAATGTAAATGCTGACGAGTCCGAGCAAAAAGAGAGGCAGAATGTGGTTAAGCTTTAGCTTGATGTTTTTGCGTTGAAACAGAAATTGATGACCAAGCAGCAATATACCCGCAAACAGCATGCGCGAGCCGATTAAAAAGAAGGGTTCTGAGTATTCAAGCGCTGATTTACTTAAGGTAAATAGGCCAGCAAATAAAGCAAATAGTACAAGCACCCAGGGCATGCTTTACCCTCCTATAGAAGTCTTCACGTTGAATCAAAAGTAGATATGAAAGAGACTTAACAAAGCTTTAGGCAAGCTACATTCAAGCAAAGGTGAATAGTACACGCAAGGCGTGGTAATTGAAAGCAGAATACATATATTGTGTTACTTAACAAACACTGTTGTGGCTGTCCCATACTGTTTAGAGCGTTTTTGATGGGATAAGCGAAGCACATATTTGCACTTCGCTTATTGATTTAGATTACAGCCTTAGTCTTAACATCTTTGCGTTTCTTTTCTTTGTCTTTACTGACAGTACTATCAGCAGTGGGGATATCTTGAGCTTGGACTACATGCTTAGATAAAAGAATGGGTGTTTTAGTAGGTTTGACTGACAGAGCTAAAATTTCATCTTTTTCTTCTGCGGAAGAACTCATATAGTCAGCGAGTGTGTCATGAAGATCTTTCTTTGGGGCTATATGTGTTTGCAAAGAATAAGTTGCTTCATCCGTAAAAACATCTTTTGAGCCCTTTTTGCCAACAGCAACATAGCTTGAATGAATGGTATTTGCTTGCGTATCAATTTCTAGGAGATCGACACCATACTGACCACTAGCATAAGATTTGCCGACCCACGCTTCATCTTTATAGGCGCGCCTTTTCTTTTTGCCCAGTGGTAACCTACCAATTCCACCAAGTAAAGGTACATCCGTTGGGCTGTGTAAAGGCGTATAGTAGGAGCGAACACGGCTGGCACTGAAGCTTGCCTTCTCATCTGCCGATAATCCTTCGGGCAGCAATGGTGTGGGCAGTTGTTTTCTTTCTGCTTTGGAAATAGATTGCGGGCGGCCGCCTAAGGCACCACTGATAATTTGGAACATTTCTTTTCGTTCACCCTCTATCTCCCTTACCAGATCAACACGTGAGCGAGCATGAATATCCGCTGAAAGAACACCATTTACATTATGATCAAAGAGCAGATTAACGAGTTTTAGCCAAGCTTGGGCATTGCCACGATGATCTTCGGCAGGCTTTTTCCCCATCACCAACGGTAGAGGGGTGAGTACAAGTTTAACTTTTGCGGTAGAAGCACTTAAGGTTTCTTCGAGCCATTTAAACTGCGCATCGCCAAGCAAAGACTTGCCTTCTGTATTGTAGAGACGAGTATTTAAGCACCAGATTTCAATTGGTCCAAATTTTGTTTTAAAAAAAGATCCGCGATGTTGATCTGCTTCTTCCGTTGGAACAGGGAAAAATTCATTAAAGGCATTCAGTGCATTTTCAAAGGCATGGGGATCTGCATCAACCGCTTCTTTAGATGCATTATTACGACCAAGATCATGATCATCTAAGCCTCTTAAAGCATATATTTGTTTTAGAGCCATGCGAACAATTTGATGAAAATCTAAATAGAGATGATGGCGAAATTCTTCCAGGGTAGTAACCATCTCTTTGGGAAGCGAATTCTCTCCATACATCAGATCGCCACCATGAATGAAGAGGTCAAGATTTTTCTGCGCTAATAACTCATAAATCTTAGTTGTGGTTTCACTTTGATCTAAGCTTAAACCAAATAATTTTGCTATTTTATCATCTGCTTTAATTGCTTGAATGACATCCATGATTTCTTGATCTGCGCCAAAGCCTATTCTAATTTTGCCTTCAAAATTATCTGCAGGTGGGGCTTTGACAGTTACTGCCTGATGTCTGGTTTTTTTATCGTGTAAAACATTAGGGGATCGAATTGCCTCAAATTAAATCTAACTCTATGAACGCAAAGTAGGCTTCGTTGCCTCATATTAAAAGTAACCAGGGAACAGGAGGTTACACATATGGGGTATCAAGAAAAAAAGAGCTATCTTCAAGCGATTTTGTTGCGATACGTGAATGCTGATAGGTCAAAAAAGAGTGCAATACTCAATGAGTTTTGTGCTGTATGTGGATACAATAGAAAATATGCGATTCAGCTACTAAAGAAGAAACCAGTTAAGGAAAAAAAGAGAGCGGGATTAAAACCAGTGTATGATAAACCCGCCCTCTTAGAGCCATTAAAGCAGATTTGGTTTACCGCCGACCAACCCTGTGGCAAAAGGCTAAAACCCATCATTAAACTCTGGCTGCCAAGCTATGAGTCAACCTATGGCTCTCTAGCACCTGAAATAAGGCACCGGCTATTATCAATTAGCCCTGCTACTATCGATCGCTTACTAAAGCCTATACGAGCGACAAACAAACTTAAAGGACGCTGTGCAACCAAACCTGGCATCTCATATACAAATACAATTTAGTCATTGGGATATAACACGGCCAGGTTATGTGGAAGCAGACACTGTTGCGCACTGTGGCGATAGTGTTGCTGGTCGTTTTGCTTGGAGTCTAACCGTTACAGATATTTTTACAGGTTGGACAGAAAATCGAGCCATGTGGAATAAAGAAGGTGGCCTTGTTTATGAACGTATCAGTGATATAGAAAAGGTTTTACCCTTTGAGGTTTTAGGGTTTGATTGTGATAACGGCGGTGAGTTTATTAATCATGCATTACATGATTATTTTACTAAAAGAGAAAAGCCTGTTCAGTTTACACGTTCACGCCCCTATAAAAAGAATGATAATGCTCATGTAGAACAGAAAAATTGGACGCATGTGCGAAACCTATTTGGGTATGACAGGCTAGACAAAAAGAAAACGGTTGTTTTGATGAATGATTTATACCGAAACGAATGGAGCCTGCTTCAAAATCACTTCATGCCATCGATGAAGCTAAAAAGCAAAGAGCGTATTGGCGCTAAATACAAGAAACAATATGAACCTGCAAAAACGCCTTATGAGCGGGTATTAGAGTCAGATTCTGTTGCAGATACCACAAAAGAAAAACTACAGGCTATTCATGCAACCCTTAATCCGTTTACACTTAAGAAAATAATAGAAACAAAATTGGTTGAAATATTTAAGCACATAAAAGTTAGTTCAAATGTGAGGCAACGACTCTAAGGAGAAGAAAGATGAATATTGCATATCTATTCAGCAACGGCCTCGAGCTTACTGTTTGTTTTTTATCTGCTTTTAACAAAATAAAAGTCTTTGAATTAAATGTTCTCGGTTACTTTAGTTATGAGGCAACGAACGACCCCTTGGGTTAGGTTTTGCTATGAGGCAATACGGGGATTCGTAGATAGCTTGTTTGGTTTTTGATTTTACTTTATAAGTAAAAGATTGATTAGGGATCAGATCTTCAATTGAAAAATGTATATGCTTGCTTGAGGTTTGTATGGCAGAATTAGGTTGGCTTGAATCTGCGTGTTGCTCAGGATAGGCTTCTTTTGCATCTTTTACGATACCAGGTATTTTATAAAGGCGATCCGCTATTTTTACTTCTAAATATAAGTCGTCTACCTGGACATTTTCTTCGAAAGTTACGGCAAGTTTTGCGCTAGAGCTTTGGGTGTCCGCATGATATTGCGGTACGCCTAAAATAAGAGTGGCAATGTTGGGCATGAGTCAATCTCCTTTGATCTCTTTTTGAGACAGCTTCTAGTTAAATTCTAGCTTGAATGCCCTTCGATTAAATAATGAAAATTCTTGTGAAGTCAAGCAGATTAAAAAGAAATAATCTTTAGGTGTGCTTGGGTTTCTTCGCAATATGTTCGGGTGTTTTATCAGATTGTTTAGGAGGCATAGCGGCCTTTTTAAGTAATTTATTGGCTTCTGTTTTCATGTCATAAGTTTTAACAATAACAGGTGTCTTTAAAGAGGATTTTTCGGTTTCAATATTGAATTTATTATATAACCAATTTTTTATTTTATTGGCGGTTCTTTTCATGAATGCTCTAAAGGAGTGCGAAACTTCTTCTGCTTCTTTGACCTCTTCATGTAAGAGTCCTATGTTCGCTTTCACTTTTCCTAAAACTTTTTTAGTCTCTTTTTGATCCTGTGCATTTAATAACATTGCCCTGTGTTTTTCCATTTTTTCTATAGGTTTATTAAAAATATTTGCGGTTGCAGAATTCAGTGCTTGTAAACGGCTTCTTTCTTGCTCCATTTGCATTTGCATAGCATTTAATTCTCCATCGAACAAACATTGTTCTATTTTCAAAGGCGTTCGCTTAAGAGGGGTGCTGTATTGTTCTGAAAGATATTGATCAGCCTCTTTTACAATCTGGAGATATTTTTCTTTTATTTCCTCGTATGATTTATTTTTTACATCCATATTTAAAATAGTATCAATCGCTTTATTCACTTTTTTATCGTCAGAAATAGCTTTAACGAGTTCTGCCATTTCAATGAGTCGTGCTTTTTGTGCATCGGTCACTTGTTTTTCTGGTGGTTGATGTATGGCACCCAGTGCCCCAAATACATTGCTAATAAAATTTTGTATGTTGGATACGCCTGCTGTATATCCTGTATTTTTGGTTTCTTTTATCCATGCTATCATTATTTGTTGATCTATTCCTTCTGGAAATTCAAATGCGGGTGGCGTTGCCATAATCGCTGTTCCTGCCAGATGGCTTAGATATCGAGCAACATAGGCATAACGAGACTCTATATTTCCTAATCGTGCGCCTTGCAGCATTAAGGTAGGAGTATGATCGGGATCAACATGAGAAAGTTTTGTATGCATATAATACGCAGGTCCAAATTGCACGTCCTCTAGCGCCATCAGCACGGCTTCAATTTCTTTTTGTGATTGATCATCAAAAACATATTTTGTTGTAATTTTTCCGCCAGAACTCACATTCAGGTTAAGGTGTGTATAACACAATAAATATAATGCTTGTTGGCGCTGTAAATCATTTTCTAAATGGTGAGCAGTGAGTTGTGTAATATCAGAGAGCCCGGCTCTGAAATCAATATTGAGTTGAGCAAAAAAATCAACCAAGGCATTTTCTGCAATTTCGCAGCTTTTTATATCTTCTCTATCTGTAAAGGCGTTGAGGATATTAAAAAATTTACCCACAATACCAGTGTCAGCCTTTAATAGATGTTCATAAGCTTCTTTTAAACGAGTTTGACCTGCAAGATCTTCAAATAATCCTATTGCATTTGTGTTTGCATGATGGCTGTCATTTAGATCAGGGGAATTTAGCATATACACGCTCTGTTGTTTATTGTTTTGAGTTTAGTCTGACAACAGGGAGAAAAAGTTCATAAAATAATTGGCTTGTATTAAGATGTTGAAATTGTAATCAAAAATGGCATATAGGAATAAAATGCTTAACTTCAATGTTCCTTTTCTATGGCGTGTTGTGTCTACAAGTGTTGCTTCAATGAAAAGCTTGGTCAATGTATGTTTGCACTCAAAAAGAAAAATAGAGTTGGAGCGCTTGGCTTATTTGAATGATACGAACCAAATCATTGCTGATCCCGCGATCGATATTACCGCTGATATTGCGCAAAATGAGAGCGACTTGACGAAAAATCTTGCTCAAACGCTATTATTTGGGTTTGCTACTTATCGAGCATTAAATGGCCAAGAAGATCTATCGGATTGCCTGATTGTTAGTGCAGCGACGGCATATGGCCTATATGAGCCTACAAAGAAAGTAGTCAATCAAATCGTGGAGTCCGAGACAGTACAAATGCTTGGTAATAAAGTATTTAGAAGATGCTGAATGTATTGATTATGATCTTTATAAACAAGTTTGAAAATTAAAATTTTAGCTAAGTTATCAGCTCAAGAACGGACCTTGTGTGTTTGGTCGGGATGACAGGATTTGAACCTACGACCCCTGCGTCCCGAACGCAGTGCTCTACCAGGCTGAGCTACACCCCGCTTTTGCTCTTTGTGCTTTCGCTTTATGCTGTGTTGTCTTCGTAGTTTCGCAATCCTCATGTACTTGCGTACACTCCGGTTGCTCATTACTCGACGCCTTGCCTAAAACAAAAGCACTTCGAGCAATGAATTTTGTGCTTTCGCTTTATGCTGTGTTGTCTTCGTAGTTTCGCAATCCTCATGTACTTGCGTACACTCCGGTTGCTCATTACTCGACGCCTTGCCTAAAACAAAAGCACTTCGAGCAATGAATTTTGTGCTTTCGCTTTATACCGTCTTGTTTTCGTAGTTTTGTAGTCCCATGTATTTTCATACATTCCGGTTGCTTCACCACTAATAATTTCTTGCGACAACAAAATCTGCTAAATCATTCAAGGCTGCTTTATAGTCTGTATCGGGAAGCAGCGTTAAAGCTTTTTTGGCATTTCTGATGGCTTCAGAGGCCAAGCGCATAGTGTAATCAATCGCACCAGATGACACAATGCCACTTTGTATCTCAGCTAATTTATCAGAGCCTTTGTTGAGAATGGCGCTTTTAATTAGCTCGGCAAGCGCTGCATCCCCGTGTTGCATCCCATAAATCAATGGCAGGGTAGCCTTGCCTTCCGCCAGATCGTCGCCAATATTTTTGCCCCAATCTGGGTTATTGCTTTGATAGTCTAGTAAATCATCGACTAACTGAAAGGCAATACCAATATGCTTACCATAGGAGGCAAGCATTTGTTTAATAGTGCGAGATTGATTGCCTAGCACAGCACCGAGTTGGCAAGCGGCTTCAAAGAGCTTTGCTGTTTTATATTCAATGACGCGTAGATATTGCGCTTCACTGATGTCGGGTTGTTGTCTGTGGGTTAGTTGCAAAACTTCCCCTTCAGCAATCACATTGGTGGTTTCTGCTAATATCTCAGTGGCTTCTGCATTCTTAAGCCTAGCAATCATTTGAAAAGCGCGTGAGTAGATGAAGTCTCCAACCAAAACAGCTGAGGCATTATCCCAGACAGCATTTGCAGTGGGTATGCCTCTACGCAAGAGTGAGCGATCGACAACATCATCGTGCAATAGTGTTGCTGTATGGATAAACTCTATGATGGTGGCCATTGCGATTGCTTCTTCGGACTGAGCCTGGCAGGCTTTACCAGAAAGCAAAACAACTAAAGGGCGAATTCGTTTGCCGCCACTGTTGACAATGTAATGCCCTATCTGGTTAACTGTCTCAACCTTGGATTCCAAACTACTGACAATAAGCGTATCAACAGCTTGTAATTCGCTGCTTACACATTGTCGCAGGGGCTGAATAGTCATGTGTTAACTTGCTTAATTATTTAATAGTTTAGTTAGGATACACTAAATTATTGCTTTTTTACTAAGAATTAAAGTAAAATTTTTGGCCTTATGCTTGATGTCCAAGGCTCAAGCGAATCGTGGCGAAAGCCTGATAGAAAGTAAAAGTTAAATAAATTTGGAGAGTCCTGTGAGTGAATTAAATCCCACTGCCGTCATCGCCACTGGGGGCAAGCAATACCGTGTTAAGGTTGGTCAAAAGCTCCAAGTTGAAAAGTTGGTTGGCGAACCAGGAAATAAAATTGTATTCAGCAAAGAAGCTGTGTTGCTTGTTAGTGAAGGTGAAAAAATCCAAGTAGGTGCTCCTTTCCTTGATAAAGCTACTGTTGAAGCTAAGATTGTTCAACATGGTCGTGGTGATAAAGTAACCATTATCAAAATGAGAAGACGTAAAACCTACCGTCGTAAACAAGGGCATCGCCAATCGTTTACTGAAATCGAAATTACTAATATACAAGCAGCATAATCCTTTTCGAAGGTTGCTCGCTGCGTTAAAGAAAAATAACAAGGGGCAGAAATGGCACATAAGAAAGCAGGCGGTAGTACTCGCAATGGTCGAGATTCTAACCCGAAGTATTTAGGTGTTAAGCGTTATGGTGGTGAATGGGTAACAGCTGGCAGCATTATTGTCAGACAAAAGGGTACCAAATTTCATCCAGGTGTATTTGTAGGCCAAGGCAGTGATTATACTTTATTTGCAAAAGTATCAGGATATATTAACTTTAAAGTGACTGGTCGATTAAATCGCCGCACTGTTAGCATTATCCCCGCTGACTCCGCACAACAAATTCCCGCACAAGCTTAATAGAATGATTCCCAAGACCTTTTGCTAAAGTGTATTTAGTAGAGGGTCTTCAATAAAGTAGTAACAAGATATGAAATTCGTCGACGAAGCAATCATCCGTGTTCAAGCCGGTAAAGGTGGCAATGGCTCCTCTAGTTTTAGACGTGAGAAATTTGTGCCCTTTGGTGGTCCTGATGGCGGAGATGGTGGCAAAGGCGGTAATGTGTATCTTGTCGCAGATGCCTCCATCAATACCTTAATTGATTTTCGCTATCAAACCGTTTTTCAAGCCAAAAGTGGTGATTGTGGTCATGGTAAACAATGCCGTGGTCATGATGGTGAGTCATGCTGGGTAAAGGTACCTGCAGGAACCATCATTAGAGATGAAGATACTCAGGAAATCTTAGCTGAGTTAATCACCGATGGCCAAACGATGTTGATTGCACAAGGCGGCGCACGTGGTTTAGGAAATGTACATTTTAAAACCTCGACAAACCGCGCACCGCGCAAGACGACCAAGGGTAAACCTGGTGAAGAGCGTAAATTGCGTTTAGAGCTACAATTGCTTGCTGATGTGGGGGTTGTGGGCTTTCCAAATGCGGGTAAATCAACCCTCATTCAAGCGGTATCCAATGCCACGACCAAAGTCGCAGATTATCCTTTTACAACGACTTATCCTCAGTTAGGCACGGTAAGTGTTGATGGTTCAACGCGTTTTGTGATTGCAGATATCCCGGGTCTTATAGAAGGTGCCCATTTGGGAGCAGGTTTAGGTTTACAATTTTTAAAGCATCTCACACGCACACACCTTCTCTTGCACATTGTTGATATGTTGGAAGAAGATTGCTTCAACAATATTTTGTTGATTGAAGAAGAATTAAGAATGTTCAGCCCTGAGCTATTGGAGAAGCCACGCTGGTTGGTGCTCAATAAAGCAGACTGCGTTGATTCAGCCAGCATTGATGAGCTCAAGCAACGCATTCGTGCGTATAAAGGTGAGGATACGCCTATTTTTGTTATTTCTGCTGCTGAGCGTAGGGGCACACAAGAAATGTGCAAAGAGATTGCGCAAGCATTGCTTGTTTATAGACAAGCCTTTGCTAACAGAGCAGAGAATGAGAGCACAGAATTTCAAAACACAGAAATTCAAGATTGGTAACAGACTCAAAGTAGTCGCTTTGCTTATTTGAACTAAAGTAAAGCTACTTATTTTGAACAATGGCCTCTGTGGTTACTTCGTCTTTCATCACAACAATACTGATCCGACGATTCTTTGGATTGTGTGGATTTCTGGCATCCAGCAAAATAGAAGCGCCATATCCCATTACTCTTAATACTTTATCCTTTGGCATCCCAGCGGCTTCTAATTCTCGACGCGCTGAGTTTGCTCGGTTGGAAGAGAGATCCCAGTTGCTCTTTTTGGTATCTTCAGAATTATATTCAAAGCCGTCTGTGTGACCAATAATGCTTATTTTATTCGGAATTTCCATGAAAATAGGCGCAAGTGATCGGAGTACAGGCTTGATTTCGGGTTCTAGTTCATCACTGCTCATGGCAAACATGGGGCGCTCTTCGTTATCAATGACTTGAATACGCAAGCCTTCATAGGTGATATCTACTTTAATTTGATCTTTATATTTAGAGACATCAGGCGTGCTGTTAATCATATTTTCAATAGCGCCTTTCATTTGCTGTAAATGTTCAAGTTCTTTTTGTTTTCTAAGGTCTTCTACTGTTTTCATATCTAACTTAGAAGGAAGTGCATGTTTTTCCTTCTCTTTTTCTCGTTCAGTTGTGTCAATTTTAGGTTGTAACACAGTTTTAGGTGAGATCTCTGCTAAGTTGTCGCCACCTTTGTTGAGAATTTTGAGTGGTTGTTTAAAGTATTCAGCAATGCCTTCTAATTTTGATTTATTAACGGAGCTTACTAGCCACATTAACAGAAAGAATGCCATCATGGCTGTTACAAAATCAGCATAAGCAATTTTCCAAGCACCGCCATGATGACCACCACTGACTTTCTTAATTTTCTTTATCACAATCAAAGGGGGCTTTTCTTCAGAAGTATCTGTTCCAGCTATTATTTTTGCCATGTTTTATGTACTCGCACTTGCATTACCACGAGTCGCTTTTTTAACTTCTTCTAGCATCTCATCTAGCTGTTTTGCAGAGGGGCGTTCTGTAGAAAATAAAATTTTACGGCCAAATTCAATCGCCGTTTGATTTGAACACTTATGCATTTGAGCAAGTATGACTAATTTAATACATTGAAACATTTGGGTACTTTCATTGGCACGTTGTTCCATGATGACTGCCAATGGGCCGATAAAGCCATAACCAAGTAAAATACCCAAGAAAGTTCCAACCAGTGCGGCTGCAATTAACATACCCAGTTCTGCGGGGGGCAAGCTGATGGATTCCATGGTATGTACAACCCCCATCACAGCGGCGACGATACCAAAAGCAGGCATACCATCAGCGAGTTTAGCAACAGCATGTGAAGGCATGAGCGCTTCGTGGTGATGCGTTTCAATTTCATTGTCCATTAGATTTTCAACATGATGCACACTGAGATCTTCGTTAATGATCATACGGAAATAGTCGCAAATAAATTCTACAACATGGTGGTTGGCTAATATTTTAGGGTATGCAGCGAAAATTGGGCTTTCTTGAGGATTTTCTAAGTCGGCCTCTAAGGAAATAGAACCTTGATGGTGGATTTTTACCAGTAAGGAGTAAAGTACGCTTAAGAGCTGAGCATAAGCGACTTTATTGTATTTAGACGGCAGGAAAGCTCGACCTAGCTCTTTAAGGGTGGCCTTGAGCACTTTGCCGCTATTGCTGCAGATAAAGGCGCCAGTGGCCGCACCACCAATCATTAATAATTCTACAGGTTGAAATAAGGCTGCTAGATGGCCTCCTGCCAATGCATAGCCCCCGAAAACAGAAGCCAATACAGCTAAATACCCAATGAGGATCAGCATATTTTAAAACCCATGTCCTTATGTTTTTTGCTTATTATGGCGGTCTAGATTCGCCCTGCTTTAAGTGATTTGTATTGTCATGCCAGCAAAGGCTGGCATCTAGTACATATCAAGAATCAATTTTTCTATACTTTATTAAACTACTAAAGGAAAACGCAGAACAAGTCTTGAAGATTGCTATCAAGATAAATTCTGGATGCCAGCCTTCGCTGGTATGACACAATATTCTACTGTTTAAAGAAAATGTGTGCATCTCTCTCGTAGACAGAGCAAGAGAGTCATTTGATTATACACATATATTTTAAGGCCGGCCAAGAGGGGAGATATAACTAACTGAAGCATACCATGGCCTTTTGATAAGACTATTTTGAAGAAGAGATAGAGGAAATAAGTCAATAAATTAACTTGTAGGCATGACTAAACTACAACCCCTCTGCCTTAGGAATATTAAAGCAAAGGGGGTAAATCGGGTACCCGGGCGAAGTTTTATGCAGCCAGCGCCAAAACTTTCTTATTTAATCTGCTTTTATGACGTGCAGCTTTATTCTTGTGAATTAAACCTTTAATCACTAAACGATCAATATAAGAGGTCGCTATTTGATATTCTGTTTGCGCTTTGCCATGATCGCCTGTAGCGATAGTAAGCAGTACCTTTTTAACATGCGTGTACATTCTTGAAACCTGCCACTTATTTTCTTGGCGGCGTTTTTCATTTTGACGTGCTCTTTTTTTAGCCTGTTTTGTATTAGCCAAAGTATTTATCCCCGAAGCTGTTTCGAAAGCTTGCAATCATCGCTATTTTAGTTTGAGATGTCAATGTTTTAATAGGCCTTTACTAGGATCCGACCACTCACTATGAGCAAACAGTTATTAAAGTCCACCAGCACAGTTAGTGCAATGACATTTTTTTCCAGAATCTTGGGTTTTATTCGAGATATGGTGGTTGCGCATATGTTTGGAGCAAGTGCGGGTTTAGATGCTTTCTTGGTGGCGTTTAAGATACCGAATTTCATGCGTAGACTCTTTGCTGAAGGTGCATTTTCACAAGCCTTTGTGCCCGTCCTTAGTGAAACAGTTGCGGTTAAGCCTCAGCCTGAAGTGCAATTCTTGATTGATAGAGTCTGTGGTTGTTTATTATTGGTCTTGACGGTGATTACCATCCTGGGCTGTGTGGGAGCGCCCTTTTTAATTACATTGTTTGCGCCTGGATTTAATGAAAATCCTCAGCAATTTGCCTTAGCTTCTGAGATGCTTCGTTGGACCTTCCCTTATTTACTACTGATATCGATGACTGCGTTCTTCTCAGGGATCCAAAATGCACACAATCGATTTGCATTACCAGCGTTTACACCTGTTCTGTTAAACATAAGCATGATTTTTGCAGCGCTTTATTTGACGGGTTTTACCACTGATCCAGTCATTGCACTTGCATGGGGCGTTTTATTAGGTGGCTTTTTGCAATTGTTTTTTCAATTGCCCGCTATTTATAGGTTAGGTCTTTTGCCGAAGCCTAAAGTTGCTTTTTTTGATCCGAATGTGAAAAAAGTATTAAAGTTAATGTTGCCCGCACTCATTGGTGCTTCTGTGATGCAAATTAACTTATTAGTTGATACGATTTTTGCCTCTTTTTTGCCGGTAGGTAGCTTAACCTGGCTATATTATTCTGATAGGTTGCTTGAATTTCCGGTGGGTATGTTTGGTGTGGCGCTGGCCACAGTAGTGTTGCCACATCTTTCTAAACAATATGCAAACAAAAATGATTATGCCTTCTCGGAGAGCATTGATTGGGCATTCAGGGTTATTTTATTAATTGGCATTCCGTGCACTATCGGCTTGATTCTGCTTGCCAAGCCTATTTTATCAACCTTATTTCAGTATGGGCGTTTTACGGCGCAAGATGTAATTTTGACAAGCTATAGTTTAATGGCACTTTCTCTCGGCTTGGTTGGATTTTTAGTTGTTAAAATCATGGTATCGGCTTTTTATGCGCGCCAAAATACTAAGCTGCCCCTAAAGGTCGCTTTGGTTGCGATTAGCTGTAACGTTATATTTAATTTCATTTTGATTGGTCCCTTTCAACATGCTGGTTTGGCTTTGGCATCGACTTTGTCTCAAGTTGTTCAGCTTAGCATTTTGCTATATGTGCTTATCAAGTTGAAACATTACATGCCCTTGAAAGGGTGGCTGAAATATGCATTTCGCTTAGTGCTTGCCAATATATGTATGGTTGCTTTTTTGATTGCCTTAAGCCCAGAGGCTGATGCATGGCTGGAAAATTCTGGATTATGGCGCGGGTATCAGCTAGGCATTTTAGTAGTGGGTTCGGTTGTTGTGTATGGTGCTGTGCTATGGGTTGTAGGCTTGCGATTTACACATTTTAATATGAGAGCGCTTTCTCAATCATAAGGCTTAAAGGATAGATATGCAGTTGTTTCGTGACATTCAATCGATAGCGCTAAATGCTTCTGTTGTAACCATTGGTAATTTCGATGGATTACATTTAGGGCATCAAAACTTAATTACAAAGACTTTCCTGCAAGCACATAGTTTAGAAATCTCTTCTGTTGTGCTGAGCTTTGAACCATTGCCTTATGTGTATTTTAAGCCAACAACTTTGCATCAAATCATGCCGCTGCGAACGAAATATCACCTCTTAAAAAAATGGCCTATTCACTATTTTGGATTGTTAGCTTTTAATGAAAAATTGGCCACTTTGAGTGCAGAAAATTTTGTGGAAGACTATTTGGTGAAGGCATTGGGTGTACGTGTTCTGAATGTGGGGCAAGATTTTCAATTTGGCCATCAGAAGCGTGGTAATGTTGCGCTTTTGCAGAAGATGGGACAGCAGTATGGATTTAGAGTCAATGTGTTGCCAGATGTGGTTGTGCATGGCGAAAAAGTAAGCAGTTCAAAAATTCGGCAAGCATTGATTGTGGGCGATATTGAGCATGCGAATCAATTATTAGGTTATCCCTTTACCTTGATAGCGCGGGTTCGAAGTGGCAAAAAATTAGGTAGAACACTTGGCTTTCCAACCGCTAACCTTGCGCTTGCACCTAAATCAATTTTATTAAACGGTGTTTATATTTGTTGGGCAATTGTGGGTGATCAGAAGTATCCGGCAGTTTGTAATGTAGGATATCAGCCTACGGTTAATAGTTTCAGAAAAAAAGTAGAGGTACATCTCTTAGACTATACAGGCAATTTGTATGGTCAGTATTTGAAAGTGGAATTCTTGAAAAAAATTCGCAATGAACAGAAATTTCAGAATGTTTCCGAACTGATAGAGCGAATTAAACATGATACACTAGTGGCGAAAGAATTTTTCGCAAACCAAGTAAGTTCTCAATTATAGATTCAAATGTTGCTTGAATAACTTAAGGCTAAATCATGAGCGAAGTGGATTACAAAGATACTATCAATTTACCTCAAACCTCTTTTCCCATGCGTGCTAATCTGCCGCAACGTGAACCCGAGATTCTAAAAAAATGGCAGCACTTAGATCTATATAAAAAAATCAGAACTCAGCAACAAGGCAAAGAAAAATATGTTTTGAATGATGGGCCTCCCTATGCCAATGGCGATATTCATATTGGTCATGCCGTAAATAAAATTCTCAAAGATATGGTTGTTAAAGCGCAGACACTGAGTGATAAAGATGCGCCCTTTATTCCAGGATGGGATTGTCATGGTTTGCCCATTGAATTAAATGTCGAGAAAGCAAAAGGTAAGCCCAATGTAGATTTGACGCCGGCAGCCTTTCGTGAAGCATGTCGTGAATATGCTAACTCTCAAGTGAATGTACAACGTGAGTCCTTTAAGCGCTTAGGTGTTATTGCCGATTGGGACAATCCTTATAAAACGATGGATTATCAATACCAAGCGGACATCATGCGCGCATTCGGTCAGATTTATCAGAATGGTCACGTGCAACAAGGTGTTAAACCTGTGCATTGGTGTACGCAGTGCGGATCTGCTTTAGCAGAAGCAGAAGTAGAGCATCAAGACAAAACTTCTGAAGCCATTGATGTGTGCTTTAAAGTCAAAGATACCAAAGCACTTTTAGAAAAAATAGGCGCTGATAAGAGTATCAATACAGCGGCTGTGGTTATTTGGACAACCACACCTTGGACACTCCCTGCGAATCAGGCCGTTGCCTTTAACCCTGAATTGGAGTACGTCCTTGTCAAAGCTTCGCTTGACGGCGTGCCTTTTGATGCATTGATTATGATTGAATCCTTGCTTGAGAGCTGTATGTCTCGTTACGGTTGCCAAGAATATAGCATTGTTCATACATTCAAAGGCCAGATGGCTGAGCATGTTTTACTAGAGCACCCTTTTTATGAACGAGATGTACCTATACTCCTTGGTGAGCATGTGACGACAGAAGCAGGTACAGGTGCTGTGCATACCGCACCTGCGCATGGTATGGATGATTATCATTTGGGTATTAAATATGGCTTAGCGCTCGATGGCCCTGTGGATGATAATGGTAAATATTATGCAAGCACCCCCTTTTTAGGGGGGGTACATGTTTTCAAAGCAAATGAACAAGTCATTGCACTTTTAAAAGAAAAAAATCGATTGTTGCATGATGAAAAATTATCTCATAGTTATCCACACTGTTGGCGTCATAAAACGCCGCTTATTTTTAGAGCGACACAACAGTGGTTCATTAGTATGGATGAGAGCAAACTGAGACAAACCGCCTTAGAACAAATTAAGCAAGTAAATTGGATCCCTGAATGGGGTGAATCTCGTATTAGCTTAATGATTGAAGGACGACCTGATTGGTGTATCTCTAGACAAAGAACGTGGGGGGTGCCAATCCCACTTTTTACGCACAAAGAAACCAAAGCGGTTCATCCAGACATTGTTGCAATCATTGAGTATGTTGCTCAGCGTGTGGAGCAAGAAGGGATTGAGGCATGGCATGCTTTAGATATGGCTTCTTTACCGTTTAAAGATATGTCGGATTATCAAAAATCAAAAGATAGTTTAGATGTATGGTTCGATTCAGGGGTAAGTCATGTCAGCGTGCTTAAACGCCGCAAAGAATTGCAATATCCTGCGCAATTGTTTTTAGAAGGTTCGGATCAACATAGGGGATGGTTCCAATCTTCTTTGTTGACTGCTGTTGCAATTGATGGACAAGCACCTTATGAATCTGTGTTAACACATGGTTTTACCGTTGATCAATTAGGCCGAAAGATGTCTAAATCTTTGGGAAATGTCGTTGCGCCAGATAAAGTCATCAAGGCTTTAGGCGCAGATGTGCTGCGCTTATGGGTTGCTGCGACAGATTATAAAGGTGAACTACATGTTTCTGATGAGATCTTAAAACGTACCAGTGATGCGTATCGACGTATTCGTAATACAGCTCGATTTTTGTTGGGCAATTTAAGTGGTTTTTCGCACCAACATCAAATTCAGATTGATGAAATGTTGCCGCTTGATAAATGGATAGTGGATAGAGCCTATTACATTCAAGAAGATATTATAAAAGCGTTTGACGAATGTCAGTTTCATACAGTTTACCAAAAAATACACAATTTCTGTGTATTAGAATTAGGTAGCTTCTACTTGGATGTTATCAAAGACCGACAATATACGCTGCGCGAGAACAGCCATGCAAGACGATCTGCACAAAGTGCGATGTACCATGTTGTACATGCCTTAGTGAAATGGATGGCACCGATTTTGAGTTTTACCGCAGAAGAAATTTGGGAAATATTGCCCGATGCAACAACAGAGTCCGTCTTTCTATCAACTTGGCACAAAGCACTAAAGCCATTACCCACAGAAACTGAATTTAATAATGATTTCTGGCAAGAAATGATAGCTATTCGTGATGCAGTGAATAAGGCAATTGAGTCTGAACGTGCAAAAGGGACATTTGGTGCAGGATTAGAAGCAGAGATCACTTTATATGCAGATGACACATTGTATTCGTTGTTAACTAAACTCGAAGATGAGTTGCGATTCTTGTTGATTACTTCAAAGGCAGAGCTTCGACCCATGTCTCAAAAGCCGACTCATGCCATAGAGACAGAGATTGCAGGATTGGCTGTAACCATCGTTGCTTCTCATCATCCCAAATGCAAGCGATGCTGGCATCGCAGAGAAGATGTAAACAAAAACCCAGATTTTCCTGAAATTTGTGGTCGTTGTGTTGAGAATATTGATACACATCAAAAGGGCGAGCAGCGATTGTATGCCTAATTATCTAAAATAAGTTGAGAGACTTTGAGAAATGAAAGAAAAAACAACATCATTACGATGGTTTATCTGGGTACCTTTTTTGGTGTTGCTAGATCAATTAACCAAAAGCTGGATATTAAAAACACTGAGCGTAGGTGAAACAATACCATTAGTACCAGGTTTGCGCTTAACCTTGGCGCATAATTATGGTATCGCTTTTGGTATGTTTAATAATGATAATTTATTAATCACACGATTTATCTTATTAGGTATTGCGATTGCAATTACTATTTTTATTAGTGTATGGCTCTATAAGACACCTCGCACTGATAAATGGGTGTGTAGTGCCTTAGTGCTAATTTTAGGGGGTGCCTTAGGCAATATTATTGACAGATTTATGCATGGGCATGTGATTGATTTTATTGATTGTTACTATAAAAATTGGCACTGGTGGACTTTTAATATCGCTGATAGTTTTATTACGGTAGGTGCCATATTGTTATTAAAAACCATTATTTTTGAAGAAAAAAAATCACCAAAGGTAAAAGCATGAGCAAAGCAGTTCAGATATTCTTAGCCAACCCAAGAGGTTTCTGTGCAGGTGTCGATAGAGCAATTGATATTGTTGAGGCTGCATTACAAAAATATGGTCCGCCGATTTATGTGCGTCATGAGGTGGTACATAATCGTTATGTGGTAAAAAGTTTGTGTGAGCAAGGCGCTGTCTTTGTGGATGAGTTATGTGAAGTACCGGAGCAGAGTATTGTTATTTTCAGTGCACATGGTGTATCGCAAGCTGTGCGAGAAGAAGCAAAAAGCAGAAATTTGCAATTAGTTTTTGATGCAACCTGCCCATTGGTGACAAAAGTACATATGGAAGTTGCACGTCAGAGCAAGAAAGGTTATGAATGTGTGTTGATTGGGCATGCAGGTCATGCTGAAGTTGAGGGAACGCTGGGGCAATATGAGAATAAGGCTGGTGGTATTTACCTGGTAGAGAATATACAAGATGTTGAAAAGCTCTCTGTGAAAGATCCCTCCAATTTATTCTATGTCACACAAACAACCTTGTCTGTAGAGGATACCAAACAAATCATTGCTGCTCTACAATCGAAGTATCCAGAGATCCAAGGACCCAAACGGGATGATATTTGCTATGCAACGCAAAATCGCCAAGACGCTGTAAAAGAATTGGCAAAATTGTGTGATATTGTGTTGGTGGTTGGTTCAACCAATAGTTCAAATTCAAATCGTTTAAAAGAATTAGCAGAGCATTGTGGTACAAGAAGTTTCTTAATTGATGATGCTGCAATGTTAGATTGGGTGTGGTTTGAGGGCGTAAATAACATTGGCATTACAGCCGGTGCATCGGCGCCTGAGATCTTAGTGACTGAAATCATTCAAGCTATACAATCAAGATTTAAGGTAGTGAAAGTCAATAATGTCAAAGGTATTGACGAAAATATGACTTTTTCCATGCCAAAAGAATTAAGAGATGTGCCAATTCATAATCCTTTTAAAGCGGTCAACACTGTGCTAGAGACGGTGAGTTAACATCGCATAGTCATGTGCTGTGGCTATAGATTACCAGCAATTCGCTGTTGTCGGTCCCTTCAAATTTGTATTTGTTAATGTCAATGCACCACAAGCATCTGTTGCTTGTGGGCCACCTGCAACAGGAGTTGCTGTGAGTGTAAAGCTTGTTGCAGATAAATTAGAAATAGAAAGTGTATAAAAAGCTTCTGGGGAATTTGTATTTGCGCCAACCGCTGCGGGTGTGGTTGCTCCAACATAAGTATTGTTTTCAGTGTAATAATGCTCCATTCGTGCAGCAAGATTGAGTAATGCGGCTTGTCCATCTGAACGGCGTGTACGTTGCACATGTTGGGTATAGCTTGGAAATGCAATTGCCGCAATAATGCCTACAATCGTCACTGCAATCATCAATTCCATTAAACTAAATCCATATATTTTTTTCATGTCAGTGCCTTTCTAAGATAAATATCGTCAGTGTGTGATAGTCTGTGGATTCACATCAGAGATTATACGAAGTTGATGAATGGTTGCATATGGTAATTCAGTATTTTGTTTAGCAGCCTGTCCATCTAGCCAAAATTCAACCAGTTGTCCACTGGCAAGCACGGATGTATTGACAATGGTTTTATCAGCTGTAGTGACCCTAAGCGGTGTTGCTAATGCAAAGGGTTTTTGGTTAATGTCTATTTGTCCTGCTTCAGGATCGAGCATTGTAATAACCCCTTGATATTGTACGCCTGTCATATTCATTGTTTCTGGTTTGGCTATTACAGGATTGATATAAAATATCAGGCTACACAAGAGGCAAAAAAAAGCATATATACCCTTCACAGATGAATTTTCAGGGTTGTTGCCTGCATCTACCTCGCAATCTTCATGTATTTTATATACACTCTGGTTGCTCGGAGGCTGTGCGTCTACCTGAAAAATCATCTGTTGTGAGTATATTTTTTTCATCATGAGTTCCTATTGCAGAATTTGTCTCCAGTTTTGGCGACCCAGAGGACCTGTACCAGGATTCTCTGTTAGGGTATTTAATCCCATGGAGCCACTTAATACTTTTATTTCTTTAGACTTATCGCCAGACAAAAATACCGCTGGTGTGGGTGTGATACCGACAGATGATTTTTGACCACCGATAGGCACAAAATCATCTTTGCCATCACCATTTGTATCACCGACATTGATGTAATCGATGCTATCAAAGACACCATCATTGTTTAAATCAAAGGGTGTGGTTTTGGGCTGACCACCAGAAGCCGCATCTAATTCCATGATCCAAGAACTGCCACCAAAATCGCAGGCAGAGCTAGAGGGAAGTAAAGTTGTGAATATTACATTATTATTGCGAAGCAATGCTTTTGAGATTTGCCTTTCACCATAATTGGAAGCTGCCCCTTTCGCAATTAGATTGATATACCAGCCACGATGTTGGGTAGGATCGCCCGCACGTGTAGGCGCAGCCCAGTTGATGGACAAGGCACTGATCTGTCTAACGGAAGTAGTGGTATCTGTCACATTATCTCCGTTTGTATCTACATTAATGGCTAATTCTTGCAATATACTTTGTTGCAATAATTGAGATTTGTTTACTGTGCTGCCATCGAGTTTATCCCAAATTCCGTAGAAGGCTTGGGTGACCGCACCTGTTGAAACATTATCTGTTTTTTCTAAAAATTTTCCTGTTCCAAAATAAACCATAACGCCCTGCTTTAAGCCTGTGGGATGAGGTCCAACAATAGGCGCTGTGGTAATGGCTTGATCACCTGAGCTTGTTTGCTGTGCGGTGAATAAAGCCGTGGCGCTGGTTTTCCACTGAGTAGGCGTGGTGCTTGTTAAATCAAATTTCCAGAGCGTGCCTTTAAGATCGCCCGCGTAAATATAGTCGGCAACATAATCACCATCTATGTCAACAACATATGGTTCGCTTAATCCATTGGGAGTTGTGGTTGAGCCTGTGCCCACTGGGATTTTTATGTAATCCGTGTCTGCTGTCCAAGTACCATCTGTGCCTCGTTCAATAAACAGTATATACAGCGCTGCTTTCCCTGTTGGGCTGGCATAACCATCATCTTCAGAATTATTATAGCCGTTACCGAAAATAACAGCCCATTTTGTTGTTGTTGAGTTGTATCGTACTTTTGCAATTTTTACATTGCCGTAGATATATCCTAGATCTGCATCATTTACATCGGAAAATTCCCATAAATATAATTGAGAAGCATTGCTTTCCGTAAATTGAGAGGGATCAGTGATATCAAGGGCATAAACTGTTTGACCGCCTTTTCTGAGGCCGCCTGTTAAGATTGTGCGCCAACTGCCATTGATAAAAACATCTGCTTCAGTGGGAGAGCCATCGACGGTAAATTTATGGGTGTAAGTTGTTTTCGATAATTCAGATAAATTTTTATACAATCTTCTATCACCAGGAATATAAGCAAGTACTTCTTGACCTGTATCTGCGCGGAAAGCATGTAGCATTCCATCATTGCTGCCGGTATACACGATGCTTTGGCGATTTGCATATTGTGTTCTGAAGCTGTCGTAACTAGCGCTTTCTAAGGTTGATGGATAATATCGATTAGGAGGTCCAACAAACAAAGGATCAGAGTTGATAATATCGCCCAACAAGCCTTGTCGATTTCTAAAGGCATAGCTACTGCCATTTTGTTGCTCATCTGCACGATTGCCACGTAGATATTTGATGAGTTTATCACCATAAGCCTGGTTTGCTGTGATCTCAGTGGCTGTTGTTGTATTTGCGTTATAAGGTGCATATTGCAGAAAATCAGCGATCCTTTGTGGCAGACTACCGCTGACTTTGAGTGTTGTATAATTACTTGGCCATTGAAAAGCTGTGCCTTGATTACTTTCATTGAAAGCGCGTGTGATAATTTTTCGTTGTGCATGCGGTGTGCCTGGATTGCTGCTTGCATCCATGAGCGGTAAAATACAAGCACCTCCTGTTAGTTTGCAATCGGCATTCCAACTCGGAGTTTGTGCAAGCTTGCCGGTAGGAGAGATAGCAAAGGCCAGTAATTCACCTCGCCATTGGCTGCTGTCAAACCGTGCTTGATAAACTTGTGAATCGGTATTAAGAACAGTAGAGTTTTGTGCGACAGTAGCTGCTGAGCTAATGCGATTGGTAATATTGGCGAGTGCATTGCCAAGTTCAGCTGCCAATGCATTCGGTGTTTGTGCTTTAACAAAGGTTCCTTTGGAGTTATAGGCAGCATGCCATAAATCATCAATCTTTTCAGGATCTGAATTATAAGGGTTGCCCCAATTACTGCTTTCTATTAAAGGAGGATTAGGCCATTTGTCTCCATCTGTATCTACCAATAATCCAGATACGCCAAATGCAACGGTATAGGTGACCATATGTTGGTGTGTTGCGGGATCAGCGGCACTTGGAATAACGTTGTTGGGCAAGGGGCTTAAATCTTTGTCATAATAATATTTTGCGACATCGGCAAGGGTAAGAGAAATACCATCTTTATCATCGTCACCAGGGCCACCCGTAGGGTTGGTTTCGCTCCAGAATCCATCCGTTAATAAAACCGTAAAATTCTGTTGGCAGCTGTAAACAATGGGATTGGTGTATCCAGATAAAGTATTATCAAAGTATTGTCCAGTACGGTTCAATCCATTGCGTAAGGGCGTGCCTAATGCTTGCCAGCGATAGCCGTAAAGATTAGAGAGCAATGCTGCATTGTGCGAAGTATAATTGGTGACATTACTGGCAGGTACTTGATGAAATAAAGATTGGTAGTCATTAATAACGCTTAATCCATAGCGAAAATTGGGGTATTGATTAATAACCGTACTGATGGCGCCTTTGGCAGCCAGTGAGCGTTTTCTGCTGTATTGATACCAGTTTGCAAAGTTTTGTTTGGCTTCTGTAATCGTTCTGCAACCATCGGCACCTGTGCTGGTTACGCTCAGTGTGTTGTTGAAGATCTGTCTTACGAGTGTTGATGAGCCAAGAATATTGTAGCAAGCACTGGTATTGGTCAAGGTGGCTTCTAGCGTACTTGTTTCACCAATCGTATTGGTTTTGGGGTCATAAGTGATTCTGCGAATTTCAGCATTATTTGAATTTAACTCGATAGAGTAGTGCGCATCCCAGAGATCTACCTCACCATTAGGTGTATTGGTTGCATTAACCGCAGAGGCGCGTAATGGTCTGCCATCACTTTCTCTATAACCTCGTGTGTCAATCCAAACATGATAAATTGCGCCACTCAGATTTTTGGTAAGAGAATAACCACTGGTGCCTTGTCGAGGGTTGCTTCTTGCTGCGGTAAAGGTTGCGTTACTGCATAAGGTGCCGTTTGTTAAGCAGGCACCTGCCCAAGGTGTATAGCTATTCTCAGGATTATAATAAGTAAAATTGAGATCAGAAGAATAAACACGCCATTCTTTTGTGCCAGCAGAGCTGCAGCTTTCTATTGAATTGTAATCCGTATTTGAACAGTTATCGGTATAGAGATTGTCATTGTTGTTATATATATAAGAGAAATAGCGGAAATTGTTATTTCCATAACTGCGCACTAAACTATTATCAACGGTTGTGCCACAGGTCGTTGCACTTGAAAAAGAGCCGGTTGCACGTGGATCATAAGCACATACATTCCAGTACGGTTTTGTTAATACTTCCCAATCCATTGAGCCGGAATCATCTACTTCAAAAAATACATTGGGATCAACGGATGTACCTAAAAATAAGGGGGTATCGGTCAATCCAAGTAGTGCAGCTTGTGAAATGCTGCTATGTAGTAAACAGGGTATTGCCAATAGTTTCAGCGCTTTGTTCATAAGATTCTCTAATTAAATTGTGTTGCATAGATTGATTCAATCATTGTTTTCGTTGTATCAACCTCACCTGTGCCTCGCGCTGTCACGCGATAATAATGATAGCCCGCTCCTTTTGAACGTGCATCAGGTGAAAGCTCATAGGGCACAAATCCATATTCTTGAATGATAAAATAGGGTTGCGTATGGATGCCATAGAGGCTCGTCGAATAAGGTCTTGCATTGCTTTGCCACCAGCTTGGGGAGTTTGTATAAATATTGGAAAGTGTGCTGTTTTGCCAGACATTACAAGGGCTAGATGTACAAGATGCAACTGCATCCGGTTTTGCGGCTTGTGATTTTATCCAGCGTTCTCCATCTGATAAAGCGCTTTCAGTGGCTTGGAATGCAATACTGGTATCTCTCATATTAGAAGTCATTTTTTCAGACAATATGACAGATTGCATACTGGTTATGCCTATTAGAGTGACGATCAACAGTAAAATAAGTCCAGTGATTAGGATAACACCTTTTTCATATTTTTCAGACCTAATAAAAATGACTTTCATAAATCCTCACAAAGCGACTTCAGTGACCGCATTTCGTAGCATGATGGTGAAACTCAGTATTTGACGGGTAAATCTGTCTCCACCCGCTGTGTGCAGCGTTCCTAATAGATTGTAAGCTTTTGAATCGGCTACAGGATTATTTTGTTCTGTGCTTCTTAAGAGAATGGCAAGTTTTACAGCGACAACATTATTAAAATTGAGCGAAGGATGGTTGGCGGACACAAATCTATCGGGTGTCTTATCATTATTCAGATCTTCGCCATAAAGCACTTGAAAATTTTCAACATCGTCTAGAATAACTTGCGTATCATCAGCGGGAGCACCATTTGCATTTTGAGCGCGACAAGTTAATTGATTATTGGCGTTAAGAGAAATGGTATTGGTTGCAATCGTGAGCGCATCAACGCCACGATTGAGGCAATCTCTGATTGTATTATCGGGGGTTCCTGAACCTGTGCCACTGCCTTGAAAGCGAACGATTAAAACATCGCTACCATTGGGTCCGGTATTATCTGTGCCAGAGATAAATCCCATACTGGCGCTAAAAACATTATCTAAAGTAACAAACTGTTGATTTAGCACAGGGCTTCTAAAAGCGGTATTGCGTATGACTTTATTTAAATACTCATGCAAGAATCTGCCATTTTCTTGTAAGATGGCGAGATTATTTTGGAGGCGATAAGTATTTTTATTACTGACAAAAATTTGCAAAATGCCTAGTAATAAAATGAGGCTGATCGTGATTGCGACCATAATTTCAAGAATGGAGAAACCACTGTGCTTATTTATATTCATAGTGATAAACTCGTGACAAATCGTTGTAAAGTGCCTGGTGATGTTTCATCTTTTCTTTCTCGCCACCAAATTTTAATGGTAAAAACAGGCCTACCTGCTGTTGTAACAATTCCATCACATTGTGGATTACTGGGTACGCCATCATTGGGGGTACTGTCAATACAAACAATACCATCACCTGCTGGTAGAATTTGGCGTATTTGAGGGTGCCAGCTTGTCGCCGTTTGACCTCGGAGGCTTGCATACCATTCATAAAAATCATGTAATGCCATTGCATTCGAATCACACTGTGTATTGATTGCTACCCCTGAAGCATTTTTGCCCAAGCAGTTAGGATTTCCAGTCATGTTTGCTGCGGGGTTATTGTATGGGCTTCCAGTGCCTCGTGCTAAAGCAGGCAAGTTAGTGCGCATTCTGTCTGCAATATCACTGGCTGCGATGGTTGCCACAGAGCGTAATGCAGAGTCATGTCCCAATTTCAGTCCTGTTACCTGTAAGCTGGCTAAGCCGAGTAAGCCGATTGAAAAGACGAGCACTGCGATGAGTACTTCAAGTAAGGTGAAACCCGATATTTTGCAACCAATGCTGTCTGACATTAAATACACACTCCATTCAATACACATGCTAAGAAGAGAATTTGCCTCATTACTAGGTATAGTTCGGAGTGGTTGTAGATGCTAAAAATCGCAGATAAGAGGCAAGGAATGAGGGATAAGTTATGAAAAAAACGCTAAAATATACAGTAGAAGGGTTATGTTTGAAAATACCAAGTAATTAGGGGCAGGCCGTTTGTGTGAGAATGGCACGTCCGGTTGGCGAAATTGTAATGCGGCGTGCATTATTACCCGTACAATTATGAGAGGAAATGCTAAAGCGCTTGTTGGCACTGGTAGAGGCAGCAAAGCCATTACTGGTATAAGTAATTATACCGGTGGGACTCAAGCTAATATCGGCAGATTGGGTATGTATTTGTTGCAGTCGAACTATCGGCTCTGTGGCATTATTGGCGAATGTGTTATTTTCATCAGGATTCACAAAAACGATCCAGCCTTGATTCCAGTTATTACCACAGCTGTTAAAATTTTGATTGCTCGCAGCACAGACCGAGACACTTAAGCCTCGTTTGATAGCTTCACTTCGAGCCATGTTAAGACTGCCAATCAGATCGTTGGTCAAATTAACAGAGCGGTTATTTTGAATGACTGCCACAAAAGAAGGCGCCGCAAATGCAATTGTGATGGCCAAAAGAGAAACGCTTACAATCAATTCAATGAGTGTAAAACCACGGTTTTTGGGATCGATATTCATACTTTATGGAATAGATGAATTGGGCTTAAGCTGCAAGTTTTAAATTTTATGCCGTCACCTACTTTTAAGTCTTGAGACCATATTCGATACGTGCACGACCACTGTCATAAACCACAATCTTGCATGCAGGTATGTTGTTACTGTGTATGGTGAGTGTGCTGCGTGTCGTGCATCTTCCATTGGGTGCGTATTTAATGGAGATCACTTTACCGGATGTCACTTGAACTATATTGGGCTTGTGTTTATTTATTCTGAGCACAATATCTTCTGGAGAGAATTTTCCATCCCGATTAACATCGATGTATACCATGCTGCCTTGCGTCCAATCTAAACTACAATTTTGAAAATCACTTGTACCACATACACTAACCACTCGATTGCCTTTGATTGCTTCCATGCGTGCAAAATGCAAACTGTGAAATATTTGTTGTACGATGGTTTCGCTGGATTCTTTTTGTATACGATCCACAAATGTGTTACTAGACATTCCTATGATAATGGCAAGGATGCTGAGTGTTATTAATAATTCAAATATGGAAAAGCCTTTAACTCTCCGAATCATCATCAATGCCTAGCTTCTTGAGGCGATACCTTAAGGTGCGGAAAGTAACGCCTAATAATTTAGCGGCCAAAGTTTTGTTACCTTTTGTTTCGTCCAATGCTTTTAAAATAGCTTCTTTTTCTACCTGTTCTAAATGTTCATCTAAAGACATATTAAAATCATGAGAATGCATTTTGCGTGCTTGAAGTGGTAATTGTAAATCTGTTGTTAGAATTTCTTTGCCATCACTTAAGGTATAAGCTCTTTCTAGAATATTCTCTAGTTCTCGAATATTACCTGGAAAAGAATATTGTTTTAATGCTTCCAAGGTTTCGACTGATACTTTGGGTATAGTGACATCGTTTGGAATAATTTTCTTTAAAATATAGGTGACAAGTAGTGGAATATCATTAATGCGCTGTATCAGCGAGGGAACCTTTATTTCAATGACATTTAATCGATAAAATAAATCTTCTCTAAAAAAACCAGTTTGTACAAGTTTGCTTAAATCTTTATGTGTCGCACATAAAAAACGCACATCTGCACTGTGCTCTTTTGTGTCGCCGACGGGTCGAAAAGATTTTTCTTGAATACCACGTAATAATTTAACTTGCATGTTGGGCGGGAGATCGGCAACCTCATCGAGAAACAGCGTGCCTTGATGCGCTGCTTGAAAAAAACCCATTTTATCTTGATGCGCACCTGTGAAGCTGCCTTTTTTATGGCCAAAAAATTCACTTTCCATGAGTTCAATCGGGATTGCGCCACAATTTACAGGAATAAATGGTTTTTCTCTTCTTGGGCTGTTTTGATGAATTAGGCGCGCAACCAGTTCTTTGCCCACACCGGATTGTCCACTGATATAAACAGGCGCTTGGCTTCTTGCTATTTTTTCAATTTGTGTTTTGAGTTGAAGAATACATTCACTTTCACCAATTAAATTGAAGGATTTACTATCTGAACTGTAATTGATATTCAGTGCATCTTCTATTAAATTTCTTAATATTTTTAGATCGACAGGTTTATTAATAAAATCAAAAGCACCTAATTTCATAGCTTGAATGGCCGTTTCCATTTTTCCATGTGCGGTAATAACAGCGACTGGTGTGTGCGGTGAGTTATTTTGAATATGACGCACTAGATCCAGCCCATTTCCATCAGGTAGGCGCATATCCGTTAAACATAAATCAAATTGTTGATGGCATAATAATTTTTGAGCAGAATCAAAAGTAGAGGCAGTTTGTGTTTCAAGCCCCATCTTTGAGAGTGTTATGCCGAGTAGTTGACAAATATCTGGCTCATCATCAACGATTAAAATAGATTTTCTATTCATATGCACCTTAGTGTATAAGCTACCTTTAAATATTTATTTCATGTGGAAAAATAATGCGAAATTGAGAGCCTAATGCGCTTTGACAATAGTCAATGTGCGCGCCATTAATTTGACTTAATTCTCTTGCTAAATACAAACCTAAACCTGTGCCTGTTTTTTCGGTTGTAAAGAAAGGTTCAAATACAAAATCCCTATTCTCTTCGGGTATGCCATCTCCTTGATCGATGATATCCAAGTAGACACCATGAGGATGGATCCCTGATTGAGTATGTAAGCTTACCGTCGGCTTGCCAATTTTCTTTTCGCTATAGCGTAAACCATTTTCACACAGATTGACGATAATCTGCATCAGTTGACTGGGATCAACACCTACCCAGAGATCTTCTTCGCTGGGAGAAAAGATGATTTGTGCATTTGGATATTGTGTAAATTTCAAATGATGAATGTTTTCTTTAATCCAGCTGTTCAATTCAAGTACTTTGATATTTGATTTTTGACCTGAGATAGAGAGCACATTTTTAATCACTTGATTCATACGTTCGCAGTTTTGTTGAATCATGCCCGCAAGATTTGCATTTTCTTGATTGAGATCTTCGGATTCCATAAGAATTTGAGCCGCATGACTTGCTGCGCCTAGCGGATTTCTAAGCTCATGCGCAATATTAGCCGTTAAATGTCCTAAAGAGCTGAGTTTAAGATCTTGAGCTTTGCGGGTTTCGGCTTGAAAATCATAAATAAAAATAATCAATCCCGGAGTATTGTTAGGATCAATCGATTGAAAATCTAATCGTACTTTAGGGTGCATGGGGGTTATTTGTATGGGGGAAAGATTTTTTTGTTTCATTAACCAAGCGAGTACACAGTGTTGAAAACTACTGGGTAGCTCAGATAAGCGTTGAATTTTTTGGCTCATTGGAATACCCAGAAGTTTTTGGGCAGATAAATTAATGATCCGAATATTCTGATCATTATCAAGGACAATAACGCCTTGTTGCATCAAGTCGACAATAAAAGAGTTCAATTGAAAAGAAGAGGCTAATTGCTTTGCTTGTTGTAGAATAATAGCCTGATTTTTTCGTGCTTTTAGCGATAAAAAATTTGTTAAAAGAGAGGTTGCAAAAACAATGAGACCTAATAATCCGACTTGATTGGAAGAATTTAACAGATTATAGCCATCAGTATTGGCATAAAAATATTCCAACAAGAGGCTAATACTAATAAGCGCAGCGCTTAGAAAAGATAATTTACCCGGATAAAGAATACTATGTGCTGCAGCGAGAATAATGAAGAGCAGCCCCATGCCGGATAACACGCCACCGCAGGCATGCATGATAATAATGAGAAAAGCGATTTCTAAGAAGATTCCTAAGTTGGCTTGTATAGAGTAGTTGGGTTTTTGAATTAAACTGATGAGTAGGTTAAAGATCGCAAAGAGCAGATAAGCAGCACTGGTTTGCAAAAAGAGCGTGGGATGACCTTCTGAAAATTGTCCAAAGACGGGTATGAGTTTGTTTTGATAGGCGATGACGAGGCAGGTCGCCGACAAAATAAATCGATAAATAGAATAAAGTTGTAAGGTCTTCCAAAGCTCTTTGCTTGGGTTTACTGTGTCAGAGTGTGCCGCGATGTCCTTAAGTGGCAACATAAAAATCCTAATGACCCTTCCCATCTGTTTTGGGTATATTAATTATCACAAGGTGGATCACAATAGTAACAATTATTTTCCAATATGGCTTGCTCAACAGGTATATAGCTCTCGCATTTTGCACATTTAACCAGTTGTGCAGCCAGTGGTTTTTGTTGTTTGGCTTGGTTGCCACTTTGGTTATGCTGCGTGTTTGAGTGGTTAGCCCCCGAAGATCGTTGTGTTCCAGCGCGTGTACCGCTAAACCAGCTTTTAATTTGTCGGATAGCAAACCAAATTGCGCCTACCGCAAATAACCATAGAATTAAGAAAAACATGAGTATACGAACTAGCATTTTCTTCCAAAAGTAATTATTCAAACTTATTTTCTACTTGAAACATCATTATATGTAAGTTTTAGCCATTAATCTTTGTATTTACACATTTAATTTGATCGATAGTTTCTCATCAAGGAGTTTGTCACTTATCTTTATGTAAAAGATAAACATGTTATAATTTTCCCAGCAAAAAAGGTTGAAGAGGTTTTTGAGATGCCCATTTACGAATATCGATGCTCTGTTTGTCACCATGAGACTGAAATCTTGCATGGAATGAATGAAACCATAGATCAGGCTTGTCCCCAAGGCTGTGGTCAGAATACCTTGGCTCGGCTGGTTTCTGCCCCTAAAGTGCGCTTTAGTGGTCAGGGTTATTATGAAACAGACGAGAAACCTAAAGAAAAACAAAGAAATGTTCTGACAAAGGATGAGCCTGCAGCCGCTTCCAAGTAGCGTCATTCTGTCTGGCTAAGCAAAACAAATCCAACTAAATATAAGGCCAATTCTATGCGCACGGATTATTGTGGCAACATTACAGAAAAGTTTCTGGATAAAAAGGTAACGCTCTATGGTTGGGCGCATCGGCGTCGTGATCATGGTGGCGTGGTATTCATTGACTTAAGAGATAGGGAAGGGCTGGTACAGGTTGTTATCAATCCTGATAATAAACAAGCATTTACTATTGCTGAAAAAATTAGAAATGAATTTGTACTTAAAATTGAAGGGGTTGTAAAGTCTCGCCCTGAAGGTACCCAAAATCAAGATTTGGCAACGGGTAAAATTGAGGTTGTGGTTGATTCGCTTGAAATTTTAAATGCGTCTAAAACGCCGCCTTTCATGTTGGATAATTACCACGAGGTTGGAGAAGAGGCACGTTTAAAATATCGCTATTTGGATTTAAGGCGCCCAGAGATGGCGAAAAAGATCCATCTGCGCGCCAAAGTATCACAGTATTTTAGAAATTTCTTGGATTCAAACGGCTTTTTGGACATAGAAACACCCTTCTTAACCAAAGCGACACCCGAAGGGGCAAGAGACTATTTAGTGCCTTCTCGCACCTTCCCTGGAAATTTCTTTGCCTTACCGCAATCGCCACAGTTATTTAAGCAGATCCTTATGATGGCGGGTTTTGATAGATATTATCAGATTGTGCGCTGTTTTAGGGATGAGGATTTAAGAGCGGATAGACAACCGGAATTCACACAGCTTGATATTGAAACCTCATTTTTAGATGAGTTTGAAATCATGGCGATCATGGAAGAAATGATCTCTGGTTTATTTAAGACTCTGTTAAATGTTGAGCTACCAACCCCTTTTATCAAAATGCCCTATGATGAGGCGATGCGTCGTTTTGGGCTGGATAAACCAGATTTACGCATTCCCCTAGAACTTGTGGACATTGCTGATTTGGTTAAAACCTCTGATTTCAAAGTGTTTAGTCAAGCAGCCAATGATCCTAAGGGGCGTGTTGTTGTTTTGAAAGTGCCACAAGGTGGCAAATTGTCTCGTAAAGAAATAGACGATTACACAAATTATGTCAGCATCTATGGCGCGAAAGGTTTAGCCTATATCAAGGTAAACGATGTTTCTCAGGGTGCACAAGGCTGCCAATCTCCGATTGTTAAATTCTTGGGCGATACCATTGTGAATGCTTTGCTGAAACAAATAAATGCACAAGATGGCGATATGTTATTCTTTGGGGCAGGTGATAGTGCGATTGTTTCTGAGTCCATGGGATCGTTGCGTGTGAAGATAGGTTTGGATCTAAACTTGGTGAATGCGGCATGGCAGCCATTATGGGTCGTTGACTTTCCCATGTTTGCATACAATCCAAAAGAGAAACGCTTTGAAGCACAACATCATCCTTTTACAGCACCCAATACCAACGATCCAGAAGAGATCAAAGCAAATCCAGAGAAACTGTATTCCCGCGCCTATGATATGGTTTTAAATGGCATGGAAGTGGGAGGCGGGTCTGTTCGTATCAATAACCCTCAAATGCAGCAGTGTATTTTTGATATTTTGGGCATTAATCCAGAGCAAGCCAAAGAAAAATTTGGTTTCTTATTGGAAGCCTTGGAATATGGTTGCCCTCCACATGGTGGTTTAGCCTTTGGGGTAGATAGATTGGTAATGCTAATGACAAACTCAACCTCTATTCGAGATGTGATTGCATTTCCAAAGACTCAAACCGCAAGTTGTATGATGACCAATGCACCCAGCACAGTTGATCCGCAGCAATTAAAAGAATTGGGTGTCAAAATAGCAGAGGTTAGTCCTGGAAAATAAGCTATCAGCACATTCTGAAGTCAAACGACCTGAATCTGTGTTAGTGGTTGTCTATTCTGTGACGCAAGAGGTGTTATGCCTTTTGCGAACAGATTACCCGGACTTTTGGCAATCGGTGACAGGGAGTTTACTGGAGGGAGAACGGCCACAGGAAGCGGCACTACGGGAGCTATATGAGGAAACAGGCTTGTGCGAAGCAGATGGCACCTTGGTCGATTGTCAGCATTCAGCCTATTTTGCAATTTATCCGCAGTGGTTACATCGTTATGCACCAGGTGTAACGACTAACTTGGAACATGTATTTTGTTTTGTGATGAGGACACCTCAGCACATTTGTATAAGCCATGAACATACAAAATATTGTTGGTTGCCAAAGGAGGAGGCGATTAGAATAATGGCCTCACCCTCTAACCAATCTGCAATTAAAAATTTCGTTAAATAATTAAAGGTAAATCGATTACAAGAGGTAGGTAATGGCAGGTCATAGTAAGTGGGCTAACATCAAGCATAGGAAAAGTGCTCAAGATGCTAAGCGAGGTAAGATTTTTACTAAGTTGATTCGTGAAATCACTGTCTCCGCAAAAATAGGAGGAGGTGATGCTGCATCAAATCCTCGATTAAGAACCGCTATTGATAAAGCGCTGGGTCAAAATATGACTCGAGATACCATTGATCGTGCGATTAAGCGCGGTGTTGGTGGGGGAGATGATCAAAATTTAGAAGAAATTCGCTATGAAGGATATGGTCCTAATGGTGTTGCTGTGATTGTTGATTGCTTGACCGATAATCGTAATCGTACGGTATCAGATGTGCGCCATGCCTTTACAAAGATGGGTGGTAATTTAGGCACGACTGGATCCGTTGCCTTTAATTTTAATAAATATGGGCAAATCTATTTTAGTTCTAAAATGGATGAAGATACCTTGATGGAAGTTGCCATTGACGCCGGTGCAGAAGATGTGGTGCGTCAAGAAGATGGTAGTTTTATTATTAATACTGCGCCTGAAAGTTTAAATGTTGTTGTTGATCAGATGATAGCAAAAGGCTTGAAACCTGAAGACTCTGAAATCAATATGGTGCCAATGGTTACTGTTGCATTGGATGATTTAGAAGATGCGCAAACCTTTATGAAAATGATAGACATGTTAGAAGATTTAGATGATGTGCAAGATGTCTATTCAAACGCAGAAATATCGGAAGCAATTGGTAAGCAATTATAGTCTTCGCACATGAATTTTCGGGTAGGCGTCAAGCCTCGAGCAACCGGAATGTACATAAAAGTACATGAGGATTGCGAGAGCGCGCAGACAACACCCTCGAAAACTCATGTGCTGTGACTATATAAGGAGCTTTTTTGCAAGCTAAAAGAATACTTGGCATAGACCCAGGATCGCGTATCACGGGCTTCGGGTTGGTGTCATCCGTTGACAGGACAAAAGCGCCTACCTGGATTACCAGTGGGCATTGGTCGCTCAAGCAAGAAGAAATGGGAGAGCGCTTAAGTCAGCTTTATTTTTCCGTTCATCATTTTATTACTGAATTTAAACCGACTGAAATTGCGATTGAAAGAGTGTTTGTGCACAAAAATGCACAGAGTGCTTTGAAATTAGGTCAAGCCAGAGGGGTTGCGATTGCAGCGGCTGTGGCTCATCAATTACCTATTTATGAATATGCGCCTAAGCAAATTAAGCAGGCGGTGGTGGGTTCAGGCAATGGTATGAAAGCGCAAGTGCAACACATGGTGAAATTTCTGTTACGTTTAACGGAGAATCCACAAGCAGATGAAGCAGATGCCTTAGCTATCGCTATTTGCCATTTACACAGTCACCAACCCTGGGGGATACCATGATTGGAAGAATAAGAGGTTTGTTGATTGAAAAAGCGCCACCGTGGATCTTGGTTGATGTGATGGGGGTTGGCTATCAATTACAAGTGCCGATGAGTACTTTCTATTATTTGCCCATGACGGAGCAAGAAATTATTTTGCATACCCATTTTATTGTTCGAGAAGATGCACAGTCTTTATATGGTTTTTTGACGAAAGAGGAATGCAGGCTTTTTCAAGATTTTATTAAAATAAATGGGATCGGTGCAAAAGCAGCTTTGGCTTTGCTTTCAGGCATGACCACCCAAGATTTGAAGGCTACCATTAGTCGAGCAGATATTGATAATTTGCAGAAAATTCCTGGTATTGGCCCCAAAACAGCACAGCGTATTATTGTTGAGTTGCAAGACAAGAAAAATAAATGGCAATACGGTAGTGATCTACTATCCTCTAACAGTGGTGATGAACTTGTGTCTCCCATACATCAGGCAATACAAGCATTGGTTGCATTGGGTTATAAAAACAAAGATGCCGAAAGTGCGGTCAATAAGATAAAAGATAAATCACTGGCCTGTGAAGATATGATCAAAGTTGCCTTACAAGGACTTGCCAGAGCATGAGCAAACAAGCTTTCATAGAAGATGACGTAGAAATACGAACAGTTGATCCCAATTTAAGCTATCCTGATCAACAAAACGAGAAACAATTAAGACCTAGGTACTTGTCTGAGTATATTGGACAAGAGAAAGCCTGTGAGCAGTTACAGATTTTTAGTGAAGCAGCTAAGATGCGTCAAGACGCTTTGGATCATATGTTGGTATTTGGTCCTCCTGGCTTAGGCAAGACAACCTTAGCCAGTATTGTTGCAAATGAATTAGGGGTTAACATCAGGCATACGTCAGGCCCAGTCATTGCAAAAGCAGGCGATCTGGCTGCCTTACTCACAAATTTACAGCCTAAGGATGTACTTTTTATCGATGAGATTCATCGGCTGAGCCCTCATGTCGAAGAAATTTTGTATCCCGCAATGGAAGATAGGCAAATTGATATTATGATCGGTGAAGGGCCGGCTGCACGTTCCATTAAGCTGGATTTGCCACCCTTTACATTGATTGGCGCGACAACACGTGCAGGCATGTTAACCTCACCTTTGCGAGATAGGTTTGGTATTGTGCTGCGATTAGATTTTTACAGTGATGCAGAATTAACCACCATTGTGCAAAGAAGCGCGGATGTGTTCAAAATTCCCATTGATCTAAAAGGCGCACAAGAAATTGCAAAGCGTGCGCGTGGAACACCTCGAATTGCAAACCGATTATTGCGACGTGTACGTGACGTAGCTGAGGTAGAGGCGCAAGGTAGCATTACAGAGGCGGTTGCAAAGTTGGCTTTAAATTTATTAGAGGTAGATGGTCTTGGTTTTGATATACTAGACCGAAAATTACTGCGCTGCGCAATTGAACAGTTCGATGGAGGGCCGGTTGGCTTAGATAGTTTATCTGCTGCCATTGGAGAAGTCAGAGATACCATCGAAGATGTGATTGAGCCGTATTTAATTCAGCAAGGTTACTTGATTCGCACCCCAAGAGGCAGAAAAGTAACTGAAAAAACTTATTTGCATTTTGGCTTGACGCCTAAAAAAGATCTTTGAAGATGATAGACGCAATGCAGCCCACATTTTATTACCCCGTCACTGTTTTTTATGAAGATACAGATGCAGCGGGTGTTGTATATCACGCAAACTATTTAAAATTTATGGAGCGTGCCAGAACTATTTTTCTACAGCAAAAAGGCATTAGACTAAGCGATATCATTGCTCAAGATAAGGTACAGTTTTTGGTACGTGCTGCGAGTATTTCTTACGAAAGACCCGCCAGATTGGAGCAATCCTTGACGGTAGCAACAAAAATTACTAAGTTTGGTCGAGCAAGCATGCATTTTAAGCAAAATATTTTTATTGATGTAGCGCGCCCTGAGACATTGGTCTGTTCAGGCGACGTCGTTATTGTGTGTACAGATTTACAGTATAAACCTTGTGCAATACCTGAGCGTATTTTAGGGGAGATTAAAGAGTGAAAGCTGACTTATCTTTGGTTACTTTATTTACAGATGCGAGCCTCTTGGTTCAATTTGTGATGGTTATTTTATTAATCATTTCTATTTTATCTTGGACCATTATTTTTCAACGTGGTTCAGCTTTGCTTAAAGCAAGAAAATGGTTAAATGACTTTGAAGAGCGTTTTCAAGGCAATTACGATCTCAATCAACTTTATAATTATTTAGCCTCTAAACGTCACGCTGTGACGGGTATTGAGCAAATCTTCAAATCAGGTTTAAGAGAATTTCTTAAATTGTACAATCAAGATGCATTACCACAAGCCATTATGGATGGTACAGACAGAGTATTGCGTGTTGAATTGTCTAAAGAAGAGCAGCAATTAGAAGCGCATTTATCCTTTCTCTCTTCCGTTGGTTCCATTAGCGTATACGTTGGTTTATTTGGAACCGTATGGGGTGTAATGACAGCGTTTAGAGCACTCGGCAATGTTCAGCAAGCAACGCTTGCAATGGTTGCGCCTGGTATTTCTGAAGCGCTGGTCGCAACGGCTTTAGGCTTATTTGCAGCCATTCCTGCGGTCTATGCCTATAACCGCCTCAGTTTTCGTGTACAAGATTTGATGCGACGTTATGATAATTTAGCCGATGAATTTTCAAATGTACTGCATCGTAAGCTTTATGCTACAGATTCAAGCGATAGCAAAGCAGAGACTGAAACGGCTATTTTAAGATAGGAGCTGTCTACATGCGCAAAAAACGTGCAAATAATCACGTAACGGCTGAAATCAATATTGTGCCTTATATCGATCTAATGCTGGTATTGCTCGTGATCTTTATGGTGACGGCACCTTTGTTGCAGCAAGGGGTTTCAGTTGATTTGCCACAAGCTTCTGCAGAGGCTTTGCCGCCGCAAGATTTAGAACCCATCATTGTGAGTGTTGATAAAATGGGTAATTACTATCTGAATATTGCAGATAACCCAACACACACTATCGATAATAATGCTTTAACTTTAAGAATTGCGGCTGAGTTGAAAAGAAATCCACATCGCAAGGTATTAGTAAAAGGTGATCAAGTTGTGAACTATGGCAAAGTGGTTTCGGCGATGGTGTTAGTGCAACGCGCGGGAGCAAATGGGGTTGGCTTGATTACGCAAGATTATGGTGATTCTGATAATGTCGCGCAAAAATAAAGAGATTTTAAGTGTGAATACCACTTCCAATAAGATGTATTTTGGTTTAGCTGTATTGCTGCATATTGTGTTGGGCGTTTTGCTCTTCTCTAAATTTGATAAAACCATCAACATAGAGCCAATGGCTATGGCGCCAGCGCCTGCTAAACCCATCATTGATGCCGTTGCCATCAATGAAAGTGAAATCGCAAGTGAAGTATCGCGCTTAGAGAATATCGAAAAGCAAAAACGCCAGAAAGAAAAAGAACATCAGCAAGCCTTACAAAAGCAAAAGGACGAAGCTGTCCGTTTGCGTAAGCAAGAAGAAGCACGCATTGCAAAACTGAAAGAAGAACAAACAAAGCTGAAGCTCGCTGAAGAAAAGCAAAAAAAAGAGCGTATTGAAAAAGAAAAAATGGCTGAGAAGGAAGCCAAAGAAAAACTAGAGAAAGAGAAAGTAGCGCTTGAGAAAATCAAGCAAGAAAAAGAAGCTTTATTGAAAGAGAAACAAAAAATAGAAGAGGCAAAGAAACAAGCGGAGGCAGAGGCTTTAGCAAAACAAAAGAAAGCAGAGGCAGAAGCCTTAGCGAAAGCCAAAGCGCAAAAAGCCGAGGAAGAACGCTTAGCTAATTTGCGTAACAGCCAAGCAATTTTAGATAAAACAATGAGACATGCGGCATTGATTGGTAATAAAGTGATGCAAAATTGGCGGCAACCTGTCGGTGTAGAAATCCAAGGCTTTAAATGCAAACTTTCCGTGCGTTTATCTTCTACCGGCGATGTATTAGAGGCGCGCGTTGTGGAGTCGAGCGGTAATCTTGAATTCGATCGTTCTTCTGAATTAGCGGTTCGAAAGGCATCTCCCTTGCCTTTGCCTGAAGATAGGGATGTTCTAGAGAGTTTTATGAAATTTACCTTTACTTTTAATCCGGAGACAGCATGAAACTAAAACATGCACTATCGTTTTTATGTGCACTCAGCTTATGGCCGCTTTTGAGCGCAGCGGAATTAAATATTGAAATTACCAAAGGCATGGCGGGTGCTGTGCCGATTGCTGTTCTTTCTGAAAGTAGCAATAGTAATGTCAGCTTTGAGGAAATTGCGAGTATTGTGCGCAATGATTTGCGAACCAGTGGGCGCTTTCAGCCTTTATCGCCCAATGATATACCCAATGCATTTAGAGCAAATCCTTCCGTATCTGCGCAATGGCAAGATTTGGGGGTTGAAAACTTAATTACGGGTGCCATACAAGCCAATGGTGGCGATCGCTATACAGTATCTTTTAAATTATATGATGTCTTTAAAACACAATCGGCTGGTACTCAACTCTCCAATGGTGAATTGGTTGTAAGGGCTGGGGATAGTGGGGTTTTGACTTCCAAAGAATATCAAAATATCTCTGCACATAGTTTCAGATCGCTTGCACACCATATCAGTGATGTTATTTACGAAAGGTTAACGGGTATCAGAGGGGCTTTTTCAACCAAGATAGCCTATATTATGGTAACGCCCATGGGAAACAAAAAGCAGTATCGCTTAGAAGTTTCTGATATGGATGGTTATCAACCAAGAGTGATGTTAGAGTCTTTTGAACCGATTATGTCACCGAGTTGGTCGCCAGATGCAAAATCAATTGCCTTTGTTTCTTTTGAAAGAAAGAGAGCAGAAATTTATTTATTAGATGTTGCAACAGGGCGACGTCAATTACTCACTAAATTTCCTGGTATTAATGGCGCGCCCGCTTGGTCGCCAGATGCATCTAAGCTCGCTTTGGTTTTATCCAAAGATGGTAGCCCTAAAATTTATGTATTGGATATTGCTTCTAAGAATTTGCAACAAATTACAACAGGCTATTCCATTGACACAGAACCTACATGGACACCAGATGGTCGGTCGTTGTACTTTACCTCCAATCGTGGCGGTAAGCCGCAGATTTACAAAGCCGAGGTAGCTAGCAAACAAGTATCACGCGTAACCTTTGTGGGTGGTTATAATGCCAGACCTAAGCTTACCGCAGATGGAAAATATTTAGTTATGATACATCGCTCTACTCCAGGTGTTTTCCATATTGCATCTCAGAATTTAGTAACGGGAGAGGTTAAAGTATTAACAGATTCTCGTTTAGATGAATCCCCCAGTTTGTCTCCGAACGGCGCTATGGTATTGTATGGAACCAAAGAAGGGGATCGCCGTGTGTTGGGCTTAGTTACCATTGACGGTCGTGGACACTTGCGCCTTCCCGCTCGCGAAGGTAGTGTTCAAGAGCCAGCGTGGTCACCGTTTTTATCATAATAGTTAGTTATCGAGGAGATAATGATGAGTATCAAAGGGGCAAAAATTTGTTTAGTGGGTATAGCTTTATCCATGATGGTGGTTGGTTGCTCAAACAAAGGTGCAAGCAATCGTCATGCAAGTCACGGTGGCGATTCAACATATGCGGCGAATGCTTATGGCGCTGGTGAAGGCGATGCTTTTGATGGCAGAAACTTAACCGACTCAGAAAGAGAGTTGTTAGCAAAAAGAAAATTCTTTTTCGACTTCGATCGTGATGATATCAAATCATACGATCAAGCATCTTTGAATGCGCATGCAAATTATTTAAAAAATAATCACAATAAAGTCATTCGTATTGAAGGTCATACCGATGAACAAGGTAGCCGTGAATATAACGTGGGCTTAGGTGAAAGACGTGGTAATGCAGTTAGCCGTTTCTTAATGTCTAATGGCGTTTCTCCTAGCCAAATTAATGTTGTAAGTTATGGCGCAGAAAAGCCAGAAGCAATGGGTTCTGGTGAAGATGCTTATCGCCAAAACCGTCGTGCTATTATTGTTTACGAACAATAGGATTGAGTGATGGAAAAGAAAAGAAAGGTTTTATCGTCTGTATTTTGGGTTGGGCTGCTATTGTCTCCGGCTTGGGCTGCTTTTGCAGAATTACCAAGAGTTGAGTCTCTTTCTGCTCCACCCTCTGCGTCTTCTAATGCGACGACAGGTTGGCAAGATAGAAGTAGTGGAACCGCTTCTTTTCAATCCGATGCTTATCGAGAAGAGGGATTTTCGAACCCCTCTTCTCAAAATCCTATGCTGAATCTCATGCAGCGTATGGATGCATTGCAGATGGAAGTTCAAGAACTCAGAGGTAAGTTAGAAGAGCAAGGATATCAGTTAGAGATTTTGCGACAAGCTCAGCAGCAAGGTCATGTGACTGCGCCTAAAGCAAGTGGCACCACCTTTACTCAACCCTTATCAGAAAATTCAGCGCTGAAACCAACTTTGGTTGCAGGGAAATTAGATACCCAATTCAGTGCGCCAGTTGCCGCAGTCGCTCAGATGGACAATGCATTAAGCAATGACAATGGGCAACTTACAAATGCGACGCTGACAGAAGATGAATTTAATGCACCATCAAACAACAGCATTGACCTTGCCAGTGAAGAAAGTGCTTACAATCGTGCTTATCAATTCATCCAAAATAAAGATTATGACAGCGCCTTGGTGGCATTTCAGGCAATGCTCAAAGCTTTTCCCAATGGGCAATACAAACCTGATGCACATTATTGGATGGGCGAAATTTACATGGTGCAAGGTGAATTAGATTTAGCATCTGCACAATTTAATATTGTCTATCAAGATTATCCGCAACATACTAAGGCATCGGATGCACTTTTAAAATTAGGTTATGTTCAATATTCTAAAGGTCAATGGCAGCATTCAGGTAATCTCTTGGCCAAAGTTCAGACGCAGTTTCCAGGCACCGCTTCTGCACGTTTAGCTAATACACGTCTACAAAGAATGCAACAAGAAGGTCGCTTATAGCTTTTAAGCGGCGTGCTTGTCTCTGCAAAATATATAATAACCATCTGTTTTATATATGTTTTTTAATCATACAGCCTGTTCCAGGCTCTCTTTATAGTCGCTATTTTATTCTTTTGCGGATTGTGATAAAGTCTACTTTCTTAAATTTTGAGAGATGTACGTCCTTATGCAGTCGGGTCCCACTACACCTAAACCTTCTACTCAAGCAGTAACGCTACCCCAATCAGGCGCAGCTGCTAAGCAACAACAACAGCCAGCAGCACAGCAGTCACCTTTTCAAATGATGAAAAATGAATTGTCTGGACGAGATCTCTTTGGGATCTTGGGTGTGGTTTTGAAAAGTGCTTTAGCTGCATTGGTGCAAGCCGTAGGTATTGCTAGCCTGTTAACAATGGGGTGGGCAATCAATGATACGGTGCTGGGTCGTGTGATTGTGCCTGGGTTTTTTAATGCATTTATGGGTATATTTGCGAATCTTTTACCAGCTGCGTTAGCGCCTCATGCAACCTTGATCTGTGTCGGTTCTATGGTTGCAATCTTTGCTTTCCCGATTGTCTGTGAACTACTTGATAAATTATTTCCAGAAGAAAAAGCCAAGCCTAAACGTAACACCGTTGAAGGACATTCTCTCGTAGATACAATTTACGTTGTAGGCGCATGGATCATTCCTACAATATGGTTTGCAGTACGTGTCTCACAAGGCATGACGGTTTACAACAACTTATTAGGCACCGTTGGTTTATCTGCTTTGGTTGGGGGCGGGGTAGGTCTCATAAAAAATGGCCAAGAGTACATGAATCATTTGATGATGCGGGTAACTAAGCGCATGATGACGCCTGTTGCTCAGCCAAATGATGCTGTTGAGCCCGCAACGAGCCCAATACCTGGCGTGAGCAATAATCATTCTGCATCGCCCATTGTGTCGACTTCAGAGTCTCAAAAAAATATATTGCCACACTATGAGGCAAAGCGTTCTGACTCAAAAGCAGCAACGCGCCCTGCAACTCAAAAAGATATAATACCTACAAATATAGGGAAGCCATCAAACAAACATGGTGGTATAAGTTCTACAGAAGAGCCTCAGGTACGTCGTTCTTCAAGGCTTTCTAAGCCTAAATAACCACTACAGTTGTGGTTCATGTAAGAAATTTACAATTAAGTGCAAATTCTGGCTTGTATTTTCCTGAACTTAGGGTATTATTGCACCCTAATGTTTTCGGGGCCGTTAGCTCAGCTGGTAGAGCAGCGGACTTTTAATCCGTTGGTCGATGGTTCGAATCCATCACGGCCCACCATTTTTGCCCCGTTACAAGCGTCTAAATAATTTAGAAACGCCTCAAATCCTATTTATCAATATCGTTTTTTGCTTTTTTTTCCTTAAGACTTTTCCCTATGCAAAACAAAGAGCGTATGTGCTTTTTTAATACATCGCTTTTGCTTTATTATATTTGCGCTTTGTTTTTAGTTGATCTTCCAATATAAAAATAAATTGAAAAAAACAGGCATATTAATAATTTTGTTTTCAAATCCAACTCTAACAGTTGTGATTAAACAACCACGTTCAGCCCAAAAATAACGCAAATTCTCATGATTTAAGACTTGATTTGCCCTTAAATTTAAGCTCAAAAAATATAGACATAGAGTGTACAATCCCGTTTGTTGTGATAATCTACGCTTGATTGTTCAAGAATTGTTAGTTTATCTTACTTACTATTGTGTGGCCTCATTTAAGTGTGCGCACGGAATGCTTTAAGCAAATAGATTTAAGTAAGCACGAAGTTGAAAAGCTTGCAGAGATTACTATACTAACTTCGAACTGGTACTTGTGTTTGGGTTTTAAGGTTGGGTAGAAACTGCAAATAAAAATTTCACCCTTTGGTTTTTAGTTCTAGGAAAGGAAGATCGTAATATGAAGACAGCAATCAAAGTAACTCTTGGCACAATGTTAGTAGCAGGTTTTGCAGCTACAACAGCGCAAGCAGGTTCATGGAATCGCGTAGCTGTAACCGGTACAGCAACCTACACAGAAGCAACCAGCAATGCTGCAACAATGGGCGATGCTTTAATCGTCGCTGGTGGTAATCCAGAATTTCGTCGCGCCTTTGTGGTTGAGCCTGATAATGAATTAGATTTTGGTATTGGCTTAAGCTATCGCTTAGGTGGTAATAACCCAGCCTCTGACACACGTCTTTATCTTGACTATGATCATTTCTCTGATGATGAAGTTAGAAGCGCTTCTGGCATAAGAAATCTTGGCAATGCAGGTGGTAATGGTGTTGGAAGCCAAGCTATTTTAGATCAAAAATCTGAACAATTCAGATTGGGCGTTACCCAAACTTTACATTTTGGTCAAAGATTGGATGTAACCTTAAATGGTTTCTTAGAATACTTGAAATTAGATAGATCATTCAGTGAAGCAACAGCTCATCATGCAAGAACAACGGAAGATGAAATGAAAGGCTTTGGTCCTGGTTTTGGTGCCGCTGCACGTGGTACGCCATTTAGCTACTGCCCAGAATTCGGTATCTTTGGTGGTGCCAATACATCTTTGCTCTATGCTCAAAATGAGTACGCACAAACAAACAGTACTGGTGCTGCAGCAACTAGCTACTTCTATAACCCAGAAGACAGTCATTCAGTGGTTGCTAAATTAGATGCTGAGTTTGGTGTCGATTATCGTCGTGTTATCAATAGCGATATGGCACGTGTATTGTTCCACGCTGCTTTAGGTGTTCGTTATGTCAATGCTATCAATGCTTTTAAAGCAGGCAATACTTCTTGGAATCCATCTGCTTTAAATGGCAATGCTCAAAACTTTGCGCAATGGACAGGTGCTTCTCATGACTTCGGTAGAGTCGGACCTTTCTTACGTGTCACCATTGGTGGTGCAGACGCCTAAGCCTTTTGCAAGAACAATCAAAGGGTACAATAAAGGGAGCTTCGGCTCCCTTTTTTTTGATCTCAATAATGAGCATAGCGAATAAATCTTCCCTCTTTGTAAAGAGGGAAAGCGCGGGGCGCAAGGGAGATTTAACCGCACTGGCGGGTATTGGGGTATAAATCCCCCTTGATGCCTAAGGGCATCATTCCCCCTTTACAAAAGTGGGAATTTGATTCGCGCGCTCATCAATCCTAGACGGTAAGTAACTAAATCAGCCCACTTAAGATCTGATTACGATAGCTTTCCATTCGGCGCATCATAAAGGCCACATTGTGCGTGCTTGCAAGTAGCATTGCGGTAGGCTCTTTGGCTTTAAACAAATGATATAAATAAGCACGTGTATAGTTTTGACACAAATGGCAGTGGCAGTCCTTATCGACTGGAAAATGTTCAAAACGGTGTATTTGTCTATCAATCTTGATGGGTCCATCAAAACTAAACAGTACACCATGACGTGCTGAACGTGTGGGGTAAGCACTATCAAAGGTATCAATCCCGAGTGGCACACATTGATCAATAGAGGGTAAATCACCAATACCTAATAAATGGCGTGGTTTTTCAGGGGACAGCTTGGGCGTGGTTGTCTGTACCGTGGCATAAAGCTCCGTAATATTTTTGCCTAAGCTACCTCCAATGGCATGACCATCAAAATCAGCATTATCTAATATTTCACAGCTTTTATGTCTCAATTCTGGATGGATACCACCATGAATCACCGAATACATGGCTTGGTTATTGGGATTTTTCCTGTGTTCTGCTAAAGAGCGTAATTCCCAGCGATGTGTGCGCTTAAAAGAATCTAACAACGCTTCATCACTGATATGATAAGGCGTTAATTCATCAAGTGGGATAATAATATCTGCACCAAATGCTTTTTGCGCTTGTACAGAGGATTCAGGCGTTAAGCAAATTTTCTCGCCGTTAAAGTAGGAGCGAAATACCACACCTTCTTCGGTAATTTTTAAGACTGAGCCCGTGTATTTCTTGGTGCCTTTGCTTTTCAATTCATTCGCAATACCACCATAAGCAAGACTAAAGACCTGAAAGCCGCCCGAATCCGTAATGATAGGGCGTTTGCGCTGAATAAAGTTGTGTAACCCGCCCGCCTGTTGAATCACCTCTGTGCCAGGCTGCACTAACAAATGATAAGTATTACAAAACATAAGCTGTAAACCGAGTTCATCTAACCAATGATTTGGTAATGCCTTCAGTGTACCGTTGGTGCCAACTGCTACGAAATTGGGTGTATCAATGATACCGTGAGGCGTATGAATACGACCCACCCGCGCTTGAGAATGTTTGGATTGATACAAAATTTCAAATTGAAAAGTGCTATTAATTTGGGGCTGTGATTCGATCATAACGTATTAATTTCTTACTTATTTGAGCCATAAAAGGTAAACATACAATCGTTAATAATTTAATACTGAGACTAACGATAAAAATTTGCCACAATGCTTCTGCAATCCCATACAAGCCGAGCACAGTGAATAACGCTGTGTCTAAAGTTTGGCTGATCAATATAGAACTCGCGCTGGCAAACAAGAGTGGTAACTTTGGAAAAAAGCCTCTAATCAATGGATAGAGTCGTATATCGAATTGTTGCACGATAAACAAAGTAAAGAGTGAGGCAAGGATAATACGTGGCGCGTGTTGGAAAATATGTTGGTAAGCCTGTTGCGTGGTATCAAAAGCGCTGGGTTCATAATAGAGATGTATTTGGCTCATTAAGGTAAAGAAAAAGAGACAGGCACAAGAAAGCCATGCTGCTGATTTGGCTGCCGCTTTGCCATAATATTCTTGTAGTAAATTGAGTCCAAACAGTCCGCCTACCGCAAAAATATCGCTTGCAGTTGCATTCAATCCAAAGAGTGTAATTTGTTTTAAGACAAAGAGATTCGCAAATAAGCTAATGAAGGCTATCCACGTAATGAGCGCACTTTTGCCGAGCCTCAAGAATCCCCATGCACAAGCTGTGATCAAGAATAAACTGAGCAAAAATAATGAGTTATTTATCATTCTGTTTAGTATGCATTATTAAGGTAGCAATCATACATCAGACTAATCTAATAGCCAAATGCTGCTTATCAGAATATTAATTCTTTATCAGTGGGCTGAATGTCGTTTGGCTGTTATTGAATAGGTGCATGTAGGGGCGGGTCTCTGTGCCCGCCCTCTAAAAAATCCTAAAACGGTGGCTTTATCTCAGTCGCTTGATAGCTCTTAATGCTTTCTAAAATGACCTGTTCAGCTGCTTCTCTACCAGCCCAGCCTTCCAGTTTTACCCATTTGTCTGTTTCCAAATCTTTGTAGTGGGTAAAGAAATGTGCAATTTGTTTTAAGAGCAGTGCGGGCAAATCTTCAGGTTTATGTACGTGCTCATATAATTTTGTTAGTTTGCTGGTTGGTACAGCAAGAATTTTTTGATCGTGTCCTGCTTCGTCTTCCATCATCAGCATACCGATAGGACGGCAGCGGATTACACTTCCTCGGTTAACAGGGATGGGGGTAATCACCAATACATCAACAGGATCACCGTCACTTGAAAGTGTTTTGGGAATATAGCCATAGTCACAGGGATAATGCATGCAGGTTGAGAGAAATCTATCAACAAACAAGGCACCTGTTTTCTTGTCTACTTCATACTTGATGGGTTCGCTATGCGCAGGAATTTCAATAATGACATTAATATCATGTGGAAGATTCTGCCCAGCTGTTACGAGAGATAAGCCCATGTAAAAACCTTTAAAATTGCAATGTGAGTAATGAATAAAAATGAAATCTGAAGTCTTGTTGTCACAGCACACGCCTTCTACTACGAGTAAAGGTCATGTGCGAAGATCATTATACGCCTTTATGGCAGTCTGTGTATTCATGTTTGATTGGTGCTATTTTTTGTTTATCAACTAAATTATTTCTTGTATGCTTTAATCTTAGCCAAACTTAAGGTTTTTCACCCTGATTAGGATAGCAGCTTGGGCAATATTCACGAATGCGATAATGTTCTGATTGTTGCGCTTCTGCTGTCACTGGCATACGACATTGATAACATTGTATTGTTGCAGTTTCTGCAAGTGTATTATCAACTGCAATACGTTTATCAAAGACAAAGCATTCACCTTCGAAGTGTGTTTTATCACATTTTTCAAAGTAACTTAAAATACCACCATCTAGCTGATAGACATCGTTAAAACCTAAGGATTGTAGGTAAGGCGCTGCTTTTTCACAACGAATACCACCTGTGCAATAGGTAACAATGGGTTTATTTTTCCATTCACTGGGTAGGTTTTGGCATGCCGCAGGGAATTTACGAAAATGATCAATATTCAAATCAACGGCGTTTTTAAATTTACCTAGATGTACTTCATAATCATTACGTGTATCTAAAATAACAATATCTTTATCTTCGTCTATCCATTGTTTCAGTGTTTCAGGAGAAATATAAGGTGCAGGGTGCATTTCAGGATCAATATCTTTTTCGCCCATTGATATAATTTCTGGTTTGATTTTTACCAACATACGCTTAAAAGGAATATTGTCAGAGTAGCTTATTTTGAAATTTAATTTGAGTAAGTTAAAGCGCTCTAAGCTTGCTTGAAAGCGATCGATGACTTCTTGAGGGCCTGCTACAAAAGCATTGATGCCTTCATGGCTGAGTAAAATGCTGCCTTTGAGACCAATTTCTCTACAGTAATGCTTCAGATCTTCTCTTAGAGTTTCCAAATTAGTTAACTTCTTAAATTGATATCCAGAAAGGTTCAAATATTCCATAATATTGTAGTTATTTACTCAGCATATTAGATAATGTAGTAGAAATTTACCATACTTATAATAGTATTGTCATGAGATTGAGCAATATATTCAAAAACACGGTTGCGAATAGGGTGGATTTACACAATAGCTTGTGTGAATATTCTCTTTCAGCAAGGTTTAGCTATCAAGGAAGAAAGGGAATGCGACAAAATCTCATATTTAAAGCTAAGATATTATTATTGAGTACTTTATTATCAACCGCGTTACTCGCGCAACAAGATGAGAAAGTACAAGATGAAAAAATAATCCAAATACATGCGCTCAATCAAAATAAGTCGACTCAAGGTATTGGTGAGGCGATTGGTTCAGTGACGCTTAAAGATACGCCAGAAGGAATGGCACTCACGATACGCCTAAAAGACATTCCTGCAGGTGAGCATGGTTTTCATATCCATGAAAATCCTTCCTGTGCTTTCCAGATCCAAGACGGAAAAGTAGTATCCGGTGCTTTGGCGGGTGGGCATTATGATCCTCATCACACAAAAATACATGCAGGCCCTGGTCAAAAAGGCCATTTAGGTGATTTACAAAAGCTCATTGCTAATCAAGACAATATTGTTGAACAGGAAATGATCGCTCCAGATCTTAAAATCGCTGATATTATGAATCGTGCCTTCATTATTCATGAAAAGGGCGATAATTATTCTGATGAACCTTTACCCTTAGGTGGTGGCGGTGCGCGCATTGCGTGTGGCGTTATTAACTAACACAAAAAATAAAGGATAGATGTCATGGATTTACAACTGATGACGCAATACAAACAGTGTTTGGACAGAGCAAAGTTATGGAGCTTAAAATCCATCACTGTTGAAGGCAACTTAGAAGGTAATATAGATGATTTATTAGCCTATTATGCCTTGCCTTATTTATATGCCAATTTGGGGTTAAAAGAAGAAGCTTATCGGATGATCAATTATTTGCTGCATTCTTTTTCTACCCAAGATGGAGGATTGCGGCGTAAGTTATCTGATTCCACGCATCAACCACTTGCGGAGCAGCTACCTAAAATCATGAGCTGGATAGCGATTGCTGCGCATGCTATAGGTCGTTTTGATGTTTCTTATACTTATTCAAAATATTTGAGACGCTATTATGATCCCGATCAAGGTGCATTCACAACGATTGCACCTTACGGCAGCATTGATGCCGTATTGGATTTATTTAGTTCAACGATGTTGGGTTGGTTTGCTTTGTATACAGGCGATATGAAAAAAGCGCAAAGAGCAGGCAATTTTTTACAACGATGTATTTCTTTGCAAAGTACGAAGGATCAGATTTTTTATCTGCGTTTGGAGCAAGATGGTCGCATTATTACGAGCTTCCCTTCTGAGCAATCAAGATTTTATATGGTGACTGCGCAAAACACCGATCATAATGTGCATTATCTCTCTACGCCGGTGATCTTCTTAGCCAAACTGTATCAGGCCACGCATGAGGAGTCTTATTTAAGAACTGCACAATCCTATTTTGAAACAGCTTATCAGTATCATCCATCCATAGAGCCAAACATGGTGTGGGGTGCTGCTATTTTAGCCAATATAACAAAGGAAGCGCGTTACATTCATAAGGCAAAAAAAGGCGCAGAACAGATTGTATCCACACAAGATGAGGCAGGTCATTGGCCGAGTCAAGATAGAACAATGTACCATTATAATACGGCGATTAAGGCAATTGCTTTATCAGAAGTATTGATGGAGTTGAGCACAACTTAAGTGCTATTTTGCAGGCACAATACTCAGTATTCTTTTTTCCAGATTGATAGTGAGTGTTTTGTCTTTCAGGAATTGCGTACCAATCAATCCAAAGGAACGTGGCTTTTTGCAATAGCTATCGGCATAGCGTACAACAGGATTGATTTGGCTTAGCTGCCCAAAACGAATCATACCATTGAGTGTTGATAGAAATCCCGTCTCAATATTATTAAAAAAATCTATTGAATTATTGGTCTTAACATTTTGCAATTTTTCTTTATTGCAGTTGGGCATTTCAATGGAACCATTAAATCCAGTATCAATCAAAAAAGAATAGGCCTTTTCAGTTTTGTTATGAAATACCTTGCCAGAGACAACAGGAAAAAAATAAACGCTGTTCATCTGCATATTGTTTTTGTCGGGTACATAATGCTTTTGAAAGGATAAAGTTTTTTGAGGAAAATTAATGGTAATAGTAATACCATGAAATAAATTGATCCCCAACATGCCAACCACACCTAAATTTGTAAAAAGTGTATTTGCGTTGTGATTTTTATCAACCGTGATAAATGGCGCATTTTTAAAAGTCGTTTTACCAATTTCTAAACTGGGTGCAAGACTTAAATAGCTCGTCAATATTTCGCTGCCATGAGAGGCTTGAATGTTATGTCGTGTTTTGGTTAATAAAGGTAGTTTTAAATCATCAACCACCTCTTTTGAAATGATGCTGATTTCAGAGCCAGTATCGAGCCAAAATAAATAAGGGCCTTTGCCATTAAGCATCGTGCTGACAAATAGTAAACCGGATTTAGACTGTAATTGCACGGTTTCTGTTGCATTCTCTAATGATATTTGATGGGGAATAGGGTGTTTATAAGGATAAACAATTTTAAGCTGATAGTTCTCTTCCTTCGCTGCAAAGCTGAAGGGAATGAGCAAGAGATATAAAATAACTGATAATAATAGGGGCATTAAATATATTATTTTTTGAGAATAATATAAAGAATTATAGAAGAATTAAATTTTAGTTGTTAAATGAAGGATTTTGCGGCTGTTTCTAAACTCAGATAGGTATATTTTAAGAATAGATTGCTTCGTCGTTACGCTTCTCGCAATCTGAGTGATCTCCACAAGATTTTTATACTGAAAAATTCAGTCAATATGTCATGTTAGCGAAGGCTGGCACCAGTCAGGCGCAAAGCGCCGGTATACTCCCTTTGGAATCAAAGGGAGTCGCCGTCTGCGGCGGAGGGATTTTTAAAACATAGATTTAAAAAAATCCATCTGCTTACTCTAGTAAGCCTCTTCTCTTGATTCCAAGGGAAGAAAATCATTCACTGTGTACCTTTCCGCTTTCTCTTATCGATGAGCGTAGCGAATCAAAACGCCTCTACCAATTTTGGGAGAGGGTGGCTGAAAGCCAGGTGAGGGTTAAAAAAAGCTTTACTTCTTACGAATAATAAAAATACCATCGCGCACAGTGAGCATAACGGTTTCTACGTGTGGATCATTTTTTGCTTTTTGATTCAGCGCATGAATAGCATGCGCTTGTTTCTCAACGGGCGCAACCACTTCACCACCCCATAATGCATTATCAACGATAATGAGGCCACCAGAACGTAGTTTAGGAAGAATTAAATCATAATACAAAGGGTAATTTTGTTTATCTGCATCAATGAATGCAAAATCAAATTGAACATCCAGGTTGCGGATGCTATCTTCGGCTTTGCCGAGCAATAATTCAATTTTGTGTCCGTCAGGAGACAAATTGAAGAATTTTTGGGCAATTTTTGCATATTCTGGGTTAAATTCTAAGGTATATAATTTGCCTTCTGCGGGTAAGCTGGCAGCAATATTGAGAGCAGAGTAGCCTGTAAAAGTACCAACTTCTAAGCAATTTTTTGCTTTGGATAAAGAAACAAGTAATTGCAGCAGTCGACCTTCAACAGGGCCACTTAACATGTTAATCATGTTGGTTTGTGTGCGTGTTTCTATACGAAGATTTTTAAGTAAAGCAGATTCATCGCTTGTGGCGTGTTCAACATAAGTATTAATAGCATCGTTAAAAAATTCTTCTGCGAGCATTTTTGATTTCCTTGGCATTGGCTTCCTACTAAAAAACATCATATTACTAAATTGGCGCTCCCTAGGGGACTCGAACCCCTGTTTACGCCGTGAGAGGGCGGTGTCCTAGGCCACTAGACGAAGGGAGCTAAATACTCTTCTCGATCAAGCTTTAGGCGTTGTTGTCTTCGGGATTTCGCAATCCTCATGTACCTGTTGTACATTCCGGTTGCTCAACCCTTGACGCCTAGCCTAAAACTTCCTCGCTCGAGTATAAAAATTGCGATCAAGCTTTAGGCGTTGTTGTCTTCGGGATTTCGCAATCCTCATGTACCTGTTGTACATTTCGGTTGCTCAACCCTTGACGCCTAGCCTAAAACTTCCTCGCTCGAGTATAAAAAAATCTCGATCAAGCTTTAGGCGTTGTTGTCTTTAGGATTTCGCAATCCGCGTGTATCGCCTTAAATTTCAATTTTTTTGGTATATTTTAGGTGTTTCGTTTACCTTAAACCCGTGGCAATGATATCATATCCCATCATTTTAACGACAGAAAATTCATTTCTACCTAGCTTTTACATGATAATGCATGATAACCGGACTAATTAAGAAAGCCAAATTGCTGATGTGTAGGCGGCCATCCAAGCCGACTGCCTCTTCAATGTCACCTCGTACTAAAGCGCCGATGGTTTTAACGCGCCAAGATCACAGTATCTCTCGCAAGGACATTAGTGAAAATACACTAAAAGTGCTTTATCGTTTGAAGAAACATGGCTACCAAGCTTATTTGGTGGGTGGTGGTGTGCGAGACTTATTACTCAATAAGCATCCAAAAGACTTTGATGTGGCAACCAATGCTTTGCCTGAAGAGATCCGTAAAATATTTTCAAATTGTCGTTTGATTGGGCGTCGTTTCCGTTTAGCGCATGTGCATTTTGGTCGAGATATTATAGAAGTGGCAACCTTTAGAAAACAGGTTGAGCATGCGCATGAAGAGGTTGCGCATTCTGCCGCAGGCATGGTCTTAAGAGATAACGTATATGGTTCGATAGAGGAAGATGCCTGGCGTCGAGATTTCACCATCAATGCTTTATATTACAATATTGCAGATTTTTCTGTTGTAGACTTTACCGGCGGTATTCAAGATCTAAAAGATAGAAAGCTGCGTATGATTGGGGACACGGCGACACGTTTTCGTGAAGATCCCGTAAGAATGTTAAGAGCAATTCGTTTTGCAAGTAAGTTAGACTTGAGTTTCAGTGATGAGCTAGTCGCGCCAATGTTAGCTTCAAGATCTTTGATCACGCATGTCCCGCCTGCAAGACTCTTTGAAGAAGTGATAAAGCTTTTCCATTCGGGTGCAGCCTACCCAGCCTTTGAGCAATTATTAGAATATGGTTTGTTTGAGGCATTATTTCCGCAAACTTTCGCATGCTTACAGGATGATGTTTATCCAACAAAAGCGCTTTTGACAGATGTATTTACAAATACAGACAAGCGTATTCGTGAAGATAAAGGTGTGACGCCTGTTTTTATTATTGCTGCATTATTATGGCATCCTATTTTAAAATTGGCACAAAAATATATGGACGATGGTATGAGTCTGTATTCCGCAAGACTCAAGGCAATGGAAATATGCTTATCAGAACAGATTAAGCGTATTAGTATGCCCAAGCGTATTTCATTCGGGGCAAAAGAGATCTGGATGTTGCAATCTAGAATGCAAAATAGGGCGGGAAAAAGAGCTGAACGCATGATGCTTGAGCCACGTTTCAGAGCGGCCTATGATTTTCTTTTGTTGCGCTCAACGTCGGGTGAGCCTATCAAGGAATTGGCAGATTGGTGGCAAGTCTATGTGGAAGCAGATCCTTCCGAACGTCGCAATTTGGTTAAAAAAGCATCAGGGAAACCCAAAAAGAAGAAGCGGAAAAAAGAAGATACAGAAAAAAAATGATTCCTGAAGTAGCATATATTGGCTTAGGCAGTAATCTTGAAGATCCTGTGTATCAGGTCAAGTCTGCGATAGATGAAATAAGTCAAATCAAAGACATTACATTGCAGCACCAATCGTCGCTGTATCAAACAAAGCCATTAGGACCCAAACAACCTGATTTTGTGAATGCCGTTATCAGTATTTTAACAAGTTTGAGGCCGATGGAATTACTCGATACATTGTTAAACATTGAAGCAAGTCGTGGCAGGAAGCGAGAAATAAAATGGGGGCCACGCATTTTAGATTGCGATATTCTATTGTATGGCAATCAATCAATCCAAATACCTGCCTTGACAGTGCCTCACCCTGAGATGACAAAGAGAAGCTTCGTGCTTATACCGTTTTTCGAAATTGCGCCAAATTTTATCTTTAACGATGGGAAAAGCTTGCAGACATTGGTCGAGCAGTTTAACCCTGATGAATATATGAAACTATAGAGGTTTGTTATGCCGGTTGTTGATTCCTTGATGCAAAGTGCTTTAAGAAGTGTTAGTTCCAAACAAAGTGAGCGAGAAATGGTATGGATGCAGTTGCAACAGATGTTTGAAAATATACAAACAACCCATCTCTCTGAATTATTTGGGGCTGATTCGCAGCGCGCTGAAGCGTTTTCATTGCAGGTAAATAGTTTATTTTTAGATTATTCAAAGAATTTTATTAGCAAAGATATTCTTGCAGCGTTAATCGCACTTGCTGAAAGCTATGATATTCAGAATGCAATTCATCAAATGATGTCTGGTGTGCATGTTAATGTCACAGAAGATCGAGCTGCTTTACATACGGCACTGCGTTTGCCTGAAACAGAAAGCTTAATGGTAAATGCTAAGAATCTTGTTACAGATATAACAGAAATCCGAAATAAAATGTTTAATTTTGTTGAGAAATTGCAATCAGGCGCATGGTTAGGTGCGACAGAGCAAGCTATCACAGATGTTGTGAATATTGGCATTGGTGGATCGGATTTAGGGCCACAAATGTTGACACAAGCTTTAAAGCCATATTGGAACACAAATCTCAATGTACATTTTATTGCAAATATTGATCCCGTTCAATTTGAAGCAGTAACAGCAAATCTAAATCCTGAAACTACATTGTTCTTGTTATCCTCAAAATCTTTTACAACTTCAGAAACTTTAGCTAATGCACAACTTGCAAAGCAATGGTTGGAAAATAAGCTACATACCAAGCAGTTAACGCAGCATTTTGTTGCAATCACAGCAAATCCGGCGCGTGCGATCGCATGGGGTATTGCAAAAGAATTTGTGTTGCCATTTTGGGAGTGGGTTGGTGGAAGATTCTCGATATGGTCTAGTATTGGTTTTCCAGTTGCTTTATTGATTGGTGTGCAAGGGTTTAAGCAATTCTTAGAAGGCGGGCATGATATGGATAAGCATTTTAGCAATTCGCCATTAGCAGAAAACATGCCTGTTTTATTAGCCTTATTGGGTATTTGGTATCGCAACTTTTGGCAGGCACCCACACATGCTTTGTGTTCCTATAGTTATTCTTTGAGACGCTTTGCGGATTATATTCAACAGTTAGACATGGAAAGTAATGGGAAATCACAACAACCCAATGGCGATATGGTTGCTAAAGATACCGCGCCTATTATTTGGGGGGGAGAAGGCACCAATGCGCAACATGCTTTTTATCAATTATTGCATCAAGGCAGACATTTTATCCCCGTTGATTTTATTGTCGCACAGAACACCAAAGCCAAAGACAAAGTGCAACATCAGCAATTAGTTATCAATTGTTTGGCGCAAGCTAAAGCATTGATGGAAGGGAATAGAGCTTTGCAAAGCGCAGATGTGAGCATTAATCAAATGCAAGGCAATAAACCAAGCAATACCTTAATGCTTGAAGCCTTAGATCCTTATGCCTTAGGTCAATTAATTGCTTTGTATGAGCATAAAGTATTTGTGCAAGGAATCATTTGGCAAATCAATTCTTTTGATCAACCCGGTGTTGAACTTGGTAAGAAATTAGCAGACGATTTAACAAACATAGTAAACGGCAAAGAAGCTAAAGAGCCTGTTGACAGCTCTACTATGCAGTTATTGAGAAGAATTAACACAGCATCAATTAATTAAACATCAATGCTGTGTGGCAAAAAGCAATACAAAGTGATTTGTGTTGCTTTTAGTCTCCAATGAGACCTGTTGCAGCAGGAATAACATAATGAGTAGCTAAGCTAGCAAGTAAACCACCTATTGCTGCGCCAGCTGCGCCACCTGCAGTTTGGCTAAGCAGTTTACCAACATCAAATCCGCGCACAGTGTAGCTGAATAGTTCTGCACCCTGAGCCAACCCATAAGTAAAACCGCTAAAGATTCCATAGAAAGTTGCAGCATCAGAAAAGCTTGATTGCAGCAATGGTTTATCTAAATTACCACCAGAAATTGATTGAAGTTCCATTTGACTTAATGTACGCATAATTCCATACCTCGCGCTGCGTTTTTAAAAAAATGTGTATACATCTACAATGTACGGATGCAATGTACCTATGTTTTTTCGTTACGTCAAAATTTTGCGACTTATCCACAGATAGTTAGAGAAATAAAAACAAAAAATGCTAAAAATGTGCTAAAAAATGAGGGAAACGATGACAGTTCAATCAATAACAGAAGTAAATAAACAAACTATAGATGCTCAGAATGCGATAGGAAAAGCCTTGGATCTTGCAACTTATGAAAAATGGTATACAGATTCTCTGAAGAATCCAGATTTATTTTGGAGTGAGCAAGCTAAGCGTTTTGTCACTTGGTTTAAACCTTGGCAAGAAGTTTCTGAAATTGATTTATCTGAGGCAAAAATTAATTGGTTTTTGGATGCAAAACTGAATGTTTCTTATAATTGTCTGGATAGACATTTGCCGCAACGTCAAAATCAAATTGCGTACTATTGGGAAGGAGATGGTGCGCAGCGTCAACAGGCCATTACTTACGGTGAGCTTTATGAGCAAGTATGCCAATTTGCAAACACGCTTAAAAAATTAGGCGTTCAAAAGGGTGACGTTGTTTGTGTATACATGCCTATGATAGTAAGCACAATTGTAGCAATGTTGGCATGTGCAAGGATCGGTGCGATTCATTCAGTTGTTTTTGCAGGATTCTCAGCGCATGCGCTCGGCCAAAGAATTGTAGATGCAAATTGTAAATATATTGTGACTGCAGATGATGCTGTGCGTGGCAATAAAATGTTTCCGCTCAAAGAAGGTGTAGACGAAGCATTAGCACTCTATGCACACAAGGCCAAAGTATTGGTGCTGAAGAACAGCGGACGCAAAATAAAAATGCATTCCAAGAGAGATTATTGGTATCACGAATATTCATTACATGAATCATCTGTCTGTGAGCCAGAGTGGATGGATGCCGAAGATCCTTTATTTATTTTGTATACATCTGGTTCAACTGGCAGACCTAAGGGTGTGGTGCATACACAGGGAGGATATTTGCTTTATGCAGCAATGACGCATCGTTATGTATTTGATTATCGAATCAATGATGTGTATTGGTGTACGGCAGATATTGGCTGGATAACAGGGCATAGCTATACCGTGTATGGTCCATTGGCCAATGGTGCAAGTAGTGTTATTTATGAAGGCGTTTTGACAGGTCCTGATCCTAGTTTGGTATGGAAATTAATTGATCGCTATCAAGTCAATATTTTTTATACGGCACCTACAGCTATTCGTGCCTTGATGGCACAAGGTGAGCAACCATTAACAACTTCTAAAAGGGATAGCTTGCGTGTCCTGGGAACAGTCGGAGAACCCATTAACCCAGAAGCTTGGCATTGGTACCATCATTCTGTAGGTAATGCGAAGTGTTGGATTGTTGATACATGGTGGCAAACGGAAACAGGGGGCGTTTTAATGGCACCTTTGCCTTACATCAGTCATCAAAAGCCTGGGGCTGCGTGTTTACCTTTTTTTGGGATCAAACCTAGCATCATTTCTCAAGAGGGGAAAAATTGTACTGCAAATGAAAAAGGCGCACTACTGATTGAGAGCAGTTGGCCAGGACAAATGAGAACGGTGTATCAAGATCATGCTCGGTTTCAGAACACTTACTTTAAACAATTTCCGGGCAAATATTGTACAGGAGATGGCGCTTATTGCGATGCTGAGGGAGATTACTGGATAACAGGCCGAATGGATGATGTCATTAATGTGTCTGGGCATCGTTTAGGCACTGCTGAAATTGAAAGTGCATTAATACAACATCCAAAAGTCAGTGAAGCTGCTGTTGTTGGTGTGCCGCATGAAATTAAGGGGGAAGCTTTATATGCTTTTGTTACATTGAATAACAAGGAACAGTGGTCTTTAGCACTTGAAAATGCATTGCAAGACTTGGTAGCACATACAATTGGAAAATTCGCTAGACCTGAAGCTATTCAGTGGGCACCTCGATTACCGAAGACGCGCTCTGGTAAAATTATGAGAAGAATACTTAGAAAAATAGCTAATAATGAACTGGATCAGCTGGGTGATGTTTCTACACTGGCAGAAGCAGATGTGATAGAAGACTTAATAAAACATAAGTCAAAAAAATAGTTTAGTTTGGCAGTTGATCTTGTATTATGTTAAAACTTCAGTTTATGGCCAATCAGCAAAAGGGATTCGCACAATGAAAGCAAAAGTAGCGCTTGTTACCGGCGGAACAGGTGGGATAGGTACAGAAATATGTAAAGCATTATATAAACGAGGTGCGCGTGTTGTAGCGGGTTATAATGGTGGTGGCAATAGTGCGGCTGCGTTAGCGTGGCAAGCAAAAATGCGAGAATTAGATTTTAATATAGAAGTATTTTATGGTGATGTTTCAAACTTTGAATCCGCTGCTGGATTGATTGAAGCGGTTGAAAAAAATGTAGGCCCTATAGATATTCTTGTCAATAATGCAGGGATCACACGAGATACAACCTTAAAAAAAATGGATCTCATCAATTGGGACATGGTATTGCGCACAAATTTAGATTCAATTTTTAATGTTACGCGCCAAGTGATTCAAGGCATGATGGACAGAGGATTTGGTAGAATTATTAGTATTTCATCTATCAATGGCCAAAAGGGGCAATTTGGACAAACCAATTATGCGGCTGCAAAAGCAGGTATATATGGATTTACCAAGTCACTTGCTTTGGAAGTTGCCAATAAAGGTGTAACCGTGAATGCCGTTTCTCCTGGCTATGTTGCGACTGAAATGGTTAAACAAATGCCGGAAAAAGTGATTGAACAAATTGTTGCTCAGATTCCTGTGGGCAGATTGGCCAATCCAGATGAAATTGCACGCCTTGTTGCATTTCTTGCAGAGGATGCCTCAGGATTTATTACAGGTTCAAATTTTGCCATTAATGGTGGCCAACACATGTATTAATCTATGAGTTCTCGTTATTAGGAATTTCATAACAAAGTGGCTATTCGCCCCCTAATCCCGATAGACGAAAAGAACGTTTGTTTTCTGTTCAATATGGCTCAAGAAGGGACGTTCCGTGATCCGGAATGAGTAGTTACCATTAAAATTAGGATAATGATCAATGATTGACACCACAAATGAAACAAGTTTGGATACAGAAAAAGATTTTCGCATCATCAAAAAATACCCAAACAGAAGACTGTATGATACAGCGATTAGTAGCTATATTACACTTGAAGATGTAAAACGATTAGTAATTGAGCAAGTTGCAATTCGTGTTATCGAAGCAAGAACGCAAGCAGATATTACGCATAACACATTATTACAAATTATTTTAGAGCAAGAAGAGAATGGCCCTCCTTTATTCACAACCGAATTATTGCAGCAAATGATTCGATTTTATGGTGATTCTATGCATAACATGTTTGGCGACATGTTTGAGCAAGGTATGAAATATTTTTCACAGCAACAACAAGCATGGCAAAAAAATATTTTTGCGCAATCCGCAGCACCTACGAGTAGCACCGATCCAGCACAGGCACTTTCAGAATTTACCAAAAACAATGTAAATCAATGGCAGCAATTTCAAAAAATGTGGTTGCAGAATTTCCAAGGCTGGGCAACTTCTTTTAACAATCAGAAGGATCCAGCGGATTTTAGCCATGTGGCCAAAGAGCCAGAAATGAGTGAAAAATAAACAGTGTGAAATTTGTTTGACTGACTTGATTGATTGAGTCTATCCTTGAAATCACAAGCTGCTGCAATGCAAAAATAGAACAAAGGGAGAATCCAATGACAGCGAATATGTTTGAACAGTGGGCTAAAATGAGTAAATCAACAACGGAACCCATGCTTGAGTTTGGTGCGCTATGTACTCGTTTCTGGAGCGATCTTGCTAAACAAAATTTGCAAGCGGGTAGTGACTTTGTTCAGTCTCAATCTGAACAGTTAGGTCATTTAGCACAAGCTAAAAGCCCTGAAGAGTTTATGGCACAGCAAACGAAATGGGCTAATAAACAAGCACCTAAGGCTTTTGAATACGCTGAGCAAACACTTGCAACAGCGCAAGAAGGCATTAAAGAGTGTGGTAAGTTTTATCAGAAATATGCCAGCCAATTTAACAAGCCAGATTTAAAGACAACACAAAAATAGTAAAGCGTTGCTCTTAATCTGATTATATCAGGGTGAACACAGTGTGTTTGCCCTGAAAATTTTGATAGTAGTTATCCCGCTTTGTAGCCGAATAACGTTTTCATAAAAATTTCCAGTGCTTTAAAAAAATCTGATTGAGCCAAATGTGGATCAATGCTGCCTGTAATTAATAAATAGAGCTGAACCCAGCTAAAGAGCGTTGCAATCAATAGGATGATGAATCCTAAGCCCATCCCCAATAAGCTAAAGCCCCATAAGGGGCTGACTAAGAATGTGTATAGCATAGATGTGAATTCGGGATTTGCCACACATAGATTAATAGCGGTGATACTCAAGATTACCCAAGTGGTGATTAAGAGTGCATACGCGCTATAAAACTTCATGCAAGTAGAGCCTTGAAATAAGATTTGAGTACGATCGTGGACTCAGTGTAACGTTTGGAAACAAGCAAAGTCAAGTTTGTTAACTGGTTTTTGAGCTGTGCGCATTATTATTCATGCCATGTTGTAAATGATTCAACCGTCTCTCGTTCAGTTCTGTATTGATTAACAGCTTCTGACCAATCAGCAAATCCAATAGAAAGCCCGCAGACAATATGAAATTGCGTTGATAACCCTAACAGTGCTCGAATAATATCAGGATACTCTGCAAGTGCGGCTTGAGGACAGGTTTCCAGTCCTAGGCCTCGGGCAGCTAGCATGATGTTTTGAATAAACATACCGATGTCCATCCATGAACCCGTACAAAGCTTTGCATCCATATACACAATCATGGCACAGGGCGCATCAAAAAAAGCATAATTTTTATACCATTGGGCTTTTCGTTTTTCTATATCATCTTTACGAATGTTTAAGGCACCATACAATGCCATGCCACATTGCTGGCGTCTTGTTTTGTAGGGATCAAACCAATTGCTTGGGTAATATGGGTAGTCAGGATTTTCTGCCACACCCGTTTCTCGCGCAAGAATGAAGCGTTCAGTGATTTGTTTGCGTACACGATCGCCAAGTACTGCAACACGCCAGGGTTGGGTGTTCACACCCGAGGGAGCCCACCTAGCGATCTCTAGAACTTGAGCGATCGTGTCTTGCGATACAGGCTTATCAAGAAAAGCCCGAACAGAGCGCCTTTCTTTGATTGCAGAAATAACATCCATAAAATAAAAATTTATCTTTTAGTTGTTTGTGAACTGAACTATCGACCTTGCTTTTCTCTGACTTCGGCCAGTGTTTTGCAGTCAATGCATAACGTTGCTGTAGGTCTGGCTTCTAATCGACGTATACCGATTTCAATGCCACATTCTTCACAAAAACCATAATCACCACTATCTACCAATTTAATAGATGAATCGATTTTGTTGATGAGTTTGTATTCGCGATCACGGGCACGTAAGCGTAATGCAAATGTCTCTTCAAGCGTTGCTTGATCGCTGACATCTGCTGGGACTTCAGCCGCCTGTGATTTTAGCTCATGAATGGTATCGTCGCCGCCCTGTAATAAGGCATTTTTCCAAATATTTAATAAATTTCGGAAATGATCTAGTTGCGCCTTACACATATATTCTTCGTCTGCTTTAGACTCATAAGGTTTTACCCCATAAGAGAGCAGCGTCTGTGATGTGCTGGGTTCAGACGGATTGGATGATTTTGTATTTTTTTTCTTTTCTGTACCATCGCGTTTAACTTCTGTAGACATGGCACTCTCCTTCCTGAAGTAACAGGTCGCCTTGGAACGACGAACATCTATATCAGTTTTATCTATGAATGGCAAATTTCAGATTAAGTTCCCAATCATAAGATTTATTATGCAGCTGATAAAACTATGTTTTTTTCATTATAAGGAGCGAATATACACGTAATAAATTATAATGGCTATAGCTAATTACCCTTAAACAATACCGTACTTATACACACTGCTTATAAATTTAAGTTTAAATAATAACTGAAACTAGTCTACATTTATAATTAGGTGATAAACTTATATAAAATACACAAGAAAACAGATATGAAGTTTCCAAGCCCATTACAAGAAGCCATCTTACTAAAGCGTTATAAACGCTTTTTGGCAGATATTGTGTTAGCAAATCAAGAGAAGCACACCATTTATTGTCCCAATGCCGGTAATTTGATTGGCTGTAATGTTTTGGGGAGCCGAGTATGGTTTTCTCGTTGCTCAAATCCAAATAAAACTTACCATGATACTTGGGAACTTGTAGAAATAGAGGGAGGTAAGTTGGTCTGTGTAAATCATCAACGTGCTAAACAAATTATCTTAGATGGTATTGCCACAAATGTAATTGCCCCCCTAAGTGGCTATCAGCATGTATTGTCTGATGTAAAATTTAACAATCAGAAATTTGATTTCTTATTATCAGAATATCCACATTTTAATGACAAAGAGAAACTGTCAGAGGCTCCTAAACATGACAATTGTTTTGTCGTTGTGCAAAGTGTCACCATGGGAGATGAAATTCATCGTGGTTTTTACCCAGATACAGATGATAAGCGTATTACCAAACAATTATCTGCCTTAATTGCTGCCAAAGAGCTGGGGTATCGTGCAGTTTGGGTATATTGTGTAATGAATACAGGTATTAATAAAATATTTCCCGCCGATCATATCAATCCTGATTTTGGCTGCTTATTAAGACAAGCTGTTATTCGTGGGGTAGAAGTGATGGCTTATCGAGTTCATATTACTTTAGAAGAAATGGTCGTCACCGAACCTGTGGAAGTGTGCATTCCTGCGAGGATGCTGTATACGCCTCGCTCTGAAAAAAGTGATTAATGCTCTTTGCAGTTTTACTTTATACTACGTTGCTTTCTTCGTTCGCAAAGCGAACATGTTCTCACTTTGTAAAGGGAGAGGCTCGTGCGGCGTAGCTGCACCGAGCAGAGGGATTTAGCTGTTTGACCTTAAATCCACAGCATAAATCCCCCTTGCGCACTTGTCAGTGCGCGTCCCCCTTCAAAAAGTGGGATTTTTTATTCGCTTCGCTCATCAAGCGTTCTGTTAAAAATATAACTCTGTAGCTTAATCAAAAATGTGACTAAGAGACAGAACGGTTACTGCGGTGATTAGGTTACCCCCCGCAACACATAGGGTTTCTTGTTCAGTTAATTGCTTCATGTTAATCCCCTATAGCATCTATGACTTCATTGTTTGTGACAAAAGTTGTTATGCTTTTCTCTTGCGGCGTTAGTGCATCAAAATTGTTCAATTGAGAACGAACAACCTCAATGGTTGCATCGGATACTTGCTTTAATTTTTGCCTTTTTTCTAATCGTGCGACAAGTTCATTTAAGTCTGCATCAAAAGCAAATATTTTGAAGGGTACTTTTAGGTCTTGTGCAAGAGAAGCAAATAAAGCGCGTTGCCAAAACTTAATACAAGTCGCATCAATAATGACGGATTGCCCTTGGTGGAGATAAAGTTTTGCATATTCTCTTAATTTTTCAAAAACAGTTTGCGATGTTTCCTCGCTATAAACAATGGCTTTTTGCGTGTCTGGTGTAGGCTCATAGAGTGGCAAGTTGAGTAATTGTTTGCGCACAACATCTGAACGCAAACGAAGAGCGCCTTGTTGTGTCATCAATTTTTGTGTGTAGCTAGATTTTCCAGAACCTGAGACGCCAACCGTAATGCTTAAAGTGGGTTGATTTTCTGCTAAGAATTTTTCTGCAAGATGAATGAAGGTGCCTAGTTCTTGATACAGTTGTTGATATTGAGATGACGCAGGATCCGTTTGTGCCATTTGAAAGCCTGTGATCTTTGCGCGAACCATTGCTCTGTAACAAGCATAAAAAGATAGTAAGGCCAACCCCTCATAATCGCCACTGATTTCAAGATAATGATTAATAAACATATAGGCAAGATCGGGTAAATTTTTATGCATTAAATCCATAAAAAGAAAACCCACATCATTCATTGTATCGGTCCAACGAAAATCTTCATTAAACTCAATGCAGTCAAAAATAACTGGCGTATCATTGATAAGGACAATATTACCTAAGTGAACATCGCCATGAGTTGCACGAATCCACCCATCCTTTTTTCTACGCTCTAGAATATTTTGCAGGGATTTATTTTTTTCTTCAGTAATAGATGATAATTTTTTGAGTGTTGCATGCCACGGTTGGGTAATGGGCATATTAAAAAGTGCTTGAAAATTATCTCGCATGGGGGCAATGACTGCTGTGAGTGTGCCATATGCGCTTTCTGGTGCAGCCTTTTCTGCGTTAATATGAAAGGATGCGAGTTGCTCTGCAATACCTTTTATTATTTTTGCTGTTAAACGATTTTCAGATGCCATGAATGACAGCATATGTTCTTGGCTAAATTGATGCATCTTAATTGCATATTCAATCGGTGCAGAAGTGCCATTCAGTTCAGGATTTATTGTTGTCCCTGTAATTGCAACAACATCGATGTAAAGATCAGGGGCAAGTCGCTTGTTCAGTGTGGTTTCAAGTTCGCAATAGTATTTGCGTTTTTCTAAAGTAGTAAAATCCTGGAAACCTAAATTTAGAGGTTTTTTGATTTTATAGGCGTAGTTACCTGTTAAAATGATCCAAGACAAATGTGTTTGGATCATTTCAAATTGATGAATTTCATGCGGATAAATACGAGGGTTTTGCAGCGTCTGAATGAATGAAGCATCCATTTTTTTTCTCCTAACCCAAATGTGTTTTTAAGCTCAGAAAAGCAGCATCAAAAGCAGATAATGCTTCGTCAAGCACTGCTTGATCATGTGCGCTAGATAAAAATGCGCTTTCATAAGCAGAGGGGCCTAAATAGATGCCTTTTTCTAGGAGTACGTGGTATATATGTTGAAATTGCGCAACATCGGTTGTCATGGCTTGTTCGAACGAGTTTACTTTAGCTTCTTTGCTAAAGAATAGGCTAAACATTCCGGTTACCGCATTAATGACAAGTGGAATACCATGCTCTTTTGCTTGAGCACTTAAGGTATTTACAAAGAATTCGGTCTTTGCTTGTAAATGCTTATAAAAATCAGGTTGTTGCAATTGTGTGAGTGTTGCAATACCCGCACTCATCGCAACAGGATTGCCAGACAAGGTGCCGGCTTGATACACAGGGCCAACAGGCGCAAGATGATCCATAATAGCAGCTTTGCCACCCACGGCACCCACAGGCATGCCACCACCAATAATTTTTCCAAGCGTCGTGAGATCGGGCGTAATATTATAGTGACCTTGTGCACCCGTTAAGCCTACTCTAAAGCCTGTAATGACTTCATCAAAGATCAGAACAGCCCCATAAGCATCACACAGTTTGCGTAAAGCCATTAAAAATTCTGTATCAGCAGGGATGCAGCCTACATTGCCTGCAATGGGTTCAATAATAACCGCTGCAATATTTTCGCCATTTTGTGAAAATACTTCATATAATTTTTCTTTATCATTGAATGGGAGATTGAGCGTATGTTCTGTGAGGGAGCTGGGTATGCCTGGAGAGCTAGGCTGTCCAAAAGTCAGTGCGCCTGAGCCTGCTTTAACCAATAAACTATCGTTATGACCATGATAGCAGCCTTCAAATTTGATAATTTTATCTCGTCCGGTATAGCCTCTTGCAAGACGAATTGCTGTCATTGTTGCTTCGGTGCCTGAACTGACCATGCGTACTTTTTCTATGGAAGGGATTAAAGTGCAGATAAGATTTGCTAATTCAACCTCCTGAGAGCAAGGGGCACCAAAAGACATACACTGTTGCAGTGTAGAGCGTACGCTTTCAAGCACAGCGGGATGTTGATGTCCCAAGATCATGGGTCCCCAAGATCCTATAAAATCGATATAGGATTTACCATCTACATCATATAGGTGTGCGCCATTGGCTTTTGAGAAAAAGATGGGGGTGCTGTTAACGCCTTTAAATGAGCGAACGGGTGAATTAACGCCACCTGGAATAACGGTTTTTGCTTTTTCAAATAGAATTTCTGAGTAGCTCATTATGTCTGCCTGTGTCTATAAATATAAGTGTTGAAAGTGCCAAGATAAAATATATCTGACTAACATTTTTTGCCCGTAAATTTTGAGTAGTGTAACATAGCTGGCTCTTCGCTTAAGCGACTAGATGTGAGAAAATTTCAGCCTTTAAAAATATCATTCTATAAACTAAGAACTTAAATATGAGAAAATTTATGTGTTTGTTATGTGGCTTTATCTATGATGAAGCTTTGGGCTGGCCTGATGAAGGTATTGAGCCAGGCACGAAATGGGAGGAGATCCCATTGACTTGGTGCTGCCCAGACTGCGGTGCAATGAAAGAAGATTTTGAAATGGTTGAAATTTAAGATTAAGAGGCCAAGCTTTCTTTTTAAGAAAAGCTTGGCTTTAAAACGGCGAGTAAAACCGCAGCAAATAAAATAATGGACGGGAACTCGTTGAGTATTCTATAGAAGCGAGCACTGTGTGTATTTTTGCCGGCTTGAAAGCTTAGAAGTTGTTTTAATAAATAAAAGTGATAAATAATCAAAGCAAGGACAAGCGTCATTTTAAGATGCAGCCATGGTTGAGTCGCAAAGTATTCATGTCCAAGCAGTGTAAGTAGCCAAACACCAAAACCAATGGTTAATAATGCGCCTGGGGTCATAATAATCCAAAAGAGTTTTTTCTCCATTTTGCAAAATCGTTGGTAATGCACGGTTTCATCCTTTGTGATTTCACAGTGGTAGACAAATAATCTAGGTAAGTAGAAGAGGCCTGCAAACCAAGTCACCATGAAAATAATATGTAAAGCTTTAACCCAAAGCATTTTTTCTCTTATTTTTAGATTTTAGGAAAGGCACTATTCTACACGCAAAACCTAAAATTCGAATGTGAAGCGTACATTGAGGATAAAAATTGCTGCTGAAGATGAGATAGTAGTAAAATATAAGAAATTAACATAACCTACTTAATATATGACAGGTATTAAGCACAAAGCCTATAATGCCTTACAATAAATCACTAAGCATATCATTTAAATGATGAGGTTTTATGAGTAACAATGTCCATCCAGGACTTTCAATCAGTGCAGCTGCGCTTAAACGCGTAGAGGAGTTGATTCAAGACGAAGAAAATCCCGCTTTGCAGCTGCGCGTTTATATTTCGGGCGGCGGTTGTGCTGGTTTTCAGTATGGTTTTACCTTTGATTCATCCCAGCAGCCCGATGATGTTATTACTGAAATCCCATTAGATGAGACTCAAACGAATAGCATCAAAATAGCCGTCGATCCCGTTAGCATGACGTATTTAGAGGGCGCGGAGATTGACTTTGTAGAGAATTTGCAAGGATCGCGTTTTAAAATTAATAACCCGAATGCACAAACAACGTGTAGTTGTGGTTCGTCTTTTTCTTTGGATCTTTAAGCTTTGCTTAAGTGACAATTTGATTTTACTGCTGAGGGGGAAAATAAGTTCCTCCGCAGCTTGGTGCTCTGACGCCGGTTGTGTTTGGAAAACTAATGGGCAGCTTATGCAAAGAGCGAACTGCCAAATAAGCAAATAACTCAGCTTCCATTGCTGTACTACTCCAACCCACTTCATCCGCCGTATTGATTGTAATTTTTTTATCTAAGTAGCTTTTTAAGCGTGTTGTCATTTCTTCTAATATGACAGGATTTTGCCATCCACCTCCTGCAAGCACCCAATGTCTAGGGGGAGGGATGTTAAGAGCCAACACACTTTTGATAATAGAATCAGCTGTAAAAGCCTCTAAAGTTCTGGCTGCATCTTCTAAGCTTAAGGCTTGTACTTCAGGAATAAGCCTTAAATCCCCATAATCAAGAGATTTAGGTGGTGGTAGGGAAAAATAGTTCTGATTGTTTTTAAAAATACTTTTTGCGTATAAGGCTTGCAGCACTTCGGGATGCACCACGCCTTTTTTTCCATAATGCCCGTCTTTATCCATAAAGGCTGTGCCGGCAGTTCGTTGTCGAATAAGGCTATCAACCAATCCATTGCCTGGACCTGTGTCAAAACCAATGAGATCTGAGTTTTGTTCGCCATTAATAAGGGTGATATTTGCGATGCCGCCGCAATTAACAACGGCTAATGGAATTTTTTTATCACGAATAGCGAGCGCTTGATGATAAATAGGGGCAAAAGGTGCACCTTGTCCGCCCGTGGCAATATCTTGGCTGCGAAAATCATTGATAACAGGTATGGTGAGTTGATTGGCAAGTGATTGGCCATTGCCAAGGATAATAGAAATTTTTTCATGGGGCTGATGAAACATGGCTTGTCCGTGGTAGCCAATTACCCTAATTTGAGTGGCAGATAGTCCTGTTTTTTCTAAAAGCGCGTTTACTGCTAAAGCATGTTGGTGGGTAGAATGCTTTACTACATCTTCAATTTGTATGGGGGTGGTTTTATAGGCGATCTTTAAATAATCATAGAGTTGTATGATGGTTTGGGTGAGCTTTGTGCCGGTGAGGCATAAAGTATTTTGTAAATACTGTGACAAGCTTTCATGATAACTTGCATTCGCGTTTCTCAGATTTCCTTTTGCTTGTTTGATAGCATATTCAGTTGCTTTGAGTAGTAGTGCAAAAGAAGCATCGTAGGACAGAGAAAAATGAGCAATCGATTGTAGCATCATAGGGGTGCCATCTGTTTCAATCAGAGCGGCATCAATGCCATCCATAGACGTGCCACTCATTAAGCCGATGCTATACATGAATTATCCTTTATTGGCAACTTCATTGGTTGCAAACTGTACGCGTTCATAGGTATCCATTACAGCAAGATAAGATTGTGTTTGTTTTATATACTCTCGCTTTCTATTGTCTGGAACACCATTTGCATTTGGCAATGTGACAGTAAGTGGATTCTTATGCACATTGTTAATACGAAATTCGTAATGTAAATGAGGGCCAGAGGCAAGTCCTGTGCTGCCGACATAACCAATCAGTTGTCCTTGTTTCACGGGCTTTCCTACTTTGAGATCTTTTGCAAAGCGAGATAAATGACCATACAAGGTGCTGTATTGAGAGCCATGTTGCAAAATAATGGTATTTCCATAACCACCTTTTTTGCCCACAAAGATGATTTTCCCATTGCCGGCTGCTTTGACAGGTGTGCCATGCGGGGCTGCATAATCAACGCCTTTGTGCGCCCTGATTTTATGTAAAATGGGGTGTTTGCGATTTAAATTAAAATGAGAACTAATTCTTGTATATTCTACAGGGGTTCTGATGAATGCTTTTTTCAGGCTGTTCCCATCTGCGCCATAATAGCCACTGTTTCCATCCGCATCTTTGTAATAAAAAGCGTGGTATTTTTTACCTTGAGAAGTAAATTCTGCCGCTAGGATAGGGCCTACGCCAATTTTCTCACCTTCAACATATTGTTCTTCAAAGAGAACGCGAAAGGCATCTCCGGGTCTGATATCAAGCGCAAAATCGATATCATAGGCAAAAATCTTGGCAAGCTCCATAATAAGTTTGTCTGTTAGCTTTGCTTTTTTGCCCGCCATATAAAGAGAATCGGTAATCTTGCTACTGCCGTAAGAGGTTTTTCGTTCAACTGGCTTATTAATGATCTCACTGGTAAAAGTATTGTTACTGTCCCTTTTAATCAACAAGCTTTTAAAACCATCTATTTTCAAACAGAGATTCTTTAGCTTGTTTTCAAGATCGAATTCAAAGTTTAACTCTTGGCCAGGCTGAATCTTTTTGAGTTGCTGTGCATGTTTGACCGTGTTTAAGACTTCATGCAGCTCAACAGCAGACACATTTGCTTGTTGAAAATAGTGCGCTAAATTACCGCCAGGTTGGATGGTAAAGCTTTGGCTACTGAGTTTTGCAACAGAAGAAATGAGTTCAGGATCGATGGTTTTTGATTTGGTTTCAGAGCTTACTTCCTCTGCGGGTTCTGTTGTATTTTGCTCATAGTCGAGCATTTCATCAGAACTATTCACGGATGGGAAATCAGGTACAGCCACAGAAAAGGATAAGGATTCTTCATCAAATGTAGGGTTATCAATAGAGGTAGTTGACCACCATTGAGCAGAGCGCCATACAACAGCAAAAAGTAACAGGCCTATAGCAAGGGGCCATTTCCAATGGGATACTTTTCGTTTGCGCGTTTTTGAAATTGCAGAAACGCTGTTTTTAAAATCGGTTTTAATATGTCTAATAACTTGCATTGACAATATATCTACCTTAAGTTAATCCCCAATTGGGATAAATGCAATTTTTGTGTTTGGTGGCATACAAATATCTTTGATATGGTTAGTATTTTATCTTAATTTAGTTTTAAGCAGAATTAAATTTATGTTGAGCGATAAGGGCGTAGAATGAATAGTGACAAAACCGCGTTAGATGAAATATTGCGTGGTACAGAAGAAGTGCTTGTTAAAGATGAATTGATTGAAAAATTAAAATTAAATCGTCCTTTGCGTGTCAAAGCTGGCTTTGATCCCACCGCACCTGATTTACATCTTGGGCATACCGTGCTCATTAATAAGTTAAAACAATTCCAAATGTTAGGCCACGAAGTTGTTTTTTTGATAGGAGACTTTACTGGCAGAATTGGGGATCCAACAGGTAAAAATATTACACGCCAACCTTTGACAGAAGCAGAAGTGCAAGAGAATGCGAAAACCTATGCATCACAAATTTTTAAAATCTTGGACAAAGATAAAACGAAGATAATGTTTAACTCTGAGTGGCTAGGGGCTTTGGGGGCTAAAGATCTCATTCAGCTCGCTGCTCAATATAATGTGGCTCGTATGTTAGAGCGAGAAGACTTTTCAACGCGTTATAAAAACGGCCAGCCCATTGCTATCCATGAATTTCTCTATCCTTTGCTTCAGGGATATGACTCCGTTGAACTAAAAGCAGATATAGAATTGGGCGGAACAGATCAGAAGTTCAATCTATTAGTAGGGCGAGAATTACAAAAAAATAATGGTCAGTTACCTCAAGTGGTTATGACAATGCCATTACTAGAAGGCTTAGATGGTGTTAAAAAGATGTCTAAGTCGTTAGGTAACTACATAGGTATTGCAGAACAGCCTAATGATATGTTTGGTAAAATCATGTCGCTTTCAGATGATTTGATGTGGCGATACTACGATTTGATCAGTTTAAAATCACTTGCAGAAATAAAAGCATTGAAAGCACAAGTGCAGGCTGGCTTAAATCCCAAAGAAGTAAAAGTATTATTAGCTAAAGAAATCATTGAACGATTTCATAGTGTGGATGCAGCAGCAGAAGCTGAAGCAGCGTTCAATCATTTGTTTAAAGAAAAACAAATCCCAAATGATATTCCTGAATTTGTTTTTAAAGATAAGCCAGAAGATTATCCGCTTGCGAACGTCATGAAAGATAGTGATCTTTCTTCGAGTACATCTGAAGCACTACGTATGATTAAGCAAGGTGCTGTGCGTATTAATGGTGAGAAGGTGGACGTAGCAAGTCATCTATTACCTATAGATGAGTTCTTTGTTTTGCAAGTGGGTAAAAGAAAGTTTGCTAAGATACGAATTGCGAAAATAATTTAAAAAGTACTAGCTTTATGTTCATGATCTGATTAATATGCACCTCACATTTCGGCAACGAGGTGTAGCAGATGAAAGTGAAAACAGATTGAAAAATAAAATAAAAAATCTTGTTGACACTAGCGAAGAAAAGCGTAAAATCTGCATCCTCTCAGTAGAGAGATGAAGCAGATAAATGTGAAAACAGATTGAAAAGTAAAATGAAAAATCTTGTTGACACTGACGAAGAAAAGCGTAGAATCTGCATCCTCTCGATAGCGAGACGAAGCAGATAAAAGTGAAGGTAGATTAGAAAGTAAAATAAAAAATCTTCTTGACACTAGCGAAGAAAAGCGTAAAATCTGCATCCTCTCAGTAAAGAGAGTGGCAGATGAAAGTGAAAACAGATTGAAAAGTAAAATGAAAAATCTTGTTGACACTGACGAAGAAAAGCGTAAAATCTGCATCCTCTTCAGCAAAACAGTCAAGTTAAAAGGCTTGAAAAGATGCTGAGAAGGGTTGAAAAAAGAGGTTGACAAAATATCTGAAGAAGATAAAATAGCCGCCTCTAAGAAGCGAAAGCGTGTATGTTCTTTAACAAATTATCAATCATGTTATAAATGTGGGCACTTGTTGCAACATTTGAGTAAATAAATTTTGCGAATCAGCCTTAAACGGTTGGTGAAGCAAGCCAAGATAGGCGAAAGGCTTAACGGTCTTAGCCAAAAACTTTAATTGAAGAGTTTGATCATGGCTCAGATTGAACGCTAGCGGTATGCTTAACACATGCAAGTCGAACGGTAGCAGGTCTAGCTTGCTAGATGCTGACGAGTGGCGGACGGGTGAGTAATGCGTAGGAATCTACCTTATAGTGGGGGATAACTTGGGGAAACTTAAGCTAATACCGCATGTGCCTTACGGGGTAAAGCAGGGGACTTTCGGGCCTTGTGCTATAAGATGAGCCTACGTCGGATTAGCTAGTTGGTAGGGTAAAGGCCTACCAAGGCTACGATCCGTAGCTGGTCTGAGAGGATGACCAGCCACACTGGGACTGAGACACGGCCCAGACTCCTACGGGAGGCAGCAGTGGGGAATATTGGACAATGGGCGAAAGCCTGATCCAGCAATACCGCGTGTGTGAAGAAGGCCTGCGGGTTGTAAAGCACTTTCAGTGGGGAGGAAGGTCTTGATGTTAATACCATCGAGAATTGACGTTACCCACAGAAGAAGCACCGGCTAACTCTGTGCCAGCAGCCGCGGTAATACAGAGGGTGCGAGCGTTAATCGGAATTACTGGGCGTAAAGAGTGCGTAGGTGGTTGGATAAGTCAGATGTGAAAGCCCTGGGCTTAACCTGGGAATTGCGTTTGATACTGTCTAGCTAGAGGATGGGAGAGGGAAGTGGAATTTCCGGTGTAGCGGTGAAATGCGTAGATATCGGAAGGAACACCAGTGGCGAAGGCGGCTTCCTGGACCATAACTGACACTGAGGCACGAAAGCGTGGGGAGCGAACAGGATTAGATACCCTGGTAGTCCACGCCGTAAACTATGAGAACTAGATGTTAGGTGGCTTAGACCATCTGGTATCGCAGCTAACGCGATAAGTTCTCCGCCTGGGGAGTACGGCCGCAAGGTTAAAACTCAAATGAATTGACGGGGGCCCGCACAAGCGGTGGAGCATGTGGTTTAATTCGATGCAACGCGAAGAACCTTACCTACCTTTGAATCCACGGAATCTCGCAGAGATGTGAGAGTGCCTTCGGGAACCGTGAGACAGGTGCTGCATGGCTGTCGTCAGCTCGTGTCGTGAGATGTTGGGTTAAGTCCCGTAACGAGCGCAACCCTTGTCCTTAGTTACCAGCGAGTTATGTCGGGGACTTTAAGGAGACTGCCGGTGATAAACCGGAGGAAGGTGGGGATGACGTCAAGTCCTCATGGCCCTTACAGGTAGGGCTACACACGTGCTACAATGGCCGGTACAAAGGGTTGCCAACCCGCGAGGGGGAGCTAATCTCAAAAAGCTGGTCGTAGTCCGGATTGGAGTCTGCAACTCGACTCCATGAAGCTGGAATCGCTAGTAATCGTGGATCAGAATGCCACGGTGAATACGTTCTCGGGCCTTGTACACACCGCCCGTCACACCATGGGAGTGGGTTGTACCAGAAGCAGGTAGACTAACCGCAAGGAGGTCGCTTACCACGGTATGATTCATGACTGGGGTGAAGTCGTAACAAGGTAGCCGTAGGGGAACCTGCGGCTGGATCACCTCCTTATCGATGAATACTCAAGCAATGAGTGCTCACATTTATAACATGGTTAATAATAGTAAAGAGAGCAAAGCACAAGCGATGCAGACCGCTAAGGTTAGCGCAAGTGCAACCAATATTGGGTCTGTAGCTCAGCTGGTTAGAGCGCACCCCTGATAAGGGTGAGGTCGGTGGTTCGAGTCCACCCAGACCCACCAGATAGAGGTCAATTTTCAGGTCTTTTTATGACGGCAAGAAATTGAAGGGGTCATAGCTCAGCTGGGAGAGCGCCTGCCTTGCACGCAGGAGGTCGTCGGTTCGATCCCGACTGGCTCCACCAAATTAAGCTCAAACAATATAATATTTTAAGAAGTATTAGTATTGTTTGCGCTTAAAAATGCAAAATTTGTTCTTTAAAAATTCGGAAATCACGCAATGGGCACTGACATTTCACAATTTTAATTGTGAGTGAAATTGCATAAATGCTTATGTTTATCAACAAATATAATTCCAGACTGTTTGGGGTTATATGATCAAGCGAATAAGCGCATACGGTGGATGCCTTGGCAGTAAGAGGCGATGAAGGACGTAGTAGCCTGCGATAAGCTTCGGGGAGCTGGCAAACAAGCTTTGATCCGGAGATGTCCGAATGGGGAAACCCAACTAGGCTTGCCTAGTTATTACTTTCTGAATTCATAGGAAAGTAAAGCAAACGCGGGGAACTGAAACATCTAAGTACCCGTAGGAAAAGAAATCAACCGAGATTCCGTTAGTAGCGGCGAGCGAAAGCGGAACAGCCCAGTCACATCAAGCTCAGATAAATTAGTTGAACATTTTGGAAAATTTGGCGATACAGGGTGATAGCCCCGTAAACAAAAATCTATTTGAGTGGGTGACGAAGAGTAGGCCGGGACACGTGGTATCCTGGTTGAAGATAGGGGGACCATCCTCTAAGGCTAAATACTCCTTACTGACCGATAGTGAACAAGTACCGTGAGGGAAAGGCGAAAAGAACCCCGGAGAGGGGAGTGAAATAGAACCTGAAACCGTATGCGTACAAGCAGTAGGAGCACGATTTAGTCGTGTGACTGCGTACCTTTTGTATAATGGGTCAGCGACTTATTTTCAGTAGCAAGCTTAACTTTTTTTAGGTAGGCGTAGGGAAACCGAGTCTGAATAGGGCGATTTAGTTGCTGGGAATAGACCCGAAACCGGGCGATCTATCCATGACCAGGATGAAGGTGAGGTAACACTTACTGGAGGTCCGAACCCACTAATGTTGAAAAATTACGGGGATGAGTTGTGGATCGGAGTGAAAGGCTAATCAAGCTCGGAAATAGCTGGTTCTCCTCGAAAGCTATTTAGGTAGCGCCTCGTGCAATTGACTCTTGGGGGTAGAGCACTGTTTCGGCTAGGGGGTTCGTAGAGCTTACCAACCCGATGCAAACTCCGAATACCAAGAAGTTTTATCACGGGAGACACACGGCGGGTGCTAACGTCCGTCGTGAAGAGGGAAACAACCCAGACCGTCAGCTAAGGTCCCAAAATTGTGGTTAAGTGGGAAACGATGTGAGAAGGCATAGACAGCCAGGAGGTTGGCTTAGAAGCAGCCATCCTTTAAAGAAAGCGTAATAGCTCACTGGTCGAGTCGGCTTGCGCGGAAGATTTAACGGGGCTCAAACCACATACCGAAGCTACGGGTGTGCACTTTTGTGCACGCGGTAGAGGAGCGTTCTGTAAGCCTGTGAAGGTGTGTTGTAAAGCATGCTGGAGGTATCAGAAGTGCGAATGCTGACATAAGTAACGATAAAGCGGGTGAAAAACCTGCTCGCCGAAAGTCCAAGGTTTCCTGCTCGACGTTAATCGGAGCAGGGTGAGTCGGCCCCTAAGGCGAGGTCGAAAGGCGTAGTTAATGGGAAACAGGTTAATATTCCTGTACTTGGTAGTGTTGCGATGGAGGGACGGAGAAGGTTATATCAGCCGATGATTGGTTGTATCGGTTTAAGTCCGTAGGGAGTTGGCTTAGGTAAATCCGGGCTGACAATCCTGAGAGATGATGACGAGATTCCTTAGGGAATTGAAGTGATTGATACCATGCTTCCAAGAAAAGCTTCTAAGCATAAACACTATTAAACCGTACCGTAAACCGACACAGGTAGACAAGTTGAGAAGACATAGGCGCTTGAGAGAACTCGGGTGAAGGAACTAGGCAAAATGACACCGTAACTTCGGGAGAAGGTGTGCCATCTCAGGTGAAGTCCCTCGCGGACTGAGCTAGAGGTGGTCGAAGATACTAGGTGGCTGCGACTGTTTATCAAAAACACAGCACTCTGCAAACTTGAAAGAGGAAGTATAGGGTGTGACGCCTGCCCGGTGCCGGAAGGTTAATTGAGAGTGTTAGCTTCGGCGAAGCACTTGATCGAAGCCCCGGTAAACGGCGGCCGTAACTATAACGGTCCTAAGGTAGCGAAATTCCTTGTCGGGTAAGTTCCGACCTGCACGAATGGCGTAACGATGGCCACGCTGTCTCCACCCGAGACTCAGTGAAATTGAAATCGCTGTGAAGATGCAGTGTACCCGCGGCAAGACGGAAAGACCCCGTGCACCTTTACTACAGCTTTGCACTGGACTTTGAGTATTTATGTGTAGGATAGGTGGGAGGCTTTGAAGCGTTATCGCTAGATAGCGTGGAGCCAACCTTGAAATACCACCCTTAAGTGCTTGAGGTTCTAACACAGTCCTCTGAATCGAGGACGTGGACAGTGTATGGTGGGTAGTTTGACTGGGGCGGTCTCCTCCTAAAGAGTAACGGAGGAGCGCGAAGGTACCCTAGGCATGGTCGGAAATCATGCTGATAGTGTAAAAGCATAAGGGTGCTTGACTGCGAGACTGACAAGTCGAGCAGGTACGAAAGTAGGTTTTAGTGATCCGGTGGTTCTGAATGGAAGGGCCATCGCTCAACGGATAAAAGGTACGCCGGGGATAACAGGCTGATACCCCCCAAGAGTTCACATCGACGGGGGTGTTTGGCACCTCGATGTCGGCTCATCACATCCTGGGGCTGTAGTCGGTCCCAAGGGTATGGCTGTTCGCCATTTAAAGTGGTACGCGAGCTGGGTTCAGAACGTCGTGAGACAGTTCGGTCCCTATCTGCCGTGGGCGTTTGAGAATTGAGAGGATCTGCTCTTAGTACGAGAGGACCGGAGTGGACGTACCTCTGGTGTTCCGGTTGTCACGCCAGTGGCATTGCCGGGTAGCTATGTACGGAAGGGATAACCGCTGAAAGCATCTAAGCGGGAAGCCCACCTCAAGATGAGTTCTCACGAGATGTAAATCTCCTAAAGGTTTGTCATAGACCATGACGTTGATAGGCAGGGTGTGTAAGCGCTGTAAGGCGTTGAGCTAACCTGTACTAATTGACCGTGCGGCTTGATCATATAACGCCCAAATAGTTTGATAATTTATAAAGCAATTGCGTGATTTCTCGAATTTAATATTTCTCATTAGGTATCAAATGTTGTATAATACGCACCAAGTGCCTAGTAAGTACAAAAGAACATGAGAAGTAAAAGAAATTCCTAATAAGGAAGCAGGTTTGCCTGGTGGCAATAGCGAGTGGGAACCACCCGATTCCATTTCGAACTCGGAAGTGAAACGACTCAGCGCCGATGATAGTGTGGGGTTTCCCCATGTGAAAGTAGGACACCGCCAGGCTTTATATTCGAAAACCCTAAAGAGAAATCTTTAGGGTTTTTTTTTGCTTATTTTTTAAATTTTTATTGTTTTAAAAAATGGATACTGAGCATTTATGATTCCAGAACTTGGACATTTCTCTCTCATTTTAGCATTTTGCTGTGCTTGCAGTTTGGCCTTGCTACCTATTGGTTTAAAGGCAATTCCAATTGATCGCTTCAATGCTATTGCAATAAAGCTTACTTGGCTGCAATTTTGCTTAGTTGTTTTTAGTTTAGCGAGCTTATTTTGGGCTTTTTATAGCAATGATTTTAGTGTGCAGTATGTACAAGCAAATGCACATCATAATTTGCCTTTTTATTATAGATTAACAGCTTTGTGGGGAGCACATGAAGGCTCCATGTTGTTATGGGTTGGGATTTTTTGTGTTTGGAGTTACTGGGTAAGTAAAAAACGTGCAGATTTACCTATTCCGGTTCATTCTGTTTTACTTTGTATTTTAGGTATGCTGTCTGTTGGCTTTATTTTATTTTTACTCCTCACCTCCAACCCCTTTATACGCATTTTGCCGGTGCCACCTGTAGAAGGCAGCGATTTAAATCCTTTACTGCAAGATCCTGGTTTAATTGTACATCCGCCCTTACTTTATATGGGATATGTGGGCTTGTGTGTCCCTTTTGCCTCACAATTGTGTGTCTTATTCTTTCCACAATATGGTCAAATATTAGCACGTTGGACACGTACCTGGGCTTTGAGTGCTTGGGCTTTTTTGACAGTAGGCATTGTGTTGGGAAGTTATTGGGCCTATTACGAATTAGGTTGGGGGGGCTATTGGTTCTGGGATCCAGTTGAAAATGCCTCTTTTATGCCTTGGCTTGTAACGGCTGCTTTAGTGCATTCTTTGATCATTACTGATAAGCGTGGCATTTTCCAAGCATGGACTGTTTTATTAGCAATCTATGCTTTTGCGCTTAGTTTGATCGGTACATTTTTAGTTAGAAGTGGTGTTTTAACCTCTGTTCATGCTTTTGCGGTAAGTCCAGAAAGAGGGCTTTATATTTTAATCTTTTTAAGTGTCGTGATTGCTACCGCATTAGCCATATTTTGTGCAAGAGTGCACATCATTAAGAATCAAGGCTATTTTAAAGCTGTTTCAAAAGAACTTATTTTGCTCCTAAACAATTTATTTCTGGTTGCAATTGCTAGCACTATCCTTTTAGGTACACTGTATCCATTATTTATCGATGCATTGTTTGCACAAAAAATATCTGTGGGTGCGCCTTATTTTAATGCCGTTTTTATCCCCATGATCTTGCCTTTAATTTTAATCATGGGATTGGCACCTAATATTCATTTCTATCAAGATAAGCTATGGCCACACATTAAAGCGCATGCATTCTTACTTATTCTGTTGTGTATTTTGTGTGCTTGCTTGTGGTTTTTCACTCAGTCTTTACTTTTTTGTATTGGCATGGGGATTGGGGGATGGCTTATCTTCGCAACCTTAAAAGTAGGCATTGATAAATATCAAAAGTCGATGCTGTCGCGCTCAAATACGATTGGCATGTTAACAGCGCATTTGGGCGTAGGTATTTTTATTTTAGGTGTTAGCCTCAGCAGCCATTTGAGCACTGAAAGAGATGTTGATATTTCTGTAGAGGAAATGGTTGAGATTGCACCGTATCGTTTCCGTTTTGTTGAACTCAAAAAAGTAACAGGTTCTAATTATGAGGGAGTGCGTGCAAAATTTTGGGTTGAAAAGGGAGGACATAAGATTAAAACTTTGCATCCTGAAAAGAGATATTACATACCCAGAAATATGCCAATGACAGAAACAGCGATTGCACATAGTCCATTTAGGGATTTATATATTGCCTTGTCTGAACCCACCACGAATGGAGCATGGGCGGTTCGTATTTATGTAAAACCCTATATTATTTGGATTTGGATAGGTGGTCTCTTGATTGCTGTGGGTGCAGCTTTATCTTTATTAGCACTGAATAAGTCAACGGATCGTAAAGGATGAAAGAAATAGAAGCTATGATGTCTGAACCGAAAAAAAAGCGTTTTTTACAAGGAAATTTGTGGCTTGTCTGGTTGTTGTTTATCATTTTGGTTATTTTTTTAGCTAAGGGTTTGCGCCTAAATCCTAATCTATTGCCATCGCAGATGATTGATAAGCCTTTTCCTGTCTTCAATCTGAAAAGTGTGCATGATAAAAAAATGATTCAAAATAGCGATATACTAGGTAAGCCTTGTCTCGTGCATGTTTGGGCAACTTGGTGTGGTGTCTGTCTTGATGAACATCAAGAATTGATCAACATCCAAAATAAATGGCATCCAACTATCTACAGTGTGAGCTACAAAGATCAGCCAGAGCGTGTTTTAAAATGGTTGTCTGACAATGGCGATCCTTATAAATTGCATATCAATGACAATATGGGAAGATTGGCTTTAGATCTAGGGGTATATGGAACACCGGAAACCTATGTGCTTGATGGTAATGGTGTGATCAAGTTTCGTTACGTTGGTGGCTTAAATACGAATCGCTTTGAAAAAGAAATTTTGCCAATCATCCAGCAATTAGAGACACAAATGGCTGTGAAAAATCAGCAGGTAGGCTAAAGAATGTTTTTGCGAATACGAAATGTAGTGCTTGTGAGCATCATCAGTTGCCTTTTACTAAGTCAGGCTGTAGCAGTACAAGATACTTATGTTTTTGAAAATGCTTCACAACAGCTGATCTTTGAGAGATTGAGCAGGAAGCTACGGTGTGTGACTTGTCCAAACCAAAGTCTGGCTGATTCTCATGCGCCTGTTGCAGAGTCTATGCGTGAGCAGATCCATGAAATGATTCTAAATAATGTTCCAGAAGCAGAGATTGAACAACATTTTCTCGATAGATATGGTGATTACGTTCTCTATAAACCTGAATTTAAAGCAAATACTTGGGTGCTTTGGTTAGGACCTCTTGTATTTTTGTTTGCTGGGCTTGTAATCCTCATCACCCATATGAACCGTCGACGGATAGAAAATTTATGAGTCGAATATACGAATACTATTTAATGTGGGCAATGATGCTCTTGCTGGCAAGCTATGTAGCCATTGTGATCTTTAATTGTATTACATCTAATAAACACAATGGGCTATTGCGACGTGTATTGGCTACGATCTTGGGGAGTGGTTTGGTCTTTTTTGCCTTTGGATTGTATTTAAATTTAGGATATTACAAAGATTTAAAAGATAGATATAGTTTTGAAGAAATCGATCGTACGTTAATGACTTTACATCAAGAGTCTCAATTGACGAAAGAGCAGGTTATTTCAAGTTTAAAAAATACAGAGAAGAGGCTTTCTGCTTCAGAGCGTACTTGGGCAAGATTAGCCGATACCTATCAGGCACTTAATTTATATGAAGCAGCAGCGCATGCTTATCATGAAGCCTTGCAATTTCATCCTCACTTTGAAGCCTATGAGATACAACTTGCCTACTGCCAAGTCATGATCAATGATGGAAAAGTCGATGAAAAAACACTGTCTATGCTCAAACATGTTTTAGAAAAAGCACCAGAACATAAAGGGGCTTTGAATTTGTTAGCATTACATGCTTATCAGGACTCAAATTATTCATCTGCTATTGCTTATTGGCAACGTATCTTGGCAAATCCACAAAATCTGGATGAGGCAGAAGCTGCTGCGATTCATCAAGCCATTGCAAAAGCACAAAGGCTTATTATGGGTGGGGAAACTGTCCATACCGCTCCTGCTTTTAAATTAGAGATTGAATTGAAATTATCGCAAGCCTTAAAAGACAAACTTACGGTTGGTGATACTTTATTTATTATTGCTAAAGATCCTACAGGCAGCCCCATGCCTGTTGCAGTGAGAAAATATACGGTACAAAATTTTCCGATGCAGATAAGCTTGAGTGATGAACATGCTATGCTGAAAGACAGAATGCTGAGTAGCTTAAAGCATGTAAAAATATTTGCGCGGATATCTAAGACCGGACAACCCATTGCACAAAAGGGCGATCTAGAAGGGTATACGGATACTTTAGAGATGGCATCAATCCCTTCAAATGTGTTGGTGGAAATTGATCACATGATAGAGTGATGTTTGTTAAAATGAACGAAGTGAATGATTATCTTCCCTTGGTATCAAGGGAAGAGGCTCACTAGAGTGAGCAGATGGATTTTTTTAAATCTTTGTTTTAAAAATCCCTCTGCCGCAGACGGCGACTCCCTTTGACAGCAAAGGGAGTCTAGGGCGCTTTGCGCCACTGAGAAATAACTTATCAACTTTTATACCTTAAGATTTAATCTTAAAGTCTATCGCAGTGATTAAGATCCCGGAGGGGTGCACTAATTCAGAAGCGCGTTGAATAATAATAGTCGCAGTCATATTAACATCTTTTTTCTCGTTAATATTTTCTAAAGAAATTGTTAATGGCGCTTCAATTAACCAGGAATATTTTTTGTCTTTTGCACCTTCTTTAATAATTTTAGGCGCATGATTGGGCTTGGTATGCATTAACATTTTTTGGCTGGAAATTTGATCGAGCCACTTAGAGTTTTTAAGAAAAGTCGTGTATTGCTCAAAAGCTTCTTCACTAAAGAATTGGCGGTTATTATTGATTTGTTGGCGATAAGCAACGAAGTTGAGATTAAACATATCATAGAGACGCGTCATGGTTTCTTGGATCGCGCCATTGGATGTCAAATGCGGCAGATCAAGCGGTAATTTACGGATGCGTTTGGGTAAATTATCTTCCAAAATTTTTATTTGATTCTCAAGAGAATCAATTCGCTGCACCATTTTAGAGAGATCAGGGTTATCTTTTGAAATACCTGATAGCGCGAGTGCGGGAACAGAAAGTGATGAAAGCGTTAGCCAAAAAATAATTTTCTTAGATATATGCATTGTTAAATACCTGCGTTGTAATCTTTGAGACTAATGTTATCAATGATCATTTGATCAGGGGAATACTCAATAGAGGCTCGAACAATTTCCAATTGAACATTTTTTGTTAATATTGAGGAGCCATTTTTATTGTTGATTTCTATAAAGATCGGCATTTCAAGGTTCCAGACGTATACGTCACGTGCACGGTTTGAATAAGAAATGCGTTGATCCACATAGGTTTTTGTAACGATGGGTTGTGCCATTAATACTGCATGATTTGCAATAGCATGCATTTTTGAATCAACGATAATATTATTATCGTTTAGAAATTTTTGTAACTTAGTAAATGCATTCTCAGAAAAATATTTAGACGCATTGGATAAAGCATAGCGAAAATTTTGTGGATTAAAGTTGAGGGCTTCAGAAATAGCTGTGCTTGCGAAGGTGCATACCTCAGAAAAAGAAGCATGTGCTTCAGATAAAGGGGTTACTTGTAACATCACCACATTTTTTTCCAGATGATTCACAATGTATTGTAGATTTGAAGTATAGGATTCTAGATTATCCAGTCGATTTTCGAGTGTTTTTAAATCAGGAGGCACAGGATTTAAGCTAAAATCTGTCTCTTTATTTTTGGCAAAAACATGCATGCTGAAGCCAAATAAGATTGAATATAAAAATGACTTAAGTAGAAGCGTCTGTTTTCTCATATTATTTGATTTGATGACTTTAATAGAATATGACAGCATAGCTAGTAATATCACCCGAGTGCATGAGTCAGTCAATCAATAATATTTAATAGCTTATCTCACCTTATTGCCCGCAGGATGTGTAAAGTTTGAAACAATTTTAACGGTCTTAATTTTATTGTCTTGTACTTGAATGATTTCCATTGGAATTTGATTAATTTTACAACAGGTGCCGCTTTCTGGAATCGTTTCAAGATATTCGATGATGAGACCGCTTAAGGTTTTTGCACCGTTCATGGGCAAATCTAATCCAAGCATAGGATTTAAATCGCGCAAGGCTGTACTGCCATCGATTAACAGGCTGCCATCTTGTTGTGGATGAATAAAGGCTTGTGTTTCAGACACCATATCTGTTGTGAACTCTCCAACAATTTCTTCAAAAATGTCTTCTAGCGTAATCAGGCCCTGTAAATCACCATATTCATCAACAACTAAAGCAAAGCGTTTTTTGTTATTTTTAAAATTTAAGAGTTGAGTTGCAAGGCTCGTGCCTTCTGGCACAAAATAGACATCCATTAAAACATCACGTAATTGTTCTTTGGTGCCTGCATGTTGAGCGAAGATGTGTATCGCATCTTTTACATGAAGTACGCCAATCATATCATTTAAATCATCTTCATATACAGGCAAAAAGGTGTGCTGTGTGCTGGCTAATTGAGATTTAATGGCCTCCCATTCATTATTGATATCAATACCAATAATTTCATTTCTCGGGATCATGATGTCTTCAATGCTTACTTGTTCTAAATCCAAGATCCCAAGTAGCATGGCACGATGTTGAGAGGAGATGCGGCCAGCGGCTTCATGGACGACGGTGCGCAGTTCTTCTGGTGAAATGCTTAAATGTTTTTGTTTGCGTATTTTTACGCCGATGAGTCGCAAAAGACCATTTGAAAAAGCATTGATGATCCAAACGAGTGGATAAAGTACTCGTAAGATAGCAGACAGCGTCAAAGAAGCGCGAAACGCTATCTTTTCAGGATAAATAGCAGCTAATGTTTTGGGAGAAACTTCTGCAAAAATTAGAATAATAATCGTTAAAAGAAAGCTGGCGATGAGCACACCATAGTCACCCCAGAGCCGAATGGCCATGACTGATGCAATCGCGGCAGCAGTAATATTGGCAAAATTGTTGCCCAATAAGATGGCGCCTAAGAGTCTGTCGGGTCGCTCTAATAATTTTTGGACACGTCTTGCTGCACGAGATGTCTTTGTTAAGTGTCTGAGTCGATAGCGATTAATCGTCATCATGCCGGTTTCACACGCAGAAAAGAAAGCTGAGAGCAAAAGTAGAATAATGAGTAAGATGCTTAAAATAGGAAGCGGAATATCATTCACTGTTCACCTACGCTTATAAGTGGGTACCAAAATAGGACATAAAAATAAGGGCAAATCCAATGGTTGTGCCTAGCACGGATTTTTGTAAATGCCAACCTAGTTTATAACGTCCTATCAATAGCGTGCAGATAATGAGCCAAGTAATCAGCGATAAAAATATTTGAGGTGTGTGTTTCAGTTCTGGGTGATTTGCTTGAAACCAAATGCCACTTATTAAGGCGAGCGAGAGACAAGAAAGCCCTAACCATAAGAACACATAGAGTAGACCTTCCATCGTTTGTAGTGGCGGCAATAATTTTAAGAGCGCTGCAGGTGCGCGATGTCTGAGATAATAATTCTGTAAGCCGAGTAAAATAGACTGCAAGAAGGCGAGACACAGGGTACTTGTTGCAAACAAGGATAGAAAAATATGGCTGACCATACCTTCAAAATTAGCCGTTTGTACAACTGTTTTCCCTGGGTAAAGATAGGTGAGCACTAAAATAAAGGTTGTTAGAGGGTAAGCAAATAAAGCTAAATTCTCAACCTTAGCTAGATGTACACTGAGAAAAATCGTTATATTTAGGAGCCAAAAGATAAGTGAGAGTAAGATCAAGCTATAGAGATTTTGCCCATTGGGCGTTTCTATCAGTAAGTATAATAAGTAGCCGTGGCAGAGGATACTGATAAAGCTTGAGAGCCTAAATAGTAGTGAAGTACGGGCTTGGGGGCTATGAAATAGCTGTCTGGCTTGACACCCAGCAGATAATATGTACGATAAGCAACTAATTATAGTGAGATATAGCATAATTTAAATAAAATTCTTTTTGCCGTTTTAGGTATAATAAGCCAAAACACAAGTTTAACACTTTTTATTTCAGGATTGGTTGATCCCTATGTTTGAAAATTTAACTGAGCGCCTTAGTAAAACTTTTAGAAATGTTGTCGGTCGTGGCAAGCTATCAGATGAAAACATGAAGGAAACCCTTCGTGAAGTCAAAAAAGCTTTGCTTGAGGCGGATGTTGCTTTAGAAGTCGTCAAAGAATTTGTAAATGACTTGAAAGAGGTTGCCAGAGGGCTGGAAGTTAAGAAGAGCTTAACACCAGCACAGACTTTGGTGAAGCTCGTCAATGATAAGTTAGTTGAGATTATGGGTGAGAAGTGCGAGAGCCTCGATTTGAGGGCTGCGCCACCTGTTGTTGTTTTAATGGCTGGCTTACAAGGTTCTGGTAAAACCACAAGCACAGCAAAGTTGGCAAAGTGGCTTTCTGAAAGACAAAATAAAAAAGCACTATTAGCCAGTTGCGATATCTACAGGCCTGCGGCAATTGCGCAGCTTGAAAGATTGGCTCAAGAAGTGGGCGCTGATTTTTATCAAGCACCTGAAAACACCCCGCCTGTTTCTATTGCACAGCAAGCGATTGATGCGGCTAAGAAGCAAAATTGTGATGTGGTCATTATTGATACGGCAGGTCGTTTACATATTGATGATGCCATGATGGCAGAAATTAAAGCCATTCATCAGGCCATCAAACCCACAGAGACGCTCTTTGTTGTGGATGGCATGACCGGTCAAGATGCAGCGAAAACAGCTAAATCTTTTAATGATGCCTTGCCTTTAACAGGGGTTGTGATCACCAAGATGGATGGTGATGCACGTGGGGGTGCTGTTTTATCTATTAAGAAGATCACTGATAAGCCTATCAAATTTATTGGTATGGGTGAAAAAATTGATGCGCTTGAACCTTTCCATCCCGATCGGATGGCTTCTCGTATTTTGGGGATGGGGGATATCTTATCGCTGGTAGAAGAGCTAGAGCGTAAAATTGATAAAGGTGAAGCTGAGCGTTTAAGTAAAAAAATTCAGAAGGGTAAAGGCTTTGATTTTGAAGATTTTCGCTCTCAAATTATGCAGATGAAAAAAATGGGTGGATTGGCCAGTTTGATGGACAAGCTGCCAGGCATGGGCGCTTTACCAACCGAAGTGAAGTCTAAGGCGAATGACAAAGTGATGGATCAAATGTTGGCTATCATTAACTCTATGACCAAACAAGAACGTAAAAAGCCAATCATTATTAAAGGCTCTCGTAAGAAGAGAATTGCATTGGGTTCTGGTACTAGCATCCAAGATGTGAATCGTGCCCTAAAACAATTTGAACAAATGCAAAAGATGATGAAAAAACTCTCTCAAAAAGGGGGGATGGCTAAAATGATGCGTGGAATGAAAGATTTTGATAAATTGATGCCGCCTAGTGGCATGAATTAATAAGCCAAATAAAAAGCAGTTCCGTAATACGAGCTGCTTTTTTATTTGAGTTGTATGCTTATGAGCATATTTTAGTGAGGCTTATCTTTTTTACTATGGTTTGGATTGGATTGTGGCGCAGTACCCAGCTGCAATACTAATTGACCAGAAAGCATTTCATCTACTTTTCCACTCGTTTTCTCCACAAGACTTTTTGCTTGCTGAGCTGTCTCTCGCACATGATCGAGTGTTTGGGTAAGATTGGGCACCATTTCTTGGTTTACACTGCCTAGCGTCTGTTCCGATTTATCAAGCACTTTGTTGGCTTTATCAATCGTTTGCTTGAGTTCATTTATGATGTCTTCATTGAAATATGTTACGGTTTGATTTGCATTGTCAGAAACTCTTTGTAAAGCAACACAGAGATCGGCTAATTTGAGCAAGACGAAAATACCTACGCCTGATGAGAGTGCAATGCTTAGATTGGCTAATGATGACCAACCCGCTGAATATAAACAAGCTGAAAAAATAACCGTAAATCCTGCAGTAATACCGTTGTGCAAGTGGTTTCTGTGCATTGCATTCGCCATAATATCCCATCCTTGATGAAGTAAGAATACTTAAGAAAATCTTATGTGAATTGCTTCAGTTATAAAACTGATCGTTTGTGTAGAGCATGTTGCAAGGGGGCGCACTCGCCCTGTTGCTAGAGCAAGTACGTGATAAGTCATTATTGAGCAGGCGTATTTGTCATAGAGGTGGTAGTTCCTTGAAAACTGAGCTTGCGCTTGATAAAGGCTAAGGTGGTTGCTTTTACCATGACCAGGAAATTACCAATTAAGATGAGGGTAAATCCTGCAAAATCTTCCCAAACCCATTCAAAAGACTCATAAAAAGTAGAGATGGTGAGAGCAACCAATGGGAAAAACAAGGTTGCATAAACAGCTCTTTCAGGGCCTATTCGCTTAATCAGTGTTAAATAGGTTAAAAAGCCAATCACTGAGCCAGGAATGGCTAAGTGCAACAAAGACAAGACATAGGGCAAAGAGGGATCAAAGGTGAATTCAAGACCACGAACTAAGCAAAGAATCGTGAGGAATGTTGCGCCATAGAGCATACCAAAGAAGGTGCTGCTCAATAACGGAATGCTCAGTTTTGTGCAGTAAGTTGATAGTTGATTAGCTAAAGAAAAGCAGTAGGTGCCAACCAGTCCGTAGAGGATACCAATGCAGGTTGCATCATTGAAACTAAAGTTTTCGAGTTCTGGCCAAAAAATGAGGCAGAGTCCCATAATTCCTAGCGTACCACCCGCGAGCATACGTGTAGTGGTTTTTTTCTTAAAGAATAAAGCGTTGTTGAGCATAATCATGATAACGCTGGTGGAGAAAATAATAGCGAGTAAGCCTGAGGTGATATATGCTGCTGCTCTATAGAAAAAAGCAAAATTTGTACAAAACAACAAAATACCTAAGGTTGCCATAGAGAGATGTTGTTTAAGCGAGAAGCGAAATCGCGCATTTTTCAATAATAGTATGAAAAATAAGATAAAAGCAGCGGTAGCAAAGCGGTAAATGATTGAGACATCGTAGGGTACGACGCCCACTTGGTTTTTCATTGCAATCCAGGTTGTGCCCCAAAGCAAAATAATCGTCAAATAGAGAAACAAGTTCATGGTATAAGTCTGCTTTCTGCGTTTTGCAGAGATAGTTTGAGTTCATGGGCGCCCATTCTATTTAATTTAGAAACTTAAATCAATGGGTCGTTATTTTATTCATTTGGGGTGATTTATTGTATTTTTATGGTTCTGTTTGCGTAGGGCTGGTTCTCAAACTGTTATCTTTAGCGTAAAATGAGTGCCCTTTACTTTGCAAAAGACTGCGCTTTTGTAATTTGTTAGCTAACATATAAAATCAAGAGGAAAGGTTATGGTTGTCATTCGCTTAGCCCGTAAGGGAGCTAAAAAACGTCCATTTTACAGTATCGTTGTTTCTGACAAACGTTCTGCACGCGATGGTCGATATATCGAGAGGGTTGGCTATTTCAATCCAGTTGCGCAAGGCAAAGAAACCAAATTATTAATGGTAAATGAGCGCGTCCAGTATTGGATAGAGCGTGGTGCTCAGCCTTCTTTACGTGTAGCGGCGTTATGGAAAGAGTGGGAAAAGAAAAGTGGTGTAGCGGTTGAAGCTTAATTCACCTGAAATGCCTGCGATGATGCACAGTTCTCAAAGAGCGACAGAAGACAAGTCATATGTGATTATAGGACGTCTTGGACGCTCTTATGGCCTGGAAGGGTGGCAACATGTTCAATCATTTACCCACCCGATTGAGAATATTTTTGAATATAAGCGTTGGTTTATTTTACAACGTAATGAGTGGCAACCGATGACGGTTGAGCACAGTAAAATGCACGGCAAGTCTTGGATTGTGCACTTAAGTGGCATTCTGCAAAAAGAGCAAGCAGCTTTATTGAGTAATAAGCCCATTGCTGTTTTGCGTAGTGAATTGCCAGCGCCATCTGAGGGTGAATTTTACTGGTCAGATTTAGAAGGTCTAGCAGTTGTTACAAAAGAAGGTGTTGCTTTAGGAACTATTGATTATCTTTATGAAAATACAGGTTTAGATATCATGGTTATCAAAGATAAAGCAAAAGAACGTCATGTGCCATTTATATGGCAAGAAACGGTTGTTGGTGTTGATTTACAATCGAGGCTAGTCACCTTGGATTGGGATTTTGATATAAACTAATGGCCAAAATGTGGTGTGGTATTATTTCTATTTTTCCAGAGATGTTTTCTGGTTTTTTAGAGCATGGCATTGTGCACCAAGCGCAAAAAAAAGAATTATTGCACTGTGAGTTTTGGAATCCCAGATCATTTGCAGGTAATAAGCACAGCACGGTAGATGATAGGCCTTATGGTGGTGGGCCAGGCATGGTAATGCAAGCGCGACCATTACGCTTAGCGATTCACGCAGCGAAGCAGCAAGCACCTGTTGGAACGAAGGTTGTCTATCTTGCGCCAGATGGTAAGCAACTGAATACAGAATTAGTAAGAGATTTAGCGACTTGGCCAGGAATTATTTTTGTTTCAGGTCGCTATGAAGGCATTGATCAACGCATTATAGAGCGTGATATCGATGAAGTGATATCCATTGGTGATTATGTCTTAACCGGGGGAGAGTTGCCGGTGATGGTGGTATTGGATGCTGTCACGCGCTTTATACCTGGTGCTTTGGGAGATGAGGCTTCTAATAAAGAAGATGCATTTACTGAAGAAAATGACGGATTTTTAGATTGTCCTCACTATACTCGGCCTCCCGAGTTAGATGGACAAACAGTGCCTGCCGTGTTGCTAAGTGGTGATCACGCAGCAATTCATCGATGGCGCAGGAAGCAAAAGATTGGTAGAACCTGGAAATTGAGGCCTGATTTATTGCAGGACAATAAAATGAGCCAGGATGATTTACAATTACTAAAAGAATTTCAAATAGAGTCGGGACTTTAAGTTTTGGGAGAGTAAGATGAGCTTAATTATACAAGCACTAGAAAAAGAACAATTACGCACAATACCTTCTTTTTCACAAGGTGATACTGTAACGGTTTATGTTAAGGTTGTGGAAGGTACTAGAGAAAGATTGCAGGCTTTTGAAGGCGTTGTAATTGCTATCAAAAACAGAGGTATTAATTCCTCTTTCACCGTTCGAAAAATATCTCATGGCGAAGGCGTTGAGCGCGTATTCCAAACCCACAGCCCCATCATTGAGCGCATTGAATTAAATCGTCGTGGTAAAGTACGTCAGTCTAAACTGTACTATTTACGTGCATTAAGTGGCCGTGCTGCGCGTATTAAAGAAGATCTTGCTAAGACACAAAAAGATAAGCTCAAAGAAGCTCAACAACAATAATTGTTTTGAGATCGACGAATTATCATGCAACGCTTAAGCCTTCAGACGCCCATTGGATATTTGGCGCTGGAGGCTTTTGAGGATCGGCTTTGCCAAATATCTTTTATTGGCGCAGATGAAGCTGCCAATTCGAATAAGCCTCCACATTTGCTTCCCAACTGTTTAACAGAAGCCTCAAGTCTTCTGCTCAATTATTTTGAGCATAAAAAGCCTATTATGTATCGAGGGGCGATTCCGCCAGGAACACCCTTTCAGCGTAAAGTTTGGCAAGCACTTATCACCCTTCCATTTGCAACAACCATTAGCTATGGTGACTTAGCACTTCGCTTGCAAACGTCTGCGCGCGCAGTTGGTAATGCTTGTCGAGAAAATCCCTTGCCAGTGATCATTCCTTGTCACCGTGTTGTATCAAAGCAAGGTTTAGGAGGATATGCGGGTTTTACTGCAGGTGAAAAAATGAATATCAAAAAATGGTTGCTCAAACACGAGCAGACAATATAAATTTTTCTCTTATATTAAATACGGACACTACAATAAAAGGAAATATATGAAAAAATTGAATTTCCCATGCAAGCAGCTCATCTTAAGTTTTGTATTTTTATGCACTTTCTTTGGTTCTGTTTTAAGCTTTGCAACAGAGGATGAAGCAACTAGACAAAATCTTGTTAAAATATTACAAAGCCATTTTCCAGATATAAAGCTTGAAGAGATTGTTGCAACCCCTATCAAAGAGATCTATCAAGTAACGCATGGTCCTAAGGTTCTCTATATTTCTACCGAAGGGCGTTTTTTATTTTTGGGTGATATTATTGATACTCAAGATAAATTAAAAAATATCACCGAGCTTGCGCGACGTCAGGCAAGGATCAAGGCTTTGCAACAATTAAAACCAGAGCAATCAATCAATTTTATTCCTAAAACAGTCAAACACACGGTAACAGTATTTACTGATTTAGACTGTGGTTATTGTCAAAAATTTCACTCCAACATAAAAGCCTTAAATGATAAAGGTATTGCTGTTAAATACTTGGCTTTTCCTAGGGGAGAGCCAGGCTCTGAGAATTATCAAAAAGCGATCAGCGTTTGGTGTGCTAAGAATCCGAACGAAGCATTGACAGCTGCTAAGCTACAAAAAGAAGTGCAAAAAACAACTTGTGATAAAAATCCGGTGGATGGTGAGCATGAATTGGGTATATTAATGGGTATTACAGGAACCCCCACACTGATACTTGAAAATGGTGTGATGATTCCTGGCTACTTACCACCAGAAAAATTAGAAGAAGTATTAGCACGTCTCAATGAAATATAAGTAGATTTGCTTTTTTTCACAAAGAAATGACATGGCTTATATCATGTGTTCATATCAGTCATGTCAACAACGCCTAATAGAAAAAAGAAAGTAGTTCAGATTTCTTTTTTCCCGCCATTTTATCTTTGATATGACTGAAATAGATTGACACTGTTCGAGGTGAAATGCCCATCAATGTTGCAACCTCCTTAGCACAATATCCTCGAGAGAGAAAATAGAGTAATTCTACTTCTCTGCTTGTTAAGTAGGCATTTGGAAATTTCTTATTAATAAGTTGTTTCTTTGCTTCTAAATATAAAGATACGCCTTCTTCTATGTGGGGGAGGTTATTGGGTGAGAGAAAATCTGAATTCTGAGATAGATTAGGCTGCATTTCAATAGGAACGGGCAGTTTATGTTGTTTTGCTTTTTGGACAAAGGTTTCTGCAACATCTAGATAATAGTCTTTAAAGTTTTGCAAATCAGAGATTTTATTCAATAAATTATTTATAACGAATGTTTCTCCACCTGTAGAAGAAAATGCAAATATATCAAGATAGTGTTCTTTTTGTTCCATGAGGAAAAATGGAAAATGTATATCAAACATATGGATATAGTCATGTATTGCCTGATTATATCTATCATTGTTGTTATTTTGTAATGCTAGGTAACAGAATGCTTGTTGTATAAGGTTGGGAGAAATATTAGGTAGAATTGGGTATCCTTTGCTTAAGTGGTGTTGCACGAGAGATGGATGTGTGGTGCTAATTTGTATAGATTGATCACTAAAAAAATAACGACGGTGCGTAAAGTGCGCTATTTGCAGCTTATCTTTAAAAGGTGCAAAGATCTCACGCATATCTTGATAATTATTTAAGAAATAATGATTTTCAGCTAAAGCAATACCCATTTTTAATACCTGCATATAAACATATTTTTTATGTTTGACTACTAAATTGTACATTAACGATAAATAAACTTCAATTATTATTGCGGTAAAATGAATACTTAAGTGAAAAAATATTTATTTATCAATAGATTACATATTTGAATAATTTGGCCCACCACCGCCTTCAGGTGTAACCCAGCAAATATTTTGAGAAGGATCTTTAATATCACAGGTTTTACAATGAATGCAGTTTTGCGCATTGATTTGTAAAGCGACATCATTGCCTCCCGTGCTTTTTACAAACTCATAGACACCGGCAGGGCAATAACGGGCTTCTAAGCCTGCATATTGTTTATAATTCACATTGACCGCAATGGTCTTGTCTTGCAGGTGCAAATGACAGGGTTGATCTTCATCATGGTATACATTGGCTCTAGAAACAGAGGTCATTTTGTCAAAGCTCAGTTTTCCATCTGGTTTGGGATAATCGATTATTTTGGATTGGGAAGCTAATAGTGTTGCTTTATTATCTTTGCCATGCGCAAAAGTCCAAGGCGCTTTCCCTCTTAGTAAGTAATAATCCATTGCGCTATAGGCGAGTCCAGGCCATAGGCCCCATTTAAAGCTAGGACGAAGATTTCTGACAGGATATAAATCTTCTTTTATCCAGCTGTTATGAATCTTCTCTTGATAGGTGGTAATGATCTTCGGTGCGTTGCTATTGAGTGCTTCAAAGATGCTCTCGGCAGCAAGCATGCCTGATTTCATCGCAGTATGAGAGCCTTTTATTTTAGCGACATTTAAAAAACCTGCAGCACAACCGATGAGTAAACCACCCGGAAAATGGAGGGTAGGTATTGATTGCCAGCCACCTTCATTGAGTGCTCTTGCGCCATATTTTATACAGCGTCCTTCTTGCAGCATGCTTGCAATCAAAGGGTGATGCTTAAAGCGTTGAAACTCTTGGTAAGGGCTTAAGTATGGGTTTTTGTAATCTAAACCGACGACAAGACCAATACTGACGAGGTTATCGGCTAAGTGATAGACAAAGCTGCCACCATAGGTATGTGGATCTAAGGGCCAACCCACTGTATGAATGATACGACCTGGCTGGTGTTGGCTTGTAGGTATTTCCCAGAGTTCTTTGATGCCAATACCATAAGTTTGTGGTTGTGAATGTTGTTGTAATTGATATTTATGAATAAGCTGTTGGCTCAGATGACCACGGCAGCCTTCTGCAAATAGCGTATATTTAGCATAAATATTCACGCCAGGCTGAAAGCTTGATTTAGGTTGGTTGTTTTTATCTATGCCCATATCGCCTGTTTGTATGCCGATGACTTCATTATTTTCGCCATACAAGCATTGACTGGCGCTAAAGCCTGCGAATATCTCTATACCTAGCTCTTCTGCTTGTGTACTGAGCCATTGGCAGAGCTGTCCCAAACTAATAATGTAATTTCCATGGTTGCGCATGGGGGGCGGTGTGGGGAGTGTGTAGTGCCCTGAAGCTGTTAAATAGTAAAAATTATCTTGGCTTACCGCTGTTTTTAAAGGTGCATTCAATGCTTGCCAGTTAGGTATCAATTCATTTAAGGCGCGAGGTTCAAGGACTGCGCCAGAAAGTATGTGTGCACCGACTTCAGCGCCTTTTTCGAGTACGCATATTCTGTGCTCTTTGTTATGTTCCCTACATAATTGAGCAAGGCGAATAGCCGATGATAAGCCTGAGGGACCTGCACCTACAATGATAACGTCGTATTCCATTGATTCTCGTTCCACTAATCCCCCTTAGCTATATATCTAAGTTTAACGGCAATACTCAAATGTATCTAATTAATTCTGATATGAATGAATCATGGTATCATGATAAATTCAAAAAATTCTAACACCAGTATGGAAGAGGTTGGGATGAAAGTATTGGTTCCTATGAAACGCGTTGTTGATCCTTACGTCACAATACATGTTAAAAAAGATGGTAGTGGCGTAGAAACACAGAACGTTAAAATGAGTATGAATCCTTTTGATGAAATTGCGATGGAAGAAGCAATTCGATGGAAAGAAAAAAATACTGTCCAGGAAATTGTTGCTGTTTCAATTGGTGAAACGCAAGCACAAGAAACACTACGTCATGCCTTAGCATTAGGCGCAGATGAAGCGCTTCATATTGCGACAGATAAATCTTTACAGCCATTGCAGATTGCCAAAATCTTACAGTGGGTAGCACAAACACATAAGCCTGATATCATTATCATGGGAAAACAAGCCATTGATGATGATTGCAATCAAACAGGCCAAATGTTGGCTGCATTATTGGGATGGCCACAAGCAACCTTTGCATCCCATATTGAGTTCATAGACGCTGAAACAGTGCGTGTGGTACGTGAAGTGGATGGCGGTTTAGAAACAATAAAAGTGTCACTTCCTTGTGTAATTACCACGGATTTGCGTTTGAATGAACCCCGTTACCCTGCTTTGCCGAATATTATGAAAGCAAAAAAGAAACCATTAAAAGTGATGGCCTTGGAAGAGACTGCCTTAGAACTCGAATCAAAAGTACAAGTCACAAAAGTTGAGCCTCCTGCGCCTCGTAAAGCGGGGAAAATGCTTAAAGATGTGTCTGAATTAATGCATGCGTTGCATAATATTGAGAAGGTGATTTGATATGGAAAAAGTATTGGTTATTGCCGAACATCATAAAGGAAAATTAACACCCGCCTTCTTAGCAACGGTAACGGCTGCGTGCCAAATTGCGCAGCAATGTGAGGTTTTAGTTATTGCCGATGCAGTGGAGCATTTGGCATCTGAATGTGCAAAATTACAAAATGTAACTAAAGTGCGAGTTTTTTCACATGCTTGTTTTTCACATATGTTAGCAGAAAATATTGCTCAAGTTGTTTTAAGCATTACAAAAGACTATACACATATTTTAGCAGCAAGCACTACCTTTGGAAAAAATTTTATGCCAAGAGTTGCTGCTACGCTTGATGTCTCGCAGCTATCCGATGTTGTTAAAATCATAGATGCGCATAATTTTCAAAGGCCTATTTATGCGGGAAATGCTTTTGAAAATATTTGCACGCATGAGGAAATTAAAGTGCTAACTGTGCGTGCAACTGCATTTTCTGCTATTACACAAAAAGAAACTGCTTGTGAAATCGAGGCCATTGCGCTGCAATTTTCCCCTTCTGAACAGGTCATTTTTGAAAAAGAAGAAGCACCTGAGCTTACCAGACCAGAGTTAACTTCAGCAAAGAGAATTGTTTCGGGCGGTAGAGGTTTAGGCAGTGCTGAAAATTTTAAATTGATTGAAAAAATTGCGGATACATTGCATGCTGCTGTTGGTGCTTCACGTGCTGCCGTGGACGCTGGTTTTGTTCCCAATGATTTTCAAGTGGGGCAAACGGGTAAAATTGTTGCGCCAGATTTATATATTGCGGTTGGTATTTCTGGTGCCATCCAGCATATTGCGGGCATGAAAGATAGCAAAATCATCGTTGCCATTAATAAAGATCCTGAAGCACCGATTTTTCAGATTGCAGATTATGGTTTAGTGGGTGATTTGTTTGAGATTCTGCCACAGCTAGAACAGGCGATCGGCGACCTAAAAGTTTAAGCCCTTTATTTAATTCTTATGAACCTTTTCTGCTTATAGATTGTCCTTATGAATAAGTGGTGGAGAAGGTTTTTTTCTAGAATAGATGTATTTACACTTTTCCTTTGACAGAGACTTTCCCCAACGTTTAGATTTCTTCTGTAAACATTAAGGCGCCACAAGAGGGGCGCTAATGCTATTGTTTTTTTAATGGTTTTTATTTTTTTGTATATAAGGTACATTTATAAGTAGATTGTTTTTTATTAGTGTTTATAAGTTGTAGGTAAACATAATGAAAGAAAATTCTCAGGAAAAACAAGAACCGATAGATTCTCAAAAAGCACATAAAAGTATAGGTGCAAGAATAGGTTCTGTTTATAAACGCGCAAAAGCATATTTAGAAGGGAAAAAAGGCAGTGTTTTATCCTCTATTGAGAAAAATTATCAAAAACTATCTCACACAGAGACCGCCCCACCAAAAGCGCTAAAAATTAGCAAAGAACAAGCTAAAAAATACCTTCAGACGCAAAACATTGAAGAAGAATTTATAAAAAATCTTGAGAAAATAGGGAAATCTCCGAAAGCTGGTTGGAAGAAATTGACTGGAAAGCAAAAATTTTCTTTAATAAACAATAAGCTATATTTTTTGGGACATGGTGCAGCCGTGACAGATCAAAGTGTTCAAAAGATGAATGCACTTATTCATCCATTGATAGCGCAATCTGCACTGGAGTTACAAGCGAGTATGCAGACTCGAGAAGCTTTTATAGCTAAGATTAAAGAGCTTCTCTCTACACCTGAATTTCGTGAAAGAATTAAAGAACAAACAAAACAAGAAATGAAGCTCTATGATAGCGCATACGATACAGTTATAAATTGTATGGCGTTAGCCGGTATAAAAGTCGATGAGAAACTAGATAGAAAGATAAGAGTAGAATTATTGGGGGGGCTCAGTTTTGTCGCTCATCAAAACAACATGGATGCTGCCATTGATGAACTTGCAAAACAACAGTCTGTGAATGTTCAATTTGATGAGTTAATAAGAAAAAAAGCGAGAGAATTAGAGCAAGCGAAGAGCGTAGAGCCTAAAAAATTAGAAGCTGTGAGCGAAACACAAGAAGCAACGCTTTATAGCGCTTCAGAAATAGAGGAATCAGAAAAACAGGAAGAACAAGAAGAAAAAGAAGAGCAAGTAGAACTAGAACAGGTAACGTATGATCCCGAAGCTGAGCCAGAAGCATTAGCAACCGAGCTTGAGTCGGAACAACAAGAGCAGAAAGAAGTATTGGCGCAGTCTGATGAACAGAAGTCACCAAGAGAGGAATCCCCAAAGATCGCCCAAAAGGACGATCTCAATACACAGTCTATGCCTGTTATGCATGCAGATTCCTTGTTGTCTAAATTGCAGAGTGCCTTAGAAGACAGTACAGGTACGTTAAGTGTAAGAGCAAGGATTGCTCAGCTTGAAGGGCACACGACAGAGAAAAAAGTAGAAAGCAAAAAATCTCAAGACAGTGAAACCATACCACAGCGCACTCAAGTTAAGTCGATGATAAATATGTTCAATAGCTATCAGAAATCACAACATACTGAGCGTGCCGTAGATCCAGAAACACCTGAAAAAAGTCGTAGTGTTAAGCTACGTTAATTATTTTCAAAAATTTCCCTTTGTGTTGATCCTTCGTTACAGATATTTTTGAGCTGGGTAGCAAAACGCCAATAGCGTCTAGTAAAATTCCCGGCTGTTTATCAAAGAGGAAGGCACTTCTCTGAGTGCCCTGTTGTTATTATTGTTATAAGGGTATTGAATGTTAGAAAAAATACAGCAACTTTTTGCTTTAGCGCCTCAAGGGCCTTTAAATGGTTATTTAGTGTTAGAGATTGGTGGCAATATCTCTGGCCCAATGGCGGGTGAAGAACTTGCAAGAAGAGGTGCACTTGTTGTCAAAATAGAAATGCCGGGTATTGGTGATCCTGCTCGTTCTTACCTATCACCCTCTATTTTTACTTCCTGCAATGCGAGTAAAGCCAGCATTGTGATAGATAAGCATAATGAACATGACAATCAGATGTATACAGAATTGCTTAGCTTAGCAGATGTGGTGATTGATAATCGTTCGCCTGATGCGAAGCATCGCGATGAGATATTACAGAGATTTTTACACAATGATAAATTAAATCCCATTATTTTCTGTTCTATTGTTGGTTACGATAGTGCAGATTACCATGACAGACCTGCACTAGATGTTGCTGTGCAAGCAGAAACAGGAATGGCAATGGTGAATGCGGCTTCTGCGCATGAACCTTTAAAAGTTGGGTTTGTCGTGGTTGATACGGTGACAGGCTTGCAGGCTGCATCAAGCATCAAAGATCATTTATTAGCCTTGCAACGTGGTATGAGATGTGATGCACATCAGAAAAATGTTATTTTTCTTGAACAAAGTATGGCAAAAACATCTGCTTTGCTCATGACAGGCCAATATCTTCAAGCATATGCACAGGGTAAAGATGCTTTTCGAGAAGGGAATCGTGATTTGTGGGTTGCGCCTTTCTCTTTTTATAAGACAAAAAATGGTATGATTTCATTAGCAATTATTGGTGATGCATTATTCGCTATTTTTTGTGATAAAGTTTTGCAGCAAAAAGAGCTTGCAGAGCAATACCCGACCAATCAAAGTCGTATAGAAAATATTGCTGCGTTTGAAAGTATCTTGTGCGCACGCTTAGCTGAAAAAACATCCGAAGAATGGATTGCGCTGTGCAGACAATATAATATCGTGTGTTCTCAAGTAAATACGATCACACAGATGCTGCAACAGCCCTTTGCTTCTCAAATGATTGCAAAAACACAGGATGGCACGGCGATTATCGCTGATTCTTGTACGTCAAGTTTGTATCAAAGTCAGCTAATACAAGGCGCACCTAACTTAGATGCAAATAAAGCTTCATTACAAGCACTACTTGCATATCGTCAACAGTATGACTTAAGCAAGAGAACTTTTTCTGATGTAAAACAGCAGTTTGATTTACAATTGAATATGCGAGAAAGAGCGCCGCAATACACGATGCGTTATCAAGCGCAGCAAAGACCACCCTTTGTAACACCTCATGTGAGTAATGCTCAAGAAAATGCGCGTAAAATGCTACTTGGCATGCGGGCAAAATTATAGAAAAAATGAATGAATTAAGTAGGAGAGGTCGTGAGAATACTCCTACTTGAGTTGCAAAACTGAGAAATAACTTAGCAACAAACTATAACTTATCAAGGAAGTATATCATGAGAGAGTTAAACAAATCAGAAGTAGGCAGCATTGCAGCAGGGATCAGTGATTTTGATATCTTTAGTGGATCAGTCATGGGGGGGACATTGTTAGGTGCTGGACTGGGTGGTTATATCGCTCTCAATTCTCCAAGCTTTAATCCTTGGCAGCTGTTTTTGTTTCCAATCTGGATAGCGGCAGGCGCAGGTTTGGGTGGTTTAATGGGATTAACTGTGGGAGCATTCACTGGGGTGTGTGGTATTTGTGCACATCACTTGACGACCCCTTAAAGGCTAAAGACAGAAATCAAAGAATTTTTAAGACAAGGGAATGAAGAATAATGATTGCTTATCACCTTAGCAGGCACCATTTTAATTATGCTGTATTGATGCAAGATCACCTCTCTACTTTTTTCTATAGTTTGATCGCACTTATGTTTATGTCATTTTATTACATTAAAGATGAGTTTGCGCGCATTGGTATATTTGTCATGGTAATAGGTACGGGTATTTATATTCGGCGCATTGATTGGATAGGCTTACCCTGTATTATGCTGCTTGCGACCTTTATCTATTATGGTCAAAATGCAGTGACACGCTCTATTCGCGGCATCGCCTTCTTGTTGGGGATTATAGCGGGTATTTATTGTTTGCTTTATCCTATTCCAGGCATCACTAACTGGCACATTGTGAAATCATTTAGCTTTAGCCATAATGCTGCGCCTTTTAGTATGAATTTAAGCATACAAGCCTTTTTAGTAGGGTTATTCTTTCTATGGTTTAGTTCAAGCTCTCTCATGAATGAAGGGGCATGGAAGCCAGTATTAAAATTATCTTTACTACCACTTTGTTTATGCGTACCTGTTGTTATGGGGGGGGCGCTTTATTTTCAGTATGTTGGTATTGATATTAAGCCGACTAATTTTTTCTTTCTATGGGCTTTTCATAATTTATTGTTTGTTTGTCTTGCAGAAGAGGCTATTTTTCGCGGCATGATCCAACATTTTCTGATGTTGCAGTTTCAAAATGTATCAGGTGGAAAGTGGTTGGCGTTGATTCTTGCTTCCGCTTTATTTGGGCTGTTTCACTTTCAGGGGGGCTGGCTTCATATATTATTAGCTGGGATCTTTGGTTTATTTATTGGATATGCCTATATCCGCACTAAGAAAATAGAAGCGAGTATTTTTGTTCATTTCACCGTGAACAGCATTCACTTTTTGGCTTTTAGCTATCCAGCTTTGCGTATGGCGACATGAAAATAGCACGGTGATCGCGCTATAATAGCTTTTTGTCTTAAATAATTTATTTGGCTTTCAAAATGCAAGTGGCTTTTGAGATCATTGAACGTTTAAAAGATGCTAAGTTTCATTCGGGGGTTGAACTCGCAAAAGATTTGCGGGTTGGTCGTACAACCGTGTGGAAAGCAATCCGATATTTACGATCGTTGGGCGTGTCTATTGATGCTGTTCGTTCTCGTGGCTACAAATTAACACAGCCATTGGAGTTGTTAGACAAGGATAAGATATTGTCTGAGCTAAGCGATCTTGTACAAAAGCAAATTTATCAATTTGATGTTTTACCAGCTGTTGCGTCTACTAATGATTATTTATTGTCACAAATTGCTTATGGTCAGAAGCCCTTCAGCATTTGTTTGAGTGAATCTCAGACCCAAGGTAAAGGCCGACAAGGCAAAGTGTGGCAATCACCCTTTGGTAGAAATCTTTACCTGTCCGTCTATGGTTGTTTCAATGCTGTGCAAAATATATCAGGATTTAGCCTAAGCATTGCAACGACCATTCTGAATACCATTGAAGGCTTTTGCACATTGCCAGAAGGCTTAGGTATTAAGTGGCCTAACGATCTTATGTATGGATCTGCAAAAATTGGTGGCATTTTAATTGAGACACAAAGCAATCCTGCTCAGCAAGCGGAAGGAATCATCCATGTGGTTATTGGAATAGGTCTTAATTTTGATATGGAGGGATTTGAGCCTGCTGATAAACAATGGACTGATTTGAAATCTGTGCTGGGGCAGGTTTTGGGGCGTAACCTATTTGCTGGAAAGTTAATTAATAAACTTTTAACAGACTTTGTATTATTTGATCAATTTGGCTTTGATCATTTTTATTCACAGTGGGAGCGTTTTGATCTTTTAAAGGATAAGCAAATTGAAATTAGCACCCCGTTTTCAAAAGAACAGGGGCAATATCGAGGCATTAATAAGCGTGGAGAGCTGCTTGTTGAGGTAGCTGGAGCCCTAAAAGCGCTCACATACGGAAATGTAAGCATAAAATACGAATAATTCTTTCATTAAGTAATTGCTTAGCGCGCAGCATGGCAGTAGAATGGCCTGACTAGGTGACTGTTATCAAGTTATCTTATTGACTCATTTTGCTGGCATAGCTCAGTTGGTAGAGCAGCTGATTTGTAATCAGCAGGTCGCGGGTTCAAATCCTGTTGCCAGCTTCAAATTAGGCAGGTAAAGATCTAGTAATAGTGAAGGCGTTTATTCTCGGCTAATCCCAGAGAGCGATGTCGGTTGACTTTTTTCGCCTGTTAAAAGTTGACAAGACATGATGGGTTGAGCAGAATACGTGCTTCTCATTTTGGGAGGGGTTCCCGAGCGGCCAAAGGGATCAGACTGTAAATCTGACGGCTCTGCCTTCGGAGGTTCGAATCCTCCCCCCTCCACCAAAGTTTTAAAGCGTAATCGTCAGTGGGCGTATTGCTTTTGCGGGTGTAGTTCAATGGTAGAACTTCAGCCTTCCAAGCTGATAGCGTGGGTTCGATTCCCATCACCCGCTCCAAAAGCTGATTATGTGGCAGCTATGCCCACATAGCTCAGTGGTAGAGCACTTCCTTGGTAAGGAAGAGGTCACCGGTTCAATCCCGGTTGTGGGCTCCAGAATTCTGGAGTTTAGTTTTATTTTTTTTTAGGCATGCAATTTTAGTTAAATATCAGGGGGCTTAATAAAATGGCTGAATTTCAACGTACTAAGCCACATGTCAATGTGGGTACAATTGGGCATGTGGACCATGGTAAAACCACATTAACTGCGGCAATTACAAAAGTATTGGCGTCTAAAGGCCAAGCGCAATTTGTTGATTACGCAAATATCGATAAAGCACCTGAAGAACGTGAGCGCGGTATTACAATTTCTACGTCGCATGTCGAATATGAATCTGACAATCGTCACTATGCACATGTAGACTGCCCAGGACATGCTGACTACGTTAAAAACATGATCACGGGTGCTGCTCAAATGGACGGCGCTATTTTAGTATGTTCTGCTGCTGATGGCCCAATGCCACAAACACGTGAGCACATTCTGTTAGCGCGCCAAGTAGGTGTGCCACACATTGTTGTGTTCTTAAACAAAGCAGACATGGTTGATGATGCTGAATTATTAGAACTCGTTGAAATGGAAGTAAGAGATTTATTGTCTAGCTATGGTTTCCCTGGCGATGATATTCCTATTATTACCGGTTCAGCTTTAAAAGCACTTGAAGGTGATACAAGTGATATCGGCGAAGGTGCAATTTACAAATTAGTTGAAGCAATGGATTCTTACTTCCCATTGCCAACACGTGAAGTTGACAAGCCATTCTTGTTGCCAGTAGAAGATGTATTCTCTATTTCTGGCCGTGGTACTGTAGTAACAGGTCGTATTGAAAGAGGTATTGTTAAAGTTGGTGAAGAAATTGAAATCATCGGCTTGAAAGACACCGTCAAAACAACTGTAACAGGTGTTGAAATGTTCCGTAAGATGCTTAAAGAAGGTCAAGCGGGCGACAACGTTGGTTTATTATTACGTGGTACAAAACGTGAAGACGTTGAACGTGGTCAGGTTCTTGCTGCTCCAAAGAGCATCACCCCACATACCAAGTTCCAAGCTGAAATCTACGTTTTATCTAAAGAAGAAGGCGGACGTCGTACACCATTCTTAAGTGGATATCGTCCTCAGTTCTACTTCAGAACCACTGACGTAACAGGCATGATTGACTTGCCAGAAGGTACCGAAATGGTTATGCCTGGTGATAACATTACTGTAACCGTTACATTGATATCACCTATCGCAATGGAAGATGGATTGAAATTTGCTATTCGTGAAGGTGGCAAGACCGTTGGTGCGGGTGTTGTTGCTAAGATTATCGACTAGTATATTGTCTCTTAAAGCAACTGCCCCAAGTGCTCCTTGGGTGCAGTTGTTTGTGTATTAGGCCAGTAGCTCAATTGGTAGAGTGGCGGTCTCCAAAACCGCAGGTTGGGGGTTCAAGCCCCTCCTGGCCTGCCAACTTACATATAGGTGGTAGTTCCATAAATGAGTCATCAGACCAAAACCCACGGTGGTAGCATGGATTCCTTTAAATGGGCAGTAGTCGTTGCATTGATTGCATCTGGTGTAATCGGCAACCACCACTTTTCTGATCAATCGGTATTGATTCGTTTACTTGTATTGTTATTTGTTGTTGCCGCTACATGTTTTGTGGCGCTGCGAACAAGTAAAGGACAAAAATTCTGGCAATTTGCGCTCGAAGCGAGAGCAGAATTAAGAAAGGTCGTATGGCCTAATCGCCAAGAAACTATTCAAACAACCCTCATGGTTTTAGCAATCGTATCTATCGTCGGATTCCTTTTGTGGGGTATTGATGCTCTACTTCTAAAACTTATTGCTTTGCTGACCGGATATGGGGCGCATTAACGATGGATATTGAAAAAAGTGAAGTAACCGAACTGCGTTGGTATGTTATTCAAGCTTTGGTTGGTTATGAAAATCAAGTTGTAAGAAATTTAAAAGAAAGTATTCGGGTTAATCATCTTGATGATAAATTTGGCGAAATTTTAGTCCCAACTGAAGAGGTGATTGAAATTCGCAATGGCCATAAATATAAAAGCGAAAGAAAATTTTTCCCAGGTTACGTACTGCTTCAAATGGCTTTAGATGAAGACACTTGGCACTTAGTACGTCGTACACCTAGGGTATTAGGATTTATTGGTGGCACCTCTGATAGACCTGCACCTATCAGTGATAAAGAAGCCAAAGCAATATTAGACAGAATGCGTGAAGGTGTTGATAAACCTAAACCTAAGACCATATTTGAACCCGGTGAAGTGGTTCGAGTGATTGAAGGGCCATTTGCTGATTTTAACGGTGTTGTTGAAGAAGTTAATTATGAAAAGAGTCGCTTAAGAGTGGCTGTTTTGATTTTTGGCCGTTCTACACCTGTAGAATTAGAATTTGGTCAAGTTGAGAAAACTTAAAAATTGGGGAGCTTATTCATTGTAATAAGCGTTTGAACCCGCAGAGGTGAAATAATGGCAAAGAAAGTAACGGCCTATATTAAGTTACAAGTAAAAGCACAAGAAGCAAATCCAAGTCCACCTGTTGGTCCTGCATTAGGTCAGCATGGTGTTAATATCATGGAGTTTTGCAAAACGTTTAATGCACAAACTCAAAGTTATGATAAAGGCTTGCCTTTGCCAGTAATTATTACAGTTTATAGTGATAAAAGTTTTACCTTTATCATCAAAACGCCTCCAGCTGCCTTCTTATTAATTAAAGCTGCAGGCCTACAAAAAGGAAGTGGCAGACCCAATACTGAAAAAGTGGGTAAAGTAACCCTCAAGCAAGTAGAAGAAATTGCTAATGCCAAGATGCCCGATTTAACAGCAAGTAGTCTTGAAAGTGCTGTAAGAACAATCGCTGGTAGCGCACGTAGTATGGGTATTGAGGTAGAGGGTTAAACCATGGCAAAAATATCAAAAAGAATGAAACAAGTTCGCCAGCAATATGACAAGGCGAAGATCTATGCTCCTGATGATGCGCTTAAATTATTAACCAGTCTTTCTAATACAAAATTTTTAGAAAGTGTTGATGCCGCAATTATATTAGGTGTTGATCCTAAGAAATCTGATCAAGCGGTACGTGGCGCAAGTATTCTGCCAAATGGCACAGGTAAAACAATGCGTGTTGCTGTGTTCGCTCAAGGCCCAAATGCTGATAAAGCAAGAGCAGCAGGTGCTGATGCTGTTGGTTTTGAAGATCTGGCTGAAGAACTTAAGCAAAAAGCAGACAGTGGTAAGATTGATTACGATGTTATTATTGCAACCCCTGATGCGATGAGAATTGTTGGTTTATTAGGTCGTGTATTAGGCCCACGTGGTTTAATGCCAAATCCTAAAGTCGGCACTGTAACAACAGACGTTGAGAAAGCTGTTAATAATGCTAAATCAGGTCAGGTTACCTTCCGTGCAGACAAAGGCGGTATTATTCATTGCACAATAGGAAAAGCAAATTTCACTGTGCAAGCATTACGTGAAAACCTTGATAGATTAATGGCTGATTTGCGCAGAGCAAAACCCAGTACATCTAAAGGTGTTTACTTTAAGAAAGTTATTCTATCTACCACAATGGGACCTGGTCTCGTCGTAGATAAATCTTCATTGGATCTCTAATTTAGAGATTCAATGAAAAGTGGTTTGCTGTAGCATTCTCGAGCTGGTATTGAGGTCTTGAAACCGAAAGGTCACAGAGGCCCCTCAGTTAAGAGTAAGAGCGGTTACAGTACAAAGACCGCAGGTGTGAAGCGTATAAAACGATTTCCTTAATGTAACGTTTTGAGTTTACCTGCGTAGGCTAAAGCATGCAACTGATTATTCAGTTGCAAACCGCAGTGATTATGTTGCTGCATGATGAGTACAAATAGTTTTTTGGTATAGGGATTGTGTGACGAGCTGCCATGATTTTTACATGTGCTTTGCAAGTTATCAATAACCAAAGTGTCTAAAAATTATATGTATGAATAGCACAATATAATCTAGCTTTTAGATAGATGAGGAGCAATCAGGTGGCGTTAAATCTTGAAGATAAAAAAGCAATCGTCGCCGAAGTCTCTACTGTCGCTAGCGAATCTATTTCGTTAGTAGTGGCAGATTATCGTGGCATAGCAGTACCTAAAATGACGGACTTGCGAAGAAAAGCAAGAGCGTCTGGTATTTATTTACGTGTAATCAGAAATACTTTAGCACGTAGAGCAATTAAAGGTACTGGTTTTGAGTGCTTAGATGACAAATTAACAGGACCTCTTGTTTTTGGTTTTTCCAAAGATGAGCCAGGTGCAGCTGCAAAGCTGTTTCGTGATTTTGCAAAAGAAAATGAAGCATTTAAAGTTCAAGGCTTATCAGTTGCGGGTGAATATTATGCACCTAGCCACTTAGAAGCCGTTGCTTCATTGCCAACCAAACACGAAGCACTCTGCCAATTAGCTGCAATGTTAATGGCGCCTGCTACACAGTTAGCACGTACCATCAAAGAGCCAACTCAGATGCTCGTTAGAGCTTTGGATGATTTGTCAAAACAACAACAATAAGTTTTAACAGAACTTTTAAAATACCAGTTGATATTTCGGGAGAAAAATAATGTCTGAATCTACTGTACAAAAAATTTATGACAGCATCGTTAAACTTTCAATCATGGAAGTTGTTGAATTAGTTAAGAAAATGGAAGACGAACTCGGTGTTTCTGCTGCTGCACCTGTGGCTGTAGCTGCTGTAGCGGGTGCTGCTGCGCCTGCTGCTGAAGAAAAAACTGAATTCGACGTAATCTTAAAAGGTTTCGGCGACAAGAAAGTTGATGTTATTAAAGTTGTTCGTACCATTACAAATCTTGGCTTAAAAGAAGCTAAAGCATTAGTTGAAGGCGCGCCAGCTCCTGTTAAAGAAGCCGTTTCTAAAGCTGAAGCTGAAAGCATCAAGAAGCAACTCGTTGAAGCGGGTGCTGAAGTTGATGTCAAGTAAGTAATTGACTGATTAAAAAGTCTTGCTTGTTGCTTTAAGCAAACAAGTAAGCAACAAAAATGGGTCTGACTAAATTGCATGCAATTTACTCAGACCTGTTTTGTTATGTACGATTTTGCTCATTGCAAGTTATATTATTCTTTAAATTACACTGAGGACTCCCGATGGAACTATCCTATACCGAAAAAAAGCGACCCCGTGCAGACTTTGGTAAACGATTAGACACTTTGGAGGTTCCGCCCCTGCTGGATATACAGCTGACCTCATATAAATCTAAATTTTTACAAGATGAATGCGCTGAAGATGCGCGTATAGATATAGGCTTAGAAGCAGCCTTTAAATCCGTATTCCCAATTATTAGTTTTTCTGGCAATGCTCAATTGGAGTATGTCAAATACACCTTGGGCGCACCTGCATTTGACGTCAAAGAATGTCAACAACGTGGTTTGACCTATGCTGTGCCTTTACGTGTTCTAGTTCGCTTGGTGATCTTTGATAGAGAGGCAACAGGTGATACTAAAAAAGTAAAAGATATTCGTGAACAAGAAGTATACATGGGTGAAGTTCCACTCATGACAAATTCTGGTACCTTTGTTATTAATGGTACAGAGCGTGTGGTTGTATCTCAATTGCACCGTTCTCCTGGCGTATTTTTTGATCATGATCGTGGTAAAACACATTCATCAGGAAAGTTACTTTATTCTGCTCGCGTGATTCCTTACCGTGGCTCTTGGCTAGATTTTGAATTCGATCCTAAAGACGCAATTTATGCGCGTATCGATAGAAGGCGCAAAATTCCAGCAACTATTTTGCTTCGTGCCTTGGGTTATAGCACTGAGCAGATGTTAAATCTATTCTTTGAAAAAGATCATTTTAAATTTGAAAATGGCGACTTGATCTTAACCTTGATTCCTGAGCGTTTGAGAGGCGAAACAGCTCGCTTCAATATTAAAGACAGCAAAGGAAATATGTTGATTGAAGAAGGTCGACGTATTACGGCTCGACATGTTCGTCAAATGGAAAAGCTCAAATTAACGAGATTACGTGTGCCAAGAGATTATATCTATGGCAGAATCTTGGCGAATGACATCGTCGATACAGAGACCGGTGAAATTGTTGTTGCTGCTAACTCAGAAATAACGCCAGAAGTTTTAGAAGCTGTCTTATCAGCAAAAGTATTTGAAGTAGACACTTTATTTACCAATGATTTGGATCATGGTCCTTATGTATCTGAGACCATTAAAATTGATCCAACCAAATCACAAATGGAAGCACTCATAGAAATTTATCGAATGATGCGTCCTGGTGAACCACCGACTAAAGATGCCGCAGAAACACTTTTCAATAATCTATTTTTTGCTGAAGAAAGATACGATTTATCTTCTGTTGGTCGAATGAAGTTCAATCGTCGCGTGGGCAGAGATGAAATTATTGGACCTGGTGTACTTTCTAAAGACGATATTATTGCTGTCTTAAAAGTACTGATTGATATCCGTGATGGTCGTGGTGAAGTAGATGATATCGATCATTTAGGAAATCGTCGCGTGCGAAGTGTCGGTGAGATGGCAGAAAACCAATTCCGTGTTGGTTTGGTGCGTGTTGAACGTGCTGTAAAAGAACGTTTAAGCATGGCTGAATCTGATAACTTAATGCCACAAGATCTTATCAATGCTAAACCCGTTTCTGCTGCGATTAAAGAATTTTTCGGTTCTTCACAGCTTTCTCAGTTTATGGATCAAAATAATCCTTTATCTGAAGTAACACACAAACGTCGTGTTTCTGCATTAGGGCCTGGTGGTTTAACACGTGAACGCGCAGGCTTTGAAGTTCGTGACGTACATCCAACCCATTATGGTCGTGTATGCCCTATTGAGACACCTGAGGGACCAAACATTGGTTTGATTAACTCATTGTCAGTCTATGCAAGAACAAACAGCTACGGTTTCTTAGAGACACCATGCCGTAAGATTGTGGATGGACGAGTAACAGGTGATATTGAATATCTATCTGCAATTGAAGAAGGCGGATACGTTATTGCGCAGGCAAATGCTACTTTAGATAAAGATCTCAATTTAATTGATGAACTCGTGCCTTGCCGTCATAAAAATGAGTTTACCTTTACAACGCCTGACAAAGTTCAATATATGGACGTGTCGCCTAAGCAGATCGTATCGGTAGCAGCAGCCTTAATTCCTTTCTTAGAGCATGATGACGCGAACCGTGCGCTCATGGGGTCAAACATGCAACGCCAAGCTGTACCAACCTTAAAAGCTGAAAAGCCTTTAGTCGGAACGGGTATTGAGCGAATTGTAGCGCGTGATTCTGGGGTAACGGTTGTTGCGCAACACTCTGGTGTGGTTGAGTCTGTGGATGCGGCACGTATCGTTGTGCGCGTTGCAGATAATGAAACCAAAGATGCTGCAGACGCAGGTGTAGACATTTATAACCTTACAAAATATACCCGTTCTAACCAAAATACCTGTATTAACCAAAAGCCATTAGTTAGTGTGGGCGATGTTATTCGTGCGGGTGACGTACTTGCAGATGGTCCGTCTACAGACATGGGTGAATTAGCCTTGGGGCAAAACCTGTTGGTAGCATTCATGCCTTGGAATGGCTACAACTTCGAAGACTCTATTTTGATTTCTGAGCGTGTTGTAGAAGAAGACAGATTCACAAGTATTCATATTGAAGAGCTTACTTGTGTGGCACGTGATACCAAGTTAGGACCTGAAGAAATTACCTCAGATATACCAAATGTGGGTGAAAGTGCGCTCAACAAGCTCGATGAATCTGGTGTTGTTTATATTGGTGCTGAAGTTGAATCTGGCGATATTTTGGTTGGTAAAGTAACGCCAAAAGGTGAAACACAGTTAACACCAGAAGAAAAATTATTGCGTGCTATTTTCGGTGAGAAAGCATCTGATGTAAAAGATACTTCTTTGCGTGTGCCTACTGGCATGAATGGTACCGTCATCGATGTTCAAGTATTTACGAGAGACGGCGTTGAAAAAGATGCCAGAGCCTTACAAATTGAAAAGATGGCTCTCGATCGCGTGAAGAAAGACTTAGGCGATGAAATGCGAATCCGTGAAGGCGACATCTATATTCGTGTTAAGAAACTCTTAATCGATAAAGTGGCTGAAGGTGGACCCAATCAGCTCAGAACTGGCGCTACCATTGATGCTGCTTATTTAGATGGGTTGAGTCATGAAAGATGGTTTGAAATTCGTTTACGTGACGATAAAGCAACAGAGCAACTAGAGGGTTATCAAAAACATTTACTTGAATTGCGCAAAGATTATGAGCTGAATCTGGAAGCCAAACGTAAGAAATTAAGTCAAGGTGATGATCTTGCGCCTGGCGTTTTGAAGATTGCTAAAGTTTATTTAGCAGTGAAAAGAAGAATTCAGCCTGGTGATAAGATGGCTGGTCGTCACGGAAATAAAGGTGTTATTTCTTCTATTACACCTGTTGAAGATATGCCGTACTTAGCAGATGGTACGCCGGTTGATATCGTTTTAAATCCTCTTGGTGTTCCTTCTCGTATGAACGTTGGACAGATTCTTGAAACGCATTTGGGCTGGGCTGCTAAAGGTCTTGGTAAGCAAATTGACAAGCTGATGAAAGATAGTGCAACAGCAACTGCGAAGAAAATGCGTGAGCATTTAGACAAGATCTACAACATGAGCAAGAAAGACAGAGTTGATTTCAATCAATTGTCAGACGAAGAAATTCTTGAAATGAGTAGAAATCTGTCAGCAGGTGTGCCAATCGCATCTCCTGTATTCGATGGCGCAACAGAGATGGAAATTAAATCATTATTGACGTTTTCTGGTTTGCCAGATAACGGCCAAACAACGCTCTATGATGGACGTACTGGTCAATCTTTTGATCGTCCAGTAACAGTAGGCTACATGTACATGCTTAAGTTAAATCACTTAGTAGATGACAAAATGCATGCACGTTCTACAGGTTCTTATAGCTTGGTAACACAGCAACCGCTCGGTGGTAAGGCGCAGTTTGGTGGACAACGTTTCGGGGAAATGGAAGTGTGGGCACTAGAAGCATATGGTGCAGCTTACACCTTACAAGAAATGCTAACAGTGAAGTCGGATGACGTCGCTGGTCGTACCAAAATGTACAAAAATATTGTCGATGGTGACTATAGAATGGATGCTGGTATGCCTGAATCCTTTAACGTACTTGTTAAGGAAATTCGATCCTTGGCTATCAATATTGAATTAGAGCATGAGAATTAATGTAATGGGCAGCACTGATAAAAAGTGTTGCCCATTGTTCGTGTGCTGTGACTAGAAGATAACGTAATGACGGAGAATACCCTTGAGAGATCTACTTTCTATCATACGCCAGCAAAATAAGATTCATGATTTTGATAGAGTGGCCATTAGTCTTGCGCCACCTGAATTAATCATGTCTTGGTCTTATGGTGAGGTGAAAAAACCTGAAACCATTAACTATAGAACTTTCAAGCCAGAACGTGATGGCCTGTTTTGTGCCAAGATATTTGGACCCGTTAAAGATTACGAGTGCTTATGTGGTAAATATAAACGCCTTAAGCATCGTGGTGTTATTTGTGAAAAATGTGGTGTTGAAGTCACATTAGCGAAAGTAAGACGTGACAGAATGGGGCACGTAGAGTTAGCGTCTCCTGTTGCGCATATTTGGTTCTTAAAATCCTTACCTTCTCGTATTGGTTTGTTGTTAGACATGACCTTAAGAGACATTGAACGCATACTTTATTTTGAAGCCTATGTTGTGATTGATCCAGGTATGACGTCTATGGAAAGAGGACAGTTGTTATCTGAAGAAGCATATTTAGAAGCAATTGAACAGCATGGCGATGAATTTGATGCCAAAATGGGTGCTGAAGCTGTTAAAGAACTGTTGAAAGATATTGATCTTAAAACAGAAGCTGAAAATATTCGTGAAGAAATTCCAACTACATCTAGCGAAACGAAGATCAAAAAATTGGCAAAACGCCTCAAACTGATTGAAGCATTCTTAAGTTCTGGTAACAAACCAGAATGGATGATTTTAACAGTTTTACCTGTATTGCCACCTGATTTGAGACCTTTGGTACCATTAGATGGTGGCCGATTTGCAACCTCTGATTTGAACGATCTTTATAGACGCGTTATCAATCGTAACAACCGTTTGAAGAGATTATTAGATCTGAATGCGCCAGATATTATTGTTCGTAACGAAAAGCGAATGCTTCAAGAAGCAGTTGATGCTTTGTTGGATAATGGTCGTCGTGGTCGTGCTATTACTGGATCTAACAAGCGTCCTTTGAAATCATTAGCTGACATGATCAAAGGTAAGCAAGGTCGTTTTAGACAAAACTTGCTTGGTAAGCGTGTGGACTATTCTGGTCGTTCCGTTATCGTTGTGGGTCCAACTTTGAGATTGCATCAATGTGGTCTGCCTAAAAAAATGGCGCTTGAATTATTTAAACCGTTCATTTTTAGCAAATTAGAATTAAGAGGCTTAGCAACAACCATCAAAGCTGCAAAGAAAATGGTTGAAAGAGAAGGGCCAGAAGTGTGGGATATTCTTGAAGAAGTGATTCGTGAACATCCTGTATTGCTAAACCGTGCACCAACCTTACATAGATTGGGTATTCAAGCATTTGAGCCAACCTTGATTGAAGGTAAGGCGATTCAGCTACATCCTTTAGTGTGCGCAGCTTATAACGCGGACTTTGACGGTGACCAAATGGCCGTACATGTACCGTTAACCTTAGAAGCACAATTAGAATCGCGCGCATTGATGATGTCGACCAATAATATTTTATCGCCTGCAAATGGTGAGCCTATTATTGTGCCTTCTCAGGATATCGTTTTAGGCTTGTATTATCTGACACGTGAAAAGATTAATGCAAAAGGCGAAGGCATGATCTTTGCTGATATAGGAGAAGTGCAAAGAGCTTACGGCAATAGATGCGTTGATCTGCACGCTAAAATTAAAGTACGTGTTCCTGTTACGACAGAAGGTGTTCAAAAATTAACCTTAGTTGAAACCACGGTTGGTCGCGCTATTTTATTTGAAATTCTGCCTGAAGGTATGTCTTTTGCCAGAATTAACCGCATTCTAACGAAGAAAGAAATATCTAAACTCGTTAATGAGTGCTATCACCAAGTTGGTTTGAAGCAAGCAGTTATTCTTGCAGATCAACTCATGTACACAGGGTTCAGATACGCAACGATTTCTGGTAGCTCAATTGGTATTAATGATTTAGTCATACCTGATGCTAAGAAAGAAATTGTTGATCGCGCAGAAAATGAAGTAAAAGAAATTGAAACACAATTTGCTTCAGGTTTAGTAACGCATGGTGAGCGCTACAATAAAGTTATTGATATTTGGTCGCGTGCTAACGATCAAGTTGCAAAAGCGATGATGGATCAACTGTCTGTTGAAGAAGTTGTAGACAAAGAAGGCAAAACGCAAACCCAAAGTTCCTTCAACTCTGTTTTCATCATGGCGGACTCAGGAGCGCGGGGTTCTGCTGCTCAGATTCGTCAGTTAGCAGGTATGCGGGGCTTGATGGCTAAACCAGATGGTTCGATTATTGAAACACCAATTACCGCAAACTTCCGTGAAGGTTTGAGCGTACTTCAGTACTTTATTTCAACCCACGGTGCGCGAAAAGGTTTGGCCGATACTGCCTTAAAAACAGCAAACTCAGGTTATTTAACACGTCGACTCGTTGACGTTGCGCAAGATGTGGTTATTTCAGAAATTGATTGTGGTACACCAGAAGGCTTGCCAATGTCTCCACATGTTGAGGGTGGTGATGTCGTAGAGCCTTTACGTGAACGTGTATTGGGACGTGTATTGGCTGCGCCTGTCTATCAGCCAAATACAGAAACATTATTGTTTGAATCTGGCACATTGTTAGATGAAAATAAGGTAGAAATACTTGAAAATCACGCTGTTGATACAGTTGTAGTGCGTTCGCCTATTACCTGTATTTCACGATATGGCGTATGTGCTAAATGCTATGGGCGTGATTTAGCCAGAGGTCACTTGGTTAATATTGGTGAAGCTGTTGGTGTTATTGCGGCTCAATCTATTGGTGAACCTGGTACACAGTTAACCATGCGTACTTTCCATATCGGTGGTGCTGCATCAAGAACAACGGCTGAAAATAGCGTAATGGTGAAATCAGATGGTAGAATTAAGCTACATAACGTTAAGTTAGTACAGAATGCTGCAGGTAACTTTGTGACGGTTTCTCGTTCTGGTGAATTATCTGTCATGGATTCACACGGCAGAGATAGAGAGCGTTACCGCTTACCTTATGGTGCAGTCTTAAGTATTGCAGATGGTGTAGATGTGAAGGGAGGGCAAACCGTTGCAAACTGGGATCCACATACCCATCCCATCATCACTGAGGTAGCAGGTTTTGTTAAATTTGTGGATATGATTGATGGCGTAACCATGCATCGTCAAACAGACGAAGTCACAGGTTTGTCTAGTATTGTAGTCAGTGATGCAAAACATCACCGCTCTAGTTCTGGTAAAGAACTTCGTCCAATGCTTCAGTTAGTGGATGAAAATGGTGAAGAACTTTGCTTAGCGGGTACCAGTTTACCTGCACATTATTTCTTACCTGCGAATGCAATTGTGCTCGTAGAAGATAATAAGCCAATTCGTGTCGGTGACGTATTAGCGCGTATACCACAAGAAACCTCTAAGACAAGGGATATCACAGGTGGTTTGCCACGTGTTGCGGACTTGTTTGAAGCACGCAAGCCAAAAGAATCTTCTATCTTGGCAGAAATGTCAGGTGTGATTAGTTTTGGTAAAGAGACTAAAGGTAAGCGTCGATTGATTATTACACCTCAAGATGGTGGAGATGCGCATGAAGAGCTCATTCCAAAATGGCGACATGTTGCTGTATTTGAAGGTGAGCACGTTGAGCGTGGTGAAGTCATTGCTGATGGTCCTTCAAATCCGCACGATATCTTAAGACTGTTGGGGGTTGGTGCCTTAGCAAATTACATCGTGAATGAGGTTCAAGATGTTTATCGTTTACAAGGTGTGGGTATCAACGATAAACACATTGAAGTCATTGTTAGACAGATGCTGAGAAAAGTTATTGTCTCTGACGTGGGTGATACTCGATTGCTAAAAGGTGATCAACTTGAAATAACCCATGTTCAAGATGTGAATGATGCTTTACCGCAAGATAAAATGCCTGCTCGTATTGAGCGCGTTTTATTAGGTATTACCAAAGCATCCTTGGCGACAGAATCCTTTATTTCTGCTGCATCTTTCCAAGAAACCACACGTGTTTTAACGGAAGCTGCGGTAAGTGGTAAACGTGATGAATTAAGAGGGCTGAAAGAAAACGTGATTGTAGGCCGATTGATTCCTGCAGGTACTGGTTTGGCCAGTCATAAGCAGAGAAAACGCAAACGGCTTGCTAGTCAGTTAGATAATGGACCCGATGAGCAAAAGAATGTAATGACAGCGAGTGATGTTCAGCATGCTCTTAGTGAGATGCTTAACTCATCAACATCATAAAATCTTTAAAATAAATTTGTGGTTGTGCTCAAGGAAGAGTAGAATTCGGTTCTTAATTCTGACTTATTAAAAACGGACTACATTAAAATACTCGTAGTCCTATAGTAGGCGCTTAAAATAAGTGCCAAACGATCTAGCATTTTACCCCGTGAGTGTCGCGATGGGTAAAGTGCTTTTTCACATTTATAAACCTTAAGGAGTTTTTCTAGCGTTATGGCAACAATAAATCAGTTGGTACGTAAAGGGCGGAAAAAATCAACAAAGAAATCAAAAAGTCCTGCATTAACAGGATCGCCTTTACGTCGTGGCGTTTGTACCCGCGTATATACCGTTACACCTAAAAAACCAAACTCGGCGCTCAGAAAAGTATGCCGTGTTAAGCTCACTAACGGTTATGAAGTAACTTCATACATTGGTGGTGAAGGCCACAACCTACAAGAGCACTCTGTTGTGCTTATCAGAGGCGGTAGGGTAAAAGACTTACCTGGTGTGCGCTATCACGTTGTACGTGGCAGCTTGGATACCTCAGGTGTAGCAAAACGTAAACAAGGTAGATCTAAGTACGGTGCTAAGCGTCCTAAAGCGGCTGCATAGATCGTTAAAAACTTTATATCTTAATTCAATTTAGGAATTAGCTATTATGCCAAGAAGAAGAATTGTTGCTAAAAGAAAGAAGCTACCCGATCCGATTTACGGAAGCGAGTTGTTAGCACAGTTTATTAATCACTTAATGCGGGATGGCAAAAAGTCTGTTGCGGAAAAGGCATTGTACGGTGCGCTCGATATCATCAAGCAACGTATTAATCGCGATCCTTTAGAAGTATTCAAACGTGCCATCGATAACGTACGTCCTGCGGTTGAAGTTAAATCTCGCCGTGTGGGTGGTGCGACATATCAAATTCCTATTGAAGTGCGTGCGCAACGTAGCGCAACACTCGCAATGAGATGGATTGTTGATTTCGCTCGTAAACGTGGCGAAAAAGGCATTACATTGAGATTGGCTGCCGAAATTATGGATGCTGCAGATGAAGAAGGCGGCGGTCGCGGAAAAGGTGGTGCGGTCAAGAAGAGAGAAGACACGCATCGTATGGCTGAAGCAAATAAAGCTTTTTCACATTTCCGTTGGTAATTTGAGAACTTGGGAGAAATAGCGTGGCACGAACAGTTCCGCTAAACAGAGTCAGAAATATTGGTATTATGGCGCACATTGATGCGGGTAAAACCACTACTACCGAACGCATATTATTTTATACGGGCGTATCGCACAAAATTGGTGAAGTACATGACGGCGCAGCTGTTATGGATTATATGGCCCAAGAACAAGAGCGCGGTATAACGATTACCAGTGCTGCAACAACTTGCTACTGGAAAGGTATGGCTCAAGAGATGGCTGAGCATCGTATCAATATTATTGATACGCCAGGTCACGTTGATTTTACCATTGAAGTAGAACGTTCATTGCGTGTATTAGATGGTGCTTGCGCTGTATTCTGTGGTGTAGGTGGTGTAGAACCCCAATCTGAAACCGTATGGCGTCAAGGCAATAAATATAAAGTGCCCAGAATGGCCTTTGTAAACAAAATGGATAGAGCTGGCGCTAACTTCCAACGTGTTGTGAAGCAAATTAAAGACAGATTAGGCGCAAATCCAATTCCTTTGCACCTTAACATGGGTGCAGAAGAGAATTTTAAAGGCGTTATTGATCTTGTCATCATGAAAGCTATTCACTGGGATGATGCAACTCAAGGTATGCGCTTTGAAGAAAAAGAAATACCAGCAGAGTTACAAGAAGAAGCCAAAGCATTACATGATCAACTCGTTGAAGCTGCTGCAGAATCTTCTGAAGAGTTGATGGAAAAATATTTAGAAACAGGTGAGCTTACTGTTGATGAAATTCGTCAAGGTATCCGTGTTAGAACATTAAACAGTGAAATTGTTCCTGTTTTATGCGGTTCTGCCTTTAAAAACAAAGGCGTACAAGCATTATTGGATGCGGTTGTTTATTACATGCCATCACCTTTAGATGTTCCACCTGTTGAAGGTGAATCAACTTCTGATTCAGATAAGAAATTGACACGTGCAGCAGATGATAACGCACCATTTTCAGCATTAGCTTTTAAGATTATCAACGATCCTTTCGTTGGTACCTTAACCTTCTTTAGAGTTTACTCTGGTACACTCCAAGCTGGTACCTCTGTTGTAAATACAATTAAAGGCAAAAAAGAGCGTTTTGGTCGTATTCTTCAGATGCATGCTAATCATAGAGAAGAAATCAAAGAAGTACGCACAGGAGATATCGCTGCGGTTGTGGGGCTTAAAAATACCACTACAGGTGATACGCTTTCTGATGAAAATAATGAAATTATTTTAGAAAGAATGGAATTCCCAGAGCCTGTAATTTCTGTTGCTATTGAGCCTAAAACTAAGGCTGATCAAGAAAAAATGGGTGTTGCTTTGGGACGTTTGGCTAAAGAAGATCCTTCTTTCAGAGTATCAACCGATGAAGAATCAGGCCAAACCATTATTGCTGGTATGGGTGAATTGCATTTAGAAATCATTGTTGATCGTATGAAGCGTGAGTTTTCTGTTGAGGCCAATGTGGGCGCTCCTCAGGTTGCTTACCGCGAGTCAATTACCAAAACCGTTGAGCAAGAAGGTAAATTTGTTCGTCAATCAGGCGGTCGTGGTCAATATGGTCATGTTTGGCTTCGTATTGAGCCAAGAAAACCTGGTGAAGGCTTTGAATTTGGTGACGAGATCAAGGGTGGTGCTGTACCTAAAGAGTACATACCAGCTGTTCAGAAAGGTATCGTCGAACAAATGAAAAATGGTGTTATTGCTGGATTCCCAGTCGTAGATGTCAAAGTAACAATATTTGATGGTTCATTCCATGAAGTAGACTCAAGTGAAATGGCGTTTAAGATTGCGGGTTCTATGGGCTTCAAAGAAGGTGCGCTCAAAGCTGGACCTAAACTGTTAGAGCCTATTATGAAGGTTGATATCGCTACACCTGAAGATTATATGGGTGATGTCATGGGTGACATCAGTCGTAGACGTGGTGTGTTGCTTGGTATGGATGATAGCCCTGCTGGTAAGGCAATTATGGCTGAAGTACCTTTATCTGAAATGTTTGGATATGCGACAGATCTTCGATCTGCAACGCAAGGTCGAGCAACCTATTCTATGGAATTTTGTAAATATGCTGAGGCGCCAGCAAATGTTGCAGAAGAAGTTATTAATAAAAGTCGCCGATAATTGAGCGGAGAATGAGAATGAAAGGTCAAGTTATTCGTATTCGATTGAAAGCATTTGATCACAAGCTAATAGATAAATCTGCAAAAGAAATTGTAGATACGGCAAAAAGAACAGGTGCTCAAGTGAGAGGCCCTGTTCCAATGCCTACTCGTAAAGAAAAATTTACAATTTTGATTTCTCCGCACATTGATAAAGATGCAAGAGATCAGTATGAAATTCGCACCCATAATCGTCTAGTGATTATTGTAGAGCCAACCGATAAAACAGTTGATGCCCTCATGAAGCTAGATTTGGCTGCAGGTGTAGATGTACAGATTGCTGTGAGCTAGGGGGAATCATGTCTTTGGGTTTGATTGGAAAGAAAATTGGTATGTCGCGTGTCTTTTTAGAGAACGGGACATCTGTAGCTGTAACTGTTGTTGAGGTTGCACCAAATAGAGTTACTCAACTCAAAACAAAAGCAACTGATGGTTATGAAGCTATTCAGATTACAGCTGGTTTAAAGAAGAAAAATAGAGTAAATAAGCCAATGGCTGGTCACTTTGCTAAAGCAAACGTTGAGCCAGGTGTTGGATTATGGGAATTCACCTTAGGTGCCAATGATAAAAAAGATTGGCAAGCTGGCGAATCTATTGAAGTTGATATGTTTCAAGCAGGTCAAAAAATAGATGTAACCAGTCACTCTAAAGGTAAAGGTTATGCAGGTTGTGTAAAACGTCATAACTTTAGAACACAAGATGCAACACACGGTAACTCTGTCTCTCATCGTGCACCCGGTTCGATTGGTCAAAACCAAACGCCAGGTCGCGTATTCAAAGGGAAGAAAATGTCGGGGCACCTGGGCGATGTTCAAGTGTCAGTACAGAATTTAGAAGTTATTAGAGTTGATAAAGATAAGCAGTTATTGTTAATCAAAGGGGCCGTGCCCGGTGCGCCAGGCGGTTATGTTATGATTAAACCCGCAGTTAAAAAACAACAAACCGCGGTGACTGCTTAGGAGGAACGTTGAATGAAGCTTGCTTTGGCTATGTCATCAGGTAATGCAGATAGTATTGATGTGTCCGAAACACTATTTAATCGTGAATTTAATGAACCATTAATTCACCAAGTAGTGACTGCCATTATGGCAGGAAGAAGAGCTGGTACAAAAGCTCAAAAGGGCCGATCAGATGTAAGTGGTGGTGGTGCAAAACCATGGCGTCAAAAAGGTACAGGCCGTGCACGTGCTGGTACCATTAGAAGTCCTATTTGGCGTGGGGGCGGTAAAATTTTTGCTGCTGTACCCAGAAATCACTCACAAAAAGTTAATAAAAAGATGTATCAGGGTGCTTTACGAAGCATACTGTCAGAGTTGGTTCGACAAGACAGAATGAAGGTTGTTCAGGAATTTACCTTAGCACAGCCTAAAACTAAGTTACTTGTTGACAAGTTAAAAGACTTAAAACTTGATAGAACATTGATTGTGTCACAAACGCTGGATGAAAATGTGTACTTTGCGCAAAGAAACCTACCCAATGTTTCTGTTGCTTTAGCACACCAAGTTAATCCGCTGCAGCTTGTACAATATGATCATGTTGTGATGACTGTTGACGCATTAAGACATCTTGAGGGGGCATTAGCATGATTTGTTCAGAAGATAATTTGATAAATGTGCTAGTAGCGCCAATAACCTCTGAAAAAACGACTAGAAGTGGTGAAGCTGAAAATTCTGTTGCTTTTTGGGTTAATCCAAAAGCAACAAAAGATCAGATTAAAAAAGCCGTTGAGACTTTTTTTAAGGGTGTTCAGGTTAAGAGCGTTCGTACTTTGATTAAGCGTCGTGATTTCGTCAAATTTGGTGAAACCAGAGGCCGTCGAAAAGCAAGTAAGAAAGCTTATATTACATTAAAACCTGGTCATGAAATTAATTTTGCTGAAATGGCATCTCAATAAAGGTATCAGATTATGGCAGTGATTGAATTAAAGCCAACCACACCAGGGCAACGTTTTAAGACAAATATTAAAACGGTAGGATTGCATACTGGTAAGCCGGTTAAAAGCTTAACAAAAAAGAAGAATCGTACCTGCGGTCGTAACAACCAAGGTCGTATCACTATTACGCATCGTGGTGGTGGTCATCGTAGACGTTTAAGAGACATCGATTTTAAACGCACAAAAGATGGTATACCTGCTAAAGTTGAAAGACTTGAATACGATCCTAATCGTAGCGCACGTATCGCTTTATTGTTGTACAAAGATGGTGAGCGTAGATATATTCTTGCGCCCAAAGGTCTGAAAGTTGGTGATGCTGTTCAATCAGGTCCAGATGTCTCAATTTTACCAGGCAACTGCTTACCAATGACTCACATTCCTGTTGGTGCGAATGTTCATTGTATCGAATTGAAACCAGGTAAAGGCGGTCAGCTTGCAAGAAGTGCTGGCAGTTTTGCGCAATTATTGGCGCGAGAAGGTGCGTATGCCACCATTCGTTTACGTTCTGGAGAAATGCGTAAAGTATTAGCAGAATGTCGCGCAGTAATCGGGATTGTTGGTAATGAAGAGCATAACTTAAGAGTGCTTGGTAAAGCGGGTGCTAAGCGTTGGCGCGGTATTCGACCCACAGTTCGGGGCGTTGCGAAAAATCCTGTTGACCATCCATTGGGTGGGGGTGAAGGGCGTACATCAGGTGGTCGTCCTCCTTGTAATTTCAATGGCTTGTTGGAAGGTACAAAGACGCGTAGTCGTAAAAAACCATCTAATAAACTAATTGTTCGCCGTCGCGGCAAAAAGAAAGGTGAGAGAGGTTAAGGGTGGCTCGTTCATTAAAAAAAGGACCGTATTGCAGTCCAAAATTATTAAAAAAAGTGGTAAATGCTCGTGACAAAGCAGGCGCCAGAGGTCGTGTCGTTGTTGAGACTTACTCAAGACGTAGCACAATCATTCCTGAATTCGTTGGCATTACCTTGATGGTGCACTGTGGAAACAAGTTTATACCAGTACTCATTGGTGAAAACATGGTTGGCCACAAGCTCGGCGAATTTGCAGCCACCAGAACATTTCGTAGTCATTCTGGTGATAAAAAGACCAAGAAGTAGGAGAGTTAAATGTCAGCGCAAGCAATATTGAGAAATGCTCAATTATCTCCTCAGAAATGTCGTCTGGTAGCAAACGAAATACGAGGAATGCCAGTTGAGAAGGCTGTTGAGAAGTTGCAATATATCGAGAAGAAAGCAGCTCAAATTATTAAAAAAGTTCTCGATTCTGCAATATCTAATGCTGAGCATAATCTAGGGTTGGATATTGATGATCTGAAAGTTCAATCAATCATGGTTGACGAAGCCCCTATGTTAAAGCGTTTTAGACCAAGAGCTAAAGGTAGAGGCAACAGAATCTTAAAACGTCGCAGCCACATTAAAATTGTGGTTGGTGAAATAGAATCGTAGAGAGGGTTTTCATGGGTCAAAAAGTACATCCAACAGGTATACGCTTAGGTATTATCGAAACACATCGTTCGATGTGGTACGCGAATGCAAAGAGCTACCCTGAAACACTATTAAGTGATATTAAAACACGTAAATATCTAAGACAGCGTTTGGCAAGTGCATTTGTAAGCCGTATTCAAATTGAAAGACCTGCAAAGAATGCTCGCATTACCATACACACTGCAAGACCAGGGGTGGTGATTGGTAAGAAAGGCGAAGATATTGAAGAATTAAGAAGAAAAATTTCTCAAATTATGCGTGTACCTGTGCATGTCAATATTGAAGAAATTAGACGCCCTGAATTAGATGCTTATTTGGTTGCTGAAAGTATCGCTCAACAATTAGAGCGACGCGTTATGTTCAGAAGAGCGATGAAGCGTGCGGTCAGTAACGCAATGAGATTTGGTGCTTTAGGCGTGAAAATCTGTGTTTCTGGTAGATTAGGCGGTGCTGAGATCGCAAGAACTGAATGGTATCGTGAAGGCCGTGTGCCATTACATACTTTCCGTGCGGATATCGATTATGCCGAAGGACGCGCCAAAACCACCTATGGAATCATTGGCGTTAAAGTTTGGATTTTCAAGGGCGAAATTTTAGATAAAGATTTGACGGCAGGTAGTCGCGCTGACGCTGCTGCTGTTGAAGCGTAGGGGGCATTTCATGCTACAACCAAAACGGACAAAATATAGAAAACAACACAAGGGCCGTAACCGAGGCTTAGCGCATCGGGGAAGCGATGTGAGTTTTGGTGATTTCGGTTTGAAAACTGTAGAAAGAGGTCGTATTACAGCAAGACAAATCGAGGCCGCAAGACGAGCAATGACGCGTTTTATTAAGCGTGGCGGTAAGATTTGGATACGTATATTTCCAGATAAACCAATTACACAAAAACCTTTGGAAGTCAGACAGGGTAAAGGTAAGGGTAACGTTGAGTACTATGTATCACTCGTGCAGCCTGGAAAAGTTCTCTATGAGATTCAAGGTGTAACACAAGAAGTTGCCATGCAGGCCTTTCAATTAGCGGCTGCAAAACTTCCTGTTAAAACTGAACTAGTTGCAAGAACGGTGATGTAGATGAAAATTGATAGCTTAAAATCTCTTGATATGGAATCTCTAAAAAAAGTGCTTTCTGAGTTCCGTACAGAGCAGTTTGTTTTGAAAATGCAAGTGAGTAACGGTCAAGTTAAAACAACGCACCGTATTCGTGAAATTCGAAAAAACATTGCACGTGTAAAAACAATTTTAACTGAGAAGCAAAGAGGATAGTCCTAATGGCTGAGAAAATTATTCGTACCTTAGTTGGACGTGTCATTGGTGATAGCAGAGACAAAACTAGAACCGTTGTTGTTGAATGGGCTAAGCGCCATGAAACCTACGGTAAGGTAATGAGAAGTAGAACTAAATACCACATTCACGATGAGGATAATCAGTGCCATATGGGTGATTTGGTTGAGATTAAGCAGGTTCGTCCTGTATCAAAAACCAAGACTTGGGCATTGGTCAAAATAGTAGAAGCTGCTAAAAACCAATTAAGTTAGTCTTGATTGTTAAATATGGGCATTCACTAAAGAACATAAGAGTGATAAAATCTTGGCCTTTTGGCCATATCGTATTGTGAAGTCGGAGTGAAATCATGATTCAGATGCAAAGTGTGCTCGATGTGGCAGACAACAGCGGCGCACGCAGAGTGATGTGCATCAAAGTGTTAGGTGGGTCAAAGAGACGATACGCCGGCATTGGTGATGTTATCAGAATAACTGTCAAAGAAGCCATTCCTAGAGGCAAAGTAAAGAAAGGTGACGTGCTTTTTGCTGTTGTCGTTCGTACGCGGAAAGGCATTAGAAGAGACGATGGCTCTTTAATTCGATTCGACGGTAATGCAGCCGTTTTGCTCACCGAGCAAATGCAACCTGTTGGCACTCGTATATTCGGGCCAGTCACCAGAGAACTTAGAAACAAGTTCATGAAAATTATTTCTCTAGCACCAGAAGTCCTTTAAGAGTGAGCATTATGCGTAAAATTAAAAAAGGCGATTTAGTCAAAGTTATAACAGGTAAAGACAAAGGTCGAACAGGAAAGATTTTGTCCGTTTTGACCAAGAAAAATAAACCACAACAAGGCCTATATGTACTTGTTGAAGGGATTAATGTTGTAAAGAGACATACTCGCGGAAATCCACAACTGCAAAAACCAGGTGGAATCATCCCTAAGGAAAAGCCTATTCATAATTCCAATGTTATGTTGCTTGATCCAACCTCTAATGAGGCAAGTCGAGTTGGCATGAAGACTTTAGAAGATGGAAGAAAAGTTCGCTATTTTAAAGCTTCTAACGAGGTGGTAGATGTCTAAGCAAAAAACAACAAAAACTGCAGCAGTAAATGCGAATGTAGCGCGTTTAAAAGCAAAATATTTAGAAGTTATTGCGCCTCAGTTAATGAAGCAATTCAATTATGGCAATGTTATGCAAGTGCCAAAAATTGAAAAAATCACTCTTAATATGGGTGTTGGCAAAGCAGCTGAAGATAAGAAAATCGTTAAGTTTGCAGAAGAACAATTGACATTGATCGCTGGTCAAAAAGCAGTTATCACAAAAACAAGAAAATCTATCGCTGGTTTTAAAATCAGAGAAGGTTGGCCAATTGGCTGTAAAGTTACTTTACGCGACAACAGAATGTATGAGTTTTTAGATAGACTCGTTACAGTTGCGTTACCACGTGTAAGAGATTTTAGAGGTATTAATCCTCGTTCTTTTGATTCAAGAGGCAATTACAGCTTAGGACTCAAAGAACAGATCACCTTTCCAGAAGTTGAATATGAAAAGGTTGATAGCATTCGTGGTTTAGATATTACGATCACAACAACTGCAAAAACAGATGCAGAAGCATACGCATTATTAAAAGCGTTCAATTTACCCTTCAGGGAACAAAAAGTTTAAAGAGGCATATTAATATGGCAAGCAACCGAATGATGCGTCGTGAAGATAAGAGAATTTACTTGCAACGACATCGTGAAAAGAGAGAAGCATTAAAGCAGAAACTAAGCGATCCATCTTTGTCTATTGAAGAAAAATATCAAGTATTGTCTGAAATGGAAAAGTTGCCTAGGGATTCTTCTTACGTTCGTTTGTCTCATAGATGCAAATTGACAGGCCGTGCAAGAGGCGTTTACAGAAAGTTTGGTGTTTGTCGAAATATGTTAAGAGAACTTGCCATGCGTGGTGAAGTTCCTGGCCTAGTTAAATCAAGTTGGTAACACCTGAAAGAGGTTTATTAAAGTTATGAGTATGCAAGATCCAATTGCTGATATGTTAACAAGAATTCGAAATGCACATAAAGCGCACTTTGACAGTGTTACAATGCCTGCTTCAAAATTTAAAGCTGCTATAGCAAAAGTGCTACAAGCAGAAGGTTACATTGAGAAGTTTTCTGTTAATGATGACAAAGCAAAACCTGAGTTAACAATTCAGTTAAAATATTTTAACGGAAAACCTGTTATCGACACGATTAAAAGAGTGAGTACGCCTGGATTAAGAAGATATTTTTCCAGCGATGAAATCCCTGAAGTAATGGACGGTTTAGGTATTGCTATCGTTTCTACTTCTAAGGGCGTAATGTCAGGCCGTGATGCGCGCAAGCTAGGTCAAGGCGGCGAAGTATTATGTTTTGTGGCTTAAACTGAGTGGGATAATGATATGTCATCTAGAGTAGCAAGAAAGCCCATACCAGTTCCAAACGGTGTGGATATCAAAATAGAAGCTAGTCTTGTAAAGGTTAAGGGTTCTAAAGGCGAATTAACGCAGTCGTTAATTCAAGGTATTTGTGTTGAATATGCAAATAACGAAATAACCGTTAAACCAAGCGAAGGACTAACAAACGGTGATGCATTAGCAGGCACAACACGTGCATTGTTAAGTAACCATGTTCATGGCGTCAGCAATGGTTTTGAAAAGAAATTGGTGTTGGTAGGCGTAGGTTACAGAGCACAAGTAGTTGCTGCTGGCAAAACAACAAAGCTGAATTTGACGCTTGGTCTATCCCATCCTGTTGAATATACGGCACCGGAAGGAATTGTTTTTGAATCACCCAGCGCGACAGAAATTATCGTTAAGGGTATCGAAAAGCATTTGGTTGGTCAGGTAGCTGCGGATATTAGAAATATTCGTAAAGGTATTAGAAAACCAGAGCCCTATAAAGGCAAAGGTATCCGTTATCATGACGAACGTATTATTTTGAAAGAGACCAAAAAGAAATAACTAAGGGCAGTGTATGATTAATAAACGTTCACAGCGTTTACGTAGAAGCCAAAAAACGACTCTACACATTAAAAAACTTGGTGCTGAAACAGGTATTGCTAGACTTTGTTTACATCGCACACCTCGCCATATTTATGGCCAAATTATTGCTGCTGAAGGTGGCAAAGTTTTGGCTTGCGCGAGTAGTTTAGATAAAGAGTTACGCGCAAAGTTAAATGGCAAAAGTAAAACTGAAGTGGCGACTGAAGTTGGTAAATTACTAGCGGCAAGAGCTAAACAAGCAGGTGTTGAAAAAGTTGCTTCAGACAGAGGTGGTTTTAAATACCAAGGCCGTTTGAAAGCTTTTGTTGAAACAGTGCGTGAAAATGGCGTAAACGTTTGAGGAATCTTTTAATGTCACAATCAGCTAATGAAATTACCGAAGGACAATACGAAGAAAGACTAATTGAAGTTCGCAGAACTGCAAAAGTAGTTAAAGGTGGACGTATCTTTGGTTTCTCTGCGTTGACTGTTGTTGGTAACGGACAGGGTAGAGTTGGTGTCGGTCGTGGTAAAGCAAGAGAAGTGCCAGAGGCAATTCGTAAAGCGATGGAAAATGCTAAACGAAATCTCATTACCATCCCAATGAAAGGGGATACCCTCCATCATACAATTATTTCAGAACATGGTGCTTCAAAAGTACTCATGAAGCCTGCGTCTGATGGTACAGGTCTTATTGCTGGTGGTGCAATGAGAGCTATTTTCGAAGTAGCGGGTTTGCACAATATATTGGCAAAATGCTATGGCTCAACCAATCCGGTTAACGTTGTTCGTGCGACAATGAAGGGCTTAAAGAATTCTTATTCTCCTTCTACAATTGCGGACAAGCGTGGTAAAACGGTTGAAGAAATTACAGGCGAAAAATCAAATGTCTAATCAAGCGAAATATGTGTCTGTTACTTTAACTAAAAGTTTATCAGGCAGAAAAAAAAATCATATTGCAAGTGCCAACGGTATCGGATTAAGACGCATTAATCAGACAGTAGAGGTGCTTGACACACCTGCAAACCGTGGAATGATTAATCAAATTTCTTATATGGTTTCAGTAAGGGAGCTTTAAATGAAGTTAAATACTTTAAAGCCTGCTGTTGGTTCAAAACAAACAGCGAGAAGAGTTGGTCGTGGTCCTGGTAGTGGTTTAGGCAAGACCTGTGGACGTGGACATAAAGGTCAAAAATCACGATCTGGTGGCTACCATAAAGTTGGTTTTGAAGGCGGTCAAATGCCTTTGCAAAGACGTTTGCCAAAATTTGGTTTTTGCTCAAGAAAATCATTGTTATCACAAGAAATTCGTTTGAATGAACTTAATCAAATGGAAGTGGATACAGTGAATTTGCAGACTTTAAAAGAAGCAAATATTGTTAATGCACACATCAAATTTGTTAAAGTCATGATGAAAGGCGAAATCAACAAAGCCTTGAAGATTGCGCCAGAAGTTCGCTTAACCAACGGTGCCAAAGAAGCTATTTTGAAAGCAGGTGGCACAGTAGAGGCTGGGAATTAATTTATGAAGGGGATGGGTGGACAGCATTCGAGTGGACTAAAAGAACTCAAACAACGCTTATGGTTTGTTTTTTGGGCGCTCGTGGTATTTCGAATTGGAGCACACATACCTGTCCCAGGCATAGATCCAGGACGTTTAAGCGAGTTATTTGGAAATCTACAAAGTAATATTCTAGGTTTAGCAAATGTTTTCTCGGGCGGTGCTTTACAACGTCTATCTATTTTTGCGCTAGGGATTATGCCCTATATTTCTGCATCCATTATCATGCAGTTAATGACGGTAGTATCTCCTAAATTAGAGCAGTTAAAGAAAGAAGGCGAAACAGGTCGAAGAAAGATTGCGCAGTATACGCGCTATGGAACGCTGTTTTTAGCATTCTTTCAAGCTTTCGGTATGAGTAAAGTATTAGCAGGATCGGCTGCTATGCATACTGGCGTTATATTTTATGTTACAACAACCTTTTCTTTGGTCACAGGAACAATGTTCTTAATGTGGCTGGGTGAAAAAATCACTGAAAAAGGTGTGGGCAACGGAATATCGCTCATTATTTTTGCGGGTATTGTTTCCGGTTTGCCTGGGGCAATTGGTAATACTTTTGAACAAGTAAGACAAGGCTTAATGCAGCCTATCGCGTTGGTCTTTTTAGTTGCAGTTATGTTGTTGGTTGTCGCTTTTATCATATTTGTAGAACGTGGCCAAAGACGCATTACAGTGAATTATGCAAAAAGACAACAGGGTAAGATGATGTATGCGGCACAGCAAAGTCATCTACCTTTAAAAATTAATATGGCAGGTGTTATTCCTCCCATTTTTGCATCAAGTTTAATTTTGTTTCCTGCCACATTAGCACAGTGGTTTGGTAAAGCGGATGGCAATTTATCTTGGATGAATAACATAAGCATGGCGTTACAACCTGGCCAGCTTCCATATATTTTATTGCTAACTACCGGTATAATATTTTTCTGTTTTTTCTATACTGCTCTGGTGTTTAATCCAAGAGAGACAGCTGACAACTTAAAGCGTTCTGGCGCCTTTGTTCCAGGTATTCGCCCAGGTGAGCAAACAGCTAATTATATTGACAAAGTCATGACACGTTTGACGTTGATTGGCGCAATTTACATAACAACTGTAGCAGTAATGCCTGAGTTTTTAGTTTATCAGTGGCAAGTTCCCTTTTATTTTGGTGGAACTTCGTTGTTAATCGTTGTTGTTGTGATTATGGATTTCATTGCTCAAGTGCAAGCTCATTTGATGTCGCAACAATATGAGTCACTGCTAAAAAAAGCAAATATAAAGGGTAAAGGTGGTGGTCCAGGTGGCTTTGGATTATTAGGTTAAGATTTTTGAGGTAACCATGAAAGTTCGCGCTTCAATAAAAAAAATGTGTAAGCACTGTAAGGTTGTTAGTCGTACAAAGCGAAATAAGAAAACCTTATTCATAATTTGTAAAGATGATCCTCGTCATAAGCAAAGACAGGGTTAAGAATCATTTTCGCATATACATCTTTGACATTTGTTATACCCTCGAGTAGGATTTGCGATCCTCGCTCCGTTGTGGGTTTTTAGGAGACTATAGATTATGGCTGTGGTTCGAATTCAAAACGTTCCATTAGAACCTCGTAAGCATATTAGAATTGCTTTGCGTAGTATTTTTGGTATTGGTGCAACACGTGCTAAGGAATTATGTGAGCGCGTTGGTGTTAAAGGTGATACCAAGGTACAAGACTTAGATTTAGAAGTTGTTCGACTACTTCAGAATGAAGTTGCAAAACTTTCTACTGAAGGTGATCTCAAACGTGAAATCGCTATGCGAATCAAGCGTTTGATTGATATTGGTTGCTACAGAGGCAAGCGACATCGTAACCGTCTGCCTTTACGTGGTCAGCGCACGAGAACTAACGCCAGAACCCGTAAAGGTGCTCGTGGCAGTAAAGTTAGTAAAAAGTAAAAATCCGTTTTAACTAGTTTGGATAGTGAGCATGGTTGATAGTACTCAAATAATTGAAGAAGACACAGAACAAGGTGTAATTGGCACTGAGACCGAAGGATCAGATGGTAAATCTGGTGATAAAGGCTCTGCGAGTGGTAGTAAAGGCCGCGGTGGAAAGAAAAGGGTTAAACGCCTTGTTTCTGACATTATCGTGCACGTTTTTGCTTCATTCAATAATACTATCATCACCATCACTGATGTTAAGGGCAATGCCTTAGCTTGGGCAACAGCAGGTGGTAGTGGTTTCCGTGGCTCTAGAAAGAGCACACCATTTGCAGGTCAAGTCGCGACCGCTAAAGCAATCCAAAAGACCAAAGAACTTTATGGTGCTGAATCCGCAGAAGTTCGTGTTTATGGTCCAGGACCAGGGCGTGACGCATCTGTACGTGCTGTAAGAGATTTTGTCTCTGTAACAGCAATATACGATGTGACTGGCATACCTTTTAATGGTTGCAGAGCACCTAAGCAAAGAAGAGTTTAATTTAGTAATACAGAAATAGGCGAGTCATTATGGCAAGGTATTTAGGACCTACTTGTGCGTTATCTAGACGTTACCAAAAAGATCTAGAGCACAAAGTAAGAGATTTACAGACGAAATGTAGCCATCAAACGAGACCAGGACAGCATGGTGCTAATCGTAAACGTGACACAAACTACGCTCTTCAGCTAACTGAAAAGCAAGCGCTTAAATTTAAATATTTGGTTCTTGAAAGACAATTTAGACGACTGTACAAACAAGCTGCTCGTCAAAAAGGCGCTACAGGTGTGATCCTTCTTCAATTGTTGGAGTCACGCTTAGACAATATCATTTATAGAATGGGTTTTGCAGCTACACGTAAAGAAGGCCGCCAACTCGTTTCTCATAAAGCTATCTTAGTAAATGGCAGATGTGTTAATATCCCATCCTTTGAAGTTAAAGCTGGCGATATCGTTTCTATTCGAGAAAGATCCCGTGACCAAGTGCGCATTGTTGACGCATTAAAACATGCAGAAGAAAAAGGTTGGGTTGATTGGGTTACTGTAGATTCACAAAAATTTACAGGCGAGTATAAGCGAGTTCCTGATCGTGATGAGTTACCATCTGATATAAATGAACTATTAGTTGTAGAGCTCTACTCTAAGTAAACCTGACCGGAGGAGTGTTACATGCAACGTGCTGTGACAGAGTTTCTAAAGCCCCGCAATATTATTGTAAATCAACTTAATCCTAATGAGGCTCGAGTAACACTTGAGCCTTTAGAAAGAGGATTTGGCCATACCCTAGGAAATGCTCTTAGAAGAATTCTCCTTTCAAGTATGCCAGGTGCTGCTGCTGTTAAGGTGAAGATTGAAGGCGTACTTCATGAGTACACTACAATTGAAGGCATTCAAGAAGATGTAGTAGAAATATTACTAAATCTTAAAGGCTTAGCCTTTAGGATGCATGGAGATCATAAAGATGAAGTTGAACTCCAACTAGAAAAGACCGGGACTGGTCCAGTATGTGCACGTGATATTCAGCTCGATCATGATATCGAAATTGTAAATCCTAATCATGTGATTGCTCATATTACAAACAACGGTTCAATTAAGATGACGATTACGGTTGCGCGTGGCAGAGGCTATGAGCCTGTAATCTTAAGAAAAGTTGCTGAGAACGAAGCCGTAACTATTGGTAATTTGCAATTAGATGCTTCTTTTAGCCCAGTAAAACGTGTGACCTATAATGTAGAAAGTGCACGTGTTGAGGGTAGAACTGACCTTGATAAACTTATCATTGATATTGAAACCAATGGTACCTTAGATCCTGAAGAAGCTATCAGACGATCTGCAACCATATTGGCTGAGCAATTATCTGTGTTTGTAGATCTCAAGAGCCAAGAAAAGCCAGAAGAGCGCAAGAAAGAAATTGGAATCGATCCTATTTTAATGCGCCCTGTAGATGAACTTGAGCTAACAGTACGTTCTGCAAATTGCTTAAAAGCAGAAAATATATTTTTCATTGGTGACTTAATACAGCGCACAGAAATGGAGTTACTAAAAACTCCTAACCTGGGTAAAAAATCTTTAACAGAGATTAAAGATGTATTAGCAGCCAAAGGCCTATCATTAGGTATGAGATTAGAGGGTTGGCCACCTGCAGGGTTAGAGCGTAAAGAATCTTAATTCAACGCGCTTTAAATTAGCTAAAACGATTAAATATTTAAGATAAAAGTTTAGGTGCGAAAATGCGTCATCGTAAAGCAGGAAGAAAATTAAATAGAAATAGCAGTCATCGAAAAGCAATGTTTCGTAACATGGCCGCTTCATTACTAGAACATGAAATTATAAAAACCACTTTACCTAAGGCTAAATCATTACGCCAGGTTGTTGAGCCACTCATTACTTTAGCGAAGAATGATAGCTTAGCAAACCGTCGTCTTGCATTTAACCGTCTTAGAAATCGTGACATCGTAACTAAACTATTCAATGACATCGGACCTAAAAACAAAGCTAGACCCGGTGGTTATTTGAGAATTTTAAAATGCGGTTTCAGAGCGGGTGACCGTGCGCCAATGGCGTTGATCGAATTAGTTGATAGAGAACGTGCTAATGCGAGTGCAAACGCATAATCTCTTTTACAGCTATCATAAAATTAAGAAGCCAGGTTTTTCCTGGCTTTTTTTTGTGTGCTGTATTTTTAATATTTGCACAAAGATAATAAGATAGAGAAAATTTTAGGTTTTAAACCCTCACCAGGCTTTTAGCCCGCCTCTACCATTTTGGGAGAGGCGTTATTGATTCGTTGCACTCATCAAATCAGTTTCTGAAAAAAATGAGCGTAGCGAATGATTATTTCCTCTACCAATTTTGCTGCGAGATGCACTGCAAGGGCGGATATACTTATCGATGAGCGTTGCGAATCAGGATCCCACTTTTTGAAGGGGGACGCGCACTGATAAGTGCGCAAGGGGGATTTATGCTGGGGGCTAAGTTCAAAAAGCTAAATCCCTCTGCTCGTACAGCTACGCTGAACGAGCGTCTCCCTTTACAAAGTGAGAAAATATTCACTGTGCGAACGAAGAAAAAGACGATATTTATTAACCATAGGTTCACATTGCGAGCTAAACAATTCGCGGGCAGGCTGCGAGGCGTTCGTGACAAAGCAGTCCAAGCATTACTTGGAACAGCGACAGTTGTTCCATTTGTAAAGACCAAAAATAAACGAGGAATCATAAATAATGGCAATGAATTGGGAAGTACTAAGCTGGGGACTGGTTGTTATTTCTTTAGCAGGTAATATTTTTATTATTAAGAAAAGTGTAATTGGCCAATGGCTGTGGGCATTATCAAATATAGGCTGGATTGCTTACAATCTTACATTGAATGCTTATGCGCAAGCCTTTTTATTCTTGGTATATTTGGGCATGTGTATTTGGGGTATTCTTGCCTGGAGCAAGAAACCAAAGGAAGCGGATAGACAGATTTCTGAAGTAAGCTCAGCATAAGTTGTTTTAAGATTTTTCATCATCTCTTGAAGTAAGGCTATGTTATGTTATAACATAATTCTCTTTTGTAACTTGATAGGATGGTATAAATGAGAGTTATTAATAGTAATGAATTGCAAAATGTTGCTGGTGGATGCCCAGTTTGCCCAATCGTTCCAGGTGCATGCATTGCTGTTGGCACAACAACTGCAATTGTTGGCTACATGGGATGGGGATCATTTTGGTACGGTGTATCAACAGCATTATTATTGGGTGGTGGTTATTTAACTTATGATTACTTCAGCAAGCAGCATGATCATGCAACTGAATCTGAAGTGGCATCTGAAGTAGTAAATGTCGCTTAAAACACTTAAAAATTAAGCGTTCAATGTTCCCACTCTCTTTTGAAATATGTTTTTGAATTAGAGTGGTGCCTCGCATGTTCATTGAGTATTAAAGCTCTTTTTTTATCTGCAATTTAGATATCGCATGGAGTTGCTTAATAAAAAATCAATCCAGGATTGAAATGACTAAACAATTTCCTTCACATAAGTTAACGTCTGTTCAGGCACTGATCTATCACTCAATACAAAGCAAAACGGCACCGCAAAGTGCATATGAAATTTTAGATATGATTCGAACAACTTTGCCAAATGCAAAGCCAATGACAGTTTACCGAGCATTGTCATATCTTGAAGACAAAGGATTGATTCATAAAATACGATCTAATTCGACTTATACTTCTTGTGAAAGTACTACGCATGAAGGCAGTGCCTTATTTTTGATTTGCCAGCAATGCAAAATTGTTAAAGAAATTAATATCAAACAATCTTTGTTGCAGGTTTTACGCTCTCTTGCGCAAGAAGTGGGTTTTCCTTCACTAGGGCATAGTGTTGAGATTACAGGAAAGTGTCAGCTCTGTAGTAACGAATAACTGTTTTGGTGTTGTAATTTTTAGTATAGATTGCTTCGTCGCTATGCTTCTTGCAATGATGATTTAGGAGGTAAACGCTAATGCTCCGTCATTGTGAGCTGAGCAATCCTCACGAATTTCTACTAGGGTGTCATCCCAGAATTTTGCGAAGCAAAATATCTGGGATCCACAGGCGTTTTGCGCCTGGTAGCCCTTTGGGCTACTGGATTGTACCTTCGCTGGCATGACATATTATCTGATTTTTTCAGGATAAAAATTTTGAAAGGATCACTCTCTTTACAAAGTGGAAAAATTCATTTTCTCCGCTCATAAAAAGTTAAGCTGAAACAATTACGCCTAAGGAAAATACATAACTATTTTTTGCCGTTGCAAAAGAATCTTGAATTTCTAAAGGTGGCTGAGCTTTATGTTGGCTTGTATTTTCCCACGTAACGAGTGCTCTGAGACCTGCTTGCTTTATGAAGCGGTTTTGTTGTTGAACATCAAATAGTTTTTGAATACCACCAAATACGCGCGTATGCGTTTTCTTCTGTCTGAAGGTTCGTGATTCCGGTGCAAGCAAAGTATCATCGTTCCTGCCTACAACGAGGTCATTATGCAGTAATTTTGAACGCATAATACCTAAGCCGAAGACAAACTCTAAATGCGTCATTGGATGTGTAGGGACAAAGGCAAGCAAATCAAAATATTGGCCTTGTAGACCGCTTTCTGTTGAATGATGTTCAGAGCCATTTGCTGGAATATGGCGTCCCAGTACAATCTCATTCGGTCCTATGCGTGCTGTTTTTCCATCTCTTCGGGTGCGCTCATATCCAAATTGAAAACCAAAGAAATCCCAAAAACGTAGGCCAACTTGCACACTGGTTTGTGGCAGACTTGATTTAAACACATTGCCACCTTGATCATCTTGAAAATCCAGATCTCTGTAGCCAATGTCAGCACTTAAAAATGGTTTTGCATTCAGAGGTGCAAAACTAAAAGCAGTATTAACGGAAAGCAGTGCCGTTAGTGTGAGTGCTAATAAACATCCTTGTTTTAAGTTAATCATTCAATTCACTTCGATTAAAAATCAGAATATCAACTAATATATATGGGCGTTTAGATTCAAGCAACAGTTGTTTTACAAAGTGCTGCCAATCAAATAATTGTGGCTGTCCTGATAAGTATGGCTGTCCCAAATAAATCTGAGTGAGTTTTAGCTTAGAAGCTTTGCTGAGCGAGAGAGAATTGCTCAGTATGCTGTCAGCAATCGGCCCAAGGTGATGAAAAACCTTTCTTGTGTCTGCGCTGCCTGTTAGAGATGAAGAGCATCAGACTGTATATATTATTAAAGTAAGAAATTGAACATAGAAAAACGAAGATAATTTGTGACAATAGGGAGGTTGATATGAATTTATTTGAGGCGATTAAAAGAGGCTCATACCAAGCCGTTGAAAACTGTATAGCACGTAAAGAGCCAGTGAACATGGTGGATAATGCGGGTTTAACACCACTGCATTGGGCAGCGATTAAAAATAACCCCTTTGTCATTGAACTATTAGTTAAAAATGGCGCGCAATTAGATTGTCCTGGTACAAGACTAACTATTACTCCCTTGCATCTCGCCGCTATCCGTAATGCAAGCAGCGCCGCAGAAAAATTAATTGAGCTAGGCGCAAATCCAAATGCAGAAAATGCGTCAGGCCATTCTTCTTTAGATATTATTTTTTCTTTGAATGAAAAAGCAGATTTCATTGGTGCTTTTGCTGAGTTTATGCCAGAAGTACGTTTGGCAGATAAAATGGATTATAGCTTTGATGTATTATTGGTATTGCTAAAAAATAATGCAATTATCAAAGACGCTAAGCGTTTCAATGATGTTGTGATTAATGCTCTAATGCATGATAGAGCTGATATTGTAGCAGCAGCGCAAAGTGCTGGGTTTCCTTATAAAAAACTACAAGAAGGAATGACCTTATCTCTCGGTGGCTTTGAACTGCCTTATGAAATTGCCGTTGGTTATGATTATGCTTTGATGTTGGCAATGTCTAATGTCTCTTTAGCGTGTTTGAAATATATTCATGAGCAAGATCCAAACTGTTTTATATCCAAGACAGAAACTATTTCCGATGCCGTTGCCAGAAGCCCTTTAATTTGGGTTGTACAACAATTTCCAGAAAATGCTGTGTTTGAGGCTGCGCGCGCATTTATTGCGCTTCAGGATGAAGAAAAGTTCACATTGCAAGATCTCGACAAGCATCTGCCACGTGCTTTAAGAGCCTATCAAGAAGACATTGCTTATGGCTTTGATAGAAAAAATGAACGTTATTATATTTCTAAGGTATTGGTTGGATTGTGTGCAATCTATTTTGATGAAAATGGCGATCCTAAGAACATGCAGGAGCGTATTGAGAAATTAAAATATATGCTTGAATACTTAGATGCAGAGCACGGTATAAAAATAAGTGAGGCGGATAAAGCCGATGATTATGTGGCTAAATTTATTATTGAGTGCCCTTTAAGTATTATTCAATGTTTTATAGATGCAGGTGTTAGGTTTAGAGGTATGGATTTTCAGCGTGCACTCAGAGTACAAACTCCCGATGTGATTAAAGCGATGATTCCTTATTCTGATGTGTGCTGGAAAAATAAGGAAAATAAAGATGCATTACAAATATTGATGAATAGCAGTAATGATTTGCTCTTGGATGCAATGCCTGAACTTATTCATACGATTGAAATAGAGCAGACACGTGCTTTAGCCGCACAATTAGAAAAGACACATCTTTCTGAAGAAACATGCGAGCAGGAGATTGATAACGTACTTTGCAGTGTCCCTAGTTTTGTACCAGGCTTTCAAGCCCAATCTTCGCGAGTATCTGAGGCAGAGCATGTTGCTTCGAGTCAGGAAAAGAAGGTACAACAATCTTCTATTAAGCCTTGTACCTCGAGCGAATTCTTGCGAATGTCATAATTTATGTGTGTGGCACAAAGAGATTCTGTGAATATTTATACGGAGTCTCTTGTGCGTAGTCTGTTATTTGAGTTTATTAGAGTCAGCTTTAACCGGCGTTATGACATCACTGGTTGTGCTTTTTGCAGGAGCAAGGACTGTCCCATCCATACAAAACGCGCTCAGTCCAGCCAATATTTCTGACTGTCTTTCTTTCGTTGCTTCATTAAACTCAGATGCATACAATTTAACGTAGTTTTTTAAACTATCAATTAACGATTGCTTAATCGTTTTTTCAATCTCTGCTTGAGTTTCAGGCATATCAAATTGGAGTTTTGATAAGTTTTTAAAAGCACCTTCTCGTAGTTGCGATTTTTTACCATCAATGACTGCCGGTAAAATAGTATCAAGATGCTTTGAAATCACATCCATAATAAGCACGTATTGAATACCATATTTGCTCGCCATGGCAATTTTAACGGCATCCATCATTAGCTCGCCAGTTGTTTTTGTGCGGACTTTGTCCCACAGGTACTTAGGGCCACCACGACGGACGAACTCTTCTGCAGTCAATGCAGTAACGCCAAGTAGTAAAGGCCAGCTTGTTGTGCTTGTTAATTTTTCCATCGTGCAAAATAACTCTTTAGCTTGTTCGGGCAAAGGCCATTCTGGATGACCAATTTGTGCAAATATGTTGCCACAGATATCTTCTGGCTTTGTTGGCCACCACCAATTTGAAAAACTTTCCCATATATATCCGAACATAAGAGTACCCTTAATTTTAAAAAGATTGAGACCTAATTGAGCTTTGGCTTAAGTTTAAACAAATATGTTTGTTAGTCAACGAGTATTGTTGTGTGATAGGATGAAGTGTTCGAATTGCCAGATAAGAGTATGAATCATGTTATAGATACGCAAGAGCGTCGGGGAGGGGCAGGCGCGAAGATTGTGAGAGGGTAGCACGCGAAGCAACACCCCCTAACAACTCATATGCAAAGACTATAATATGGGTTTTAAAAATCGACCCGTATAAGAATTCTTCGTTTTAGCCACTGTTTCTGGTGTGCCAGCAACCAGTATCTGGCCGCCACCATCACCGCCTTCCGGACCTAAATCAACGATCCAGTCTGCGGTTTTAATCACATCCAAATTGTGCTCAATCACAAGAATGGTATTGCCTCGCTCTTTTAAATGTGAGAGAACTTCCAAGAGCTGTTTAACGTCATGAAAATGTAAGCCAGTCGTTGGCTCATCTAAGATATACAGTGTGTTACCCGTGTCCCTGCGGGAGAGTTCCTTTGCTAATTTGATGCGTTGTGCTTCACCACCAGAGAGTGTGGTTGCACTTTGTCCGAGTTTTAGATAAGACAATCCAACATCCATGAGGGTTTGTAGTTTGCGTGCAATCGCAGGTATTGCTTCAAAAAAGGCTAAGCCATCTTCAATGGTTAACTCTAAAACGTCATGAATGTTTTTGCCTTTATAGAGAATTTGTAAAGTTTCATTATTGTAGCGCTTGCCTTTGCAGACATCGCACATGACGTATATATCCGCCAAGAAATGCATTTCTACTTTAATGAGACCATCACCTTGACATGCCTCGCAGCGTCCACCTTTGACATTAAAGCTAAAACGTCCTACAGCATAACCTCGGGTTCTGGCTTCTTGGGTGCCGGCAAACAAATCACGGATATGACTAAAGAGACCTGTATAGGTTGCTGCATTAGAGCGCGGTGTACGACCAATGGGGCTTTGATCAATGCATACCACTTTATCCAGATGTTCTAAGCCAGAAATCTTTGTATAGTTGCCATGTTTTTCCAAACCAGCGCGGTTAAGTAAATGTGCGGCTACGGGATAGAGTGTGTCATTGATTAAGGTGGATTTTCCAGAACCAGAGACACCCGTGATACAAGTCATCAAACCAATAGGAAAATGCACAGTGACATTTTGTAAATTGTTACTGTTTGCGCCTTCAATGCTAATGGTTTTTTTAGGATCGGCTGTTTTGCGTGTTTTGGGTACTGGGATCGACAATTTTCCAGATAAATACTGCCCTGTGATAGAGTCTTTGGCTTTTTTAATTTTATCGGGAGAGCCTGTTGCTACAATAGAGCCACCATGTACACCAGCGCCTGGCCCTACGTCTACCACATAATCTGCGCATAAGATTGCATCTTCGTCATGCTCTACAACAATGACAGTATTGCCTAAATCGCGTAAGTGTTTCAGTGTGCCAAGCAAGCGTTCGTTGTCTCGCTGATGTAGCCCAATGGATGGTTCATCTAAAATATACATCACACCGACTAAGCCGGCACCAATTTGGCTGGCTAAACGGATACGTTGTGCTTCACCACCTGAAAGTGTTTCAGCGGCCCTATCTAAGGTTAAATAATTCAAACCTACGTCAATTAAGAATTTCAGTCGCTGACTGATTTCTTTGAGTATTTTGTCTGCAATTTCTTTGTTCTTACCTTTTAATTTTGTTTTTTCAAAAAAAGATAAGCAATTAGTAATGGAAAGTGCAGTTACATGAGACAAGGGTTGTTCATTAATAAATACATTTCTGGCATATAGATTTAAACGTGTACCTTTGCATTCTGGACACGGTTGATTAGCGACATAACGCGCAAGTTCTTCTCGAATAAATTCTGAATCGGTATCACGATAGCGACGTTCAAGATTAGGAATAACGCCCTCAAAGGTACTTTTCTTGCGGCGTACGCCACCTTGATCGCTTTGATAGCTAAAGGTAATTTCTTCTTCACCACTGCCGTACAACAATAAGTTTTGGATTTTTTTAGGAAGGTTTTTATAAGGTGTTTCTAAATCAAAATCAAAATGTTTTGCCAATGATTTTAAAATACTAAAATAATAAGGACTTCTTCTATCCCAGCCCCGAATTGCGCCACTGGCAAGCCCCACGTCGGGCATTTGTACTACGCGATTGGGATCGAAAAATTGTTTGTGTCCTAAACCATCACAATGCTCGCACGCACCCGCTGGGTTATTAAAAGAAAATAATCGTGGTTCTAATTCAGGTAAGTTATAGCCGCATTCAGAACAGGCATACTTAGCAGAAAATAGAATTTCTTCATTGCTGTCAAGATTATGAATGTGTGCCAGTCCTTGACTTGTGTTTAAGGCTGTTTCAAAAGAGTCGGCCAAACGTACGCGGAGATCTTTGCGCACTTTGATGCGATCGATGACCACTTCAATACGATGCTTCTTTTTAGGATCTAATTTGGGGACAGATTCAAGCTCATGAAAAGTGCCATTGATACGTATACGCACAAAGCCTTGGCTTTTTAAGTTCTCAAATAATTTGTTATGTTCGCCTTTTCGATCGCGAACAATCGGAGCCATTAAGATAATTTTGCTGTCTTCGGGATAAGATAAGACATGATCAACCATTTGCGTAATGGTCTGCGCTTCTAGCCCAATATGGTGTTCTGGACATTTAGGTTGTCCTACACGTGCATACAATAAACGCAAATAATCATAAATTTCTGTGACAGTCCCCACAGTGGAACGTGGATTATGGGAGGTTGTTTTTTGTTCAATGGAGATAGCGGGTGATAGCCCTTCTATATGGTCAACATCTGGCTTTTCCATGACAGAGAGGAACTGTCTTGCATAGGAAGAGAGTGATTCAACATAGCGACGTTGACCTTCTGCATACAATGTGTCAAAAGCAAGCGAAGATTTACCAGAACCAGATAGACCCGTGATGACAATGAGTTTGTCGCGAGGAAGGCTCAGATCGACCGCTTTGAGGTTGTGTGTGCGTGCACCTTTGATTGTGATTTGATCCATAATGACCTATTTTGCGATCTAAGCTTTCCGCAAATTGAACAAACTTGTTAATATACGTTGATTTAATCTGATAAGAAAGTCAGGAGAAGATCTTGCCGACTATGTTGCCTAACGAAATAAGAACAACTTTTATGATTGGGTTGATCTTTGCCTCAAGAATGTTAGGCATCTTTATGATTTTTCCTGTGTTAGCTTTATATGTAAATCATTATCCCGATGCTTCCATGACTTTAGTTGGGTGCGCACTTGGGAGTTATGGCTTACTTCAGGCATTACTGCAATTACCGTTGGCAGCTTTATCAGATAAATATGGTAGAAAACGCGTTATACTGGCAGGCTTGTGTTTATTTGCCTTTGGCAGCGTGATTGCAGCGAGTGCAACTACACTGTGGGGCATTACCATAGGGCGTGCTATCCAAGGTGCAGGCGCCATTGGCGCAACATTACTCGCCTACTTATCAGATACAACTCGACCGGCTGTCAGGACGCGCGCCATGGCAATTGTGGGTATTTGTATTGGCGCAACCTTTACATTATCGGTTGCCATTGGTCCCATTGTGGACGCCTATTTTGGAATAAAAGGATTATTTTGGTTAACTGCGGTTTTGGGATTGTTTGGTATGGGATGGGTCATGCGTATGCCATCGCAGCAAGCGGATGCTGCTCTGCTCCAAACACTTTCTTTTGCACCCAAAGAATTGGCAGTTGCAATCCATCATCGTCATTTATGGCGTTTATATTTGAGTATATTTGTGTTGCATGCGGTATTAACGATGAGCTTTTTGGTGGTGCCGCATAAAGTGCAAGCAATATTGGCATTAGATAAGGCGCAAAGTTGGCAATTTTATGTGCCTGTGCTGATAGGCTCATTGTTGTGTGTTGGGCCATTTTTGAGAAGAGCGGATGATGAGGCTGCGCAAAAAAAAGGCATTATGGTTGCTGTGATTGGCTTGTTTTGTGTGATGCCTATTTGGCTACAAACACAGCAGACAATTATCTTTGTAATAATGAGTGTCTTATTTTTTGCATTTTTTAACTATTTAGAAGCCTCTATGCCAGCGATGGTCTCGAAAGTTGCACCGAGTACAAGACGAGGATTGGTATTAGGCGTGTATTCTTCTGTGCAGTTTTTAGGGTTGTTTTTTGGGGGAGTCATTGGTGGTGTACTGTGTCAGTATTGGCCAAATTGGGGCGTTGCTGTTTTGAGCACTATGTTACTAGGCTTATGGCTTATGGTGATCTCAAACATCTCTTTTAAAAAAACATATGAATTTGGTGAGCAAAAAATTTAAATATCCAGAACGGAGGAAATAGTATGGCTCGAGGTATTAATAAAGTAATATTAATCGGTAATTTAGGTGCCGATCCTGAAATGCGCTATATGCCAAGCGGTGGTGCTGTGGCAAATATAACGGTTGCAACGTCTGAAACATGGAAAGACAAACAATCGGGTGAAAATCAAGAGCGCACTGAATGGCATCGTGTGGTGTTTTTCAATCGCTTAGCGGAAATCGTTGGTGAATATTTACGCAAAGGCAGTAAAGTATTTATCGAAGGTAGTTTGCGTACGCGTAAGTGGCAAGATCAAAGTGGTGTAGATCGCTACACAACGGAAATCGTTGCTGCAGATATGCAGATGTTAGATGGTCGTGGGGGTGCGTCTGCTGAATATACGCCGCCTGCTTCTGAACATGCAGCGCCTCGTTCTTCTGCGAAATCACAACAATCTCAAGCTGCGCCTGCGCATGAAGAGTTTGATGACGATATCCCGTTCTAGTATTGCTGAAATATAATGTCGATAAAAAATCCTCTACTATTTATAAAAGATAGTAGGGGATTTTTTTGATATGGGGAACAACAAGATGGTAGACAAAACAGATGAATTTTATGAGTTTTTTTATTTAGATAAGAATTAACTAAAAGAAGGTGTAACAGGTTGAGCAACTGTCACTACATTGCTTGTATTTGCAGGTGCGTCATCTTCTTCAGGTGCCAATGCCAATTGCTGGAATTGTAGCAGGAACGTTGGCGCTTCATCATCAGAAGAAGAATCTGAAAAAGAAGGCCAACTGATATCTGAGTCGTCGTAAGGTTCTGGTGTAGTCGCTAATCGTTTGGCAAAACGCGTCTGCAAGTCGACGTTATCATCATCGCTGTTGTCAAAACAGGTATACACTTTCATAGAGGCATTGATAATGTCTCGTAAGCTTGAGAATTTGGATTCTATTTCACTAAACTGCATAATATGTGCTTGAAGGGTTGCTAGAAGTTTAACCTTTTCTGCCATACGTCCCAAAATTGTTTCACAGACACTCAGTGTTTCTTCTAAAGCAACGATCTGTAAAGCGGGTAAACTTGAACATAAAACAGAGCCAGCAACTTCGGAAAGATGTGCTTGATGTTGGTTGATTTGATCAAGTGCCGCTATATTTGCTGCTAATTCTCCGGGGATCAGTTTATATTGTTGCACCAGTTGAGTATGTTCCGCCATCGTGTTATCAAAGGCAGGTTTAACAAAGTCTTCGCTTGTATTAAAAGCGTTGTATTGTAAAGAGAGGGCTGCTTTCTGCGTGGTTAATGATAACGCAGTATTTTCAAGTAGTGCTTTAAGTTCGAGAATTGTTGTGGGTAATGGCATAAAATACTGTAAAAATGATAGAAAATACCGAATTCTAAACTATTTTTTATGGATGTGCTACGTCTTATGTCATTTTAATCTCTAAAAACCAGAGGAAACTAATTGTATATGCACATTGTTGCTTTGTTCATATGAGCGGTTTAATGATAAAATATTATCTGGAAAATATAGCTAGATTAGAAAAAATCTTAATAAGTGTCGTGTAAAAGAATCCAAAGACAGTATCTAATCTAAATAGCGACGTTGCCAATCAAGATAGCGTTGTTCTACATAGTGGCATAATTCTTGTTTGTTTTTAAAGTTTTTGGGATCTATTGCATCATAGACATAATAATTGGCGCGTCTGTTTTGGGCGGTGATGATCATCCATAATTTATAGAGTAAATGTTGATGCTGCCATTCAAAGGATTCTTGAGCCTCATAATGTATAAAAACAGGCAATAAGGGTATGCCTGATTGTATCGCAACTTCAAAAATACCAAATCGAAAAGGCGTATAAATACGTCTGCCTTTACAGCCCCCCTCAGGGTAAATACCAATAGAATCTCCAGCTTTTAAGGTATCGAGTAATCGGTTCGATGCATCTTGTCTGGATTCTTTGTTTTCTCTGTCAAAATAAAGCGTGCCAGCAGCGCGACTGATTCTGCCTACAATTGGCCAATGTTCTACTTCTTTTTTTGCTAAGAAGCGTGCTTTGAACAAAGCAGGCATACCCACATCTTCAAAGGCAGAAGGGTGGTTGGCAATTAAAATATATTGTTTGGGAAGTGGCTTATGATTTTTTTGGTGTAAAAATAAATCGACCCTGAGTGCGCGTGCAAAAACATTGCACCAGTAATGAAAAACAGGTGAATACCATTTTTTAATAATTTTTTTAGGTAAATAACTTGATAAATAGAGAAGACCAGTTAATAGTGTTAAATCTATTAACCCAATCAGTGTGCGTATAAAATAAGAGATAGATAAGATCATAGTATTATTAGAGTAGCAATAATTACGGTTATCTGCCTATAGTCATTTAGAAGTTGTCTCAAAAATGCTATTTTTCGTTGATCCTTCGTTGCCACTCCTTTTGCGCTGCTTAAAGAATCTGCGCCTTGGCTGAACGAAAAATCACTATTTTTGAGGCAGCTTCTAGTCATTGTGTGTGTATTTTGGTTGCGCACATGAATTTTTATAATCTGTTAGAATTTATAGTTTTCGCACATAATTAAAAGGCAAGGGAAAATGAGTGAACACCTTAAGTTAAAGTACCTACTTCATTTTATTGTTAACAGCATGATAGGGATGGTTATTTCATTTATGGCATATGCACATCAGATAGAAAAAAGTCCAAACGATATTCGCATCTATCAATATCTTGAACTTGAGAATGGACTCAAAGCAATTGTGGTGCAAGATCCTCAAGCCATTAAATCTGCATGTAGTTTGGAAATCAATGTGGGTAGTTTTGATGAGCCTCAGGAGATGCCAGGGCTTGCACACTTTTTAGAGCACATGATGTTTTTAGGTACTGAGAAGTTTCCAAATACCGATGAATTTCAGACAATTTTGGATCACCATGGTGGCATATTTAATGCCTATACAGGTGGCGATAGAACGCATTATTATTTTAATGTGCAAACAGGTGCTTTTAAAGAAGTATTAGTGCGATTTTCTGAATTCTTCAAGACACCTTTGTTCAATCAAGAGTTGATGGACAGAGAGCGAAAAAATGTAGATTCAGAATTTCAAATGTATTTAAATCAAGACAACTGGCGTATGTCTGATGTGAATAAGGAAACCAGTAATCCAGCGCATCCATTTAGCCGATTTAGTGTAGGTAATTTGCAAACCTTAAGCAAAGACAAAGCTGCTTTACACAAATCATTATTGAAATTTTTTAATGAATACTATAGTGCAGATAGAATGACTCTGGTGCTTGTCGGTCCTGATCCTATTGCAACACAAGCAGATTTTGTGAAAACCTATTTTTCTCAAATCAAAAAAGTAAAGACGCCACCGCCTGTGCGAAAAGCAATGTTTGAAAAAGAACAGCTGGGTGTAGATATTACAATGCAAGCAAAAGGGAGTTCGCGTCAAATGGTATTGCTTTTTGCAATGCCTAGTTTTGAAAAATACTACCAAGAAAAACCGTTGCATCTGCTGAGTCAAATTTTAGGCTATGAGGGCGAGGGTAGCTTGTATGATGTCTTGAAAAAACAAGGTTGGATTACCGCATTGGTGAGTTCAACCGATGAAAATCCTGAATCACAAGATTTGTTACAATTACAATATTATTTAACGCCTGAGGGTATCAAGCATATTGATGAGATCACAGATTATTCTTTTCAAATGATTCAAGAGATAAAGCGTACAGGCTTCCCTGAGTCTTTCTTTAATGATATTAAAGCAATACATGCCTTAGAATTTAATTATCTTGAGCGTCAGCCTGAGACCGAGTTAGCCTCTGATTTGGCGCATCGGTTACAAGAATACTCTCCAGAGACCGTTATCACGAGTAATTTTCTAATGAAAAACGTGAGTTATGAGCAGGCACAAAAACCTTTAAAAGAGGCATTGAATTATCTAAGCCCTGCGAATGTACGTCGCTTTGTCATCAGTCCAGAATTAAAGGGGGACCGTGAAACCAAATGGTTTATGACTTCTTTTAGCCTTAAACCTTTATCTCAGAAATTTCCTACCACTCATTCTTTGCAAGGTGCATTAGCCTTACCTGCAAGCAATCCTTATATTCCTGAAAATCTAAAAATACAAACGCAGGATCGAGTCGCATCTGGTGATAAGCCAAGTTTAGATACTTCTGTAAAGGGCGTGAAAATCTGGCATTTGAATGACAAGCGGTTTCGCTATCCTAAGGCCAATATTTTTGTCAATTTGGTGAATCCAATCAGTTTGGATACCCCCAAGCATCAGATGGTTTCTAATTTGTTTAGCCAGTTAGTGATGGAAAAGCTGAAGCTCAAGCTTTATTCCGCTATTATGCTTGGTGAAGATATTAAACTGTATAGTCATCCGAGAGGAATGACGATTCAATTAAGTGGCTATAGCGATAAGCAAAATCTGCTTTTAGAAACCTTAATTTCCTCTTTGCTTGCTTATGAAGTGGATACTGTTGATTTCGAATTATTAAAAGAACGTCAAATCAGAGATTTGAAGAATTTTGATCAATTGCCACCGTTTAGACAAGCCGTGCAAGGTATCAGCCCATTATTTGTGGCACCTAATTGGCATGTAGAGGAATTGCAAGCGGGATTAGAACAAATCACTGCACAAGATATTGTGGATTTCAAGCGCAATTTTCTTGCCAATGTTCAATTAGAAATGCTGGTGAATGGTAATTATTCAAAGAAAGAGGCTGAAGTCTTGGCGCAAGCTGTTGCTGGTCGTATGGTGCTAAATACTGAAGATAAGCTTATACCGCCACCGCTGGTTTATCAGCTTCCATATGATAAATTGAGGTTTAAGACTTTAAATACAACGGATAAAAATCATGCGCTTGCATTGTATGTACAAAATAATGATGCCAGCATCGATGCGATGGCCAAAGCCTTTGTATTATCAAAGTTATTGATGACCCCGATGTATCAAGCTTTACGTGTTGAAAAGCAAATTGGTTATGCGCTGGGTGTGTCTTTAAGTTTGCAACAGAGAGTAGCAGGACTGGTCTTCTATGTGCAATCTCCCAATTATACGCCTGATAAAATATACGAGGAATTACAGACATTCTGGCAAGGCTATGGTTCTACGATTACACAGTTACGGGCAGAAGAACTAAAATTTGTGCAAACATCCTTATTTAATGAGTTAATGGATCCACCGAAGACTTTGAATGAACAGTCGATACGTTTTTGGCCAACCATTGAAATTGGCCGCAATGATTTTGATCTAAGGCAGAAAATTGCCCAATCGATTGAAAAGTTAACTGTCGCAGACGTTCAGGCTTATTATCAGAGTCTGATATTAGATAATAAAGCAGGTAAAGTAGCGGTTGTATCGAAGATGACGCAGATTCCAACAGAATGGCAGGCTTTAGATGATTGGCAAATATTAAAAGAAAAGGTGAAAACTTTTAGTTTTTGATCCATAGAGGAAGGAAAATGACTCTTTGTGTGCCATATGGCATGCAAAGAGGTGTTCTTTGACGTGAGTCGTTATTCAATTATTTCATTGGCTGATCAGGTTGTTTTTTAATAGGATGAACATTTTCTGATTTAACCGCTTGAATGGCGCGTAGTTTTGCATTCGGACATAAGAAAATAACATTGCCGGATTCGTTGAAATAGAAACGAACGTTCTCGGTAATTTCTCCCAAGGGGCGATAGCACATGGCCATTGATTCTTGAGAGGGTGGGTTAATGACTTCAACCCCGATTGCTTCTAAACGTTGTGTTAAATTTTCAATAATTTCAGTATTATCAACCCGTGGGTTTACGCGCACATGGTTGAGCTCGAATAGAACATTTTTTAGATCCAGCAAATAATTATTTACCGGATAAATAATGCCTTCTGCAAGTGATTCAACTCGTACACACTCGATAACATAGAGTGAATCATTTAATACAAACTCATATAAATCTGTTGTATGTGCAGGATTTACACGAGTGGCATTGATTAATATTTCGCGAGCGTTCTCTGTCATACCTTATTCATCGGCGCGCGCGAAAAGAATCTTTAGGAGAATTACATGGCCAGAAATAAAATACAGTACCATTGTCAAGATTGCGGTAGCATTGCATCCAAATGGTCTGGTCAATGTTCGGATTGTGGTGCCTGGAACACACTGACAGAGATGGTGATGGTCAGTAGTCATAGTGCCCAAAAAACAGGTGGCTATGCAGGTCAGATCAGTCAAATTAGAAATTTAAATGAAGTTGCTACCACAGATTTCCCGCGTATTTTAACGCAGATGCCAGAGTTAGATAGAGTTCTAGGTGGTGGTTTGGTGGTGGGTTCGGTTGTTTTGATAGGTGGAGATCCAGGTATTGGTAAATCTACACTTTTGCTGCAATCCGTTGCAACGGTTTCAGAAACTCAGAAAGTCCTCTATGTAACCGGAGAAGAATCCTTAGAGCAAGTTTCTTTGCGGGCACAGCGTTTGGGGGTAGGTTCTTTGCCAATGCCCTTATTATCTGAAACTGAAGTCGATAAAATTATTGTAACTGCAACACACATAAAACCTAAAATCATGGTCATTGATTCTATACAAACGGTTTATACCGAGTCTTTGCCAGGTGCACCGGGAGTCGTCAGCCAAGTCCGTGAGAGTGCACAGCGTTTGGTGCAATTTTCAAAGCAAAGTGGTACTGCACTGTTTTTAGTAGGACATGTGAATAAAGAAGGCGCTATTGCAGGACCACGTGTTCTAGAGCACATGGTGGATACCGTTTTATATTTTGAGGGGCAATCTGACAATCGTTATCGCTTATTGCGTGCCTGCAAAAATCGCTTTGGCGCAGTGAATGAACTGGGTATTTTTGCGATGAGTGATAAAGGCTTAAAAGGTGTGATCAATCCATCGGCTATTTTCTTATCCAAGGGTATAGAATCTGGTAGTGGTACAGGTGTCATGGTGACATGGGAAGGTACACGCCCGATGTTGATTGAAGTGCAAGCTTTGGTGGATGAAAGTAAATTAGCCAATCCTAGACGTGTAACCGTTGGTTATGATCCCAACCGTTTGGCCATGTTATTAGCAGTGCTGAATCGACATTGTGGTTTTTTCATGCACCAACAAGATGTATTTTTAAACATGGTAGGGGGCGTTAAAATCATGGAGACTGCTGCGGATTTGAGTGTCTTGATGGCCGTAATTTCAAGCTACCAAAATAAAAAAATTGATAGTAAAACGATCATTTTTGGCGAAGTTGGATTGGGGGGAGAGATTCGCCCTGTGCAAGCAGGTATTGAAAGGATTAAAGAAGCACAAAAACATGGTTTTGAGAGAGCATTGGTGCCGCTTGCCAATCATCCTAAAAAAGAGGTTTCAGGGATTGAAGTGAAAGCAGTTTCAACTTTAAAAGAAGCTGTAGATTACTTATTTTAAATTCAATAAAGAAGGCACTGACAAGCATATCAGAATGATGTGTCCGTCAGTGCAATGAAAGCGCAGAGTTATATACTTGCTACTTTTTTGAAGGTGTTTACTGCATTTCTATCATCTAAGTCTAGTTTAGAAACTTGATTAGGTGTTAATTTAGCATTTAAACGCGTTTGAAGGCCTTGTTGTAGTTTTGCATGGAACAACTGTGTTGTACTAGAGTTGTTGGTTGGGCCAAACTGGCTCATTGCCGTAGGCGCGGGTTGTTGTTCTGGTCCTTGTACAGGCGTAGTGCCAAGACCTAATTTTACACTTGCTTCAACAGCCACATCGCGCATGCTGGCTTTTTCTGCGAGCATAATGGAAAGTTTGCCAATAGCATCATCATAAGTGCCTTCAACCGAATTGCCATCAAATTCAGTTCTTTCACGTGCTTTTTGAGATTGTAGCGCAGCAGCTTGCTCTTCATTGAGGCTTGGATGTTGGGCTTCCCATTCTTCTGCTAAGCGTTTTGCTTCTTTTTCATATTTGAACAATTCTTTGGCTTGTTCTATTTCAGCTTTACTGGGTTTTGCGCCAAAAAAACGCATAAAACCACTGGTATATTGAGGGGGTTCGAAGCCCATCATAGAAGCTGAGAGATCTTCTGTTTCCAAGGAGGGATTTGAGTCTGATACTTCAGAAGCCATTTCTTTTTCATCTTTTACATCTATATCGGGACCTTGCATTGCCATCATTTTCTCCTTGAGTTCTTTTAGTTAATCGAGAATAGCTAAAATCTTATCATTCCATATGACTTTTTATTAAAGACAAATCACATTGCCACAAACACAGGCCAAAAAATAGCTTGTGTTATTTTACATCGCATCAAAAAATATAATTTACTGATATTGCTAGTAAATTTTATTTTTAATGTTTGATTACTAAGATTGATGCTTTGTGCTTTAATACAGTAATGTTAAAAACTATGATTTAGTCAAGCAATTATTAATTATTACAGAGGTGGGGTGCTTACAAAGAAAAAAGAGAGAGAATACAAGCAAGAAGAAGAGAGAGGATAGGCGCTGTGTGATACCTATCCTCAAGAAAGCTACTTAAGTCACATCTTCTAACTTTTTATAGCGTATACGATGTGGTTGAATAGCTTTGTCACCTAAGCGCTCATGGTAGTCTTTTTCATATTCTGTATAACTACCTTCAAACCATTTAACTTGGCTGTCGCCTTCAAAGGCAAGAATATGAGTCGCAATTCTGTCTAAGAACCAGCGATCATGCGAAATAACGAGGACGCAACCTGGGAAGCCTAATAGCGCTTCTTCAAGTGCACGTAAGGTTTCAACGTCTAAATCGTTGGTTGGCTCATCTAATAATAAAACGTTGCCGCCGGTTTTTAAGAGTTTTGCCAAATGCACGCGGTTGCGTTCACCCCCGGATAAATTGCCAATTTTCTTTTGTTGATCGCCACCTTTAAAATTGAAGCGCCCAACATATGCTCGTGAAGGCATAGAGAATTGTCCCACGGTGATGAAGTCTAATCCATCTGATAATTCTTCCCATACGGTAACATTATCATTCAAACTATCACGAGATTGGTCAATATAAGACAATTGTACCGTGTCACCATGTGTGATGCTTCCAGTATCTGGTTGCAATTCTTTGGTCATCATACGAAATAAAGAGGTTTTACCCGCACCGTTGGGTCCAATGATGCCGACGATTGCACCTCTGGGTACTTTCAAACTTAGATTTGCGAATAATAATTTATCACCCATGTTTTTAGAAATATCTTTTAATTCGATGACATTTTCACCTAAACGTTCACCGGGTGGAATGTAAAGTGCATCAGTTTCCATTCTCTTTTGAAAATCTTTTGATGCCAGTTCTTCATAATTACTGATACGTGCTTTGTTTTTCTTACGTCGACCTTTGGGATTTTGACGTACCCATTCTAATTCAGATTCAACTGCTTTTTGATGTGCTTGCTCTTGTTTTTGCTCTTGTTTTAAGCGAACTTCTTTTTGTTCAAGCCAGCGACTGTAGTTACCCTCAAACGGAATGCCATAACCACGATCTAATTCTAAAATCCAACCAGCGACATTATCTAAGAAGTAGCGATCATGGGTTACAGCAATGACTGTGCCTGGAAAATCTTGTAAAAATCTTTCTAACCATGCAACACTTTCTGCATCTAAATGGTTGGTAGGCTCATCGAGCAATAAGACATCTGGATTAGAGAGTAGCAATTTGCATAAAGCAACACGGCGTTTTTCACCACCCGATAATTGAGTGACATCCGCATCCCAAGGGGGGAGTCTAAGAGCATCTGCTGCGATATCAAGCTTTCTGTCTAGATCCCAAGCACCGGCAGCATCAATGGCATCTTGCAGTTTGGATTGCTCATCCAAGAGCTTTTGCATTTGATCGTCATCCATGGGCTCTGCAAATAGATTGCTGATTTCATCAAAACGATCCAGCATGGATTTGGTTTCTCTGACACCATCTTCAATATTGCCTCGAACATTTTTGTTGGGATCCAGACGTGGTTCCTGAGGTAGATAGCCAAATTTTAGATTCTTTTGGTATGTTATTTCACCAACATATTCTTTATCTTCACCGGCAATAATGCGCAGTAGGGTAGATTTACCCGCGCCGTTTAGACCTAAAACACCGATTTTGGCGCCGTAGAAGAAAGAAAGAGAAATATCTTTGATAATTTCTTTTTTAGGCGGTACAACTTTAGCAACGCCAATCATTGAGAAAATGGTTTTTTGACTCATCGTGATTCCTAGTAGTAAACAATCAGTAGGATTTTACCACTTAATGTCGCATAACGGGACAAGCACCACAGATTGCATAGATATATTCAGTTTTTCGCCTCATCTTGGGATGAAAAACGAGCGCCAACGATTTAATAGCGTATATTTATGCCCATAATTCAATTTTGGGATGGGCGAAACCAGTCTACTGAGTTAAAATAGGTCAATTTTTTAGGTTGTTATGCCAGCAAAGCTTGGCATTCAGCTCCATTCATCCGGCCATGGGAGAAAGATAAAAATGTTTAGCCAAGATATGCATATCAAAGGATTTGACGATGAGTTAGCTGAGGCTCTTGTAAATGAGACTAAGCGTCAGCTTGAACATATTGAGCTGATTGCCTCTGAAAACTATGCGAGTCCAAGAGTTTTAGAAGCACAAGGCTCTGATCTAACGAATAAGTACGCAGAAGGCTATCCAAAGAAGCGTTACTACGGTGGTTGTGAGCATGTCGATGTGGCAGAGCAGTTAGCCATTGATAGAGCAAAAGCATTATTTAAAGCAGATTATGTGAATGTACAACCTCATTCAGGTTCACAAGCAAATCTAGCTGCTTACATGGCCTTGATCGAGGCAGGCGACACAATTTTGGGTATGGATTTGGCGCATGGTGGTCACTTAACCCATGGTGCTAAAGTGAATTTTTCCGGCAAATTATATCATTCTGTCTTGTATGGCATTAATGACCAAGGTGTGCTGGACTATGATGTGATCCAAGCACTGGCAACAGAGCACAAACCTAAGTTGGTTGTTGCAGGTTTCTCTGCTTATTCTGGTATCGTGGATTGGCAGCGTTTTCGTGAAATTGCTGACAGTGTCGGTGCTTATTTATTGGTGGATATGGCGCATGTTGCGGGGCTGGTGGCTGCGGGTGTTTATCCCTCACCCGTTCAGATAGCAGATGTGACAACCACCACGACCCACAAAACTTTACGTGGCCCACGCGGTGGCTTAATTTTAGCCAAAGCCAATCCTGAAATTGAGAAACGATTGAGTTCTTTAGTTTTTCCTGGCACACAAGGTGGTCCTTTAATGCATGTGATTGCTGCAAAAGCAGTGGCACTTAAAGAAGCCATGCAGCCTGAATTTGTTGATTACCAAAAACAAGTTGTCAAAAATGCAAAAACTTTGGCACAAGGCTTACAAAATCGTGGGTTTAAAATTGTTTCTGGTGGTACAGATAATCATTTGTTTCTCGTTGATTTAATTGCAACCGGCATGACAGGTAAAGAGGCAGATGAAGCGCTTGGTAAGGCAAATATTACAGTTAATAAAAATGCAGTACCCAATGACCCACGTTCTCCTTTTGTGACCAGTGGTTTGCGTATTGGTACACCCGCTGTGACAACGCGTGGTTTCAAAGAAGCACAAATGCATCAATTGGCTACTTGGATTGCAGATGTTTTAGATGATGTCAATAATCAACAAGTGCAGCAACGTGTTCAAAAAGAAGTGGTAGCACTTTGTCGTCAATTCCCTGTTTATGGACCACCAAAGGCATAGATATTAGGATATTTTAGAGGGAAAAAGGAGAAAGTATGCGTTGTCCCTTTTGTCTTGGATCAGAAACGAAGGTCATTGATTCACGTGAAGCAAATGACGGCGATCAAATTCGCCGTCGTAGAGAGTGTTTGGTTTGTAAAGAACGATTTACAACCTATGAGTTTGCCGAATTGTCGTTTCCACGGGTTATCAAGCGCGATAATACAAGAGAAACCTTCAATGAAGATAAGTTAAAACGCGGCATGGTAAAAGCGCTTGAAAAACGTCCTGTGAGTACAGAAAAAATTGAAAGTGCTCTTTCACGCATTAAACGTCGTTTACGCGCGCTGGGTGAAGGGGAGGTGAGTTCTGAAGTGTTGGGCGATTGGATGATGGATGAATTGCGTGAAATCGATGATGTTGCCTATGTGCGTTTTGCGTCTGTGTATCGAAGTTTTCAAGATGTGAAGGCTTTTGAGGAAGAAATCAAACGTCTTCATGAGGAAAAAAGAGAAGAAGAGACAGTAATAGGTGAAATGATACAATCATGATGAAACAAGATGAGATATTCATGCATCAAGCCTTGCAAATGGCATGCATGGGGCAATATTCTGCGCGTCCTAATCCCTTGGTAGGTGCTGTTTTAGTACGAAATGGACACGTCATTGCCAAAGCATTTCACGCACAAGCCGGTAAAGGCCATGCTGAGAAAGAACTCTTTTCTCAGTATGCAGGGACAATGGAAGATGCCACACTTTACGTCACTTTAGAGCCGTGTTCGCATTTTGGTAGAACACCGCCGTGTGTGGATGAAATCATTGCGCGACGCATAAAGCGCGTTGTGATTGCGACAGAAGATCCAAATCCAAAAGTAAATGGCAAAGGCATACAGCGCTTGAAAGAGGCTGGAATTGATGTCACTGTGGGGGTACAAAGGGCAGAAGCTATTTCTCAAAATGCTGGTTTCTTTCTAAGAATGTTGGAAAATCGTCCATTCGTAAGAGCAAAAGTGGCAATGTCATTAGATGGCAAAGTAGCAATGCATTCTGGCGAAAGCCAATGGATAACCGATGTGCCAGCGCGAGAATCAGGGCACTTATGGCGTGCAAGAAGTGGTGCGCTTTTGACAAGTTGTGAAACGGTTAGCAAAGATAATTGTCAATTGACTGTACGCCATCCTACCTTACCTTCTCTTTTGCCTAAGCAAATTGATTTTCATCCTCCCTTGAAAGTCATTTTAGATAGAACACTAAAGATTCCTGCTTCAGCTAGAATACTGCAACACACGAAAGTGTTGCTTGCTGTGGGGCATGGACTTTCAGAGCAAAAGAAGCAACATTTTCTTTCTCAACTACCCGCTTATCATCAGGTAAAGATTGTTGAATTTCCGCTGGAGAACAATCACATTGCCTTTGGAGCAGTGTTGCAGTGTTTAGCAGAATTAGAAATAAATGATGTCATGATAGAGGCTGGTCCCACGCTTTTGACGGGCTTGTTACAGTCTAAACAAATTGATGAATTATTAATTTATATTGCGCCGAGTCTGATGGGGGCAAATACGCTTGCAATGCAGTCTTTAGAATTCTCTAGCTTAAGTGATGTATTGCGGGGTGATTTCTCTGAAGTAAAAACCGTTGGTAAAGACATTGAAGCAAGAATGCTCATCAGTGATTGGGCAAGAACAAATAACGCTATTATAAAAAACACTCAGGAGTTTGTATGCAGTTTCATTCCATAGAGGAAATTATTGCTGATATCAGAATGGGGCGCCCTGTTGTGATGATTGATGATGCAGACAGAGAAAATGAAGGGGATGTAATATTTGCTGCACAAAAAACAACACCTGAGTTAATTAATTTTATGGCACGCCATGCCAGAGGTCTTATTTGCATGCCGCTTACACAAGAAAAATGTAAGCAATTAAATTTACCGCTCATGGTGCCTACGCGTAATGGTGCAAAATTTGGGACTAATTTTACGCTCTCAATAGAAGCCGCTAAAGATGTGACAACAGGCATTTCTGCGCAAGATAGAGCCACAACCATTTTAGCCGCAGCAAATCCAAATGCGACAGCAGATGATATTGTGCAGCCGGGACATATATTTCCTATTATGGCGCAACCCGGTGGTGTGTTATCGCGTGCCGGTCACACGGAAGCAAGCACAGATTTAGCACGATTAGCAGGACTTGAGGCAACGGCTGTCTTGTGCGAAATCATGAATGAAGATGGTACAATGGCTCGAGGTGATGCACTCTTTGCTTTTTGTGAAACACATCAATTAAAAATTGGCACCATTGCGGATTTAATTGCTTATCGATTAAAAAAAGAAGCGACGGTACATTTGGTACAGGATACTTTTCTCAAAACAAAATTGGGCGAGTTTCAGCTCAAAGTTTTTGAAGATGATATTTCTAAACAGCATCATTATTGTTTTATTAAGGGTAATCCGACAAAAGATAAGGAAGCATTGGTACGTGTGCATGTGCATCAACCCTTGCTCGATCTACCAATTTTTACGCACTTAAGACCCGAAAGTTGGTCCATTGATGCAGCATTAACCGCCATAGAAGCATCGGGGCATGGCGCTTGTGTGCTTATAAGTGATTCAGTTGACCATATCAAAAACATTGAACAACTGGGTTTATTAGAGCATATTCAATCTATTAACCATCCATCGCAAACAGAGATAGATTCTAAAAATTCTACAGCTAAACCAAGGGATTGGCGCTTAATTGGGGTAGGATCGCAAATATTGTCTGCCTTAGGTTTTGGAAAAATACGTGTTTTAGGAAGTGAAAAGCGGTATTATGGCCTGTCTGGATTTGGGCTGACGGTAATGGGTTTTAACTCAGCCGCTGATTGTTAATCAATTCGTTATTTAAAAATTTAGGTGTATATGGACAGAAATATTCGAATGCTTGAAGGGCAGTTTACTCAGCCCAAAGGGCGTATTGCAATCGTCGCTTCACGCTTCAATGAGTTTATTGTTGAGCGTTTAATCACAGGTTGTATTGACACTTTGAAACGTCAAGGCGTACAAGCCGATAACATAGAACTGATACGTGTGCCAGGTGGATTTGAGATCCCACTTGCTTGTCAAGCGGCTGCAGAATCTGGTCGTTTCGAAGGCGTTATTGCTTTAGGCGTAATCATCCGAGGTGCAACCCCCCATTTTGATTATGTTGCAGCAGGTTGTGCCAATGGATTAATGAATGCACAACTCAAAACAAAGGTGCCAATGGCTTTTGGTGTGTTAACCACTGATAGCATTGAACAAGCCGTTGAACGTGCAGGTACAAAAGCAGGTAACAAAGGAATTGATTGCGCGCTAGCCTTAATTGAAATGTTAGATGTATTGGAGAAAGTGCGTGGAAGATAAGCCGAAGTTTCGCGTCAATATGCGCCATGAAGCCCGTAAATTGGCTGTACAAACCTTATATGCCTGGCAGTTGTCAGGTAATTCTATGGAAAGCATTAAAGAAGATTTGTTTGATAGTGAGCCGTCTATTTTTGATAAGCCCAAAGTGTTTGATACTGAATATTTTAATGAAATCACACAGTTGGTAACTTATCATGCTCAGCAATTAGATGCCTTATTACAGAACTGTTTAGATCGCGATATTTCTCAACTCAATCCTGTAGAACATGCTATTTTGCGTATCGGTGCCTTTGAATTAAAGTACCGTACTGAAATTCCTTATCGTGTAGTATTAAATGAAGCTATTTTATTAGCCAAGCAATTTGGCGCTGTTGAAAGTCATAAATACATCAATGGTGTATTAGATAAATTGACCAGAAACATGCGCTTGCAAGAACAGAGATCATTATCTGTTACGCCTCACAAAACAAATCAAGTGGCTGCTGGTTAATGCAGCCCTTGGATTTTATCTAAAATTCCCTTTCTGAAAGAGCAAATCATATGAATATATTTTTTGCTCTTTTCTGGTAGTTTTATAAAGAATGGCTGATTGCTCGCTAAATGTGGGCAAGCGCCTTTTTCAAGTAATTCATTCATCAATTGTGTATTGCCGTGTGAAGCAGCGATTAGTAAAGGTAAGGGAAAGAAATTTCCTCTTAAGGTCGCTAATTCAGGAAATGAGTTCAAAATAGCGCGTGCTTTAATGCAGTGATTGTTGGTAAGTGCTTGTAGGAAGCGCTCTATTGCTTGAAAGGGGGGCTTGTTTTCACCTTGGATAGCGTATTGCTTTACTTTAATCGTTTCTTCTTTTGCATTGTCTTTCATTTTATCCCCACCCATTTCACGACTACAAATATTGTGTTTTATGGTATCAAACGAGCCGGGTATTATAGAGGTTATTGAGACTAAGTTTATAGCCATTTATCGTTATCTGGCTTAAAATAATATCCGTGTGACTGCAACAAACAGAGTTGGTTTTATTTTAGTGTATACACTGACACATATCTGGTTTTCAATCTTAAGGAAAAGGCGTTGTTATGAAGGTAAAAATAGGGATTCTTGGATTTTGTTGCTTGATGGGCATTTTATCTGCGGTGCAGGCAAGTGAAGTCAAGGTATTAGGCTTATTTTCGGGCAAGGTTTTATTACAAATTGATGGACAGAGTAAGGTCTTGATGGTTGGTGAAAAATACAAAGACATCGAGATTATCAGTGCGGACAGTAAGCATTGTGTGATTAAAAACAATGATCAAGTACAAACTTTGAGCCTGAGTTCCGATGTCAATGTGCAGATGAAAGCACCTAATGATTCTATAGTGAAAATCCGAAAGGACGACCAAGGAATGTATCGTGTTGCTGGAAAAATTAATGAGCACAATGTGAAGTTTTTAGTGGATACGGGTGCGACACAAATGGCAATGAGTTTATCTCAAGCCCATACATTGAGAATTGATCTTCCTAGAGATAACACGATCCAAGTAGAGACCGCTTCCGGCAAAGCACAAGCCTACCAAATTAATCTTCGCTCTGTGAAAATTGGAGATATCGTTGTATATGATGTTCCTGCGGTTGTTGTGGATGGTGATGCGCCAGCAGAAGTGCTCCTAGGTATGTCATTTTTAAAACGCGTAGAAATGAAAGATCAGAATTCTGTTTTAGAACTGAAACACAAGTAAGGCTCGCAACGACAAATTCTTAATTCGTGGGGATCACTCAGGACCCGCTCCTGCAATTATCTTTGCTATAAGCACATGAAATAGCAAGTAGTCTTTACTTAATAAGTATCATATAGTGAGGAAGGGTTGTTTATGTATAGTTTGGAAAGTCCCTAACAAATTATATATTCCAAAAATGCGTCATATTCTAAATAAGTAACGCAGCATATGTCAGATAACTTTTTTCTATTAACCATGACATTTTTGCCTTTTTTTGGGGCATTGAGTATGGTCTTTCTCCCCAAGCATGCGCGAAATGCTACGGTAGCGGTTTCGTGGTTTGTTGCCTTTATGGGCATTTTTTGTGCTTTTAAACTTTATCCTTCTGTTACATCAGGCGTTGTTCGGTGCAACATTGAATGGCTATCTGCTTATGGATTGAACTTTGTTTTCCGCATAGATGGACTAGCATGGGTTTTTTCTTTGCTGGTTTTAATGATTGGTGCGCTGGTTATTTTATATGCGCGTTACTATATGTTGCCTCAAGATTCTATGCGGCGATTCTTCGCTTTTTTTCTGGCTTTTATGGGATCTATGCTGGGGATTGTTAGCTCTGGAGCTTTGATTCAGTTGGTGATTTTCTGGGAGCTGACGAGCATTTTCTCTTTCTTACTGGTTGGTTATTGGCATTATAATGCCAATGCGCGGGATGGCGCATCTATGGCTTTGACGGTGACAGGGACAGGCGGGTTGTGCCTTTTCGTTGGTGTCATTTTGTTAGGGCAGATTGCTGGGAGTTTTGATCTCGACACAGTCTTGGCTTCTGGCGAGATAATACGCCAGCACAGCCTTTATTTGCCGATGCTATGTTTTATTGTAATCGGCGTGCTAACTAAGAGCGCACAGTTTCCATTTTCTTTCTGGTTGCCCTATGCCATGGCAGCCCCCACGCCTGTGAGTGCTTATTTGCATTCGGCGACCATGGTTAAAGCAGGTATTTTTTTGTTGATCCGCTTGTGGCCAGTACTGTCTGGTACTGATGCATGGCTTTATTTAGTGGGGGGGGCTGGTTTAATCTCTTTGCTCTTAGGCGCATACACCGCGATTTTCCAGCATGATTTGAAAGGGTTTTTGGCCTATTCAACGATTAGCCATCTAGGTTTGATTACGCTGCTGCTCGGCTTAGGTAGCCCACTTGCAATGGTTGCAGCCATTTTTCACACCTTGAATCATGCAACTTTCAAAGCTTCACTTTTTATGGCAGCTGGGATTATTGATCATGAAGCAGGTACGCGTGACATGCGTCAGTTGAGTGGCCTATTTCGCTTCATGCCTTTTACAGCGACCTTAGCGATGGTTGCTGCTGCAGCGATGGGAGGCGTACCGTTGCTAAACGGATTCCTATCCAAGGAAATGTTTTTATCAGAGGTCATTGATATTACATTTGTGGGTTGGGCTAATTATGCTTTACCAGTACTTGCAACATTGGCGAGTATTTTTGCTGTTCTTTATTCCTTGCGCTTTATTCATACAACATTTTTTGGGCCTCCCGCGTTTAACTTACCTCAGCAGCCACATGAACCACCGAGATGGATGCGTTTTCCCATTGAAATGTTGGTGCTCATTTGTTTGATAGTGGGCATCTTTCCGCAAAGCACTATTGGTCCATTCCTCTATATGGCTGTGCAGTCTGTTTTAGGTATACATACGCCCAATTATAGTCTTGCTATTTGGCATGGATTTAATCCTGCGATGATGATGAGTTTTGTTGCTTTGCTAGGGGGTAGTACCCTTTACATCATATTTAGAGAAAAGATTAATCATAATGTCATTGGTCCTCCTTTGATTCACCGTGTACGTGGTGGACGCATATATGAGATGACTATAACGGCAGCGACACTCAGTGCACGATGGTTGAAAAGAAAATTAACTACGCGTCGACTACAGCCACAAATGCGTATTATTGCTATGGCCACTTTGGTGGTGGGAGGCATTACAAGCCTTAGTTATGGCTGGCAAATATCGGATAATGTGTCAGCACTAGAGCCTGCCTTTGCTCTGTTGTGGTTGGCAGGTGGTAGTTGTGCAATGGGAGCAGCTTATTTAGCCAGATATCATCGCCTAAGTGCTTTAATACTGGCGGGTGGAGCTGGATTGGCATGTTGTCTTACTTTTGTGTTGTTCTCCGCGCCTGATCTGGCTGTAACACAATTGTTGGTCGAAATTGTTACAACCGTCTTATTGTTATTAGGGCTTCGTTGGTTACCCACACCTCAGCAAGTCGCTGTACCGCTTCAGCATTCTTTTCGTGTCTTCTTACGTCGTGCCTTTGATTTAATCATGGCTGTTGCTATAGGGACAGGAATTGCTGCGCTTTCCTATTCTGTAATGACGCGGCCACTTGAAAATAGTATTTCATCTTTTTTTCTCGAGCACGCTTATGAAGCAGCAGGTGGACATAATGTTGTCAATGTTTTGCTGGTTGATTTTCGGGGCTTTGATACATTAGGTGAGATAACTGTTTTAGGGATTGTGGGTTTGACGGTTTTTGCTTTATTACGTCGTTTTCGTCCCGCTGCCGATAGCCTTGGAAAAACGAAGCAGCAAAAAAATGCACAGCATGATATGGTTTCCAGCAAAGATCGCCCAACAGGAAATGTGGCTAAAGACTATATGATGGTGCCACGCCTCGTTATTCAGTGGTTGTTTCCTGTCATCATTGTTTTCACACTACACCTTTTCTTACGAGGACATGATTGGCCAGGTGGTGGCTTTGCTGCGGGGATGGCTTTAGCAATTGCCTTTCTTTTGCAGTATATCGCTTTTGGTGTTCGTTGGTTGGAAATGCGTTTGAATATTTTTCCACTCTATTGTGTTGGTATAGGGCTTTTGTTGGCAGTGCTGACTGGGATAGGGGCGGTGTTTTTTGGATATCCATTTTTGACTTCTTATTTCCGTTATGCAGAACTACCTATTCTTGGGGCAATCCCGCTAGCCAGCGCTATTATATTTGATTTGGGTGTTTTTGTGCTGGTACTTGGTTCAACGACATTGATACTAATTGCATTGGCGCACCAGTCTATTCGTAAACCACGCGAAGCCATTGAAAGTGCTATAGGTGTCGATGATGCAGCAGTTTCTACTTTGACGCATGATAAGGGGGAGTGATGGAGGCCATTTTAGCGGCTGGTATTGGTATTATGACAGCTGCTGGTGTTTGGTTATTACTCAAACCACGTACTTTCCAAGTCATTATGGGGCTTACTTTAGTTTCTTACAGCGTTAACTTATTCATTTTTTCAATGGGCCGATTGCGCATAGGCGCACCACCTGTATTAGTGGAGAAGGTGGGGAGCCTTGCACAATATGCTGATCCTCTGCCACAAGCCTTGGTTTTGACGGCCATTGTAATTGGTTTTGCTATGACAGCACTCTTTTTAGTTGTTTTGCTTGCTGCTCGTGGTGTGAGTGGTACCGATCATGTGGATAACCAGGAGCCTGAAGCATGAGTGCGTGGATGCAACATCTTGTGATTGTTCCGATACTCCTGCCACTGATTGCAGGTGCCGTTATGCTGTTATTGGATGAGCGGCGCAATAAGAGCAAACGGTTTATCACCTTTATAACAAGCGTAACGCTCCTTGGCGTTTCTGTTGTTTTGCTTAGAAGCAATCAAGAATTTGTTTATCTGATGAGTGATTGGCCTGCGCCATTTAGTATTGTGTTGGTTGCAGACAGATTGTCCAATATCATGTTGGTGCTAGCGAACTTTCTCGGTTTATCCACTTTGATTTTTTCTTTTGCACGCTGGGATAAAGCTGGGCCACGTTTTCATGCTTTGCTGATGTTATTACTCATGGGGGTTAATGGCGCCTTTTTAACCGGCGACTTGTTTAATCTTTTTGTATTTTTTGAGATTTTGTTAGCAGCTTCTTATGGTTTAGCCTTGCATGGTTCTGGGCCTAGACGGATCAAAGCCAGTTTGCATTATATTGCCATTAATTTGGTGGCATCCAGCTTATTTTTGATTGGAACCAGCCTTATTTACGGCGTGATTGGTACTTTGAATATGGCCGATCTTGCTTTGCGTCTTCCTGGGATTACTCCCGATAATATGGGCTTGTTCAGTGCTGGGGTTGCACTGTTGAGTTTAGCCTTCTTAATTAAAGTGGGTATGTGGCCATTAGGCTTTTGGCTGCCGGCAACTTATTTGGCTGCGAGTGCACCTGTTGTGGCTGTATTTTCAATTTTGAGCAAGGTTGGGATCTATTCTGTATTGCGTATGACGGCTTTGCTTTCTGGCTCTGTTGTGGGGGGCGTTTATAGTCAATGTATATTTATCGGTGGCCTATGCACGATTGCCTATGGCTGTATTGCCTCTCTTTCTGCGCGCAGTATGTCACGCATTGCTGTTGCTTGTATCTTTGTTTCATCAGGTACAATTTTGGCGGCCATTGGTATGCGTAATGCTGCTGTGTTGTCAGGAGGTTTGTATTATCTTGTTAATTCCACGCTCGCTATCGCTGCGCTGTTTCTATTAATTGAATTGTTGAATCGTGCGCGCGGTAAGTATGCTTCTATCTTAGCTAAGCCCGTATTTACTGACGAATATCACGATCCTTTTGAAGATGGCACGATAGATGAAGCGCAAATGAGCGTTGTCACACCCGTTGCATTGGCATTGTTAAGTATTGGTTTCTTGGTTTGCGCGCTTTTATTGATTGGCTTGCCACCTTTGTCAGGATTCATTGGAAAGTTTGTGATTATGTCTAGTATCTTAGAAGGGAGGAGCGGTGTTACGCCCTTATCTTGGTTGTTTATTGGATTGATCATAATATCCAGTATAACAATGTTAGTTTCTTTAATGCGTGCGGGTATCAAGGTTTTATGGACGCCAGCAAAGACACTGTCATCTAAGGTTGCTTTTGTTGAATTTATTTCTATTTCAGCTTTGCTGTGTGTTTGTATTCTTTTAACGGTTTTAAGTAATCCTGTTATGCAGCATATTGCGAGAACCTCCGTGTGGTTGCAAACATCGCAACATTATGTCGATGCGGTGATAGCAACAGAAAAGGATATTTTATGAGGTCTTTGTTTCCTTACCCATTGCTGTCGTTGTCCTTGTTGATTATGTGGTTCTTATTGACACAATCTTTCGCGGTTTCTACCCTTGTTTTTGCCATATTGGTAGGGACCATTGTGCCCTTCTCTATGAAGATATTTAATCCTGAGAAACCACGTATTCGTAATATAGGCGCTATTTTTCGTTTGTGTGGCGTAGTTTTGAGAGATATTGTGCGATCCAATATTGCGGTTTTTTCCATCATTGTTGGTTATAAGCGTGGCCACAGAACTTCAGATTTTATTGAAGTGCCTTTGCAGATACAAAATGTTTATGCTTTGTCAGCTTTGGCCATGATTGTTACTGCGACTCCTGGCACATTATGGGTACAGTATGATGCAGAAAATAAAAATTTATTGTTGCATGTGCTTGATTTGGTTGATGAAGAAGCGTGGATCCAATTGATTAAAAATCGTTATGAGCGTTTATTGATGGAGATATTTGAATGAGCTTGGCTGTTTTAGCTTGGGCCTTTAGCATTGCGCATATTATGTTGGCTCTCTCTATGGTGCTTGCTGCTTGGCGCACTGTGATTGGACCCAAAACACAAGATCGCATCCTAGGTCTTGATACTTTTTATGTCAATGCTCTCTTGTTTATTGTCGTGCTTGCTATGCGCACGAGTAGTATGTTGTATCTTGAGGCTGCCTTTGTGATTGCGTTATTGGGTTTTACTGCAACAGCAGCAGTTGCAAAATTTTTGATGCGAGGGGAGGTCATTGAATGACAACCGTGTCTGATCTTCCTTTGTGGGCAGCTTGTCTTATAAGCATTTTGTGTATCATGGGTGCCTTATTAACCTTAGTTGGCAATCTTGGCCTAATTCGACTAAAAAGTTTTTATGAACGTGTGCATGCGCCAACCTTGGGGGCGACTTTAGGTGCTGGTTTCATATTGGTTGCTTCTATTATCTTTTTCTCAATGTTAGAGTCAAAGCTTAATTTATTTTGTGTGCTGATTGCGGTATTTATGACGATAACAACACCCGCAACACTCATTTTAGTTGTACGTGCGGGGATGTATCGAGATCGTAAGGCGCTCTTCAAAGAAGAGAATTCAGAACAGGGCTTATAAAGTGTTAGCCATGTTTCAAGAATAAACTTGAATATGGCGCGCCCGGAAGGATTCGAACCTCCGACCACCAAGTTCGTAGCCTGGTACTCTATCCAACTGAGCTACGGGCGCACAAGATGGGTGATTATGAACAGAAACGCTTTTTAGGTCAAGCTTTTTAATAGTTATGTGTTAGAAAACAAAATACTATTGCTACTTGCAGCGCCTTAATTTTACAATACTTCTACGTTCTATCTGAATCTTTTCTGTTTGCAGGACGTGCTCAGAAACTTGTGAGCATTCACGTCGTGCAGAAGAACGTTCGATATCTCTATAATCAAGTTTTGTAGCTTGAATAGCAATAGGATCGGGATTAAAGCGCCCAGTGTATTCGCGTTTTCGTAGTGTTGAAAGACTATAAAAAGGAAGACGAGGGATGCCCATGAGTTCTGGCATTGCTCTGCAGGCGTTTAGATCAAGTATGGGTTCTTTTGCTATGAGTTCAGCATAGGATTTTTTCTTGCCTTTCTCAAATTGATATTTTGTGAGAAGGTCTATACGATTTCTCATGATATAAGGCACGGCAACTTTGTCTCTCTCTTCTTCCTCGATAGGAAGTGCAGTAGGATGACTGCGCGTTTCTAAGCAATGATTAAGATTGCTTTGGATATCTGCCTGTGATTTCGGCAAATGATTGCTAAAGTCGCAGCTAAATCCTTCACCATAATAAACGACAGCTGCTTCTGGCATATCATATATGATGAGTTGATCAAGATTATAGTACACCATCCATTCTACAAGTGTTTGCCTTAATTTGTCTCGATGAATTACGTCATCAGATGACTCATGTTCGGATTGAATGACTAAGCTGGTGGTATTTTGTATTTTCTTTTTGTTTTTAAATAGGGTGGCGTAATTGGGGCGAAACAGTTCATCAAGCTTTTTTATGGTGTGGTCAAGTAATGGAAAGTGACCGTCTCCCCAGCAGACAGAAAATTTAATTATTGCGATATCTTTGCTTGAATCGGTAGATACTGATTTTAAAATAAGCTCATTGTTAGCAGGATGAATGGTTTCAGATTGATTCCACTCGTCTTTTTCTTTTAGAGCCATGTTTATTGTTACGGTGTAGTTTTGAGCTTGATAAGCATAGCTACCAATTTTAAAAGAGATGGGTGCAATTTTTGCAATGGTTGTTGGTATAGCTATTGCCTCTGTTTCTGATAGAGGTACAAGCAGTGTTATTCGAGACAAGGTGGATTTTATGGCATGAGCCTTTTGGCTTGTTCGTAGTGTGGTGATCATTTGGCGCAAATCTTCAATTTGTTTCTCAGATTGTTCTTCTAATACTTCAAAACTTAGTTTGTGCAATAAATTATTTTTTGTTTGTACGTTTTTGCGATCTTTGAGAATCAGGCTGTTATGGCAAGTCTGTAAAAAACGAGTGTGCTTATTTAATAAATTAATCGCACCTTGGTATTGTGACATTTTATCTTGATATTCAGCCAAGTTTGTATTTGGTAGGGTTTTTAATTGCTTACTTATTTTTTCTGCTTCATCTCTTACTGCTTTGGAATGTGCTATCAAGATCATGAGTTCTTGGTAAGGTGCAGATTTTTCGAAAAGGGGCAGCTGTTCTACTTGAGGGTTAGAGGTAACGAGAATTCGCCCATCTTCAGATAGTTCTAAGGTTTGCTGTGAGCTCAAGGGTTCCCAATCGTGCGTGAGTGTATTTGCATTTTTCCAAACAGTGGGGCTACTAATCATTTTATACCTATTAAGATCATTGAAAGTGGGCATGAGTAAGTAAAGGATTCTAGCATAAAGAAGTAATAATGCTAACAATGAAAAAATGTTTGCTAACAAACATCCATAATGACAAAACTTATTATTTTGTTAGCATTTAAAATATTTGGAAATCAAAATAAATATTTTTCTGAAAACTTAATTAAAATCAAGTCTTAACCTGGAGGCGTGACAGTGGTATTATGCGCAGACCTGGAGAGATGGCCGAGTGGCCGAAGGCGCTCCCCTGCTAAGGGAGTATGGGGCTTAAACCCCATCGAGGGTTCGAATCCCTCTCTCTCCGCCAAAATAAAATGCCCTCGTAAAAAATTTTGAAAATCCCCCCGCCGTGAACGGCAACCCCCTTTGATAACAAAGGAGGTATAGGGCGCGTTGCGCCACTGAGAAATAACTTAGCAATACTTGAACTTACTGTCAGTTAAAAAATGAACGAAGTGAATGATTGTCTTCCCTTGATTTCAAGGGAAGAAGCTCGCTTTAGTGAGCAGATGGATTTTTTAAAATCTTTACTTTAACCCCTCCGCCGTCAAAATACAGTACAATAGCCCAGTATTTGATGTCTGACTGATGAATTGTTTAAGGATAGGCATTCATGACAATGGATAAAGCACAGTTGCATCGCTGCTGCTCTCTTTGGTTAATGATTTGTATGTTATTAAGCTTAAGTCTCTTATTATTTACAAATCCTCATTACACCATTGGTTTATGGCCTGAGAGTGAACTACTTTTTATTGCTCTGAACGCTATAAGTTGTTCAACTGCTATTGGGGTATTGGGACTCTATGTTGTCCAGCCTAAAAGAATAACACCCTTACTTTATCATCCATTGGTGCTATGCATTTTTGCCATAGGTGTGGTGAGCCTGCTCTTTAGCTTTTCTACTGCATTTCCACGGCGCTCTTGGTTCGGTGCACCTGAATTGGGAGAGGGGGTAATGTGGTATTTTTCCCTAGCTTTTCTCATCCTTTCTGGTCTTATTCTTAGAAATAAAAAAATATATCGAAACATTATTGGGATCTATGCGGTTATTTCTGCACTTGTGGTTAGCTTGTTGACCTATAAAGGTGATGCTTTAGGTTTATGGAAACCCTATGTTTTCACAGATTATTTAGCATTTTATGGAATATTCTTATTTCCAATTATCATTGGTTTTTTAAATGTGCGTCAAAAACATTGGATAGCACTCTCTTATCTGATTGCATCTGTGCCTATTATTGTCTCTGGAAACCAATCTGCTGAGATCCTTATCATTGTGTCTCCTCTTGTTATGGGATTGGTTTATTATTTGCGACATCTTGCAAAAATAAGGCTGTTAAGTGTTGCTGCCATCATGATGGCACCCATCGGCGTGACGGGACTGGTTGTTTTGTTGGGTTATTATGGTGCTCGTGATGCCTCTTTTCTCAACCATATGCAGAGCATTTGGTCGCGATATGAATTGATCCAAACGGCTTATCAAAATTTTAAAAGCGATGGCGTGGTTCAGATGTTGCTAGGGCATGGTTGGGGATCTTTTACTGATGTTGCTGCTACCTATCTTCCCATTCAAGATACAAAATTATTTATGTTTAATTCTACTGGTACGGATAAATTGTATTGGGATTCGCTTTCTAGAGCTGATTTCCATTCACATTCTTATTTAATAGAAGCCTTTGTGTCGATTGGTCTTTTAGGCATGTTATTGATTTTGCTGTATCCAATGATTGCTGTTGCAAGTACATCTGCAAAACGTATGCCACTTGCAATGGGACTTGCCTTTAGCTTTATTGTTGTGAGTGCGATGTGGTTTCAATTTGCAATTACGCTACCCTTTATGGGATTAGCTTTTGCAGCTGTATCAAGCCCTATATTGAAAGCAAAGATTCATTTTCTTGAGAAACTGAAAAGAAATCAGAATGCGCACATTATTTTAATGAGCGTTTTATTTATGAGTATCGGTATCTTTATTTATGGCGTAATAGAGGGTTACAGGCTTGCCTCGCATTCAACAAAATTTGCAACACCTGATTTGTCTAAGATGGCGACACATTTACAGTGTGGTGATGAATTAGGAGATATGGCCTATGGTGGGCTTCGTTTGGGGGTGGTCAATCATGAGGTTAATTATTTTTTGGTGCACACAGAGCAAGAAACTTATCCAGAGGATTGGTACGATAAATTAGATTGGCTGCGTTGTTCTGTTGATCGCTATTTAGAGAATGGTGTAAGTGCACGTTTTAAAATTATGGATTTATTAGTGAGAAGTGAGTGGGCGTTTTCAAGTCGTAAACAAAAAGATTATCCACAAGTTGTTAAATTATTAGCTGATTGGGAGTTAAGATTAGACGCATTTTTGCAAAATGCACCTACGCGTACCGATCTTGCTGCGCCTTATTTAATGTGGCGATTATCAAATCAAGAAAATGACATAGCCATTGCTTTTGCAAAAAAGCTCTATATTCGTAATATGAATGATCCTGTTGCTTTGTGGTTTTTGGGGTTGAATGAATTACAGGATGATACAAAAGCGCACTTAGGGATAGCCAAAATGCGTTCTGCTTTGAAGTATGGAATTCAGAATATCATACCCATCGATCAAGCTTTAATTGACAAGATTAATGCATAAGTAAAATAGTCAGCGTTTTCAGAGTTAGAGGGAAGGCTTTTTTCGGTTTGTTATCTTTCAAAGAACCCATTTGTTTGACATATCGAATAGACTCCAATATGGTAAGAATTAAGCTTATTGTAACTTGAGTGATTGTTAGCTTTGAAATAATGCTGTTTTTATTATAAAAAAAGCAAGCAATTCCTTCTCTTTTCAAGCACTTTGATTATTGTAAGCACGGACACCCTTTGATTGTTAACGAGGGAATATGCTTAAACTAACTTCTTTTTATCCTTTTCTAAAAAATACCCGCTATTTTTCTTATATGATTTTTTCCTCAAGTCATGCTTATTCTAAGGAGAGATTCTTATGACTTATGCACTTAAACAAATGCAAGATACGATACATTATATTGTTGCTCAGTGTAGAGATGATACTGAGCGAGGATTATCAGGTTCTCAAAAAAGATGGCTTGAGAAGGAAATAACCCTAGCTTTAGATCCCTTACAGAAAAAAAACAAAAAATTAATTGTGGTTCATCCTTCTAATCTTGCATTGCAAAATTTCTTTTGGTCGTTGACTGAACAGAAAATTAGCTTTCCGAGTGATACAACTTATCTCATCTATCGCCGGGGTGATAGTTATGAAAAACAAAATGGTGAAAGGAAAGAAATTTATAATAGAATCAAAATAAAATCTAAAAATGCCTCTAGAAGAATCAGTGAACTACAAGAGCAGCTTGAATCAATGCAATTAGCCAATGAAGATACCTATTACAGCTCGGATGGTGAGAATGATTTATCTACCGTATCAATGTATACACCCGCAAGGCAGATAACACTCTCTATAAATAAAACGGGAATACATTTGCAATTAACGCCTGATTCAGAAGCTCGCAAAGAAAGTGATAGACGTTTTACATTTTAATAAATAATTACAACTGCTTTAAAAAAATGATAGACAAAAAAAAGCCTGAGAAGGATCTCAGGCTTTGGGGGAGAGAACAAAGATTATCCGAAATTAACTAAGATACTTCCGTTTACACCGTACCTATCATAGTTATCTCTGTATGCTTCCGTGAAACCTTCAAAATTTAGAGAAACATTTGGTAACAAGAACACATTAAAACCACCGCCAAAAACAAGCGCTGTACTTGCATGAGCAGGTATTAATTGAACACTTGCTACAGGGATATTACTTTGGTTGAAATCCCATAATAATGCAGCTTTAACATAAGGCTCTACCATTGGATGTACTAAATACCCTAAGGTGCTTCCTAATCTAAAGCGACTGATATGATTTGTGAAAGATGGTTGTGTAAGTGTTTGTGCACCTGATTCAGCATAGTCATCTCTCTTTTCAGATAAATGCATGACACCCATGTATAAATCAAATCTTGTCGGATCTCTTACGATGTTAAGATTCAAATCACCACCGATATACCAGCGACTTGCATCTGCACTACCTGATATTTCTCCCATGGTCGCAGGATCTCTACGAGATAAATCATAATCAAGCCATGAATAACCACCATACATGGTTACAGACCAATTATTATCAATCATCCAAGAAGCATAAGGTGTTAAAGACCAACCTGTTGCATCTTGTTTACCACTATTGAAGGTTGTATTGATGCCTTGATCTTCCCAACCAAAGGCTAGACCAACAATCATGTCATAATCTTTCCATACTGTATCAGCACCAACCATTGCTGTTGCAACATGACCGTCAAAGGCGGTTGATGTGAAATCATTTTTGATTTTTTGCCATGAGCCATTTGCCCAAACAGATATAGCCCCTAAGCTGTCTCCGCTAGACACGCCTGAGCCTAAAATGTTTTGTGCAGAAGCAACTCTTTGATTTTGAGGGTTGCGTAAATTTTCTAAACGGCTTGTAATCAAGTCAGAAACTTGAGCTGCTGTTGCATGTAATACTGCGTTTGAAGTCACAATGCTACTGCTTGCATTTGCTGTATGACCATTTAAGCAACTATTTGAGGTATAGGTAGTACCATATCCGCCTGTACCATTCACGCCATAAATTGGGTCGGTACAACTATAGAGAGCGGCGTGCGCAAAACTTGCTATAAATAGGCCACATACCAACATTAGTAGATTGAACATTAATTTATGATTTGTACGCATAATACTCCATGATGATTAAAGACAATTCCATGTGGGTAACATTATCCATCTATCAAATAGAAATGTGAACTAACTTACTCGGCATTTGACTATAAATTACTAGTAAATTACTAGAACACCCAAGTTTGTTTTCATATTTTCCAGGACAGCCATACTTATTCAAAGTAAGAGTAAAAATAGTTAGTTGGTTAGTGTTTTTTGGTTTTTAAGCGAAAAAACTGAGATTGATCTTCTTACTAGATGAGATTAGAATCAAAATCTTTGTATTTAAACTGACATAGGAATTTAATGGATATTGTCGCTTGGGAAAAATATTTATTTGCAAATCTGACTACTATTATTGGTTCTGTGCTGGTGGCTGTCTGCGCTTTGTGGTTAGCAAGATTTATACGAAATAAGTTACTGAATTTATTTTCGCACAGCAAACGAAATCAAGCGCTCAAGCTATTTTTAACCAACTCAGTGTATACCCTTGTCTTAGTGATAGCGGGCATCACAATCTTAGGAAAACTAGGGGTGCCTACCGCATCATTGGTTACTTTGTTGGGTGCTTCTTCATTAGCAATTGGTTTGGCTTTAAAAGACTTTCTATCCAATATTGCTGCAGGTGTTATTTTAGTTTTTCAAAAGCCCTTTGAGTATGGGGATCTGGTGGAAATATCGGGTACCTTGGGGGTGGTAGAGTATATTGATTTGTTTAATGTCAAAATTAAAACATCCAGTAATGAGATAGTGGTTATTCCAAATGGTATGCTCATTCAAGGTAAGATCATTAATAAAGCATATCGGGGTAAGCGGCGCCTAGAAATTATTGCTTCGATTGCATATGACGCTGATTTGATGAAAGCAAAAAAGCTGTTGCATGATATTGTTTTGCAAGTGGAGAAGGTTTTAAAAGATCCTGCTCCCTCTGTGGCGGTGAGTAGATTAGCTGAGAGCAGTGTCGATTTATCTGTTAAAATGTGGCTTAAAAAGGAACATTATCTTGAAGTTCAAGGTGAGGTTCTGGAGAAAATTAAGTTAATTTTTGATAAAAATGATATACAAATACCGTATCCACAAATGGAGCTTTCTGTAAAAAAACGCCTACATTCGTGAACCCGCTACGATAATTCAGTAACTACTTGCGCCCCTAAATGTCATTCGTAAGAGAATTCCCTTATGTGGTGTGAGTAGTTACAAGTCTACAGTGGCACTTTTTATTCATCCTGAGAAGTCTTGCATCGGTCATATTTTTAAAGCCAAAAGTCTTAATTTTGTTGTGATTCATATAGAAAATGTTAGAATACCGAAGATTTTATTGACAATAAGACAAATAATATGTCTCGATTCATGCCTAAATTACCCCTTGTCTTCCTTATTATTGTTTCACTACTGGGTTGTTGTATGGAAATTGATCTTTCTATTCCTAGCTTCCCGAGCATTATGGCGTTTTTTGAAGCAACAGAGGCGCAGGTACAAAGTACCTTGAGTTTAAATTTTTTGGCATTTTGCTTGTCAGGATTACTTTATGGTCCTTTATCTGAAGCATGGGGTAGACGTGGTTTAATGCTATTTGGTGCAACTTGCTTTCTTATTGGCGCATTGGGATGCGTGCTTTCAAACTCTATTTATCAGCTGATGTTTTGGCGATTTGTGCAAGGCTTAGGCGCAAGTAGTACTTTAGTATTAGGCTTTACCATGATATCTGATCGCTATCGTGGTGATATTGCTGCTAAATATATTGGCAAGATCAATGCTTATGTGACTATTTTTATGGCAGCAGCACCTATTTTAGGCAGCGTGATCATTCATTATTTTAGTTGGCGCGCTAATTTTACCGCAGTGGCATTCATCGCTTTCGTGGCATGGTGTTTATTAGTGGTGGGTTTGCCGGAAACCAAAGAGCAATGTGAAACATTAAAAGTTAAAAGCATTCTTAACGATTATGTAAAAGTATGTACAGATAGAGAATTCCTGCTTTACGCTTGTATGCCCAATATGCTGGTAACGGCTTATCTTACTTTTGTGGGTAGCGCAGCTTTTTATTATATTAATACTTGTGAATTGCCTGTCTTAGAATTTGCAATACATCAGGGTTTGTTGGTACTTTGTTTTTCTGCGATGAGCTTTTATGCGGATAAAGTTGTTTCGGTGATAGGCAGTACCAAAGCCGTTTCTTTTGGTATGTTCTGTTGTGTATGTGCGACGGCATTATTAGTTATTTTCGCTTTTATGTTCCCATACCAGCCAGTGTTTATCACAAGTGCAATGTGTTTATTTGCCGTTGGTTGCGCTTTTCCGATGAGTGTGACTTTTGCACAGTCTTTAGAAATATTACCTGATCAGAGAGGCACTGCCTCTTCCTTTATCATGTCCTCTCGACTGCTCATTTCTTCTATAGCCGTTGCCGCAACAGGTTATTTTTTCGATGGTTCTATGCGACCTGTTGCTTTGATCATTGCTGTGGCTGTGGTGTGTGCATTAGGTCTTTACCTGGCGATTGAAAAATCTAAACAAGCCTCAGACACTATACCTGAAGCTATCTAGTTATCCCTAAGCGCTTGAACTTTGCTAAGTAGTTACAAAGTATTTGTAACTACTTGCTTTCTTTATGGATTTTTGTATTGGTATAAATCTTTTGAACTTATACCAATAATTTCTACTCGACCTTAATATAATCACTGTACTCATAATTGTATATGCACAAAAAGGTATGTTTATGCCAAAGCCAAAAAAGATACAAGTTGATAACCAGGGAGTATTAGATTTAATTGGAATTCGAACTGTTATACAGTCATATCAAGAAATTTATAATAAATCGCAAAATAATATAGATTCTGAATCTTTAGAAAGACGTAGGTTGGTTTTAGAAGCATTGACAAAAGAACTACCAGCGTTGATTAAGCGTGATAAAACAAAACAAGCATCTTTCTATACAGAAAATTTAGATCAATTAGTAGATAATATAGATCAAGATATTAAAAATCTCGAAGATAGGATAGCAGAATTATCTACAGATCAAATTTCTGATCTGATTAATATTAAGGGTTGGCGAGATGAATTTGTAAGAGAACTAGAAGTAGCTAAAACATCTGCAAAACAGCAATTCTCACAAGAACAAAAGCAAGCACTATTAGCAATGGTCAAACACTATAATAATGGCCATATTCATTCCGCACAACGTAAAGAATCGGCCAAAGAATTAAAAGCATTTATCAAAACTTTATCTTTGCCAGAAGATTATGCTGTATTTATAGAAAAATTAAATGAAATAAGACAGAAAACATTTCAAGCTGATGCTGCACGTGATAAGTCTGAGGTTTCAAAAATAGAAACAAAGAGCGAACTTTCTTTTACGGCTCGGATGAAGCATTTTGCTAAGCAGAAATACCAAGCGCGACATAAAGACTTAAAAGAAGCGATGGCACCCCTATTAGGAGGGAGATTCCAGAAATTATTAAGTGATTTGCATGAAGAATCAGTAAAGAAAATGACTATGGCTAAAGGCGTTACGCCGGAATTTAAAGTTTTTTCTATTGAAGTTATTGATCTCAGAAGTATGGTGATAAATATTGATAGTAGTATGGCTGCCAATCCAGCACTCAAATCAGTCTTTGATTCAATTAAAAAAGATTGCACTGAAATGCGTTTTGCAGAGGCACAGAAAAAATTAGAAAAATTTCTAAATGAGCACGAGAAAGAACTATCTAATTATCAAATGAATCAAATCAAGCAAGCCGAGATCAAATTAAGTAATATTGTAGGTTTTGTCAGAAATCATCGTGCTATAGAAAGCATGATTGAAGGTTCTCAAGCACAGCTAGGTAAAGGCTTTATACATCAAATATTGTCAGGTTATAAAAGTCCTTATACTTGGTTTCCTGGGCAAGCCATCACTATTTCAGAAGAAAGTATTGCGAGTTATGCGGCCACACTGATGCATGTGACTTCTCCTAAAGAGATATTTGCAGAAGTTGCAAAAGAAATAGCACAGCTTCCAGATGACCAAAAAGCTGCTTATTATAATCGCTTTCAAAATCTCATGAAAGATATGGTGGTGGCAGATATCATGCCTCAACATATTATCAAGGGTGCTAATAAAGAAAATTTTAGAGCAATTGCTAAAATTGAAAAGGATATAGAATCCAAAGAAAAGGCCATAGACACAAAGCAAAAAGCATTAGTTGTTCTCGGTGTGTTTAATTCAGAAAAGATTACTAAGTTATTACAAAATTCTGAACAAATTGCAAGCGCTTTGCAAAGTAGGAGAATTCAAGCTGCACAATTTGAGGCAGAACTAAAAAAACAACCAGATACGTCTAAAAAACAATTATTAGAAGGACTCAATAAAGAAATTAAAGCACTTCAAATGGTGCAAGAAATTGTTGGGCTGGAGGCGGATAAAGTTGATCTTTTGGCGCAGTTGGCAGTGAGAAAGCAATCCGAAGCCTTATATTCAGAATTAATAGCAAATTACAACCATATTTTATTTGATCATGTTCCCTATCAAAAAAAGGTACAGAAACTTATTAATGAAATTGATGATAAAATTAAAGAGAAGGAAAGCCAAATCCAAGAAAGAACAGAGGCACTTAAGAGCGCATATGCGCTGACAGCTAAAGATATAGAAAACATTGGGAAATTAATGGAAGATCCGGATAAATTGAATAAATATAAATCTTTGTCCGAAGCAATTAAAGGAGAGTTTGGTTTTCAAGCGGATAAATGGGCATTAAAAGACGTGCAAGCATTACTAAAAGAAAAAGCGCAATTAGAATCACAAAAAGCCGTATATGAAAAAAATCTGCAAGCTATTATGCCACAAGTTGATGCCATGAACAGTATGCTAGCCAGTTTGCATGCAGCTGGATTAGATGTATCAAAATTTGCAGATAGTATGCAAGAAGCGCTCAAAGATAAGCAAGATCGCGCAGTGCAAGTTCAAGCCTTGAGGATGCAAGTTCAAGCTGCAGGTGCAGAGAAAAAATCTTTAGATGAAATTTTGCAAAATTTACCACCAAGAGGTACGCCAGAATATATTGAAGCAAAAGTAAGAGTAGCAAATAGCTTCACTGCACAGTCTATTTCCGATTTGATGAGCATTAAAGCCTACGAATTTTTAAATCAGAACTGGTCTAAAGAAGAAACAAAGCAGAATTCTGCGCTTGTCAAGAGTGCAATTGCCAATTTCAATAATATGAGCACCATGATAGTGGCAGATATTCTTCAAGGATCTAGTGTAGAAGCCAAAGAGCAACGTGCTGTTTTTTATTCAGAAATAATGCGCGAATGTATTAATAATAATGATTTTAATTCGGGCATGGCTATTATCGCTGCTTTAAATAATGTTCAGATAGAACGTTTAGATTTATTGCGTAGACCTAACTTTAAAAACCAAGATGTATTTAAATTGAATTTAGCAGAAGCGGAAAAGATATTTTCACAGCGGCAACAAAGTGAAATGCTAAGAAATACGACGGATAGCTTGTTAGATCGAGGACAGACCGTTATACCTTTTACAGGCCCTTATCTTTCTGTTTTAACCGCTAAAGATGAAGAGCCTGATTACTTAACAGACCCGAACACTTCGGAGCGTATTATCAATGAAGCAAAATTGCAAAAAATACATGCTGCAATGAGTGCGATGTTACGTGCACAGGAGCAGGTACTAAAAGATCCTAACTATAGACCAACGCAATTGGTGGAGATTGCACAAAGAGCAAAAACGGCACCTTCTGAAGAGTTAATGTGGCCTGTTCTTGATGCTGCGATGGTAAAGATAGAGCTTGACTTAGGTATAAATGTAGCAAATGACGATGGTGAAAAAATAGCTAAAAATATCTTTGAGATTATTGAGGCTAAGCTGAAAGATAAAGATTTTCCTGAATATTTTAGAATTATTTTAAAAACACCTGGCCAGGAAGATCAGAAAATAGATCAGACAGATGCCTACAAGATTATATTAAATCAACTGCCTTTTGCTGCTATGCAAATGGATGTTGCCAGTGTGGATAGAATGCTAACGTTAATAGAAAAGATGCAGCAGCGTGCGGTGACGAATAATCAAGGAAAGAAACTGGATGATAGTTTAGAAGATCTCTTTTTATCAACCCGTCTTGAGATGGAGAAAATTAAATTTAGAATATTAGCTCAGGAAAGAGTGACTGCATCACAAAGTCATGCAGCAACAATGACTGAGCATATGCGTGCTCCTCAGATCCCAGCCTTTGTACAAGCATTGTCAGCAAAGGGACATGAAAATTATAAGCTTGGCAATATAGAAGCAAAGGCCTGGGTGATGCGCACTGATCCTAATGCAGAAGACAGTCCTTGGCCGTTACCGCAATCTGGTGCTGGCAGACAAGGGGATTGGATTGGACAAACTTTCGGTGCATCAGAAAGTGTGCTCAGACAACAACTATCCCAAATCCCACCGCCTCGTACTTTTTCGATGCAAGAAATCCAATCTTCTTTGTCAGCAGTGGCAGCTAAAGATAAAAGTGACCCAACGATTGCAGCGCCTAGCATTACCATTGTACAAGGAGTGGGTGTAAATGATTTGCATAGGACTGCTTTGGGACAGAATGCTTTATTGCAAGTAGCCAGTCAATTTGATTTTCAAGAAGCACCGGGTCCCATGGATGTATCTGTTGGTGAATATTTAGGCGATAGAACACAAGGGCCACAAGCAGCAATAGAGGCGGCTGCTGCGGCTTTACATAGAAAAGCGGCTAAGCATGCAGGTACATTGGATCATGCGCTTACAACATTACTGCCACCTTCATTGCTTACTAAATATCCAAACTTGTATAAAGATGGCTATCTTAATTTGGGCACAGTAAAAGATGAGAATGATAAAAAAATACTGCTTGATCATATTAGCAGAAATATTGAACAGCTAAGAGTCTTACCTCAGTGGGTGCATTGTGAATCTTCAGGCGCTACCCAAATGCAGGTATTTTGTGCTGCACCTTCCTTTCAAGGCATGGGCAAACCAGCAGAAGGCAGTGTAGAAGATCAAATATGCAAGAAGTTGGTGGTTGCTCAATATGTCGCAACTGCGCAATTAGCCGTCATTCGTGCGCGTGAAACGGGTGAAACAGTGCCTTTGCATCTCACAATGGTTGGACAAGGTGCTTTTAATAATAATCCCAGTGTCATGAAAGAGGCTATGGAGGCCGTTGCACAAGTCATTAAAGGAGAGAAAGTAGCACTCTATGTTCATGCTTATAGTAAAGAAGCAAATGATGCCTTAACGAGACAATTAGAAAGTGGCAAAGAAAAAGGCCTCTTTTCTGTTGCAACAATGTCTGCCTCTAATTTTAAAAAGCAAAAACATACACAACTTAAAGCGCCTACAACGGCTATGGCATTTAAGGCAGTGATGGATTTTGATAATGCCTTAAAAAGTTATCAATTAGCAAAACAACATGATATCAGTAATCAAATCGCTTACTATGAACAGCAATTGAAAGGGCCGTTAAAAGTAGAGCTTGAACAAGCCATACAGCAGTTAAAAAAAGCAAGTAAGACAGGCGCCTTATCAGAAGAGACTGCACAAGCGATTAACCCAATTTTAAAATCTATCAGTACACATCCTGCTTTGTCTGCATTAAAACTCAAGGATCTACAAAGTAAAGCAGAATTTATAGTTCAGGCTGGCCAACACTCACAAAGTGCGGTTGATATGCAAAGCATGATGCATGCTTCAAAAGCTAAAGCCGCAAGAGAACCTGTTATCACGCAATTTGAGACACCGTCACAAAGTCGTACAGTTGAAGATATAGCAGAAGTAACCCCTAGAACACGCATACAACGAAGTGCATCCATGTCTGATGTTCGCAGCATAGATTTGAGTGCTGCTCAGGCTATCAAGCAATCCTTTATTGATGAGAGGAAACAAGCCTTAGCTGCACAAGCTGTGGCTCATCCAAAACTCAGTGATGAAATGCGGGTTGCTTTATATGAGATAAGAGATAATGTTGAACAGGAAATAGCACAAATAAAAGCCAAGGGGAAAATATTAGAAAAAATTGACGCTTTAAATACACAATTAGAAAGTACGCCTGATGCGAAGACACAAGAAGAAATTAAAGTTGATCTCAAGGAAGCAGAAGCTGAATTAAGTTTGATTAAAGCAGCAGAGTCTAGACTTGCAAAATTAGAGATTTTAGAAAAGCGTATTGAGGATGTGCAAGCAGATTTTACTCTAGAAAAGGCCAATAAAATAATAGTTGATTATAAGCGCATATCTCAAGAGAAAGATGCATTGGTGAAGCCAGTAGAGCACTCAGCCCAAAGACTCGCCATAGCAGAGTATGTGGCACGTAATATTCCTGTTTGGACTGTTGCTACAGATAATTTACCGGATAGAGGAAAGGGAGCAGAGATTGTCAAGGTGGCAAAAGTGATGGCTGGCACTTTAATTACAGAAACCATAGATATGCCACTTGTGAAAGGACAAATGTTCTGGTATGCCTCTAAAGATATTCAAGGTCTTACACCGGCAACAGCTTCTGGGAATCCACCTACTTTATTTGGAACCATGGCACCTGATCAATATTTATTAGCAGATGATATAGTATTGAATTCAGATCCAGAGGCTATAAAAGCATTGGCAAGCGCATTGGCTGGCCTAATTATTAGTAAACAAAAAGAGTCGGTTGAAGATAAGGACAAACTAGAAGAGAAAATTGTAGCTGAATTAAGACAAGCAGATCTGCAATTCAAGGATCCAACGGATAGTAAGCTTTGGGACAAGCTTTCAAAGATTGCAAGTGATCATGGTGGTAGCATTAGCGGTAGAGCAGAAGCTCAGAAAATTGCGCCAACATTGCAAGCGTGTATTGGTAAAAAGCATGTTGCTGCAATTGCTAATTCAGTTGGTGTTGGAGATCCTAAACAATACGCAGTATTGACCATTATTGGTGCAGATGGATCAGAGGCTAAAGGCTTTGGTTTACAGGAAAGGACTGTCTTAGATAATCAAAAGAAAGCACAAGTCTCTACTTTTGGGCATGGCGATATTGAAGTCCCAACGATTTCACTCTATCAAGGTCATGATCCACATATTGAAAGGCAATTAGTGCTGCAATCAAATGGCTCAGTGCAGAGTGCACAAGGGCAAGCTGTGCCAGGTAAACTTAATTTTGCGAATTCTGATCTAGCACATTTACTAGATTTTTATCATGCAACCATGGGGAAAAATCCGCCTATACCAGTTGCGGTTAATTGTACCGATGGTATTGATAGAACAGGTATGACAATGGTTGCACTTATGATGCTCAATGCGTTTAGAAAAGATGATTTTACAGCACTGTCATCTGTTGAACAACAAAGAATATTAATCAATATGATAGACGGTCTGAAACAAGATCGAGGACCGTTTTTCCTCAAGGGTATTGAAGATACGGCGATTGCTGTTGCTTTTGGATATGCTTTAATTGCTGCGCAAAAGCAACAAGATTTTGAGAAAAATCTCCAGTCAGAAATGGGTATCGATCCTAGAATAAAAGCGTTACTAACAGATAAAATTGTAGCAGAACCAGATAAGCTATTGACAGCATTGAAGCTCTTGAGTCGTGAGACAGATTTATCTCAAAACGACTCTCATCAAATAAATAGATGGATTGAATTAGTTGCGGACAGAACACACGCTTATGAACAATTTTCGATTATTAATAACCCTAAAAGCGAACTTTCTAAGAAAATAGATGCTATTCCAAAAGGACCCGTATCAAGTCATGGATCATCTGCGGTCAAAGCTGCTGGCATGTTTGAATTAGAAACGGCACCCATCTCACATTTTATTAAATTACTTGATTCAGAATTTGATTTAAACACCATTCGATATCAAGGAAAAGGGATCCATGAATTAGCCATCGATAGATTATTGACAGATCCTTCTGATCAGAATCTTGCTGAGCTAAAGGTATTTAGCGATAAATCCGGCAAAGAAGGCCAAAAGATCATGCAAAATTATTTAGAGGAAAAGGGCTATCCCAAGGATTTAGTGCAAAAAGCGAAAAATGGAAATGACATTCAGCATGCTATGTTGGCAAATCCAAAACGTTATGTTGAAATTGCAGAAAAAGCGACAGAAAAGGAAAAGAAAGATTTAGTGGCAGACTTTATTCAACCCGCAGTAAAAGTGCCTCCTCAACAATGGGTGTCCGTTAAGCCCACAGCGCCTAAAGATGTCTCATCTCAAAGTCAACAGCCTATTACTTTAGGTGCCACCAGGAAGAGTATGACAGTAGCACATGCAGTACAGCGTTCTATTGCATCACCAGAAGATAGAACGCAAGTCACGATTGTGAATGATCAACAGTTGGTAAGTAAAGTAATAAAATTTTCTGAGATTCAGGCCAATCGTGATAAAGATCCTAAAATTGTCCAAGTGACACAATTAAGAAATGATAGCGATACTGTGAATGGGGTCATGATTGGCTTTGAGAATCCTGCCAAACCTGAAAGGCCCTTAAGAGTGTATGCTTGTGAGGACAAAGGCCAAACAACTTTCTCCGTCAATAAAAATTTACCTCCTGACTCTGTAAAGCAAGCTATATTGACTGCTTGTTTATTAGCGGTGAGAAATGCAAGCCCCAATGCTGTCTTTACGATTCCAGAAAGTGCCTCTAAAGAGAAAGCGGATATGATAAAAGAATGCTTTGCAGAGGCTATTAAGAAAGAAAAACATAGTTTCCTGGATGGTCAGGAACCAAAAATTGAGTCTAAGTCTTCTCCTGCTCAGGCTTTGAAGCATAAATAGAGATAAAAAAGAAGGTATGTGATATTCCTTTTTTTATCTATTTAATTTTTATACCACGTACAAGATATGCAATCAGTGATAGAATAAACAATAAAATAAAGACATAGAATAGAATGCTAGCAATTTGGCTGAATGCACCCGCAAGTCCACCTAAGCCTAGAAAGCCCAATATGACTGAAGATATAGCTAATATAACAGCGTAATATAGTAATGATTTGTTACCAAAAGATATCATAATTAGCACTCCTTAAACGCATAATAGAAATAAATATATAAATGATGATTCTTGCAATATATTCGATTAGACAGCAATTTAAAAAGTTCAATATGCGTGTATATCAATAAAAATAAATGCTGTCTGAATTTATACTCAGAAATTATAATAATCTTTTTTATAAAGAATTCTATACTCCTTGCGAGATCTTTATAGTCTACTCATCAATAAATATTAATTTGGTTTTATAATTTTTGTTGTTTTTGTTAGTGTGTTTTTTTATGAAAAATAGGATTGAATTGGATTTTTTGAATGGATAAGTGTTGACGAACTTTGTTGCTTCGTTTAGTATTTTCGAAATTTGCCCATATATTTAAGGTGAAAATACACGCAATGAACAAAGGTCCCCACCATAAGATACCTCATTTAAAAAAAGATAAATCTAAAATTAAAACCAAGGCCAATATTTTTTTAGCGGATGATGATACACGTAATGCCATTATGCTTTCAATTTTGTCCCAACTTGATAATCAATCCTTGGAAGAATCAGGATCTTTGTTTGAAGTTGCACCTAATCCCAATCAGCCTGCTTTAATCTACAATGTTCTCGTTACAATCTCTCCTCAAACCAAAGAAATTGAATTCCATATGTATAATCCAGTCGACCCCTCCAATCAATTAGGCGAGGGTGCTCAGGGTAAGGTGATTGTTGCGCAAAATATGGTCACTGGCAATTTGGTTGCTGTTAAAATTCAATCTGCAAATGGTATGACCTTTGAAGAAGATTTGATGCGTGAAAGAAGAAATCTGCAGATTACAAAGAAACTAGTGGGTATTGCATCAAATTTCAGAGTTGAGGCAGATGGTTCTGAATGGCAAGATGAGTACACCTTAATGCAATATTGTGCAGGTGGAAATTTAAATCATTATCTTTATGAAATAGACAAATCAAAAGATAAAGAATCCCCAGAATATTTTGCAGCCAAGAAAACGATTGATATAAGAAAAAAGCTGCATATTGTTATCTTGGTATTAAAGCAAGTAATTGAATTACATGATAAATATGAGCTGGCACATAGGGATATTAAAACAGATAATTTTGTGATTTCGGATCTATCTAATCTAATTTTAAATCTAATTGATCTTGGATCGGCGATTCAATATGGTCCAAACATGAAAGAGAGCGATAAAACCAATGTAGGCACCTTTGGTTATGTTGCACCAGAAATATTGGAGCCTATTTCAACACGACCTTATTACAATTTTGCGTGTGATTATTGGGCTTTAGGTGTTGTGATTGCTGAAATTTTGACCTCTGCTAACTATCAGGCTGAACTGAGGAAAATGATGTTGGCAGCTAAATCTAAAGATACATTGGTTGACTTGAAATTAGTAGAACTGCACAAAATGATGCCAGATGTTTTTGGCAGCAGTACAGACAACACTGTTGTTTGGAAAGAATTAACCAGTTTGGTTACCATTTTATTGCAAGAGCAAGCTGAAATGAGACCTAGCTTGGAGGGGTTGAAAGATATGCGTGCTAGGCTCTATAAATTATACCTAGAACAACCTCTAGACGTAAATGTGGCGTTTGAACATTATAAGGCAATGAAAAGGCAGCATACGCTTGCTACTTTACCAAGACTCACGAGAGAACCAGTTAGCCTGGGAAAGAAGCACAAAGATAAAAAAGAAAAGCCAAAATTATCACGTAGTACAACCTTGAAAACAATAGATTCTGTGATGCAAGGTAGATCTAAATTAAGTGAGGACGATCCGAGTCTGCAAGAGGAGGTTGATAAGCTGGAAGCCTTGAAATCAAGTAAAGTGAGAAAGAAACGTAGTGTCAGTACAGGGCATAAAAAAAGATTGGATAAGATGGTCTCCTCTTCGGTTGTTCTTGAAAAAACGCCTGAAGACATTCCCACTGAAATGAAAGATATTACCACTTCATCTGATGAAGATATTATTAGTAAGCGCATTATTAAGCCGAAGAGACGAAAAAAAACAAATCAGGAAAATAGCACTAATACAAATGCATTAAAGGGTAGCCAACTTGAAAATGAGCAAGTCCTATCAATATTGCTTGAGAAATTTGCACTCACCGAAGAAAGTTCTTCTTCTCCAACAGATTCCGTTGTACCAGCAAGAGAGCGTGCCTTATTGAGTGTATTTTCTCAAAAAGCACGTCATGTGAGAGGTCTGTCAGGTGATGTCTCTGGTTTTCAAACTGAGCTGGAAAGTTTGCAAAAAATGGCAGAATCTTTGTCTTTGACTTCTTCTGATAATTCAACCATTATCGAAAAAGTAACGGATGTTAAGAAATCATGTCAACGTATGTTGAAAAATAATTGATTTTTTTGTTATGCCGAAAATTCAGAAGTACTTGTGAGTAAAACGAAATAGCGTTTCTTATTATCTAGTATCTATTAGGTAGATTTTGGATATTGCTGTGTTATACGAAAAGAGTAATTGCTTTTTTAGTCTCATTTTTTTGATGATAAATATTGGATTGTATGAAGGAAAAGCTACTTAAGCATTTAGGACAATTGCTCGCTGAACGTTCTGTGGTTGTGACAGTAAATCCAATGGCAGGGTTACAGTCTTGTGTAGAGATTGTGGTTGATGAATGTGTCGATAAAGGGAAAACTGCACTTTGGTTTTCTCTTGTGGGAGCTTTAGGTGCTAACTGCATTAATCTCTTAATGAATCGTATTAGAGCACGTACGAACCAAACACACGATATAAGTCAAGAAGACACACTACAGCGGATGCAATCACGGCTTGTTTTCGCCCAGCAAGCATTGAATCGTTCAGTTGTTGGTTCTAGCACAGGGTTTCTTGCTCGTGTGAGTATTAATATGCTTACCAGTGGCAGCGACTTAACCATCAATGTATCTTCTCGTGTGATTGCTGATTCTTCTGCCAAAATAGCAACACATTATATGCCAGAATATACAGGTACAAATGACGAATCTTGGGCTTTTACCATTGGTAAAGCGACAACCAGTGCAGTTGTTGGTACTATGACCTACTATTTTTCAAGTCTTTATACAACGCCCACAGTGTCTCGATTTATGAGTGCAAGCGCCAGTGCTTTGAGTGAACAGACGATGGACTATATTTATCGTCGTCGTTTTTGAATTTTCTTCAAACTGATCTCAAAAAAATCTTTTAGAACGATAGCTCTGTTTATAAAAACAAGTACTTTATGCTGATTGAATAAAAATACAGATTGCAGCTCAACTTTTAGTTTTATTACACTGAGATTCAATGATGTGGAACGGCTTGTAAGGGATTTATATGCAAAGACACGTGCTTTTTCTATTTTTTATAACGATGTGTAAAGTGAGTGCTGCGTATGCAGACAATGTTGCCATAATAGGAGGCGGTGCAGCAGGTCTGGCAACGGCTTATTTGACAGAAGAAGCACACAATGTAACTGTTTTTGAGGCGCAAGATCAGCTTGGTGGAAATGCTAAAACGGAAAATATCAATAGAAATGGTAAGCAAGTTGCTGTTGATGCAGGTGCTGAGTTCTTCAATCGAGCATCATATCCCAATTTTATAAAATTATTAGAGTTATTAGTTGTTACCACAACCACTTTTGCACTTGCCTTCAATTTCTATGATGTAAACTCGCGAAAGCATATGGTGTTGCCGCCTATACATGATAACACTATTGAGTTTAATTCTTTGAGGCCTAGTAATCTCTTTAGGCTTATACAGTTAAAATGGATGATGTATAAAGGAAAAAATCTGGTTGATAATAAAGTATATAATGTTACCTTAAAGGAATTTCTAGATTCTATATGGGTTACTGAAAATTTTAAAGACAACTTTCTCTATCCACTTCTCTCAGCAGCATGGGGTGTTAGTATTGAAGACATCAAGGAAGTGTCAGTATACCAAGGACTCAAATATTTCATAGATGGAGAGAGAGCAAATAATGAGTGGATGGAAATAACAGATGGGTTTGGTAGTTATATTAGAGCATTGCAAGCAAAGCTTAAAAATACAGAAATTCAGCTTAATTCTCCCATCAAATCTATTACTGAAGAAGCGGGACAATATCGTGTTACAAAGGAAACGGGTGAATCTGCATTATTTGATCATGTGATATTTGCAGTGAACCCGAAAGTTGCAGGAAAAATATTAAAAGATATTCCAAGTCTTGATAAATTAGTCCATAAATTTAATAACGTAAAGACCTTTGATACAAAAATTGTCTTAAGTGAGGCTAAAGGTGAAAATTTAAGATTTATGCCTCATACTCAGCCACAAATTATAAATATTCGTTGGAATGGTAAAGCAGCTGCCACGACCATGTGTAAGAATTGGAAAACAGGTGATGAGCTTTCCCCAGTATTAAAAACCTGGGTCACTTACGATATTCGAGCAAAAGATGATGCTGGGAGCGCTATGCCAGAAGATCCATATGCAGTTTATAATTTTGAGCATACACATATGAATATGGCTTACTATAAAGCTTATAAAGCCGCACAAAAACAAGAGGGCAAAAAGGGGCTTTGGTTCCCAGGCATTCATGAAAATGATTCGCATGAAAGCGCTATTTCTGCTGCTGTTGAAGTTGCAAGGCGACTTGCACCAAAGAGTTCTAGGCTGGTTGCCTTTAAATGATTTCATGCACTATAAACCAAGTAATAGACAGATAATTTCATTTTATCAGTGAATGTATTCCGTACATCGCTCTATACTTTCATTTTTTGAATTAGCGAATAAACTTCACATTGTTAATAAAATTCAACCAAAATGAGGTATAGTATATGATTATGTTAAATTTTTTCACAGCAAAGAAAGAAGAAGAAAAGAAGAATCCGTTTACAGATGCTTTAAATGAAATTGTTGATAGAGCTTTTGAGGCAAGCCATCCAGAATATGAAGCTGGTTCAGAAGATGAATTAAATACAGAAGAAATGGATTTTGAAATGTCATATGAGGCAATTTCTGATGATGAAGTAAATGGTCTTGCTGAAGATGCAAAGATGGAAGAAGAAGAGTTAAGATCTAAATTTGGACCTGGAAAATAATCTGTTTATGAGATATTAATCAGATAAGCCCAGATATTTTTCATAGAAAGATATCTGGGACACCCCTTTAATTTTTTATAGTGTGTGCATATCGATGACAAAACGGTATTTGACATCACCTTTGAGCATGCGTTCATAGGCTTCATTTACTTTTTGTATTGGAATAACTTCAACATCAGCAGAGATATTGTGGTGTGCACAAAAATCCAACATTTCCTGAGTTTCTTTGATGCCGCCAATGAGCGAACCTGCAATATTACGGCGTTTAAAAATCAGATTCGAAGGATGAAGTTTTAATTCATGTTCAGGCACACCTAAAAAAACTAAGGTACCTTCGCGTTTGAGTGTTTCAAGGTAGAGTCCAAGATCTATCGTTGCTGATATGGTATTGATGATTAAGTCAAAGCTATTCGCATGTTTCTTAAAGGCATTTTCATCTTTTGTGAGAATCACTTCTTTTGCACCCAAGCTTAATGCATCTTTTTCTTTATGGGCAGAGTGCGTAAATAAAACTGTATGTGCGCCTAAAGCATTGGAGATTTTAACAGCCATGTGACCTAGGCCACCCAAACCCATCACGCCTACTTTTTGTCCTTTTTGAGCTTTCCAATGTATTAAGGGAGAGTAAGTTGTGATACCTGCACAGAGTAAAGGTGCTGTATGAGAGAGAGGCAATTTATCAGAAATCTTAAGCACAAAGTTTTCATCCACCACAATACAGTCTGAATATCCACCGAAAGTAAGGGTTTTCCCGTCTTTTTCATAGCCATTGTAGGTAGAAATAAAGCCGTTTTCGCAGTATTGTTCTAAGCCTTGGTGGCAGCTTGGACAAGTTCTACAGGCATCAACGAGGCAACCAACACCAGCGAGGTCATTTTCTTTAAAGCGTGTTACTTGAGCGCCAACTTTACGGATTTTGCCAACAATTTCATGGCCTGGCACCATCGGGTATAGTGCATTGCCCCATTCATTTTTAACTTGATGTAGATCTGAATGACAGATGCCGCAATATAGAATATCAATCAATACATCATGTGGGCCTGGCTCTCTTCTCTGAAAATGATAAGGGCTTAAGGGGGTGTTTTTATTTTGAACAGCATAGCCACGAGAAGGTATCATACATATAATCCATTATTGTCTTTGCCAAGTATTTATCATAGTGTATCCATCTTTTAAATTCCATCTGTCTTCATTGAACTCCTATAATTTGTTCAGTTATGCTGATAAAATTACCGCTCATCTTTTATTTTTTTTATTATTATTCAATAGATTGTACAATACCCCTTAAATTTATATTTTGAGGCTATATTATGTTATCTGGAATATCATCTGAGAAGAAACCACTGACACGCATAGAAAATGCTGGATTATTGCCAGATGATATCATGAGGATAATATTTCAGCTTTTTGATTTGAAGACATTATTGACACTAAGGCGTGTCTCTAAATCTTGGCATTGGTTGGTTCATAATATTAATCTGGCTCCACTTTTAAATTCAGAAGATATTAAGAGTGCTGAAAAATACATATATGATCATAGCTGGGATGCTAAGTTCTTAGCATTACCTAATATCGTTGGTTTTAATGTTTCTATTCATCCATGTCCAGATAGTGTGGATGAGCTATTATTGAAATACACGGATAAATTTGTACGCGATGATGGTAAGAAGGGTTGGGTGCCAGATAAACCTACTTTTTTTGAAAGAGAGCCAATACAGAAAATATTATTATTTATTGATAAAGAACGTTATCAATCTGTGAATCATGATGATAAGAAATTGCGTATTTTAAATACAGAATTTAATTGCCTTGCAACACGTGAAGAACGACATAAGTTTATCTGTACTTATTTGAACTGCCCTCTTGTAGATGAAAAGGGTATGCCTAGATGGAATCGCTTAGTAAACCAATCAATGGAAAGCTTGGATAGATTAAAAGCAAGCTTGAATCGATACACAGATCTGCTTTTCAAAAATTGTATTGCAGAAGTTGATTTGGCTATTGCTTATAAAGCAGAAAATACCTATTCAGGTGCGCGCTACAATAAATCATTAACAATCTAATGATAAAATTTGGCAAAGATAGGTTACCAAGCCTATCTTTGTTGAGATTCCTCATTTTCCCGCTCCTTCCTGCAACTGTTTTAAAGCTATTTTTAGATTGCATATTCATTAGGATTAGTTACACCGTTTTTTTATATCTACATGATATTTCATAAAAATAATCCCTTATAACACCATTTATCGTTGTGAATGCCCACTTATCCATTTCAAGGTCAATATGCTGGACATAGTCAGTTCACTAATGTAAATTGGCATAAATGAACAGATATTCACATTTGAAATAAATAGGAAAAACAAGATGAGCATATTAAATACGTTGGTGTCCAGGCTGACACCAAGCTTTATCACAAATGGTTATTTTGCCCTTAAAAGATTCTTCCTGGGCAGTGCGCCAGCAACAGAAGTAGCAACTGACTTTGTTGCAGATACTGCAAAGAATACAGCGATGGAAATGGGTAAAATGGCAGTAGCAGGTGCGATTACAACTGCGGTACCTGGCGCTCATTTTGCTGCACAAGCAGTCACAACGATAGCTACAAATGGCGTAAATGCTGCTATTTCTGGTGATAATTTGGGTAGAGCTTTAGTAAAAGGTGGTATGTACGCCTTAAATACTGCGGCGGTTGGTCCTTTATGTGCCATGCCTTTGAATATAGCAACAGATTATGCTGTTGATAAAGTAGCAGATCTTTATGATGTTGGTTTTGTAACCGCGTATAACAACTATAAGAATTGTGAAGAATGGGAAGCTTTAAAATATTGCAAACATCAAGGTCCTAGTTATGACTGCACTCGAATTGTGGATGAAGATTTAAACGCAAGTTTCATGTTGCTGTCACCACAACGAACAGCAGCTGCAGCAGCTTAAACAACACAGAATTTAAAAAATCAAAGTATTAGTATTAAAGTAAATGATAAGGAAAGTATATTATGTTAAAAGCACCTAAACAAGCAACTCAACAAACCGTGATTATTGAAGAATTGAATGATGAAGAAAATGGCGTGCTTGTTCCAGTACAACCAAGTTCCGTACTTGAAGTAGCGTCTACAGATAATGAGATTTTAGATGTAGTTGCTTCTCCTTCAGTCAATCAATTTGATTGTGTGATTGAGCATGCTACTGTAATGAAAGTCGCAGGCGTTGCCGCAACCACGGTAGGACCTGTTGTTGGTGGTTTTATTGGAAATGCAATGGGTTATGAATTAGGTGAGAAAGTTGGCAATGCAGTAAAAGAAACTGTAAAAGAGAGTGGAGACCAGATTGTACAGCAAATTTTAGAAGAAACAGGCATGAATGGGATTCCAGGTGCAGAGCTGCTGATACGAGCAAATGTGACTGGCCTTGCCCATGAAGCAGGTGAAATGGCATATCAAGAGACAGTCAAAGTCATGACAACCAAAGGTGCTGCTGTAGGTGGTCTTGTGGCTGGTGGTGGTACGATTGTTGCACTTGAGTCGTTAAATTTATTCGGTTATCTCTACAATGAATATGTTTCTCCTACCATAACCAACTTTTGGGATAGTCGCAGAGAAGCAAAACTTAAGGCACTTGCGGAAAAAATGGATGCAGAACAAAAGGCTATAGAAGAATTAGAAAGTATGGATAATTGGGTTATGTTAGAAGGAAATGTTGATGCAAGCGATATGACGGTAGAAGAAGGAAAGAGAAATACTTTATAAATATATAATCAGTGTTATTAATAATAGTATGGAGCAGTATCACAAAAACGCTGCTTCTTCTACTTATAACATAATCTTACAATGGTGTGCGACAGAGATCTTTTTCAGAAATAACCTCATGCAAGAAGATAGCAGTGCTCGTCTATGGATTGACTTAAATGAAGATTTTATCTTGTTAGTTACCATTACCTTCACTATCTTTTTATGATGGTCTATAAAACTTGGGAAAAACTATGTTGGCGAAGAATTTAGCAGAAAAAATTGAATTGATTCAACAGTGCATAATTTCAGGAGAGCTTGATTTTGCTAATATGCAATGGGTTGCTGGATCTTTTAAGCAAGTATGTCAATTAGAGGATGATGCATTAGGCCTTGCTTGTATAAGAGAAAAGATAACATCTGCTAAGCAAGCATTAATAAAAGAAGCTTTTTTATTAGATTTTATGCGTTCAATTGGGTTGCCTGCTATTCAATTTCATAGTAAGCCCTTTAAAATAGCAACAGGACAATATGCTGTGATTTTAGATTGGGTTTCTGATGCTGTCCTCATTGATGTAAAGGATTTTGAATCGGCACAAAATAAGTTATTTAGCCTTGCCTTTGGCGTTACCATACCACATGGCGAAGGATGGGTTTTACAGAAAAATAAAATTGAAGAAGAAGTTAAAGCAAAATTGATTGACGATGAGTCTGCTTTTGGGAAAGCACAATTATTTGCAGAGAGGCTTCACAATAAATTGCTGGATATTCTAAATGTTTCTGAAGAAAAACGGATTATGATTTCTGACTTGCAGTTAATGGTTACTCAAGAGGGTGAGGTTTTTATTATTGATCCTGTTGATGTTGTAGAAATAGAAAATATAAATAGTGGCTCATTAAATAATTGGCAATATAAAAGCATTTATGATGACACTGTTCTTGATAATGTAGACTTTATTAAACAATTACACGATGGGAAAAATATGTTGAAAAGATCCATCGCATGGTGTGCCAGTATAATGGCAGCTGCTTCTGTATCTGAATTGTTGGAAATTGTTTTAAATATGCAGCCATCTGAACGTGCGCCTGCTCGTAAACCCACATCATTACTTAAAGGCTTGATGGGAAGAAATATGCTTGAGAAAAGAAATAAAGAAATGAGAAGCCAATCCTCTCTTCGTCAGTCTGCTCATGTGATACCTTCAAGGTTAGATAGTGTAAGACCCTTTGCAGAACTGAATATAGGCCAAATGAGTGAGGAGAGTGCCATTGTTGACTTAAATTCTTCTTCTGATCACATAGTACCACTCATTTTTTCTTCATTGCATATTGATAATGCAAGCGATCAAGAAAACTATCCACCTATTCACAATAGTGTATATGAAGCAAAAAATAGAACTTCTTTTAGGGATTAAATAAATTACATTTTGTTTGTAATTGATAACGAAGAGAGGGGAGTATTTGTTTCGGTGCCTCTGAGCATCTCTACGCGTGATCTCGCTTTTTTCTTTTGTGTCATCGCATCATGCTGAAATGTTAGAGCTTTTGGCGTTACACTGACGAAGGCATGTAGATCTGTGGGTGTTGAGGATTGGGCAATAGTTTGACAAAAGTCAAGGGCGTTTTTTAGCCAGCTCTTTGTGTGTTGAAGAAATTGTCGTAAATCAGGGGTAGGGTCTTGAATCTCATTCTTAAATAAAGATTTTGCGCTGCTATAATCCACAATATCAAGTGGATCAATGATGGTTAAGCGCCCATCTTTTGAAATAATCATTTGCAGATCGCAGATCATAATTTGATCTTGCTCCATCTTTTGGATGAGGGCTTGGAAATTTTTTGCAAGTATATTTGCCTTTTCTTGCAGTTGTGAGAAATTTTGAGGTTGATCCATTGCTTGGATAATGTTTGCTGCTAAGTGATTTTGATTGAGCGCCAGCCATGCTTCTTGATGCGCGCGTGCTGGAATTCCTAATAATGCAGCCAAGATCAATATATTGAGTGGTGCTGCTGTTTTTGCTTCAATAAACACGCCAGGGATATATTGCATAAGCATGGCGAGCCTAGGTTGTTCTAATTTTTGTTCCACGACAAATGCGTTGCCATAGACTGTAACTACAGGATAGTTTTTTTCAGACAAATAGTTTAAATACTCTTTTTCATTACGCACAATGGTTTGGTTGGCTTCATGAAGATATCGACTGTAGACCAGTGCGAAGTTTTGATATTCGGCTTTAAATTTTCCGAGATCTATCATTTTTTTGCAGGTGCCTATCTCTCCATCATATTGATCTAACAGTGAAAATGAATTATATGCATCATTTTGAATGCTGGTTATTGCTTCTTCATTGTAAAAAGAAATCATATGGGGCACCTACTGAAATTGAGCTAACCACTCTATCAAATAAGAAGTTAAGGATGCAAGCTTAAAATTGGTATATATGATGTATTTGCACCATTTTTCCCCTAAAACGCTATCGTTTGGGAAGCAATGGCCTTAGATATTAAAGAAAGAGTTTTATTGCAATACCTATCATGATACAACCCATGATGCTGTCTAATACTTGCCAAGCGCGTGGACTTTTAAAAAGTGGACGAGCTTACTCGCGCCATAAGTGAGGCTAAAGAACCATGTGACAGATGCTGCTACAGCGCCTATCATAAAATAGAGTTGTTCGTGTGGTTCTTGTTCGGCACCAATTGTGCCTAAAAGCAAAAAAGTATCTATATAAGTATGTGGGTTTAAAAAGGTAAAGCCTAATAATGCAAGCAATGTTGACATTTTGCTGGTGGGGAGCGCATTCTCAAGTGAGGCTACAAGTATATGCGGATGGAAAACACTCCAAAAAGACCGCAAGCCATACGCAAGCAAAAACAAAGCACCGCCCCATTCCATAAATTTTGTGAGCATGGGATAGTCATTGGTGAGAATTTCAATACCGGATACACCCAAGACAATGAGAATAGAATCGCAGAGAGAGCAGGTGAAAGCGATCAGAAAAAGATGCTGCCTTTTTAGCCCTTGCTTCAGTATAAATGCATTTTGCACACCAATTGCCATAATGAGGCTGATGCTTGCAACGAAGCCTGTTAATAAACCGCTAAAGTCTATTTCCATTTTGTATGCTTATTTATATTTATGACAGAATGACAAAAAACAAAGATGTTTAGTTCAAAGCGCATTGGCCTATCTTTGCTGATAGGCCAGATCTCAAAGAGAAAAGCTGAGATTGTAGATGCTTTTTATCAGATTGACACTGTTTTTTTATTAGGCTTTTGACTTTTTATATGGCTGTGGTTGCTTAGTTGCATTTTTGTGGATTGGATGTATTTATTGTGTTGCTCACAGGCTTGCTCATAGGCAATGTGTTTTTGAACCAGCACTTTGCAATCATATGCTTTTGGATTTTGTGCTTGCAAGCGTAGATAAGTTTCTAGAGAAGGCTGTGTAGCTTCTAAGAGATATTTCATGAACATTGAATAAAGAAAGCGATCATTCAATGCTAAGACATGTTTGAAAGTTTCTCGCGCTGCTTCGTATAAGTCAATGCTTGCTAATAATTTTGTTTTTAATGAAACTTCACAAAAAGCACTTTGAATTGCATTTCGAGTAATTTTGAGTAAGTCTTCGTCTTTTAAATTCCAAGCGCTCTTAGCCTTTTCATATTCGCGACCGATATCTGTGTTGAAATAGGTTGGGTCGTCTGTATTCAGTGACACCAGTATGTCAGCATCTAAGAATAATTTAAAAGGATGTGAGGTAACATCTTTAATATTTGTGAGTGCTAAATTGCTGGTGATATTCGCTTCTATGCCTATTTTTTTATCAACTAAAGTTGCAATCAGTGTTGTATCTAAGAAAGCACTTGTACCATGTCCGATTCTATCTAGCGCTAGTATGTCAACCGCTTCCTTAATATATTCTGCACCTGTATGTTCGCCGACATGGGCTGTTAGCTTATAGCCTGCCTTTTTTGCTTTTTGATAATGTTCTACAAAGAGTGTCGGTGGAAAATCTGTTTCATTGCCAGCTAAATTAATTCCAACAACATAAGGGTGGGGGTAATCAAGCATATTTTGTATTGTTGTATGGCAATGTTCTTTGCCATTGTGTCTGAGCAGAACAATCAAGATGCGTGCTTCAATGCCATATTGTGCATTGGCTCTGTCAATGCCGCGTACGACAGCCGCTATAAATTGAGCATAATCAATATTGGGTAGCGTTTTGTACTTCTCTTGCAGTGCTCTTGCCAGTGTTGCTCTAAACGCAGCTTTAAGATCTGTGTTTTGTTCTGGTGCTAGAGTTTGATGTATATCTGTGTAGGTTTTTCGATTTTGTGTTACGTGATCCGGTGAACATGTGAGTTCAACATAAAGCGTACCTTGTTTGGCACATTGCTCTAAATATTCATAAGTGACTTCTTCAATGTCTTGTTCGGTTAATATATAAGATGCAGCTAAATCATATACTTTAAGAAAATCTAAGAAATCATGATCTGCAAATTTTAGGTTATTGTTCTCTCCAAATATGAGAGTTGGTTTAGGTAAGCCATGCTTGTCGGCCAGTTCTATGAGTTTCGAAGCACGTAATGTTCCGCCTTCAAGGTGAACATGTAATTCTGCTTTAGGTAATTGCTCGAGGCTGATACGTGTGAACGAAGTCATTGGACACCCATTTCAAAAGGTTAATACGGCAATTGCCTAACATTATCTAGTACGGCTCAGTCACGCAAACAAATCAATTGCAAAGAAAGGATGGCTGTATCATTGAGTGCGGTGCAAAAAAGGAAAATCAGAGATTAAAGCTCCCATGCTGGGAGCCTTTGGTGTGGTATCTTTTGCTGTGTATCTGTATTAGACTTTGTTGATTAATTTATAAAAAATTAATTCTAACGGAGTAGAATATGCCATCAGATAAGAAAATTTTAACCACAACCGCTGGTAACCCCATTAGTGATAATCAAAATTCGATAACGGCAGGTTCAAGAGGCCCTGTACTTATGCAAGATTATCAACTTATTGAAAAGCTTGCGCATCAGAATCGTGAACGTATTCCTGAGCGTGTTGTGCACGCAAAGGGATGGGGCGCTTTTGGTACATTGACTGTAAAGCATGATATTAGTAAGTATACAAAGGCAAAATTATTTTCAAGCGTTGGTAAAAAAACCGATCTGGTGATGCGATTCTCTACCGTGGCTGGTGAGTTGGGTGCAGCGGATGCAGAGCGAGATGTGCGTGGCTTTGCGATTAAATTTTATACAGAAGAAGGCAATTGGGATATTGTCGGCAATAATACGCCAGTATTTTTTGTTCGCGATCCTTACAAATTCCCTGATTTTATTCATACGCAGAAACGACATCCTAAAACCAATATGCGTTCTGCAACTGCTATGTGGGATTTCTGGTCACTTTCTCCAGAATCTTTGCATCAGTTGACCATATTATTTTCTGATCGGGGTTTGCCAGTTGGTGTTCGTCATGTAAATGGTTATGGCTCTCATACCTACAGTTTTATCAATGCGAAAAATGAACGTGTTTGGGTAAAATTTCATTTCAAAACTCAGCAAGGGCATAAGCATTTTACTAATAAAGAAGCAGCAGAAGTGGTTGGTAAGACACGAGAATCAACACAAGAAGATTTATATTATGCCATTGAGAAAAAAGACTTTCCTAAGTGGACCTTTTTTATTCAAGTAATGACAGAAGCGCAGTCAAAACAAACCGCCTTTAATCCTTTTGATTTAACGAAAGTGTGGCCGCATGCTGATTTTCCATTGATTGAAGTGGGAGAGATTGAGCTGAATCGAAACCCGGATAATTATTTTTCAGACATTGAGCAACTTGCTTTGTCACCTTCGAATATTATTCCGGGCGTTAGTTTTTCTCCAGATAAAATGTTACAAGCCAGAATTTTCTCTTATGCTGATGCGCATCGTTATCGTTTAGGAACGCATTATGAAGCATTGCCTGTCAATAAACCGCATTGCCCAGTGAATCACTACCACAAAGATGGTTCCATGCGGTTTTTTGAAAATATGCCAAGTCCAGATGCTTATTATGAGCCGAATTCTTTTAATGGTCCTGTGGAGCATACGCAATTTAGAGAGCCTCCTTTAGCCATTGATGGAGATGCTGATAGATATAATCACCGTGAAGGTAATGATGATTTCTCTCAACCCAGAGCTTTATTTAATCTCTTTGATGATGCCCAAAAAGAGAGGTTGTTTAGTAATTTAGCAGAAGCAATGCAAGGTGTACCTAAATCTATTGTAGATAGGCAGCTGGCGCTTTTTGACAAGATTGATAAGGCGTATGGGGATGGGGTACGCAATAAACTAAACTAGCGAGTTCTTCGTAAATCAACTGTAGGCGTTGTTGTCTGCGTCATTTCGCAATCCTCATGTACTTTTATGTACATTCCGTTGCTCAAGACTTGGCGCCTTTAAGATTTAGGAAGTAAGATTTAGGACAGCCAATATAATCCGCTCTTTAGAAAAAGAAAATGAGGAACATGCCTGAATTTTTCATTGAGGATAAGAAATAACTGCAGTAATCCTGCTTAATATGCAAAAGAGAGTCAAAACGACAGTTGAATGAAGAATTGAACTAAGCGATGTGTGTATTAGAATAGACTTTCTTTGCCTGGGTGATGCCCTTTAAGCCTTTCCTACCTTCTTTGCCAAAATTAAGCATCAAGATTTCACTTCCTACTACATGAGAGAAGCTCTTGCCTAAATTTTTGACTAATGAAATCCAGTTTTGAGGTTCAAATTGTAGTCTGGTTAAGATGGGGGCTAAATGCTCTGGAATAGAGCCTGCTGCATCACTCGTCCCGTATAATCAACGAGTTCTAGATAATCAGACAACTTAAAATCGATGGCATGTGTGTGAGATTTTGAGATACTGGCTGTCCTATATTTTGATTGAAAGGTGAAAATACGCTTTGCTTTGCCTACCCTACGCTTCTCGCAACCGCAGCGTTTCTTTTTGAAATATTTGTGCATCTTCACCCTAAATAAGATATATACATTACCACATTAAATAGCTATAATTCTGACTTTTTGAAATGAGGTTCTATTATGTCTAAACAGGGCTTTATCCAGCTGCGAACCAAGCAAGCATTAACTCAACTTGCCAAAGATCCTGAGGTTACAATTTTTGCACCACTTTGGGTAAAAACAGCTCTTGAAAAAGTAAGCGCTGAGTTGCAAGACATGCGATTCAACGTAGGTGAATCAAAGTGTTATTACACCATTAATAAAACCATGACCTTGATTGATTTGGTTGCTATTGCACGCGCTGAAAGCGTCAATACAACCGGAATAATAAACTTTTCTCAGTATCCAGATATCTCAGAAGCAACCGTTATTGCCTTAAGAGATTTAGTAAAGCATTGTGTGATTGTTGGCAAAGATGTGGCTATACAATATGGTGGCTATCCCAACTTAAGCACGATACGATTCGCATTAAATCAAGAAGTTTATATCTGCGATTTGCCAGGTTTACAGTTTCAAGCACTCAATAATACTGGTAGACATGTGCTTCTGACCGAAAAAGGCGATTTACCCAAAGGGGCTTTAGATGAAGACATCTATCTCAATACAGTAGGTGAGACTAAGAAGACCTATCAGCAAGCGATAGCAGACAATTCAGGTCGCTTCTTAACAGGGTTTTTTAAGAATACCGCTGTCATCTTTGATACGAAGGCGTTTCATGCCTTTGTTGCGCAGGATTTTGTGTTATCGGCTCAAGCCTTGAACAGGCATGCAAAAGCGCATAATCCTCAACGCAGCTTGAATTTTAAATTTCTGAAATATGGTGCTGGCTTTTTTGCAGAAGCATTGAAAGGTAAAGCCAGAGAAGAATTAGATGTACATCTTACTCTGGGTGTTTTGCTGGGTTTAAGACAATTGTTGCTGGTACAGTCGCCAGATACATATTCGCAGATAAAAAGAATTGAGTTACCTTTTTTCAACACTGCTAATAATCCAAAAATTCAACGCATTCTAGACAAAATAGCTTTGCTATGTAAGCAAAAAGGCATTGAGTTTGCAAGTGACAAAAACGATGCATTGGCACCTACCTCAACGCATATGACGGCAACCACAAATTGTTCCGATCCACATGCTCCGACAGGTAATGAAATGAATTATGGTAGTGTTGATGCTGCTATTGCTGAAAATTTAAAAAGAAAGGGTAATAATTTTAGTCCTATTTGCAACCCAGAGATGAAAGCGCAATATGTAATTGTTCAACATCTTGGGCATGATGCAGAGGCAGTTATTAAAAATATTCTAAAGCCTACATCTCTTTTGCAGCATATTAAAAACAGAAAATGGTCGCTCTTGGTTGCAACGGTTATCAGTGCTGCAATAAGAGTTGAATCACTGCTTTGGTTGGGTCTAAGAGCAAGCTGGGCTACTTGTTTATCGGTAGGGGGTCTGGTATTACTAGGCGTAGAGCTTATTCAATGGTTAAGAGACAGCCTGAAAACAAAGCAATACAAAAATTATAAATCTAAAGAAGTATCTTTGCCTGAGACACTCACAGATGCGCAAAGAGAAGCATTTGCAATGGGTAAAGAGGCTGCACAGAGCTTTATTGCACAAGCAAAAAGCTGTTTTATGTGGCAAGGCTATCGATCTGCTAATGATTATTACGCAGGTTATCAAGCGAGTTTATTAAACGATGAGTCGTTGATGAGCACAGTAAAAAATTCAAAGAAAATAAAATAATATTTAGTTCGTTGTTTGGGGGAGTTTGTTATACTATTTTTTAGCTGTTGAATATAAGAAATATGTATGAACAAGCCCCCAGCCAAAGATATGATTGAATTTTCTGACTATCATTCTGAATGGTCTGTAATGGCCATGGTAGAAATAGCTTTATTGAAAAAAAACAGCAAAGATCTTACAAATATTATCCTTCACGTTGAGCATGTTGGTAGTACCGCAATACCAGGTATAAAAGCAAAACCCATTATCGATCTCTATGTCGGTGTTCGCTCTGTTGCAGAGGCTCAGCCTTTAATCAGCATCATTGAACAGATGGGATATCAATATTGGGCCGAAAACCCAAATCCTAATAAAATGTTTTTTGTAAAAGGCATGCCGCCTTTTGGTATGGGGCGTACACATCATATACATGTTGTGCAATATGATTCTGACTATTTTAAAGCGAGAGTAGCATTTCGTGACTTTTTAATTCAACATCCAAGCTATGCACGTGAGTATGAGCACTTAAAAATAACGTTAGCTGCAAAAGATAATACTGACCGCGAAGCTTATACAGATGCTAAAAGTGAGTTTATCACTAAAATACTCAGGCTAGCGGGCTTTAAAGGGGATACGTCTCGTTAGCAATTTCTCGTGATTTTGTAGTTAAAAAACAAACTTGAAGCGTATTTTCTTTAATGTGTGTTGATTGGCATAGATTGGTTTAATTGCAGTTTAAGTCTTGTTAAACTCGAACGATTGCAGTTATTCATGAAGAAAAAGGATATTTGAATAGCATGATAACTTACTTTTGCATTGATGAGAAAACTAAAAAGTTGGTGCCAACAACCAATACCGAAGATGTATTATGGATTGAAGTATTTGATCCAACACCAGAAGAAAGCGATGTCATATTGCATCAAACGAATGTTGATCTCCCTGAACATCACGAGATGCATCAATTGGAATTTTCAAATAGATTTTATGAAGAAAACGATGCACTCCACTTAGCATTATCGGTTGTGACCAAAGCTGCTCCCATCCCAGAGAGTCATGTCATTACCTTTATCATTTCAAAAAAAATACTTATCACGTTGAGATATTCTGAACCAAACCCTATTCACAGCTTCACACAGCATATTCAACATCATCCACTATCGGTAAAAAATCATGTAGAGATTTTTGATATATTATTAAACAAAATTGTAGGTTCTGTTGCAGATCTTTTTGAATTGGTAGATGCAAAAACAGATGAATTAGGCTTAGCGTTACTTGGGAGCATTGATGGCAATAAAAATGTTACAAAAAAAGAAAATTTAAATGGATTATTACGAGAAATTAACTATTTACAGACTCTTGTGTCTAAAGCGTATCAAAGTCTTTCTAGCATCCAATTATTGCTTACCTATTTTCAAGATACACAACATAAAATGTTTCCGAATAAATTAGATCATAATATCCTTGCCTTGAATCAAGATATTATTTGCTTATCAAAACATGCAGAACAGTTGAATCAAAAATTGGGCTTCCAATTGCAGTCTACCTTAGGATTAATCAATATTGAACAAACGCATATCATTAAAATGTTTACGGTTGTCGCAATGATTTTTATGCCGCCAACCTTGATTGCTAGTATTTATGGTATGAACTTTGAATATATGCCAGAAATTTCTCTCAAATTTTCGTATCCTTTTGCACTGATGCTGATGTTATTTTCTTCGTTCTTCCCCTATCGCTATTTCAAGAAAAAAGGTTGGGTATAGAATGATCTCGCAAAATAATGAAGTTTATATTTTAGGAAGTGCGCGCATCCCTTTTGCAAAAAGCCAAACCGTATACGCAAATGTATCACGCAAGCAGCTCATGGAAGTTGCCCTGAATGCTTTGGTAAATCAATATCACCTTAAAAATCAGTTGATGGGTGATATTGCATTAGGCGCGGTTATTAACAGCGTAGCAGATTTTAATTTAGCAAGAGAGTGTTTGCTTTCTACAGAATTACATCCTGATACGCCTGCGTATAATGTGCAACGAGCCTGTGGAACCGGTCTTGAAACAACGTGGCAAATTGCCTTGAAAATATACACCGGTGCTATCGATATGGGGATTGCCGGTGGTGTTGACAGCAATAGTGATGTACCGATTGAAGTATCGGCGCCTTTAAAATCAGCGCTTATGAATTTGTATCGAGCCAAATCAATAACAGAAAAAATCAGTATTATTGCCAGACTTTCTTTTAAAGATCTCAAGCCCAGCATTCCAACGGTGAATGAACCTCGTACTTTGCTCTCGATGGGAGAACATTGTGAGCTGATGGTAAAAGAGTGGAACATTAGCCGTCAAGAACAAGATGAGCTTGCATTGGCAAGCCATCTTAATGCTGCTAAAGCATATGCCACAGGATTTTTTGATGCGTTAGTGCATCCGTTTATGAACATCAAGCAAGATGCAACACTCAGAGCGGATACCACCTTGGAAAAGCTAGCTAAGCTCAAACCCGTTTTTGATCTGCAAACGGGTAGTCTGACCGCAGGTAACAGTTCGCCGCTGACAGATGGCGCGGCGTGCCTATTAATTGCAAATCAACAAGGAGCCGAAAAGCTTGGCTTAAAACCACTGGTTAAGATTATTGATGTGCAAGTGGCGGCCGTTAATTTTGTAAAAGGAGCGGGTCTTTTGATGGCGCCCACTAAAGCCGTTGCACAATTGTTTGCCAGAAATAAACTTGGGTTTGATGATTTTGATTATATAGAAATACATGAGGCTTTTGCTGGACAAGTTTTATGTAATCTCAAAGCCTGGGAAACACCGAGCTATTGTAAAGAAGTATTGGGCTTGGATGCGGCATTGGGAACTGTTGATCGCAGCAAGCTCAATGTTGTGGGTAGTAGTTTATCCGTTGGGCATCCTTTTGCAGCAACGGGTGCACGTATTGCAGGTACACTTGCAAAATTAATTCATCAAAATGGTAGAAAGCGTGGTTTGATTTCAATTTGTACGGCTGGTGGTATGGGTATAGCAGCAATTTTAGAAGCCATTTAAAATTTTTAAGGAAATAAGCATGAAAGTCAAAGCCGCAGTGGCCTATAAAGAGAGTGCACCTTTAGTCATTGAGACTGTTGATTTAGAAGGGCCAAGAGCGGGTGAAGTATTAGTGGAGATCAAGGCAACCGGTGTGTGTCATACAGATGCTTATACTTTATCAGGTGCAGATCCAGAAGGGCTATTTCCTGCGATATTGGGACATGAAGGCGCAGGTGTTGTAGTAGAGGTCGGTGCGGGTGTGACAAGCGTCAAAGCCGGCGATCACGTTATTCCGCTTTATACACCGGAATGTCGAGCTTGTGAATATTGTCTCTCTCAAAAAACCAACTTATGCCAAGCCATACGCACAACGCAAGGCAAAGGGTTAATGCCAGATGGAAGCAGTCGATTCAGTATTGGTGGAGAAAAGATTCTGCATTATATGGGAACTTCGACCTTTGCGAATTATATTGTGCTCCCAGAAATTGCGCTTGCAAAAATCCACCCCGATGCACCTTTAGACAAAGTGTGTCTCATTGGTTGTGGTGTTACAACGGGTATTGGCGCTGTCATTTACACAGCAAAAGTTGAGGCAGGGGCTAATGTGGTTGTCTTTGGATTGGGTGGTGTGGGATTGAATGTGATTCAAGCAGCACGGCTTGTGGGCGCCAATATGATTGTAGGTGTGGATATTAATCCTAAACGTAAGCACTTTGCAGAAAAGCTGGGTATGACGCATTTTGTAAACTCTACTGAAGTAGGGGGAGATTTGGTGCCTTATTTAGTGAATCTCACCAAAGGTGGCGCTGATTACAGTTTTGAATGTGTGGGGAATGTTGATCTGATGCGTCAAGCACTTGAAATCTGCCATAAAGGTTGGGGTGTTTGCACCATTATTGGCGTGGCTGAAAGTGGTAAGGAAATTTCAACACGACCTTTTCAATTAGTAACAGGGCGTGTGTGGCAAGGCTCTGCTTTTGGTGGCGCAAGAGGACGTACCGATGTACCCAAGATAGTCGATTGGTATATGGATGGTAAAATCATTGTTGATGATTTTATTACCCATCAAATGCCATTAGAAGATATTAATAAAGCCTTTGATTTAATGAAGACGGGGCAATCGATACGCTCTGTTGTACGCTTTTAATTATGGAATACCTCAAATGCTAACGATACTATCCGAGAGTAAATGTTTTGGGGGCATGCAAAAAATCTGTAGTCACCTTTCTACAGAAACAAAGTGCAAAATGCGTTTTGCTGTCTTTATTCCATCACAAGCTGCGGTAGCGCCTGTACCGGTTGTGTATTGGCTATCAGGTTTAAGTTGTACCGAAGAAAACTTTATTATTAAGGCGGGGGCTCAACGCGTGGCGGCGGAGCTAGGCATGGTGATAGTAGCGCCTGACACCAGTCCACGTGGCTTAAACATCAAGGGAGAATCGGATATCGAGAACGTTGGGCTTGGTGCAGGGTTTTACGTGGATGCCACAGAAGCGCCTTGGTCTCAAGGCTATCGAATGTATTCTTATGTTGCAAAAGAGCTACCAGCTTTGATTGGAACGCATTTTCCAGTGGATATTAAGCGGACTGCGATTATGGGCCATTCTATGGGTGGACACGGCGCACTGATGATAGCGCTGAAAAATTCTGATTATTTTAGATCGGTGTCTGCTTTTGCCCCTATTTGCGCTTTATCGCGTTGTCCTTGGGGTGAAAAAGCTTTAACCTACTATTTGGGAGCTGATCAGCGAAAGTGGCAGAATTACGATGTTGCAGCCTTAATACATAAGCATATATGGAGAGGATCAGAACTACTCATTACGCAAGGAAGCCGAGATCCTTTCCTAGATACGCAGCTCAAGCCTGCGTTATTGCAAGCTGCTTGTGAGCAAGCAGGTGTTGCATTAAGACTCGATTGGCAAGAGGGTTATGATCATGGTTATTTCTTTATTGCGAGCTTTATTGAAGAACACTTGCGTTTTCATGCTAGAAATTTAAACGAAATAAGGTGAGATTTTAGCAGAGTATTACCTTGCGCCTAGTAATAAGCACAAGGTAATAAGAAAGCACTGAGATTAACGAGAAACTATACAACAAAGTTATATTTCATTCCGAGCATAAAAGTGCTAGCAGAAGGAATTACGCTGAATACTGAGTCGCTGTTTTTCTTGAATTCATGAGATAAAGAAAGGTTTACGTTAAGATCTTTGCTAAAATCATAACCTGCACCGATTACAGCTTTAGGTACAAATGTGCTGTGAGAAACAGAGTCATTAAGATTTAAGTAATGGAGAGAAAGTTTATTTTTAGTGTACGCAGTACCTACTTTAGCAAACACATCAAATTTTTGTGTAGGATAGAAATCAAGCACACCCAATAAATCAAAACTATGACGTTTGAACTTTATGGTGAGATCGTCATAACGTACTTTATTACTTTGGTTAAGATTAAATCCGGTTTCAATACCAGCTTTGGTGTTGTTAGCAACATCCCATAGATAACCTGCAGCAAGACGTGCATTTAACTTGGTGTCATTATCATAAATATTTTTCCATAGATTGTTATTCTCGCCTAATCCATAAATGCCTACTTCGCCTAGGACATAAGGTGCGTTAGCATGTGCACTTACGCAGAACATCATAAGCAAGGAAATCAAGCATAGCGAAAATTTATTGGTTACTTTCATAGGATACCTATTTTAATATTATTATATTTAACAAACACACAACGCTCTGCCTATATATTATGCAGTGCAAAATTATGTGGCTTTGCATCCTAAAGTAGTTAGATTTCCTATTGCAACCCTTTTTTACATTTTTTACAGGACACCCATAATTATTTTTGTGATATTCACAACTGTTTATAAGTTTTTACGGGACAGCCAAAGATAATTGAAAATAAGTATATAAATATCATTAAATTATATTTTGTTAGTTAGTTTGAGTTTTAATGCATGATTTTAGTTTATTTATTAACTTGTGTTGGTGAAAAAGCAGTGTGTGATTGATAGCTATGATTGAAAGGCAAATGAAATAAATTAAGATTGCAAACTAATATATTGATTTTCTGTAAGAGTTTGTTGCTTAGCAAAAAATAAATCATGGATTGCAGGTCAAAATCGATGAGAAAACATTTCTAAGATAAGAATAGAAGACAATATACTAAGCTTCTTTGGCTTTGTTCTAATAATGGCTATTATTTGTTATGAAACTAATCACATTATTTTTATCAATTGTTTTATCGACATGTGCTTTTGCACAAACAACCGATACACGTCCTAAGATAGGTCTTGTATTAAGTGGCGGTGGTGCAAAAGGGGGCGCTCATATTGGCGTGTTGAAAAAAATTGATGAAATGCAGATCCCCATTGATGTGATTGTGGGTACCAGTATGGGCGCGGTGGTTGGTGGTTTATATGCCGTTGGTAATTCTGCTATTGAAATAGAAAAAATATTAAGCTCAGTGGCTTGGGATAGTATTCTGATCAATAAAATTGATAGGGATTATCTCTATTATCGAAGAAAAAGAGATGATGATTTGTTTCTTATTCGTCAGTTGATTGGTTTGAAAAATGGCAGCATTCGTTTTCCACAAGGGGTTGTGCAAGGACACAAATTATACCAAGCCTTTAAAAAAGAAACGATTGTGCATGAACCTTTAAAAGATTTTGATGCTTTGCCTATTCCCTTTAGAGCTGTTGCGACAGATCTGATTTCAGGGAAATGTGTTGTTTTGTCACAGGGTGATCTTGCAAATGCAATGTATGCAAGTATGGCAGTACCTGGATTATTCTCGCCTGCTATGATTGATGGTCAATTATTAGTTGATGGCGGTGTCACCAATAATCTGCCGGTTGAAATTGCAAAAGAAATGGGTGTTGATATCATTATTGCTGTAGATGTAGGGGCACCTATGTTGAGTAAGAATCAAATCGAAGGCTTTGATTCTGTATTAGATCAATTAACAAATATCTATACTCAAGAAAATATGCAACATAGCCTGCATCTGTTGTCAGAAAAAGATATTCTTATCTCGCCAATCATGAAAGAAGTAGGTACTTCAAGCTATGATCAATTAGCAAAAGCAATTCAATACGGAGAAGAAGCAACAGAACAAGTGCAAGATAAATTGGCGCACTTAGCATATGGTTTAAATCATACAAATCACAATCGCACACATCTTTATATAAAAGGTGTTCATATTCAGAATGAAACAGTGCTTAACACTAAAACATATCAAGCATATTTACCCATATGCCCAGGCTATTATACACCAGCAGAATTAGATGATTATATCAGTCGTTTATATGGCCTTGAACTCTTTGAGAAAATTGAATATAACGTTGACAATAATATTTTAATGGTGACCCCTAATGAGAGAAGCTGGGGGCCTACTTATATCCAAGGCTCCCTTTTATTAGGAACTGATTTTGAAGGGAATAGTAATTTTAGAGTTGGACTTGGTATTACAAAAACGCTTATGAATGCTTATGCGGGAGAGGGGCGTTTGTTTGGTTCAATTGGTGAAGTAAATGGTATTCTTTCTGATATTTATCAGCCTTTCACACGCGATCTTGTTTGGTATATTAACCCACGTGTAGGTTATATACAGCAACCTTTTCATCTCTATATTGATGATGAGGCTTTTGCACAATACCTCCTTTCTACGATGCGCGCTGAACTAGGTATTGGTCGAAATTTATACGAATGGGGTCGGGTAGAAATTGGCTATGGTAGAGCCAATAGTTCAGCACGGCTTAAAGTAGGTAATGGTTTTCCCGATGGTAATCAAGATGATGGTTTTGTCTATTCGCGCTTTGAATGGGACACTTTAGACAATTCTTTTTTTCCGCATGAAGGAACTGTGGGTGCCGCGCAATATTATTGGTATAAGAAAGATCTCGGCGGCAATACTGATTTTGAGCAATTTCAAATACAAGGGGCGCTTGCACAATCAGTGGGTAAACACAGTGGGGCTATCGTTACAAAATATCAAACAACGACAGCAGGAGAAGCATCGTTTGATGCACAATTTACCTTGGGGGGATTGTTTAGGTTATCGGGTTTAGCGGAGCAGCAGCTTTTTGGCCAGCATGCCGCTTTATTAACTTTTCTCTATTATTATTCATTAAAAGATGTCAGCATTATCCCCAATTATCCTTTTCCTCTGTATTTAGGAATGTCTTTGGAAACAGGAAATACCTGGCAAAGTAGAAGTTCTATTCGAGAACATTCATTTAGAAAGGCCGGGAGTTTATTTTTAGGTTTTGATACCATCATCGGCCCTTTTTATTTTGGTTATGGTTTTGCTGAAAATGGTAAACGTGCTTTACACTTATTCATGGGCAGACCTTTTTGATTAAGACGCTATGTTATTCTTAATATTTTGTAGAGGTGTGGTTAGTCCTCTACAGGATTGGCTTTTTCTGTTTTTCTTCAGTGTAAACACATCTTTTTTAAGTTTAATTTGAGGTCGCAGAGAAATTTATTCAGTGACACATACATAAAATCAATATTCGTTTTGGGTCTAATTTAGAATAATTATTCATCATTTCAATATTGTTCCTATGCTATATAAAGTGATATGTTTAACTTAAGTTTATATAATTATCATAGACTTGGAGATAGGTCATGAACGCAGAAAGTATATCTGTATCGAGTGTCCTGAAAAAAGGTTATTCACTTTATTTTAAAATGTTGCCGACCTTAATTGCACTTGGTCTTATTATCACCATTATAGGTGGCATTAATCTTTTTAATGAAACAACGATTGCTGATCCCTCTAAGGAAGGCATATCAATTTTGACGATTGTGGAAGCCATAGTTACTTGGTTTATTGGATTGTCACTTTATGCTGTTTTGATTAGAGGTTACTACAATCAAAATGTGAGCATTGGTGATGCTTTAATCGTTGCATTGAAAAAATTCTTTCCTGCAATTGGTGCAATGATTCTTGCAGCTATTATTGTGTTGATTCCACCTGTAATTGTAGGTGGTATAGGCTTTGTTATGATGGGAGGCACTGCTCAACTAGTGACACCGGCTCAATCAACATTAGAAAATAAACATCAAATATCAGCCTATGAAGCAAATATGCCGCATACGGTATTTAAGATGGATTCTCATCAACCTCAAATGATACACACACAGGCAGATACAAATGCAAAATATCAATCATCTCAATCTTCTTTGAGTGATGTTTCTGGTTCTATGAATCAATCAATGCAGCCGTTGCCTACAGCTCTCTTCCTACTAGGTGCTGTATTACTGCTTTGGTTTATATATTTCTCAGTTAGATTGGCTTTAATTATACCTTTAGTGGTGAATCAAAATAAAAATCCATTTACTGCTGTAAAAGAAAGTTTTAGATTAACAAAAGGGCGCTTTTGGAAAACTTTTGTGGTTATATTTGGTGCAGCATTACCCTACATGCTTGCTTTTTTTATATTTAGCACTGTGTGTAGTCTTGTTTTTCCTGAGTATGCTGGAATAGCGCTTGGTATTGCTGTGCTTATTGTTCAACTTGTACTTGCGCCTATCATTCCTGCTACGATTACAGCCTATGTAGAAACTTTGCAACCTTTCCAAACTAATGCATAGTTGAGCAATATTCCATCCTGTGATTGTTTATACACAGTCACGGGATGTGGCTATAACCATTAAACCTTATTATTTCTTATCTTTTCTTGCGCTACCACTTCTGCCACTGCTTTTAGGGCTATCGGAGTTTGTAAGCTCTCTCATTTTTTCTGTTAAATCTGTTAAGTCTATTTTTATGTGATTGTTTTTGCTTCTCGTTCTACTTCTGCTTGGCTGTTGCTCGAAATAGCTAATGTGGCTTGTGGGCGCAAATAAACTATTTAATTCAGGAAGTAATTCTAACTGTAATTGATCGAAAGGGCGCTCATCATAAATTGAATAACTAGTATGCGCATTAAAGTACGCGGAAGCTAATATTTTGTCCGAGAAAATAGCACAAAGGAGAAAAGAGAAAAAATTTACTTGATGAGACAGTGCAACAGAGCCAATAAAATCATTTTCTTGGCTTTGAAAATGAAAGGCTTTTTCAAAGCCAAGCGCACTGATAAAATAGGGGGCAAAGTAATGACAACTTTTTTGGGTTTCATCATAATCAAAACATTTACTTTTAAAAATATGTAATATTGTATGCAGTGTCATGGCAATATGAGGTAGTTTGATCTGAATGAGTGTCCCCATAAAATTTTCAAAAGCGGCTTTTACTTTTGGTTGTAATTCAGATTGCATTTTTAGGCTGTTTAATTGCCTTTCAGACATGTTTTGTATATAAGGTTGCGCAAATGTCTCATAGTTGTAGAGCGATAATTTAGTCGTTTGAACATTTTGTTGCTGCAATGCTTCTTTAATAATTTGAAAATGTTTAAATAATTCTTCTGCAACTTCACTAAGTGCTTTATGGAAAGCTTTCTTGGCTAAAGTGCACTGCATAAATTGATCAAAATCACATAGAAATAAACTTGTATCCATCAAGGCAGTAAAAATAATGGTTGCTAGAATATGATCGGGTTGAGCCGTGTTTTCTTCCCTTTCACAGAGCGCGACATTTTTAGATAATGAGCTATAAATATCTTTACAAAACAAAATGAATTTTTGTCTAGATTTTTCTTTGGTGAGATTAACGCATTTAAGTTTTTCTATAATTTTTAAATAGAGATTACGATCTATATTATAGCGTAGTAAATCGTGGTGAGGCCTTTGGATCAACGGAAGAAGTGCATCAGTGAGAAAAATCAATTGTTCACAGCTAATTTTTTCTGTGAATGGAAGAGATTTGATTAACTTGTTATTTGAGCTAAGAGACTCTGTTCCGATCATGATATGTTTTCCTTGAGTACTCTATTTCAGATTAATAACTTTTATTTTTGATAAGATTGATTTTCTGTACTAACAATATTAAAAGTTTCAGATATTTCATCGTATTGAATCATGGCTCGATGAGAAATTAATTGTTGCTTGAGTTGCTCTACTAGTTCATCCAACAAAAATTCTTTTTCTCCATAATTTGTACCTTCGCGAGTGACAAATTCTTCAAGCATGCAGATCAAAGTTGCTTCAGGAATTTCTTGGTAAGGAATATCAATTGCCATTTTATCTACTTATTTTTCTATATGATTTGTCAGTATAAACAATTACCATCTGATAGCAATGTAGATTCTTTGTAATTTTACTACTCTCTAGAATGGTGCAGATGCACTAAAATTGTTCTAGAAAAACTCGCTTGGTCAACAGAACAAGAAAGTTGGTCGTCTTTTGCTTGATTGAATGTTGTTGTTTTCATACTATCCGATCATTTTAGGAATAGCACGGGATAGGTTTTGTATGTTAGGCGACCAGAAGCTATGTAAGAGTGACAGTCATGATGAAAATGCTTTAGACAAAGCTTTTATTGCGATAAGTAAAGATGAGATAACGCAAAGCTATATTCAATACATTGAAGAACAACATATCTCTTATTTTCATAATATTCCAGGTGCGCAGATGGGTGACACAGTTCCATCTATCGTAACGCGCCATTCACGGTTTGATGCAGAGCATCTCGATGGTATTTTGCGCTATTTAGTTGGGGCGCGTGCACATTTAGTAAATACACTTGGTATTTTTCCTGTATTTAATCAAGATGCATTTTATCGATTGGCACGAGATTTTGTTGTGAATAAGATCTTAACAGAGCCACGTTTTCAACATCTTGTGAAAGATACTACGCCTTTGGTTGAGCGCTCTGAAGTAAAAGATTTTCCTGAATTACTTGAAGAGCGAGACTTAGAGGAAGCAAAGCGCTCTGCGCAAGATAGAGAAGCAAATCAAGAAGCCGCAAAAATTTTAAAAGAAAATGGCGTCGGCTCAGATACATTATTATTATATTATCTTGAAGGGATTGCACGCAGTGAGAAATCTTATCTTGGTAATAAAGGAAATGAACATATTTCATTTGAGAACTGTCATCAATTTATTATTCCTTTTCGAAAAGATGATAATCATTATACAGTTGCTGTTGTTCAATGCACACAAGAAGGTGAACAACGGTGTGCACATATCAAATATTATGATTCTTTAGGGGCTGGCTTGGATGCTAAATACAAACAGCAATTGGCAAAATTTTTTATAAATATGGGTTTTTCTAGAGTACTCTATAATAGTTTATCAAAACGTGAACAAAGAGATAAATATAATTGTGCTCTCTTTGCAGGTTTTAAAGCAATAGATATTGCAAACATGCATGTTGGTGACGATGAACGATTATTAAAGAATTTAGACAATGATTATGCAGCGCTATTTGATAGTTTTCGTTATCGTGTCGTAGAGATGTTAACTGAAAGTGGCTGTAATATATCACTTTCCCCCGAATTTACCCGGCAGCTGAAGGCAACGCAGAAAGTATGTGAATTACAAGAAGAATGCCAAGACTTGAAAAATATAGAATGTGGAAATGCAACTCAGTCAGAGGCTGGTGGAATATTTTCTTGGCTTGGCTCTGTTATAAATAGATATACGCCTTATTTTGGAGAGACAGAAAGCAGCGCTAAAAAAAGAAGTCGTGAAGAATTTGAGCGAGATAATGCAAATAAAGAGAAAATTAAAAATAAAGAGGATTGTATTTTATCAGTAGCAAAGAAGCCAAAAAAAGATATATTATAATGCCTTAAACAGAGCTATCTGTTTTCTTGGTTTTGTAACGAGAAGCAGCTTCAAAAAATGATTGGCTCAATGGTACATTCACATTTTGCTTACAAGGATTTTAAGATGACTAAAGCAATATTAATTACAGGTTGTAGCAGAGGTATTGGTTTAGAGTTTGTAAAAGTATACGCTCAACTAGGATGGCAAGTATATGCCATTGTGCGAAAAAGTAATCCTGAATTTGAAAAATTAGTAGAAAAATATAGTAACATAGAAACGATTACTTTCGATGTTACACATTTTCAAGCTTATGAAAAATTAAAAAAATATTTTGAAACTAAAACCATAGATGTCCTTATTAATAATGCTGGTATTTATGGTGACCAAGATCAAAGCATTGGTAATTTAAATATAGATGCTTTACAGAAAGTCTTTATGACAAATACCTTTGCCCCCATCTTAATGACGCAAACAGTGCTAGATGCTATTCTAAGAGGAAGCACAAAAACCATCGTCAATATTACCAGCAGAATGGGTAGTATTGCAGATAATACCTCTGGACAATATTATGCTTACCGTTCTAGCAAGGCAGCCCTCAATGCCATGATGCGAAGTTTACAAATTGATTTGCAAGATAAAGGTGTGAAAGTATTGGTTCTCCACCCTGGTTGGGTAAAAACAGACATGGGCGGTTTGAATGCTTTGATTGATACAGAAACTTCGGTCAAAGCTTTGTATGAAGTGATTGAGCAAGCGCATAAGCTGCCAGAAATGTTTTATAGTTATCAGAAAGAGTTATTGCCTTGGTAAATTAAGAGATATAGTCTTCGCACATGAGTTTTGTCCGCAAGGGGCACAATGCCTGAGGTGTTGTCTTCGCCATCTCGCAATCCTCATGTACCTTTAGTGCACTCCGGTTGCTCAAGGCTTGACGCCTACCCGACATTGTGCCCCTTGCGGGTAAAGTTCATGTGCTGTGACTATATTTAGATTATTATGATTTTTCAAAAAAAGAGAACGCGGTATGTTGAATGATTTAAACAGCAATAATATTTTTACTCTATCTTTTAAAGTACGAGATTATGAATGTGATATGCAAGGAATTGTTAATAATTCTGTTTATTTGAATTATTTGGAACATACTCGGCATGAGTTCTTAGATAGTATTGGTTTGAATTTTAAGAAGCTTACCCAGAGAGAAATTTATTTGGTAGCCATCGAGTCTCAGCAAAAATATAGAAAATCTCTGGAGTCTGGTGATGATTTTAGCGTTAGCTGTCAGATGATGCTTGAATCTAAATTACGCATTAAATTTATTCAAGAAATATATCATGCTGAAAAAGGGTTGATTTTACAATCCTCTTTAATAGGTGTGGCTATTAATAGCTCAAAAAAACCTATATTGATTGATTCTTTCCTCAAATCTAACGCTGTAAGTGATTAAAGCTAATATTTTTCATTTTAAGGTTCAATGAGCATGGGTTTAACGGTCGCATATTTAAAAGATCATCCAGAATATATACCATTGGTAGCGAAATGGATATTTGAAACATGGGGGCATTACAATCCACAGGCTCGCTATGAAAAAACAATATTGAAATTGCATGATCATTTAAATACAGAGTCATTACCCATCACTTATATTGCATTACAAGATAATAAGCCTGTTGGCACAAGCTCTGTACGAATAACAGATGGCATCCGACCTGACTTAATACCTTGGTTAGCATCTTTGTTTGTATTACCAGAATATCGTGGGAAAGGTATTGCACAAGCACTTATTAATGCAGTTAAGCATAAAGCGCAACAATTAAAATATCCAACTATATATCTCTTAGCTTTTGATCAAAGCATTCCGCAGTGGTATGAAAAATTAGGTTGGCAAATCATTGGAAACGACGCTCTTTATGGCCACTCTGTAAAAGTAATGAGCATTCACATAAAAACATAGGACAGCCACATGAAGTTGCTGCCACATGAAGTTGCTTCACTAAAAATATTTGAGCTAGAATTTCTTTCAGTAATAAGGGAATTGTTTGAGTTTCTGACTTTGTTTCTTAGATTCATGTGATTGCTTAAAATTCAGTACAAAAAGCATTGTCTTATTAATTTTTGTCTCCAATTTACATTAGAAAAAAAGCACAAAATAGTATTTTTATAAAATACTTAATTTTGGCTGTCCTAATAAGATTCTATATTTTTATACAGTTTGCATTCTTCGTCTCACATACATGGAATTATCTGTTACACTGAACATAAGCCAATAATATTTTTATTGTTATATGCATAATATCGCAAAATTGTACTATAAAAGCGCACAAGATCTAGGATTGCATCCAGTCCGATTGGAAAGAGAGATGGCTGGATTCTATTTTACTTTAGGCAAAAATGTATATTACTTCCGAGGTGGTTTGACGCCTTTTAATAGCGTTGTGAGTGCATCTATTGGCGCCAATAAATTTAGTACGAATAAGCTGCTTGAGATGGCGAATATCCCAGTACCAAAATCAACGGGGTTTACCTTGGAGCAGTTTAAAAAAGATGATTGGAGCACAGAAGATTTAACATATCCATTGGTTGCAAAGCCAACTTGGGATACCGCTTGTGGTTATAAAGTGGTTTGCAACATCAAAGATGAAGAAAAATTGATGGAATATGTTAATAAATATATTAAATTAACTAAATGTATTAGCTTAGAAGAATACCACCCAGGCTTACGTTCCTATAGAGTTCTGGTATATTATGGTAAAGTTATAGGACTCGTTGAGCGGATTCCTGCCCATATTATTGGGGATGGGAAAAATGCAATTCGTGAATTAATTAAAATTCAAAATGAAAAAAGAAAATCGCAAAAAAAGACGATTCCTACGGGACCAATTTCTTTAAATGAAGAAACTTGGACTATTTTCAAAGATTTAAATATCAGTGTTGATACAGTACCCGAAGCGGGAGAAAAGATACCTTTGCGTTATATCTGTAATTCAACACATGGTGGCACCTTTGTAGGTTTAAATCCTAAAATTGTGTGCGAAGATAATCAAAAATTGGCTGTACGTGCAGCCGAAGCTTTAGGCCTGAATCTAGCAGGTTTTGATGTATTGTGCGAAGACATCACAAAACCTATTGCCAAGACGAGAGGTGTATTCATTGAAGTGAATGTTGATCCAGATATCACAATTCATGAAAGTGGTAGAGGTGGATTCCCACAACAAGTAAGTAAAATAATGCTTAAAAAAATAATTATGGAGCATCCATTTTTATATTTATATGAACAAATGAAGCATCACAAATATGCAAGCATGTTTCTTCGGCTCTCAAGCGTTCTTGCCTTGTTTGTAGGATTGATGTGGAGCATTCGTTATTACACTCAATAAAAATATTAAAAAAAGAGATAGTCATGGATGATTTACTGTGTGATTTTGATACCAAAAATAGAGCTGTCAAAAATCTAGGTGCTTTTTCTTCTACCTATATGTCCAAAGAGGCGGAAGAAGTATTTATAAAATTTTCATCTATTAATGCAGTTGATAGTTGTGCATATCCTGAAATAGAAGAAATGTCGCAATATTGCGGTAATTTTTTATTGAATATGTTTCATGCTGCTTCTCCTGAGCGATATCAATTTTTTCCGACATCCGGATCTTCAGAAGCAATTTTTTTAGCAATCTTATTATTTAAAAATCATTGGAAAGTTCATCATCCAGATAGCACGATAAAACCTAATCTGATCATTCATCAAACCAGTCATGTTGCTTTTGTTTCGGCAGCGAAAGCGCTCGATGTAGAGCTGAAAATTATACAAAAAGATTATGAAAATCTTAGGTGGAATTTATCTCAACTTAAAGAAAATATAGATAAAGGCACCATCGGTGTTGTTTGTACTTTGGGCGCAACAACAACCTTGGTGATGGATGAGGTTGAGAAAATAAATGCTGTTTTAGAATCAATATCTGAGCATTCAGACTATTTAATTCCGATTCATGTTGATGCTGCCAGTGGTGGATTTATTGCGCCTTTTGTTCATCCTGATTTTATATGGGATTTTCGTCTTTCTCATGTAAAATCCATCAATGTATCTAGTCATAAATATGGGTTGGTATATCCAAGTTTAGGGTGGTTGTGTGTCGATGAAATGATTTGTGATGATAACTTGAAAAATGAAAATACCTATTTAGGGAAATCGATAAAGCGTTTACCTTTACATTTTTCTCACTCTGCATCACATGTTGCTACACAGTTTTATTATTTTAAAAATTTAGGCTGGTCTGGATATGCTGATATTGTTAAGGATTTATATCAAAAAAATAAATTAATGGTTGATGCTTTGAAAGAGGTGCCAGAGCTTGAAATGCTAACGCCAAATCATTTATTCTCTATCCCAGGTGTGATTATGCGGTCATCAAATGAAAAGCATTATGATCTGCAAGCGTTATCCCAGTATCTTATAAAACTAGATTGGCATTTGCCAGTATTTAATAACAATGTTGTGGATGAAGGCGCATCACAAACATGGGCTGCAAGGATCGTGATACGCTATGGGTTGACAGAAGATCTTATTTATCAATTGTTAGGTGATATAAAAGGATATTTTTCGAGTCAATTTTCTTAGGATTTTTGACCAACCAAAACAGAAAACACATTACTGGCGCGACCACGATGAAAACTTGCAACCTTAAATCCAACATTTGTTAATAACTCTTCATATTCTTTGCCTGATTTAAAAACAGCGGCTTCAAAATTGTCCCAAAAGAGGTAACGGTATTCTAAAACCAATGAGCAATCGCGGTTTTCTTCAAGAAAAGCTTCTGTAATGGCAATTAAGCCGCCAGTTTGGAGTGCGGCATATGCTTTATGTAATAGCATGGCTGAGGTCTCATGCGACCAATCCCATAATACGCGAGAGAAAATCATGAGATCAAAGCCTTTGGGTAATTCATTATCTTTTAAAAAATCACCAGCAATGACCTTAACACGATCAGCCAAACCTTGCTTTTGAATATTATGTGTCGCTAATGTGGCCGCATGTGGAAGATTAAAAACACATATCTTTAAATGAGGAAATCGTTTGGCCAAATTGCATGCAATGGTTCCGTCTCCTCCTCCGACATCAAGCACTGTGCTAACTTTTGTAAAATCAAAGTTCTTGCTCAAAGCTTCATAAGGTGGAAAAGCAGTATCTCTCATCCACTCTTCTAAGAGTTCAGTGTCTTGATAGCTTTGGGGGGGCCAATTCACTGTGAATTTAATAGCAGATCCATTTAACACATCATGAAAATTTTCTTCTGCAAAGCGTTGTATAGACTCAATCATGTCAACACATTCTAGCCATATGGGCTTGCCTTTCTCTGCAAGAAATTTTTGACAAATAGGAGAGAGAGAATAGTAAATGATGTTTTCACGAGTGGTTTTTTTGAGTAAATATTCTACAGATAATAAATGGAGCCATTTTTTAGTCCGAAGTGGATGGCTTTTGAGTTGCTCAATAATTTCATCTTCAGTGTATTCACTTTTGTGTCGATAGATATCTAATAATTTTGATTGAATGAGTGTTTCAAATAATTTAGCTCTTACGCCACCTGCGAGCGTGCTAAAAGCAAATCGTCTTATTTCATGCGGGAAATCTTGAATATTGTCCATATGAGCATCCATTTATTGTCATGACAATTGGCTTGGATTGTGTTGCACTTGCTTGTTCCGTTTTATTGTTATTCTCATGTATTATAGTTCTAAAGAACCTTTTCCCTTTGAACACATATACTGTGATTATATAACATGCCATTATGAAAAAGAAAAAAACAAGCCTATTTTCTAACTACTTTCAGCGAATGAAAGATGTATATTTAAACATCAAGCTTAATCTAATTTCAAAGCAGTATCCAGTTATGCCAATCATACAATATCCATGCTATAAATCGATGGATGAATTTATAGATACAAAGCAATTAAAAGCAATTGATCAAGAAGTAACGCAGTTTATTGAATCCTATTTAATGACGGAGCAAGCGAATACACGACATTTTGAAACTGGAGAAATAACACAATTTCCGTGGCAAAGTAAAGTAACCAAAAGCTACGTTGTGCAGCTAACGCGACATGCTACTGAATATGACTATCTTGATATTAATAAGCCTGAGCTATGGAATTTAACAAAGTATGCGAAGCAAGTTCCTCTTTTAATGGCTTTTATCCGTACTTTACCCTTTGAGAAAACAGCGAGAATTATGATTATTTTTGACAAGGGGGGGCATGGGGTGACTGCGCATCGCGATCACTCTTTTCAAGATTTGTGTCATGAATTTATTTGGTTTAGGACGAATTTTAATAAACGATTTTATGTTTATCACAACAAGCAAAAACAGTATATCGAATCGTATTCTGCTTGGTTTGATACGGTCAATCAATTACATGGGTCTGATCCGGCTCAAACACTCAATTTTAGTATTCGAGTTGATGGGATTTTCAATGCAGAGATGCAAAAGAAAATCCCTTTCCCTGCTATCAATCCTGCTTCTCGTTCTGCTTACTGGGCATGTAGGAATACACCCTGAGTGATCTCAACAAAATTTTTATTCCGAAAAAATCAGATAATATGTCATGCCAGCGAAGGCTGGCATCCAGTAGCCCAAAGGGCTACCAGGCGCAAAACGCCTGTGGATCCCAGATATTTTGCTTCGCAAAATTCTGAAATGACAACCTAGTAGAAATTCCTGGGGAGCACTCAGGGAATACACCCTCAAGATAAGAAGCTAAAATTGAGCCTTAGGTTATAAGGCTTATGAGATTATCTTTTACTATCTCTTTGGCAATTCTGCCTGCACTAATGGGTAGGTTGTCAGCCTCAATGTATTGAGCAAATATGATGCGTCTGTCTCCTTTTTCTATCCAACCCACGAACCAGCCTGTTTGATAGCTACCACCTGTTTTGCCAAATAGTTGCCAATCATCCCATATTTTTTCTTGTTTAATAATTTGAATGGTATTTTGTTGAGCATTTTTTGAGGCAGGCAATTCGTTTTTTGATAATTTCTCAAGAAATTCTACTTGCTCTATAGGTGATATTTGTAAAGAACTGCCAAGCCATGCATGAGAAAGGCCATTATTTTTACCAGGTGTTCCTGACACATCTTTATTGCCATAGCTAAACTTATTTATATAAGCAATAAAGTTATCCTTTCCTAAATGTTTGGTGATTTCTTGTGAGTACCATATAACGGAGTATTGCATCCAAGATGTGGGTGTTTGTACTTTTTCATGAAATTTCATGATAGGGTATTTATTGGGTTGAAAGAGATCGCCCAATTGTTGTCTTAATTCAGGCGTGAATGCTAATTCTGGTTCTAATGGTGTTTTTAGGATCTTTGCATCAAAACCCATTACGGCAAGTGGAATTTTAAAGGTTGAAAAAGGGGAATGACGTTTTGTGCATTCGCCTTCTTGTTTGATAATTTTGCCATTTTCTGTCGCTAGAAAACAGTTTTCTGAACCTTGAGCAGTGATTGTGAGAAAAGAGCATACAATCAATATGAGCCATTTATTCATTATGAAGACCTACAAATTAAATATATTTAAAAATTTCACCAAAATTTTTCATGTATAACTAGAATTTTTTGCGAAGTCTGATCTCGTCTTGAGCTGGAGTATTCGTGGCAGTGCCATCTGTTGAAGATGCATTGGTCTGACAATTTGCATGAGATGCTCTTTTACGTGCAGCTTTGTATTGGAAGTTTAGTCTTTCTGTTACTTCAAGAAAAATTTCATCTAGTGGAAGCTGTCTCTGTGCTACTAATTGGGGAGGGAAGGGTAAAATAGATTGCTTATCCTCGTGAATGATTATGCAGTCATCACTTTCCTTGGATCTACTGCTTTCATCGCCACCATCGATTACACACGTGTGTGAACTATTTGGAGAGGAAAGGGATGCTGTGTTATCTGCTGGAGGAGGCGCTTCGATATCGAAGTCTTCTGTATCTTTATTTGCACAATTGGAAATATTCAAACTTGAAAAAATATGGCCCATGTTACAACCTTAAATAATATGCCACTCATAAAATATCATATGGCTATATCACGGAACATTTTGTGCCATGTCAGCTAGATATTTAAATTGATAATATACGTGCCAAGCAGTTGCCGTGTCCAGACTGAGCCTAAAATTTAGTATTTTATTTAGGACAGCCAAAGAAATATGATTATTTAATGTTTTTTAAATAACTTAAAATTTGCGAATAGGTTGAATTAAAGTGACAAAGCTTAAAGACAATAATGCTCAAAATTTCAAAAACAGTTTCAAGGATAAAGTAATACTAATTACTGGTGCTTCTTCTGGTATTGGTGCAGCATTGGCTAAGGGGTTTGCGCAAGAGAAAGCTAAATTAGCTTTATTGGCGAGGCGCTTTAACAAACTTGAGGTAATTGCTTCCTTGTGCAAAATGTCAGATAGCCAAGCCTTAGCGCTTGTCTGTGATGTTAGTAAGGAAACAGAAATTGAAAAGGCTGTTGCAACAGTACAACAGCAATTGGGATCTATTGATGTCGTGATTGCTAATGCAGGCTTTGGGGTTGTTGCAAACGTTGAAAATTTAACGCTTACTGATTTTCAGCGCCAATTTGAAACGAATGTATATGGTGTATTGCGGACACTGTATGCTACTTTGGATGACTTAAAAAAGACGCAGGGCAGGTTGGTTATTATTGGGAGTGCTTCTGGTCATATCTCTATACCTAAATATGCAGCTTATGCGATGAGCAAACATGCTATCACTGCTTTGGCAGAAACCTTATACGCAGAGTTAGCGCCTTATGGCATCAGTGTAACGCTTATTAGTCCAGGCTTTGTTAAAACCGAGATCCGTAATGTAAATAATCTGGGAATATATCAGGAAGGTACTCGAGATCCATTGCCAGAATGGTTGCGCCTTGATGCAGATAAAGCGGCAAAAATTATCATAAAAGCCATACGGCTACGCCAGCGCGAACGCATTATTACAGTGAGTGGTAAATTAGGTGTCATCTTGAATCGCGTATTTCCAGGCTTATTACCACGTTTTTTTCGTTGGCAAGCGATGAGAAAAAAATGATAAATCTAAGCTCCAAGCAATTTAGCTTGGAGTCTAATTTTTTATTTATTGTCTTTCAAAGTAGTATAGCTAGAAATCAAATTACGATAGTCGGGTATATGGTTGGAAAATAGAGCGCCTAGGCCTTCTACATCATTACGCCAATCGCGATGTAACTCGCAAGCAACACCGAACCAGGTCATTAATTGTGCACCCGCATTTGACATACGATCCCAGGCAGAATGTCGTGTCATTTCATTGAAAGTGCCAGAGGCATCAGTAACCACAAATACCTCAAAGCCTTCTTCCAAAGCAGAAAGAGCTGGAAAAGCAACGCATACTTCAGTAACAACACCGGCAATAATCAATTGTTTTTTCCCCGTGGCTTTGATAGCTTTTACAAAGTCTTCATTGTCCCAGGCATTAATTTGGCCAGGACGCGCTATATAAGGCGCATTTGGAAACATGCTTTTAAGCTCTGGTACTAATGGGCCATTCGGGCCACTTTCAAAACTGGTTGTTAAAATTGTTGGTAATTCGAAATACTGTGCAAGATCAGCTAATGCTAAGACATTGTTTTTAAAAGTATCTGGTTGGACATCACGTACAAGTGATAGTAAACCTGATTGATGATCAACTAATAAGACAGCCGCTTTATTTTTATCTAAGCGAATATAGGGTTTGCTCATAATTTTTTTCCTGTAATGGTCTTTTCGAGGTTTATATTTTCGTTAAAAAATAAGATCTGTTATTTATACATCATGAGTGCATATTGATGATGTTGCGAACAAGCTAAAAAATAGACTATGTAGCTGTAAAAATTCATTGTTATAAGCTTTGTGAAATTTGCTTCTTAGATTTTCGGCAAGTTGTAAAAGATTTTAACTGTAACTTTTAACATATTGACGACAAAGCCCTCTATTTAAATAGATGATGTTTGCTTGTACTTTTCTTTTTTCCTTGCATGACTTAAACGATAAAGTGCAGGTAATACCACGAGCGTTAAGAGCGTGGAGGAAATGATTCCACCAATAACGACTGTTGCCAAGGGGCGTTGCACTTCTGAACCTGCACCAATGTTAAAAGCCATGGGAACAAATCCTAAGCTTGCTACCAATGCTGTCATGAGAACAGGGCGAAAGCGTGTAAGTGAGCCCTCAAAAATTGCATCCTCTAAAGCTTTTCCTTCCTCTATCAAATTCCGAATAAAGGCAACCATAACCACACCGTTCAAAACAGCGACACCAGAGAGTGCAATAAATCCCACACCTGCTGAAATGGAGAGCGGTATATCTCTTAGCCATAGAGCAATAATGCCACCTGTAAGAGCAAGTGGAACACCTGAAAATACAAGTAATGCTGCTCGGCCTGAGCCAAAAGCCATAAATAAGAGGCCAAAGATGAGCAGCATGGCAACGGGAACTACAATGGTTAATCGAGCGCGCGCAGATATTAATTGCTCAAAAGTACCACCAAAATCCAGCCAATAACCAACTGGGAGCGTAATTTTTTCTCGAACAGCTTCTTGCACTTCTGTTACAAAGCCACCCAAATCTCGCCCACGAACGTTTGTAGTGATTACTACGCGACGTTTTCCATTTTCTCTACTTATTTGATTGGGACCATAAGTGATTTCTAGCATAGCCACTTCTTTAAGGGGTACATAATCAGGACGATTTCCTAGATTATTTTGGTTTTCTTCAGCTTGTGGCAATGGAATAGGTAAATATTCAAAGATCTTTATATCTGTACGTAAATCGTCTGCCATACGCACAACAATATCAAAACGACGGTCACCCTCGAAAAGTAAGCCTGCTTTTTTTCCACCTATCGCGACTTCAACGACCTCTTGAATATCTGACATATTAAGACCATATCTGTCTAAAGCTGCCCTGTCAGGTAAGATGGATAGTACAGGAAGACCTGTGGCTTGTTCAATTTTTGTGTCTGCTGCGCCAGGGATATTTTTTATAACTTTCTCAAGCGCTTCCGCTGATTGAAGCAATGTATCTAGATTATCTCCAAATACCTTAACGGCCAAATCACTGCGTACTCCAGAGATAAGTTCATTGAAACGCATTTGAATAGGTTGTGTGAATTCATAATTATTACCAGGGATCTCTTTTACTGCTTTTTCCATTTCTGCAACAAGTTGTTGTTTGGATTTTTTAGGATCTGGCCATTCACTGCGAGGCTTTAACATGACAAAGGTATCTGCTACGCTGGGAGGCATTGGATCTGTTGCTACCTCTGCTGTACCGATTTTTCCAAAAACCTCTTTAACTTCAGGGAACTCGTTGATTCTTTTTTCTAGTATGGCTTGCATGGCAATGGCTTGTGTTAAGCTGGTACCAGGAATACGCATCGCATGGAGTGCAATATCGCCTTCATCTAAACTAGGAATAAATTCTACGCCCATGCGCATTGCTAGAAATAAGCTTAAGACAAGCAATATTGATGCGCTGCATATTATCTTCCAAGAATGAGTAAGACTCCATTTTAAAACAGGCGTATAGGCTGTTTTCGTTATTTTAATGAGAATACTTTCTTTTTCATTCACTTTTCCTGTAACAAAGAGTGCAACAGCTGCGGGTACAAAAGTAATGGAGAGTATAAGGGCAGAAATTAAAGCAACCACCACAGTAAAGGCCATGGGGTGGAACATTTTGCCTTCAACGCCTGTTAATGAGAATATGGGTAAGTACACAACGGTAATAATGATGACACCAAATAAGCTAGGCGTAATGACTTCTGTTGTTGCTTTTGCTGTGAGTGTAAAGCGTTCATCTTGTGTCAGCAGGCGTCCTAATTCGTGCTGCGCCATAGCAAAACGTCGGATACAATTTTCAATGATAATGACAGCGCCATCAACGATTAACCCAAAATCTAGAGCGCCTAAGCTCATTAAATTCCCAGATACTTTATTTTCATGCATTCCGGTGATAGTCATAAGCATTGATATGGGGATAACCGATGCAGTGATGAGTGCTGCACGTATATTGCCTAATAACAGAAATAAAAGAACAATGACTAAAATCGCACCTTCTAAAAGATTTTTTGAAACAGTGGTGATGGTTTTGTCAACAAGAATGGTGCGATCATAAACGGGTTTGGCAGTTACACCTTTGGGTAAACTACGGTTAACATCTTCAAGTTTTTTAGCAACACGTTGTGAGACTTCTCTACTATTTTCTCCAATCAGCATCATTACAGTACTGAGAACCACTTCATTACCATTTTGTGTTGCTGCGCCTGTTCTCAGTGGAGAACCAAGCGCTACATCTGCAATATCTTCTACACGAATGGTAAGTTCATCTTTTTTGGTTACGATGACACGACGTATGTCTTCTATATTTTTGATTTGTCCTGGAACACGGATCAAATATTGTTCACCATTTTTTTCAATATAGCCTGCGCCAATATTGGCATTGTTTTTTTCCAATGCTTGAATGAGATCGTTCAATGTTAAATCATAGGCAAGAAGCTTTTGTGGATAAGGCATTACATGAAATTGTTTTTCATAGCCACCAATAGAATTAATTTCTATTACGCCTTTTAGATTTTTTAATTGTGGCAAAATGATCCATTTTTGTAAGGTAAGGAGATCCATTGGATTGTAATGTGTTCCATCTTCTTTAAGTGCAGTGGGATCTGCCTCAATGACATACATAAAAATTTCACCCAAGCCAGTGGCAATAGGTCCCATTTGAGGTTGCATGTCTTTTGAGAAATCATTTTTAAGCTGTTGTAATCGCTCAGTAATGAGTTGGCGCGCAAAATAAATATCAGTGCCTTCTTCGAAAATAACAGTGACTTGTGAGAGGCCATAGCGTGATAAAGAGCGTGTATAATCTAATTTGGGTAGGCCTGCTAAGACCGCTTCAATAGGGATAGTAATGCGTTGTTCTACTTCAAGTGGTGAATAACCATCTGCTTCTGTATTTATTTGAACTTGTACATTGGTGATGTCAGGTACAGCATCAATAGGTAATTTATTAAAATTATAAATACCGATTAACATACATCCTAAAACAATGATTAAGACTATCCATCGATGCAGAATAGAAAAATTTATAATTTTTTCTAACATAATTTATTCCATTAATGAGCGTGAGAAGCACCAGATTTTTCAATGTCTGCTTTTATAATGAAGCTATTTTCAGTGACGTATTCAGTTCCTGGTTTTAAACCACTTTTTACTTCTGTCCATATCCCATCACTGTCACCTATCTCTAACATATGTACTTCATAGGTGCTTCCTACCTTAGCAAAAACGGCGTTAGAACCTTTAAAGCGTTGTATTGCTGAGGTACGTACCACGAGTGGCACTTCTTTTTTGTGAACCAGAGCTTCACCCTCAATAATCATACCAGGTCGCCATCTTCCATCTTGATTTGAAAGAGGAACAATAGCGATAACAGTTTGGCTTAGTGGATCTGCTGTCGGGAGTAGCATAGAAATATGTGCATTTGATTTAACTGTATTTTCTATAGTTTGTAGTTTTATTTCTTGGCCGGATTGTATTTTATTTAAATCACGTGGAAAGACATGAAACTCACCCCAAACTTCAGACAGATCCGCAATGGTAAACAAGGCATCGCTGTTTGCAACGTCACCTAAATTGGTATTACGTGCTAATACGATACCATTGATAGGAGCAATGATATTGTAGCTTTTTAAGCTTTCATTACTTTCAACACTTGCAAGTGGTTGTCCTACCTTAACAAAATCTCCCCAATTCACATGTACTTGCTTTACAATGCCTGGAAATCGTGCGCGAACTTGGGCAGTTGTATTACGATTTAACGTTATTCTGCCCGTCAGCGGTGTATATTGATTGATAATACCACTCTTTGCTATTTCTGTTTTTATGTTTGACTGTTGAGCGGCTTCTTCAGTTATGTGTGAGCTTGCAGAATTTTCCTCTGAATCATGTTCTTGAGAATCATGATTATGTTCAGAGGCTATTGCAACAGAACTAAATATTGTATTGAGTCCCAATATTAGACTGCTGGTGAATATAGATAAGAAAGCTATAGTGAACTTGGTTTTTCTGATCATTTTTTTCCCATTTCTGTTGTTATGTAGGCATTTCAAATGTCAATTTGTTCAAGTGTTCTGTTAAAACGCTCTAGCTCTGCATGGCTACTATGATATTGCTTCAATGCTTCATAATATTGTGAGTTTGCATCAGAAAGAGTGCGCTGAGCGTCTAATACTTCAATATAAGAGTATTTCCCTTTTTGATATCCTTCATAAGCCAAAGAAAAAGCTTTTTGAGCAGTTGGCAAAATGTGGGTTTTTAGTTGTAAAGCTTCTTGATAAGCACTCTGACAATTATGCCAATTTTCACTCACATATTCTTTAAGGGTGCGTTCAGTATTTTTTTGATTGCTATCAACTTCATTTATTTCGGCTGCAACGCGATAAATATTGCCTTGGTTTCGATCAAAAATTGGTAAAGGCAGAGAAACGCTGAGTACAAAAGCATGATTTCTATTCTCACGAAAATTGCGTATACCCGCATTAAAGGTAGGATCTGGTATGGCTTGGGCTTTTTCGTGTGCAAGATTTGACTTTTTTTCTTCCTTTAGAAAAGCATATTCTCTGAGTTCTGGCGCTTGTTTTAGACACAGATAATAGTGCTCTAAATTCTCAGGTGCGTTGAGATTGAAGAAATGTGCATGATCCAATGATGCTTCAAGATTTGTTGCATCCCAGAATCGAGCTAAGTGTTCTTTTGCTATTTTTAATTGTCTAACGGATTGTTCACGTTTTATCATGCTCATTGAGAGTGCTACTTTAGCTTTATGCAATTGAATCTCTGGTTCACGTGCAGCAGCAACACGTTGAGTGACGTTGGCTAAGATTTCTCTTGATAATGATTCTTGTTCTGTTGTTATTTTTAATGCTTCCTCTGCACCTAAAACATTTAGGTATGCGATTTGCACGTCACGTGCAAGATTGATTTTTTCAGTTTGAAGTTTTGATTTGGCTATTTGCATGGCGGCTTGAGCTGATTTTTGACGGGCTGTGCGTTTGCCCCCTATTTCTATGGTCTGTGAAATACCGTAGGTAAATTCGGAAGCGGCTGTACCATGATATTCATTGTTGCCGGCAAAATTTTCTGCGTCAAATTCAAAACTAGGGTTTAACCGATATTTCGCTTGTTTTTGATTACCATGCGCTGCCTCTATTTGTGCTTGAATAGATTGTAAGCGGGGCGAAGACATAAATGTTTTTTGAATGGCTTGGTTGAGTGTAATGATGTCATTTGATTGATAAGTAGATTCATCATAAGTATGTGATTGGGGAGAATGTGGTTCTTGGGCCCATAATGAAAATATACACAGCCATGATATTGAGCATATACATAATACCCGCATGCAATAATTCCTATTTTTAAAGTGAGTTTTAAGCTTGACAAAATAATGGCAAGATTAAGCAAGGATCTATTATTTACATGTTTGTAATATGAAGTAAAGGTTTTAAGTTTGTAGACTATAGAATGTGTCTCAATGTGATACAGCATGATAACTCTAAGGTTATATTTATTTTTTGCTAAGAGAGCATAGCGGTAGTCATGAGTCTGAAAAATTGCACAATTATATATGAGGGGAGTACAATATTTAAGTTCAGACACCATAATTATATGGTGAATGATTTATTTAATTAAGATTTTCAGTATGGAAACAGGAAGGCAAGACAATGGGAGCTAACCATAACCACTCTATTTCAAGCAGTACCAAAGAGAAGCCGTTGATATGGGCATTGATCTTAACATTTAGTTTCATGCTTGTTGAGGTTATCGGTGGTGTTGTCACAGGCAGTCTTGCTTTAATTTCTGATGCTGCTCATATGGTTACAGATGTAACTGCACTTGCGATTGCTCTTTTTGCTATTAAAATAAGTAAGCGTCCAGCTGATCTGATGAGGACCTTTGGCTATCATCGCTTTGAAATTTTAGCGGCTGCTTTTAATACGATACTTTTATTTTTTGTCGCAATATATATTATATACGAGGCATTTCAGAGAGCATTTTCTCCGCCAGAAATCCATTCAGTTGGCATGTTTGTAATTGCAGGTATTGGGTTAATCGTCAATTTTGTATCGATGCGATTATTAGCAGCGGATAAAAATAAAAGCCTTAATATTAAGGGCGCTTATCTTGAAGTATGGAGCGATATGATAAGCTCTGTGAGTGTCATCATTGCTTCTTTAATTATTTATGCTACAGGCTGGGCTTGGGTTGATTCTGTGATTGCAGTTTTCATTGGATTATGGATTTTGCCACGTGCTTGGGTTCTATTTAAACAAAGTATTAATGTTTTACTAGAAGGGGTGCCTGATGGTATTGACTTGAATCAATTGAAAGAGAAAGCATATAAAGTAAAAGGCATTTTAGATATTCATGAATTACATGTTTGGGCTATCACCAGTGATAAAATTAGCTTAACGGCACACATTGTGATTGACTCACAATATGATCATGAGAGCGTTTTTGAAGAACTTCGAGAGATCTTGTTGTCAGATTTTCATATTTCACATACAACCTTCCAATACGAACGTGAGAGATGCTTAGATGCAGACGATGCTTGTAGTTTTCGCGCTCATTGAAGGGTTTGAGCTTGAATGACAATTTCAGTGTTACAAAAATTTAAAGCATATTATATTATTTTGTTCTTGAAATTTTTTAAATTTATTTGTGTTCAAGAAACACTTAGAAAAGCCTATAAAAATATTCCAAGTTACTCTATTTCTAAACAATACCGTATTGAATATGAACCTACAAATCCAGATTTAATTTATGGGGAATTATCCGTTAAAGATTTTTTATATCTGTGTGCACTGATTCCTAAAAATATAAACTGTAAAATCTATGATTTGGGTTGTGGCGATGCTCGTTTACTTTTAGCGGCCGTATTATTGTTTAAGGACTTAAAAGCAGTTGGTATTGAAAAAATTGCAAGCTTACAAGAGATTGCATCAACTGTTATATTGCCTATGCTCTCTAAAATAAAGGAAAATAATTCTACTGTAACCGTTATAAAAGATAACTTTTTGCATTATGATTTTTCTGATGCAGATATCGTATATGTAAATGCTGCTGCATTGACGGATGCAACATGGCAAGCTTTACATGAATTATTTGAAAAATTAAAAGTAGGAAGCCATATTATTACGGTGACTCGTAAATTAGATACGCAGTCATTTTCCCTTATCTATACCGGCATTCATCAGGCAAGTTGGGCGAAAGCCTGGGTATATATTTATTATAAATTCAGATAGCGTATACACGTAAATTTTAATCATTTGACAGTTGATAAACCATCTCTATAGCCTCTGTTAATCCACGTGCTTGTAGATGAGAAGGTATATGTGCAGGCTGGTTATGCAGAGATTGGATGTTTAGATGTGCGTCAAAGAGTCTGTGTACTTCTGCGTCATCTATAGAGAATGGGGGGCCTTGCATGATCGCTTGATTGTAACCAGCCGTAATTAAAAGTATTTGTGTATGCGCTTGCATGAGACTTAAGGTCTTTTCTACATAACCATCACGCATTTCAGCAGGTAAGGCAACCAATGCGGCACGATCATAAATCGCGTCAATAGATCCAATCATTTCTTTGCTGACTTGAAAGTAGTCACCTGCGAACAGACGGATATTTTTAGCAGTAAAAATAGTATAGTCTTCGATTTTTGTTTCTTGATAAGGGATTTGATAGTGCTTGAAAAAAAGTTCACAAGCTTGAAGATTGAGTTCTACGCCAATGACCTGATAGCCTTGCTCAGCAAGCCAGACCATATCCACACTTTTTCCGCATAAAGGCACAAAAATACGTGCATTAGGCTTGAGCTTTAAATGATGGAAGTAGTTTTGTAGCAAAGTGTTAGGTTGTTCTTGATCAAAACCAATTTCATTTTTTTGCCATCGATTGTGCCAAAATTCTTTATGCATGCTACGTTCTCTTGATAATTGTTGTGGCGTAATTGAACTACACTTATTAATCATGTCAACTTTCTTAGCTTTGACATATTTTATATTTATGAGGTTACTGAATTTAATTTCAATTCTAGCCTTGTGTCAAGTTAAGAGAAAAAATCTATATATTTTCAATCCAAAATAGATTTTTAAAAAGAAAAAATATTTTAAAACATAAGACTATATATTATCTTCAAGGAGATACAGCTGTGATTAATTATACCTTCACTCAATATTGGGAACAATTTGAAAAGGCACTCATATCTTTATTTGAAGAATACAATAAGCAGTCTATCCAAAGAGATAATGTTTATGTTAATTACCATAATACTGTCATGGAAATGGTTTGTTTAGGAAAAAAAATAGAAAATGCAAACTTGTACCATAAATATCGTTTGGGTGAGCAGATAAAAAAAACGATTAAACATGGTTTTCCAAGTAAAGGTGTACCAACAATAAATAGCGATTATACGCTTCAATTAGCAAAAATATTTATGGCACATTCTTGTCTGTTGGCCAGTGGTCAAGTGCATAGCGAGCAAACACTTGTGAATACACATTTAAAATCTGGTATGGAGACTGCTGCAAAAGATGTATTAACATTAGATAGAAGAATCAAAAAATATGAATCGACAAAAATAGAAACAAATATTCAGAAAACATATTGCAATGCATATCAAACACAAAAAGGCATAGAACAGCAGTCTTTGCATGAAAATAATGCAGAAAAGGCGTTATGGATTGATGAACTGAATAGTCATAATGCTTGTGTACATAAGCGGTTTTAAGTTTTGAGCTATAACCAAATATACTGATAAATATCGTTGTTATTGAAACTAAAGCCAGATATTTTTGGTCATTTCTAGTGAAAGTTATATTTTTATGCTGAATATGAGTATAGTTTTTTACAAAGGTTTTGAAAAGCGCTAAGGACAAATAGAAATGAGAATTTTAGCCAGTATGATTTTGAGTTTAGGAATTTCAACTAGTATCTTAGCTCAATCTATAGAATTTACAGAATCTATGGAGTCTGCCGAATCTGCAGATTCTATAGAATCTACGGAATCTATGGGGTCTATCGAATCTGCAGATTCTATAGAATCTATGGAATCTATAGAATCTACAGAAAACCCAGCATCACTTGATGACACCAAGATATATGAAACAGTTCTTAAAAATGCAGAAAAAGGCAATGCTGAAGCACAATATAATCTTGGGGTTTTGTTTGCAACAGGTAAAGGTGTGGATCAAAATGATACTGAAGCTGCAAATTGGTATCTAAAATCTGCTGAACAAGGTGTTGCGCAAGCACAGTATAATCTGGCTATTCTATATGATGAAGGTAAGGGTGTCACTCAAGATTCAAAAGAAGCCGCAAAATGGTATTTAAAGGCCTCTGAACAAGGCATCGCTGATGCGCAATATAATTTAGCAATTATGTATGCTGGCGGAGAAGGTGTATCTCAAGATTTCACAGAAGCCGCAAAATGGTATTTAAAAGCTGCTGAACAAGGTGTTGCACAAGCGCAATATAATTTAGGGCTTTTGTATGATAAAGGCAAAGGCGTCACTCAAGACTCAAAAGAAGCAGCAAGCTGGTATCTAAAATCTGCTGAGCAAGGCGTGTCTGAAGCACAATATAATTTGGGTATTATGTACGCTAGTGGACAAGGTGTCTCTAAAGATGGGAAAGAAGCGGCTAAATGGTATCTGAAATCTGCAGAGCAAGGAAATATCAGAGCACAATATAGTTTAGGCATTATGTATGCCAATGGAGAAGGCATTGCTCAAGATAAGAAGGAAGCCGCAAAATGGTTTCTAAAATCCGCAGAACAAGGTGATATTCGTGCACAGTATAATTTGGGAGTCATGTATACTAATGGAGAAGGTGTTGTTCAAGATAAGAAGGAAGCGGCAAAATGGTTTTTAAAATCCGCGGAACAAGGTGATGTTGGCGCACAATATAATTTGGGTGTTATGTATGCCAATGGAGAAGGTATTGTTCAAGATAAGAAGGAAGCGGCAAAATGGTATTTAAAAGCGGCTGAGCAAGGTATTGTGGAAGCACAGTATAATCTAGGTATCATGTATGATCAGGGTGAGGGGGTTGTTCAGGATTATACAGAGGCTGCAAAGTGGTATTTGAAAGCGGCTGAGCAAGGTGAAGGTGGGGCACAATATAGTTTAGGTATTATGTATGATTATGGTAATGGTGTGCCTCAAGATTACAAAGAGGCAGCGAAGTGGTATCTAAAAGCAGCTGAACAAGGTATTGCTGAAGCGCAATATAATTTGGGTATTATGTATGCCAATGGAGAAGGTGTTGTTCGAGATGAGAAAGAATCAGAAAAATGGTATTTAAAAGCGGCTGAACAAGATCTTGCAGAGGCTCAGCATGCGATGGGGCTAAAATATATGAAGGGGGGAATGGGGATAGATTATGCTACAGCGCATATGTGGTTAAGCCTAAGTGCAAGTCAAGACAATGCAAATGCTAAACAAGATTTAAATCTTCTTGAAAAGAAAATGTCTCCTGATCAGATTAAAAGATCTAAGGCACTTGTTGCAGAATGGGTGAAGCGGCATAGGGGGTAGTCGTTTAGATAGTCTGGCAAACTGAAAATGATTAGAGAGTTGATAATCTGAGTTTAAATATGCTTTCAATAATAACTTTTTATGAGTATTTTGCTACGAGCCAATAATCCACCTTCCAGATAAGAAGATCGTAATAATGATTTTGATAGCAGTGACTAATTATTAGTGTGTATACATTAAATATTTAAGATATTGTATGGTGTCGTTGACAAGGCGTTTTAGGAAATGTAGATTGCAACCATATTGTATCTTGATGAAATATCTCAGATGTGATCCATCAATATATCAATAAATTTTTAAGTGTAATATTGATGAAATGTTCATCAGTTGAGTTGAATATTAAATATAGAAAATACGGCAGTAATATGATTGAAAATAAGATAAAAAATATTAAAGAACAATTTAAAGAAACTTACAAGCTAACAATTTCGTTACCACATTATTTTCTGATTTTTTCATTGATTATGACGTTTATTGGTATTCAGGGTGATAGTGTTTCTTCGAAGGCATTTGATTTAGATATCAGTACTGACACATATCTTAATGGATTGTTAGAAAATTGGAATACTTATATTGCAGCTGTTCTTTTTTCAATAATTAGCTATTCAATTTTATACCCCATGCTTCTAAAGATAAGTCACCAGAAATTTCGAGGTGCAAATATTAGATTAATAGATGGTCTGTGTGATTTTAAAATATATAAGGAGCTATTTCTCTACGCTTTTGGAATTGTGTTTTATCTTTTGGTGCTTCCTGTTTTAATGAAAATTCTGATTGGATATAATAGCTCTTTATATGCTTTTGGTGCTGTTTTATACTTTGCTGTTTGGGTCTATATAGTGTTCAGACTTACTATTATGGTGAATATAATACTTATTGATAAGATAAGTTTTAGAAAAGCCGCATCTGAATCAAATAGGCGTATGAAAGGCAAAGGTATCGAGATGCTTTGTCATGTAGTTCTTTATTGTTTTATTATATATGTATGTGGTCACTTTACTGTATTTGAAAATTCCAAAATCTTTGTGTATTTTATTTCTTGTATGTATTTCATACCACTGAGCATTATTTTGTATGAGCAAACAAAGAATAAACCATATCCTACAGCTAAGGAGAAAAAAGCTGAAGTATGGACTAGATAAATAATAAGATCGTTGCAGCTTTAACGATTAAGCGCTTCGCAATAGTATTACAAATATCTTGATTTAACTTTGCTATTCAAAGAGAGTACTTTAATGTCAATGTATTTCTCTAATTTTTTCAAAAAATTAGAGAAATAAGGGTTAAAGTGCTTAGCCTTAGCAGTAAGTATAAATGTAAGCCAATTCAAAAATGCGATAATACACTGATTATGGCAGCAAGATGTAAAACTAGAGGTTCATTGGATTATCTAGTTTATCCAACTTGCTGCGCACCCATTTTGTTAAGCGAATTTTAGATTTCTTGGTGAAGATAAGTTAAATTCAACCATAGCGATTTCATTTAATTCCTGTAGTAACAGCTGACAAGCTTGTGTTTCTTCACCAGAATATACGGGTTCATCAGGAAATGCTTGGTGCATTGATAAATATTCATAATTATAAAATCCATCAATTACATCTTGCATCAACTCATGACTGCTAAAGCAATCGAACCGATTAGGATTTTCCAACACACATAGTGGGAATCCTTGTTTTGCCAGCTCACGAAAGAGTGCTATCACACAAATAGCTCGACAGTTAGCATCCCAAAATGGGTGAATACGCTCAATCAAGCTAATGGTAGAAACAATATTTTTTAGTTTCTCCTCACGAGTAGCAGCTAGACACATTTTGGCATTATATTCAGCTAAAATTTCGTTTACTCGTATCTTTAATGCTTCTCCCCATAGGGTCGTATTCACTCGATTGGATGTAAGAGAATAATCTATCCCTAGACCAGGGTGCAAACAAGCTTCACGATATCCATCCATTGATTTGTTACAATCATTTCCATTCATTGAAATCCCAAATCCAATGGTGGTAGGATTATCTCGATATGGACTATGAGTATATTGACTTTGTAAATCATTCACCCCATTAACACTCTCAACACAAGCTTGGTGAATATTAACTAATATATCAAAATCTAAATCCTGATCTAAAGTTGAAAGCGCGAATGCAAGCGATTTGGTCATCGCTGCCAATGCCCCTGGTTGACGCTGGTGATAAGATAATGGAGATTCTTCTTTTTGCTTACCTACTCCGACAAACAGTCGCCATAAATTGTGTTGCCTTATCAGCTCACTGATTGCTAATGAGGAATTATGTTCATCTAAAAACTTTTCTGGAATGACTGGCATGGACTTAGGCGTGTCACTGCTCCCGAAAGCAGCATAAGAAAATAATCCTTGTTCTATCCATTGTTGCACGAGTTTCCCTTCTTCACTCTCCAGGTTTATTCCGCAACGCCTAAGCACAATTTCACTATTCAGTTCTCTAATAAATAACGGGTCTTTTTCTAATTGGAGCTTGCCTGGGTTGGATAATAGTCGATAAAACACTTCTGCAAGCTTTCGAGTATCAAAGTCAGAAAATTGATCGAGGTTTTGCTGATATTGAAATAGCAATTTTTTTAAGGCATGCTTTGTCAGTAACCAAAATTCACGAGTATCTTGATCTGAGACATATGAAAAAAATAGTGATTTCAGGGGGCCGTCATTCATAAATCATACCTTTTATTTAATAATGGTTCAGGGTTTTCTTCAGTTTTTTCTTGAAAATACCCTTGCCAAACTTTCTCACGCATAGGTTTTTCAATCTCATTAGATGTATATTTTTTTAGGATTTCTTCTACCATTTCGCAGGGTAAAATATTAGCGAAATCTTTGCCAATATTTTTATAGTATGCTAATAAAGCTTTACGATTTTGAATAATAACTTCTTTTAATCTCTCTGATAAATCTCCCTTGATGTCTACTAATAAGGGCGCTTGTGATTGACTTAATTTATCCGTGAGGACTTGGATTGACTCTGCACTAAAATTATTCCCCTCTATGTGTAAATGCTTGAGTGAGCCACATTCAAATAATGTTTCAAATAATGACACGACTTGATCTTGGTGGCATTCAAATTGATTAAGTCCACAATATGCAATATTGAACAATATTAATGGGAGCTTAACTACATTTTGCAAAGAGGCTTGAAATGATTCCATAGGCAATTTACCAAAATTATTTCCTTTAAGATTTAATCGTTGTAATGCTTTGCATTGATGAATACCGACAAAAAATCTATCAAAAATATTGCTGTCTAACTGTTCAAGATCATTATCTGCTAAGTTGATATGTGTTAAACTCGATAGTGCTTTCAAATTTATCCAAAGTGCTTCTGTCGCTGCCAATGATAATTGGCTTAATTCGTTCCAACTAAGATCTAGGTTTTGCAGTTGAAATTGCTGGTTCATACCTTGCCAAAAAGCATCGAACCATAGCTGGTTGACGCTACCTAAATCGTTGCCGCTTAGGTTTAGGACTCTCAAAGTTTTATTCTGATAAGAATCTTTAAAGACTTGATGCCATCCTTCTTCAGAAAATTGCTTAAGTTTATTCCAGGATAAATCAAGACTGTGAACTTTTGGTAACCGAGCTATTGTGTTCAATAAGATGTGCATTCGAGAAGGAGAAAGTTCACCTAATTCACAACTCTCAAAGCTTAGACATTGCAAGTTCTGGCATAAGGATATTTTTTCAATGAATGCCTTAAATTGCTCTTCGCTTAACTCCTTAAGTGAAAGGTTTTTAAAATCTCCAGTTTCGATATTCAGTACCTGATTAGGATCAAGTGTAATTAAACTCTGGTAATTAATTTTCATGCACATACTCTATTTTGACTTCACACAAGTTATGATTATGATCAAGTATTTTGAGTCAGTCATTATACTTTTTATTTTGATAAAAGGAAAGATTTCTTACAACGCAATTGCGTGCACATAATCTATTCTTCATTAATTTTAAATTTCTTTGCATTTTCTCAATCTAATTTCAGACTTAATCGTGTAACTGCCCTGATTTAAATTTTGAAATTTGAACTTCGTACCAATCCTTGGGTCTTTATGAGTAGATAAATGCTTTAAAGAAGGGTGATTCATAATGAATAGATACTCTGCAAAGATCTTGTTTCAAACACACGATATTGCATACGATAATCAAGCAAATGAACAAAAAAGACTAGAAATATTATTAAAAAAAGCATTAACTGACTTCTACCGCAGTCTACAAGAAACACCAGTAGAATTTAAATCGATGAATGATTTAGCTAAAGCATTGGGTTCTAGTGGGGGCATGAAGGGGAATTTACAAATTTTGCTCAATCAAAACCCAGTGTTTGTGCAAAAAACCTTGCAAAAAGATGTACTAAACAATAAGTTAAAGTTTGATACACCTGAGCCTTTTGAAACCATTTGTAATTGGGTGAATCAGGGATTACTCATTGAGTTAGCTCTGCCTCAAGAACCGAGTCAACCTGCTATCGTTCCTAATGAGTATTATGGAACAAGCGATTTTAAGGAAATCATGAGTGATTTAGTAGATCATAATGTCGGTTGGCGTTTATTTGTAGATGGCACCAAACAACGCAGTGAAACCGCTGCCAGTTATGATCAGCGAGAACCAGGATGTCTATTGGCGATGGCAAGAAGCTTTCATCATGCTATGGAGAATGTTAATACTCCTTTGACGTTCAATCAAATTATTGAGCTTCACACCTTGTGTATTAATGGCGTGAATGAATTAAATGAAGATCCTCTTAGCAAAGAACCTTATCGAATAAGTGAAGATATTGTGGGCTTTGGTATTGCCAATCGTGGGCAGGAACCTACTCAAACTCTAAACGGTTACCGCGAACTTTGTTTGCATTCTGGTATCGATAAAGATTACACCGTTCGATGTAATAGAGTACAAACCGTTTTATATGGCGATGGGCTAGTCTCACGAATCGATCAGATTCTAGCCGAATACGAAGGTAAAATGAGTTTAGCATCCACTAAAGAGCAAAAGCTCCATCTAATTGTTGAAAACATTGCTTACCTTGAAAGAATCCACCCATTTTGGGATGCCAATTGTCGAACATTATGCGTCATGGTCTTAAACAAAGAACTGATCCGGCATGGATTCCCTCCCGTTATTCTAGAAGATCCTAATCGATTTGATTGTTTTAGTACAAATGAATTAATGAATGAAGTAATTACAGGATTTAGAAACTACGAATGTGTCAAAACATATGGCCAATTACCTGAGGAAAATTCAATGAGCAAATTACATGTTCGAGAAAGTGTTGAATTAGTTCATGGCATTGAGGAAGAGTTGAGGAGTTTAAAACCTGGAATACGATATGGCATGTAATGCTATCATTCTTTTGTAATAATAAAAAAATGATGTGCTATCTATCGGCAAGAATTAAAATCGTGAATCTACTTTAGAGCACAGTTCGAATAGTATTTGGGTTATAAGCAGTTTTTGAGATATTTTTTGTTAAAATCATTTGTAATGTGGAGTGAGTGGTTACCTTTATTTATGTTTTATCTTATAATTGAGACAGTCTTGGATTTATGAGTTTATTAACATGAATACAACGAATTTTATTTATTACATATATCCATTAGTATTTTTTTATACGATAGCAAAAAAAAGAAAGCCATGGTTTTATGGACTTACAGATAATGATAAAAGATTGAATAGTGCTATTCTCAAAAAAGGTTTAATTTTTCTTTTCTTGTTGCACAGCTTGCTAGTGCTGCATACCGCTACGTATTGGTATATTAAAGGATATTTTTCTCACTAATTAGGTAGTGATATTATATATGTCCCATGAGTTTTTGAGTGTGGGATATCATAGCTTTAGCTATCCAAGCAAATTAAATCACTATTCGTTGTAAGGTGTATTCAGATATCATGAAAATATTTCAAAAGATATTTTTATACATCAGTTTTGTATCTTTCATCTTGTATTCACAAATTGTTAAGTCATCTTTTTCATTGGATACATTAGAAGTGACTTGCGCTGGTATTGAGGTGATGGGTGTCGATCGTGATACGGCCAAAGAGATAAGAAAACTCTCTACTATGCAGGTTGGTGAGGCCTTTAGATTATCAGAGTCGAACCAATACTGTGAAGAAACTATTAAGCAACTTAAAAACAAACTCCCTTTTGATGATATGAAGTGTTCGTATATGGCACTCTCTAATGGTGATTTTTATTTTGTGCTAGATATTATTCCTACAGACATGCCAATTAGGTATAGAGTTATTCCAGAGCCTTCGCATGCAGTAAAAAAGCTACCGAAAGAATTAATTTCTCTTTACGAAAAGCTTAATGAGCGTCGTATTGAATTAATGCACAATCATGTAGAGTATGAAGAATCTTATGATAAAGGTTTCTTTGATTCTGATGATCCTGTTATGCATGGTATTGCAAAGAAACTGAGTGTGCTTGCAAAAAAACATAATCATGAATTATTGAATATTATCCATTTCTCTAAGGATATAGAGGAAAGAAGAACAGCTGGAATACTCCTCTCTTGGTCTCAACATCCCAGTAATCTTAGCTATATTGCAAAAGCAGATTTGCTGCAAGATTCTGATAGTGCCGTTAGAAATAATGTTGCTAGATCTTATATTCATTTTATGAGCCAAGTAAAAGATAAAGCAGCACTCAGAGATATAATACCTGCATACTGTAAAATGGCCATGTTGCCATTACATTCGGACAGGAATAAAGCCCTATATTCCATTCGCGAAGTTATTAAGCACCATCCAGATCTTGTTTCAGCAATAGACCAAGAATGTAAGAGTAATATTTCATATATTGCGGAAATGAGTATTATTGATGACGTGGGAGGCGTTGCGAAACAGATTTTGGTGTTAGTCAAAAATACCTAAAATTTTAATTATTACTATGTGTGAAGTCCGATATAAGTTTATTGCTAAGCAATTAGCAACCATCGTTTCTATCTTAGGTAATAATGTTTCCCAAATAACTAATTTTCTGTTTAAAAAAAGAAAGAAAGAATTTTTCAGAGAGTTAATTTAAGAAGAGGGACTAGAGAGAGTACAAAATGGTGGCTATGGGTGGACTCGAACCACCGACCTCAGCATTATGAGTGTAATTCTAAACTATTTATTAGTATTACGCAGTATCAAGCCATATTAAATAATTAATTAAAAAACAATGCATTAAAGTAAATTATTTACTTTAGAAATTCCTCGCTATAGACTTGAAAATAATTCACCTAGGCTTCCAGTGGGCTTCCAGAATTATGAAGATGAAAATTACTACAAAGAGCGTAGATGCGTTATCTATTCGTTCACGTGTATATGAAGTATATGATGACTTATTAACGGGCTTTCTGGTACGTGTCTTACCGAGTGGCTTGAAATCATTTTGGGTTCGTTACCGCATCAAAGGTATACGTGATCGTATAATGATTGGTCATCATGGTGTGCTTTCAGTAGCTCAAGCTCGTGACGAAGCTAAGAAGATTTTAGGCCAAGTAGCAACATTAGGGTTAAACCCGAAAAGAACTAAAGTGTTGGGTAATGCAGCGATCCCTACCTTCAAAGAATTCATTGAAAGTGAATATAAGTCATGGTCTGAAGCCCATCACCAATGGTCTAAATCTCATTTAGATTGTTTACTAAGCCTCAAAGTTTTTCTTGATTTACCTTTGGATGCAGTCAACATACAAGCAGTTGAGAAATGGCGCTCAGATTGTTTGAAGAGAAATTTGGCTCCATCAACTGTTAATCGTAGGACTGCATTATTACGCTCTGTTCTTTCAAGGGCAGTTGAATGGGGATTGATTGAAGCCCATCCGTTGGCCCGATTGAAACAACTCAAAGTAGATAGATCACCTAATGTTCGCTATTTGTCCGAAGAGGAAGAGCAGCGTCTAAGGCTTGCATTAGATGTGCGTGAAGCTAGGGCACGTGAAGATCGCGTCAAAGGCAATCAATGGCGCGCTGAAAGGGGGTATGAGCTATATCCTGCTATAAATCATCTATCATTTGTTGATTATCTAAAGCCACTAGTCTTGCTATCTCTGAATACTGGAGCAAGAAAAGGAGAACTCTTTCGGCTACATTGGGAAGATATTGACCTTGATCGTAAGAGCTTAGCGCTAGTAATGCGTGGAAAGCGGAAATCTCACACACGCCATATCCCCTTAAATAAAGAGGCGTTTCAAACACTAAAAGCATGGCGTAGCATACGACCTTTGGCGGATAAACTCGTATTTACATCTAAAAACGGCGAGAAGATGGATAATGTCCAAACTTCATGGGAAAATCTTCGTAAAGATGCAAAGATTGAGAATTTTCGTTGGCATGATATGCGCCATCATTTTGCAAGTCGCCTGGTCATGAATGGGGTGCCACTGAATACCGTTCGTGAGTTGTTGGGGCATACCAACCTTGAAATGACATTAAGATACGCCCATCTGGCACCTGAGCAAAAAGAAAGGGCGGTGGCAATGCTGGATAGGCTATAATAGATTAATTTTTTAGTGTAACCCTTATATGAGTTTTTCGAATGAAACCAGAACGCTTAGTTGATTTGTTAAATCAGCTATTATTAGGAAATCGAGAATCTGAGTGGCTTGAATTTAAAGAAAACAACTCAAAACCTGAAAAGTTAGGAGAGTATATTTCTGCTCTTTCAAATTCGGCCCTATTGAATGAGCAAGAATATGGGTATATGGTTTTTGGTGTGAAAGATAATAGCCTAGAAATTGTCGGAACAGAATTTAAACCAAAAGATGTTAAAATAGGCAATGAAGAGCTAGAGAATTGGCTTGCAAGGCTTTTAAACCCAAATACTGATTTTAAAATTTTCGAGTTTTGTTATCAAGGAAAAAATATCGCACTTATTAAAATTGAGGCGGCTAAAATACAACCGGTAGCATTCAAAAATATTGAATATGTGAGAGTCGGAACATATAAAAAGAAACTATCAGACTATCCTGAGAAGGCCAGAAAAATATGGGGTAATTCTGTTGTAGCAGCTTTTGAAGAGCGAGTAGCAAAAGATGATGTCGACGAGGATGAGATTTTAGGGTTGTTAGACTACACTAAATATTTCGAACTGCTAGGAATTAAACTGCCTACTAACAAAAGTGGCATAATTGATAAGCTGATTGAAGAAAAATTTATTACTCGGAAAAATAGTAGCTTTCAAATCACAAATCTTGGTGCAATTTTATTTTCAAAAAACTTGAACCAATTTGATGGAATCGCAAGAAAAGTAGTCCGCGTCGTTTTGTATGAAGGGAAAAATAGGATTACGACTAGAAAAGAACACATGGAGTCTAAGGGATATGCTATAGGATTCTCAAGTTTAATTGAATATTTGAATGATCAACTCCCTAGGGCTGAAAAGATTGGCACCGTTTTTAGGCAAGACTTAATTGACTTTCCTGAGATTGCAATACGAGAGTTAGTAGCCAATGCTGTAATTCATCAGGATTTCTCTAAGTCTGGAACTGGTCCAATGATCGAAATATTTTCTGATCGCGTAGAAATAACAAATCCAGGGAAACCACTTATTGAGCCTCAGCGTTTTATGGATCATAGCCCCCAGTCTAGGAATGAGAAGCTTGCGCATTTTATGAGAAGAATCAAAATATGCGAAGAGCGTGGAAGTGGTATAGATAAGGTCATCAGTGCTATAGAAGATAAACAATTACCTGGCCCCGATTTCATAGAAGAAGAAAATTTCCTACGTGTTATTTTATATTCACATATGGCGTTAAGTGCAATGGGTAAAGATGATAAAATTAGGGCCTGCTATCAGCACTGTTGTCTCAAGCACGTATCAAATGAAGTAATGACAAACGAGAGTCTTAGACAGCGATTCAATATTTCTAAACAAAATTATTCAATGGCTTCAAGGATCATTGCTGATTCAATTAAAGCTAATTTAATTAAACTTCAGGACCCAGACGGTAAATCTAAAAAATTAGCAAGATACATACCCTTTTGGGCTTAGTTTATGTGACTTGAATCGGTATTCATAGAAAGAGAATTTTATAATATCGTTTAATATCAATTAGTTACATTGAGAATCTTATGTGACGGCTATGTGATTGAGTTGGTTGTATATACAAGATGTACTTTTTTACATTTCCAATTAGCTAAAGTGATTAATAATTAATGTATAGCTTGAATTCTGTTACTGAAAATGCAAGCTATCCGTTTGGGTATGAATCGGTTGGTTTACTCTATACCACGTAGTAAACGCAGGGTATTACCTAACCGATAAAGCGCGGGTAAAACAAAAATAATACCGCCGATATTAAAAGCCATTGGAACAAAACCTAAACTTGCCACTAATGCTGTCATGAGGATGGGACGAAAGCGTGTGAGGGAACCTTCAAATATTGCATCATCCGAAGCCTTGCCTTCGTCTATTAAGTTTCGGATAAAAGAAACCATCACCACACCATTTGCTTGATAGACAGATTCATCATAAGTATGGGATTTAGAAGAGTGTGGCTCTTGAGTGAATGCAGGAAATATAGAATAGTGGTAAGACGCATATCCATAAAACTCACATTTCTCTTCCCTGATTTGAAGATTAACTTTTCAATTAACTAATTGTAATTAAATTGGTGAACTATTGTTCAATATCTTGCGAAAATATGCCAAATATATACAGCTAGTCAGCTAGTCAGCTAGTGGCTTGGGCTTTCCTTGTATTTTTTTACTGCTAAAACCAGCGTAGAATCATATTCGTAAAGAGCGTAATATTTAATGCTAATTGAATATTCGAATTTTTCCATTTGATTTTTAAGGTAAAAAAGATGAGATCATTTTTTTTTGATAATAAAGTTATTTTTTCATTTTTTGGGTTGTTGATATGTTTATATTCTTCTTTTCTTTTTGCGCATGAAGGGCATCATGCTTCTGTTGCTACTCAAAAGGAAATTATTGAAAAATCAAAAGTGATTATTCAGTCAGCAATTAAAAAAAATGTTTTAGTGTCCTCTTGGAAGCAAGCGGAATTAATTGATGCAAAGCTAAGTAATGATCAAGATGAATGGATAGTTCAGTATCTAAATACTAGCGTTGACAAAGACTCGCATTTATTTATTTTCTTTGGCTTAGATGGTATGTTTACAGCTATGAATCATTCAGCAAAGTAAGAAAATCGATGTTAGATCATCCGCTTCATCCTGTGTTTGTTCATTTTACCGTAGCTTTGAGTTTTACTGCGATTGGAACATACATCTTGGCTTATCTTTTACCCTCAACGAAACTACGAGAGGAACTCGGTATAATGTCGTTGTGGATGATTTTTTTTGCATTTATTGCATCGATACTCACCATTATCACTGGGTTTCTACAGTTTGGTTCTGTTCAGCATGACATGATTTCTCACCTTGCAATGGTTAATCACCGTAATTGGGCAATTGGCACAGGCCTGGTGTTATTTTTATGTACAATTGTTGCAATAAGAAGCTATTTCAAAGGGAAAACCCATTCATCTCCTTTAACGATAGGTTTAGTTATTTTAAGTACCTTATTAGGCATCACTGCTTATAAAGGCGGTAATTTAGTTTATAATTATGGGCTAGGGGTTAAATCTAATCCAGCACTCAGAGAGTTACAAAAACAATCTGTTCAGAAACCGCAGCATGATAATATTTTCGAAATGGATTCTGATGGCCAGAAACATAAGCATTAGGATCAAAATTTTTTTTTGAAATATTGGAATTTTATTCATGCGTATTAAAGTCTTTTTATCTTTGTTTATGTTAATTTTTACTTGCCACGCTTTTATACCGACTTGTTGTTTAGCTCAACCAGAGAATGCTGAGGCTCAAGTGCCTGTCAAGGCATATGACTCTTTGTTTAAACAATATCAATCACAAAAGGTAGTTAAAAGGAAAGCTTGGCAGGATGCTAACAAGCAAGTACAGCAGTCAGGTGCTCATATGAATCATAATATGGAAAATTCAGACTCGATGAGTGAAGCGCATGGTGGTCACTCAAGTGAAGACTCTGGTATGGGATCTAATATGACTCCGGGTGTTAAAAACCATGCACATCATTAGTTCTACTGTCATGAAAAATGGTTTAAATAAAAGATCTCGAAGAATTATTAATATAGCTTTTCTATTGTTGCTGTCAGGATGCGCTACAGTTTCTCAAGATGCAGGATTTTCTGATACTGTTTCGATTGTGCATAAAAGGATTGAACAGCAGCCTATTTGGCATCGATCAAAACTTGATTTGGCTAAGAATCAATCTTTGATTCAATCCTTACTAAGCCAGTCACTCTCTGCAGACAACGCAGTTCGAATCGCATTGATGAATAATGCTGGGCTACAGTTATCGTTAAATGAACTAGGCATTGCTCAAGCCGATCTGGTGCAAGCAGGTAGAATTCATAATCCAAGTTTATCTTACTTACGTGTGTCTCAAGATGAGCAATATGAAATTGAGAGACGTATTTTGTTTGATGTAATGGGCGTTTTGACAATGCCATTACGCGTAGCAATAGAGAAACGGCGTTTCGAACAGGCAAAAATTCATGCTGCAATAGAAATTTTACAATTTGCAGCAGAAACTAAAAAAGCATTCTATCGAGCAGTTGCCGCCCAGCAAATTGCTGACTATAGGGAGCAAATTAAAGATGCTGCAGAAGCAAGTGCTCTTCTAGCACTAAGAATGGCACAAGTCGGCAATTTAAATAAACAAGAGCAAGCAAGAGAGCAGGCCTTCTATGCTGAAGCGATGGGGAGATTTGCTCAAGCTAATCTTTTAGCAATGTCAGAACGTGAGCATTTAATTCAACTAATGGGGCTGTGGGGAGAACAAACACAATTTCAATTACCAAAGCGCCTACCTGAGTTGCCATTAGTGGTTCAAGATATACCCGAAATTGAACAACAAACTTTATTAAACCGCCTAGATATTCAAGTTCTAAAATATAAGATCGAAGGAACAGCAAAAGCTCTGGGACTAACAAAAGCCACACGATTTATTGATGTACTTGAATTAGGCTACGCTAGAGACAGTAGTAAGTCCGAAGATGAGCGGCTACATCTTGATGGTTATGAAATTTCTCTTCAAGTTCCTTTGTTTGATTGGGGCGGAGCTAAAGTAGCACGAGCTGAAGCCATTTATATGCAATCTGTCTGGCAATTACATGAGTTAGCAGTCAATGCTCGTTCTGAAGCAAGACAAGCATACTATGCATATAGAGCTACATATGATTTAAGCAAACATTATCGTGATGAGGTTGTGCCGTTACGGAAAAATATTTTTGATGAAAGTCTGCTTCGCTATAATGGAATGCTGATTGGTACATTTGAGTTATTAGCAGATGCTCGTGAACAAATCACGAGTGTAAATAATTATATTGAATTTCTACTTAATTTTTGGCTGGCTGATACTGAGCTTCAAACAGCGATTATGGTTAGGTCCCCTAATAATAATACTCTTGCTGCTATAACAGATAATGCAAGTAATGAATAATCTATTCCAAGGAGTTGAGCATGGTATCTAGGCGCGATTTTATTAAAAAAACCGCCAGTGGCGCAGGATTATTAATTGCAGCTGGAACCGTTAGTAAATTTGCTTTAGCAGGGTTACCAGAAGCGCTCATCATGAATAGTGCAAAAACTCAACCACCATTAGTTCCGAATCAAGGTCGTCCTTATTTGCCTGTTGTTACCCTAAATGGTTGGTCATTGCCCTGGAGAATTAAGAATGGTTGGAAGGAATTTCATTTAGTAGCTGAACCTGTAGTTCGTGAAATAGCGCCAGGAATGAAAGGGCATTTATGGGGATACAATGGCCAATCTCCTGGTCCTACTATTGAAGTAGTAGAGGGGGAAAAAGTGCGTATCTTTGTTACTAATCGACTTCCAGAACATACAACCATACATTGGCATGGCCAACGTTTACCAAATGGAATGGATGGCGTTGGAGGTTTGAATCAACCACAGATAAAGCCAGGAAAAACGTTTGTCTATGAGTTTGAGGCAAGACGTAGTGGGACTTTTATGTATCACCCACATGCTGATGAAATGGTACAAATGGCAATGGGAATGATGGGATTTTGGGTTACTCATCCCAAAGATATAGATTTCATGAAAGTAGATCGTGATTTTTGTTTTTTGCTGAGCGCCTATGATGTAGATCCTGGTAGCTTTACGCCCAGTGTCAATACAATGACAGATTTTAATTTGTGGACTTTCAATACACGTGTTTTTCCTGGTATTGATCACATGGTTTGTAAGCAAGGAGATCGCGTACGTATTCGGGTTGGAAATCTAACGATGACAAATCATCCTATACATCTGCATGGTCATGAGTTTGTTGTATCAGGAACAGATGGTGGCTGGACTAACCCAGCATCGCGTTGGCCTGAAGTAACCGCTGATGTAGCGGTTGGTCAGATGCGTGCTATTGAGTTTGATGCTACAGAACTAGGTGATTGGGCTTTTCATTGCCACAAATCGCATCACACTATGAATGCAATGGGGCATGATGTCCCGACGATGATAGGCGTAGATCAAAAAGATATTCAAACGAAAATTAACAAATTAATCCCTGATTACATGGCAATGGGAGATAATGGAATGGCAAGTATGGGGGAAATGCAAATGCCATTACCGGAAAATACCTTGCCAATGATGACGGGAACCGGTCAATTTGGCCCAATAGAAATGGGTGGAATGTTTACGGTTGTTAAAGTCCGTGAAAACCAAAAGCCTAATGATTATACAGATCCGGGGTGGTATCAATATCCTAAAGGAACAGTAGCGCATGAATGGCAAGGGAGTACTGCTGAACCTGCACGAGCAATATCTCCTATGGATAAAGACGGTGATATTAATTTAAAAATTCGCAAGCCTACCGGAAAACACCATTAGTTTGAGTGTTTTTACAATATTAAAAACGGAATTATTGTAGTATATAAGGAATCTAATTGAAAAAAGTTCCTATAGCGTTGAGCGCAACTGCGCTCATTCTTGCTTCAGCTTTTGGATTATATCTTTTAAACCCACCTGAAAGAGTTGCTGAAAAGAAACCGCTTTATTGGATAGATCCAATGGAACCAAAAGTTATTCCAGAGCCTTCGCATGCAGTAAAAAAGCTACCGAAAGAATTAATTTCTCTTTACGAAAAGCTTAATGAGCGTCGTATTGAATTAATGCACAATCATGTAGAGTATGAAGAATCTTATGATAAAGGTTTCTTTGATTCTGATGATCCTGTTATGCATGGTATTGCAAAGAAACTGAGTGTGCTTGCAAAAAAACATAATCATGAATTATTGAATATTATCCATTTCTCTAAGGATATAGAGGAAAGAAGAACAGCTGGAATACTCCTCTCTTGGTCTCAACATCCCAGTAATCTTAGCTATATTGCAAAAGCAGATTTGCTGCAAGATTCTGATAGTGCCGTTAGAAATAATGTTGCTAGATCTTATATTCATTTTATGAGCCAAGTAAAAGATAAAGCAGCACTCAGAGATATAATACCTGCATACTGTAAAATGGCCATGTTGCCATTACATTCGGACAGGAATAAAGCCCTATATTCCATTCGCGAAGTTATTAAGCACCATCCAGATCTTGTTTCAGCAATAGACCAAGAATGTAAGAGTAATATTTCATATATTGCGGAAATGAGTATTATTGATGACGTGGGAGGCGTTGCGAAACAGATTTTGGTGTTAGTCAAAAATACCTAAAATTTTAATTATTACTATGTGTGAAGTCCGATATAAGTTTATTGCCGAGCAATTAGCAACCATCGTTTCTATCTTAGATAATAATGTTTTTCAAATAACTAATTTTTTGTTTAAAAAAAGAAAGAATTTTGCAGGTAGTTAATTTAAGAAGAGAGACTAGAGAGAGAGGTACAAAATGGTGGCTATGGGTGGACTCGAACCACCGACCTCAGCATTATGAGTGCCGCGCTCTAACCAGCTGAGCTACATAGCCATAAATTGCAGGCGCAATTGTGTCGATTTGGGGCAAGCTTGTCAATAGAACAGTCAACTTACCCCGCATATTCATTAGGTTTGTAAGATTACACATTAAATCTAAAGTGCATCACATCGCCATCTTTGACGATGTAGTCTTTGCCCTCTAGGCGCCATTTGCCAGCGTTCTTAGCGCCTTGCTCGCCGCTATATTGTACGAAGTCTTCGTAGCTGATGACTTCAGCACGAATAAAGCCTTTGGCAAAGTCGGTATGAATCACACCCGCAGCTTCAGGGGCTGTAGCGCCCACTGGGATGGTCCAGGCGCGTACTTCTTTCACACCCGCGGTAAAGTAGGTCTGAAGATGTAAAAGCTCGTAGCCGCCACGGATAACGCGATTTAGGCCAGGCTCTTCTAGACCCAGTTCTGCTAAGAATTCTGCTTTCTCTGCATCATCCAGTTCAACGATTTCAGCTTCAATAGCGCAACTCACAGGAATCACTTTACTGTTTTCCGCTGCTGCAATTTTTCTCACCGCATCTAAGAAGGGATTATTCTCAAACCCATCTTCGTTAACGTTTGCAATATAGACGGTTGGCTTAGCAGTTAAGAGGTTAGTGAGTCTTAATTCAGGCTCAATGTCATAGTCAAAGCTACGGGCAGGTTTGCCCGCATCTAAATGGGCTTCTAAAGCAGTGAGGTAATCAGCTTGGAGTTTGATTTTCTTATCGCCACCTTTGCTTTGCTTTTCTGCTTTTTGACGCGCTTTTTGTACAGAGTCTAAATCGGCTAATAATAATTCAGTGTTAATGGTTTCGATGTCGCTGACTGGATCAATTTTATTGTTAACATGCACGATGTCATCGTTTTCAAAACAGCGAACCACGTGGGCAATGGCTTCTGTTTCACGAATGTTTGCTAAGAATTGATTGCCCAAACCCTCGCCCTTAGAGGCGCCTTTTACCAAGCCTGCAATATCCACAAACTGCATGGTCGTTGGTACCACGCGTTCTGGCTTTACAATGGCTGAGAGGGCATTGAGTCTTAAATCGGGTACGCTGACCATTCCAACGTTAGGTTCAATGGTACAAAAGGGGTAGTTTTGTGCTTCAATGCCAGCTTTGGTTAAAGCATTAAAGAGGGTAGATTTCCCAACATTAGGTAAGCCTACAATACCGCATCGAAAACCCATTTTGTTTCTCCAGTGTATGATTGTGATGTAATTTTTTATTTACTTATCGTGTGTAGCTGTGTCATTGCCTTTTCAAGGTTGCCGGCGAGTATATCCGGCAAGACAGTCAGTGCTTGCTCAATGCCAAGGTTAATGACATCTTGTTCGCCACGTGTTGGTCTATTGAGAACATAGCCATGCACTTCTTCTTGATGTTTAGGGCGACCTACGCCAATCCGTATGCGATAAAAAGCCTTGGTACCCAACTTTGCAATAATATCTCGTATGCCATTGTGACCTGCGTGACCGCCTTCAAATTTGAAACGCACGCAACCGGGTGGCAAATCAATTTCATCATAAACAACTAATATTGATTGTGGTGAGATTTTATAAAAGTGCGCAAGCTTTTGTACGGCTTGGCCACTTAAATTCATATAGGTCATTGGCTTGAGTACACGAATGATTCTATTTTGAAAATTAAAATCAGAAACCAGTGCTTGAAATTTAGTTTCTAAATTGAAAGAAGTATTTTGTTGTTGGCAGAGTTTTTCAGCAAACCAAAAACCTGCATTGTGTCTGGTGTCTTGATACTGTTGACCTGGATTGCCCAGGCCAACAATAAGGGATATTTCATCAGCCAATGGAAGACCTCATCAGAAAATTATTCTGCTTTGTCGCCTTCAGCTTTAGTTGCATCTTCTGCCGCAGTGGCATCTTCTTCAACAGCAGCACGTGGCTTATGAATGCTTGCAACGGTTTGATCTGCATCTGGGTTGTGTACCAAAGCCATTAACTCGATGTTCTTAGGTAATTTAATTTCATTTAAATGAATGATTTGATCCATTTGTGCATTACTTAAATCGACCTCTAAGAATTCAGGTAAATCTTTTGGTAAGCAACGAACTTCAACTTCTACCATATGATGGGTAATCATGCCGCCTTGTTTTACACCAGGTGCAACATCTTCGCCCAAGAAGTGTAAGGGTACGTGCATCGTGATTGCTTTTTTATCGTTAATGCGCATGAAATCCATGTGCATTATGATTGGCTTGTATGGATGTCTTTGTACATCTTTTAAAACCACTTTATGCTTGGTTTTGCCTTCGATCAAGGTAAGAACATGCGAATAGAAAGCCTCGTTTTCAAGCGCTTTTGTAACAATGCGATGTTCAAGCATAATGTTAGCTGATTCTAAATCATTCCCATAAATAATTGCGGGAACTTTTTTCTCCAGACGACGAAGGCGGCGGCTCGCACCTTTCCCTTCGACCGTACGTGGTTCAACTTCTAATTCGAAAGTACCAGTCATAGCGGACTCCTAAAAAATTTTAACTTGCTCGCGACCAAACCAAGTTAAGGTTAAAAAAATCATTTTAATTTTTTTCGTCTTATGCAATTCCATTGCAAAGACAAACTGTATCAACGAAGTGTTTCTTTATGGAAATATCCTATGGAAACATTGAGCTGATAGATTCTTCGTTACTGACCCGTCTGATAGCTTCTGAGAGTAGGCTGTCTAAGCTAAGTTGCCGAATAAAAGGCGCGTTTTGCGCAGCAGGACTCAATGGAATGGTATCGGTAACAACGAGTTCATGAATGCCAGACTCGCGTAAATTTTCAATGGCACGACCCGACAAAACAGGGTGTATGCAATAAGCAACTACTTTTTCTGCGCCTTTGTTGAGCAATGCTTTTACAGCAAGCGACAAGGTGCCAGCGGTGTCTACAATATCGTCAACCAGAATACAGGTGCGATTTTGTACTTCACCAATAATGTTCATGACCTGTGCTTCATTCACTTGTGGTCGGCGCTTATCAATAATTGCTAAATCAGCGTCATTTAGTTGCTTTGCAACAGCTCTGGCACGAACAACGCCTCCTACGTCAGGAGATACAACAACAATGTTGTCATATTTTTGCTTTCTAATGTCGTCCAGAATCGAATTGGTTCCATATACGTTATCTACAGGCATATGGAAGAAGCCTTGAATTTGATCGGCATGTAAATCAACGGTGAGTAATCTGTCGATACCCACAGCAGCCATCATATCGGCTACTACTTTTGCGGAAATAGGTACGCGCGCAGATCGAACACGTCTGTCTTGACGGCCATAACCAAAATAAGGGACAACAGCGGTGATTCTTAAAGCAGAAGCACGTCTTAATGCATCAGCAATAAAAAGCAATTCCATTAAATTGTCATTGGTAGGTGCGCAGGTTGATTGAAGAATGAATACGTCTTTACCGCGAACATTTTCTAAAATTTCCACCATGATTTCGCCGTCACTGAACCGGCCGATGGTCGCTTTACCGACGTTTATATCAAGGTGTTTTGCAACGCTCTGAGCGAGGTGTGGGGTTGCATTACCACAGAAGATCATAATTTCTGACACGGCTACTCGGCCCCAAATAGTGGCTGGGGCGCTAGGATTCGAACCTAGGTATGCAGGGATCAAAACCCTGTGCCTTACCGCTTGGCGACGCCCCAGTATGATTCAAAAAAGAAACCCAAGTTACTTAACTGAGCATGCAAAGGTGAATGATTCACACTTTTTGCTACAAATGCTTGGTAGCAAGGAGGAAGATCTTCCATGATTCTTGCCGCTTTTTCTTCACTCTCAACGATTGCGAAGATAGAAGCACCCGAACCACTTAGCTTGGCTTTAGCATACTGATTAAGCCAGGCCATATACTCTGCCACAATTGGATAGTTTTGACAAACCAATTGTTGAAAGTCATTCCTCACAGCATTCTCAAACAGTCCATTTTTGAGCAATCCTTCAAGGGTGCCTATTCTGAGGCTAGATGTGTTTCTTGTCAATTGGGAATGTTGATACATTTTAGGGGTAGAGACTAAACAAGGTGGAGTTAGAACCACAACATGCTGCTCATCGAGGATTGTAGGGGTTAGTTGGGTACCAATCCCTTCACCCCACGCACTTTGCCCAATGAGGAAGCAGGGAATGTCTGCACCAAATGTTTCACCTATTTGCATCAATGTTTTTAATGATAAATTTAGCTTCCAAACATAGTTAAGGGTGAGCAAGGTTGTTGCTGCATTGGAGCTGCCACCGCCTAAACCACCGCCCATGGGAATTTTTTTTGTGACACGAATATCGATCCCTGAATTGACGTGATAAGTCGTTTGTAGATAGCTTGCAATTTTGTAGATGAGGTTTTGCTCAGCAGGCACGCCACAATCCTCACCTGATGCAAAAGCCATCTGTACAGCAATATGGCTTTGGGCTAAAGGTGTGAAACTTATTTCATCTCCATATTCCAAATATTGAAAAAGCGTTTGGATGAGATGATAACCATCAGCTCTTTGCCCATTGATGTGCAAAAAATGATTGATTTTTGCAGGAGAGCAGAGCACCAATGTGTTCATTGCATTATCCTGCACTTAAATCTTTCCAGCTTTTCACAATGATTTTTACCTTCAACGGGCCATTTTCCATATGCAATTTTGACGGAATTGGGACGGAATGATTATTTTGATAATCACTGAAATCAATAATCCAATTTAATTGTTGTAATTGGTTTAAGTGGCCTTTTGCATTGATATGTTGTGCTTGTACTTTTGTTTTAGGCGTTGGGATCCCTAACATCCAATATCGAATGCCTGTTAAAGGTACATGCCATCCTGCAACTTTTTTCATTAGCTCTTCTGCTGTTTGCGCATGATGTACTTTGCCATCAGATTCTTTTAAGGAAACTTGTTTGGGAGAACCATTGACAGAGACAGAGCCAGCACCAAAGGGGCCAAAAAATTTGATTTGATAGCTTTCACCCATTTGTCGCCACACAAAAGAAGCATTACCGCCTTCTTGACCTTGGGTTGCAGCGATACGACCTTCCATTTGCCAGTTTTGCATTTTTTGTAAATAACGCAGATGGGTTTCCCATAATTTTTCAGGAGACATTTTCTGAGCGGATTTTTCCGTAGGCAATGCAGGTGGTTTAGCTGACTTGCTTGCGCAGCCTGATAAGACTAAAACGACAACACAGCTAAAGCAGATAAGTAAATTTTGAAGTTTTTTCACAAAGTTACAAACCTTATTGTATGAGTGATTTCAAATGTTGGCCTAGTAGTATACCCAATACCTTAGTTGAACCCTAGGGACTGGTTCTCGTTTCTCTATGCTCTGTTGTCGCTACAAATATTCTTGAAAGTTAGTTAAATTGTTTCTTTGTTGTATATGGCGCATAAGGGGGATATCAACTTTCAATTTAAAAATATTGTGGTAAAGTGCTTGGCTTCGGTTTTTATGGAATGTTAATAAACCTGAAGAATATTAGGAAGTTTTATGTTGAAGTACCAAAAATCTAAATTCTCTTGTGTTATTGTCAGTGTATTTTTATGTTTGATGACTTATTTTTCTGTGTTATCAACTTGTAATGCCAAATTCTTTTTCAATCGCTCAACGACAACACATTCATCCCCACATGCTGCCTTATGTAAAACAGCAGGTATCAATCCCAAAGTATTCAGTATGGCGCTTGCTGCACATCAAAAAGCATATAGTCAAGGACTCACTAAAAGCAGATTACTCACAGTGATTGATTATTCAAAACCTTCTACGGAAAAAAGATTTTGGGTGGTAGATTTAAATAAAAATAAAGTGATTTATCATACGCATGTTGCGCATGGTAGCGGTAGTGGCGGTAATTACGCACAATCATTTTCAAATCGTCCGGGCAGTTATCAATCCAGTGTGGGTACTTTTGTAACAGGTGGCACCTATCAAGGTAAACATGGTCGTTCATTGAATTTAATAGGCTTAGAAAAAGGCATTAACAATAATGCTTATAATCGTCGCATTGTAATACATTCGGCAAATTACGTCAGTGATCAATTTATTAAACAACACGGTCGTTTAGGGAGAAGTTGGGGGTGTCCCGCTTTAAACCATAAAGTGGCTCAGCCGATCATAAACACTATCAAGGATGGTGTATTGTTATTTGCCTATTTTCCTGAAGCCAATTGGCTCAAGAATTCTAGTTTTGTTGGATAATAAAGCGATTAAAAAATCCATCTGCTCACTAAAGTTGAGCTTCTTCCCTTGATTTCAAGGGAAGATAATCATTCACTTCGTTCATTTTTTAACTGACCTAGCATTACGTTTGTTGTTGGAGAGGTCTGCTATTTTTTTTGTGTTTTTGTGATTAAACGTTTCATCGCATCTAGAATATTTTCATTTTTAGGATTTAAAGCCAGGCCTTGATTCCAAACATCTTGAGCTTTTTGGTAGTCTTTCATGTGCCATAATACTTCACCCAAATGTGCTGCAATTTCTGGATCAGGGATAATGCCTGCTGCTTTTTGTAAAATTTCTAGTGATTTCTCAAGATTACCCATTTTATATTCCAACCAACCCATGCTATCTAATACCACAGGGTTGTTGGGAGAAAGTTTAAGTGCGGTGCTTAGATATTCATGTGCTTCTTTGTAACGTTTGGTGTGATTGGTAAGCAAATAGCCTAGGGCATTTAACGCATCTACGTGGCTTTCATCATGCTCAATAATCCATTTTAAATCACTCTCAGCGAGATCAATTTTTTTCAATGAAGTTGTAACCAAACTACGTGTATATCGTAAGTCAACATCCTCTGGATCTTCATTGAGCGCTGCATTTAATTTTTCTAAAGCGGCTTCGTATTGATTAGACTCCATCAAGATATCAACTTCAGAGAGTAATATGCGTTTATAATCTTCATCTGTTTGGGCTTGGGTATGTCGAATAACCTCTAGTGCACCTTTATAATCTTTTACCTCACTGAGGAGCGTGCTTGCACGAATTTGAGAGAGCACATGAAAAGGGCCTGTAAGTACTTGTTTGTACCATTCAGTGGCCGCTTTGGTATTATTGCGTAGCTCAGCAAGTCTTGCTAGAAAATAATGAGCAATGTCTTTGCTTTCATCTGTATTTTTTAGGGTATCTAGCAAAGATTCTGCTTCTGGATACCATTGTGCTTGCATGGCAAATTTTGCGAGTTCGAGCTGTTGTTCGGCGTCTAAGGTATTATTTTTAACAATGTCTTTTAATACGGCTTTAGCAGGCTCAATTTGTTGATTGCTGGTTAAAAAGTCTAAATAATATTCTTTAAGATCCAAGCTAGGTTTTGCTTTGAGTTTTTCTTCAATTAACTTAATTGCTTCAGGTAGTTTATTGATGCTGGCAAGAGCTAAGCTATGAATACGAATAGATTCAAGTGAATCAGGTTGTTTTTTGATTGCAAGTTCACTAAAAATGAGCGCCTCTTTTATCTTTTTTTGCGATAAATAAATTTCAGCGAGACTTAATTCTGCGCCAAATGGTTTTGCATTTTCTTTGCTAATTTGAGTTAATGATTTAACCAACTCTGCCTTTTCACTTTCTTCGGGGAGCTGTTGGTAGAGTAGCAAAAAGTGTTGGTTTGCCAATTCAGGATTAATTTTTGCGAGCTGTATTAAGAAAGGCTCTGCTTCTTGAGGGTTATGTAAACGTAAATAAATTGCTGCAATTGTTATTTGGGCTTCCAAATCATTTTGGGCTAATTTTGCCCATAAAGTGGCTGGTTGTAGGGCCACATCTAAGGATGCAACCGTTAAAGCAATTTCAGTTGCTCTTTTAGCTACCTTTTTGTCTTGGGTTTGTTTCGCTGCGGCGATATAATTTGCCAATGCAATTTCTGGTTCAATTCTGTCTAGGGCAAATTCAGCAGCCAGTATTTGATACAAACTTTCTGCGGGGGTATTTTGCACAGGAGCGGGCTGTGTTGAAGGCTTGTTTACGGAGCTACTTTCTTGTTCGCTGGCTTTCTTAACAGTATTGTCGGTGTTTGCAAATAGAGTGGTTGAAGCAAGTAATAAAACAACAAAAGAAGTGGCAGCCAGTTTCATACATTTTCCTTAAAGTCAGTAGCTGGAGTAGCAACTGGTTATTTGTTACATAACTAAGTCCTAACTTCTTATTCGGCAGTCATGAAGAAAAACGTAAGAAAATTTTTTATTAAATTTACTAAAGATTTATTAGGAATAACCTAGGTGCTTGTAGCAATTGGCGTAAGTCACAAAACAGCCTCGATAGATATTCGAGAGCGATTAGCCTTTTCTCCCGAAAAGGTATCCACTGCACTTGCAAACTTGATTTCTCATACAGCACTTGAAGAAGCTGTATTACTGTCTACTTGTAATCGCACGGAAATATACGGGGGCTTAAGCCAAAAAAACTTTGATATCAAAGAATTGATTGCTTGGTGGCAAAGTTTCCAGCCAGCTGTCACAACACAATTAATTGAGCCAGTGTATTATCAACTGTCTGATGAAAAAGTCGTAACCCATTTAATGCGTTTGGCGAGTGGCTTAGATTCTTTGGCTCTGGGTGAAACACAAATATTGGGGCAATTGAAACAAGCCTACCAACAATCCAAACAAGTGGGTGTGCTAGGTCAAATGTTAGGGCAAACCTTTGAGGCTAGTTTTTCAGTTGCTAAAAAAATTCGAACCACGACAGAAATTACGAAGCATCCCATTTCTATTGCTTATCTATCTATATTATTGGCCAAAAGAATTTTTACAGATATTGCTAAGACGCGTATTCTGCTATTGGGTGCGGGTGAAAATATTAAACAAATTATTGCGCATCTTAAAGCACATCATGCGCAGCACATAACCATAGTTAATCGTACTTATGAAAATGCAGCACTTTTAGCACAGCAGTGTCAATTACAGGCAGCGCCTATTGAAAATCTTATTTCGGAAATTTCAAAAGCAGATATTATTATCAGCTCTACTTATAGTGCTGAGCCGTTGATCCACTTGGAAAGTGTAAAGCATGCTTTCAAAGGGCAAAAGCATCGTCCTGTTTTAATGATTGATTTGGGTGTACCTCGTGATATACATCCTAATGTATTGAAGCATGAGGATGTGTATTTATATTCTGTGGATGATTTGCAAGCCATTGCAGATGAAAACAAAGCCTCAAGAAAAAAGGCAGCTGTTGAGGCAGAAAAGATCATTGCCTATGAAGCCTGTGCTTTTATTGCAAAATTACATGCCAAACAACACATGCAGTCAATTTCTGTATTACGTGATAAAGCAGAAAGCCTTAAACTAAAAGCAATATCGATGGCACATCAAGAAATAAATAACGGCCAATCCCCTCATGCAGTTATTGAAAAATTAGCCTATTCTCTCACCAATCAGTTGATCCATGAACCTACCATTCGAATGAGAGAAGCATTATTTAATCAAGATGAATTAATGGTATCCATCTACAAGCAAATGTTTGGTATAGAATAATATGAAGCAATCGATTCAGATAAAACTAGAAAATATTAAAGAACGTCATGAAGAGATCAGTGCACTACTTTCTGAATCTTCAGTCATCCAAGATCAAAAGAAATTTAGAGACTTATCTAAAGAATATAGTGATTTAATGCCAATTGTAGAGGTCTTTAGCAGCTATCTTAAAATTAAAGCAGATTTAGTTTCTGCGGAACTTATGCTGAATGAAGAAACCGACAAAGAGCTCAAAGCAATGGCGGAAGAAGAGATTGAGCAGGCGACAGAGCAGCTTGAGAAGACAGAAAAGAAATTACAAATTTTGTTATTGCCTAAAGATCCAGACGATAACAAAAATATTTATTTAGAAGTCAGAGCTGGAACCGGCGGTAATGAAGCAGCTATTTTTGCTGGCGATCTGTTTAGAATGTATTGTCGTTATGCAGAAAATAAAGGTTGGCAAGTAGAAGTATTAAGTGAAAACATTGGTGAGCATGGTGGTTTCAAGGAAGTCATTGCTCGCATTGTGGGCAGTGAAGTTTTTAGTACAATGAAATTTGAATCTGGCGCACATCGTGTGCAACGTGTGCCAACCACAGAATCACAAGGTCGTATTCATACTTCTGCCTGTACTGTAGCGGTCTTGCCTGAAGCAGAAGAAGTAGAAGAGAGTGAGATTGCTACACAAGATTTGCGTATTGATACTTATAGAGCAAGTGGAGCAGGTGGTCAGCACGTTAATAAAACCGACTCTGCCATTCGAATAACCCATATTCCATCAGGTATTGTTGTTGAATGCCAAGAGGAACGATCGCAACATAAAAATCGATCCAAAGCGATGGCATTGTTGCGCACAAAACTCTTTAACATGGAAAAAGAAGCACAACAAAAAGAAATTTCTTCTACTCGTAAATTATTGGTCGGCTCAGGTGATCGTTCGGAGCGTATTAGAACTTACAATTATCCACAAGGTCGTTTAACCGATCATCGCATTAACCTAACGCTCTATAAGCTTCAGGAAATTTTAGAAGGCGATTTGGATGAAGTCATTACGCCTTTACGTGAAGAGCATCAAGCCGATCTACTTTCGCAGATAGGTGATTAATGCAAAGCATTTCTGCATTGTTGCAGTGGGGCACTGAAGAGCTATCTAGACTGTATTCACCTGAAGATGCTTATGTTGATGCTTGTTTACTGTTATGTGAGCTATTAGCGGTTGATAAAAGTTATTTATATGCATGGCCGGATAAACAGTTGAGCGCTTCTGTGGCACTCTCTTATCGGGGAGCAATTGCAAGACGTAAGCAAGGGGAGCCACTTGCTTACGTTATTGGGCACAAAGAATTTTGGTCGATGCGTTTTACTGTCAGTGAAGATACTTTGATCCCACGCCCAGAGACAGAATTTTTAGTAGAAACAGTGTTGAATCTGTTACCCATTACAACTCAATCTATTTTAGAGTTAGGTACAGGCACAGGTGCTATTGCCTGTGCTTTGGCGAGCATGCGACCTGAATGGCAGATCCAAGCAGTGGATGTGTCAGATAAAGCATTACAGATTGCTGAGCATAATATCAATGATCATAAATTAAAGAATATTCGCTGCTATGCGAGTAATTGGTTTGATAAGATAGCACCTATGCAATTTGATGCTATTGTGAGTAACCCGCCCTATGTGGAATCAAATTCTGAATATTTACAAACAGAAATTCGCTACGAGCCTCGCCTTGCGCTTGTTTCGGGTGAAACAGGCTTGGATGCCCTTACTTATATTATTGAACATGCTAAAAAATACTTAAAACCAAAAGGCCTTTTGTGCTTTGAACATGGATTTTCTCAAGCGCGTGAGCTTCATGCTTTGTTGCACGCATCTCAGTACCAGAATATTCATACTGTGAAGGATTACGCGGGGCTTGATCGCATTACATATGCGTATTGTTGAGCCACTACTGTCGCAAACATAAGATTTCTTTATTCTCACAATTTAGAACAGCTCAGAATGAGTGCCTACTCTTTCAAAAATAACTTCACCAGGTTTTAAACTATAAATCAGAAGCCAATCGCCATATCCGTTAATATGACATTCTCTAGAACCTTTCCAATTTTCCACAAGTGGATGATCTCTATAATGGGCAGGAAGTGTTTGTTCATTGACAATCATATCCATTGTGTTTTCAAGTTCATTTAGTGGACGTCTTTGTCTATAAGCCAGCTTTAAATCATTCTTAAATTGAGAAGTTTTTTTAACAGCTAGTACCACGCTCTTTTTTTCCTAACTCTAGTGCTTGTTGATTTTCTTGTTCTAATTCTTCTTCAATTTCTTCAAATAATTCTCTGACACTCGCGTTAGAGGAAACATTTATTCCTTGTCTTGATTCGTCAAGAACTTTTTGAGTAATCTCATTAGGCATCTTAAGGTTAAAATTCAGGCTTTTGGATTCTGCCACTGAATGGAGAAATAGATTAATGGCCTGACTTGTACTTAGTTTGTAATGATCAAAAACCTCTTCTACCTTGGCTTTTAATGTAGGCTCAATTCGAATTTTAACATTCACACGGTCATCAAGTTTCTTTCCGGTTTTCATTTTGCTAATCTCCTTAATAAATTAATTATAGACCCACTATGGACCTTTTATCGGATTTATGGAAATTAACTAGAAAACGCGTACAGCAATGTATTTTCATTCATGTACAAGTTTTTATATACACTATTCATCAGTAAATACACTGGAATTTGTCTCAAAAATGCTATTTTTCCTTGATCCTTTGTTGCAGATCCTTCTGTGTTGCTCATTTACATCTGTGTAAACTATGCTGCTCAAAGAATCTGTGCTTGGTTGAACGAAAAATTACTATTTTTGAGACAGCCGCTACAAAAAAACCAAACCAATCTTTTGATTGATAGTATCAATGATAAGATCAACATCCTGAAAAAAACTGTCACCGATCAGTCCATCTGCTTGAAAATCACTCGGAAATTCATGTTGATACATTAAAGTATGGATAGAGGCATGATCAATTTTCAGTGTATCAAGATAGCTTGAACTATGATCTTGAGTATGAGTATCTTGGGGTTCTGCGTTTAAGCGATCGAGTGGTTTGAGCAGTGTGACCGTAGCAGCAGAATCAAATACCAAATTAAGAGGGCGATCTTTATAAAAAGCAGTGATATGAATGCCATCTTGATCTTCAATCAACGGCATCCAAATAATTTGTGAGGTGGTATCTTGAATATTATTGAATCCTCCATCGCACCAGCGCAATAATTTTTTGTTGCGACTGTAATATAAAGTCCCTTTGTTTTTTAAAAAGAGATCTCTGCCTAGCGTATTATTGGGCATAGGATGTTCTTGGGCATCAGCATTTATCCATAATCCCCATGGTTTATACAGGGTGAAAGATGAATTTTTAAATAATTTTCCATTTAAAGCCACAGTTGGCAGCACGCTTTTTTGAATGGTATTAATATTGCCACCTAAATCTGATTGAATAATATTTTCATATTGAAATTGATCACCATATAGCTCATTGACCAATGTCTCCTCTAGTGAGAACGCAGTTTTCATCCCTAAATCCACAGTAAAGTCGATGATTTTGCCATTGATATTTAGTCTTGTTTGCGGAATACTCAATTCTGAATAAGTAAGTGGAAAATTGATACATTGCATGGCATCAGTAGATGTGTTTGCTTGTAATGTATTTATATAAAATAAAAAGAAAAATATAAAACTAGTGTTTAAGTATCTCATTCATAGTCCTTTGCTTTTGTTCTCAAACAGGTACATGTTTATTTAAATGATCAAAAGAAATGCCACTGTCTATCAAGAAATGGAGAATTTGTTGATAAATTCTTTGCAAGCTATCACAGTAGATAGAAGGGTTGTGATAGCCATTTTTGCTAGAAAATCTATTCTCAAGATGTCCACCACCACACATATCTACCCAAATGCAATTCTGACAAGCAATAGGTGTTTTTATATTTTGTGTAAACCATTCTTTTTCAGTGGCAATAAAAGTGGAAAAATTATGTTCGCTAATATTTAATGCTTTATAATGATTCCAGGCTTGATTTGATCGCAGTGAATCATCTCCATACATCATGCCATCCGTGTCTATGGTAATTGCAATTGCATTTTTGCTTTCAAATCTTTCGCCTGGGAACATGAATGTGGATTCCCCATATAATTTTGCAACGAAAGCACCAAACAATCTAATTTTAATACTTGGGTTATTATCTGTAATCCATTCATTCAGTACATCCATTAAATAATCCCCATACAATGGTAGATCATTGACTTGATAAGTATCATAGTCAAAACCAGGTAATAGAAAATCCATATGTTTAAGGCCTAAAGTATCGACAAAATGTCTATAAACCATTTTTCCAGAAGCATGTGGATTAATCACTGCTAAGGTACTGATATTGGGTATTTCCATATTTTGAACAGCATTTTTTAGTCGTTGCAGACCATTTGCTACTTTGTGATAGGTTCCTTTATTTTGATGATCAATGCGATATTGATCATTAATTTGTGGTGGTCCATCTAAACTGACAGAAACACTTACTTGATATTTTTTAAAGAGGGTTATCCATTCATCATCAATTAAAATCGCATTGGTTTGCATTGCAAATTTTAAATTTACAATGTCACTTAATGCATTTAAAAACAGATCACAAGCTTGCTCAAATTGCTTTTTTCCATACAATAAAGGCTCACCACCATGAAAATCAATTTGTATAGAAGAAATGCCGTATTTATAGATACTTTCTTTTAGGAATATAATTGTGTCATTTAAGGTTTTTTCATCAATGCGTTTGGGTCTTTCTGTCCATTTTGAATCAGCGCCATAAAAATAGTAACAATAGCTGCAGTTAATATTGCAGCGTGCAGTAAGTTTTAGTATTAATTCGATATGCTTTATATGAGAGGAGGTAGTGTTTGTCATGTATGTACTTCCTTGAATACTGCTGCTCTAATAGGAGAGTATAAGCACCGGAGCTTTGGAGAGCAGTGTGTGTTACCCTTCACAGATGAGTCTTTGGTGTTGTTGGCTTCACGTATCTCACAGTAGTCATGTATTTTGTATACACGCCTATTGCTCGAACGCTTGCCGCCTAACCTAAGAATCATCTGTTGTGAGTGTATTACCGATACTTATACTCTTTTCATTTTAAATTTAAGCTTTGTTGCTTGCGCTCACTCACTTTAAGTTTGCACCAAAGTGTGCACGCCTGGAGATTCGCTTGCTTGGTGTCTCGCCTAAATTCAAACTGGTTTGAGTGTATATTTTCAGAATGATTAAGAGCGACTCCATTTCCCAAATACCTCTATGGAACCTATTTTTCCACCAGAGACTTCTTTGACTAAAGATTCAGCCAAGATTGAAGTATTGAGCGTTTTGGGAGAATAGGATGTGGCGTTTGACTTATTCTTTGCTTGCAAGCCTTTGATGAACTGAACTAGATCTTGAGTTGTGTGCTTCATATTACTTCCTTTTTTAAACTGCACGCCTAGCATTGAAACTTTAGGGAGGGCTGGCACCATTTCGTAATCCTGCCGCGCTTCCTTGCTTATTTGGTTCGGCACTTTACCTAAAGTTCAATGACTAAGAGTATCTTTAAACATCTCTTCCCATCAGGGTTTGGAAAGTGTAGAGTAGCAATAACCGTAAGTCAATATTATTTGATTGTATTACGGTAAAAAATGATCGAATAAAAACTAATGTTGTTGGTTGGTTGACTATGGAAAAAATACAAGCTTTGAGTAAACGTCTAAGATTTATTGTGCAAATGATGTATTATCTGATTCCGATAATGAATGTTTTGTATTGGTTGGCGATATCAGAAGAGACAATAAATCAACTTACTATCTCTTCAGTACCGTTTGATCACGTTATGCTGACGCCAGTGAGTCGTACCCTAGGATTTTTGGTTACTTCTATTCCCATAAGCTTACTGATGTTTATTTTTTATCAGTTTGCATGTATTTTCAAAAATTATAGCCATGGTGCTGTATTTTGTATTGAAAATGCGAAACGCTATAAACGAGTGGGTTTAGGATTGCTGGTATTAGCCGTAACTTACTTTATTACCGATATATTAATGAGTATCGTATTGAGTGGGAAAACGGTGGTAACAGTTGGTATAGGCGCAAGTCAGTTGTACCCCATTATTTTTGGCGCAGCGATTTACATTATTTCATTTATCATGGAGAAGGCACACCAAATGGATGAAGATCATAAATATACCATCTAGTCAGAGGCAAATATGGGAATTAGTGTTAGTTTGGATGTGGTATTAGCAAAACGCAAAATGCGTTCAAAGGAATTGGCAGCAAGGGTTGGTATCACTGAGCAGAATCTATCTATCTTAAAAAGTGGTAGAGCAAAGGCAATTCGATTTTCTACCTTAAGTGCAATTTGTGAACATCTTGAGTGTCAGCCCGGCGATATCTTACAGTTTAAAACTGAAAAAGAAACAGCTGGTTCAACCTGATGTTAGGCTACTTTTCTTTTTAAAATAATCGGTAATCAGTGGCTGAGTCCTTGATGAGAAATAATCTCTGATATCTGTTTGGCGCACTCTTTTCTCACGCGTTACTGGGGTGATTTCATCGTATGAAATAGGCCAGGCTTTGTTTTCCTCGTTTTTCTCATGGGTCTTAGCTACAAAATGATAAACAATGCCTGCTATAACTGCGCTACCTGCTATATATGCATACCCAGGCACTTGGGCGATGGATTCTTGTGCGCTTGCTCCCAGTTCGCTTGCTGCGCTCCATAATTGTTCTGAGAGCGTGGGGCAAGTCACAATAGGGCATTCTGGACATACAGCGTCTGTAAATGAGGTTTTAAGAGACTCTGCTGCTTCTGATATCCACTCAAACATTTAGATATATCCTCTTTTCGGCATAGTGCATTAGATATTAATTTAGTATTTTAACTATTGTGTGTTTAATGGTTTTTAACGTGCAAGGCGTGGCTGCTAAGCGGTTGTTTATTGTCGATGGAGGGTTATGCATGCTTATTCATTTTCAATACTTAGAAGTTGTCTCAAAAATGCCATTTTTCGTTGATCCTTCGTTGCAGCCTCTTTTTTGCTGCTCATTTACATCTGTGTAAACTGCGCTACTCAAAGAATCTGCGCCTTAGCTGAATGAAAAATTACTATTTCTGAGACAGTTTCTAGTTTACTGCTGAGCACAATCAAAACTTGATTCATTTGGCAAACCAATCATGATAGTATCGTTGAGGAAAAAGTCTGGGGAGGCGCAGTTTAATTTCCCTATAATTAAACCAAAATAAATACAGAGGCAATGATGGATGCGTGGTTAAGACGGTTCGTAGGTATGATTGTTGGTAAAATTGTGTTGCCAGCACAATTAATCCCGCTAAAACCCAATGGCCCTCTCAAACATGTATGGGCTTTTCTTTTTTATTCTGGAAAAGAAAGAAGGCGTATACAAAATTTATATAATGATTTTGTAGAAAAAAATAATAACAAGCTAAGTGATCAATTAGATATAGAAAGATATACCGTTAATTGTGACAAAGATAATGCGCTGGACACAATCGAAATGTGTCATCCCTGGCATCAGCGCAGCAAGAAATATGTTGTATATGGTTGGGGACGCTCAGATTGCTATGAGAAAAACTTAGAACGATTAGCAACAGATACACTGAATCTAAGAGTGCATGTGCTGAGTTTTAACTATCGTGGTGTTGGACATTCATCTGGGCAGCCTTATACAGAAAATGATGTGGCACAAGACTACTATCAGCAAGTGAAACGATTAATTTGTGAAAAGAACATTAAACCAGAAGATATTTATTGCTATGGTCATTCTTTGGGTGGGGCTATTTCCATACTGGCGGTTGATAAACTGAGAAAAGAAGGGTACCCAGTAAAAATTTACAATGATCGTTCTTTCCATCATTTGATCAATGTATCTACTGGCGTAAATTTTGAGAAACCAAGACCACGAAAAGTAATTACTCAAGTTGGAACGACACTTCTTCTCACGCCATTGTTAATGGGATTGTTTGCGTTTTCGCTTATTTCTTTTTTACAATTAAGTGTTCTATCGCTTGTGTTGGCTTCTAGTTTTTATGTGCAGAAAGCTTATCAAATGTGGGATAAATTTGTAGGTAATTTTTTGAATAATACAATGCGACGTTTGATGCAATATGGGAATTGGGTCATGGATGTAGCACCTTTATTTGATAACATTCCTCAAGAAGCAAAACGCTATACTATAACCAAAGGCTACGCGAAGAAGAGTAGTGCTTCTCAAGTGCTGGGAGAACGATACACTCAAGGGCACACTTATGACAAAGTTATTCATCACCGTCATGCTTTATATCAAAGGTTGCATCAGCACCATGCTCAAAAGCAATCATTGAAACAATCTTACAGAGAGGCACTATCAGAGCAGCAATCTAATAATACCCTTCGTAAAATTAAATCAGCTTTGTTTGAGTTATCAAGCGCCAAAATGACAGGAGGTATGCATATGGATTGGCCTCAGCAGTTTATTACACGTTATGCTCATCCTGCAGCAGGGCGACCTTTAACCGGACAGGAGAGGCTATATGATTTTGTAGAGCCAGAAGGTCGTCATGTTTGCAAAAGTGCTAGACATTATAAGAAATTTTAGCTTTTAAAGTTGTTTAACTATCAAGTATGGTTATTCTTATTTCTTTTCTTTGTGTATCTCATACAGTTTTGAGATCTAAAAGATAGGTTTTCTTAAGCTAAATAAGGCGAATTGCTGATAGCAATGAAATCGAGAATATAGACATACTCGACTCTTTAATTCTGTTAAGTGTATGATTCTTCTGCTATGACAACAAAGCGAGCTAAATTTAGAATTGGCCAGTTAATTAACAATAATAGGTTTAATTACCGTGGTGTAATCGTTGATGTCGATCCTGTTTTTAGTGGTAGTGAGGAGTGGTATCAACAACTGGCTGTTAATGTTCAAGCTAAAAATCAGCCTTGGTATCATGTCTTGGTCGATCAGGCTTATTATACAACCTATGTTGCTGAGAGTTACTTGGATGCAACACTGAATCATACACCGATAGATCACCCTATGATCAATCAACATTTTTCTCGTTTTGACAATGGCATATACATTAAGGAAAAAAAACAGCAGAATTAGGAGTAGTCATGGTTGCACAGGCAGTAGCATTTTTAAAAGATTCAAAAGAATTTTTGCACATTATCATCAGTTCATGCAAGACAGAATAAACGGCTTACAAACGGGTTCAGGTGCTGACTCTCGATTTGTCTCAACATTTTTGACTTATGTGATTCGAGAAAATAGCTTCCATATGCTGGAGAAGTTATCTCAACGTGCTACAACATTGGATGCATTGCAACCAAATACATGGCGTTCAAGTATCAGTGCATATTTGCCCATTCAAATAAAAAATTGGTTTGCTGTAGCGCCTAGCACAGCAACGCATATTTTAGCTGACAAATATGTTGCTAAAACAGTTGATTATATTTTAAGGATTGAAGAATTATTGCAAAGGCAAGTTGAAACCACAAATATAAGTCAACAAGTTTTACCTATAAAGCCGCATAAAGATCAGTATCAACAAATTTTAGCATGCCAAAAACAATTGCAAGCACTCAAAGCAAATTTTCCTCAGTTTTTTACAGTAGATGCGCGTCCCAGTAAAAGCGTGTTGGCAGATGTTTTAGAAGAAGGATTGCGTTTGGTAGGAGCACGCATACTTTTAATTGGCTTAAAAAAGCCTAGAATGCCATCTAAAGCGCCAAATAACGTAGAACCCCTTTCAACCCTGACTATTTTGGATGAATTAAAACGTGTTTGTAATGATCCTGTATTTGCTGAGCAACGTCCAATAACTAAAACAACGCAGAAGTTATTGGGTATTCAGTTGCGAAGCGATACGGCTTCAGAAAATTCATTATATAATCAATTTTGCCCACAACGAGCTATTATGCAGCAAGCCATTAGTAATCTAAGGGATGTACTTGCTGAGGATGGGCCAAATGTGGAAGCCATAGATGCAGCTATTCAAATGGAATTCCCCAAACCTATGGCCGGGCTTAAATAAAATTTCAGTATATGGTCTTCGGGGGGGGGCTTTTCCCCCTTACAATCTCTACAGCAATGAAGGTTGTTCAAAAGCGCGTTTCTTAGCTAGCAACATGCGCTAAGACTATATATACCGCTTATCTGGATTACAGCACGGTTTACGCATATGCTTATCGAAAGCTGGAATTGAATGGTATACCATTTAATTCGAATATTTTATAAGCGAGCATATGAGCATGTCACTGAACGCTACGTCTTTTATCGAAACTTGTGTAAGTGCTACTGAAACATTAAATTTTGGTGTTTTTCTTTCTAAATCATTAGTAGCAAGATTGATTGTTATTCTTAAAGATGCTTTTTTGCAAGAGAAAAATATAGCAGTTTTAAAAACTTTTGTGGAAAATGCACGAGCGCAAGATCTTAGGTTTTCTAACGACGAAATTGAAGCGGTGATGCAAAATACGACAAAGCCTTATCTTTGTAATGAATTTATCAACACTATTGGTGATTATTTTGATGAGGGTAGTTGCACAGAGGAGGATCTTCAATCAGAATTTGTCATACAATTGTGCACACAATTCAACAAGGTTTTTTCAAGTGCTACGACTAAAGAAAGTTATGATGATAGTAGTATTGAAGAAGAACCTACTGTAGAAGCTCAAAGCAAGCGCCAAGTCTTATTTGCGTGAACGCTTGTGTTTAGTAGGGTGGGAAGTAGACTCTGTATTATCATCCTCAGATGCTCTTGTCTTCCGCTTTTTGCTGTCTTCTCTATAAGGCGAATATGTATTTCGTTTTTTTATATCGGAGGATGATGCAGAAGTGCTTATAGAAGGATTTAAACTATTTTCCGTCTCGTCAGTGAGTTCAATGTTAACAGGTGCACTTGGTGTGACTTCAGTACCAGATAGCCTAAGCCAGTTTATGTCAAGATGTAGATGCTCCGCATATTCTTGAGCACTTCCATACGTTAGGCTTTGGCAATCTTTGTTCATTCCCTTTTCTAAAAAGGTTTTAAGTACAGTTTCGAACTTTTCACGTTGTTCTGCCTCTGTTGTACAGCTCATTAAATAAAGTGTGAGATGTAAGAGTGTAAAATCTTCTCTTTTTTCATCTGCATTGATTGTTTCATTTCTGTAATATAATACTTCAGGGCAGCGTTGTAGATGTCGATTAAGGATCTCTTCAAAAGAAACAGATGGGCTTTTCTTTAATGAATAATTGAAAATTTCTAATCTAAGATCTTGATAGGTTTTCCGTTTCAATTGATTAAAACTTAAGTCATTTGTGGCACGGTAATCGCTGGTATTCAGAAGTTTTTGCATCATCTGCAATCCATTTTCTGTTCTCTCATCTGGGGTTGTGTGGATAATATCTGCGAGTGGAAGCTGATGTGGATCAACTTTTATTTTAATGTTTTCATCTGCGAGTGCTATGACTGTTTGCACAGAACTATCCTTTGGATCTAGTTTATATTTTAGAGATGCCGATTCACTGATGTATCCATCTTTCTCTACTTGAATACATAATTTATGTTCTGCTGCTAAAGATTGATAATCTGCAGCGACATCAATATGCCAATTACCTAATTTAAAAACAACTTCAACTGCTTTTTTAGAGAGGCGATTAGAAGGAATACTTAGGGTATCCTCAAAAGTAAGTTCATGTGCTTTTCTGGTTGTATTTGAAAAGCTTCTATCATTAATGAGTAATGGTTGAGCACCTTTGTCTGTTAGGATTTTTGCAACATTTGTTGCAACAGCGCCTCCAAAAGAATGTCCATAGAGTAAAAGAGAAGAATGCTCTCCGACGATATGATTGGCATTTTCTGCAAGTGCAACACAAGTATCTACGACTTCTGAATATTTTTTGACTTTATGTTTGCTATTGCCAACACCTGGGTAATTACAAGCAATCACATTGCAATTCAGTGTGACAGCAATATCAAGGAATTGAGAATATTTCTCTTCCATGCAACTATCGTTACCAATAAACACCATCACACAGGGAAGTGCTATATCTGAGCGTGGACGAAAAGTGGCAACATCTTGTCCTCCAGAAAAATCTATCTTTTGAAAACTTATTCCTAAACTTGCTGCTTCTTGTTGTATGAGTTTGTCTTGGCTTGCGATAAATTTTTTTAGCCTTGCCTTATTGGATGCGCCCACACTTTTTGCTGTAATAGGCAAAAGGATTTTTCTCAGCTTTTTTTCTAACATCATAATGCCATTTTAATCATATACCTTTGCTGTTAAGACAATCACTAAATTGAATAGTTTCCTTTTAATGGTCTAGACTTTTAAAGATTATCGGTGATATACACTCAAATAAATGACATGATGTTATTTTATCTTGTTTACATTAAAGCTATATTTCCGATAACAATAGAGTAGCGTATTGCTCTTTACACATTGGGTAGAAATACAGATATGAAAGAAACTGGATTGCTCAGTATTATTCTTAAAGCATATCAATTGCGAGAGCAAAACCAGCACGTAAGTGCTCTTGAGCTGTGTAAAAAATGTTTGCAAGCTTTTCCTCAAAACCCTGAGGTACACTGTTTATGGGGTATTTTACTACAAGATGAAAAAAAATATATGCTGGCAGAAAAATCAATTAATCAAGCGATTCAAATTAACCCCAGAAAATCAGATTATTATTTTTTCTTAGGTAATGCACTTTTTTCTCAAAAAAAATATAAGTCTGCTGAAACAGCGTTTCGTGAGTGTATTAGAAAAAGTGATAATCATTATCTTGCCTATAGAAAATTAGCGCAGTCTCTAGAGAAACAAAACAAAATAAAATCTGCAATCAACGCGTATAAAAGTTCAATAGACATTAATCCTAATTATTTCAAAGCTTATTTTGGTCTTGCTACCTTATATTGTCGTCTGTCTGATTTTTCGGATGCTATCTATACTCTGCAAAGAGCACTTGCATTAAAGCCCAATGATTTGCCGACCTTATCTTTATTGGCAGAACTGCTAATGAAAGATCATCAGTTTGATTTGGCGCAGAGAGTGATTGAAAAAACCTTATTAATAGATAACCGGCATTTATTATCATTGCAAAATAGTGCATTTTTATGTGTGGAAAATTTTCAACCAGAGAGAGCATCCGAGTTTATTATACAGTCTTTGCACATCGATCCTGTTCAGCCTGAGCTTTGGCGATTATTATCACTTTGTAAAAATTATTTGTCGTTGGACGATCCAGATATTGCGCAAATCAAAAAACAGTTGTCACCCTCAAAGTCAGATGACGATAAAGCACAGTATTATTTTGCATTGGGTAAAATTTATCAAGATTGTAAGCAGTTTAAAAAATCATTTGATTATTATCAACGTGCTAATCAATTAAAATCTAAATCAATAGATTACAATTCAGCCTTATTTAAAAGAAAAATCAGTAATATCATCGGTCAATTTAATAAAAGAAAAATGAAAAAATATTTTTGTGCTGATGAAAATGAAACACAGCCGATTTTTATTGTTGGTGCAAGTTGTTCTGGAAAAAGCATATTGGAAAAGATTTTAGCATCACATAAAAAAATTCAACGCGGCTGGGATGTGGGCATAACCAATGTGATTGAAAAAACAACCTTCGATAATAAGCCCAAAGGAAAATACCCTTACTGGTTAGGGCACATGACTAAAATAGAGGCATTAGCACTCAAAGAGGCTTACTTGGCTAGAATTCATAGAGATATAGATAAAGTGCCCGCTTATATTATTGATGCCAGTACGGATAACTTTGAATATATTGGTTTGCTCCAATATTTATTTCCTCGCGCGAAAATTATTCATATTACCCGCAATCCACTCGATGCAGGATTTAATCTTTATACGCGATTTTATACAGAGTATCATTTATACAGCTATGATTTAAAGGATATTGGCCGTTACTTTGCGGAGCATCGGAGAATGATGGCATTTTGGCAGCAGCAATTTGATGCGCCTTTTTTGACAATTTCCTACGAATCATTGATGACCGATACAAAGAATACACTGAGTCAAATCTTTAGTTATTTGCAAATGAAACCCCATTGTAGTTTTCCTACTCATCATTTACACCAAAATGAAATAAATAGCCATAAGCCTTATTATCAATTCCTACAGCCATTATTGAATTATTTTTCTTAAATTAAAAAATTACCAAGAGATGAAGTAAAATCCCTCAAGAAGGTCATTGGGTAGGTATGTAATTAGTTAATCATAGTAGATGTAAATGAGCAGCACGAAAAGAGCGGCAACGAAGAATCAATGAAAAATGGTATTTTTGAGACAGCTTCTAATAAGATAGATGACTTTATGAAGGAGGAGCACTTAAACCCTCGTTTCTAACCGCTGAGCGCTTCATTACTGTAGTTATCTGATATTTAACAACTTTTGTCACGCAACACTGGCAGTATTGTGTGCATAGCGGTATTATGTATTTCAAGTCGTTTTATCAATCATCATTCAAAGCATTGGGATATAGAGTATTATGAGCACAAAGTTTTCAAACTCAGAGTCCGTGCTCTCTATGCAAAAAATCATGGCATTTTTAATGCCCTTAGGCCGGATTAACAGAATGTTTTATCTTGGCTGTATTCTTTTCTTAAGTATTTCTGCTACCTTGGCAACTGTTGCAATGGCTAATTTTGCAGAGTTGGCATATATCTGTGATAAACTGTGGCTAATCATTTTGCTTTATTTTGTTTCATTCCTATTTTTCAGCTTGGCATGCCTTGGCGTATATTTGTTTCTAATTTTTTCAATGAAACGATTGCATGATTTTAGTGAATCAGGTTATTGGGCTATTTTGGTTTTTGTGCCTGTTATTAACGCTTTATTGATTTTATATTTATTGTGTATGCCAGGAGATGAAGGGCGTAATCAATTTGGCTTACCACAATAGTTAGAGGCTACCTCAGAAAATGGCTTTTTTCGTTGTTGCTGCGTTTCTTGCGCTAGCCAACTTGAAATTGCTGCTTCCAACCATTCAATAGTTCTACACTGACACCATTTCCACCACAGATAATGATGGCTATATTTTTAAATTGTTTTAAAACAGGCAAGTTTTGATAAGCGACAGCTAATGCGGCACCACAAGCAGGCTCAACCAGAACACGATGATGATCGGCAAAAGCAGCTACAGCATGGATAGCAGCTTTATCAGACAGCACTTGAGGATAGACTGGGTGAGTGTTGAGGTAGTCAAAAGCCTGTTCGCATATTTGTTTTGCACCTAAGGTAGTAGCCACAGTATTAATCGAGTCTAAAGTGATGCGTTGTTTCTTTTGGAAACTCGTCGCTAAGCTTGCAGCGCCTTCTGTTTCTGCTGTGATCAGCGCTACCTTTGACCATTTATGCTTTATTAACCCCTGTATGAGTCCGGTAAAGAGTCCACCCCCTCCGACAGAAGTAATAATGGCATCTGGTTTTATTTTATCTTTTTTAAATTCATCAATGATAGATTCGTACCCTTGCCAAATAATAGGATGATCAAAAGGAGGGATATAAGCATAATCTAATTCTTTAGCTAATTGGCGGGCATAAATATCTGCGTCATTCCATACATGGCCATGAGTAATGACATCTGCACCTTCAGAAAGCATTTTGCTGACAGAGAGTAATAAAGCACTGGTAGGCACAATGACTTTTACATCTAAGCCTAGTTGGTGGCCCGCATAGGCTACAGCAATACCTGCATTTCCGGCAGAAGAGGATACTAGGCCTTTTTTGCCTTGCTTAGCATAGTGTATGCATAGTTTACCAATGCCGCGATCTTTGAAGGAACCGCTGGGTTGCATGGCATCCATCTTCACATAAACATTGCGTTCAATAAGTTCACTGAGTGGATGTGATTTTAATAAGGGGGTATGTATATGTAATGCAGATGTCATGCTTACCACTCTATGCCGCTTAACTATAAAGATTACAATGAGTATACACTGTTCTGTGTGGAGTGTCGTTTTCCCTCTTTAATCTGTTTCAGAGAGAATTTTGCTTTGCACAGACACTAGCTTTTGTGTCAGAGAATCTTTATTCATCAGTGCTTTCTCAAACCAGACGGTCGCTTGTACCATATCTTCATGAATACCTAATCCAAGTGCGTGCATCCAGGCAAGCAGGCTTTGCGCTGGAGGATAAGAGGAAGCAGCAGCTTTAGAAAACCATTCAAAAGCTTTTGCATCATCTTGAGGCAGGTATGTGCCTTGGAAATAATATAAAGCAAGCTGATATTGGGCTTTGGGGTTGCCTTGTGCAGCCGCTTCTTGTAATAAATTCAAATGATGATTACGCTTTTCTGTATTTTTGCTGTCAACAAAATGCATTGCTTTTAGATATAAATCTTGTGCTGCCCAGACGCTATGCTTTGATTGTGTTATTTCATGTGTAGTTGCTTGTAGCGTGATTTCCAAAGGGGTACTCATACCATTTTCTTGGACGATGTTAAACCAATATGCAGCACGTTCATAATTCTGAGGTGTACCATGGCCAATTTGATAGCAAAGCGCAAGTAGGAGCTGAGCGTTTACGATATCTTGCTGCGCTGCCTTTGAGAAATATTGAAAGGCTTTTTGGTAATCAATGGGCATTAATGTACCTGTACTATAAGCTTTACCCAGTTCAAATAAGGCTTCAGGATGATTTTTTTGAGCTGCTTGCTGGTACCAATGTAGAGCCTTTGCATAGTCGAGAGGCGTTCCTTTGCCTTCTTGATACAATTTGCCGAGTAAATATTGTGAATCAATATTTCCTTCTTGTGCAGATTGAAGGCAGAATTTCAATGCATTGCTAAAAGCATCTTGATTGTAAAGTTCTACACAGGTATTTTCAGTCTTTTGTGTGGTTGGTGTCAGAGAGGAAGGGGTAGAGGGGACAGTATTTGCCAGTGTGGCAAGTGGGACAACAAAAAGAGTCAGAAAAGTCCAATTTTTCCGATACATGGTAGTTATTCCTTAAAATTTTCGACCACACACTTCCACGTTTAACGTGGTTCTCCAAATCGTTCATTCATCAAGGTTTCTAAAGCAAGCATCGCTTCTTCCTCGTCCTCTCCATTTATATTAAGCTCAATCCAAGTGTTTTGGCTAGCGGCAAGCATCATAACACCCATAATGCTTTTGCCGTTTACAGTTTTACCACTTTTAATCACTTCAATATGGCTGCCAAATCGTGCTGCCATCTGCACAAATTTAGCAGCAGCACGTGCATGAAGACCGAGTTTATTAATTATTTGGATTTTTTTTCTAATCATTGGATGAACTGCTTATTATTTTTATTTAAGTAGTTGTTAGTGTGCTGATATTTGCACACACAACTACTTTGCTTAAATAGCTAAATGTCTTGAGTCTTTGTACATGAATTCTAGCCCTAAAGGGCACTTCTAAGGCAGATAAAATATGGGTTATTCATATCCATAAGGATCAACAATAGCAAGATTTGAAATCTTTTTCTTTTTTTTATGAAAGGGTCTATTACAGCTTTCATTTGTGAGCATTAGATTTAAGTCGGTTAATGGTTCAAAAATACCATCTTGACCGCCACTGACTGCTTTTTTAGCAAGTTGATCCAAGGGTAGTATTGGGTAGTTGAGAACGCGAAATAGCATTGGAAGGTTTAAGCCAGCTATGACTCTAATAGCAAATCCTTGTTGTTGTAGTCCCTGCGCAACATTGCTTGGCGTTGATCCAAACATGTCTGTCATGACTAATACACCCTCACCAGAATCTAGTTTTCTTACCAAATATCCGGCTTTAGCAATAAGAAGTTCAGGATCAGGATCCCGACTGACAGACAACTGAGAAATTTCTAAAGGGAGTTGTCCGAAAGTGCCATATGCTACATTAAGAAGAGCCCCACCAATACCACTGTGTGTGATGAGTAATATGCCTACACTCATGGTTTTTATAAATCTCTATGTCTAATTTGTATATTTAAATGTAAACGTTTTTCTCGCTTAGCAATTTGTTCAGCGATGTAAACTGAACGGTGTTGACCACCTGTACAACCAATGCCGACTGTTAAATAACTTCTATTGTCCGCTTCAAAGCGAGGGATCCAATTGTCTAAGAATCGAAGAATATCTTCAACCATTAAGTGTACGTCTGCATGTGTTTCGAGGAAATGTATTACACCCTCATCCAGTCCTGTCTGCATCCTTAAGTTTGGTTGCCAATAGGGGTTAGGCAAACAACGCACATCAAACATGAAATCAGCGTCAACAGGCGTGCCATTTTTAAAAGCAAATGACTGAATTAATAATTGTAAATTATTAGCATTCTCATGAGTAACGCGTTCACGAATCATATTACATAATTCATGTTTAGATAATTGACTGGTATCAATGGTGATATTAGCAATATTGGCAATTGTACTGAGTACTTGTCGCTCGTATAGAATGGCTTCTGTTAGAGAGAGTTTACTGTTGCTAAGAGGGTGCTTTCTTCTGGTTTCACTAAAGCGCTTTAATAGGACTTCTTGGTGCGCATCTAAGTAGATGGTCTCAAATGAGCCGCATATTGCTTTAAGTTTTTGCAGAACATCTTCTAGGATCTCAACTCGTGTAGGTAGATTACGTGCATCAATACTGATGGCAAGTTTGAGTTGCTCAGACTTCAATTTCATGGATAAGTCAGGCACCATTTCTATCGGTAAGTTATCTACGCAGTAGTATCCCAAATCTTCTAATACTTGAAGAGTAATACTCTTACCAGAGCCAGAACGCCCACTGATAATGAGCAAACGCATGATTATGTTACCTGCAGATATTAAGTTTGTTTTGTTAATAAAAAACGAATTGCCTGTTCGATTAGGATAGCGATATTTGGATTGAAAGCAAGTTGAATTTTAGGTATTTGGATGCCCCAAATATTTACTGTCTCAGGATTTAGGGCAATGACTCTTTCTGTTGCTTGTGCCGCAGTATCTGCATTGATTTGAATAACTAGATCGAGTCGATGTTCTCGTGCAAAAGCCAAAGAGCCAAAACTATGAGAAACATCAATAATTCCAATTTGGCGAATTTCAAGGCGTTGTAGAAGCTCTTTTGGACATTCTCCAAAGATCTGAGTACCGACTCTTTTGAAGCTGGGTGCATCGTCTGCAATAAGGCAGTGTTGTCTTTCCAAGCAATATAAAGCAGCTAAACTTTTTCCCACGCCACTTTCACCTGTTAAGAGAACGCCTTTGCCAAAAACCTCTAAAAATGTTCCATGTTGTATTACTTGTGGTGCAAGATGTATGTGTATAAATGTCGTTAGGATAGGCTGAATCTGCGCACTGGATTCTTCGGTCATCAGATAAGGGATAGACCATGCTTGTAGATGCGACACAAAATGCTTTAATTTTGTTGCTGTATCGTCACAGAAAATAAAGAAGCCATTCACAGACTTAATAGCGGAAAAAAAGTCATTGTGATGTGTTATTTGTTCTGTTAATAAAAAAAGGGTTTCTTCATTGCTAATGATATTAATGCATGCTGGGCGTAATACATTAAGGTATTGAACAAGTGCTAAGGATTCAGGTTTGACGCCTAATTTTTTGCTGCCAATCGGTGACCAAAGATGCCATTTAAATTCTTCTTTAAACCTTAAATATACATCTGAGATCGTAAGATGGGCGTAAAACACGATTGGCTACACTTTTAAGCAAGGTGTCTTAAAATCTGATAGAGTTCTTCGTTTGATTTGGCGCTTCGCAGCCGGCTTCTAAAGGTGTCATTATGAAATAAATCAGCAATATAAGCCAATATATTGAGATGCATATCCGTTGCTTCAGTGGGGACGACAATTGAAAATATTAAATCAACCGGCTCTTTATCAGGGGCATCAAAATCAATAGGTGCCGCTAGCTTTAAGAAACAGCCAAATACCTGCTCGGTATTTGCGCGGCAATGAGGGAGGGCGCAGCCATGCCCTATTGCCGTACTACCTAGTTTCTCTCTTTGCACTAGATGTTCAAAGAGTGTATTTTCATTGAGCTCGGGAATATTTGTTGATAGCGTTTTTGCTATTAACTCTAACGCTTTCTTTTTACTTGTTGCAGGCACAGCATTAACTGTGCGTTCACAAGTAAGAAAATCCAACAATGTAATTGCTGGAATGGATAAATGCGTTGACATGATATTCCTTTAATTTTTATATCAAATTGTTATTTTTTATCACTAGTATGATGAATGTGAATCGCTTTACACCAGACCATCATCGCTGCGATCGTTTAATTTTTCCTTATGTTTTACGACTTGTCTATCGAGTTTATCAATCAATGCATCAATAGCGGCATACATATTTTCGTGCTCAGAAGTAGCATGTATTTCTGCTTTCGCCAGATTTACAGTTGCTTCAGCACGCTGCAATGTTTTTGTTTCTACCGTTAATGTGACATGAATATTGGTAATATTGTTGAAACGACGTTCAATTTTTTTGAATTTATCTTGTACATAACTTTTCAATGCAGGTGTTACATCAACATGGTGACCAGTAATATTTAATTGCATAATTTTTCCTTATTATGTAAGTTAGATTAATTTTTTTCGCTCATTAGAAGGAGGGATGGTCATTGCTTCGCGATACTTTGCAACCGTTCTTCTCGCAACTTGTATTCCTTCTTCTGCTAACAATTTAGCCAGTTTGTCATCGCTGAGTGGCTTCTGATGATTTTCTTCAGCAATGAGTTTTTTAATATGGGCTCTAATCGCTGTTGCTGAACATTCACCGCCTGATGCTGTAGTTACATGGCTAGAAAAGAAATATTTCAGTTCAAACGTGCCTCTTGGTGTGTGCATATATTTTTGGTTTGTGATGCGTGAGATAGTAGATTCATGCATGCCAACCTTATCTGCAACTTGATGAAGAATCAATGGCTTCATGCCTACATCTCCTAATTCAAAAAAATCATGCTGAGCTTCTACAATGCATTCAGAAACTTTAATTAAAGTTTCATTGCGATTTTCAATGCTCTTTAGAAACCATCTTGCTTCTTGTAGTTGATTCCTTAAAAACTGATTATCTCGACTAGAATCAGCACGGCGAATCATGCCTGCATAGTTTGCATTAATTTTTAGAGAGGGTGTGCACTCAGGATTTAAGTCTACTACCCAACGGTTAAAGCGTTTGCGTACAAATACATCGGGCGTAATATATTCTGAAGATGCGCCTCCAATCTCTCTACCAGGTCTTGGATTTTGTGTTTGAATTAATTGTATAACTTGTCTTAGATCTTCCAAAGACAGCTGTAAATATTTGCGTAGCGCAGCATAATCACGTTTTGCCAATAGATCTAAATAAGTACAAACCAGTTCAATGGCTTTATTGCGCCATAGCATATCTGGAGATAACTTTTGGAGTTGTACGCGAAGGCATTCACTTAAATTTCGGGCACCCACCCCAACAGGATCAAACTGCTGAATACGATGTAATACGGCTTCAACTTCCTCAATATCAATATCGACTTCTTCTTTGAGTGTGGTATAGATATCTTCTATTGTGCTTGTTAAGTAACCATCTTCATTAATTGAATCGATCAGTGTTGTAGCAATTAAGCAGTCCGTCAATGAAAAGGGGGTAAGCTGCATTTGCCATAGCAAATGTTCTTGTAGATTTGCGTCGTGACTGGTGAGTCTTTCTATCTCATTTCCGGTACTTTGATGATGGCTTTCTTTTGTTTTCCCATTCATTTTTTCTGATGCCCAAGCATTATCATCAATATAGTCATTCACTTGGGTTTCGGATGCATCCTTGCGGTCATTTTCATGATGCGAGTCTAGTAACTCATTCGTGTCATAGCTATCGTGTTGTTCAGCGTTAGGATCCGTCACATCGTTTTCATTTGTGCTGTTTGATGGCTCTATATCATCCATTGCTTCTAGCATTGGATTTTTATCCAGTGCTTCTTGTATTTCTTGTTGCAAATCTAGAGAGGAAAGTTGCAACAGCCGTATGGCTTGTTGTAACTGAGGTGTCATGCTAAGTTGTTGACCAATGCGTAACTGCAAAGTCGGTTTCACATCTACCTCTATGAGCTTGTCTTTATACTTAATTATAATATAAGGAAAGATGAATGAAATGCGAAGTAGTATTTGTTAGATTAATTAAATAACTCGATTTTTGAAGCTTAAAGGGGGTAATATCAATCCCATATTACCCCCTTTCTTTCTTATCCATGCCAAATTTTGGTTGGATGAGAGGCTGAATTTGTTTGTTGAATTACAAAGTAAATTCTTCCCCTAGATACACATCTCTTACTTTTTGATTACTGAGTATCTCTTGTGCACCACCCATAGCAATGACGGTGCCTTCACTGATAATGGTGGCATTGTCACAAATAGCAAGTGTGTCTCTTACATTGTGATCAGTGATGAGAATGCCAATGTCACGTTGAGCTAAATATTTTATTTGCTGTTTTATTTCTTGGATTGAAATGGGATCAACACCTGCAAAAGGCTCATCCAATAAAATAAATTTGGGAGATAGGGCGAGTGCTCTCGCAATTTCGACACGTCTTCTTTCTCCACCAGATAAGCTGATACCCAAGTTGTTTTTGATATGATTTAAGTTGAATTCTTTGAGCAAGTTTTCTAAGTGCTGAGATTTTTTTTGCTTATCCAGATCCGTACGAGTTTCTAAAATAGCGAGAATATTCTGTTCAACAGAGAGTTTGCGAAACACAGAGGCTTCTTGTGGTAGGTAGCCAATGCCTTTTTGGGCACGTAGATGCATAGGGAGTTGTGTAATATCTTCATCATTGAGAAAGACATGTCCGGTGTTACAGGCAATTAGCCCAACAACCATATAAAAACACGTTGTCTTGCCTGCGCCATTGGGTCCAAGTAAGCCAACAACTTGGCCACTATTTACTTTAAAAGATACTTGTTTTACAACTTGCCGGCTTTTGAAGCGTTTTGAAAGATCTTGTGCAATGAGAGAGTGGCTCATGTTCAACCTATTCACATTTTATTGTATGTTTAACCTTTAATTTTTAACCTTGGGGCGTAATGGTCATCTTAGGGCGTTGATTTTTTGAGTGAATGGCCTCAATTTTTTGGTCTTCAATAATATATCTTAGCAAAGGGCCTTCAAAAGTATCTGCTTGATGTACAATTTTTGCTTGGCCTGTTAAGGTTAAAAGCGCTAAATTGGGATCGTAATCGATCTGTGATGCGTAAGCATGAACAGGGGTAACTTCGTCTTTTAATAAATTAATAAAGTGTGCTGGCGTTCCTGTTGCCTGAATGGATTGAATACCTTTTTGATTATCTCTTTTCAAAATGACTTTATTTGCATACAGTTTTTGAGTGCCGCTGATGACAATCACATTTCCTTGATAGGTTAATTCACCTGTATTCTGATCAAAAACCACATGATCAGATTCAATTTCAATGGGTGCATCTGACTTAAAAGAAAGGGTATTTGCATAGCTAGAAACAGATATGAAACTTGCAAGAAAGAATAACAAGCAAAGGATACTTTTTGCAGAAGGCGAAGGAGAATGTTTTGTTTTACGAAGTGGATTGTTATGCTTATGGTACATATCTTGAATTAACTCTACCTAAAAAAGTAATTTGTTTATCCGTAATGTTTGCTTTCATACCTGTTGCGTTTAAGTTTAAATTTTCATTTTTAATCTGCACAGGAAGATTCGTAGCCACATCTTTGGTTTTGGGTTGATAGTCTAATTGTTGCGTTTGCAGCGCTAGTTGAAGGATGCCATTTTTTCTTTGTCGTACATCAACACTATCGATGAGTGAAATAACATCAAACTGACCCTTTACTTTTGTTTCTTTGCCCAAGCCTTTATTTGCTGTTAAATACCAATCTGTTCCATCTGGATTTTGAACTTCAACAATCGGAAATTCCATAAAGATATTAGGGTCTTTTGTATATTGGAACCAGCTTTCCATTTTGATGGTTTGGACTTTATTGCCGGATGCATCAAAACGAAAAGCAGTAACGGTATGCATAGATTCACTGAGCACAGAGGGAGAGGATTCTGTTTGTGAAGGTTCACTGAGTACTTGATATTGAAGCCAAAACGCAGTGATACCTAAACTCAGTATTAAAGCAAAGAGAACACTTAGAGTGAGTTGTTGCATCAGCAGCCTACATTACGCCTGCGCGAAGCAAATCGTGCATGTTTAAAGCGCCTACTAATTTTCGATCTTCATCTACGACAAGTAATGCATTAATTTTATTGCTTTCCATAATGCGTAATGCTTCAGCAGCTAGCAAACCTTTATTAATCACTTTGCCACGTGGTGTCATCACTTGCGTAATAGGGGTTTTAGAAATATTAATGTCTAAATCCAATGCACGACGTAAGTCGCCATCTGTGAACAAGCCAATTTGTTTTTGCGCACTATCCACAATTGCAGTAATGCCAAGGTTGCAGCGGGTCATTTCAATCAGCGCTTCTTTGACGGTGGCTGTTTGCTGTACAATGGGGATAGCATTACCCGTATGTAATATATCGTCAATCTTTAGCAGCAATCGTCGTCCTAAGCTGCCACCTGGGTGCGAGAGTGCAAAATCTTCTGCACTGAAGCCTTTGGCATCTAAGAGTGCAATGGCTAATGCGTCACCCATCACTAAAGTAACTGTGGTGCTTGAGGTGGGCGCAAGTCCAAGTGCACAGGCTTCTTTTTTAACACTGATATCTAAGCTAATATCGGCGCATAAGGCGAGTGTAGATTTTGGATTACTGGTCAAAGAAATTAAAGGTACACCCAATCGTTTGATAAGAGGGAGTATGGTTAAAATTTCATTGGTTTCGCCAGAATTAGAAATAGCGATAACGGCATCTTTTTTGGTGATCATGCCCATATCACCATGACTGGCTTCCCCGGGATGTACAAAGAAAGATGGGCTGCCTGTGCTTGCTAAGGTTGCGGCGATCTTGCCACCAATATGCCCAGATTTTCCCATACCTGTTACAACAATCCGGCCTTCAACTTGGATAAGTAACTCACATGCTTTTGCAAATTGTTCGTCAATGCGTTCGATGAGTGCTTGTACGGCTTCTGTTTCTGTTTGCACAACGGCTTTGCCGAGGGCAATAAACTTATTTGTTATTGTTTTCATAAAAAAAATTTTCTTGGATATCAAAAATACTTAAAATTATAACACAATTTTAAAAAATAGCGCGAAAATAGTTAGTTGACACATTTTATTTGTTGGTTAGGATAATGATGCTCATTTAGTATGATATCATGCCATTTTATTTCAATATCGATTATTCTAGTGTTGATAAATTCATTTTAAGAGAAGAAACCACAAGATGAAATGCTATGACCTTTAATCAGTCAAATGCCATAGAAATAAAAGGTATGTCGTTTTATAGAGGCAATCGGGCCATTTTTGACGACATTACACTCTCTGTACCGCGCGGAAAAGTAACAGCCATTATGGGGCCCAGTGGTTCAGGCAAAACAACCTTGCTTAGATTGATTGGTGGACAGATAGCACCTGATAAAGGGCAAGTACTGTTTGAGGGATTGGACGTTCCAACACTCAAAAGGGAGAAGCTCTATGAAGTACGAAAGAAGATGGGCATGTTGTTTCAGAGTGGTGCATTATTTTCTGAGTTGAGTGTCTTTGATAATGTTGCCTTTCCTTTACGAGAGCATACGACTTTATCAGAAGCACTCATTCGAGATATCGTGCTCATGAAATTACAAGCGGTGGGTTTAAGAGGCGCGCGTGAATTAATGCCTAATGAGCTGTCAGGCGGCATGAAAAGAAGAGCCGCTTTAGCACGAACCATTGCCTTAGATCCTTCAGTTGTTATGTACGATGAACCCTTTGCGGGTCAAGATCCTATTTCAATGGGAGTGCTTGTGCAGTTGATTCGATTGTTGAATGATGCGCTCAATATAACCTCTATTATCGTGTCGCACGATGTGCATGAAACAATCAGTATTGCTGATTATACCTATGTGATTGCAGAAGGTCGGGTGATTGGAGAAGGTACGCCGGATCAACTCATGAACAAGGCTTCAAGTTGGGTGAAGCAGTTTATGCAAGGTTTGCCAGATGGCCCTGTGCCTTTTCATTATCCTGCACCGAATTATGAATTCGATCTGTTGGGGGAATAAAGTTGCTACGTCAATTACAAAAATTAGGTAGAACTTCACTAGAAGTGTGTCAGCGAGCAGGTCAAACCGCTCTTTTTTTGCTTCAAGTTGTCTTTGGAAAACCACAAGGTTGGAAAGGATTTGGATTATTGATCCCCCAGATGTATTCGGTGGGGGTGTTATCGCTTGTTATTATTGTGGTATCGGGCTTATTCATTGGTATGGTCTTAGGGTTGCAAGGCTATACTATTTTGTCAAAATTTGGTGCTGATCAAGCGCTGGGTCAATTAGTTGCCTTGAGTTTAGTCAGAGAGTTAGGCCCTGTGGTAGCGGGATTACTGTTTGCTGGGCGAGCCGGCTCTGCTTTAACCGCAGAAATTGGGTTAATGAAAGCAACAGAGCAGTTAGCTAGCATGGAAATGCTAGCGGTTGATCCTTTAAAAAGAATTATTGCACCTCGATTTTGGGCAGGGCAACTTTCAATGCCATTGCTCGCGCTCATTTTTTCTGCCGTTGCTATTTTTGGCGGTTATATGGTGGGTGTAGAGTGGTTAGGCGTAGATGCAGGCGCATTCTGGTCCAATATGAAAAGTTCAGTTGATTTCTATGAGGATGTCTTAAATGGCATCATTAAGAGTGTTGTCTTTGGAACAGTCATTACTTGGATAGCTGTCTATCAAGGCTATGACTGTTTGCCAACATCTGAAGGCATTGGGCGAGCAACAACAAAGACGGTTGTCTATTCTTCCCTTGCAATATTAGGTTTAGATTTCTTTTTAACCGCTGTTATGTTTGGAGGGTTGAATTAATGCAGAAACGGATAATAGAAATTACCGTTGGTATTTTTGTATTGCTGGGTATGCTAGCGTTATTAATGTTAGCGGTTAAAGTGAGTGGATTAAATGACATCTATGAATCAAAAGGTGGTTACAAAATTACAGCGGAATTTACAAATGTAGGTGGATTAAAGCCGCGCGCAAAAGTATCCATTGCAGGAGTGGCAATTGGGCGTGTAACTGATATTTATTTTAATAAAGACACGTATAATGCTGTGGTAACAATGCTCATAGACAATAATTTCGATAATATTCCAGAAGATTCAGAGGCCAGTATCAAGACTTCGGGCTTATTGGGCGATAACTACATTAGCATTACGCCTGGTATGAGTATGGACGAATTTTTCAAAGAGGGGGATCATATTGATGTTGGCAATACCCTTCAAGCAGTCGTTTTAGAAGATTTGATTAATAAGTTTTTCTCCTCCAAGGCGAGTGGTTTAGATCTGGATAAAAAAGGAGATTCCGAATCTCTTGAAAGCGAGCCACAGGCACAATAATGACGAACATAGGTACAGGTATGTTAAAGAATTTTAAATTAATTGCGTTTTTCTTTTTATTAACCTTGCAAAGTTTGCAAGCGTTCCCAAGTGAGCGTCCTGAGAAAATGTTGGAGCGTGTGACAGATCAAATGCTCTCAACGCTTAAAACACATAATCGTGAGCTTAAAAAAAATCCGCAAGGTGTTGTTGAGATTATTGATAAAATCTTGGTGCCACATGTTGATGAAACAGCGATGGCGCGATGGGTAGCGGGTAGAAATGGTTGGCAAAAAGCAACGCCTTCACAAAGAGCATTATTTACCAATGAATTTAGGGATTTGTTGATTCGTACTTATGCCTCTACTTTGATGCAGTTTGATAATCAGAGAGTCGAATATTTCCCAATTCGTGGCAGTATTGAAGGCAAGCAAAGAGTTCAAGTTGCAAGTGTGATTAGAGAGCCAGGCAAAGAGCAGATCAAAGTTACGTATAGACTGATTGCTAAAAGTGATGCTTGGAAAGTGTATGATATTAGTATCGAGGGTGTGAGCCTTCTGAAAGGATTTCAATCACAGTTTTCTCAAGAAATTGAGCGTAGCGGTATGGACAGTGTTATTCAACGAATGAAAGAGCACAACAAAAAACCGATCAAGTAATGTTTTACAGACGAAGTTAAATAACGAATGAAAGAAGTTAATATTACTCAGGAAAAAGGGGCTATTCATGTCAAAGGCGAACTTAGCTTTGATACAGTTGAGTATGCCCTTGAGAAAACAAAAGTACTCATTACCTATGATGATACTCTTATTTTAAATCTTGAAGCGGTTGCATATTGTGATAGTGCAAGCTTAGCATTTGTGACGGCTGTTTTGAGAGAGGCGAAGAGAAAGAGAACAAAATTACTCTTTACAAAAGTACCTTCGCAAATGCTTGATTTAAGTCGCGTTAGTGGTTTGGATGGCTTGATTGCGCTAACGGAAGTATAGTGTTTGTTGTTTACTGCTTGATACTTGCTATCTGTGTGTATTTTGCACCTGCATTGGCTTTATTTCCCAAACTTGCCTTACATCCTAGATTGTTTGTATTGACGCCCATGATCAGTGCGCTGATCGTCTATCTGCTGGTTTCATTTTTTCTGATCTTAGGATTCTACGAACAATCCACGGTCATAATGGCATCTGTTATTTTGTGTTCTATCGCAGTCTTTAGGGTGCGCAGAAATTTTCAGACAGTGCAGCACTATTGGTCAAAATCAGCATGTAAGCTCTACTTTTTCCATGCTGTCGTGTTATTACCTTTTTTTATTAAATTAGCGACCCATGGCTTTGATCGAGGCGATGAGATTTATAGTTGGAATTTTTGGGCAATCCAACATTATTTATCGATCCCCATTGATATTTCACATACGGGTGCGCCGTACCCGCAATTATTACCAAAACTATTAAGCTATTGCTATCAGTTGCTGGGTGATTTGAGCTTGCAGTTGCCAGTGAAATCTTTGCTTATCTTGTTTCCTTTTATGATGCTAAATGCAATTGGTTTATTGTTGAAGTCATATCGTACGCCTAACATTATTTTGTATTCAGCAGGTTTAGTATTTTTACTTTTTGTGTGCAATTTATCTCAGTTTTTTGATGATGGATATGCTGATCCACTCATGACTTCAGGGGTGATTCTTTCTGTAATTTGTTACTGGCGCTATCATCATTGGTGTCAGAGGATCAATCGTATTTCTAAGGGATACAAGAGTGAAAAGATTGCCTTGTCTTACCTCTTATTTGCTGTACTTGCTGCTATTGCTGCCTTTTTAAGTAAACAACCTGGGTTGCAGTGGGTCGCCATCTTGAGTGTATTTATAGTGCATGGCCTTCTCTTTTCAAAACCAAGAACAGCCTATTTTAAGTGCGCATTAATGGGCTTATTGGTGTTGTTGTTGGGGGCAGCATGGTTGTGGCTTTCTACAGAAGGACATAACTTCGAAGAAAATAAAGGTGTGATCTGGTTATCGAAAGGAAATAGAAACCTATTTTCACAGTTAGCTTCTTCTGCTTATACTTACTTAATAGCACAGCCAACCTTGTTAGTACTCTTTGTTTTGGCCTATCTTTCCTGCAAACAACATAGCTTATTAAAAGTGATTTATGGGTTGTTTTTGGTGCCAGGTATTTTATTGTGGTTTATTTTTGGTGCCTATCAGCTCCGGTTGGGGCAGCATCTGATGGTGCTCGCATGGTTTGTTATTGTTGCCTCACAATTTAAAGCATTTTATTTTTTTAATTTTGAGTATCATCTTGCATCATTGAGTACAAAAATAATGCAGTATCGACGCCAAGTTACTTTGTGTCTTGTGATGATTAGCGTGAGTATAAGCGCTTTACTTTGGTACAAGGTCTGTTACATAGAGCAAAAGGGTGTGAGCTTATATGATGGGGATCGGATCCGTTTAAGCCGGTATTTTGGACAAGATGCTGATTGGATTTATCAAAATATTTATAAAAATCAGTCTGTATTGCTATGGGTGCCGAGTCGCTATATTTATGGATTGTTTTATCCACATACAAAGCTGGCAACACCCAATTATCGTTTGAATATTCAGTATGATATGCAGGCATTATTAGATGAGTTAGAAGAGAAACAGCCTGATTATGTGATAGATGTGGATGATGCCATTATGGATGGGCCAGCTGTTACCTATTTGCGTACAGCCATTGCACAATGTCCTACTTGTTTTGAAGTTGTTGCTAAAGCGCCTAATCGCTATCATTTTATTACCTACCGTGTTCATCATGAAAGATTAAAGGCAGCACGCATAGAAAGCATAGCAAACGTCTCAATAGACAGTTAAAAAACTAATTTTTTATTGTATGAATATTGCACACTAAAATCGCTTTTATAGGGTAATTCGGCTATCATTCTTTCATTAACTTCTTTTATTCAGAATGAGAAACCAATCAATGGATAAACATCTAATTCGTGGCGGAAACCCGCTCTATGGCGAAGTCAAAATCTCAGGAGCGAAGAACAGTGTTTTGCCTATTTTAGCAGCATGTTTGTTAACCGACCAAAATGTTAGATTAAGTAATATCCCTCATCTGAATGATGTCACAACAACGATGGAATTGCTTGGGCAGATGGGCGTTAAGTTGACTGTGCAAGAAGATCTGTCGATTGAGATTAATGCAAAAGAGGTCAATAATTTTTATGCGCCTTATAAACTAGTAAGAACCATGCGTGCTTCTATTTTGGTTTTAGGACCACTGGTTACGAAATATGGGCAAGCAAGGGTTTCCTTACCAGGTGGTTGTGCTATTGGTCATCGTCCAGTCGATTTTCATGTCTTGGGTTTACGCAAAATGGGTGCAGATATTGATGTGAAAAACGGATATATCGATGCTTCGGTAAAAGGGCGCTTGAAAGGTGCAGAGCTTAGTTTTGATGTGGTTTCAGTTACCGGTACAGAAAACTTAATGATGGCTGCCGTATTAGCAGAAGGCACGACGGTGATTAAAAATGCAGCCAGAGAGCCAGAGGTATGCGATTTGGCTAATTTCTTAAATTCTCTTGGCGCACAAATTTCAGGATTTGGTACAAGTACAATTGTGATTGATGGGGTAGATGCATTGTCTGGTGGAAGTTATAGAGTGCTTCCAGATCGCGTTGAAACTGGCACTTACTTGGTTGCTGCCGCAATGACAGGTGGCAAGATAACAGCTAAAAATACTTCACCTGATTTGTTGACCGTCGTACTAGAAAAATTAGAAGAGGCCGGTGCAAACATTAGTTTTGGCAAAGATTGGATTACCTTAGATATGCGTAAAGAGCGCCCTAAGGCTGTAAATTTTACAACAGAGCCTTATCCAGGATTCCCAACTGATATGCAAGCACAGTTTTTAGCCTTGAATACAATTGCGAGTGGTAAAGGCGAAATCACAGAAACTATTTTTGAAAACCGTTTTATGCATGCCCAAGAATTGAGAAGAATGGGAGCCAATATTAAGTTAAGTGGCAATAAAGCCTATTCTGTTGGTGCACCGCATTTAACAGGGGCACAGGTGATGGCCACAGACTTAAGAGCTTCTGCGAGCTTGGTGTTAGCTGGGCTTGTGGCAAGAGGACAGACCTTGGTTGATAGAATTTACCATATCGACAGAGGTTATGAATGTATTGAAGAAAAATTAGCACAATTAGGTGCTGATATTAAACGGATCCCTGATGCATCATCCATTTGAAGTTCCACCACTTGAGTTCCCGCAAGGTGAGAAGCATGTAAATCTCAATGGATCTGCGGGTATCATTGAAGCCATTACTTGCTCTGTTGATGCACCGATAGGTGTAGGTATTGTTTGTCATCCTCATCCTTTACAAGAAGGAACGATGAACAACAAAGTAGTGCATATTGTAAGCCGTGCTTTTAACAATAAAGGTTTGGCAACGATTCGCTTTAACTACCGCGGAGTCGGAAAAAGCCAAGGTAGCTTTGGCGACTCAATTGGTGAGGTTGAGGATTTACTTGCCGTGATTGAATGGGCAAATCTGGTTATGCCTAATACTAAGATTTGGCTAGCAGGTTTTTCTTTTGGTGCTTACATTGCTGCATTGGCTGCGACAAAGTATCCATGTGCACAACTGTTTTCGGTTGCGCCTGCGGTTCATCATCAGCCTTATGACAAGTTGCCCGCCCTAGAATGTCCTTGGATTGTGATACAAGGGCAGCAAGATGAAGTCGTTGTGCCTGAAGATGTATATACATGGTTCGAAAAGCAAAAAGCAAAGATGCAATTTCCTATGTCACTTCTTAAATTGGACGCGTCACATTTTTTTCATGGCAAACTGGTTCCATTGCGCACGCTTGTTGAAGAGAATTTTGTAGCTCATTTGTAATTAAGTACATCATCGCAATCTGAGCGATCTCCACAAAATTTTTATTCTGAAGAAATCAGATAATATGTCATGCCAGCGAAGGCTGGCACCTAGTAGCCCAAAGGGCTACCAGGCGCAAAACGCCTGTGGATCCCAGATATTTTGCTTCGCAAAATTCTGGGATGACAACCTAGTAGAAATTCGTGAGGATTGCTCAGAGCGCAATGATGCGTTTTTCAAGATAATAGCTTTTCATTAAATGAGGAATCCAATGCGGTTATTGAATACACACGAATGTAATTTTATTTCTGGTGCGAATACATCTGTCACGACAGATATTTATTGGGAGCAGTTTTACTACTACTCCGGTATTACATCCGGAATTGTATGGGGTTCTGCTATGCCACCCCTTATTTTAACCGTTAATTTTATTGCTTTTTCTGTATCCACAACAGCTAATCTTGTTTCTGAGCTTGTGTCTTTAACGGGAACATTAATCATGGGAGCTGGGCAAGGTATTGCTTCAGGTGTAACAGCAGCAAAAGATTATTATTATAGCTGACTTATATGGTTGGAAGGCAGTTAATCTTAAATTGAGTAATAAAGGTTGTAAATGCGAATAATTATCATTAATATTGCTAATTCATTTGATTTCATTTCTTGGTCTATTTTGAAACTGAAATATAGTCGCATCAATCAGGATACTTAAAATGCTAACTTTATCGAGTGTTGCCGTTGGTGAAAAAGTTAGATTAATTGCCTTCCAAGCAGGTTCAGTCCTTCATCGCCATAAATTACTGGCGATGGGATTAACGCCTGGCGTTACTATTAGAATCATATCGAAAGCGCCTTTCGGTGGCCCTATCCAAGTTGAGCTTAGAGGTTATCAATTGAGCTTAAGACCAAGCGAATGCCAACATATTGTAGTAGAGGGCATGTATGAGCGTTGTGGAGACAAAGCCGTTTCTGCAGACCATTGCGTTTGTGGGTAATCCCAATAGTGGAAAAACAACACTTTATAATAAATTAACAGGCGCAAATCAAAAAACAGGTAACTTTTGTGGTGTTACTGTTGATTGGGTATCTGCCGAATGCACCCTAGATGCTCAAAAAATTCAATTGATTGATCTTCCCGGCATTTATACATTTTCTCAAATTACGCATGATGAAAATCAAGATGGCAATGAAGATGAGCAAATCACACGGCGCTTCATCGATGAAAAGCAGTTTGATGTTGTTGTTAATATCGTAGATGCTTCAAGTTTAGAGCGGAATCTGTATCTAACATTACAATGCTTAGAGTTAGGCTTGCCTACGATTGTTGTCTTGACGCGTATCGATTTAGCCCAAAAAAAGAATATTCATTTTAGTTTATTTCAGCTACAAAAATTGTTGGGTTGCCCTGTGGTCGCTGTTTCTGCCAAAACAGGTGCGGGCATAGAAGAATTAAAAACACTACTCTTTGCAAAACCAGAAATACCTAAGTTTCATTTAAGCTATCCCCCAATGATTGAAGGCAGGATTGAGCGCCTTGTCAATGAAATCTCTCCTCCTGTTTCAAGAAGTCAGGCCGTACGATGGTTAGAAGGGGAGCTTTATTCGCAGGAGCAATTGTCGAATACAGAGGTAGATAAAATTCATGAAATATTATCAGATACTGCAAAAAATGATGCAGAACTAGATATCCACATTGCAAGTGCGCGCTATGCGTTTATCGAAAAATTAATGCTGAGTGTCATTGCGCCTTCCTCTAAAATGCTAAATGTACAATTTATTAAAACTTCCAAGATGACACGCTGGATAGATAAGTGGACTTGTCATCGATGGTTAGGGCTGCCGTGCTTTTTAGCGGTGATGTATCTTTTATTTTTCTTTGCCATCAATGTGGGTGGTGCCTTTCAAGATTGTATCGAGCAAATGACAGAGCTTTTGTTTGTGCATGGTGTAGGCGATCTTTTAAGATCGTTCTTTGCACCAGAATGGATGGTGATTTTCTGTCAAGGCGTTGGGCAAGGAGTGAGTACAGTTCTTACCTTTATTCCTGTCATTGGCGCAATGTTTTTTGCTTTAGCTTTCTTAGAATCAAGTGGCTATATGGCGCGTGCCGCTATTGTGATGGATCGTTTGATGCTCTTTTTAGGTTTGCCGGGCAAATCATTTGTACCCATGATCATTGGCTTTGGTTGTAATGTGCCAGCCATTCTTGGAGCCAGAACCTTAGATCATAAAAGAGATAGAATTCTTACCGTGATGATGAGTCCTTTTATGTCTTGTGGCGCTCGTTTAGCTATTTTCACGGTATTTGTTTCTATCTTCTTTCCACACAATGGTCAGAATGTGGTGTTTGCTCTATATTTAATTGGCATACTCATGGCGATTTTTACGGGCTTGCTGCTAAAGAAAACCATCCTCAATGGATCTGTTTCGCCTCTGATTATGGAAATGCCTGAATATACCTTACCAACCTTTCGTAGCTTGACACGTTTAAGTTACCATCGTTTAAAACGCTTTATTATCAATGCTATGCGTTTAATTGTGCCAGTATGTGCTGTGATTGGTGTCTTAAGTGCAATACATATTCCTGACAGTGATTCACAAGCGGGGCAACAGACAGCGCTGTCTGCAATGGCAAAGCAAGTGACGCCTATTTTTGCGCCTATGGGACTGACAGAAGAAAATTGGCCGGCAACAGTGGGACTCTTTACGGGGATTCTTGCTAAAGAAGTGGTGATAGGTTCATTGAACACTTTATACGCTCAAGATATGGGTACATCTCTTGAGAGCGAGCCAGTGCATTATCAGCAAGCGCTATACGGCGCAATCATGACAATACCTGAGAATATACTCACCTTACGAGGTGCATTTGCAAATCCTATTGCCGCGAAAGCGCCGGTTGAAACGCTTGATAAAAAAGCACATCAAGAAATGCAATTGCGTTTTGGTAGTGAGCATGCCGCCTTTGCATATCTGTTATTCGTCTTATTGTATTTCCCTTGTGTATCTGCGACTGCAGCAATGGTTAGAGAAGTCAAAAGAGGTTGGACCGTATTTTCAGTCTGCTGGACGACTGGGTTGGCTTATTGTATCTCTGTCATGTATTTCCAATTAAGTGTTTGGTTTATGCAGCCAGTTGTTTCTTCAATTTGGTGTTCTGCAATAACGCTTGTATTGGCGGCTACGATTTGGGGGATTCACCTTGTTGGAAAACAAAAGGGAAGCCGAGCGCTGCCAACACAGATTGTCTATAAAAGCTCTTAAAGATCAAACGTTTACTTTATGGGAAAAGGGATAGATAAAAAAAAGCCATCAATGATAAGTTGATGGCTTTTTAAGAAAGATACTGCAAGCTTAAAGAAGTAAATCTTAAGCTTTCTTTGCTTTCTTACGAACGGTACGCTTAACTTTAGCAACAACTTTCTTGGCAGCTTTAACAGCCTTAACAACAGTTCCTTTCGCTTTAGCAGCTTTAGGTTTAGCAGTTGTTTTGCGTTTTTTGGTTGCTGTCTTAGCAGCCGTTGGCTTCTTAGCAGCAGTCTTACGCTTTGTTGCAGCTTTAGCTTTTGTTACTTTAGCTTTCGTCACTTTGCGCTTCGTTACTTTCTTGGTTACTTTTTTAGCAACCGTTTTGCGCTTAGCAGCGGTTTTTTTCTTAACAGCTTTTTTAGCTTTAGCAGCGGTTTTCTTCTTAGCAGCTTTAGCAGCTGTTTTGCGTTTAACCGTTTTGCGTGTTGCTTTTTTCACTGTTGTACCTGTCGTTTTTGCAGCAGTTTTTTTTCTGGCAGCCATGATGCTCTCCTTAGTCACACACCTGCAGGATTACCGATATAAAGATAGCATACTTTTAGATAATGTGTAGTACCCATTTCAAAAAATTATTGAGTTCGAGAGTATTACAATGGGATGTGTAACTTGAATAGGTAGTTTGTAACGCTTAAAAGTTTGCTGTAAATGGAGTGCGCAACCGATGTTCGATGTCGCTAAAATATCAACTTTCATGGGCTTTAATTCATCTACGATTTTATCGACAAGACTCTCTGAAATATTAGTGAAATCAATCATATACGTTCCCGCTGCTCCGCAGCAAAACGGGTCTTGGATCAGAGAAATTTCTGAACCTGGAATTCGTTTTAAAATCTGTTCTGCATGATCGGATGTTTGCCAAACATTTTTTAAAGTGCAGGGAGAATGGAGTGCAATTTTTTTTTCAAAATTTTTTAATTTTAAGTTCTCAGGCCAAGTAGAGCGAAGAACCAATCTTGAGATATCGACGATTTTGGTTGCAAAAGAATGATGCAAACCTGTTTGAGTTTTTTCTGCATCGATATGATCGGGATAATCTTTCAATGTTGTGCCACATCCTGTTGCAAGTGATACAACATAGTCCACCTTTGCATCAAAGAGTTTTTCAAAAGCGTTCACATTTTTTTCAATCAGTTCATTTGCTTGTTTTGTATTACCCGAATGTAATGCAATAGCAGCACAGCAACTTTGCGCTTTAGGTATGTGAACATCATAGCCCAAGTGTGTGAGTACTCGAAGGCTCGCAGTGTAAATTTCAGGGTCGGTCAATTTCTGAAAGCACCCTAAAAATAACCCAACCGATCCTTGGCGCGCTCCAATGGCAGGATAAAAAGATTTGAAAGAAATAGGTTTGGAAACCGTTGGCAGAAACTGATTCAGTTTGCCTAAGCCGATTAGCTGAGGCAAGTGAATTTTACTGGTAATTACTCGGATTTTACTTATTTCTATGAGCCATAATAGCCAATGCAGCGCAGCGAGAAGTTTAGGGTGTGCAACAATGTAGCCTAATAAGGTTGATGTCAAAGAATGAATCTTAGGCGATTGCGGATGTTGCTTGATCATCGCGCGGCCTTTGGTGATGAGCTTTCCATATTCTACTTTTGCCGGACATACACGTTCGCATGCGCGACAGGTTAGGCACTGATCGAGATGGGTCTTTACCTTAGGTGTAAGTGCAAGATGATCTTCTGCAAGTGCCTTTAGTAATTCGATACGTCCTCGAGGCGATTCATTCTCATCTTTTAAAGTAGTGTAGGTTGGGCAGTGAGGTAAACATAACCCACACTTCACGCATTGACTCGCAAGGTCACGTACAATCATATTAGTACTTGCACCAGAAGAGGGGTGTGTATGAGAAGCGCACAAGCTGGGATCTGAAATGGATTCGTTCATAGATTAACGTATAATGGCGCTTTAAAATTTTTAGGTGATTGATGTCATATTACCAGCGACATGTTTTCTTTTGTACTAATCTTCGTGGCAACGAAAAAAAATGTTGTGCACAAGGAGATGCAAATGCGATGCGAGAGTACGCTAAAAAGAAACTAAAAAAATTAGGCATTCATGGCAAGTCCTTTATGAGAACAAGCACCAGCGGCTGTCTTGGTAGATGTGAGGAAGGCCCTGTAATGGTGATTTATCCAGATAACATATGGTATAGATACGAAAATTTAGCTGATATTGATGAGATAATTGAAAAGCATGTTGTGAATGACGTGATTGTTGAAAGATTAAGGTTGGCTAATTAACCAATACTTTATTTGTACTCTAATATACATTAATAGTGTAAAGTGCATAATGAGATTTAACACTGTTTTTTAGTTAGTTGAAGGCTACTTAGCTGCGTTTTTAAGAAAATAAACCAAGAAGCAAAAGCAAAATGGTGGCCCTATTCCATTGTAACTATGTATTGAGTCTTGTATAATCCCCCAACTTCTAAATGGCAATTCCCTGGAGTTAGAGCAAGAAAAATGAAAACGTATTTTGCCAGACCTAAAGACATCAAAAGAGATTGGTTCGTTATTGATGCTAAAGGCTTGCCTATTGGTCGCTTAGCTACTAGGGTAGCCACATTACTAAGAGGCAAACACAAGCCTTTATACACCCCTCACATTGATATGGGTGATGCGGTGGTTATTATTAATGCAGCTGAAGTGCATGCAACAGGTAAGAAAGAACAAACCAAGTACTATCATCACCATACAGGTTATCCAGGTGGTATTAAGTCTGTCACCCTTGAAAAGTTGAGAGCTAAATATCCAGAGCGGATCATTGAGTATGCAGTGAAAAGAATGTTACCTAAAGGTCCTTTAGGTAGACAAATGTTTAAGAAACTTCACGTTTATGCGGGCGCTGAGCATCCACATCAAGCTCAAGAACCAAAAGCATATGCAGTTGAAGTCTAAATTGAAAAAACACTTATTATAAGTAATAGGGTAAAAGTGAAATGACAGTTGAACAATATTATGGTACCGGTCGTAGAAAATCTGCAATTGCACGTGTTTTCATACAACGTGGTAATGGTGAGATAACAATTAATAATCGTAGCTTGGAAGAATACTTCGGTGGTCGTAAAGCTGCGCATATGATTGTTAGACAACCCCTTGAGTGCGTCAACATGGCAAATCAGTTCAATATCCGTATTCGCGTTGAAGGCAGTGGCCCTATGGGACAAGCCAGTGCAATACGTCATGGCATTACACGTGCCCTTATGAATTATGATGAGTCTGGCATACAAAGCAACCAAAGTTTCCAAGAAGAAGATAGTTCTGAAGGCGGAAACCAAGGCGGGCCACAAACTTTTAGACAACTTTTGAGAAAATCAGGTTTTGTAACACGTGATGCACGTTGTGTTGAACGTAAGAAAGTGGGTCATCGTAAAGCACGTAAAGTTGAGCAATACTCTAAACGTTAATTATTGCACCGCTTCTATAAAAACCACGTCAGGGTTAACCTCACGTGGTTTTTTTATGCCTATAATCATGTATTAATGAGCGCAGCGATGAATTTGGCATTAATAAATACTGTCTTTTGCTTCGTTCGCAAAGCGAACATTTTCCCCTCTACCAATTTTGGGAGAGGGAGCTTCGAAGAAGCAGGTGAGAGTTAAATAAGTTAATTATTTATTGATTATTCTGCCTCAAAAATAATTTGTTCTAGAACTCATTATAAATTTTTCAAAATAGCATTATCCCAAAATCAATAACTTTATAATCTTTAAAAACCCTCACCTGCCCTGCGGGCGTCCTCTCCCAAAATTGGTAGAGGAAAAAATCATTCGCTACGCTCAATTTGTAGAAGAATCAGTATCATTACATCAATCCCCCTTGCACTACGAGCGTCTTCCTTCAAAAAGTGGGATCTCGATTCGCGTTGCTCATCAATAAGATGGTTTTTTAAAATTTTTACTGCTCTTAATCAAAAGAAAAATATCGGCTTATCAACAATAAAGCAAAGGGAGGAAGCAACATAAATCCACATTGTATCCAACCACTGATACTTAGAAACATCCAATCATAGATGACAATGCCAATAGTGCCAGCGATGAGCAGAAAATACTTAGAGGGTAGCTTGATACTTGGTTTTTCTGGCTTAGCTTGAGTGATTTTTGCAGAGGTTAAGCCAAAAGCCCATAAGAAATAAGAGATCTGTTGTACACCAATAAAGAGTTGTTTGGCTGGATCGTTATTTTGAGCCAATTGAACTGCTGAAGTGATCATGAGTATGCTCCCTAAGGCTAAGCAGGCATAGCAAGCGAGGGTACTTATTGTTATTTTTTTTGCATTACCGTCTGCAGCATTGATAAAACTGCCTAGTACCATTAAAAACCAGCCAAGATACTCCAATAGCTTGCTTGCCAGTAATTGGCTCCAGAGTGCTACGAATGATGTACCCGCGAGCACATCAAAAGCAGAAAAATATAAAATACCGAGTAGAGATGGAAAAGTTAAGAATGCGATTAAAACCATGCTTCTTAAACCAAACCATGTACTGGCAATCATCAGTGCGGCGTAAGATGCCATGGCCATCCAATGTGGCCAATGTAATAAGCTCTCACAGATATCGTAGCTTAAAGTCAGACCTAATCCCCACCAAAGGATTTGAGCCGTGAGCATCAGTGATTTTTCATCGTGGTTGGATTTTAGAATTTTAAGATGCGATATTTGGCACAATGCGCCAAATGTGCAGGGAAATTTGTTTGCAATTGCAGGATAAAAGATACTCGTGATATTCAATTATTGCTTCTCCCGCAAGAGCGCACGCATCAAAAAGTTAATACGATTTTAGAATGAATTGTATGAAATGCAATAGTCGATTATCTAATTGTTACTGCTATTCATACGTTTTGAAATTGAAGTTGCGAGAAGGGCTAGCATCCAAGACGTATAAATAGAGAACGAGCAATTTAGATTTTCTGCGCTGCTAAAAAGCGCTGTACAGTTTGCACTAAGACTTGAGTTTGATAGTCGATTTCAATATTAACAGCAGCCGTAACTTTTAAGGCTGATAAATTAGTGGTTTCAAGCGTTTCAGGGATCAGATGAACACTAAATATACCACTTGGATCCGTATCTACGATGGTTAAGCTTACGCCATTAATGGCAATGAATCCTTTGGGGATGATGTAACACATCCACTTTTCAGGCCAAGTGAAAAATAGTTTACTTTGTTCAGGGCTTGGTTTTTCAATAAGCGTCACAGAGGCTGTACCCATAACATGGCCTGAAAGTAAATGCCCGCCTAACTCATCACCCATTTTGAGTGCGCGCTCTATATTGACCACTTGATTGATATACAGATTTCGGAAGGTTGTGCAGTTCAGTGTTTCTGCAACAATATCAAAGTAAAGGGTATTATCTTCCTGCCCAACGACAGTTAAGCAAACACCATCTATACTGACGCTGGCACCTTTCTGGATGTTTTGAGAGAGAGAAGGTGAGACAGCAATACCCACTTGCGTTAGGTTGTGAAGCGCGTTTAACTTGACGACGATACCCGTGCCTTGAACAATGCCTGTAAACATGAAAAAACCTGCGCAAAAAGACAGCATCTTGGAAAAATATGAGTCTAATGACTATGAGTTACTAAGTCAATTTGTTTTCTTGGTAATTTAAGCGTCGATCTCATAGGTCATTTTCAAAGTCCTTGCTAAACTTAATAGTATTCTTCATTAGTTTTAAAACGCTATGTATACAACCTTAACTCCATTACATTATTTTGCAATTGCCCTGGGCGTATTATCAGTTATTTTTCTTTTGAGCAGTATTATGTCTTTGCGTCGTAGGCATTTTGGGCAATTGGCTACGCATCTTGCTATGTCACTTTGCTTTATTTTATTGGGCGGCATTTTTGGATTAGGCGCCTTGTCTGTACAAGGATATCAGGCACTTACACTTGAGCAGCTGGCTGCGACGGTGACTGTAGAGCCTATGGAAAATAATCAGTTTAAAGCAGAGTTTGTTTTTACAAATGGTACGAGTAAAACATATACGCTGTCAGGCAATCAGTTGTTAATTGATGCCCATATACTCAAATGGAAACCAGTGGCGAATATTTTAGGCTTCCATACCAGTTATGAGCTTGCTCGTGTTTCAGGTCGTTACATTGATTTAGCAGATGAGCAAACCAAACCGAGAACTGTATTTTCTTTAAGTGAAGCAAAATTGCTTGATATGTTTGAGCTGAGAAAGCAATTTGCGCATTTGAATTTCTTATTGGATGCGGAATATGGTTCTGCTTCATTTGTGCCAGCGCAAACGAAGCAACAATACGTCTTAATGGTTTCTACTTCAGGATTGCTATTTAGAAGAATTGAGGGATAAAAAAAGCCACTAGTTTATTAATAAATTATTCCCCAGTGGCGCAAAGCGCCGTATGTTCCCTTTGCCGTCAAAGGGAGTCGCCGTTTGCGGCGGAGGGATTTTTAAAAATAGATTTAAAAAAATCCATCTGCTCAACTAAAGTTGAGCCTCTTCCCTTGATTCCAAGGGAAGAACATCATTCACTTCGTTTATTTCTTCACTGATTAGCATTAAGTATTTAATCGCCTTTTCTCTTTTCATGCTTATCTTAAATATTTTTTCAATTTAGCAAGTGATTCTGCAATCTCTCTTTTACGACCTTGATCTTGTAATTCATAGCCCTTACGAATAGGCGCTTGGCTTGCAATCTCTAAGTGTTGTTTTGCTGCTTGATATTCACCTACATCTACTAAAAAATCTCCATAGTAGTAGTTTGAATCTATACCGCGTGGACTAATCTTTAGTGCTGCTTCTAAGTAAGAGCGTGCTGTCTTTTTACTACCAAAGGCAACAGGCCAGCCTGGTACACGCGCATATATTGTACCCAGTACAGCAAGTGCAAACCCATTTTCAACACGGCTATTGGTTTTAATGGCTTGCTCAAGTAAGGTACGCGCCTTTTTTACATAGGGCAGCGCACCTAAACCACCTTTTGTAGCAGAGTAACTACTCAGTATTGTGCCATGCCAGGTAAGAACACTTGGATTTCCAGGAAAGTTTTTCGTTGCAGTTTCTGCTTTTTTGATCAGTAATTCATATTTGGCGAGTTGTTGATTTTGAGGCGTTTGATATTTGATCACGGCCCATTCTTTTCTAAGCTGTTCTACTTGTTGGTCTGCAGGCGCTGCATGTACGGTTGGAAAAAAAACTAAACCTAATAGCAGTCCTATTGTAAAAGGTAAAACCATTCTAACAAAAGATCTCATGTGTCATCTCCTCGTTGTTCATGTATTTATTTTATAGATTTAGATTAGACATTTGCTGCAACTCAGACAAGAACTATTTTTTAGATTTTCAAAGTATTGTTTTAGGTCGTTTGGAGTTAAGACCGATTCGTGTATCCGCGATTGAATTATATACATAAATCATGATAGTTTTTTAACTAGATAAAGATATTTTCAGTTCCCAGTCGGAGGTATTATGGCTGGTTTTTTTAACATCCTTTTATTATCAGTCGCGTTGTCTTCGAGTCAGCTATATGCTGCTGAAAAAGTATATCAATGCAAAAACACAGCAGGAAAAATTACGCTACAGGACAAGACATGTGCAAAAGAGGATGAGCAAAAAGTCATGCCATTGCCAAGCTATGAACGAAGTAGCGATGAAGGCATACCTATTATGTACGATGCTTTGCGAGAACATGAATTAACAATGCTAGAGCGTTTTCATGAGCTTGATATGCAAAGAGAAGAATATAACTATAAAAGAAGAAATATTGCTGCCTATCAAGATAGGCAGCATAAAAATGATGTTGATTTAGCAAATCTAAGACATCAGCATGCGATAGAAATGTTTGATAAAAGTTATAATCATCTCTATGTATACGGTGCTTCCAATGGAGAGGGTAACTTTCCTATTGTATATAGTCCTTATGGATATGGTTGTACTGGTGGGGCAGGAGGCATTGGCAGTAGCGTAAGTGGTACGACAGGTGTTGCTAGCGCAATTGGGGGTGATGGTGGCTTAGGAGGAACTGGAGGCGCGGCAGGTATTGGCGGAGCCGGTGGAACAGGTTGTGCAGCACCCATTCCCTTTGGTATGAGTCGCTAAATTTATCCCTAAAAATTTATCCTAGGAAATATTTCACAGCGACCACAGAAGCAACAACGCCAGCTGCATCTGCACATAAAGCCGCAGCAATTGCATGTCGGAAGCGCTTGATTTGAATGGCACCAAAGTAAACAGCAAGTACATAGAAAGTTGTTTCGGTGCAGCCCATTATTGTGCTTACCAAATACCCCACATAACTATCAGGACCCAGATTTGGGTTTTGATATATTTCTGTGAGAATACCAAAACTACCCGAACCAGACAGTGGTCGCATGATCACCATTGGAATGGCTTCTGCGGGTAACCCTAAAGGAGCCGTATATTTTCCAATAAATTGTGTAAAAACATCTAAAGCGCCACTGGCACGTAGCATACTAATAGCGGCTAAAATCGCAACCAAATAAGGTATGATTTTGACAGCAACATCGAAGCCTTCTTTAGCACCTTCTACAAAACTAAAATAAACATTAATTTTTTTATAAGTACCATACAAGACAATAGCAACAAATAAAGCTGGAATGATCCACGGTGAGAAAGTAGCGCCCCATACCAGTGTGACAGGGATCAATGTGATGAAAAACAAAATCACAAACCAAGCAACCCAAATTGGATAAGGAGAAAATTGTGTTTGTTCAGTATTTTCTACTTTAGTGCTTATCGTATTCGTGTCAGCTGTTTGAAAGTTGGTAGTTGTAGCATTGGGTTTTATAGTATAGAAACGCTCTAGAAATTTTGCCATCGCAATTGCCACAATGGTTGAACAAATCGTGGCAAATAAAGTGGTTGTAATGATGCCTGTTGGATCTATGGAATGCGCTTCAACACGTAAAGCAATTACTTTGGTTGGTAGTAGTGTAATACAGGAGGTATTGATGGCTAAAAACAAAACCATTGCATTGGTTGCGGTACCTGGGTGTGGATTGAGGCTGTCCAATGCTTGCATTGCTTTGATACCAAAAGGCGTAGCAGCATTGCCTAAACCTAAAAGATTTGCTGATAAATTCAGTGTCATTGCACCGAGTGCTGGGTGATTCGCGGGGATTTCTGGAAATAATAATCGCAAGAGTGGGTAAATGAGTCTGCTTAAAGTACGAATAAATCCCGCGTCTTCTAGAATTTTAACGAATCCTAAAAACAAGGCGAGCACGCCAATCAAGCCTATCGCAATGGTCACGGCATCTGTTGCACTATGTAGTAGTGCTTGTGTGACAGATTGCATAATAGCTTCCGTAGGATGCGACCACTGTTTAACCGCAGAAATCCCAAAAGCAGTGACGACAATAAAGATAAAAATGATATTCATTATAGGAAGCGTATAAATACTGTTAGAATGAAAAAAATATCGGCTAATGGAATCATTTCTTGTGTCACAAATCAAATCTGTTATTTTATTTTGTTTGTTATGTTTCTCATTTACAGTCTTTGCTGTATTGCCTGAAGACGAAAAGGTGCCTGGTGGTGTTGCGGTAATCAAGTTGCCTAAAAAATATAATCAACAAACCACACCGCCGAGCGTTTACTTTGATGATGTAAAAGTTGCGGTACTTAAAGATGGCAAAAATACAGATTGGTATGCAATTGTTGGTATACCCTTAACTATGCAACTTGGCATTGCAAGCATAGAAGCGAGACAAGCTAAGATTCGTGAATCTATTCATTTTGAAATTGTGGATAAAGCGTATACAGAAGAAAAACTATTCTTCAAAGAAAATAAGTTGGTTACTCCCAATCCTGAACTTGCTGCAAAAATTAAAGAAGAAACAAAGCACTTGGAGGCAGTATTTTCAAGTTGGTCAGATAAGGCGCTAGAAAATTTTCAATTAAAAATACCCGTGAAAGGGCGAATAAGTGGTGAGTACGGTAGTAAGCGAATTTTAAATGGAGAGCTGCGTTCGCAGCATAGAGGTTTAGACTTTGCTGCACCTATAGGCACTGCAATTATGGCCGCACAAAGTGGTAAAGTAATTGATGTTGGTAATTATGTGATGACAGGTAATACTGTTGTTTTAGATCATGGACAGGGGTTTAAGACGATTTACTGTCATTTGCATACTGTAAGCGTTAAGTTAGGGGAAGTGCTTGAGGCTAATCAAAAGCTTGGAACTGTTGGTAAAACAGGCCGTGCAACTGGGCCACATCTTCACTTTGGTGTAAGCCTTAATAATGTTCGTGTGTCGCCAAAATTATTTTTTGTCAATTAGCACACATATTAATCAATCCTTTTACTCAGCAATGTGAGCCTCTATAATGGTGCATGCTTAACTAAGGCATAAAACCTAGATTCAGAAGTGGAGTGAAAAGACGCATGTCTTTAATTTCACTGTCTTAAAGAGTATAGACAAGGACTGATTTGTGGTAGCATTAGCCGCCAACTTTCAAACTAAAATGAAAAATTAAAGCCATCTGGGAGACAGTGTGAATGTCAGATGAGAGTATCGATCGCGGTAGGCGTCGATTTTTAACCGGCGCGACATCAGTTATTGGAGGCATTGGAGCGTTGTACGCAGCGGCTCCTTTTATAGGCTCCTGGTTTCCAAGTGCTAAAGCGCAAGCTTTGGGTGCACCTGTTAAAGTTGATCTTAATAAACTGAGTCCTGGTGCTCAATTAACCATTGAATGGCGCGGACAACCTATATGGATTATTCGTCGTACAGAATCCACTGTTGATGGGCTAAAAAAATTAGATAGCCAGCTCAGAGATCCTCAATCGACACAAGCACAACAACCTGCGTACATCACAAAAGAGTATCGTTCTATCAAACCAGAATATTTGATTTTAGTTGGTTTGTGTACTCATTTGGGTTGTGTGCCAATGTATCGTCCTGAAGCAGGTAGCGTTGAAGCAGGTTGGCAGGGCGGTTTCTTTTGTCCATGTCATGGATCTAAATTTGATTTAGCGGGTCGGGTATTTAAAGGCGTACCTGCTCCTACAAACTTATTGGTACCGCCACACCGTTATGCATCGGATACTGTGGTTGTGATTGGCGAAGATGAGAAGGCATAATCTATGTTAGAAGCTGGGAAAGATTCTGAAAAATCGACTGGATTGTTGGGTTGGGTGGATGAACGTTTTCCAGCCAGTAAATTATGGAAAGAGCATTTATCTGAATATTATGCGCCCAAGAATTTTAATTTTTGGTATTTCTTTGGTTCGCTTGCATTATTAGTGTTGGTCAATCAGCTTGTAACGGGCATTTGGTTGGCTATGTACTACAAACCTTCTGCTGCAGATGCATTTGCTTCTGTAGAATACATTATGCGCGATGTTCAGTTTGGTTGGATTTTAAGATATTTACATTCAACTGGCGCCTCTTTCTTTTTTATTGTTGTTTATTTGCATATGTTCAGAGGTATGTTGTATGGCTCATACAAAAAACCAAGAGAATTGCTCTGGTTAATTGGAATGGGTATCTACCTATGTCTGATGATGGAAGCCTTTATGGGCTATCTACTGCCATGGGGACAAATGTCTTTCTGGGGCGCAAAAGTAATTACCTCTTTATTTGAAGCCTTCCCACTTGTAGGGCCAGAGCTTGTAGAATGGATTCGTGGTGATTTCAACATTTCAGACGTCGTATTGAATCGATTCTTTGCTTTACATGTGATTGCGATTCCATTGGTATTCTTGCTATTGGTCTGGATGCATATCATTGCTTTGCATGAAGTTGGCTCAAATAATCCAGATGGTATTGAGATCAAGAAAAATAAAGACAAAGAGGGTAAACCATTGGATGGTATACCTTTCCACCCTTACTACACTGTGAAAGATATTTTTGGTGTGGGTGTTTTCTTAATTATATTTCTTGCGGTTGTATTTTTCTGGCCAGATATGGGCGGATATTTCCTAGAAGGCCCTAACTTTGAGCCTGCTAATCCACTTAAAACACCGGAGCATATTGCACCTGTTTGGTATATGACACCGTATTACGCTATTTTAAGAGCAATACCTGACAAATTACTTGGTGTATGTGCGATGTTTGCAGCTGTATTGGTTTTCTGCTTCTTGCCATGGTTAGACAGAAGTCCTGTAAAATCGATTCGCTATCGTGGTGGGCTTTATAAAGGGATGTTGGCTTTATTTGTTATAAGCTTTTTATCCTTAGGTTATTTGGGCTTGGTACCACCAACCCCCTTAAGAACAATTGCTGCTCAATTATTCTCAATTGCCTATTTTGCATTCTTTGTTCTTATGCCTATTTATACAAAATTAGATAAAACCAAACCGGTACCAGAAAGAGTGACATTTAAATGAGGAAGAATAAGCTTTTCAACAGTATGGTTGTAATCATAGGTTCTTTACTTGTTGGAACCCATGTATTTGCTGCAACAGGACATGCACCTCTTCAGAAAGTAGAGAATAATTTATGCGATCAGGCGTCTTTACAACGTGGCGCTAAGTTGTATGTGAATTATTGTCAAGGTTGCCATTCTTTAGAACATGCGCGTTATAAATCAGTGGCGGCAGACATTGGTATCAAGACCCCAGAAGGTGAGGTGCTTGAGGCTTTGGTGCAAACAAATTTAAATTTTGTATCCGATAAAGTGACATCACCGATTAAATCAGCGATGCCTAAAAAAGATGCAGGTGAGTGGTTTGGTGTTGCGCCTCCTGATTTAACCTTGACCGCACGGGTCCGTGGTAAAAATTGGGTATATACCTATCTGAAAAGCTTTTATAAGGACGAAACACGTCCTTGGGGAGTCAATAACTTAGTCTTCCCAGACGTTGGTATGCCTCATGTATTACATGAGTTGCAAGGAACTCAAATACCTCGCTTTGAAAAGATCCGTTTAAAAGCTGAGGATGGTACTACTTCAGAACATAAAGTAGTCGACAAATTAGAATTAGCCTCTCCAGGTGCGATGTCTGAAACGGAATATGATCGTGCAATTACAGACCTGGTAAACTTTTTAGACTATGTAGGCGAGCCTCATAAACTAGAACGCCAGCGTATTGGAGTATGGGTAATTCTATTCTTAATTATTTTCACACTGTTTGCTTATTTACTTAAGCGAGAGTATTGGAAAGATGTACATTAATTTACTTAGAGGCTTGAATAGCTGTGCTAGCAAATAAACGCTCCGTAATGACTTTGTATTCTGGTTCAAACGACCCCTATAGCCATCGTGCAAGAATTGTCTTAGCAGAAAAAGGGGTTACCTTTGATTTGTATGAGATTGATCCTGCTATGCAACCCAATGCATTGTCAGAAATTAACCCATACAATTCAGTTCCTACTTTAGTAGATAGAGATCTCGTGCTCTATGAGTCTGAAATCATCATGGAATATTTGGATGAGAGGTTTCCACATCCTCCCTTGATGCCTGTGTATCCTGTTGCAAGAGCAAGAAGCCGCTTGATGCTGCATAGAGTGAATCGTGATTGGTATGTTTATATGAGAAAAATTCTCAATAAATCCACAGATCCTATGGATGCAGACGATGCGCGCAAAGCATTAAAAGAAAGCATTACTTCTGTAGCACCTGTTTTTAATGAAATGCCTTTTTTCTTTAGCGAAGAATTCTCATTAGTAGACTGCGCTGTTGCTCCCTTACTATGGCGTTTACCTTCTATGGGTATTGAGCTTGGGCCAGAAGCAAAGCCTGTTTATGATTATGCTAAACGTATTTTTAAACGCGAACCTTTCCAGGTGAGTTTAACTGATACAGAGAGAGCATTGAGAGAGTTATGACATCCAGTAGGCCTTACCTGTTAAGAGCATTTTATGAGTGGATAGTCGATAATAATGCTACGCCTTATATCGTTGTAAACGCTGACTTTCCAGATGCTCATGTTCCTTTGCAATATGTTGAGAATGGCCGCATTGTTTTGAATATTTCACCGGGTGCGGTTCGTTCTTTATTGATTGCTAACGATCATGTTGAGTTTAACGCACGTTTTAGTGGTGCTCCCTTTGACGTGTATGCGCCCATCAAAGCAATCACAGCCATTTATGCTAAGGAAAATGGTCGAGGCATGGTCTTCAAAGAAGAAGATGATGACGAAGACGATACACCACCTCCTGAAGATAAAAGTACCACAGGCGGTTCTTCTGGGAAGGGCAGCGGTGGCAAGGGCAAAGGCGGTCGCCCTAACTTGACGATTGTTAAGTAGCGTTTTTCTGTTTGTATTATTAAATCTTATTTTATCTAGCCTCGCGTAGCTTCCTACTCCTATTAACAGGAGTAGGGTATGTGTTGCGTAATCAGTCTTAAACCTTTTCTGCTTCCTGCCGTTTACATTGTTTAATTTCACAACGGATTGCTTTTCTATGTTTCATGAATGAGCAATATCATGATTGCACAATTTCTTCTGACAAAAGGAGGAAGAGCATATTGAATGAAAGATTAGTGCTCTATCTTTCTACTTAGATCTGTTATCACAACGAATATTATTAAGTTTGATAAAGTTGAATTGACTATAAGTTTTTTTATTAAAATTTCCTGGTATTTCTACCATTCTCTGAAATCTGTTCTTCTTGACATATTTTCTAAAATAAATAGAATAGCTTCTGGCTGGACAGAAGCCATACGTCTGCACACTAAAGCTTGCTCTCGAGTACTGTCATTGAACCAAAGGTTCTCTAAATCATATTTACCTAACATCGCTCATTGATGTTTTGGAGCAGGCGACAAAGCTTTAGTGGGTAACATGTAAGGTTTATATGAAAATGACAATTGTATCCCCCTCATATATTAAACAAAAAGCCAGGCAATTAAAAAAAGAAAAATCCCTAAGTCAGCACCAAGCTTATGATGAAGCTGCAAGGTACTTTGGATTTCATAATTACAAACATTATCTGAATGTTTTAGAAGATAAACAAAAGCAGGCAGCCTCTACTAAAGAAACCCTTTTGAAGAATATATATTCTGAAAAAGACATATCTACAAAAGAGCGGTTTGCAATTTCATTCATTCAAGATTTTAAAATATCTATTGGTGAATTATTAGATATACTAAAACAATTTCAAGATTCAGCTGCAGCCATCCAATCTGTTTGTGAGAAATCGAATTTGAAGGATGTAGTTCAGACATTTCTGCTTAACGATTTCCATACTGAGGAAGGTAGCAGTGAACTTCAGAATTTACCATTTAATCAGTATTTTATAGCAAAAGAGATTTCTGTTAAAAACCTTCAATATTCTTTAGAAAATGATGTTCTTTATATTGATGGTGATTATGATCTTAAGCTTGAATTTGAGTGTGAGATACCTGAGGAATATAAAGATCTTCCTCATTTTTATCGTGAGCCGATGTTTGGTGACTTTGAAATTAAAATAGATGAAGATGCTAAGCTTACAATCATGAATTCTAGTATCGGTGAAAAAATTGGTGATCGAATTTATGCTGAAATTTTTAGGTAATTATAGAGATATTTTAGCTAATTGTCCTTTTAAAGCTTCTTATGCAGGTGAAGATCAGGTTCTATTTTGTAAGTTGGCAAACGCTGAATTGGTATGGCAGTACCTTACGCATAGCGGAAATTGTAACTAATTGTGACTTATGGAGTTTATCTGTTGTTTTAACTTCAATAAAGCGTACTTCTTGATCTTTTACAATGGTTAAATCTGGCCATCCACTACGATAAGTATATGGATCTTCAGCGATCTTTAGTGTCAATTTTATGAAATAGTCAGTATTTATTGCATTAAATATCGCATCTGCAAATTGCATGGATAGCCCAGGGTGCGATGACATAATAAATGGAGATAAAATTATTTCTTCGAAGTTTGATAAATAGCGTTGCTTTGAAACATTCTTAATAGAAGCGACTATTACACCTATCTCGTTTTCCAAGATAGTTAATTGAGCTTCAAGATATCTTTGGCACGCGTCTAATCGATCTTTAAAAGGATTTAGTTCAGAAAGCTTGTCTAGCATAAGCGCTTTGAGCACAGTCAGGATCGCAATCCCTTCTAAACTTGATCCAATGTACCCCAATTCTTGGTAGTAAGATAACAAAGAGACTTCAGGTTTGCGTTGGTAGGCGAAATTTAATTTTTCAAATTCTATTCCAAGTTCAGAACATTGTTTAGATAAAGGCATCTTTAATATAGCAGGATACCTTTCTTCCGTTGTTGATTGTGATCTCGTTAATAATGCATGATTTATATCGTGATTGTATTGAGATAGTGATATGGGTTCAATTTTTTTCATTTCAGCATTGCGCTTCATATTTCGAACCAATTCGAATTGAGCTAATGCGTCAACAGGAGAGATCAAGTTAACGTGTCTGAGGTTCAATTTATTCCATTGTTGTCGTGTTACTTTAACAGACAATATATATTCGTTAGCACTAACTCCAGTAGCAGTGTTTATTCTTTGTGTATATCCCGAAAGAATAATAGTATCTAAATATTGTAAAGCTGAAAAGCATTCACCTATTATACGAAAATTTATGCCATGCACTAATATGGCATAATCTCGCCTTATTTGTGTTGGGCTTAGTTTTTTTACGTTAATTTTTATTCCTCGTGCTGCGCGGGTCAAAAATATTTTGGGCATATCTTCTACTTCTGGCAAATCGATATCTAACACAAGTATTTTTTCATCTGTTGAGAAATCATAGTTTACTAATGTTTCTTTTGGCCAAGAGATGCCTGGTAGAATTTCGCCTAACACGATTGACATTGCATCAATATTCCCATTATCTGACTTTTTCATAATGAGGGGCCACTGTTCTTTTCGTAATGCCCAATCATTGAGTTTTGAATTGTATTGCTCAATTAATTGTTGATTGATAGTTTTTTTCTCTTTAGCTAAACCAAAAATATTTTTAATAAAACTGATTTTAATTAATTCTGGCGGTTCTGGAGGAGGGTGAGGATAGTCGTTGTAGCTAGGTAGATACGGCGTTTTTTCATGGACAGACAAACAATCCTCATAGTCCTTATTTGTTTTCTTTATGTGTTCTTCAATTAACTTCTCTATATTTGATAAATTTTGTTGTTTAATTTTTCTTAATAAATTTTCTGGCAATGGTGTTCCATTCTCTGATAAAAAATCTATGGTTCCATCGTCATTAAAACGGATTGTAATTTTAAAAGAAGCTGTGTAGGGAGGTGATTGTGTGATGCTAGGGGGACGTTTGCTTTTAGTAGAGTCACTGTCCAGTCTAGTCCTGTAAGATAATCCTGTTCCTGGTAATCCTACATTTGCGTATAAGCCATTTCTACCAAAATTTATTGATGCACCCCCCGCACCCCAGTGGAGATACTCATCCCACGTTTGCCTAGATTTAGCCTAATACCTGGCACAATTTTAATTGTGCGTCTAAAACGGAGTGTCATATATTATCCTTTTGAGCTTCTTTTGGCTTCAGTTCTGCTTCAAGATATAAACTATGAGTTGATATTTTATTTTCTGATAACTTGTCTCTTATGCTATAAATATTTGTCTTCTTGGGATTAAAACTAAAATATCTCCAGGTGTATAGAGTGATTTTTTATTAATTTTTTATATATTTTGATAAACCATTAGTCTCTTCTTCAAAAAATTTCCATTCAATGAAATGAGCCATACCTTCAACGTTGTTTTTGAACTGATGTGAAACTTTGTTTAGTGCTGTATTAATATTCATGCGGTATATTTTGTGTATTCGATTCCAATTGTTTCGGCTTAATTGATATTTAATTTAGGGAAGTTTATAGCTCATGATTCTGAGGCGCATTGATTTGAAAAGTAAATTGCTTTTATTTATGTATAGTTTTGATGTTTGTGATTTTAGAACGGTAAGATTGAGAAGGCAAAGGTGGTTTAAGCGGTAGAAAAAAATCCAGCAGTCATTGTCTAGCGCAACAGTTATCACAAATGATAATCGTGTTATCTATGATGAAAAAACAAAGCAGCTTATCAGCATGAAAAAGCAAACTGCTTGCAAGGAAGTTAATGGTAAAAAAGAATGTCGTGAGTGCCCAGTCAATATGTAGGAATAATGCTTGTTTCGTATCAGGTTCATTTGTTAAATCCTATTCAACTTTGCTTGAAATAGGTTTGCATTGTTATATAACTAACCCTTCAAATTCATTACAATTAAAACCTGCTTTACATCCTGGGATTTTACCCCGTGAAACGAAGCAATAGGTCATTTTTTCATTCAGTTTCAAGTAATCAGCAACATGTTTTATTGTTTTATTCGTTGTGGGTTTTATAACTAATTTTTGGAGAAATAAATGATAAAATAGCAGGAAATTATTGAATTTCAAGTAGTGCGTGGCATAATTACCTTTTGAACATACACCATATTTAGTGATGACTTAGCTATCGATCAGAAAGTAAGAAAAATACACACGAGGCAGTAATGACATACCAAATTCCTAATTTGCCTTTAGATATTGACATCGAAAGCAAAGTTGTCCTTAAAAAGGCTGGTGAAGCCCGTTCAGCATTAGCTGAATTAAAAGGTGTAACAGGCATTATCCCTAATCAGAATATCCTCATTAATACTTTATCCTTACAGGAAGCTAAGGATAGTTCTGCAATTGAAAACATCATTACCACTCAAGATGAATTGTATGAAAGCGATGCACTGGCGCATCAATTTACTACCACAGCAGCAAAAGAAGTATACAGCTATGCGACAGCGTTAAAGCGTGGTTTTGAAAAAGTTAAAAAAAATTCTTTGCTAACCAATAATCATATAATCGAAATCCAGTCTACATTGATAGAAAATGGTGCGGGATTTCGTAAACTGCCTGGAACCTCTTTGAAAAATGAGCAAACAGGTCAAATCATTTATGAGCCTCCTCAGCATCCTGAAGAAATACAGGGATTAATGGATAATCTTGAGCAGTTCATAAATAACCCTGAATTGTGTGAATGGGATGCTTTAGTGAAAATGGCAGTTATTCATCATCAATTCGAAAGCATACATCCGTTTTATGATGGTAATGGTCGAACAGGCAGGATTATTAATATTCTTTATTTAGTGCAGCAAGATCTTTTAGAGTCGCCAGTGCTTTATCTTTCCCGCTATATCAATAAGAATAAGACCGAATATTATCGCTTGTTACAGTTAGTGCGAGATAATAATGCTTGGGAAGAATGGGTGCTCTATATTCTTGAAGGTGTAAGGAAAACATCACTTCAGACGATACATCTCATTCATGCCATGAAAGAACTGATGCAGAATTACAAACATAAGATCCGTGAAGAGTTGCCAAAAATTTACAGTCAAGATTTGCTTAATATCATTTTCGGTCACCCTTATACTAAAATAGCTTTTGTTGAGAAAGAACTTAATGTTACCCGTCTTCCTGCCACGCGTTATCTTGATGAGCTGAGTCGTATTGGTTTGATGCAAAAGACCAAATTAGGGCGTGAGAGCTACTACATTAACAATGAGTTAATGAACTTAATAAGTAATGTTCAAGACCTCTAACTAGCCATTTATCACCTAAAACGTGTATAGGAAATGGGCTTTTTCTATACATATTTTTTGGATATGTATAGAAAATGGCACTTTTCTATACATGTTGTCACTCATATGCATAGAAAATATTAGAAGTGCATATACAATTAAACCTTAAAATACATAGAGCTAAAAGATGAACAATCCTAAGAAGCAACATTATTTGTCGCAATGTTATTTAAACGGGTTCACAAATTCCGGTAGGAAATTAGCAACTTTAAGCTTAAATGACGGTAGAGTTTTTTACGCAGGTCCACACAACGTGGGGGCAGAAACATATTTTAACAGTTTTAAAACTGCGGATGGGATGATGTCTAACGTGATCGAATCAGCTCGTAGCAAATTTGAGGCCGATGTTGCTAAGGCAATTCGTAATGTTGAGACGCTAGAAAAAATCGAGGGTGATGATAGAATTACAATTCTAAATTTAATGTCGTTATTTGCAGTAAGCAACCCGTTTAGACGAGAGCAGCATAATAACATGATCGATTTTATTGCGAAACGTGTGCTGCACATAGCTGCTTCCAAGGTGGGTTATAAAGTAAATGGCGTTTTGATTACTGAAGAACATAAAAAGCTATTTGAGGAAGATAAATTTAAGGTTGAGTTTTCTAAAAGTACTCATATTTATAATGAGTATTTTGAGTTTTTCGAAACTGTTCTAGCAACAATGTTAAATCGCAAATGGACATTAGTTAAGGCTCCTAATGAGCAGCGATTTGTTACATGCGATTTTCCTATTGCATTGATATGGAAAAATCCGGAAAAATATCATACTGGTCCTGGATTTGGATGTGGTGATACGCAGGTATTTTTTACGCTCTCTAGGAAGCTTGCATTGATTGGCGATTTTGAAGGATATGACCAAGTTGTTCATGCGGAAAAAGATACGGTTGCTTTGATAAATTCAAATATTTTATGTTTTGCAAAAAAGCAAGTTTATGCGCCTCATGAGAATATTTCATTTTGGGGTACACGTAATGAAATTCTAGAAGGCTTAAAGACATATTATGAAACTTTTCACGCTAATAATAGAGAATTAACTGTCCCTGAAGATTTGGTCGTATGAATGTTTACTTTAATGATTTTTTAAATTCATAATGTTTTTATTATTGATAATCCCATAATTTTCTATGTTGCTGGTTTCACCTTTCTCTCTGACAAAGATTTTATTATTAACTATTTTTAACTCAGAACCCTCTTTAATGTAATAACCATTATTGTTAGATTCAATATCGATCCATTTATTATCCGAATTTAAGACTTCAAATTTAGGATCAGTTAAGTATAATTTTTGTTGAGGTAAATCTATGGCATTGTATGATATAGGAATGTTTTCACTTGCTTTTAAAACGATAGGTTTAGTTTCTACCACAGAAAAATTTAACTGGGATGAAAACTTTTGATTGTCATCAGTAATGACATGTACAAAGCAATTTAAAAGACCACCGTTATCAGGCACAAAGAAATCAGGGGATAAAGATTGTGCGTAGTATTTTTTATTTTTTGTTTCAATTGTCCATTGAATATCTCGTATGTTTTTAATCGATATGTTTTTTTTAAGATCAAGATTTAACCTTATCTTTTCTCCTGAATATACCTCTAAAAATGGACTTATATAATCTTTCTTTTTTAGATCTATATAGTAGGGTGATATACCAAATTGTTGTAGAGAGAAAGCAATAATAGATATTATAGTCCAGCTCACTGGAATTATTTTCAGAAAAGTATATTTTACAATCTTAGTAAACATATATAATTCATTTTTGATGTTTGTTAACATTTATCGTTGGGAAACGTAATAAGTTTACAAGATTCTATACGGACGAGCCGTGTAAGAATAGCAATCTCAGCTAAGCTGAACAATCCGTCAAAATACTTTCGAATTTGCCGATATAAAATCATTCAGGATACCCAACACAGCTGTGCTTCAAAGCATACTCACCGTTTCAACATCAGCATGGGGTCTGGGAAAAAATTAGGGTGTTCTGGTATCTCGATATTGAATTCTTCCCTTAAAATTTCATGATATTGTTCGCAGGTTCGAATATTAATAACAGTCGTTTTCTTGCCAGATTTTTTATCGAAGGTTCTGTCATATAATACTTTTTTGCCATCGATGGTATTCATTGTCACAATGGCATGATCGTAAAAAGGTCTCTCGGGATTAATGCAGTTATAAGAAAAGACAGCTTTATAATCTTCTGGGATATATGAAATAAGATTAAAAGTATACATTTCTATCCATTTATCCTCTATTTTTGCTTTAAACATAATGCCGTGTTCTTTGTGCTCTGTCAGAATGAAAGAGCGATTGCAGTGATCAAACTGTGTATCCAATACAAATGGGATAGGCTCGATTAATCCGCAATAGAACCCACAATCACAAATCCAAGTTTCATCATTAAATGTCACCCGAAGCATTTTATGAGATAAAATAGGTGCTTGATCTTCTTCTAAATCATAAAACACCCTAGCCATAAGACGCTCGACCTTAAACCCTAAGGCAATGAGTGCCAGTGCTAAAATTTCATTAAGTTGAGAACAACCACCGCCTCGTTTATGACGAAGAATTTTATTAAAGATAAATTCTGGTTCAAGGCTAAGGGGTACACCAAGATGATGATCGAGCATATCAAGAGGAATCGTTAAGGATTGTTGTCTGTGAATATTAATTAAGGTTTGGCTGTTTAGCTCACGAGATCCTTGATATCCAATTCGTTTGAAATATAAATCTAGATCTATCGCCATTTTAAAATACCTCGTGTGTATTTTTGAGCTTGTATTTTAAATTTTTCTTTCGTTATCTTTGCTAAAGATCTCTTGTCTAACACAGTTTTTTTCAATGTATTATCTGGCGCTTAAGAAAATACTGTTTCATTCACAATATTAAATTTATTCATAAATTCAAGCGTATATACAAGAATATAAAGATATCTTTATATTTTAAGTGTATACCACTGCGAAAGAAAAGAATAGAAAAGTAGGTTTTGTTGCTGTGTAGAAACGCACACCTTCCAGCCGCATCGCGCAAATTGATTTTTAGCTTGAAGCAATGAGCTTATGTAAGCTCTTAATAATCACTTCATTGCGTGGATCTTCTTTTAAACTCTCGATCAGCATGCGTAAGGTTTCTTTGGATTGTTCAGACATCATCACAGGCTCTCCGACAGGCTCTTTAGGAGGAGGAGCAATATATTCGTGCCAGTGATGGTGTACTTTGACGTTTATGGTCACAAGCCCAGCCCATTGCGATTGGCTGCGTAATCGTTTGAGTATTTCGGGGGTTTGGTAGCGTATTTGTGTTGCAGTTGCACTGTTATCTGTAAGAAAAGTGAGTACACCCTTTTCATATCCTGCTATTTTGTATCGTCCTTTTAGCTTTGCATCCAAAACGCTTTGAATAATGTCATCGAGCTTAGACAATGCTTTTGCTTTGTTAATTAGCCGACCAAAAACAGAATCATCGTTACTTAGAATACTATCAATTTTTTTTGTTTGTTGGCTCATTTGATGATTTTTTAGCATTATGCAGGATGGAATAGCTATCATATAAAAAAAAATCATATATGCATATCATAACAGTTGCGCATCCTACTTGTGGTGATGTCATAAAATTCAAAATTAGCCTTAAAAAATCAGTCATTTTTATATTATTTGCTATTGTGGCTTTGACAGGTGTTGCTAGCTGGGGAACTTACAAATTCACATATTGGTATGATAGACAACATAATAATGCTGAAATTCTTCTTCATGAACATGATGTTCATGAGCACGATGTAGAAGATGCTGCTGCATCAACAAGTCATCCAGCAGACGCAGGCAAGGATGAGCAGAGAGATGAACAACTAACCGTCATTTCAGAACATATTGGTCGCTTGGTGGATAGTGTGCTGCGCTTAAACGCTTTGGGTGAGCAATTAATCGTAAAAGCAGAGCTTGACCCCAAGGCCTTTAATTTTTCAGAACCCATGGGCATAGGTGGTCCTTTAATTGCTGATATAGAAGTGAGCGACATTTTAAAGAACTTGTCTGATTTAGAAGTGTTGTTAAATAAACGTTTTCAACAATTAACTTTCCTTGAAGATCTCTTTCGTAACCACCATCAGCGACGCTCATCTGAGCTATGGGGCAAAGCAAAGCTGGTAAAAAATGGTTGGGTTTCATCTTTTTTTGGTCGCCGTACCGATCCTTTTACAGGCAAGATTGTTCAGCATAATGGGGTAGACATTGCTGGGCGAGAAGGTGATGAAGTATTTGCGGTTGCCAGCGGTGTCGTGAGCATTTCCGAAGATAGAAATAATTATGGCAAATTAGTTGAAATTCAACATTCTAATGGTTTAGCAACGCGTTATGCACATAATAAAGAAACTTTAGTCAAACCAGGCGATATGGTAAAGAAAGGGGATGCAATTGCATTGATGGGTTCAACGGGACGCTCGACAGGGCCTCATGTGCATTTAGAAGTGTTACAAGACAACAAAGCCGTTGATCCAGGACTGTATTTTTCAAATTTAAAACCCAAAAGTTAGTTGATGTTCTTTTTTTTGTTGGATAAATCAATTAAGAAAATAAATACGAAGGACTTGTATTTAGGCAAAGAAACTCCATGTTCTATCTTAGCTATGATATAGTGCCTGACTCAGCTCTTTGCTTTAAGATGGGCGAATTTTGAGTGATATCTTTTTCATTTTGTTTTGAAATGGGATCGATGTCTAACCTAAAATCCGTTTAGATTGAGCATATTTTTCAACCCTAATTATATAGAATTAAGCGCTTATGTTTTCTAATGTTGCTAAGTTAATTGTAGGTAGCCGTAACCAACGCTTACTTAAAAAGTACCATAAATATGTTCATGCAATTAATGCTCTAGAAAAAGAGTATGAAGCTCTTTCGCTAGAGGAAATTCCTCAGAAAACAGAAAGCTTTAAGCAACGATATCAGAAGGGCGAATCTCTAGATAAGCTCTTGCCAGAAGCCTTTGCTTTGGTGCGTGAAGCAGGTAAGCGCGCACTGAATATGCGTCATTTTGATGTGCAACTGATTGGTGGCATGGTGATGCATGAAGGCAAGATTGCCGAAATGGCAACAGGTGAGGGAAAAACCCTCATGGCCACATTAGCTGCCTATTTAAATGCACTCACAGGGCGTTCTGTGCATATTGTAACGGTGAATGATTATTTAGTGAGACGTGATGCACACTGGATGAGTCCTTTATACCACACGCTTGGCTTAACCGTCGGTATTGTGGTGCCTCGCATGCGCCAAGAAGTCAAAAGACAAAGCTATCTCTGCGATGTGATTTATGCAACGAATAATGAGCTTGGCTTTGATTATCTTCGTAATAAAATGGCCTTTAGTTTAGATGAATGTTTACGTCAAGAATTGAGCTTTGCCATTGTCGATGAAGTCGACTCTATTTTGATTGATGAGGCACGTACGCCTTTGATTATTTCAGGTGCTGCAGAAAGCAGTAATGAATATTACCTGCAAATGAATGAGATTGTGCCACAGTTGAAACCACAACCTGTTAAAGATGGTCCAGGTGATTTCAGCATTGATGAGAAATCTAAGCAAGTCTTCTTAACAGAAGAAGGACATCTAAGAGTTGAAACCCTTTTAGTAAAAGCGGGTATATTGGAGTCAGGGCAGAGTTTATATGATTCTCGCCATATTGGATTGTTGCATTATTTGAATGCAAGCTTGCGTGCTCATTATGTATTTAAGCGGGATGTTGATTATTTAGTCTTAAACGATGAAGTTGTCATTGTCGATGAGCATACTGGCCGCACGATGCCAGGTCGTCGTTGGTCAGAAGGCCTTCACCAAGCGGTTGAGGCAAAAGAGCGTGTTACGATTCAAAGTGAAAACCAAACACTGGCCTCTATTACTTTCCAGAATTTCTTTAGATTGTACGATAAAATTGCGGGTATGACCGGAACGGCTGATACAGAAGCTTATGAGTTCCAGCAAATCTATGGTTTGGAAGTGGTTGTGATTCCGACCAATAAACCCTGTGTGCGCAAAGACAATGCGGACATGATTTATTTAACGAAAGAAGAGAAATTTGAAGCGATTATCTCTGAAATTAAAGAGAGTGTTGCAAAGAAACGCCCAGTTTTGGTGGGCACCGTATCGATCGAAACCTCTGAGCTTTTATCTCAAATTCTGCACAAACATAAAATAAAGCACCAGGTTTTAAATGCAAAACACCATGACAAAGAAGCTGAAATTGTTGCTGAGGCAGGCCGACCTGGTGCTGTTACAATTGCGACCAACATGGCGGGCCGTGGTACAGACATCACATTGGGTGGTTCTTTAGAGTCTGAGATAAAAGCACGCGAAGATATCACGCCAGAAGAAATTGAAGACATTAAAAAAGCATGGCAATTGCGTCATGATGAGGTTGTTGCTGCGGGTGGTTTACACATTATTGGTACAGAACGACATGAGTCTAGACGTATTGATAACCAACTTCGTGGTCGAAGTGGTAGACAAGGTGATCCTGGCTCATCCAGCTTCTATCTTTCATTAGAAGATAATTTAATGCGTATTTTTGCCTCTGAAAAAGTGAGCCAGATTATGCGCCGTTTAGGAGTGCAAAAGGGCGAAGCTATCACACATCCATGGGTAAACCGTGCAATTGAGAATGCGCAAAGGAAAGTAGAAGGTCATAACTTTGACATTCGTAAACAACTGTTAGAATACGATAACGTTGCCAATGATCAGCGTAAAGTTTTTTATGATCAAAGAGATGCTTTACTGGCAACAGAAGATATCTCTGGGCACATTGCTGATGTGCGAAGTGCTGTTGTGAATGCTGTCGTAGCTGAATATATTCCACCACACAGTATTGAAGAAATGTGGGATATTCCTGGTCTAGAGCAAACGCTCGAAAATGAATTTGGTTTGAATCTTAAGATCAGAGAATGGCTAGAGCAAGATAAGAGCTTGCATGAAGAGACTTTGAAAGAAAAAATTAGACAATCTTTAGATGATCTCTATGCACAAAAAGAAGCTTCTGTTGGTAGCGATGTGATGCGACGCTTTGAGAAATCAGTCATGTTACATAGTTTAGATACGCATTGGCGTGATCATTTAACGCAAATGGAATATTTGAGACAAAGTGTATTCTTAAGAGGATACGCACAAAAAGATCCCCGACAAGAATATAAGAGAGAAGCTTTTAATTTATTCTCTGCCTTACTTGTGAGTATTCGTCGTCAAGTGATTGGTATTTTATCGCTGGTTGAAGTCAAGAATGGCCAGCAAATTGAAGAAGTTGAACAATCAAAAGTGGATGAATCTTCTTTGGAATTTCAGCATGCGGATGCCAATGCTTTAGAGATGGAAGAAGAGCAGAAGCTCCAAGCTGTTGGCGGCGGTCATGCTACCTTAACACGTGCTGCGCCTAAAGTAGGCCGTAATGAAGATTGTCCGTGTGGTTCTGGCAAGAAATATAAGCATTGTCATGGTCGACTTGAATAATACAAAATTAAAGCCATCTCGGGTTTTACCACTTGAAGTGGCTGTTGGCATTTTGGTCAATGAGCAAAAGCAGCTGCTATTGACGCAACGTCAGTCGCATCAGCCTTATTCAAATTATTGGGAGTTTCCTGGCGGTAAGATTGAGCAATTTGAGACACCGCTGGTTGGCTTGGTGCGTGAATTAACGGAAGAAATAGGTATTTCTGAATTAGATGCCCACTCTTTCTTGACGGTTCAGCATGTTTATCCTGAATATTGTGTAAGGTTGAGAGTCTTTTGGGTGCGAGACTACCAGGGAATACCGTTTGGCAAAGAAGGCCAGAGTTTAGCCTGGTGTTCACGAGCAGAATTAAAAAACTATCCTTTACTACCAGCCAATGATGTTATTATTCAGGCTTTGGAAAGCTTAGAAATCCTATAAACTTCTTTAACTTTATATTTTCATTCTTCTTATAGATGCTAATAAAGCAACTTGGCCATCTGAGCTACCACTATGTAAAGAGCTACTACTAGTGCCTTCTCTGTGATCGGGAGCATCAAGCCAATCATTACTACTCATTTCTGTACTTGTTGTTATATTATCGTAGGGTAAAACTGGGAAACACATCTGATCAATAGTGCTTGCTGAAGTCTTGCAACCTGCTTTAGAGATAACATACTGCCCTTTGAGAGCATTTAGTGTAGTGCTTGGGGTATGAAATGAATCTTGTACTATTGGTCTGCTTGCGCCACGTGCTGTCAGAGAACAATAATAGCCACGATATCCCGTCACAGTTAAATTCTCATAGCCGAATTCTTGCATGGCTTTGTAAAAAATACCGATGAATGAATTGTCGGAAACTGCTCTCAAGATGTCTGCTCGCTCCATCGTTGATGAAACTTTCGCATATGCACTATTGCAAGTATGAAAGACAAAATTAAGTGGGCGATGCTTTAAAGCAGATAGCTTGTGCCACTCAAATAATTCTTGTATTTGCCCCGCATAAGCAGCAGGGTTTAATTGAGTATCAACATCTGAAAAGCCAACACCCGATGGTGTGCCATGTCCTACAATGTTAAAAGTAGGTATAAATTGTTTTTCATTTAAAATGGCTGTTGCGCATGCAGCAAGTGTGCAGGTTTCAATGGGCTGAACCTCTTTAAGAGAATTTTTTATAGGAATAATTGGAAATGGGTATACTTTCTTAGACTTAGTATTTTTTAGCATACCGATGGTCGATTTACTGAATTGATAGATATCTGTTACTTCAGAATCTAATTCTGAAATTTCTTGCTCAAGAAGCATCAGTGGCAATGGTAATAACACAAAATCAGAGAATCTGCCTTTATGAATGCGTTTACGAGTATCAAAATATTGGGTTAAGGTGTTCGCTGAAGTGCAATAGAAGCGATCTATCATAGAGATGGATGGTTCAACAATCTGTGCTTCTGTGTTACCGATCATAATACTCACTGTGTAATTTAGGGTTAAATACTAAGAATTGTATGATGATGGATGGTAGCAAATACTAGATAGTTTGTCTACTAAGGAAGAAATGTGGCTTCTAGGAGCAGCAGGCAACTTTAGCTAGATATTTGAGTGTATTTGCATCAATAGAATCAAGAAGAAGTTTTGTAATGAAAAAATTAGTTAATGTGTCATGCTAGATCAGTTTTGTTCCCAGTAGCCTAAGGGCTGCTGGGAACAAACTACAGTGTAAATTACAGGGCTTATATATGTCTTAATTGCTGTCCGTTTCTGATAGGCTCCAAATCAACATGAAATCTTTTGCCTAAATCCGTTTTTGGCAAACTAAAAACATCTTCTTGACCTTTTCGTTCGATAGAGTATGTAACTTTATTTATCGGAAGCTCTAATTTACCTGGATTGCTTTGAATAGTGTCTGTCACAAAGCTATTTGAGCCATTTGTCATTCCTTGATAAAAACCGCGGTAGCCAATTACAGTAATATTCGTATATCCAAGTGCAATCATTTGTTGATAAAACTTACCAATAACCGATTGATTCAGTAATTTTTTCTGAATGTCATCATCTGTAACACAGTCACTTACATCAATATATGCAGCATTACAAACATGGAAATTGAAAATCAAATGTTTTTTGCCTTTTAAAGTGTCTGCTAAATCGCAGCTCTGAGCAATATAATCAAAGAGCTCGGCCACTACAGCGGGTGTGAGTCTTTTGTCAGATGACATAGGCCCAATTGTTTCTGCATTGCCATGACCTGCAAAATGAAATTCTATAGGTAATTGCTTTTCATTTTGAATAGATGCTTTATAGAAGTCGAGAGTATGACCTGTATGAATTCTCTTTGTTAGCGCATCATCTTCCTTAGAAATAGGCGTGCGTAGAAAAATAGTATTTGAGCAAGCTCCTTTGAAAACACGATTCTTGTGATTGATATATTTCAAAGTCGTCATGCCACGTTCTAGTAAATCTTTCCATTCCAGATCAAGGTTTTTCTTAGGATGATATGTGTCATCTACACCAGGATGTTTTCTTGGTACATCAGGATTTCCTAATAACATTACAAATTGGCTCATTCTATTGGTAGGCGGTTTTTTTGATAATTTTCTCAAGCAAGATAAGTCAGAAAATAATTTAAGGTTGGTTGTTTCTTTGCTTGCCTTTGATTTTGAGTATGAGGGAAGTGTAGATGTAGATCTCGTTGCGGCGCATGAGGCGGTTGTATCTGTATCGGGTGCGCATTCATCAATTGTATATGCATTAGTATTTGTATCAGTCTCTGTTTGTTCTCATTCTTCTAAATGCATATCTTCCCATGATGCTTCTCTTGATTCTGAGCTGATTTTTTCTAAGTTGGTTTGATAGGCGATGGAGCGCGTTACATCAATATCTTCCCAAGAGGATGATGATGGCTGATGGATATCTTCAACTCTTGATGATTTTGTACTTACTTCAGTTTCTATTTCTAATAGATTAGTACTAGAAAGCATGATGTTTAAGTTATTTTCTGGCAAGCTTTCTTTTTCTGATGCGTGAAGAGATGCTGATTCAAGCGCTGTCTTAGCAATAGGAATACGTTTGGTGGTCTTAGAACTTCCCCTTTTTTTCTTGGAGAATTGAAGCATAATGATAATCCTAACACTTAAATAATAATGTTACTTAAGTATACAGAGAATAAATTTTTTTACTTGAATTTGAGCGTTTAATTGCTGCCGACTGTCGATTTGTTTCATAGAATTAGATAAAGAAGCTTGGTTTGGCGATAGATAGCAGGAATGTGCTGAGAGCCATATCTTTGGCTCTCAGCAATGTGATTTATTCACAATATACGGTAATTTCCTTTTTGCCAGGTAGAGCATTTCCATTACATCTGACATTTGATTTTTCTTGTCCCTCTATGTAAAACAAGGAAATCGCTACGTTTTTATCTAATTTTTTATCAAGTAAAAATTGACCCAATTCATCGGTTTTGACTTCAAATTTTTGATAAGGCGATTGATATCTATAGATTTGCCCTTTAATTTTTTTATTGTTTAGATCAGGTTTTTTTATTGATTGTTTGCTATATACAACTTTATAACCCAGTTCTTTCATTTCTGCAGCTTTTAATTCTGCTTCCTTTAATTCAGCCATTTTTAAATCGGCCGCTTTTTGTTCTTCAGCGGTGAGCGGAACAGCATTGGTTGGATCTTGTGATTGTTGTAGCAACATATTATGTTCTAAAAAAATAGTTTGGCTTTCTGGTTTTTGTGTTTCTACTTTTGTTTCTACTCTTGGCTCTCCTGCTTGAATATTAAGAGAGAAAAGTACGAAGCTACAGCTTAAGAATGCAGTTGCTATTTTAACAGGTGCCGACATAATAAACTCCCTTACTATTTTAAAAAAGTAAAAATGACCATTACTTGTCGGATGACAAGCCATTTTACTTTAGGAAACATAGGTTATTTATTGTTTTTTTGTCGGAAGGATAAGCAAAGACGCCAAAATTTTGACGCCTTTGAGAAGCGAGTCTGAAAAAATTACAATAACAAAAGAGGGGCTAGCTGCACACCAAGCTCTGCTGCTTGTTTTGACTGTTCGTAGAGGGTGTAAGCAGTTTCGTATAGGACAGCTGCGACAAAGCCTGCGCCTAAACCAATACCAGCCCCCACGATGGCCTTTAAGACCATTTCAAAAGGTTTAAAAACAAGTGCAGCACCTGTCATAGGACCACTCAGTGTATAAAGCATGCCGCCCATGGCGCCCAAGCCTGCGCCTACTTGTGCCCATATTGTATAGTCGGTGCCACCACTGACGATATTGCATTCATCATATTGTAATGTTCTCATTGCACACTCCTTGTTTACGGTCATTAAAGGATTTTCAAACACTTTGTTCGCAACGCGAACATTTTTCCCTCTACCAATTTTGGGAGAGGGTGTCCCGAAAGGGCGGGTGAGGGTTAAAATTTAAATTATGAACGTTTATCCTGCTCTTCATCGAACTCATAATCATTGGTATTGAGTTGCTCTTGAGAAGGGATTTTATAAGATTCAGTTGCCCATTCGCCAAGATCAATCAGTTTGCAGCGTTCACTACAAAAGGGGCGAAAAGGATTGTTTTTATCAAATTTTACAGATGCTTTACAGTTGGGGCATGGATAGATTTTGCTGTTCATGATAAATGGTACACCGTTAGTTCAAAAGGGATCTCTTGTTTGAAAATGTCGCAGTCTACATTTGTGTCAACGGGCATAAAGCGAAGGTAAACTCTATGTTTGCTGCCACTGATTTCTGGATATACTTTTAAATTTGCATCATAGCTGATTTTTATGAGTGGGCTTGTGCTAGCGTTGCTCAAATTAAGCAAAAATTTTCCTTGGGTTGTTATTTCGCTTTTAGGGTAAGCGCTTTGACGTACTAGATGCAAGAGTAATAAGAGTGTATCTTCAATCGGCGCGAATTCTTCAATCCATTCTGTTAGCATTGTTTGACGTGTTAAGGCGTGATTATGATTTGACCAATAGTGCAATAAGGGCATATCAAAGCAAGGATGATGAAGAGATAAAGCATCTCTCTTTCGAAAATCTTTCACAATCTCATGTTTGAAAAATTGTATTGCGTCTATATTGAATTTTTTTAAACTTTTTGAGGATGATTCAATATTTGTGAGTATGCTGTCGAGTGCTATTTTGTCAACCGACGGGATTTCCATAAGACCTAGTAGATAATTATGGTATTTTTGAATTTCATCTAACAACTCACTTTGATAAGCAGTTCTTTTGAAGAGTTCAGAAATCTCAATCAGTGTTTGTAAGAATAATTCAAAATCAGCAGGATGGTTCAAATTGATCCTGTCTCTGCTAAATTGGAACAAATGCTCTAATCGAAGCATTATTCTATAGCGTTCAGATATGGGAAATTCGTAATTTAAAATAGATGTGTCGTCCACAGTTGATCCTATGAATATATACTTTGGAGAATTGAGGTTATTGAGGTTTTATCAGCTCTTGGGCTTTTTGTAAATATTTTTGATGTAGTAGCTCAACTTCTTGTTTGAGGATTTTTAACTCTTTGTTATTTAATAGAATGTCATCCGCAATGGCCAGTCTTGCTTCTCGCGAAGCTTGAGAGGCAATTATGTTTTTAACGGTTGCTAAACTACTGTGATCGCGTGCCATAGTGCGATTAATTTGATGTTCTTCTAAGCTATCAACCAAGAGTACACGATTGACAAAATTTTTATAGTGCTCAAAATTTTCGACGAGGAGGGGCACTACAATTAAGCAATAAAAGTAGCTTAACTTGCTGATTTGTTCACGGAGCGCTTGCTTGATCTGAGGATGTAGCAAATTTTCTAGCCATTTCTTTGCATCCGCATTATGAAAAATAATCTCTCTTAACTTTCTGCGATCGATAGAAAGCCTGTCATCTAAAATAGAGTTTCCAAACTTTTGCACAATCGCTTCATAACAAGGATGATTAATCGCCACAAGTTCTCGCGCAATCACATCTGTGTCAATGACGGGGACGCCTAATGTGGCAAAATAATCTGAGACGGTGCTTTTGCCACTACCGATACCACCTGTTAAGGCGACCACATAAGTCATGCGGATATTCCTGAAAGAGCAAAATAATAGTTAATTATTTTATCGCCATATAAAAAAACTATCCAGCCTGCACTGGCTAAAAAGGGGCCAAAGGGTATAGGCACATTTTTTTGATGCTTTTTAAGTAGTATTAAAGTAATGCCTACAATAGCACCTATCAGAGAAGAGAATAAGATAATAGGTAGTAGGCCTTTGATACCGACCCAGGCGCCCAACATGGCAAGTAATTTAAAATCACCATATCCCATACCTTCTTTACCTGTGATGAGCTTAAAAACCCAATACAGTGACCACAGTATTATATAGCCAAAACTGGCACCTAAAATAGCTTCTGGTAATGTGCAATAAAAATTTTGTAGATTGACTAGTAAACCTAACCATAAAAAAGGCAGGGTAATGTTATCGGGCAAAATTTGCTGATCATAATCAATCATCGTCAATGCAATGAGTGCCCAGGTAAATAACAAGGCTGGGAGTAATTGAATACTTAAACCAAAATGATAAGCAGTTAAGAGTGATAAAATAGCCGTGAAGCTTTCAATCAAGGGATAACGTATGGAGATAGCAGTGCGACAGTTTCTGCATTTTCCGCCCAATAATAGATAGCTGAGAATAGGAATATTATCAAAGGCTCTCACCGTATGTTTACATTTAGGACAGTGTGAGCGTGGTACAAGTAAGTTAAAGCTTGTTTTCTCAGAAGTGGGGGTTGGGATTGTGATATTGTGATTTTCTGATAAGAAACTTTGACATTGATTGAACCAATCTTTTTGTAAAATAATGGGTAAACGCACAATCACGACGTTCAAAAAACTACCAACCATAAGACCGAGCAGGCAAATAAAGGATAAAAACAAGAGGGGAGATAGCATAAGCATTTCTAGCATGATTTTCTTGTCCAAAAATAAAATAGATTAGATAACCGATCCCATCTTGAATATTGGTAGATACATGGCTATAACAAGACCGCCCACGAGGACACCTAAGATGGCCATAATGAGTGGTTCCAGTAAGCTGCTGAGTCCATCTACAGCCGCATCTACTTCTTCCTCATAAATATTGGCTACTTTGCCTAACATACTATCTAATGAGCCAGACTCTTCACCAATGGCGACCATTTGAATGACCATATTAGGGAAAATATTAGTATTTCGCATAGCTTGCTGTACTTGAGCACCTGTGGACACTTCTTCTTTAATTTGTAAAACAGCCTCTGTGTATAAAATATTGCCCGTTGCACCAGCTACAGAATCTAAAGCTTCTACCAAGGGAACGCCAGCAGCAAAAGTGGTGGAAAGTGTTCGGGCATATCGGGCTACAGCAGCTTTATGAAGAATATTGCCAATGATAGGTAGTTTTAAGATCATCTTATCTAGAATTCTTTGTACTATAACAGAACGCCTTTTGACGACAACAAATACCCAGCCAAAGCACCCCAAAGCAGCCAATATTATCCACCACCAAGCTTGCACAAATTCTGATAAATTAATGACAAATTGAGTGAAAACAGGTAAATCTGCACCAAATCCTTTAAAAAGTTCTTCAAATTGTGGCACAACAAATATCAATAGAATCGCTGTTACGATCAGCGCCACGACCATCACCGCGGTAGGGTAGAATAAAGCTTTTTTGACTTTGCGCTTGATGGATTCTGATTTTTCTTTGTAAGTAGCAACCCTATCGAGCATGGTTTCTAATGCGCCTGAGGCTTCACCTGCAGAGACGAGATTACAAAAGAGTTTGTCGAATTCTTTGGGGTGCTGTTTTAGCGCATCAGAAAAAGAACGTCCTTCTTCTACATCACTTTTTATTTTAAGTACTAAGGCACGCACAGAAGCATTATCCGTGCCTTTGGCGACGATATCAAAAGATTGTACTAAGGGTACACCTGCTGACATCATGGTAGCCATTTGACGGCTAAAATAGGCTATATCCGTTGCGGATATTTTCTTTTTGCCACCAATTAAAATGGGTTTTGCTAATTTTTTAACTTTGACAGGTGTAAGACCCTGTCTTATCAAATCTGCTTTGGCTAAGGGCATGGATAAGGCTATCACCTCACCTGTGACTTTATGTCCTTGCTGGTTTTTGCATTCATATTTGAATGTTCTTAGATTTTTGCTGAGTTCCTTTTTTTTAGCGACTGCGGCCATATTTAATCCTTGGTGACTCTATTGACTTCTTCTATACTAGTGATGCCAAGTTTGACTTTGTTTAGGCCTGCACGTCTTAAGGTATGCACACCTTCTTTAATCATTTGTTCTTGAATATGAATGGCATTTCCACCTTCCATAATAATACGGCCAATGGCACTGGTAACAGGCATTACTTCATATAAACCTACGCGACCCTTGTATCCTTGATTACAGTGATCACAGCCTTTAGGTTCGTAAATAACAATGTTCTCATGGAGTTCATCTTCATTAAAACCAATTTCTAATAAAGCATCATGAGGCACTTCTCGTATCTGTTTGCACTCTTTACAAAGCCTTCGCGCCAATCGCTGTGCAATAATCAATGTGACAGAGGTTGCAAGATTAAAAGCGGGCACACCCATATTGATCATTCGAGTGAGGGTTTCAGGTGCACTGTTGGTGTGCAAGGTAGAGAGCACCATATGGCCTGTTTGAGCCGCTTTGACGGCAATTTCTGCTGTTTCTAAGTCTCTAATTTCACCCACCATGATAATGTCTGGATCTTGGCGTAAAAAAGCTCTTAAAGCACTTGAGAATTGTAAACCTGCTTTGGGATTAATATTGACTTGATTAATACCAGGTAAGTTTATTTCTACCGGATCTTCTGCGGTTGAAATATTGACTTCCGCAGTATTTAGGATATTAAGTGCGGTATATAAGGATACTGTTTTACCACTACCTGTTGGGCCTGTTACCAAAACCATGCCTTGTGGTTTATGTATGGAATTCAAAAAATGTGCCTTTTGGATTTCATCATAGCCAAGGGCATCAATACCCAATTTGGCGCTGGAGGGATCTAAAATTCTCATTACAACCTTCTCGCCAAACAAAGTAGGGCAGGTGCTGACACGAAAATCAATCGCGCGATTTTTGGAAAGTTTCATTTTGAAGCGACCATCTTGAGGAACACGGCGTTCTGAAATATCCAGTCTAGACATTACTTTTAATCGTGCTGCGAGCCTAGGCGCTAAATTAACAGGCGGTGTGGCAAACTCTGATAGAATACCGTCTTGTCTTAAACGAACGCGATACATTTTTTCATAAGGTTCAAAATGAATGTCAGAGGCGCCTTTATTGATAGCATCGACCAATACTTTGTTTACAAATCGCACAATAGGTGCATCATCTACATCTGAGCCGACACCATCATCATCTTTTAAATCACCATCATCAATTGAAGAGATATCTAATGAATCAAGATCAGCATCTTCAAAATTTGAAAGAGTAGAGGATTCTTGTTCTGATAATATTTTTTCAATAATTTCAACTAAAAGAGATTCATCAACCAAAATAGCTTCTGTACTGATGCCGGTATGGAACTTAAATTCATCTAAAGCCTGTAGGTTTGTGGGATCAGACAATGCAACATAGAGTCGATTACCTCTTTTTAAGATAGGCAAAGCATGATGTTGTCGAATGAGCTTTTCACTGACAATATCCTTAGGCAGCATTTCTAAATCCATCGTGCGTAAATCAAATAAAGGATCGCCAAATCCTCGTGAGGCAGCTCTTGCGATCGCACTACTTGCGAGTATCTTATTTTCAACCAAATAGGATACAAAAGGCTGCTTTTTTTTACGGCTATTTTCGATAGCTAATGTTGCGGCATCTTGAGTGATTAATTGCTCTTCAACAAGCTTTCTAGCCAAACCACTTAAACTCAACATTTTGTTATTCGTCATAGGTCATACTGCACTTTGGTTAATCTACTTTGTTAAGCTAAAATTCATCAGCTGTGACTCTATTAATATTAGTCAAGCTTCTGGGATCATGCCGTTAGGGTTTGGTTATATCTTGCATATGCTTTGTACGCCAAGGAAAAATGTTACCAACAAGATAAAAACTAAACAAAGTACCAAAAATAAAAGCAGGTACCCATTGGCTCATTCTATATATTAGAGTCGCACTGAATCCTAAACTAAAGTCTTGATACAACAATTGGGTTAAGACGCCCATCAGACTTTCATTTACACCAATATTAGCTGCTGTGATAGGTACAATCGAGGCAACGGTGATAATACCTGTTAGGAACATGCAGTGTGTGAAAGCGATAGGATGATGCAATGATATAAAGATACTGTAAAATAACAGAGTAATGATTAAATAACTGATGATGAAGCTTATACTACTTATGCTCAAGGTGCCTGGCTCATGCATCATTTTTTTCAGCGCTGTAAATAATGCATCAAAACGTGAGGTGGTTTGTACATGGGAAGATTTTTTTAAAAAATAACCAAACAATAGTAGGCCACCACATAAAATTAAAATGCACAAAATTTGGCGTCCATCAATGATATATAATTTTCCAAATAACCAGCCTAGTAAACAAAAGCATGCCGCAATGAAACAAGTAATAGCAAGATAGGCTGCCATGATCCATAAATAAGTATTCAGCGGCATATTATAATTTTGTTTTAAATAGAGATAGCGAAAAGCAAACCCTGGTCTATAGGGTAACAATTGATTAATAAAATTAGCAATAAAGCTCAGCCCCATCCAATCCTGCCATTTTAATTTGAATTGAAAGGGGAGGCTCAGTATTTTAAAGGCAAAACCACTGATGGCAATCATGGCAAATTGCAAGGGAACTAGAACCAATAACCATTTATATTCTATTTTGGATAAGGCATTTTGAATATCATGCCCATGATTCATAATGATATATATGAATGCAGTCGCGAAAAGCAAATAAACAGCGAGCCTCAAAGAAAAATGCAGGGCTTTCTTATTCATGAACTTGTTGTGCGCTTTGTTTGGATAATTTAGGAGGCGGTGTCTGATTTTGTGTATGTCGCTGATACATTAAGGTGGTAATTTGCTCTGACACTAAGCCAATCAAGAAAATAATCACAGAAGCAGATAAAAATACGGCGCTCATATTGGTAAAGCGGCCTTGCGAAAAATAAGTATAAAAATAATTGAGGGTACCCGCTAAGAAGTGAAGTACGGCAAAAGGGAGAAATACTTTAAAAGGTGAATACAGTGTGGTCATCTTATAGATAATCAGCAAAAACTTAAAACCATCCGAAAACAATCGCAGGTGACTGGTGCCAATACGCTTTTTTACGGTTATTTTTTGATAGCCAACAGAGTATCCACTTCTAAAAAAAGCCATTGTGATAGTGGATGGATAAGAGAAACCATTGGGTAATAAATGTAAGAATTCTAAAAATTTATCTTTCTTAACCAATCTAAATCCAGAGGTTAAATCTAAAATAGGTTGGCCTACGATATTAGAAGCAATAAAATTGTAAAATCGATTACCTAGCCAACGTGGCATACTGGCTTGAGAGGCTTTATCTCTATAGCCTACAACCATGTCAAAGCCTTGCTCAAATTTATTAATTATATTCTGAATATCATCTACTTGATGCTGACCATCCGCATCCATTAACATTAAATATTCTCGCGTTGCATGTCTTGCTCCTGTTTTGACAGAAGCACCATTTCCAATACTATAAGGATGAGATACAACGGTTGCACCACATTGAATGGCAACCTCTTTGGTTTTATCCGTTGAGCCGTCATCAACGACAATGATTTCTAAACCTGGATAGCGTTTTAATAATTCTGGCAGAAAGCTTGATAAGCCATGTTCTTCATTCTTAGCAGGTAAGACTAAGCTAATGTCGGTATTAATGTTGAGTTTTGTCATTTGTTCTTTCCATTCACATTAGTATCCACAGTATAGTTTGTTGTTAAGCTATTTATCAGTGGTGCGAAGCACCCTATGCCCCCTTTGGAATCAAAGGGGGTCGCCGTCTGCGGCGGGGGGATTTATCAATCTTCTACTGTTCCAAACTGTTTTATCTGTTCTATGATATCATTTAATTTTTCAAGCACACTATTCATCTGATATTTAACTTCATGATTATTGAATCTTAAAACATGTATTTTAGCTTCTCTTAAATATGCATCGCGAAACTTATCTTGTTCGTAATGCTCTTTTTCAAAGTGCTGTGAACCATCAATTTCGAGGGCTAGTCTTATAGAAGGTGCATAAAAATCAACAATAAATGGGCCAAGATGTTTTTGGCGATAAAATTGGATATTGTTTATTTTTTTTCTGCGAATGTAATGCCAGATTAACAGTTCATGCTCCGTCATATTAGTGCGCAAATGTCGTGCATTATTTTTCATTATCGATTTGTCGCAACTCATATAACTTTCTTTGTGTATATCGTTTAATCTAAAATGATAAATCCCCCCGCCGCAGACGGCGACCCCCTTTGATTCCAAAGGGGGCATAGGGTGCTTCGCACCACTGATAAATAGCTTAGCAACAAACTATGTATTTGTGTAGATACTAATATTTTTTGAAGCAGAAAATCAGAACTACTGTTAATGCTTCAAGATAAGAATCTAATATTCAACTACAAGGCCATGCTCACTTACTCTTCTTCCTGCAATTCATACAAATGCTTTAATTGATTGAGTTGGGTACGTGGTGCATAGGGCAGCATTTTATTCTTATCCAGTATATCAATGGTTTTTTTAGCTTCTATTTGTTCACCCGCTTGTAATTCAAGTGTTGCTTTTGTAATCAGAGGTTGCATGCGTTTTGGGTAAGTTTCAAATGAACGCATCAGCAATATTTTAGCATCTTGTTTATTGTTATTTAAGAGCAAAAGTCCTGCTTCTAAATTATATAACACCGCTTTATAGCGAGGCCTGTGTTTTAAATACGAATTTTTATAAGCGCTTTGAATGATCTTGTGTATTTTATCTTTATCTATACTTTTACATTGTTGTTGATAAAAATTATTAACCAATTGATCTAACACCAAAATAGCATAGGGCGTGATTGGGTATTGGCTTATTTTCTCTTTTGCTTGTTGATAGAGTGCTTCAGGAACCTCTTCTGCATAGCAGTGCATTAACAGCATGTGTAATAGAATACCCAGATTATGGGGTTCTATTTTTTGTGCCTGCAATAGCTCGGCATAGGCAATGCTATAGGCGCCTTTTTCCATGAGCCAGTTGGCAAATTCAATATGGGTGCGTGCTGAATTTGGCTTATCAACTAAGGCGTTTTGTAGAAACTTTTCTGTTGAAGACCAGCTATTACTGCGCATCCAGGTCATCAGCATCAGAACAGCAATAAGGCTCACCCCTAACAGACTAAAAATATATCGATATTTAGAAGTGCTCACGTGTGTTAGATGAAGAATAAGATACACTGGCACTAAGATTAAGCCAAAGCTTGCCAAATAATTGCGGTGTTCAAAGACAAGTTCTAAGGGTAAAAGTGTTGACTCCAGTAAATGAGAAACAAAAAACCAGGCAAAGCCAAAGGCAATCAGCGCTGCTCTTTTTCGGCAGAGATAGATGCATAAAAGAAAAGAAGAGAGCAATATTAGATTTAAAATTACCTCGAGATTGATGCTGCCTGCGATTGCAAAATCGTCGTGATATAAACTCATCTGTGATAAATTCGGCAGATAAATAAGCTTGATGTAAAAACTCAGCACATTGATTTGTGTTAATAGACGCTCCCATAATGAAAAAGGCTTTTCTGCAAAGATGGCCATATAATGATCAAGGTTGTACCAATAGGCGGATAGTGCGAAGAAAATAATGCTGAGTATGAAAATTTTAGCGTATTGATAAAAACGCTTGCTGCTTTCTTGTGAAGACTGTTTAAAATTTATAATAAAATATTCAATAATAAAGAGATAAAAAGGAATCAGCACCGCTGTTTCTTTTGCAAGAAGAGCCAAGACTGCAGAAAAGCCACTGAGTATAAAGAAGAATACATAAGATTTTTGGCTTCGTTGGCGTAAGCGTGCATAAATATACAAACAACAAGCTAAGAGTGTATACAGTTGGCATAAAATAGTCATGCGTTGCACAACATAGAGTACTGTGCTGACTTGTAAGGGATGTATTAACCAAATAAAAGCAGTGAGAAAGCAAAGCATTGCTTTATGTTTAAGCTTTGGTCTATAGGCTACTTGCAGAAGATACACAAACCAAGCAAGCGTCATGCCGGTTAAGAAATGTAACAATAGGTTAATCAATTTATAGCTAAAAGGCTCAGCGCCAAACCATAGATGGTTTAAAGCAAAACTCAAAATAGATAAGGGGCGCCCAAAAGGTCCGGTTTCATTTTGACTGCTGATTTCGATAAGAATCGACCATGAAAATGTTTGTAGCTGTGCGGGCTGTATGGACTGCATATCATCCAGCAAATAAGGGCCCATCAAACCAAACCAGTAGAGAGAAACTAAAGTTAGAAGGCTCATGCTAGAACCCAGTAGAATCCAGAGAGAGAGAGGAAGGTGGCGTTGTATTTTAGAAAGCATTGAATAAGACTACCTTAAAAAAGACTCAAAAAAAAAGGGGCAATTTTGCCCCTTTTTTAAGTAGATAATTACCTGCAGGAAGCGGGTGCAAATTGGGTGGCGCCTGTAGCAGAGCAATCCCAAGAAACAGCACCATTTGCAAAGGAAGGTGTTAAAGTGATAGCAAAGGCTGCACCAGTTCCTAAAGCTGTTTGGTTGCCGGTAATGGTAATCACCCCATTTGCGCCAACACCTAAGCTACTTACTAAAGCTGTTGATATGGTGGTAACACCTGCCGTGGCATTTGAGGTTGGGAAAGAGCCTTGAGCAATTCTGAATTCGGACACAGCCGTTTTAGCATTAGCAGCAACGTTGATGAGTTCAGAGGTTCTTGCCCGTACCATATAGTCGTTATAAGCCGGTATGGCAATGGCAGCAAGGATACCGATGATAGCAACGACGATCATCAATTCAATTAAGGTAAAACCAGAAGCAGCTTTTTGAGTGTTCATAACAATTCTCCAGAAGATTAAGTATTAAGGTCTAAAACCTTTACTGCAGTATTCATGCCAATTCATGATTTAAGCAAATAGATTAATCGAATCAAAGAGATATATATCATTTAGTAAGTTAATCATCATTTTAAATAAAGAAAAGCTTACCTAGAATGGTCGGGTGGTGACCAAATTTGTCAGACTGTGCTTATCTATACTTAAGGTATGTGATCTTGAATTTGTTTGTTAATATACTAAAAATATTTGCAGCTCATTGATTTACTTGTGAGAATCGATCTGAATCCGTATACTTTGCACTACGCCGAAGTAGCTCAGTCGGTAGAGCAACTGATTCGTAATCAGTAGGTCCGCGGTTCGATTCCGCGCTCCGGCATATCCTTCGCATCACATCTTGACTGACATATTAAGTTAGTTAAAAAGCACCATGCATCTGGGAAGATGCTTGTGGAAGGCGATGGCAGTAGATTCAAAACTAAAAAACAAAGTGCTGCTCATCAGCACATATGCATCACCCCTGAATGTTCATTTTCACTTGATACTAAATAGGCAAAAGTTACAATGCCACCTACACCAAGGCTGAGAATAGCCACTTCGCTTAAAACATAGCATAAGTACGCACTTGTGATGCCGGTTAAAATTGCCATCCCTGTATTAAGACAGATTCCGCTTCCTGCGCTCACATGATTTGTTTCTTCAATATTAAGTAATCGCAACAGAATATTCTCCACAGTAAGTTATAAGACAGGTTCTTTTGAACGCTGAGATAGTAATGAAAGGAAGGGTAAGAAAGCAAGTAAAAATACTAAAATAGGAAAAACAAAAGATAAAATTTTTGCTTCTTGACGTACTTTGTTTTCTGTTGTGTTCGACAATTTGACAAAGGAGTCCACCAAAACCTCAATGAGTTGCTCTAGGTGATCGGCTTGTTGAGATAAGGTACCAAATAATCCGGTTGTATCGTTTAAACCCATTTTGAGTGTTTTTTGAGAAAAATCTCGAAAATGTGAATAATAGGCTTTCTTGGCTTCAATGTAGCTACTGAGTGGCGCAAGCGCGTAGTTTGTGTGGATATTTATTTCATCAAATGCTTTAAAGAGTGCTTCAAACTCCGCTAATTTATCTTCTGACGGATAGAGCATGAAATCTTTCTCTATTCTACGAAGATTCAGTAAATGATTGAGCTGTGATTCCTGATGATTTTGCGATAAAAAATGTTCAATTTGATGGGCAGCTTGCCTTAATTTTCCATAATCACCATGATTGGGGTTGATCCCAAGGCTCGTTTGTAGTTTTACCAGCTGAGCAAAGCTTTCTACATATTTTTTGAGTGCATTTTCTATTTCAGGTAATAATTTTGCACTTTCTACCGTGCGTACTTTGAGTGCGTTGATGTTTTGGATTTCTTGGCTAATATCATTTGCATAATAGGCATGATCATCCACTTGTGTAGCGTCAAAATCCGTAAAAAAATCCTTTTCACTGCGACGCATCATTAAAAAATTTGAATACACATTATGGGTAATGCTCATAGCTTTTTTTAATTGAGATGCTTTTGATTCTGCATATTCCATGTAATAAAAGCAGCCTATGACCAAAGTACATAGTGCTATAATAATGAGCGTGGTTGTTTTCGCAAAAGTCATTTTTTTAACTACAATTCTTTATATTTATGTACTTAGTTTGATAGACAAAATTTATTGGGTCAAGACTATGAAAAAATTTTCCATAATTAGCTTTGGCATCGTGATTTTTGCATGTGTGACATTATTCTTATTATTGCCAATTTTAGGCGGTAAACACCCAATCTATTCCGGTAAAGCATTGAGTAAAGAAGCACAAAGCTTAGTTGATGCAGCTTTTAAAGACTTACCAGAAGAGTGGCTTGATTATCATGTGCATGTTGTGGGTATGGGAACTGAAGATTTGTTTGTCAACCCAAAGATGCAATCTTTATGGAACCCTTATCAATACTATCGTTATTTGGTTTATTTGCGTGCCTCTGGTATTACAGATATTTCTAAGGCAAATGAGCAATATATAGCGCGATTAAAAGCATTACGTGCCCAATTTCCCAAACCAGGAAAAATGCATCTGTTAGCTTTTGATAAATTTTATGAACGAAATGGTGATGCGAATATTGATGAAACAGAATTTTATGTGTCTAATGACTATGTTTATAAGCTCGCGCAAAGAGATCCTTCCTTGTTTGTTCCCGTTATATCGGTGCATCCCTATCGAAAAGATGCACTTGAGGCTATCAAAGCGTGGCATCAGAAAGGTGTGCGTTTTATCAAATGGTTGCCTAATGCTATGGGAATGGATCCCATGGATGAAAACTTAGAGGCTTTTTATCGCTTGGTAAAAGATTTAGATATGGTGATTTTGACGCATGTGGGCGAAGAAATTGCTGTAGATGCAGAAGCGCATCAAGCATATGGTAATCCCTTACGTTGGCGCAACGCATTGTCTATCGGTACTAAAGTGATTTTTGCACATGCGGGTAGCTTGGGTACTTGTGAAGATTTTGAGTCTCGTGATAGTAGCGGGGTATCACCAGAGGTAGATTGTTTTGATTTAACGGTGCGCCTGTTAAAAGAGGACAAATATCGCAATAATTTATTTGCAGATATTTCTTCTATTACATCCTTCAATCGTAAAGAAAAAGTAATTGAGACACTTGTGTCAGGTGAGGATTTGCAAACCCGTTTAGTTAATGGTAGCGATTATCCTATTCCCGCTATTAATGCAATGGTTTCTACCTATCAACTGGTGAGTCGAGGTTTTATTAGTCAAGAGCAAGCAAAGTACCTAAAAGAAATCTACTATTATAATCCTTTAATTTTTGATTTTGTTCTAAAGCGTACTTTAAGCTCTCCACAAAGTGCCAAAAACTTTGATGTAAAAATATTCTTAAATCATGAAGCCCTCTAGCTTCCTGGTATCTAGGACAGCCACAATAAGTTGATGCACCCAAAATTTTTACGCTAAACTCCCATCCATTAAAAGAAATATTATTTAGCTTATGACCTTAGCTCGCTCAGAACAAATTGACTTAAATGCAACGCCGTATTATCACGTCATGAATCGATGTGTGCGTCGTAGTTTTCTTTGTGGTTATGATGAGCTAACACAGAAAGATTATTCTCATCGTAAAGCATGGATTATTAATAGGTTGAAATATTTAGCCGATATCTTTGCAATAAAAATCTGTGCTTATGCCATCATGAGTAATCATTATCATGTTGTTTTGTATGTAGAAGAAAAACAAGCCGAAGCTTGGTCAGAAAAAGAAATTATCCATCGTTGGGCATCTATCTTTCCCAAAGATGCCCCAAAAAATAAACATTTAAAGCAAAAGATTCAACTGTGGAAAGAGCGCTTAACGAGCATCAGCTGGTTTATGCGTTGTTTAAACGAAAAAATTGCACGAGATGTAAATGAAGAGGATGATATCGCAGGACGATTTTGGGAAGGGCGTTTTAAATCCCAAGCTTTATTGGATGAAGGCGCACTTCTAAGCGCAATGGTTTATGTGGATTTAAACCCTGTCAGAGCTGGGATTGTTCAAAAGCCAGAAGATTCAGAATTTACTTCCATTTATGAACGCATTCAGCATATTTCTAAGCAATTAAAGGTTAATAAGCCAAAATCCATTAAACAGCTCAAGCGCGAAAAAGCAGGTATATATAATAGCCTCGCACAACCTAAATCCTTAGTGCCTTTTGCGAACATTTCAAAGCATGATTCACATGCCATTGATTTTCAATTATCAGATTATTTAGAACTTGTGGACTATACAGGCCGAGTGATTCGAGAAGATAAAGAGGCAGGTTCTATTCCAGAGCATCTGGCACCCATATTAAGCAGATTACAATTTGAGCCTAAAAATTGGATATCTTTAGTGAAAAACTTAGGAAAAAGTTTTGCTCATGCAGTAGGGAGTGAAATTTTACTGCTTAATTTTGCCAAAGAGGGGAGGAAGGGGTTGAAAGGTATTGGTCAGGCCAAGAAAACATATACTCATGTAGATGTTGCTTAATTTATCCGCATTATTAATATAGTCTTCGCACATGAGTCTTCGGGGGTGTTGTCTTCGCCATCTCGCAATCCTCATGTACTTTTATGTACACTTCGGTTGCTCGAGGCTTGACGCCTACCCGACATTGTGCCCCTTGCGGGTAAAAGTCACGTGCTGTGACTATAACTTCATAATTTTCTACGACTTTACATTCTTTTAAAAAATACATTTCTCTTAATTTATTATTTGCATCATTATTTTTTGTGGCTATATGTAGCAAGATTTATGGTATTTGTTTTTATTGGCTGTCCTGGATTAGGAACATAATAATTATGGATGTCCTGTATGAGTAAGATTTGTTCGTTTGACTAACCATTGCATAAATGATAATGATTATCATTTAGTGTTAGGTCTTTGGATATAGGAATTATGAGTTTAGATACAAAACATTTTGAGCATTCGTTGGTCATTGAGTCTCGCGCTTTATTGGCTAAAATTAAGCTAACAACTTGCCCTATTTGGCGTTTTCATTACTTGGGTGCTATTTCAGGTTATTGTGAATTAGTGATAAAGCTAAAGTCTCATATAAGCGAGTCAGTTTATCAACAATTAATAGATGTGGAAGATCAGGCCTTAGCAGAGATAAGTCATGGTGCCACCTATGCGCAGCATTAGATCTTATTGAAGAAGCGTGTAAAATAGGGGAAAGTTTTTCATCTGCAAAGGATTTTTTGTGAATATAAAAAAAGCAATAGGAATAGCTTGCTCCACATTATTACTCCCTTATGCTGCGCATGCTCATTGTGAATCAAATTGGTTACTTGGTCTTTCAGGTGGCTATCTTTATCAAGATGCTAAGCTGCATAGTAGCCTTGATTATACGCAAAATGCTTTACCGCCTGGCATATTTAGAACTTATTTTGATAACAATCTTAATAGTAACAGTGCCATTGGTGGTATCTTTGGTGGATACCAAATTAACTACCAAGCTTGGATTTTTGGTTTAGAATTGGGTGTGGATGCGCATCACTTAGATTTTCTACAATCCTTTGCCATTGCAGACAGATTTGGTGTAAGAGGCTGGGGTGGCATGGCTGAATATGAAAAGGGTACTTCTGTTGCCTTGAGTACTCGGCTTGCTTATCAAGTGACGCCTTATGTAATGCCTTTTATTCGTTTAGGTATAGACACCAGCAAAGACGAACTCCGAGTGAGTTATCATGGCGCGCCTGAATATCCTGGTCAATATACAACGACTGATGGAAAACGCATATACCGATTATTAGCAGGTTTTGGCTTAGAATCTGTGGTTCCTTATTTATGCTTCTTAACAGCAAGGCTTGAATATAACTTTTTATCGAGTGGAAAAAAATTACAGTCACAGGGCTTAATCATTGATAACCTGACAAATCCCTTTTTTATCAATGATACTGCGCCGAAATTTCATGCTTGGAAATTTTCTCTAGTGTGGAATTTTGGATAATAATGAGTAGTGTGGATGTAACACAAAATGAACTACAATCCTCTGTGTCTTTGTTTCAGAAGGCTTATCAATCTTTAAAAACCAAGTTGCTGAAGACGCCTGAAAGCGCGTATTCGCCACTGGCTGAGCGACTGAGCTTGCTTGATCAGTTATGTGATTTTGAATTAGGCCGTTCTCTCATTGAGCATAGAAGTTTATCGCGTTATTGGCGCCACTATATTTCTATCTGTCCACCCGTGTTGGAAAAGTTACAATCACAGCTGGAATGGGAAATTTTGACGCAATTCCCTATTGTTTTGGCCACGCAGCAGCGACATAGAATCTTCGTTGAACAGTTACAACAATCCATTGAGAATCAAGCTTGTCTTTTAAGCATTCCATCGGGTCTAATGGAAGAAGTTGCTTATTTGGATTATAAACATATCGATCATATTGCCCTACATGCTATGGACAATGATGAAAAAGCTTTCTCCCTTGCCAAAGGGATCTGTGAATCTCGTGGTATAGCGCGTTGGCTAAACTTTCAAAAAATAGATGCCTTTAAGTTTGCAAAAGAAGAAAGCTATGATGCCATCTCAAGTAATGGTTTAACACTCTATGAGCCGGATGATGAAAAAGTATTAGAATTTTATCAACGTTGTTTTACTACACTCAAAACGAAGGGTAAGTTTATCACTTGTTTTTTAACACCGCCTGCATCTCATGATATAGAATGTGAATGGGATTTTTCTAAAATTTGCCCCGCGATGTTACGAAAACAAAAAGTATTATTTAGTGAAATATTAGGCGTAAAATGGCAATCCTTTCGCAAAACCATTCAGATCAGACAGATGCTTTCACAGGTTGGATTTCAAGATATTGAATTTTATTATGATGAAGCAAAGATGTTTCCAACTGTGGTGGGGATTAAGAGGTAGTGGGTAAGGTTGGATGGGGGATTGAGGAGAGTGAACTTAAATTCCCAGTATACCCCCCCCCCTTGCGCACTTATCAGTGCGCATCCCCCTTCAAAAAGTGGGATTTTTTATTCACTTCGTTCATTAGAGTCTAAGAATACAGCTCTTCCACAAAGATTTTCTGTTGTTTAATCTGTGTATCACCAGTAACATCACGCCATTTTACGCTGGCAATTTCTCGTGCATGATGGCTGGTTTGATATCTGAAGTGCGGATTCGGATCATCGACGACTTTAGTAATTAACTCTGCTACTTCTTCTGGGGGCTGTCCTTCTATGAGGCGTTTGGTTAGATAGCGCTGTAGATTATTCGCTAATTTATCATAGTCTTTAACAACACTCTTTTCTGTAAGTACAGAATGATTTGCCCAGTTGGTATACACGGTGCCAGGTTCAATAACGCTGACTTTGATGTTCCAATGAGATACTTCGCTCGCTAATGCTTCAGAAATAGCTTCCATTGCAAATTTGCTGGCCGCATAAGTACCAAGGCCAGGGATAGCTCGCATACCTGAGGTGCTGCTGACGTTAATAATATGACCTTGCTTATTTTCGCGCATGCTAGGTAGGACTGCTTGCGTTAGCATAATAGGTCCATAAACATTTACTTCAAATTGATGTTGAATTTCTTCTTTACTCACGGCTTCTTGAGCGCCGATTAAGCCATAACCTGCATTGTTGATGAGCACATCTATGTTAGGCTGTTCTGCTAAAATACTGTCTACGGCCTGCTGAATATCAAATTCATCTGTAACATCTAATTTTAAAACATGTACATTGGGATAGGCTTTAAAGGTAGTATTATTTATCGATTGATCAGTTGCCCATACTTGCCAACCTTTTTGTGCGAAGGCTTGAGCGGTTGCTTTACCAATGCCATCGAATGCGCCAGTAATAAGGACAGTTTTTGCTGGCTGACTTGGATTTGTTCTTGCTGTTAGATGAGAAAAGGGCAGACTACACAATAAAGTCGATACAAAAATGAGTTTTACAAATTTCATGCGAACATCCCATGTAAGTTAGAAAATATGCTACATCCACAAGGCTGAAAATTTACCTAAAGCGATACCGGCTTATGCATGAATTCTCCCCTGCCTATGGGATTTAAGAGGGAAGTGTACCTGAAGCCTATATCAAAGCGCCACTCGAGTTTATACGACAGAGGGGCTTTATGGATACTTTTTATGATGATTTCTCTGCAAGGATGGCTTCAACCATTTCGAGCGTTGCCGCTAAAGTTTGTTTGCGATCGGTATTTGTTGTAGTTGACAAGCTATCATCTTTTATCATTTTCTGAATGTGCTCCAGTTGCTCAATAGTCATTTCGCTATAGCGTAACCGTGACATTTCTTGGGGTGAGCCTTGTATACAATCCGTGCTTAATCGATCGGTGATCAGTTTACCATTAATATGATCAATTTCATGCTGTAGTACGCGTGCGGTGAAGCCTTCTGCTGTTTCAGAGATAAAGTTACCATCTGTTAGGAAAGCGGTATAGTGAATCTTATCATAGCGAGGCACTTTACCAGTAAGTTTTTCAACTGAGAAGCAACCTTCCCAGTCATATACGCGTTTAGCATCTGTTGTAGGAACATATTGCGGATTGATGAGAACGGTTGTAGGAACGACTTTAGCATTTTTTCGGATAAATGCGGCCTTTTGTGAAATGCCATAAACAATAATTTTCTTAGCAACACCCACTTGAGGGGCTGCTAAGCCTACGCCATTTAGCTGTAGGAAGGTATTCTTTAGGTTGTCAATAAAAGTGATATCTTGTTCTGTGAGTGGGAAAATAACCGCTTGAGCTTCTGATCGTAATACTTCAGGATGTGGTCCATGCTCTATTGTTACAACATCTAATGGCATAACATAACTAACTTAAAAATGGATAATAATTGGCTAGTATAGCATAGAGAAAGTAGAATTCGGGCTTAACAAAATTAAGGTTTCAGACTCAATTTAAGAAAACTATGGCAATTACTCTTTTTTACCATCCTATCTTTTTAGAACACGAAATGGGATTGGGGCATCCTGAACGGCCTCAACGACTAGAACTCATTATTAGTTCTTTGCATCAATTGCAATGGCATGACGAACTCTTATGGCAAACACCCCACATCATTTTGAAAGAAGATTTGTTGCGCGTGCATCATGAAGAATACATAAATAGCGTATTTGCCGCTTCTCCTAAAGAAGGGTATTACTATTTTGATGGGGATACTGCAATGAATCCTCTCACATTGGAAGCCGCATGTTTTGCCGCTGGTAGCGTTAAAGATGCAGTGAAGGCAGTGATGGATAAGCAAACAAAACGAGCAGTGTGTTTGATAAGACCACCAGGTCATCACGCAGAGCCTGATAGAGCCATGGGATTTTGCTTTTTTAATAATGTTGCTGTAGGTGCTGCATTTGCCTTAGATGTCTATAAGTTAGATCGCATTGCCATTATTGATTTTGATGTCCATCATGGTAATGGTACAGAGAAAATGTTTCGAGATGATCCACGCGTATTTTATTGGTCGTCTTTTCAACATCCTTTTTATCCGGGTGTTGAGCTGGATAAGCAACCTTCTCATTTTCATTTTCATCCACTTGCCGCGGGTAGTGGTAGTGAAGCATTTCATGATTTAGTAGATAACCATCTTGTGGATGCCTTAGAAGCCTTTGCGCCTCAGCTTATTTTTATTTCTGCTGGTTTTGATGCGCATCGCAAAGATCCGCTTGCAGAATTATTTTTCTTACAAAAAGATTATTTTTACGTTACAGATAAAATTGTAAAAATTGCAGAAAGGGTATGTGAAGGTAAAGTGATTTCGACGCTTGAAGGTGGTTATCATCTAAAAGCTTTGTCGCATTGCTTTTCTGCGCATTTAAAAGCAATGCGTTAGCGAACAATGTTTAGATTGAGCAAATCACAGCCTTTGGTATATGTGCTAAAGGCTGAGTTGATTGTGCGCATTTTCCTGTTTTTCTTCTTTTTATAATGAAGCACGATACCTACCTTTTATCTTTAAAAGCGATTTTTCTAGTGTAGCATTTGAGTCATTAAGCCATATCATATATAGAAAATAAATATTGTCTGTATTATTTAGATTTAATTATTTATTTTTTAATTTTCCCTGCACATCAGGTTCTTTTGGTTTAACTTCTTCATAAGCTTTGATTGCTTCATTTTGGCTGATGCCTTTGTTAGCACTTCCAGCCGAAGAAACAATTACACGTTTCATGTCTTCCATCAGTGATCCTGCTTTATTTTTAGGATCTGTGAACTTAGGGTTATCTCTTTGCAAATCCAAAATAGCACCATAAATGATATGTGCATTCTTAAGACCATCGTTAGGATCTGTTAGTGGATGTCGTGTTGTGATTTCAAGTAATTTACTAATACCGTCTAATACTTGGGTGTCAGATAAAAGGCGATGATTGGACGCTTTTTGTTTTGCCCTACTGAATAAAGAGCTTGCGATGTCCGTGGTTTTTGCAGCACTTAAAAAATCCCTTGGTTCAAATGAGGTTCCTTTTAAAACGTCTGAAATTGCCGATGCTTCTCTTTTCTTGCTGTCTTTAGACAGATCCATACCATCTAATTTAACTGTGAGTTGTATAGTTTGCGCTAATTGATCTTGTTCGAGAGGCGCAGGTATTTTTTGTTCCTGCGGTTGATCTTGTTGTATTCTTGCTTCTCTTTCTCGTTTTGCTTGAACACTAGGTTCAGCTTTTATCCAACTAGATGAGGGTGGATTCTGGGGTATTTCCACACTGCTCTTTGCCTCTATTTCTTGATCAGCTTCCTCTTCATGCTCAAGACTCTCTTCATCTTTGTTTTCCTCTATCTCAGCTTCTGGATCTGGTTCTGGCACCTTAGGTTCTTGCGCTTCAGGCTCTTTAAGTTCTTGTACTTCAGATTCTTGTTCCTCAAGTTCTTGCACTTCAAGATATTGAAGTGCTATCTCAGGTTCTTGTGCTTCAAGTTCTTGCGCTTCTTCTTCAGCTTTGTTTTCTTCTGCGAGAACTTCAGATTGAAGAGGTTCTGATTCTACAACAGGTGAAGGATTATCTCTGGCATCCAATCTTTCTCTGTAATCACGTTCTTGTTCAAGTTGTGCTTCTTGGATTTTTTTTCTGAGTTGTTCTATCTCAGAAGTTTGTGCTTGCTGATTGACAATGGGTTGTATTAAGTCAACTGTGCGAGCTTGACGCTCTTGTTGTTGCTTCAGAAATTCATCGTTTGGTTTAAAATCTTTTTTTGCATCTGCCATTATGATAGCCGCTTTGGCCTGACGTTCGGCCAATATTGCGGCATCTCTTTGAGCCTCTTCTTGCTTTCTTCGTTGTTCTGCTAGCATCTCCTGTTTGGCTTCTTGTTCTTGTTGTTTTTGTGTAGCCTTAAATTTTGGACTGGATGCAATAATATCAGCCATGTTCATAGGCGTTTTAGGTGGAGGTTTGAGAGGTTCTGGATTATCTACTTTTTCTGTTTTCTCTACTTTGCGTAATTTAGCACCCCCTAAATTGATTCCAGGCGGTGGAGGAGGAGGAGGAGGAGGAGGAGGAGGAGGAGGAGGAGGAGGTGGTGGTGGTGGTGGTGGTGGTGGTGGTGGTGGTGGCATTGATATTGAAGGAGTATCATTTGCGGGTTGTTCAGCTTCCAGCTCTTTACTTTCAGATTCTGGCTCAGCTTCAGGTAGAACCACCTCAGGCAAAGGCTTTATTTGAGTAGCTTGTTCTAATTCTTGGTATAGTTTTGCAACTGCTTGCAAATGTGCTAATTGTTGCTTTTGTTGTTCTATGGCACTTGTTTGTGCAGAGACTAAGCTTTCTAAGGAGGCAATTTGATCATCGGCAGTGAATAAGAAATCTTTTGCCGCATCAAAATTTGCTTCTAATTCTGCTAATTTTCGAGTTTGTCCTCTTAATTCACGGTGTTGTTGGTTTTCTAAGGTTTTTGCTTTATCACTTAGTTCTTTAATTTGTGCTGCAATGGCTTCTTCATTGGAGACATTACCTGGATTTTTGGCTTCATTTGATGTTGCTTGATGCGTTGTTTGTTGTTCCTTTCTTGTGCCACCACGTTCTCTAATCTGCTGAAGCATAGCTGCCATGTCGTTAACAGGTGGCGTGGGCTTTTCTGCATTGGGATCTTTAGAATCTACTTTTTTGAGCTTTGCACCCTGTTGGATTTGCGCAAACATAGCACCTTTATCGATAGGTGCAGATACATAGGCTTTTTTTATAGGCGCCGTTGTTTTCTGTTGTTTAGATCCAGGACCTCCTGGTGGTGGAGGTGGTGGGGGTGGGGCCACCAACAGGTGGAGGTGGTGGGCCGCCATTGGATGATTGTGGCTCGTGGAGCTTCGTTTTTGTTTCTGCAGCTCGAATTTGGGCTTCAAGTTTTTTGATTTCTGCAGCTGCATCTGCGATTATTTTTTCATTTTGTTTTGATTGCGTTTCTAGTTTTGAAATGATGCTCTGTTTGGCACTTTTGACAACGGCTAAAGTATTAAGGCGCTCTTCAGCTTCTGAAATCTTAGGTTTCATCTGATCTTGCGCATCTTTCACTTGTTGTAAAAATGCTTCTGTTGCCTCATTGTAAACTTTGGCTATAGCACCCTTGTGGCCATATTTCCTTTGCTTTATTTCTTCAATTTTGGCTGTGTCTACACGTATGGAGGGGAAAGTATCTTCGGATTCAGAGCCTGTATTTGACATAGTACTCTCTCTTCATTTAAGAATTAGCTTTGCTTGACATAAGTGACTCAAGCAAAATTAAGAAAGTTCATTCATTTTAATACTGAGCAAAATCAGATGGTTAAATGGTTAAAAAGTCATATGATGTGTGACTACACATAAAGTAAATGTCAGTGCTATTCAGGAAAGATTTTACCTGGATTGAGTATATTCTGGGGGTCAAATTGTGCTTTGATATTTTTCATTAGGCAGAGTGTGTCACTGTTTATTTCTTTACCAATATAATCTCGCTTTTCAATCCCTACACCATGCTCGCCAGACAAAGAGCCTTTTAGACTTAATACTTTATCAAAAAGTTGATGCAGACATTCTTTGGCTTGAGGGCCTTTGATAGGATCAAAGGGATCTACTAAAAAATTAACATGAATATTCCCATTGCCAGCATGACCGAAATTAACAACTTGTATTTCATATTGTTTAGAAAGCACTTCGGTGAATTCTAAAATTTCGCTGACTTTGCTAACAGGGACAATAATATCTTCGTTAATTTTATGCGGAGATAAGCTCCTTAAAGAAGCAGAAAGAGACTTTCTAATTTTCCATAGTTCTGTGGCTTCTTTTTCTGAGCGTGCAATATTTACTTCGAGTAAATCTGGATGCTGGATAGCCCTAACAATGGCTTGTAGATCATGATCGATAATAGAGTGACTACCATCTACTTCAATAATGAGCATGCTTTGTGCCTTTTCAGGCAGTTCAGGATGAGAGAAATTTCGCACCATGCGAATAGCATTGCCATCCATAAATTCAACGCCACAGGGGATGATGGGTTGTTGCATTACTTTAATGACAGCCGATAAAGCGCTTGGCATGGAAGAAAAGAAGGCACGTAAAGTACGTTTCGTTTCTGGAATAGGTAATAATTTTAAAATAGCAGAGGTGACGATGCCTAAAGTGCCCTCTGAGCCAATCATGAGTCGGGTTAGATCATAACCCACAGAACCTTTAGTTGTGTATACCCCAGTATGAATGGTATGCCCTGTGCCTGTAACAGCGGTTAAACCAAGCACATTATCCTTTGTTGTGCCGTATTTGACTGAGCGGGGACCCGCTGCACCACAAGCAATGTTACCGCCAATGCTGGAGTAGGGGGCACTGGTTGGATCAGGTGCCCAAAATAACCCCATTTTTTGGGCTGCTTCTTGTGCATTTTGATTTAATACGCCAGGCTCTACAACCATGAATCTGTTTTGCGGATCGATTTCGATGATTTTTTGCATGCGTTCTAAAGAGAGAACAATACCGCCGTTGATAGGGATTGCTGCGCCGGTTGTATTAGTGCCACGACCTCTTGCGATTAAAGGAATGCTATGTTGTGCGCAGAGCTTTACAAGTTTTACAACATCTTCGTGGTTAGAAGCAAACACGACAGCATCTGGGAGTGCATGTCGTCTACTATTATCATAACCATAAGCCCAGCAATCGCTAGGCTCTGTATAAAAAGACGCATCGTCAAATTGTGATTTTAATATGGCAATGAGCTGGGACGCGTCTTTTTTCATCTTGTATTAGGGATTTTGGTATTCGAAAATCTTAACAACTTTCGCTACACCCTTTGTATTGCGAGCGATATCTACTGCAATTTCCTCTTCTTCTGGTGTGACAATACCTAATAAATAAACAACGCTGTCTTCAGTGATCACTTTCACACGCGCAGGATTGAGATCACGGTTAAGTAACATAGCGCTTTTAATTTTTGTTGTAATCACACTATCAGCAGAGCGTGTCATCAGTGAGGTTGGTGTTGCTATAACAATTTCATTATGCAGCTGTTTGAACTTAGCAACATCTTTAACCGCTGCCTCTACTCTACTTCTGACTTCGTTAGAAGGCGCTTGACCAATCAGCAGAACTCTATTGTTGTAGCTAATAACAGAGACATTGGTATTTTGCTCATCTTGGGTCAGAGCATTATGAATAGATTGAACGGCTTTTAATTCAAGGCCTTTGTCATCCACAATGGTTCCTGTGGTTCTTCTGTCTTGAGACACGGCAACACCTGTGGCTGCTGAGCTTGCAACAACTGCTGCACAACCTTGTAGCACACTGAGTGTTACAGGAATGAGTAAAGCCATTTTAGCTAAATTGAGTAGGCGAGAATATTTTAAGCAACGCATGATTCTGTTCCAAATAACAAATGATCGATTAATTCACAGAGACAATGGATTATCAAGATGTGCACTTCTTGAATACGTGCTGTATTCGTTCCAGGCACTCGCAATTCAATATCTTGACCTTTTAAAATTCTTGTTAATTCACCACCATCTCGGCCAGTGAGCGCAACCACACGCATACCTTTGCTATGTGCTGCATAAACGGCATTGGTAATGTTTTCTGAGTTACCACTCGTAGAGATCACCATAAGCACATCTTGAGGTTGACCTAATCCCTTTACTTGTTTAGAAAATATTTCTTGGTATTGATAGTCATTGGCAATAGAGGTCAACGTAGAGGCATCTGTTGTTAAGGCGATTGCCGCTAAACTGGGACGCTCTCGGTCAAATCTATTTAGTAACTCAGATGAGAAATGTTGGGCATCTGCCGCAGAGCCACCATTTCCACAAACTAAGATCTTGCCTTTATCCTGTAAGGCAGCGACCAATAGCTTTCCAGCATTTTCAATGGATGGTGGTAAGGTATCTAAAGCGGCGAGCTTAGTATCGATACTATCGTTGAATAATTGTCTGATTTTGTTTTGCATAGGTTTTTTTATATTTGGATTTCTGACAAGTTAAATGTTTATGCTTTAGCGCATCATTCTACTCCAAACGCATCAGGAATCCAGGCAATGTTAAAATTTGGTTGTTTACCTGAGATAGAGATGACATCCATCCGGCAATCGCTGTCAGGATAGCGTTGTAGAAAGAACTCAGCGGTTCGAATGAGCTTGCGTTGTTTATTACGATGAATGGTTTCCTCGGGGGTACAAAAAGAAGTATTTTGTTTATAGCGAACCTCCACGAAGACAATCACCTTGCCTTCTTTCATAATGAGATCACATTCGCCCATGGCACAGCGAAACTGTCGATGTAATAAGCCTAAGCCTTTATTTATCAAGAAATCTAACGCAACTTTTTCGGCAAGATCACCCACTTGTTTCGTGTTGGATAGACTGCTTTGCTTTTTAGCAAAGAAGGGTTTATCTTTGTTAACTTTTGTGAACATATCGTAGTTACCATTCATGCAAGATCTACAGCATAAATCAAATATTTTTGAAAAGCATCCTACCCTATCTATCCTTGTGATTTTAGCTGTGCTTCTTGCATTATTGTATGGTCTTTTTTCCATTAAATGTATTAATAATCGTTATACTGAGTTTGAAGCAAAAAATCTCAAAACGATGATTAAGCAATATTACGTTGCTAACATGATTGATCAAAATATTGGGCGTTTTATTAAATTGCGAGAGCATGCGCCTTTGCAGCAGCGGAAAGAAAGACCCACTCGTCATTATGTACAAAAAATACCTGGCGTATTGGAGCGCAAATACTATGCATTGAATACAGATGCTGATGGTTTCATTGCTCCAAGCCATATACATGAGATGCCAGATGCAAAAATCGTATTTCTGGGAGGCTCGACAACGGAATGTTTGTATATGGAAGAAACAGAGCGTTTTCCTTATTTGGTAGGGCGCTCTTTAGAGAAAGCAACAGGTTTAAAAATCAATAGTTATAATGGCGGTGTCTCCGCGAATGAGTCCATGCATTCGATCAATATCTTACTGAATAAAGTACTTGCAATGAAACCTCAGGCTGTTGTGCTCATGCACAATATTAATGATTTAGTGATGTTACGTTTGCAAGGAACGTATTGGTATCAAACTTCACTTAAAAGCCACTTACAAAGCTCTAAAAATGTGTTTACGCGTTTTGAATATCCACCGAATGATCCTGCGGTAAGCAATGCCGAGATTGAAGAAGCTTTTAAGCGGAATTTAGAAACCTTTATTGCAATATGTAATATTAATAATATTGTCCCTGTCTTGATGACGCAAGCAAACCGTGTTGAGGATGATGTCTTGTATCATCGATTCAACGATATTATCAGGGAGATTGGTTTGGCGCATAAAATTACAGTGATTGATCTAGCACAACAAATCCCTAGAAACTTAGAAATGATGTATGATTCATATCACTATACAGCAAAAGGAAGTGCCTTCGCTGCGCGTATTATCAGTCGCGAGCTTGAATATATTTTTGCGGTAAAGCCCCAGGATAATGAGAAATCAGGTTAAGTATATGCCCAAAAATTTAAGATCATTCGTGTGGTATTTTTTAAAATCTCATCGTTGGGCGTTGGTTGTTTTTGCCATCGTGACCATTGTGTGGTCGATTGAACTCTCTTTAAGCCCTTATCTTCTCAAAATGGTGATTGATGGTGTGATCCGTACAGCGGCTTCTCCCGATCAAATGCTAGCGGTCATTATACTGCCAGCTATATTGTATCCATGTATGTCCATTGTCATTAATCTCAATTTTAGAATGTTTGATTATACCTGTTTGAAAATTTTTCCGAAAATAAGAGCAGATATTGTTACCTCCATGTTTGAATATCTTTCTAAGCATTCGCATCGTTATTTTGCTCAGCATTTTTCTGGTAATTTATCAAAGAAAATATTTGATCTGTATTCAGGGATTGAGCCGATTATTCAGATCCCCAATACTAATTTTATTCCTGTGACGATTGCTACAATACTTGCTTCGGTTGTCATGTACTCCGTACACCCCATATTTTGTGCTGTATTGTCGTTATGGACAGTGTTTTTTGTGAGCATCTCATATACGCTTTCCAAGCGTTCTGAGGCTTTATCTTATGCATTATCAGAGACAGATAATCAACTGGGCGGCAATGTGGTTGATAGTATTTCTAATATGATCAGTGCAAAGATATTTTCTAATACACGCTATGAAAAAACACTCATTTCTGATGCAGCGATAAAATTAATCGATAAAGATCGAAAGTTGCAAATGCATATGCTAAAAACTTTCTTTGTGCAAGGGCTTATGGTGACCACTTTATCTGCTTCCATGATGGTAGGTTTAGTATATGGAAGATTGCATAACTGGGTATCGGTGGGTGACTTTGCATTAGTGCTCAATCTATCCGGCTATATTATTATGAATGTGTGGAACGTTGGCAAAGAAATGATACGTTTTTCCAAAGAGGTAGGAAAATGTAAACAAGCATTGAACATTATTTCTGAACCACATGAAATCCAAGAGCTTCCCAATGCTGTGCCTCTTATTCTCAAGCAAGGCAATATAAAATTTGAAAAAGTAGATTTTACCTATGCAGACAATCGCTCACTGTTTAATGAACTGAGTGTGGAAATTATTGCTGGTCAAAAAGTAGGATTGGTGGGATATTCAGGGGGAGGTAAATCAACTTTTGTGAAACTCTTGTTGCGATTGCATGATGTAAACAGTGGACGTATTCTGATCGATGATCAAGATATTAAAACGGTGAGCAAAGATAGTTTACGCAATCAGATTGGATTCATTCCACAAGATACAGAGCTTTTTCATCGTTCTGTTTTTGACAATATCCGATATGGGCGATTAGAGGCAAGTGAAAAAGAAATTATTGCCGCTTCTAAAAAAGCACATTGCCATGAATTTATTGAACAATTACCTGAGGGATATCAATCCTTAGTAGGGGAGCGTGGCATTAAATTATCTGGTGGGCAAAAACAACGTATTGCAATCGCAAGAGCAATTTTAAAAAATGCACCTATCCTGCTACTGGATGAGGCTACATCCGCTTTAGATTCGGTTACAGAACGCTATATTCAAGAAAGTTTGCATGCCATGATGGAAAATAAAACCACCATTGTGATTGCACATCGTCTCTCTACTTTATCGGAGATGGATAGAATATTATTTTTCAAAAATGGAAAAATTATAGAAGATGGGTCATTTGAAACATTATTGAAAATACCAGATGGGCATTTTAAATGTCTCTGGGAAATGCAAGCAGGTGGTTTTATTCCAGATATGCCTTTTCCTGAGAGGGCTGAATAATGCAGCACCAAGCAGTTGTTATTTGGTGTGAAACAGTACTAAAAAGCAAAGGCTATAGCTTGCTTGGCTCTATAGAGCCGGTTCGATTGATGTTATGGTCAAAGGTGTATCGAATCCTAACGTCAGAAGGGTATATTTATATCAAACAGATGACGGCGCCTTTTGCGATTGAAGCAAAATTAATCCATTATCTTGTGGGTAGAGGGCTGCATGCGTTGCCAAAATTGATTGCTTATAATGAAGCCTTGCTTTGTTTTATGATGCAGGACTCAGGGACGACCTTACGCACGATATTGATGCAACACTATGACATAGATATTGCGATCCAAGGGCTGGTTACATATGCAAATATACAGCAAGAAACGAGCCAATCTCTTGAAGCACTTTTTGCACTGGGCATTCCTGATTGGCGGCTGCAGTACTTACCGCAACATTATCATACGCTATTGAGTCATGATGCTTGGTTGTTAAATGATGGCTTAAGTATGACTGAGCTTGATAACTTGAAAAAATTACATTCACAGTTTAGTGAACTTTGTGAACAACTTGCGTACTATAAAATACCTGAGACAATAGAGCATTGTGATTTTCAAGACAATAATCTTTTGCTTCAACAAGCGCGTGTCACGATTAGTGATTGGGCAGATGCTGTGGTTGCACATCCATTTTTTTCGTTACATTCATTTTTACAAAGTGCTCGGCGTAATCATGGTTTTGCAGAGAATAGTGAAATAGATAGTGCGCTCAAAAATGCTTATTTGCAAATGTGGACTGGATTTGAATCAAATCAAAGGTTATTAGAAGTATATGATTTAAGTAAGGTCATCCATCCAATTAAATTCGCAATCAGTTTCTATCGCATCACATTGTGTGCACAGACAGATGAAGATAATATTAAAGTCAGTGAATATAAAGGTACAATTACTGAAGCGTTGAGATTATTTATGAAATACGCACCTTAAAAAGACAACCCACAAAATAGGACTGTAAGTATGATTAAAACATACAAAAAGAAAGATGGAAAATTGTATGAGGGTGAAGCAGATTTTTCTACACTGACAAAGAAAGATATCATATGGTTTGATATGATCAGTCCTGATGCCGCAGAAGAAAGAAATTTAGAAGCAATATTAGGCATTGATGCGCCAACGCCTAAGGAAATGCAAGAGTTGGAAGCCTCCAGCCGACTTTATGCTGAAGGTGGGGCGATTTATCTCACAACGACTTTAGTCACTCAAGCAGATTCAGAGAATCCACAAACCAAATCTGTTACCTTTATCGTAAAAGATAAAGTACTTGTTACATTAAGATATTCTGATCCTAAAGCTTTTACTTTATTTTTAAATCGTGCATCCCGTATCCCTAGTTCTAAAATTGAAGATGGTTTTCAGGTATTCTTAGGATTGATGGAGGCAGTTATTGATCGATTATCTGATAGCTTGGAAATGATAGGGAAAAATTTAGATGAAACTTCACATATTGTTTTTCAAAATAATGGGTTTGATGAAGAGAAAAACAATGACTTGCAAAATATATTAAAAAATATTGGTAGACAAGGTGATCTAAATGGAAAAATTAGAGAAAGTTTGCTTAGTCTTTCTAGGGTGTTTAGTTATTTATTAATGGTTGGATCTGAGCACAAAGCAAAACATAAAGAGGTGTTAGATACCTATGCAAAGGATATTAGTTCATTATCAGAGCATGCTACCTACATTTCCAACAAAGTAAATTTATTGCTGGATGCAACCTTAGGTCTGATTAACATTGAACAAAATGCAATCATTAAAATATTCTCAGTAGCCGCAGTGGTTTTCCTGCCACCCACCTTAATCGCTAGTATTTATGGTATGAACTATAAATATATGCCTGAGCTTGATTGGTTATTTGGTTATCCATTTGCCATTGGTTTGATGATTGTTTCGGCCATCTTGCCTTTTTGCTATTTTAAATATCGTCGATGGTTATAGTGAGTTTTAAAAGGTAGTGTAGGTTTGGTGTGAACCAGCAATGCCCACACCAAGCAGTCTATGTGTTTATACTAAGCATTTAAGGGTTTTGCTTTGATAGACAGAGAATATTTTTTTAGCATAGGAAGGATCGGTTGCATAACCTGATTTTTGTAGGTTAATTAAAAAATCATAGGGACTTTCTGCTTCTAAAGCGGCTTGATAACGCGCACATCTTTTAAGCATAGCAACGTAATCTGAGAAGGATTCTTGAAAACCATCATAAGCCCTAAAACCAGCAACTTCTTTCACCAATTTGCCACGTCTATATTCTTTGGTATTAGTGATCACCTTTTTTTGTGAGGTTCCTTGAGAGGATTTAACGCCAAATATATTGTAGCTACTGGAGCCATCGCGACATTTAGGGATCTTTTTACCCCAGTTTGTTTCATGCGCCGCTTGGGCTACGAGTACTTTTGGATCAATGCCCAGTTCTTTTGCTGCTTCTTTTGCATGCGGGTAAATAGTTTGCGCAAAGTCAGCTGCCGAATTAAATTTTGTTTTTTCAGTAGGCTGATCTGCTGCCATGCTGGCAGTAGGTACTATCAAACATAATGTCAAAAGCATTGGATAAATGAAGTTATTTTTTATTTGTGAAATCATGCGGTAAATCTTCTAACACCCAATTTAGTTTTAATAATAACTTTTAATGAGGGGCTATGATATCGGCTCTTGAAGCAATTGTCAAAAATTAAGAATATCAACTAACATATTGAGAAGAGGCCTTCTATGAAGATAGCGCTAAAAAATGCCCAGCCATTATTTGTCATCACAGGTGCAATGGGGGGCGGAAAATCAACAATTGTACGGCAGTTAAAAACACTTGGGTTTTTCTGTGTAGATGAGCCAGCGCGTGAGATTTTAAAAGAGCAACGTGCAATTGATGGGGCAGGTGTTTATGATAAAGATAAGCGGTTATTTAAAGAATTAATGCTATCACGCTCATTGTTGCGTTATGAGCAAATGGCCAATAAGCAGATCCCTTGCTTTTTTGATCGTGGCATTCCTGACAATGTGGCGTATGCACGTTTGTTTGAGTTGGATGATAGTGCAGATATGAAAGCTTCAGAAGTTTATCGATACAATACAAACGTTTTTTTATTACCAGCCTGGAAAGATATTTATGCTATCGATGATGAGCGAACCATCTCATTTGAGGAAGCTCGTGACTTTGGAGAAGCTGTTTCATCCATCTATCGAGGTTTAGGTTATAACTTGATAGAGGTGCCTTTTGATACACCTTCTGCTAGAGCGAAGTTTATTATTAATCGTGTGATTGATATTTTGTCTTAAACTATATTATCCAGTCTTAAGTTTGACAGGCTAGGAGTAAGTAGTTACAGCCTTTAATTTTTCATAGGCCTGAATAAAGTTACCTTGCTTGATAAACTAAAATCTTGTTCTAAGCTTAAAAACATAGACTCAGATTTTAGGGATTAGATCAATGAGGCTCGGCATTATCATCATACCTTTGGGATTATTAGGCTGTACAACTATGCTTCATGCAAATACTAGTAAAATACACAGTCTCCCAAATTTAAAATTGTTGATGCCGCTACTTTTAGAGAGTGCAGACTCATATGATGCGGTTGAGCGAAATCAGGTAAAAAATAATCGAGATTTTTTATATCGTTCACCTGAGAGTACACGACCAAAGCATTCTTTTCTGTCGCCACACAACATAAGGCAGTATGTTCAAAATTTGAGAAAATACTCAGAATTGCAAGTCACCAATCAACTTGCTGTGACAGTAGGGACCTTCAAACTCGCCCCCTTGAGTGATAAGCAAATGCAGCTCATCGAAACGCATGAAGCATTTTTGCCGCGTACAAACAATGTGAGTGATGATGCAGAGAGAGGCTATGGTATTAAATTTCGCTATGCTCTCTAATACTCTTCTCTTTATATTTGCATATCAAAATCCAGGACAGCCACATTAAGTTGCTTTACCCAAAATCTTTGAGCTAGAATTCCTTTCAGTAATAGGGATATTTTTTAAGTTATGACTTTAGCTCGCTCAGAACAAATTGATTTGAATGCAACGCCGTATTATCACGTCATGAACCGATGTGTGCGCCGCAGCTTTTTGTGTGGTTTTGATGAGCTAACCCAAAAAGATTATTCGCATCGTAAAGCATGGATTGTTGATCGATTAAAATATTTAGCTGATATCTTTGCTATAAAAATCTGTGCTTATGCCATCATGAGCAACCATTATCATGTTGTTTTATATGTTGAAGATAAAAAAGCTGAAGCATGGTCAGAAGCAGAAATCATTCGTCGTTGGGCTTCTATTTTCCCCAAAGATGCTCAAAAAAATAAGCACCTAAAACAGAAAATTCAGTTTTGGAAAGAGCGTTTAACAAGCATCAGTTGGTTTATGCGTTGCTTAAATGAACGAATTGCTCGTGATGTCAATGAAGAAGATGATACCGCTGGGAGGTTTTGGGAAGGGCGTTTTAAATCCCAAGCTTTATTGGATGAAGGGGCTCTTTTAAGCGCAATGGTCTATGTTGATTTAAATCCAGTCAGAGCAGGTATTGTTCAAAAACCAGAAGATTCAGAATTTACCTCTGTTTATGAGCGTATCCAGCATATTTCTAAGCAATTAAAAATCAACAAGCCAAAATCCATCAAACAGCTCAAGCGTGAAAAAGCCGATATATATAATAATCTTGCACAACCCAAGTTCTTAGTACCTTTTGCAAACATTTCAACGCATCATTCTCATGCCATTGATTTTAAACTGGTTGATTATTTAGAGCTTGTAGACTATACAGGTCGAGTGATTCGAGATGATAAAGAAGCAGGCTCTATTCCTGAACATCTAGCCCCCATTTTAAGCAGATTACAGTTTGAACCTCAAAACTGGATATCATTGGTCAAAAATTTAAGCAAGAGCTTCTCTCATGCAGTGGGCAGTGAAATCTTAATGTTAAATTTTGCTAAAGAGGGGAGGAAAGCTTTAAAAGGCATTACCCAAGTAAAGAAATTATATTCTAGTACACACGTCGCTTAATTCAATATTTCATCTTGTTAATCATTTTATAAATTATTCATAGCCAGCATTATCAATCATAGTGGCAATTGCTACTGTTGTTATTTAACTATTGCATTATTACTTGAATCAGTGATTTTTAATTATGGCTGTCCTGATTTTCTCCCTCACAATTTTCGGTTTTTATTTGATTTTCTATCTTTTTCGTGGGCTAAGCTCTTTGAGGAGGCAGATTGATTTTGTGCGGAGACGGATGGATTTTCCTTCAAAATATGAGAGCCACGGATACTATAGGGTTTGGTTGTTGACAAAGAGATCGTTGTGTCTACTTCCGGTGTAGTCATTTTTTGTATATCGCAAGCTGCATGTGGCGTCTTATTGGCTTGTGCACGACGATACATGGGTTGTAGTTGATCCCCATAATAAGAATCAATAATAGAAAAGCCTAATTGGTTCATGATTTTGGGGTTCTGCACGCCGGCTTTCATTTGTGCATCGAATAAATCATTTCGTACACTCATGACAATACCGTGGCCAGAAAAAGAGGCTAAATCTTTTGGTATATTAGGATTAATGACTAAATTTGCTTGAATTTCTTTCCACACATCTAAAAAAGAATTTCCATTTATTTTAACTTGTGCGTTTCGAATGATTTGGTTAGGACCGGGCGCAAGGGGTAACCTTAATAAATGTGCTAGAGTTGGATTGAGTTCTAAAATTGCATTAAATGCTGCTCGAGAGACAGAGGCTCCCCAAAGAAAACGAGCAGATTGGACGTAGCAATATGCTAAGTATTGTTCTTCTCCCATTAACTCTTTCTTTTTGTCTCTCAGAGAAACATGATTTTCATCGTATAAATGATCAAGTTCTTGATATTTTTCCCAAGCAGGGAAGAATATAGATACTGTTTCTTCCATTTTCTTCCTTAAATTAGGATCTGCTTTAATCATTTCTGTAATGTGATACTCTAAAAAATTCTCTTTTGCAAAAGACTGAAAATTCCATGGATTCTCTTTTTCTTCTGACATAGCCTCTCTGAATTCTATAAAAGCGTCATAGTCGGGATGTCCTTCCTGAATGGGGTTGTTATTTGAGTCTAATCCCATGCCAAATAATATAAGTTGGCATAAATTAGACATGTAATATGAGTGTACCTGGGACTCTGCTGGTAGATAGCGATATTTGAATGCCATCTCAAATCCTAAAACAGAAGGAGAGGAAGAGAACAACACCGTTTTCTCAGGCAAGTCTAATAGGGCCTTTTGTGCAGGATTTAATTTGAAATATCGGTGAGTAGTCGTTGAATGATAAGGATTGTTTTGATAGTCAAGGCTAAGGGTTCCTGGATCTACTTTACTAGCAGTGGCGGGAAATAATCGATCATAACTCTCTTCAACGCTGGACCAATAATCATCCGCTAAGCTATAGATTTGTGAGTATATTTCAGAATTTTCTATTCCTTCTATACTAGAATTAATTGTATTTTCTGTTGTTTGTGAATGGTTAAGCTTTGAATTGTCTTGTGTGTCTTGTTCAAGTACAGTGGGATTAGCCATGCTTGTGCCAGAGATAATAGGAAGTGCGATATCCCAATCTCCACTATTATTGACTTCTGTTAGTTCAAGATAATCTTTTTGCGCCTCATCAAAACAAAGTGCTTTACCGTCGTTCCAAAACAAAGGCAGCGTTTTAAAAGCTGCGTGAAAATGTTGCCAAGCAAGATCCTCTGGAAGTGTATTTGCATCTGTGAAATTATAGGGATAAAGCATCATATTTGCATAATTTGTAATAGGATTCCACGTATTGTCGACGCGAACGCCATCTGCTCTATAGATATGACCATTTAGAATACCTTCTGCAAGTTGTCTTTTTTGACGTTTAGAAAATGGACCATCTACTGTGTGTAAAGCGGTAATGGCTTTTTGCCAGCTCTTAGTGTGTTTAAAGGTTTCTGGCAACCATGCACGTTTTGTGTGCCAACTTCCCTTTTGATGTAAGTCTAAATCTTCAGCCTTTCCTGTTCGCAGTGTATTTAGTATTTGTAAATTGATAAAGGGCATTAAGTGACAGCTTGAATCACGTTGTTGCGCGAAACAATATTCTGTTGGTTGTGAGGGACCTGTCTTTGACATATTACTATCCTCTTTAATGGCTATTTCTTGCAATCCGCATGTATTTCATTAGGAATGAAGATTATTCAGGGCTCAGTGTCTATCTGACATTGTGCCCCTTACAGCTAGAATTCATGTGCTGCGACTATAGCTTAGGACCTTGGGGTATATAAATAGTTCCCTGTATATCAACGTCAATCACTGTATCGAATTGCCTCAAATTAAATCTAACTCTATGAACGCAAAGTAGGCTTCGTTGCCTCATATTAAAAGTAACCAGGGAACGGGAGGTTACACATATGGGGTATCAAGAAAAAAAGAGCTATCTTCAAGCGATTTTGTTGCGATACGTGAATGCTGATAGGTCAAAAAAGAGTGCAATACTCAATGAGTTTTGTGCTGTATGTGGATACAATAGAAAATATGCGATTCAGCTACTAAAGAAGAAACCAGTTAAGGAAAAAAAGAGAGCGGGATTAAAACCAGTGTATGATAAACCCGCCCTCTTAGAGCCATTAAAGCAGATTTGGTTTACCGCCGACCAACCCTGTGGCAAAAGGCTAAAACCCATCATTAAACTCTGGCTGCCAAGCTATGAGTCAACCTATGGCTCTCTAGCACCTGAAATAAGGCACCGGCTATTATCAATTAGCCCTGCTACTATCGATCGCTTACTAAAGCCTATACGAGCGACAAACAAACTTAAAGGACGCTGTACAACCAAACCTGGCTGATTATTAAAATCTCATATACAAATACAATTTAGTCATTGGGATATAACACGGCCAGGTTATGTGGAAGCAGACACTGTTGCGCACTGTGGCGATAGTGTTGCTGGTCGTTTTGCTTGGAGTCTAACCGTTACAGATATTTTTACAGGTTGGACAGAAAATCGAGCCATGTGGAATAAAGAAGGTGGCCTTGTTTATGAACGTATCAGTGATATAGAAAAGGTTTTACCCTTTGAGGTTTTAGGGTTTGATTGTGATAACGGCGGTGAGTTTATTAATCATGCATTACATGATTATTTTACTAAAAGAGAAAAGCCTGTTCAGTTTACACGTTCACGCCCCTATAAAAAGAATGATAATGCTCATGTAGAACAGAAAAATTGGACGCATGTGCGAAACCTATTTGGGTATGACAGGCTAGACAAAAAGAAAACGGTTGTTTTGATGAATGATTTATACCGAAACGAATGGAGCCTGCTTCAAAATCACTTCATGCCATCGATGAAGCTAAAAAGCAAAGAGCGTATTGGCGCTAAATACAAGAAACAATATGAACCTGCAAAAACGCCTTATGAGCGGGTATTAGAGTCAGATTCTGTTGCAGATACCACAAAAGAAAAACTACAGGCTATTCATGCAACCCTTAATCCGTTTACACTTAAGAAAATAATAGAAACAAAATTGGTTGAAATATTTAAGCACATAAAAGTTAGTTCAAATGTGAGGCAACGACTCTAAGGAGAAGAAAGATGAATATTGCATATCTATTCAGCAACGGCCTCGAGCTTACTGTTTGTTTTTTATCTGCTTTTAACAAAATAAAAGTCTTTGAATTAAATGTTCTCGGTTACTTTAGTTATGAGGCAACGAACGACCCCTTGGGTTAGGTTTTGCTATGAGGCAATACGTGTATTAATTACACAGCTGTGGCTATATCTTCCTAGAAGGTGAGGATGCATGGTAATTTTTACAATCTTTAGCTGCGATGAAAGTGAAAGTTTCAAATGCTCAAGAAAGAAGAAAAATAAGACAGAGTACTTAATTGACTTTCATATCCTTTCGATGAATCATATCCCTCCCTAGAAGGAACAAATGGAGTTAGCCATGGATTCAAATACCTATTCTTATGATGTTACCCAGTATGAAAGCTTTCCATACAAGCAAACACATCCTAACCATTTATATACACTAGGTTCTTTATTTGGTTTGAAACCTAAACCTTATGCTACTGCCAGAATTCTTGAATTAGGGTGTGCCAGTGGTGGCAATCTTATTCCGATGGCATGTGGTGCGCCTGAGAATGAATGTGTGGGTATCGATTTATCCATCAAACAAATTGAAGAGGGTCGACAGGTTGTTCAATCCTTAGGCTTAAAAAATATTGATTTAAGACATCAATCCATTTTGGATTTTCATGCGAGTGAAGGGCAGTTTGATTATATTATTTGTCATGGTATTTACTCATGGGTGGATGAACCCATTCGTAATAAAATCATGCAAATTTGTCGAGAAAATTTAGCAGAACAAGGCATTGTATTTATGAGTTACAATACTTTGCCTGGTTGGAATATGGTGAAAAGTATTCGGGATATGATGAAATATCATGTTCAAAGTTTTAACACGCCACAAGAAAAAGCAACTCAAGCACGTTCTATTCTGAAATTTATTTTAGCGGGTATCAAAGATCAGAAAACGCCTTATTCAAATTTCTTAGAGTCAGAAATTAATTTATTGTCGAAGCAAAGTGACAATTATTTATTACACGATCATTTAGAAGATGTAAATCATGCGCTTTATTTTTATGAATTTGTTGAACATGCAAAACAAAATCGTTTAAATTATTTGTCAGACACTGAAATTTCTCATATGTTTCCAGCAAATTTACCGGCAGGTATTTCTCAAGAGATCAGCAAAATTACAGATATTGTACGTTTAGGGCAATATATGGATTTTGTTCGTAATCAACGATTTAGGCAAACTTTATTGTGTCATGAATCTATTGTGCTTAATCGCAATCTCCAAACCGATCAGATCATGGATTTTCATCTGAAATTTGAAGGCGTGGTCGAAGGTGATGAGAATGCGCTTTCTGTCGATGAGGCACCACTTTCTTTTAAAAATAACCTTATTACACTGACCGTTAAAAATCATTTTTCAAAAATTGCAATGTGGTTGTTATCTCAGCAGAAAAAACCTATTTTTTATGGGGATTTTATTAGTCTTTTGCTCAGAGAAACAAAAATTCAAGACAGAAATAAAATTCAACACATGCTGAATCAGGAGTTGAATTTGATGCGTCTTGCTTTGGGTGGCATTATTACACTGTCATGTGAGCCTTTACACTATGCATTAAAACCACCTACAACCCTGCGTTCAACGCCTTTAGTACAGCACCAGCTCTTGCGTTCTAGTTTGGTTACCAATCAGCGACATGAAGTTGTTAGGCTGAACACTGTAGAAAAAGTACTTTTAAAATTATGCAATGGTACGCATAGTCCACAACATATTGGACGTGCATTTGCCGAGAAACTGATTGCTGAAAAAGTACCATTATTAAAAGAAGATGGTTCCATTGTACAAGAAAAAGAAGAAATATATAGGCGCAGTGAATATATATCTAAAGAAATTTTAAATTTATTTGCAGGGAATGCCTTATTGTTAGATGCTTAATTGAAGACTTTTAAATAGTAATAGTTTTTCTACTAACTTCAATTTGTGCCTAGCTTTAAGCCTAGGTTTACGGATGCAACCCTATGGGTACGATACGGATATTTAGGCAGTATGTTGCAACACGCTTTATTGTCCTCGCAACAATAGAAGCATTTATTTTTATCTTTTCCCTTTATTTTGGATTGATGGCAGGTTTAAGAGTAAGTTGGCTTGAATTGCTTGATTACATCAACCTCTTAGCACCTGAAGCGATCTTTTTTGCTACGGTGATGTTGATATCTTTATCTATTGTAGGTTTGTATCAACGACGCCTGAAAAATGGGCGTGTAGAAATGATATCCAGGGTGGTGTTGGGGGTTGGTATTGGTACGATTCTCATTCATCAAATTTCTTATACATTGCCAGAATTGGATATGGGCAGAGAAGCTTGGTTATCGGTTATTTCTATTGCTTTTATAGGCGTTTTGATTACACGGTTGCTTATGTTTCAAGCTTTATCTTCACAAGCCTTACAGCGCAGAGTTTTGGTCTTGGGTTCTGGAGAAAAGGCAGCAAGCCTTAAAGAATCGGCATCGAAATTTGCCAATGGCCAATTTCAAATTGTTGAATATGTGCCTTTGGTTGATATTACAAAGGGAGTAGGATCTAATCTGTTGTTGGCCACAGAGAGTAATTTACTTGAGATTGCTAAAAGAGTAAAAGCAGATGAAATTGTCGTCGCTGTCGATAATAAAAAAGAAAGTTTTCCTACCAACGCTTTATTACGTTGTAAATTATTTGGTATTGAAGTAAACGATATTGTAACTTTTTATGAAAGAGAAGCGGGTATCATTAAAATTGATTGGATATCTCCCAGTTGGTTCATTTTTGCCGATGGTTTTCAAAGAGGAAAATGGCGCAAACGCTTAAAGCGTTATTCTGATGTGGTGTGCAGCGCAGGGCTATTGTTTTTGTTCTGGCCAATTATGCTATTGGTCTCTTTTGCTATTTATGTCGAAGACAGGGGTAAAGGGCCTTTGCTTTATAAGCAAAAACGTGTTGGCGAGAATGGTAAAATTTTTGAATTACTTAAATTTCGCAGCATGAAAGTGGATGCGGAAAAAAATGGCATTCCACAATGGGCACAGCAAAATGATAATCGTATCACTCGGGTTGGCCATGTCATACGTCGTTTACGATTTGATGAGTTTCCTCAAATCATTAATGTCTTCAGGGGAGAAATGAGTTTTGTAGGTCCAAGGCCAGAGCGTCCTGAATTTGTTGAAAATCTGCAAAAGACGATTCCCTACTATCAAGAGCGGCATGCCGTTAAACCTGGCATTACGGGTTGGGCACAAGTTTGTTATCCTTATGGTGCCACAGAACAAGATGCTTTTGAAAAATTACAATATGACTTATATTATGTGAAGAATAATAGTTTGTTTCTTGACTTTGTTATTTTACTGCAAACAGCCGAAGTGGTATTGTTAAGGCGCGGCTCACGCTAACAAGGATGCTCTTTTATCTATGCCACAGATAGCTTCTATCAGTCACAATTTTGGGGCTGTTGTATTTTTAACGACAACGATACTACTCTGCTTTCATCGAAGCACGCGTGAAAAAATCCCACTATTGATTATCAGCACCTTTATTACAAGTTTGTGGTGCATTTTCGCGTCCCTGTATATTGCTGAATTTTTGCCACATTACGGTATTGTTGCCTTTACGGAGGCACTGCAAGATGTGAGTTGGTGCTTTTGCCTGATTCAGTTGATTGCTTTGACACAAAATATTGAAGGAAAGCGTTGGTTTAATCATTCGCTTTTTAAGATATTTATGGGAATATGGGTTACTATATTAAGCATTAATGCCGTTTTAATACAGATTGAAGTCAATCCTGCGTGGATGGATCGTTTTGCTAAGTTAAGTTTTATTGGCAATATCTCAATGTCCGTTATTGCTTTGGCCTTGATTGAGCAGCTCTATTTGGGAACAATGCCTGAACGTCGAGGGGGCATTCAGTTTATTGCCTGCGGTTTAGGCTTAATGTTTTGCTATGATTTTTATCTATTTGCAAATGCGTTATTACTCAGTCAAATTAATCCAACTATGTGGGAAATGAGGGGCGCTGTTTGCGCACTCATTGCTCCTTTTATCACCATTGGTGTTTTTCGTAATCAAAATTGGCATTACCCATTGGCGCCATCTCGTAAACTTATTTTTAGTAGCGCTGCCTTTGTAGGGTGTGGTGTATATTTATTGATTATGGCATCTGTTGGTTATGGTATTCGGCAATTTGGGGGCAATTGGGGAAAAGCATTACAAGTTTTGTTTCTCTCGAGTAGCTTGCTTGTATTGGCATTGCTATTAACTTCTGGTCGTGTGCGTGCCTTCATTTCACAATTATTTGCTAAAAATTTATTTAGATTACGTTATGATTATCGTCAGCAATGGTTAAATATCTCTAATATATTATCTGAAAATGAGCATCAAAATAGAAATCAGCTTGTGATAAAGATGATAGCGGATTTAGTAGAGAGTCCTAAAGGATGGCTATTTGAGAAAGGGAAAAATAATCAGTTTTCTTTAATTGAAGGATGGAATATTGCACTTCCTGAGCAAGGTTTGGAGATACAAGATCCTGCCTTTGCTGCTATCTTAGATCAACTGAATAAACCCCTCGATCTCAGCACTGATGCCATTATATTGCCAGAGGCCATGCGTGAGCAGTCATGGATATGGTTAATGGTTCCTTTAAAATATTTGGATCACTGTGCTTATTTAATTGTTTTAGGATTTCCACGAACATCTTTTTCTATTAATTGGGAAGTACAAGATGTTTTGATGATGGTGGGAAGACAATTAGCCGTTACTTTGGTTCAGGCACAAGCTGCTAAAGACTTAATGGTTGCAAAGCAATTTGAAGCGTTTAATCAAGTTTCTACTTTTATTGCCCATGATCTTAAGAATATTGCGGCTCAGTTGATTTTGATGAGTAGAAACAAAGAAAAGCATGGTGATAATCCTAAATTCATTGCAAGCGTATATCAAACCATCGATCATCTAAACCTAAAATTTGATAAACTTCTTAAGCAGATTAATGTGCCCACACAAGAGATTTCTGAAACAATTGCTTTGAGAAAAGCATTAGCAGAAGTACTTGAAATACGCAGCAAAGATTTTCCTATCCCTTCTTTATCTTGGCAGTGTGATTTTGATGAGGTTGAAATAATAGGGGACTATAGCCAATTTGTTAATATTCTTACTCATTTGGTAGAAAATGCGCAACAAGCAACCTCCCATGAAGGTACAGTGAGTATAGAGATTTCTATTCAAGATAGAAAAGTAATGATTAAAGTGATAGATACAGGTAAAGGTATGTCACAGGATTTTATGAGAAGCCATTTATTTAAGCCTTTTGTATCCACCAAAGGTAAAAAAGGCATGGGAATTGGTGTGTTTCAAGCAAAAACTTATGTTGAGAATCAAAAAGGGCGTATACAAGCAACTTCGCAAGAAGGGCTTGGCACGCAATTCTGTATAGAATTTCCGATACTACATGTTGTTCAACAAAGTAACATCATCTATCGTGAGTCAGATATCATTGAACAGATTGAAAAAGTAAGCGATATAGCAAATTAAGGAAAATGCCAGTGAATGATAAACCTTGCTTATTAGTAGTCGATGACGATGCAGGCATTCGAGAACAGCTGGTCTGGGCTTTTGATGAGTTTGAAGTGGTGCAGGCTGAAAATAGACACGATGCGATTAAACAATTAAGACGTTTTGAACCTGCTGTCGTGACATTAGACTTAGGTTTACCACCTAAAGCAGATAGTTATGAAGAAGGAATGCAAACATTAAGTGAGATATTGCAATTAGCCCCCTTAACTAAAGTCATTATGGTGACAGGGCAAAGCGATAAAAAAATTGCAATAGAGGCAATTGGGCGTGGTGCTTATGATTTTTATGTTAAGCCAATTGAGCCTGAAAACTTACATCTTATTGTAACACGTGCTTTTTATCTTCAAGCTTTAGAAGTAGAAAGAAAGAAAATATTCGAGCATTCAGTGACAACACAGATCCCAGGGATGCTGACAGCCAGTAAACCAATGACTTCTGTTTGTAAAATGATCGAAAAAATTGCTCCTAATAACGTTACGACATTGTTAGCAGGAGAGAGTGGTACTGGTAAAGAGGTACTTGCTAAAGGGATCCACCATTTAAGCCCTCGGATGAAAGGGCCATTTATTGCAATTAATTGTGCTGCAATCCCAGAAAATCTATTAGAAAGCGAATTATTTGGTTATGAAAAAGGCGCTTTTACAGGCGCACATAAACAAACCAAGGGTAAGATTGAATTAGCGAATGAAGGAACACTTTTCTTGGATGAAATAGGTGATCTGCCGATTCAATTACAGCCTAAATTGCTGAGATTTTTACAAGAAAGACAAATTGAACGATTGGGGGGCAGAGAGTCGATTGCTGTAGATGTTCGTGTTATTTGCGCCACGCATCAAGATTTAAAAGAGCTGATCGCAACGAATCAATTTAGAGAAGATTTATATTATCGTTTAGCTGAAGTGACAATCACGATCCCGCCTTTACGAGAGCGGGAAGAAGATATCTTGCTGCTTGCAAAAATGTTTATGAGTAAATATAGCGAAAGCTTTAAGAAAACAACAAAACGCTTTTCTCATCAATCGCTTAAGCTTTTATTGCAATATGCTTGGCCTGGTAATGTGCGAGAATTGGAAAATCGTGTTAAACGCGCAGTAATTATGGCGGAAGGCAATGAAATAAAAGAGGAAGATCTTGATTTTGCTGCCACAGATGCACCTGATATGGCTTTCAATTTAAAGGCCATAAAGCATGAGGCAGAGAAACAAGCGATACAACGTGCTTTAAATTTTAGTCAAGGCAATGTATCTAAAGCAGCTGTTATTTTGGGGGTTACAAGGCCAACACTTTATAATTTGATGGAAAAATTGGATATCAAAGAAAAAGAATACACAGCAATGGAAGGAAGTTCACAATGTGAAAGGTTTACATAAAACCTAAATGAGTTTGAAATGAAGTTTAAAAAAAGATTATTTATGCGATTATTTATTATTATTGCTTTGTGTTTCATTGCTTTGTTGGGATGCCACTCAAGTTTGCCTTTGTTGGAAAAAGTACCTATCAATGCCTTACCTGATACGCAATATCATATTGGCCCAGGAGATTCCATACAAATATCTGTATGGAAGAATCCGGAATTTTCATTGTCTGTACTCGTAAGACCGGATGGCAAAATAAGCATTCCACTTATTGAGGATATTGCAGCTGCGCATAAAACACCTACACAGCTTGCTCATGATCTTGAACAAGCACTTTCGCATTATTTAAAAGATCCTATTGTGACAGTTATGGTTTCTAATTTTGTGGGAACTTATGAAGATAATATCAGGGTTGTCGGTGAGGCTTCTCAACCGCAGGCAATACCTTATCGTTCTGGTATGACGATATTGGATGTTATGATTATTGTGGGTGGTCTGACAGATTTTGCAGATGGCAATCGTGCAACATTGGTTAGAAAACAGAATAATGTAGAAAAATCATATCGCGCACGTTTAGATGATTTGTTGAGAGAGGGAGATATTAAAGCAAATGCATTAGTATTGCCTGGCGATGTACTTATAATTCCTGAGGCGTTTTTTTAATGGATCTATCGTTGCTATTAGATAAAGCAAAAAATTATTTAATCGGTATTTGGTTGTATCGCTGGTATGCTGTGATTAGCGCTTGGATTGTTGTATTAATAGGCTGGTCAGTGATTGCTAATTTACCAAATCACTATCAGTCTATTGCACGTGTTTATATTGATACACAATCACTCATCAAACCATTGATGAAAGATTTATCTGTCAGTACTGATTCAAATGAAAGAATCAGTCAAGTTGCACGCACTATTTTTAACCGACCTAATTTAGAAAAAATTGCTCAAATGTCAGATTTAGATTTGAATGTAAAATCCAGACATGACAAAGAAGTATTGCTTGATAAATTATTGCATGAAATAAAATTAAAGCGAGAAGGTGCTACTAATTTATTTGTCATTCGTTATGAGCATCATAGTCGTGATAAGGCTAAATTGGTTGTGCAATCTATCTTGAATTTATTTCAAGAATCCACTTTAAGTAATACACGCACAGATACAATGCAAGCCCAAAAATTTTTAGATGAGCAGATTGGTGCTTACGAAGAACAATTGGTTTTGGCAGAAATGCGTTTGGCAAATTTTAAGCGTGAGCATCTTGGCACTTTGCCAAGAGAAGATAAGACTTATTATGAACGCTTGCAGACAACAATGAGCACGCTTGAAAATACAAAGATGAAATTAGAAGTCGCCATCAAGCGCAGAGATGCTATTCAGAAACAAATTGACGGTGAAGAGCCTATCTTTGGCCTTTCTGTAAGCCATCGAAATCCTCTAAAAAATCACCCATTGGCACAAAAATTGAACCAACTTGAAGCACAAGAAATTTTACTTTTAACACGCTACACCGAAAATCACCCTGATGTTAAGAATCTTAAAAAAGAAATTGAGGAAATAAAGATAAGTCTTAGTAAAATTGAAGAGACTGATTTACTCGGCGATGCCTTTGATTCTTTGAGCCAGAATCCAGTATACCAACAGATGAGAATTGCATTCAATGAGGCCCATGCTGAAGTAGCATCTGTGCAAGCAGCTGTCAGAGAGCTTGAGGCAATAAGTAACGACATGCGTCAGAAAATAGATGCTGTTATTAAGTCAGAGATGGAGTTTGCCAGTTTAAATAGAGACTATTTAACCCATAAACAGAAATATCAATCTTTGCTTGAAAAACGAGAAGCCGCTAAATTAGCCGAAGAAATGGATGATACGCAACAGATTATTAAGTTCAGAATCATTGATCCGCCTTTTGTGCCTTTGGAACCCGCGGGACCCAATAGAATATTGTATGGCTTAGCGATGCTTTTGATAGGTGTGTTTACTGGCCTTGGTGTTGCCTTTGCACGTTCACAATTAAATCCAGCGGCATTACATAAAATGAATTTGGAATCCTTTACAGGGTTACCTGTGCTAGAGCAGATCCCTATTATTGCATCACACGCGTCAAGCCATTTGCTATACAGATATCGGACAATATGGACAGTTTGCAGTTGTTCAGCACTCTTGTTTTTAACCGCATTGTGCTTAGTGGTTTTATATTATTATCAAATAGGGCCTAGGTTTTAAGTAGATACAACTATGTCAATTTTCAAAAAAAATAAAAATACAGAAATGCTAGCCCAAAGTGATGTAAAAAATCATGAAGCATTAAAGGGAAAAATAGTTGTTGGAACAGAAGACGATTTTAAGCCTAATACACTAAAGAAAAATTGGGCTGCATTCTTTGAAAATAATGCAGCTTTGGTTGCGCCACCTTTTCATAGTGGCCAGTTGACGATGCATTATCGTAAGATAAAAAAATTACTTTTGCCTGAAAATAAATCTCAACAGGAGAAGCGCTCGCATGTCTTTATGGTGACCAGTAGTATCGCTTCTGAGGGAGTATCAACAACTGCTTTTAATTTAGCGACTAATTTTTCACTTGAGCGAGAATATCAAGCAATTATTGTGGATGCTTGTGGTGGTGCTAATAGCCTAAGTGCGCAGCTTAAGGCAGATGCTTTGCCAGGATTAATGGATTTTTTGGAAAATAAGCACGTGCTTACCAACATTATTCATACTTTACCTGTACCACAGCTCTATTTTATTCCGCATGGTCGTTTGAATCCTTGTCGTTCAGAGTACTTTGATAGCGTTCATATGCATGAATTTTTTAGCCAAATACAAAACATGTGTCCAAGAATTTTTGTGATCATTGATGCCCCTCCATCGTATGTCGATCCAGCAAGTAAAATATTATCTCAGTATTGTGATCGTATTATTTTTGTTAATAACATTTTAAAGACTCCGCAAAGTGTATTAAAACAAAGCTTGCAAGCAATGCCTATGGATAAAATAGCGGGTATTGTTGCAAGTCATGCCTCTTTATTTCCTCAATCTCTTACATAATCGCTAGATTGTCAGTTAATGAGCCTTAATATTTTGAGAACTCGAATATGCCCTTTACAGATGAATCTTACCCGCAAAGGGGCACAATGTCGGTGTTGTTGGCTTCGCGAATCTCACAATCGTCATGTATTTTGTATACACGCCTATTGCTCGAACGCTTGCCACCTAACCGAAGAATCATCTATTGTGGGTATATTATTACTCAGTTTTATTAGCTTTTTTTCTGTAAATACATCGGCTTATTATCATTTGAGTCCTGAGATTTCAGTTTCTCAGTATTATTCTGATAATGTAAAGTTAATGCCACGCAGTATGAAAAAATCAGAATGGATTCTAGAGGTAATGCCAGCACTCTTATTGCAAGCAGAATCGCCTCGTAGCCATATGGATGCGGAGTATTTATTGCAAGGTTTAGGTTATTGGAACAAAAGCCACGCCGATAAAATATATCACCGTGGTAGTTTGCATTATGAGCGTCAAATATCTAGAAAGCATATGGATTTTTCGATGGATGGCATTTATACGCAGCAGGTACTTTATCCAGAAAACCAAGCATTTAGCGGCATGCAAAGTGGCGATAATCGATCAGATGTTGGTAGTTTTCAGTTAGGCCCTGATTTTAGATATTCGTTTGGTCAAAAGATTCGTAGTGATTTGAAAATAAAATATGGCCAAACACATTATCCCTCATCAAACCTATCGCACGTCAATGATTGGCTTGCAGAGGGGGGGGCTTGGATGGGTACGCATGTTCAACGCTTAAGTTCCAGTTTTCAATATCAATACAGAGAGACAGCGCAATCTTATGATTTGACATTAAAAACATTAACACTGAATGGATTAATGCAGTATGAAATTTCAAGACGATTGATTGCGCTTTTCCGTGTTGGCTATGAAGATAATCAAAACCTACGTGGCATACAGCAATCTTTAGATGGCTATCTTTGGTATGCAGGTTTTCAGTATTTTCCCAATAAGCGCACACAAATTACCATTCAAAAAGGTCATCGCTCTTTTGGTGATAGTAGCATTGTCAATGCTTCATGGTATAGAAAGCGTCAAAGCTTTAGCCTTGATTACGGTGAAGAGATTACGACACGTGCTCGGCAACAAATCGATTTTTCACCCCGAGGTAATTTGAATAATATTGTTTTCTCTCCCTCTCAATTTACACCAACACAAATAAACCAAATTTTGATTAGCAAAACTTTAGATGCAGTTTATCGTTACAATTTAGAGAGAGTGCAATTTTCAGTGAATGCATTTCAAAATAAGAATATAGTCTTAGCTTCCTCCTCGGAAGAGAAAGGCAAAGGTGTTAGTTTCTCTGCTGATTATGAGTTTAGACGAAACATACATATTTCTGCAAAAGCCTCTGATGTGTATCAACGTTATTTTAATCAAGAACAAGATCAGCGCTATGTGATGGCGATGGGGATGAGTTGGCAGTTGGCAAGAAGTTTGTCTTTAAGTGGCTCTTATCAGTATTTTTTAAATCATTCCGACAATTATTTTCGCAAGACAGGCGAGAATTTAGCCTCCATCGGTTTTCGTTATGGAGGTTAACAAGGCAGTTAACCCATTTTAAAGTGTCTCTCATTTTCATTGCTTTTACTATCTTGACTTAGAAGATGAACTATTGGAGCTAATCACCTCTTTTCTTGAATGGATATCAAAACGTGCCAATAAGCCAAAATGATCAGAAGGCCAAATCTGCGCATCTGGATCGATTGGGGCTTGACCAATCAATTTAATATCAGTTGCATCCATTGTATTGCTTTGTACTAAAATACGATCAAATCGTTCTTGTTTATGACAACCTTTTAGATTAAAGCGCATTATATTTATATGAGAATCTTCAGTGTATCCTGGATCGTTGTCTTTGAGATGCTTCCAAATGTCAGTTAATGGCATTGGTGCTGAATCGAGTACACTGTTTTCATCCCAATTATCTCCAAAATTAAAGTCTCCTGCAATGAGAGTGCTATCACTTTGTTCTTGAGAGGTTAGAATATTAAATATCGTTTCTAGTTGTGCGATACGGAAGCTTGAATGTTCTTTACCAGAATGCAAATGTACATTATTAACAGATATTGTCTGTGTACCAAACTGTATCTGAGTATTCAATAGAGAATATATTTCGTATCCGGGTAACCCATATGCAGTTGCAGAGATAATTGGGAATTTCGACAGTGTAATTTGGCTAAGACCAAAATAGCTGTGTACTCTATCTGTATTAAAATCTGTTGAATAAAAATTTTTCCGAATAAACGGATCTGCAAGTAATTTATCGGCCCAATCTCTAGAGACTTCTTGCAAGCAGATCACATCAGCATCGATGGTGCTAATGAGCTTTAAAACCGCTTGTGATCTTTGTTTAAATTGAAAATATGGATTCTTGGCATCTTGTGGTGCTCCCCATAGGTTATAACTCAGTACCTTGAGCTGTTCAGGAGAGGGCAATTTAATTGGGGGTGATGATGCAGATTTCCAATTTCCAAACCAGCTTAGCCAAGATTTGATAAATTTCACAGGTTTTAGGGCATGCGTAAATAGTGGTTTGGTTTTAATTTCATAAGGAATAGTGTCTTTGCCCATAATATCCTGCGTATTTAAAATGATTTAAAGTATATGCACTAAAAAAGTGTTAATTATATCAGTTAACAAACCATAAAGTCTATAAAATTGTCTATAATGGCTTAAGAATGCATTGATAAATCTTTAAAATATATGAAAGGATGAGGGAGTAATTTAGAATGCGGCGTTTTCTAAAATATATATTAGTTTTATTCACATTTTCACAGGCAGTTCAAGCAACAGAAGATGCAGATTCATTTTTCCTATTAGATGTGGAAAAAGAGTGCGTATCCACAGATTATTTAGTTAATCATGATTTAAAAGAATATAAACATTCGCCTACTATTATTCCTGAAGGTCAGTTTGTAATTTTTGATTCGGATAAAAATTTTATTTCTGATATTAAAAACATCAAGGATCTAGAAGAAAAAACGAAAAATTTATTTACCAAATATGACCAACCGAATGCTCAACAATTTCATGAAGAGCTCATGAATTATATTACGCCTCAAGCTTTAATCAGTGCGTTAGAATCTGTTTTGGAAAATGATAAATTATTGGACGAAATGGCTGCTCGATCTTATATCCATGTGACGGGCTTTACAAAAATTGTTTTAGTAACTGGTCCCAAAGACAAAGAATATAAAGTACGGTTACATTTGTGGTGGCCAAATGCTGAAAAAGATACAACAAAACTTGTTGTTGAAGATAAACATGCTCATAAATGGAGTTTTGCTTCTAAGATGTATTCGGGAAGCTTTGAAGATCAATTATATTTAATCAATGATGTGCGACCAGATGAAAAGATGGTTTATGACAAATTTATCGAGAAAGTAAATGCTCTTTCTAAAGAAGAACAAAAGAAAGTTTTCGATAGTATAAGTATTATTGAAATGTCTATGTATGGAATGACTCGCTTTCAGAAAGAAAAATTTCGCTGTAGTGTAGATAAGGGATCTGTCTTGACCAAAGAAGATATTATGAAAAAATTTGATCTATCTGAAAAAGATTTTTTTGATGTCATATCTGTACATGAGAGTTATGTAACGTTACCTAATGTATCTGGACAATATGGCTTGAAAAAAATAGGCCTTAAACATTTAGGTTTTCCAGTGGTTCATGAAATTAAAGAGGGACAGTCTTATTTCCATCATTATACCTTAGCTCATCGATTGATCTCTGATCCTGAGGACATGATTGCAACCTTAATTATTACTGCACCTCCGGTTGAAAGCGCGGAGCCTTATTTGCTCATGCGCGGAGAAGAAGGTGAAGATATAACAAAAAATGCACCTATTTTAAGCAAGGAAAGATTAATTTCTGAAATTAAAATGGCTATTGAGCATTTTAAAAAGTTAGAAGCAAAGGAAGCAAAGATTGTTCATTAATCGGTTTTTGTTCAATCCTCTAGAAGTTTTGAATATTTAAAATTTCTAGAGGAGATCTCTGTTTTAGATTACTTTGTTCAGACATTCTTTTAAGAATTTCTCTTTTTGTTCAGTCGTATCTTTTGATAGTAGTAGTGTAATATGCCCCACCTTACGTCCTGGTTTTGCAATTTTTTGATAATCATGCAAATGAACAAAATCATAATTCATCATGCCTTCTTTATCAGGGATAGCACCCAGCAAATTAAACATCTGGAAATGATCTGTGCTTGCGGTATTGCCTAATCCCATGCCAGTGATAGCGCGGAGGTGATTTTCAAATTGACTGGTTTGTGCTCCTTCAATCGTCCAATGGCCGCTATTATGTACACGAGGGGCAATCTCGTTAGCAAAGAGTTGTGTGCCTTTTTGAAAGAATTCAAAGGAAATACAACCCACGTAATCAAGATGTTGTATGACTTTGTCGACATAGATTTTGGCCGTATTAAACATAGGATCGTCAATTTTGTTTTGAGTATGATGCAAAATGCCTTTTTCATGGTAGTTTTGGCAGATATCATAATATCGACAATCGCCATTGATTCCTTTGACAGCGATGATGGATATTTCTCTATCAAAAGCAATAAATTGTTCTGCAATAGCATCATTTAGAAAATCATTTGAAAGCTCGATAATGTCTTGCATAGAATTGATTTTGCATTGCCCTTTACCATCATAGCCTTGACGTCTTTTTTTAAGAACTATTGGGCTACCATGCAATTTAAGAAAATTTTCGAGTGTAGCTTTTGAATCAATGGCTTGATAAGCAACGGTGGGAATGCTCAAATGATCGAACATGGTTTTTTCCAAGAGCCTATCTTGTGTGGTCTTGAGTGCTTTGGTATTGGGGTGTAAGGGCTTACATTTTGCAATCAGTGTTGCTGTTTCTACGGGAATATTTTCATTTTCATAGGTGATGACATCGCAGCTTTCGATGAATGACGCCAGCGCTTCAATATCACTATAGGGCTTTTGAATGACTTGACCTAATTGAGAGACACCATTTTCAAGGCTGGGTTCATAGAAACAAAAATCAAAGCCAAGCGGTATGCCTGCTAATGCCAACATGCGACTTAATTGACCACCACCTAAAATACCAACTTTCATTCATTACTCCGGATATAATTGATTCAAAACGCTTTGTGTTTGTTCGGCTCTAAAATCAGTTAATTGCTTGTCAATCTCAGGATATTTATTGGCAAGAATGGCTGCTGCCAAAAGGGCTGCATTTTTTGCGCCTGCTTTACCCACGGCCAGTGTACCCACAGGTATACCACCGGGCATTTGTACTATAGAGAGTAGAGAGTCCATGCTATTTAAGTTTGAGCTGGGAACAGGCACGCCGAGTACGGGTAAAGTTGTGAGAGAAGAAATCATACCTGGGAGGTGAGCTGCGCCACCAGCACCTGCGATGATGACTTCAAAGCCTTTGGTTTTAGCTGAGTTTGCAAACTCATATAAAAGATGGGGTGTTCTGTGCGCTGAAATCACTTGGGTATGGTAAGGAATATGAAGGTCATTTAAGATATCTGTGGCATTTTTCATCACTTCCCAGTCTGATAATGAGCCATAAACGACTGCGACAAGCTTTTTCATTGAGTGTTTCCTTAAAAATGTGCCATCTATTGAGTGCAGGGCAGTATTTTAACAACTTGCTTAAGGTTTGCCTATTAAGGATGAATGTTGTTAAAATGACTAAACCTTAGTGATTTGTGTATATCCCTCAAAAATGAAACTGATTCTAAACCCGGATGAAATTGTTGTAGCAGCGAATGTGCTTAAATCAGGCCACGTTATTGCTATACCCACGGAAACGGTTTATGGCTTAGCCGCAGATATCACACAAGAGCAAGCACTGAGACAGATCTTTGCATTAAAGCATCGCCCTACCGAGCATCCTTTGATTATTCATATCGCCAAAGATATGAATTTGTCTGATTATGCTGTGAATATTCCTGACTATGTGCAAGCACTTACAAAGGCTTTTTGGCCTGGGCCACTCACCCTTATTTTAGAGAAATCAAACAAGGTATCTTATTGGGTTACGGGTGGACAAGACACCGTGGGTATTCGGATGCCGAATCACCCTGTTGCTTTGGCATTGATTGAGCAGGTGGGCGCACCTTTAGCGGCACCTTCTGCCAATCAGTTTGGCAAAGTAAGCCCTACTTCTTCGCAGCATGTATTGGATGAATTTGGAACATCGGTACGCGTGTTAGAAGGCGGCGAATGTATGGTTGGCATTGAATCAACCATTTTAGATGCAACAGAGCCTACGCAGTGCAGAATATTGCGTCCTGGTATGATCACTATTGAAGATATTCAAAAAGTAGTGGGAGATAGGGTTCTTGTGACTGTAGGTAGTAAACAAAGCCCGCAAGTGTCCGGCTCTTTGAAATATCATTATGAGCCTTCTAAACCTACCTATTTATATGAAAATGAGCAGGAGCTTGCTTTTTTACAAGCATTATATAGCGCTGAGCTATGTATCTTGGCTCAAGCCACGAATACTAATGAGAGCGTAGAATGCTTACAATGGATTCAAATGCCGACTACGGTTGAGCAATATGCACAAAAATTATATGAATCTTTAAGAAGAGCTGATCAATCATCTTGCCAAGCAATTGCAATTCAAGCACCTTCGCGTGCAGTACTATGGAATGGGATCTGGGATAGATTATTAAAGTCTACGGCAAAATCGCAGCATCATTTAAAAGAGATGAATCATGCAATGATGGCAGATATTCCAAGTTAGCGCCTAAGAAACCCACTCTAAAACTACTCACGTACATCTACATTATTTAATTAACTTGCAAATTTTAATGTGGCTGTCCTGCTAATTATGGCTGTCCTAGCAATTGGTGGTCCTAGCAATTGGTGGCAGCCGAGCCACGCAGGGTGCAATTCATTCGTAGGGGCCGGTCTCTGTGCCGGTCCGTCAGGACACAGCGATCCGCCCCTACATGATCTATCTTATCCATTCTTAGTAAAAACGCATTACTGAGCTTAACGTAGCCTTGATAGTGAGAGGGTAAAGCTAGAATGCTATCTGTTTCTCTCATATAGATAAGATCCTTGTCAAAAGACAAGGAGCATGAAATCATAAGTTAAGGATCAGAGTTCTCTAGTTCTCTACATAAAAGGATTTGTAGTATGCCCATTCCTAAGTTGATGTGCATTGCGGGTGCGAGACCAAATTTTGTAAAGATAGCGCCTATATTAAAAGTACTAGAGACTTCTCAATCATCACTGATGCTTCAATTCATTCATACAGGTCAGCATTATGACTCTGACTTGGATGCTTCTTTTTTTGCCTCACTAGAGATTCGTCAACCAGATGAAAACTTAGAGGTTCATTCAGGCACACATGCAGAACAAACGGCCTTGATTATGCAGCGCTTTGAGCCAATCATAGAGCGTTATCAGCCAGATGCTGTGTTGGTTGTGGGAGATGTCAATTCAACCTTAGCCTGTAGCCTGGTTGCTGTAAAAAAAGCGATTCCCGTCATTCATGTCGAGGCAGGATTGCGTAGCTTTGATGATAGTATGCCAGAGGAGATCAACCGTAAGCTGACCGATCAAATAACTGCACTTCATTTTATCACAGAGCAATCTGCTAAAGAGCATTTGCTCAAAGAAGGGATTTCACCTGCAAAAATACATTTTGTTGGTAATGTAATGATTGACTCATTATTCAGTTTTTTGCCCAAAGTAAAGACAGCCTCTGAGATTATAAATGAGAATGGACTATCGGCTGCTGTGCTTGCAAAACACTATGGTATTGTCACATTGCACAGACCGAGCAATGTAGATGATAAAGCAGTGTTTGAAAATATTCTGACCGCATTGCAAACGGTTTCTCAAGATTTACCGCTTATTTTTCCCATGCATCCAAGAACGCAGCAAAAAATAAAACAATTTCGTTTAGAGTCCTATTTTAATAAGCAAAACTTGATTTACACAAAACCGCTGAATTATCTTGAGATCTTAGGGCTTATGAAAACAGCCAAACTTGTATTTACAGACTCTGGAGGGATACAAGAAGAAACCTCTGTATTAAAGGTTCCTTGCTTAACTTTGCGGGAAAATACAGAACGTCCCATTACCCTTGAAAAAGGAAGCAATCACCTAGTGGGCATTAATCCTCAAAATATTATTAAAATGGCTAGGCAATTATTAGAGCATCCTAAGCAAATGATCCACACGCCTCCTTTATGGGATGGTAAAGCGGCACACCGCATTGCAGAGATCCTTGTCCCCTGGATGCATGAAGTTGCATCCAGTAAAAAGGAGCAGAAAGTTGCTTGACGCCAAAACAAAACAAAAATCAGCTATATTAACCAATGCAATGACAGTGGATGTGGAAGATTATTTTCAAGTCAGTGCTTTTGAAAATAGATTTCCTAAAGATGTGTGGTCAATACTCCCAACAAGGGTTGATTACAATACAAGAGAAATTTTAGAATTGTTTAATCAGCAGGGGGTAAAGGCAACTTTTTTTATCCTTGGCTGGGTTGCAGAGAAATTTCCTGCGTTGATTGATGAAATTGTAAAAGAGAAGCATGAGATAGCAAGTCATGGTTACTGGCATCAACGTGTGAATTTACTGACCCCTGCAGAATTTAAAAAAGATGTTTTAAACAGCAAGCAATTATTAGAAGATTTGTCCGGCTTGCCCGTTAAAGGTTATCGAGCACCCACTTATAGTATTAATTTTCAAACACAATGGGCATTAGCTATTCTTGAAGAATGTGGTTTCATCTATAGTTCTAGTATTTATCCCATCAAACATGATTTATATGGTTGGCCATCGGCACCACGCTTTAGCTTTACTTCAACGCCCGGTGGACTGATTGAAATTCCTATTTCCACTGTACAATGGGCTGGGTGTAATATCCCCTGTGGTGGTGGGGGCTATTTCAGATTATTTCCATACGCATTTAGCCGTTGGGCAATCTCTCATCTTAATAAAAAAGAAGGTAAACCCAGTATTTTTTATTTTCATCCATGGGAGATTGATCCGAATCAGCCTAAGCAGACTAATTTAAGTGTCAAAACAAAATTCCGGCACTATCATAATCTTTCTTTTATGAAAAATAAAATTACAAAATTATTAGAAGAGTTTAAGTGGGGAACCATCGATAATGTATTTCTTAGAACCACAAACTACGAAGCAAAGCAGCAATACTCAATCTCTTAATTCTGGATGTGTAAAACAGCTTACTGCGCTTGACTATAAGCGATGGGATGATTTTGTTGATGCGCAAGGTTGCCATCCCTATCATCGAAGCGATTTTAAAAGGATTATGGAAACAACTTTTCATTTTAATACCTATTATTTATTTTTTGAAGCTGAGAATAAAATTAAAGCAATTTTACCCTTAGTTGAGATGAAAAGTTGGTTATTTGGTCATGCTCTAATTTCAACGCCTTTTTTGGTTTACGGTGGGCCTTTGGGAGAAGAAAAAGCGCGTGCACGCTTAATTGAGAAAGCTATTCTCTTAGGCGAGGAAAAAGAGGTTGATTACATTGATTTACGTTGTCAGCATAAGAGAATAGATATTGGATGGAAGCAAGTGCTTTATGTAAATTTCAAACGCCAATTGTGTCTGACACACGAAGAGAATCTGCAGCTCGTTCCTCGCAAGCAACGCGCAGTCATTCGGAAGTCAGAGCAATGCAACTTATCTCATGTCTTTGAAAATAGTATTGATAATTTTTATAATTTATATGCACAGAGTCTCCGTAATTTGGGAACGCCTGTATTAGCTAAACAATACTTTCAAAATTTGAAAACAATATTGCAAGATAAGTGTTCAGTTTTAACCGTTTTTCATAAAAACCAAGCCGTTAGTTCTGTGTTGAGCTTTTACCATCAAGATACCGTGTTCCCTTATTATGGGGGAGGGAGTCCTAAAGCCAGAGCGCTAGGGGCAAACGATTACCTGTACCATCAGTTGATGAAGGCTGCCACAGAGCAAGGCTTGAAGCAATTTGATTATGGGAGAAGTAAGATAGGCACAGGATCCTATCGTTTTAAAAAACATTGGGGATTTGAAGAAACACCCTTGCATTACACCATCATTCCGATCAGCGCAAAATCACCGCCTAATTTAAATCCAACGAATCCAAAATATCAATTCATGATTAAAACATGGCGGAAATTGCCCTTGGTTGTGAGTAACACAATTGGCCCCCTCATTGCCAGGAGAATTGGATGAAACCCATTTTATTATTAGTACATAGGCTGCCATATCCACCTAATAAAGGCGATAAAATTCGCTCTTATCATTTATTAAAGTTTTTAAGGCAGCACCGAGATGTTTATTTGGGAACTTTTATTGATGATCCCAATGATTGGCAATATGTAGAAACAGTCAAAGACTTATGCACAGCGCTTTTTGTATTGCCCAGAAGAAAACATTATCAAGCAATACCTGGATTTGCAAAATCAATTTTTAAAGATACTCCCTTGTCTAATGATTTATTTTATCAGCCTAAAATGCAAAAATGGGTGGATAAAATTCTGTCAGAAAAGCAAATAGACGATAGCATTGTTTTCTCGTCGAGCATGGGACAATATATTCAAAAGCATAAACGCAATCTAAATATACTGATAGATTTTGTAGATGTTGATTCCTTAAAATGGGAACAATACAGCCAGCAGCATAAGGGCATAAAGAAATGGCTTTATAAAAGAGAAGGAAAAACACTGTCCTATTTTGAGCGAAAACTGGCGATTACCAGTGATGTAAATATCTTTGTCAGTGAAAGTGAAGCAAATATATTTAAAAAACGTTCAGGTCTTTTTAAAAATGTGATCAGCATTGCCAATGGTGTAGATACTGAATATTTTAATCCAAGTATTGAATTTAAAAATCCGTATGTGAACAAAGAATTTAAAATTGTATTTACGGGTATGATGGATTATTGGCCCAATATTGATGCTGTGAAATGGTTTGTTACCGAGGTAATACCTGCGTTGCAACAGCAGAGTATTCCCTTTTCATTTTATATCGTAGGTGCGAATCCGAGCCTTGACCTTCAAATGCTTGCTCAAATACCACAGATTAGAATCACTGGCAGAGTTGAAGATATTCGTCCATTTTTAAAATATGCAGATTTAGCAGTTGCACCATTGCGTATTGCGCGTGGTATTCAAAATAAAGTATTAGAAGCCTTAAGCATGAATACACCTATCATGGTGAGTACGGCAGCACTTGAAGGTATAGAGCTACCACAAAACAATCTGGTTAAGATAGCCAATGAAAAAAATGAATGGATTCATCAAATCCAAACGCTGATGAATCAAAGCAACAGGCCATCAGTAAATTCTCATGTAGTGATTGAGCAATGCTATGCATGGAACAATAAGCTAGAACCATTGATACAGTATTTAGATGCAAATGATGATAAATAATAATATTTGGGTGCAGCAAGAGCGCATGCAAATATTCTCTAAAAAACGGATAGAGCCTTATGTCTGTTTGCTGTTTAGCTTTTTAACAGTACTTGTTTTATTTCATGAAAGCTTTGGTACTTTATGGCAAAAATGGATGACTTCTGGTACCTATGCACATGGTTTTTTAATTCCTATTGTTTCTTTATACCTGATTTGGCTTAAAAAAGATGAGGTGGCAAGCTTAACAGTTAAACCAACTGCCTGGGGATTGCTCCCGATTGTTGCATGTATTTTATTATGGCAAGCTGGCAAATTTGCTTATGTGTTGATAGTGCAGCAATTGAGTGTTGTAACGCTTCTGATTGCCTTGGTTTATTTGTTTTTAGGTCGAAAAATCTTTCAATCGCTTTGGTTTCCATTGGCTTATTTATATTTTTGTATACCCTTTGGTAATTTTTTGATTGAACCTCTACAAAATCTCACTGCCTTTATCACAGTAAAAGCTCTAATGCTTTCAGGAATATCGGTTTATGCGGAAGGATGGAACATTACAACCTCGCGCGGTAGCTTTGAGGTTGCTGCTGCATGTAGTGGTATTCGTTATTTGATTGCATCCATTGCCTTAGGAATTATTTTTGCACATTTTGCTTATCGCACATTTTGGCGCAAGACATTGTTTATTGGCTTATGTATTGTCATACCTCTGGTGGGTAATGGGATCAGAGCGTATGGCATCATTGTATTAGCGCATTTTACACATATGAAATTAGCCATTGGCTTTGATCATCTCATTTACGGTTGGCTGTTTTTTGGGCTGATTATGTTGTCGTTGTTTTGGTTGGGAAATAAATTGCGCTCTGAAACAGAGGTAGAAGTGAATGTGCCGCTTAAAAAAATCTGCAACGAATCTAGCAACGCCGAAGATTCACTTGTTGTGAGTATAGATGCCATTAAAAGCTGGATACTTGTCTTGGGATTTGTTGGGTTGCTCGCGATTAATCACTCTTTTTGGGGTAATCTAAACATTGCTCCGATACAGCAAAAAGCTTTTAGCTTTGAGTTATCATCTGCAGATTGGCATCCCATTGAAAAAAAGAGTATAGAATGGTTGCCTGTGTTTCCAGGAGCTGATGAGCGTGTGCTTTCTCATTTTGTAGGCAGAGAAAATAAAGAAATAGACTTATTTTATGCACGTTTTTTGAGTGAGGCCGAAGGTAAAGAGTTAATTGCCTCAAATAATTATTTTTTTGATTCTGGCGTTTGGCGTTTAGCAGCGCATAAAACAACGCAGATGCAGTTTTCAGGAAAATCTATTCGCTGCACTGAATATGATATTTTCAATCGATTTGACCGGCGATTAATCTGGGTCTGGTATCGGGTCAATGGCATTGATACACACAGTCCGATTATAACAAAAATATTGATTGTATTTTTTAAGTTATTAGGGAATTTACAGCCACCCATGGTGATTGCAGTCAGTTCTGGCTATCAATATTATCCAGAGCAGGCGCGCGCAGAGCTAAAAGAATTTTCAACCGCTGTAAATTTGAATATTGATCATGGTTGATAATTATAATGACTAAAAGAGTAAAAATATTACACATTATTTATCAATTAAGCGTCGGTGGGCTAGAAAATGGATTGGTAAATCTGATCAATAGCTTGCCAGAAGATAAATATGAGCATCATATTTTAAGTTTAACAACAGCAAGTCATTTCAAAGAGAGAATTAAAAGTTGTAATTGTATTGTGAGTTGTTTGGACAAAAAAATAGGCCCTTTGTTTTGGTATTATGCGAAAATTTTTCATATTATAAAGCAATATCAGCCAGATATCGTTCATACGAGAAATTTAGCATCGATTGAATGCCAGTTTCTGGCCTTTTTAGCATCTGTTCCAGTACGCTTGCATGGTGAGCATGGACGTGACACGACCGATCTAAAAGGTGAAAATAAAAAAAATCTACGTTTAAAGGCACTGTTAAAGCCCTTTATACATAAATTTATACCATTATCTAAAGAGCTGGAATCTAAGCTTATTGAAAATGCATCTGTGGCACAAGATAAAATTATACAAATCTATAATGGTGTCAATATAAATAGATTTCAAAATCGGTACAAGCGCATAAAAAACTATGTAGAAGAGCCTTTTGTTATTGTAACTGTTGGTAGACTTCAAGCTGTTAAAAATTTTGAGATTTTGATAAAAGCTTTTTCAAGATTGCAGCTAGAAATGCAGACAGAATTAAAATTATGGATAGTGGGAGATGGGCCGCTGAAAGAATCTTTAGTGGCATTGTGCCAAGAACTCACTATAGAAAAAAACGTTATTTTCTGGGGAGAAAGGCAGGATATTCCTGAATTGTTGCAAGAGGCGGATTTGTTTGTATTACCCTCATTGGTTGAAGGTGTTTCAAACACTATTTTAGAAGCAATGGGATGTGGTTTAGCGATTATTGCCTCAGAGGTCGGTGGGAATCCTGAATTGATACAACAAGATTATAATGGACAGCTTTTTGATCCCCATAATGCAATCCAACTGAAGGATATAATAAAAGATTATGTAGTCAATCAATCAATGAGAATACAGCAAGGTGAAAACAGCAGAAAACGGGTAGAGCAGTGTTTTTCGCTTGAGCTAATGGTTGAGCAATATCACAATCTGTATAGTCTTCGTTTTTGAGTGTTAGATGTTTTTGTATCTGTCTTGATGAGCGTAGCGAATCATTTCTTTCTTTGTTATCAAAGAAAGAGGCACCTTTAGGTGCAGAGAAGGATTTTCAAAAAAATGTTTTGAAAAAATCCATCTACTCGCTAAAGCGAGCCTCTTCCCTTGACTTCAAGGGAAGAAAATTATTCACTTCGTTCATTAGTAGCAGAGTATAGGTTTTTGCAGAAAAAATACTGCATATTATGGAGATTTAGCCTATGTGTGGCATTTCAGGCATTTTTGCATATCAAGCATCAAAGCAAATTGATAAAGCAGTGCTGACTGCAATGAATCATCGTATTTCACATCGTGGCCCAGATGATGAGGGATTTCATTTTCAGTCTGAAATTGCGCTTGGACATAGACGTTTATCTATTATTGATCTTAGCACTGGAAAACAGCCCATTTACAATGAAGATAAATCAGTGGTTGTGGTGTTTAATGGTGAAATATATAACTATATAGCGCTGAGAAATGAATTGGTGAGTCAAGGGCATCAATTTCAAACCCTGACAGATACGGAGGTTATTGTACATGCCTATGAGCAATGGGGTGAAGCCTGTGTGAATCGCTTCCAAGGCATGTTTGCTTTTGCACTTTGGGATAATCTAAAAAAATCTCTTTTTATTGCAAGAGATCGATTGGGTATTAAGCCACTTTACTATAGCTATTTACGCTCAGGGATGTTTATTTTTGCTTCGGAGTTAAAAGCGCTAACAGCACATCCCGATTTTAATTTCACAATCGATGCGCAAAGTGTGGATGAATATTTTACTTTTGGTTATGTTCCCGATCCTAAAACAATTTATAAAAATACTTTTAAATTAGCGCCTGGTCACCATTTAACAATCAATCAAAGTGGCGTTATGAGCCAGCCTAAGCAATATTGGGATCTTTGTTTTGAGCCTAATATCATAAAAGAATCAGATGCCATAGAAGAATGTTTGGAAATGTTAGATGCTACTGTCAATAGTCACCTTATATCAGATGTACCTATAGGTGCTTTCTTATCGGGTGGTGTTGATTCAAGTGCGGTTGTTTCTGCAATGAGTCGATATACAAATGATATAAAAACTTGCTCAGTGGTATTTTCAGAAAAATCTCACGATGAAGCTATGTATGCTGCGCAACTTTCTAAACTCTTTAAGACCGAGCATCAGGAATATCGCTTAGAGCCTATCGATGTTGATTTATTAGATGATTTTTCTACTCTTTATGATGAACCTTTTGCAGATAGCTCTGCTATTCCTACCTATAGAGTCTGTCAAGTAGCGCGTACACGTGTAAAAGTAATGTTGTCAGGAGATGGTGGTGATGAAACCATTGCGGGATACAGAAGATATAGATTTCACACACGTGAAGAGCGTTTAAAAAGTATATTGCCCTATACCATACGTTCTCCATTATTTGGATTATTAGGGAGATTCTACCCAAAACTAGATTGGGCGCCGCGCTATTTGCGTGCAAAATCAACTTTTCAAGCATTGAGCCGCGATACGCTCTCTGGCTATATGAATAGCATTGCTTTGTTTAAAGATGATTACCGAAAGCTTTTGTATCACGATAGCTTTAGTCGTCAACTGAGAGACAGTCATCCATTAGATGTATTTAAAGAGCATGCTCAAAATTTTCAAGGGCATTCTGGTTTAGCACTGGTTCAGTATCTGGATATGAAAACCTATTTGCCGGGTGATATCTTAACAAAAGTGGATAGAGCCAGTATGGCACATGGCTTAGAAGTGCGAGTGCCACTTTTGGATCATAAATGGGTTGAGTGGTCTGCACGTTTGGCAGATACACTGAAAATCAAGCAAGATGATGGTAAATATCTTTTTAAGAAAGCCTTGTGTAAACGCCTTCCCAAAGAGATTTTATATAGAAAAAAGCAAGGATTTGCAGTACCCTTACAACAATGGTTTAAAGGTAGTTTGCGTGCCAGGGTATATGCCTTAAAAGAGAGTACTCTATTAAAGCAATCGAATATTTTCAATATTAAATTAATTGACAAAATTGTCGAACAACATTTATCTGCAACACATGATCATAGTGCTATGCTGTGGAGTCTATTGGTGTTTGAAAATTTTCAGAAAAAACTCATGTGCGAAGACTATAAAGGGAATCATTATGTCAACAAAAAAAATACTGCATCTGTTTGATCACTCCATCCCATTACAAAGTGGTTATAGCTTTAGAAGTCGTGCAATATTAATGCAGCAAAAGCAGATGGGCTATGAGGTTAAAGCGATTACCAGTAATCGACAAGGAAAAACAGCGCATAATCAAGAAAGCATTGACGGTATTGAATTCTACCGCTCTGATATGGGAGAGCATTCCTTCTATCGTTTTCCTATTGTGAAGCAGATAGAAACAATCATGAGTTTAAGAACAAAAATCAAAGCAGTGGTAGAAGATTGGTGGCCAGATGTGATCCATTCACATTCGCCTGTATTAAGTGCTTTGGCTGCGTTGTCTATTTGTCGCCACTATCATATTCCTTTGGTATATGAGATTCGCGCTTTTTGGGAAGATGCTGCTGTTGATTATGGCACACATTCTGAATTGGGATTGCGATACAGACTGATAAAATATCTTGAAACGAAAGTTTGCATGCAAGCCAATCATATTACCACTATTTGTGATGGATTAAAAAATGATTTACTGTCGCGTGGTATTTCAAATAACAAAATAACGGTTATTCCAAATGCGGTGGATTTGAGTAAATTTACTCAAGTAGCACTTATTTCAAAAAATAAACACGGTATTGCACAGAAATATCAACTACAAAACGGGTTTGTTATAGGTTTTATCGGTTCATTGTATGCCTATGAAGGTTTAGATGTGGCCATTGAAGCTTTTAGATCTATTAAAAGCGTTATTCCCAATGCAAAGTTACTTATTGTTGGGGATGGGCCACAACTTGAGGTCTGGAGACGCATTGCGCAAACAAATAAATTTGCAAATGATATTATTTTCACAGGCAAAGTGCCACATAATGAGGTGAAAATGTTTTATGAAATCATTGATGTGCTTGTGTATCCAAGAAAAAAGATGCGATTAACTGATCTTGTGACACCTTTAAAACCATTGGAGGCGATGGCAATGGGCAAAGGGGTGGTTGCTTCTGATGTCGGTGGACACAAAGAACTCATTCGCAATCGTGAGAATGGTTTGTTATTTAGGGCAGAAGATGCTCAAGACTTTAAAAACAAAATTATTGAAATCAGTAATAAAAAACTTAGAGAATCATTGGTTGCACGTGGGCTTAAATTTGTTACTTTAGAAAGAAATTGGCCTAATAGTGTAAAGCGCTATGAGAATGTGTATGAGCAATGTATATAAAAAAAATGATTTAAGTGTTGCTATCGTTGGGCCAATTTCTCCACCCAATGGAGGTATGGCAATGCAAGGGAAGTTATTGAGTGAGCGCTTAAAAAGCGAGGGTGTTAGCGTTGGCTATGTGCCAGTAAACTTCTCTTTGCGCCCCTATTGGCTTAATAATATTCGGATTATGAGAGCCGTCATTCGATTTTTTATTTATTTATCAAAACTAAGGGCTGCTACTAAAAAATATAAAATATTTCATATTTTGGCAAATTCAGGGCTGTCTTGGTATTTATATGCGACACCTGCAATTGCTATTGCAAAATTAAAAAGATGCTATGTTATTATTAACTATAGAGGTGGAAATGCACAATCTTTCTTTCATAAACATAAAAGTTGGATTTTACCTTTTTTAAAATGTGCCGATCAAATCATTGTTCCTTCCGATTTTTTGAAAGATGTTTTTAAGACGTATGATCTTGATGCCAAAATAATCCCCAATATTGTTGCTGAAAATAAAGAACATTCATTGCGCCCCATAAAATTGAATGACAACATGAATTTGATTGTTACAAGAAATTTAGAATCTATTTATGGCATTGAAACAATTATTCGCGCATTCTATCGAGTTTCTCAGAGCTACCCTAAAGTGACACTTAAAATTGCGGGTAGTGGTTCAGAAAGAGAAAACTTGGAAAAATTAGTACAGCAATTGTCATTGACTGATTCTGTGGAATTTTTAGGGCGTTTGGCTAGAAATCAAATGACAGAATTATATTTGTCAGCAGATATTTTATTGAATGCAAGTACGGTTGATAATATGCCTAATGCAATATTAGAGGCTCAATCATTTGGTGTTCCTGTTATTTCTACTGATGTTGGTGGCATACCCTTTATTGTTAAAAATGATGTAAATGCAATACTGATCAAACCGAGAAATCCTGAAAGTATGGCGGAAGCAATCATTCATTTAATTAAAAATCCAGCATTAAGAGAAAGATTATCCCTCAATGGATTAGAAAATATCCAAAATTATACTTGGGAAAAAATTGGGCCTCAATGGATGGATTCTTATTATGGCAAAGAGTGTCGATAAAATGTATAGCAAACTTGTATCAAAAATTTTATTCCCGATGCATGAAAAGATCAAAGGACATCGAACGGTACAATGTCTCAAACAACTTGAGAAGACGCAATGGGAGACCGTAGAGCAAATTAAAAAAAGACAGCTCCAAAGATTGCACATACTTTTAAAAGAGGCTGAACTACATTCTCCCTATTACAGAGATGTATTTGTGGCAGCTAATTTGGATGCAAATAATATTCGATCATTAGAAATACTTTCCACACTGCCATTTTTAGACAAAAAATTAATCAGAGAAAATTTTGAAGGTATTAAACACAGACATGCTAAAAACCTGATAGCTTATCGCACCGGTGGTTCAACAGGTGAGCCTTTACATTTATTGGTTTCGAAAATGCGAATTGCACATGACGTGGCTGCAAAATGGAGAGCAACGCGTTGGTGGCGTGTTGATATGGGTGATAAAGAATTAGTGCTTTGGGGCTCTGGTATTGAGTGCCAGAGACAAGGCTGGCTTAGAAATATGCGCGATAAACTCATGAGAAGCTATCTGATTCCTGCTAAAAATCTAAGCAGCCAAGAAATGGATAAAATCATAAATTTTATAAAGGATTATAAACCTAAAATGCTCTTTGGTTATCCCTCTATTCTAGGATATATCGGTAAATATTCGCAACAAACGAATCAGCCACTCAATAAGCTTGGGATAAAAGTTGCTTTTGTTACTTCGGAAGTATTGGATGATGCACTAAAGCAAACGATCCAGAAGGCATTTGGCTGTGTGGTTGCCAATGGTTATGGGGGTAGAGATGCAGGTTTTATTGCACATAGCTGCCCTATGGGAAATATGCACATTACAGCAGAAGACATTATTGTTGAAATTATTGATGAAAATGGGAAGGTTGTCCCACCTGGGCACTTGGGAGAAGTGGTTGTTACACATTTAGCAAGCCATGGCTTTCCTTTTATTCGATATCGAACAGGCGATTTAGCAATTTATGATGAAAGTCCTTGTGCTTGTCATAGAGGGTTGCCTATCTTAAAAGATATTATTGGAAGAAAAAGTGATTTAATTTACGCTTTTAATGGTGCTGCTGTACATCGTGCAGAAATTGTTAAGCCCATTACAGCTTTTAAAAAAATCGAGCGATTTCAGTTTGTTCAAAAAACACTTCAATCTTCTATTTTGAAGATCAAGGGAGAAGTTCTAGACAAGATAGAGGTTTCTAAATTAACCGCTGATTTGAAGATACTATTAGGGCAAGAACTTGATTTGAAAATTGATTATGTTGATGATCTACTGTTTGAAAAGTCTGGAAAATATAAATTTGTTATTTCGGAATTGTACCAATAAGGAAGTATTCGATTGAGTCAATTAGCTCAGCAATTTCAAAGCTCTCTTTTATTTTCCTTTATGGATAAATATTTGGGATATATTTTAAGATTTATATCTACCATCATTATTGCACGTCTTTTATCGCCTGAAGAAATTGGAATATTTTCCGTTGCTTTTGTGATTATTGGCTTAGGGCATGTGTTACGTGATTTTGGAGTGGCGCAATACTTAATTCAAGAAAAAGATTTAAGAGATCATAAAATTAAAGCTGCCTTTGCTACAATGTTTATGATTGCATGGAGTATGTGGTTTATCTTATATCTTGGAAAAGATCTCTTGGCAGCATTTTACGATGAGCCAAGGTTAACATCGGCTTTAAACATACTAATTATTATTTTCTTACTCGCACCCTTTGGTTCTATTCGCATTGCATTAATGCGACGCCAAATGATGTTCAAAACACTCGCAAAAATAAATATCTTTTCTTACATTACACTCTTTATTGTGACTTTGGTTTTATGCTATTTCAAATTTAGTTTTATGGCTTTGGTATGGGGACAACTTGCAGGCGTATTGGCAACCAATCTGGGGTGTGTGCTTGTTTGTAGAAAGAACTATTGGTATTTCCCAAGTCTACAAGGCGCAAGAGCGGTTATAAAATTTGGTTTTAATATTACGCTTGCCAATATTATAGAAAATCTTGCAGAAGGTGCGCCGGATTTATTTATTGGCAAATTCATGAATATGCAGGCTGTCGGTATATATAGCCGTGCCCAAGGTTGTGTTGGCTTATTTAAAATATTTGTAACAGCAAGTGTATGGCCTGTTATATTGCCTTATTTCTCAATCAAAAATAGAGCAGGTATTCAATTACTGCCAGATTATTTAACAGCAATATCGATTTATACAATATTTGCTTGGCCATTTTTCATTGCATTAATGGTATTAGCAGAACCCATTGTGCTTTTGCTGTATGGGCAACAATGGCATGCCTCTATTCTCTTGGTTCAGATACTATGTTTATCGGCTATTTTTGAAGCATCATTTCCTTTTCGTGCGCCTTTATTAGTGGCTTTAGGTAATACTCAATTGAATTTAAAACTTCAATTTATGACTTCTGGTATGAAGATTATGGCTATTTTGATAGGTAGTTGTTATGGTTTAATATATGCTGCATTGAGTTTGGTGCTGTCCGAATTTATTGCGCAGCTATACATATTTCATGGTTTGAAATCAGTTGTTAAACTAAACTTTATGAATTGGTTTGAGCAGGTTCGATTGAGTTTGCTTGTTAGTATTTTATTGGGTGTTGTTTGTTTCTCTTTAAAATTATTATCTGCAAATTATGCAATATCGCACTGGCAGTTAATAATGAGTGCGATAGCGCTGTGTGCTTTGCTTTGGTTAGCTGTAGTGCTGTATTTTAAGCATCCGCTTTCTCAACATTTAGTTCAATTTTATAGTCGGTTTAAGCGCAGAAGTCTAAGGGAAGAGACATTATGAATGAAATTATTTCAGTAGTAATGCCGTGTTATAACGGTGAAAAAACACTTCAAAAAACATTGGACAGTGTATTCGCACAGTCATTCCGAGAATTTAAACTGTATTGCATCAATGATGGTTCTACCGATGGCACAGCAAAAATATTAGCACAATATTCGCTTTTAAATAAAAATATGCTTGTGATTGATAAAGCAAACCAAGGACAAACTAAAGCAAAAAATGACGCGCTTAAAGTTGCCAAAGGCAAATATATCGCCTTTATTGATAGTGATGATGTTTGGGACAATGAAAAATTATTGTATCAATATGCATGCATGGAAAAAGAAAGGGACGTTGGACTGTGCTATACCAATGGTTATTATATTGATGTAGATGATCATATACATCAGAAATTTGAGATTGAGGCTAAACTTCAAGGAGAATGCTTAAGAGAACTGTTTATGGGAAATGCCATTGTCGCATCTTCTGTTATGATCCGTTCAGCATTACTCAAGAAAACAGGATTGTTTGATGAGAATCTTAGTGCGTGTGAAAATTGGGAGTTATGGACGCGTTTTGCCTCCCATTCAAAACTTGCAGTAATAGACATGCCATTAACACGCTACAGGCGACATGATAATAACATGAGCCACAATATAGATAAAATGAGAAGAAATAGATTGTATGTGCTTGAAAAAAATGCACAAAGCTATCATAATCATTTTCCCAATTTTAATCAGCTTGTCAAAGAAGCCTTTTATAAAGCGCATCAGTTTTTTGGTGAAAATTATTTATGGAAACTGCAGCTGCCTAAAGCACGTAGAGATCTTATGCACGCACTGCGTTATAAGCCCTTTGAAAAAAAACTATATTATCTTTTATTTAAATCTTTTTTAGGTGAGAAATTATTATCTAAAGTTAGAAATATAGTCACAGCACATGAGTCTTCGGGTAGGCGTCAAGCCTCGAGCAACCGGAGTGTACATAAAAGTACATGAGGATTGCGAGAGGACGAAGACAACACCCCCGAAAATTCATGTGCGAAGAGTATAGCAGAACTGTGCTGAATGTTTTGGAATAACATAATGAAATCGAATCAATCTTCTGTTCCCAATATAAATAATGTTTTCTCTCTTTTTTCTGAAGGGGCTAAATTGGCCTTGTATGAGGAAAAACCATTTTTAGACGCTGATATTTGTCCTGATATTGAGCAAAGGCATGTAAGCAGTCTTTCATCTATATCAAGCAAATATGATGTGTTGATTTTAGATAATTTGGGGAAAACTTCTGAACTTGTGAAGTTGTTAGACAACGCAACAGAGGGTGGTTGTGCTGTTGTTTTGCTGAAAAACAAAACATTCAAAGAAAAATTATGCATTGCGCTTCGTATCATCTCTCTTCATTTATGTGCTAAAAAATGGCAGTTAAAATTCAGAGGATATTTCTTGCTTCCAGAGGAGACAAATCCTACGCAGGTTGTATCCTGTCAAAGATATTTGGCACAGCAGTATTTTCATAAATATTATCATTGGCAATATAATGAAGAGTCAAAGAAAATGAAGCGGCTTTTTAAACATCTGATGTATATGTTTAATGCATTTTATCTTAATGAGAATTATTTTTTATTTTGGATTTCTAAAAATGCTAAATAAAATTTCAAATATGCTTTTTGAATATGATTATATTAATAGTAAAGATAAAATCTACTTTTCATCAAGATTGGTAGATAATTGGAGCATGCTTGTATTTGCTCCACCTAAAAAATTTTACCACATTAAAATAAATACACACAAAGATCTAAAGACTGAATGTAAAAATTTAAAAAAAATTCAAAATAAATATTCAGAATATATTCCTCAGTTTATTGATTATATTGAATATGAAGGATATGAATTTTTGATTTGCCAAGCTTATCAACATGAAGCTTTTAATAAGGCTCAGATTGAAGCAAGTACCGATCTGCAAGATAAACTTAAATATTATTTTATATCTTCTATTGCTGATTGGTCTTTGCAACGAAAACACGATGAATCTACTTTGCAGATTGAAAAGAGCTTTGGACTGGAAGATGAAGTGGCAGTGCATCTTGCAAAGCTATATTCCCAAGCAATGAGCTGGGGGTATCAGCCTCAGCATGGTGATTTTGTTTTGAATAATATTGCGATCACTCGTGGACATCTTATTGTCTTTGATTGGGAAGATTATGCGCGTGTCAATATCGTTGGTTTTGATTTGGCAATATTTTTATATTCTATTCATCAATTCAATAGTGCAACACTCTTTGAAGCGCTTGCAACAGAAAAACTAGATAGAATAATCATGAGTTATCTGACCGCACTCAATATAAGTAAACAAAGCTTTATGCAATTATTGCCGCTATATCTGTACTTGTTTCTAGTATTAAAAGAAAAACAGGGTTATAGCAAAGAAAGCGTTCTTCGAACCAAAGAGAGTTTATTGGCTTCATATGCCATGCTGAAGGCTATGCCGTGAGAGATCTGCTTGTCTTTGCCATTGTGTTTTCGCTGTTACCACTGGCATTGATTCGTACACCTATTGGTGTTTTGCTGTGGAATTGGATTGGTTTTATGAATCCACATCGTTTAGGGTGGGGATCTGCATTTTACTTTAAATTTGGCGCAGTGATTGCAGCGACAACCATGATTGGTTTCATTTTTTCAAAAGATAGAAAAATGATCCCTATGACACCTTTGGTTGTAGCGCTCCTATGCTTAATTGTATGGATGAATGTTACAACCTACTATGCACTGGTTCCAGAGGATGCCTTTCATCAATGGAAAAAAGTAATGAAAATACAAATTTTTATTTTCATTGCATTATCATGCATGCAAGAGCAAAAACGCATTATACAACTGCTTTGGGTAATAACCTTGTCAGTTGCTTATTTTGGCATCAAAGGTGGTATTTTCACATTGATGAATGGTGGTAATCTTCTTGTCTTGGGGCCTCGTGGTTCACAAATTGAGGATAATAATACACTGGCCTTAGCGCTTATTATGGTTGTACCTTTGATGATTTATTTAGGTAGAATGACCGATAAAAAATGGCTCAAATGGCTGCTTTTAGTTAGTACTTTGCTGTGTGGTCTTTCTATTTTAGGCTCTCATTCGCGTGGTGCTTTGCTTGCTGCGAGTGCAATGCTACTCTTTTTAGTATTAAAAAGCCAACGAAGATTTTATCTTGGACTTTTTTTAGCGCTGATTATTCCTGTCTTAGTGCATTTTATGCCAGCAGCTTGGTTTGAAAGAATGCATACGATTCAAACTTATGAGCAAGATGCTTCAGCAATGGGGAGAATCAATGCTTGGTATTTTGCTTACAATTTAGCAAAAGATAGACCTTTCAAAGGAGGTGGTTTCGAAGCTTTTCGGCCAGGGCTTTTTGAAAGATATGCGCCTGTTCCAGAAGATTATCATGATGCACACAGTATTTACTTTGAAATACTGGGTGAGCAAGGGTTTTTCGGTTTGTTGATTTTTTTAAGTATTTTGGCCTTAGCATGGCGAACCTGTCAAAAAACACAAAAATTATCTAAAAATAATCCCGATCTAAAATGGGCACATGAGCTCGTGGCAATGATTCAAGTAAGCATCATTGCTTATATGGTAGGGGGGGCATTTTTAGGTGTTGCCTATTTTGATTTATATTATAGCTTAATTGCTATTTTAATTTTAACGCATCACAGTGTTGTTAATTCTCAAACAGTTTTAAAGCAGGGAGTGATACCTGTTGTTAAGCGAGAATTTCGAACAAGCATGGCATAGATGTTGAGAAAAATGATATGAGCAGCTATTCAACAGTTCTGCGTCAAAGCTTAGGTATGATTTCTCCAGGAGGGCGTTTTGGTAAATTACAGATATTACTTTATCATCGGGTTTTGGCAGAGCTGGATCCCTTAAGACCCTGGGAAATTGCAGCTGTGCAATTTGATGAGCAAATGCGTATATTATCGCGCTATTATAATGTACTGTCACTGAGTGAAGGCTTAGAGCGCCTTGAGAAAGGTTCTTTACCGCCTCAGGCTGTTTGTATCACTTTTGATGATGGTTATGAAGATAATCTTTCTGTAGCGTTGCCGATTTTAGAGAAATATAAATTATCTGCCGTTTTTTTTATCGCAACGAAATTTTTGAGAGATGGCATTATGTGGAATGATGCCATCATAGAAAGTGTGCGTAACATGAAAGTGCATGAGTTGGATCTGCGATCCATTGGGTTATCGCAATATTCATTATTTAATGAACAGCAAAAAGTTAAAGCAATTTACAGGCTGGTGAATCAGCTTAAATATTTGCCACCTCAAAATAGAATGCTCATTGTGGATAAAATAGTCGAAGAAAGCCAATGTCAATTGCCACATATGATGATGACAGAGGAGTCGGTTGTGACCTTGCACCGCAAAGGCATGGAAATAGGCGCACACACGGTTACACATCCTATTTTAAATAGCATTAGTCCTGAAGCAGCCAGAAATGAAATTGGTCAAAGCAAAGAGGTATTGGAAGCGCTGATTCAAGAAAGGCTCAAATATTTTGCTTATCCGAATGGTTGTCCAACAAGAGATTATTCCTCTATTCATTGTAAGATGGTTAAAAATATTGGTTTTGATGCTGCTTGTTCAACGTGGTGGGGTGCTGCAACCAGAATGCAAGATAAATTTCAATTACCTCGCTTTACACCATGGGATAAAAGTGCATTTAAATTTATGCTGCGTATGACACAATATCGTATGAATAGGAAGACTATACCCAATAAAATACATGCGCTGTGACTATAGTATAGGTGATGGCTTTACTTAGGAGCGTCTCTTATAATCTTCTGCAATGATGTATAAGAGACGCAGGAAAAAGAGAAGTATTGATAAGTTTTATTTTTGTTTTATGGTTATTATTGTTTTATATAAAGAGCCATAAATCAACATCTGCATACATACAACTTCTACTTTTGTTTTTCTGATCTAACCTTCTGTCGCACATATAAATAGCGATCTAATCCATGAGCGCTATTGGACGAAAGATTATTGTGTAAGTTTTCTTGAAATTTCTTGGCTTTCGCTTTTAAAATATCCATCAACTTACTTGGCGCTTGCTGGTGTGAAGCCTTAGCTAAAAGCTTTTTTCTCCATTCTAGCAGTTGAGCAATATTATTGTTTTCTTTCTTAGGTAAAAAAGGATCGTTTTTAGGCTGTCCATCATTTTTAGATCCTTGGTACATTACCATGTATTTGTTATGTTTTTCGATGGCAGCCTTGAGTCCCCAAAAAATTGAGTAGCAAGTGCTTTGTTCTGTCGAAACCCAATAACTGAGATAATTCCATCCTTGACCACAGACGTGGATAGCGCGTTCACAAGTATGAACAAAAGAAGATTCATTACCGTGCTCAAGATAATGATCGCTTTCTAACAATACCGCTTCTAAGGCAGGAACAACACTGAGTGGCAGGCTTTGATTGGCTATAACACCAATCGCTTTTTTCACATCCTGTACAAATTGCGAGCGAGCAATTTTTAGAAGCGAAGCCAATGGGATATGAGCTGCGCTCAATTCCTGCTCGATGTGCTCTGGTAGTATGTGAAAACTACGGTTTTGATTGCTTGGTATAACTACACCTTCAGTTGATTTACTCATGACATTCCTTGTCAATGTTTGTTTGCTAAAGGGGATATCCAGTAAGACATATTAAAAATAGTCAGACAAACGAATAGAAATGGCTTGCTTGTAATAAAGACCGAGATTACTAGTATAATAGCCAAGTTCTCAAGCTGAATTTCTTGGATATCCTGAGTAAGCGTTATACTGAACATAAAATGAGTTATCTAAGATCTATTCTTTGCTTAAGATTTTTAGTCTTTACTGACTTGGAAAAAGAGATAAAAGATTGTGGGCTTTAAGATAGGAGCCATCACTACCTTAGGGGGTAGGATAGTGATGGCGTTTATGAGAGCGATCTAAAGCAGCCGTTTAGATTTTGGGCTTGTTCGATGCTTTAGAAATTTTGTCCGTTACTTGGTTAGTAATCTCTTTTTTGAGTCTTGGTTGAAGCTTAGAACCAGTTTCACTTAATTCACCTAATTTCTTCAATTCCCAACGTAAAAACTGTAATTTGTTTCTACCAGGTTGTTCCGCTGCTAGGGTACCGTTTTCAAATTGAGCATCTTGGAATTTTTCTGCTTCTTTATCAAATGCATTAAAAAGCGTTTTGCAGTTCTTTAGCTCTGATCTTAATGCTGCAATTTGTAAATTCACACTCACAAGATTACCTTGATAAGTCGTTTCTTCTGTTTCTGCTTCTTCTACAAGTTTGCGGCGTTTAGTAGGTTGTTCTACGAGTACTTCTTCGACTTGAGTTTCCACACCATTGTCTGCAAGTACTTCTTGCGCTACTTCTTGTTGTTCAACAGTTTGTTCTGCTTGAACGTCCATACTATTGTCTGCAAGTACCTCTGCTACTTCTTGCGCTACTTCTTGTGCATTTGTATTTCTGTTGAAGTAGTTGCCAAACATGCTTGTAACACCTGACGCTGCTTTATAGCCAAGGCGGCCAACGCCTTCTATTGTTTTATAACCAGCATAGCCAGCCAACATGATGCCACCTACTTGTACACCAGCGATACCAACCGTTCCGAGTACTAAAGGTGCAGTGAGAGGTGCGCTTGATAGTGCTAATGCACCACCTGCCCAGCCTGCAGTTGTAAGACCACCAGCTACTACTGTATTCCTAAGACTTTTGCTTCTTGCGCGTACTTTGGGGCGATCTGCGATTTGTTCTGGTGTATCAACAGAACCTAGATCTTGGTCGTTATTGTCTAATGCAGATATTCCGCGTTTCATAATTAATTGCCTCATATTGATTGTGGTTGAAAACTCCCAGCATATTATCTAGCCAGCTTGCAAAGTTCAAACATATTTCAGCAAAAAATGATAAGTGGTTTTATCTGTTGTATGAGTGGCGCATATGGTGAAGATAACCCTGAATAGGGCTATTTTAGAGTTAATTTGGATGCTTCTCTAATGTAGTGGGTGTAATGGGGGAAGCACTATGATGCTTAAAAACGAGTTCATATTCATTTTGAGGGTGTTCATGTTTGTCTAACCATCCTTCTAACATTAAGAAGATCCAGCACAATACACCATAATAGCTGGGATGTTGATGAATAAGATTCTGAGTAAGACTCTCTATGAAAGAAGCTTTAATAATAGAACGATGTTTAAATGCGTGGAGCCGCTCGAAACTAAAGTCTTTGAGTTTTTGATTGCTAAGCAGCCACAATCCATAGGGCATACCAAAGCCGTGTTTTTGTTTTTGTATAATAGAAGAAGGAATATAAGCCTGTATGGCCTTTTTATAAAAATATCTTAAATGCCTGCCACTTACTTTGTCTTTATCGGATAACTGCAAAGAAAAATCGATGAGGGGTGCTTGTAAAAATGGAAAATTTACGTTTATGTTCGCAAGCTGGCAAGCGTTGCGGACTTTGACAAGATCGCTGTCTGTTAAAGTAAATTTCAAATCCGTCCCCAACATTTTTCCCAGCATTGTTTTGGCATCAACCTGAGCATAATAATGACTGAGTAATTGCAGGGGTGCATGCATGTTTATCTGCGCCATCATATCTGGATGTAATAAAGTCTGATTACCAATGTGATTTAAGAGATTATAGGATTCCATACGCGCCGGCATAGATGTATTTGCCTGCTCAATGTAGCTTGATATTTTGCTAATAAGCGATATTTTCTTTAAGGGAGATAGTTTTTGATCAAGTATCTCTATCAGATTTTTCCTAAAGAATTTAGGTATCAAATGATAATAAGAGAGTAATCGTTGTTTGGCATAGCGTGCATTGCCACCAAAGAGTTCATCTCCACCATCCCCGGCTAATAACAAAGAAATATTCTGTTCTTGTGCCATTTTAGCGCAATAATAAGTTGGAATAATCGAAGCATTACCAAAGGGCTGCGAAAGCGAATCCTGCAAATTATCAAAACAATGAATAATATCTTCAGCTTGCAAATAGTAGATATGGTGATTGGCTTTATAAGCCTTTGCTGCTGTTTTTGCATAAAATACTTCATCATAATTATCCACATCAAAACCAATGGTAAAGGCATCAACAGGTGCTTGTGTTTGCTCGCTCATCATTGCCAATACACTGGTACTATCGATACCGCCACTGAGAAAGACGCCGGCATTTTGATGCGTTATACTTTTTTGCACAGATTCTCTTAAGTGAGCGTGCAGCTCAGATTGTTTTTGAGCAGTGCTTATTGTGGCATGTTCTACATAAGTCGGGTGCCAATAGGGGAGTATTTGTAAATGCTCATTTTGAAAGATTAAATAGTGTCCTGGTAAAATGCTGGAGAATTTTTGATAAATACATAAAGGTCTTGGAATATTGTGATAATACAAGTAATGATATAAAGCATCTGTGGATATATTATCTTTCAACTGTAAAATTTTGCTAAAAGGTCTAAGGTGATTTCCAAAAAATAAGCCTTGGTGATTTTTGCTGTAAAATATTGGATGAGTGCCTAATTTGTCTTGCACAATAAAAACTTCTTGTATTTGTGGTCGCAGTATCAGCAATAGATATTGCCCTTCAAGCTGATGGGTAATTTGAGGCCCCAGATGTAAATATTGCTCAAGTATGGCTTCAAGATTTTTTTCTGCATCATTAGGATAGTAAATATTATTTTTTAGATAAGCGCTTCCGATGCATGCAATCAGTGCCTGATCATTTTTTAAAATAGCGATGTTGTCTTGATCGTAACCAATCGCACTATTTTGCAGCAGCATTGTGCGGAAAGGTGCATGATGTGAATGATTTTTGATCTGCACTTCTATTTGATTTTCTGTTTGACGATTACCCATCCAGCCAAATAATTTATTCATTTTCTGTCTTATTCTTGTTACGTCAGTATCTGGGCTTTGTCTTTAATGATGCGAAGCCTTGGGATCAGGCTTTGTTCAATGGTTTTTAAAAGGGTGCCACAGATTGTTTTATTAAAGCTGCTAAAAGTCCAAACGTCTTCTAAATAATTTTGCCAACGATTTTTGTAAGTATTTTTACCTGGTCCCATGTAGTAAATAGATTTTTTCTGTTCGAAAAGGGTCTCTAATATTTTCCAGTTCAAGTAAGTGCCTGGTGATAGACTGGCTTTTGATGTTAAATAATCTGCACGAAGTGCGTAAATTTGATGACTATATTCAATGTGATATTCAAGCGCGATTATTTCATGATTGACGCGCAATCCCCAAACATTCAGCCAATGCTTTTCTAAAGCAAGTTCAGTGAGCCTTTTGATAAAGGCGTAGGGGGCTTTTTGATCAAAGGTGGTATGTGTGCTTTGCTTCCAGCTATGTTGGGAAATTCGTTGAATCACCTGTAATAATTCATTTTTGGGGAGATATATTAGATTTTCAAGTACTACCGTGCCTTCCTTTTCTAAATGATTGCGGCAAAGATTATTGCCTTTTTTGAGTCGTCTACCTTTAGTTGCGTAAAAGCTGTCCCAGTTCTCATTGATACGCACAATAGGGTGTTGTGTTGTAACTTCCAAGGTAAAAGACTGTGAGAGCATTTGAGAAAAGAGAGATAACAGACTATTGGGTTTTAAATAGTGTAATTTTAATTTATCCCAGGATTTGTCTTTGAGAATATACTCTAAGATAAATGTGCCAGTTGCATAATAAGGTGGAGAAATGATGATATCGCACATTTGTGTATCAGGAACGGTGAGAAATTCGAGTTGTTTGAAAGGAATACCTTTGTAAATAATATTTTTAAGGAGAAGCGGTACTATGGCAATCAGCTGATCGTGATCATAGACTGTTAGAATTTTTAATTGTCCAAGCGTTTGCGCCCATTGCCAGGCACTGTCAAACCACTCATGTCTAAAATAAAATTGAGTGGGATAATAAGATGCCAGTTTGTTCCAATCCAGTTTAAGTTGATAAAATGTCGTTGCATCGGTGATCCACTGTAGTTTTAACTTATTGCAGAGTGATTTATCCTGTTTGAGTGCTTGCATCTGACTTCCAAACACCTTTGCTAATAAGTTTGTCTTTGAGTCCTGGTAATGGATAACCGCGACGATAGGCATTTTGAGCAGCATCATATGCCTTATCAAATTGATGTACCGCGTAGTAAGCAAGACCTAAATTATAATGGTATTCAGCAGGTTGATTGTCGATTTTGAGTGCATGCATGTATTGCTCAATGGCTTTTTCAGGTTGGCCAGCTTTATGTAAGAAAACACCATAGAGTGCATAAGTAGAAGCTTCATTGGGGTAGAGCTTTAACGCTCGTTCAAAATACTTCAATGCACGTGCATTGTCTTCCATTTGCAAGCTTAAATCGCCGATTAATTGTAGTGTTTGAGGATGGTTAGGGAAATAATGCAATATGAAGGCAAACTCGTTCCATGCATATTCAAATTCACCTTTTTTAACTTTATCAATCCCTGGTTGTAGGTGATATTTTTCAACATTTTCAAGTAATTTGTCTGGCGCAGGGAAATAATAGTTATGGGGTTCGTCGGCTCCTGCAGATAAATAACTTGTATGCAAAAGCATTATTATAGTAATTATCCTGACTATATGCATATTCATCAACGAAGACTGATCCTTTGTAACTACTTTATACAATGCACTTAATATTGTTCTTAAATCAACTAAATTATTGGGACACCCAAGATAATATTTAGGACACCCATGTTTGGTTGAAAAACTAAATATTCAGATTTGTTATTTCTACAAACATTCTCTTCAAATCCATAACATGTTTTAATAATCCATCAAGGAAAGTCATATAGTAAGGTAGCTGAAAAATGAAAATTGGTGTTCCAAAGGAAATTAAAAGTTATGAATATCGCGTTGGCTTAACACCGGGTAGCGTTAGAGAATTAGTGGCTCGTGGGCACAGTGTTATGATAGAGGCTGGGGCAGGCGCAGCCATTGATTTAACAGATGATGCCTATCGTCAAGCAGGTGCTATTGTTGTAGACACCGCAGAAGAAATATTTGCGCGCGCAGATATGATTGTTAAAGTGAAAGAACCCCAGCCTAAAGAATGCAAAATGCTCAAAGAAAACCAAATATTGTTTACCTTTTTGCATTTAGCGCCCGATCCTGAACAAGCCAAGTTGTTACTCGCCTCTGGATGTACGGCTATTAGTTATGAAACTGTTACAGATGCAACAGGCGGATTACCTTTATTAGCACCGATGAGTGAAGTCGCAGGGCGGATGGCGGTGCAAGCTGGCGCACATACTTTGGAAATTGCACAAGGTGGCCGTGGCGTATTGCTGGGCGGTGTGCCAGGCGTACCTCCTGCAGATGTCGTTGTCTTAGGTGGCGGTGTGGTTGGTTCTAATGCATTGAGAATTGCCATTGGTATGGAGGCTCATGTAACCGTTATCGATAAATCAATCGCGCAGCTGCGCCGTTTAGACAATCAATATGGGGCTTCTTTAAATACTATATTTGCAACCGATGCTGCGATTGAAAGCTATGTCAAAAAAGCGGATTTGGTTATTGGGGCAGTGCTTGTCCCTGGTGGTTCAGCACCTAAATTGATAACACGCACACTCTTAAAAGAAATGAAACGCGGTGCGGTGCTTGTTGATGTTTCTATTGATCAAGGCGGATGCTTTGAAACCAGCATTCCAACGACTCATAAAGAGCCAACCTATCAAGTAGAGGGTATAGTGCATTATTGTGTTGCTAATATGCCTGGTGGCGCACCTCGTACTTCGACTTTTGCTTTGAATAATGCAACATTGCCTTTTGTCATTGATATTGCCAATAAAGGTGCAAAACAAGCTTTATTAGATAATATTCATTTAAAAAATGGTTTGAATGTGCACAAAGGAAAAGTAACCTATCAAGCAGTTGCTCAGGCTTTAGGTTATGAGTACCATGCTGCTGAGCAAATCTTGTAGTCTTCTCATAGGCTATTTTCTGTTGTTTATCTTATCAATAAAGGTGGTGATATGGCTGTTAATCCCGTTATTCTACGAGCGATTCAACGCGCCTATCGCCACGGTCATGCAGATTTACCCACAAAATCACTGGAACAAGTCCGCCACTATTATTATCAGCACCCAATTGAACAATTAAGTGCGCATGTTTATGAAGAACATGCAATAAAACCAAAGGTTTCCTTGCGTATCTATCGACCGAGTATGAGCAAGTCCACAGGAAAATGCAAACCTGTGATTTTCTACTTAAGAGCAAGTGCGTATGTGTTGGGTAGCATAGAGGATGCAGGGTATTTTTGTCATACTTTAGCAAACTCGCTTGATGTCAATGTGATATCCATTGAGCCAAGGCTTTCACCAGAGCAAAAATTCCCAGAGCCTTTCTTAGATTGTATTGCAAGTATTGAATATATTTATAATCATCATCCGCAGTTGAATTTGGATATTCAAAATGCAACGATTTGGGGTGAAAGCTCCGGTGCGAATATAGCGGCAGCACTTTGTCAGTATTTGGCCAGTGAGCAGGTTAATTTTATTAGCAAACAAATTCTCTTTTATCCCATGTTGGATTATTCAAACCTCAATGAATATCACTCCAAGCGTTTGTATGCTGAAGGCTTTCTCATGGATAAGCGGCTCAGTGATTGGTTTTTAAGTCAGTATGTGCGAACAGTAGATGATTATGAAGATATACGCGTTTCACCACTGTTAGCAGATAACTTCGCTAAATTACCCAAGACACTGCTTATTTTGGCTCAATACGATCCTATGCGAGATGAGGCTGCTCAATATATTGAACGATTAAGAGATGCTAAAGTGAGTGTACATGGCTTATGCTTACCAGGCATGATTCATGGTTTTTTATGGTATGCACCCAGAGTGCCACTTGCACGTTATGCGATAGAGTATGCTGCAGATTATATTAAGAATTGCTGAGATTCTTTACTTGTGGGGGAGTCGTCGCTTGTAGCCCCTGTAAACTTTCTTCTTTTGTGGCTGTGTTGAGAAAATCTTTCCATTTTGTAATGATTGTACTGTCGATATGGGTTGCAGGATGAAAGCGAGGCTTAAAATATTGCCAATAGGGTTTTAGCAATGAACGCATAAGACCATATCTTCCCCAATAAAAATGCAGCATTCTTTTATAAAAAGAAAAATCGAATAATTTTTTATTGTGTTTGGCTATTTTAAAAATAGCGACCAGATATAACCAATTAAAAGCAATAGTCATCAAAAGCATAGCGCTTATTCGTGTTGTATAGCGCCCATTCAGAGATTGATAAACATCAAAAGCAACTGCTTTATGTTCTAACTCTTCAATACAATGCCATCGCCAGAGCGCACTGTATTCTGGGGGGACGTTTGCAAACCATCTTGTTTCTTTGAGAAAAAGTTCAGCAGAAATGGCGGTAAAATGTTCTCCAGCGGCAGACAGTGCAAAATGAAAAGTGGGGGAGAGGTGATGTATCATGCTTGCGATAAAACGAAAGCATTTCATACCATAAGCATCTGCTACAATCGTTTTTTGTGTATTATGCAACGAAGCATGATTGTAACGATTAAACTCAGCACCATGAATTGATTCTTGTGCAACTAAACTCGTAATTTCTTGACGTAATTGTGTATTTTCGACAAGCGTTAGTGCTTTTCTCAAGCTGAGTACCAGCATTTTTTCTAAGCTTGGCAGAAAAAGCGCGACAGCATGAAAATGATAAGCATGAATATCTGATTCATAATATCCTTCGATGCTAGGGGTATTTTGATAAGAAAAGCCTAAGACGCGAGGCTCTATATTTGGTGAATACTTTTGCATAAGGTGATAAAGCAAGTGTTAACTTGCTTTTTTTTCCCAATTGTAAGCAGTTTTAACGATAAATTCTAGATCATTGAATTGGGGTTGCCACTTCAGTATCTTTTTTATTTTTTCATTAGTGGCAATGACAGAAGGGCTGTCGCCTTCTCGGCGTGGCGCATTTTCTGTCTTTAAATGAACACCAGCAATTTTTTCTACAGTTTTGACAACGTCTTTTACACTATAACCTTGACCATAACCGCAATTGAGGATTGTAGATTGACCTTTGTTTTGTAAATAATTTAAAGCTTCAATATGCGCATGGGCAATATCACTGACATGAATGAAATCGCGCACACAGGTTCCATCTGGGGTTGGATAGTCAGTGCCAAAAATGGGCAAGGCTGTGCGTTTGCCACAGGCTGCTTCGAGCGCGACTTTAATGAGATGCTCAGCTTTTTTAGAGCGCTGGCCTAATTTTCCTTCAGGATCGGCACCAGCAACATTAAAATAGCGCAAAATAACAAATTTCATAGCATAGGCATTAGCAAAATCTTTAATCATCTGTTCACCCATGAGTTTTGAGTGGCCATAAGGATTAATGGGGGCGGTGGGTGAGCTTTCTTGTACATAGCTTTCTGTGGGTAAGCCATAGACTGCGGCAGTGGAAGAAAAGATAAAATGAGGGATTTGAGCCTTTTTACAGGCAGAAAGTAAGCTCAGAGTACCCATGGTGTTATTGTCATAATAGATTTCAGGATCGGCTATTGATTCTGGCACGGATGTTTTAGCAGCTAAATGCATCACTGCGGTAATTTTTTCTTGTATTAATACATTGCATAGCAAATCGCTGTTTTGAAGATCACCGACTACCAATTTTGCTTGCTGGACTAGATCTGCATAACCTGAGCTTAAATTATCAAACACAATCACATTGTAGGCATTATTTTTAAGCAAATCTTTGACAACATGACATCCAATGTAACCAGCGCCTCCTGTGACGAGAACATTGCAAGCCATGATTTTGCTCCTATTGGGTCAAGTATAATTCTTAAATATTGATGAGCACGAGTATAAGCGTGCGTTAACGGAAAATAAACAATATAATGTAGAAATTTGACCAACTAAAAAGGGTCGCTAGGATATATTTCATTATTTTTGTTAAGACGAATTTATTATCCCAAGCAATCATATATGAGTAGATGTCTAGATAATTCAGATAATTGTTGAGTAACGCATGCGTCTCAATTTGGCATATAAGCGCAATTTACATAAAATATGCTTAAACGGATTTTAGAACTTTTACTGGTTAAAAATGTCATCAAACCAACTCTTTCTTTCAGATATTAGAAGTTACTTCTCTAGTGTTGTCTACGAAAAGGGAAAAAAATATTTTCTTCAGCAACGAGTCAGTGATTTAGAAATAGTGAGTGATGATGACATAACGCGTGTTCATTCAACTGTTCAAGGTAAAGAACTCTATAAAACCAGAATTGATGTAACAAAGAAATCGTATAAGCTTCATTTATTCAGCACTTGTTCTTGTCCAGTACAATATAATTGTAAACACGCTGTGGCTACGTTGTTGATGTGCATCAAAAATCAAGCACAAACACGTAGCATGACTCGTGCACTCTTACCTAATGTACAAATGCCAAAAGATCCAAAATTGACAACTTGGCTAGAGCAGATTCGAAATGCTTGTGCAAAAGAGACCAAACAATCTATTGAAAGCCAAATTGATAAAAGCTATTCCCTATTTTATCTTTTGAAACCAAGCCAATATCCTCCTGCTAGCTTGAAAGTAGAATTGATACTTATCAGGCAGTTAAAAGCAGGGGGATTAGGGGCGACAAAATATTTTAGTAATACAGCGAATAGTCAACGAAGACATTTGCTTTTAGTAGACAAAGAATTGATTGTCAAATTAGAGATTGGTCAAAGGCTGGCTAAAGAAAGGCATAGCATAATGGGGTGTGATTATGTATTAAAAGGAGAATATGCAGAACAGCTATTACCAGAAATCCTGGCTACTGAGCGTTGCTATTGGGATTCAGTGAAAGGTAATGCATTGAAAATGGGAGGGGAAATACAAGGTCATTTTCAATGGCAGATTGATAATGAAGGTCTGCAAAGCTTACAGCCCAAGATAGAAGAACGAGCCTGTCATTTTTTCTCAATTGATAATCTTTGGTATTTAGATAAGAAAAAGAATGAAATAGGCTGCTTAGCGCTAAATGTTAATAAAAGAGTTGCATCGTTATTATTAGAAGCGCCTAAAATTTCACCAGAATATATCAAGGAAGTTTCAGATTTTTTTGATAATGAACCCGTAACAGCAGGAATTGCAAAGCCAAAAATATTTAAAAGCACACGCACTCAAAAAATAAAGCCAGTACCCTGTATGCGGTTATTTCAAGGGAATGTTAGCTTGCCTGGTAATTACAAAACAGGCTGGGAGTCTGTTGCGCTAGAGCATCCTATGGCTGAAATCAGTTTTGACTATCAAGGCACAAAAATCAAGCTAGGTGATAAGCGAGATGTTTTTCATCACCTTGAAAATGACAATATTATAAGATGGCGCCGAGATAAAAATGCGGAAAAAAAAGCCCTTGAACAATTAAATTCGGAGGATTTGGTTCTTGTCGATGATGCGTCTTATTACAATTCAGAGCACAAGTATAACTTTCTGATTGGTTATGAGTGCAAAAATCCTGCCTATTTTAGTATCAATACCATACCCGAGCTACGCGCCAAAGGATGGCATATTGAAATTGCAGAAAATTATCCTTATCAGTTAGAAGAAAATGAGATTGAAGACTGGTATTCGCTGATTGAAGAAGAGTCTAACCACGATTGGTTTGGATTAGAGCTAGGGATTATTATTAATGGTGAGAAAATAAATTTGCTACCTATAATAAAAGATCTGCTTCAGAAGTGGCAGATAAATGGGCATATGAATGTCCAAGAAGCAGAACAGGTCGTCGTTAAGCTACCGAATGGTCGTTATTTACAGTTACCAACAGACCGCGTGCGTCAAATATTAAATGTTTTAGTTGAGCTATATGATCGTGAAAGTTTAAATGATGCTGCTCAATTGCGCCTATCAAGATTGCATGCTGCTAGGCTTGTGGAATTGGAAAAAGCATGGGGTGCGGCACAATTACGATGGATAGGTGGGGAACGACTAAAACAGCTTGCTGATAAATTAACACACTTTAAAGGTATTAAATCTGTCCCTCTTCCCAAAACATTTAAAGGTGAGTTAAGACCCTATCAGCAAGAGGGTTTAAATTGGCTACAGTTTTTAAGAGAGTATGAGTTAGGTGGGATATTAGCAGATGATATGGGATTAGGAAAAACCATTCAGGCCTTAGCTCATCTTGTGGTAGAAAAAGAAAGTGGCAGATTAAAAGGGCCAAGCTTGGTGATTGCGCCAACAAGCTTGATGTTTAATTGGCAGATGGAAGCGCAACGCTTTGCACCGAATTTAAAAGTTCTGGTGTCACATGGTCCTGATCGTATAAAACATTTTTCTGATTTGAATCAATACGATGTGATATTAACCACTTATACCCTGTTAAGCTATGATAAAACAACATTATTAGAGCAATCCTTTTATTTTTTGATATTGGATGAAGCGCAATTTATTAAAAATGCAAAAAATTTAACTGCGCAAATTGCATTACAAATTAATGCAAAATATAGAATTTGCTTAACGGGTACACCCATGGAAAATCATTTGGGGGAACTCTGGTCTTTATTTCATTTTATGCTGCCAGGGGTGTTAGGGGAAGAAAAACATTTCAAAAGTATCTTTAGAACCCCTATAGAAAAGCATGGAGATGAGGTGCGACGTGCACATCTTAAGAATCGTATTGCTCCTTTCATATTGCGCCGAAACAAAGAAGAAGTAGCGCTTGATTTGCCGGAGAAGATTGAAATTTTACAGCATGTGGAATTAGAAGGATGGCAGCGTGATCTATATGAGACCATTCGTGTCACGATGCGGTCTAAAGTGCAAAAAGAGATTGCTAAATTGGGACTGGCACGCAGTCATATTTTTATTTTAGAAGCTTTGTTAAAACTGCGTCAAGCATGTTGCGATCCGCGATTGATTAAGGGTGCCTTAGCAAGTAGCAAAAAGCAAAATAAATCAGCAAAACTGTCGTTGTTGATGAACATGATCTCAGAATTGTTGCAAGAGGGGCGACGAATTTTGTTGTTTTCTCAATTCACTGAAATGCTAGCGCTGATTGAGCAGGCCTTACTGAAAGAGAAAATAGCTTATGTCAAACTAACTGGCCAAACCCGAGACCGAGCTACGCCGGTACAGCAGTTTCAATCCGGTGAAGTTCCTTTATTTTTAATCAGTTTAAAAGCGGGTGGTACTGGATTAAATTTAACTGCTGCTGATACGGTTATTCATTACGATCCTTGGTGGAATCCTGCGGTTGAAAATCAAGCAACCGATCGAGCACATCGTATCGGTCAGGATAAAACAGTCTTTGTGTATAAATTAATAGCGAAATCAACCGTTGAAGAAAAAATTCTGAATATGCAGAGCCAAAAACATGCGTTGATGCAAGGGGTATTATCTTCTAATAAAGGTGCTGCGAAGGTCGGCTTTACGGAAGAAGATTTTCAAGCATTGTTTGAGCCATTTTAAATAACGACTCTGGCTTTGCGCAGCGAATGCGTACACATGATGAGTGGCTTAGAAAAGTATCTGAATAATCCCGCCTCAATCTTTAATTAATCTTGGCAAAATAGCAGATGCGATTTTTATCAGATTTAAACTTTCTAAGCATTGTGGCTTGTCAGAGCCGTTTAAATATATGCATACACAACAAATTCGTAACCTTAAGAGCAAAAAGCTGTATACCAAAGGTATCCTCATTACTACTGTAAGGTGTATATACTCTTCACATTCGAATTTTAGGTTTTGTTGGCAGCACTTCCTCACCTTAAGTCTGCACTATTTGTGCACTCCTGGGGATTCGCTCCCTTGCCGCCTCACCTACATTGTGCCCCTTGAGGGTAAAAATCGACTGTTATGAGTATATGCATCTAGACCGATAAACTTTTAAAATAATTAAAAACTTTAAAGTTTGTAATGTTATTGAGATTGTACTATAATTCATATAGTAGTAGGTACTCTTTATGTATGTGGGGTATGAAAATGAAATCTGTCAGCTTTGAAAATGTTCGAAAAGAACTAAGTGAAATCAGTAATAATGTAAAATATGGTAGAGAAAACTATATTTTGACGAAGAATAATAAACCTTATATTGGTATTGTTCCGATAGAAATGATATATCTTCTTAAAGAACTGCTAGATGCATCTAAGCAAAAAAAATCACTATCAAAAATAATTGCAAATTATGCAATTAATATCACGGATGAAGATTTTGAGTTTTTAAGTGCTTTAGAAAAAAATCCTGGTAAGCTAAATCGAGAAACTAAAAAAGCGTTTAGTTCTGCGAAAGATAAAATAAGCAATTTATAGTGCTGACCTTAGAAAAGCTAGATAAAAAAAAGCATGATAGAGATAATTTTGACTGTGGTGAGGAAGCACTTAATAGTTATTTGGCACTACAAGCAAGAAAGGAATTAGAAGACGGTTATGCAGCGGTGTATGTGGTGGTAGGTGATGAATTACCATTGAAGAAAATATATGGTTATTTTACTTTAAATTCATTTTTTTTATTACGAGGCGTAGCTGCTGAGCTTTTTGATATTAAAGAAAGGAAATATCCACATATTCCGGCTATTCTTATCGGCAGATTAGCAAAAGATTTAAACCAAACATTGCTAAGTGGTGGAGAGCTACTAGCTGCAGCATTACTACAGGCAAAGCAAATATCTCAGGATTTAGGTGCTGTGTTCGTGGTGGCGCATGCAAAAAATCAAAAGGCCGAAAAGTTTTATATACGATATGGCTTTAAGAAAATTCCCTCTAAAGCAAATGAATTTATTTTCCCTATTAAGCTAATAAATTAGTTCAGATCTTTCGTGCGTTTCCAATGGCTATACTCATAGCGGTTAATTTTTTATTTGCAGTTTATCTTATAATGACATAACTTTGATTTTATGAATTTTTTAACATGAATACAACTAATTTTATTTATTATATATATCCATTACTACTTTTTTTTACTATAGCAAAAAAAAGAAAACCATGGTTTTATGGATTTGCAGATAATGATAAAAGATTGAATAGTGTTACCTTCAAAAAAGGCTTAATCTTTCTTTTTTTGCTGCATAGTTTTTTTGTTTTGCATACGGCTACTCATTGGTATATTGGAAAATATTTTTTTAGCTAATTACTTGCCGATACCCTCCTAGCATTTAATCGCTTGTTTATGATTTTATGTTTGTATTTCAATTCTTTATGTTAAAATCAGGAACTATAAGTGCAGAAAATTGTTATTAATTAAATTTAAGGCTCATCTAGATTTATGCAGATATTTAAAAAAATCTATCTCAGTATTATTTTTATATTTTTCATTTTTCATCCTCAAATTGTTAAATCAGACTTTTCTTTGGATACTTTAAAGGTGACTTGTGCTGGAATTGAGGTAATGGGAGTAGACCATGATACAGCAAAAGAGATAAGAAAACTTTCTACTATGCAGGTGGGCGATGTTTTTAGATTATTAGCTTCAAATGAATACTGTGAAGAAAGCATTGAGCAAGTTAAAAATAAACTGTCTGTTGAGGATATGAAGTGTTCATTTATGGCGCTTTCAAATGGAGATTTTTATTTTGTGTTAGATGTTCTTCCTACAAATAGTGCAATAATGTATAGAACTATTCCAGAATGTTCTCAAAAAATTAAACAATTACCTAAAAAATTAGTTTTTCTTTATAATAAGCTTAATGAGCGTCGAATTGAATTGATGCACAATCGCGTAGATCATGAGGAATATTATGACAAAGGCTTCTTGGATTTTGATGATCCTATTATGCATGATATTGCTCTGAAACTCAGTGTTCTTGCCAAAAAGCATAATGATGATTTATTGAAAATTCTTCATTTTTCTAAAGATGTAGAAGAAAGAGAAACAGCTGGAATACTTCTTTCTTGGTCTCAACATCCTAGTAATCTTAGCTATATTGCAAAAGCAAATTTACTGCAAGATCCTAATAGTGCTGTTAGAAATAATGTTGCCAGATCTTATATTCATTTCATGAGCCTAGTAAAAGATAAATCAGCTCTCAGAGACATAATGCCTGCATACTGTAAAATGGCGATGTTACCGTTACACTCAGATCGAAATAAGGCTTTATATTCTATTCGTGAAATTATAAAAAATCATCCAGATATTATTTCTGCAATAGATCCGGAATGTAAGAATAATATTTCTTATATTGCAGAAATGAGTATTCTGAATAATGTGGGAGGTGTTGCGAAACAGATCTTGAGGTTAATGGAAGATGTCTAAGGTTTTAATTATTACGCATAATCAAGATGCGCATGCTAGTAGAAAATAAACAACTAAATATAGAATTTTAAAAGTGTATTTTGATGTAAAGAGCGTTCCCTTCTGATAAAAATATAGATAAAGTTGTTTGACTGAAAAAGATTTTCAGGCATTGTTTGAGCTAATTTAATACTGAGTATCCAAATACAAGTCTTAGAATGCAGCCTATGAGTGATACTTAAATTTTTGAAAGTAGTTGTAAAATCTAGCAGGCTGAATCTATTTCCTTTTTATAAAATAATATTAGTGACTATACTGTTTGAATCAAACAAGACATCTTAAATTCTTTTGTATTTGCTTTTCATATCAAAATGTTTCTTGAATAGTCCTGTTTTTTTTATTGATTTAATAGTGCTTATTTCATAATTGTTAATTATACAATAAAATACGGGCTTTATTGACAGATAAAATGTGTATGTAAAACATTTTGATGAAAAAATAACATAATAGTAGAGAACAAAAATCGTGGATGCTATTTCCTCATCTGACTTAAAAACGATATTACATTCAAAAAGGGCGAATCTTTATTACTTAGAACACTGCCGCGTGATGCAAAAAGATGGGCGCGTGCTTTATCTTACTGAAGCAAAAAAAGAGAATCTCTACTTTAATATTCCTATCGCAAATACCACTGTTATATTGTTGGGCACGGGAACATCTATTACTCAAGCGGCTGTTCGTATGCTTTCACAAGCGGGTGTTTTGATAGGATTCTGTGGTGGTGGCGGAACCCCACTTTACATGGGGAACGATATAGAATGGATGACACCTCAGAGTGAATATCGTCCTACAGAATATCTGCAAGGTTGGCTGGGTTTTTGGTTTAATGATGCTGAACGATTAGAGGCAGCTAAAATTTTGCAGCGGGCACGAATTGAATTTTTGCGCAAAGTATGGAAAAAAGACAGAGACTTGGTTTTATCAGGCTTTGATGTAGCTAATCCTGTCATTGATAACACGCTTTCTTCTCATTACGAAAAAATAGATTCTACTAGAAAACCAAGTGATTTACTTTTGCTAGAGGCACAATTAACAAAGCAACTTTATAAAATAGCAGCACAAAATAATAATATTTCAGATTTTAAAAGAGAGCGTGAATCAACAGACAAGGCGAATGGGTTTTTGAACCATGGGAATTATCTTGCATATGGTTTGGCTGCCACCACGCTCTGGGTATTAGGTATTCCACATGGTTTTGCTGTCATGCATGGTAAAACACGTCGTGGTGCACTTGTTTTTGATGTTGCAGATTTAATCAAAGATGCGCTTGTTCTCCCACTCGCTTTTATTTGCGCAAAAGAAAATGCAACTGATCAAGAATTTCGTCAGCAATGTTTGCAAGCATTTACTGATCACAAAGCATTAGATTTTATGTTTGATCAAGTAAAAGCACTTGCTTTGAAGAATGATCCGGAAAAAGAAGAGCAAACATCATCATGATGGTGACTTTTATCTCACAATGTGAAAAAAATGCACTTAAAAAGACACGTCGCGTATTAGACGCTTTTGCTGATCGGATTGGTGATAATACGTGGCAAACGGTTATTACAGAAGAAGGTTTAAAAACCGTTAAAAAGATGCTTAAGCAAACAGCCAGTAAAAGCACCTCTGTTTCATGTCACTGGATCAGAAGCCGCTCAAGAACAGAATTTTTATGGGTTGTTGGGAATAAATTAAAGTTTAATGAGCAAGGTGTGGTGCCTGTGAACATTACTTCTAAATCCTTAAATATTGAGGAACATTTTTCCTTTAATACAATAATCATATCACTTTTATCGTATTTGGCTGGTTTGTTCCATGACATTGGTAAGGCCACAGTATTGTTTCAAGGAAAGCTAGATCCTGGGTTTTCGGGTATATTTTTTGAGCCGTATCGCCATGAGTGGGTTTCGCTTCGTATTTTTCAAGCATTTGTTAACGGAAGAGATGATAAAGGTTGGCTAGAAGAGCTTGCCAATGTAGATAATTCTGCTGAAGATAAAATGATGGCCAAGCTTGCATTATTAAGAGATGGAATTGATACAAATCCAGAAAAGCCTTTTGAAACATTACCTCCGGTTGCAAAGCTGGTGGCTTGGTTGATTGTTTCCCACCATAAATTGCCACAATATCCAAAAAATAAAGATAACCCACCAACATTTGAGAGTATGGAAAAATGGATAAGTGATAATTTTGAAGCTTGCTGGAACTCGCCACAGTGCTTAAATGATGATTGGCAAGAAAGTGTCATTAAGAAAAACTGGTCTTTTCCATACGGAACACCTTTGAAAAGTGCTCATTGGCAAACGCAAGCAAGTATTGTCGCTAAAAAAATATTGCGCTGCGATCGAATGTTCGAGCAGGATTGGTTCAATCAGCATTTTACTGCTCATATAGCACGTTTGTCTTTAATGTTATCTGATCATTACTATTCATCAAAAAAAGAAACATCTCCAGAATGGCAAGATAGAAATTATCATGCTTATGCCAATACAGATAAAGATGAATATGGAAACAAATATAAAAAACAAAAACTTGATGAGCATAATATAGTCGTTGGTATTAATGCGTGTGATATTGCAATGGCATTACCTAAATTAAGGAGCGAATTACCGCCATTAAAATACAATCGATCATTTATTACTAAAGTTCCTCGTGCTTATCAGGAAAATTTTGGCTGGCAAGATAAGGCTTACGACTTAGCACTAGCAATTAAGGATGACACTAAAAAATATGGTTTTTTCGGTGTTTGCATGGCATCAACTGGCAAAGGAAAAACTAGAGCCAATGCTCGTATTATGTATGGATTATCCGATGAGGAAACATGCCGTTTTAGTGTTGCATTGGGGCTCAGAACTTTAACATTGCAAACAGGAGATGCATTAAAGAGGGATTTAAATCTCGAGCATGATGAGCTTTCTGTATTAATTGGCTCTCAAGCAGTTAAAGATCTTCATCAGCAATCACAATTTCCAGAAGACACAGAGCAACAAAAAATGGGCAGTGAATCGGCAGAATCTTTATTAAAAGATGAAATAACTTTGATAGAAGGGTTGCCTGATTATAATGGTATTTGTGCTAAATGGCTCAAACATGATCCTAAAATATTAAAGCTTGTGCAAGCACCTGTTTTAGTGAGTACTATTGATTATCTAATGCCTGCCAGTGAAGGGATTCGTGGTGGTCGCCAAATTGCACCCATGTTACGATTGCTAACATCTGATTTAGTGCTTGACGAGCCAGATGATTTTGGTTTGGAAGATTTACCGGCGTTATGCCGATTGGTTAATTGGGCGGGTATGCTCGGCAGCAGAGTATTGTTGTCAACTGCTACTATTTCTCCATCTTTAGCTAGTACTCTATTTTTAGCTTATCAGACTGGTAGAAAGCACTATACGCAAGTTAATGGCGAGCATGGTCAAACAGCACAAATATGTTGTGCATGGTTTGATGAATTTAAGCGACCACAATCAGAATTAATTGCAGACGCAGCTTCATTTAAAGACATGCATAATGGCTTTGTAAACAAGCGAATTATAAACTTAAAAAATAAGACAAATCCGCTTCGGAAAGCAAAGCTTATTTCAATAGCACCTAATTTAGATCATACTCCAGCTAAGTGGATGGCAATGATTATCAGGCAGTCTATAGAGATACTTCATCAACAACATGCTCTGATAGTGGCTGAAAAGAAAGTAACGATAGGCCTAGTGCGTATGGCAAACATAGATCCTTTAGTGCAGGTATCAAAATATTTGTTAGCGCAAGATGCACCTGAAGATACTGTAATCCATTATTGTGTGTATCACAGTCAGTTTCCGTTATTGCATCGTTCAAAGATAGAAAAGCAATTGGATGGTGCTTTGTTAAGGCACGACGAAAAAGATTGGTTAGAAAAAAGTGGAGTTAAAGATATCGTAGAAAAATACCCTGAGAAAAATCATGTTTTTGTAGTTCTGGCAACAGCTGTTGCTGAAGTGGGGCGAGATCATGATTATGATTGGGCCGTTGTTGAGCCAAGCTCTATGCGCTCAATCATTCAATTGGCAGGCCGGATTCAGCGTCATCGCCAGCAGGTTTCGCAATATGAGAATATACATATTTTATCTAAAAATTTTAAAGGGCTAAAAGGTAAATCACCTTGTTTTGAAAAACCTGGTTTTGAATCGGACAGGTTAAGCTATGCCAGCAGAGATTTAGAAGAATTGGTAAATGTTAATGAATTTGATGAAATTAATGCAATAGCTAGAATTCAAACACCGACTTCATGCTCGTTAACTGAAGAAAAGACTCCGCGCTTTAAATCATTTAATGAGCTGGAGCACTTTGCACAAACTTTGCGTTTAGTTGGTAGTGTCAACGAGCTTAATCATGCCTCACAATGGTGGAACAATGAGGCAACCTGGTGTGGTGAATTACAGCGGTTACAACCCTTTAGGCAATCTTGTGTCGATGATGATTTTAATCTGAAATTTACTCGTACAGGTAAAGTTATTTGGCAAAAGAAAGTGCCTAAAACCTCTTCTCCTCAATTTGAAAACACGACAGACATTGCTATGCAGCCTGAACAGTTAGTTATAGGTTTAGGCAACAGAGTTTGGGGAGAATTTATCTTAAAAGATGAATTTTCACACCTTGTTAAAGTACTGTCTGATAATAATGAAGATAGAGTAATGAAAAAATTCACTCATTTATCACTGAGAAGACTTGATGAAAATTCTGCTGAGCAATGGCAATATCATCCAATGCTAGGTGTATATAAGGTTTTAAAGAAGGATGAATACAAATGAGCAATCAAGAAATATTGCAAGGATTAGCTGATGAAATTATTGCGTATGTGAATATGCGTCGCGATAATAAAGAAGAAGAATTTTTAAAGGCTAAACCAAAAAAAAACAAACAAAGCATGGTTACTAATGGAGCGATAATTGAGCGTATGCTGGTTATTGTAAAAAAAATTAGCCAAGAGCAAGATGCGATCAAAGATATTGAAAAATCTAAAAAATCTAAGGATCAGTCTTCATTAGATTTTCAGAAAAGTAAATATAAAAGTTTGATTACTTTAGTGGGTGATGATGTTGTTGACCAACAGTTACTCGAATTAAAAAAAGAGTATCAAGAGTTTGTTATTGTCAATTCTAAGGAATATGAAACGGTAGCTTGGTTAAATCAATGGACTAATAAAGCCATTGATATTAGCTTTGCTACCCATGTTGGGAAATTAACCCACTCTAGCAGCAAGGGTTCAAGTATTCTTGATACTACAGTTGAAAAAAATGATCGTTATCTAAGCACAAACCGACTCAGTAATATGGAAATTGATACAGCCTCTTCAAATGCAGCATCTTTACCCATTGCTGATATTTTGAAGCTAACTGTAAATGGCATCAGTGTGCTAGATTGTTTAAAAAGAGATGGGAAAACATTATTTAAAAAAATAACGGAAGATGATGCTGTTATTGATGAATGGTGTAATCAATTAAAACAATCTTACGACAGTACACAAAAACAAAGCTACTTTCTTTCAAAACAAATCTATTTTCCAACAGAAGATCGTCAGTATCATTTATTGTTGCCACTTACCTCATCATCTCTAGTACATGCATTGTATTTAGAGTATAGAAGATATTGGGATGAAGCTCAGGAAAGTGCGCGTACACAGAAGAAAAATAAAAAATATTCAGCCATCGTAACTCGTACTTACCTTAATAAAGCTAATTTGAAAGTAACTGCGTCAAATCATTCCAATGCGTCATCACTAAATGGTAAACGTGGAGGAAAAATTGCTTTACTTCCTGCTTTTCCACCACAATGGAAGTCACGTATATCATCCTATGTTAGTAAAACGTCTTTATTTGATAAAACATTGGCATTTGAGTTGAGAGATGAGATTAACGAATTAAGAAAATATTTACTTTTATTAAAAAATAAATCTCTCAGTGTAAGTGAGCCTAAACGTAATGCAGCTGTAATGCATAAGTTGCAAGCTATCAGTAACCAATTTTTTAATTATTTGGAAACTATTAATGCTAATGAGGGAAATGAAGGTTGGACTATAAATAGCAAATTACCACAAGAACAACAACTGGTCTTTGAGCCTTGGCGAAAGGACGAGGCCGCACAGGCGCTTAAAATAAACAACGAATGGCAAAAAATACTCAGCCAAAGCTATGGGCGTTGGCTAAATCAGCAATTGTCACGAAAGGATAATCTCAAGCTAACAGCAATTCAAGCTACTCTTTGGTCTGATTGTTTTTTACTTGAACTACGAGAAATAGTTGCAACGCAGGAGATCTCGTTATGAGCCAGTATTTAGTATTAAGTCACATTGATATACAGAATGCGAATTCTATTGCTGGATTTACTTGGGGCTTTCCCGCGATAACGCACTTCTTAGGATTTACTCATGCATTGAATAGAAAATTCTCAAGCCATTATGATGGGGAATATGAAGGTGAATTAACAGGATGCGCGGTAGTATCACATACCTTCAAAAATAAGGTGTACCAACCTAAAAAACACGAAAATTTTGAGTTTTTGCAAAGTAAAAATCCTCCAGTACTAGCAAAGCATAAAAGCGCATCACCACCAATTATTGAAGAAGGAAAAATGAACCTAACTATTAGTTTAGTGATTGAGTTAAGCAAAGCTCTTTCGCTAACAACACAACAGATTGATGAATTACAGGAAAGGATTTTATCAATGTGTTACCGGATGCGTTTGGCTGGGGGCACTATTTTAAATATCAAACAAGTTAAATTGTTGTCAGCTAGTACCAAAGAACAACATATTACTATGTTGAGAAAAATTAAAAAATTAACTATGCCTGGCTTTGTTTTACTAGATCGTAGTGATTACTTACAAGCACATTATCAAGCATTGTTGGCACGTCATAAAGCAGATAAAAATATTTTAGATGAACCTCAGTTGCTAGATGCATGGTTAGACTTCGCAGCTTTAAGATATAAAGCCATTCCTCAGCTTAGCAAGGATCAGAGTGAACCTGATGAAAATACACCAGCAAATTGGGAGTATGTTGCCAAGCCAAACCCTGGTTATTTAGTGCCGCTAATGACAGGATATAAGGCCATTAGTGAGCTTTATGAGGCCGGCGTAGTATTAAATACCCGCGACGAAGTAACGCCATCTTGTTTTGTAGAAGCTATACACTCCATTGGTGAATGGAAAGGCATGCATAGCTTGAATAATGTTGATGAAATTATTTGGCGTTATGAGCATGATGAACAATGGTATTTATGTAAACAAAACCGTAGTACAACAGTTAACGAAATCGTTAATCCGCAAATTTTAAAAACAGAACAAAATCAAACAATCAATTTTAATGAAGCACTTAACTTATTTTAAGGAAAGACTATGTCTAATCTAACGTTACCAACTGTATTAGCTTTTGATCGTAAGCTAGAGCCTTCTGATGCACTAATGTATTCAGGAAATTGGGATAAAATCACTGATAGTTCTCAATGGCAGGCAATTGAGCTTTTTGAACGCCGCAATCGCGCAGTGAAAAGCAATTTTAAACAAGAAATCTTGGATGACGAAGAAGAGCTGCAAAAGCAAATTGCTGAAGCAAATCTTGCCTGGGGCGATGACGCAGCGTTAGCACATGATAATGATACATTAAAAGTAAGCTTCAGTTTGCGTATAGTGAGTGGATTAGAACGACCATCTGTTTGTAACAAGATTGAGTTTGAAAAAAGCTATTCGGAAAAGATATCTAACTATACAAATTCAAACCTTGAAGAGCTCGCTAAACGTTATGCTTATAATATTGCTAATGGACGTTTTTTATGGCGCAATCGTGTGGGGGCACAAGAGATTAAAGTATTCGTTTCGCATTCAAGTTTAAGTTCACCATTGGAATTTAATGCTTATGATTTTTCGTTAACAGATACCACAATGGATCATGATTCGGTTAATGCAGTTGCGCAGTTAATTAAAGCTGGGCTTGTCGGGAATGAAAATACATTATTGACTATTAATGCATATGTGAAACTCGGAGATGGGCAACGAGTGTGGCCTTCACAAGAAATGGTTTTGAATTCCCCCAAAGGTGAAAAGAGCCGTCATTTATTTCATTTAAATGGCAAAGCGGCCATGCATTGTGAAAAAATTGGTAATGCCCTGAGAACTATTGATGACTGGTACCCTGATGCTAAAGCGCCTATAGCAATAGAAGCATATGGCTCAGTAACGCAACGTGGCATCGCCTATCGCTCTAGTAAAAATGACTTTAAAACACTTTTACTCAAATGGCTTAATGATGGAAGTGTATCGAACGAAGACAAGCATTTTGTGGTTGCAATGGTTATTCGTGGTGGTGTGTTTGGTGAGGGTGAGAGCTAGGGGAGAGCGGTATGAAATATTATATCGATATAACATTATTACCAAATGAGGATGTTAGCCTTGGTTTTCTCTGGCAAAAGATATTCCAACAAGTACACATTGCCTTAGTTGACAATAAAGTAGGTGAGAATGAATCAGCTATAGCGCTTTCTGTTGTTGAGTACAAGGATAAGAACTTTCCTCTAGGCAGAAAATTGCGTTTGTTAGCCGACACTGAAGAGGTGCTTGTAAAGTTGAATATTCAGGAATGGTTAAAACGTTTGCGCGATTATTGTCAGATTGAGCCAATCAAAAATGTGCCTGATGATATTAAGCAGTATGCTCAATTTAAGCGTAAATCTGTTAAGTCTATTGAAAATAAGGCTAAACGAAGAGCTGAGCATTTAAATAAACCTTATGCTGAAGTTCTAGCCTATTTGATAAAAGAGGGGAGATCTACAAAATCTGAATTACCCTTTATTAAGGTTGAGAGTCAGAATAGTAAAAAACGGGTAGAGCAAGGTGTATCATGCCAGTTTTTGCTGTTCATAGAGTGCTCTCTCCTTGAAAAACCTGCTTCAGGGAAATTTGATTGTTATGGTCTTTCCAAAACAGCGACAGTGCCTTGGTTTGATTGAGGTTGCAATGCTGTAGCAGTTTTTACTTGGGTATCATAAAGAGTTTGAGAAGTAGGTGTTTATTATTGTTGTCGTTTGAGCAGGAGGGTAGTGCTGTAGCAATATTTTAACCAAAAATTTAGCTCTTTAAAAATTTATATAATTTACAATGGTTTACAAATGAATAAAATTTATTCGGTAAATATGTTTTATTTATGTAACCCTTTGTTGCCTCATACTTTTTGTTTATAATTTTATTGTTCACCGCCGCACAGGCGGCTTAGAAATGGTGGTTCTGCTGCTCGTGTTGAAAGTTCGTGTTCACCGCCGCACAGGCGGCTTAGAAATGCTGATTATGTTCTCGTTCGACGCTGCAAGCGTTCACCGCCGCACAGGCGGCTTAGAAAAAACAAAGGATTGTTTACAGGGTGATGACATGGTTCACCGCCGCACAGGCGGCTTAGAAACTAAAGGTTCTAAGGTTATTGTTTGGTCTCAGGTTCACCGCCGCACAGGCGGCTTAGAAAACATACGATCTAAACCTTGCTGATAATTAAGAGTTCACCGCCGCACAGGCGGCTTAGAAAACATTCAGATTTTCTTCCGGTGGCAGCTGACTGTTCACCGCCGCACAGGCGGCTTAGAAAATATGGTGATGCCAATCTTGGCCATGGTTGGAGTTCACCGCCGCACAGGCGGCTTAGAAAACATTGACGTAGCAATTATTCTGCAAAGCCGGGTTCACCGCCGCACAGGCGGCTTAGAAATGTTGGACGTGAGATAACAAACTCACGTTTTGGTTCACCGCCGCACAGGCGGCTTAGAAAATCAACATAAAGCGTTTGATAATCATGCTCTAGTTCACCGCCGCACAGGCGGCTTAGAAAGCTCGGAGACTCATCATACCAAAGCATGCCCTGTTCACCGCCGCACAGGCGGCTTAGAAACATAGAACGAGGAGCATCATAAATCTCAAAGCGTTCACCGCCGCACAGGCGGCTTAGAAAAGACACGAGAAAAGCCGAGGCGACAAGAAACAGTTCACCGCCGCACAGGCGGCTTAGAAAGTGCGGTAATTGTGTTTCTTGTAGATTAGCTTGTTCACCGCCGCACAGGCGGCTTAGAAATTGGTCAATGAAATAGTGCGTCAAAAGAATCAGTTCACCGCCGCACAGGCGGCTTAGAAATACGACGAAAACTATCTTGAAAATCAGGTTAAGTTCACCGCCGCACAGGCGGCTTAGAAAGATTGCTTCAATATCATACTTTTCAGGCGCACGTTCACCGCCGCACAGGCGGCTTAGAAATCCAAATTGAATGAAATTTGGGGATTGGGTTAGTTCACCGCCGCACAGGCGGCTTAGAAATGATAATAAATCTCTTTATTAAGTATAGACTGGTTCACCGCCGCACAGGCGGCTTAGAAATGCGCTTTCGCATCTTGGTGAGCAATCGATCTGTTCACCGCCGCACAGGCGGCTTAGAAAGTGAGGATAAATATCATTAAAAAACTGCTCATGTTCACCGCCGCACAGGCGGCTTAGAAAATCAACACAGAAAAAGCCATGAGGATAAATATGTTCACCGCCGCACAGGCGGCTTAGAAATTGGGCAGCAATATCAACGCGCAATCGATGATGTTCACCGCCGCACAGGCGGCTTAGAAAATCAAAATTACCGCCGACTATTTTTGCTTTGTGTTCACCGCCGCACAGGCGGCTTAGAAATGACGGTGACGTAGCTACATTCAACGGGTATGGTTCACCGCCGCACAGGCGGCTTAGAAACGAAAATTTCCCAAGATTCGGGGCGGTCAAAAGTTCACCGCCGCACAGGCGGCTTAGAAACAGGATTAACGATTGGCGTTTTATATTATCTTGTTCACCGCCGCACAGGCGGCTTAGAAAAGTCTTAACAAACTTAGCAACAATATTGTTAAGTTCACCGCCGCACAGGCGGCTTAGAAAAGTATTTTGTCATCACATTTGATTCGCAACCCGTTCACCGCCGCACAGGCGGCTTAGAAACAAGACGTTTTGATCGCGATGGAAATGGGCGTGTTCACCGCCGCACAGGCGGCTTAGAAAATTGCCCCATACGCTTCTGTCTTTTGCGTTGGGTTCACCGCCGCACAGGCGGCTTAGAAAAATAGCCGAGCGACGGGACATAGTAGAATATTGTTCACCGCCGCACAGGCGGCTTAGAAAGATAAAAAATAAGTTGTGTAACAAAGAGCCAAGTTCACCGCCGCACAGGCGGCTTAGAAATGTCCTGGCCACACTCAGCCCATGGTCTGCTCGTTCACCGCCGCACAGGCGGCTTAGAAAACCGTGGATTTGACAATTGCGCCTTATACATCGTTCACCGCCGCACAGGCGGCTTAGAAATTTAAACGACAAATAGAGATAGCCAATCTCTAGTTCACCGCCGCACAGGCGGCTTAGAAAATCAACATAGAAAAAACCATGAGGGTAAATATGTTCACCGCCGCACAGGCGGCTTAGAAATGGTGACTCTTTTAATTTAAAGGCTACTTTGTGTTCACCGCCGCACAGGCGGCTTAGAAATCCTAAAAACTTAGTTAGGCTAGCAAACTCACGTTCACCGCCGCACAGGCGGCTTAGAAATCCTAAAAACTTAGTTAGACTAGCAAACTCACGTTCACCGCCGCACAGGCGGCTTAGAAAACCACGCATCACATAGTGTGAGCCAGATAAATGTTCACCGCCGCACAGGCGGCTTAGAAAAATAGCGCTACGACGAGACATAGTAGAATACTGTTCACCGCCGCACAGGCGGCTTAGAAATAATTCTATTATGCTCGACTATGACCCAAATCGTTCACCGCCGCACAGGCGGCTTAGAAAATTTTCATAATTATCGAATAATTTAACAAGTCCTTCACCGCCGCACAGGCGGCTTATAAATTTAGAGTCCTACGAATGCTATAAGACTTCAATTGAAAATCTTTGTGCGTATGTTCGTATTAGATTTTAATTTACAGATTAAACTTATCTGAGATCATCATTAACAGCAAAAAGCGGGTGAAAGCACTTTATACTTCCTCATCTTTGTCTTTAGTAAGAAGTGTTTTGTCTAAACCTATTCCATAACAAGTCATAGATAAGGTTCCCAGTGTGCAGCCACGTAGTAATGGGAGTGCTGGCACGTTTTCAGCAGCAGCAAGACCCGCAGTGTAAAGGAGGGGAATAAAATGATCGGGTGTTGGTACTGCAATTTTAAAATCAGGATGCTCTGTTACACGCAATATTTCAGAGGGCTGATGCGTCATGTATGTGGCCACGGCATCATCAAAGCGATGTGCCCAGTCAGTGCCTTTATCATGCATTTTCCAGTTAATATTAGACAGATTGTGTACTACATTGCCACTAGAGAGAATGATTACACCACGCTCACGCAAAGGCGCTAGCAGGGCTGCCAGTTTTAAATGATAATCGAGCGGTTTTTGTGCATTAATTGAAAGTTGTACAACAGGGATGTTGGCTTGAGGATAAAGGTGTGCAAGCACACTCCAGGTGCCATGATCCAGTCCCCATTCTCCTTGATCGAGTTCAATGGATTGTGGCTTGACAATTTCAGAGACTTCTTCTGCTAGCTCAGGTAATCCAGGCGCAGGATAATCAAAAGCAAATAATTCTTCAGGAAAACCATAGAAATCATGAATGACGCGTGGTCGTGCCATTGCTGTGACTGCTGTTCTGTCAATAAACCAATGTGCAGAGATAACAAGTAATGCACGGGGTGGCGTAAGAGAAGCGCCAAGCTTTTGCCATGCCTCTGTGTAACGATTCTTCTCTATTGTGTTCATTGGGCTTCCATGGCCTAAAAAAAGAACAGGTGCTTTATTCATAGGTAATAATTATCTGATTGTTAATTAAGTAGATTAGAAGCTGTCTCAAAAATAAACCTTTTCTTTCAGTGGTAAACTAAATGCTTATAGATTATATCAATAAGTATTTAGTAGCCAATGATGTTATTAGTTATCTAGATAATTTTGTGGCGTATATGCTCAAAGCTGTGAAAACTATCAAGACACCCACAGCGATTTGAGAGGATAGGTGTCTCGATTAATTTGAGCAATTACTTAATAAAAACTTAACGTATTTTTAAGTTTTTATTAATTGATGAGGTTACTGTTTCAACATCCGCTTGTTCTGGATTGATGAGGCCACGGGCTTTGGCTGAATTATACATTGCCAAGTAGTGAATAGATTTTTTGGGATCATGCTTAAGCCCTAGATTAGCAGTTTGGCTAGATTTTTGCTTAAAAGGCACAGTAGAAATTGAAAAATTCATTTTATTCGGAGTTGTCTTAAGATCGTCAATGTTAAAGGCATCAAGCACAGCTCTAAAATTACTATTACAATGGGTACAGAAATAAGATGCTTGTATATACTGCTCAGCGCTTAGCTTTGGATCTTCTTTTAAATCTGTTAAAAAATTATAAAAATCGATATAGTGATGTAGATTAGATTGCGATTTATTATATTCGTCAGCATGATAGGTTGGATCTAATAATTTGGATATCATTTTCTCATGCTCAATGAATCGAGCGCTTTCAGCAATTAGAATATTTATCTGCTTTAGTATTTCAGGCGTTAACTTTAAAGAATAATGCATATGTTTCTCGATAAAAGCCGCGCATTATACACAGAACCGATTGTGTTTCAAAGCATTATTACTTAATTACCATGAATGGTTGATAGGATTTTTTAGATAGTATTACTATAAGTGTAATCATACTATAATAAGGGAAAAAATAATGGAATATAGACGATTTGGTCATTCTGGGCTTAAAGTACCCGTTTTTAGCTTTGGGACTGCAACTTTTGGGGGTAGCAATGAATTCTTTAAAAACTGGGGTGATACAAATGTTAAAGAAGCAACACGCCTGGTAGATATATGTTTAGAACGAGGTGTTAATTTTTTTGATACAGCAGATGTATATTCTGCTGGTGCTTCTGAAGAAATCCTTGGACAAGCCATTAAAGGGCGTCGTGAAAAAGTACTTATTTCTAGTAAAGCAACCTTTAAAATGAGCGAAGATCCCAATGCGGTTGGCTCATCACGTTATCATCTGATTCAAGCTTGTGAAGCCAGTTTAAAACGGCTGGGTGTTGATCATATTGATGTATATTTTATGCATGGTTTTGATGCTTTAACGCCCGTTGAGGAAGTCTTAAGTGCTTTGGATCACCTTGTGCAAAGTGGCAAGATCCGTTACATCGGTTGCTCAAATTTTTCTGGTTGGCATTTGATGAAATCGCTTGCTGTTTCAGAAAAATATGGTCTTGCACGCTATGCTGTATACCAAGGTTATTATTCATTAATAGGGCGAGAGTATGAATGGGAGCTTATGCCCTTAGGTCTGGATCAAGACGTTGGTCTAATGATATGGAGTCCTTTAGGATGGGGAAGACTTACGGGTAAAATTCGTCGCAATCAACCCATGGCGAAGGGGCGCATACAGGCAGGTGGCTCTGTAGGAGGGCCTGAAGTGCCACAGGAATATTTGTATCAAGTGATAGATGTGATTGATGAAATTGCAGAAGAAACAGGGAAAACAGTTTCGCAAATTGCATTAAATTGGTTGTTACATAGACCCACGGTAACCAATATCATTATTGGTGCACGAGATGAGGCGCAGCTTTTGCAAAATTTAGATGCAATTGGTTGGTCATTGACACAAGCACAAATGGCTAAGTTAGATGCGGTCAGCACGCGTGCACGCACCTATCCTTATTGGCATCAGTTAGATTTTACTGAGCGCAATCCAATACCAACAGCCTAAAATGAGCAATGCTTCTTTTTTATGTGTGTGGCATAAAAGAGAAGCATGTTATTTTATTTTTGCAGTATTTTTTTTACTGTATCCAATACTTGTTGTGCATGTCCTTTGGCGCGTATTTTTTTCCATATATGACGAATAATACCTTGATCATCAATAAAAAAGGTTGTTCGCTCTATCCCCATCAGAAAGCGTAAAATAATATTGTTTTCAATCACAACATTAAAATATTGACACAATTTTTCATCCGGATCTGTAATGAGTGCAAAGGGTAGTCCTAGTTTTGTACTAAATTTTTCGTGACAAAGTAAATTGTCTCTTGAAACCCCCAAAACACGCGTATTACATTCTAGAAACGATGGGTGCAATATTTTGAAGTCTCTGCCTTCCAACGTACAGCCGGGTGTATTGTCCTTAGGGTAAAAATACAAAACAATATTGCTGCCTAGAAGATCTGCAAATGAATGCAAATTGGGATCTGTGCAGTTGAAAGTGAAATTAGGTACTGGATCGCCTATAGATATTTTTTTCATTATCCATACCTACAGCTTTTTGCCTGAATATGTATCCTGTCTTTAAGATATTTTTTTTGTTTAGCTTCTACTTCAGCCGCAGTGGGTTGTGGTGTAGGAGACAAATTTTCTTTTTTTTCTTGAATTTCCTCTAAAAAGCTTAATCTTCGATGTTGTGTGGTAGCTAGATCACCAAGAAGTTGAGTTGTCGCTTCAGCCTCAGACTGAGGTTTGTGTTTGTCGTTGTGGCGCGCCAAATGAGCTGGACGTTCAGTTGCGTTGTGAGTTTGTGTTCGGAATAAGAATTGAGATACAGCATAAATCAATTGAGTAAATTGATGCTTTGAAAATTCATAAGTCCATTTTAATATATTTTTTATTGTTTCAAAAATCATCGCAGCCATCACATTTTTTATTCATGAATAGCTGATTATGATACAAAATGCCCCATGAATGCTAGAGGCATATATTTTTTATATGAGGTTTACAACCTATCTTATTACGCATACCGTTTGTCAATAATTGGACTGAATTGTTTCTGAGTTGAGCCTTATCTTTAGTATAATCATCGGTTATTTTATGTGTATGTCAAATACTAAGGTAGTATATAGTGTTAGGAACAACTTTATCAGATACAAGCAAATCTGAATCAAAATCTGACTGGTTATTACAGACGGATAGGCATTATAAAATTTGGTTTAGCGCTGATCCTAGAGAGTTCTTATCTGTGGAAAATAAAATGCGCCTTATTCGTTTTCGTGTAGAAAACCCTAATGCTGAGATTTACTTTGTTTATAGTAGTAAAATCTTATCGGAACAGACATGTGTAGAATTGAAAGAATTTTTGCAACCTATATCAATAACGCCGATTGACTTTGACCAAGACATACCTGCACTTTTAGAGCATGATTATGATAAAATTCTTTATCAAATCGCACAGGTTGAAATTGAAAAAGCATTGAGCGGAGAGGGGGGGAATCTTGCTGCAGCTTCTGATTGTGTGCGATTGCTACCTGGTTTAATAGAAAAATGTGGTATTTATTCTGATCTGGATGTTGAGCTTTGTTTTAATACTTTAGCACAGTTCATAGCGCTGCAATCCCCCGTCGTTTTTCCCTGTGTTATAGAGTTGGATGGGAAAAACATACAAAAGATGTCTTTTAATAATGAGTTTTTGAGCTTTGCACAAAATCCATTGACAAAAAAATTAGCACCTGAAGCCATCGCTAGTATACGTGCAGCACAATTAGAAATAATACAACGATACGCAAAACCTGCGGCCGCATTATTAGCGCCTGTAATCAGAGGGTTGCATACTGCAGTTGCATTGGATCCAGAATTAAATGCACTTGTTAAGTGGTATATTTCTAATGTGAACAATGGTTCCGAGAGCGGTGTCTTTGATTTAAGGCAATTTATCAAAGAGTTAAGTATCAAAGATCTTTGTATGGCGGTTTATCCAAATTTTTTCCAAAATGAACAACCCTCTGTTGATCTGAGTTTTTTATCTCATGAGCAAATGTGTGCATATCTAGGGGCTTGTCTTAGAAAAGAATTTCAATTAAAAAATCCGTATAGAACAATAGATATTTCTGATGAGCAAATAGCGAACAATCGCCTTGAACGCATTAGGAGTATGCTTTACAAAGCAAGCGTAACGCATCTTTCAGGGCCATTTATATCAACTGCGTTTTTTGATGCGGAATTGAGAGATTTTGATCTCTTTAGCGCTATCACCACTGATTCTACAGAAGCGCTTGAACATTTCGCAAATTGTATCAGAAGAGCAAGCTTAAAAGAAAATCGTTTATCTGATTTCATAAAAGGGCAAGATGTTGAATATCAAGGTGCACCCTTAAGTGATGAATCGTGGACACCTAAAGGCGAAGTGCGTGCGAAGCAGCGTTCAGATGAATATTTATCCGCAATTCTTAGAATACAGCGCTTGATTAGAAAGAAATACATGGGGCAGAATGATAGTGATGCCTCTAAAAAAAGTGTTGTAGAAGATGCGGCTTCTGATTCTATGAGGAGTAAATATTTTTTAGATACAAGCTATTTCTAATTCTTTTCTAAAAATTGATGTTACGCATTCATTTAAATTGTTTCTAAATAAATGCGTAACCATCAGTTAATCTATAATCAGTTATTTATGAATTTTTCTTTTAACCGTTGCTTGTACATGTCGTGTTGGATGATTAGGCGTCTGCATCGTAGACACAACAATTGTCGCAGCCTTGGGTTTATGATGTCTAGCTTTGTGAATGCCTTGTAATGGGGTGAAGGTTGGCCCACTATGCAAGAGAGTTGAACTGTGCGCGCGGTGTCTATGCGCCGTATGCTGAGTAGGGCGGTGCGCCACATGCACTGTGTTGCCAGAAGCAATGACGGTTCTGCTATGATGAGCAACAGGTGCCGTTGCCAATACTACGGGTGTTACTAATACAGGTGTTGGCGCAACAAATACAGGGAGAGGTGGCAGCACAGGTGCTGTTACGACAACAGTGGGCATAGGCATTGCTGTAGGTTGATTGCTGTGCACCTGAGTCACTGTGCCTGTAGGAAGATGATGACGTTCTATAACAGTCGTTGATCTGGACTGATGAGCAGGCTGGCTGAATCTAAGCATGATTATCTCCGTAGCATTATATTTTTATTTAAATTCAATCTAAGAAGCTGAGACCTTAACAATCAGGCTGATGAGCATCAAGGCAATGTGGATGAACGGTAGAAATAGCAAGATAGATTGTTGGGTTAACAAAGCGCCATATGCTTGATTTAGTTAGTAAAATCAAATAGAATTCGCCTTTTTATTTGTATTTTTTTAGATTGGGTGAAGAAGATGAAATATGCATTATTGATTGAAGGTGTTAAAGGGGTGCAGCTCTATCAGAACGGAGATTTTACACAGGCATTGTCTGGCCCTAATCCTGAAATTTATCATATGCATGAGATAGCTAAAGCAAACGGTTGGGATTATTTTGATCCTATTGTTAGCTTTGATCTCCTCCATATCTTTCATGCCCTCACAAAATTTCCAGCAACACAGCATGAAAGGGTTGTGCATGTAGTGCTAGATTTTTTTCGTTCAAGCACACCGATAGACAAACTGACGCTACAGTTATTTGTATTGCCTGCCTATCAGCAATTTTTAGCAAATAAAGGTGAAACTGTCTTGCCTGCGTGGTTAGCTCGTTTGAGTCAAAGTAATAATCAAGAAATTGCAAAGCAAAAACAGGATATGATAAAGACTGTTTATTGTAAGTATGCAAAGCCTGTAGAAAAATACAAAGAAGAAAATGAGTTAATATTAAAATGGATGCTTGATAGCTCTAATAGACTTTCTGCTATCGATTTGAAGCGCTATCTAGATGAGCATCCTGATGTTACGCACGTGGTTGGGCTGGTTGGCTTAACGCATTTAGCAATGTTGGATAAGTTTAGCATTAAGGTCAAAACGCCTTTTTCTTGTCTTGCAGAGTGCAAGATTGGGGAGCGGCTTGTTAATATCACTTTATTTGGCTCTGTGCATGGTGAGCGTACGGGCTTGACAATGCTTTCTAACTACTTACAGAAAATGGGATTTAAGACTCAAAATGATGAAATGCTTGCATCGATGACGCAAAATGCAGGTGAATTTGTAGAACTGGCAGGTATACGTGCAATCACCAATCAATTTGATAGACAATGCGCTATTTCAGAGAATACTGCCTCAGAGAATCTTATAGCGCCTTCCTCTCAAGCTCAAGAAGTAGATAATTCGGAGAAGGTTGTGCGAAATAGTTATTTTTAATGTGATGAAAGTTGTATAATTTCTTGATCACGCAAGATGCAAGGTTAAGAATGCAAGGCAGACACAAAAGCTTAGACAAACATCTAAAACACAGTATACGCTGGCTTGAATCTATTTCAGGAGTGACCAAAGTTGTATTGGGCATTTCTGAATCTTGTCGGCATAAATTTACGCCGGGTACTTTACGCTTCAAAATGGATGTAGCAGGTGGCATTAAAATAAATGCCTATTCTGGCAATGGTGTGATGGATGTTTTTGTAAAGATTGATCCTATCACTGAGCGTGAAGCAGTAAAAGAAAAAATAAAATCTAGGTATCTTTAAGAGAATCCAGGACAGCCACATTAAGTTGCTTTACCCAAAATTTTTGAGCTAGAATTCCTTTCAGTAATAGGGATATTTTTTAAGTTATGACTTTAGCTCGCTCAGAACAAATTGATTTAAATGCAACACCGTATTATCACGTCATGAACCGATGTGTTCGCCGCAGCTTTTTGTGTGGTTTTGATAAACTAACACAGAAAGATTATTCGCATCGTAAAGCATGGATTGTCGATCGATTAAAATATCTAACAGATATCTTTGCTATCAAAATCTGTGCTTATGCCATCATGAGCAATCATTATCATGTTGTTTTATATGTCGAAGATAAAGTGGTCGAGAATTGGTCAGAAGCAGAAATCATTCGTCGTTGGGCAGCTATTTTCCCCAAAGATGCCGAAGAAAATAAGCATTTAAAGCAAAAAATTCAGCTTTGGAAAGAGCGACTCACCAGCATTAGCTGGTTTATGCGTTGTTTAAATGAAAAAATTGCGCGCGATGTAAACGAAGAAGATGATACTGCAGGAAGATTTTGGGAAGGACGCTTTAAATCTCAAGCTTTATTGGATGAAGGTGCACTTTTAAGTGCAATGGTTTATGTTGATTTAAATCCAGTCAGAGCTGGGATTACAGAAACGCCTGAAGAATCAGAATTTACTTCCATTTATGAACGCATTCAGCATATTTCTAAGCAATTAAAGGTCAATAAGCCAAAATTCATTAAACAGCTCAAGCGCGAAAAAGCAGAGATATGCAATAATTTTTCACAACCCAAGTTCTTAGTGCCTTTTGCAAACATCTCAAAAAATCATTCACATGGCATTGATTTTAAACTTATCGATTATTTAGAGCTTGTGGACTATACAGGCAGAGTGATTCGAGAAGATAAAGAAGCAGGTTCTATTCCAGAACATCTAGCACCCATCTTAAGCAGACTACAGTTTGAACCTCAAAACTGGATATCCTTAGTCAAAAATTTAAGTAAAAGCTTTTCTCATGCTGTGGGAAGTGAAATCTTACTGTTGAATTTTGGCAAAGAGAAAAAGAAAGCTTTAAAAGGCATCACTCAAGCAAAGAAATTATATTCAAGTACTCACGTCGCTTAATTCAATATCCCATCCTGTTAATCATTATACTCTTCACATTCGAATTTTAGGTTTTGTTGGCTGCACTCTCTCACCCCAGTCATGCACCATTTGTGCACTCCCGGGGATTCGTTCCTTTGCCGCCTCACCTACATTGTGCCCCTTGTGGGTAAAAATCGACTGTTATGAGTATATATATCTAATATTATCAACGAGAGTAGAAATTATTACTGTTGTTGGATTATTGCATTCTTGTTTTTAGGCTATTATAAAGATTTTTAATTATGGCTGTCCTATTTGGTGGTCCTATTTGGTGCAATTCCCCTGTTTTCTGTTACAAGAATTGAACCAAACATACATAATATTAATCTAGCCATATACTTCCTGATATTTTCCATAGAAGGCATATTTATGATGGGCAAAGCAATAACAGATAAATTGTTTGCACATATTCAAAATGATGCATACCTCGTTGGTAGTAGGACACTCGAAGGTGATGATTTCAGAAATACAATTTCATATCTATTAGAATACATTAATCAGTTAAAAGCTGAAGAAAATGATATGCAATATCAGCAGCTGCTGAATAGAATAGAGCCATTTATTTCCAAGCTTGAATACCTAAAAGAAAATACAATAAAACTGAGAATTCTTAGTATGTTTGTAAAATCATTGACGGATGCTGAGATGAATCAAGATCCTTTTTTTATTGAGCATACACACAAGCTTGTTGCAGATATCAATGCTCTTGTAAATGAGTCTAGTGAAAAAAATGGCTTAATGATTGCCGGCGGTTGGAGTAACAGCGATGGTGGTCATGCAATGGTATATGAATTTAAATGGGATGACGATGGCAATTTGCTATTCATTATTCATAACTCTGGTGCAGGTTTAAATTTTCATAATAGTATTTCTCAGGAAGATAAAGTACGTTATTGTCCTATCAAAGTATATAAAATCAATCAATCGGATGTCGATGAAGAAAGGCTTGCTTGGTTTATTGGAGAATTGATAAAGCCTAATTTGAATTTCAAATCTAAAAAAGAGATTACCGCAGAGTATTTATATAATAGTATTTTCTCTCAAATAGCGTATTTAAATGGTGAGCTGCAAGATCCATTTCAATATACCACAGCAGAAAATCTCATTATGGGGCAGCGTTCTGGTACATGCACGGAGAAAGTTTTACATGTCATATTGAAAAATATGATCCCTGATAAAAAAGAATACAAGCATTTTATTTATGCTTTTAAAAAGCACGCTTTAGACGAATATCTAAAGAAAATCAGAAAAGATAATAGAATGAATGACGCGGGCGTGGTAAATCAAATTTTGCTCGCTATTGCAAATATGTCAAGAAGTTTATTAAAACAAGATTATTTTGATGCAGCCAAACAAGCATCTGAGATGATGTATTTAAAAGGACTCCAAAAAGATGTGCAAAGACAAATAGATGCTTCTGTTGCAAGCCGTAATAGTACAGTTGATATTGATTCATTTGTAAATAATGACAACAAAAATATTACAATAGAAGTACCCCTTTTAGATCCGATTAAACAAATCGATCATGAAAATAGGGCATATGTTGCTTCTTCCATATCGGAAAAAATCCAGTTTGATGCTCAGAAAACAGATTTTTTATTAGAATTGAAAGAGTTTAGAGATAAAATAAAGCTGCTTGCAACAAAAGACAGTGTATCCACACAGCTAAGTATTGAAGATTTTTTGAAACATGCAACCACAGATCTTCAGCTAAGTATTCAACAATATAATAGGGCAGATAAGTGGCAAGACAAAAAAGAATTATTCGATATTATCGCTGAGTTGAATCAGGTTTATGTAGAGGCTTATCAATCAACTTACAAAAGTAGATTGACACCACAATTTTATATGGCACAGCTTAGTTTCATCGCTATGTTTGCAAATATTGAAACAGTTGAACAATCAGCCTTAGAACCTAGTTCTGCTTTGATGCTTGATCTTGTGCAATCTTGCTTTTATCAGAATATAAAGAATATTTCAGAAAAAATGGAGTTCTCATCTGAAGATTATATCTGCGATAAGAGCTTAATAGACTTATTTGATTTTTTCTCAAAGAGGCAAGAAAAATCAGAAAGAGGTATTTATAATTTGGCAGAAAGCAAAACAAAAAAAATGTATGAAACACTTATAAAGCAGCAGGATTTATTTGAAGGCTTGTCTGAATATTACAATGAATTTTGTAATAAAAACAAAATAACTGAATCTCAAAAAGTATATGATAGTGGTGAGCATGATGCACGTGCATTATTTATGATGCAAAAGTATTTTGGCTGTACAGAAGGCGGTAAAAAAATATTTTTAGAAGATTATTGTGATTTTCATAAAATAAATAGTGCACCAGAAAAAGAACAGATTCTGCAAAAATTTTATGCTGTAGAAGATTGTTTCCATTTGCAAAACAAAATAGAACTCCAAATTGCAACAGCATGGCAATCAATGGGCGCTAATAGTGATTCTTCTCGTAATAGACAGACAACACAAACCCTGATTGACATTGAACAGCGAGGGTATACTATTTCTGGCCCTTTAGCAAAAGCGTCTAAAAATGCTATTCATGCACCTAAAACAATAAGATATTCATCAGAGAGTATCTTAGAAAAAGTTATTCAAAATACAGGGCTTGATTCAAATAAAATCCAGATGAGTGATTATTTTAGAAGCACTCATTCTCAAGATATAAAATTGATGAGAGAATTATTGCATATAACAAAAAGTGTGCAGCCTTTGTTGTCTGTGATTGATTTTTTTGGACATAATCTAAAATATTTAAATGAGCCAGATATTTTATTGTTGGTTGAGAAATATTGCTTTCAGCCAAGCACCTTAATAAAGGCAATAGATAATAGAACTGATGTCATTGAAAAGTTGGATGACTTTTTAAACCAAAGCATTCATTCTTTTACGAAAAATAACATGCCTGATTTATGTGCTGTAACTTTACATAAATTACAGGTTAAATTAGGACTTTATTTAAAACAGTATTATACGGAAAAAAGAGAAAGTTATGCTAAAGAGGGTATTGAAGATCCACAAATAACAATAGAACTTAATAAAATTAACAATCGTATTGATGGTTTTTTAAAATACATTGATAAACAAATTGCCAAAGATATTCCTGATATACAAATCAAAGCTTCTTTGTATTATCAGAAAATGACCATTCTTTCTTCTCAGCTTAAAGAAGCCATTTTTGGTAAAGAGAAAGAAAAATTACTCAAAGAAACAATTAATGCGTTTCTGAATGCAGCAGAATATCATACAGTGCAATCATCAGAAAACTTAATTGAAAAAGATATTTTTAATCAGATCTCAAGAGGGATTCAATTAGAACTGAATGAAATGATGGAGCACGATCCAAGCCATTTTAATCAATATATTTCAAAAATATTCTCACATGTTTTAAAACAACGGTCTCCTTTTTATAATGAAAAAGTAAAGCCAGAAAATGCGATTTGGGAGATTAAATTACCATATATTGTTCTTTATGAAAATGAAACAAGTAAAAAAGAAGTCGTGTGTATTGATTTGGAAAGTGGGAAAATATCTAAGCCTGGTCTGAATCATGCTAAATTGCCAGATCGAATCTTATATGACCCTCATTATATTAAATTGTTTAAAGATTTTAATCCTACTGCTTTATCAAACACGCAAAATGATTATTTTGAATTTGATTTTGAAAATGTGCATTACAAAATAAATATATCAAAAGATGGTGAGCCTATAATTTATAGGCAATATGATGTATTAGGTTCTGAGCTTCGCTGGTATCAATGTATGGATCTAGAAAAAATAAACGGTATACATACAATTTTGCAGCAAAATCATTATATTGCATGGGCCTCAGTTGAAGATGTACAAATAGAAGGGCATGATGCATCTACCGTGTTAATTAGCAAAGCAGTAGACAAGCGTCCAGACTATTGTTATCAGCCTAAAAATAAAAAAATGATTAAATTAAACGAGGAGATGCTTGATACGGGATACACTGTCTTAGACAAGAATTCTTCTTTATATCGTTTAGTATCACATTTTGAGGATCCAGATTTCGTAATTTGTTTGGAAGGAAACAAAGGATATCAAATAGAATTATCAAGATATCAACTGACATTAAGTGTTGTAAATATAAATAACGATGAATCATCTCAGCCAGACTGGAAAATATATTTGCAAGATACAGAGTATCAGCTCGACTTAAATGGTATGCAAGCAGTAATACCTGGTTTGAAAACAGGGCTTGTTTTCTCAAATCAGAGTACGAAAAAAGTTTTGTTTTCTGTTCAGCCTTTTGTGGTAGAGGCAGATCTAAAATATCCTATTTCATCGCCTAGAGAAATTTTAAGTTTTGAACATAATGATTTTCCTGCTTTAATTGATCCAAGCCGACGTGGAAGTATTTTAGCGGATCCCTCTCGGCAATTTGAACAAAAAAATACAGCGCGTAAAGCAGATAGACCAGACAAATCAAAGATAGTTGTTTTAGATGATCCTTCACGACAGTTTGAACATAAAGGCATAGTAAGTAAAGCAGATAAACCAAATCTAAGCGTTTTAGCTGATCCTTCACGGCAATTTGATACAAAATTCAATAAAAAAATAGATGCACCCAATGATTTTTCAATGCCATCTGAAGAGCAAGCACTCGTTACGAAAAGAGTAGAAGCGTTTTATGATAGGCTTGATGTAAAAGATCTGGATGTCAAGGAAGATGATTTAAAAAATGAGAGAACTGAATATTACAATTTAGTACCTGATATACATGATTATTTAAGACAAGATTTCTATTCATCCGGTAAAGATTTTGATTATATGCTTGACCCAGCATGCAGGGCGAAGTCTTCCAATTATGATGGCATGTGCAAGTATATGGAATACATTATCGATAATGATAGGCTATTACCAAGTACAATGGCGCAAGGATTATATTTGTCCTATGTGTATCTTTGTATGAATGATGCCAAAAAATCATTAGAAATGCTAGATTACTGTGAAAAGCATTTTTCTGACTTATCAGGTGCGCAAGAGGAAATAGATTATATACAGTGGATGATTTTTTCTGCGCCAGCTGCTTTTAAAGCCTCTACAATTAAAGCAGAAATAGAAACACCGGAGGTTTTGTCTGTCAAATTAAAGGCATTGAGCTTTGTTGCACGTCTTAAAAATGACAATCCTGAATTTAAGGCGCTTGATCAACAGCAGAATAGAGATGAATATTCTGTCGAGTTAAGACATAGATGTAAAAATTTTTATGAAAATATAGAGCAAAATATTTATGCATTATATTACAAATATCTTCATGCAGAAAGAAATGTCCCAAGTGATTTTCAACTAAGCAAACATGACAAAACATTTTTATTACGCAGTATCTATTCAAAAAATAAAGACTTATTATCTGGCGCCTTGGGGGTCTCTCATCGAAAGTTAGAGCTTCAGTTATTACAACAAGAATTGGATAGCTTAGAGAAAAAAGCGTCTGAATATAGTACGATTCCTGAGATGCTTAATCAGCAGATAGACAATATAAGGCAAAAATTACTACAAGATAAAACCATATCTGGCAATGTGTCGACTGTGAAAACAGCCGTCATGAAAATTCAAGTGCCCAAAGCTTGGAACTATGGACGTTTTCCCAGTGCCATGAATGTCAACCTAAAGAACCTCACTTTAAATCAGTATGCTGAGCCTATAAGCTTATTGTTAAGATTTCCAATCAACGAAAAAAGACTCATAGACAATTTACCTCGGATTATAGATGGCATCTATAATAATGATATCACTGAGGCTGATCTTGATTTGCTTCGTTCTTTTTGTGAACAATCTATTAAAGCACATGCACAAATCAGTTCAAATACAGAAATAAGCAATGCATTTCTATTTTCGAGTTATGTGTTCCTCGTTTTAAAGAATATCGATAAAATAAAATCAATTGAAGATCAAAAAAGAGTATATAAAAAGTCTAACGAATTGAATAGCTATGAAGAGTGGTTGGAATCATTAAATGGAATGCTCTTATCTATCTCCGACAAAATTGATTCTATTGACTATATAAAGAACGAGTCTTCAGAAGTGTTTGTATTAGATAAACAAGGTCAAACACTCAATACGAAAATGCTAGCAGAGCAGAACCATCAAAATTCTGTTTTGTATGATATTCCAATTATTTATGATACAACTGGAATGTATGATCTGAGAGCGATGCTATCAGAGTCCATACCTGAAGTGGCTCATCTATATGAAACAATTGAATCTGAGAATAAAAGCTTAGAACTGCAATTAGCTAATTTGAAGTCTGAGTTCTTAAAAAATGAAGATGTTGAGAATTTTGAAGAGCGTTTTAGAGCACAATCAAGTATTGACAGCGAAGCAGGCCAATTAAGCGCTACTGTGGAAATGAATAAAAATGCCATTGCATTGGCATCTTTAGGAAATAGTGAGGTGCGATCTGGTATTCTAGAAAAATTAAGGCTTGCTGTTGACACCTTAGAAACGGACTGTACTAAAGCATTGGACGATTTATATACAGCTGCAAATAAAAATCTTATCACTGAGGAGATAGATGGCTCGCAAACCATAATACATCTTGAATTATTAGGTAAAAAGAGGAATTATTTGTCTTTTGCTGATATACAACGTTTATATTTAAATTCTAATTTAGAAGAAACAATGCAGCTTACTGCTTTAAAGCAAGAAGAGTCGATAGCATTACATGCTAAGATTGCTAAGTATTATGCGCTTGCGATTCAAAAACAGCAATTCCAAAGAATCTGTAAAGCATTGAATGATCCTTTAATAAAAGATGATATTGGTGAAAGCGCTGATTTTGAAGCTAAACAAGCGATTGCAAATCTTGGGCAATTATTAACTGAGCAGAATTTGATTGCGCCAGAAAAAAGCCCTGCTCTTACAATATTTCAGCACGATCAGAATATCTTAATTCGTTCCAATCAAAAAGAAAATATTTCTGCATTATTAGAAATTTCTCCAGATACGCGAGCATATGATAATAAAATTATACAGCTTATTATGGGAGGCGGTAAGTCTAAAGTCTTGCTTCCAATCTTGGCGCTCAAAAGAGCAACAGGTGAAAATTTATCGATCATTGAAGTGCCTGAAGCCTTGTATAAAACAAATTTTGCTGACTTAAATCAAATCTCTTTGCGATTGTTTGGACAGCATGCTTATGGTATGCATTTTGATAGACAAAGCCCGAGTGATGCTGTCAGCCTGAAGAGAATGTTTAAACAGCTTAAATATACAAGTGTAAATCGTGGCTATGTTGTTACTACGCGTGAGAGTATGGCATCTTTGGAATTAAAATATCATGAATTATTAAACCAAGGGCCTACTCAAGATGAAAAAGAATGGGAAAGACAAATAAAATGGTTAGATCGAATCATTCGATTCAGAACAAATCGAGGTGATGTACTCATCGATGAAGTAGATTCAGGCTTAGATAACCGAAAACAAATTAATTATACCGTTGGAGACAAAGAGGCGGTTCCTTCGCATCATATATCTTTTATTGTCCAATTGTATGAGTTTATTAATACCTTAGCTCCAATGTTGCTTGATGAATTGTTGAATACAGAATCCTTAACAAATGAAACCTTAAATGAGAGTATTCATAGATTAGCCTATAGTATGATTTTTAACGAGAAAAGTCCAATTTACTCATATATTCCAAGCGAAATGGGTGATTTTGAGCGTGATCAAATTGTTAAATATCTGTTGAATGATAGCCAATCACTTCCACCGTATTTAAATGAGTGTTCAACTGAATTTAGATTTTATTTCAATCTATTAAAAGGCGAGTTGAATCACTTGCTGCCGCACACTTTGTGCTTAAAATTATATGAAAATTATGGCCCTTCTTTCAATCCAAAGAAGAGTGTAGTAGAAAAATGTATCAGTATACCCTATGGTGGTAATACTGATCCCAAAGAGAGTTCTAAAGATACAAATCATCTAAAAACAATTAATTTAACCATACAGAGTGTACTTACCTATGGTTGTTCAGATGAACTACTTATCAATTTATTTGCTACATGGCTAGAGGATGCACAGACTGAATTATTGGAAAATCCTGCTTTAAGATCGATTGATAATACAGAAACTGGCAAAGCAATCCATGACGTTATTAAAAAATCTGGCTTGAGTTTGAAATTAAGCGATATTCATCTTGATGAGCTGAGTGCCTTAGAAGAAACTTTCAACAATCTTAGACTGAATAGAGCATTCTTGTTTTATGTATTACAAGAAGAAATCCTACCCAAGATGCAAATAGAAAACAAAGTGTTAACACATAACCCTGTTAATCATGCTTGTCTTTATCGCACTGTGCAAGGGATTACGGGTACGCCTTGGAATTGGCGCACATTCTATCAGAATTTAAAATTTAATCAGCCCTTAAGTTTAGGCACAGATGGTCTAACTGTTGCGCGTTTAAGATCGAAAAATACTCAAGTTTATGATGTTCCTTATGAGTCTGTTAATCAATATTTACGGGGTGTTTTAGGAAAAACAGATGCGCCTGAGTGTGTGAGAGCTATCATCGATGTGGGCGCTACGTTTAGAGGCGTTAAAAACAGAGAGGCAGCACATCAAATTGCTCAATTTATGCAAGAATATAATAAGCAATATGACACAAATATCAAATATGTTTTATTTTTTGATAAAGATGCTACCTCAGGTCTTGATGAAATCTTTGCCTTGCCTGTTGTTGGGACAGATACAAAAGCAATTTGTTTAACGGGGAAGTCACAATCAGAAATAGAAAAATTATTAAATTGTACACCCAATGAGTATTTTACTTATTATGATCAACGTCATGCAATCGGTACAGATGTTAAGCAAGATCCTAGAGCAAAGGCAATTGTTACGGTTGATAAAGAGACTTTGAAAAAGGATTTGTGCCAAGGTGTCATGCGGATGAGAGGTTTCGCGGGTGCGCAGACAGTTGATATTGTGATAACACCTGAAACGAAGCATGCAATTGGCGTAGATGCAGGTATAACGCTCGATATTAATGCAATCATTCAAAACTGTGAAACGAATGAAATCAATCGCTTATTGAGCGATCAATTTACTGGAGCATTACAAAAAATAGAAAATATGCTTGCCTTTGATCTTAAAAATAGAATTTTACAAATAAATAGCGCTGATGCTAAAGAAAAACAAAGATTACACAAGATATTTGAGCCATTTTTTATCCAATCTATTTCAGAAAAAATGATTGAATCTTATGGTATGATTGAAATTGAGACAGATACCAAAGAGATACTTCAACAAAGCGCCAAAGCTTTTTTTGAAAAATGGCTTTGTTTACTTGATGAAGCGGGCATTCAATTGCCAGGTGCTGATAAGTTAAAGATGGATATGGCATTAGAAAATTTGATTCTAACTGAAATGCGCAATTGTGAGAAAAGAAAAATGCACAGTATGCAAGCAGGTGAACTTAATCAAACAGCAGAATCTAAACAAGAGTCTCAGCAACAATCCCAAGCGCACAAAGATCAACGTCAACAGCAAGAACAAGAAACAAGTTCAGGATTTAAACTGGGATATGCTGATGCAGCAAATCCATTAGGTTGGCTTGGATCGATGACTATAGATCAGCTTATTGCCTACTCATCAGAGACTCTCTTTGACACGCCTTATTATGATCACAGTGCTCATGCTAATAGAAAAGCACGTATCGCTATCCCAATGCCTGAAATGGTAATGAATCCAAATAAGTATGATCGTGAAGAAAAGCAATATTTAGCTACTTCAGGATTTGATGAAAATATTGCGCGTAGTTATAACTTTTATCGTAGTCATCATCATGATGACGTAGATCGTATTATTCCAGAATATCAAAAGCAAATTCATGCTGTTTTAATGATTCAAACGCCTGAAGGTATTAAAGCAATGATCATCACACATGATGAAGCCAAAGACATTGATGCATTATTGCAAAAATCAAACATAGAAGAACCTAATTATATATGGGTAATGAACACACATGAAACACAGTTTATGGGCTTAGCACCGGATAGTGCGAAGCTACATCCAAATTACAAACGCATTTTACAGCAATTAAGATTTTATAATGGCGATCTTGGTTATTTACAAGAAGAAGATCTCAGCGGAAGTTGGTTAATGGAGAACTTTGATGAAAAAATGAGGTATTTTGAAAAAAATATTTTGCCCTATCGGATTGTTGAGAAGAGTAAAATGAAATTGCTCCATAAGAAAATGGGCAGTTTGCATGAGGCACTGTTGCGCGTCCTTTCATCTCACGAGAAGGTTGGAATGATTGCATGGCGTAAAGAATACCCATTGCTAAATGCATCGAATGTTGCTTCTCTGAAAGCATTTGACAGATTTTGCACAAGTATAAACGAAAATGAATATTTGAAAACACCTGAAGATGAAAAATTTATTACTCCCTATTATTTTAGGTTGATTTTGGAGCATGGCAGTGATACGCAGTTTAAAAATTACGTAAGGCTAATAGATGATTCTATGTTGAAACTTATGATTCAAGCTTATATAAATGAAGTTTACATTAAGCATGATTATGGCTCAATCATAAAATTATATAATAACCCGGCTTTTTTAAACAATACAAAAGCAAAGGCACAGTTTGAAAAGACGCTTGGAAAATATTTTGAAAATCCTGAATTTACAGCAGACATGTGTAAATATGCCTCAAATGAAGAGATCTCTAATATTTTATCGATTATTTCTTTAGAAGATAGGATAACTTTGATCAAAAAGTTACCAAATTTAACAGGAATTTTTTCAAAAGATATGAGTTATATAGACATGTTTTTTAAAGGGATTTCTGTTGGAGTTTTGAGTTCTGCTGTGCCTGAATTAGGTGCAAATGCGGTATCTGTCATAGAAGATGGTTATGAGACGGAGGTTTATAATTTTGACTATCTTCTTAAAGATAATGAGAAATTTAATTATTTACTGTCCCATTTTGACGAAAGTTATATCAAAAAAATATTTTCAGTTAATAGTTCTAGCGCATTTGAAGAACTCTTTCATTATGCAATAAAAGAACCAGACTTATATTATGATAAATTTATGACTATTTTTAATTTACTTAAGCCCACATTGACAGAGAAAGAATGTATACCCATTTGGATTACAGCATTGAAGATTGAGACAAGCATTGAGGGCGATATACATAGAAAAGTCAATCCGATTGCATTTCTTAGGTCAGAATTCCCTGAAAATAGCTTTATTGCGGCTATTAGAAAGTCACCAGAAGTGTTTTTGAGCTTGCTTGGGAGTCCTATGGCTGAATTGCACCATGATTTTATCTGGAAAACCATAAACAGTATTGAAACAGATAGTGAAAAATATAAATTGATTACAAGTGATCTAACGAGTACAAGAGGTTGGAACTATACAGGAATGCTTGAGATAATAGAGGCATGCTATAATAACAGTATTAAGCCAGATTTATACTATCAATTATCAGAAATTCTACTTAAGCATAAATTAATAGATGCAATGCGAGAGGCGTATTTTAGTAATCGCCTTTGGTCGATTGAATCTGCAATTGATAATTATATTAAGTTGATGAATGAGCGTCCTGATATATTTCTTTCTTTAAGGGATATATTTATTAGTAATCATTTGGGTGAAAAATTTTACTTAGAAGATATCATTAAATCCAAATTAGATTTGGAAAAGCAAGAAAAATATCATCAATATTTTATGGTCGAGCAAGTACCTAGTAAAAAAATGCAAACATATGGTTATGATAAATATAAATCAGATAAAACAGAAAGCATAGCTCCGAGTGCAAGTGTGCCTGAAGAGAGTGCGGTGGTAATCACTAAGAAAATACCAAAATAATAGAAGCTGCCTCACAAATGCTCTTTATGTGGTTTGGCCTACTATTAAGCCATTGGTTTGGAAATTATTACTACTCGTCGTTTTTTTGTTCTCTCCTGTTATCTAACTACTATAATGCCTGAATTCATCAGGCTATTATAGAGGTCTTTCCATGAAACGTGGACCATCACTTACTCAACTTGAAATTCAACCACGCAGCAAAAAACAAAGGATTGAAATAAATCAACCAGCATTGTCCTATCAGCAAAAGTTGTATGATTTGACGGCTATGCTTTTTGAGTATAATGATAGGTATTGCACTGAAATCATCAAGAAATTAGAAGCATTGATGAATGAAGCAGAGCTAATAGCTTTAGACTTCAATGTTGTCATTCAGGAAGGCTATTACAGTGGCTCAAGCATTCTACAAATTATTACAATAGCAAGTTGCAAGGATCATTACTCTATTTTGAGACAATTATTGGAGCAAGTACCTTCATTATTGAATTTTAGAGATAAAGCAGAAAGTGGTATTAACCAAGGGAAGAACGCACTCTGGTTGTTTGCAGAAGAAATGAACCGCGTTGATTTATTTGAACAAGAGCATCTTGCTTTGTTTGAGTTAATGTTGTCCTCTCAAGTTATAGCAAGTCAAGATTTAAATGTAAAGTGTGAAAAAGGAACAGATGCTGGAAAAACACCCTTGTGGCTATTGGGTCAATTAATGTGGAAAAATCCTCAATTCATTAAAGCAGCAATTGATCACTCATCTATTACGACCTTAGATTTAAATGCTGGTGCAAGTGAAGGCTTTTATAAAGGGAGAACAATCCTGCATTTTATAGCTGAATTGGCTTACCAAAAACCTGATTTTATCTTATCAATCATTCAGAATGGTTTGCATCATACTTTGGATTTTAATGCAAAAATACAAGGTAATAGCTGCCACAAAGGGAAAACACCTTTATTTTTTATAATAGATGCAGTAGTAAAAAAGCATCCTTCATTGTTACAAACATTGATCCAAGAGATACCCACTCAATTAGACTTTAATGCAAAAATAGAAGCAGAAGAGGATTTTCAAAATGGCGAAACAGCATTTGCATGTATTACTAGAGCAGCTTTAGAGAAACAAGAAAATGGATTGCTATTGTTAGAGCAAATTCTAAAAGATATTCCGTTGAAGAATTTAGATTTTAATGCCAAAAGAGAAGGTAAATGGCATAAAGGGAAGACACCACTTTGGGATATTGCTGCATTAGCTAAAGTGCATCCATTTCCGTTGTTGACGGTTTTACTGGGTGTTTCATCTGATAAATTAGAATTTAATATCAAAGAAGAGGATACAGCAACTGAAAAAGGAAAAACTGTATTATGGCACATTGTTGAGGCTGCACTTGAAGGTTACCCAGAGGTATTGAATACGTTGATAGATAACTTTCCTATTGAAATCTTAGATTTTAATGCTAAAGCAGATACCGAAACGCAGAAAAATGTTTCAATTAGGCATATTCTACAAAATTCATCATTGTCGCCACTGCTCAGTAAAATTGATTTCCTAACCAGTTTGGCACAAATAGGTGTTTTATGGAATGAGATGGATTTGCAAGGAGATGCTGAACAAAATAGAGTGAAGTTATTTGAGACACAATTTAAAGAACAGCTTGAACAGCTGGAAATGTTTGCCGATAATGCACAAAAAGAGAATCATGAAAATGCTTACTATTTTCTTGCCGTTTTTTATGAGGAAATAGGATTAGGCGATCGACTGAAAAATATTGCTTCAAGAGTACCTGCAGAAAATCCTTATCGCGATGAAATTTATTATAGATTATCTCATTCAACTATTTATGGGATGCAAAATGTTTCAAGTATAGCTCGTCAAATTAAAGATCCAAAAGAGCACAAAAAAACATTACTTGAAGGATTAGGTTATGCATTGGAAATGCAAGAGAGCAATGAATTGCGTAAAAATATTGCATTTAATTTAGTTTATGGTCTTGACTCACCTAGTTCTGGTTTACCTACACAAGCGTTAAATGACGAGCCTTTATTAAATAATCTAGGAGGAGGGAAAAATACTTGTCTTTTTGCAATAAAAACATTGCGCAGCAAAGTTAAACTTAAGCAAAAGCTTGAAGCAAAGACACAAGAAGCGCAAGTTTTACAAGGGAAGATTTCTGAATTAACACTTGTATTGCAGCGCCAAGAAGAGCAGCTTAAAGATCAAACACTCAGATTGCATGAAACAGTGCCTTCTAATGAAACGCTTGAAAAGAAAATGCAAGAAATGGAAGCGCGTATGGCTAGTCGAATACAAAAAATGGTTGAGCAGGCTGTTGAAGAGCGAACAACGGTATTACAAGCACAATTACAAGCTAAATGTGAAGAAGTAGAGGACTATAAGGTAAAGATTCTTCAGTTGGAAGCACAATTAGCGAAAAGAAGTGCTGTAAGAGGTTGCACAATCTTATAGTAGCGTTCTGTTATAAGGGAAGAAGTATTTTAAAAAAGAAGGACTATTTATAGTACAGTCCTTCTTTTTTATGCGTTTGGGCTATTTTCGTTGTTCAATGGGGGTATATTTTCTATCTTTTTCTCCCGTATAGAGTTGTCTGGGTCTATTGATGCTTTGATTAGGCTCGCCAATCATTTCATTCCAATGCGCAATCCAGCCGACAGTACGTGATAATGCAAAAATAACAGTAAACATATTGGTTGGGATCCCCATGGCTCGTAAAATAATACCGGAGTAAAAATCTACGTTGGGATATAGTTTCTTTTCGACAAAATAATCATCTTTCAGTGCAATTTGTTCGAGTGTTAGAGCAATTTCAAATAAAGGATCGTTATGAATGCCAAGTTCGTTGAGTACTTCATGACAGCTTTGTCTTAAAACTGTGGCACGTGGATCAAAGTTCTTATATACACGATGCCCAAAACCCATCAATCTGAAAGGATCGCTTTTATCTTTGGCACGCGCTAAATATTTAGGAATATTTTTAGGGGTTTCAATTTCTTCTAACATCGCTAAAACTGCTTCATTAGCACCACCATGAGCTGGTCCCCAGAGGGCTGCAATACCGGCTGCGATACATGCAAAAGGGTTTGCACCAGATGAGCCTGCTAATCGGACGGTGGAAGTAGAAGCATTTTGTTCATGATCAGCATGGAGAATAAAAATCTTATCCATTGCTTTGCTTAAAGTAGGGCTAGGCTGTGTATCATCGCAAGGAACGGAAAACATCATATTTAAAAAGTTTTCAGAAAATCCCATCTTATTTTGAGGATACACAAAGGGATGTCCAATAGAATATTTGTAGCACATTGCTGCCAAAGTCGGCATTTTTGCAATTAATCTGAGTGCCGCAATTTCTCTATGTTTTTCATTCAAAATATCAAGAGAATCATGATAGAAAGCAGATAGGGCACCGACCACGCCACACATTACAGCCATGGGGTGTGCATCGCGTCTAAAGCCATTAAAAAAGTGGCTTAATTGCTCATGCACCATGGTATGAATTTTAATTTTATTGCAAAAATAATCTTTGCGTTCTTGAGTAGGTAATTCACCATAGAGTAGTAAATAGCAAACTTCTAAATAATTAGATTTTTCAGCAAGCTCTTCGATAGGATAACCACGGTACAGCAAAATACCTTTATCGCCATCAATGTAGGTAATTTTAGATTCACAAGCGGCAGTGGATCTAAAACCAGGATCAAAAGTGAAATATCCATGTTTGGCCAATGCACCCACATCAACAACTTGAGGTCCTAAGGTGCCTGACAGTAATGGTAAATCAATCGCTTGATTTTGATTTGGTAAAGTTAGTTTTGCAACATCTCCCATTACGGTTCCTTTCTATGTTCAGAATGATAGCTTCAAGTATAAACGCGGTATCGCACAAAATACACTCTTCGTATTTTGCTGTTAAGCATTGTTGGCTTTTCTTGATGAGCGAAGCGAATCATGAGCCTCTCCCAATATTGGGAGAGGCTGGCTGAAAGCCAGGTGAGGGTTATATCAGAGCAGGGTGTATGAATTCTAAGCTCTCGCCCTTGCAGGACGCCCTTGCAGGAAGGACGCCCTTGCAGGACACCCAAAATTGGTAGAGGAGAAATATTTATTCAAAAAGCATGCTTTCAAACTATAATAGAAAGCATAACTTAGTAACTGTTAACAAATCTGCAATCGGATTATAATGTTCAGCATTCTAAAATATTTTATTAGTCAACTAAAAAGGTTTAGTGAACGGTGAAAGACAAACGACCCAAAAACATCAACCCTCTCACTATAAGATTGCCGCTGACTGCACTTGTATCTATTGGTCATCGGATCAGTGGTATCGTGGTATTTTTATTTATCCCTTTGTTACTGTGTGGACTTGGTGAGTCACTCAAGTCAGAAGCTGCTTTTTTAGATATGCGGCTTTGGTTTCAGGCCGCTTGGGTGAAAGTCATTCTGTGGGGCTTTATTGCAGCATTTGCGTTTCATTTTATCGCAGGATTGCGACACATGCTGATGGATTGCCATATCGGTGATTCGTTAAAATCAGGTCGTGTAGGCGCTGTGATGGTATTGATTGCTACATTTGTTATAGCCGGCCTCGCTGCTTGGTGTATAGGGAGCGTGTCATGAGTTTTGGTGGAACAGGTATGAGAGATTGGCTGATTCAACGATTCAGCGCAGTGATACTAAGCTTGTATACGGTTGCTTGCTTGTGGTTTCTGCTATCTCATAGAGAAATTACTTTTGCAAGTTGGTACGCCTTTTTTATGCACCCTGCCATGAAAATAGCAACTTTGTTGGCTTTGGTCAGTTTGAGCTTACATGCTTGGATTGGTTTGTGGACCGTGTTAACAGATTATGTCCATCAAACAGCGGTACGATATTTTTTACAAACAATAATCATCGTAGCGTTATTTGCTTACTTCTTTTGGGGCTTCCAGATTCTCTATTATTTCTAAGATTTTGTAAGAGTGAGTTTTTGGCTTGCTCTTTGTGCTTTATGATAGGCAAAAATCTAAAAACAGAAGTAATCGTTTATACAAGAATTAAAAAATAAGAAATTTTAAAAGGATTATCAATGGCAACTCCTCCGACACGTACATTTGATGCCATCATTGTTGGCGCTGGTGGTGCGGGTATGCGCGCCTCCCTTGAACTTGCTTCTAAAGGACGCAAGGTAGCATTAGTGTCAAAAGTGTTTCCAACACGATCGCACACGGTTTCTGCACAAGGCGGTATTACCGTCGCTTTAGGCAATAAACATCCAGATAATTGGCATTGGCATATGTTTGATACGGTTAAAGGATCAGACTACTTAGGCGATCAAGACTGTATTGAGTATATGTGTCGCGTTGGGCCAGAAGTTATTTATGAGCTTGAACATATGGGCTTGCCTTTTTCTCGATTTGAGGATGGTAAAATTTATCAGCGCCCCTTTGGCGGACAATCCAAAAATTTTGGCGGCGAGCAAGCAACACGTACTGCGGCTGCCGCCGATAGAACAGGTCATGCTTTATTGCATACGCTTTATCAAAAAAATCTTGAACATGAAGTGACAACCTTTAGTGAATGGTATGCACTTGATTTAGTCAAAAATCAAAAAGGTGCTGTGGTTGGTGTTGTTGTTTTAGATATTGAAAGTGGCGAAGTTTTATTTTTGGCCAGTAAAGCTGTCATTTTAGCAACGGGTGGCTCAGGTCAAATATTTCATTCAACCACCAATGCACTCATCAATACGGGTGATGGCATCGGAATGGTGTTACGTGCAGGCTTTGCTGTACAAGACATGGAAATGTGGCAGTTTCATCCGACAGGTATTGCTGGTGCCGGTGTATTGGTCACTGAAGGATGCCGAGGTGAAGGTGGCTATTTGATCAATAAAAATGGTGAGCGATTCATGGAACGTTATGCACCAAATGCAAAAGATTTGGCATCGCGCGATGTGGTTGCTCGCTCCATGGCACTGGAAATCAGAGAAGGCCGTGGTTGTGGTAAAGAAGGTGATCACGTGCTCTTGAAGCTGGATCATTTAGGCGAAGAAATTATTAAGTCACGCTTGCCAGGTATTCGTGAATTGGCCATTACCTTTGCAAATGCCGATCCCATTAAAGATCCTATTCCTGTTGTTCCAACCTGCCATTATATGATGGGTGGTATTCCTACAAATGTGCATGCACAAGTATTGGATTGTCAGGGAGAGGGTAAAGACAGCATCGTTCCAGGTTTATATGCTGTGGGAGAATGTGCTTGTGTGTCTGTGCATGGTGCAAATCGATTAGGTGGTAATTCTTTGTTAGATTTAGTGGTATTTGGTAGAGCTGCTGGTATTCATATCAATGATAGTTTGAATCAAGGGATGGATGATACCCTTGTTTCTACGGACGATATTGATCAAGCTTTGTCTCGCCTAAGAAGATGGGATGGTTCTACCAAAGGCGAACGGATTGCAGATATTCGCATTGAAATGAAACGTGTTATGCAAAATGACTTCAGCGTGTTTCGAACAAAACTGGTTATGCAAGAAGGTATTGAGAAATTAAAAGCCTTGAGAGAGCGATTAAGCAAAGCGGTGTTAGAAGATAAAAGCAGTGTATTTAATACAGCGCGTATTGAAGCACTAGAGTTGGATAATCTTATGGCCGTTGCGATTGCAACAGCTATTTCTGCTCATGCACGCGAAGAGAGCCGTGGTGCGCATTCTCGAGAGGATTTCCCTAAACGTGACGATAAAAACTGGTTGAAGCATACGCTGTATTTTGCGAATGATTCCATCAAATATCGCCCCGTAAATAATAAGCCTAACTTGGTTGAAGCATTTGAACCCAAAGAACGAGTTTACTAAAAGGTATTGCTATGCGTTTTTCTATATTTAGATTTGATCCTGAAAAAGATAACAAGCCAACCATGCAGCATTATGAGTTAGATATTGAACAAACTGGTATGGTGATGGTGTTAGATGCATTACTTGCAATTAAGGCACAGCAAGATGAATCACTTTCTTTTAGGCGCTCTTGTGGAGAAGGGGTTTGTGGATCCGATGGGATGAACATAAATGGTAAAAACAGATTGGCCTGCATTACCCCCATTCGTTCTTTGTCTGGCCCTATTGTGATTCGACCCTTTCCAGGTTTTCCTGTTATTCGTGATTTAATTGTGGATATGACACAATTTTATACTCAATACGGAAAAGCACAGCCATTTTTAAAGAATAAACAACCACCGCCACCTAAAGAACGTTTACAGTCTCCTGAAGACAGAGCGAAGCTTGATGGGCTTTATGAGTGTATCTTGTGTGGTTGCTGTTCAAGTAGTTGCCCATCTTATTGGTGGAACCCAGATAAATTTATGGGACCTGCTGCTTTATTACAGGCTTCACGCTTTATTTTAGACAGTCGTGATGATCAAACGCACGAGCGTTTAGATCAGCTTAATGATGCATACAGTGTCTTCCGATGCCGAGGAATCATGAATTGCGTAGATGTTTGCCCTAAAGGTCTTAATCCAACGCAAGCGATCGCCGAGATTCGTACTCAGATTTTGAAGGATGATACTTGAGATAGACGCTCGATCCCCTTCTTTTTGAGGGGAGGGCTCTATCTCTTAGCCAAATATTTTCCCCTTTCTCGCCTTTGTAGAGAGGGGATTAAAAGCTAAGTCAGCGTTACACTAAAAACACAGCCCTATTTTTACAATAAATTATTTTTTAATTAGTGTATAATTTGCATCAACGCAAAAGGATATTCACGGCCAAAAAATAAGTTATCTATTTAAGAGAAGTAGGGAGACTCACGTAATTAGTTAGTTAAATATAAACGGTTACAGACCAAGGTGATCTATGCAAGAAACCATGAATGCTTTGTGGGAAACCTCACCATTAGCTGGAGGGAACGCACACTATCTTGAATATCTCTATGAACTTTATCTTCAAGATCCCAATTCAGTCCCTTCAGAGTGGCAAAAATATTTTGCATCGTTGCCATCTGTGAATGGACAAAATGCTAAAGATATTTCACATGCTGATATTAGAGAGCATTTTGTTGCTTTAGCTAAGCTACCGCCAGAACTTCGAGGTGGAAACCACTCACAACAACCTCAAGCGCATCATAGCGTCTCTTTAGAACATGAGCGTAAACAAATGCAAGTATTGCGATTAATAAATGCATATCGTTTACAAGGCCATTTGCACGCACAGATTGATCCGCTCAGCATGCGTGAAATACCCAAAGAATGCTCAACAGAATTATCTCTTGAAGATCATGGTTTGACCGTAGAAGACATGGGTACTGTCTTTGATGTTGAGACCTTTGTTGGCCCAAGACACATGACTTTAGGGGAATTGTATCGTGCATTAAACGACACCTACTGCGGTTCAGTGGGAACAGAGTATATGCATATTCAATCTCCTGAAGAAAGAAAATGGATTCAAGAACGCATTGAAAGCACAAGAACAAATCCAAAATTCTCTGCTGAAAAGAAAGAACATATCTTAGAGCGTATTACCTCTGCTGAAGGTTTAGAACAATACCTTGGTAAAAAATACCCAGGTGCAAAACGTTTCTCCCTAGAAGGCTCAGAATCGTTAATTCCTTTAATGGATGAACTAATTCAACGCGGTGGCGCACAGGGCGTTCGTGAAATGGTCGTTGGTATGGCGCACCGAGGACGTCTCAATGTTTTAATTAATATTTTAGGTAAAAATCCGAGCGATTTATTTGATGAATTTGAAGGAAAAGCCGTACTTGCTTATGAATCAGGGGATGTAAAATACCATCAAGGTTTTTCATCAGATGTATCTACGGATGGCGGTAATGTACATTTGGCGCTTGCCTTTAATCCTTCACATTTAGAAATTGTGACACCTGTTGTGATTGGCTCTGTGCGTGCGCGTCAGGCTCGATCCAAAGACATAGATTTAAATAAAGTAGTGCCTATTGCTATTCATGGGGATTCTGCATTTTCAGGTCAAGGTGTTGTAATGGAAACCTTGAACATGTCTCTAACCAGAGGCTATGGTGTAGGTGGTACTGTCCATATTGTGATTAACAATCAAGTTGGTTTTACCACATCTAATCCTCAAGATATGCGCTCCACTTTGTACTGCACAGATGTGGGCAAAGCAGTTTTAGCACCTATTTTCCATGTTAATGGTGATGATCCTGAAGCTGTTGTGTTGGTTGCACAATTAGCGATTGATTATCGTATGAAATTTAACAAAGACGTGATTATCGATTTGGTAAGCTATCGTCGCCATGGGCATAATGAAGCCGATGATCCTTCTGCAACACAACCTGTGATGTATCGTAAAATTAAGAAACATCCAACCACACGTGACGTATATGCGAAACAGTTGGTAAAGCTCAGTGTATTATCAGCAGAAAAAGCCAATGAGCTGGTCGCCCTCAATCGTAAAATGTTAGATGAAGGTCAAACCGTTGCTAAGAAAATAGTGAAAGGGCATAAACTGCCAAACGCAATTGATTGGACACCGTATTTTAGTGACGATTGGCGTCAAGCAGTAAAGACAGGCATTTCTAAAGAGAAAATTGTCGAGCTTTCAAAAATGCTTTTAACATTGCCAGAGAATTTCTCTATACATTCAAGAGTTGGCAAAACTTATGAAGACAGAGCTAAAATGGCAGCAGGAGAAATACCTGTAGATTGGGGATTTGCTGAAACCTTAGCCTATGCCGCATTGTTAGATGAAAAAACCGCGGTTCGCATTTCTGGTCAAGACAGTGGTCGTGGTACTTTCTTCCATCGTCACGCTGTTTTGCATGATCAGAAAGATGGTCATTCTCATACACCACTTAAGAAAGTTGCAAATGGTGATACGCCTTTTACAGTCATTGATTCCATTCTATCTGAAGAAGCGGTGATGGCTTTTGAATATGGTTATACCACAGCCGATCCTACAACATTGGTGATCTGGGAAGCACAGTTTGGTGATTTTGCAAATGGTGCTCAAGTAGTGATTGACCAATTCATCAGCTCTGGTGAACAAAAATGGGGGCGTTTGTGTGGATTGGTTCTTTTCTTGCCACATGGTTATGAAGGTCAAGGTCCAGAGCATTCTTCTGCGCGCCTAGAAAGATATTTGCAATTGTGTGCTGAACATAATATTCAAGTGTGTGTGCCCACAAATGCAGCGCAAGTATTTCATATGATTCGCAGACAAATGATTAGAAATCTCCGCATTCCATTAGTGGTGATGACACCTAAGAGTTTGTTAAGACATAAAGCAGCTGGTTCGGAGTTAAATGACTTTATCAACGGGGAGTTCCAATTAATTATCCCTGAAGTTGAAGATCTTAAACCCGCAGATGTGACTAAGATTATTTTATGCAGTGGTAAGGTTTATTATGATCTTGTTGCGGCAAGAACTCAGCAACAAAGAAAAGATATAGCAATTATGCGTATTGAGCAGCTGTATCCATTCCCTGAGCCTGAGTTAAAAGAAGCAATGGCAAAATATCCTAATGCGCATAAAGTAATTTGGTGCCAAGAAGAACCTAAGAACCAAGGTGCTTGGTATCCTTCTCAGCATCACATTATTGCATGCTTAAATAAAAACCAATCATTGCAGTATGCTGGACGCAAAGCGTCAGCTGCAACAGCGGCGGGTTATATAGCAGCGCATAATGAGCAGCAAAGTATTTTAGTAAATGATGCATTAAACCTCTAAACGACAAGGGAAAACTATGACTATTGAAATTAAAGTCCCCGTTTTACCAGAATCTGTTCAAGATGCGACTATTGCTACGTGGTATAAAAAGCCCGGTGATGTGGTTGCTCAGGATGATAATTTGGTAGACATTGAAACCGATAAAGTAGTATTGGAAGTGGTTGCACCTCAAGCAGGGATTCTTGAAAAAATCATTAAAAGTACCGGCGAAACGGTTTTAGCCGAAGAAGTAATTGGTATTGTGACGCCTGGTGCGCAAGGTGCAAACGCAAATCATGCATCTGTAGAGGCTCAAGCTCAGCCAGCAGCAGCGCCTGCTGCAAGCAAAATGGATAATGCTGAAAAAACAGCTGGCCCTGCTGCCAGAAGAATGATGGCTGAACATGATATTGCGCCTGAGACTGTACAAGGTTCTGGTAAAGGCGGTCGTGTAACAACGCAAGATGTAAAATCTGCACAAGCTGCACCACAAGTTGCAAAACAACCCGCTGCTCCAATTACATTGACAGGTGATAGACCTGAAAAACGTGTGCCTATGACACGTTTGAGAACACGTATTGCAGAGCGTCTTTTAAGTGCTCAACACAATGCTGCTATTTTAACGACCTTTAATGAAATCAACATGAAGCCAGTGATGGATTTACGGAATCGTTATAAAGATCAATTTGAAAAGCAACATGGTGTTAAATTAGGTTTTATGTCTTTCTTCACCAAAGCGGTGATTGAAGCTTTAAAACGTTTCCCTGTTGTGAATGCCTCTCTTGATGGCACAGATATGATATATCACGGCTACTTTGATATAGGGGTTGCGGTATCTTCTCCACGTGGATTAGTAGTACCTGTTCTCAGAGATGCTGATAAATTGAGCTTAGCAGGAATTGAAAAATCGATATCTGCGCTTGGCATGAAAGCAAAAGAGGGAACGCTCTCTATTGAAGAGATGACAGGCGGCACCTTTACCATTTCTAATGGTGGTGTGTTTGGATCACTCCTATCAACACCTATTTTAAATCCACCTCAAACAGGTATTTTAGGGATGCATAAAATAGAAGAACGCCCAGTGGTTGAGAAGGGTGAAATTGTCATTAGACCCATGATGTATGTAGCGCTCTCTTATGATCATCGAATGATTGATGGTGCTGAGTCTGTTCGCTTCTTAGTGACAATTAAGGATTTAATTGAAGATCCAGCGCGCTTACTCTTAGACATTTAAAAATTAAGGTTAATAGAAATGAATTTACATGAATACCAAGCAAAGCGTATTTTTAAAGAGTATGGTTTGCCTGTCCCTAATAATGTCGTTGCGCATTCTGTAGAAGATGCTGTAATGGCAATGAGTTCACTAAACACACCTAAATTAGTAGTAAAAGCACAAGTGCATGCAGGTGGTCGTGGTAAAGCGGGTGGCGTTAAGATCGTTGAAACACGTGATGCTTTAGAAGAAGCAGCGCGTGGTATGTTGCATCAACGTCTTGTAACCTATCAGACGGATAGTAATGGACAACCCATCAATGAAGTTCTGGTTGAAGAAGTAACCAATATCGATAAAGAGCTTTATTTAAGTGCTGTGCTTGATAGAGCTAGCAAGTCCGTCATCCTGATGGCTTCTACAGAAGGTGGTATGGATATTGAGAAAGTAGCACATGATACACCTGAAAAAATCTTAAAAATTCAAGTGGATCCTTTATTAGGTGTCATGCCTTATCAATGTCGTGAATTAGGATTTGCATTAGGTTTAAATCTTGAGCAAATTAAACAATTCAGCAAAATTGCCATTGGTGTTGGTAAAATGTTTGCTGAAAAAGATCTGAGTTTGCTAGAAATTAACCCATTAGTGATTACCAAAGAGGGTAATCTTATTTGCCTAGATGGTAAAATTAATGTTGATGACAATGCACTCTATCGCCAGCCTCAAATTACTGATATGCGTGATCCAACGCAAGAAGATGAAAGAGAAAAACGCGCCAAAGAATGGGAGCTGAGCTATATTGCACTAGAAGGCAACATCGGTTGTATGGTAAATGGTGCTGGTCTTGCTATGGCAACGATGGACTTAATTAAATTGCATGGCGGAGAACCTGCAAACTTCTTGGATGTAGGTGGTACTGCAACTAAAGAACGTGTTTGTGAAGCCTTTAAAATTATTTTATCAGATGCAAATGTTAAAGGTGTTTTGGTAAACATCTTTGGTGGTATCGTGCGTTGTGACTTGATTGCCGAAGGTATTATTGGCGCTATACAAGAAGTTGGTATTAAAGTACCTGTTGTTGTACGTCTAGAAGGTAACCGTGCAGAAGAGGCATCAGCCTTATTAAATAAGAGTGGTTTGAATATTATTTCTGCCAATGGTTTAACTGAAGCGGCCCAAAAAGTCGTACAAGCTGTGGGGGCATAAACATGAGTGTATTAGTTAATAAAGATACCAAAGTCATTTGCCAAGGTTTCACTGGACGTCAGGGAACTTTGCATTCTGAACAAGCAATTGCTTATGGTACCAAGATGGTTGGTGGTGTTACCCCAGGCAAAGGCGGCCAAAAGCATTTAGATTTACCTGTATTTAATACCGTGCGTGAAGCGGTTGAAGCAACAGGCGCAACAGCAAGCGTTATCTACGTTCCTGCGGCTTATTGCAAAGATTCAATTATTGAAGCAGCAGACAGCGGTGTAGAGCTGATTGTATGTATTACAGAAGGTATTCCTGTAATGGATATGTTAGAAGTGACCCATTATCTTAAAGGTTCTGCTTCTCGTTTAATTGGCCCTAACTGTCCTGGTATTATTACACCAGGTGAATGTAAAATCGGTATTATGCCTGGCCATATTCACAAACCAGGAAACATTGGTATCGTGTCACGTTCAGGTACTTTAACTTATGAAGCAGTGAAGCAAACCACAGCTTTAGGTTTAGGACAAAGTACGTGTATTGGTATTGGTGGTGATCCACTACCTGGTACTAGCTTTATCGATGCCTTAGCTTTATTCGAGCAAGATCCTAATACGCATGCGATTGTAATGGTTGGTGAAATTGGTGGTTCTGCGGAAGAAGAAGCGGCAGAATTTATTAAGCACAATGTTACTAAACCAATCGTTTCTTACATTGCCGGTGTTACTGCACCTAAAGGTAAACGTATGGGGCATGCAGGTGCAATTATCGCGGGTGGTAAAGGTACTGCTGATGAGAAATTTGCTGCTTTAGAGAAAGCCGGTGTTAGAACGGTTCGTTCTCCTGCTGATATTGGTACAGGCATTCAAGCTGCTATGCAGAAATAGTTTTGTTGCCATAAAAAAACTCCCTTCTCTTATTTTTGAGAAGGGAGTACTTCTTAGACAATTGCATATCTGCTATCTGCCAAAAAGAAAATCTAGTCCGCTGTGAAGGCTATTTACAGTTTCCGTTATGGCATCATGTGCTTGTGTTAAACCAACACTCTCAAACAAAGGCGCTGTGAATCCAGTTGCTGCACTTGTCGCAGTATGAACAGATTCAGTGGTATCTTCAAGCAAGCTAACAGCCGTTGTAACTGCTATGGCTGCAACACCAACACCTATGCCATGGTTAGAGTCCGTATTGTCTAAAGTAGCCGTAACACTGGTATCGATGCCTAGATCACTTACTGAAATGCTTTCTGGTATTGTGACCTCGCTAACATCTTTGATGAAATCAGCAATATCCTGTGTTCCATTTTTTAAGATAGTTTCAAGATTTTTATTTGCTGTTGTCATAATATCATCACCAAATCCACCTAATAAGTTTATCAGTGAGCCAGTATTACCTATTTCATTGCATTCAGAAGAGTTTTCTTCAGACGCATTACTGCTGAGTATGTTTGCATTCACTTCTACGTTGGCAGCAATATTATCAACAGCATGAAGAATACCTGTCACAAGTCCTGTGCCCACGTTGGCAGCTACATCTAAATCTACTAAGCTGTTTGTCGTTGTGGGATTGTTATTTGGATAATCTTCACTGTCAGGATAGCATGCTTCAGAAGTGCTGTTGGTGAGTATATCTGCCTTAATTTCAACATTGGCAGCAATGTCATCTACTGCATTAAGAATGCCTGTCACAATCCCTGTACCCACATTAGCAGCTACATCTAGATCTACTAAGCTGTTTGTCGTTGTGGGATTGTTATTTGGATAATCTTCGCTGTCAGGGTAGCATGTTTCAGAAGTGCTGTTGGTGAGTATGTCAGCATTAATTTCAACATTGGCAGCAATATCATCTACTGAATGAAGCACATCTGTCAAAACATTTGTGCTTATATCAGATACAACACTTAATCCTAATAAATTGCCTATTGAATATGGATTGCTGTCATCTTCAGAATCGCAAGCGTCAGAGTAGGTATCAGCTAATATAGCAGCATTAACTTCTATATTAGCAGCAATATTATCGACAGCATGAAGAATATTTGTCACAATCCCCGTGCCGAGATTGGCAGCCACATCTAAATCTACTAAGCTGTTTGTCGTTGTGGGATTGTTATTTGGATAATCTTCACTGTCAGGATAGCATGCTTCAGAAGTGCTGTTGGTGAGTATGTCAGCATTAATTTCAACATTGGCAGCAATATTATCAACAGCATGAAGAATACCTGTCACAAGTCCTGTGCCCACGTTGGCAGCTACATCTAAATCTACTAAGCTGTTTGTCGTTGTGGGATTGTTATTTGGATAATCTTCACTGTCAGGATAGCATGCTTCAGAAGTGCTGTTGGTGAGTATGTCAGCATTAATTTCAACATTGGCAGCAATGTCATCTACTGCATTAAGAATGCCTGTCACAATCCCTGTACCCACATTAGCAGCTACATCTAGATCTACTAAGCTGTTTGTTGCAGGATTGTTGTTTGGATAATCTTCACTGTCAGGGTAGCATTCTTCAGAAGTGCTGTTGGTGAGTATATCTGCCTTAATTTCAACATTGGCAGCAATATTATCAACAGCGTGCAGAATACCTGTCACAAGTCCTGTGCCCACGTTGGCAGCTACATCTAGATCTACTAAGCTGTTTGTTGCAGGATTGTTGTTTGGATAATCTTCACTGTCAGGGTAGCATGTTTCAGAAGTGCTGTTGGTGAGTATATCAGCGTTAATTTCAACATTGGCAGCAATATTATCAACAGCATGAAGAATACCTGTCACAAGTCCTGTGCCCACGTTGGCAGCTACATCTAAATCTACTAAGCTGTTTGTCGTTGTGGGATTGTTATTTGGATAATCTTCACTGTCAGGATAGCATGCTTCAGAAGTGCTGTTGGTGAGTATGTCAGCATTAATTTCAACATTGGCAGCAATGTCATCTACTGCATTAAGAATGCCTGTCACAATCCCTGTACCCACATTAGCAGCTACATCTAGATCTACTAAGCTGTTTGTTGCAGGATTGTTGTTTGGATAATCTTCACTGTCAGGGTAGCATTCTTCAGAAGTGCTGTTGGTGAGTATATCTGCCTTAATTTCAACATTGGCAGCAATATTATCAACAGCGTGCAGAATACCTGTCACAAGACCTGTGCCTACATTCGCGACCACATCTAAATCTACTAAGCTGTTTGTCGTTGTGGGATTGTTATTTGGATAATCTTCACTGTCAGGGTAGCATGTTTCAGAAGTGCTGTTGGTGAGTATGTCAGCATTAATTTCAACATTGGCAGCAATATCATCTACTGAATGAAGCACATCTGTCAAAACATTTGTGCTTATATCAGATACAACACTTAATCCTAATAAATTGCCTATTGAATATGGATTGCTGTCATCTTCAGAATCGCAAGCGTCAGAGTAGGTATCAGCTAATATAGCAGCATTAACTTCTATATTAGCAGCAATATTATCGACAGCATGAAGAATATTTGTCACAATCCCCGTGCCGAGATTGGCAGCCACATCTAAATCTACTAAGCTGTTTGTCGTTGTGGGATTGTTATTTGGATAATCTTCACTGTCAGGATAGCATGCTTCAGAAGTGCTGTTGGTGAGTATGTCAGCATTAATTTCAACATTGGCAGCAATGTCATCGACTGCATTAAGAATGCCTGTCACAATCCCTGTGCCCACGTTGGCAGCCACATCTAAATCTACTAAGCTGTTTGTCGTTGTGGGATTGTTATTTGGATAATCTTCGCTGTCAGGGTAGCATGTTTCAGAAGTGCTGTTGGTGAGTATGTCAGCATTAATTTCAACGTTGGCAGCAATATTATCGACAGCATGAAGAATACCTGTCACAAGTCCGGTGCCCACATTGGCAGCTACATCGAGATCTACTAAGCTGTTTGTTGCAGGATTGTTGTTTGGATAATCTTCACTGTCAGGATAGCATGCTTCAGAAGTGCTGTTGGTGAGTATGTCAGCATTAATTTCAACATTGGCAGCAATATTGTCGACAGCATGAAGAATATCTGTCACAAGCCCCGTGCCCACATTAGCAACCACATCGAGATCTACTAAGCTGTTTGTCGTTGTGGGATTGTTATTTGGATAATCTTCGCTGTCAGAGTCACATATTTCAGTATTATTGTTTGTGAGTATGTTTGCATTCACTTCTACATTGGCGGCAATATTGTCGACAGCATGAAGAATATCTGTCACAAGCCCCGTGCCCACATTAGCAACCACATCGAGATCTACTAAGCTGTTTGTCGTTGTGGGATTGTTATTTGGATAATCTTCGCTGTCAGAGTCACATATTTCAGTATTATTGTTTGTGAGTATGTTTGCATTCACTTCTACATTGGCGGCAATATTGTCGACAGCATGAAGAATATCTGTCACAAGCCCCGTGCCCACATTAGCAACCACATCGAGATCTACTAAGCTGTTTGTCGTTGTGGGATTGTTATTTGGATAATCTTCGCTGTCAGAGTCACATATTTCAGTATTATTGTTTGTGAGTATGTTTGCATTCACTTCTACATTGGCGGCAATATTGTCGACAGCATGAAGAATACCTGTCACAAGTCCTGTACCCACATTAGCAACCACATCTAAATCTAATAGGTTGTTTGTCGTTGTGGGATTGTTGTTTGGATAGTCTTCACTGTCGTCAGGGTAGCATGTTTCAGAAGTGCTGTTGTTGAGTATATCAGCGTTAATTTCTACATTAGCAGCAATATTATCGACTGCGTGAAGAATGCCTGTTACAAGTCCGGTGCCCACATTGGCAACCACATCGAGATCTACTAAGCTGTTTGTTGCAGGATTGTTGTTTGGATAATCCTCACTGTCAGGGTAGCATGCTTCAGTAGTGCTGTTGTTGAGTATATCAGCGTTAATTTCAACATTGGCAGCAATATCATCTACTGAATGAAGCACATCTGTCAAAACATTTGTGCTTATATCAGATACAACACTTAATCCTAATAAATTGCCTATTGAATATGGATTGCTGTCATCTTCAGAATCGCAAGAGTCGGAGTAGGTATCAGCTAATATAGCAGCATTAACTTCTATATTAGCAGCAATATTATCGACAGCATGAAGAATATTTGTCACAAGCCCCGTGCCGAGATTGGCAGCCACATCTAAATCTACTAAGCTGTTTGTCGTTGTGGGATTGTTGTTTGGATAGTCTTCACTGTCAGGGTAGCATGTTTCAGAAGTGCTGTTGTTGAGTATATCAGCGTTAATTTCTACATTAGCAGCAATATTATCGACAGCATGAAGAATGCCTGTCACAAGTCCTGTACCCACATTAGCAACCACATCGAGATCTACTAAGCTGTTTATTGTTGTAGGATTGTTGTTTGGATAATCTTCACTGTCGGGGTAGCATGCTTCAGAAGTGCTGTTGGTGAGTATATCAGCGTTAATTTCAACATTGGCAGCAATGTCATCGACTGCATTAAGAATGCCTGTCACAATCCCTGTACCCACATTGGCAGCTACATCGAGATCTACTAAGCTGTTTGTTGCAGGATTGTTGTTTGGATAATCTTCACTGTCAGGGTAGCATGCTTCGGAGGTGCTGTTGGTGAGTATATCAGCGTTAATTTCAACATTGGCAGCAATGTCATCGACTGCATTAAGAATGCCTGTCACAATCCCTGTACCTACATTGGCAGCTACATCGAGATCTACTAAGCTGTTTGTTGCAGGATTGTTGTTTGGATAATCTTCACTGTCAGGGTAGCATGCTTCAGAAGTGCTGTTGTTGAGTATATCTGCCTTAATTTCAACATTGGCAGCAATGTCATCGACAGCATGAAGGATATCTGTCACAAGCCCCGTGCCCACATTAGCAACCACATCGAGATCTACTAAGCTGTTTGTTGCAGGATTGTTGTTTGGATAATCTTCACTGTCAGGGTAGCATGTTTCAGAAGTGCTGTTGTTGAGTATATCTGCCTTAATTTCAACATTGGCAGCAATGTTATCGACAGCATGAAGGATATCTGTCACAAGCCCCGTGCCCACATTAGCAACCACATCGAGATCTACTAAGCTGTTTGTTGCAGGATTGTTGTTTGGATAATCTTCACTGTCAGGGTAGCATGTTTCAGAAGTGCTGTTGTTGAGTATATCAGCGTTAATTTCAACATTGGCAGCAATGTTATCGACAGCATGAAGGATATCTGTCACAAGCCCCGTGCCCACATTAGCAACCACATCGAGATCTACTAAGCTGTTTGTTGCAGGATTGTTGTTTGGATAATCCTCACTGTCAGGGTAGCATGTTTCAGAAGTGCTGTTGTTGAGTATATCAGCGTTAATTTCTACATTAGCAGCAATATTATCGACTGCGTGAAGAATGCCTGTTACAAGTCCGGTGCCTACATTGGCAACCACATCGAGATCTACTAAGCTGTTTGTTGCAGGATTGTTGTTTGGATAATCCTCACTGTCAGGGTAGCATGTTTCAGAAGTGCTGTTGTTGAGTATATCAGCGTTAATTTCAACATTGGCAGCAATATTATCGACTGCGTGAAGAATGCCTGTTACAAGTCCGGTGCCTACATTGGCAACCACATCGAGATCTACTAAGCTGTTTGTTGCAGGATTGTTGTTTGGATAATCCTCACTGTCAGGGTAGCATGTTTCAGAAGTGCTGTTGTTGAGTATATCAGCGTTAATTTCAACATTGGCAGCAATATTATCGACAGCATGAAGAATATCTGTCACAAGTCCTGTACCCACATTAGCAACCACATCGAGATCTACTAAGCTGTTTGTTGTTGTAGGATTGTTGTTTGGATAATCTTCACTGTCGGGGTAGCATGCTTCGGAGGTGCTGTTGGTGAGTATATCTGCATTCACTTCTATATTGGTCATAACAGTATTTGCAGTATTTAAGAGTTCAGCAACAGCTTCTGTTCCAACAGATGCTCCTATATCTAGTGCAAGAATTCCAGAAGGAGAGTGGTTTGTCTCATCTGCGCATTCAGATGGACTATTGTTTAATATATCTGCACTCACTGCTATATCAGCAACGATCTTGTCTATAGAGGGATGTGCATCCGTAACGATTTTTGTATCGACTTGCGTAGCGATATCTAATTTCAAAATACTGTTTGTTTCACTGCTAGGTGTATGTGAAATTGGGGTGTCTTGATGAGTATTATCAATATAGTTAGATATAAGCTGTATTTTTTCTTTTATCTTATCAAATAATGATTTTGATTCTATGGAACTATCATTTTGTTCTGTCTGTTTATTTATATAACGCATTTTGCTACCCCACTTGAAACAATAGAATGATTTAAAAAGATATTATGATATTAAATATCAAAGACATTTCTATGGAATATTGGGCAATGGTATTAGAGTAGAAGTTTAAATTTATTGCGATAAAAAATATATAAATATCAATTTATTGAGATTGATGTGGTTGTAATTTACAGTATGTACTATAAAATAATGTGTGCGGTATCCACTAGATAGAATAGCTGTGGTTATTTATTTTTTATCAAATAAGGCATCGATAGTATCAGGTTCTGAACTTTTAGCGGTAGATGCCCGTTTCTTCTTTGCCACAATAGGTAATGGATCCACAGATGACCAAATGGTTGCACTTGCACATAGCGAGGCAATGAGGGTGCTGGCATTTAATATCCAAGGTGAGGCTATTAAACCAATGGTAAGTCCTGTAACAGTCAGTGTATCTTTTAAAGTAGAAAGCATCATTTCATGATTGTGTAGCTGTGTAAAATAAGCATTATATGAGATTTCAAGCTTTTCCAAAGCTGATAAAAAAACATTATTTGAAAATTGATTTTTGATTTTTAAATCCTGATAGTTAGTATAGCTTTGAGTTCTTGTTGAATGAGAGTTGTTTTCATGATTAAAATCAAACTCATTTTCATAATTGAAATTGAACGAAGATATTTTTAAAGCATTAACTGTATATGTGTCAGAAATATTAAGTGTATGATTTTGATTTTTGTAGATTTGTGGGTTATATGATACAGGGTTTTTTATTGTAGGTTTATTATTAGTAGTATCATTATCTTTTGTTTTTTCTTCTGGTGTCGTGGTTTCAGGTGAAGGATTGGTAATGACTGGATTATTAGGATTTGGTAAATTATTGAGTTTTGTTACATCAATGGTTATGGTAGCATCTGCTAGAGAAAAACCTGTGCCATCATGCACACTAAAATTAAAGCTTGCATAACCCACACCGTTGGCATTGATGGCAGGCGTGAATTGTAGATTACCGGCTGTAATATCAGCAGCACTGATGAGTTGATTCAAGGCCACAGCCACACCAGAGAGTGTTAAACTGCCATTCGCAGGTAATGAGTTAATGCGTATTTGGCTTAAACTATCCCCATCGATATCGTTAAAATTAAAGTCAGCTGTAGTAAAGCTATAAGCAGTACCTTCATTGGTGTTGACAGTTTGATTTGCGGTTGTGGGTAGATCATTGACAGGTGCAACATCTATTGTCATGGTAGCACTTGACAGAGAAAAGTCTGTGCCATCATGCACACTAAAGTTAAAACTTGCATAGCCTACACCATTGTCATTGGCAGCAGGTGTGAATTGTAGATTACCGGCTGTAATATCAGCAGCGCTGATAATTTGATTCAAAGCCACTGCTATGCCAGAGAGTGTTAAACTACCATTTGCAGGTAATGAATTAATGCGTATTTGGCTTAAAGCATCGCCATCAATGTCATTAAAATTAAAATCAGCAATTGTAAAGCTATAAGCTGTATCCTCATTGGTACTAATGGTTTGATTTGCCGTTGTGGGTAGATGATTAGCAGGTACTACGTCTATTGTCATGGTAGCACCCGCTATGGAAAAACCTGTACCATCATGCACACTAAAGTTAAAACTTGCATAGCCCACACCATTGTCATTGGCAACAGGTGTGAATTGTAGATTACCGGCTGTAATATCAGCAGCGCTGATAATTTGATTCAAAGCCACTGCTATGCCAGAGAGTGTTAAACTACCATTTGCAGGTAATGAATTAATGCGTATTTGGCTTAAAGCATCGCCATCAATATCATTAAAATTAAAATCTGCTGTGGTAAAGCTATAAGCAGTATCTTCATTGGTGCTGACGGTTTGGTTTGAGGTTGTGGGTAGATCATTGGCAGGTGCTACGTCTATTGTCATGGTAGCACCCGCCAGGGAAAAACCTGTACCATCATGCACACTAAAGTTAAAACTTGCATAGCCCACACCATTGTCATTGGCAGCGGGTGTAAATTGTAGATTACCCGCTGTAATATCAGCAGCACTGATAATTTGATTCAAAGCCACTGCTATGCCAGAGAGTGTTAAACTACCATTTGCAGGTAATGAATTAATGCGTATTTGGCTTAAAGCATCGCCATCAATATCATTAAAATTAAAATCTGCTGTGGTAAAGCTATAAGCAGTATCTTCATTGGTGCTGACGGTTTGGTTTGAGGTTGTGGGTAGATCATTGGCAGGTGCTACGTCTATTGTCATGGCAGCACCTGTCAGAGAAAAACCTGTACCATCATGCACACTAAAATTAAAACTTGCATAGCCCACACCATTGTCATTGGCAGCGGGTGTAAATTGTAGATTACCCGCTGTAATATCAGCAGCACTGATGATTTGATTTAAAGCCACAGCCACACCAGAGAGTGTTAAACTACCATTTGCAGGTAATGAATTAATGCGTATTTGGCTTAAACTATCGCCATCGATATCACTAAAATTAAAGTCTGCTGTGGTAAAGCTATAAGCAGTATCCTCATTGGTGCTGACGGTTTGGTTTGCTGTTGTTGGCAGATCGTTTGTTGGTGTAATATTGAAGGTCAAAGTATAACTAGAGACCGAAAAACCAATTCCGTCCCGCACAGCAAAGCCAAGGCTAGCATATCCAATTCCATTTGCATTGGCAGCAGGTGTGAATCTTAAATTGCCTGCAGCAATATCAGCTACCTGAATAGTTTGATTTAAAGTAACAGCAACACCGGAAAGTGTTAGTGAGCCATTGACTGGCAAGGTAGTGATTCGTATTTGATTTAAACTATTGTTTTCAGCATCGCTATATTGAAAATCAGCAACTGAAATTGTATAGCTGCTATCTTCATCAAAGGTTACGGTGTTATTTGCAGCCGTTGGAGGCGTATTAGTAAGTGCGAGGTTCAGTGTCATTGTATAAGATGCATCAGAATAGACTGTTCCATCGTGTACTCTAAATGTGAAGCTTGTGCCAAGAATTCCAAGTAATGGATTAAAAGTAAAATTACCGTTGTTGATATCTGCAATAGATATGGTGTCTAAGAGTAAAATTGAATTGCCAGACAAAAATAAACCACCAATCAAAGGTAATGTGAGAATTTGAATTTGACTGAAACTATCACCATCTAGATCTTGAAAATTAAAATCAGCAGCTGTGAAAGTATAGGTGGCACCTATTTGCGTTTGTATTGTATTATTAGATGCAGTCGGTGCAGTGTTTAGTATGCCGCTCCAGCTGATATTTGAATTTGCTTTGATGAGCGTATCGCTTTCAATCGCCCCAGTTGTATATTCAAGATCCCAGTTAGCACCTAATTGTGTAGAGCCTGAGGTATCTAAGCTTGCTGCCACATCACTGCCTGTGAGCTGGCTAATTTTTTCAATAAATTTCTGTCCAATGTCCGTTTGCGCCAAATCACAGCCATATAATAAAATGTCTGCATCTGGGGTTAATGCGTTTTGCCATGATATCAATGTGTCTGCATGTGCATCAATATTGTCATAGGTTAATGCTTTTGCGCCTAGTTTTAAAACACCATCCGTGCTATGAGAAAATATATGTATGGTATTAACATCTTTTGTATTGTTCAAGATTTCAGATATTTTTTCTAATCCATCCATGTCTTTATCTAAGAGAACAATTTGTAAATTCGTATTCTCATTTTTTGAGCTTAATATGTCATTGACAAGCGCGTCATAATTTTCAATGCGTTTATCCACAAAAGCAATTTCATGATTGGTAGATGAGGTTTCTTGAGTGGACGTTGTTTCTGTTATTATTTCAATCGTAGCTGGTTCTGACTGATGAGAAGGATTAGATCCCATATCTAGATGTGGTATGAGCGCATTGGTATCTGCGGAAAATAAAATTCTGTCTTCTAATTGCTCAAATGCAAGTGTTGTGTTTAAGGATTTTTTTTCATTTTTGGATATACGCATACTATTTTTCCAAAATTTTCAAAATAAAAACTCTAAAAAATCCATCTGTCCTCTAAAAAAATCATTTTTTTGACGTAAAAAGAAGAAAATTATTCATTACCTAATTCCTGAACGCCTTTTTGTGGAAGATTATCGAAAATAACTTCACACTTTTGACCACTAGGTATACTTAAATCATCATTTGGCATTGATAATGTGACAACAAAAGTACCGCTTTCTGCATCGATCACTTTGTCTACATTTATGACAGTTGCTCTATTTTTATCGTTGGGTTTATTTTCTGTAATAATATTTGCCATCATATCGAGATTGATTTTTCCAAAATAATAACTTGGCATGATAACTTCAATATGCATGGGATCAATCTTAACAATTTTTAATATTTTATTATCTTTTGGGATCTCACCAATATGTAAATATATGTCAGTGACAATGCCATCAATTTCAGATTTAATTGATTTCTTATTGAGTATTGCCACAGCTCTCTTGTAATCAGTTTCAGCAAGCCGCTTATTTTGGAGCGCTTGTTCATAATTTAATTCCGCAATATTTAATTCACTGATAGCGTCTTCTTTTTCTTTTTCTGAGGTTATATTTTCTTGTTGTAATGAAACCATTCGTTTTAATTTGCTTTTTGCTAAGTCAGCATTTTTTTTAGAGGCATCAATTTCAAAATTTGTATTTCTTTTTAAATCGGCTAATTCCACTAATATTTTCTCTACATTTGATTCTAAGGTAATTAATACATCACCTTTTTTAACAATATCGCCTTTCTTGATATTTATATTTTCAATAACCCCAGATTCAGTTGAGGATACAATCACTTCTTGCTCTGGTATTAATAAGCAATCAAAGAGTTGCATCTCAGTTTGTTCTGCAAAAGCATATTGGCTTGATGCTATTGATATAAACAGCATACATAAACTTATGTGATTCATACGGATCTTGAGCTTCGTTATATCGCTATATAGGATCTATCGGTGTTTTTTGAGATATTCATAGATGTATATATATACAATTAGAAGCTGTCTCAAAAATGCCATTTTTCGTTGATCCTTTGTTGTGGCTCCTTTTGCGCTGCTCAAAGAGTTTCGCCTTAGCTGAACAAAAAATTACTATTTTTGAGACAGCTTCTAGCAGTTATTGTTATTCAATATTCCCTGTGAAAGAGAGATGTTTGCTGAGAGATTTTTCAGTTCTCATTAATCTAAGACGTAGTTTTTTATTTTTATATTCTGAATGCCATTGAGGGATGTATATTAATAATTGTGCAAGCCAATGAGGCAAAATTTTTTTTGTTGGGAAGCACAGGCTGAGCAGCTTAAGAATAAACTTTGCGTAATAGTTTTTAAAAACGGTATCTTCAAGCGAGTAGATGCATTGAGAGGCGCCAGCTTCTCCTTGGCGAGCTGTGCGCCCAAATAGCTGTCTATCTATTCGTCTTGAGGGATTCATTTCAGCTGAAATGACAAACAGTCCACCTTTTTCATTAACACCAAAGCCTAGCTTTATGTCTGTACCACGACCAGCCATATTTGTCGCAATTGTAATACTTGAAGGTTGTCCAGCATTTTGAATAATGAATGCTTCTGCTGAATCTTGCTTTGCATTTAAAAGCACATGTTTTATGTTTTGCTGCATGAGCAGCGATGATATGAATTCAGATTCTGAAATGGAGTGTGTTCCAATGAGTATTGGGCGTCCATTATTATGCTCGAATATAATACGTTGCATTAAGAAACTATATTTTTCATTGAGGTTTTTAAAGAGCATGCTCTTGTCTGCGTGGCGTAGGCAAGGTTTATGGGTAGGGATAACAACGGTAAATAGTTTGTAAACTTCTTGCAATTCTGTAGAGATGTCTTTCAGAGTGCCAGACATTCCACTTAAATGCAGATATCTATTGAAAAAACTTTGATAGGTAATACGCGCAATAGTTTCGGTGAAATTACTGATGGCGCAATTCTCTCTCAACTCTATCATTTGATGAATGCCATGCTCCCATGTACTATTGGGCAAAAGTCTTCCAGTATTCTTATTAAGAATGGTTATTTTGTTGTCACTTACAATATAATCTCTATCGCGAATAAACAAATATTTTGAAGTGAGGGCAAGCTTTACAAAAAATTCTTGGTTTCTTTTTCCTGACCAAATGCCTTTTAATTTTTGACAAGCAAAAGTAATTTTTCTTTTGCCTTCTGTTGTAAGTATAAATTCATCATTTTTTTGAATTAAAAAATCTAGGTCTCGTGTGAGTAATTCTGCTATGGATAGTGCTTGTTTATAGGTTTTAATTTGGCTTATATTTTTAGACTCTTTGGCTAAAATAAGTGGTGTTTTTGCCTCATCAATTAGAACGGTATCTGCTTCATCAACGATGGCAAAACATAAGCCACGTAATATGGTGTCACTTGATTTCTCAAGAGAAATAAAATTCCTGAATTGCGTTTGGTTTTCTGTTTGTGAAAAATGATCTCTGGCAATATAATCATGCAGATAACAAAAAGCAAGTTGGCTACTTGTGCAATAAGTAATATTGGCTTGAAAAGCAGTTTTTTTCTCTTCTGTTGACATGCAGTCCTGTATATAAGAAACCTGTAATCCTAGACGATGATATAAAATTTTCATTGTATCAGCATCGCGTTTTGCTAAATACTGATTTGCAGAAACCACGTGTACAGGGATTCCTTGAAGTGCCGCAGTGATTGCCGCAAGAGTTGCTGTCAATGTTTTTCCTTCACCTGTTTGCATTTCTGCTAACATACCTTGAAGTAAAACAAAACCACCCATAATTTGTTCATGATGATGTCTAATGCCTAGGGTTCTAAAAGCGCATTCTCGAATAATGGCAAAGCTGTGGATTATAAGATTATGCTGAAGTTTTGCATTGTAAAGCCTGTTTCTCAACTCCATAATTTTGTCAGAAAGTTGTGCTTCTGATAGGGATGCGTAATCACTTTCATTCGAGATTACTGCTTCAGCATATTTATTAATATGATTGTTATTTAATTCAAATTTATTTTTTACGTTTTCAAACCATTGATATATAGTGTCATCCATAGAATTTTGATGGTCAATAGATTTTTGAGGATAGTCTCCATAAAATAATATTGGTTTTGATAGTGTTTTAGGCATTTATTTCTCTAAAAAATAATTTTTTGATTTTAATCAATAGTTGATGTGCTAAAGTTTTATCATTGTGATAGAGCTTTACATATACTCTTTTTCCCAGTAAGGAATGTTGTTCGAGTGTCGGAAAGGATAATTCGACCACGAAAATATTTTCTTCCGTTTTTATGCCTGATTTATCTGCATTGGTCTTGATGGTTCCACCACCTTCATTCCCAAGAGAAGCACTTGGTAAGGTGTTTGTAATATTTATTCTTGGATTAATTATCTGTGCAGAAAATTCATTTTGGGAATATTTGTTGAATTTAATTTTAACGGCGTTAATTGAATCATTGATAATATCAAAATCAGATTGTGGAATGGCAACTTGAATGGTGGGAAACTGGTTATCTTGTATATAACCAATAATGTCACCTTTTTTGATGTATTTTCCGATCAGATCTTGCTGATTCATTAAAATTAATCGACCAGATTCCTGGCTTGAAATAGATAATTGATTCATGTCTTTTTTTACTTTATCAAGCGCTACGGTGATCTGATGATATTGATTTTTAAGATTTTCTGATTTCGTGTAATTGCTGTGAACGTTTTTTATGAGCATTGCTTTTATTTCTTCACGCTTTCCGATCAGATTGTTCTTTTCAGCACTCAATAGGAAATTATCAAGCTGAATAATGGCGTCATTTTTGTTCACTAATGCTAATGGGTGTTTTAATATCTTAGAAACGAAACCTTCTTCTTGTGCTCTAATAATTGCGCTATCACGAATCCATACAATGCCTTCGGCATAGGTGAAGCAAGGTATTTTGACATGGAATGCGATAATATACAGTGCTAATAAAAATCCAAACCAGAACATGAAAATACGATTTCTACAATCTTCTAATTCATTAGAAAAGTATAAGGCATATGCGTATCGGGCAATCGGAGAAAATATTTGTGTGCATAAAGTCCATATGGCTATAATCACACCCCAGAAAAAATATTTATTTATGATAAAGACTAAAATAGAATAAAAAATAAATATTCGGTATATAGAAGAGAGGATGCCATATAATATAAGACATGTTTTTTCGTACGCTGTGCAAATATTGAGGCTTATTTTTGATTTGCCATATACAATTGTTTCAATTTTCTGCATTAAATACTGCTTTGACTTAGAACTTAAGTTAGATATATTGAGCAGATCCGCTAGTATATAATAACCATCGTATTTAAGCAGTGGGTTACCATTAAAGAAAAACGTAGAGACTAATCCAATACTAATAATATTTAAACAAATTAATTTTATAAATCCATCGCTGATATTTACCCATATCAAAATTGAAATAGATGCTAGGAAAAGCTCAACAATAATGCCAGCTGCACTCACTATGATTCTTTTGTATTTTTCTTTAAATAGCGTTGCCGCAGAAGCATTCACATATGCAAAAGGGATCAGGGCCATGAGCACAACACCCATATCTTGAATGATGCCACCCCATCGTTTTACCGCATAAGCATGCCCTAACTCATGGAGCAATTTTATTATACAATAACAAGGTATTAAAATACTGAGATTTTGTAAGTTTATAATTTCCGTATGTATGTCTCGATAGAGATTTGAAAAATGCACTAATATCTGTGATAAACCAAGAAGAATGATTAAAATACAAAATAGTCCACTCAAAGGTGTGAAAATCCATTTTACATAAGGGTATGTCTTATTGAGAAAATTATCTGGGTTAGCAATATGCAGCTTAATTGATAATGGATTCATTAATTTATTGATCAGATTTTTTTGTTGATGCTCTTGACCTTGACGATAGGACTCAAGAAAACGGCAAAGCCCGTCTATTTTGATCAAATCATTAGAGGCAAGTTGAATGATCAATTGAACAATCTCAATCTGAGTAGGGGCATCATCTTCTAATTTTTCATTGAGATGTTTCCATATGTGATCTACGCTTCTTGTTCCATTGAGCAAACCTATAAAATAATAGGCATTACCTTGAAAACGAAAGTGTTTGTTTGAGATTTTATCATGTAGAAGATAGGCAATGTTTCCCATAGAGGATTGTTTTTGGATAGAAATATCTTCTTTCAGTCTTAATTTTAAGTCTGATACTTTGTACCATAATGGACTGAATATGAGATCATTCATATTAAACTCTATGGTAAATATATCATGGTAAGTACATCCAAAGTTTAGATTTGAGCCATAAACTAAATTGTCGTGTCCAAATCCAAATTATATTTTTTTTGCCGACTTCTATTTTGGTTTGACCTGTCATGCCAGGTAAGATAGATTCATATTTCTCTTTAAAGATGGCTTCAACTCTAAAATAACTTAATTTATCTTTGGCAAATGAGACGGGGGTTATCTTTACAATTTCGATTTGATAATTTTTATTTGGTGCTCCATTGAGACGTAATTTTCCATTTAATCCACTAGAAATATCATTAATATATTCTTCATTGATGTTTAATATAATTCGGTATTCATTCACAGGACTCAGTTTATATAATATTTTACCTTTTTCTACAGGTGAGCCAATGGCGTTTCTTAGATCACCTTCAATCACTATCCCATCGAAAGGAGATATAAGAGAAAGTTTGTCAAGTTTTCTTTGTAGTAAATGTTCTTTTGCGCGTGCTTGAACAATCTGTGCTTTTATGACTCTGGTTTTATTTCGTTGGTGTTTGCCAAGTGCTTGCCGATACTCTGTTTTGGCTTTTTTTACCATATTTTGTAAGGATAAATGCTCTAATCTAAAATCCTCATCGCTAAGCTTTCCCAATATGGTTCCCGCTTTAACGAGATCTCCAGGTACAACAAAGCTTGACTCCAAATATCCATCAAAGGGCGCGACGATAGAACGCTCAATTTTACCTTCGATCGTAGATTCTGCCGATACGGAATAATCTCCCTTTATAAAACTTAAAAGTATGATTAGCATGGTGGCTAAACCAGCAGCACATTTTATACTAAGATTATTGCCAAATTTAAAATAGCTATAGGTATGCTCAACTATTTTTTGGAGAAGGCTACAACTTTCTCGCCTTTTATGTTCGATTATAGGCCCAATAAATATGGCAATTCCTTTGCATAAATCTTTTTCTCTTCTAGAGAAAAATTGACCCGCCCTTTTTTCAAAGCACAAAGCACCTATGATTTTTTCTTCAAATACCAGTGGAATAGTAAAAATTGAACTTGCGTGCGTGATATTACTGAGTTTTTGATGAAATAAAGTGATGGAAAATGGTAAGTTTTCGGTTTCAGGGTATTCAATGACAGATTGTTGTTCAATCGCTTCTTCCATTGCATTTGCTATGGTTTGATTGAGCTCAGAGTGTTTGTCAAAAACGGAAACATTAGAAAGAGCAAATAAATCAACGGTATTTTTCTGATATAAACCTAAGCTTACACGCTCACAATTGAGATAAAAAGCAAGGTTAGAAAGCAGTGCACTTGCAGATTTTGCAAATTTACTGTTCTCTAAGCACGCTAATAACACTTTAAACATGACAAGCAGATTGAGATTACTCTCTCTGTTATTGTATTGATTTACAGATGCTTGCCTGTCTTTTATTAAATCATTCAATAAAGTTACTCTAAGATTCATCTGTTATGACTAGAAGCTGTCTCAAAAATGCCATTTTTCGTTGATCCTTTATTGTAGCTCCTTTTACGCTGCTCATTTACATCTATGTAAACTGTGCTACTCAAAGAATCTGCGCCTTGGCTGAACAAAAAATTACTATTTTTGAGACAGCTTCTATATTGTTATCGTTGAAGTAAGCTAAAGCTTAAGATCAAATTATTTTCTTTATATTTTTATTAGTGCTGACGATATATAGTCACAGCACATGACTTTCTTGGGGATGATACCTTGTTTTTATCACCTGCTGTAAAAATCAGTATTTGTCTGGCATTGATTGCAATGACTGTTTATTTTGTGGCAGATGAATTGGGTTTAACGGTCGATCACCAGCAAATCAGAGAAATGGTTTGGGCAAAAAACAGTGAATCTTTAGCTGTGCAGCTCAGCGCTTCATTGACAAATACCAATAAAACTGTTGCCGTCGCATTGATCAAATCTATCGCTCATTTAAATAAAGATTTACAGGCCATCGCTATTGAACATAATGGAAAGATTATTGATAAATACGGAAATATTGATACAAAAAAAATCAGTGCGTTAAAAAATAGTAGTGGTTATTATCGCGTCCCACTCTTTAAAAATAATGAGACTTGGGGATATATACATTTTGTATATGCACTAGAGAATTCTAGTATTCTCTCAAGTTTTATGGACAATAATAAGCTTGTTTTACCAATCTTTATTTTCTTTAGTTCGCTGATATTTTTTTCAATTTTATTAAAAAGCATTGTGAAAAATTTGGATCCATCTTCTGTTATACCAGAGCGGGTAGGGCGTGCATTTGACACCTTGGCTGAAGGTATCATTGTCTTAGATACAGATCAAAATATTCTTTTGGTTAATCTTAGTTTTACTAAAATGATTGGTGTTGAGAAAAAAGAGGTTATCGGAAAACATATTAATAAACTGCCTTGGCAATATAAAAGTAATGAGATTATCATAGCACCTTGGGAACATGCGGAGCGTGATAAAACGACTGTGATTGGAAAAGTTATGAATGTGATGACTCATTTGAAGGAAGCCAAAATATTTAGTATTAACTGCTCACATATTGTAGATAATAATGACAATGTCAATGGTCTGCTTATTACCATTGATGACATTACTGAGAAAGAAAATAAAAATAAGGAATTGTTTCTTACTGTGAAAATGCTTAATGAAACAAAGAAAAAGCTAAAACAGAAAAATAAAGAGCTTAAAGAGATCGCAGATAAAGATCCTTTGACAAATTGCTTAAATAGGCGTGCCTTTTATAAAATTTATACGGCACTTATTGAAGATGTGCATAATACTGGAAAAGATCTCTCTTTGTCTTGTATGATGTTTGATATCGATCATTTTAAAAAAATTAATGACAATTATGGGCATCCGGCCGGTGATGAAGCCATTAAAACAATCGCAGGTATATTAGAGGAAAATATAAAGACTCAAGACAGTGTTTGTCGCTATGGTGGTGAAGAGTTTTGTATCATTATGAAAGTACCTGTTCAAGAGGGGTTTCGTATGGCAGAAACCATTCGAAAAAAAATAGAATCGCATGTTTTTGGTGAGGCTTCCTTGTTAAAAGGACATAAAATAACATGCAGCATTGGCATCAGCGAGCTTACAAGTCAGATAAAAAAATTAGAAACGCTCATCGATTATGCAGACAAAGCATTATACTATGCAAAAGAAAATGGTCGTAATCAAGTGATTTGTTGGCAGAATACAGCGCTTCAAAATGTATCTGAGAATTCTGTGCACAATAAAGATACACTATAAAATTAAAAAATTCTGTATTTATTATATTTCTATTTTGCTTTATGCTGAAAGCACTCAAGGCAACAAGGATTCGTTGCAGTGCAAAAAGGACCTTCCACAATACCTGAAAAAATACCTCTATTTCGATTTTTAGCACTTAAAGGCGGTGGCTCCAGGGGCTTTATTCATTTAGGCGTTGCCATTGCTTTAAAGCAATTAGCGTTGTTAGATGAAATTGACATGGTAGCTGGTAGTTCAGCAGGCGCTATTGCTGCTTTATTAATTGCAACAGATTGGCCTGTTGAGCGTATTATGACAGAATTAAACTCGCTTGATTTTCAGCAACTCATTTATCAAGAATGGGCATTCATGGCACCTTTACGTTTACATCAAAGTATGGGGCTGCATTCAGGAGATGGATTAACAAAATGGTTTCAAAAAATAATAAAAGAAGTTACAGGTGATGAGCATGCTACTTTTTTAGATTGGCATGAAAAAAAGGTGGCGCTTGATCATGAAGCCTCAGTACAAAAAATGAAGCATTTGTATATAGAAGCTTGTAATATTCAATCTGGTTTCAATGAAGAATTTTCTCATACTTCACCTCATAAAGATGTGCCCATTGCACTGGCTTTGAGTGCTTCCATGGCTTATACAGGTTTTTTTACACCTAAAGAAATTAAAGGCAAACTCTATTCGGATGGTGGATTGCAAAGTGACTGTCCTATCCTATTATTTGAACATATCCAAGGTGAGCCTAATCCATTGATGTTGGCAGTTTGGCTTGATAGTTTGGATAGATTAAAATACATTATCCACGGTGACATGCCAAATGAGATAGAAGTCAAAAGCCTTTCACAGCTCCTGTATTCCCATGCCGTTGCCATGTATAACGTCCAGCTCAGAAATCTCTCCAAAAGTGCTTATAAAGATAGGCTGATTTATTGTGATACTTTAGATGTAGATAATTTAGATTTCGATTTATCTGCAGAAAGAAAAGATAAACTCATCCAATCAGGCATTTATGGTACCGTTCGATTTTTTATGATGAATTTTCCAGAATATACATCAAAGCATTTTGATGCAATATTGTTAGAGCATATGCATAATCTCAATTATCCTATATCAATTTCTGAATTTGAAAATATACCGATCTTTGTGCCAACACTGTGCCCATCAGAGGTTGATGATGCTTTGAACAGTCGTTGGCATTATTTGCCACAATTTAATTATACACTTGAACAGACGCAAAGATGTGAGATAACAACGCCAAGTGCTGGCCTTTCTGTTCAAGGCGAATCTATGCCTAAAGATATAGATAAGTTACAAGAAGAATTTAGCAGTTTAGAAATCTCCCCAAGCAAAGGTTGGTGTACGCTTATTTAAGAAAAGCAGCATATGTACAGAGCAATTGCACCCGTGATCTAGAGCACCTCTGATCCTACCCTATGCACACATTTTCTTTAAACAGTAGAATATATTGTGTCATGCCAGCGAAGGCTGGCATCCAGAATTTATCTTGGATTAAGTATTCAAGACTTGTTCTATGTTTTCTTTTAGCAGTTTAATAAAGCATGGAAGAATTGATTCTTGATATGTGCTAGATGCCAGCCTTCGCTGGCATGACAACATAAATCACTTAATGTAAGTGATAACACAGTACTTAATAACCAATTTATCTTTAAAAAATAAAATGTGTGCATAGGATAGCTTTAATATATTATTGCTGAAAGCGTCAAGGACTGAAGTGATGGAAAATATTCTTAACAGAAAGTAATTAGTTCTGATGCTTTTAGATATTGAAAAAATTTCGAACAGATTGTTTTAAAATATAGAACAATTGTTGTTTTTATTGAAAATGTATGTTTTTTTGACATTTTAAAATTATTGAGGTAGTATCCATCTCCTTATCTAATCATCTAAATAACCGCATGGGTTAAATGTAGAATGTAGAATGTTGAAATCAAGCATTATTATGAGATCTATAGAAATAGATTTTTTAAATAAAATTTGATTTTCTAAGATGAATCTCTAAGAGGTAATAATGACGTATACCAATGAAAATAAGAGAATCGTAGACATGAATGATTTTGTTGATGTAGCTCTTTATCAAGCAATAAAAGAAAAAATTCGATTTCTAAAACAAAATCATACACAACAGCCTCCTTTTGCCTTCAAAGATAATCTGATATGGAAATATAAAAAACAACTTATTTCTATTTTAGAAAATGCGTTGCTGCAAGCAAATCCTACTGAGGTATTAGAAAAATTCTTAAATGACAATTGGCGTATGGTGAAGAATACGTTGTTAAGCTATACCGCTTGTCCAGAAGATGCGATCACCTTATTGCTATGTGATATTGCAGAAGTAGTAGGGCAGCAATTAAATAAAGCAGCTATCACTATTTTGATGCCTGGAATTAGTTTGGAAAACCTTCATCAAAACTATCCATCTTTAGATAGCCTCAATTTAAAAGCGGTACTAAAAAGCCATATATTAAAAGATTCTGGTAATTATCTTATTCCATTGCGGCTCTTAGCAGAATTAAATGTACCAATGAATAGCACACGTTTAAATAATTATTATTTTGATTATGCTATTGAAAATACAGAGGGAGATGACTTTATAAATGAATCAGAGTTACGACGTTTATTTGCATACTCTGAAGATACTTTAGCATTATTTAATGCAGCGTCTGATTATGAATTATTGTTAAATAATAAAGGATTATTAGGATATTTAAATGAGCTTGTCAGAAACCTTAGGATGAATAGCGCAGCGGTTAATGGTAGTGAAACAAATGCTGGCAATCAAGTTTATAGTGCCATTATTCGATTTAATGCTTATTATGAAAGTTTGAGTGAAAGCACTAAGCAGATGATTCCCTTAGAAATTAAAACTGAAATTGATTTGCTATTAAATTTGTCATCAAATGCGAGCATTAATGCTAATGCAACTGAAAATTTAGAAACTTGTGTCTCAACTCGTCAAACTGCTCTAACAATGGCTATAAGAAATAATGAAGATGTTCTTGCTCGATTAGAAATGAATGGTGAAAAGATGAGAGAGCATCTTTCAATAGTAAAGAATCATTACGAAAATTGTAAAAATATCTTGATAGAAAATATTAATGCAGACAGGTTAACTGGATCTGACACGCTATACATAAATTTAAGACTGCTTCAAGCTCTAGAAATTACACCAATTCTAAAGACACAGGATGATTTTGATAACTTTATGAGTTTGGCGCCTGAGGAGATTAAGGAAATATCTGAAAATTTTAATATTCGAAGCGCTCTGGCATTTCTTCTTTCGCGACGGTATGGACTTCCCTTGTATTTTATGGAGCTTCCACTTGAGCATTTACGTGTATTAATGTCTGTTATTGATAAATGGTTATATGCCATTGTTAATCTTCAAACATTTTCACAGATTTTCATGTTGCTTGAAGGAGAACGTTTAGAAATTGTTTTTGATGCTTTTTTAAAAAATGGTATTTCACAGATTCGTTGTATACAGGATATAGTGACTATAACTAAGAATTTAGACTCTGAAAAATGTGCAAAAATTTTTATTATACTTGGAATAAATTTCGATACGATTATGATTCTTTTGACGGTGCTAAAAGGTGCTCATCTAGATAAAATTTTTGAGGTTCTTCTCAAGCATAAACTTTCACTAGTGCATAATATAGAACAGATAAAAAAAATAGTTAGTGTTTTAGATTTTGAAAAATGTACAAAACTATTTATTGCTTTAAAAGTAGAAAGTGCAAATATCAACACAGTTATAAATTTATTGAAAAACATTAAGGGGGCAGATTTAGATAAAATATTTGATATTTTAATCAATATTATGATTCCTTTAATTAAAAATTGTGAAGATCTAAAGAACATCGTATGTGAATTGCCTCCAGAAAAGTGTGCTGTACTTTGTGCTGCATTAAAACCAAAATTTTCACAAATTTTGCAAGATGAAGATGACTATGAGGTTTTTTTTTCTGACTTGAGTCAAGCAAAAATAGATGCCATTTTCTCCTCTTTGAAAGAAAATTTAACTGAAATCGTAGATTGGACTCAGGTGTTTTTACAATTGGGTACTGTATTGAATATTAATGATAATTCTGAATTATATAGAATAGTTAAGCCTAAATTCAAAGAAATGATTCACGACATATATAATGTTTGCGATATAATCAATGGTATAGAATCGCCTGAATTATCTCGAGAATTTTATATGAATTTTAAGTGGATGCTTCCAGACTTGCTTCAGGACTGTGGTTCATTTCTTTCTTTATATAATTGCATATCCGATGAATTAAAAGCGGATCTTTTAGAAATTTATATAAAACAGATATCTGACTTTATTGAGAGCGATGAAGATTTGTTAGATATATTTTCCATACTACCACTTAAGTATAGAGCAGAGTTGAATCAATGCTTACAAAATAAATTTTCTATATTCATGTCAGGTTATGCACTTGCAACAGGATTACAGCGCAAGAGTTCTAAAATAGCTACAGAGGTATATGATTTTTTTAAAGACAAAATATCTATTCTTATCACTTCGGAATATGTTTTTTCAAATATTATTGAGTGTCTTGAACCTCATCAACGTACAGAATTTTTTAATGCACATAAAGAAAAACTTCTAATGCTTGTTACAAGTGCTGAGAAGCTCAGCAATGTATATTGTAAAACACCAAATGAGCATCGGGCAGAGCTGATTGATCTCTTTAAAGAAAAAATCACATCTTTAATCAATACACCTCAAGATTTTTATTGGGTATTTAACATGTTAGAGGTGGATGATCTTAAAACAAAGCTGCCTGATTTTCTTGTTTTTGCCCTCAATCATTTTAATAAAATTCAGGATTTGGAATTTATACAACAATTAATCCCAGAAAAATGCGCTATATTGTGTGAGAACCTACAGCTAAAATTTCCACAAATTATGATAAATCATGAAAATGATTATCATGACTTATTTTGTAATTTAACCGCAGATCAGATAACTGCTATTTTTTATGCTATCAAAGATAATTTACCTACTATTGTAGGTTCATTTGAGGAGTTTCTAGAGATATCTAAAGCCTTAAATGCTACAGATCTTGCTCAAATGTATCATCTATTCAAACCTAAATTGCACGATATGATTGTTTGTGGATGTGATCTTGTTGATATGTTTTCTCTTTTTAATGATGAAAAAAATATTGATGTCTTTAGGGATTTTTTGTTGGATTTTAAAGAAAAAATTCATGATTTAGTTGAAGATTATGATGTCTTTATAGATTTGTGGAACTTGACCTCTGATGAATTGGATGAATTGTTCTTTGATATTTTTATGGATAAAATACCTGGTTTTATCAAGACCGAAGAACAGCTGCTCCATTTAACTCTTATATTGCAACATAATAATAAAATTGAACATAATGAATTATTACGTCAAAATTTTTCTGCTTGTATAAAATCTGGTAGTGAGCTTTCTATTCTGTTGAGGAAGAGCTGCATTGATTGTGCAGAATGGAAAAAAATATATTCTTTTTTTAAAAATGAAATACATGCAATCACCAAAACGATTTATGATTTTATGGATGTGGCTGAGTTGCTTGAGCCTTATGGGATAGATGACTTTTACAAAGAGCATAGAGAAAAAATCCCAGAGCTTATCAATAATGCTTCGGAGCTCAATTATGTATTTAATAAATTCTCAAAAGAACATCTTGCAGAATTATTCGTTTTGTTAAAAGAAAAAGTACCTGATTTTATAAAAGAAACTCAAGATCTTTATCATATATTAGGCATCATAAATAATAAAAATATAACGCCAGAGATACATTGCTTTTTGTCTGAGGTTATTGAACAAAAATATCCATCAATCATTAAAGAGGCTAAGCATTTTGGTGCTTTGTTGCATATGATTCCTCTTGATAGTGAGGTTTTCTTGCAAGACAATGCTTCTTTTAGCGCTATATTTTCTAAAGCAATAACCAGCCCCAAGACTTTAAGAGATATGCTGTCGGTGCTTAGACCTATTCATTGTCAGCTCATTTGTGGAATATTTAAAGATAAAATTTTAGAAATCATAAACAATGCTGATAAATATGGGCAGGTGCTTGCTTGGTTAACGCCTGAGCAATGCAAAGCTATTTTTAATGAGATGAAAGATGATTTTCCAGAAATAATTAAAAATGTAGAAGACTTAAGAAAATTTATCAGTTGGTTAAATCCTATGCAACGCGCTGCAATTTTTGAAGCATTAGAACCTATGCTTTATGGAACTATAGCTAATGGTAAAGGATTTGGCAATGTGGCTTGGATGCTCGATAAAGATTTGCGTGAACGTATTTGCAAGAAAATGATGCCTGAGTTTACAAATCTTATCCATGATGGTGAGGATTTTTTTGAGGTGCTCAGATGGCTGAATGTTGCTCAAAGCGAACTACTTTGTGAAAATATTAAAGATAGAATCCCAGATTTTATTAAACAATGTGGTAGCTTTGGAAAAATAATTTGCTTTTTAGATCCTGCAAAACGTAGAGTAATTCTCGATGTGATTGTCAAAAAATTACCTGATATGATTGAGAGTGGATATGAGTGTGGAGAAGTGTTGCATTGGTTCAATGCTGAGTTACAAGATGTAGATAAGACAGGGTTAGTTAATGAGGAATTTACAAAAATACTTAGCTGGCGCAAACTTCAGCCATGTTTTCCTATGACAGGTAATAATGATAATATGAATAGCGCTTCTAATAAAAGTCGGTTGATAATGTAATGTTTTGATTTGTCACAGGGTAATCGCACTTGCGATCTATAATGCTTTGCCTGATTGTTTTTGAGTTTTGTGATTTTTCGCTTAAACTTTTTTCAAAAAATAGTGTAATTACCCTGATGTTTTATTTGCATTTTTGAACTTTTTCTCATCTGATGGGGTCTTTGTTTAGGATCTTAGGAGAGAAAAATATATGCCTTTCCATCCAGCACATCCATTATTTGTTCTGTTAGAGTCCATTGATCCGGATAACGAGGATCATCTGACTTATTTTGCAAAAGAAAATCAGAAATTTCAGCTACAAATACAAGATGGATTGTTGCATGCGCACATGAATCGATTGCGTATTAAAGAAGGGAAAGAGCCAAAAGAGGTATTAGAGATTGGAGCAGACGACGCTGTACCCTTTCGTATTGCATTAATACTGGATTATTTAAGCGTGCTACCTATTGAGCAAGCTCGAGCCTATTGTCAAAAAATTTTAGAAATTTCAGAGAAATTGGATAATGCTTTGGCAAAAGCGCCTCAAAGCAAAAAGGATGGTGTCATACGATGGGGAGAAGAACAAGGCTTTCTTACAGGTTTGGAGGCGGCTTTTGAGGCAGCGGAAAGTTATGGATTTAAGAAATCAGACAATAAAGACTTGGAAGAAGCATTTATAACAATTCATGACGCACAAACCAATGCATCAAAGGAAAATTTTTTTAAGCGTATTTTGGCGGTTGATCCTTCAAACAATTTGGCTGTCGTGGATTTTTTCCAAAGAGCAGAACAAGATCTCTTAAATGCTAAGCGGCTTGTCTTGGGAGATGCTATAACAGGACTCGATGAGCAGCTTCCTGTACTTATAGCCTTCTCTACAGGTATTGTATTAGAAGAAAATATTGATTCAGCAGCAATACAAGTGATACTTGATAAATTAATGGTGATTAGTGACTCTTTTTTAGAGAGCATACGTGCATTGCCCAATGGAGACATGCAAGATAGATTACAAGAACAATATGCATGGTGTTTTAATTTATCTTCTGCACTTAGTTATGTAATACAGAATAATGCTATTGAAGTGTTAAGAGATCCTAAAACCTTTGAGCATTTTGCTAAACTTTATCATAATAAATTGGATGTGGTCGTACAGTTTAATACTATAATACGAGAAACTCAGAGAGATTTAGATAAAGAACATGATCTTAAAAAGCGGTTATCTTATCAAAATGAAGATGATAGTATTTATAAACAAGCAGATACAACTGGTAATACACTCTTACATTATGCAATGCAAATACTTGCAATACCTTTAACAAAAGAGCAGCTTAATCCCGTATTACAAGTGATTGAACGAAGTTTGAAAGAGGGTGTAAGTTTAGATCTTGAAAATAGAGATGCTAAAAGTCCTCTTGACCTCTTGGCAGAAGTAGCAACAGGGAATTTTAAGCATGATATCATGCCTAAAAAATTATTTGATGAATTAAAAGAAAAAGGCATTGATTTAAAAAAACCACAATTTGAAGGATATAGTATTGGTTCTTTTACCGAACCCTTCATTATTTTGAGTGAGCGTAGAGAAACCACGCTCTTAGCAGAAATTCTAAACAAGAAAAATCCTGATAATTATTTGTCTTTTTTACAATTGGCGCTGATGCGAGAGCCGGACTTAAGAAGCAATATAGCAGATACTTTGCTTAATCCTAATGTTTCGGGTGATACGGTGTTTGGAAATTTATTCAAAAATCCAGCATCTAATCCTGCCGCAATAGCCTTTGCATTGCAATGTGTTGATCTAAAAGATAAACGATTTGCCAATGTGGTATGCGATGAAATACCAATAGATAGTCCTTATTTAGATTTGAGAGATGAGAAATTTTTAAAAAAATGGCTTAATGAAGGATTAAATATTAATCATCAAGGTGAAAAAACAGGTAATACACTCTTACATAAACGCTTTCAACAAGGAGATTCTGCAGATGTTGTCACTTTATTAAGGCAAGGTGCCAATCCAAAACTTAAAAATTATGAAGGGCATACAGCACGTGCTTCGAAGCCTGAGCACAATATTTCTATCTTTGCCATAATGAACTATGGTGTTAGATATGCTACAAAAACATTGAATAATGGCGTAAAGCGATTATGGAATGGATTAAGAGGCAAAAAAGAAGTGTTGCCAACGACTTTAGAGCAAGCAATAAATCATAGCGATGAAAAATTGGTTGTTCCCCTAGAAAAGTCTGAGCCTGTTGTTATCCAAGAAATGCAGCAAAAGAAAGGCGTGAGATTTGCGGGCGACTCTGTAGAATCAACAGTTTTGTCCCCTGAGTCACTCAAAAGTGAGTGGAAATCTGTACAACCCTCGCATTCAAATTCTCAGGCTTCTCTTTTAATGCGTAAAGCCATAACACCTATCGCAAGTGAGCATAAAGGGCATAAACAAAAGAAAGCGGTTGTGGTAAATGCTGAGTTAAAAGTTGAGCTTGCGCCTTCATCAGCAGTTGTTGCTTCACAGTTCTGTATTGAGCAATTCCAACAAGCTTTAAAAGAGTTGGAGTCTGGTAGATTGCCGAGTTTTTGTCAAGCTGATGTGTCACTCAGAGTTGCTAGACAGGCGTGTATAGACATTATACAAAAGATGAGCATCTTAGAAAAAGCAGGTAAAGTTGAGCCTACGGCGATTCGCATGGTTGCCTTTGATGTAGGTGCTGGGCGAGTGCTTAGAAAAGAGAACCCGCTTTCGAAATTGAGAAGAACGCTTGAGGGAATGGAAAATACATCTACATCAAAATTTAGGCCTGGTGGAAGAGACCCTGCTTCTGGTGCTTAAGTTTCCATTAGATGCCGTATTTTTGGCTTGCGAGATAAATTGCTTAAATCTCGAGTCTACCATTAGACTGAGGGATGAAATGTTTCTGCTTGATGGGTAATTGACTTCATTTTTCATCCTCATTGAATCTTAGAATATCTACTGTACACCTATGCATCTTTGTATTATCACATTTTCTACCTTCTTTATATTTAAGTATTTGTTATTAATGGATTTTTATATTTTTCTGTGAGCGGGATATTCCCTTTTGTCGCGTATTGCCTCATAGCAAAACCTAACCCAAGGGGTCGTTCGTTGCCTCATAACTAAAGTAACCGAGAACATTTAATTCAAAGACTTTTATTTTGTTAAAAGCAGATAAAAAACAAACAGTAAGCTCGAGGCCGTTGCTGAATAGATATGCAATATTCATCTTTCTTCTCCTTAGAGTCGTTGCCTCACATTTGAACTAACTTTTATGTGCTTAAATATTTCAACCAATTTTGTTTCTATTATTTTCTTAAGTGTAAACGGATTAAGGGTTGCATGAATAGCCTGTAGTTTTTCTTTTGTGGTATCTGCAACAGAATCTGACTCTAATACCCGCTCATAAGGCGTTTTTGCAGGTTCATATTGTTTCTTGTATTTAGCGCCAATACGCTCTTTGCTTTTTAGCTTCATCGATGGCATGAAGTGATTTTGAAGCAGGCTCCATTCGTTTCGGTATAAATCATTCATCAAAACAACCGTTTTCTTTTTGTCTAGCCTGTCATACCCAAATAGGTTTCGCACATGCGTCCAATTTTTCTGTTCTACATGAGCATTATCATTCTTTTTATAGGGGCGTGAACGTGTAAACTGAACAGGCTTTTCTCTTTTAGTAAAATAATCATGTAATGCATGATTAATAAACTCACCGCCGTTATCACAATCAAACCCTAAAACCTCAAAGGGTAAAACCTTTTCTATATCACTGATACGTTCATAAACAAGGCCACCTTCTTTATTCCACATGGCTCGATTTTCTGTCCAACCTGTAAAAATATCTGTAACGGTTAGACTCCAAGCAAAACGACCAGCAACACTATCGCCACAGTGCGCAACAGTGTCTGCTTCCACATAACCTGGCCGTGTTATATCCCAATGACTAAATTGTATTTGTATATGAGATGCCAGGTTTGGTTGCACAGCGTCCTTTAAGTTTGTTTGTCGCTCGTATAGGCTTTAGTAAGCGATCGATAGTAGCAGGGCTAATTGATAATAGCCGGTGCCTTATTTCAGGTGCTAGAGAGCCATAGGTTGACTCATAGCTTGGCAGCCAGAGTTTAATGATGGGTTTTAGCCTTTTGCCACAGGGTTGGTCGGCGGTAAACCAAATCTGCTTTAATGGCTCTAAGAGGGCGGGTTTATCATACACTGGTTTTAATCCCACTCTCTTTTTTTCCTTAACTGGTTTCTTCTTTAGTAGCTGAATCGCATATTTTCTATTGTATCCACATACAGCACAAAACTCATTGAGTATTGCACTCTTTTTTGACCTATCAGCATTCACGTATCGCAACAAAATCGCTTGAAGATAGCTCTTTTTTTCTTGATACCCCATATGTGTAACCTCCTGTTCCCTGGTTACTTTTAATATGAGGCAACGAAGCCTACTTTGCGTTCATAGAGTTAGATTTAATTTGAGGCAATTCGGTCGCTACAAGCGCTTTGTAATATTTGAACTTTTTATCTTCTAAAAAAGTCATTTCTGCATATCCAGAAATAAAAAGAGATTGAAAAACATGTCTCATCCAGCACAACCTTTATTTACGCTTTTAGAATCTATCGATGAGAATGCCCCAGATGATTTAATAAGATTTGCCAAAGAAAATAGAGTATTTCAGCTCTATATCCAAGAAAATTTATTAAAATCACATATTAATAGGCTGCGTGTAAAACAAGGGAAAGAACCTAAAGAAACAATGGAGATTGGTGCAGATGACGCCATGCCTTTTCGAATTGGTTTGATTTCTGATTATTTAAGTAAAATTGATAAAAATAAAGCAGATGAATTATGCAAAAAAATGATTAATGTTGGGGAGAACTTTTTTCAACTTTTAGATAAGCAACCTAAAAAAAATAAAGATGGCGTTATTTTATGGGGGGAAGAACATAATTTTCTTACAAGCGTAGAAGGAGCTTTTTCAATAGCTGCATCATTTGCTGATTTTAAAATTCCTGAAGGCGATCAAGATTTAGGAGATGTTGCTGAGACCCTTGCCATTGTTTCATCAGTAGAAAATCCTTTAGAAGAGTCCGAATTGAATGATGCGCTTCAAGGCGATGCAGTAATTTCAGAACCTCAGAAACGTTTGTATCCACTTAAAGAAGTAGATGTGGCTGATATAGAAGAGATAGATTTAAGCAGCCTATCTAGAGACGATTTGTTGCAAAAATTAAAATCTCTCCAGGAGTTAAAAACTGAAAAAATAGCGATAAAATTTCCATCCGACCTTACAGACGCACAATTACAAGATATTCTAAATACAATCGATAAAAATACATATCTAACTAATATTATACTCATTGGAAACTTATTTGAGCCTCAGGCAAAATCAATAATCGATATTCAAAATAGAAATAAATTAATAGCATATTATGATATAGAAAGAGAAGGTATGGATGAACCTTGGAAGTCATTAATGGATGTGCATTTTAAAGATTATAATGCAAGTGGTCGTTATGATATTATAAAAAATTATCGTAATAATGATTTTGTTACTGCTGCTACAGAATTAGGGACTACTTGGCACAAGCATCTTTTTGAGTATTTTTCTGACAATAAAGCTCAATTGGAAATGATGGGCTTTCCTTATAACCGATTTTCTCCAGGGCTTAATTCTGATGCACCCTATGATATGTTGGCTCAAGCCGTAATGTTCAATGAATATGCCAGCAGACCAAATGCATACTTACCTTTCTCAGAGATTTCAATCCAAGCAACTTCATTTGATACATCCACAGCGGGTTTAAAAAAATTTCATGATGAGATAGTAAGTTTTTTTTCGCAAGCTGCACGTCATAATGTAAAAATGATTGGGATAGGTTATGTGGGGAGAGAACAGAAAGAATTTGAAGATAGTATTCACCCTCTTTTAGTAAAACTGCTTGAAGCTGCAAAAGAAGGTAAAATAACCACACAGCTAAATTTCGGAACAATGAGAAGCTTAAGGGATGAAGATAATATAATCTTTTTACAATTAGAGAACCAAATTCAAAAGAATATTCGAACCAAAAACCAACAACTTCGAAGAGGTCATTTTGATCAGGATAGACAACCAAACATTGAGAAAGAGCAACTTCAGAAAGAATTGAAAAAAGAAAATATTAGGGCATGTAAACGAAATGCTGCTAGTGCCTTAGAAAACATTGGCGTTGAAATTCAAATGCAACAGCAACAGCAGCAGCAACAACAAGAACAGCAGCAAGTTCAAATGCAAGCACAAAGAGATCAAATGCTTGAAGATTTGATGAAAAGAAAAGGTAAAGGTGGAAATATACCTGTTGTTGATTCAAAAGGTTTTCTTGATTTTAAAAAATTTAGCGAATTATATGAGCAAAATCCAAAATACACTAGAAACGCATATGCTTCTAACAAAGCTTACAGTCAAATCAGTAGGGTGTGGTCAAATATTGTTGGAGATGGTGGTTATATTAAAGGGATGAGATCAATATCAGGAGAAGAAGGTTTTCCTCCTATTATATCTGGCATTTCCAAGTCTATAGCTGATTTAATCGTAACTTATCCACAATTATTTGTTCAAGGCCTCAATCTTAATGATTTGCCTCCTGGATTTATTTTAAAACAAGATAAGGATAATGAAAAAAATTATTTGCTGGATTATGATTCTGCTGTTGCAAAATTATTATCCGCTAATCCTGATAAACAAAGTGACATGCATACTAAAATTTTACCACTTCTTTCTAGTGGTAAACCATCTTGGAGTGGCGATGAAAATCAATACTCTGCTTGGGTCGATAATCCTTTAACGTCTGAGGATTTTAAAGGATTAGTAGGCCTAGGTGATAAGAAAATATTCCAAAAAGGAACAGAAGAAGAAAAATTAAGTCTTATCTTAAAGTTGATTAAAAATGAAAATTTGGATTTAGGTATAAAAATTGAAGCTGATTATAAGTACTTACTTTCTTTATTCAAAGAAGAAGGTGCTCTGATTAGCTTAAGTAATATTGTATATGTTGAAGGTGCCCAAGGTGTTAAAATTCTCTTAGATAAACTCGATGACATGAGGTTAAAGTTAGGTGATGATGCAACTGCTAGTTTTATTAAAAATTTTATTGCAGCAAATCCAAAAGAATCAATTAATCTAATTGAAAACGCAGGTTTAGAAGGCATAGACAAATTAAAAGATTTTTCGGCAGGTGAGTATGCTTGGTGGATATCTTTAAATGATCAGGAATTTTCTTATAATAATGATATTCATTTTCTAGATCAATTAGATGCATTTTTAGAATTTAAAGAGAAATTAAAAGCCATTGATCCAAATATAAAAATGGAATCTCCTTGCCCACTTGATGATGTTAAAAATATGAAAGTGGCCTTATCTAGAGTAATTGATATTGTCAGTAATGCACTGGACCCTCAAGAACAATTTTACCATTTAAATGGATTGAAGTTAGGTAATTATGATGCATATCATGCAAGCCGAGAGGGAGGCTATTATTTTGTTAGCAAAGAAATGGTATTGGATGTAGAACGATTAGATTTAATAATATCGGATGATGATAAAAATAGAAATTTATATGAAGTCAAACTTGAAGATTTTTCTAAAATAAACAATGCTTCTGCAAAACTTGATGATTATAAAGTTCATTATTTCAGATTGTTAGGTCAGCAAATATATCTGGATAGTTACCAAAAATATGTCGACCTAATAGAAAAGTTAGATTTTTTCAGTCAACAGTACACCTCTTCTCTTGGTGCCAAAGAGGCTGTTGTTTTAGGTCTAGATTCATGGGAGATAGGGAAACCAGATTCAATTCCAAAAGTTGCACTGGGATTGATTGCGCTTGCAACCACACATAAGAACGCAATGGGTACGATCAAACCAGAGATGGTTGATCAAATATTTAAGGCATTTGAGAAAATTGAGGCACTAGATCTTAAAGAACTCAAAAAAATTGAATCAGCATTATTATCGTATTGTTCTCCGGAAAATACTCAAATTGCAATCCCGGTCGGTTATCAGTTACCTGCCTTAATTCAATTTCATGCTGAATTAGGTCCAAAACATGAATGGAATAAAAATCCTGCTAATATTAAGCTTATTTCGGAGAGCTTTTTTAAAATAATTGATACAAAATATAGGGGTTCTGAGAAATTTAATAATACAGTGAGTGAACCATTATCTGCTAAAAATCTTGTAGAAGTGATAGAAGCTATTTCACAGTCTGAAGTGTTGAATAAAGATGAAAATAAAGTACTTAAAGACAGTGTCTTTAAGTTATTTGCTGCAATGAGTAAGGATACTTTTAATGAGGAAAATTTAAATAAGCTCATCTCTAGCATTGAAACTAAAGCACAAAACCCTGAAGACATGAAAAAAATCCAAATAATGATGGATATATTGACGGGTATTGATCCTAATCATGCTAAAACGACTGCCTTGCCTAATGTATCTCAATATCATGCAGTCGTGATAGCGATTTTAGAAGACAAAACACTCACAAGTTACTCAGATATTTTTAAGGCTATTACTAAAAGTACAGGGTTTGAAGGCTGTCATTTTAGCAATACAAATATTCCTGCTTTCGATCCTGATGCTGCAAAGAAAATGATTTCGGAAAATAAAGCTGAAATAAAAGAAGCTTTAGAAGGGTTAGGAATGACATTAGAGGATAGTGATTTTGATGATCCTGTTGTGTTACTTAATAAAATAAAATCTGTTGCTGATAGAATTCCATTTTTATCAGCTGTATTGGGTAAATTTAAAAATGCAATTGTCACTGAGCACTATGCTGCGGTGAACGAATATGCTAAATCAAAACTTGTCACAATTGGAGAGTCAGATCAAACAATCAAAGCGCTTTCTTCAGTTTTTGAAAATCAGCTATACACTAAAGATGTTGAAAAATCATCAAATGTTGAGGAGCTGTTAGCGACACTGCAAGGTATTGAGAGCAGAACTAAGAATATCAATGCCTTGGTAGATGTTTTGGCGAGAGTAAAATCTAAGTCACCCGCTGACTATACGAAAATTGTTGATACTTTAAAGTCCGGTCATGGAATATCTGAGATACCCATCACTCATTTAACAGCAATCATTGATAAGTTGAGCAGGGCGCATCGAAAAGAGTTTCCACATGAAATATTAGAATCTATAGCGAATAATAATTCTGTTAAGCAAGGGCTGATTCAAGGTTGGGATGATGTTGTAGAGCAAAAGTTAAATGATCTATTAAGAAATACAGATCTTGCTTTTTTTCAGACCAGTAAAGCTGTAAATTTAATTTTAAATCTGATTGGTCAGAAAGCACATAAAAATGAAATAGATAAATTTAATAAAATCCTTAGCGAAAGTCCAAATGTACGAACTGGATTAGTTGATTGTCTGGATAAAATTTTAAATGATAAACATTTTGAGAGATTTGATTTAGTAAGAGACAAGAGATTGATTTCTTCTATCCACAGTGTGTTAGAAATATTAGGAAGCCAATCGAATGCAGAACAACTGAAAAATATTTTTTCAAAACAATTAACTGCCTCACCTTCTGTTTTGTTGACTGCATTGCCTATATTAAATGATATTTCAGGTGAACATAAAAATGATACTGTTTCAAGTCTTGTGACGATATTAAGTCGTTTACAGCCTGAAGATAATAATGAAAACGATGTCACTCAGCTTTTAGCGTTTTTAAAAGATCAAGATGCCTCCTTTTTACATCAATTGTCGAAGTTTGATGAAGATCTTGGTTTTCCTTCAAGTATTATTATTTTAGAAACCATTAAAGATGGTAAGAGCATCGATGATTTGATTAGCTCTCGTATGAAAGAAATATCTGAGAAGCGAGATAAACTGTTAGGTGAGCAATTTAATGATTTAGAAGTGCATCGTGTTTTAGAAGGTATGGTAGATCTTTCTAAAAACGATCGAATTATGTACGAGCAACGTAAAAAACTTCAAGAGCAATTTTATTTTATCAATGCCATAGGGCATACGCATACAATTAAAACAGATCTTTCAAATCCAGATTCACCTAATAAAATTATTAAGGATATGTCAAGGCAAGAGCTTTTAAGCTTGTTGCAACAACATAAAGATAGATTTAGAAACCCACAAGCCTCTGATAAAGAAAAAACAGAATCGCAATTAATTTACTTAGCTCTTTTAAGAGAGAGTATGTATAGAACGACGGGTAGAGTTCCTTATTCAACACAAGTCTTATCTGTCTTAAATGCTATTAATAAAGGTAGTAACAACATATCTGAAATTCAGACGGGGCAGGGAAAATCATTGATGTCAGCGCTATATGCTTGCATGTTAGAATTGGATGGGCAAGCAGTTGACGTGTGCACCTCTAATTTGCAGTTAGCAAAAGAGAGTTTAGATGAAAATAAGAAATTTTATGATTATATTGGTGTTAAGGTCGGTGTTATTGATAGTAGTTCACCATTAGAAGATTATAATCTTTCTGGTATCAACTATTCTGATGTAGCTCAACTAGCACTGTTTCGTGCAAAAATGCAAATTGAAGCTGGAAAAGAGCCAGAGAAAGCATCACTCGTATTAGATGAAGCTGATTACACTTTATTAGATGACACCACTCAATATCGGTATGCTGTTAGCTTAGATGATGTGGGCGATCCTAGCTTTAATCCCTATGGTTGGGTTTATGAGCTTGTGAACCAATTTATTGAAACATCCAATTTTAATGATCCACAAGCATCCATTAAAGATGACATTAATAATCTAAGAGCCTATTTGATTGAGCATGCAACAGGGCCACAGAAAAATTTAGCGAAAGATCCAAATCAGATAACAGATAAGCAGCTTGACATTTGGATAGATTCATCTGTTGCTGCAAGAGAACTATATAAACAAAGAGATAAGAGGTGGACGTTAACGGAAGAAGAAGAATATGGAAAAAAGATATCTGTTGCTAGACTCATTGTGAACGATCGAGTCAGCCCCGATGCACAATGGAGTAATGGTGTGCAACAGATGATTCATGCACGAATCAATGCTTCTGACCCAGATATCAAGGATGTCAAAAAACCAAAATGTAATATTGACCCTGAAAAACAAGCAGTTGCGAGTACAACCAGTAAGAACTTTATAGATTACTATAATCAAAAGGGTGGGCATATATATGGTATGACTGGCACAATTGGATCTTCTGATGAGATTAAAGAGCATAGACAAAAATTTGGTTTTGCTCTTACTTCAATTCCTGCACATCAAGGGCAAAGAAGAATTGATCGAAAACCCATCATGGTTGATACTGATGCAGCACATCAAGAAAAGATCTTTGCTGAAATTCTAAAGAAAATTCGTGCCAATGAAAAAATGCCTATTTTAATCATTTGCAAAGATGCACCTACTTCCAAAGCACTTGCTGAATATATTGAGGCAGAATTATCAAAGCAACAAAAGCATTATCCACTTACTTTACAATTATTCAATGGTGTAGATAAGAAAAAAATTGATTATACTGCATCAGGTAGCAATATCTCAGCGCTGGGCGATGAATCTAAAATTAGAGACTTGGCAGGAAAGCAAGGTACTATAACGATCTCAACTCCGATGATGGGACGAGGTACTGACTTTAAGCCAGAAAAACTTAAAAAAGGAAAGAGAAAGGATGGAGAAGATGAAAGCTGGATAAAACATCCAGACGGCTTATTTGTAATGCAAACCTATGTAGACAGTGATAGAACCTCTAGACAGATCGTTGGTCGTTCTGGACGTCAAGGATGGTTTGGTGAATCAATGACCATTGTAAGTAAAGAAGCGCTAGCACGTGATTTTGAGCTGGTTGGTCAGAGAAATAAAACGATTCAAGATGTTGATAGCGGTATTGAAGAAATTCGATCTGTAAAAAATCTAAGTGCGAAAGAAAGACGCTTATTGTCAGAAGGATATGGTGATATGCGTAATGACTTTTTTGCGAAAGTAATTCAATTGTTAGATAGGGTTCCAAGTTACAATGAAGAGCAAGATTTTGCCTATCAGCAAGAATTAGGAAAAGATGAAAAGGATCGTGATCTTGAACAATTTGATATGCGTTCATCTGCAGATATTAGAAAATCTATATTGAAGCAATGGGAAGTATTTTTGAATGATCTAGATTTAGAATGGAAAAAAATTCTCAGCGAACAAGATAAGCCTGATTTAGAGCATTCATTGGATTTACTATCAAAGAATGCACTTTCTAAATGGGATAAGATGATACAACCTTATCAGGCAATTGCTCTAAAAGATGGTGTGGAAGTATTTAAATTAAAAATCAGTTCAGATGAAATGGCTGAAATGATAAAAGAAATTATTGCTTCACGTAATAAGGAAATGAAATTAACACTTCCAGATAGTCATAAAGCATTACCCAGAGAAGTGAATATTCATAAAGTCGTTTGTGATACGAGTACGACACCGAGTTTAGATGTTCTGAAGTTTGCTCACGATAAAGAGTTGGATCTTTGCTTAGATAAGTTACAAGCTATTGTGAAACATAATAAAAATATTGAAATTCGCTTTCCAAGAGACTGGAACCTATTACAACCCGCAGCTAAATTTAAATTTCTTCATGAGTCTACCCAAAGCATATTATCAAGTCCAAATAAAGTGGAAGGATTTCAATCATTATTAGAAGTGAGAGCTTTGGAGAGAGATGTAAAATCAATATCTGTTTGGATGTCAGGTTTCCCAGAGTTAAAAAGTTTCTCTGAAGAGAACAAGATGGTTCAATTTCTAGCGGATATAAATGAAAGAGCAATGCTGAGTAAGAGATCACCAGAAAAATTAATAGAACACGACAGAGACATGTTAGCAAGAGAGCAGCAAGGATTGTATCTAGGAAAAGTATTTAGTACTTATCTTAATACCAGAGACATTACACTTTTCGAAAGAGTTAAACCAGATATTCTGGCAGATGTTAGTGATTATAAAAAAATGCATTTTATCTCTCGTGTAAAAAGAACGGAAGCATCTAAATTGTATGACGCCATTGAAAAAGCTAAAAATTTTAATGAGCTTTTAACACTTGTGGTAGATGCTAGAAAATCAGTGGCTACTACAGAAAAGAAAACAGATCTTTCTGGGCGCTTTTTTATCCAAACGGATAAGATTTTAGAGCGATTGATTGCGAATGCGACAAGTAAAAATATTGAGACAGTTAAAGCAAGAGCGATAGATGATGTGTTTACAGTATTATCAACGATTGAAAGCCAAACTAAAAATCCTAACATAATACAATTGATGACTGTTATCAAAAACAATGAGGATAGCAAAACAGACCTATCAAAACTCAATTATTTTTTGGTTCTAACCCGTAATGCTTTAAGTAATGAGCCAAAACTCGCAAAAATGATAAATAACAAGATTAATCAAGTGATTCGTTTACAAGAAAAAGAGAAGATGATAAGTTCGATTAAGATGCCTGTGATTGCTCAGCAAGAATCTGCAATCTCTCTCTCATCTATACCTGTCGAATCTATACAGAAACCAGCTTGGGAGCCTGGGGTTATTCGAGCTGCACCACTGCAACATACGCATTCTTTATCATATAAGCCGCTTATGCTTTCTAATAATCAAATGAAAAAAGAACAGTCAGAGCAAGATCCAACACTTTCTGTCGTATTAGAGCCGGTGCAAACTGTGTATCAAAGATGTGCAGAGCAATTCCAACAAGCTTTAAAAGAGTTGGAGTCTGGTAGATTGCCGAATTTTTGTCAAGCTGATGTGCCACTCAGAGTTGCTAGACAGGCGTGTATAGATATTATACAAAAGATAAGCGCCTTAGAAAAAGCAGGTAAAGTTGAGCCTACGGCAATTCGCATGGTTGCCTTTGATGTAGGCGCTGGGCGGGTGCTTAGAAAAGAGAACCCGCTTTCGGAATTGAGAACAAAGCTCGAGGGAATGGAAAATACATCTACATCAAAATTTAAACCTGGGAAAAATCCTGCTGCGGGTGCTTAAACTTCACTCGGTGCAAGTGCTTTGATTTGGATGGCGTGTATCTCATTAGGGATCATATCTTGTATTGTCGCATAAACCAGCTGGTGCCTTTTGACTTTTGAGAGTGCTTCAAATTGAGTAGCAATAACAATCACTGTGTAATGACCTGCGCCACGTTCTGCGCCTGCATGACCAATGTGCTGTGAGCTATCATCAATAATTTCAATGGATTGTGGATTGAGTGCCTGTTTGATTTTCTGTTCTATGATTTGTACGCGTGTCAGTGTTTCAGTATTCATATTTATTCCAATTTTATATCCGATAATCTGATATAGGGGCCGGCCGTTGTGCCGGCCCGAAAATAATTAAATCAAGCTTAATGCGATCCATTTTCCTGTTTGTTAGGCATAAAGCGCGCTAAAATAACGCCCTGTATAATAACAAAAACGAGGGTTAACCCAAGCGTACCAAATAACTTAAAGTTAACCCAAGTGTTGGTATCAAAGTTATAAAGTACGACGATGTTTAAAGCGCCCATGATAAAAAAGAAAGTATACCAGCTTAGGTTTAATTTGTGCCAAACAGGCTTAGGTAAACTGATATTTTTATCGAGCATGCGCTCAACCAGAGTTTTTTGGCCAATATACCGGCTAAAAAAGAAGAGTAATCCTAAAATCCAGTATACAGCGGTTGGTTTCCATTTTATGAATACTTCATTCTGAAGGTAGAGTGTGGCGCCACCTAGAACCACAATAAACACCAATGTCACCCAATGCATCGTTTCGGGCTTTTTACCCTGTACGAAGAAAAAGAGGATCTGTGCAACAACACAGACAATAGCCGTTACCGTTGCCACGTATATGTCATATGTTTTATAAGCAATAAAAAATAAAAGAATCGGCAGCATGTCAAAAAATAATTTCATGGTATCCTCATGATGCTATTGTAAAATTTCTTTGTCCCTGAGATTGTTAATTGAATAACTAGTTTGCTTGTAGCCACAACATTTCCCCCAGCAATAGAGGGGAACAAGATCGAATTTAAGAAAATATTTAAAAAAACTCTGTTTAAATCCTAAAACTCAAAGGCTTTGTGTATCGATGGGTTATTCGATTGAACCATTATAAAAGTTTGAGTACTATATGACACAATATTTTACCATGCATTCAGAAAACCCGCAGCCTCGATTAATTACACAGGCTGTTGAGGTATTAAAAGCTGGGAAGCTAATAATTTACCCAACTGACTCTACATATGCCTTCGGCTGTGCTTTATCGAGCAAAAGTGCATTAGAGCAGATACGCAAACTAAGAGGAATATCCGAAAAACATCCTTTAACATTAGTGTGTCATACTATATCACAGGCCGCTGAGTACTCGGTGATTCATAATGAAGCTTTTAGCTTCATGAAACGATGCACGCCAGGCCCTTTCACTATTATTTTGGTAGCTACCAAAATGGTTCCTAAGTTGGCGCAGGGCATAAAGAGAAAGGTAGTGGGAATTCGTATTCCTGAAAACCAAATAGCGCTGCAACTCGTAAAAGCCTTGGGTGAGCCTATCTTAAGCGCTACACTTTGGTTGGCAGGTGATGAGGCACCTATGTGTAATCCTTATGATGCGATTAAGGGTTGTTATGGAAAAATTGATTTAATTTTAGATGCAGGTATTGGAGATGAGATTCCAACTACAGTGGTGGATTATACTGAATCCGAACCCATACTCATTAGACAAGGCAAAGGCGAATTTTAAAATTTATAATAAACATAAGGGTGTGAAGTGGAGAGTAATCCTTCATCAGATGTAAAAGTATTTCGACGTGTTGTTTCTGGAATGCGCTCGACAGGTGCGTTGCACTTGGGGCATTATCATGGTGTACTGAAAAATTGGATTAAGCTTCAGCATGAATATGAATGTTATTTTTTTGTTGCTGATTGGCATGCACTGACAACACATTATGATGAACCTGAAAATATAGAAAACCACGTTTGGGAAATGTTAATTGATTGGCTTGCTTGCGGATTAAATCCAGGTTCTTGTAGTTTATTTATTCAGTCACGCATTCCTGAACATGCAGAATTACATTTATTATTATCGATGATCACACCTTTAGGTTGGTTAGAACGCGTTCCCACATATAAAGATCAACAAGAAAAATTAAAAGAAAGAGATTTAGCAACCTATGGTTTCTTAGGTTATCCCTTATTACAAAGTGCAGATATTCTGGCCTATAAAGCGGGCTATGTGCCGGTTGGCGAAGATCAGATTTCTCATTTAGAACTGACGAGAGAAGTCGCACGAAGATTTAATTTTATTTATGGTAAAGAGCCTGGATATAAAGAAAAAATCTTAGCAGCGATTCAAAAAATGGGTGCTAAGAATGCTGATCTTTATAATGAGGCTAAAAAACAATACCAAGAATCTGGCAATGAAAATGCATTAGATCGTGGGCGTGCGCTTGTGATGGCACAAAATAACTTAAGTTTAGGTGATCAGGAAAGATTGTATGGTTACCTAGAGGGATCAGGGAGAATCATTTTACCTGAGCCAGAAGCATTATTGACGCAAAACTCGAAATTTCCAGGATTAGATGGACAAAAGATGTCAAAATCTTATGGAAATACCATTGCCATTAGAGAAGACGCAGAAAGTATCACTAAGAAAATTAAGACGATGCCAACGGATCCTGCGCGAATACGTCGCAGTGATCCAGGAACACCTGAAAAATGCCCTGTTTGGTCATTTCATAAAGTTTATTCAAACCAAGAAACACAAGCGTGGGTTCAAGAGGGGTGTACAACCGCAGGCATTGGCTGCTTAGAGTGTAAAAAGGCAGTTTCCGATGTTGTCATAGAAGAGCAAAAGCCCATCTTAGAGCGTGCTCAACAATATATTGATAATCCTAAGCTGATTAAAGAAATTGTTCGAGAAGGTTGTGAATCTGCTAGAGCGGTTGCGAAGGAAACGCTTGAAGAAGTAAGAGACGTGATGGGGTTACCACATCGTGACCGATGAAACAATAAATCAGGATATGATAGAAGGGACAAATGAAGAGGCACATGAAGACACCATTGTGCTAGAAGCGCCCGTGTCTGGAGAAGCATCTCTTCCTGCAGAAACTTTAGAGACGATAGCTGAAGAAAATAAGCGTATCGCAAGGTTTCAAGACAAGTCTTTTTTAGAATTGCCACACGATCTTTATATTCCTCCAGATGCATTAGAGGTTATTCTGGAGGCATTTGAAGGACCTTTGGATTTATTATTATACCTTATCCGCAAACATAACCTGGATATTCTGAACATTCCAATCGCTGAAATTACGCGACAATACATGGACTATATCCATTTGATGGAAGAAATGCGCTTAGAATTAGCGGCTGAATATTTAGTGATGGCTGCTACTTTAGCAGAAATAAAATCAAGAATGCTGTTACCACGTGCGCCTGAGGAAAGTGAGCAAGAAGAAGAGGATCCACGTGCTAAGTTAATACGCCAATTACAAGAATATGAAAGATTTAAAAAAGCAGCTGAAGATCTTGAACAATTACCACGTTTGAACCGAGAAATCTTTACGGTTAATGTGGCACCACCTGAAGTTGATACACCAGCACCTAAGCCCTTATTTGATATTCAGTCATTGGTTGGTGTTTTCATAGATATTTTACAACGCTCGGATATGACTTCTAATTATTCTGTTGCCAAGGAAGTATTATCTGTTCGTGAAAAAATGAGTTTAATTTTAGAGAAATTGGGCCAAGTAGAGTCAATGAGTTTTGTTGAATGCTTTGATATTGCGGAAGGGCGTTTAGGTATTGTTGTGAGCTTTTTAGCAATATTAGAATTATCTAAGTTATTTCTCATTGAAATTATTCAAACCACAGAATTTGGCACTATACACCTAAAGGTGATTGCGAATGAGTAAAGAGAAAAAAACCAAACCTCAGTCTACAGTAGAGCATGAGGAGGCAGTGCAAGTAACTGCTAAGTCAAATGCTAGATCAAAAGCAAAATCAAAAGCCAAAAGCCCATTGTTAGCCAATGATAAAGAAAAGCATTCTGCTAAACGCAAGGCAAAGGCTGTTGAAGTCGATGTGGTTGATACGACAGATAGTATAGAATCAGAAAACATTAGTGAAAAATTAAATTTACAGCTTAAATCCAAGCGGAAGAAAAAAGAGCCAGCCTCAGTTTCAGAACGAGTGCATGCTGAGGTATTGGATGAGACATTAGATGAGGACACTGTCTTAGAGATACCGCTTTCTTCTGAAGAATTTGAAGAGATGCAGATAGACGCGGAAATGGAAGCTAAGATTCCTGTCGGCATCATTGAGCAATCGGAAGAGGAATTTTTTGAGAATACAACGCACTCTAGTCACTCAAATGATAGCTTGATTAATCAAGTTGAGGCACTCATTTTCTCCTCTGCTGTGCCTTTGACTGTTGATAAAATTATGAAATCACTCGATGATACTAATGCGACGATTGGTGATGTGCGCGCAGTGATAGATACACTCAAAACACATTATGAGCATAGAGGTATTCATTTGGTTGAAGTAGCTTCCGGGTGGCGTTTTCAAGTAGCACTTTCTTGTGCGCCCACCATTGTTAAAACATTAGCAGAAAAACCAAGTCGACTATCAAGAGCGCTTTTAGAAACTTTAGCTCTAGTTGCTTATCGTCAACCCATTACCCGAGCAGAGATTGAATCTATTCGAGGTGTCGTTGTGAGTACGCAAATGGTGAAGACGTTGCTCGATCATGAATGGATAAGAGTTGTGGGGCATAAAGATGTGCCTGGCAAACCTGCTCTCTATGCAACGACAAAAACATTTTTAGATGATATGGGTCTAAAAAAATTAGATGAGTTACCACCCTTATCAGAAATTAAATCGATGATACCGCAGGAACCTGTTAAAACAGAATCACAGCCACAAAGTTTAGAAGAAATTTCACAGTTAATGGCCAGTGCGCAGCTTATCGATGATCCAGAAGAATCTACGGATCCTGAAGTTGCAGCGCTAGAAATGCTTGAGCAAGAAAATATAGTGCAAAATCAAGAATCCGCAGCTTTATCAGATATTGATAGGCTAGAGAATCTTGATGAATTTTCTGATTTATTGGCAATGGATACAGCAGAGCCAACCGAAGCACATGCTGAAGAATCTGTGAGTGCTGTAGAATTTGAACAAGACAGCTTAGATGCTTTAGTAGATGAATTACGAGATACGGAACTCTCTAAAAAAGAAATACAAAAGCAAAATGATGAAATATGGACCGAAACCACAGAGTTGTTAGAAGAGGATAATAATGTTTCTGATCTTCTGCCATCTCAGACATCCTTAATTGATGACATGAACGAAGAAGTAGCACCTGATGAAGAACACAACTAAAATTCAAGATCCTAAAATACATGCTTATTTGGCACAATGTGGTTTAGGATCACGTAGACAAATTGAGAAATGGATTTTAGAAAAGCGCGTTTTGGTAAATGGCAAGCTCTGTGTTATTGGGCAACGCGTATCATCCAAAGATAAAATATTAGTAGATGGCAAAAAAGTTGCTGCATTAAAAGAGAGAGATGAAACACCTGTTGTGATTGCTTATCACAAACAAGTGGGAGAGATTTGTACTCGAGCACAAAGTGAATTACCTACGGTATTTGAGCGCTTACCAGAGGTAAATGGTCGTTGGATCAGTGTGGGGCGATTAGATGTGAATACCAGTGGTTTGTTGTTGTTTACAAATAACGGCACTTTAGCTAATCGTTTGATGCATCCCAAGTATGAGGTTGAACGAAAATATCATGTGAGAGTGCATGGTAAATTGAATCAAGCCATACTCAATCAATTTCTTACAGGCATCATGCTTGATGGTGATTTTTTGAAGTTTGACAGTATTCAACCCCTCAAATCATTGATTACAGAGGTTGCCAATCAGTGGTTTATTGTAACTTTAAGGCAAGGTAAGTATAGAGAAATTCGTAGGCTGTTTGAAAGCCAAGATTGTCAAGTATCACGTTTGATGCGTGTTCAATATGGTAATATTTCTTTGCCAAGAAGTTTGCGTCAGGGGCAATATCAATATTTGAGCCAAACACAGATAGAAGGATTGGTCGGTACGTGATACGTGAATTGAATAAAGAAAATCAGGACAGCCATAATTAAAATCTTTATACCAGAAACAAAAAAATAAGAATGTAATAATCAAATAGCAACATTAACGTAGTATCATTGATGCTGTAGGCTATGAATAATCTATGAAATGATTAAGTATGGGATATTGAATTAAGCAATGTGTGTACTTGAATATAGTTTCTTTGCTTGGGTAATACCTTTTAAGCCTTTGCTTCTCTCTTTGCCAAAATTGAGCAGCAAGATTTCACTCCCCACTGCATGAGCAAAGCTTTTACTTAAATTTTTGACTAATGATATCCAATTCATGGGTTCGAATTGTAATCGCGTTAAAATGGGTGCTAGATGTTCTGGAATAGAACCTGCTTCTTTATCATCCCGAATCACTCTGCCTGTATAGTCCACAAGCTCTAAATAATCGATAAGTTTAAAATCAATGGCATGTGAATGATGTTCTGAGACGTTTGAAAAAGGCACTAAGAACTTGGGTTGGGTGAGGCTATTATATATACCCTTCACAGATGAATCTTCGGTGTTGTTGGCTTCGCGTATCTCACAATAGTCATGTATTTTGTATACACTCCTATTGCTCGAACGCTTGCCGCCTAACCGAAGAATCATCTGTTGTGGGTATGCATCTGCTTTTTCGCGCTTAAGCTGTTTAATGGATTTTGGTTTATTGATTTTTAATTGCTTAGAAATATGCTGAATGCGTTCATAAATGGAGGTAAATTCTGATTCTTCAGGCGTTTCTGTAATCCCAGCTCTGACTGGATTTAAATCAACATAAACCATTGCACTTAAAAGTGCCCCTTCATCTAATAGCGCTTGAGATTTAAAGCGTCCTTCCCAAAATCGTCCTGCAGTATCATCCTCTTCATTTACATCGCGCGCAATTTTTTCATTTAAACAACGCATAAACCAACTGATGCTGGTGAGTCGCTCTTTCCAAAGTTGAATTTTCTGTTTTAGGTGCTTATTTTCTTCGGCGTCTTTGGGGAAAATAGAAGCCCAACGACGGATGATTTCTGCTTCTGACCAATTCTCAGCTACTTTATCTTCTACATATAAAACCACATGATAATGATTGCTCATGATGGCATAAGCACAAATTTTGATGGCAAAGATATCGGCTAAATATTTTAATCGATCGACAATCCATGCTTTACGATGAGAATAATCTTTCTGTGTTAATTCATCGAAACCACACAAAAAACTACGGCGCACACATCGATTCATGACGTGATAATACGGCGTTGCATTCAAATCAATTTGTTCTGAGCGAGCTAAAGTCATAACTTAAAAAATATCCCTATTACTGAAAGGAATTCTAGCGCAAAGATTTTGGGTAAAGCAACTTAATGTGGCTGTCCTGTATTTTTTCGTGCTATTACACCATTTGCTGCTAAATTGAACTTAAATATTTTTGTTTCTGTCTATTGAGCATATTTAATTTGAGAGAGACAGTATTATGCCGTCATTTTGGGGTTCAGCAAAAGAAAAAGGATCTAAGGTTGTTGAGGAGCACGCAACTGCGGAAACAGGTCAATCTCTTCTGTCTGTAGTTGCTAACTGGTTAGGTGGTGTATTTAGAAGTAAAGCTGAGGAAAGTGACAGTGATCGTTTAGGACGTAAAGCTTTTGTGCAAACAGAGGAAGATGCTGCGCTCGAGGAGGCTAGATTAGAAGCTATTGATGCCCAGCAAGAGAGATTCACAAGGCCAAGAGAAAGCGTTAGCGAGAAAATTGAAGCTAAAGCTTGGCGACGCAGTCAGAGAACAGGTCAAACAGAGAATAGAGCACGTTTGGGAGCACGAGGCAGACATTATTTAGATCAACCTTTAGATTTCTTTAGTCCTCAGTCTATTCTTCTTTTTCAAAATACTTTGGCAGATAAACAAAACCAAATAAAGCTGCTTACAGAAAAATATCTACGTAATAAATCCATAAATTTATTTGATAAAAATTTAGTATTGAATGAGTTACCGGAAGGAACAATAAGAGAAGAATATAATATCTTATGGCAAGAATGTAATGAATTAGAAAGAAAAATACATCAAACGCAAGAATATCAACAGCACAATAACCAGTGGCAGTTATGGAATGATGGTGAGCTGCCAGGAGAAAGTGTGCGCAGAAAGATAGTGAATGCAGCTCTTGGAACCATGCCAAGCTGGATCTCAAAGATTCCCATTGTGGGTCGAGTTGCTTCGATAGGCTTGGAAGCGTATACGCAGTTTAAGTTATCTATTGATGAAGTTGTTGATGCGTCTAGAAATATTTTTGCTTCGACCCGAAGAAAGACCGCGATAGGGCGAATAGTCGGCACACTCGTTGGTTCACTTGCTGGTGCTGCTGCTACGGGTGGTGCTTTGGCATTATTGGGTTCTGTTGTACCTGTGATTGGTACTGCAATAGGTGGGGCTACAGGGCTTGTGTTAGGTGCTGTAGCAGGTGCTGCTGCTGGTGGACCCGTAGGGAGTGAGATTTTTAATTATTTTTCGACAAAATCAAAAAGATTGAGTATTGAGCGAGATTATCAAATGGATTATGTAAAGCTCAAAAATTTACGCAAAGTGTATGGTTTGGATGAAGATATTATTTTAAAAATGTACTCATATCTAAGCAATCAAATCAAAATTGTGGGTGCAAATAGTGACCGTGGAAAAGCACTCTTAGATTTGAGAACCAAGGCACTGGATGAAGGTAGACAAAATGCCTTATCAAAGTTGTGTGTTTATCTCCTTGGGCAAGAAAAAGTGCTACGCGCAGGATTATATGATTTGGGCATTGAGTCTGTCCATCTTCAACAGCAGAAAGTAGATTTATTAAGGGTGAGAAGAGCATTAGAGGAAGAAAAATCGGCACTGGCTGATAAAGAGGCAGCTTATGCTAATCAGTTGGGAGAACACCCCTTACTAAAGTCTTTGCAAGTAATCAAAGATAAATACAATATTCAATTAAGCCTGTCAGAGATGATAGAAAGCTTTCAGTCTTATCCTGTTGATTCAGATTTAGCATCATCTGCCATTATTGAGGAAAATAGACGTCTTCAAGAACAGCTTGGTTTAAGTACAATGCAAACAGATGAATTTGTTCTCATGATGTTGGAAAATGGAATGCCTGATGAAGATGCTGCAAAAGAAGCGCAAATATTACTAGAAGCGTCCCCTACAGAACAGTGGATGCAAAAGTGGGAAGAGAATGTCGCACAATTAACGCAAAATCAAGATGCTGAGGGTGGGCTGAGACTTAGGCGCTATGAAATGGAGAGTGAGCGAAATGGTATTGTCAATCTTTTAGAGGAATTTAAAAGCCCAAGTGAATTCATTGCTACCTCAAAATATACAGGAAAAAACCAAAAAATTTGGATATATGGTGAGATGATGCGAAGCAATTTGGTACAAGGAGATCCCATCAGCCAGCTATTTGAAACAGTAAAAGATAATAATGGTCATGTTTTGAAAAAAAATGTAGAGGTTGGAAAAGAAAGACAAACACAACAAGTTGATGTGCTGAGAGTAAAAGATGTTCGCTCTTTTGGATTAAACGAATACCCTGTCTTAGATATTGAACAAAAAGAAAAAGTGAAAGCTGAGTTTAGAGAATCTATGAGAGCTCATGCTTTTGAAGAGGCAAAATCAGAAATATTAAGGCATGATGATTCATTTTGGAAACGGGGCTTTGAAGATAGAAATAAAAAAATTATTCGGGATCGTTTGGTGGACGATAGCAAAAAAATAAATCCAATGGAAAGACTATTTGTAGTCATTGATAAAGATATTCCAGATTTAATTCAGAAGATGAAAGTTTTTGAAAATCCTTCTGACGCAAGCACTCTTAATAATGAATGCAAAAAAATTATTTTTGAGCTACAGAAAATGGAACAAATATTTCCTGATATTAAAGAATTTACTATAGATAAAATACAAGCCTTGCAGGATATGCAATTTCTTTTGGATTATGTTGCCATTCATGAAGTATATGTAAGACGTGATTTGGCTCAACCGCATGAATCACCTTTGCAGGATCTATTTCCATATACAGAGCATGGTATGGTGCAACATTTGCAAGATAAAGATGGAAAATTAATTGAGTCTGATGTGCGAAATGAAGTTACCAAGCGTATGGAAAATATTGTTCTGCCAAGTCGTATGTTAGAGCGTTTAGATGCCTTTGCTAGCATAAATAAATTTGTACCAGAAGAATTTGCACGTCATTGGAAAATGACAGGGCAATTGGGATGTAAAGCAGAAGTAGATGAGGTTATAAAGAGGTTAAACACTGTTAGGCAATTACAGAATCAATATATTGAATTACGAGAACGCAAAGCAACACTCCCTCCACAGTTTGTGTTTGACGTGATTGTGGCTAACAATGATCTCAATAGTGCATTTACAAAGCTGAAAGACAGAGCGAATCAAAATGAGGAGACATGGGGTAAAGTACAAGAGGCAGAGTGGCACTATCTTGATTTAATTGCTGATTATCAACGTGTTATTCAATCACTTGTAAATATGCCATTACCGAATCAAGCAGAAATTCAACAATTTAGATTTGCAGTTGCCCTTCCCAGGGAAACAGAACGTAAAATAGATATTGCTGAAGCTAATATTGAGGCACAAGCACAAGTTGCAGCGCCAAGCAAAGAAGAATTGCGTGAGAGAGGGCGTTTTAATTTGATGTCTCAAATGAGACAAAGGCAAAGAGGCAAAAAAGAAGAAGCTCAACCAATTGCTGTGGTTCACAATGCTGCTCACGCAGAGGTTGTGGGTGCAGGTGTTAAGATTAGAATACTTGAAAAAGCGGAAATGATTTCAGCGGTTTCTCTTGGTGCACGGAAAAATAAAGTAACAAGTTCTCAAGCTATCCCAGATGGAATAGAATTCACTTTTGAAAATAGTCCTTCAAAGTTAATGATGAAGCAAGATGCCAACGATGGATTTGCTACATTATTGATGGAGCCAGAGGCGCTTTTAAATGAATCCTCAGCAAGGGATATTTTGATTGAGCAAATTGCAGCCTATGCAGATGCTGTAAAAAAAGATCCTAGCCTACCCAAAGAAGTCACTGTACTTGCTGGGGAGAATGTGGATATTGCGAGCTTTATTTATTATTACGCAAAGCAAGCTGGTTTAGAGCCTGTTTTGCAAAAAGATAACTTAAGTAAAGAAGCCAGACAGGAAGTTGTAAGTCGATATAATGAGTATATGCAATTAAAAGACAGTGGTGAGGAGCCACAAATTAAGCTAGAGAATAGACGTCAATCACTGAAAGTGAATTAATTTGAACATTTGACTTGATTTCTACCAGCTGCTTTTGCTGTATACAAAGCAATATCCGCCCGAGAAAAAAGTTTTTGGTTGCTTTCTGCGCCTTGATGGGTGCTTACGCCAATGCTTACGGTGATGGTGACATTGCGTTGTTTGATGATAAAGGGTATTTCTGCTGTCTTTTGGCAAATTCTTTCTGCGACCTGCACAGCACCTTTGTGTTCAGTATGTGCAAGAATCAGTGTAAATTCTTCTCCGCCATAGCGAAAAATCATATCGGATTGTCTATGTATTTGTCTGAGTCTTTCGGCAAACTCTACTAAAACCAAATCACCTGCTTGATGTCCATAGGTGTCATTTATTTGTTTGAAGAAATCTATATCAACAATAAGCAATGAAAGATTATTTTGATGTCGTTTAGCAAATTCAATCTCGCGCTGCAAAGTCATATCAAAAGCTTGTCGATTACATAAATGTGTTAAAGGATCGATCATGCTTAATCTTATCGCATGTTCATAAGCAAGCGCGTTCCTTAGAGGCATCAGTAAAAAAACTAAAATATTTTCAAGTGTGTGAATTTCTTCTTGTGTAAAAGCGATGTTTTTGCTTAATACGATTTCACCCAAGGATGTATTTTCTATTTTTAATTGATAGCGTGCTTGATAATATTGTAACTTACCAACTTCGAATTTATTTTTTGATTCTGCATGATGGTAATTAAAGCTTTGATAATTGACCAAGTTTTTTAATTCTTGATGAAATCGTTTCATCAATTCATAGAGATTCAGGGTTGATTGTAAAATGAAGCTTAACTGTAACGGGTGTGATTTTGGATCTTTGAAGCTATTTGCATCCAGCGAAATAATACTTTGGTTAAGCGCATTTTGCATAATAAGTCCCTTTAGCTATATCTTTCCCTTTTCTCAAAGGCAGGAAACCAAAGCTGAGATGGAACGACATACAGTCTTTCTCTCAAACTTTAGCCATTACACTTATTATAGTTGATGAATATTAGGGGAGAGGTGCATGAGAGAGGAAAAGAAGGGGGATGGCTAAAATTTAAGCCATTGCCCCTGTTGTGCTCTGCTCTGGCAGTGCAAAATGCTGCCCATGATGCGAAGATTGTAACAAGTATACATAATCAGTTGCGATGACATCAGGCGCAGTAAATTCCGCAGGATTAATGCCAGGAAAGTGATTTACGCGGAGTGCTGTACGAAGATGAGGAGGGTAAACCGTATTCACTTTGATGTTGGTGTTTTCTAATTCTTGCATAAAAGTTTCAGCCAGTGTTTTGAGTCCCATTTTACTGGTGTGATAAGCGCCCCAATAAGCTTGTGGTTGGGATGCATCGTTATCAGCCGTGAAAACGATGGTGCTTTGTGTGCTTTTATGCAGTAAGGGTAATAATGCATGTGTTAACATAAAAGGAATATTTAAATTGACATGTATGGCTTGTAGCCATTTCTGTGCAGGAAGCACTTCAAGCGGACATACTTGTCCTACAGAAGCAGCGTTGTGAATAAGGCCGTCTAGTTTACCAAACATGGATTCAATGCTATTGGCGAGCGCCTCTAATTCTTTAGGACCCACGCCTAAAAAATTCATAGGTTGCAAAGCGGGTTCTGGCCAGCCATTTTCAGTAATTACATCGTAAACGGATTCTAGTTTTTTGAGCGAAGATCCGAGCAAAATAGTGGTTGCACCATATTCTGCAGCTTTGAGTGCTATTTCACGACCTAAACCACGGCTTGCACCAGTAATCAGAATAGTTTTATCTTTTAGAGCATTTTTTTCTAATGTATAAAGCGGTAAATTGATTGGTTTCATAGCATGTTTTTATCCACTGTAATATGGATGTTGATGCTACCAGAAATAGTTGCGCTAGTCTAACCAAAGCCAGGTTTCAAACATTCCTGTTGCTAGGCCAGCAGAGAACCCTGCAAAGGCATAGGTAATCAAAGAGGCAGAGCTAACATTCACGCCGATCAGTGCACCCGCAAGTGCACCGATCGTACATCGTGTTTTAAGATAGCTTAGTGTTTCAAGATAGGAAGAATCTGTATCTACCACACGTGTGCCCGCAGAGATCATAGAAGTTTCAAAGGTCGTTAGTACTTGCATAACTACTCCTAAGGCAGTTTCTACTAATAGGTGGGATCATTTCTTGCTTTTAAAACGTTCTTGATCTTCACAGATTGTTTGATCGATTGACGCATAAAAGCAAGGTGATGATTGAGTTCTTGAGCACGGAGTCGATTGAGTTCCCACTTTCTAATTTCTTGCCATCGCAGGTTCAAGACATTGATAGATGTACTATTGATCGGTGCATCATTGTTTGCCTGATGAGCCTGTTGATTATTTGAGTTCTCAGCTTGGGATTTATCAAAAGGATTTTTATTGTTGGATTGAGTCATTGTGATGCTCTTCTTTTTTTTTGTATTTGGGGCATTCCATTACACCACAGCGCAAATAGCTTAAATACTTGAGAAGCACCCTGTCGATTGTCCTAAAAGAACAAGTACATTTGTCAGCTAAGTGTGAAAATATTTTATCAGATAAGCTATCTAGATATAAAATTTTATCTGTCAGGCTTGTAAGCAAATGCTGATTTCTTTAGGGTTGATGCTGCGCACAATAATGGATTAATTGCTCAGCATGGTTGATGTAATAGTCCGCATTCCAATGATGAGCATTGTCTTCTGGGTGGATGTAACCATACTCAACCACAACGCATTTTAGACCTGCTGCTTTCCCTGCCAAAACGTCAGTTTCGGCATCTCCAATGAACAAGGTTGTATGGGGGGAAGCTTTTATTTGTTGTAGCCCATATAAAACAGGCGCTGAATCAGGTTTGCGTGTTGGAAGGGTGTCCCCTGCAACAATACAGCCTGCAGATTGCAACAGTGGAAATTGTGCTACCAATGGCTTGGTGTAAACCATGGTTTTATTGGTAACGATACCCCAGTGTATTTTTTTTTCCTGGAAATATTTGAGTAATATTTCAATACCAGGAAAGAGACGTGTATATTGACCGAGTGTCTGTGTATAGAGATTGAGAAATTCTGCTGTACGAGCAGCAAGATCAGGATGTGTTTCATCAAAACCAAAAGCATGGCGTACCATACCATTGGCACCGTGAGAAATTGTATTTCTAAACAGCGATTCAGTCACGCTAGGCAATTGGTATTTTTTGAGCAACTTATTCATGCAATAGGCAAATTCAGGTGCAGTATCTAGTAAGGTGCCATCTAGATCAAACAAAAAGGCACTGAATTTATCTTTAAGTCCCATCATTTTCTCTCTATTTATCCGTTAACTGATAACAAGCTAAGTAATTCACAGACACATCTTGCGATAAACTAAAGTTCTTTGTAATGGGATGGTATTGTATCCCTGCTAATTTTTTGAGCATAAAGCCTTGTGAACGTGCCCATTCGTGCATTTCATGCGGGCGAATAAATTTTTCATAATGATGTGTGCCTTTGGGAATCATTTTTAAAATATATTCTGCGCCTATAATTGCCTGAAGATAAGATTTGGGGGTGCGATTCAATGTAGATAACAATAAATAACCATTGGGTCTTAATAATGTCCTACAGGCTTTGATAATCGATAGTGGATCGGGTACATGTTCTAAACATTCCATGCAGGTAATAATATCAAAGCTGTTTGGTTGGGAGGTAGCGAGATCTTCTGCACTACTCAGTTGATAGCGCAAGGAAGTATTCAACCAGGGTTCGCTGCGGGTTTTTGCGTGGGCTTGCGCTGCTTCGATGGCTTCTTGTGCCATATCTATGCCAAGTACCTTAGCTTGATGAAAGGCAAGCGCTTCACTTAAAATGCCAGCCCCACAACCAATATCAAGTACAGCTTTGTTTGTCAGTTCGGTGCAATCGAGTATGAAAGCAGTTCGTATGGGATTTACGGCATGCAACATTTTCATCGGGCCTTCTTTGTCCCACCAATGTTTGCCTAGTTGTCTAAAGTGATGAATCTCCGCAGGATCTATATTTTGATTTAATTCAGTTATTTGCATCATAAATTTCTTAAAGTTACATAATATCCACTGTTTCAGTGAGTTTAATTCTACCATATGCTAAAATGTGCGGTTTCAGGTATTTACTAAAAAACCACTATTATAGTTTGATATCAAACAAAGGAGCTGGTTAGTGACAGAGCTCGCCAAAGAAATACATTCAGTCAATATTGAAGACGAATTAAAGCAGTCTTACTTAGATTACGCAATGAGCGTAATTGTTGGACGCGCATTACCTGATGTACGTGATGGCTTAAAGCCAGTGCATCGTCGCGTATTATTTGCCATGTCAGAGCTTGGTAACGATTGGAACAAAGCCTATAAAAAATCTGCTCGTGTAGTGGGTGACGTTATTGGTAAGTACCATCCGCATGGCGATTCTGCTGTATACGATACGATTGTTCGTATGGCGCAACCTTTTTCGATGCGCTATCTGCTTGTTGATGGACAAGGTAACTTCGGTTCGGTCGATGGTGATTCGGCCGCTGCAATGCGATATACCGAAGTGCGTATGTCAAAATTTGCACATGCTTTATTGGCAGATTTAGAAAAAGAAACCGTCAATTTTTCTCCTAACTACGATGAAACTGAGTTTGCACCTGACGTTTTACCAACCAAAGTGCCCAATCTACTTGTGAACGGTGCTTCTGGTATTGCTGTTGGTATGGCAACGAATATCCCACCGCATAATCTCAAAGAGATTATTGATGGTTGTTTTGCATTAATAGACAACCCGGAAATTACGATTGATGAGTTAATTAAATATATTCCTGGCCCTGATTTTCCTACGGGTGCCATCATTAATGGATGTGGCGGTATTATTGATGCCTACCGTACTGGGCGTGGCCGTGTCTTTATTCGCGCTAAAACAGAAATTGAGATTGATGATAAAAATCAGCGTCAATCCATTATCGTTAATGAAATCCCTTACCAAGTTAACAAAGCGAGACTCATTGAGAAAATTGCTGAATTGGTAAAAGAGAAGAAACTTGAGGGTATTTCTGGATTAAGAGACGAATCTGATAAAGACGGTATGCGGATTGTTGTGGAATTAAAGCGCGGTGAAAACGCTGATGTTATTCTCAACAATTTATTTTCTCATACACAATTAGAAACCGTATTTGGCGTCAATATGGTGGCCTTGGTCAATGGTCAACCCAGAACGCTAAACCTCAAGCAAATTCTAGAAGAATTTATCAAACATCGTAAAGTTGTCGTCAATCGACGTACTGCCTTTGATTTGAAAAAAGCGCGAGAAAGAGCGCATTTATTAGAAGGTTTGAGTGTTGCTTTAGCAAATTTAGATGAAGTGATCCAGCTCATTAAAGAATCTCAATCGCCCCAAATAGCTAAAGATAAACTACTTGATAAAGTGTGGGCACCTGGCATGGTGACTGAATTGCTAAAGCGTTCAGGCGACACCCATTTATCTAGACCTGAATTACTGCCAGATGACTATGGCATGGTTGAGCATGGTTATCGCTTATCTATGCAACAAGCGCAGGCTATTTTAGATTTAAGATTGCACCGTCTAACAGGGCTTGAACAAGATAAAATCTTCAAAGAATATGAAGAAATTATTGAAGAAATCAAGAAATTGGTTGAGATATTGGTGAATCCAAAGAGACTGTTAGAAGTTGTTAGAACAGAATTACAAGAAGCGCAAAAAGATTTTCAAGATGAGCGTCGTTCTGTCATATTGCAATCTAAGACAGATCTCTCTCGTGAGGATTTGATCCCTGAAGAAACGCGCGTTGTTACACTATCGCATTTTGGTTATGTGAAAACTCAGCCATTAGATAGTTATGTTGCTCAACGTAGAGGGGGCAGAGGAAAAGCAGCGGCAACGGTTCGGGATGAAGACTTCATTGAAAAGCTCTTGATTGCGAATACGCACGATACGATTTTATGCTTCTCTGATAAAGGTAAAGTATATTGGTTAAAAGTTTATGACTTACCGCTGGGTAATCGTCAATCTAAAGGTAAGCCGATTGTTAACTTCTTACCATTAACCACAGATGAAAAAATCAGCGCTATTCTACCTATCAAAGAATTTGCAGAAGGTTCCTATGTCTTTATGGCAACTCGTATGGGAACAGTGAAGAAAGTAGATTTACTTGATTTCTCGCGCCCTAGAGCTTCAGGCATTATTGCAGTTGATTTAGAGGAAGAAGATTCATTGGTTGGTGCAGAACTCACCGATGGTGCGCGTGATGTGATGTTATTCACAAATGCAGGAAAAGCGGTACGTTTCCATGAAGATACAGTACGCGCGATGGGACGTTTAGCCAAAGGTGTTCGTGGTATTCGATTACAAGAAGCGCAACGTGTGGTATCCATGATTGTATTGGGCGAATATCAAAGCCTCTTGATTGCCACTGAAAATGGTTTTGGTAAGCGTACCTTGGTTGAAGAATTCCCTGTGAAAGGTAGAGGCGGTCAAGGTGTGATCTCTATCCAAACCACAGAAAGAAATGGTCAGGTTGTGGGCGCAAGAGGTATTCGAGATAAAGATGAAGCCATGTTGATTTCAGATGGCGGTATTCTAGTTCGATTACGCACGGATGAGATTTCTTTGGTGGGTCGAAACACGCAAGGTGTTACCTTAATTAATTTAGGCGAAGGTGAAAAGCTCATAGGCTTAGAACGCGTCGAAGAAATTGCAGGTGTTCCAGAGTTACTGGATGATGAGCTAAGTGAAGAACAAGATGTATCTGAAGTGCTAGATGTGTCTAATGATAGTGAATCTTCACAAGAAGAAGACACTCAAGGTCGAGAAGATTTAGCTTCAGATCCAGAAGACGTGGAAGAATAAGTGATGATGTGGCACTTTCCCTCTCCTGTTGACACTACGAGATGCACACATTTTCTTTGAACAGTAGAATATGTTGTGTCATGCCAGCGAAGGCTGGCATCCAGAATTTATCTTGGATTAAATATTCAAGACTTTTTCTGGGTTTTCTTTTAGTAGTTTAATTAAAAATTGATTCTTGATATGTACTGGATGCCAGCCTTCGCTGGCATGACAACACAAATCATTTAATGCAGGTGATGAGACAGTACTCAATTCCTAGCCAATTGAGAGAGGGGAAGATGTTGGCATTGCGGAAGGATGTAATGTAATTAGGAGTGTGTGCGTGATACACAATCACTTTGTTTATAACTTTAGTTCAGGCCCAGCCTGCTTACCAGCTGAAGTCATTGCCAAAATTAAGGCAGACATTCCAGATTGGCATCAAGGTGTTTCCGTTATGGAAATCAGCCATCGCTCATTAAAATTCATGGATTTGATGCAGAATGCTGAACATAAATTAAAAAAATTATTAAATATTCCTGATGATTTTTGCATATTATTTATGCATGGCGGTGCGCGTGCGCAATTTGCTGCTGTGGCTTTGAATCTTTTTTATCAAAGCAGCGTTGTTGATTATCTTTTGACAGGGCATTGGTCAGAAGAGGCGCGTAAAGAAGCTTCAAAATACATTAATGTACATGTTGCAGCAGATGGCAAAACAGTTGCATACAAAAGTATTCCTAAATTTTCGCAAGCCGATATTCATCCTGATTCCAAATATGTGCATTATACAGATAACGAAACCATTCATGGTATTGAATTTAGAGAAACACCGAATACCAAACAATTATTAATCGCTGATATGACCTCTAGTATTTTGAGCAAGCCAATAGAATGGAATAAGTTTGCTTTAGTATATGCAAGTGCACAGAAAAATCTTGGTATTGCGGGTGTGACGGTTGTTATTCTTAGAAAATCATTACTTGAGCAAGCAAATCCTGTAACGCCTGCGGTGATGAGTTACCAAACCATGGCTCAAACGCAGTCTTTGTACAACACCAGTCCTGTCTTTCCCATTTATGTGCTGAATCTTATCTTAGAATGGGCTGAGCAATTAGGTGGCGTCCCATATTTTGAAGCAAAGGCAAAGCGTATTAGCAGTAAATTGTATCAATGTATTGATGAAAGCAGTTTGTATACCACACCCGTTGATGTTGAAGCGCGTTCAAGAATGAATGTGCCTTTTAGCTTAAGAACAACTGAAATGGAAGTTGATTTTCTAAAACGTGCCGAACAGCAAGGCTTGCTTGCTTTGCAAGGGCATCGAGTTGTGGGTGGCGCACGTGCAAGTATTTATAATGCAATGCCGGAAGAAGGCGTAGATGCTTTGATTGCATTTATGCGTGCATATGAAAGAGAGAATAATTAAATAGGCAGGACTGTTGTTGTGAAGTTTATTGTATTACCGGGTGGTTCACTCCAGGGTGAAGTTGTTGTCGCAGGAGATAAGTCTATATCGCATCGTGCTGTAATCTTAGGCGCGATCAGTCAAGGTGTTACGACTATTTCAAATTTTCTCTCCTCAGAAGATTGCCTGCATACGGTGAGTGTTTGTCGAGCACTGGGTGTACAAATTGAACAACACGAAGACCAGCTGAGGATTGAGGGAGTGGGTTTGCATGGTTTGTGTGCACCCAGTCAGCCCTTAGATTTTGGTAATGCTGGTACTGGTATTCGTTTAGTCTGTGGTTTACTAGCTGGGCAGAATTTCTCTACTACACTGCAGGGTGATGCATCGCTTAACCAACGCCCAATGAGACGGGTTGTTAATCCCTTGAGGCAGATGGGGGCACAGATTTCAGGTCAACAACCTAATAATAGTGAAGAAATATTTCCACCGCTTGTGATTTCGCCTGTAAGGCATTTAACAGGTATTGAGTATGCATTACCTGTACCCTCTGCTCAGATTAAATCTTGTTTGTTATTGGCTGGTTTATACGCTAATGGAAGCACCACGATTATTGAGACAAAGAAATCTCGTGATCACAGTGAAAGAATGTTGGCGCAATTTGGTGCACACATTGAAACAACTGATAGGACAGTGAAACTGACAAGTACTGAACTAACCGCCTGTCATGTTGATATTCCCAATGATATTTCTTCGGCAGCATTTTTCTTAGTTGGTGCTGCGATGCATATAGGCTCTCATATTTTGCTGAAAAATGTTGGCATTAATCCAACACGTATGGGGGTTGTGCATATCTTAAGAAAGATGGGGGCAAAGATTGAAATTAAAAATGTGAAAAATACCCCAGAGCCTACTGCAGATATTGAGGTCAAAGGCACACAATTGATTGGAATAGAGGTTCCTCAAGAATGGGTTGTTGATGCCATTGATGAATTTCCTATTTTGTTTGTTGCTGCGAGTTGTGCAAAAGGTACAACTGTCTTTAAAGGATTGCATGAGCTAAGAGTCAAAGAAAGTGATCGTATTGCAGCAATGAGTGAGGGATTGAAAAAATTAGGTGTTGTCTTAGAGATCTTTGCCGATGGGCTAATGATTCAAGGCTCTACCATTTTGGGAGGAGAGCTAGAGAGTTTTGGAGATCATCGAGTCGCAATGGCATTAACCATGGCCAGCTTATTTGCTTCAGCGCCGATAGTGATTAACAACTGTGATCCTATCAAAACATCATTCCCACAATTTAGAAAGATAGCAAACACATTGGGGTTGCAGATAGAGGAGAAAGCCTTTGAAGAATTATGAAATACCTGTCATTACCATTGATGGCCCTGGGGGCGTTGGTAAAGGAACCTTAAGTCGCCAGCTTGCAACACATTTAGGATGGCATTTTTTAGATAGTGGCGCTTTATACAGAGTGCTGGCATTAGCAGCTAAGAACCATTCGGTTTCTGCTGACAATCATTCGGCATTGGCTGTGTTGGCACAGCATTTAGATGTCGTTTTCGAAGAAAATCCCAGTCGAATCATGTTAGAAGGGCAAAATATTACCCAAGCATTGCGCACAGAAGAATGTGGTATGTCTGCATCGATTATCGCAGCCATTCCTGCTGTGAGGGAAGCATTACTAGTTCGTCAACGTGCTTTTTTACAATTACCTGGTTTAATTGCAGATGGTCGTGATATGGGCACCGTTATTTTTCCGACAGCACCCTTAAAAATATATTTGGAAGCAACACCTGAAATTAGAGCAAAAAGAAGGCAAATGCAGTTGAAAGAACAGGGTATAGATGTTAGTCTTGAGGGTCTTTTGGCTGAGATAAATCAACGAGATATTAGAGATAAATCTCGCTCGATTGCTCCCTTAAAACCAGCAAATGATGCCATCATTATTGATACGAGTCATTTGCCAATTATTGATGTATTTGAACGTGTTTTAGCAGAGGCTGAAAAACGCGGTTTATGTGCACCAGTTGCTGGGTAGAACCAGCGCACTAGGCATGCTTATTTTGTCAACCAAGATTAAAATAAGCATGGTGGATTAACTTAACACAAAACTTGCAATGAACAAGGCGTGAGCCTACTGCCCTCACTGCAAGGGAACTTAACTATTATGAACGACACACATTCCATACATGAAGCAGGTACTTTTGCTCAATTATTTGAAGAAAGCTTTGGCAAACTCAATATGGAGCCAGGCGAAATATTTGAAGGTACTGTTATCGATATTAACAGGGAAGCAGGTTATGTAACCATTGATACACAATTAAAATCAGAAGGTTACATCCGCATTGAAGAATTCCTAAATAATGAAGGCGAAGTTGATATTAAAATTGGGGATGTTGTCCCTGTTGCTTTAGAAGCTGTTGAAGATGGCTGGGGCGAAACCAGATTATCTCGCTCTAAAGCAAAACGCTATGAAGCTTGGAAAGAATTAGCAAAAGCTTACGAAGATGGTAATGTGATCAAAGGCGTTATATACGGTAAAGTGAAAGGTGGTTTCACAGTAGACATCAACTCTATTCGTGCATTCTTACCAGGTTCTTTAGTGGATGTAAGACCTATTCGTGATATGGGTTCTTTAGAAGGTAAAGAATTAGAATTCAAAGTAATCAAATTAGATCAAAAACGTAACAACGTTGTTGTTTCTCGTCGATTGGTTGTTGAATCAGAAAACACAGCAGAAAGAGAAGCTCTATTATCTGATCTACAAGAAGGCCAAGTTATTACCGGCGTGGTTAAAAACTTGACTGATTACGGTGCCTTTATTGATTTAGGTGGTATAGACGGTTTATTACATATTACTGATATTGCATGGAAACGTGTTAAGCATCCAAGTGAAGTATTAACTGTTGCTCAAGAAATTCAAGTTAAAGTATTGCGCTTTGACAAAGATAAAATGCGTGTATCATTAGGCTTGAAACAATTAGGCGAAGATCCATGGGTCGGTGTTGCGCGTCGTTACCCAGAAGAAACCAAGATTTTTGGTCGTGTTACCAACATTGCTGATTATGGTTGCTTCGTTGAGTTGGAAGAAGGTATCGAAGGTTTAGTTCACGTATCTGAAATGGATTGGACAAACCGTAACATTCATCCAAGCAAAGTTGTTTCTGTGGGCGATGAAGTTGAAGTTATGGTTTTGGAAATTGATGAAGAAAGACGCCGTATATCTCTTGGCTTGAAGCAATGCAAAGACTCCCCATGGGAAGCATTTGCAACCAAGTTCAATAAAGGCGATAAAATCAGCGGTAAAATTAAATCTATCACCGATTTTGGTATCTTCATTGGATTGGAAGGCGGTATTGATGGTTTGGTTCACTTATCTGATATTTCTTGGAATGTTGCCGGTGAAGAAGCGGTAAGAGAATACAAGAAAGGTGATGAACTCGAAGCAATGGTATTGGCTGTAGATCCTGAAAGAGAAAGAATTTCTTTAGGTGTTAAACAGCTTCAAGCAGATCCATACAATAACTACTTAGGTGAAAATGCTAAAGGTAGTATCGTAACCGGTGTTGTAAAAGAAGTAGATGCAAAAGGTGCAACCATTGTGTTGGCTGATAGCGTTGAAGGTTATTTAAGAGCCTCTGAAATATCAAAAGATAAAGTAGATGATGCACGCACTTTATTAAAAGAAGGTGATAGTGTTGAAGCTAAATTTATTGGCGTTGATCGTAAAAATAGAAATATCTTACTTTCTATCAAAGCCAAAGATATGCCAGATGTCCCTGAAAAAGTTAGAAGCTCATCTAAATCTTCTGGAATGCAAGAAACAGGAGCTACAACTTTAGGTGACTTGCTCAAAGAACATATGCAAGATAAAGATAACCAATAATCTCTGTATATTTTCTGTTTAAAATAAGAAAAAGCGCATTCCATAGTAATATGACTGCGCTTTTTTTTTGCTTGTGGAATAATGAGAATCTTAGTCATCGCCAGATGCTAACATCTAAAATTTAAATATGAAGAGCAGCAAAAAGGAGTGTGCGGTGAGATTACTCGGTTGGATTTTTACTCTTATCATTATTATCTTTGGTGTTGCGTTTTCAGCACTGAACGCTACAACGGTTAATATTAATTATTTGCTTGGTAAACAAGATTTACCTTTATCCGTTATTATTCTTATTTCTTTTGCTGTCGGGATAATATTGAGCATACTTATTTTGGGAACTAAAATAATTAGCCTTACAGCTAAAAATAAATGGTTGGCCAGTAAATTGAAGAAAACAGAAGATCACATAAATCATTTAGAAGCGCCTTAATAACGCATGATAGAACTACTTTGTTTGTTATTACCGATTGCTGCTTTATCTGGTTGGTATCTGGGTAAAAAAACGGTTCATCAACAGAACCAGGGGCAATCGAATAGCTTAAGCTCTGATTATTATGCAGGGTTAAATTTTCTATTAAATGAACAGCCTGACAAAGCAGTTGATGCTTTTATAAAAATGTTAGATGCCTCACCTGATACCGTAGAGACGACCTTAGCACTCGGTAATTTCTTTAGACGGCGCGGTGAGGTTGATAGAGCCATTCGCATTCATCAAAATTTAATTGCCAAACCTAATTTAACGGCAAAACAAAAAAGCCAAGCCTTGTTAGAGCTTGCACAAGACTATATGCGTGCAGGTGTATTAGATAGAGCAGAAACTTTGTTGCTCGAAATAGTGAAAAATGTAGACAATAATTTAGATATTAGCTTACGCCATTTGATTGATATCTACGAAAGAGAAAAAGATTGGTCTAAAGCCATAGAAGTTGCCGTCCGCTTACAAAGTATTTCTAATCAATGGATGGGAAGACAAATTGCACATTACTATTGTGAATTGGCACAAATAATGTGGGATGCGGGTAAAGTGAGAATGAGCTTTAAGCATCTAAAGCAAAGTTTAAGCAGTGATGGTACTTGTGTGCGTGCATCATATCTACAGGGTAAATATGAGAAAAAATTAGGCGAATATAAGCATGCTATCAAAGCCTTCAAACGTATCGAGTTTCAAGACAGAGATTACTTACCAGAAGTATTGACAGAGATCATTGAGTGTTATCAGCTCCTAAATCAAGATAAAAAATTAGGACTGTATTTAGAATATTTATTACAGCAATCACCCTCTATTAGTATTGTTTTGGCAAATGCCAAAAATATTAAAGAAAGTAAGGGTAAAGCAATTGCCGCTCAATTTTTAACTAAATATCTGCAAAAATTTCCTTCTGTTCGAGGTTTAAAAACACTGATTGAGTATCATCTGCTTGAGCTTAAAAATGAGCTAAAGTCAGAATGGGTGATGTTACAAGAATATGTAGAAAAATTATTAGATAAAAAGCCAGTTTATCAGTGCAAGCACTGTGGTTTTTCTGGAAAAACGTTGTTGTGGCAATGCCCAAGCTGCCGTAATTGGGCATCGGTCAAGCCTTTATCTCATGAATAGTCTTCGTATTCGACTGTTATACATTGTTGCCTGCGTTCTCCAACAATCCATTCAGATGAGCGAAGCGAATCTAAAGCCTCTACCAATTTTGGGAGAGGCTGGCTGAAAGCCTGGTGAGGGTTAAATGTTTAAAATGCTTATCTCTCCAGACACCTCTTATCTGGCTTTTAAGTGTATAGGTCTTAATTAATTGATTGTAATGACTTTTATTGATGTAGAATTGTTCCAAAGTTGTAAGGTATTTTTATGATAAATTCAGAACCCAAAATTATTGTCGCCTTAGATGTAGAGACAAAACAGGAAGTACAACAAATTGTTTCCCAGCTAAACCCAACATTATGTCGTCTTAAGGTGGGTAAGAGTTTATTCACTTCTTTAGGGCCTGAATGGGTTAATCAAGCACAAGCATTGGGCTTTGAAGTATTTTTAGATCTTAAATTTCATGATATTCCTTTTCAAGTTGCCAGTAGCTGTCGTGATGCTGCGCAACTAGGTGTATGGATGATGAATGTTCATGCATTAGGTGGCATAAAAATGATGAAAGCAGCACGAGAAGCAATTGATAGCTATCATCAGAAAACAAATCGTAGACCTTTACTCATTGGTGTGACTTTGTTGACTAGTCATAGTGAAGAAGATCTCAAAGAAATTGGTCTAAGCGGTACACTTAATGAGAATGTTTTAAGGCTTGCTGGCAATTGCTATGGAGCAGGCTTAGATGGTGTGGTTTGTTCAGCACAAGAGGCCTCACAAATTAAAGCAGCCTTTGGCAAAGCGTTTTTATGTGTGACACCTGGGATTCGATTAAAAGACCAGAACCGTCATGATCAGATCAGAGTCTTGACACCTGTAGAGGCAGTCAATGCAGGTAGTGATTATTTGGTGATGGGACGTGCCATTTTAGAGTCGTCAAATCCTAATCAAGTATTGCGCCACATTATCGAGGAAATAAACAATGAGCTGGTATGATTATATTCTGTTTTTGTTCGGCATAAGCTGGGCAATGGTTGGAATGTATCGATGGTATGCGATTGATAAAGGTATTATTGATACCCCCAATGATCGCTCTTCGCACAGCGTGCCAACGGCAAGGGGGGGCGGTATCGTTTTTTCTTTTGCTACGGCAATGCTCTTGGGAGCCTTGTATTACTATAAATTGCTCACTGTGGCGCAAGCACTCTATTTTGTGCCAGCTTTTCTCATTAGCATTCTTGGATATATAGATGATAGACGTGGTTTATCCTCTTCATTGAGATTCGTTGTGCATTTTTTGTGCGCAGGCGCATTCTTATTGCTTATTAAAGAAGGGGGCACTTTATTACAAGAGTGGATTAATTTGCCGCTGCCTATTAACTTTTTTCTACTCACTTTCATGATCGTTTGGACTATTAACTTATTCAATTTTATGGATGGTACAGATGGCATTGCAACACTCGAAGCTATTTTTTGCTTAACAGTGGGTGGTTATATACTGTATCAAGCAAAAGCCTATGAGCTTGCAACCTTTGCATGGGGGATTGTCGCAATCTTATCTGGCTTTTTAACATGGAATTGGCCAGTTGCTAAACTCTTTATGGGTGATTCAGGCAGTGGTTTCTTGGGAATGCTCATCGTTACATTTGCACTCTTAAGTTATAAGTTATTTCAAATACCTATTCTTATTTGGGTTATCTTATTATCAATGTTTTGGTTTGATGCCACTGTTACTTTAATTCGTCGGATGATTGCAAAAGAAAAATGGTATGCCCCGCATCGTAAGCATGCCTATCAGCGTATTGTGCAAGCGGGTTGGACACATCAACAATTATTGTTTGCAACGATTCCAATTAATATCGTTCTATCAGGTTTAGCCTTGTGGGCTTATCGTACACCTGAGTTAGTATATGTTGCCCTAGGTTTTGCTGTTATCTTGTTGACTTGTGTCTATATATTGGTAGAAATTGCGAAACCAATGTATAGGACTTGGCATACCGATAGATCGCAGGTTGAGACTTAAATCTCATCTTCTCAGTTTTGACAAATGAGCGTAGCGAATGATTTTTCCCACTTTAGTAAAGGGGGAAAGCGTGAAACGCTAGGGGGATTTAGCTCTCGAATCTAGATTGTGCAGCTAAATCTCCCTGACACTACGTGTCTTCCCTCTTTACAAAGAGGGATTTTGTATTCGTTTACAAGGAGAGGGTGCCCGTAGGGCGGGTGAGGTTAGATCTCATGAATACAAATCTCAAAATATCCATCAATCCAACTAAAATTCTATTGCTACTCTATTAACTTTATTTGATGGGTTATAATACCCAAAAATAATAAAAAGAATGGAGTGAGTATGCCCTCATGGTGGAGCCAGGTTCGCAGTCGCTGGGCGGTGTTTTTACACGATATTATTAGTATTCCAATCGCTTGGTTTGGTGCTTATTGGTTACGATTTAATTTAGCATCCATACCAAGTGATATTTTTATTGATGCACTTATCATGTTGCCTTGGGTTGTTGTTTTTCAGGCAGCTGCCTTTTGGTGGTTTGGTTTATACAGAGGCGTATGGCGCTTCGCATCGATTCCTGATCTTTCACGAATCATCAAAGCTATCTTGGTTGGTATTATGGCAACCTTGCTTGCTGTCTTTTTAGTGATGCGACTACAGCATCTTCCAAGATCCGTATTACCTTTATATGGCATGTTGTTGTTATTGATTTTAGGTGGGTCTCGTTTTATCTATCGTTGGCTTAAAGATAAGCATGCTTTAGTTTCTTCTGAACAAAAACGAGTTTTAGTGGTTGGTGCAGGTCGTGCTGGCGACAGTCTTGTAAGAGATTTAAAACGTAATGGCACAGAAGGCTATTTGCCGATTATATTTGTAGACGATCGTCCCAGCAAAGTTGGCAGAGAAATTCATGGTTTGAGAGTTGTGGGGAGTACCAACGATATTCCACGTATGGTACGGCAATATGCCATTGATGCCATTATGATTGCCTTACCTTCGGCCAACAGTAAAGAAATGCGTCGCATTGTAAATATTTGCGAAGCCACACGAAAACCAGTTAGAACATTACCTAGTATGAACGATCTGGTGTCAGGCTTTGTCACAGTGAAAAGTTTGAGAAATATTTCCATCGATGACTTGCTTGGTCGCGATCCTGTAACCTTGGATTGGAATAAAATTAAGCAAGCTATCTCTAATCAAATTGTTTTGGTCAGTGGGGGTGGTGGCTCGATTGGCTCAGAACTGTGTAGACAAATCATTCATTGCAAACCAAAGAAACTGGTTATCTTTGATAACAGTGAATATCATTTATTTTTATTACAACAAGAATTTGAAAAATACACAGATGTTCAACTCGCTTTTCATTTATTAGACTTATGCGATACACCTGCTGTTTGGAACATGGTGCAACTGCATAAACCGCAGGTTGTATTCCATGCGGCAGCTTATAAGCATGTGCCTATGTTGGAGTATCAAGCACGTCAGGCAGTGCGTAACAATATTTTGGGTACCTATGGATTTGCTGAAATTGCTGTAATGAGCGGTGTTGAGAAATTTGTTTTAGTATCAACTGATAAAGCTGTTAATCCCACAAATATTATGGGGGCAAGCAAGCGTGCTGCTGAAATGGTGTGTCAGTACTTCAATGAAAAGCAAAAAACGCAATTTATTACAGTGCGCTTTGGTAATGTATTAGGTTCGCGTGGCTCTGTTGTAGAAACTTTCAAGAAGCAGCTTGAGCAAGGGAAGGCTTTAACGGTTACACACCCAGAAGTAACGCGTTATTTTATGACAACTCAAGAGGCAAGCCAGCTTATTTTACAGGCTTTAAGCTTAGGAAAAGGTGGCGAGCTGTTTGTATTGGATATGGGTGAACCAATTAAGATTCGTTTTATGGCCGAACAAATGATTCGTTTATCTGGAAAATTAGGCGATGACTTGAAGATTGTATACACAGGCCTAAGACCAGGTGAAAAATTGTATGAAGAATTGTTTCATCGTAGAGAAGAATTGATCAATACCACGCATGCTAAGATTTTGAAGGCAAATGCAAGACAAATAAATAGCAAGCATTTTGAGTCTATTATTTTCAGATTGCAGCAAGCATGTGCGCAATGCCAAGAGCAGGATATTTTGCAAGCATTGCAAGCGATTGTGCCAGAATTGTCGATTGCAGATAAAACCAAAATATCGCAGATCAATGCTGAGGTGGTCTAAAGAGAGGCAAGATAATGAAAAATGAATTTTTGACAGTCAAAAAAGCAGTCTTTCCTGTTGCAGGTCTTGGTACTCGATTTTTACCTGCAACTAAAGCAAACCCAAAAGAGATGTTGCCCATTGTTGATAAACCTTTGATTCAATACGCTGTAGAAGAAGCGATTGAGGCAGGTATTACAGACTTAGTCTTTGTAACCAGCAGTAGTAAACGCGCCATAGAAGATCACTTTGATAGCAATTTTGAATTAGAGCATGTGCTTACTTTGCAAGGAAAAACAGAGTTACTCAATATCGTGAAGGAAATTGTACCAGAAGGGGTACAATGTACTTATGTGCGCCAATCTAAAGCCTTAGGTCTGGGGCATGCTGTATTGTGTGCTAAAAATGTGATTGGTGATCAACCTTTTGCAGTATTACTGGCTGATGATTTAATTGATGCATCTCACGAATCTTGTTTAAAACAAATGATTCCTTTGTTTCAACAAGAACGAGCTTCTGTTTTAGCGGTGCAAAAGATCCATGCGGTAGATACTGAAAAATATGGGATTATTAAGCCCAAAGGTGTGTGGCAACATTCTGCAGCAATAGAAGCCATTGTTGAAAAACCTAAACCACAGGATGCACCTTCATTATTAGGGGTTGTTGGGCGTTATATTTTGACTCCAGAAATATTCAAGGTATTAGAAAATTGTCCGTCTGGAAAAGGGGGAGAATTGCAATTAACAGATGCCTTGTCTTTGTTGTTAAAACAACAATCTATTTTTGCAACTGAATTTGAAGGTAAGCGTTATGACTGTGGTAGTAAATTAGGCTATTTGCAAGCAACACTTGCTTATGGTTTAAAACATCATGAAGTAGGTGCAGAATTTCAAGACTTTGTGCAAAGTTATCAGTTAAGTGGAAATGGGCTTTTAGTCTCTGTTGAGTAGTTTTTTAAAACTTGTATGCCAGCCTATTTGGATAATTTCAATTGTAGAGGATAATTCCCACGAATAAAGATTCGTCATTGCGAGCGGAAGCCGTCTGTCATTGATTGAAAAAACACAAAAATATCACGGCTAAAGCAAAGCAATCTATCCTGAAATCTTTAAGAAGAGCGTGGTAAGAAAGACTTGAAGATAGGTTGCCACGCAAAAGACGTGATAGTTTATCCCTTATTTCACCTTCTTCCTGCGTCTTTTGCTCGCAACGACAAATTCTTAATTCGATGGGAGCACGCAGGGAGAATCATCGTGTATATATTTGTTGGTACGAGTCCTCTTACAACTTCTCTTTCACAATGGGTTTCTAGCCTGCTCGTATTGTGGGTTATTTCCACGTAATTTTTAAGATCCCTCAATACTCTTCCCTGACCTATTACCAACCTCGTGTTTCTATCATTTACTATAGGTGTATTTATTCAGTATGTCAGATTTCTTGATAATGCTAAAATAAAATTATAATAAGTGATGAGGTATTGTTATGTCACACAAGAAGCATTCAGATGAAGTACAACAAAAATTATCCTTTTTAGATAAAATTATTTCAGTATTCAGAGGGCAAAAAACAGAACCTGAGGTTGAGACGCGCGACGATCAGCTTGATCAAAAATATCCAAAATATTGGCCTGAAGTGGTGGAATTCATGGAGTTGTTGAACCATATTGTGGATTCACACACCATATCAGATGCCAATGTAGAGAGAATCAATCAGCGTATCATTGAATATATAGAAGAGCAGATCAATATTAAAGGTCAAATAGAGGATGTCGAAGAAAGATACAGCTCTTTAAAAACCTTGAGTGATAGAATTTTAAGTCACAATCTCAATAAGCTTGTGGGTCTTAAGGTGAGCACGGATTCAAATACTGATTTCTCTGATGCTGTAAACTTGTTCAAGTATAGGCTTGAAGAAAGAAAAATAAAAGAACAACAAGCTAAGAAAAGTCCTCGGCCTTAAAAAAGTAAAGATAGTTATTCATAAGGTGAAAACATGGATCAACCAGCTGCTCAGCGCGAAAATATTGTTACAATGATAAATGCAACAGCGTCTGAGAAATTAAATACTGTGCTTGATCAAGTACTTCAATATGCAAATGAGAATGAGAATTTTTTAAAAACGACTGGTATATTCCGTGAAGCGGGAGAGCCGCTTGCGGTGATGAAAGCATTGATGCTGATTAGTAAAGATCCGCTGATGAGTCCATTGAAGAGTCTACCCGATGATTTTTTAAAAAATCCACATAATGTATCCAGTATTTATAAATATTTTGTAAAAAATATTAAAGATAAATTTTCTGAAAATGATTCAATAAATGCAATCATTTCTAATTTTCAGGATAAAATACTAAAATATACTTCATTGTCAACAGAAGATAAAGAAACAATATCTTTCTTAGATTTCATTCATCAACTTATTGCTAGCAATGCCTTATTTGAATCAAAATTTCTTCATAACCATCTACATTTGTGCTACAAGATTGCACAAAATCAAAATGACAATAAAATGAATCAAGACGTGGCTGTTTTGGTGCTTTGCGATTTGGGATTTCAAGATTATGTATTTGGTGTGTTACCCGTTGAAACACAATTAATGGTGAACCTTAATCTACAAAAGATCATTGCACACAACTTAAAAATAAAGGGCGATACAGAATTTCAAAAGAATTTTAATGAAAAATACCCAGAGCTTGTTGAAAAAATACAAAGCGTAGTGCAAGTGGCATCCCCAGAACCAGAATCCAAACCTGAATTAGAAACTGAAGTCACTGAGGATAGTGCATTGCTTGATGAAGCATCCACAACAAAGAAGAAAGCATTTCCTTTTGTTGAGCATCAAGAAAAATTGAAAGGCATGTTTAAAGATATTAAAAGCATGGCGACTAAAACAATTACTGATTTCACAAAAAAGCCCACAGCTCCTGCGGCTGGTGTTGTGCCTGTTGCACCAAAAGCACCCATTGATTATAAAAAACAAGCAATGGAAGTGTGGTTAAAAACCAAAAAAATTACCAAAGAAATGGTTGCGCTGACGCTGGATAAAGATATTCCAATTGAATTTACGGATGATAAAGTTGAAGATGTTATTTCCTATGACGATTTTTCTGTAAAAATATCGGCTATTTATAGTCATTTGAACGAGTGTATGAAGGCCATAGAAGAAAATAATAAGCAAGAAATTGCGAGCAAGAGGCTTATTTGTAAAAATGATCAGAAAGAGATTGATGTACTTATTTTAGATTTAGAAAAAGAATTTCGTTTGATTTTTAAAGGACTCCAATCAGGTGAATCGCTTGAGGCATTATCTGTGAAATTAGGAGAAATTACAGACAATAAATGGAGACCTCTTGCTAAAATTAGAGAAATAGATCAAGAAGGTATTATTTCTGCTGGTGATGACTTTGATATTAAATTTGAGCGGTTACTTTCTTTGCATGCAGGTATTCACCAGGCACTTCAAAGCATGTCACAACAGGATGAGTCCACGACGGATGGGGTGTAAGTTACAGTAACTAGGTGACACATTCTTCATATTTAACCCTCACCTGGCTTTCAGCCATCCTCTCCCAAAATTGGTAGAGGCATTTGATTCGCTTTCGCTCATCAGAAATTCTGTTCGCAAAGCGAACATTTTCTCACTTTGTAAAGGGAGACGCTCGTGCAGCGTAGCTGCGCCGAGCAGAGGGATTTAGCTGTTTGACCTTAAATCCACAGCATAAATCCCCCTTGCGCACTTATCAGTGCGCATCCCCCTTCAAAAAGTGGGATCTTGATTCGCTATGCTCATCGATAAGTATGTCTGCCCTTGAGTCACCCTTCGCTAGCATGACAAATTATGAAATCAAAAAATCATCTTCTAAAAATGGTTTTATTTTATCCCATGTGATTTCAATCTTTGGCATACCTGCTGCATAGGGCGCTATTTCATATTGTTGATATATAAAAGTGATGCCTCTTGAGTTCAATAAGAAATTTGCGGGTAGATAAAAACCATCTGGCAAAGACCATTCTTTGTATTCTTTAGGAACATTGCTGGGATTAAACCAAAAGCCCAGCTCATCATAAGATTTACTATCGTCTAGTTTGTTTGCTCTAAAAAAAGCATCTTTAAAAAGGTTGAGTATTTCTGTATTTTTGTTGGACTTGAAGAGATCTTCTAAGCTAATTATTTTGAAGCTTGATAAATCAATATTCTGATATTGTACGGTAGAAGAACCATGTGCTCCACCTGTATAAGAATAGTAATTTTGACTATAAGACAAGTAGCGCGATGTGACCCATTCCAGTTTTTCGTCGTATATATAGGTGTAGTAGCTATCGTTAAATAGATTATCAAAAACTTCTGTAGGGGTTATTTCTTCATATTTCATTTGCTTGAACATGGAGTCTAGATTTGCGTCTATGACTTCATTGAGTCTAGAGCGCTGATCGATTGGATAATTACCGGAAAATAAGAAAGAGATTTCTGCTTCACCACAGGCGCCATCCAATATCTTTCGGCTAAAACGATGTGTACTAATATTCATTTTAGAAGAAAGTGTTTCTACGCGATAGTTTGAAACAGGCTCTTTATAGGAGAAACTACCATCCATTTCAAATAAGAAGGGAATTTTGACAAGTTTTTCAAAAGCATTTTCACAGGAGTGATCGGCGCATTCCTCTTTAAGATGTGTGTTAATTGCTTTTATATAATGATTAATTAATTGTTTTGAAGCAGCACACTTTCTATCAAACTCAAATTGATTAATCTCTTGAAGCTTTTCATCTATGAAATTTTGATTTGCTTGTTTGACCCAGGTGCAGTAAGAACCTGGTTTCATATCTAAGAGCATTTTAAGTGCGCTGTCAATTTCTATCAGCTCATCTGAGCTTTTTATAAAGGCTGTGTATTTTTCGTCAGGTTGGCATTCAATATCTGCACTGTTTTGAAGCATAGGTATTGCTGCATCTGTTGATTCTATAGGATTTGTAGAGACATGGGGATCTATGGATGCATCAGCAAAGGCAACAGAATCTAAGGACATGAATAATAGTGTTGCCAATGTGATAAATGAGGTTCCTTTATTCATTATCTTTCTCTTTATCGTTGTTATCTATTTTTGAATTATCTTGATTTTCCGTATCTCTGTGTCCGCCTTTATACGGAGAGGAGCTTGGGCGGTTGACCAATCTGGGCCCTCTGCGGATATCTTCTCCCCAACCTAATTTTGAACCGCTTCGGATTGGGTTTTCAAACCGATTTCTTTCTGTTTGAGGAATTTCAATAGGTTGATTTTCCCATAAATAATGCTGGCTGGGTTGCTCTTTAATAAATTTTTCTAATTGGCTTACCTGTACAATTAATGTGTCGCAATGTGCGTGCGATAGAATATGGTGCGCGGTTGATCCCAAGAGATGTGTATAGCCACCGATACCATGGCTGCCAAGTATAATTAAATCACAATTTTCTTGTTGAGCAGTTTCTAGGATTTGGCTTTGCGGTGTACCGATACTGATCATCATTTTGCATAAAGGCTCACTTTTAGCCTGATGTTTTGATAGCTGCTCAATCAAAGCACTGAGGCTTTTGTGTGCTAACTGTCTATTTTTTTCAATCATTTTGTCCCTCTTATTAAAATCTAAAGTATAAGAGAGCGGAGGTTCGATTGTATGTAAGCAAGTAAGCTTGGCATTAAAAAATGTTGCCAATTCAAAGGCGCGAAGGCCAATGTATAGGCTTTGTGGGCCGAGATCGACTGAGACTAAAATATTCTGATAACTCATTTTGCTCGTTCCATTTTATGTTTATTTATTTGCTTCCTTATTAGAAGCTATATTCAAACTTTCATAATGATCTGCCCACAGCTTTGTGGCAGATAGTGTTGCAAGTGGCAGTATAATAAAATTCAACATAGGTACTAAGGTAAGTGTGAAAATGGCTAAGCCAAAGCCATAAGTCATCATCTTTTTTTGTTTTAATATTTTTTTGAGTACATTGATGTCATGGTGTCGGTTGTCCGCAGGATAATCAAGGTACTGAAAAGCGAGCATCCATGCACCAAATAAATATAAAAATATTGTCGCTAGTATATTCACAACGGGAATAAAATATAATACCAAACATACTATACCAACCCCGATTAATCGGGGGAGGTAGTAAATCCACTTGGATATCTCTCTGCTCAAGGCTAGGGTGATAAGCTTGAAGATAGGTCGTGGTTCAGCTGTAAAATGATTAATTTGTTCATCCATGCTTTCACAGAGTAAGCCTGTAAAAGGAGAGGCAAAAAAATTGGCAGCAATAGACCCCCCAAATGAAAATAAAAACAAAAACAAGATAAACCAAAGCAGTGTAACCAACCATTTGATAGCGGCGATCAGCCAATCAAAAATGCCACTCATCCAAGACAACCAAGCTGGTAGATCGCTTGCTTGATAGGATTGTAATTTAGCTGACAATATATCATAGCCCCAGTAGAAGCAGAGCGCAAAGACAGCCATATTGATGAGAAGGGGGATGAAGACAAATTTTCTGATTTTTTTGTGAAAAAGATATCGCAACCCTAGAAGCACATAACTTGCACCTAAAAAGAGATCTTTCATAATTTTTATCAAGGTGGGAGAAAGTGACTATAGTACTATATTTTTCTAAACAAAAAAAAACAGTGATGACCTTCTCGTACTTGTTTTTTGTCATAAAATCTTAACGAACAAGCTTGTCAGCCAACAAAGTAATAAAGCTTGAATGTGAAGACTATAACTGTAAGCTTCCATATACAAATGGAGGCTTACAGTTTTCTTTACGCATAATTATTTGGCGCGTGGTCTCTTTTGCGGTTGTTTGATGCTTTCACAGGCTTCATCAAAGGCTTTTTTCGCTAGTGGATTTGTAGCGCCAATTTTGTGTTCTTTTATAAATGCTTCGGTCAGAAGTGCTATCTGTTGTTTTGAATGATGCTTAGCATCTTCTGGCACGATTTTTTCTAATTCACCCAGTATTTTAAGTAGTTTTGAACCGCGTCCATCTCCTTTGAGTTGCATGTGAAAATTTTCTAAAATACCGCTTAGTAATAGTCCTTTTTCAGCAGCAGAGTAATTATTATCTGTATAGGCTGCTTCAAGGTAAGATTGTAATAAGTTAATTTGTCCTTCTCTGATAGAACCTTTTTTATTGTGCGTACCACCTTTTTGTTGATAACGTTTTTGAATGGTCGTTTGTAAGGTAGATGCAGGGCTTTGAGGTTCAAGATAAGGCCACAGGCTCTCATTGAATCTTATGATGCTGTCAGCTTGAGCTTTCATTTTATCTGGGATAGGCGCTTGCTCTACACTTCGGAGTTGAGTCAATAGATAGGCAGGGGCTTTATTAGTTGGTATGACAGAGCGTGATTGCTCAGCAAATAACTTAAAAGTTTCTTGGTCTAAGACAGATAAGCCAGCAGCGCCCATAAAAGCTAATAAAGAAGCTTGGTTGCTCATCCCCGTATAATCTGTTGCTGAGAATGTACGGCTCCAATTTTCAACTATTTTTTTCAAGGGAGAGTGTTTGTTTGATTTAAGTTGTTGTTCTATATTCATAATCAATCCCCCCATGATTTCACCTTTTTCATCAGAGGTTTTTTTAGTGTCTGCATAGAGCAGATCGAGGGTTGTTTGAACGAAATTGATATACTGCATTTCCTTTGTAGAAAGCTTTACTTTGGGATTTTCTGAAAGAATTCTTTTTTCAAGAGAGGTGCCTTTAAGATAGTGATGAGATTTTAGAAAATTATCTATAACCATTTTTTTGTATGCTTGAGCTGTAGAGGCACCATGATCTCTAGGAAGAAGTGTAGGTGCGACATTAGTTGGTACTACAGATGGTTTTTGGGGCATGGGTCTGCTACGAGACGCCATAGGCGGTGGATCTCCTGGTTTTCTCTTTGTGATAGGAAGTCTATGGCGAGCAATAGCGGGCACCGGATTTCCGGATTTTTTCATTTTTTCAGATGGCTTATTACGAGGTGGCGGAGGTGGTGGCGCTTTCCTCGGTGCGGTAGAAGGTGCAGATTGCTCTGTTTGCAAAGGCTTAGGGTTGCGAGGAGGAGGTGGTGGTGGCGATTTTTTAGGCGCGGTAGAAGGCGCAGATTGTTCTGTTCGCAAAGGCTTAGGATTCCGTGGAGGTGGAGGTGGAGGTGGAGGTGGGGGTGATTTTAGAGGAATGGTAGAAGAAAGGGTTTCAGATGTGTGACTTTCTATATGACTGTCTCTTTTAGGAGGTACGAAAGGAGAAGATTCTTCTACTGGTGAATGTTGAGTTGCTGGCATTGCTGGTCTTCTAGCAGCATATAATTTTTCAACAGCACCACCTTTGAATTTACTCATATCTAATTTTTTGACAGGGTCTTTTTTGTATTGCTCTTTGCTCTCCAAAGTTTTCAGTTGCGCTTTTAGCTCTTTTTTTTCTTTTTTATTTTCAGTCAGCTGAACTCTTCTTTTTAGCATTTCTATTTCAATAGCTTTTTGTTTTTCGGCGCCCAATCTTTCTAGCTCACGTTGTTCTTCTGCTCTTTCTTTAGCTGGTTTGGCTTTTACTTTTAAATTTGCCAAATCACGATTTGCTTTTTCGAGGATCTCCAGTGCACCTGTTGTTTTGTGTTCGGGAGATTTATTTCCTTCATACAGCCAGTGTTGATTGAAATAGGCTTGTTTTTTAACTTCAAATTTTTCTTGTGCTTTTTTCAGTGCAGCCTTTTCTTCCGACGTGGCTTCTTCTTCAATGTCAAAATAGCCGCTTAAATCATCTTCTATCTTTTTTAGTTTTGTATTGTATTTATCATATTCTTTTTTTGCTTTTTCAACTGCTTCTTTGCGCAATTGGGCGTATTTTTGCGCTAATGCTATTATATTTGTCATTAATTTGATGAGTTCTGCTGGCGACTCAGTTTTTTCTTTAACAGCATACTCTTGTTGTGCTTGCATGAGGGCTTGAAAAGATTTTTCTGTTTTGTCTGACATACACGGTATCCTTAAATACATAACCTGTGAGTAGGACATGTCAGTAAAGAAGAAGTTCAGCTTTTAATTCTGTATAAAAATATAGTTATTGCCTGGTAATTAGATAGACGTAGAGATGTACACTGATTCTGCTAAAAGGTAAATTATTTGTTAATATGATAGATATATGAATCATCATAGTGAATAGTTGGTATGTCTTCTAAAAGAGCTGTATTTTTTACAGGCGGTGGTGCCAGAGGAGCCTATCAAGCAGGTGTCATAAAAGCAATTGCTGAAATAACGGCTACGCACGAAATACCTGTTGAAGTTTTAAGTGGCGTCAGCTCTGGCTCTATTAATGCTGCATTTATTGCATCCTATTCCGATTTCCAATTGGGCGTTAAAAAATTACTGCAAGTGTGGTCTCAGATTAATTGTGGACAAGTATTTGAAGTTGGGGGGTATTCACTTATTTCGTCCGTATGCCGCACTTCCGTAGAAATTATAATGCGTAATACGCCGCAAGAAGGGCATTATCTACTCAATACACATCCATTGCGCTACCTCATAGAGAGTAATATTAATTTTAATGCAGTGAACGAGAATATTGAGAAAGGCTTATTAGAAACTTTGATTGTGACTGCCCTTAATTATGAAACATCAGAAACAACTTCATTTTTTAATACACAAAAAGAAATTAAATCTCGTAATAAGTTTCGTTACAGCACACAAAAATCACTCATTACCAGTGATCATATTATGGCATCTACTGCCATTCCTTTATTTTTTCCACCTGTAAAATTAGAAAACATACCTTATGGTGATGGTGCTTTGAGAAATAGTTATCCTCTAAGGGCAACCATTGCAACGGGCGCAAATAAAATATTAATTGTAGGCTCTAAGCAAGAGCATTTGCAAAAATCTAAGAAAGAATCTTTGCAAGATGGCGTTTCTTTTGGAAAAATCTTAAGCACCGTCTTTAATTCCATTTTTATAGATAACATTGAAATTGACATGGAAAGATTGGACTATATTAATAAAAACATTAGTAATTTATCTGATCAAGAGAAGCAAAAGATTCCTTTTAGGAACATTGAATATCTCTATTTGAGACCTTCGGCAGATTTGGGGCAAATTGCCATGGAAAAAGTACGTTCTTTGCCGAGATTATTGCGTTATCTGCTTGGAGGTTTTGGTTCTAATCGCCAATCATCTGATTTGATGAGTTATTTAATGTTTGAGGCTGAGTTCTGTCATGAGCTGATCAACATAGGCTATAAAGATACGATGAATCGCAAAGAAGAGGTTATTCAATTTTTCTCCTAAAGCAGGGTATACAGCCATAACAGTCGATTTTTAGGTTATTTTTTTTAAATTAATTTACAGACTCTGTTCAAGCTCCTCAAAAATCGCTATCATCACCTATTACATCTTGTGTTAGTTAATTATCTAAATATATCAGAGGTTTTTACCATGACAGAGACTGCCATTGAGACCAATTTAAAAATTTATCTATATTCTGATCCTGTTTTCAAGAGAAAAAATGAGCTTGTTTCTGAATTTGGTGAAAACTTACAACAAACCCATGATGAAATTAAAGAAATCTTAAAAATAGTATCCGGCAAAGGCTTAGCTGCGCCCCAGGTCGGTATTAATAAGCGATTTATGGTTGTCACACTTGCAGACAATCAAGGTACAAAGCTTTTGGTCAATCCTGAGATTATAAAAGCAAGTGAGATGGATATTGTGGATATGGAATGTTTATCATTCCCTGGGGTTAAAATTTCTGTGCCAAGACCACAATCCATCACTGTTAAATATCAAGACGAAGCCGGTGCTTCTCATGAAATAGATGTTGAAAATGAACTGGCTCATCAGTTTTATCATTTGATTGATATTTTGAACAATAAATTATTAGCTGACAATTTGTCTAAATTGAAAAAAGAGCGTTTTTTCAAAAAATATGAGAAATGGTTGAGCCATGAATTTGGTGGTCATCATGATCATGACCATGATCACGACCATGACCACGATCATGGACATGTACACGGCCCAGGCTGCAATCACTAAACTCTTCGCACTTGTGGCGTGGGCGTTGTTGCCTGCGCCATCTCACAATCCTCATGTACTATGTGTACACTCCGGTTGTTCGAGGCTTGGCGCCTAGCCCATGCCACAATTGCTGTGAGTTACACTCTTCGTATTTGCGGCGTGGGCGTTGTTGCCTGTGCCATCTCAAAACAATGAGCAAAGTGAATGATTTTCTTCCCTTGGTATCAAGGGAAGACGCTCGCTTTAGCGAGTAGATGGATTTTTTAAAAGATTATTTTCCAAATCCTTCTGTGCACCTAAAGGTGCCTCTTTCTTTGACAACAAAGAAAGAAAATTGATTCGCTGCGCTTATCGGTTTAGTTTCATTCAATTGTGCTGTAGCATTCAAGTAACGGCCACTACTCAATCTTCTCTTTCTTTTTGCAAATATTCCTTAAATCTTGCCATTCTTTTTTAGTTAAAAGTGGTTCAGCATTTTTAATTTTGTTCAGCGCTTTTACTCTGGCAATTCTATCTTTGCTCGAAGGGTGCGTTGATAAGTACACACTGAATTCATCTGAATCACCGGCATGTTGTATAATGGTATTGAAAAATTTTGCTAAGCCACTTGCATCAAGGTTCGCCTCATTCAAAATCCGAACCCCTATTTCATCTGCCTCATATTCTTTCTGTCGAGAATAGCTAAAATTGACAAGCGATAACCCTAAATCAGGGAAGCTGCTAAATGCAGAGGCAACAATAATTTTAATACCAAGTTGGGAAATAAGTCCCGCGGTAGGATGATGTTGAATGCTGTGTGACATCTCATGCGCTAGCACACCCGCAACCTCTTCAGGCGTGTTAGCGGTATCAATCAATCCTTTTAAGATAATAATATGATATCCTGGTGCCGCAAAGGCATTAATATCGTGAATATCAACAACCTTTATATTAAAGGCTTGTTCTAAGGATTGATGTTCTGTCAGTCGATGGATAATTTTTTGTAAGGCCTGACTCCCTTCTTCTTGTGTGCAATAATTACTACCTTTGAGTGTTTCAGCAATAAAAAATGCGCCTAAAGCATTGTCCCATTTATGCGGGATGATTCGTGCAATGCTTGGTGCAAAATAAGGGATGCCAAATAAAACGAAAGCAAATATTGCTGCCAAAACAACGAGCAGTATACTTATTTTTCGCCATGGATGATGCACATGTGAGAGTTTGATATTACTTTCAGGCACAAGAGGCTCTAAGGTGCGATAAAAAGCATCATCTTCAATGATGATACGTGCACCCATCATGTTTTTACAGCCAATGACACTTGCCTTGCCTTCGTGAGGTCGTTCTATAATTAATAACTCTTTGCAAGGCCATGTATAGATTTTATCTTCCAGGCTGATCTGGATTATATCGGCTTTTAAACTAATATTAGCTTCTTGTGGCTTAATGGATTGGCCATCAAAAAATCGTGCTTTAATCGGTGTCGTACTCATTATAATAAGCTTATACGAATATCAAAAAACGAAGAAAGTCCTTCACCAGAATTGTCTTTTTCACCTTGCGCTTGTAGAATGCTTGAATTTTTTAAGTCACCTATTATTTTAATATTTTTTGCCAAAAACCGTTGTCTGCGTTGCATAGCCCATGGATATCCAAGTCCAAGTGTGAAAAGAATGATTACACCATTTCCTAGCATCAGTTTAAACAATCGCCAACCAGTAATGCTGCAATCAAATCCTATATCTCCAAATGAAAGATAATTATATTTTATTCTGTTACGTGCTGCACGGTATCCAAAAAATAGACCGAAAAAACCAATGGGTAATAATATAAAGCCTATAATTGGAAATATCATAATAGCGCTTGGAACATTGTCAGGAGAAAGATATGCAACTGCTTCAGGTATAAGGAAACATAAAATACCGACAACAAAGCATATATAAAAGGCAAAATAATAAAAGAATAATTTGAAATAATGTGGCTTGAAAGTAGCAATCTGATTGCCAAAATAAAGATGCGTTGTTTTGTATTGATGTAGTCTGAGATCGGCAAAGGGCTTCCATAATCCGAGCGTTGCTATAACCAGTAAGGTATGACAGCAGCCTATGATGCCATATTTTAGACTAGACCCAATCAAATGCCCTCGAATACCTCTATAACGCAATCTGGATGCACGATATTTGATAGCCTGAAATACAGCGACAAACGGCAAAAAGGTGATAAAGAAAAAGATATAAATGATATAGATAAGAATAGCTGTAATCTGCAGCACGTTCATCTCTTCTTGAGCAGGTGTGTTGTTGATAGATTGTGAGGGTTTGCTTTTATTGGTAGTGGGATGTGATTGTGTATCTGTAGTAAAAGAGCTTAATATTTTTTTTGCTCTTATGGTTGAGGGTGTGCTGAGTGGTTTATGATCTGTGTTGGATTTGAACTCATTCTCTATTCCTTGTTCTAATTCTTGCGACATTTTTGAAACTTCCATTGTCGCCCAGAAAAATGGAAGGGAAATAATCAGCAATAAAGAAGTGGCTTTAACAAATCCCCAAAATAGTTCTTTGCCATCACCTGTGTATTCGAATCGATCGCCATCGAGCATAAAGCCTGCTGTCATGTAGCGGCGTAATCTTGTTTTACCCCAAAATCGATAAAGACCCAAGGTACAGATGCTGAGTAATATATTTACTATCCAAATTTTATATACTTGGCTTGTTGTTGCATCGTAGTGTAAATCATTCTCAGGACTCATGAGAAAATGCCCTCTGCATAAAATTAATTATTCACAGAGGGTATCGGCATGGTTAGTGTTCAGCTTGAGGAAGTGCTTATATAAAAAAACGGTGATGGCTATTTCTTAGCATCTCTGAGGCGCTTAACTAAGGCATGCCACTCAAGTGCACCGTTTACCCTATAGTCATCACCATGTTGCCTGGCAGTTTTTTCACATATTTCAGGTGGTGGAACAATGAGTTTTGCACCTGTTGCCATGGCTTGAAGTTGTGCCTGTGCGGCTCTTTCTAGAAAGTGCATTAATCCAAAAGCTTCACCAATGGTTCGTCCAACTGTAATTAAGCCATGGTTTCTTAAGATCATGGCTTTATGATGTGCTAAGTCTTTGACCAGCCTGTCTTGATCTTTCACATCACAGAGTAAACCATTAAAATCGTGGTAGCCGATTCTATTGTAAAATCGACATGCATGTTGAGTGATAGGGAGTAGTCCACATTCAAGCGTAGAAAGCGCCATGCCTGCCACTGTATGCATGTGCATGACGCAAGTGACTTCAGGTCGTGCTCTATGAATAGCACTATGAATGACATAGCCTGTTTTATTTAAAAATGCGAAAGGTTCTGCTTCTTTGACATTTCCATCATAATCAATTTTCACTAAATTGTCAGGCGTAATCTGCTCAAACAGCCAATTATAAGGATTGATCAGCAGCGTGCCTTCTTCATGTTGAATGCGCGAAGAAATATGCGTATAGATTAAGTCAGTCCATCCAAATTGGTCGACAATGTGATAGCAATCTGCCAGATCTACTCTTGCTTTTTGCTCATGTTCTGAGCGCTGAACCATAATCAAACTCCATGTTTATTATTTTAATGAAATCCTGCATATCATTATTATAGTCATATATTTTCTTCAAAAGACGATATAGTCATCATACATGGGTAATAATTTAAATGAAGCCCATAAGGTAGTTTTATGGTGACTAATATTTTTAAAGTGTTTTTAATATCAGTAATTATTTTTTGCTGGGGTTGTGCTGAGCCTTCTATGGAATACATGACTTATGGGCATCAGCAAGACTATATACGGCAAACAACCTATGGCCCATATTATACAATCAATCGATATAGTTATTCATCTTATCCATTAATATCGCCTTATTATTATCATAATAGTCCCTATGCGCGGCATCCGAGTACTTATAATAATTGTTTACAGACTAATCGCTTATATTGGTACTGCTATTAGAATTCAGGACAGCCAGATTAAGTTGCTTCACCCAAAATTTTTGCGCTAGAATTCCTTTCAGTAATAGGGATATTTTTTAAGTTATGACTTTAGCTCGCTCAGAACAAATTGATTTGAATGCAACGCCGTATTATCACGTCATGAACCGATGTGTGCGTCGCAGCTTTTTGTGTGGTTTTGATGAGCTAACCCAGAAAGATTATTCTCACCGTAAAGCGTGGATTGTCAATCGATTAAAATATCTAACAGATATCTTTGCCATCAAAATCTGTGCCTATGCCATTATGAGCAATCATTATCATGTGGTTTTATATGTCGAAGATAAAGTAGCTGAGAATTGGTCAGAAGCAGAAATCATCCGTCGTTGGGCATCTATCTTTCCTAAAGATGCCGAAGAAAATAAGCATCTAAAACAGAAAATTCAACTTTGGAAAGAGCGCTTAACGAGTATTAGCTGGTTTATGCGCTGCTTAAATGAACGAATAGCACGCGATGTAAACGAGGAAGATGATACCGCAGGACGATTTTGGGAAGGACGCTTTAAATCTCAAGCCTTATTGGATGAAGGGGCACTTTTAAGTGCGATGGTTTATGTTGATTTAAATCCTGTTAGAGCTGGGATTACAGAAACGCCTGAAGAATCAGAGTTTACTTCCATCTATGAGCGTATCCAGCATATTTCTAAGCAATTAAAAATCAATAAGCCAAAATCCATTAAACAGCTTAAGCGCGAAAAAGCAGAGGTATATAACAATCTTGCACAACCCAAGTTCTTAGTGCCTTTTGCAAACATTTCAACGAATCATTCACATGCCATTGATTTTAAACTTGTCGATTATTTAGAACTTGTTGATTACACAGGGCGAATGATTCGCGATGATAAAGAAGCAGGTTCTATTCCTGAGCATCTTGCTCCTATCTTGACCAGGTTGCACTTTGAACCTCAAAACTGGGTATCTTTAGTCAAAAATTTAAGTAAAAGCTTCTCTCATGCAGTAGGCAGCGAAATTTTACTACTTAATTTTGGCAAAGAGAGAAGGAAAGCTTTAAAAGGCATTACTCAAGCAAAGAAATTATATTCAAGTACACACGCCGCTTAATTCAATATTCCATCTGTCTTAATTATACATATATCCAGTCATACCTTCACTCGAAGCTTTTTGGGGTAACAACAGATACGATCTAATTCACAGCTTATAGCTTGAGGATTACTACGCTCTAATATTTTTTTCAAGGATATATTATGGCTGTCCTAAATATATTTGTAGTAATAATGTTGCATACAAAAACAGTTAGCATGTGGTCTATGATTTTTCTACATGGATCGCTATCCTCAATCTTATTAGGTGATGTGTTATGAAGGTGTTTATTAACAGCAGCTCATTGCTTCGTAATTTAGTTTCTCGCTTAGGTCCTCGTGCTACTGATCAACCTCAAAGATTATGGTCGCAAACTAAAAGGAATTCGGTACACTTTGTTGATTCTGAAGGTCGTACTAAACCATATGGAATTCCTGTGCAGATAGCAGAAGGAAATTTACCTAAAAGAATAGCTTTTTTTGGTGGTGTTTCTGGATGTATTGCTGCTATTGAGCGATTTTTCAATAGTCCTATTTATATAGAAAATGGAACAAAATTAATAGTATATGTTGATGCTAATTGGAAATCAGCAATTCCTAAAACTTTGGATCAACCATGGGGACAAGAAGTAGGCAGCTTAATACCTGCAAATAGAAAGATGATCAAAAAAATGTTTCCTCAGTTAACAGATTCTGATCGGTTACAAATTAGTGAAATGGGTCAAATGCAAGATCAAATTCTGCGTGAACAAGGATTTCTAATTGCTAGTAAATCGAAAAATATCGAAATAATCCAAGGGAATCATTTTGATCAAGCAAAATGCTCAGTACAGTATAGCGAAGCTGTTGACGATCAATATACTCCAATGTTAAGAATTCAGAGTGGAAATTCTTTTAAAGAAATTCCTCTTGATGGTACTTTAGTTATTAATAATGCTTCTGTCTATGGGAAATTAACGACTGGAAATCATGATTTAACAGATGCGTCTGGTGATAAATTGGATTTCAAACAAGGAACAAGCCTATTTGGAACTGGCGCAATTGAACAGATTGGTGAAAATATTGTTGGCGTTGGATTAGGATTAACTTACTTATGGGCAGCATCAAAGTTAAAGCAAAATGGTGTCAATTTGATCGGATTATATGATAAAAATTTTGATTCGCCCAAGTCTGTATCTGAATTAGTTGAGGCAAATGAAGCAAATAATTGGATCAAAGAGTTGCCTGAGGATACTCTAAATAGCCTTGAGGTCTATGCGATACAAGACTGTATTTTCAAAAAAAATATAGATGGTGAATATGAGGTAACATTACCAACAGGAGAAGTAAAAAATGTTGGTAATGATTTATACGATCTAACGGGTTATATTCCAGCTATTGAATTAACGCAAGATTTGCCTGATGAAGTTGTGTACCGACCAGTAGAAGCGGGGGTATTTGCATTTCCACACGATATGCTGCGCAATGAAGTTAATACTATACTTAACGATGCTGGAAATTTGTCAGAAAAAGAAAAGAATCAATTTCTAGAATTAATTAGAATGGTAGAACAATCGCATGAATTAAGAGAGAGACTAAAACCAACTAACACAACGCTCAATTTTTCTCAGTTTAAAGATATTCAGGATAGGATGGCAAAAAATCATGCCGATATTAAGAAATTTGTAAAGAAATGCGGTGGTTCTGTTTTGGCGATATTTAATCGTTATGAGACGGATTTTGATAGGTCTATATTTATGGAACATGTGCCCAAAGGTTCTGCACCTTATACTTATGCACTTGCATCACATCAATTCGGACATATCCCCAATCTAAGTTTATTTGAGTCTCATCTGATTAGAAGTTCTCATCTTTTTGAGGTGGTGTGTAATGAATTTAAAGAGTTGACTGATTTAGACTTAACAGTTGAACTTTATGATAAATATATAGAAAAATTACAAGAGCGTGTGGTTTATCAAAAAAGCTCAATAGAGAACGTAGGATTAGCTCAACGTGTAGACGCATTTAAGACAGCAGTTTTAGAAGTGTATCCGGATATATTAAAAAATAAATTAGATGAGTTCTGTCAATTGCAAGGAAGCTATTTTAAAAACAGTGAAAAATTTCTCCTTGCTTCTCATGAAGATGATATCCTTCATCGTACTTTTGTATGCGATGATAATGGTTTATTTACTAGTAGATCTTCCAAACCATCTATCTAGAAATGATAGATGGTTTGATGTTTCTATCTTTTAATTTTTTTATCCAAGTCGTTGAGAATCTCTCTCAACCAATTCATCTACTGTCGTTGTTTCCAAATCTTCGTCTGGTAAATCATAAAATCGCTGCGTAACAGGGTGGCGTTTAAATGATAAAAAACTTGGCTGATGTCGCAGTGCATTGATGCGTACGATAAAATCTTCATAAGGTTCAGCAGTGTGGGATGAGCATGTTTGCATAATTTTATGTACGGTATTTGGAATATAGTAATTCTGAACAGGAACACCACCTTGTCCCCAAAAGCCTTGATAGCTATATTGTGACCAAAAAGATAAATGTTCAGGATTGTTAATGCAAAGTTTATATTGATCTAATAAGGTTTGTTTACGTGCCACAAGTATCTCATGATTGCAAAAATTTAATTCTGCTATCATTTTGCTGAAATCTTTTAGATCCTCCACATGAAAATCAGCACAGTGAAGATATTGAGCAAGAAGTGAAAAATACGCACGGCATAGATTATTTTCTATGACTGAACTATTCTTATAGAGCCTCAAGGTCATTGCCCTAATGGGAGCTAAGTTCTCTTCACCAATTGCTTCTACAATATCTGCTTTAAGATTATAAGCAGAATCTAGCATCCATTGTTGTATATAATGACTCAGGGTATATAACCAATAGTCTTTTATATGATGTTCAATATGCCAAGTAAGGCTTTGAAGATGATTTTGAATATGTTTCGGAATGTAAAGAGATGCGTCTGTTGATTTTGTGCATAAATTATCAAAGTAGCGATACAATTCTGACAATTTAGGATTTCGATTAGTAGGGTTTAATATAACGCCTACATTACTACTACAATGCATGAGCAAGAGTCGACGTGGGATTTGATCGTCTTCAGAATCGTTATCGTCTGCATGGGCGTTAAACGTTAGCATGGGTACAACTTATGCAATGACGGAAAAAATTAGTTATTCCGTCATTGCGAGCTCTAGTAAAGTAAAGCTCTTTAATATTTATCAATTAACTACTTCAGCTTCTCTTTCAATAAATCATTGACTTGTTGAGGATTAGCTTTGCCTTTTGTCGCTTTCATAATCATCCCTACAAAAAAGCCAAATACTTTATCTTTGCCTTGTTTGTATTGCTCTACCTGTTCAGGATTAGCGGCGATGATTTCATTGACGATCTTTTCGATTTCAGAGCTGTCTGTGAGCTGTTTTAGGCCTTTGCTTTCAATAATATTGTCAACGGTGCCTTCTTTATTCCACAGTGCTTCAAAAATTGTTTTAGCAATTTTTCCTGAAATCGTATTATCAATGATACGATTTAAAAGCTGCGCTAAATCAAGATGTGTAACAGGGCTTTGAGCGATGCTAAGATTCTCTTTGTTGAGAAGTGCCATCAGATCACCCATGACCCAGTTTGCAGCCAATTTAGCTTCTGGTTTGATTAAGTGCTTCACAACGCTTTCAAAATAATCTGCAACTTCTCGATTTGCGGTGAGTACAGAAGCATCATAGTTGCTTAATTGAAACTCAGTTTCAAATCGCTTGCAGCGTTGTTCTGGTAGTTCTGGCATTTCTTTTTGTACAGTTTGTATAAAAACATCATCCAAAACGACAGGCAATAAATCAGGATCTGGGAAGTAACGATAATCGTTGGCTTCTTCTTTTTCGCGCATCAGGCGTGTTTCTTGCTTAACTGGATCGTAAAGTCTGGTTTGCTGAGAAACTGTTTGTCCACTTTCTAATAATTGAATTTGACGTTGCACTTCGTAGCGAATGGCTTGATCTACAAAGCGAAATGAATTGATATTTTTCATTTCTGTACGCGTGCCAAGCTTTGTCTCACCCAAGGGGCGAACAGAAACGTTTGCATCGCATCGGAAAGAGCCTTCTTGCATGTTTCCATCACAAATATTTAAATAACGGACAAGCGAGTGCAAGGTTTTTAAATAAGCGACAGCTTCTTCAGGCGAACGCATATCAGGTTCAGAGACGATCTCTAACAGAGCTGTTCCTGCACGGTTTAAATCGATCCCAGAAAGATTAAGAAAATCTTCATGTAATGATTTTCCTGCGTCTTCTTCTAAATGTGCGCGTGTGATACCAATGCGCTTTGTTTTGTCATCTTCCATTTGCACATCAAGATAACCGCTATGAACGATGGGGAGTTCATATTGGCTTATCTGATAGCCTTTGGGGAGATCAGGATAAAAATAATTTTTACGAGCAAAGACAGAACGTTGTGCAATCGTGCAACCTGTCGCTAAGCCAAAGCGAACAGCCATTTTAACAACTTCTTTATTTAATACAGGTAATATACCTGGCATGCCTAAATCAATGGCACAAGCTTGAGTATTAGGAGCTTGACCAAATTGTGTGGATGCACCAGAGAAAATTTTTGATTTTGTGCTTAATTGAGCGTGAACTTCAAGTCCAATAACGGTTTCCCATTGCATTTCGCAAGACTCCTCTTAGGTGCAAGATTCAGGGATTTGGCTGTGCCAATCTGTTTGTTGTTGATACTGATGTCCAAAATTTAATAGCAACCCTTCAGTGAAGTGATTACCAATTAATTGTAGACCAACAGGCATTTGCTTCACAAAGCCACAAGGAATGCTCATGCCGGGCAAACCTGCTAGATTGGTTGCAATGGTGTAAATGTCTGACAAATACATCTCGACAGGATCATTTACTTTTTCTCCAATTCGAAAGGCAACAGAAGGTGCTGTTGGGCCTGCAATGATATCGACTTCTTGGAAAGCTTTTTTAAATTCATTGGCAATTAATTGGCGTACTTTTTGCGCTTTTAGATAATAGGCATCATAGTAACCTGCAGAGAGTGCATAAGTGCCAATCATAATACGACGCTTCACTTCGCTACCGAAGCCTTCAGAACGTGTACGCTTATAGAGATCTTCTAAATTGATCGGATTTTCACAACGATATCCAAAACGAACACCATCATAGCGCGATAAATTTGAAGAGCATTCAGCAGAAGCGACAATGTAATAAACAGAGACAGATAAGGGGCTAGAGGGCAAAGAAATCTCTTTTACTTTAACGCCCATTTTCTCGTAGGCTTTGATAGCATCTTGAACAGATTGTTCAACGGCTTTATCAAGACCTTGTTCGAAATATTCTTTGGGTAGGCCAATGGTTTTACCCTTTAAAGAGTCGTTCAAGGTTGCAGTGTAATCAGGCACAGGCTGATCCACACAGGTAGAATCTTTTTCATCAAAACCTGCCATTGCGTTTAAAACCATTGCAGCATCTTCAGCGGTTTGGGTCATGGGACCGCCTTGATCTAAGCTAGAAGCAAAGGCAATCATACCAAAACGAGAAACACGGCCATAGGTAGGTTTTATGCCTGTAATGCCACACAGCGCAGCGGGTTGACGTATTGAGCCACCGGTATCTGTGCCAGTTGCAGCAGGCACTAAACGAGCTGCAACGGCAGCAGCAGAGCCACCTGAACTTCCACCTGGAACCGTTGTAGTATCCCATGGATTCTTAACGGGACCATAAAAACTGGTTTCATTTGAAGAACCCATTGCAAATTCATCCATGTTGGTTTTACCCAACATCACCATGCCTTGTGTGTTCAGTTGTTGAACAACGGTTGCATCGTAGGGCGCTAAGAAATTATCAAGCATTTTTGAGCCACAGGATGTTTTAATATCTTGTGTGCAGAAAATGTCTTTATGTGCCATTGGTAAGCCAGTCAATAATTTTGCTTGACCGGCTGCGCGTTGTTGATCGGCTAATTTTGCACGAGCAATAGCAGCATCTTCACATACGGTAATAAAACTATTGTATTGAGGATCTAGTTTTTGAATACGCTTTAGCAAATGTTGCGTGAGTTCTAGGCTAGAAAATTTTTTCTCACTTAAGCCTTTTGCAAGCTGAGCTAAGGTTAAAGTGTGCATGCTTTTTTCCTTAAGGGGTACTGTACTCTCAGGTCTTCGAATGTTTGTTCATCTAACTTCGAATGGGATGTGAGTATATTGGGTTAATCTTCAATTACTTTGGGCACGAGATAAACGCCGGCTTCCGTCGAAGGGGCTATTGCTTGGAATCTTTCACGTTGATTGCTCTCAGTGACTTCATCTGGGCGTAAACGTTGTGTTAAAGATTCTAAAGGATGTGCCATAGGGGTTAGATTATCTGTGTTTGCATTATTTATTTTCTCTGCTAACTCAAGAATATTAGAAAGATTTCTGGCATATTCTGGAATCTCTTTTTCTGAAACAGATAGTCTGGCGAGGTGCGCTATTTTTTCAACATCGGCTTTATTAATCGTAGTCATAACAATACTCAATATTATTTTGTAAAGTCCTTTGGTAAGGTTGCTAATGTACCATAGCTTAGGGTTGTAGCCAAAGCCATGAACTACACCTATAATAGTCCTTACGACTGAATTTTAGGTGTCTACCTATGCTCAAATGTTTCCGCAAAATAAGCCATGTCCAAGCATAGTAGGCTTAGATTATTTGTGGTGGCATTATGGTTTTTGGTATTGGAACTTTACTACCCTCCCATTTTAGGATGAGTTCATGATTAAAGCATTACGTGGTTGGTTCGCAAATGATATTTCGATTGATTTAGGATGTGCGAATACGTTGATTTACGTTTGTGGGCAAGGCATTGTGCTCAATGAACCTTCCATCGTGGCCATTCGCTACACAGAGGACAATAGCGCATATGATATTGTTGCTGTGGGGGATGATGCCAAAAAAATGCTGGGACGAACACCTGAAAATATGGAAACAGTTCGCCCTTTTTATAATGGTCGTATCGTAGATTGGCCACTGGCAGAAAAAATGCTTAAGCATTTTTTGGAGAAGATGATCAATGCAGCTTGGATAAAGCCTCGTTCGCGTATTGTCGTGTGTGTACCTGGTGATACATCGGCAGAAGAAAGACGGACAATCAAAGACACCATCAAAAGTGTGACGCGTGTTAAAGAAGTTTATTTGGTTGAAGCGCCGATTGCTGCGGCAATGGGGGCAGGGCTTCCTATTCATGAAGCAACCGCTTCGATGCTGATTGATATTGGGGGAAGTACAACAGATATTACAGTAATGTCGCTGAATGGTATTGTCTTAAGTACATCACTTAAGGTGGGTAGTGATCATTTTCACTATAGCATCATTGATTACTTCAAAAGAAATTATCAATGCTTGGTGGGAGAGGCGACCGCAGAACAAATCAAAATTGAAATGGGTACTGCTTTTCCGCTTGAGGAAGTTACTGAGTTATCCGTCAGAGGCCGTCACATGGGGCACGGCATTCCTGTGAGTTTTGTTGTGAACAGTAATGAAATTATTGAAGCACTCGAACCTGTTCTTTCTCTTATTATACATGGCATTCATTCTGTCTTAGAAAAAACACCACCTGAATTAGCGGCAGATATTTCTAAAGTTGGTATGGATCTAGTCGGTGGCGGTTCTTTGCTGCGCAACATAGACTTGTATATTAAAGAAGAATTGGGTATTTCGGCTAAACTAGCTAAAGATCCACTTACTTGTGTTGCAAGAGGTGCTGCAATGATCTTAGAAAAATCTCTGCAAAAATCAAAAAAAGTGTCTGTTGCTACTCAAGAGCAAGTTGAGAATGCTTAAATATAGTCTTCGCACATAAGCTTTCGGGGGTGTTGTCTTCGCCCTCTCGCAATCCTCATGTACTTTATGTACACTCCGGTTGCTCGAGGCTTGACGCCTACCGGAAAACTCATGTGCTGTGACTATAGAAGCCATCTCAAGCGCCATTTTTTGTTGATTCTTCATGTCAGAGCCTTTTCTGCTGCTCTTTCTTTTGCATCAAACTATGTGACTCAAAAAGTTTGCACCTTGTCTCACTATAAGTAAGCTGTCCCATAGACTCTCTTCTATAGACCTGCGCTCTATGATGCTATAATGAAATAATTTTTTACAAATATTGAAAGCATATGAGCAACGGAACTTTGTCAGAAGAAATACTTATAAACATCAATCATAGGGAAACCCGAGTTGCTATCGTAGAAAATGGTGTTCTTCAAGAACTCTTAGTCGAGCGCTTTAGTCGGGTAGGCTTGGTTGGTAACATATATAAAGGCAAAGTGGTACGTGTTTTGCCAGGTATGCAAGCAGCCTTTGTCGATATTGGTCTTGAAAAAGCTGCTTTTTTACACCTCAATGATATCCTCAATGTTTCCAATGATTATTTAAGCCAAGTTGAATTTCATGAACATACTGAAAGTATTACAGAAATACTCAAAGATGGTCAGGAAATTGCGGTGCAAGTGATCAAAGATCCGCTTGGAACAAAGGGTGCTCGATTAACCACTCGCATTGCTTTACCTTCTCGATTTCTAGTTTTCATGCCAGACTTGTCAAAAGTAGGTGTTTCACAGCGTATTGAAGACTTAGAAGAAAAAGAGCGGTTGAGACATATTGTTGAATCTATTTCAGATCATAAAGGTGGTTACATTGTGAGAACCGCTGCCGAAGGAGTTGCAGAGGAAGAGATTAGAAAAAACATGGAATATCTCAGTAAACAATGGCAAACCATTCAGCAGGGCATTAAACAATCCAGTTGTGGACAAATTATTTATGACGATCTCCCCTTGTATTTGCGATCACTGAGAGATTTTTGTTCTCATAGAACTGAAAAAGTCAAAATTGATGAGCGTGAAACCTTTGATAAGGCAATAGAATTCATAGAAAAATTCATGCCCACGATGAGAGACAGAGTAGAATTTTACCAAACAGAACGGCCTTTATTTGATTTGTATGGTATCGAAGATGAAATTCAAAAAGCATTGCAAAGAAAAGTCCAACTAAAATCAGGTGGGCATTTGGTTTTTGATCAAACAGAAGCAATGACAACCATTGATGTGAATACGGGTGGGTTTGTTGGGCATCGGAATTTAGAAGAAACCATTTTTAAGACAAATTTAGAGGCGGCAACCACAATTGCGCGACAATTAAGATTGCGTAATTTGGGCGGTATTATCATTATCGATTTCATCGATATGCAGGCAGAAGATCATAAACAACAAGTTATTTCTGCTCTTGAAAAAGCTTTATCCAATGATCACACAAAATATACCATCTCTGAAGTTTCTAGTTTAGGATTGGTTGAAATGACGCGTAAGCGCACACGTGAAAGCTTAGAGCATGTACTGTGTGAGCCTTGCCCTGTGTGTAATAGTAGAGGATCGGTCAAAACAGCAGAGACTATTTGTTACGAAATTATTCGAGAAATTTTAAGGGCAGAAAGAGCTTATAATCCTAAAAGTTATCTTGTGTTAGCGTCTCAATCTGTTGTGGATAAGTTATTAGACGAAGAATCAACCAGTCTAGCGCATTTAGAAGAAATATTAAATAAATCCATTCGTTTCCAAGTAGAATCCCTTTATCAACAAGAGCAATTTGATGTGGTGCTCATGTAATGAAGATATACCCAAAGCATACGAATCCTCGGTGTTGTTGGCTTCGCTCACTCACCCCAGTTATGCACAAAGTGTGCACTCCTGGGGCTTCGTTCTCTTGCCGCCTAACCGAGAAATCATCTGCTTTGGGTATAATAGCAAGAAGAATAATAAAATTCTCTTATAAAATATGTGCAAGCGGTGTCATTATACTTGCTGCGTCTTATGGTGCGGTTTATTTGGGGGTTCAGCATCCTAAAACTCAATATTATATTCAGGATAGGCTCAATCAACAGTTACCTGTATCGGTGCATTTTGATGCCCTTAATTTTAAATGGCATGGTATATATCCTGGCTTTTCTGCGAGAAATGTTCAAATATCCCGCTTAGAAAAACCATTCAATACACCTGCAGATTTAGAGATAAGTGAGGTACATGGTTATTTTAATCTTCCATTATTTTTTTGGAAGAATAAATCATTTATCAATGAACTCAGTTTGGTTGGAACGCAGTTAAGCTTAGAAACAGATGATTTTATTAAATATCATGTGAAAGATTTGCCTCAATTTGATTTTTCTTTCGATGAGAAGAAAGCGGGTAGCTGGATTAAACATTTTCGTTTACAAAACAGCGATGTGATAGTCAAACACCCAAAGCAAAATTATGTGTTTACACAAACGGATATTCTGCTTTCACTTGATCAAACAGAATCCGTTTTAGGGCATGCGACCTATATTTCTGAAAGGCCTTGTTTCCTCAATTTTAGACATTATACAAGCGCCAAAAATAATGAGCATCATTGGACTATAAGTGCATTTGGTAGTTTAGACAGCGTAAATGATATTATTGCCGCCCACAATCCTGAATTAAAAGACAAAATTAATGTTGCGGGAGATGTGCATGCGATTGCAAAGATAACTCAAACACCAGCGCGTACTGATCTCTATGTGCAGACAAATGTTAAATCTTTTGCCGCATCTTATAACGAAAAAATCCTAAGCAGTCCAGTATTAGAAGCAACGCTCGTTGGGCAAAAAACGGCAACCGGTTGGAATCTTGCAACCAAAGCTTTGCATGTTGAAAATGTAAAATTAAATGATCAGCCTATTTCAAGTTTAGAAGAAGTAGAGTTGGTTGTTGATTATCAAAAGCAGTCTGAACAAGATGCAATATGGCATGTTCAAGCAAGTCATTTGCCAGTTGTGCTTATTAAAGAAGCTAAAAATTTTTATCATGATACTTTTCCAGATTTTGATTTAACAACGGGTATTATTAACTACTTAGATTTAAAGCTTCAGTCTCAACGAGATGCTTGGAAATTACTAAAATGTAATGCTGATGTTGAACAGCTCAGCGCTCGTTATCTCGACGATATAAATATTGCGCATCTAAGCGGTTTAGTTACTTTCGAAGAAAATAAAGGGAGAATGAGTCTCAATAGCAAAGATGTGCATTTTTCAAAGAATAAATGGTTTGGTCAAGATCTTGTTTTTGATAGCATTGATGGATTGCTGTTCGTTGAAAATAAAGAGAATAAAACAATACTGTCAAGCAAGCAATTGAATTTGGCAATAGATAAGACAGATATAAATGCTAAGTTTGAACTTGCGATACCATATTCAGCAGAAAATAAAAATCAATCCTCATCTATTTTAGATTTGGTAGTGGATTTTGAAAATTTACCTGTTGCTTCAGTCAAGGATTATTTACCCACTAAAGTTTTACATACTGAGCTGAATGAATGGTTATCGCACAGCTTACAGAGCGGTACTGTTCAACAAGGCGCTGTTGTCTTTCGCGGTGCCTTACATGATTTTCCTTTTGACAAGGCAGAGGGTATTTTTCAAGTGAATGCACACCTTGTAAATATGGGATTCAAATTCTCACCAGATTGGCCGCAGCTTGATAGTGATAGCATTGATGTCGTATTTCGTAATCGTGCATTTTATGCGCAAGCAGGTACATCCATGTTAATGGAAGTTCCTATTCAGAAAGTAGAGGCAGTCATTCCTGATTTGACAGCGCATCCTGCTGTTTTGCGCACGCAGTTATCTGCTAGAAGCCAGCTACCCAAAGGCGTTGATGTCATTAACCATTCTCCTTTAAAAGAAAAGGTTGGTAGTACCTTAAATGCTTTTGATCTCAAAGGAGATATGGCTTTAAATCTAGATTTGATCATACCACTGAGCAAAGAAAAAATTCATTCCGAGAAAGAGGGGATCAAAGTAAAAGGCACCGTTGATACGCAAGATGCAGAACTTAGTTTTCAGCAGCAGAATATTACTGTTAAAAAGTTACGTGGGCAAACAGCTTTTACTGAAAACACAATTTCAGCTAAACATTTGGTAGGAGACCTTTGGGGGCTTCCTTCAGAATTTAGTTTAAATTCAGAATTAAAAGAAGACTCAATTACGCACATACATGCAAAAGGTTTGGTTGATGTTAGCAAAGTGCTCAGTGCAGATGATATCTTCAGAAAAGATATCAGCGGTGTGACTGAATACTCAGCTGATTTTCATGTCAATGGTTTTAATGAAGAACAATCGGGGAATTTTGTTATTTATTCTGATTTAAAAGGGGTAGAACTTGCTTTACCTGCACCGTTTGAAAAGAAGAAAGACGATAAATTTAAGATTGAAATTCAAGGTATTTTACAGCCTGATAAAATAAATCATTATATGATTCAATCCCCCTCTTATCATCTGGCCTTAAGTTACAATACAGAAAAAGCAGAGCAAAAAGAGTGGTTAGGTGGTCATTTGTATTGCGGTACTGAAGCGCTTGCGAAATTAAGACAAGATAAAAAATTTCTTATCAATGGTAGCATTGATCATTTAGATGCAAAAAAAGTATTTGATAAAATAGATGCTTCTCAATTAAAACAAAGCAAATCATCTTCTCTTGTTTCACCTATTGTCGACCTGACGGTACAAGCACTGGATGTATTAGGTTTGCCGATAAAAGATGCAAAAATAGAAGCACAATATGATCAAGCATTAGATAATTTTCAATTTTATATCCAATCAGAAGAGGTTACAGGTTTTATAACCGTTCCAAATGAAGATTCAGCACGCACCATCGTTGTTGATTTGGAAAAAGTAATTATTCCTGAGACTTTTGTTGCCACAATGGTTGAGGATGTGGATACCAAGACTACAGACATAGAGAAAAATCCATTACTTAAAAAGCCACTTGAAATTAGAATTAAACATTTAAATTATAAAACTAAAATTTTCAAATCAATCCATGCGCAACTTGAACCGACAACCTATGGTTACCATATCAAAAATTTTGACCTGAATTTAATGAATTCTGTTGTGCAATCTTCGGGCTACTGGCATTACTTGTCTGGAAGTAGTCAAGTTGATATCACTGGCACAATGAATACTAACAATATTAGCACTCTAATGAATGCATTAGGAATGAAGGGGACGCTGAAAAAAGCTAAAGGTAATATTGATTTTGCCCTGAGTTGGGAAGGATATCCTTTCGATGTAAAACTGCCCTCATTAAGTGGCGAAATAAAGTTTAATTTGCGAGATGGCGTTATCCAAGGACTGAATCCAGGATTTGGTAGAATTTTAAGTTTGTTAAATATTGATAATATTCGTCGTCGACTCAATTTAGACTTTAGTGATGTTACCAAAGAAGGTATGACCTTTGATTCGCTCTCAGGTAGCATTCATATGTTAGAAGGTATTGTGCACTCTGATAGGGTGTTATTAGAGTCGGCTTCCGTTAAAATTGAGACAACGCTGAGAACCAGTGTTAAAGATCAATATTTAAATGGGCATTTAAATGTTATGCCTAATTTGACTGGCAGCCTACCGATTGCCGCAGCTATTGCCGCGGGAAATCCTGCAGTAGGTGCTGCTGTTTGGGTCATGGATAAATTGTTTGGGAAACAAATCCAAGAAATCAACCGTTATGAGTATCGATTAATGGGTACTTGGGAAAATCCAAAAATTGAAGAAATGAATGTTAATAAATCTGTGAGGCGTTAGTCTGTGCAAAAAAATCATTCGAATGACTGCATTATCGCATTGATTCAGGTTGCAAGCATTGCAAGTGTAGAACAACAACTTGAACGAGTAGAGTATTATCTGGCTAAAGCGCAGCAAGCAAAAGCACAATTGGTTGTATTGCCTGAAGAGTTTTTGACTTTGCACCTAAGTCCAGTAGAGAAATTAAGTCTGCAAGAAACTTTTGAAAAAGGGCCGCTCCAACAAAAAATCAAACAGCTGGCTCAAAAGTATAAATTGTGGATTGTAGCGGGTACTTTGCCTATCAAAAGTGAAAACAAAGAGAGATTTTATTCTTCTTGTCTTGTTTTTAATCCTGAAGGTGAGATTAAAGCACGTTACGATAAAATTCATTTATTTGATGTGGAAATTGAGGGTGGTAAAGAGACTTATTTAGAATCTGCTTATGTTGTCCCTGGTAACAATATTGTTACATTGAAGCTTCCTTTTGCGCATATAGGTTTAGCGATTTGCTATGATTTGCGCTTCCCTGAATTATTTCGCGCAATGGTTAATCATGGTACAGATATTTTTATTTTGCCATCTGCCTTTACCATTCGAACAGGTGAAAAACATTGGGAAACCTTGATTAAAGCAAGAGCAATTGAAAATTTGAGTTTCTTTTTGGCTTGTAATCATGTTGGGCTTAGAAAAAATGGTGAGGGCACCTACGGGCATTCTATGGTCATTGATCCTTGGGGAGAGAAAATTGATGGCTTGATACAGAGTGAGGGAATGGTGGTTGCTAGCCTTGATCTTAAGTCACTGAGACAGTTACGTCAGAAATTTCCTGCGCTCAGTCATCAGCAGAAATTTATTAGCATTTAAATTAGGATAAGTATTTATGAACACCTCATTACAACAAGCAAAAAAAGGCCTATTAGAGCCTGCCGGTTTAACAGAAACAGATCTTGAACATGTTTTAGGCACAGTGCTGGGTAGAGAAGTAGAATATGCTGACTTATATTTTCAAAGTGCGCACCATGAATCTTTTTCATTAGAAGATGGTATTGTGAAAGAAGGAAGCCATAGCATTGATCATGGCGTCGGTGTTCGTGCCATCAGTGGTGATCAAACAGGTTTTGCCTACTCAGATGATATTATTTTGCCGGCTTTAACTCAAGCCGCACAAGCTTCTTGTATGATTGCTAAAAGAGGTAAGGGTAGCAGTGTTCAGGTTTGGCAGAGAAACGATCGGCTGTCGCCGTTGTACGTACCAACCGATCCCATTTCATCTATTACGGTAGATGAAAAGGTCGCTTTGTTGCGTAAATTAGATAGCTATGTGAGAGCCAAAGATTCACGCGTTAGCCAGGTCATGGTGAGTTTAAGTGGTGTTTTTGAAACCATTTTAGTTGTCGCTAGCGATGGCACCTTAGCCGCCGATATTCGACCTTTGGTGCGATTAAATGTTTCAGTGGTTGTAACGGCAAATGATCGCCGTGAAACAGGTAGCTATGGTGGTGGGCAGCGCTCTGGTTATGAATATTTTCTCGAAGAGGATAGAGCTTTTGGTTATGCCGATGAAGCATTGCGCCAAGCACTGGTGAATTTGGATGCGGACGATGCACCAGCGGGTACAATGCCCGTCGTTTTAGGCCCTGGCTGGCCAGGCGTATTGTTGCATGAGGCTGTGGGGCATGGCTTAGAAGGTGATTTTAATCGCAAGGAAAGCTCTACTTTTAGTAATCGCATTGGAGAGCTTGTTGCCTCTCCGCTTTGTACCATTGTAGATGATGGTACTTTGCTGAATCGTCGTGGTTCTTTGACCATTGATGATGAAGGCACACCTACGCAAAGAACGGTTTTGATTGAGAATGGCATTCTCAAAGGCTATATGCAAGATAAGCTCAATGCGAAATTGATGAAGCAAGCACCTACTGGCAATGGCAGAAGAGAATCTTTTGGGCATGTCACAATGCCACGTATGACCAATACCTTTATGTTACCTGGCAAGCATACACCGGAAGAAATTATTGCTTCTGTAGAGAAAGGCTTGTATGCCGTAAGCTTTAGTGGTGGTTCTGTCGATATCACCTCTGGTAAGTTTGTGTTCTCTGCAAATGAAGCTTATTTGATTGAAAATGGCAAAATCACCAGACCTGTTAAAGGGGCTACTTTGATTGGGGATGGGCCTGAAGTGATGTCGCGTATTTCCATGGTTGGAAATGATCTTAAATTAGATTCGGGTATTGGGACTTGTGGTAAAGAAGGGCAGAGTGTTCCTGTTGGGGTTGGTCAGCCTACCTTGAAGGTAAATGACATGACGGTTGGCGGTACAAAGCGATCTTAGTATAACGTTCTACTGTTAATAGAAACTCCGATTCGCAAAGCGAATAAGATCCCACTTTGTAAAGGGGGATGGTGCGTAGCACCAGGGGGATTTATGCCACAAATTAATGTCAAAACAGCTAAATCCCTCTTGCGCTATGCGCTTTCTCCCTTTACAAAAGTGAGAAAATTGATTCGCTGCGCTCATCGGGAATTCTATGAAAAACTAATATTACAGTGCACTTAATAATTTAAAATAGATTACTTCGTTGTAATTCAATATATTTAAAAACAGGAAACACTATGACAGCATCATTACCTAGCAAATTATCAGAACTTGTAGATGAGAAAAAATATCAGAAAATTGTTGCTGATATGCTTGCCATTGCGAAACAAAAGGGGGCAGAACAAACGGAAGTTGCAGCTTTTTTTCAGCAAGGTTTATCTATTAATGTAAGGCAACAGAAGGTAGAAACTTTAGAGTTTAACCGTGATAAAGCCGTTGGAATAACGGTTTATATTGATCAAAGAAAAGGCTCTGTGAGTACGACAGATATTTCACAAGCATCTATCGAGTCAGCTGTGCAAAAAGCCATAGACTTAGCAAAATATACTGAAAAAGATGATTGTGCTGGTTTGGCAGAAAAAGAAGATTTAGCAAAGCACTATCCAGATTTAAAATTATATCATCCTTGGGATGTGAGTATTGAAGAATGTATAGAGCGGACAAAGGCGTGTGAGCAATCTGCTTTATCTTATGATGAGCGTATTAGCAACAGCGAAGGCGCAAGTTTTAGTTCTAATCAAGGTTACCATATTCATGCAAACTCAGATGGTTTTATGGGTTCTTACCCTACGAGTCGCCATAGCTTATCCTGTGTTGTGATTGCAAAGGGCAATGACAATATGGTGCGTGATTATGACTATACAATCTCCAGAAAAGCAGAAGGTTTGGAAGAGGCATCGCAGATTGGTAGAAATGCAGCAAAACGTACTGTTGATCGCATGAATGCACGTAAAATACCAACAGGGAAAGTGGCAGTAATCTATGATGCTCGTATGGCACAATCTTTGATTGGCTCATTTTTAAGTGCTATTTCAGGAGGCCCTTTATTTAGGAAAACATCCTTCTTACTAGATAGCATGGGCAAACAGATTTTTCCTTCTCATATCAATTTGGAAGAAAAACCACATTTATTAGAGGCATTGGGTAGTGCGCCTTATGATAGCAACGGTGTGGCAACACGAGATAAGTTTTTTCTAAAAGATGGCCGCGTTGAAAATTATGTATTAGGTGCATATTCTGCGCGAAAGCTGAAAATGAAAAATACAGGCAATGCCGGTGGCGTACATAACTTGCACATTAGCACGAGTGATCAAGATTTGGCTTCATTGTGCAAAGAAATGGGTACTGGCTTTCTCGTCACGGAATTGATGGGGCAAGGTGTCAATATGGTTACGGGTGATTATTCACGTGGTGCAAGTGGGTATTGGATTGAAAATGGCGAAATTCAATTTCCTGTCCATGAAGTAACGGTTGCAGCAAACTTAAAAGATGTCTTTAAGAATATTGTCAAAATTGGTAATGATATTGAAAGAAGAGGCAATATTCTCACAGGCTCTATGTTGATAGAAAGTATGATGGTGGCAGGTACTTAAATTAGAGACTGCTATAATATTTTTTATAAAACTAATGCTTAAGAGAAACTCTTAAGCATTAGTTTGAATGGCTGATGAAATAATTTTAAGACAGAATAAAATAGGAAATAAACATATAAATAAGGCTTACAACATTTGCATAAGGAATTGCAAGTGGTAAGCTGTAAGTCATTAAAAGGGATGCATATTCAGGAGAGAATGGCATGCTAAAAATGCTGGTTTGAATAACATTTGCAAAAGCAAAGGTTGCTAATAATGTAAGCTTAAGATAAATAATGACCGCTTTTTTATCAAGTTCTCTCATTTTCTCACCCCTAAATTTAATTTCACCTAGTGTACAAGTCAAAAGATAATTTACCAAGCAACAGGGACATTACTGGCTATAAACATGCGACAAGCTGAAAGCTAGCTTTGTGTGTAATTGCGCTTTTCTTTTCTTTGTAGCGTTTTATCGCGTTATTGCTCTCTTTTGTCATGCTTGAATGGCAAATAAAAATTCAGTTGTTATAATTCGCGACCGTTATATGCGTAAAGAATTGAGGCACTAGGTGATATAAAATGAAGATTGATATACGAAAAGAAGTTACTTTCAGATATTTGTTGCAAATAAAGAAATTTTTGCGGTCTAATCCAATTACTATATCAAGCAATAAACCATGCTATCAATCACTCATAAATATATTGTTTGAAATATCGAGTATGAATGACTCTTTTGAATCTAATATTAAATATGAAAAACAGTATACGAAATTACATGAGGCCATGGAAAAGGTTGCCAAATACGAATTAAAAAAAGAAAACAGAGAGTATACGTGTGAGCTAGATGCTTTGTTTATTCAATTTTTTGAAAATGATTCCCATGCACATGATTTTATTGCTAAGCAATTATTAGGAATCACTGCTACGCATAATAAAGAAAAAATCAAAGCTAAATTAGCAGAAAACACCACGAATCCCAATAAAAAAACACATGTTAAGCATCCTGATAATCCAGCGAATGCTTTTTTCAGTAGTATGTTGGGCTATAAATATCATCCTTTAAAAAGAAATAATGTACCCTATGTTGCTTTTGACGAAACACAACTACAACAAAATGCCAAATGTTTAAGAATAGGTGCTCAAACTCAAAAAAGTAGCACCGTTAACCCAGCCTTTGAAAGATATTTGCTAGCAAATGCAAGGCGAGATTCGCAGAAAATATTGAATGTTGATTTGGCGGAAAATGAAGATTTTGAATATGTTTATATTAATTTAATGAAGCGCGATCAAAAATCTCAAGATTCTAAGAAGTCAGGTCTTTCTAAAAAAATAGACAAGTTTGTGAGACATTCTGAAGGTAATCGAGCAAGTGCTTTAGAAGCACTCAATCAAAAGGAAGATCTGAAGACAGCTGTTATTACACTGCCTGCAGATAATGAATTTTTGATGCAGACTTTTAAGATGAGTAAAGGTTCTGCGCTTAATCTTGATAAGAATTGTAGTTTGAGTGGCTTGCTAGCTCAGATCAAACAAAGTATTCAAGATGACAGAAATGATTTTTATTTCTCAGCTAAAGTGAAAAAAATATTATTTGGTGATAAATGTAATAATGGGATAATCGAAAAATTATTTGCAAGCGCTGCGACTGATATTGTCAAAGATTTTGATAAGAATAAAATGAATGCAACTTTTGTTGGGGATGAAGAGAGAAATGCATTATTATTTCATTTTATCAAAGATAAATTAACAAATCATATTTTGAACACGCTTAAGCCCAAAGCTTATAATTTTACCTGTAAAGATGCGATCGACAGGGGCGCAATACATACTTTATGGTATCACTTTAATCTTTTTTATGAGAAAGGTATGCCGATGAGCGAATCAGAATTTTTAAAATATCTGGATGCGCCTGCTTTAATTGTTAAATATAGGCCTTTGAATCATAATAGAAATTTAATTTGGAATGCGCTTAAACATCGTGTTGAATCTGATGAAAACTTTAGAAAGAGCCATCCATGGGCCATTGCATGGCTGAATAGTAATGTGCCCGCGGATCAATCACCTGTCTCTTTGAAAGATGATTCTTTGGCATTCACGATGAAGAAAGAAACTGGATTAGATTTAAAATTGCAACGCAATCTATTGTTTGCATTGAAAAAGAACCAGCCTTTTTCTTTTAAAGGGGTGAAAAAATCTATTGCGATAGGGGTTCAAGCCTTGCATCAACAGCAACAGACTGTTCGCTGCTGTTAATGCGAAGACTAAACATGTGTTATTAGCCATCATCACTGCTGGAAGATAAGGATAATCTTCTAGCGCGAGGTGAGGACGCATTTAATTGCGATGAGTCGTCTAATTTGTCTGTATCTTCATCGTCAGAAGGTGTATTGACAGAAACACTAGGCGTTTTATCTTTTCTATTAAACATCCAGCCGACGGTTCGAGAAAATAGGCTGGGTGATTGATCAAGCACTTTCTCTCGAAGATCTTCGGTAGATATTTCATCTTTATGTTCCGCTCTTTGGCAATCGTCTTGGGCTTTCTCTTGCTCGCTTGTTTTTTGCAATAAATTGCTTTGATGTTCTGCTATAAGCACGCCATCCTTAGCTAATAGTTCTGCTTCGCTTTCAGGTGCATTTTTTAAGGCCTCATCCTCTTCTTCATCTGAGATCTCACTCTCAGAAGATTCTTCTTCTCCACCACCACCAAATATACTACCGATACCACGCACAATGGATGCGCCACCACTGTAAAGTGCATTCCCTGTGCCACGCACTGCTTTTGCTGTAAGCGTGGCTGGCATGGCAAGGGTGCTAACAGTATCTGTTGCGCCGTTTACATTTTCTCCAATTTGAATGAGCTTTTGAAGCATTTCATTAATTTTTTGAGTTATTTCTGGTACATGTTTTTGATCGATATTTGTGGCTACTTGATTTAGTGCCTTTGTTAAGATGCCAGTTTGTTCTAATAATCTAGGCACATGCACTTCATTGACGTCTTTACTTAAATTGGTGAGTGTTTCTACGATGGTTCCTGTCTGTTGTAAGAGCGCAGGCATATGTACTTCATCAACTTTTTTGCTGAGGTCAGCAACGGTCTTAACCACGATGCCGGTTTGTTCTAATAATCTAGGCACATGCACTTCATTGACGTCTTTACTTAAATTGGTGAGTGTTTCTACGATGGTTCCTGTCTGTTGTAAGAGCGCAGGCATATGTACTTCATCAACTTTTTTGCTGAGGTCAGCAACGGTCTTAACCACGATGCCGGTTTGTTCTAATAATCTAGGCACATGCACTTCATTAACAGTTTTACTCAAATCAGTGAGTGTTTGAACCATTGCACCCGTTTGTTTTAAGAGTTTTGGCATATGCGTTTCATCAATTTTCTGGCTGAGTGTAGTAATGGTTTGAACCATTGTTCCGGTTTGCTTTAATAACTTAGGGACATGCACTTCATTAACAGTTTTACTCAAATCAGTGAGTGTTTGAACCATTGTACCCGTTTGTTTTAAGAGTTTTGGCATATGGGTTTCATCTATGTTCGTAGCAACTCTGCTAACCGTTTTTACCAAATCATCCGTTTGATTCAATATTTTAGGTAGATGTTTTTTATTAACATCTTGAATAATGGCGTTTGTCTGCGCAATTGTCTTTTTTGCTTCTTCTGCCAAAGGCGTGACTTCATTGATTACTTTTGTGACCGAAGCACTGGCTTCTTTCAATAATTTATTGGCTTCTTCTAAGGTTTGCTTTGATTCATTGACGCGTGCATTTACACTTTCTACAGTTTGATCGATGTGAATAGATATATTTTTAATGTTGGTTAAAAGTTCTGTGATATAGCGAGCCCCTATAATTGTTAAGTAACTGCATGCGCCACTCAATGCAACAGCTACCAATGCAGGTAAGAGTGTAAAACTAGTATAAGTAGCAATGGTTACTGCGGAAATCGCCGCGATTAAGAGAGAATATTTGTTTTCAGGTTGTTTTAATTGTGCTTTGATGAAATTTGAGATCTGCGTTAATGTCATGCTTGCCTCTAAAGTATATGACCAGTCGTCTTCTGTAAATAGCCGCTCAGCATAACTAAGCTGTCTAAGTAAAGTCAAGTCTGAGAGTGAAAAATAGGATTAATTGATTTTTTGAGTAAAAAATCAAATGAACCCGATGAAGGGTATAAACAGAAGTCTGAGCGGTATAATTTGTTGTATCTACAAATATTGAGAAAAATAGTGAGTTTACACGGTATGAAAGATTAAAGATGCATATGCATTAATATATGAGCCTAGTTTTTAAAATTTTCAGCCTTGTTGTTGAAGTGATTTTAAAGCATTGAAGAGCATATCTATGTCTTTTTTCTGGTGTCTTAGCGATAAAGCAATTCGAAGTCTACTTTCCAAAGGCATCACCGAAGGAGGGCGGATAGCGGCGACCGCAATTCCTTGGTCGCTTAATTTTTGTTGATAATTTAAAACTTGTTTGGGATCGTGCAAACGAATGGGGACAATATTTGTTTGGCTATTTCCTATATCAAAGCCTTCAAGAGATAAATTTTCACGTAAATAATCAGCTAATTCAAATAAGGCTTGTACTTGCTTTTGTGCAGTGGGTACTAACTCCCAAGCGGCTTGCATCGTCGCTAATTGAACGGGGGGCATCAGTGTTGTATAGATAAGCCCTTGGCAACGATTGAGTAAATAGCTGTAAAGGGTTTGTGAGCAGGCAACATAGGCGCCAAAGCATCCTAATGCTTTGCTAAAAGTTCCCATAATCATATCAATCTCACCTGGGAATTCAGTACTATGACCATAACCATTGGGGCCAAACAAACCTGTAGAATGCGCCTCATCAATATAGAGTAAGGCATTATAGTCTTTGGCTAAACGAATCAATGTGGATAAATCAGCGATATCTCCATCCATACCAAAGACAGATTCACTGATGATAAAGCGGATATTTGAAGTGCTTGCGTGCTTTTTTAATTGCCATTCAAGGTGATTCATATCCAAGTGTCTATAACGGATTTGTTTTACACCGGCTAATTCGCAGCCCAAATGTAAACTGGCATGATTCAGTTTATCGCAAAAGACAAGTGGTGCCCCGCCAAGTATTTTTTTATCTAAGACAGCCGCTAAGACAGAAACATTTGCTTGAAAACCACTACAAAAAGCGAGCGCTTTTTCGCTGTGTTTATCTTTTGCGATCAGCGATTCTAATGCAAGTACTGCGCTTTGTTGATGTGTGATGAGGCGTGAAGCTTTGCTACCTGAGCCATACAGAGCCAATGCTTGTTGCGCTGCTTGGATGATGCTTGGGTGTTGGCTAAAATGTAAATAATCATTATTGCTAAAATCAAGATCGTATTTAATATTAGCAGGAATGCCACGCAGTAAATGTTGTTCTCGTTGTTTGTTTAAGAAATTTTGGTAGCATTGTTTTGCTGACATGGCAGTGCCTCTTTTAAGAATTGGGGCCATTGTTCCTCCCATCCTTTGTGATGCGTATTATCTTTGATCGCTTCAATGGCGACACAGGGGGAGTTAAGGGCTTGCTTATATTTTGCAGCAAGCCAGGCTGGAACAATTTTGTCTTTGCTGCCCGCATAATGTTTTTGTGGTATATTTTTCAGCTCTGTGGCGTAGTGTATGGCATTTAAAGAATCTCTCATTGGGCTTACACGATGATATTCGTTTAAGGCATCGTGATCTAAGTTACCCGCTATTGTAATCAAGCCTGATATATCATTTCGTCTTGCGCTTAACAAAGCAGCGATATTGCCACCACCTGAAAATCCTATTAACAGAAATCGCGCTTGTGGATGGCGTGTTTTTATTTGGTTGAGTATTTCATTGGTTGATTGTATGACTTCTTCAGAATAGCGCGCATCGCTCCAGTAACGTGACTTACATTTTTCTTTATCAAAATGGTACTGGCAAGTCCTAGCAAGATAGATAACATTTTTATGTGTATCCTGCATGGCTAATTTTAAACTGAGAGGGTTTTTAGGCGTTGGATTGTCAGAGACTTGATATCTTGTTTTCCAACTATTTCCATCCCCTTCAATATAAACATGGATGTCCTGAATATTTTGATTTTGGTTATTTTGCTTAGTTTCTGTGGCTGTCCTGTTTGTTTTCTGCTTATTTTTTTCCCAAACGGCATATGTGACTAAAGAGGTATCGTACAAGGCGGGTACAAAGCCTTGGCGCTCTGCTTGCTCTATCACCGTATGTGTTTGTGGAGAAATAGGAGATGGGTTCAGCGTGCTGCAGCCACTCACTAAGCTGCTAAGTATCACACTGAAAAGTAAAATAGTTGATTTGTTAACTTGTAGCATCTGCATAAGGTAATTATTTTCTAAGCAATTAGCAAGGATTGTACGTTATTTGCTTGGGAAATAATCCTAGTTATGCTTTTAAGATGCTCGTACCTTCTCTTGTTAACGATGTCTCTGCTGTCTCTTAGTTAAATTTCTGATTATATGATGTATTTATTTTTAACAGAATTCTTGATGAGCGTAGCGAATAAGAAATCCCACTTTTTGAAGGGGGACGCGCACTGACAAGTGCGCAAGGGGGATTGATACTGAGGTTTTAAGGCCAAACAGCTAAATCCCTCTGCTCGTACAGCTGCGCTGAACAAGCGTCTCCCTTTACAAAGTGAGAACATGTTCGCTTTGCGAACGAGGAAGAAGATAGGTACTCGCCCATTGTCAACGTGTGCAGAAGAAACAGCGTTGACAGAAGAAGGCAGCACAACGCTTAAGTTTCCTATGATCTCCCATAATAAATGATTGGGTTCTCCTACACGTAATGGTAGGATTTATATACTTAATTAAGCTGGAGTTGATTCTAAATGTATAAAAGCAGCAATGATTATCGTCTGACTAAATTGTGTGTCGCAGCATTGGTTTTGTTTGTTGCTCCTCAAAGCTACGCAACCTATTCCAATGTTCAATCGATGTTGGATGCACTTCGTCCAACTGCTGCTGCAAATGCGCCCGAATTAAATCAGCTGATTATTGCACTTGATGGTTTAGCGACTGATCAACAAAGGCAAGAAGCACTTCATAGTTTGAGTCCTTTAGTCGATTTATCTATTTTATCTGCATCTGAATCTGCAAATCGCCAAATGGTGAAGCATTTGAATCAACGCGTTTTAGAAATTAAGTATGCAAATGGCTTTGCTGCCGGCGATGATGATTGGGATGATGCATTTGAGGACACAGACAGCGATGCTGCCTCAACACCTACAGCCGCAACCAAAGAAGATGACACTTCTAAATACAATTTTAGCTTTATAAAAGAAAAATCCGAAGCATCCAACGTAGAAAGAGATCCTAACAAAGGCCTATGGTCAATTGTATTGGGAAGCGATGCAAGACAGAAAAATCGTGATAATGCCTACGGTTATGATGCAACCTTGATTGGTGGCATCATTGGTATCGATCGTGTTTTTGGCGATCGCTGGGTTTTTGGTTTAGCGGGTGGCTACCAACAATCAGATGTTGATTCTCGAGGCCCTTCTAGTAGCACTATTGATGTAAAACGCATCAATGCTTCTTTGTATGGTTATTACACTTGTCCTTCTTCTTTTTATATCATGGGATTGCTCACCGGCGCTCAAAACCGTAACGACAGTCATCGTAAAGTATTGGTTCCATCTGCGGGGGGCGTTGTTGGTTTTTCTCGTATTGCCAATGCACATTTTAACAATTGGGAAAGCCATGCGCATTTAGAATTAGGGCACTCTTGGAAGAAAGGGAATATATATAGCACCCCTAAGATTTTCACCAATTATACGCACTGGGATATTGAATCTTATCAAGAAAATGATGCCATTGGTTTGAATCTCAATGTGCGCAACCATGATTTAGATAGTTTTGTCGTGGGTGGTGGTTTGCTGCTGGAATATCGTAATCACTTTAAAAATGCCATTGTGATTCCTTATGTGCAAGGCTATGTATTGCATGATTTTATTCAAGACAAGCAAACGGCTGTCAGCAATATGCTCGGTGGTGGCTTTGATTTCTTAACGACTGGCTATGAGCCTGCTAGTACAACTTTTGAAGCGGGTGCGGGTTTGAGTGTGCACAGCTTTAAAAACTTTATTTTTGATCTGCAATATGATTTTGCTGCCCGTTCATCATATACGCGACATAATGTGGGTTTGAAACTACGTTATGAGTGGGCTTAAAGAATTATTGAAAAAGGACGTTTAAGAATTCATGAACACAATTACACGAAAATATAAGTTGTTGAAAGCAGTATTGGCAAGCGGATGTTTGATGGTGCCGGGGGCAGTGTTAGCAGGACCCATTGTGAATGCACCACTTTCTCCAGGAGTGGTTTCAGCTGCAGATGATGATACGATCACGATTACTGCGGGTGGTAGTATCCAAGAAGCAGCTGCAAATGGTATTAACGTTACACACAAGACCAATACTATTAACATTGATAATGCAGGTGCGCCAAATACTTTAGCTATTGATATCAATGGTGGTATCGATGATGCGATTGATATTACCAATACAGCGACTAAAACTACGGTTAATATAGGTTTAAATCGAGATATTACTTCAATTAACAATGGTGTTGTGGTTGGTGCTGCTGATGCAACCATTAATAACGATGGTTTAATCAGCGCGCAAAATAATCATGCTATTTCAATCACAGCCAATGGTAAAGATGCCACCATCAATAACTTAAGTGACGGTATTCTTCGCTCATCAGGCACAGATGTCATAGATGTCGATGGAGAAGGCGTTACTATTATTAATGCAGGCACCATAGAAAATACGACTGTGGGCAATAATGCCATAGAATTAAAGAAAAATTTTGAATCTGTCACTAATAACCCAGGTGGTATGATCAAAAATGTGGGGGGTAATGGTATTTTGGTCAATGGTGCTGCCGCTGTGACGGGTAGCATTATTAATACTGGCACGATTGAAGCAACGGGTAACGCTGGCCAAGGTAAAGGTATTAATATCACAGGTGCATTGACAGGCTCTATTTTAAATAATCAAAGCGCTAAAATTCAAACCATTGGAGATGCAGCACAAGCTATTTATTTAGACAATAATATTACTAGCATTATCAATAATGGCACTATTACTGCAACACTGGGTGCACAAGCCATTCGTGCGGATAAGAACTTGAGTGGCAACATCATCAATAATTCAACAGGTGTCATTGAAAGTGCTGCAGGCTCTGCCATTCTTCTCGACAATGGTTTAGGAGGTAGTATTACGAATAGTGGTACGATTAAAAGTGCTACAGGTATTGCAGTAGAGTTACCGGCGGGTCAAATTACGGGCAGTATCAACAACAATACTGGCGGTACAATTCAAGCTGCTAATAATGCCGCGGTGAAAATGGTTACGACTATTTTAGATGGTGCCTTTAGCAATAGCGGGACTATCACAAATGCTTCTGCAGGCAATTTTACTGTTGATGCAAGTTTGAATGGTACTTTTAAAGGCAATTTCACAAACTCTGGCACTATCAAAAACACTGTTGGTGGCGCATTGAGTATGGATTCCATTGCTATCAATGGTACTTTGAGCAATGCCGCTGGAGGGACTATTGAAGCTGCTAATGGTGAGGCTTTGAATTTAAGTGGTGTGACCATCGATACAAATTTTAGTAACGCAGGAAATATACTTAATAATTCAGCAGATTCAGCTTTATATATAGATGATAATACGTTAATCAAAGGCGCCTTTAGCAACTCTGGTACCATACAAAATAATGGCGCTGCAGGCAAAGCCCTTGAAATGGATGCTGTCACCATCAACGGCAACATGACTAATTCTGGTACTGTTGCTGCCGTTGACGAAAATGCAATTCTTTGGAATAACACCAATATCGGTGGTAATTTTACGAACAGTGGTGTGATTCAAAATAATTCTCCCGGCAGTGCTACGATTGACGCAACAGGTAATACTAAGATTGCGGGTGGTTTTACCAACACTGGTACTATTAAAAACGATGGTGCTGGTAATGCAATTGACTTTTCTGCAGCAGCTGTAGAAATTAAATTAAACCAAAATGGCGGTGCTATTACCGGTGATGTTTTACTGTCAGGTAAAGGTGGTGATGTATTCAGCATGACGGGGGGAACCATCGATGGTGATGTAACTGCCAGCAATATTGCCCCTAACATGCTTAATTTATCGGGCGGCACTATTACTCAAGATTTACAATTGGGTGCAGCAGGAGACACATTGCATCTTTCTGGCACTACGGTGCGTGATATTATCGGTGGTGCAGGTAATGATACCGTTAATATAACAGGTGGTAGCTTTAATACATTAGCAGGTGCAGGTGTCGGCAATATATTAAATATTAATAGCAGCTTTACAACACCAGGTACTATTGATAATTTCCAAACCATCAACGTAAATGCAGGGACGTTTACCGTTACGCAAGCCATTACCAATGTTAATGCTCCTGGCTCGTTCAATATTTTAAATGACTCTACAGTGATTGCTTCAGGGGCTGGCAACATTATTAGTGGCACAGGCACGCTTAACATTACAGATGGTTCTTTGGGGATTTTAAATGGTTCTGGCGTAAATATGGGCGCTACCACCAATGATGATTATTTAGGCATACAGGCCGGTGGTTTGCTAACGACAACCTCTTACAAACAAACACCAAACGGAATGTTGGATGTGCAAATAGTTGCCCAAAATACTTTTCCAGGGCCTTATATCACTACACCTGGTAATGCAGAGATTGATCCTAATTCAACGTTGAAATTGCAAGTGGGTGGAGAATTTATACCCAATAATTCAACGTATAATATTATCAATGCAGCGGCAGCTCCTGGAGGATACAATTTAGGAACGCTAACCGTGGTTCAGCCACAATCTGCAACAGTGACATTTGCACCTGTTTTAAATGGTACGAATTTAGATATTGTTTCAACAAACATCCCCTTCAGCACTGTCGTTCCAAACTCTGATATTACCAATGGCGTAGCCGGTGCTTTAGATACTATTGCTGCCGCTGCTTCAGGTGGTGCAGCAACAAGCCCAGTACTTACAGAGTTACTAGGTGCATTACAAACGCTTTCTACAGCAGAGCAAGTAGAAGATGCCTTAAGAAGCTTAGTGCCCAGCTATAACAACAGTATTGCGGCCAATTCTAATTGGGCTGTGCGCCGTGCTTTTGATGATATTGGTATTCGTTTTGAAGAGTTATTAGGTTTGAGTGCGCTTTTAGAAGGCGAAGATAAATATCGTGATGATGAAAATGAAGATGACGATGATGATTATTACAACCCTCGCTATCGTTACAGAGATTACAATCAAGGTGTAAGCTTTGGGGATGGCGATGGTAATGTGCTCATGCGTCATACTTATGGTACATGGATTAAACCTTATGCCAGTATGATTGATCAAAGAAAAATAGATACTATTGAAGGTTATCGTGGTGATTCTGTTGGGTTCTCCATGGGGAGTGATTGGCGTATTTTAGATTGGGCAACTATTGGTGCAGCCTTAAGCATGGGTAAAACGGACTTGTCTCAAAGAGGCCTGTACGAGAATAAACAAAAAATCGATAGCTATCAGCTTTCTTTCTATGGTCATTTCGATCCGATTGGTCCTATTTATGTCAATTCTATGTTAGGTTTGGCGAGACATCGTTATAGTGTGCATCGCACGATTTCGGTTGGAAATTTGACCAGACAAGCTGAATCTAGCTTTCATGGGCTGCATTATGCTGCCAAATTCGACATTGGATATGCATGGTTTAATGGTAAATACTATTTATCACCCCTTGCTTCTATGCGCTTTGGACGTTTAGATATTGATAACTATTCAGAGAAAGGCGCAGGTGGTCTTGATTTAGTTGTTCGTACTGAAGCTATGAATGAAATAATGGGTTCTATTGGTCTTAAAGTCGCATCAAAAAATGAGTATTTAGAAGCTACTTATATTCCAGAATTGGCTCTTTTCTTAAACTATGATTTTAAAGCGGACAAACAAGAAACCTTAAATAATTTTATTGCTGGTGGGCCATCCTTCTTGTCATTTGGCATAGAGCCTGAACAGGTCAGCTATGTGATTAGTCCAAGCTTTAGAATGCATACGCATCGCAATATGGCTTTCAAGATTGCTTATGAATTTGAAGCGAAAAAGCAATATATTGCGCATACAGCGTACTTCAAGTGGTACTATAAGTGGGCTTAATTTGTATTAACCTCACCTGGTTTTCAGTTACTCTCTCCTGTTGGTCTACGAGATGTACACATTTTATGTTGCAAGGGGTGACATACTTATCGATGAGCATTGCGAATCAAGCTCCCACTTTTTGAAGGGGGACGCGCACTGATAAGTGCGCAAAGGGGGATTTATGCTGTGGAATTAAGGTCGCACATCTAAATCCCTCTGCTCGTACAGCTACGCTGCACGAGCGTCTCCCTTTACGAAAGTGAGAAAATGTTCGCTTTGCGAACGAAGAAAAAGGCAATTGCTTCGCGCAGGGCGGGTGAGGTTAGATCAAAGGGACAAAGGAATCAAAAAAGGATGTGCAAGGATGATTCAAGCATCAAGAGATCTCAAAGAAAAAGTATCCGTTGCTGAGCAACGTTTATGGGAATACTTCCGAGATGGAAGATTTTGCAATGTAAATTTTAATCGCCAATTTGTGCTTGGTGCTTACATTGTCAATTTTGTAAGTCCAGAGCATAAACTTGTTATTGAAATAAATGCAGAGTCATCTTTAGAAAGTGCAGATTATCATGCGCGCAAAATAACATATTTAAAATCTTTAGGTTATAAAATCATTCATTTTTGGGATCATGATATCTTGCATAATATTCGTATTGTATTAGAAGTCATTCACAATGAGGTTGATAGAGAGTTGGTTTAAATCATAAATTCAGCATGTTTTTTCTTTCTCTTATCGATGAGCAATGCGAATCAATTCCCACTTTTTGAAGGGGGATGCGCACTGATAAGTGCGCAAGGGGGATTTATGCCACGTAATATCACATTGGATTATAATCGGTCATTTAAAGATATTTCCAGGAAATTGCGTAACAATATGACAGAGCCAGAAATGCTGTTGTGGTCTCGATTGCGTAAGAAACAAATTTTAGGCGTGCAGTTCCTTCGTCAAAAGCCTTTATTTAACTTTATTGTTGATTTTTATGCACATCAATGTCGTTTAGTTGTTGAGTGTGATGGTGCACAACATTTTGAGTATGAGCATCAGAAAAATGATATTGAAAGAGATGCAATATTATCATCTCAAGGTCTGTTTGTACTTAGATTTACCAACATAGAAATACTTAATTCGTTAAATGATGTTGTGCAAAATATTTGGGATGTTTGCTCTTTACGGCTTTTCAAAGCATAAATCCCTCTGCTCGTACAGCTACGCTGCACGAGCGTCTCCCTTTACGAAAGTGAGAAAATGTTCGCTTTGCGAACGAAGAAAAAGACAGCATTTATTAATCCAGACTTAAATGCTGTGAGCTAAGCAATTTGTGGGAATTATTTATCGATGAGCAATCCGAATAATTTTCTTTCTTGTCAAAGAAAGAGGTACCTTTAGTTACAGAGAAGGATTTTTAAAATAAATTCTAAAAAATCCATCTGCTCACTAAGGTGAGCGTCTTCCCTTGACATCAAGGGAAGAGAATCATTCACTTTGTTCATTTACAGAGAGTAGGGTGGTTTGGGATAAAGTAATTGCATCTATTAAGTCCTTACTCGATAATTCAAAATTTTTCTCTCAATTTGGTTAGGCACATACTGAACAAGGCTGGATTTATTATCCTGCATGAGAATAATGGCAATAGCTTCATTGTTATCCTTATCATTGATGACTCTTATGTCAATGAAAGGGGTATTATTTCTTAATCCTGCTTGATGGGCAGGCGTGTTTTCTTGAACATTGCATATCACGTTCGATTTTAAAGATAAAATTACATCAAACCCGGGATCAATAATCTGATGTGTTGTCTCATAAAGCTCGAATTCCTGGAGATTAGGTAAAATGATCTCATTGCCGTCAAAAATATGGTTCTGAAGGATTGACTTAAATTGGGGTTCGAAATTTTTTTCAAATAATTCCCAAAACATTGGCTCGCTGAATGTTTGCTTTTGTTCATCAATATGATACGCAAGATCTTTAATAAAGTGTTTTAATTGATGGAATCCATTCTTTGGATGCGATATATCATATAAGAGTGCAACTAAGTGTCCGCGTGTTTGGATAAAATTAAAGCCCGCATGAAATCCATCATAGATCGTTTCATATGTTTGGTTTGATAGAGTTCGAAAAATAGAACGATAATAATTGTTGATATGATAATTTAAAATATTGGCATATTCTTCATGTGTGACAAAGCCACCGTCATGGGCTAGCTTAAGACCAAAGTAATCAGTAAATCCTTCTGAAAACCATCTATAACGTTTGAAGATATTTGGTGGGATTTTAATTTTATTCCCAATCCATGCGTGAAAAGATTCATGCGAAAACATATGTTTTAAGTGAGAAAGCTTTTCTGTGTTGTCACTGTCAGGAATATATAAAAAAAGAGTATTGTTATTATGCAAGCCAGATGAGAATTTATATGTAATTTCATCTGGCTGCTTAACAATATAAGCGGCGTAGTATGGGAAATTTTCATCTTTCATCACATGACGCTGATAGATAATAATTTGTTTGAGCAATTCTGTAGGAGATATATTTTTGAATAGCTTCCATTCACCAAGCGTTGTTATGTAATTTTGATGATAGGCTTTGCTTAGAATTTCAGGTTTTTTAGTAGAACCGAAAAATTGTGAAAATCTTACTTGATCAAAACTGTTATTTGTTTTAAAGATACGTTCTAAACCATAACTGGAAAACATATGATATTTTTCATTTAGTTGAGAAAAATCAAACGTAGCATCCATGAGGCTTGAATCCCATTTAGCAGGGTAAAGCATCGTGGTTGTGGGGTATAGTGCTATATATTCATTTTCAATGATGGGTAGCATGGCACTGCCGTTTTCTTTGTTTGAGGTTAGAGTATATTCAGCCGTAAAACGCGCATTTGGATGATGTAAAAAAGTCGTGTATTCTGCCTTAGTTTCAATGGCTTTTCCTCCATTGTCTATTGCAAATTTGATGTGTTTATTGAGTAGGTGATTAACAGAACCTCCCCATGGCGTGATAACAGTTGTTTGACCTGATGAATCACCAAGAAATTCAACTTTAACTTCAAGTTGATTTGCATTGTTTTCAGAATGCTTAAACGTATATTTGATTTCATTTGTAGATAGCTCAATTGCAAAAACATGCGTGCATAATACAATTGAAAAAAACGTCATTAATAGAATGGCACGCATATTGTACTTTCTTATTTGATCTTATTAGGGAAAAATATAGCTAAAACCAAAGGTGTTTATAGGGTTATGATAATTATGGTAATCAGTAATGACTGTTGTGCCAGCATATATGTTTACGTTGTTTGCCAATGGTGTCGAAATTACGATATTGGCAGCTGCATTATGCTCATTACCGGCAATATTTGGTGAAATATTGAACGACCCAATGGCAATTTGCCCGATTCAAAATGATTGATTATTAATTAAACGCGCGAATCCTATCACAGTAATGCACAAACATCAAAAAACAAATATTGTCTATTGGTATTTGAATGTTTTGTATAAGTTCAGGAGGGCTATAAATTTCTATGGATATAGCGGCTGTTTCTTGCAAGATGATGCGATCATAAATATTAAAAATGACATAATATGATGTGTAGAATAAAATTTAGGTGAAGTAGATAAAGCTTTAGTTTAAGCATTCGTGATAGCGTTGTTTTTATTGCCTATTATAAGCATACCAAATTATAATTTATGATCTATTTTTTCTTATCGATGAGCAATGCGAATCAATGAGAGAGCGTAGCCTACGTTCAATACGAATAATCTTCTTTCTTGCCAAAGAAAAAGGCACCTTTTTTAGGTGCAGAGAAGGATTTTTAAAATAAATTCTAAAAAATCCATCTGCTCACTAAGGTGAGCGTCTTCCCTTGACATCAAGGGAAGAGAATTATTCACTTTGTTCATTTACAGAGAGTAGGGTGGTTTAGGATAAAGTAATTGCATCTAATTAGTTATAAACGCCTTCTTGCTCAATAGGGGGCACAACGGTTACAAGCTTTAACATACGTGGGCTGATTTTTAGCTTAGAGCGTTCAACGGCGGGTGGATTAATCATAATTGCAAGACGTTTATTCATGATATAAAAATTCATATCACCGCCTTTTTCTGCAAACTCATCCATATCTCCAAAGCTCAGAATAGGCTTATCTTGAATAATTTTTAGAATGCTTTCTATTTTATCTGTTTCTGTTTTAGCCACGAATAATATCTGGCATTTCTGTTTTTCTGCATCTTCAGTTGTGCCAACTTTCATAACTTGTATGATGCGATCATTTGCATCTTTGCCAGTAATTGAGTCAAGACCTTTATAGTATGGAACTTGACCTAGAACACAGATATTGACGGCACCTTCAGGTAGTGATTCTGGAGGCCACTCTACAAATTTGGCTACATATCTTAAAAAAGCGGCTTTTAGGTGATATTCACGTGCTTCTTGTGGAGCACCAGAGGCTTGCTCTTCTGTCGCATTCACTGGAGAAGAAAATAACGCTGCACTTAGTAAGATCCCAATTAAATAACGATTTATTTTTCCCATCTGCTTGGAAACATCTTTCATTCTAACATTGCCCTAATTTTTTGTTTGTGAGTTGACTGGTAGTTCTATAGTGAATTCAGCGTAAGTGCCTTCTTCTGAAGCTGCCCGTAGCTCACCCTTGTGTTGTTTTACTACTGTATCATAGCAGATAGATAATCCAAGACCAGTATTTCCTCGTCCAGTAGGTTTAGTGGTAAAGAAGGGTTCAAAAACTTTGTCTAATTGATGTTTGGGAATACCCATACCGTTGTCACGTATTTTAATAACGATCTTGTTGTCTTTTTGTTGCAGGCTAACGCTGATTTCAGGCTTGTAATCTGGTTGAGTGCCTAGCTTTCTTTTATCTTGAACAGAGTACAGTGCGTTATCTAATACATAAACAAATACACGTGCAAGTGTTTGTGGTGCACAAAGTATTTTTTGTAGATCTGGATCGTAATTTTTCAGAAAATTAACTTCGAATTTTTTATCTTCTGTTAGATATTTATCTAAGGCGATGCGAATGTTATCTTCCATGAGGTTTTTAATATCAACCATTTCTTTTTCAACACCGGCTTCTTGCGAGTGCAGCAACATATTTTTCACAATATTGTCCGCTCTTACGCCATGCTCTTTGATTTTCTGACAATTGGTTTTCAAATCTTCCAAAATCTCTTGGATCATAGAGAGGTTGTCTTCTGCAACTTTATCTTTAACGGTTTCTAGCTCTTCATCTAATTCTTTCACAAGCTCTACAGAGATGTCTGAAAAATTATTCACAAAGTTGAGTGGGTTTTTAATTTCGTGCGCAATACCTGTTGAGAGCATACCAACAGAAGCCATCTTTTCTTGCATGATCAACTGCTCTTGAGCATCTTCGAGATCACCAAGTGCTTTGTTCAGATCGTTATTCTTAATGGTTAACTCTTTGGTACGATCTGCAACACGTTGTTCTAATTGTCTGTTAATTTCTTCTAATTCTTTTTCAGCTTTTATTTTTCTTTTGACTTCAATGTGCAAAATATTAACAGTTGATTGTAAGCGTCTGAATGACCAAGTTAAAATTACCAGTAGTAAGAAAACTAAAACATATAAAACAACGCGGTATTTAACAGAGTTTTCTTGATAATTATCGAAAGCAGAACGGTAAGCTGTATTCAGTTCATTAATGGATTGCAAGATAGACATTTCAAATAAATCTTGCGCAACCTGTGTGAGCTGAGGTTGTAACTCTAATATTTTTTTTGCGTAGACAATACCTAAATCAACTTCAGGAACTTTTTCTGGGGAGCTTTCTATTTTTTCAATCATTTTAATGATTGCAGAGCGTCTATTTTCATTTTGAGCATTGGTATAGATGAGTATATCTCTAAATAATACACCTACATTATCAACCAATTGTGTTTGCTCTATGCCTTCTAAACAGCTTTCGATAAATTCAACATTTGAGGCTTGATCAAAATAAGAATACATTGTCGACGAAAAGCTAGCGATGGCATTCCGTAATACTGGATTCATTTGTTTATATTTTTCGGTAAGATTTACTTTTCTATTGAAGACATCTTCTAGGCTCTTTAACTTCTCTGCAATATTCTCATTTGGATTCTCTTTTAATTCTTGTTTGAGAATTTCGAGTACGCTATACGATCCATCGAGTGCTTTTACGATAGGTTGGTAATTTCTAATAAGGCCAAATCGTGTATTAACAATAGCAGAATCTAATTCAGCATCATATTTTTGTAAGCGATTGATATCATTTTCATAACCTTCATATTCAAAAGGAACAATTTCACTCAAATAATAGATAGCTACAATGACGATGACATTGATAGCAATAAAAATTCGAGTAAAATATTTTTCCACTAATTTTTCTTATCTGTATCTGTACTTGCAGGCTGTTCGCCTGTAAGTGTTTCTAAGAATTTTACAATATATGATATTTCATGGGTCTTTAAAGATTTTCCAATTTGATGTTCTGCCATTATTTGCACAACATCTTCAAGAGTTTTAGCTGACCCATCATGAAGGTAGGGAGCAGTAAGTGCAATATTTCTAAGTGAAGGCACTTTAAAAACCAACGTATCTTCATCTTTGTTGGTTACATTAAAACGTCCCAGATCAGATTCTACTATTTTTTGTTTAGAATTAAAGTAATCCTTATAAATACCCATTTTTTGGTATAAATTCCCACCAATATTGGGTCCTTGATGACAAGAGATACATCCAAGGTTATTGAACAACTCATATCCTTTTATTGCATCTTCGCTGATTGCTTTTGTGTCACCTTTTAAATAACGGTCAAAAGGTGCATTAATGGTTACAAGAGATTGTAGGTAAGATTCTAGCGCATCTTGTACATTTATTTTATTAACGCCATCAGGGTACAAGAGCTTAAATGATTCATGGTATTTTGGGTTTTCATTCAATTCTTTTAGTAGCGTATCCCATTGATTGTTTAGGATATGCTTATCCAAAATATGATCATTAATAACATCGCGCAAATTTTTGGCTCGGCCATCCCAAAATTGTCTGAAATTATAGCTTACATTAAATACAGTTGGCGTGTTTAAAGTTCCTTCTCGGTGATTCGCGCCAACAAAAGTAGCTTGTCGATCTGTTCCTCCCATTGTTACATTATGACACGTTGCACAAGAATGAGAGAGGTTACTAGAGAATCGTGCATCGTTAAATAATGCTTTACCGAGGGCAACTTTGGGTTGTGAGAGATCCGTTGGTGCTTCTAGGGGAGGGATCGCAGTATTTTGCATAGCAGCACTGTGATGCTTTGCATCCTTTTCTGAGGCAGTTGCCTGCGCAGCCGTACAAGACAGCAGCATAAGCGATAGCAATATCATCTGAACTTTGTCGAGCACCTTAGTCCCTTTATACTCACGACTTCATTATTTATTATAAGCATAGGGATGTCGAAGATATAGTCGAAAGCTTTGAATTTATATCAATAAGCCTGTTTTGTGAGATATAGCTTACAAGGATCTAAAAATTTAGGTGACGATTTTGAGTGCTTCAAAGAATTTGCGATGACTCTGACCTATACTCATCAGTAAATGTAGTCTTGTATAGCCTATAAAATAACCAATTAGTTATTTTGGAAAATAACTAATTGCGGGCGGGATGACAGGAAAGATGAAAAAATTAGATAGCAACCCATTTTTAGAGCTTGAATTTGAAGAGCTATTTAATATTCCTTTGACTTCAACCCAAGATGCCAAAGACAATAATGCAGCGCCTGTAACAGAGCCTGAGTCGATTAAAGCACCTGTGTCTAATAGCTCATCAGAAGATATACAATCAATAGCCGATATTAATGTATTACCCAGTCCAGCGGCAGGTGGCGCAGAAAATGCATCCTCACAGCCCGTATTATCAGATTTTATACAAATTGTTATTAATACGCATGCCTCTAAATATGGGGTTGTTGAATCAGTAGCCCGCGATCTTTCTGTTTTTAATAAAGGTCAAGAATATATACCTGATGATTATCAAGACTTATTGTTTTCAAGCCTAAGCAATAAAACAGTATCAGATAGTGAATTAGAGAATCCCAAAAATACAGAAAATCCTAAAATACCTGAAGATCCAGATACTTGTCATGGAGACGTGACAACAACAGCAGATATTATTGATGCTATGGATGGTCTTATTTCACTGCGTGAGGCTATCATTGCAGCTAATCAGGTGAGTGGGGTGACGCAAATTCATTTGTGTGATGGAGAATATAATTTATCTATTGTTGGGCAAAGTGAAGAATTAGCATTAAAAGGCGATTTAGATATACACAGCCAGATAGTCATTATTGGTCAGAGTAGAGAAAATACAATTATTAATGCAAACCAAATTGATAGACTTTTTCAAGTTATGCCAAATGCAAGTTTGACTTTGAAAAATATTACTTTAGTGGGTGGAGAAGTCGGGCAATTTTCAGGCGGAGCGATTTTCAATCAAGGAACATTAACGCTTGATAATGTTTTGTTGCTTCAAAATCAAGCAAAAATGGGCGGTGCAATTTACAATGATAACGGTAGTATTACAATCAACCATTCAATATTAGACGACAATCATGCTACCTTAAATGGTGGCGGAATTTTTAATTTTGGCGAAAATGCTACAATTACTCTCCTCAACAGCGAATTAAGAAATAATGTAAGCACTGGCTATGCAGGTGGCCTTGGTAATCAATTTGGTATTGTGCATATTAATGGCAGCACCCTCTATCATAATCAAGCGAGTTATATGGGCGGTGGTGTTCTTAATATGTATGGAGAAATATCCATTGATACAAGCACAATTTCTGGCAATACTGCAACTTTATCTGGTGGTGGCTTAGCAAATTTATATGGTGAATCTGTAGATATATCACACTCAACTATTACAGATAATACGAGCCTACTATTTGGAAGTGGTATTTATTCCAATCAAAGTGATCCATCAAAACTGACTAGTATTTCAATGTCAATTATCGCAGGAAATTCAAACGATCTTGATATGTCTGGTATTGGTTTTGAGTCTCTTGGCTATAATTTGATCGGTAATACAGATGGGACTGTGATACAAGCCAATATAGGCGATCAATTTGGTTCTTTGGGTGGCATTTCTGCGACGGGGCATCAAGGTGTTATTGATCCTTTGTTAGATGTTTTAACAGACAATGGCGGTCTGACATTAACGCATGCATTGTTACCTTCAAGTCCTGCAATCAATGCGGGAGATGTAAGTGATTCTTCTTTTGATCAACGTGGTATTGCTGTTGCAGAAACTAAAGATATTGGCGCTTATGAAACAGAAGCTACTATTCAACATTTCTTTTTCTTTAGTCAAGCAGGGGGGGCTTTTAATCCCATTGCTCCAGAAGAAACGGGTTCTAGAACTTTAAACAATGATTTTTTGAGTGACATGCGTCGCTTAGAACTAAACGAAATTCTTCCTGATCTTGGTCATTCTGAGCATGTTGATGTGGATACACATTTAGAAAAACTGGGCGTATCTTCAAGCTCTATTTTGAACACGCCGAATTCCCCCTTATTAGAAACCATAGATATGTCTGTTTTTACAGCATCAGTAGGTGGGGGTGAATTATACATATTAGAATCTTATCCGTAGTATTCAGAAATCTTGTCATTGCAAAGTTAAATTGCAAAGCCAAAATGTTCGCAGTGTTCATATACACCTCCTGCATTATCACTTTTTAAGCTTCCTTGCTTTAAGTGATTATTATTACAGGACATTTTAATTTTGCTCAAAACCGGACATTTTCCTTTGCCGCCGTATTGCCTCATAGCAAAACCTAACCCAAGAGATCGTTCGTTGCCTCATAACTAAGGTAACCGAGAACATTTAATTCAAAGACTTTTATTTTGTTAAAAGTAGATAAAAAACAAACAGTAAGCTCGAGGCCATTGCTGAATAAATATGCAATATTCATCTTTCTTCTCCTTAGAGTCGTTGCCTCACATTTGAACTAACTTTTATGTGCTTAAATATTTCAACCAATTTTGTTTCTATTATTTTCTTAAGTGTAAACGGATTAAGGGCTGCATGAATAGCCTGTAGTTTTTCTTTTGTGGTATCTGCAACAGAATCTGACTCTAATACCCGCTCATAAGGCGTTTTTGCAGGTTCATATTGCTTCTTGTATTTAGCGCCAATACGCTCTTTGCTTTTTAGCTTCATCGATGGCATGAAGTGATTTTGAAGCAGGCTCCATTCGTTTCGGTATAAATCATTCATCAAAACAACCGTTTTCTTTTTGTCTAGCCTGTCATACCCAAATAGGTTTCGCACATGCGTCCAATTTTTCTGTTCTACATGAGCATTATCATTCTTTTTATAGGGGCGTGAACGTGTAAACTGAACAGGCTTTTCTCTTTTAGTAAAATAATCATGTAATGCATGATTAATAAACTCACCGCCGTTATCACAATCAAACCCTAAAACCTCAAAGGGTAAAACCTTTTCTATATCACTGATACGTTCATAAACAGAGCCACCTTCTTTATTCCACATGGCTCGATTTTCTGTCCAACCTGTAAAAATGTCTGTAACGGTTAGACTCCAAGCAAAACGACCAGCAACACTATCGCCACAGTGCGCAACAGTGTCTGCTTCCACATAACCTGGCCGTGTTATATCCCAATGACTAAATTGTATTTGTATATGAGATTTTAATAATGAGCCAGGTTTGGTCGTACAGCGTCCTTTAAGTTTGTTTGTCGCTCGTATAGGCTTTAGTAAGCGATCGATAGTAGCAGGACTAATTGATAATAGCCGGTGCCTTATTTCAGGTGCTAGAGAGCCATAGGTTGACTCATAGCTTGGCAGCCAGAGTTTAATGATGGGTTTTAGCCTTTTGCCACAGGGTTGGTCGGCGGTAAACCAAATCTGCTTTAATGGCTCTAAGAGGGCGGGTTTATCATAAACTGGTTTTGGTCCCGCTCTCTTTTTTTCCTTAACTGGTTTCTTCTTTAGTAGCTGAATCGCATATTTTCTATTGTATCCACATACAGCACAAAACTCATTGAGTATTGCACTCTTTTTTGACCTATCATCATTCACGTATCGCAACAAAATCGCTTGAAGATAGCTCTTTTTTTCTTGATACCCCATATGTGTAACCTCCCGTTCCATGGTTACTTTTAATATGAGGCAACGAAACCTACTTTGCGTTCATAGGGTTAGATTTAATTTGAGGCAATTCGCCGTTACAATAGTTTTCAGAAATTTGAAACTAATCAATAAAATAACATTCAAATATCATATAGCTTAAAACATATAGTACCTTGGTACAGTTATGATTTTTTTAAAATTCTATTAGTTTTATTAAATAACCTTTGAGTACAGCAGGGATAGCTATTTAGTTGTATTTACATCTATCTAATTAGGCGCTGTATGGCAAAAAATAAATCACATAAATCGACTGAGGCTTCTACTTCTTCAATAAAAGTAAATCAGGATGGTGTATTGCCAGAGAAATTAGATATTAGTGCTAATTTACTCAATAATATCCATTTGGATGATATTTTTCTACACGCTGAGAAAGCTGTTCTTCCTTTTGAAGATATCTTTATGCCTTTTCAGGAGGCATTTCTTGAATTTGTGAAGATGGAAGAAGAAGATTTCGAAGAAATGCTTGCGGCATTCCCACCCGACGCAGGAGATAGTAGTGAATTCTTAAATTTAGCGCTTGAAGAGCTATTAGATGTGGTATTAGAGGATGGTGGTTCTGATGTTGTGTCTGTTGCACAAACGCATAATGAAGGTGGGGTAGATTCTGTTGGCAGAGGCTTAGATAGGGATATAGAAGATGGTTTAAACAAATTTAAGCGAATAGAATCTGTAGAAAGAGATTTGTTTACCGCTTTTAGTCCACCCACCACAATACAAGAAATAACGCTACCGCCTATTTTACCTGAAAATGGTTTGCCTTCAGCGCCCAATTTATTGGCTGGGCCTTCTATTGGTTTCCATCAATTTGAATCAGCTTTAAGAACACAGTCTTCTGTGACACTGACGGGTAATATTTTTGCAGAAGGCGCAAGTGCTGGCCCAGATGGATTAGGAGGCTTGGATTTAAACTTTACAAGGCCAGGCTCTTCAAAAAATATTGTATCAGATAGTATTGAAATCACAACGCCAGAAGGGAATACGATTGTTTTATATACATCCGCTGATCCATTATTAGGCATTGAAATAGGTGATTATGTCTATACCTTAACTAATCCTATTTTGCATTTACCCAATGATACAACAGATATTGGTCAGGATTTTAATAACAACCTTGTTTATATCAATACTTCTTTGGGTCAAGTTTACATCGATAAATTTACCTATACAATTGTAGATGGTAATGGCGATAGCGCTACAGCCTTTCTTTCTGCACAAGTAGTAGATGATGAACCTACGGCAACCGATCAATCAGCGCCTGCAATAGATGAGGCAAATATTTTTCCAGATGGTTCGAATTTACCTTCATCTCCAGCAACAGTAAGTGGCTCTTTAATTGATGGTGTTAATAATACCTTTGGTGCAGATGGCGGCTCAGTTTCTAATATTACAATTCCAGGTGGAACTACGGTTATCACCACGACGACCATTACGGTAACGACATCCATTGGTGAGTTAGTCGTTGATCGAGCAACGGGGAATTATACCTATACCTTATTAAGCTCTATTGATAACGATAGTGATTCTACGCCATCAGATCAAACAGACATAGACGATAATAGTGGTTTGCAAGTTTTTACTTATGAATTTACAGATGCAGATGAAGATGTTTACACGGCTATGTTGACCGTTGAAATTATAGATGATGAGCCGGTTGTTACACTTTCTGGTGCAAGTGCATCTCTCACCGTTGATGAAACAATATTTGCTGTCGATGATACAACTAGCTTTGCTGGTCTTTTTACACTTAATCCTGGTGCAGATGGTTTAGCCTCTTTGCTTTATACCTTGAGTATCAGTGCTTCTGAAGTAGATAGTGGTTTAGTTGATACTTTAAGTAACCAAGCCATTGAATTGATCATGGATGGTTCAGAGGTGGTTGGTCGCACGGCAACGTCTCATATAGAAGTGTTTCGTATTTCTGTGGATGCAAATACTGGTGCGATCACACTCAATCAAAGTAGATCAATTGTGCACTCAGATACGGATAATCATGACGAATCTACGACGCTTTCCGCTGCTGATCTTGTTAAATTAACAGCAACCATTACAGATGGGGATGGAGATGTTGCCAGTCAAACAGCAGATATTGGTACGTCATTTATATTTAGAGATGATGGTCCCAGCATAGAGCGCAATGCGGTGGCTGTGCCTACCTTAGTGGTAGATGAGAGTAATTTTGCCGTTGATGCCAGTGCTTCTTTTGCAAGCTTGTTTAATAGTGCCTTTGGAGCAGATGGCTTCAAAGATAGTGATAACAATAATATGGAAGACTTAGATGCAATTCATTTTGCTTTAGGAATCAGTGGTTCAGCTGTAGATAGTGGTTTAAATGATACCTTAAGTGCAGAGGATGTACTGTTGTTCTTAGAAAGTGGTGTGGTAGTAGGCCGGACAGCTGTTGGTAATGAAGAAGTATTTAGAATCAGCGTTGACGCAGACAGTGGCTTAGTGACATTAGACCAAAGCCGATCAGTGGCGCATGATAATCCAAACGATCCAGATGAGTCTTCTGAACCCTCAATCTTAAGCGCAGCAAACTTAGTGACTTTGACGGCAACGATAGAAGATGGCGATGGAGACACAGCGAGTGCGGTGGCTGAAATCGGTTTATCCTTCCAATTTAGAGACGATGGTCCAAACATCAACCGCAATGCAGTGGCAGTACCCACTCTGATAGTCGATGAAAGTGATTTTGGGGTAAATGCCAGCGCTTCTTTTGCAGGGTTGTTTGACAGTGCCTTTGAGGCAGATAGTTTTAAAGATAGTGATAACAATAATGCAGAGGACTTAGATGCAATCCGCTTTGCCTTAGGAATCAGTGGTTCAGGTGTGAGTAGTGGATTAACGGATACATTAAGTGCAGAAGATGTGCTGTTGTACTTAGAAAGTGGTGTTGTAGTAGGCCGGACAGCTGTTGGTAATGAAGAAGTCTTTAGAATCAGCGTTGACGCAGACAGTGGCTTAGTGACATTAGACCAAAGCCGAGCAGTGGTGCATGCTAATGCAAGTAATCCAGATGATACATCCGTCTTAAGCGCAGCGAACTTAGTGACTTTAACAGCAACGATAGAAGATGGCGATGGAGACACAGCGAGTGCAGTGGCTGAAATCGGTTTATCTTTCCAATTTAGAGACGATGGCCCAAGCATTACACGTAATTTAGTTGCAGTACCAACCTTGGTAGTAGATGAAAGTGATTTTGGGGTAAATGCCAGCACTTCTTTTGCAAGCTTGTTTGACAGTGCCTTTGGGGCAGATAGTTTTAAAGATAGTGATAACAATAATGCAGAGGACTTAGATGCAATCCGCTTTGCATTAGGAATCAGTAGTTCAGGTGTGAGTAGTGGATTAACGGATACATTAAGTGCAGAAGATGTACTGTTATATTTAGAAAGCGGTGTTGTTGTAGGTAGAACCGCTGTTGGTAATGAGGAAGTTTTTAGAATCAGTGTTGATGCAAATACGGGTGTAGTGAGCTTAGATCAGCTTCGCGCAGTGGTACATGATAATCCAAACGATCCAGATGAGTCTTCTGAACCCTCAATCTTAAGCGCAGCAAACTTAGTGACTTTAACAGCAACGATAGAAGATGGCGATGGAGACACAGCGAGTGCAGTGGCTGAAATCGGTTTATCTTTCCAATTTAGAGACGATGGTCCAAATATCAACCGCAATGCAGTGGCAGTACCCACTCTGATAGTCGATGAAAGTGATTTTGGGGTAAATGCCAGCACTTCTTTTGCAAGCTTGTTTGACAGTGCCTTTGGGGCAGATAGTTTTAAAGATAGTGATAACAATAATGCAGAGGACTTAGATGCAATCCGCTTTGCATTAGGAATCAGTAGTTCAGGTGTGAGTAGTGGATTAACGGATACATTAAGTGCAGAAGATGTATTGTTATATTTAGAAAGCGGTGTTGTTGTAGGTAGAACCGCTGTTGGTAATGAAGAAGTCTTTAGAATCAGCGTTGACGCAGACAGTGGCTTAGTGACATTAGACCAAAGCCGAGCAGTGGCGCATGATAATCCAAACGATCCAGATGAGTCTTCTGAACCCTCAATCTTAAGCGCAGCGAACTTAGTGACTTTAACAGCAACGATAGAAGATGGCGATGGAGACACAGCGAGTGCAGTGGCTGAAATCGGTTTATCTTTCCAATTTAGAGACGATGGTCCAAATATCAACCGCAATGCAGTGGCAGTACCCACTCTGATAGTCGATGAAAGTGATTTTGGGGTAAATGCCAGCGCTTCTTTTGCAAGCTTGTTTGACAGTGCCTTTGGCGCTGATGGCTTCAAAGATAGCAATGATGACAATGCAGAAGACTTAGATGCAATCCGTTTTGCTTTAGGAATCAGTGGTTCAGGTGTGAGTAGTGGATTAACGGATACCTTAAGTACAGAAGATGTGCTGTTGTACTTAGAAAGTGGTGTTGTAGTAGGCCGGACAGCTGTTGGTAATGAAGAAGTCTTTAGAATCAGCGTTGACGCAGACAGTGGCTTAGTGACATTAGACCAAAGCCGAGCAGTGGCGCATGATAATCCAAACGATCCAGATGAGTCTTCTGAACCCTCAATCTTAAGCGCAGCGAACTTAGTGACTTTAACAGCAACGATAGAAGATGGCGATGGAGACACAGCGAGTGCAGTGGCTGAGATAGGCCTGTCCTTCCAATTTAGAGATGATGGCCCCAGCATTACACGTAATGTAGTCGCAGTGCCGACCTTAGTGGTAGATGAGAGTGATTTTGGGGTAAATGCCAGCACTTCTTTTGCGGGCTTGTTTGATAGTGTTTTTGGCGCTGATGGTTTCAAAGATAGTGATAACAATAATGTAGAAGACTTAGATGCGATCCGCTTTGCCTTAGGTATAAGCAGTTCAGGTGTAGACAGCGGTTTAAATGATACCTTAAGTGCAGAAGATGTACTGTTATATTTAGAAAGCGGTGTTGTTGTAGGTAGAACCGCTGTTGGTAATGAGGAAGTTTTTAGAATCAGTGTTGATGCAAATACGGGTGTAGTGAGCTTAGATCAGCTTCGCGCAGTGGTACATGATAATCCAAACGATCCAGATGAGTCTTCTGAACCCTCAATCTTAAGCGCAGCAAACTTAGTGACTTTAACAGCAACGATAGAAGATGGCGATGGAGACACAGCAAGTGCGGTGGCTGAGATAGGCCTGTCCTTCCAGTTTAGAGACGATGGTCCAAATATCAACCGCAATGCAGTGGCAGTACCCACTCTGATAGTCGATGAAAGTAATTATGCGGTTGATGCGAGTGCCTCTTTTGCAATCTTGTTTAATAGTGCTTTTGGGACAGATGGCTTCAAAGATAGTAATAATGACAATGCAGAAGATGCAGATGCAATCCGCTTTGCCTTAGGAATCAGTGGTTCAGGTGTGAGTAGTGGATTAACGGATACATTAAGTGCAGAAGATGTATTGTTATATTTAGAAAGCGGTGTTGTTGTAGGTAGAACAGCTGTTGGTAATGAAGAAGTCTTTAGAATCAGCGTTGACGCAGACAGTGGCTTAGTGACATTAGACCAAAGCCGAGCAGTGGTGCATGCTAATGCAAGTAATCCAGATGATACATCCGTCTTAAGCGCAGCGAACTTAGTGACTTTAACAGCAACGATAGAAGATGGCGATGGAGACACAGCGAGTGCAGTGGCTGAAATCGGTTTATCCTTCCAATTTAGAGACGATGGTCCAAACATCAACCGCAATGCAGTGGCAGTACCCACTCTGATAGTCGATGAAAGTGATTTTGGGGTAAATGCCAGCGCTTCTTTTGCAAGCTTGTTTAATAGTGCCTTTGGAGCAGATGGCTTCAAAGATAGTGATAACAATAACATAGAAGACTTAGATGCAATTCATTTTGCTTTAGGAATCAGTGGTTCAGCTGTAGATAGTGGTTTAAATGATACCTTAAGTGCAGAGGATGTACTGTTGTTCTTAGAAAGTGGTGCTGTAGTAGGCCGGACAGCTGTTGGTAATGAAGAAGTATTTAGAATCAGCGTTGACGCAGACAGCGGCTTAGTGACATTAGACCAAAGCCGTGCCGTGGTGCATGATAATACAAGCAATCCAGATGATACATCCGTCTTAAGTGCAGCAAACTTAGTGACTTTGACGGCAATGATAGAAGATGGCGATGGAGACACAGCGAGCGCAGTGGCTGAGATAGGCCTGTCCTTCCAATTTAGAGATGATGGCCCCAGCATTACACGTAATGTAGTCGCAGTGCCGACCTTAGTGGTAGATGAGAGTGATTTTGGGGTAAATGCCAGCACTTCTTTTGCAACATTGTTTGACAGTGCCTTTGGTGCAGATGGTTTTAAAGATAGCAATAATGATAATGCAGAAGATGCAGATGCAATCCGCTTTGCCTTAGGCATAAGTGCTCCTGAGGCTTTAAGTGGTTTAACAGATACTTTAAGCAATGAAGCGGTTGAGTTGGTGATGGATGGCTTGTCAGTCGTAGGTCGTACGGCGACAGGTCATATAGAAGTTTTTAGAATCAGCGTTGATTCAAATACGGGTGTAGTGAGCTTAGATCAGCTTCGCTCAGTGGTACATGATAATCCAAATGATCCAGATGAGTCTTCTGCGCCTTCAGTCTTAAGTGCAGCAAACTTAGTGACTTTAACAGCGACCATAGAAGACGGCGATGGAGACAGAGCGAGTGCGGTGGCTGAAATCGGTTTATCCTTCCAATTTAGAGACGATGGTCCAAGCATCAGCCGTAATGCAGTGGCAGTACCCACCCTGGTTGTGGATGAAAGTGATTTTGCGATTGATGCCAGTGCTTCTTTTGCAACATTGTTTGACAGTGCCTTTGGTGCAGATGGTTTTAAAGATAGCAATAATGATAATGCAGAAGATGCAGATGCAATCCGCTTTGCTTTAGGCATAAGTGCTCCTGAGGCTTTAAGTGGTTTAACAGATACTTTAAGCAATGAAGCGGTTGAGTTGGTGATGGATGGCTTGTCAGTCGTAGGTCGTACAGCGACAGGTCATATAGAAGTTTTTAGGATCAGTGTTGATGCCAACACAGGCTTAGTGATTTTAAATCAAAGTCGTTCAGTGGTGCATGCTAATACAAGCGATCCAGATGATACATCCATCTTAAGTGCCGCGAACTTAGTAACATTGACGGCAACGATAGAAGACGGCGATGGAGACAGAGCGAGTGCGGTGGCTGAAATCGGTTTATCCTTCCAATTTAGAGACGATGGTCCAAGCATCAGCCGTAATGCAGTGGCAGTACCCACCCTGGTTGTGGATGAAAGTGATTTTGCGATTGATGCCAGTGCTTCTTTTGCAACATTGTTTGACAGTGCCTTTGGTGCAGATGGTTTTAAAGATAGCAATAATGATAATGCAGAAGATGCAGATGCAATCCGCTTTGCCTTAGGCATAAGTGCACCCGAGGCTTTAAGTGGTTTAACAGATACCTTAAGCAATGAAGCGGTTGAGTTGGTGATGGATGGCTTGTCAGTCGTAGGTCGTACGGCGACAGGTCATATAGAAGTTTTTAGAATCAGCGTTGATTCAAATACGGGTGTAGTGAGCTTAGATCAGCTTCGCTCAGTGGTACATGATAATCCAAATGATCCAGATGAGTCTTCTGCGCCTTCAGTCTTAAGTGCAGCAAACTTAGTGACTTTAACAGCGACCATAGAAGACGGCGATGGAGACAGAGCGAGTGCGGTGGCTGAAATCGGTTTATCCTTCCAATTTAGAGACGATGGTCCAAGCATCAGCCGTAATGCAGTGGCAGTACCCACCCTGGTTGTAGATGAAAGTGATTTTGGGGTAAATGCCAGTACCTCTTTTGCGGTCTTGTTTGATGGCGTTTTTGGTGCGGATGGCTTCAAAGACAGTGATAACAATAATACAGAAGACTTAGATGCGATCCGCTTTGCTTTAGGCATAAGTGCTCCTGAGGCTTTAAGTGGTTTAACAGATACTTTAAGCAATGAAGCGGTTGAGTTGGTGATGGATGGCTTGTCAGTCGTAGGTCGTACGGCGACAGGTCATATAGAAGTTTTTAGAATCAGCGTTGATTCAAATACGGGTGTAGTGAGCTTAGATCAGCTTCGCTCAGTGGTACATGATAATCCAAATGATCCAGATGAGTCTTCTGCGCCTTCAGTCTTAAGTGCAGCAAACTTAGTGACTTTAACAGCGACCATAGAAGACGGCGATGGAGACAGAGCGAGTGCGGTGGCTGAAATCGGTTTATCCTTCCAATTTAGAGACGATGGTCCAAGCATCAGCCGTAATGCAGTGGCAGTACCCACCCTGGTTGTGGATGAAAGTGATTTTGCGATTGATGCCAGTGCTTCTTTTGCAACATTGTTTGACAGTGCCTTTGGTGCAGATGGTTTTAAAGATAGCAATAATGATAATGCAGAAGATGCAGATGCAATCCGCTTTGCTTTAGGCATAAGTGCTCCTGAGGCTTTAAGTGGTTTAACAGATACCTTAAGCAATGAAGCGGTTGAGTTGGTGATGGATGGCTTGTCAGTCGTAGGTCGTACAGCGACAGGTCATATAGAAGTTTTTAGGATCAGTGTTGATGCCAACACAGGCTTAGTGATTTTAAATCAAAGTCGTTCAGTGGTGCATGCTAATACAAGCGATCCAGATGATACATCCATCTTAAGTGCCGCGAACTTAGTAACATTGACGGCAACGATAGAAGACGGCGATGGAGACAGAGCGAGTGCGGTGGCTGAAATCGGTTTATCCTTCCAATTTAGAGACGATGGTCCAAGCATCAGCCGTAATGCAGTGGCAGTACCCACCCTGGTTGTAGATGAAAGTGATTTTGGGGTAAATGCCAGTACCTCTTTTGCGGTCTTGTTTGATGGCGTTTTTGGTGCGGATGGCTTCAAAGACAGTGATAACAATAATACAGAAGACTTAGATGCGATCCGCTTTGCTTTAGGCATAAGTGCTCCTGAGGCTTTAAGTGGTTTAACAGATACTTTAAGCAATGAAGCGGTTGAGTTGGTGATGGATGGCTTGTCAGTCGTAGGTCGTACGGCGACAGGTCACATAGAAGTTTTTAGAATCAGCGTTGATTCAAATACGGGTGTAGTGAGCTTAGATCAGCTTCGCTCAGTGGTACATGATAATCCAAATGATCCAGATGAGTCTTCTGCGCCTTCAGTCTTAAGTGCAGCAAACTTAGTGACTTTAACAGCGACCATAGAAGACGGCGATGGAGACAGAGCGAGTGCGGTGGCTGAAATCGGTTTATCCTTCCAATTTAGAGACGATGGTCCAAGCATCAGCCGTAATGCAGTGGCAGTACCCACTCTGATAGTCGATGAAAGTAATTATGCGGTTGATGCGAGTGCCTCTTTTGCAATCTTGTTTAATAGTGCTTTTGGGACAGATGGCTTCAAAGATAGTAATAATGACAATGCAGAAGATGCAGATGCAATCCGCTTTGCCTTAGGTATAAGTGCTCATGAGGCTTTAAGCGGCTTAACAGATACTTTAAGTAATGAAGCCGTTGAACTGGTAATGGATGGTTCGGCAGTAGTAGGTCGTACGGCGACAAGTCATGTAGAAGTTTTTAGAATCACTGTTGATGCAGATACGGGGGTAGTGAGCTTAGATCAACTTCGCGCAGTGGTGCATGATAATCCAAATGATCCAGATGAGTCCTCTGAGCCCTCAATCTTAAGCGCAGCGAACTTAGTGACTTTAACAGCAACGATAGAAGATGGCGATGGAGATACAGCGAGTGCGGTGGCTGAAATTGGTTTATCCTTCCAGTTTAGAGATGATGGCCCCAGCATAGAGCGCAATGCAGTGGCAGTACCAACCTTGGTTGTAGATGAAAGTATTTTTGGTTCAGACACCGCTTCTTTTGCGAGTTTATTTACAACCATTTTTGGTAATGATGGTTCCAAGGACAGCGATGATAATGATGATATTGCGGATGCAGATGCCATCACTTATGTGCTTAGTGTGGGTAATGCAGCCAGTGGTTTAGTAGATACGATCAGTCAAGAAGCCATAGAGTTAGTAAAAATTGGTAATGACATTGTTGGTCAAACAGAAACAAATGAAGCCTTTAGAATCTCTGTAAATGCGAATACCGGAGAAATTATCTTTAGTCAAAGCCGTGCTGTTGAACATCCAAATGTCTCTGATCCCAACGATGTGGTGGGCTTGTTAGATGATGCAATTGTGCTCACAGCAACTGCTGAAGATGGAGATGGAGATATCAATAGCGCCAGCATTAATATAGGTAGTGCCTTTAGTTTTGTAGATGATGCGCCAATAGCCACTGATAACACCAATTTTGTTAATGAATCTCTTTTACTTGATGGTGGTGCTATTACTTCCGGCAATCTCTTGACAGATGATGATGGAGATGGTGTAGACTCATTTGGTGCTGATGGCGGAAGAATATTGTCTATTAACGGTGTTGAAGATGGTAGTAGTGGCGATCTTGATGCTGCATCAGGATCAATATCAACAGAAACAACATTTGATACAGGTAATGGTAATGTTACAGGAAGATTAACTGTAAATGTACTTACAGGCGATTATGAATTTGAATTGATAGATGCGTCTGAGATTCCTGATACTGAATTGATAACACAACATGTTTCAAGTTACACGATCATTGATGGTGATGGTGATACTTCTACTAAAAATCTTACAATAGATATTGATTTAAATCAGATCCCAGTTGTTGATGATATAACGGTTAATGGTAATGAAGATGCACCATCAATTCCTGTCATTTTAACAGGCAGTGATAGTGATATCGATGGTAGTATTTCAAGCTTTAATATATCTATTTTACCTCTCAATGGTACTTTATATGAGGATGCTGATTTAAATATACCAGTTATAGCAGACACAAATTATCCAGCCATATCAAATCAATTAACTTTATACTTTGTGCCAAATGCTAATTTTAATGGCACTGTCAATTTCGAATATGCAGCCACAGATAATACGGGTGATTCAAGCATAAATGAAACGGTTACTATCAATATTGCTTCAGTAAACGATGCGCCATCAGGTGCTGATGCCACTGTTGTTACTAATGAAGATACTCAATACACTTTTACGGTAGCAGATTTTGGATTTAGTGATGCAAATGATAGTCCTACAAATACTTTAGCAGCGGTGAGAATTTCCTCTTTGCCCACAGCAGGTACTTTAACCAACAATAGTATTGCGGTTACTGTAGGAAGCCTCATTACAGTTGCTGACATAAATGCAGGTCTTTTAAGATTCACACCTGATGAAAATACAAATGGTACAGGCTATGCCAATTTCACCTTCCAAGTGCAAGACGATGGAGGTACTGATAATAGTGGCGTTGATTTAGATCAAAGTCCAAATACAATAACCATCAATGTAACTTCAGTAAACGATGCGCCATCAGGTACTGATGCCACTGTTGTTACCAATGAAGATACCCAATACACTTTTACGGTAGCAGATTTTGGATTTGGCGATGTAGATGATAGCCCTGCAAATGCTTTAGCAGCGGTGAGAATTTCCTCTTTGCCCACAGCAGGTACTTTAACCAACAATAGTATTGCGGTTACTGTAGGAAGCCTCATTACAGTTGCTGACATAAATGCAGGTCTTTTAAGATTCACACCTGATGAAAATGCAAATGGTACAGGCTATGCCAATTTCACCTTCCAAGTGCAAGACAATGGTGGAGATGCAAATGGTGGCGTTGATTTAGATCAAAGTCCAAATACAATAACCATCAATGTAACTTCAGTTAACGATGCGCCAGCGGGTGCTGATGCCACTGTTGTTACCAATGAAGATACTCAATACACTTTTACGGTAGCAGATTTTGGTTTTAGTGATGTAAATGATAGTCCTGCCAATAGTTTACTCGCAGTGAGGATAACCACTTTACCAACGGCAGGCACTTTAACAAATAATGGCGTTGTTGTGACAGTAGGTAGTTCTGTGACTGTTGACGATATTAATGCAGGTCTTTTGAGATTCACGCCTGCTGCAAACGCCAATGGCACAGGTTATGCTAATTTCACCTTCCAAGTGCGAGATGATGGTGGAGATGCCAATGGTGGTGTTGATCTAGATCCAACACCAAACACAATCACTATCAATGTAACTCCTGTAAACGATGCGCCTGTTGCAGACGATGATATCGGTACGCTTGGCGTCACGCCTGATCAAGTATTTAGGCTTGATGATTTTTCAGATATATCTATGTTAGATATGAATGGAACTGCCACAACAGAAAATACAGTAGATGGTACAGTGCTTCGTTTGATTCAAAGTATACAAACTTCACCGCCATATCAAGCAGGCAGTGTTTTTAGTTTGGCGACAGTAAATGCTAGTGATTTTAGTACTTATTTTCAATTCAGAATGACAAACCCAGGAGGCATTACAAATGCATATAATCCTCAGACAGGGGCAGATGGGCTTGTTTTTGTTGTACAATCTGTTAGTTCAAGCTTAGGGGGCGATGGTGGTGGTATAGGATATCAGGGAATTTCAGATAGCGTTGGCGTTGCGTTTGATACATGGAATAATCCTGAACAAAACGATCCAAGCTCAAATTATCTTGCTATTTTTACAGATGGAATAGTCACTCATACCACAAGTACGCCGTATATAAATATAAGCCCCAATTTTGATAATGGAAATATTTGGGATGTATGGATTGATTATAATGGTACAACCTTAGAAGTGCGCATTAGTGAAAATGGGACACGTCCTGAAGATCCAATATTATCGACTGATTTAGATTTGCTTTCTATTTTAGGTCAAGAGCAAGCTTATATTGGTTTTTCATCAGGCGCTGCTGGCGCTTATGAAAATGTTTATGTTTTAAATTGGGAATATAGAGATGATTATAATCCAATTACTAATACGCTTACTGGCGATTTATTGTTAAATGATACTGATGTCGATGATAATGCTATTCTCTCTGTTGCTGCCGTGAATGGCTTGGCCTCAAATGTTAGCGTTGAGATAGAGCTTGATTCAGGTGCCTTACTGATGGTTAATGCGGATGGTACTTATTTATATGATCCAAATGGTGCATTCGATATGCTTCCACCCGATCAAACAACAACGGACAGCTTCACATATCAAATACAAGATGATCATGGTGCCTTGAGTGATCCAGCAACAGTTACGATTGTGATTAACGCAGACAGCATAGCGCCTGTTGTCTTTGATTTAAATCACAACAATGAAATTGAACTAATCGGTTTGTCAAACTCATATGCTGAATTTGACGTTAATAATGATGGTACCAAAGAGAGAATAGCATGGGTTGGTTCAGAAGATGGTCTTTTGGTGTACGATCATCAGCAAGATGGTCAAGTCACAGATATAAATGAAATAGCATTCACAAGCTATGTTCCAGGTGCTCAAACTGATTTGGAAGGTCTAAGCGCATTCGATAGTAATCAAGATGGTATTCTTGATGCCCAAGACAATGATTATCACCTATTTAATATTTGGCAAGATAGAAATGGTAATGCAATTGTTGATCCAGAGGAAATGCTCAGTCTTACAGATTATGGAATTGTGAGTTTAACACTTCAATCAAATAATCAATCCGCTATTATCGAAGGAAACCTAATAACGGGATATACAAGCTATGAGACAGCGGATGGAAATACTTATTTAGCAGCAGATGTCAAATTGCAGATAAGCCCCTCTGTTGATACGATTGAAATGAATGAAATTTTTATAGAAGCAAATCAGCTGGATTTGAGTGCTGTGCCTGATACTGCTTCAGAAAGTAATGAGTCTAGTAGTGAGGATAATCTTACAATCAATCACGCAGATGCAGATGCAGGTGATGTCACAGATGCGCCAGCAGATTTGGGCAATACAGCAACAGCAATGACTGAATCTGAATATATTGCGCATCAGTTAGAAAGCCCTGATCAGCAAAATCCCTTGGGCTAAAGAAAAAATTGTTTATGCGAGGTGTACGAAGATATACTATATATAAAACGATGAGATACACGCTTTAAAAATTGTTTTTACATCTATAAATTTGAAATATAGTTCTTTAAAAATTTCAAATTTATAGGGGTTGTAGTACCTAGGTACAGTTATTATTTTCTTTATGTTCAACTAAATTTTAGAAGATAAAGCTGTAATCAATAATAGTTAATGTACTTACACATATAGAATTTGGGCGTTGTATGACAGAAAAAAAATCGTCAGAAGTTGTAGAGCCAAAAGTAAAAAAAGACTCTGAATTAGCCGTTAAATTAGATGCTAATACTCCTTTAATCGATAAAGTTCTTGTTGAAGATGTATTGTTATCTTCTGAAAGTGCCATTTTGCCTTTTGAGGGAATTTTTACACCTTTTCATGATGCATTTCTTGAATATGTTGAAATGGATGATGATGCATTTGAGATATTAACTGCTTTTACGCAAGCACCTGCAGCAGGTGGTGAGCAGGGTTTCTTAGATATGAATTTAGAGGAATTGCTAAACGTTGTGTTAGAAGATGGGGGCACAGATCCTTTGTCTATTGTTCAAGCACAACGTGAGGGAGGCGTTGAATCTATTAGCAGAGATACGGCTTTTAATCGTGATGATGTTATTAATAAATTTAGAGGGATTGATTCTGTTGAGAGAGACTTATTTACACACTTTCAGCCACCCACTGTAATCCAAGAAGTATCGCTACCTCCAATTTTGCCAGGGAATGGTTTACCCTCAGCCCCCAACCTACTGGCAGGGCCTTCTATTGGTTTCCATCAATTTGAATCGGCTTTAAGAACACAGTCCTCTGTGACGCTTACAGGTAATATTTTTGCAGAAGGCGCAAGTGCTGGCCCAGATGGATTGGGAAGCTTGGATTTAAGCTCTACAAGGCCAGGTTCTTTAAAAAGCTTTATATTAGGCGGTATTGAAATTACAACCCCGGAAGGGAATACAATGATTTTGTATACATCCGCTATTCCATCGCTGGGAATTAATGTGGGTGATTACGTTTATACTTTAAATAATCCTATTTTACATTTACCTAATGATACAACAGATATTGGGCAGGATTTTAATGGCGATCTTGTCTATATAAATACCTCTTTGGGTCAAATTTACATCGATAAATTTATCTATACAATTGTAGATGGGAATGGCGACAGCGCTACAGCCTTTCTTTCTGCACAAGTAGTAGATGATGAGCCAACAGCGACAGATAATACTAATGCTGTCAATGAAACAAGTTTATTTGTGAATGGCGTAGAAGCCGTATCTGGCAATTTATTAACAGATAATGATGGTTTTGGGGTAGATTCATTTGGGGCAGATGGCGGGAAAATTGTACTAATAAACGGAGTTGAAGATGGTGGGGTTGGTGATCTAGATGGTTTGGTGAATGGCTCCATAACCACTCAAACAGATTATGATACAGGTAACGGTATTGTAAGAGGCGAATTAACAGTTACTTTAGCAACAGGTGCTTATACATTTTCTTTGGTTGATGCAAAATCTGTTCCTGATAGTCAGCTTATAACCAAGCATGTTTCTACCTATACAATCATGGACAATGATGGTGACACCTCAACCAAAACACTAGAAATATCGATTGATTTAAATCAAAGACCAGATGCTGTTGATGATGCAATTAGCATCAATGAAGATAGTCCTATTATTGTTGATGTACTATCAAACGACATTGATCCAGACAGTCCAAGCGATACAATTCAAATCACCAATCTTAATACAACAGATACTATTGGCAATGTAAGTTTTGATACTAATGGTAAAATAAATTATGATCCAAATAATAAATTCGAATATTTAGCTGAAGGTGAAGAGGCAACAGATACTTTTACTTATACTGTTCGTGATGCTGAAGGGTTAGAAGATACCGCTACAGTCACAGTGACTATTAAGGGAGTGAATGATTTACCAACGCTAACAGGCGATAGTGGTGCTGTCACAGAAGACGCAGTATTAGCAGTGGCAGGCGCAATTAATTTTGCAGACATTGACACAACAGATGTCAATACATTGTCTGTCACAAGTGCAGATGGTAATAGCACCATACAAACCATCGAAGATAATGCGGATGGTAGCATCAGAGGCAATAGTGTCAGTGTTACTGTTGCAGGACTCTATGGTAGTTTGGTGTTATTCGGCGATGGCACTTGGGAATATACTTTAAATAATGCACATGCAGCGGTGCAGGGCTTAGGCAGTGGTGGGTCTTTAACAGAAAACTTTGCAGTGAATTATGCTGATGCGGTTGGTAGTGCAGCAGGCTCTATCATTGTTACCATCAATGGTACAAATGATTTACCCACCTTAACCGGCGCTGTTGGTGCAGTGACGGAAGATGCAGTTTTAACAGCTACGGGTGCGATCAGCTTTGCAGATGTTGATGTCACAGACGTCAATACATTGTCTGTCACAAGTGCAGATGGTAATAGCACCATACAAACGATCCAAGATAATGCGGATGGTAGCATCAGAGGCAATAGTGTCAGTGTTACCGTTGCAGGACTCTATGGTAGCTTGGTCTTATTCGGCGATGGTACTTGGGAATATACTTTAAATAATAATCATGCCGCGGTGCAGGGCTTGGGCGATGGCGAGACTTTAGTTGAGAGCTTTGCAGTGAGTTATGGTGATGCCGTTGACAATGCCAGTGGCACAATTGATATTACGATCAATGGTACAAATGATGCGCCTGTGGTGAATGATGTCTCTGCAAGTGGTAATGAAGATGCTGCTTCAATTGAGATTGTCTTAAGTGGCAGTGATGTTGATGGCACAATTGCCAGCTTTAACGTATCTAGTTTGCCCAGCAATGGTATTTTATATACAGATTCCAGTTTGAGTACAGCAGTGGTTGCAGGTGTTGATTATATTGCTACCGCGAATGCTCTAAGTTTATATTTTGTACCAGATGCAAACTTCAATGGTGATGTGAGTTTTGAGTATGGCGCTAAAGATGATTTAGGTTTGGAAAGCTTGGTTGATGAAACAGCGACCATCACTGTAATTTCTGTTAATGATGCACCCGTTGTGAATGATGTTTCTGCAAGTGGTAATGAAGATGCCGACTCAATCACAGTGATCTTAACAGGCAGTGACGTTGATGGCACAATTGCCAGCTTTAATGTATCAAGCTTACCCAGCAATGGTACTTTATATGCCGATGCAGCCTTAACAATAGCGGTTGTAATAGGTGCTGATTATATAGCTACAGCCAATAGTCTCACTTTATATTTTGTGCCAGCACCAGATTTTAATGGTGATGTAAGTTTTGAGTATGGCGCTAAAGATGATTTAGGCTTGGAAAGCTTGGTTGATGAAACCGCAACCATCACTGTGATTTCTGTTAACGATGCGCCCGTCGTAAATGATGTTTCTGCAAGTGGTGATGAAGATGCCGACTCAATCCCAGTGATCTTAACAGGCAGTGATGTGGATGGTACAATTGCCAGCTTCAATGTATCAAGCTTACCCAGCAATGGTACTTTATATGCTGATGCAGCCTTAACAACAGCGGTTGTAATAGGTGTTGATTATACAGCTGCGAGCAATGCTTTAAGCTTATATTTTGTACCAGATGCAGACTTTAATGGTGATGTAAGTTTTGACTATGGTGCTAAAGATAATTTAGGTTTGGAAAGCTTGGTTGATGAAACAGCGACCATCACTGTGATTTCTGTTAACGATGCGCCCGTCGTAAATGATGTTTCTGCAAGTGGTAATGAAGATGCTGACTCAATCCCAGTGATCTTAACCGGCAGTGATGTGGATGGCACAATTGCCAGCTTCAATGTATCAAGCTTACCCAGCAATGGTACTTTATATACAGACTCCAGTTTAACAACAGCGGTTGTAGTTGGAGATGATTATATCGCTGTGGGTAATGCCTTAAGTTTATATTTTGTACCAGACGCAGACTTTAATGGTGATGTAAGTTTTGAGTATGGCGCTAAAGATGATTTAGGTTTAGAAAGCTTGGTTGATGAAACAGCGACCATCACTGTAATTTCTGTTAATGATGCACCGGTTGTAAATGACGTTTCTGCAAGTGGCGATGAAGATGCCGATTCAATCCCAGTGATCTTAACCGGCAGTGATGTGGATGGCACAATTGCCAGCTTCAATGTATCAAGTTTACCCAGCAATGGTACTTTATATACAGATTCCAGTTTAACAACAGCGGTTGTAATAGGTGCTGATTATACAGCTACAGCCAACAGTCTCACTTTATATTTTGTACCAGATGCAGATTTTAATGGTGATGTAAGCTTTGACTATGGCGCTAAAGATAATTTAGGTATGGAAAGCTTGGTTGATGAAACAGCAACGATCACCGTTATAGCTGTAGATGATACGCCATCTGGGCTTGCACCAAATATATTTACTGATGAAAATAATTTATCTGGTTACGATTTTAATGGCAAAACCTACGAAGAGGCTTATGCACAAGCAGCATTAGGGGATGGATTGTCTTTGCGTGAGGCCGTTATTTTAGCCAATAATTTTGATTTGTTTAATGATGGTATTGATGATGTGATCCAATTAGCAAATGGTAATTATTTGTTAACGATTGGCAATCTTTATGGCAGTTATACTGCAGAAAATAATGCACATACTGGAGATTTGGATATTTTGCAAAATCTCACGATTATCGGCGCACAAAATACTACCATCAATGGTGGTGGAATTGACCGAGTATTTGATGTGCACAATTCAGCAACTTTAGAGTTGCAAGACTTGAGTATTACGGGGGGAAGCTCCTTACAAAGCGCTGTGAGTGCAGGGGGGGCTATTTATTTACATTCAAATAGTGAGCTCATTTTTTCAAATGTTAACATCCATAACAATACGGGTGGCTATAGTGGTGGTGGTGCTGTTTATGCTGAAGTTAATACTAATATCTCCATAGAAAATAGTAATATTTCTAATAATTCAGCGCCAGGAGATGGTGCGGGTATTAACTCACAAGGTGGTAATGTTTCCGTAGAAAATTCTATTATTACAGGCAACACAGTTACAAATAGTGGTGCATCAGGCGCTGGTATTCATATAAATGGTGGTACGCTTATTATAGAAGATACGACTATTTCAAATAATAAAGCATCAGGTGGCGGCTCATATGGTGGTGGCGTTAACGCAAAAAATACCGCTGTTAGCATAGATAATAGCGTGATTTCTGGGAATGTTGCAGGCAGTAGTGGTGGTGGCATTAATTTAAATGGTGGCACCTTAGATGGCTCAAATATAGATTTTTCAGGTAATACTGCTTTAAATGGTGGCGCCATTGGTTCTAATAATGCAACTATTGTGCTAGATGATAGCGTTTTATCTGGTAATACTGCATCACAAAATGGTGGTGCAATTTATAATGTGGGCGGTAACTTATCGATAGAAGATACTACTGTTTCCGGTAATAAAACAAACTCTGGTAGCGGTGGCGGAATATATGTGAGCAATACAGTAACAACAATTGAAACAAGCACTATATCAGGCAATACTGCTCACCAATATGGTGGTGGTATTTATGCGATTAATGGTGGGCATCTTGGTATAGACAATAGTACTATTTCTGGGAATTCTGCAGTTACCTTAAGTGGTGGTGGCATTTATACAACGGTAACAACAGATATAGATAATAGTACGATTACAAATAATTCAACAAATATTAGTTACAATAATAGCGGTGGTATTCAGAGTGATGGAACAACTTCTTTGTATAGTACAATTGTTGCTCAGAATGTCGGTAATAAAGATATATCAGGCAATTATGTTTCAGATGGATATAATTTAATTGGCAATAGAAGTGGTGCTAATTTTACACCGCAAGCGACGGATATTACGGGCGTTAGTAATTCAGTTATTGATGCGAAGCTAGGTGCTTTACAAGATAATGGTGGCGATACCTATACACACGCTTTATTAGCAGGCAGTCTTGCTATTAACGCAGGTGCATTGAATGATGCAACAGCTGATCAGCGCGGTGGTGCAGTTGTTGGTATTCAAGATATTGGCTCTTATGAATATCAAGCCTTTGTGCCTCCCATTATTTTGGATTTAGATGGTGATGGCGTTGAATTGCTTTCTTTTGAAAATTCTCCTGTTTCAATGTTTATTAATGGCGTAAATTACAAAATTGGTTGGGCATCTTCTGATGATGGTATTTTGGTATATGATGCCGATCAGGATGGAAAAATTAGTGATATATCTGAAATTAATTTGAGCTTATATCATCCAGATGCTAAAACCGATTTAGATGGTCTTCGATTGGGCTTTGATAGTAATCAAGATGGTATTTTCGATGTATCAGATGAAAAATTCAATAGCTTTTCTATTTGGCGAGATGCAAATGGCAATGGTGTTATTGATTTTAATGAAATGTTAAGTTTATCTGAGAGTGGTATTGTGCATATCAATTTGAATTCAGATAATCAATCAAGTGTAATTGAAGGTAATTTAATTACAGGCTACACCTCTTACCAAACGACAGATGGAAATACGCATTTGGCAGCAGATGTGCAATTACAGCTAAGTTCTGCATATAAAATGGAACCTATTAATATGAGTGAGATTCTTTCACAGGAAAATCCTTTAGATCTTAAAAATGTTTCTGCTATCTATGAAACCTCAGTTGAATTAACAGCTCTATTCTCAATAGATAATACAAGTCAATATTCTGATATTGCGTATAAAAATATTTCATTAGCGGTTTCAGATATAGAAAATATGGCACATCAATTAGAGACGGCAGATCACTCTAACCCTTTGGATTAATCGCCTCTCCGCTATAAGAAAGATGCAGTTTTTAGTTAATAAACTTATTGGTTTTTTTTGTGTTACTATGGGAAACCCAATGAGATTGGGCTTATAACCATGTTGTTAGTTTTGTAAATTAAAATGATAAAGATTGTGCACTCGTACTACGGTAACAGGATTATTGATGAGCAAATCAATTACTTAAACAAATGTTATAGTGTATGAATCGTAAATAATGGATGATCTCACGATTCTGTGAGATAAATTTTAGTAGGGATGGCTTGTGGCATGGCGAAGGCAAGTAACTCAATAAGCAATTTTAAAATTATTAAAACAACGTATAAAAACGTTGAATATAGCATTAAAATACCAAAAGCACCTCCCTCTAAATATGCGCTTCTTTCTGCCGAGAAAGCAGTTTTACCACATCAAGGTATTTCTTCAGCTTTTGAAGATAGATTCTTACAATATGTTTCAATGGATGCAGCAGAATTTCAAAAAAAGCTAAAAAGCTTTCAGCAAGCTTCAAAAAATGAAGTTATTGTAGATTTTCTTGATCTAGACATCGAAAAATTATTTGACATCATTGTTGATAATAGTGGTTCAGATATGGTTACTGTTTTACAATCAGGCCATAGAGACAAGATTTTATCTATAGAACGTTCTTTTAGTTTAAGTGAATCAGAAAATGATTTCTCTAAATTTAAAAAAATTGAATCTGTTGAAAGGGAAATATACACAGAATCAAGAGTTATTGTATCTGAGCACATCATCACAATACCGCCTATTATTCCTAACAATGGTGTTCCTATAGCTATCGCATTACTTGCAGGACCATTACTTAATTTTCATCAAGATGAATTTGAGTTAAGAGATGAGCCTTTTGCTACGCTAACAGGCAATATTTTTCTCGAAGGTGCTTCTGCTGGGCCAGATGGTTTGTACGCACTTGATTTAAATTTTACAAGAGCAGGTTCAGTTAAAAGCGCTATATTGGCAGGCATACAAATTACGACACCAGAAGGAAATACAATGGTGTTGTATACTTCGCATATCCCACTTACAACGACTGCTGCAGGTGATTATATTTACACACTTAATCATCCTGTTCTACATATTCCAGGCCCTGATGTGATTGTTGTAAACCATCCGCAACTAGGGCAAATATTTGTTGATGTTTTTAATTATACGATTGTGGATAGTAATTACGATTCAGCAACTTCAACAATATCGGTTCAAATTGTCGATGATGTGGCTGAGGCAAATGATAACCTAAATACAGTCAAAGAAACGTTATTATTTGTCAATGGTATAGAAACAGTAACTGGAAATTTATTAACGGATGATGATGGTTTTGGCATAGATTTAGGGGCAGATGGTATTCACATTCTTTCTGTGAATGGCGTTGTAGATGGTGGTGTTGGGGACTTGGATGGTGCAGCAGGCTCAATTAAGACGCGCACTGATTACAATACGGGAACAGGGATTGTCACAGGTGAATTAACTGTTAATACAACAACAGGTGCTTACACTTTTGAGCTGATAGATGCATCTAGTATTCCTGATGCTGAACTGACAACACAACATGTATCTACTTATACAATTATAGATGCCGATGGTGATACATCAAACGCAAATCTCACTGTCACGGTAACTTTGAATCAGGCGCCCATCGCAAATAATGATGCGTTTAGCACGAATGAAGACAATCCTGTAACGATTGCTGCGCCAGGGGTTTTAATTAATGATACAGATCCTAATGCACCAGACGATACAATGGCCGTTGTTAGCATTGATACAACCGGCACGATTGGAAATGTCATTTATAATGCAAATGGAGAAATTACTTATGATCCGAATGGGCAATTTGAAGCTTTAGCGGCAGGTGCTCAAACAACAGATTCATTTACTTATACGATTGAAGATGCTGAAGGACTAAGTGATACAGCAACGGTTGTTGTGACAATAAATGGTGTCAATGATGCGCCTATTGTAAACAATGTAACGGCAAGTGGCAATGAAGATGCAGCATCGATTGCTATTACACTGACAGGTAGCGATGTGGATGGCACAATTGCGAGTTTTAATTTAAAAAACTTACCTGCAAATGGTATTTTATACACAGATGCAGCGCTTACGGCGATAGCCGCTATTAATACAGATTATGCAGCTGTTGCTAATGAATTAGAGCTTTATTTTGTACCTGCTTTGAATTTCAATGGCGATGTAACTTTTGATTATGCTGCAAAAGACGATTTAGGCTTAGCCAGTGTTGCTGATGGAACAGCGACCATTACAGTCATTTCTGTCAACGATGCACCTGTGGTGAATAATGTAAATGGAATTTTATACACAGATGTAGCGCTTACGGTGATAGCCGCTATTAATACAGATTATGCAGCTGTTGCTAATGAATTAGAGCTTTATTTTGTACCTGCTTTGAATTTCAATGGCGATGTAACTTTTGATTATGCTGCAAAAGATGACATAGGCTTAGCCAGTGCTGCTGATGGAACAGCGACCATTACAGTCATTTCTGTCAACGATGCGCCTGTGGTTGATAATGTGACAGCAAGTGGCAATGAAGATGCAGCATCGATTGCTATTACACTGACAGGTAGTGATGTAGATGGCACAATTGCAAGTTTTGATCTAAAAAGTTTGCCTGCAAATGGTGTGTTGTACACAGATGTAGCGCTTACAGCGGTAGCTGCTATTAATACAGATTATGCAGCTGTTGCTAATGAATTAGAGCTTTATTTTGTACCTGCTTTGAATTTCAATGGCGATGTAAGCTTTGATTATGCTGCGAAAGATGACTTAGGCTTAGCCAGTGCTGTTGATGGGACGGCGACCATTACAGTCATTTCTGTCAACGATGCGCCTGTGGTGAATAATATAGAGGGTGACATCGTAAACTACCCACTCGAAATGCTGGGTGCACCACAAATATTAGATCAAGGTGCTTTAGCTACGGTTTTAGATGTAGATTCTGCTGATTTTGATGGTGGTACGCTTAACGTAGAAATTACTGCAAATGCAGTGCCCACAGAAGATATGTTGGGTATTCGATCAACAGCAGGACAAATTGAAGTTGCAGGCTTTAGTGTGACTTATGCTGGTACAGAAATAGGCGTTTTGGATGCTACATCTATTGCGACAAAGTTGTTGATCAATTTAAATGCTGATGCCACACCTGCAAATGTTGCAGCATTGATCAGCGCTATCACTTATACAAATACAGAGTTGGTGTTACCAGATGTTACCGCGCGTACAGTCAGCTTTACGGTGACAGATGGTGATGGTGGTACAAGCAATACGGCAAATATATTGATTGATGTGGGGGATATATTACCACCAGTGGTCTTAGATTTAGGGGGCGACGGAATTGAATTAATATCTGCTCAAAATTCAAATGTGAGCTTTGAAAAGAATGGCATGCACTACAAAATGGGTTGGGTTGGTCCAAATGATGCCATACTTGCTTATGATGCCAATCATGATGGTTTAGTCACAGATTTGTCAGAAATTAATTTAACTCTTTATCATCCCGATGCAAAAACAGATTTAGAAGGCTTAAAATTGGCTTTTGATAGCAATAAAGATGGTGTATTTGATGCTGCAGATGAGCATTTCAAAGATTTTTTAATTTGGCAAGATATCAATCAAGATGGTATTAGCCAAGCATCAGAGATTACGCCATTAGTAGATAGCCACATTAAAGCGATTCATCTTGATTCAGATAATCACATTGAAAGGGTGGATGGTAATATTGTTTTTGGTACAACTACCTATGAGACCAAGCAAGGCGATATATTCTTAGCCAGCGATCTTGGTTTGGCTATCTTACCTGTTCAGCCATCTTCTACATCAGAGAAGAATCCTGTAATGCTGAGCGATGTTTTAGTCTTAGATTCGACAGAAGATCTTATAAGAGAGACGGAAGAGGTAGCAGTATTGTATCAACCTGTTCTTCCTTCTTTATCAGAAGTAATGCCAGAAATAGATACTTTTGTACATTTGATATAAGCAATCCAATAAAATTTGGGACGACAAAATCCAGCGACAAAATCCAGGACAGCCAGATTAAGTTGCTTTACTCAAAATTTTTGAGCTAGAATTCCTTTCAGTAATAGGGATATTTTTTAAGTTATGACTTTAGCTCGCTCAGAACAAATTGATTTGAATGCAACACCGTATTATCACGTCATGAACCGATGTGTGCGTCGCAGCTTTTTGTGTGGTTTTGATGAACTAACACAGAAAGATTATTCTCACCGTAAAGCATGGATTGTCGATCGATTAAAATATTTAGCCGATATCTTTGCTATAAAAATCTGCGCCTATGCCATCATGAGTAATCATTATCATGTTGTTTTGTATGTAGAAGATAAAGTGGCTGAGAATTGGTCAGAAGCAGAAATCATCCGTCGTTGGGCAGCTATTTTCCCCAAAGACGCTCAAGAAAATAAGCACTTAAAACAGAAGATTCAGCTTTGGAAAGAGCGTTTGACGAGCATCAGCTGGTTTATGCGTTGTTTAAATGAAAAAATTGCGCGCGATGTAAATGATGAGGATGATACTGCAGGACGATTTTGGGAAGGGCGCTTCAAATCCCAAGCTTTATTAGATGAAGGGGCATTGTTGAGTGCAATGGTTTATGTTGATTTAAATCCAGTCAGAGCAGGAATTACAGAAACGCCAGAAGAATCAGAATTTACTTCCATTTATGAACGCATTCAGCATATTTCCAAACAATTAAAGGTCAATAAGCCAAAATCCATTAAACAGCTCAAGCGCGAAAAAGCTGACATATCCCAACCCAAGTTCTTAGTGCCTTTTGCAAACATCTCAGAACATCATTCACATGCGATTGATTTTAAACTTGTCGATTATTTAGAACTTGTGGATTATACAGGTAGAGTGATTCGGGATGATAAACAAGCAGGCTCTATCCCTGAGCATCTAGCACCCATTCTGACTCGATTACAGTTTGAGCCTCAAAACTGGATATCATTGGTCAAAAATTTAAGTAAAAGCTTTGCTCATGCAGTGGGCAGTGAAATTTTACTGCTTAATTTTGGCAAAGAGAGAAGGAAAGCCTTAAAAGGCATCACTCAAGCAAAGAAAATATACAATAATCCTCAAGTCATAGCTTAGTTTATTCCTCATTTTATACAATCATTCGATTCACAATAGAAAAAACTATCAAATTCTATCTTCTTTAAAGCCTAATTAATTGGCATATCAGAATTATATGATTATTTTCATAGATATGAATGATAATTTTTTGCTAAAAAAATACATGGCTGTCCTAATTTTCAGACCTGGCTGTCCTAATTTTCAGACCTAATTTTTAAAAAACTAGCGCTTCTGTATTCTTACTCTGGGTGTTGATGATTCGACTTTTTCTGCATTGCGTAGTGTTTCTAAGCTTCTTAATGCTTGATCAATGGTAAATCTATCTTCTCGAATAGGTGCAAGCAAACCTTTCAATAAAGGATTTTGTTCAATCTTTTTTTGAGTTGCAATATTATTCTCCATTAACTTAGAATTAGTAAATAAACGATAAAATACAACGCCAATTGCCCACATATCATTTTTCAAATCAGGTTTACTATATTTAATAGCTAATTTAGAATTTGCATATCGACTCGCATTTCCCTTAGATAAATTTCTATCGACGCGTATGCCAAAAGAAGAGTCGTTTCTATCATAAAAATACTCATGATGTACACTTTTTTTGCTCTTATAGGCCAAAGCTATTTCTGGTGAGGCATAAGAAGCGGTAGCCAAAGATTCTTTTTGGTCATGCCTATAATTTGTAGAATGCCCAAAGTCATTTATTTTAATTTGGTATTGCCCATTCTTAAAAGATATAAGCATATTTGCTTCTTTGATATCTTGATGTGCGATATTTTGCTGATGCATAATTTGAATAGCTTTCAATATTTGATCTGCAATAGAGTATTTGTCAGCCATTGTTAAAGATTTTGATTTGTTTTTTAAGAAAGAATTAAAATCCATTTCTACAAAGGGGGCATAATGTGCTTGTTTATATTTTTCGCCAGTGCGATAAATTTGGCTCTCTAAGCTGTAACTAAAAAGCAGATCAGAATAGCCGGTATGAATGCATTGATTTCTTTGTGCAAGTTCTTGAGACAGCTTTGCTTCGGCATCTGTGTTTTGGATTCTTTTTTCTTTTGTGCGTTTTGTGACAAGATTAATCCATTTTGCGTATATGGGTGTATCAATTCTCCAGGCAACTTTACCTATTTTATTTCCACCGACGAAGATTTTGGTTTTGAGGGATTTTTCTCCTGACTTGAGCTTTCTTTTTATGTCTAAAATTAATATAAATTGATTAGAGAGATCTTTGAGAATGCTGATTGATCTTGCAAGCTTTGATTTTTCTTTTTCAATGCGATAGCCGCGATATTGAGGTGTTTTGTTATCCTTCGAAATCAAGGTATTTAGAATAGTATTTTGATTTCTTAATACATAATCATAAATAGCAATCAAATCTTGTTTTAAAATATATTCGGATATTAAAGCAGGTTCATTTAATTTTACAGCTTCTTCTCTACGTGCTTTAATTTGATTGAAAAACTGAGTTGCATGAGGGTTTGCATGCTGCTGAACAGGCACTGCCGCAGGCAAAGGTGCAGAACTAACAATGACTTTACTAGGCGCGGGACGTGATGGTGTGTCTTGCTGTTTGAATATAAAGCCAGGCAGTATTTTTTTGAAGACATTTTTCAACATTATTGTGCTGCTCTATTATGGATATCTAAATTAAAGGCAGCTATTCTAACTCATTCATGTCACTAGTTAAATATGTGTAGTTATTTGAGCTACTATATTTTAAGATTATTTTGAGGGGTTACCGCTGAATAAGCCCCCACGAACCTTCATTCGTGAGGATCATTCAGACGGAGAATCTGACAAGTCATCTTAGGCTTATAATCTTTTATCTTTATGAAGCTTATGAGAAGAACTACTACTGGCGGGGTGAGGAATGTGTAATGTCTCTTTCTGTAATGAGAGGGGCGTTGTTTTTTTGATATTTGAGCGCCATTGCCTATACATTGGCAAATGCTGATGAGATTTATCTGAAGCATCAGCGTGAAGATCGGGCAGCGGTTCTGGTTTAGGCTCATTAAAAGCATTTGTAAGATCGAGAGCCTTTTCTTCAATTGAATTGGCACTATTATCTTCAGATATTGTAAGGGATGGCGCTGCTTTACTTTTTTCTTTTTTAGCCTGTTTACGTGCAGCTCTTTTTTCAGAGAAATGTTTTTTCTCTTTTTCCAAAAACCGACGAAAAGAGAGTGTGTGATCTTTTTTCTGCAACCTGCGTAACATTTTTTCATCATAGTGTTCTACAGCAAGTTCAGGATGTTTATGATGAAAGTAACATGCAACAGCATATTTTCCTGAGTCTATCATTGCTTGCTTGTCTTTAGGGCTGTGATCAAAATTTAGGGTATCATAACCGAGCGTGTCACCAAATATAGTATAATCCTTGTAAAAGCTATCGTTGAAATCTCGATTTTGTACATTTCCAAAAGCTTTAAAAAAAGCCACCGTATAATCTAAAATATTATTAATTTCCCGCGGTGGTGGTGTAATACCCTGTTTATAATATTCAATTTCAGTTTGATCGTCTAAGCGTAGACTCAATGTTTTAGGATTGCCTTCACCTTTTATAGTTTCAAATACATCTGAAGGGCAATTTTTTTGTATCCCACCGTCCGAATACCAACAACCTTTTATCTTCCAAGCTGTAAAATAAAAAGGAAAGCCGCCAGAAGCTCGTACAGCATCTGCAATGGGTACATTGGCATGCTCTGATTCATAGGAAAAAGTTTCGTTGAGTTTGGTGTTAACATTGCAAGCTTGCACATACAGATCTTTTAAACCGAGCTCTGGATGCGCTTCTTTGAAAGTATGCCATTCTCCAAACGTGGTATTTTTATCACCTGTGATTCTTTCGATGACATCTTGATAATATTCATATAGCGCCTTGCCTTTATGAATTCCAAATCCTTTGCGTAAATTGTGAGGAATCTTTATAGGCTCTAGCATGCCTCCTTTTATTTTTTCAGCCATATCTAAATTTAATACTTCTTCGGAAATTTTTGCAGCGTTCCAGCCTGTGGCTGCCATTAAACCAAAGATAGCGCCAACCGATGCGCCAGAGATTTTATCGATATCTTGAATGATGCCTAAGCGTTCAAGCTCTTCAAACATGCCAAGATAAACATAGCCTTTTGCACCACCACCTTCTAAAGCAAGATTTTCATATATTCCTTTAATCATCTTGATTCTCCTTTGTTAACTGCTTACGTGATAGATCCGTCTATAGTCTTTTCATGATCCTGATTTTTTCTTGAATATGTTTATATTGTTTAGCCTTTTTAAGGGTAACTACACCTCATTGTTATGGAAATTTACTAAATTTTATACTGTGTATAATTACTTATTAAATAGTAAAAATAGCAATAGATTTTTCTTATTTTTTAGAAATAGAGACTGTGAATGTTCTATTTTTGATTGCTTTTTGAATAGAAGATGTGCGACTAAAGTCCTATATCAGCCATATTCGTTTTATCATATGATAGTATGATTACTAAGATTGGTTTTGTGTTGTACCAATGTCTGAAAAAATATACAGTTATGATGATTTGCATAAGCTAAAGAAAGTATTATTGAAAGAATATGAGTTCTTTAAAAAATACAAAGAAGCTATTTTCTCAAAAATTAATTCTAATGCCTTAGCCTTGAATTCATCGTATAAAATTTTGGCAGAATTAGTGAAGCAAGATTTAGATGATTTGGATAATATTGTTAAATTAGATGTAGAATTAGAGCGTGTAAATTGTCGTATTGCAATGTCATATTTGAATGAAGTTCAAGAGCATGACTTAAGTTTAGAATACCTTACCAGACTACCAACCTTATTGTTTAATTTACATTTAAACAAATTAATGATCTTAAAAAAACTAGTTTTAGAGGGAAGTAAATGTAAAATCATTCATGTCTCTTCTAAAATTGGATTATTGATCAATTTAAGAGAATTAGATATTAGCGGCTGTTTATTAACTCAATTGCCAGATGCCATTGTTTATTTAGAAAATTTAGAGATACTGAGTTTGAAGCGTAATCATTTACGTACTTTGCCAGATGGTATTGAGCGTTTAACGCATTTGAAGGAATTAGATTTAAGTTACAATCATGAAATGCGTGTGTTACCCAGAGGGGTTGGAAAGCTTAAAAATCTGCATAAACTTAAGATTGATCATGATGATTTAGATAGTCTGCCAGATGAAATCTGTGATTTAGAACATCTGCATGAAATACAAGCGCACCACAATCATTTGCGTCAATTACCTAAAGCCTTAGAGCGTTTGGGGCAATTAGAAATTTTAGATATACACAATAATGAATTAAAAACGCTTCCTAAGAGTATTTCGAGATTATCCGCATTAAAATATCTGAATGTACAAGGAAATTACATTGAGAGCGTGCCGGACTGTTTTAAGAAGAATGGGAAACATAATAAGCGTTCTAGTAGATAAGAAGCCTTCTTTCTTTAGAAGTAATACTTTATTAATAAGTTATTTCTCAGTGGCGCAAAGCGAGGGATTTTAAAACATAAATTAAAAAAATCCATCTGATCACTAAAGTTGAGCCTCTTCCCTTGATTCCAAGGGAAGATAATCATTCACTTCGTTCATTTCTTAACTGACTGGCATTATCTTTTTACTGCGTAAGGTGTGCGATTAAAATTACTTTTTCTTTTCAGGCTTTATGGTGACAAGCATGCCATACATAGGGTGATCGATATATTGCACATCACTACTTCTCATTTTAATAGATTGCTTTAAGCGGAAAGCTTGCAATTTTGCATTTGCATCTTGTTGCCATGCGTTTCTATTGCTGACATTTGCAAAAGTGGCGCTTGTGCCTGCATTGAGAGAGCCTTGTACGCCGGCAGCTGTTGAAAGTACTCTCATTGGTTTCGTTAAAATGAGATCGGTATCAACATGAAGATAGCGGCTTTTGCTTATCTTAATGGTACCATCTACTTCATAAGCAGATTGTTTCACATCTGCATTTGCGCCAAGTGCATCATCTTGTTGTATATCAGAGCCACCTCTAGAAGAATAGCTTTTTCCTCCAACAAGTCGGAGCGTATCAGATAAGTTTTTATCAGTGATTCGTTGTTTCCATCCTTTATGAAGGATAATACGAAAGCTGCCTTGTTTCTGGATTTTATCTTTAGCATCATTGAGCTGTAGGGCATCATTGCTAACTTGGATGTAATTTTGGGTTTCGTCGCCTGTAGAGAGGGCTTTGGATGCATCCAATAGGTTTTTGGCAGCACTGACATTAGGGCGACCAGGATTTAGGGGGTATGACTCTTGTAATCCCGCTTTATCAAGATTTTCAAAGACAAGCACTTCAACCTGATACCATTGCTCTTCTTTCGCATAGGTCTTAAAGCATGAGAGCATGAGAAGTACTAATACAAGGGATTTTAAAGCGAGTATATTTTTAAACATAAGTTATTTAACTTTTTAATTGTTGGTTAAATGCGTAAGTAGATTTTCTACCACCTGAAAACGTTGTTCAACTGTCTGCATGTCAAAAGTTAATTTAAATGCTTGGGAACCTATCAATTTATAGTGTTGGGGTTGTGTGCGAATCAGGTTAATGATTGTATCAGGATTAATATTGGGTTTCTCAACAAACTCAATTTTACCCTGGCTTTTTCCCGCTTCAATTTTTGTAATGCCAATTTCTTTTGCAATAATCTTAAGGGCAGTGATCTTAAATAAATGTTGAGTAGCAGTGGGTAGTAACCCAAATCGGTCAATCATCTCAACTTGAATTTCTTCAAGTGCTTCTTTGGAAGCACACATGCTGATTCGTTTATAGAGAATCAGCCGTGAATGTACATCTGGTAGATAGTCTTCCGGTATTAATGCACTGATTTGCAAATCAATTTCTATATTATTTAAAGGGGATTCTGTAGAAAGTGTTTTACCTGCTTTCAATGCTTTTACCGTTTTTTCTAAAAGCTCCATGTATAAGTTGAAGCCAATTTCATTTAAATTACCGCTTTGCTCTTCACCTAATATTTCTCCTGCGCCTCGTATTTCCAAATCATGTGTTGCAAGTGTAAAACCTGAGCCTAATTCTTCTAAAGATTCTAAAGCTTCCAAGCGCTTTTTAGCATCTTTGCTGAGTGATTTCTCTGCACCTGTCAAACAATAGGCATAGGCTTGGTGATGTGAGCGTCCGACGCGTCCTCGAATTTGATGCAACTGTGCTAAACCAAATTTATCAGCACGTTCAATGATGATGGTATTTGCCGTTGGGATATCGATACCTGTTTCGATAATAGTGGTACACACCAATACATTAAAGCGTTGATGGTAAAAATCGGACATGACGCGTTCTAGGGCACGTTCTGGCATTTGACCATGTGCAACGATGATACGTGCTTCAGGACAGAGCGTTTTTAAATGATGCGCAGTATTTTCAATTGTGCTGACATCATTATGTAGATAGTAGATCTGACCGCCACGCATTAATTCACGATTAATGGCTTCTTGAATAAGAATATCATTATATTCACGCACAAAAGTTTTAACACTGAGACGCTTTAAAGGTGGTGTTGCAATAATAGAAAGATCGCGCACAGAGGAAAGTGCCATATTCAAGGTGCGTGGTATGGGAGTGGCAGTCAGCGTTAAAATATCTACTTCAGATCGGAAATTTTTGATTTTTTCTTTTTGCTTTACCCCAAAGCGATGTTCTTCATCAATGATCAATAGCCCTAAATTATGAAAAGGTACGCTTTGATTAAGTAATTTATGAGTGCCAATCACAATATCGGTCTTGCCAGATTGTAGATTCTCTATCGTAAGATCTTGTTCTTTCTTAGATCGAAACCGTGATAGAACTTCTATCTTAACAGGCCAATTAGCAAATCTATCGCTAAACGTTTCATAGTGTTGTTGTGCAAGCAGAGTTGTAGGCACAAGTATTACAACTTGCTTATGCGTCATTACAGCTAAAAATGCGGCACGGAGTGCAACTTCTGTTTTCCCAAAGCCAACATCACCACATACCAATCTATCCATGGGATTATCAGATTGCATGTCTTGCAATACCTCATCAATTGCTTTTTGTTGATCAGGTGTCGTTTCAAAGCCAAAGGCATTTGCAAATGCAAGGTAGTCTTGATCGGGAGCATTAAAGCTTAAGCCTTTTTTGAGCGCACGTTTTGCGTGGATCTCTAAAAGCTCAGCAGCAACATCATTGATTTTCTTTTGTGCTTTTTGCTTTGATTTTTCCCAAGTGTCTGTGCCAAGTCTATGTAGTGGTGCATTTTCTATTTGTGTACCACTGTATTGACTGATAACCTCAAGTGAAGAAACAGGCACATATAATTTTGCTTTATCTGCATATTCGATGGTTAAATATTCTGAAGGTTGCGCGCCGATACTAAGGTTTATTAAACCCAAATAGCGCCCCACACCATGTTGTAAATGTACAATGGGGTGACCCATTTGGAGTTCTGCTAAGTTACGAACTTGAATATCTAAGTCTTGATAAGTCTCTTTGCGACGACGTCTTTGCATGACCTGATGGCCATAGATATCCGCTTCTGCCAAAAGAATAAGATTTTGAAGCGGCAAGCAAACACTCTTGTCTAGTGAGGCAATGGTAATACCAAAGTTTTCTTTGTCGCGCGCAAAATCGGACCAGTGTTCATAGACTTTGGGGTTAATATCAATTTTATTTAACAAGTTGATTAAGCTTTCTTTTCTTCCAGGAGATTCTGCACAGAATAGAATATTCGATTTATTTTCTGCTAGAAAATTTTGCAAAGGTTTTAGAGGATCATGTTGGTTTAAGATAGCAATGTGGGGCGCAGATGCAAAATCTAAATTAATATCTTGTCCTTTGCTTTGTGGGTGCGCTGTTTCACTGATGACAATTTGTTTAAAAGATTTTATATAACCATATAATTCATTTTTCTGTAAGAATAAATCTTTGGGCGCGAGTATGGGACGTCTAATATCATGTCGGTATTGTTCATAGCGCTTGTCCACATCTTGCAAGAAATGATCTAAGTTAATATCCATATCTTGGCTGCGAACAATAGTAGTATGTTTGGGTAAATAATCAAACAAACTTTGTATTTCTTCAAAGAAGAGTGGTAGATAGTATTCGATACCACCAATGCTTGTGCCTTGAGAAATATTTTCATATACAGGGCACAGTGTAGGATCGCCATCAAATTTTTTACGCCAATTTTGCCTAAATCGGCTAATGTCCTCTTCTTGTAGAGGGTATTCTTTTGCGGGCAAGCAGTTAAGCGAGTCAATACGTTCAATTGATTTTTGCGTGTCAATATCAAAAAATCGGATACTTTCTATTTCATTATCAAACAAGTCAATTCGAATGGGGCTATGTTGCCCCATGGGGAAAATATCGATAATACTGCCACGAATAGCGTACTCTCCATGTCCCATCACTTGAGAAACTTGGGTATATCCGGCAGATAGCCAAGTTGATTTGGCGGCAGTCATATCAAGATGATCGCCAATTTTTAGTATAAAGCTGTTTGCCATGACAAATTGTTTAGGAACAATTTTATGTAATAAAGTCATGATGGGTACAATGACGATACCTGTTTTTAAATTAGGCAGTTCATATAATGTTTTTAAACGATCTGAAATAATATCCTGGTGCGGTGAGAAATGATCAAATGGCAATATTTCCCAATCAGGAAATTGAAAACAGACAGTATTGGGCTTGCAGAAATATTTTAACTCTCTTTTAAGCGCTGCTGCTTTTTGTGAAGAAGAGGTTATGACCAAAAGAAGTTCTTGCTGTTCGCAGGCTTGTGCAATCGATAGTGCAAGCCCTGCACCGATAACATTTCCCCAGTTTAGGCGATCGCCCATCTGACGTGGTAAAGGAAGAGAATAATTATCGGCGTTTATCATAGCAGCAGACCATTTTTAGTTTATGCGTGAAAAGTTTCAGCTAATTTTTTGCGCTTTTCGTAGGTTTCGCGACAAAGTAGCATATCCTGTAAGAACCATTCTAAGTTTTGTATATGCAGCGCTTGCTGACTATCTACACGTGCTTGAGGTGGATTAGGGTGCACATCCAATAAAACCATATTTGCGCCAGCAATCACACCTTGTGCGCTTACATGGTAAATATCACTGATTTTATCTGTTCCTTCACTTAATAAACCTACGGCATGAGAAGGATCAACACAAACAGCTAAACGTGTAATGCGTTTTACTAGGCTCACTTGACAGAAATCAACTAGATTGCGGTGAGGATTGCCAAAATGAGATTTTACACCTCTTAGGCAAAAAATAATTTTATTATTACCTGCTTTTGCAAGATATTCAGCTGCTAATAAAGATTCATTCAGTGTGATACCAAAGCCACGTTTAAACAGAATAGGAAATGTTTGTTGGCTACCAACTGCACGTAATAATTCAAAATTTTGTGCATTACGCGTACCAATTTGAAGCATCACACCCGTAGGATTTCCGGTCAGTGCCAATACATCATTGATTTCTTCAATTTGTCGTTCATGGGTCACTTCCATGGCGATCACTTTGATCCCATATTGACCAGCCAATTCAAACACATAAGGCAAACAGGATTTACCAAGACCTTGAAATGCATAAGGACTGGTGCGAGGCTTATAAGCGCCCATACGCGTACACACTTGTTTGTATTCAGACAGTACTTTAAAAGTACTTTCCACATTTTCCGCATTATCAACGGCACATAAACCTGCAAAGACATGGAAGCTATCTTGAGAAAAATGAACGCCATTATATTCAAAAGAGAGCGCTGAGCTGTTTGAGTACCTTCCAAGTATTTTATAGTCACTGGAAATGCGAATGACCTGGTGTACAGCAGGTAATGCTTCAATACTTTCTTTTGAAATTTGCTGTGTGTCGCCGATCAGATGTATTTCAGTAATACTTTCTTGTACCCCTTGAATGATGCTAATTTTGGCTTCAACATTTGCAAATTTTGAAAGTGCATTGAGGGTAAATTGATACTCTGCAGAATGAGGATCTGTATTAGGCTTTAAAATTATGATCATAACGGTTCACCCAATGATGTTTGAAGCGACAATAGACGGTTGTCGATATGAAGCTGGTTGAGAGGTTGATAATAATCAACACGTCTATCACGCAAATAAGGCCATGCTTGGCGTGTTTTCTCCGTTTGCTCGAGTTTTAAATCGGCATACAGGATTTCTGGTTTGTCTGCTGCGCTTGTGAGTATTTCGCCTTGAGTACCAGTAATGAAGCTATTTCCCCAAAAATTTATGCCTTGAGGTAATGCATCTTCAATCAGTTCTAAACCGCATCGGTTACAACTTGCAACCGGCAAGCCATTTGCAACAGCATGGCTTTGTTGAATTAAACGCCACGCATTGAGCTGCTTTTGTTGCGTTTGTGTATCGTCTTTAGGGTTGAATCCAATGGCCGTAGGGTATAGCAGACAATCTGCGCCATTGAGCGCCATTAAGCGAGCTGCTTCTGGGAACCATTGATCCCAGCAGATCAGCACACCAAGCTTACCAATCGAAGTTTCAATAGGCTTAAATCCGAGATCACCTGGTGTAAAATAATATTTCTCATAGTAGCCTGGATCATCAGGGATATGCATTTTACGATACATGCCTTTTATTGAGCCATCTTTATCAATTACAACCGCAGTGTTGTGATACAAGCCTTTGGCTCTTTTTTCAAATAAAGAAGTCACGATGACGATGTTATTTTCTTTTGCAAGTTTTGCGTAAAAATCAGTTGTGGTGCCAGGAATGCTTTCTGCATAGCTAAAAAAATCACTGGATTCTTTTTGAGCAAAATAATATTGATTATGCAGCTCAGGGAGTAATACTAAAGATGCGCCAGAACGTGAAGCTTCGATAATAGCATTGGCATAATGATCAAAAGATTCTGCACGCGTTTTAAAACCGATGGATTGTACAACCGCTAAGGGAATGTTTTTATGTTCTTTCATGCGTCTTGTTGTCCTGTTGGTATTTGCATAGTTGAGCAGTGTAGCCCGCCACTTTGCAAGATAAGTGTGCTCGTATCTACACCCAATACATTTCGAGAAGGGAAGTATTCTCTGAGTGTCTCAAGCATGACTTCATCTAATGCATGGTTATACTGTGGTACAAATACACAATGATTCGTAATCAAGAAGTTCAAATAGGTCGCTGGAATAAATACGCCTGGATAAGATGCATTCTCAATTTTGGGCAGTGGCATTGGTACAAGTTGATAAGGCTCGCCAGAGATTTGTCTAAAAGACTTTAACTGTGTTTCCATTTTGAGCAATGAATCATAATGTGGCAGGGTCGGATCATCACAGGTTGCATAAGCAATGGTGTGTGGATTGATGAATCTTGCCAACATATCAACATGAGAGTCTGTATTATCACCTTCAATAAAGCCATCATCCAACCAGAGTATGCGTTGAATACCCAAGGTGGCTTGTAGTTTTTCAAAGATGACTGCTTTATCAGTGATTTTGTTACGATTTGGATTGCAAAGACATAACTTTGTCGTAAGCAGTGTTCCTAAACCATCACTTTCTATGCTGCCACCTTCTAAGACGAAGTGGACGTCTTCTTGGGTATAAGTTTTAAGTATGTCAAAATGATGAAGCTTGTTATTGACTGTATTGTCATCTTCGTGAGGGAATTTTTCACCCCAGCCATTAAACTTAAAATTTAGCAGCACCGCTTTTTTGTCTTTATAGACAGTAATAGGACCATGATCGCGAACCCAAATATCATTAGAAGGGTTTACAATGATTTGCACATTGTCTTGATTGACGTGATGCTTGCTTAAAAGATCCTCGAGATGTTCTAAGACTATGTTATTATAAACGTTAATCATCACGGGTTGAGACTTTGCAATAGTGCTAACCATTTCGAAAAGCGCTGTTTCTACGCGCGCAATTTCATGTGGTTTCCAATAGTAGCTACCATGATCATAGGTGTGTGGCCATGAGAATAGGACAGCACTTTGTGGTGCCCATTCAGCTGGTAAATAGGTTGTGTTTGTATGAGTTTGTAATTTCACCTTAACTATCAACTTTACTTAATAACTTACTGACTAAAAATAATACCAGATTGATTGATTGCAAGCGAACAACAGAATAGTGAAAATAACGCATAATACAACATTAAAAATTAGCTGAATAACTATGTTTAAGCCTTTTTCTCTCTACATTGGCTCTCGCTATACAAGTCTCAGACAAAGAGATCATTTCATCACCTTTATATCTATTGTCTCAATGGTAGGCATTGCCTTAGGGGTAATGGTACTCATTACAGTTTTATCTGTGATGAATGGTTTTACCAAAGAAATAAGAACACGTATTTTAAGTGTTACACCTCACATAATGGTGACGCAAGGGCAAAGCAATATCCAAGACTGGCCTATGGCAGTGAAGCATTTTTCAACGCGCAAAGAAGTGGAAGCGGCAGGACCTTTTGTTGAAGGGCAAGGCATGCTGACACATGGCCGAGAGGTACATGGTGTTTTAGTCAAAGGCATTGATCCTGCAACAGTGGATGCTGTTTTTCCTTTACGCTCTACCTTAATCACAGGCAATGTTGATGATTTGGCACCGGGTAAGTTTGGTGTCATCATAGGAAGCTATCTAGCAAAATCTTTGGGCGTTGGCGTAGGGGATAGCATTACGCTGGTCATCCCTGAAGTCACGGTCTCTTTAGTGGGGGTGACACCGCGTCTTAAAAGGCTCCAAGTCGTGGGTGTCTTTGAGGTGGGTTATATTTACGACACAACACACATTTTCCTCAATTTAGAAGATTCTGCTCGGCTTTTAAAAACAGGCGATGGTGTTACGGGCATACAATTAAAATTATTTGATCCTTTCAAGGCGCCTCAATTAGCGCATGAATTACGTGAAGAAGCACAACATTTCTATAATGTGGTTGATTGGACAGTACTCAACAGCGCTTATTTTAGTGCAGTAAAAATGGAAAAGACCATGATGTTTTTTACGCTGATCATGATCTTGGCGATTGCCGTGTTTAATCTCATTTCCACTTTAGTCATGGTTGTTACAGATAAACGAGGTGATATTGCGGTCTTTAGAGTGCTTGGTGCTTCGAAAAAGAAAATCATGGCAATTTTTATTTCTCAAGGTGCAATTATTGGTTTGATTGGTACGCTCATGGGCGTGATATTAGGTATCTTATTAGCACTCAATGTCACTGATATTGTGTCTTTTATTGAAAGACTTTTTAAAGTTAAGTTTTTATCTGAAGAAGTTTATTTTATCAGTTTCTTGCCGTCTGATTTACAAAGTGCGGATGTTATCTTAATTGCAACCTGTGCAATGGGCTTAAGCTTACTCGCAACCATTCATCCTGCTTGGCGTGCAGCTAAAGTACAACCTGCGGAGGCTTTACGCCATGATGCATAATAATAATTATCAACCAGAAGTGCAGTCTCAAAACACCGTGTTACGCTGCGAAAATGTAGTTAAAATATTTCAAGATGGTGATAGAACTATTCCCGTTTTAGGAAATATTAACTTTAGTGTTTCTTCACATGAGAGTATTGCGATTGTGGGGCGTTCAGGCTCTGGCAAAACAACCTTTATTCATATTTTGGGGGGCATTGAAAAGCCATCCAGCGGTAAAATTTATTTGAATGAAATGGAGTTATTGACCTTATCTGAGAAGAAGCGTGGTTTTTTACGCAATCGGGTATTAGGCTTTATTTTTCAGTTTCACCATCTCCTGGCTGAGTTTACCGCCTTTGAAAATGTTTGCATGCCTTTATTGATCCGAGGCGAACCCTTAAAAGATATCAAAGCAAAAAGCTTATATTATTTGAATAAAGTTGGATTATTAGATAGAAAAGAACACAAGCCTATGATGTTATCAGGTGGAGAACGCCAGCGTGTTGCGATTGCACGTGCCTTAGTTGCTGAGCCAAAATGTATTTTGGCAGATGAGCCAACGGGTAATTTGGATGACGAGAGCGCTGATCAAGTCTATGCATTGATGATGCAACTTGCTAAAGAAGTGGGTACAAGCTTTGTCATTGTGACGCATGATGTTAACTTGGCAAATAAGATGGATAGGACGTTGGTGCTAGATCGAGGCGAGCTAAAAGAGCAATAGTGCGCTTCTTGTCGTTTGATTTTATACTGTCGTTAATGCGCGTTGCTCATAGATGAGCGTAGCGAATCAATGCTCTTTCTTTGTTGTCAAAGAAAGAGGCGCCTTTAGGTGCATAGAAGGATTTTTAAAATAGATACTTAAAAAATCCATCTGCTCACTAAGGTGAGCCTCTTCCCTTGAAACCAAGGGAAGAGAATTATTCACTTCGTTCATTCCCATTCAAAGAGAGTCTGCCTTTCTCTGCCGCCTTGCCCAAGCTCTTTTTATATGCCAATACCACAGAATGCGTATCAAAATATTTGAGCTAATTGCTAAGACACTGCCACAGATGAAGCAACCTAAGAGAAAAGGTTGCCAAATTGAGGCCAATCCACTCGCAAACCATTCTACAGATGCATCAAATTGAAAGCCACGCGCTTCTCTTCCTAAAACGTAAGCCCCCACTTTAAAAGCAAAGTAAAATACTGGCGGCATTGTGATAGGATTGGTCAGCCATACAAGCGCAATTGAAATGGGTAAGTTGGCTCTCGCTACAATAGCGCAAGCTGCTGCAGGGATCATTTGGAAAGGCATGGGGATCATGGCACAGAATAATCCAATGCTAAAAGCAGTGGAAACAGAATAGCGATTCAATGACCAAAGATTTGGATTGTGCAATAAGCTACCAAACATTTTTAAATGTTTATGGTCTTTGATTTTATGATGCGGAATAAATTTTTTGAGTAATTTTTTAGGCATAAGATTTAGCCAATGATCTTAACTGTACTTTCACTGGGTGCTTTGCTCGGTGCGCTATTATTGACAAATTGTCCGACAGTGCCCAGTGGTAGTTTTATATTATTACTATTAGGTTGTGGCATTGTATTTGTGTTTAGTCAAGCTTGCCTACGACATAAATATCAAAACAAATATTTAAGCGCATTTTTCCTGAGTTTTATACTAAGCTTTAGTTGGGCGTATGTCCAGACCCAACAGCGTTTAGCCTGGCAGCTTCCAGCAGCTTGGACAAACAAAGAAATTAAGCTTTCGGGCTATATAATTGATCAAGCAATCACAGAAGACAATAAGGCAAGATACACAGTCAAACCATTTAGCATAAATGGAGAAAAACCGCATAGTAAGCATCTTAAAATTCAATTGTATTGGATGCATCCCACAGAAAAACTATCTCCAGGCAATCAAATAGAAGCGATTGTTAAACTAAAAGCTTTAAGAGGCTTGTATAACCCGGGTGCCTCAGACGAAGAAAAATATTGGTTTTTGGAAGGTTTAAAAGCACGCGGCAAGATCGTGTCATTAAATGCAGTCAAAGAAGGGCGCTTTTCATTAACCGCCTTCAGACAAACCATTGCAAGGCGTTTGCATCGGCTTTTTCCAGATGAGGAATTTTTGCCGGTGATTACAGCACTGACCATTGGGATCCGCACAGGTTTAGATACGAAGAGCAGAGAGGTTTTTCAGAAGACTGGGACGAGTCATCTACTGGCTATCTCAGGATTGCATTTGGGGTTGGTTGCTGCATTTTGTTTTATGTTTATAAAACGCCTTGCCTGTGTATTCCCTCGTTTCTTACTGAGATTTCCTGCGCCATGTATTGCTGCGGTTGTGACGCTTGGTTTTTCTTTTTTATATGCATTATTAGCAGGGTTCTCATTACCAACACAACGCGCTTTTATTATGATCAGCGTTGCGATGCTGAGCATTTTATTGAAAAGAAAAATTTTTAGCTGGCAAGCTTTTTTATTCGCATTGCTTTTAGTGGTTTTGCATGATCCTTTATGTGTTTTGCAAGCTGGATTTTGGTTGTCGTTTTGCGCAGTTGCGGCATTATTGATGGCAAAAGAAAGCTTTCCCGAAAAATCGTGGCGTAAGTGGTGGCAACCGCAATGGGTTGCTTTTGTTGGATTGTTGCCTCTAACCGTTCTTTTTTTTAATCAAGTAAGTTTGATTTCCCCTATTGCGAATATTTTTGCTATACCGATTGTTGCCGCTGTGGTAGTGCCTATCAGCCTATTGGGCGTTATCTTTATTTACCCAATTGAAGTTCTTGGAGAATTTTTAATTAGAATTGCAGTGATTTGTTTTTCTGTGGTGTGGCATTTATTAGATTTCTTAAGTCATATTCCTTTTGCAGCTGTTTCTTTAGCTGGGTTGTCTTATTGGATCATAGGTTTAAGCATCATTGGAACTTTGCTTTTATTAAGCCCTAAGGGGATGCCTGGAAAACCGCTTGCAATTTTATTTTATATGCCACTTTTATTCGTAAAACCGCACATACCCTATCAACAAGCACGTATTAGTATTTTGGATGTTGGCCAAGGATTGTCTACAGTCATAGAGACTAAAAATCATGTCATGCTCTTTGATACAGGGCCACAGTATGGTCGGCATGCTAATGCAGGTAGCAAAGTGATTTTACCTTATTTGCATGCCAGAAAAATTCAGCATATTGATAAAATTCTCATCAGTCATCATGATCTTGATCATAGAGGCGGTTTAAGCAGTTTGCTTGATTTTCCGATTACAGAAATTCAGAGTAGCGAGCCTGAGCTTCTTCAAGAAACTGTTTCTACTCGGCTTTCTGTATGTCAAAGAGATCAATCGTGGCAATGGGATGGTGTGTTGTTTGAAATATTACATCCCTATGGGCCAGAGCAAAAGAGAAATGATCGTTCTTGTGTCTTAAAAATAACAGCAAATCAGCAGTCTATTTTGATCCCTGGTGATATTACGCAGCAAGTAGAACGCAAGCTAGTACATCATGCAAGGGCGAAATTAAAAAGTGATATCTTAATTGTTCCGCATCATGGTAGTTTAACCTCCTCTTCGACTGCTTTTGTAGATGCTGTCTCGCCCTTGTATGCGGTGTTTGCAGTTGGTTATGGCAATCATTATGGTTTTCCAAAAGCGGATGTTTTGCAAAGATATGAAAGAATTGGTTCAGAAAACTTATTAACTTATGATTCAGGTGCTATTATTTTTGACTTAGGCAAAGCGCAGAAATTGACACCGCCTATGAAATGGCGGGAAACTGCAAAGCGGAATTGGCATTAGGATGAAAGCAAAGCTGCTTAGGAGGTAGAAGTGTTGGTATTATTTCAATCAGGTGGATGGTTAATGTGGCCTTTGCTTGTATGTTCTATTATTTCGCTTGCCATCGTGGTTGAACGGGCTTGGACTTTGCGTGAGACCAACATATTGCCACCTGACTTAGTAAAATCAATATTGAGTGAACTCTCAAAAAAAAATCAAACAGTGCATTTACCTAATTTGGCCTATAACAGCCCATTGGGTATCATTTTAGCTGTTGGCCTAAAATATAGTGAGAATGGTGTCTCTATTATGCGTGTTCGTATGGAAGAGCAGGGGCGCCAAGTTGTGATGCGGCTTGAGAAATATTTAAATGCTTTGGGTACCATTGCTTCTGTTTCCCCACTCTTGGGGCTGTTGGGTACTGTGATGGGTATGATTAATATATTCACAGCACTTAATTTACACGAGACGGCCAATACAGAAGTTCTAGCAGGAGGGATTGCACAGGCGCTCTTAACGACCGCTTTTGGTTTATCTATTGCTATACCTAGCCTAATGTTTCATCGTCATTTCCAAAGAAAAATTGACGAGCTATCTGTCAAACTTGAAAATGAGAGTTTGTTATTGATTGATGGCTTGAAAGCCATTGTACCAAGGCAAAAAAAGGTCATTATCTAAGATAATTATGAAAACTAGATTAATGTATATGGTATAATGACAATGAAATTTAGAAGTAAGACTCGCTCAGATGTTGATATTAATGTAACGCCATTAATTGATGTTGTATTTTTACTGCTCATCTTTTTTATGGTATCTACAACATTTAAGAAAAATACCCAACTAAATGTTCAATTACCCCATGCGTCTACTCAAGCATCTACAACAGAAAGTAGTGTTATTCGTATCCTAATAGACAGCAAAGGCCAATATGAATTAGATGGGACATTATATAACCGTGCAACGCTAAAAGTGTTATCTGAGCAACTTTTAGCAAAATATTCTCAAGAAAGTCCACTCTTCATCATGGGAGATAAAGAGGCGCCGCACCAATCATTGGTTTCATTACTTGAGTTGGCTGCGGATTTAAATATATCGAAGGTAAGGATATTGGCACAATTTGAAGACAAAGAAGATAATGCATACAAATCCTATGAAAAACAGACCCATTGATTCTCAGAAAAAAGTTTACAAAAGACTACTGTCTTATGTTTGGCCTTATCGTGCAGCATTTTTTTTAGCACTGTTTGGTAATCTTTTATATGGTGTTGTCGATGCAGGCTTCATCAAATTATTTGAACCATTGCTCAATAAAGGTTTTGTTGATAGAGATCAAAACTTTATTCAATGGATCCCAATTATGGTGATTTCGATCTTTTTCGTGCGTGGTATAGCAACTTTTCTCTCAACCTACTTTATGGGATGGGTAGGTCGTAATGTGGTAATGAATTTTAGACAGCAGATGTTTCAGCATTTGTTGAAATTACCAACCTATTATTATGATCGAATTACCTCGGGCGAAATACTTTCTAAAATAACCTATAACGTTGAGCAAGTGGCAGATGCATGCAGTGATGCTATTACTGTAATGGTGCGTGAGTCTTGTACGGCTATCGCGTTAATCGCGGTTATGGTTTCAATTAGCTGGCGTTTGACGCTTCTATTTGCAATCACCGTGCCTATCATGGCTGGTATTATGCATTTTGTTAGTAAGCGAATGCGTTCTGTATCTGCCTATATTCAAGAATCAATGGGGCGTGTAACTCATGTGGCAGAAGAAGCAATAGAAGGTCAAAAAGTCATTAAAGCTTTTGGCGGTCAAGCGTATGAACTGTCACGCTTTGCTAAAGCAACACAGTACAATCGTCATCAGGAAATGAAATTGATTGTTACGTCTGCTATTAGCATTCCCATGATTCAAATCGTTGGGGCAGTTGCCTTAGCCTTTACAGTCTATTTAGCAACTTTAAACCCTGAGCATACGATGCGAACAGCCATTACGCCAGGAGCTTTTGCGGCGATGATAACCGCCATGATCGCGCTTTTAAAACCGATTAAGCAATTAACCAAAGTAAACAGTAACATTCAAAAAGGGATAGCAGGCGCAGCAAGTATTTTTGCTTTCTTAGATGAAGAAACGGAAATAGATAAAGCAAAAACTTCTATAACTTCCAGAATGGCTGGCAACATTGCATTTAAGCATGTTTCTTTTAGTTACAAAACACAAAACCCAGAAAACCCCTTAGCTTCAACACTAAACCAGCAAACCTTGGATAATATTAGTTTTGAAGCAAAGGCAGGTGAAACCATCGCCATTGTGGGGCGCTCAGGTGGTGGAAAATCAACCATCGTCAATTTGTTGCCACGCTTCTATGAAGCACAAGGGCAGATCTCTATTGATGGTGTTGATGTAAAAGATATCCCGTTGAAAGATTTGAGAAGAAATATCTCTATTGTGAGTCAACAAGTTACTTTATTTAACGACAGCATTGCTAAAAATATTGCTTATGGTACAGACGCGACAATGGAAGAAATACAAGAGGCTGCTAAACTCGCACATGCCTTTGATTTCATTGAGCGTTTATCGCAGGGCTTTGACACAGTCATTGGTGAGAATGGGATACGTTTATCAGGTGGGCAACGTCAAAGAATTGCAATTGCACGCGCTATTTTAAAGAAAGCACCCATATTAATCTTAGATGAAGCAACCAGTAGCTTAGATACAGAATCAGAACGCCATATTCAATCAGCGCTTGATAAGCTGATGAGTCAATGCACAACCTTGGTTATTGCGCATCGACTATCTACCATTCAAAATGCAGATAGAATTATGGTGATTGATAAAGGTAAGATCATTGAATTAGGAACACATGAAGAGCTTATGGCTTCTAAGGGACTTTATAGCAGCCTACGTGTTATGCAGTATCAAGAGCGTGATTTTGTGCCTGAAATCGTTAATAGTTAAGATATGATTCTATGGGAAAATGGTTTGAGCGATATATACATAAAATTTGGTATCCGGTATCAAAACCATTTTCTTATTATCTTATCTTAACGCTATTACTACCTTTCTCTTTTTTATACACGGTTATTGCCACAGTCAGAAAATTTTACTTGCAACACTATAAGCAAGTGTCCGTTACAAAATACCCCGTCTGCGTCGTTGGTAATATAGCTGTTGGAGGCACGGGGAAAACACCTTTTGTTATTTTTTTTGCAGAGCTTTTAAAACAACATGGTTTTAAGCCTGGCATTGTGTCACGTGGCTATTCAGGCAGCAAAGCGCGTAATGAGGTTGTTTTGGTTGATAGTCAAGCCGTTGCTGCTTTTGTGGGAGAAGAGCCAAAGCTCATTCATCAAAAAACACAATGTCCTGTTGTGGTAGGGGTTCACCGCAATCAGTGCATTCAGAAATTATGTCAATCTTTTCCTGAAGTCGATATCATTATCAGTGATGATGGTTTGCAGCACTATGCAATGCATCGAGATCTTGAAATTGGATTAATGGATGGCATTAGAAAATTCGGTAATGGTTTTTGTTTACCTGCGGGGCCACTTAGAGAGCTTTGTCAAAGATTCAATCAGGTTGATTTTGTTGTTGTGAAACAGAGTCGCTTGAAAAAAAGTCGTATGAAGCAAAAAATTCTTAAACACACTTTTGATATGCAATTGCTGCCCCAGCAGTGGGTAAACGTCAAAGATCATAGCCAGCAAGTATCCTTAGAGTATTTTCGAGGAAAAATAGTTCATGCTGTTACAGGTATTGGCAATCCATCAAGCTTCTTTGAACTATTGTCGGCATTAGGGATTAAATTTATTCCGCAGGTTTACCCTGATCATTATGCCTATACAGAAAATGATTTCAATTTTAGTGATGAATACCCAATCATTATGACAGAGAAAGATGCTATAAAATGTACCCAGTTTGCAAGTGCGCATGTTTGGATGTTGGCTTTAACGGTGAGCTTGCCAGACGATTTTAGCACGCTGCTCATCAATAAAATAAAATCAATACAAAAGAAGGATTAGAAAAGATGGATAAAAAATTATTAGAAATACTTGCCTGTCCATTGTGTAAACAATCGCTTATTTATCTGAAAGACAAGAAAGAGTTGGTATGTAAAGCCGATCGTTTAGCTTATCCTATTAAAGAAGACATTCCTGTTATGTTGGAAGATGAGGCGCGTAAGTTGGATTTGGAAGAGGTAGAAAAAATTGCAAGTTAAAGTTTTATTTGTTTGCATGGGAAATATTTGTCGCTCGCCTACCGCTGAGGCAGTATTTACGACATTTGTTTCTAAAGCGGGGCTTCAGCAGCATATTCTGATAGATTCAGCAGGAACGCATGCCTATCATATCGGTGAAGCACCTGATACGCGTTCGATTGCAGCAGGATTGAAAAGGGGGTATGCCTTAGGGCATTTGCTTGCAAGACAAGTAAATACTTCTGATTTTAGTAACTTTGATTATATTGTCGCTATGGATAAAAATAATCATCGCTTGCTTATGTCACAATGCCCAGATGCGTTGCAATATAAAATATCACTCTTATTAGAGCATGCTGATGATCTTGAGGAAGCAGAAGTGCCGGATCCTTATTATGGGGGTGAGCAAGGCTTTTTTAGGGTTATTGACTTGATAGAATCAGGGGCAAAAGCTTTGTTAGAAAAGATTCGCAAGGAAAGCTTGATTTAAATTTAGTGGTGATTGTTTCTTTATGCTTCGCAATGGACTTCTCAACTTGAATTGTCGCCAAGATACACAGGACCCAATTCATTCGTAGGGGCCGGTCTCTGTGCCGGCTCGTCAAATTCAGGGCGGACACAGTGGTCCGCCCCTACATAATTCATCACACCAATTCTTAAAAAAACCTTATAATTAAGTAAGTGATGAACGTATTTAACCCTCACCTGGCTTTTAGCCATCCTCTCCCAAAATTGGTAGAGGCATTATGATTCGCTGTGCTCATCAGGTATTTTTTTTAAATAATGAATGAGGACTTACTATTTCTTTGTTCGAAAAGTGAACGAAAAAATAGTAAGCCCATATAAAAAACTCAATAAGTAAAGCTATAGGGCGAAGAGCGTCTTTCTTGAGGACTTGGCGTATCAGTATCTGAACCTGAGGTTATTTGACATCTTAGATTATCTCTATCTTCCTTAACAGCCAAAAGATTGTCTCTTAATTGTGAATTTTCTTGTCGTAATAACACTCTATCTGTATTGGCAGATTCAAGTTGCCGTTTTAAGATTAAGACAGTATCTTGTTGTGAGTCCTGGGAATTTCTTCTTAGACTATCTCGGTCTTCTTTAACAGCAGCAAGCGAATCTTTTAATTCAGTGTTTTCTTTCCGTAACTGAACTCTATTCTGATTAGCAACTTCAAGTTGTTGGGTTCGTGCTTTTAGTTGTTGTTTTAATTCTAAAATTTCATTTTCTAATGAGGCATTTTTTTCAAAAACATTGTCATAGTCTTCTTGATTCGTTTCTTCATCTGATTCACTCTCTGAATCGTCAGCTCTATCAGAAGTAGAAGTATATAAGTTACTAAACATTTTTGTGAGGCCATCGAGCATTTTGTAATCCCCCTAGTATTATTTTTAGTTGTTTTGCATTTGCATCGTGATTTGTAAAGGCTAAGGATTGTAACAAAGTATAGAGAATGTACCGATGCATGTTATCAGTAAATCAATGTCGTTCGTCGGAGTTATTTTTAAAACTTGAGGATAAAATTTATCTGCAAAGACTCCCTCTGCAAAAAATGCTAATTTATGACATGTAATAAGAAATTAAAAATTAGTTTGATTCCTAATTTTGTTGCGCAACAATAGCTATTTAACTAGTCAAATACAAATCATACTTTTTTACTTTCGTAGCGTATCAAGTTTTTTCGCGTGTAAAATAAATGAGGCAAATGAAGAGGTCAAAGCGAAGATGCGGAAATATTTATTATGGATGTTGGCTGCTTTATTACTTGTAGGCATACTTTGGGGTGGTCTCAAGTTTTACAAAAGAGATAAATCACAATCAACGGAAAATACTATGGCAGAAGTGCAGCTGGGTAGTATTGAAAGAATTGTCACTGCACAAGGCAAATTAGAACCCAAAGAGTATGTCGATGTGGGGGCTCAAGTATCAGGCTTAGTAAAAAAGCTGCATGTAGAGTTAGGAGATGTTGTTAAACAGAAAGATTTGATCGCTGAAATTGATCCTGATGTATACGCTTCGCAAGTAAAAGGGAGTGAAGCGCGTTTGAAAACATTGCAAGCTCAAAAAGCGGAACAATTATCGCTCGTTAAACAAGCAAACCAGAAACTGACGCGTAATCAAAATTTAATTAAAGAAAAAGCAGTGAGCGTAGAAATTTTGGAAGATGCAGAGACGACATTGGAAGTTGCAAATGCGCAGTTGTTGTCATTAAAAGCCCAAATTGAGGAAGCACAATCCACTTTGGATGGAAATAGAGCCAATTTAAGCTATACAAAAATCTATGCACCCATGGATGGAACTGTTGTTTCTCAGTCCGTCAAAGAAGGTCAGACCATTAATGCTAATCAGACGGCACCTGTTATCGTACAAATTGCTAACTTAGATATTATGACGGTTAAAGCACAAGTGGCTGAAGCAGATATTACAAAGCTGAAAGTAGGTATGCCTATGTATTTTATGACCTTAGGCTCTATGGATCGACGTTGGCAGGGAACTATTCGTCAGATTTTACCTTCTCCAGAAACAGTAAATGATGTCGTACTCTATAATGTTTTGGTTGATATTGAAAATAAAGATCACCAATTAATGACGGGAATGACAACACAAATGTTTTTCATTGTAGCAAAAAAAGAAAACATACCCATTATTCCCACAAGTGCGTTATTTAAAAGAATGCCAGAATTGGATATAGAGCAAGGGCAAGCTTATCAGGTTAAAGTAAAAAATAAAAAAGGTATTGAGCTTAGAACAGTTATCATTAGCCTATCCGATCGCAGCACTGCTGCTGTTGAAAGAGGATTAAATAAGGGAGAGACAGTCTTGTTAATGGAAAGCCTCTCCTCTTCAACACCTAATACTCAAGGCCGTCGTGCAGGCATGGCGCGTTTATGACAATCCCTTTAATTGAGCTGAAGGATATCAGCCGTCATTATAAAAGTGGTGATATTGTCGTAAAAGCGCTTAATAGTACGAATATTTCCATTTGGCACGGTGACTTTGTTGCTATTATGGGGCAATCTGGCTCGGGTAAATCAACCTTAATGAATATTATAGGTTGCCTTGATAAGCCAACAACGGGCACCTATAAAATCATGGGACGTGAAGTATCTAAATTAGAATCCGATGATTTGGCTGCATTACGCAGAGATATTTTTGGTTTTATCTTTCAGCGATACAATCTCCTTGCAACGGCAAGTGCAGAAGAAAATGTTGAAATTCCTGGTTTATATGCAGGTATGAAGCGTGTACAAAGAAGTCAACGTGCTCGTCAATTACTGGATGATTTAGGATTAAGTGATCGCTACGATCATCGACCCGCAGAACTGTCAGGAGGACAGCAGCAGCGTGTGGCGATTGCACGCGCATTGATGAATGATCCCCCCGTTATTTTAGCGGATGAGCCTACAGGCGCTTTGGATAGCCATAGTGGCAAAGAAGTCATGAATCAATTAAAAAGTTTGAATGAAAAGGGTCGCACAATTATTCTCATTACGCATGATGAGCAAGTGGCAGCACATGCCAAGCGGATTATTCGTATTCAGGATGGAAAGATCATTGCAGACAGTATGGATGCACAGAATGGCCAGTTTTCTGTGCGCTCAAAAGATCCTGTTCATCATAAAGCGAGTAGTTTGAGCACAGATAGTTTTGAAGCCATTAAAACCGCATTTCGATCATTACGTTCTAATCTCTTTCGTACTTCTTTAACCTTACTGGGCATTGTTATTGGTGTCGCATCTGTGATTACCATGCTTGCTGTGGGTAATGGCAGCAAACAGAGAGTGTTGACACAGATCAGTGCAATGGGAACAAATATTTTAAGTGTTAGGCCAGGCGCGGCAGGTATTCGCAGCAGTGGAGATATTGCAACATTGGTAGCCAGTGATGCCAAAGCATTAGAAGAACTTTCTAACGTTGTGGTGGTGGTGCCTGAACGCAGTGGGCGTAAGACATTACGCATTGGCAATATCGATTATGCAAGTAATATACAAGGTGTGGGAGCAGGATTCCCGCTTGCGCGTGATTGGCCTATACAGCAAGGCACTTTTTTTACAATAGACGATGTAAACTCTTATGCTGCTGTTATTGTTCTAGGCGCTACAGTAGCAAAGACATTTTTTCCAGGCAACGATAATCCAATCGGTCAGTTTATGTTGGTTGGTAATACGCCTTTTCAGATTATTGGCACGATGTCTTCAAAAGGTGCTGCGCCTTGGGGAGGCGATCAGGATGATACAGCTTATATTCCCTATACAACCGCTATGGTTCGCCTATTTGGATCAACTTACTTAAATAGCATCACCTTAAAGGTAGAAGATGCTTCCATGATTGCAAAGACAGAAGCTGAAATTGTTGAGTTATTAAAAAACCGACATGGGACAGAAGATTTTTCAGTGCGAAATACAGCTTCTTTTCTAGAAATGGCAACGGCAACACAAAATACATTAACGATTTTGCTGGGTGCTGTTGCTGCTATTTCTCTGCTTGTCGGAGGTATTGGTGTGATGAATATTATGTTAGTGAGTGTGACAGAGCGTACCCGAGAAATTGGTATTCGCATTGCGACGGGTGCTCGTATGCGAGATATTATGGTTCAATTCAATACTGAAGCAGCTGTTGTGTGTACCATTGGCGGTGTTTTTGGTGTATTGCTTGGTTTTTTGGCGGGTATTATCCTTTCACTCTTTGGGGTTGATATTGTATTTTCATTGTTTCCCGCATTATTAGCTTTTAGTTGTGCTGTTTCAACAGGCTTGTTATTTGGTTATTTACCTGCTCGAACAGCAGCACAACTGGATCCGGTTGTGGCATTAAGCTCGGAGTAAGTTGTGAAACAGTCAATATGCTTGATGAGTCTTCTTTTATTATGTGGTTGTACATTCATACCAAACTATCAACGTCCCCAAATGGATGTACCTGGAGAATGGAATAATCAAGCAATCAAAAATTCCTATGACATCGCTAGAGATTGGTGGATGTCATTTGACTCTGCAGAATTAAATCAGTTGATGAATGAGGCACTTTCTCATAATCATGATGTACTTGCGGGCATTCAAAGAGTGAAGCAAGCACGTGCTAATCTAAAGATTGCCCGCGCTGATCTTTTTCCAAATATAGATGCTTCTGCTGATGCATCACGCGTACATAGTCACCCTGCAAAAGCAAGTGCGATGGACAGCACAAACTTACAAGCTGGTTTGAGCATTGCCTATGAACTGGATCTCTTTGGGGCAAATCGTTCAAATGTTGCTGCTGTCAGGTCTAGTTTACATGCAAGTCAGTATGATGAAGATGCACTGGCTTTAGTTGTAATGAGTGATGTTGCTCAAAGCTATTTCTTATTGCTAAATTTGCAAGAACGTTTGGCTATTGCCAATATCAATCTTAACAATGCAAAAGAAGTGCTGCGTATCATCAGTGCACGCGTTCGAGAGGGTTCTGAGTCTGAACTAGAATTAGCTCAGCAATCTGTATTGGTTGCTAATAATGAAGCAGCACGTGCTTTGCTGATAGAGCAGCTTCAAAATAGTCAAAATGCATTGGCAGTATTGTTGGGAAAAACACCGCAAGCTTTGAACATAAAAGAGTATAGTTTAGCGACCCTGGCCGTGCCTATTATATGTCCTAGACAACCTTCTGAGTTATTAGAACGTCGCCCTGACATAAAAGCAGCAGAAGCAAGTCTTGTTGCAGCAAATGCAAATATTGGTGTTGCACGTGCTGCTTTTTTTCCGTCTATTTCACTCGGACTTGCCAATAATATATCAGCAGCAGGTTTTCATGAACCTGTGACAAAAACTTTATCATTGACTTCTTCTCTTGCCATGCCACTTTTTCAGGGAGGACGTATAAAAGGGGGGGTAGAGTTAGCGACAGCACGGCAACGAGAATTAATCGAAATCTATCGTAAAACGGTGTTAACTGCTTTCCAAGAAGTAGAAGATGCACTTGTGGCTGTTAAAATAGCACAGGATAGAGAAAATATTTTAGAAGTGGCTGTGCAACAAGCACGTAAGGCTTATCAATTATCAAAAAGAAAATATGATTTAGGTGCTATCAATTTCCAAACCTTATTAGATACACAAAATGCCCAGCTTTCAGCAGAAGATAGTTTTACACAAGCAAAATTGAGTCGTTTAACATCTGCAGTTACCTTGTTTAAGGCACTGGGTGGTGGATGGTGATATAGAGGCCGTTGACGCTGTCCCATTCACCGACTACGCGTTGCTGCTTGTTTCTTTTTGTTTGTTCGCTTTGCGAACGAAGAATAGGCATCAATATTTTATAATCAAACCCCAGAAATTGCTTAAGTTGACGCTTATGACCCTTCGCTGGAATGACATATTATATTAATTTTTCAGTATAAAAAATTTTTCTTTTCAAACCGTTTGAGTGCTTTTTCTTTGGCCTTTACGATATAATCTGGTTGTTCTGTGAGCGCAACTTTGATTTCAAGATCTTGTGTAGAGATAATTTTATACCAATTCGGCACATTACCAGATTCATAATAGCCAGGTGTCATGATATCCATAATGCTTGCGGATGTTATGGCTTTTATATGATGCAGGTTGTTTTTGGTAGGGGTCAGTAAATAAGAATCTGATGCTTTAAATTTTTTAATAAAAGAAGATTTAATAGAAAGGCTGCCTTTATCGGTTCTAATTTTATCAAAACATTCCATTTCAATATCACCAGAAACGACATAAAGAAAAACATGGGTATCAGGATGATCGTGTAGGGGAATTTCGTCACCAGGTTGTAAATGCATGAGGATGACTTGAATTTCTCTTTCCTTGTTTATGATTTCTATTTCCATATAGATGATCCTTATCAAGTATAGTCTTCGCATATGAATTTTCGAGGGTGTTGTCTTCGCCATCTCGTAATCCTCATGTACTTTTATGTACATTCCGGTTACTCGAGGCTTGACGCCTACTCGACATTGTGCCCCTTGCGGGTAAAACTCATGTGCTGTGACTATAGAGCGAGAAAAAAAGAGCCTCTTACGACGAAGAGGCTCTTTTAATGAGCTTAAGAGTTTTCTTTTTCGCCCTCGTTCTTTGTTTCTGCTTTTGTTTCCACCTCAGCTTCAATCTTTGCTTCACTTATGCGTGATTGATTCGCAATCGTTGGCAAATCATGCGGCTTTTCTGCGTAGGTAGAACGTTTGCTAACCACTTGTTTGAAAGATTGTTTGTTCTCTGTTAACGAACGTTCAACTTTCTCTAAGGGTGCAACCAAGGTATTTTGTTTCTCTTCATTGCTTAATTGAGAGAAACTCGTCACATTCAATACAGCATTACGCTTCTCTTCTCTCGCCTTTTCTTGTTCTGGTGAGAGTGGTGCAGGCGCTTCAGGTGCTTTTATGACAACGACAGCCTTAGGTTCTGCTGCGGGCGGTGCCATCATAGCGGTTGGCGTTGTTGCAACCTCTGGTTTCTGGGTTACTGGGGCAGCGGCTGTATGAATGGGTGTAACATTCGCAGCGTTGCTTTGAATATTAGGTTGCTCTTTCGCTTCATAATTTTCGCTACGTGAAACAGACTTCTCGCGATCTCTGTTTTCTCTGTGGCCTCTGGTTTCGCGATGCTCTCTGTGGTCGCGGTGTTCTCGCGGTTCCCGATGCTCTCTAGGCTCCCTGGTTTCTCTTTGCTCTTTATTATGATCGCTTTGTGAAGCGTGAGTGGCCTGAGCATGATGGTGGTGGCGCTGCTGATGCTGTGGTGCATTGCCACTCATCTCATGAGATGAATGATGTGTCGCCGTTTGATGTTTGGTAGAAGTATGTGAATGTTGAGCATCATCCTGCGAAGGGGCATCATGATGATGTCTTTCAGCGTGATGCTTATGGTGATGATGTCGGTTGCCCTGATTTTCATCATAAGATCTTGCATTCGAATAGTTTCCACTACGATCACGGTTATGATCACGATTGTAATCTCTGGAATTGTCTCGATTGTCCCTCGTATCTCGATTATCTCTGTAATTGCCATCTGAACGATTATTGTTTTGTGAACGTCGGTTATGGCCATGGCGCTTACGGTTGTCTTTTCTACCACCGTGTTGTGGACGTTTAGAACCTTTATGATGATGCCTGTTATTATCGCTGTCTTGATTCTCGTCTCTGTTTTGCGCTTCGCTGTTGCGTGTTAAGGCTTTATTGGCATTAGCGCCGAAAACAGCCTTCCAAATACGCTTAATTAAGCCAGAATCTTGTGCACGTGATGCAGAAGGTGCCGGTGGCGTAATATGCTTAAGTGGTGAATCAGGCTCTACTTTATTTTCAAAAGATTTGATGCTTGATTCAATGGGCGTAGCAGGCACTGCTGTAACTTGCTTGTAGCTTGGTGTTTTGCGTGCATTTGCTGCATCTTCTTTCTTCAAGCGTTGAAGTTCGTAGTGAGGCGTTTCAAAATACTTATTCGGAATAATTAAGATGCCCACCTGATAGCTTTGTTCAAGCTTAGTAATGGATTCACGCTTCTCATTTAGCAAGTAGCTTGCCACTTCAATAGGTACTTGAACGTTTAATTGTCCAATATGTTCTTTCATGACTTCTTCTTCAATGACGCGAATAATTGCCATTGAAATAGAGTGAATGCTTCTGATGTTACCTTGGCCTTCACAACGAGGGCAGTTGATGTGTGTTGTTTCGCCCAATGCAGGTCTTAAGCGTTGACGTGACATCTCTAACAAGCCGAATCGAGAGATACGACCCATCTGGATGCGTGCACGATCGCTTTTTAATTCCTCGCGTATTTTGTTTTCCACCATACGTTGATGACGTGGAATGTTCATATCGATAAAATCAATGACGATGAGACCACCAATGTCACGTAATCTTAATTGACGTGCAATTTCACTGGCTGCTGCAAGATTAGTTTGTAAAGCTGTTTCTTCAATATCGCTACCTTCGGTAGCTTTGGCTGAGTTAATATCAACCGCAATCAATGCTTCTGTGTGATCAATTACAATCGATGCACCGTTTTCAAGAGCGATTTCTCGTTTATAAGCAGACTCAATCTGTGTTTCAATTTGGAAGCTGCTAAAGAGTGGGGTAGGTTCTTGGTATAGTTTTAGGCGACTGATAAAGTCAGGACGTACTAGATTTAAGTGATCTTCGACTTGTTTAAATGCTTTCTCGGTATCAACAATGATTTCACCGATATCGGGTCTTAAATAGTCACGGATAGCGCGAACAACGACATCACTGTCTTTGTGAATCAGCAAAGGTGCATGATTAGCATTTGCATAGCCACAGATTGCTTTCCATTGGACGAGGAGAACATCTAAATCCCATTGTAATTCTTCAATACTGCGTCCCAATCCTGCTGTTCTGACGATGAGACCCATGCCTTCAGGAACGGGTAATTGGTTTAATACATCTTTGAGATCATCTCGTTCTTCGCCTTCAATGCGTCGAGAGATACCGCCAGCGCGTGGATTATTCGGCATTAATACTAGGTAACAACCTGCTAAGCTGATAAAAGTGGTGAGTGCTGCACCTTTAGTGCCTCTTTCTTCTTTATCCACTTGGACGATGAGTTCTTGTCCAGGTCTTAGCACATCTTTTATGTTGGGTCTGCCGTGTTCAAAACTGGCATTTTCGTGGAAACATTCGCGAGCAACTTCTTTGATGGGTAAAAATCCGTGTCTGTTTGAGCCAAAATCGATAAAAGCGGCTTCTAAGCTAGGTTCAACTCTAGTGACGCGTCCTTTAAATATGCTTGCTTTTGTTTGGGTTTTTCCAGTTCTTTCTACATCGAGATCATATAAAGTTCGTCCATCGACTAATGCAACTCTTAACTCTTCGCCTTGGGTTGCATTTATTAACATTCTTTTAGTCATAGTTAACCATTTAATTATTTGTTATAAATTGAATTATATTATTCATACGTTTTGCTTCTTTATTTTAGGAGCATGTACTCGTAGACCAGTCAGGGCCTTCCCTCTTATAGAAAACAGTAGCAGGCTTAGAAAGGACTAGAGAGCGACAACTTTTGAGTTTTGGAGTCCTGGGTCGCTGGAACAATTATTAAGCTCCAAAATTAATATGGTTGTGAAACTGACTATAATCGTAATCCTTTTTCACAACAGGCACATGGTAACAGTTTTTGCACATCCTCACTATAGTCTTTGCACATGACTTTCGCCCGCTGGGAGGGCAATGTCGAAGGTGTTGTCTTTGCCCTCTAGTGATTCTGAATGTATTTTTGTGAGCCACTTTCTTTTCGTTTCGTCTTATCCATCGGCGAATAGGTGTAAGGGTATCCAATGGGCTTAAGTCGCGTTTTTCTTGAAAGATGGGGCTTGGAGGGGCTAAGGGGTAGAGTAAATATCGGTTAATTTCTGATATACTCCTCCGATGTCAGCTAAAAATCAAAATTTGTTATGAATTCAGTCAATATGTCGCAAAAGGTGCCTGCTGTAACGCATGAAGATGCAGGTCAAAGGCTTGATAATTTTTTACTCAAACGGTACGGCAGTATTCCTAAAAGTCATTTATACAAAATGATTCGAAAAGGAGAGGTACGGGTTAACAGCAAACGAATTGCCGTTCATCACCGTCTTACTGAAGGCGACAAATTAAGATTGCCACCTAAATTACTGCATCAGCCAGAACAAATAGGGGCTAAGCCACATTATCCCAGAAATTTAGTTCAATACCTGAATGATAATATTTTGTACGAAGATCAAGATATTATTATAGTTAACAAACCAAATGGTTTGGCCGTTCATGGGGGAAGCTCTGTCTCTTATGGCTTGATTGAAGTACTTAAAGATGCTTGGCCACAGTGGCCTGGTTTAGAGTTAGTTCATAGACTTGATAAAGATACTTCGGGCTGTATTATGCTTGCTAAACGCAGGCAGAGTTTAGTGCGATTGCATACACTCCTCAAAAATAATCAAATTAAAAAATATTATTACGCAATTGTGCAAGGAAAATGGCAAGGTGGCAAAACAGTGAATGCGCCTCTGTCACGGCAGCAAGTCGGTGTCTTTAAAGAACGATTTATGAGAGTAGAGGCAAATGGTGATCCTGCGACAACTCATATTTCTGTTCTGAAAAGTTTTGAACAAGCGACCTTTGTGGAAGCGCAGCCTGTGACAGGTAGAACGCATCAAATTAGAGTACATACAGCCTTTATGGGTAGCCCCATTATCGGCGATAGTAAATATGGACACAAAGCAACGAACCAAGACTGGAAAAAACAAGGTTTTGGTCGATTATATTTGCATGCGCATAAACTCATTATTCCTTTGAATGAAGAGCCGATCGTTGTTTCAGCGCCTCTTCCTAAAGATTTTAGTGATTTTTTAGAATATTTTAGTAAAGATTAAGGAAATGGATATGATAGAAGAGACACAGCAAGGGGCTTCTTGGGAGCGCTCTGTTATTGAAAAGGCGCTTTTAGCTCAGGTGAAGGAGCAAGCGAGCCAGCGGCGCTGGCGCATTTTTTTTAGAATTCTTGTTCTCTGTTTGATTGTTTTCATGGCGGGTATGGCATTTAAAAATACGAAGCCCAAGCCTATATTGAAAGAGCATGTGGCATTGCTTGATTTAGATGGTGTGGTTGGTGATCGCAGTGGCATCATGGCAGATGAAGTGGCAACAGGTCTTAGACAAGCTTTTGAATCAGATAAAGTACGTGGGATTATATTGCGTATTAATTCACCTGGTGGCAGCCCTGTTCAAAGTGCTTACATTTACGATGAAGTAAGAAGATTAAGAACTTTATATCCTGATACAAAAGTCTATGCGGTTATTACAGATATGGGTGCCTCAGGTGGATACTTTATTGCGGCATCCGCAGATCACATTTATGCCAATGCTTCTAGTATTGTTGGTTCGATTGGCGTTGTAATGATGAATTTAGGTTTCGTTGATGCTGCTCAAAAACTAGGGGTAGAGCAACGCTCTATGTCTGCAGGTCGTAATAAAGTATTTTTAGATCCTTTATCTCCACAAAATGAATCGCAAATCGAATTTGCACAATCACTGTTAGACAATGTTCATACGCATTTTATCAAAGCAGTGAGAGATGGACGCGGTGAAAGATTAAAAGAAACCAAAGACATGTTCAGTGGTTTGTTTTGGACAGGTGATCAAGCATTAGCACTTGGTTTAGTCGATGGTTTGGGAAGTGCAGGTTATGTTGCGCGTGAAGTCATTGGTGTAGAAGAGATTATTGATTACACAGTTTCTAATAATTTCTTAGATAAGCTAGCATCACGATTTGGAACCTCTATTGGACAGTCTTTTAAAGCTGAATTAGGTTTGGGTCAGCAAAAACTTCAGTAAATACCCATCAGTAAAAAAATGAACGAAGTGAATGATGCTCTTCCCTTGGAATCAAGGGAAGAGGCTCAACTTTAGTGAGCAGATGGATTTTTTTAAATCTTTGTTTTAAAAATCCTTCTCTGCATCTAAAGATGCCTCTTTCTTTGACAACAAAGAAAGAAAACTGATTCGCTGTGCTCATCCGAAATTTTATTAATTTACTTTGCATTGACCTATGCGAAAAAAGAGACATAGAGTAATGCCAATCTACTTAACGGACAGAGCATTAGTTTTAGCCCCTTTTTTATTGCATATGTGCAATATTTTTACGTTTGAGATGATATCTTCTAAGTGATTGCTCTCCATCGGCTCGAGCAGGACAAGGGCTTTTTCCTTGGGTTTGTAGCTTATATCGTACGTTGTACAACCTTTGACCTTCCATGCTGTCTAGCTCTGCAATACACACTTTCTTTCTTACTGGCGTTTTTTTTTCTGTTGCTCCATCTTGTATTTTCATGCTTATGATTTGCATAGGTAGTTTGTCTTTTAAATCCTCAATCTTTTGTACTTGTGCTTTTTGGCACAACCATTGATTTACTTCTTCCATTGTTTTCATTGGTTGCGCACTTAGAAATGTAGGTGCAGGTGCTGGTAAATTTTTATAGAAGCTAGGATATTGCTCTTGCAGAAATGCTTTAAGTTTCTGACCGCGTTCTTCTTTCCATAAGCCGCCACCTAACCATGAAGAGAGTAATAAACAGGGCATATTATAGAAACGGTTTAAAAGCTCTCTGCCTGCGTTACAAGAGCCATAAGAAGGAAATAATTCATTCATTTTTCTCTCAATGTCTTTGGGTATTTGATGCGCTGGCGTTGGATAATAATGATTTATCTTTATGTACCAACCTTTTTTTCTCAATACATTAAGATCATTTTCTAGACAACCGAAAAAGGGGAACCAAGTATCGGGAAAAGCAGAATTATCTCCTGATGATTGATAAAAGGGTAAACCATTGATAGAAATGATATTACCTTGAGTGGTTGAGGACGCATCTCTTACTTGTGCAAAAGTGCAAATTGAAGCATTTTTTTGAGTATTATCCGGCGCATTATTTGGATGGATATGCTTTTTTATGATTGGTTTGGGTGTTGGTTTCGATGAAACAGAAGGTTTTACAACTGGTTTTTGTATTTGAGCAGGTTTAGCAGGTGCCGTTACCAATGGCGTTACCTCTTTGGGCGCGAAAAAATATTTTTGTACAAGCGTTGTAATGCTTGTGGTTAATATTGCTGCTGTCACTGCCATCCAAAGTATTGCCCCCATATACCATGCTGTAAGACCAACTGCTATGCCAGCTATTATGGCTATCAACCATTGACGGGGATTGCTTCTGGATTGTTTTGCTGCTGGGGTTATTCTCTTTCCAGTGAGCATGCTTTGGACTTGTTTTAGATACAAAGCATCATTGTCATCTGCGTCTACTAGAATACCGAGTTGACCATTTTTCTGTGCATGTAATACGTTCATTTGATCGTCATCAATCAGTACAACATATGCATTATCTTGTATCGAAAAATGTTTTTTAGCGCCTTCGATATGTGTTTCTTTGCGTAGAGCTTGATTTTCTGGCAGTCCACTGGCGATATAAATTTGTTTTATTTCTGTTTCGTTAAGACCGATATGTTTTAAAGTGGGTACAACCACTTCAGGGTAATCTGACCAAGTAGTAATAGCTATTTTGTGGCCATTTTCTAAAATTTTCTTAAACGTTTTGAGTAGCTCATCTTTATTTAAAATGCCGAATTTTTTAATGAGTGATTCGATTTGTTCGGGCGTCGCTTTGCCGGGGCTTACATTTAAACCACAGAGTTGATTATGGAAATGTCCTTTTACTAAAGTGTTATCGAAATCAAAACAAAATAAATATGTTGGCGTGGTGGAGGGCACAATAACCTCGAAGTTATTTCAATGAGGCCAGCATGGTAGCATAGGTAGTTATTTAGTCAAATTATTTTTAATAAAAACCTTAAGAATGTTTGCGTTTTGAAGATGTCCAGTTAGAAATTTTGGTTAATACAGTAGATGTAGCTACACCTTCTTCTGGGCTTTGAGGTAACAGATCATGTAGAGGCCTTAAAAGTGTGTTTGTGGCAGAGTGCGAAAGATCTGAGGTTTCGTTTGTGAACTCAACCTTAAAGTTTTTCCATCCGTGTTGGTATTGCAAAGCAAGTTCAGCTTCAATTTTTCGGATAGCTGTTTTTGCATCTTCATATAAGCTTTCTTGAGGCACACTACGCACTAAATTAAGCATTTGTTGTATGCTTGATGGAGGGGGGCTATACATTGGCCAGCAGTTAAAATATTTAGAGGCTTTTACATAGATTAAGAAGCCTGCGCTTAATCCTAAAATAGCCATTAAAAAATGAAAGAGTGAGCCCATTCCAATCATCGATAAAATGAATGCAGGTAACCAGCCAACCGCGAGGCCTGTGAGTAGGCCAATGCTACTTAAAGTTGCTCCTGCTGCGATGCTGATCAGTCGATTTACTTTCATGTATTAATTGTGTGCTTGAATATAAGACTAGGTGTCGTATCACCATAACGTATTTGAGCAAATTTATATACTCCATATTTTGTATTCTTTGCTATATTTTTTATAGTCCTAATGATAAAACTTGGATTAATGATATGTCTTTATGGATTGGTAAATTCGTTTCTAGTTGTTTGGCGGTGTTTTTCAGCGTTGTTGCCATAGATAGAGCTGTATATGCTTCTACAGCGACCGCTGCTGTACCTACTATCTCTGTGACAGAACCAGAGGCGATGACACCGCCTGGTCACATATTAGAAGGCGGTGTAAAAGTATTTGGTGTTAATTTTAATCAAGGTTTTGTTGAGCAGTTAGAAACACATCTGGACAAAGTATCACCTTTGTTTTTAGCGGGCATGTCTGCATATTATTACGGTGAAAAAAATATTCCTAAGGCGACTTTTTATTACCAAGCGGCACTCTTAAGAATGAACATTGATGCCAAAATCATTCCAGATAACATGCTAGATGATTATCCCGCTATGATTACAATGATTTTGGGTGATTTCTTTTTTGAGTATGAATTAACGAAAAAATTATTTTTGGAGCATATGGATGCTTTATTAAGAGCTAAAATTGAAGTAGTTGACTGGGATAAAAAGACAGCGCGTAATTATTCCATTTGGGAATTTGTCAAACAAGATCATGAAAAAGTAAAAGCAATGATTGATCAAACTTATCAAGAATGGAATGTTAGCATTACGGATTTGACAAATGAAGTGATGCGTTACAAGCGCATGTTAGCAACCATGCCTGACGACCAAAATGTATCAGAATTGTTTAATTTATACATTGAGAAACTCACAAAAGAAAATAATAGTATGGTGGGGGATAGGGCACCTGGTGAATTTGTCCAATAATATACTCTTTCCACATGAATTTTACCCGTAAGGGGCACAATGTAGGGGGAGGCTTCGTCTTCTCGTAATCCTCATGTCCCTCTATGTACATTCTGGGTTCGCAAAGCGAATATTTTTCCCTCTACCAATTTTGGGAGAGGAAAAAATCATTCGCTATGCTCATTTATAGATAGAGAAGGTGTTGGCGATATATAGTATGAATAATGCAAAGAGAAATTTAGCTGTTTGACCTTAAATTCTCTGCATAAATCACCCTTAATATACTCGTTCTCCTCCAAAAATTGACACACCTGCTTGCTCAAACATATCGCATAAAGTAATCAAAGGTAAACCAATAATGGCCGTTGGATCGTCGCTTTGACATTTTTGAATGAGAGCTGTTCCTAAGGTTTCAGACTTGAAAGCGCCACAGCTTTGATAGGGTTCTTCGGCATTTAAGTAATGTGTAATCATGGCGGGTGTCAATTTTCTAAAGAGCACTTCTGTGATAATAGTCTTTTTAAATAATGTATTTTTGGATGCGCAGTGAAGGGCAATGCCGGTATAAAAATGTATGGTTTGGCCACTCATAGAAAGTAGCTGTTGCATTGCTGTTTCAAAATTAAGGGGTTTGCCCAGCCGTATTTTTCCCATCGTTGCGATTGTATCGCAGCCAATACAGAAGGCATTTGGATGTAGCATGCCAACGTGTTGTGCTTTTTGAACAGATAAAGTTTCTACCAGTGCTTGGTGGGATTCAATGGCTAAATCTTCATTAATGTCCGGGTTTGCGACTGTAAATTCGATTTTTAGTCTTTCTAAAAGCGCTTTTCTATAGGGGGAGCTAGATGCCAGAACAATTTTCATGTGATTTAACCAACTATAATCTGTTTTTACGATAAAATGAACGAATATTACTTTCTATTTTGACTCTATGCAGGCGAGGCGATATTATTGTCGCCTTATGTTACCTAATGAACTGCCCAAAATCATTAACCCATTGAAATTATGCCAAGATAATCAGAAAGGCCATGTTTTGACGGCTAATGTTTTTGTTAGCGAATTAACTGGTTTGGGGCTTGATAATGTTCAACCAGCAGACCGTGTTTTAACGGTAGCCTTAGAGTTTGGCATCGATGCCGAAGGCATTCCAACGATAGAAGGGCATTTTTCAGGCAGCTTGCTTTTAACATGTCAGCGATGTTTAGAGGCGTTTGATTACCAAATTTCTCAAGACATTTGTGTGAGTCCAGTTATTTCTATTGAAGCGGCGAAAGAATTGCCAGAACAATATGAGCCACTTTTGCTAAACGATGAAACGATTAGTTTGTTGGCTTGGCTTACAGAAGAATTACATTTGGCTTTACCGATGACGCCTAAGCATACACATCCGTGTGCTTTGGTTCAGCCTAAAGAAGCTGAAATAGAAAAAACGGAAGAAGAGAAAATTTTTCCTTTTAAAAACTTGATGAATGATCTTGATAAAACTTAAATCTTAATAAAAAGAGGATATTGAAATGGCCGTACAAAAAGATAAGGTATCTCGTAGCAGAAGAGATAAACGTCGTACTCATGATAAAGTTACTAAGCCTACGTTATCTATTGATTCTGAATCTGGTGAAACACATCGTAGACATCACGTAACCGCAGATGGTTATTACCGTGGACGTCAAGTGATTGATACACCTATGGATGCAGATGAAGAATAGTCCTGTTAATACAATTTGTATTGCTTTGGACGCAATGGGGGGGGATCATGGCCCAAGAGTCGTTATCCCAGCTGCCCTGGACGTTATCAAAAACTATCCAAATTTACATCTCATTTTAGTGGGAGATGAAGCTCGCATTGAGCAAGAACTTGCTAAGCATGCGGTTAAAGCACATTCTCAATTAACCATTCATCATACAACACAACAAGTTTTGATGGATGAGTCACCTGCATTTGCATTGCGCTCAAAGCGCGATTCTTCTATGCGTGTCGCAATTAATCTGGTTAAAGAGCAAAAAGCACATGCCTGTGTGAGCGCTGGTAATACAGGCGCACTCATGGCTATTGCGCGATTTGTTTTAAAAACATTACCAGGTATTGATAGGCCAGCAATTGTTTATCCAATGCCGATTAATGTAGATCAGAAGAAAATGGGTCGTATGCGGATGCTTGATTTGGGTGCCAATGTAGATTGTGAAGCAGAGCATTTATTTCAATTTGCGGTGATGGGATCTATCTTAGCGCAAGGCGTTGATAATATCCCTAAGCCCAAAGTAGGACTCTTAAATATTGGTTCAGAAGCCATTAAAGGCAGCGAAGCAGTGAAAAAAGCCGCTCAATTATTAGAAGAGAGTGGGCTTAATTATGTTGGCTTTGTAGAAGGTACTAATATGTATCAAGGTGTGGCAGATGTTGTAGTCTGTGATGGTTTTGTTGGTAATGTTGCACTCAAATGCAGTGAAGGTGTTGCTGACATGCTTATTCGCACTATTAAACGAGCCTTTACCGATGGTTGGTATGCGCGTTTTGCAGCCTTTATTGCATTGCCTGTCTTGAAGAAAATCGCTGCGCGTGCTGAACCAAGCCAATATAACGGTGCTACCTTTTTGGGATTAAATGGCATTGTTATCAAAAGCCATGGAAATGCTGAAAAAGATAGTTATAAACATGCTATTTTAGAAGCAATCGTTGAAGTTACTCATAATATTCCTGAGCGTATTCGTGTTGAAGTTGAGAAAACCTTAGGAGCCCGTAAGAGAGCACAAAATGTATAGTCGTATCTGTGGTACTGGCAGCTATTTGCCTAAAAAGGTAATGAGCAATGATGATTGGGAAAAGCGCGTCGAAACATCGTCAGAATGGATCTTAGACAGAACAGGGATACAATCTCGTCATATTGCTTCCTCTCATGAAACCAGTGCATACATGGGGACGCAAGCTGCTAAGCGTGCACTTGAGGCTGCTGGAAAGTCTACACAAGAAATCGATATGATTATTGTGGCAACCGGCGCTCCTGATAAAATTTTTCCTTCTACAGCATGTTTTATTCAAAAACAACTTGGTATTACGCACAATTGTCCTGCTTTTGATGTGCAAGCAGCCTGTACAGGATTTATTTATGCATTGAGTATTGCCGATCAATTCATAAAAACAGGACAAATCAAATGTGCTTTAGTGGTAGGCGCAGAAATGATGAGTCGCCTCATTAATTGGTCCGATAGAAGCACCTGTGTTTTATTTGGAGACGGGGCTGGCTGTGTATTGCTAGAAGGTAGTGAAGAACCAGGTGTCTTATCGACTTATTTGTATGCTGATGGTAATCAAGATGAGATATTGTCTGTTGATAACATACAATTAGCTGATCATACAGGCATGATGCCTGAGGTTGAAAAAACAGATACACCGAGTTTACCTATTTCTGATTTTTACCCATATGTAAAAATGGATGGTAAAAAAGTTTTTAAAGTTGCTGTGACCCGCTTGGGTGAATTGGTAGAAGAAATTAAAAGTAAACACCAATTGGGAGAGCATGATATTGATTGGCTTGTCCCGCATCAGGCAAATATTCGCATCATTAAAGCAACCGCCGAAAAGTTAGGTGTACCTTTAGAGAAGGTCATCTTAACGGTGGGTGAGCACAGTAATACTTCCAGCGCCTCTATTCCACTTGCCTTAGATGTTGCGGTGAGAGATGGTCGTATTAAACGAGGTCAAACACTCTTGTGCGAAGCCTTTGGCGCAGGTTTGACTTGGGGATCGGCCTTAATTAAGTTTTAGTATTCTTCTCACTTTGCTTTTAGGCTTGCTAAGATCATTTCTTTTGATGAGTGAAGCGAATCATAACCCCTCTACCAATTTTGGGAGAGGGTGGCTGAAAGCCGGGTGAGGGTTGAATTTAAACAATCTAGCAACAAAGTTTAAGAGAGTTTTCTCTTAGAATTTGAAAGAAATAATATTTATATCAAATTATTTAACCCTCACTCGCCCTGTGGGCACCCTCTCCCAAAATTGGTAGAGGGGAAAATGTTCACTGTGTGAACTGTGAGAGAAAATCTGATGTCTAGTGCAGACAGTTATGCTTGTAGTCAGCATTGAAAAATCATCAGTAATGAATGAGGTAATCATGAAATCAAATTTTGCCTTTGTTTTTCCTGGGCAAGGCTCGCAGAAAATTGGCATGTTGAAGACCTTTGAGCAAGAGTCTTTGGTTAGGCAATGCTTTGAAGAAGCAAGTGATGTTTTAGGACAAAATCTATGGGATTTATGTCAGAATGGCCCAGAAGATACACTGAATGACACCCAATGGACACAGCCCTTGTTATTAACGGCTTCTGTTGCGCTCTGGCGATTATGGCAAGAACATACAAGTTTAAGGCCACGATTTATGATTGGCCATAGTTTGGGTGAATATAGTGCTTTGGTATGTGCGGGTTCTTTGTCCTTTTCTCAGGCGGTTGCCCTTGTACAAAAGCGTGGCCAATTCATGCAAGCAGCTGTTCCACAAGGCCAAGGTGCTATGGCAGCTATATTAGGCATGTCTGCATCAGATGTTGTTGCGCTCTGTAAACAAATCACAATAGGCTTATGTGAAGCTGTCAATTTTAATTCGCCAGAGCAAACCGTTGTTGCGGGTGAAAAACACGCCGTTGATGCCTTAATGAGTTTGGCAAAATCACAAGGTGCAAAAAGAGCATTAGCACTTCCGGTTTCCGTTCCATCGCATTGCCAACTGATGAAGCCTGCAGCTGAGCAGTTACAGCACTATATGCAATCTGAAGCAATTACTTTGGCAGCTCCAAAAATTACCTTGCTTCATAATGTGGATGTGCAAGCTCATGAGACGCAAGAGGCCATGCAAACGGCATTAGTGAAACAATTATATCAGCCTGTAAGATGGGTAGAGTCAATTGAAGCTTTAGTAAAAGAAGGTATAGATACCTTTGTTGAATGTGGCCCAGGCAAAGTACTTGGAGGACTGATTAAGCGCATTGATGGTAATGTGCAAAGTCTTTCTTTAGAAACAATGGCTTTATTTGAAGAAGCACAAAATCATTTATCGTAGTTTTCGCGCATGCTTTTTCGAGGGTGTTGTTTTCGCCTCTCGCAATCCTCTTGTATTTATGTATACATCCCGGTTGCTCGAGGCTTGACGCTTACTCGAAAAAACATGCGCTGTGACTATAACTATAACATAAGCGAGATAGTCTCATGTGGCAATTATCCTCTTTAGAAGAGAAAGTAGCATTTGTAAGTGGTGCAAGCCGTGGTATTGGTCAAGCCATTGCATTGATATTGGGTAAAATGGGGGCAACCGTTATTGGGAGTGCAACTACCCCAGAAGGTGCTGCAAAAATTTCAGCTTATTTAGAGCAAAATGGTTTAAAGGGCTATGGTGTAGCCTTGGATGTAGATAATGCAGAAGCCATTCAAGAAACCATTAAAAAAATTACAACTGAACTTGGCCCTGTCCAAATATTAATTAACAATGCGGGCATTACACGTGATAATTTATTAATGCGCATGAAAGATGAAGAATGGGATGCTACCCTAAGAACCAATTTAACGGGGGTTTATCAGCTGACCAAAGCATGTTTGCGTGGCATGATTAAAGCAAAGTGGGGGCGCATTATTTCCATTAGTTCTGTTGTTGGTGTGATGGGCAACCCGGGTCAAGCAAATTATGCTGCGACTAAAGCAGGCGTCATTGCTTTTTCAAAATCATTGGCGAAAGAGGTTGGATCTAGGGATATTACCGTCAATGTGGTTGCACCTGGTTTTATTCAAACAGATATGACAGATCAATTAACAGAGGCACAACAGCAAGCACTCTTGCAGGCAATTCCATTAGGTCGCTGGGGGCAGGTGGAAGAAGTTGCAAATTGTGTAGGCTTTTTAGCCTCTGATCAGGCACGTTACATTACAGGAGAAACCTTGCACGTGAATGGTGGCATGCTAATGGATTGATATAGTTAATTAACTATATTGACGATTGCAACTAGCGTGATTTGTATAATTCTGCTAGGATTTGCCCTCATTATTGTGCAAAGAAGTTTTCTTGAGCAGTGTTTGTTTTGTAACTTATTTTTGGAGCGTAGTTAACTATGGCTGGGGAACAAGAAGTTATGACTAGTATTGAAGAGCGAGTCACAGATATCATTGTTGAACAATTAGGCCTTGAGCGTGATAAAGTTCAACCAGAGTCAAAATTCGTGGATGATTTAGGCGCGGATTCATTAGATACCGTTGAAATGGTAATGGCGCTGGAAGATGAATTCAAAATTGAAATTCCAGATGAAGAAGCAGAAAAAATCACCACCTTGCGTGATGCGATTCGTTATATTGAAGAGCACCTTAAAAAATCCTCATAAATTAATTTAAAGACGAGAAGCTGTTGTAATAGGCAGCTTTTTTCTTTTACATCAATCAGAGGAACGAATGACTAGAATGCGACGCGTTGTTGTAACCGGATTAGGAATTATATCGCCTGTAGGCAATGAAGTAGAAACTGCTTGGCGCGCTATTTTGGCGGGGAAAAGCGGTATTGGTCTTATTGATACTCTCGATGTGTCTGAATTCAGCGCTCGTATCGGTGGCCTTGTACGTGGTTTCGATCCTTTAAATTATGGCATCTCTATTAAAGATGCACGTAAGATGGATGACTTTGTGCAATATGGATATGCTGCGGCAGTTCGAGCCATTGAAGATGCAGGACTAACGCAACCTGAAAACCCTGAACGATGTGGTGTTTCTATGGGTTCTGGTATTGGTGGCCTTGGCTTTATTGAAAAGAGTCATGATGTTTACCGTGATTCTGGTCCTCGTCGTATTTCTCCTTTCTTTATTCCTGGCGCAATTATTAACATTACCTCTGGTCATGTATCAATTCGCTTTGGTTTTAAAGGCCCTAACTTAGCCATTGCAACGGCATGTTCTACGGGCTGCCATAGTGTGGGCATTGCTGCACGCTGTATTGCCTATGGTGATGCAGACGTTATGGTTGCTGGCGGATCTGAGAAAGCGAGTACACCGCTAGGCTTAGGTGGATTTGCTGCTGCGCGCGCACTCTCTACAAACAATGATAATCCAGAACAAGCCAGTAGGCCTTGGGATAAAAACCGTGATGGTTTTGTTCTTGGCGATGGCGCAGGTGCAATTGTTTTAGAAGAGTACGAGCATGCTAAAAAGCGTGGTGCTACAATTTATGCTGAACTCGCTGGTTTTGGTATGAGTGGTTCTGCACATCATATTACACAAACCTCTGAAGGCGGTGTTGGCGAAGCTCAAGCAATGACGATTGCACTTAAAGATGCGAGTATCTCACCTGAGCAAGTTGATTATGTAAACGCACACGCAACTTCAACCCATGTTGGCGATATTAGTGAAACCCTTGCGATTAAAGTTGCATTGGGAGAGCAAGCTAAAAAAGTAGCTATTAGTTCAACTAAATCTATGACAGGCCATTTATTAGGGGCTGCAGGTGTAGTAGAAGCTATTTTTTCGATTCTGGCTTTGCGTGATCAAGTTGTTCCTCCAACGATTAATCTTGATGAGCCTGATCCTGAATGTGATTTAGATTACGTTCCTCATCATGCAAGAGAGATGAAGCTTGAAGTAACAATGTCTAATTCATTCGGCTTTGGCGGAACGAATGGAGCATTGGTATTCCGACGCATTTAGCTTTTTAGCGAATGGAAAAATAGATCGTATTCAAAGCAATTCTCTTTTTTATGATAGAGGATTGCACTATGGTGATGGTGTCTTTGAAACCATCACCATCCGAAATATAGATACCCTACAACAAAATATTTTCTACAATTATCATCTTCAGCGTTTGAAGCTCGGTTTAGAAAAGCTTTTCTTTCCTATTATAGATTTTGAAGTTTTGCTGAACGAAGTAAATGCCTTTATTGCAAAAGCAAATAGAGTCCAGACAATTTGGGTCTTAAAGCTCATTATTACACGTGGACAGGGTGGTAAGGGCTACAAACCTCATCATAATTCGCAGCCTAACATTATACTGCTACAACGTAATTACCCTATTTATCCAGAAGCTTTCAGCACAGAGGGTATAGAGGCTGGGTGGAGCAATATTGTATTGCCTATTGATCCTCAATTAGCAGGTATCAAACATTTAAATCGTTTATCTCAAGTGCTTGCAAGCATTGAGGCTTCCAATAGGTGTCAGGAAGTTTTATTGTGCAACGCAAAGGGTAACGTTATTGAAGGCAGCAAAAGTAATTTATTTGTTGTCATCAATGGGCAGATTTTCACGCCTTGCTTAAAAGACAGTGGTGTATACGGTGTGATGCGAGCTTATTTGCTAAACTATCTGCAAAAAAAAGGATATTTTGTAGAAGAGCGACTATTATTTGCCAGTGATTTAGCAAAGGCCGAAGAAATTTTTGTGTGTAATAGTATAATAGGTATTTGGCCTATTCGAAGGCTGCTGCACCAAACTTACAAGGTTGGCAGTTTAACTAAAATGCTTCAAACAATACTCAAACAGGAAACGTATTTTGCTACCTAAGATCACTGCAATTTGTCTGGCTATTATTGTGAGCGTGTCTTTGGCAATTTATATAGAGCTAAGGTTTGCACATGCACCACTGATGCTGGGAAATACAGAGCATACCTTGAGCATTAAACGTGGTATGAGCGTAAAAGGGGTGGCAGCATTATTAAAAGAACAGAATATACTCAGTGAAATCCAATCTAAACAGTTCTTGCTATGGGTAAAAATAAACAAAGCAGATAAAAAATTAAAAGCAGGTACTTATCTATTATCTGGGAAATTAACCCCTGATCAATTAATGAATAAATTAGTCATAGGCGATGTTGCACAATATGCTATTACCATTATTGAAGGTCAGACTTTTGCGGACTTTTTGGAAAAATTAAAGCAGCATCCAGCGATTTTCCAAACTCTTGAAAAACTCAGTGAAAAAGAAATCCTCACTTTATTAGATGCGCCTTATCCTTATTTAGAAGGTATTTTTTTTCCTGATACTTATTATTTTCCCGATCAGACCCAGGATATAACCCTATTAAAATTAGCATATCAGACGATGCAGCGCCATTTAACAATGGCTTGGGAGAAACGTGCTGAAATACTTGCAATCCATACGCCATATGAAGCGCTTATTTTGGCATCTATTATTGAAAAAGAAGGCCAGCTCAGTGTAGAGCGTCCTCTTATTTCTGGTGTCTTTCATCGACGCTTAGCTAAAAACATGCGTTTACAAGCCGATCCCACCGTATTGTATGGTTTAGGCAATAAAACTAAAAATATTACAAAAGCAGATTTAAAAATGGATAATCCCTTTAATACCTATGTCTATCCTAATTTGCCACCTTCGCCTATTGCATTGCCTGGATTAGATGCTATTGAAGCCGCATTGCATCCAGATAACGGCGAAGCTTTGTATTTTGTGGCTAAAGGAGATGGCTCGCACTATTTTTCTGCCAATCTGAATGAACATAATAAAGCGGTGCAAAAGTATCAATTACAGCAACCAGCGCAAGGAGTATTAAGTGAGTAAGGCTCAGGCTGCTAAATTTATTTCACTAGAAGGTATTGAAGGCGTAGGTAAATCCACCAATATGGATTACCTTGCTTCACTTTTAACAAAGTATAAAAAAGACTTTATACGCACAAGAGAACCGGGTGGAACACACATTGCAGAAGCAATTCGCCATATTTTATTGCAAACAAAAGATGAAGTGTTATTACCCAAAACAGAAATTTTATTATTGTATGCTGGCAGATATCAACATGTGAATCATGTGATCAAACCCGCGCTTGAAAACAATCAATGGGTTTTGTGCGATAGATTTTTAGATGCAACCCTAGCTTATCAAGGTGGTGGCAGACAGCAGCCACTAGCGTCTATTTTGCAGCTCAATGATTGGGTATTAGGGGATTTTAAACCAAATTATACCATTATCTTAGATGCGCCCGTTGAAGTTGCATTAACGCGTATACAAAAACGCAAAAACTTAGATCGCTTTGAAAAAGAAGATATTAGCTTTTTTACGCGTATTCGTAATCAATATTTAGCACTCGCCGAAAGAGAGCCAGATCGCTTTAGAATCGTCGATGCAAGTCAGAACTTGCACGCAGTGCATGAGCAGTTAGCGTCTATCATGCATGAAATAATGCAGACAGAATAATATGGACGGTATTCTACAACCAAATCAGATTTCAAAGTTATTGCAGCCTTTTATGCAGCATGCACAGTCCAATACTTTGCATCATGCCTTGTTATTTTATGGTGCTGAAAAACGAGGTAAATTGGCATCTGCAAAATACTTTGCTCAGTATTTGTTGTGCTCGAATAAAAATTCAAATGGTTATTGTGGTCAATGCAGGAGTTGTTATTCATTTCAAAAAGCTTTGGAGAGTACTGATAATACACATCCAGATTGCTTTTGCTTAGGCGAAGATGAAGATACTTCTGTTGGTATTGATGACATACGTGAGATTATCAATTTTCTGAGTCTAACCCCACATTATGGGCAAAAGAAAATTGTCATTATAAACAGAGCAGATAAATTAAATCGTGCTTCACAAAATGCAATATTAAAAGTTCTAGAAGAACCGCCATCCTATGGTTCTTTTATTCTGATTGCTGAGAATACAAAATTATTGTTGCCGACCATACTCAGCCGCTGTCTTCAGTATCGATTTAAAGAACCTTCCTTTCAAGAGAGTATCGCTGAATTAAAAGCACAGTTTGCGGATCAGTCATGCGATGAGCAAACACTCAAGGCAGTGCATACCCTTGCAAATGGCAATGTTGAAAAAGCAAAAATGTGGTTAACTTCTCCTGTGTGGCAGAACAAGGATGCTATTGTAGAGCGCTTTGTCTTTGGGCAGATCTCAAAAGAAGTTGCGTTGCAGCAAATTTTGTCACAGCATGCCTTGGAAGCTCTATACTTAATATATTATGGGGTGAGTGACCTTATTAAATATATTGATAACCAGCAGACTGAACATATATACATTCTTAATGCAAGACAATTACAATCCAGCGCTGGTAAATACACGCAAATAAATTGTTTTCGATACTTGAGACAGGTACAACAGGCTATTAAAGCAGTGCAGGAAATAGCTGGGGTTAATAAGTTATTATTATTTCAGAACTTGTATAATTGGAAGTGTATGGAGGGGTAAATGAGTGCTGAAGAAGCCATCAATGATATGGATAAGAAGCCTCGCCCAGGCATGCTCTCTCTTACTATTAGAGATAAATATGTATTGTACGCAAGTTATATGCCCTTCGTGAAAGGAGGGGGATTGTTTATTCCAACAACAAAACCATATGAAATGGGTGATGAAGTATTTATGATTTTGAACTTAATGGAAGAAACAGAAAAATTATCTGTTTCTGGTAAAGTTGTATGGATTACGCCTAATGGTTCACAAGGCAACAAAGCCAGTGGTATTGGTGTGCAATTTAAAGAAGATGAAAGTACGAATATCCGTAATAAAATAGAAACCTATTTGGCTGGGTTGCTGCAGTCCGATCGCTCAACGCATACAATGTAGAAGCTATCTCAAAAATGCCATTTTTCGTTGATCTTTTGAGGCTGCCTACCCTACATTGTGCCCCTTGCGAGTAAAATCCATGTGCAAAGACTATAACAATAAGATGTGAAATAAATATGATGCTCGTTGATTCCCACTGCCATTTAAACATGCTCAATTTGTCAGAGTTTGATAATAATTTAGATAATGTAATGTTGGCTGCAAAAGATGCAGGCGTGACACATTTTCTGTGTGTTTCTGTGACTTTAGAAGACCATGCTACCTTAAGCAAAATATCACAAAGCTATGATAACGTGAGTATTTCAACCGGATTGCACCCTAATGAATTACCACAGCAACCCTTAGATGTAGAGAGGCTGGCTTCATATGCTGAGCATCCCAAAATTGTGGCTATTGGCGAGACAGGTTTAGATTATTTTCGCAGTGAAGGTGATTTAGCTTGGCAGCAAGAACGTTTTTGTCAGCATATAGAGATTGCAAAAAAATTAAAAAAACCACTTATTATTCATACACGAGAAGCCAAAGCAGATACCATTGAGATCATGAAGCGTGAAGCAGCAGATAAAGCATCCGGCGTGATGCATTGTTTCACAGAAGATTGGGAAATGGCAAAAAAAGCACTTGATTTGAATTTTTATATTTCATTCTCTGGCATTGTTACTTTTAAAACCGCACATATTTTACAAGATGTTGCAAAGAAAGTACCGCTTGATCGAATGCTTGTTGAAACAGACTGTCCTTATCTTGCCCCCATACCACATCGTGGAAAGATGAATCAGCCTGCTTATGTAAAGCATGTAGCTGAATTTATTGCTCAATTGCGCAATACATCTTTTGACGCAATTGCACAGGCAACCACTGAAAATTATTTTCGTTTATTTAATGCGCAGAAAAGCTAGATGTTGTTGATATTTTAGTAATCTACTTACTTACGCTGCGTCCTGCGGCTTGTCCCTGTCTCTTAGTCACATTTTTGATTAAGCTACAGAGTTATATTTTTAACAGAACTTTCGATGAGCGTAGCGAATAAAAAATCCCACTTTTTGAAGGGGGACGCGCACTGACAAGTGCGCAAGGGGGATTTATGCTGGGAGGCCAAGTGCAAAAAGCTAAATCCCTCTGCTCGTCGCAGCTACGCTGCACGAGCGTCTCCCTTTACAAAGTGAGAACATGTTCGCTTTGCGAACGAAGAAGAAGAATAGGCAGCAATATTCTATATCAAACCCCAGAAATTCCTTAAGTTGACGCTTATAAGCCTTCGCTGGCATGACACAATATATTGCTAATTTTTTATAAGCGAAATATAAATTTTAGCTTGCATCGGCAATCTGTTGATTAGAGCTCAATTCAATATTTGCCTTGGCAGTTTGCCCATTGGCATCAATCAAGGTAATAGTATAATAGCCATTCTTTTCTGGCATCCAAAATTCTTTTTGTTTCCAGGTGCCTATATATAAAGGCTTTCCATCAATCAGCCAGGTATAAGGGCGTTTTCCGCCAGTGACGCTAAGAGGGATGGCTTTGTATTGGGATGCCTGTCTTTCAAGCTCAACAATCGTATCATCAACTGGAAAAATAAGTGTAGGCACTGTTTTATGTACATTTTTTTGATCGGATATATGTTGTGATGATTTTTTGAGCACCATTGTAGGGGAGCTAAATTTTTGTAAAGAGGGCATTTCCTTTTCTGGTAGTACGGCTACAACCTTTTGAAATAAAGGTACAACAAGATCTCTCGCTAATAATGGACTCATCGGTGATCCATCTGGTATGCCCGTCCAAATACCAATAACATATTGTTGATCGTAACCAATCACCCAAGTGTCACGATAACCATAAGAGGTGCCTGTTTTTAAGGAAAAACGGCGATTATTTTCCAAATCTACTTTTAAAATAGTAGTGACTTGTTGTGCTGCATGCTCAGAAAAAAGAGCGTGTTCTGTGCTGGAGATTTGCGTATCAAGATAAGAAATAGGCATTACTTTGCCATCACGCGCTAGAGCGCTGTATAAGCTAACAAGCTGTTCCAGAGAAAGACCTAATCCACCTAAAGCGATGGCGAGGCTTGGACTATCAAAAGAGCGTGGTAATTGTGGTGTTATTCCCGCCTCTTTTAAAAGGCTTAAAAAACGCATGACGCCTATTCGATTCAACAAATCAACAACAGGTATATTCAAAGACAGAGCAAGTGCCTCTTCTGCTTTTACAACACCATGTATGTTCTTATCAAAGTTTCGTGGGTAATATGCGCCAAAACGTCGACGCTCATCTAATAAATAGCTCTCTGGCTTAACCACGCCTAAATCAAAACCCAATCCAAAGATAAAGGGCTTTAAGGTAGAGCCAGGTGAGCGAAAAGCACAAATATAATCAACAAAGCCATGATCATTTTCATTATAAAAATCGCGCGAGGCAATATATACCACGGGTTTGTTTTTTCTGTGCTCTACAATAAAAATAGCAGTATTGCTTTGAGGAGGAAAAGATCGTTGATAGCGTGAGAGTAAGAATTCAATCTTCTTTTGCAGATTAAGATCTATTGTTGTATGAATTTTTATATCATTGGGATATTGCTTTTTTAATCGCCAAGCAAGGTGCGGTATCTCACGTGGGAATTTGTTTTTACTGCTGGGTAAGTCTGCTAATGTATGAATGTTAAAATTTTCTTCATCGATCAGATGTTTTTTTGCCATAAACGCTAATAGTGTATTGCGTGCAAGATATGCGCGTTCAGGATAATGAATGGGATGAAGGCGCGTGGGTGATTGCACGAGTGCTACTAAGAGCGCAATTTCACTCGGTGAGAGTTGCTTTGCTGATTTTTGAAAATAAGTCATTGTTGCTGCATGAACACCCTCGATGTTTCCACCAAATGGCGCTAAAGTCATATAGATATTTAGAATTTCTTTTTTAGAAAAATGCCATTCTAATTGCAAAGCACGAAAGCATTCTATAAATTTTGAAATAAGCTTTCTGGGTCGAGGCTCTAAGAGTCTTGCTGTTTGCATGCTAATTGTGGAGCCGCCAGAAATAACATGCCCATATTGGATTCTTTGATAGACTGCTCGAAGTAAGGCAAAGGGATTAATACCTGGATGTGAAAAAAAATATTTATCTTCTCTCTCTAACAATATTTTGAGATAGAGTGGATCTACCTCTTCAACCGTGGTATGAATGCGTAGTTTTTCATCTTGACTGTGAAAAATATGAATGGGTGTATTTTGAGCATAAATAATGGTTGAAACATCATTAAATCTTTTTGTGTTTAAAGGATAGATGCTATTCGCTAGCAAAAATCCCATAAAACTACCTATGCTCAAAAGAGCGCCCCAAGCGAATATTTTAAAAATATTTTTATTCATATTACTCAGAATAAATATGTATTTTTTCTGCTTCTCCATAAGCGAAAAACTGTGGTTGATACATGGCCTCTACAAAAGTAGGTGGATAATTAAAAGTACCTGCGCTAACCGCACGCACCATATAGGCTACCGTGAAATCATTTTGTCTAGCCAACTCAAAGGCTGCCATAAACCTATCATCTCGGCTTTCTGTACGGCTTGCTTGTGATATTGCTCCTAACCATGGAAATTGTTCTGCGAGATCGGACAGAGTAGTCTGCTCAATTTCAAAACCGGGCGGCAAAAGATCAACCAGTAATACATGGTGTAGTGTATTGTTACTGCGTTGACCTTTGATTTTCACAATATACAAATCGCCAGATTTCATTTTCTCTAAATCAGCATATTGTCCTTCTAAGGTGTAGACAGAACGTTGTAATGCAAAACCCGATTGTGGTAACGCTTTGACATCTATCGGTTCCCCTTGCTGAGAGAGCGCATAATAGACGGGTGCGTCACCTGTATTTTGTAAAATAGGTGCTTGCTTTAATGCTTGATAATCAAAGTTAAGTATGTTGGGTTGTATGCCATCTAAGGGGTTATTATTAAGACTTAGATAATATTTTTTGCGCGCGTCTTTTAAGGCAAGATCTGCGCGTATCAACCAAGCTTTTTCTTGCGTGCTTAGAAAATGTGATAAGCGTGCTTTATCTACCAGTGATTGTAAGAGGGGATAAAGCTTTTCGTTATTCTGAGTGGTTTCGGCAATTAAAGTCACTAAGATAGCATTATCGCGTAGCTCAGAGCCAAAGCTGAAGAAATCAGTGCCATGTTGAGTATCAACAGCGTTGATTGCCTTATCAAACCAAAGTGTTGCGTTTTGAGCATCACCATAGTGTGCAAACGCAGCACCGATAAAGGCCAAATCACGACGGCGTATAATGTTTTTCTGATGACTGTCTGCAAAGAAGCGTAGTGTGCGTAATGAGCTTTGATTTTCTTTTGCAAGAATATAATGCGCATAGGCAGCAATAGAGATATCTGTAGATTGATTCATGGAACGTTGTTCCATTTCTTTGATCCAATGATCTACGTTTTGTATCAGAGCCAAAGGAACTGCATGGCCTGTTTGTTTCATACTATGTAGCAAATCAGCGGCATAGAGCGTAAGCCAAGGTTCTGTTTGTCCATTGTGAGACCATAATGAAAAAGAGCCATCAATTTTTTGCAAGGTTGTCAGCTGGTTAAAGCCTTTTTGAATCATTTCATCAGAAGGGTTGGTGCTTAACAAAGTTGCAAATAAACGGCTGATGGTTTGTTCAAGGCAATAATAAGGATATTGCAACAAATCTTGAATGAGTTGTGCACTACCAAGTTCAGGTAGAGAACCAATAGATAAAGAAAGTTTGCTATTATTGTCTTGGAAATTATTGAGTAATTTTTCATCAAGGCTTAGAGAAGATTTTGCTTCAATCTTTCCATATGCTTGTAAGGATACAGGCTGTATTGTAGGTCGTACAGATAATTCCCATTGACGTTTATAAGTAAGGTCTTTTGAATCTTTTAAGATCAGTTCAATTTTTTTTGTGCCTGTGGTATTTGCCTTTAAGGTGAATGGTATACGAAGTTCTTGCCCTTTTTGTAAATGAATTTTCTGAGTCACTTTGTCTTTTTCAGATTGAAGTGTCAGTGAATAGTCGCCTTCAGGTGCTTCCACATTTTTAAGAACCAAAGGTATTTTTGCACTGTCATGGGGTGCAAGGAAACGAGGGAGTACCAGATAGGCATCGATAGGATCTCGAACAGAGAGACTGCTCTGTGTATGTCCTACACCTTGTTCATCCCAAGCAACAGCCATAACACGTAGTTTACCCGTATATTCAGGTAAGACAAAGGGAACATGAATTGTCTCATTTTCTTTTGCTTCGATGATACCTGAAAAAAGTGATACTACTTTGTAGCTACGTGCAGGCAATTGAGTCAATGCACGTTTTAAGATGGACTCCCCACCTCCCACTTGGAAAGAGCCTGGGCGTGCACCATATGGATTAATCAAATGACCATAACTGTCACGCAATGCATAGTTCAAGCTTTTTTGAGAAAAGAAATATTGATATGGCTTAGGTGTTTTATAATCTGTCAAAGAAAGTGTGCCCTCATCAACCAGTGCGACAGCAAGGTTTAGATTTTTGTGTGCTTTGCTTGCCTTCACAACAATATCAACTGTTTTTGCAGAGTTGACGACTGCTGGATGTTCTAAAGACAGTTCAATTTCGTGTTTTTCTTTAAATTGTTTATTGGACATCCAGGCAACACCAATCGCACGTTTGGGCATTTGTGAAGATTTATCATCGCTGCCTCTATAGACGGTCGCAATTAAATAGTTGCCAGGTGTTGCACGGAATGCTTTGGGAATAGGGAGTTCAAGGTTTATACCTTTGGATCCAATTTTCCCTGTGTATATCGGTTTAAAGTTATCTCCAGCCCATGCAACAAAAAGTTGACCTTCAAAGGGGCTTTTAATGTAAATATTTGCTTTATTGCTCGCATTTTTTTTATTGTCTTCGGAGAAGCTAACTTCGAGTGTATCCGGCCTGTCTGGTGTCTCACCTGAAAAATACCAGCCTGCTGCAAAACGAAAGCTGGTTGCGACACCTGTTTTCTCATCTAAGACTTCAAGGCGATAAGCTCCATATTTAACAGGCATTGTAAATGCCAAAGGTGCTTTATTGTCTAATTTCAAAGTACCATTGGCAACGACATTGTCGCGAACAACCACTTCATATTGCCAATGAGTACCGGCACGAAACCAAACATAATCATGCTGTTCTTCATACAGGGTATAACGTAATGATTGTGTCGATTGTAATTCACCTTTTTGATTTACCGCAATAATATTGAATTTTGCATCGCTATGACTACTGGTTGAATTGTCTTTAAATTGAGGCTCAATGCCAATGATATAGGGCTGATGCCAAAAAAGGGTAGTCTGTTTACTGCTTTGACCACGCCCACCGATTTCAAAAACAGTAGTTGTTGTTTCTAACTGTAAAGGGTGACTTGTTTGTGGTTCAAGATCCACTTTAGTAATAATCGAAGCTTTTCCTTGTTCATCGGTTATAGTGTCTAAATGTTTGAATCTTTGTGCGACCCATTCTTCTTCTATTAGGCCAAAGTGATAAGTTTTCCATTTTGAGAAGGGTTCTGACATAGGAATGAGTTTGGATTCAGCCGTTACTTTTAGATTTGCCCCTGGCGCACCAAAGTAATATTGAGCATTGACCATTAAGCGATTACTTTGTTGTGGCACGATACTCTTTAAAGTAGAAGAAGTTTTAACTTCTATACGAGGTGGTACAAAATCATTTACCTCAAAGGAAGTATGCGCGAGTTCAGTGTTAGTTGGATCAAGATAAATAGCGGTAGTCCATGTGCCTGTTTGTGCTGCATGATTGATAACATAATCCAATGCATAGCTTCCATTACCCATATCTTGTAAAAGGGATTCTTGTGCAATCACGCCATCGGGTCTAAATATTTTAAGCGTTATGGGCAGCTTTGCGGTCGCTTGGCCTTTATTATCACGCAGTAAGCATAGATGATGGATTGTTTCACCAGGTCTATAGATACCGCGTTCTGTAAAGAGATAAGCATCTATGGCACCTTGATGGTTGCGGCCTTGTGTGCCTCTATCGCTGAGATCAAAGGCTTCATCTCTTAAATTAAGCACTGTAAATTGCTGATCTTTCTGGGTGGCGGTTAAGAAAGCAGGTCGGTTGCCCCCTTTGCCATTGAGTATTTCGGCTGTAAAAACGGCATGACCTTCTTTGTCAGTTGTAATTGTGTGAAGCTCACGATTATTGCGTGAAATTAAACGAATGTTCACATCGGATAAGATTTTTGCATGACTCAGTGAACGCGCAAAAACATGCAAACCATCAGGGCCATGATAAGTGCTGAGACCAATATCACTAATAACAAGCGCTTGTGATGCAAATTCATCGGGATCGTAACTATCTTCAGTTGTGCGGGCTTCAACTAAATACACACCTGCGTGTAATTTTTTACCCATCATTTTATCAATAGGGAGTCCTGAGATAGCTGTTTTGTCTGTTTCACTGTCAAAGCGATAAGTGCCTTGCCAAACAATTTCACCTTCTTCTTCTGCGATGTTGTCAGCATCCCATCTAGAAAGCTGATTGGTAAACCAGTTTGTTTGAATGCTTTGAATATTGCGCTCTGGAATGTGAATAATTTTTAGTTTTACTTCCGAAACATTGACTGCAACCAAGGGTACTATTTGAGGTGCGCCACTTGCTAATATATAACCCTTTTCCCGAAAGCGGATAGCAGATTTTCGATGCGGAATATAGAGATTAAGAGATTGGTTTTTGAGTAAGCTAGTGCCTGATTCACCAGGAAACCCTGCTTTGAGTGTTAGAGTGTAATTTTCTCCAAAATTTAAGCCTTCAACGCAAAGTTGTTTGCCTCGGGCAATAACCCCCAGATCTTTTACTTTAGGTGTTATGGAAAGATAGTCTTCATAATGAAAATTTCTGGTTTTAAGTAGTGGATAAGTCCAAGTAAGGCAAGCGCTGGCAATATCTGTGCGTTGGGGAATATCAAGTTGATAAGCGGCAAATTCTGCAGGATAATTTTTTATCAAATCGCTAATATGCGCTTCAATATTAGCTTGACTACTTAAATTGAGCGCAGTTTCACGTAGTTGAGTAAATTGTAATTTAGTTTGAGAGGCCAGCCAATACAGGGCTGCTTTATCTAAAGATGTTTGGGCATTTTGATGGGCTTTGATGAAGGCTGTTTGTAATACTTCATCATAATTTTGATAAGTATCATATTCTTGTAGCCCTATCAGTGATTTGCACAACAAAAACCAAGATTGGAAATCTGCACTATTGTCAGTTAATACTTGATACAAAGCATAACGACTGCCGTACCAATCTTGAGCATCAAAGGATTGTTTAGCACGTACTTTTCGCTCTATTTCTTCAAGATGTGTTGAAGCACCACTCATGCCATTTTTAATATGTTTTTGGTAGTAGATATCTGCTTGTCTAAGCAATTCAGGTGAAGCAAAAGTTTCTATTGTTGCTTGTGCAATAGCATTAGATGCGTAGATAAACAGAAAAATAAAGGAAATAAAGAAATTAGATAAGCATGAATGATGCATGTACTTTTCCCATTTTGAATTTAATGCTGCGTTGCCTACGCTCATTCATTCCAGCCATGCTCCAGAGCGTGCATTTTTAGGGCTGCGCTCGCTTGGTATCTTGCCTAAATTCAAACTGGTTTGATTGCCGTGTGGGCTATTCTTGAAAAATGATGGCTATTTTTATCATATATTTTTTAAAAAACAAAGACAGTTCTAATATTTTTAAATTTCTTGGCGATAGCAAAGAATCTTAGATGTGTGTCTTGTGAAGAATAGGTTATTTGTCTGGTTTTATATTGGTTTGTGTAGGAGAGCAATCTATTCTTTTGTTACATCGAATAGATTGCTTTTGATGCTTACCTTTAGAAATTTGGACGCATGCCTTGCGTATTTTCTTTAGGTTGTTCGTCTTTAGGTTGTTGATAGCTTAAAAATCTTTCTTTTAGGCTTTCAATATTTTGGGGCGCTGATTTTTTCATGAAGACAAGTATAGGCACTACCTCTTCGATATCTGATACTGGTGACGTAACTGCACTTTGTTGTGCAGAAGCATTTTTGAGCTTTAAGATTTCTTCTTGTGCAGCGGCTAATTGCATTTCCAAGTTTTTAATACGATCTTCGTTTTGTTTTTCTTGTTCTTTTGCATTTAATGTCAAGATTTCGTTGTTGGCTTGAAGCATTCGCATTTGAAGCATTTGCTGATTAATGGTTTCTCGATGGGTTTCATTTTCCTCGGTTAATTGGCGTTTTTCATGAGATAATTTGTTATTGAGTGAAGAGACATGTTTTATCCCCTGAAAAAGATTTTTGTTTTCTTCCTGAAGCGTTGTGTTTTTATTTTTTTCTTCTTGCAAAGATGCGTATAAAGATTGTTTATCTGATATTAATATTTGGTTTTGTTGATGATACAGCCTTTGGCTATATTCTGAGTGACCTAAACGTGCCTTTAAATCAGCGTTTATTTGTTTAGTTTGTTCGAAGTCCGTCAAAAGACTTAAGAGTATATTTGCTGTTTCCAGTGTGCTCTGTATTTCACCAATGCTCGGCAAGCTGAAAGGCAGCATAGTATTCTGGCTCATTGGCGGTGTTGAGTGCTGTTGCTGATGGGGCGTTGATGCTCTTATTGCGTGAGTATGTTCTTGAGAATAAATTGGGTGTGCAACGCCAATATGTCTTGATGTTGTGTTGCTGGGAATCATTGGTTCAGTTTGCAGGTATGGGGTTTCTACTCTAAATGAGTCAATCATGTGCCTTGGTGGCATCTGGTTAGACGTTGTTTGTTGAAGCCTTGTATCTATTAATTTAAATGAATTAAGCATGATATACCTAAGTTTATAGTTAGAAGATAGACATGCATTATAATCAGCGTTGATGTAAGTATTCAACCCATGTATTTGTAAGCTTTTGGCCATTTTTTATTATATAAATGACTCAAATTTGCGCAGCGCGACTTTTAAACTTTGTTGTTCTTCTTCGCTTAAAGCCTGCTGTGGTAGTCTCGGAGGGCCACAATCTATGCCTTTTAGTTTTAGAATTTCCTTTTCGAGCATAATATCAGAGCCAAAAGCATCGCCTAAGGCCATAATTTGATGATGTGTTAATTGCAAAGATCTTGCTGCTTCAATGTGATTGGCATTAAACTCAGAGATGAGTTTAGACATGAGTTTAGCCAAGATATTATAAGTGCTACCCATAAATCCTTCGCCACCACACGCCAAAGCAGCGATGAGCTGTTTATCATTGCCTGCTAAGATATTATATTTTTTATCCTGATAATGAATACATTGCATATAGTCGTACATATTGGTATCAGAAAATTTTGCACCAACAACATTATGAATTTTTTGTCTTTCAATTTCTTGTAAAATAGCAAGCAATGAAAAGGAAAAATTTGTTTTTTGTGGATAGTGATAATAATAACAAGGCATATTAGGCACAGAATCAGCAATCTGTTTTACAATGGCAACAAGTGGAGGAATAGTCGTTGCTTTAAAATAAGTAGGAGGCATAATCAATATGCCATCAAGCTTTAAGCTTTGAGCCAACAGCGCTAATTCAATAGCCGTATGAACGCTTTGATCGCTCACATTGAAATAAATCTTGAATGAAGGTTTTTTTAAAATTGACCAGCTTTGAATTAAGTTTTGTCTTTCTATTTGAGTTAGCTTGAAATTTTCGCCTGTTGTGCCCGCCACTAATACCTGATGAATACCTTGCTGGATTAAATAGTCTGCTTGTGCTTCAACCATTGAGAGATTGAGTACCTTAGCATCCTTGCTAAATGGCGTATGCACTGCTGCAACCAGCCCTTTTATACGTTGATGTGAAAGCATTACAGTATTGCTCTAATGGAATAATCAATAGCCTAGTATAGATCTGAGCTGTGTTGATTGATAGAGGGGTTTTTGCTGAACAGGCTGTAAGAACGGGCTTTGCAATGCCATAGGTTGGTAGGCTCTCAAAAATGTATTGGGTTGATGCATTTGTTGCGCAAGCACTTGTTTTTGGTGTGATTGATGTAACGCATATTCAAGCTCTGGTTTATTGGGATAATTTTGATTTTGTTGCCATCCAGGTAGTGCAAAAAACAAATGGTGATTGCTGTGGCTAAATTGGAGTAAAGATTTTTCATACTCAGTACTGTTGTGCCAAAAAATTTCTTGCATAGTATAGGTTTTACCAAAACCATTTACTTTAAAGTTGTGATGCAAGAGGAAGCCTAGCAATCTTTTTGCATAAGCACCATGCAGTGTAGATTCGTATTTCGCTTCTCTCATCAAATGAATCATGAGTGCATCTAGCATATTGGCTACGATTTGATGATGTTGCGGATTGTTGGGATCCATGGTTCGAGCATATTGCGTAAATTGGGATATTAATGTTCTAAGCGATGTAGAAGCAATAGGCAAGTTACCATCTTGCATGCAGTGTTCTTCTCGGCTTTCTATGAGCGTAATATAAGCTTCTAGCGCATAAGAGAAGAGGCGGAAATCAAGTACAATATGAGTAAAGCGATGTTGCAATTCCCATTGATATTGTTGTTGGCGCAGTTGATATTCTTGTTCTTTCTTTTGCCTTTCCTGCTCTTTTGCAATCTTTTTATTTTCTTTTTCTGTTAAAATTTGTTGCCAGTATTGTTTTACAGTGTCCATGTTTGGATATTTTTGCTGTGCTCGCCATTCGGATGAGAGAAAATCATATTTTTTATTAGGTACTGTGTGCCATCTATAATGAGAGCCAGTTTTAAAGTAATCTGCTTCATAGGAAGGTAATTTGCGATAGACAAGGTCTTCGATGCTTATCAATGTAGTCTCATTGAGCCGTATGTAAAAGTTGTTATGTAACAAAAATCCTAGTAAATATTCTGCATGTGCTTTTTCTGAAGTAGGAGACCAATAGTTTCCTCGTGCAGAATTTACTAAGCGGCCGACAAATTTATCAAATTCTTGGTTTGAGTCATAATAAGTGCTCATTTTCTTTGAGTGCAAAGATAAATCCAATCTTCTGAAATGAGTAGAAACGATTTCTGGTAGTTGGATGTAGCTTATTTCTCCATCACCTGAACGCCAATAGTGATAAAGGTATTTACCTTGTACAAGTGATTTGATGATATTCACAAATTGTGAAGGTGAAATTTCATTGTGCAGATTATTGCTTGGCATTTGTTTCCCCCAATTTTTTGTTTTATTTAGGAAGGCGACTATATTGAGGTGATATACTCATGTCAATTATTTTCCGATGAATGAGATTGGAAAATAGTTAATTGGAATATGTATTTAACTAAATAATAATGTGTGTTTTCTTGTGGATGTCCCAATTATTTAGCAATTATTTAGTGGGTTGTGGATACTAGCTATTTAATAGAGAATGTTTAAGTTAAAACGGTGACGTTGAGGGAATATAAGAATGAAATATAGGAAGGGATTCATTGTATCCGCATTACTTATAATTATGTTAGTTAATAATCATATCCTATGTGCAAAACAAATCACTCAGTTACCATTGTCGAATGATTCCATCAGTGCAAATATCAAGCTTGCAAGTCAAGGTAATCCAAAAGCAGAATTTGATTTAGCCGAATACTATTTATCCAAAACAGATACACAAAGCCGAGCGGCAGCCATTAAATGGTTAAGCCTATCTGCTGAACAAAACTATGTTCAAGCGCAGCTACAAATTGCGCAACTCTATATGAGAAGCAAAGTTGTAAAACCCGATATTAAAAAAGCAGCATACTGGTATTTAAGAGCGGCAGAATTAGGCTCAACACAAGCACAAATAGCCATTGCTGATTTATATTATCAAGGAAAAGGGGTTAAGGCAGATATCAATCAAGCATTATATTGGTATGAGCAGGCCAGTAATAAAAAAGATATTGAGGCAGATTTCAAATTAGGTGCACTTTATAGTAAAAATAAGTGGGGAAAGCAAGATTTCCATAAAGCATATCAACATTTTAAAGCCGCAGCCGACAATCAACATTTAGAAGCACAGTTACGAATAGCCTATTTATATGAAAAAGGTTTGGGTATAGAACAAAGCGATCGACAAGCTTTTAAATGGTATGAAAAAGCTGCACAAAGAAACCATCCACGTGCTCAATATAAAGTTGGTTTGGCCTATATGCATGGAGTAGGGGTTGCAAAAGATATTCCACATGCCATTGCATGGTTAGAAGTTGCTGCATCTCAAGGCTCGCGTTTGAGTGGTATATACCAGAAGAAATTAAAGCATCTTGTTTCAGAAGCCGAATTAGTAAAGGCCAGAGAAGATGTTATGAGTTTCATTCATCATGTGTAGTCATCATATATTTTATTAGCTGTTGATAAGGATAAGCATTGAACGTTGATCCGTATTTTCAAAGAGTAGAAGCATTGAATTGGCAAGGCCGTATTGAAACAGAAGCTTCACAACGAATATATCAAAAAATAACGATACTGAATGAATCTGTTTCACAGGTAGAAGATTTGAATCATGCGCTATGTATATTAGGATTTTGTACCGATATTGGTGTGACGCGTAATCAAGGTAGACCTGGTGCTAAAGATGCACCCAATGCTATTCGTAAAATATTAGGTAATATGCCCTATCATCCCCTTAAATCTGATTCTAAAATTCAAATTTTCGATATAGGAAATATCATTTGTCTAGAGGATGATTTGGAAAAAGCTCAGCGTCGCGTTGCAGAAGAAATAAAATCTATTCATGAAAAAAATGGCTTTAGTTTTATGTTAGGAGGTGGGCATGAAATTGCTTGGGCACACTACCAAGGGTTGCAAGACATCAATCGTGATGAGGATTTTGCGATTGTTAATTTTGATGCACATTTCGATATGAGACCTCAAATAAATAATGAGGCCAATTCAGGTACTGCATTTTTACAAATTGCAAGAGAACGTCAACAACAGAATTTGCCGTTTCATTATTATTGTATTGGTATACGTCAACAGGCGAATACGGCCTCGTTGTATGAGACAGCAGATGTATGGAATGTAAATTATTTACATTGCGATGATATTTATGAGCAACCTAAAAAATTAGGATTGTACATTGATGCCATTCTTGCCAAACATAGAAAAATATATTTGACTGTCTGTATGGATGTATTTTCTGCAAGTGTTGCTCCAGGTGTGAGTGCAAGTTTTCCTCATGGGTTGATGCCTTGGCATGTACTGCCTGCACTTGATAAATTGGCACATAGCCAACAAGTTGTTGCCTTTGATATTGCAGAATATGCGCCAAATTTAGATCAGGATCATATCACCGCCAAACTTGCTGCATTAATTGCTGCCAATTTTATTAATATTTACAGTAGATAATATATGCCAAATGCCTCATTCAAGATATGGTCAAATGCCAAAATATTTCTGATGACAGAGGATGCGCAGCATCAGTTCATTGAAAGCGGTGCTATCGTTACTCACAATAAAAGCATTGTGTGGGTGGGAGAAGTGCAAGATCTGCCAGCACAATATATTGATAATCATTCTGCATATTATGATGTAGAAGGCAGGGTGGTAACACCTGGGCTTATTGATTGTCATACCCATGTTGTTTATGGTGGAAATCGCGCAAATGAATTTGCCTTGAAACTACAAGGTGTTTCTTATGAGGAAATTTTATTAAAAGGCGGTGGAATACACGCAACCGTAAATGCAACGCGTGCTCTTTCTGAGGCTGAACTGATGCAACAATCACTGAAGCGGATCCAACAATTTATAGCGCAGGGTGTTACCAGTTTAGAGATCAAATCTGGGTATGGGCTTGATTATCAAACAGAACGAAAAATGCTACGTGTGGCACGTGAAATTGGTAAATTATTTTCTTTAAATATTTCCACTACTTTCCTAGGCGCACATGTTTTGCCACATGAATATAAAGATAAAAAAGCATATTTAGATTATGTGACAGAAGAAGTACTGCCCAATTTAGTGAAAGAAAATCTTGTAGATGCGGTAGATGCTTTCTGCGATAAAATTGCTTTTGATGCAGAAGAGTTAGAAAATTTATTTTCTAAGGCAAAGGATTTGTCTTTAAATCTTAAACTGCATAGTGATCAGCTCACAAACTCCAAAGGTGCACATTTAGCGGGACGTTTTCAGGCATGGTCAGTGGATCATCTGGAGCACATTGATGAGGTAAGTATTCAAATTTTAGCACACAGCAACACTGTTGCTGTTTTATTGCCTGGTGCTTATTATTATTTGCAAGAAACGCAAAAGCCGCCTGTAGATTTATTACGAAAATATAAGATTCCTATTGCAATTGCAACGGATTGCAATCCTGGTTCTTCTCCTTGTCTTTCATTATTAACTGCTTTAAACATGGCTTGTGTTTTGTTTCGGTTAACGCCTTTTGAAGCATTTAAAGCCGTAACAAAAAATGCAGCCCAAGCTTTAGGATGGTCGGATAAAAAGGGGCAAATTAAAGTTGGCTTTGATGCAGATTTTGTGGTGTGGGATATCAATCATCCAGACGAATTATCTTATTATATAGGTGCAAATCCCTGTGTAAGCGTGATCAATGGTGGAGAAATTATTTATGACAAATAGTAGATATGATAATACTCGTTCTATCAAATCACCCACAGGCGCACAAAAGAGCGCAAAATCTTGGACTACCGAAGCAGCATTAAGAATGCTGATGAACAATTTAGATGCAAATGTTGCTGAAGATCCAGCGCATTTAATTGTTTATGGCGGTATTGGGCGTGCTGCACGTGACTGGGCATCTTTTGATAAAATTATAGAAGTGCTGAAACGATTGGAAGAGGATCAATCCTTATTGATTCAATCAGGAAAACCTGTGGGTGTTTTCACAACACATCCTAATGCGCCCCGTGTATTGATTGCAAACTCAAACTTAGTGCCACATTGGGCAACGTGGGATGTATTTAATGCCTTGGATAAAAAAGGCCTAATGATGTATGGCCAAATGACGGCAGGCTCGTGGATTTATATTGGTAGTCAAGGCATTATTCAGGGTACTTATGAAACATTGATAAGCGCAGCAAGCCAACACTTTGACGGTAACTTAGCTGGTAAATGGGTGCTAACAGCCGGCTTGGGAGGCATGGGAGGCGCACAACCTTTGGCCGCAGTAATGGCAGGTGCGTCTATGCTGGCTGTTGAGGTAGATCCTAGTCGCATACAAAAGCGCTTAGCGCAAAAATATCTGGATACATCGACAAATAATTTAGAAGAAGCATTAGAGATTATTCAATTAAGTCTTGAAAAAAATAAGCCTACTTCTGTCGGTTTGTTGGCTAATGCTGCGGATATCTATCCTAAAATTTTAAATCAGAATTTTAAACCCTCTCTGGTAACCGATCAAACAAGTGCACACGATCCTTTAAATGGTTATGTGCCACTCAATTGGAGTCTTGAGAAATGGCAAACGATGCGACAGTCACATCCAGAAGAGGTGATAGCTGCTGCTAAAGCATCTATGGCTATTCATGTAAAAGCAATGCTAGGCTTTCATGCATTAGGTATTCCTACTTTTGATTATGGTAACAATATTCGCCAAATGGCATTGGACGCAGGTGTTTTGAATGCCTTTGATTTTCCAGGTTTTGTACCTGCTTATATCAGGCCTTTGTTTTGTAAGGGGATTGGTCCTTTTCGTTGGGTGGCTTTATCGGGCGATCCAGAGGACATTTATAAAACAGATGCAAAAGTAAAAGAGCTTTTTCCTGATAAAATTCATCTACATCAATGGTTAAATAAAGCACGCGAGAAAATTAGCTTTCAAGGTTTACCCGCACGTATTTGTTGGTTAGGGTTGGGTGAACGGCTTGTTTGTGGTTTGGCTTTTAATGAGATGGTAAAAAGGGGTGAATTAAAAGCACCCATTGTGATAGGTAGAGATCACTTGGATTCTGGTTCTGTTGCAAGCCCAAATCGAGAAACAGAAAGTATGCAGGATGGTTCGGATGCCGTATCAGATTGGCCGATTTTAAATGCTTTGCTTAACTGTGCAAGTGGTGCAAGCTGGGTAAGCTTGCATCATGGTGGTGGTGTGGGTATGGGGTTTTCTCAACATGCAGGCTTTGTCATCGTTGCAGATGGGACGCAAGATGCCGAAAATCGCATTCGTTGCGTTTTGCACAATGATCCTGCCACGGGGGTGATGCGTCATGCAGATGCGGGTTATAAAGAAGCGATTGATTGCGCACATGAAAACCACCTGGATTTACCTTCCTTACCATAAAAAATAAAGCATTAGAATTAGGATAAATAGATATGGATGTTTTAAAATTTAGCGCTGGAAATATTACTTTATCACACATTAAAAAACTACTGACAACACACTCAAAGATTGACTTAGATATTCGTTGCCAGCCATCTGTACAAGCGGCAAGAGATGTTGTTGATGAGCTGTTGGCACAAGGCAAAATCATGTATGGTATCAATACAGGGTTTGGAAAATTAGCCAATAAGATCATTCCCACCGAACAGCTCATTGATTTACAACATAATTTGCTTCGCTCACATGCTGTAGGCACGGGCCCTGTTTTGAGAGTAGAGATTGCACAATTAATCACGATATTGAAGCTAAATTGTATGGCGCAAGGATTCAGTGGGGTAAGGTGGGATCTCATTGATTATTTTTCTAAATTATACAATTCTGATATTTATCCAATTATTCCTGCAAAAGGCTCTGTAGGCGCTTCTGGTGATTTAGCGCCTTTAGCGCATCTTTCTTTACTTCTCATTGGAGAGGGAGAGGCTCAGTATCAACAAGCAAGAATCACGGGTATACAGGCTTTAGAAATATTAGGATTGCAGCCCTTAAAACTTCAACCCAAAGAAGGTTTAGCACTTATTAATGGCACGCAGGTTTCAACGGCTATTTTATGTTTTGCCTTATTTCAAGCGCAGATTGTATTTGATGCGGCACTCTGTGCTTCTGCACTCAGCAGCATTGCAGTGAATGCGAATCTAAGTCCTATAGATGCGCGTATACAAATACTGAGAAGATTACCAAGCCAAATGCATGTGGCGGAGATTTTACGGTTTTTGACAGAAGATAGCCTACAGCGTACTGTTAAAAAGCGAGTACAAGATCCTTATTCCATTCGTTGTGTTCCACAAGTAATGGGGGCTTGTTTAGGCGTGATGCAACAAATCGCCCAGATTCTTGAATGTGAAATCAATGCTGTAACGGATAATCCTCTGATATTTTCAAAAGAGAAGGAGATTTTATCGGGGGGTAATTTCCATGCAGAACCTATTGCTTTTGCTGCAGATCAACTAGCCTGTGTATTGGCAGAAATTGCCAATTTATCTGAACGTCGCATTAATTTATTGTGTGATGAATCTTTGTCTGGACTGCCCAGTTTTTTAATCAAAGAAAATGGTTTGAACTCTGGATTTATGATGCCACATGTGACAGCGGCAGCCTTAAGCAGTGAAAATAAAATGTATGCGCATCCGATTGGGGTTGATAGTATTCCAACCTCAGGCAATCAAGAAGATCATGTGAGCATGGCAACCAGCGCTGCTTTTCGATTGCTAGAAATGATTGAAAATACCACGGATATTATTAGTATTGAAATGTTAGCGGCGTGTCAAGGTATCGATTTAAGAGAAGCAACAGTGCAGAATTCTGCCTTGCATGAAATTTATACGCGTATTAGACAGCATATTCCTTTTCTTGACAAGGATAGATATTTGTCGCCAGAAATAAGCCAAGTCAAAAATATGATCTTAGCGCAAAAATTTGAGTTGCCTTGTTTTTTGGATTCTAAAGTCAATGTATTTTCTGAGAGAGTAATTTAAAAAAGGCGCTTTTATAGCGCCCTTTTTTAAAACTGGGGTCTGCTGTTGATATTGGGCTTGTAAGCGGGATCTTGGCTGTTTAACAGTGTTTGTGCAGCCATGGCTAATGCGCAAGGTACAACATAAATACGATCTGGAATCGCTTGTTTAGGCTTATCTGCCTTTCTACTCTGCTTATCAAATAATAACGTAGTAGGTGCATCATCAAGTTCAAGTTTGTTTGTCATTTCGTGTACCTGCCATCAAGGGTAAAGGAAGTCTGTTTAATTTTTGGAAATTCTACCAACTTAATTGTGTGTTGTAAACTATTTTTGTATGTGTTCTTACAACTATTGTTCTATGTATATCTTGTACAGTAACGGAAGTGCTGTTAAATCGGAAGTTTAAGGCGATGAGCGGTTGGGGCTTGGCGCTGAAATGGAAGTTTTAGTGTAACTACTCTATTTAAGTGGTTTTATAGTCTTCGCACATGAGTTTTCGGGGGTGTTGTCTTCGCCCTCTCGCAATCCTCATGTACTTTTATGTACATTCCGGTTGCTCGAGGCTTGACGCCTACCCGACAGTGCCCCTTGCGGGTAAAAACCATGTGCTGTGACTATATCTTAAATGCTAAAACCACTGAGTGGATAGGCTTGCTTTTAAAGAGGCTTTGATTAGAAGCCCATTCTTCTCTTTTTATCTTGAGCTTGCTGTGCAGGATCTGCTGCGTCAAGCAGGCCTTGTACGCGTGCAATTTTTTCATTGACGGCAGCCCAAACCTGATCTTTGTTACGCAGTCCTGGCGTAAGACTTTTCCCTAAGGCACTCAATAAAAAAGAATCTTTGCTTGTTGAACGTTCCGCTTCTTTAAAAAGCTCGTCTTGATCATTAAGATTTGATTCTATTGCAGAGCGATACATTGTTAGTATGGCCACAGGATAACTCCGAAAAATTATATGCGGAAGGTAGAGTACTTTTACCGCAAATCATCGCATAGGTCAAAGTTTTACTAAAAATTGTTTAGATATCCTACCTAATTATACAGGACAGCCATAATAGGGATGAGTTAGAAACTGGCTATTTTTTTGTATTGTATTTTTTCTTGCAACGCTATTGGGGTTCTGGCATTTTGTTTGCAACGAAGTGATCTTCGAGACTGTTTGGGATAAAAATAATAAGCAACCTTGATAACAAAAGAGGTTTAAGAAATGGAACTTAATGGATTTATTTTGGGGTGCGCCTGTTTAGCACTTATGTATGGGATATATGCAAGTCGACAGGTTTTTGCATCTGCAACGGGTAACGCTAGGATGGTTGAAATTGCAGCGGCTATTCAAGAAGGCGCAAGCGCATATTTGAATCGACAATATAGAGCAATTGGTGTTGTCGGTATTTTTGTAACAGCCTTTTTAACTTATTTTTTAGGCATATATGTTGGCGTTGGCTTTGTTGTCGGGGCTGTTTTATCAGGTCTGGCTGGATACATTGGCATGAATGTATCTGTGCGAGCAAATGTGCGAACAGCAGAAGCTGCTCGTTCTGGTTTAGCAAATGCTTTAGATGTTGCTTTTAAAGGTGGTGCAATAACGGGCATGCTCGTTGTTGGTTTAGGTCTTTTAGGTGTGACAGGTTATTATTTGTTTTTAAAGCAAGCAGGACTTGAACAAAGACCTATGCTGGAGGCTTTAATTGCGCTCAGTTTTGGTGCTTCATTGATTTCCATTTTTGCTAGATTAGGTGGTGGTATCTTTACGAAAGGTGCTGACGTAGGAGCAGACTTGGTTGGAAAAATTGAAGCAGGTATTCCTGAAGATGATCCTCGTAACCCTGCTGTTATTGCTGATAACGTAGGAGACAATGTCGGAGATTGTGCGGGTATGGCTGCCGATTTGTTTGAAACCTATGTTGTTACGATTGTTGCTACGATGGTTTTATCTGCTATTTTCGCAACAGGTCAACAAACTGAAACTTTAATGATGTATCCGCTTCTAATTGGCGGCGTTTGTATTATTGGTTCTATTTTGGGTACTTTTGCAGTTAAACTTGGTAGTGCGCAAAATATAATGGGCGCTTTATATAAAGGTCTTATTGTTTGTACCCTGATCTCTGGTGCTTTGATTGTCGGAGCAACTTATTACCTCTTGGGTTTTGACAAAGAAATTGTCCTGAGTAAAGGTTCTGTCACAGGTTTGAAGTTATTAATTTGTGCCTTAACTGGGCTTGGCGTCACAGGTTTCATTGTTTGGATCACTGAATATTATACGTCAACACGTTATCGTCCAGTCAAAAGTGTGGCAGCCGCTTCTGAAACAGGTCATGCAACGAATATCATTCAAGGCTTAGCGATTTCGATGGAAGCTTGTGCTTTGCCTGTTATTGTTATTTGTGTCGGTATTTTAATTTCTTTTTTAAATGCGGGATTATTTGGTGTTGCTATTGCTGCAACAGCAATGTTAGCACTGGCTGGGATGGTTGTTGCTTTAGATGCTTATGGCCCTATTACCGATAATGCGGGTGGTATTGCTGAGATGTCTGAACTTCCGGCAGATGTTCGCGTTGTCACAGATGCTTTAGATGCAGTTGGAAATACAACCAAAGCAGTTACAAAAGGTTATGCAATTGGTTCAGCAGGTTTGGCTGCGTTGGTTTTATTTGCGGCTTACACTGAAGATTTGATTTACTATTTCCCCAATTTGAACGTTCAATTTAGCTTAAGCGATCCGTTTGTTGTGGTTGGATTGTTTGTTGGTGGTTTGTTGCCTTATCTGTTTGGCGCAATGGGTATGATGGCCGTTGGGCGTGCAGGTGGTCAAGTTGTGGTAGAAGTGCGTCGACAATTTCGCGATATCAAAGGCATCATGGAGGGGACTGCAAAACCCGAATATGGGCGTGCTGTTGATATGTTAACCAAAAGCGCAATCAAAGAAATGATTCTGCCTTCATTATTGCCTGTATTAGCACCTGTTGTACTTTGGCTCATGATTAATTTTGTTGCTGGTAAAGAAGCAGCTTTCACAACCTTAGGGGCGATGCTGTTGGGTACGATTGTGACAGGATTATTTGTTGCTATTTCCATGACCTCAGGTGGTGGTGCTTGGGATAATGCCAAAAAATACATTGAAGATGGTCATTTTGGTGGAAAAGGTTCAAATGCACATAAAGCGGCTGTAACCGGCGATACCGTTGGCGATCCTTACAAAGATACGGCAGGTCCTGCTGTCAATCCAATGATTAAAATTATCAACATTGTGGCTTTGTTAATGTTGGCAATTATTGCGCACAGTGCCTAATTAAAAAAGAGCGTATTCATATTGAATGCGCTCTTTTTTCCTCTTTTTCTTTTCTCGCTTATCTTATTTTAGAATTTTTTCTTATGGCACAATAATAAGCATTTTCTGCACAATGAGTTGCAAATATGTGCCAAATCTATAATAATTGTCAGCCTCATGTTAGTTGATTTATTAACTGACTAATTTTTTATTTCTTTAAGGTACTGATTCTTATGGCAAGTTATGGCCCAAGCAAAAAATTTCTCATTGTTGCGGATTTAGATTATACGCATTTTAATAGCAATAAAGCTGAAGCAACATGGATGGGTTCCGAAGGATTTTGGCTAGATCTCTATAAGCGTATCTTTCATGGTGCACAATCACAAGGGATTGAGATGTTGTTTGCTGTGGTAACAAATAAACCTAATTTTGATGATATTTGCGAAGTTGCAGCTATTGCATTTGCGCCATTTTTACAAGCAAACACTTCTTCAGGTCCATTCATGTATCCAACGACAGGGGATAAAGGCTATTGTTTAACAAGAGTGGCTGGTAACCTTCAATATGAATGCTTGGAAGCTAATGAGCAAGTAGAGGTTTTGAACAAAGCTTTGGTACCGCATTTTATTATTGAGGCACTGGCCCCTAAATCAAAACACATTATAGATTTAGCGACGCGTTATAACATTGCGTTAGAAAATTGCCTTATGTTGGATGATACGCCAGAAGTGCTAGAAGATGTAAGCAGTAAAGGCATTTCAAGAGTTGGTTTTGAGTGCTTTAATCCTGGGATACTTCAAGATATGGCGATGTTAGATGATCCAAACTATCTTCGTTCACGTTTAAATCACAAACGCGAAGAAATTTTTAAGAAAGTCCAAGGTATTATTGAGAGAATTACTCGTCAACATGAAGAATCTTTAAAGATGGCAACGCCTATCCCAGTACCTAGTTACACACCATTATTAAGCTCATTCGTAGCATCTAGCTCTGTCACCTCCGCACTTGACTGCTCTCAAACAAGTTGTGACACTGATGGTGTTTTACCGATAAACTATGAACGTGATCCTGAAGGTTGTTTGCATAGTTGGGATGCGCGTGAGCGTTTATTTGGCAGAGCCTTTAAAAATTGATTGATATGACACCAATCTTCTTTTTTACTACTTTTAAACCTTTCGTTTAAGTACTTTATAGCCATGGAATGGCTAATCTATTTTTCATTTTGAGCCTTCGTTGCAGGTCTTTTTGTGCTACTCATTTGCATCTGTGTAAACTGCGCGACTCAAAGAATCTGTGTCCAGTTCTACTTTTGAGCATATTTAAATTATTGTGCAATAAATCTTAAGATCTCTCATATAGTGAATATACAACAAAATATAAAAGTCATGATATGAAGAAAAATTGAGTCATATTAGCATTAAGTGATTCGGCTTTATTGTTATTTGATTGATCACATGTTAGAGTACCAACAAATTAAGGGTGTGTCTTTTTACGATGAGAATAAGTGTCAATAACTAGCCACTATCATTTGCCTAATATTCATGAATAAACCGGCTTAACACTCTGTCTGAACCGTTGTTTTTGGACTTGCATTTACACTATTTGCGTATTCAAGATAGCTTATTTTTTAAGTGGTTTTTTTATTGTAATTCTGTATTGCGATAGACATGAAAATCTCTAGTTTCTTAAAAAAATACATAAAAAATCTCACCCGTTGAAATTTAAAGCTTAAAGTGTGCCTTCCAAAAATTTCATTTTTTAATAAACGAGGATGCTGTAATAATGTTTGATACTAAAAACTGTTGGCCTGATCAATACAAGATAAAAGAATTAATTGAGTCCATTAGTTCAAACACTCTGATTAATTATCGCTCGTACACACCGCAAGATTTTAGTATACAAATACAAGATGGAATAAATAAAGGCAAAAATGCTTTATGGTTTTTGGCTTGGTTTGCTGCTTTTAGTGGCAATTTCAAAAACTTCTTGAATGTTTTTGAGTACCATAAAGAAGCATTTAAAGCTGAAGATTTTACGGTTCAAGCTCAAGAAGGCTCAGCAAAAGGTCAAAGTGTCTTATGGTCTCTTTCTCATTCGGTTGTAAATGGTGAGCTTGAAGCTTTTCAGGCTGTGTTTGCTCGCTATAAAAATACCTTCAGTGCAGAAGATTTTACTGCTCAAGCCCAAGAAGGGGTACGCAAAGGGCAAAGTCCATTATTTCTTTTAGTGGTAGCCGCTACGAATGGTCATTCGGATATTTTTCTATCTGTATTTGAACAGTACAAAGATACATTTAAGAAAGAGGATTTCACAGTACAAGCTCAAGCAGGTGAAAATCAAGGTAAAAACCCATTATGGTTTTTAATTGATGCCGCGATTAATGGTAAGCCTGAAGCTTTTCATATTGTTTTTAAACACTACGAAAATACATTTGCAACAGAAGATTTTACTAATCCAATACAAATTGGCGCCTATAAAAACAAAAATATTATATCATTATTACAATCTGCAGCAGAAGAGCATAATCAAGATGCACAGAAAATCTTACAACAAATTGATATTTTAAGCAGAAATAAAGCCAAACAGAGAGTCGTAGATCTTATGACACGAATTGTTCAAGGTGTTAAGCTTGATTATGCTTCATATACAGTAGAAGATTTCACAATTCAGTTGCATGAAGATCCTTATAAAGGCATAAGTGCGTTATTGCTACTGGTTATGAGGATGGCTCATGGGCAGTCAGCAGCTTTTTTTCCTTTGTTTAAGCTATATAAGAGTGAATTTCAAGCGAAGGATTTCACTGTTCAGATAGAAAACGGCCTTGATAAAGGAAAAAGTGCTTTATGGTTTTTATGTGGCAGATATGGAATTTCATCTTTCTTACTTGTATTCAATCAATATAAAGAAGCATTTAAAGTTGAAGATTTTACCGCACAAGCACAAGAAGGAGAATACAAAGGTCAAAGTTCATTATTTCTCCTGATTGCTGGAGCTATTAATGGTCATCCAGAAGCTTTTGAGGCGGTATTTCAGCAATACAAAAGCGAGTTTAAAGTTGAAGATTTCAAGTCAAAAGTGCAAGAGGGTACATATAAGGGCAAGAGTACTTTGTCATTATTGCAAACAGCTGCATCCACAGATAAAAATCAATATGCAATACAAATCTTGAACGCACTCATTCAGCAAATGCCAGCCTTATTTGTGGATAAAGCGGTAAAGCTTATTGATTTAATTAGAAAAGGCGCTGAAATAGACTTCAGTATATATTCAGCAGAAGATTTTACAGCACAAGTGCAAGACGGTCTTGGTATTTGCAATGGTGAAACAGCATTATTGCATTTATCTATTGCTGCTAGTAAAGGTAATGCCACAGCATTTCAATCTGTCTTTAATCAATACAAAAATGAATTTAAGGCAGAAGATTTTACAACTCAATTACAAAAAGGTTTAGATAAAGGGAAAAATGTATTATGGTTTCTCTCCTCTGGAGTACCTAATGGTAGCTTTTCCCTCTTTTTATCTGTATTTCAAAAATATAAAGATGCTTTCAATGTAGAGGATTTTACAGCTCAAGCACAAGCCGGACCTTATAAAGGCAGAAGTGTATTATGGCGTTTGTCAAGTTGGGTATCTAATGGTCAGTTCGAGGCTTTTGACGTTGTATTTGAGCGATTTAAAGAGAATTTTAAGGCAGAAGATTTTACTGTTCAAGTAAAAAAAGGTCCAGATGAGGGGCAAAGCCCACTATGGTTGCTTGCCAGAGGTGTTTCAAAGTTGGAAGGTCTTGCGGTTTTTTTATCTGTTTTTGAGCAATATAAAAATAATTTTTCTGTAGAGAATTTTAGAACACAAGCACAAAGAGGACCTTATGAAGGCCAGTATATATTATGGAATTTGGCTGTAGCAGCAATTAATGGTAATCCGCAAGCTTTTCATGTGGTGTTTCAAAAATATAAAGATGAATTGAAAATCGAAGATTTTACAGTTAAAGTGAAGCGGTGGCCACATAAAGCAGAAAGTATTTTGTCTTTATTGAAGTCTGCGGTAGAAAGAGATAATCAAAATGCAAAAGAAATTTTGCAAAAAACAGATGTCTTATTTTTAGATAGTATCAGTAAAAAAGCAGAAGAACTTATTCATTTAATTGTGCAAGGTATTAGCGTAGATTACAGCATATACATGCCAGAAGTATTTACAACTCAAGTACAAAAGGGAGTCTATAAAGGTAAAACAGTTTTATGGGTTTTAGCATCGCTTGCTGGTACTGTAGGTTTTCAATCTGTATTTTCTCATTACAAAGATCTATTTAAAGCAGAAGTTCTGTTGCTGCAAGAACAGGATGGCGCCAATCAAAAGGATGATAGTATTTTTCGTTTATTACAAATCGCTGGTAATACAGGTAATGAAAACGCGAAACAGATTTTGCAACAAGTTGAAGAGCTCGCTAATCTCATTGGTGTTGATTTTAAAATTGAGTCTGCTTCACGCACAGCGGAAGATTTAGAGGCACAACTACAAGTTAATTCTGTTCAGCCACTTGAACAGAGAGATGACGCTCTTGTAGATAAAGAGAAAGTAACACAAGATGAGCTTTTGAAGCAGAGTTATGATTTGTCTCCTTTGAGCAAGGGAGCAGAACCCATAAACAATTCTCTGTTCATAAATAGAGCGCAAGAACTTATCAATCTTATTCAGCAAGGCACAAGCTTTGAACTCTCTTCGTATACAGCAAAGGACTTTACAATACAATCAGAAACAAGACCGTTTAGAGGGGAAAATCCTTTGGTTCGTCTCGCTATGACTGTCTCTATTAATAAAACGAAGGATAAAATTTTCCAATCTGTATTTGAGCACTTCAAAAATGACTTTATCGCAGAAAATTTTACAGAAAAAGTGGCAGAAGGAAGTCTTAGAGGTAATAGTCCTTTATTGTATCTGGCTATTGCAGCTAGCAAAGGTAAGACAGACGCTTTTCAATCTGTATTTGAGTATTTCAAAAATGATTTTAAAGTAGAAGATTTTACAACTCAAGCGCAAGAAGGATATTATAAAAATCAAAGCCCTTTGTTGTATCTCATTGATGCTTTTTCCAATGGCCATGCTAAAGCTGTTCAATCGGTATTTGAACAATATAAAAACGATTTTACAGCAGAAGATTATGATGAATTTCCTGATCTCATTAAAGCTAAATTTACAATTGATTCTGCTTCATGCACAGAAGAAGATTTAAGAGTGCAAGCACAAAATAGTTCCATTCAGTCGCTTGAGCAGAAAGATGAGATTCTTGTGGATAGAGAGAAACAGGATGAGGAAGCAACACAATATGATCTTTTTAAGCAGAGTTATGATTTGTCTTCTTTGAGCAAGGATGTAGAATCCATAAATATCTCTCCGCCTATTAATAGAGTAGATGAACTTATCTGTCGTGTTTGGTTCCACACAGACTTTGATTTCTCATTGTATACAGCAAAGGATTTTACGGCACAAGCAAAAGAGAAGCCATTTAAAGGTGAAAATCCTTTGATTCGCTTCGCTATGTCTATTCGTTTTAATAAATCAGCTAATAAAAATTTTCAATCTATGTTTGAATATTTCAAAAACGATTTTACAGCACAAGATTTTACGGTGAGAGTGAGAACAGGAAATCTCAAAGGAAACAATCCTTTATTTTATCTGGCGATTGCAGTTAGTAAAGGTCATCCAGACGCTTTTCACTCTGTATTTGAACACTTCAAAAACGATTTTGCAGTAGAAGATTTTACAGCTAGAACGCAAGAAGGGCGGTATCAAGGCAAAAGCTCTTTGTTGTATCTCATTGATGCTTTTTCCAATGGCCATGCTGAAGCGTTTCGTACTGTATTTGAACAATATAAAAACGATTTTACAGCAGAAGATTTTGAGAAATTTTCTAATCTCATTAAAGCTAAGGTTACAATTGATTCTACCTTATGTACAGCAGAAGATTTAAAAAAGCAAGCACAAGTTAGTTCTCCTCAGTCGCTTGAGCAGAAAGATGACATTCTTGTAGATAAAGAGAAACAGGACGAGGAGGCAACACAAGATAAGCTTTTTAAGCAGAGTTATGATTTGCCTCCTTTGAGCAAGGATGTAGAACTTATAAGCAGCCCTTTGCCCATTGTAGAAGATTTAATGGCACAATCTAATAAAGCACAAGAGCTTATTGATCTTATTATGCGAGGGGCTGCCATTGATTTTTCTTTGTATACAGCAGAAGATTTTTCTACTCAAATACAACAAGGTTTGTCTAAAGGACAAAGTCCTCTGCGTTTTTTGACCACGGCAGCGATTAATGGTAAACCTCAAAAATTATTGGTGGTTTTGGAACATTATCAAGATACACTTACTGTAGACGACTTTAATCAGTCCATAAATGATGGTCCATATAAAGGTAAAAATGCTTTATCATTGCTGGAAAATGCTGCTCAAAGAGGAAATAAAAATGCATTGCTTGTCTTGCAGCAGGTCAATGCTCTGGGGGAAAACAAGGAAAAAACAGTTTTAAGTGCAGGCATTTCTAATAAATATTTAAGGCCAGAAAATCGGGCAACCTTGAGTATGCCTAAAAATATCTCTTTGAATTTAGCTTCTCGAAGCGCTATTCAGCAAAAGTCGATTGTTCAGAATATAAGTTTAGAAATGCTTTCTAAACAAGCAAAATTAATACAGCAAACACATCAAATGATATATATACAGAATAAAAATTGTAAAATTCGTTTTTATTCTATGAACCCCGTTGTAAAAAAAGATGAGCCTTGTGTCTTTATTATGGCAGGAAGAAAAGAAAACGCATATTTTTCTCCTCCTCAGAAAGGAATAAGAACTATACTGGTTCTCTCAGAGAAAGATTTAAAGGAAATGGCTCATCCCATTCCTGCATCACTTGATTATCTGGTGATTGAAGAGCTTATGTCCGCTTCTCATGGTGTTTTTAAGGAAGAGATACTGGGAATGTTGGTTGCGAGACGAATTACAGCTTTTATGTTTTCACATCATTTTAATCTTAACTATTGTATCGTTTGCGATGATAATATATCTACATTTTTGCTGAATGAGCAAATAGAAAATTTAGATTCGAAAGTTTTTTATCAAAAATTGATTTCTCATTTAAATAAAAATTTATGCTTAAGCCTTCAAACCATTAGCAACAAACCATTAAGTGTTGAGACTAAATTAAATGTGGCGCTAGGCTCAAAGATATTTGCTTATAATATGAGTAAATTAAAAGAGATTTTTAATGATTCTGAAAGTTTATTTTATCTTTTCCCTCCTGCGAATTGTGTGAAATGGTGGGGAGAAGATTATTTCATGCAGTATATGCTGAATGAAGTTGCTTATAGGATAGATGGCGTGCCAGGTATTCTTGTTTTATCAAAAAATGATTTTGGTGGGCTAGAAAGATGTACGCAACACAAAAATGCTTGTAAGAAAGCAATATCCACAGCAGAGGATTATATTGAAAAGACAAGTGCATTTTTGCAAGGCATTAACTTTGAACGTGTTCAAGAAAGTTTCAGAGAGAACATTAAAAATAGTATTACTCATATGTGTAACTTGGTTAATGATAGAGTATATGCTAATAAAGAAAAGCAAAGACGCTTATTGCAGTTGAATCTTGAAAATATTCATGCTGTGGCGAACAATATAGAAGTGATTCGCAATATTAATGATAGAGAAAGGCCTATTGCTCATTTGAATACTCATGCAGTATTTGCTCAGGCATCAACACAAGTTGAAATGCTTAAAGACATTTTGTATAAGCATCAATATCAAGCTTTAGAAACGTTATTATCTAAGAAAAATGCAGTTGGCCATATGGCCATGTGTACAGGATCTGGAAAAACACGAGTTCAGATTGCTTTAGCACATCTTTGCTGTACTCAAATGAAAAGACCAATTTTTATTGTTGCTCCCACCCAGGAGCTTGTACAACAGACTTATAATGAGTTTATTGAAACACAGACGGATTTTGCAAATCGATTAAAAACAGCTCTATTTAAGCAAGAAATTATAAAGATAAGTTCCAAACAAGAGGATGTAAGTCAAGGATTTTTGCATAAAAAACATCAGGAAAACAAAAATGTATTCATTTTTTGTGAGGAGAGCTTTAAGCTTTTTATGATGGATCTAGAAAGACATTTCAACCCTGGGCTTATTATTTTTGATGAATATCATGATATTGCAAGAGACACTATATCAATCACTATTGAGAGACTTTCTTCTGAAGAAAATACGCCTGTCATTGGTTTGTCTGCCACCCCGACTAAAGATAAGAAAAAAGATGCTCCTTTAGCTCAGCAGCTATTTAGATATTCACGTCTGGATGCGTTAAAAGACGGAAGAGTTGTGCCCATTGTTACTGATACTTTTTCAGAAAAATATTCAAAAGAACATTATCAAAAAAAGATTGCTAAAATTTCTGAAATATTGAAGATACATTTTCATCCAAATGGGAAATTGCTTTGTAATAACAAGGGAATTATTTTTGTTAATAGTATTTTGGATGTGGACAGATTAACTGTTGAATTGAATCATTTAGGTATTCAAGCCTTTGGTATTCACTCAAAGGCTGATAACGAAAATATTGTACGCTTTAGATGCTGCCTTAATGCTTGTGTTGCAGTTGCTGTTCGTAAGATGCGCGTTGGTTTTGATGATTCAAGCGTCAATTATGTATTAGATCTACAGAATACTAAAGACGAAGATATTTTTATTCAAATGATTGGCAGAGTAATGAGGGTTACTGATACTGATCCGAAAAAAATTGGATATGTTATCTCTTTTAAAGATATTCATAAAGATACCTTTATAACCACAGATAATGCTGCACTTAAACGATCGAACAGTATTTATATATTTAGGCAGAGAGCTTTAGATAGATTAAAAGCAATCAAGATGGAGTCAAATATCTTTACGAGAAATAAAATAGATTATTTTTCCAAAAAAATTAAGCATACAGTAAATAGTCTTTATCGTGAATATAAAAGCAAGCTGAAACCAGAGATTACTGAAGTATATTCCAAAGAAAAGCAGTTGGAAAATAAAGGTGGTCAGCTATACAGCGATGATTGTTATGAGAATATCTGTGATATACCCGCAGGGCATGATAATAATTCCTCGACATTGTATAGTAATCTTGATGCTTACAAAGCTTGGAAAACAAAAGCAAGAGCCGAGTTTGCGCCAGAGTATGATTTTTTTAAAAAATCATCACTTTTTTTATGTTTGCAGAAATTGAAAAAAGAGTGTCTACCTGAAAACCAACGATTGCTTGAATCCAAAGCACCTATTTATGTTCGAGAGAAGTGGCTTCGTACAATGTTTTCTGTATTAGAGGAAATTGTGCAGAAAGAAACGATTGGCGTTAATGAAGTATTTAAGTTGCAGCAACGGCAGCAGAAAAAAAAGAAAAATATAATTAACAACTCAGAATCAATGCCTCTTAAAAAACATTCCAAGTTTTTAAATTAGAAATACTATGCGTATATGGAAAAAGCCCAGCCATTTTTGTATTTATTGGCATGGGCTTTTTTTATCCAAGTATTATTTTCTTCATTATTTGTATATGCACATATAGAATATAAATGCTTTGCTTTTGTGTCAGAGCATCTCTTGAACTTTATCTATTTAATCATGCCTAAGCTATATAGTCTTCGCACATGAGTTTTCGGGGGTGTTGTCTTCGCCATCTCGCAATCCTCATGTACTAATATGTACACTCCGGTTGCTTGAGGCTTGACGCCTACCCGACATTGTGCCCCTTGCGGGTAAAACTCATGTGCTGTGACTATAACATCAATTTTATACCTAATCTGATATCGACCTTGAATAACTGATCTATAAAACAGGAGAAGTTGTATGCCAAATACTGGAAAATTTTTAGAAAATGATAGACATCTTTTGCCACTTTTAAAATGGTATTTGCAGCATGTAGATGAGAATATTGCTTCCGTTACTCAATTAGACGATCGAGACTATGAATATATTAAAAATCCAGATGGGACAGTAACAGGTATTCGTCCTGATGTTGTGTGTGGTGGTCAAGCAGGCGGACATAATCTTGCGGAAGGTTATTGGCGGGCATTTGCGCAGTCATTGGCGCGTGATAGCGAAATGCCAGAAAAAATAAGAGTGATCTCTTTCATTAATCATTCCAATGTACATTGGACTTGTTCTGTGTCTGAGTTTTTGCTCGATCCTATTTTCTATCAGCAGCTGAAAGATGTTTTGCATCAAAAATATTCTCAAACAGAAATCGCAGCTTTAAGAACTATTGATTTACAAAATTTTATCAATGCATATTTGAAGAGCAAAGTTCTTAATATAGATATTATACACAACCAAAAAATTAAAGGTGTAACAGACGTTTTCATTCATCATTATGATTCACATAACCCAAAAAATGATCAAGGGCGTTATTATCTTGATTATCTAAAAACCTTAAAAGGGTTCGTCGCAGAAAATAGGGATGGAGGCCCAAGCATTTTAATTGACAGCAAAGACTGTAAAAGACAAGTGGGCAATACCTGTGGTGATAGCACCCTTTATAACGGTTATACAGCTGGTATTTTAGGCTTAGATCCTGGATTAAAAGAAAACCAAATTGCATCAGAGGCATTGAGAGCTTTTGCAGAAGATCATGTTTCAGTATTAACTTCTAGTCCAAAGGACAAACCGCAAGCCCAAAGTGTGGTTCAATTTATTGCTAAAGTAACGAACAAAGCAAAGCAACTAGAAGTCGATAGGATACACGTTTTAAGCACAGAAGCTGTGATTTCGTCTCCTGCGGTATTAAAAAATCCATCACAACCCATGACTCATTCTAGTGAATGGCTTAAAGCTGAGCCTGTGCATTATCAATATGATGAGACGACAAATTCTTCTGCTAAAAAAACAAGAAAAAGAGTGCTTTCAGAACCGCTACTTACAACCTTAAATGCACATATCCAATCTGTGGAAGGGACGCAGCCTTCAACACCTATCAATAAAGCTTTTGTATCTGCTTATATGCAGAAGCTTAAGGCTGTATATCCAGAGAAAAAATGGGCTTGTGCTGAACTGAGTGAAAATCGCTGCGAGTTTAGCGAGAAGAAAGAAGATGGTACCTCATTTATATTAGAGCATATTATGGATGGCATTAAATTAGAAGGAGAAAATAGAGCTATTGATGAAATGGTCAAAGCGATAAAAGAGTTGGATATTTTAACATCTGAAGAAGATGAATTAGTATTTGATGTCATTGTAGAATCAAAAGAAGAGGCTTTGAAGGCTTGTCAAAAATTATTTGCCTCTGGAATTAAAGAAGCTCAACTTGAAAATGTACAGATAGTAGGCAAAGTTTTAAATTCCGAAGAAAGAAAAGCATTTTTGTTAGAAGTGGATAACATATTTGCATCGCATCATAAGCATTTTAAACATTCTTAAATAAGCACGAATTTCTTAACTGGGGGTTGTCATCGACAACACCCCAGAAGATTCATGGGCAAAGACTATCGTTTAGAAGGTTTTTGTTTATTTTTAGCTGATAAGCCCTGATTTAATTGCTGTACTTTTTTGGGGGATGGGACTTGAATGACATCGGGGCATTCTGCAGTTCGTCTAATATCTTTATTAAGTTCTGAGGCAGTATTGCATTGGCGAACCAGGGCGCGTTCTTCGCCACTTAACCTTTTATTAGCCCAGCTAGGTGTAATTTCAGTAGACATAGCACACTCGTACTCAATCTTTCCTTAATTTAAGTATGACATAAGCAAGAGTAGACAACAAATAAGCTAATAAATAATTAAGAGCTTATAATTCAATGAATTGATGATTAAGTCGTGTTTGAAATACAATTTTCTAGAGATCTTCCTGGAAAGCGGTATAGGGATACAGACCTTCTTTTTCATAGAGGCGCCCGCTTGCCACACCTTGTTCATAAAGTGCTTTAAATTTGAGTATGAGAAACTCTGTAGCAGCTTGCGTTTGGTTTGCTTCCAGGCGGGATTCAATGATACGCATCATTTGTTCTGCTTGGGCACGGAAGTCGAGTACGTTCCGATCAGTCATTAAAATCTCCGTGGTTATCCTTGTATACACACATCACAATGAAATAGTCACGATTTACTGTTGATTCGTCGAGATCCGTTAAATAGTGATTATATCCCTTATTTTCCTAAACTAGCTAACTAAAATTTAGCAGCGACCTAGGAATTATAGCAAACATAATTCCTACTTTGAATGGCAGTAGTTAAGGATTTCTGTTCTATAAACAGGTAAAATAGTATTATATGCTTAGTTAGAAAGTCTTATGGTTGGAAAAATTATGTCTGAAGTTGTTGATTTATTACCAGAAATTGATGTCACTCCCTCTGCACGAGAACATTTTCGTTATTTAATCGAAAAGGAAGAGGTTGAGGGAATGAATCTAAGAGTTTTCTTAGATCAACCCGGTTTACCTACAGCAGATATTGGTATTTGCTTTTGTCCCCCAGGAGAACAGCGGCCTAATGACTTAGTTATGGACTTAGAAGCATTTAAGTTGTACATCGATAGAGCGAGTGCTAGCTATCTTGAAGAGGCTAAAATTGACTACTTGAATGACAAAATGGGTGGGCAGTTATCCATTACTGCACCCAATCTCAAAGGGCCTAAGCCAGATGTAGAATCTAGCTTGGCAGATCAAATCCAATATGTGCTACAAACAGAAGTGAATCCAAATTTAGCAGGACATGGTGGGATGGTCAGTCTTGTTGAGGTCACAGAGGACAATGATGTGGTCTTAAGATTTGGGGGCGGGTGCCATGGCTGCGGTATGGTCGATGTGACGCTCAAAGATGGTATTGAACGCACCTTAAAAGAAAAATTTCCTAATATTGCCCGTGTAGTGGATGTAACAGATCATAGCTCCGGTGAAAATCCATACTACTAACAACTTGATTAAGGCGAAGAAAAAGATGTTTGGATGCAAGTTAAAAAAAGATTATGTCAGTGATTTTGATGCATTTTTTAGAGCTTTTGATGAAAAACGCACTAAATTGCCCCCATCCAGAATTAAAGAAGTGGAAAAACATAAAAAGATTTTTGATAAACGTGATAATCCTGCCGAAGATGATGCGCCTACCATTTGGAAATCTTTCTAAGACGTTCATCTGACTTTAGGGGGACATTTCCCCCTAGATACTTCAAATATTAAATGTTTATGATAGACTGACCCAAAGAGAATACTTGAGGGCTAGCCATGGCTGCAAATATACCAAAAGATTGGAAAACCTTTTCAAAACAATATGATAGAGCTTATGCCGTCGTAACCAGACGAGTACCTTCGGCTGATGTGCGCCAAATGTTCACTGTAGAGCTGACAGGCGAGTACATCTCAGCAGGTTATCAAGCAACTTCGAATCCAAATGGTCGTCCTCATGCCTATGCAGATGGTGTTCATCCTTTTAAAGAGGGTATGCCACATGGTCCTCAAAATCAGGGCTTTAAAGATGTGCTTGGGATGCATCCCTTAAACAATGGTCGTAATAATTACGTGGATGAACCTTATCCTGATCTTGAAGAAAGAGATGATCTGCGTGCAAGAAGGTCTAACAAACCTAAACTTACACCCTATAGATAAAAAACATATCGATGAGACCCACTCTCGAGCATTTCGATAGTGGGTTTTTTTATGCCCATAATAATTCCATGATTCATAAAGGATTCAAAATGCAAGCAGGCAGCCATGAAGAAGACTGTGAAATACTAACAGATAAAAAAGATAGTCTTGATTTATTGCAGTATTGGCAGATGTTTGCGTGGCGAGAGCCTTTTAAGCAATTGCCACTCAATCAGAATGCTATACCAAAGCATCATATCCTTTCTCAAGAAGCATTCAAAAAGGGTGCATGCGCAGATTTTCCTGATGGAGACTATTGGGTCGCGCCCTTTTGGCAGGATAAAGAAGAGATTTGGCTCCCAATATGGTTGCCTATCCGTGTTTTAGATAAGCAAATAGTATTGAGAAGCAGCCCTTCTTTGCCATGGATTCCCAGTAGCTTATTCTTACCCAGCTCAAAAATATATTTAAGACCACAGGCTTTATATGATGATTTTTTAAAGCATGAATGTGTAAATAAAGAAGGTGGCTATTGCTTTAAAACAGTAGAAGCTTTTTTAAAAGCAAGTATGAAGTTACTCAAAAATCTGTTAAATACGGAGATAAGTTCTCTATTGAAAACAATTGATCCAGTATCTCAAGATTCTTGGATTATTATTTCGCATGCAGACTTAGACGGGAATTTTGAAAATATTACAAGGCTTAAAGAAGAAAATATATTGCTTAAGCAGTATTGCCAACTTGACAATGACTTTTCTAAAGAGCCTATTAGCCAAGAAAATTATTTGAATATCGCGCATTTTCATCAAGCCCATATTCCGAATACAAAAATACATAGCGCAGATTATTACTATACATTACTGGGATTATTGAGTTTAAAGAAAGGGATGATGCAGGCTGTGGTTGCACCTAAGGGCGTCCCTTTTGATGCATTCATGCATGATTATGTTGCTAATATTTTTTCACTACATGCCTTAAGCAAATCCTCAAGACCTACGATTGCCTTGCTAAGCAATGATCAAATAGTAGAGCCCATGACACATTTGCTTGCAATGGATGACATGAATACGATTGAAGCATTTTTAGAAAAATGCACTCAGTATTTTAATATCGCTGAGATTAATACGCTTGATATTGCGCAAGAGTACATTTATTCAAAAATTACCAAGACTTATGAGGTGATTTTAAAAACAATCAGTCTGTCAAGGAACTACTATATTTTGCGTGAGAAAAATGAGAAAGAGTATGGTGAAGTAAATGCTTTCTTAGAACAACTCATGAATGAAGATGAAAATATAGATGAAAAGAGATCTCTATATATTGAGATACAAAATCAATGGCATGAAAAACTCAAGAGCCAAACCTTCGTACAGAGATGTGTGGGATGGTTGAGCTTTGTGAAGCAGCATCGAAGGAAAAAGGCCAGCGAATATTTGCAGAAAGCCTTATCAAATGAGCCTATTCATAGCCCTTATGAGCAACAGCTTGTTGAAAAAATCAGGCAGCTAAAAGTGATTCAGGCTAAGAATGATCAACGAAGAATTCAAGCAGTAGAGTTTTTAAACCAATATCAAAAAGCAGAACAACTGTGGCATAAATGGATAAGTGACTTAGGATATGCAGATGAGTGCCACTCTTTATCCATGAATACGCTTAACTTTGCACTACAAAATTTAAGAACGACGATGTGGCAGCTGACGGTTTTGTATTGGCAAGGTCAAGCATTGCAGAGCACATCTGAATTTAAACCTAACACAGATGCCATAGAGTATTTGTTGATACAAGATGCGGAGCAATTATCGGCTGTCAGTGTACTGCCAGCATTGAGTCGCGCGCAGCGAGCGATTTTTTTTGGCGATCCCTTAGGGCAATTAAATGCTGGTGTGATTTCAGCACAGGAAGACGAATTTGTCTTAGAAAATATCTATCAAGCCAGTGATGCCTTGTTAGAAAAAATGCAAATATTGGGCTTAAACATAAGTTATGGTTCAGCATTTGATGTTGCAGCAAATAATAGTAAGTATCATTGTGGTAGAGCAAGTAGTAGAAAAGCTTGTTTGCAATTGGGAGAAATATCGGAGAAAAACAAAACAATCTTTGACTACTGGAATGAGAAATATTTTAAAAATACAATGATGCTTGCAAATAGGTCTCAAGCGATTGATAAAGATATTCCGGTTGCTTTTATAGATATCTCTAGACAGAAGAAAAAAGCCATAGCTCAAAATCAACACAGTAATCCAGAAGAAGCCTATGCAATTGAAGCCTTGTTCAAGCGTTATCCTGAGATAACTAAGCAGTGTGTTGTGATAACGCCCTTTTATAAGCAATATCAGTTATTGTCTTTGGTATTGTCATCATTCCCTGTAACCGTTTGTCACTTTTCAAATATGCCTTCTTACATGAGTGAGTATGTGATTTTTTCTCCTGTTTATCAAATGAAAGATTCAAGACCCTTTGTTTTTGATGAGGGGAGGGGATACTTTTACAAGTTGTTAACTTTGGTTCAGAAAAAATTGTGGATTGTGGGAGACAAGCGCATTTTTCAAAAGCACATGCATAGTGCATCGGGTGATTTTGCAAAATGGATAGCAGCGCAGCCTCAAGAGGAAATAAGTGAGGCGCATTCTTTAGAATCCAATTTTGTTATTTAACTATATTAATTTAGTAATAGAGAAATTTGCTCCATCAATTCTTTATGGTCAACAGACTTTAGGATATACAACTCAATTCCTGCAGCCCGACATTTGGCTCGATCAAATGGGTTATCGCTGCTAGAATAGGCCACTATAGGTTTGTTGGCTAAATTTGTTGATTTGATGAGTTTAGCTGCTTCATAGCCATTCAGATCAGGTAGAAATAGATCCATGATAATAAGATCAAAGACTTTGCTTTGCGCAAGGTCAACAGCTTCTCTGCCAGAGCCGACAGAAAGCACAGTATAACCTGTGTTTGTTAACTTTGTTTCTAAAGATACGCGTGCTGTTTTGCTGTTTTCAACCAATAAAATTTGCTTCATAAGCTGATTCATAATTTTCCATGCTATAATCGTTGTCCATATAAATAGTGTAGCGATTGAATCCTCAGCGGCCAACTGTCATTTATGAGATGGTTTAACAAAGGCTCACATTGAGTTTTAGGTGATATTCATCACTTTGCGCTAAAAGCACCATAACACTTTTTAATCTGTATGTTCCAGGAGCTATGAAAATGCGGCTAAGCAAGATTAAGTTAGCAGGTTTCAAATCCTTCGTTGATCCAACCACTCTAGATTTGGTGAGTAATCTTACCGCAATTGTGGGTCCTAATGGTTGTGGAAAATCCAATATTATCGACGCCATTCGTTGGGTAATGGGGGAATCTTCTGCAAAGAATTTACGAGGTGGCGCCTTAACAGATGTGATTTTTAACGGTTCATCCTCTCGTAAACCCATTGGCCAAGCATCCGTTGAGCTGGTATTTGATAATAGCGATGGCACTTTGGGCGGTGAATATGCTGCCTTTTCTGAGATTGCACTAAGACGTCTTGTCACACGCGATGGGCAATCCAGTTATTTTATCAATGGTCAACGTGCAAGAAGAAAAGATATTACAGACATTTTCTTAGGTACAGGTTTAGGCCCTAGAAGCTATGCAATCATTGAGCAAGGTATGATAAGCCGTGTTATTGATGCTAAACCAGATGATATGCGTCATTTCATTGAAGAAGCTGCTGGTATTTCTAAATATAAAGAAAGAAGAAAAGAAACTGAAAATCGCATCAAACACACACAAGATAATTTAAATCGTTTGAATGATGTGCGATTAGAATTAGAAAAACAATTAGAAAACTTAGAAAAGCAAGCCATTGCAGCTAAGAAATATCAAGAACTTAAGCAAGAAGAAAAATCGGTTGATTTTGAGCTTGCTGCGATGTCCTGGAAGCGCTTAGATGCTGAAATTCAAGTTAAAGAAAGTAATATTCGTGATTTAGCCACAGATTATGAAAGGCATCAGGCGGCACTGACACATTTTCGTGCAGAATTAGAAGAAGCACGAGATGGGCAAACAGAACGCAATGAGCATTTAAATGAGGCACAGCGTCAGTTTTACAGCATTGGTTCAAATATTTCAAAAATAGAGCAAGCGCTCGAAAATATCAATGAACAAGTAAAAACACTTGAAGAAAACCGAAAAGAAGAAACTTATTCGCTACAGCAGGCGCAAGTACGTGTCACTCAAGACAAAGAAAAGATCATCCAATTACAGAGCGATATTGAGAAATTTGAACCAGAAGAATCTGTTTTAGAAGCGCAAATAGAATTACTCAGTGAGCAAACAGAAGAGCAAGAATCATACCTCGAATCTTGGCGCGAAGAAAATCAACAAATTCAACAATCACTTCATCACGCGACGCAGGCAGCAGAAACAGAGAAGACGAACATTGGCCATCTTGAAAAACAAGTGCAGCAAAATGATGTGCGGTATGAGAAGTTAAGAAGTGAGTTGGAGCTCCTTAAAGATGCAGAAAGTGATTTATCATTACCACCACTTGAATCAGAATTGGCAAATATTCAGCTTAAACAAACACAGCTTGAAAGACAGTTGGAAGAGCAAAAAAATCATCAATCAAGATTGAAAAATAATGTTGTTGATTTGAAAAATGAGATTAAACTCACAGAAAAACAAAGACAGAAGCTTAAAGATGAATTAACTACATTGCAAGCCATTCAAGCAGTGAGATTGGGTAAAGAAAATAAAAATATCAATGCCTGGATAGCTGAAAAAGGACTGATAGATAACAAGCGTTTGGCCGAGGTTATTCAAGTCGATGCTCTATGGCAGTCTGCGATAGAAACATTATTGGCTCAGCAGTTAGATGCAATTTATTTAGAAAAAGATAATTTAGTGGAGTTATTAGCCTCCATTGATATTGGACAAGTATCTGGGCTGAATATGGTTGTGCATGATGATAGCAATCTACAGCTCGATTCAAGAAGTATATTAAGCAAAATTTTCAATTTAGATGTTTTAAGCAAAGGTTTAAAAGCGCAATTAAGCCATATTTGGTTTGCTGAAGATCTCGAACAAGCTTTTGCTTTGCTAGAACAGCATGCAGATATCAGTGTGATCACACAAAAGGGCATTTGGTTAGGTCAAGGTTTTATTAAGATCCCGACAGTCAATAAGGAAAATCAGCAGAGCATCCTTGAGCTGACACAACAAATTAAATCTTTGTCTGAGCAATACGCTGAATGTGATAATTCTTTTATTGGGCTTATTAAGTCGTTGGAAGAAACAGAGGCTAACCTCAATGAACTATCACAGATGATCTCAGATGATGTTGATAATTTCACCATGTTAAAGCAAAGAAGCTTTAATTTACAAAGTGAAATCAAAATTAAAAAGAACAAGATTGAGCAAAGTCAGCAAAGAATCTTCCAAATTAGTGATGAAATCAATGATATTGAAACAAATATCAAACTTTCCAATGAGGCTATCAATAAATCAAGAGAAAAATTACATTACAGTGTGGATGAAATGGGCGTATTGCATGAAGCTCTAAACACACACAATAGTAAGAAAGCTTCTTTGGAAGAAATGCGCCAGCAAGTTAAAAGACAGCTTCAAACACAAAAAGAACAGCATCATAAATTAGCTTTAGATTTGCAAGCAGCACGCAGCGAATTAAAAGCTCTGATACAAAGTGTTGAACGATATGATGAGCAAATTGTCGTTTCAGAAGATCGCTTAAAACGCATTGAACAATCTATTTTATCTTCGAAAGCACCTGAAGCGCAGTTAAGACAAAACCTTGAGTTATCATTGAATCAGCGGCTTGAAGCAGAAGATCTGTTGAACCAAGCACGTGATGAAATGCATGAAGGTGAAAATAGACTGAAAGCAATTGATAGTGCGATGAATCAAGAACAAAATCGCATTGAAGATGTTCGTAACCATCTTGAGCAACAAAAAATGAATTGGCAAGCACTGAAAGTGCATATGGAAACAGTATCAGAGAAGATTACTCAAAAAGAGATAAACGTGCAGGATGTTTTGAGCACGCTTTCTCCTGAAGCAACAGAAGTAGAATGGCAGCAGCGCCTTGAAAAAATTGAACGACAAATAAGTCGATTAGGTGCAATTAACTTAGCGGCAATTGAAGAATACAGCAGTGCACAAGAGCGTAAAACCTATTTGGATCAGCAATATAATGATTTGACTGAAGCGCTTGCAACCTTAGATGCTGCGATTAAGAAAATTGATAAAGAAACAAGAGATCGTTTTAGAGAAACATTTGATAAAATTAATACTGGTTTCCAAAATTTATTTCCACGACTCTTTGGGGGCGGGGAATCTTCTATCATCTTAACGGGTGATGAATTGCTAGATACAGGTGTAACGGTAATGGCCAGACCCCCTGGAAAGAAGAATGCAAGTATACAGTTATTATCCGGTGGAGAAAAAGCACTGACCGCGGTAGCCTTTGTTTTTTCTATATTCTTACTAAATCCTGCACCTTTTTGCTTACTCGATGAAGTTGATGCGCCTTTAGACGATAATAACGTAGGTCGATTCTGTCGATTGGTTAAAGAGATGTCAGACAGTGTTCAATTTATTTTTATTAGCCATAACAAAATAGCAATTTCCATGGGTGAGCAATTACATGGTGTCACGATGCGTGAAGCGGGTGTATCAAGATTAGTATCTGTGGATATAGATGAGGCTGTTCAGTTAGCAGGTTAAAGGGAGAGACTATGCTAGAAGATTTAAGATTAATGATATTGATTGTTGTCATTGTTGGTTTTGGCTTCTTGATCATTGATGGTTTTCGTCGAAGATTGAAAAAAAACTCAATCACACAGAAGTTTGAACAAACTGTCTTTGAAAATAATCATCAATCGAATAATCATCACCCTAATCATCATCATGATCAGACACATGAGGATATGCCTGCAGATCGGATAAATAAGCGTGAAAGTAGTGCTTCTACCCAAGATGCTTCTGATCCATTATTTGGTGATATAGAGCCACTTGCTATATCTGCAATGCCTAAAAAAAATACGGCAATCTTGGGTGCTGCACAAGCGATGGATAGCATTGCAAAGCCTGCTAAAGCTCCCGTACAAAAGAATGTAAATGCTGAACCATTAGTCATTACTCTTTCCATTGCCTCACGATCAGGTGGTTTTAGTGGGCGGACATTAGAGGCTGTTCTAAAAGGCAATTATTTCTATTTTAGTAGTAAAAATATATTTCATCGTCATGTGGGAGATAGTCCAAGCAACCCAGTATTGTATAGTGTTGCTCAATCTGTTGAGCCAGGCATCTTTGATTTAGAAAAGATGAAACATCAACGCATTGCAGGGCTTGTAATTTTTATGGTTTTGCCAACCATCGATACAGCGCATAATATGCATATATTTGAGCAAATGCTAAAGAGTGCTCGGCAGTTGGCTGCTCATTTAAATGGTGAATTATGTGATGATCAGCATAATTACTTAACGACACAAACACTTGAAGCTTATCGCCAGAAAATTCAACATTATGATGAAAGATTGCTTGCGTTAAAGGCAGAATAATGGACAAGCAGAAATTAAAGCCTAAACTGGCAGAGGCTTCACTCATAAAAGAAGTTGAATTCTTAAGAAGTGAGATTGAAAAGCATAATTATGCTTATTATGTTCTGGATGAGCCTACGATACCGGATATCGAGTTTGACCGTTTGTTTCAGAGATTACTTGCGTTAGAAGCCACTTATCCACATTTACAGACACCTGATTCACCGTCTCATCGGGTTGGTGCTGCACCTTCAACGGCCTTTTTATCTGAAGCGCATCAGGTTCCTATGCTATCCTTGGATAATGTTTTTACAGAAGAAGCATTCTTCCAGTTTGATCATCGTATTAAGCAAATGATCGATTCTTCTGAAGAAATAGAATATAACTGCGAACCTAAATTTGATGGTGTCGCTGTCAGTATTATCTATGAACATGGGGTGTTGGTGCGTGCTCTCACCAGAGGTGATGGATATACGGGCGAGAATATTACGCAAAATATAAAAACAATTAAAAGCATTCCATTGAAATTAAAGAAAGACTTTCCAGATTATTTAGAAATTAGAGGCGAAGTCTATTTTCCACTCAGTGGATTTGAGAAATTAAATCAGCAAGCACTCAGCACAAATGATAAATTATTTGCAAATCCTCGAAATGCAGCTGCGGGTAGTTTACGACAATTAGATTCAAAGATAACTGCAAAGCGACCGCTGGCATTCTATGCCTATTCTGCTATTTATTCAGAAAAGAATTTACTGCCCGATACGCATAATGAGAATATACTGAGATTAAAAGAATGGGGCATTCGCACTTGCCCAGAGACGGCTGTTGTAAAAAATAAAAACGAAGTGATACATTATTGTCAACAATTGCTGTCTAAGCGGCATAGCTTGCCTTATGAAATAGATGGCGTTGTGATTAAGGTAAATAATATTGCATTGCAAGAAAGTTTAGGCTTTGTTGCAAGGGCGCCGCGTTGGGCAGTTGCCTTCAAATTTCCTGCACAAGAAGAAATAACCACATTAGAGTCGGTTGATTTTCAGGTTGGTAGAACAGGTACATTAACACCTGTTGCGAGATTAAAACCTGTAAGAGTAGCCGGTGTCGTTGTGAGCAATGCAACCTTGCATAATATGGATGAGATTGAACGTAAAGGCATTGAGATAGGTGATACTGTTATTATCCGCAGGGCGGGCGATGTCATTCCAGAAGTGGTAAAACCTATTTTAGAGAAAAGACCTTTAGGAACTCAAAAAATTATTTTGCCTACGCATTGTCCTGTATGTGGCGCAAAGGTTGTGCGCCTAGAAGGAGAATCAGCGGCAAAATGTGAAGGTGGTTTGAGTTGTGCTGCCCAAAGAATTGAAGCCATTAAACATTTTGTTTCCAGAAAAGCCATGAATATTGAAGGATTAGGGGCAAAAATAATAGAGCAATTGGTAAATGCAAAGCTGATAGAAAATGTTGCACAATTATATACTCTATCCAAAGTAGAGCTCTTGCAGCTAGAGAGAATGGGGGATAAATTAGCCTCTAATATTTTAGAAGCCATAGAGAAGAGTAAGAAAACGACTTTTAATAAGTTTATCTACGCCTTAGGTATTAGAGAGGTAGGGGAGGCAACAGCGCATCAACTATCAGAAAGTTATTCTGATTTAAACAGCCTAATGCAAGCAGATATAGAATCTTTGGAGTCTCTACAGGATATAGGTCCTGTGAGTGCCTTACATATATACTCATTTTTTCGTGAGCCTTCTAATCAAAATATTATTCATCAGTTGATTGAAAATGGTGTGCATTGGCCATCAAAACTTGAAAAAGCCAAAAATACTGATTTATCTGGTAAAACCTACGTTATTACAGGCACATTATCTCTGCCAAGAGATGAGATAAAGGCTGCTTTACTTGCAAGAGGCGCAAAAGTAGCAAGTAGTGTTTCTAAGAATACCTCTGGGCTTATTGCAGGGGATAAACCAGGTTCGAAGCTCACACAAGCACAAGGGTTAGGTGTACCTATTATTGATGAAAATGAATTGAAATTAATATTATCAAAAACGGAATAAAAATATGAATTTCTCAAAAAATATTGGATTCTTGGTATTGAGTTTAAGCTTGTTGACATCAGGCTGCCAAAGAAACAGTTCTGAACATCAGACCTTAAAGATTGCAGAAGAAGTTGTAAATTATGTTGAATCTGGAAAGATTGATGATGCCTTTAATATTTTAAAATTGCATTGGCCGCTTTCTGCTCAAGAGGTTGATAACCTTAAATCTCATACAATTGAGCAAAGACAAATTGTTGAACAACGTTATGGAAAACCGATTGGTATTGAATATATCAAAACGGAAATGGTTGGCAACAGCATGATAAAACATACTTTTGTTGAGAAATTTGAACGCCATGCCTTAAAATGGCAATTAAGTTTTTATAAACCTCAAGATACCTGGATTATTAACAGCGTTTATTGGGATGATAAAATTTCTGAGCTATATTAGAAATAGTCTCAAACTTCATCAATAGCTACATTTTTGAAAAATACGGCGGTTCCTGCATCTCCACCAGGAAAGGATAATTGAAGATCAGCAACGGTGATAGGTGAAAAATCATTATCTTTGCTAGATACTTTTATTGCGTAGAAGTTGCTTGGGATCCCGTCTTGTTCACGTTGTATAATTTGAACCTGTCGATTATCTTTTTCTACATTAAGCATTTCAAAGATAGAATCTAAATTTATTTTGGCGAATGGATTGTTGCTGATGCTCTCATCATTAATCACAATTGTTTGGTAAATATTTTTTTCATCCAGAACAATATCTATGGGTAAATGATTATTTAGCTCGAGAGAAGGCGTTGCTGTAATATTTATTTTAAAATTACCCTCTAGTATATTCTCCATGTCCTCTATATTCGTTAAAGCAAATGCTAAAACAATGGGAATGTTGCTTTGTGCTCGACTGAGCACAGATATATTACTGAGCAAGTTTTTGATGGATGCATCATCTGCACACACAAATCGTAATTGAGAAAATTTTTCGGTGTTACTCAATACAGAAAAGGTGTAGCCTTTTGCACGAGTAGAGGTATTATCTAGTCTTACGAGATGTTCATTATTCCAATAGACATCAATGGGTGGTGTATTTGTCTCTTTAATTTGATTATTTCGATAATAAAAAGTGACTTGATACATTTCATTGATATTGGTTTTAATTTTTTGATATAGCTCAGAAATAGACTGATTGTTCAAAGCTTTGCGCCTTAATTTCCATCCAGACACATTGTTTAGATCGACAGCACCATCCATTTCAAAGAGGCTGGTATTAAAATTTTCATTGACGATTAAATTAAGCGAGCGTTCTCTATCAATTGGCTTGAATAAGATGAATGAATAGCTCCCAGTATCATTTATAACGGCTTTGAAAACAAGCGCCCCATTTGCACCTTGGGTGGCAATCAGCTCTCGGTTATGATGAGAGAGTGTATAATACAAATCTATACCTTGGGAGCGAAGATTAAATTTTAATAAGGATTTCTGAAAGATCAGTGGCTTGAACTCTAAGTGATTCTTTGTGGTTTTATGATCAGATAGTTCTAATTTTCCAATAAATTCAGTATGCTCAACAGCACCAGGTAGTAAAGACTCTTCATCAATAAATCCCGCTTTAGGTGATTGAATTTTCTTTGTTATTTTCTTTATCACCTTAAAATTTTTTGCTGTAGTAGGCAAAAAACGTAATGGCTCTGCTTCTTTAGCGAAGGTAAATTTAAACTTGCTCATGTGCTACTACACTCATATTTATAGCCGTTCTAAGACTATAAAATCATGTGGCACTAGATAAGTATACTGGACTTTAGTATTAAGAAATTTCGTTATATATAGGAAGCTCATGTGCTGTGACTATGCTTGTATAAGCATTTGATAGTAGGACTATTAATTGTCTCGCAGATAATGCTATGTTTGATATGTTGGGATAAAAATATCAGCCTAAGAAGATTATCATTTAATGAGCAAAACAGCGCTTTCAATACCATATATACACGAATTGTTTCTGAAATATGCGAATATTGCAGATTTGCATAGAGAAAGAAGTGTGCCTATAGAAAATCTAGTTTTTGAGGGCGGTGGCGTCAAAGGACTTGTTTATGCGGGTGCTATCGAGGTTTTAGAAGCAGAAAATATTTTAAAAGGGGTTAAGCGTGTTGCAGGTAGCTCTGCGGGTGGTATTACTGCGTTGTTACTTGGTTTTGGATTTTCTGTATCTGAAATAAAAAGAATTATGTCAGATGAAATTGACTTCACGCAACTGATGGATAGGAGAATTACCTGGGATCCTACGCGTGTTATTAATCTTGCTGGCATGAGTATCGGTATAACAGATATTGTTATGCTATTTAAAAATAAGGGTCTTTATAAAGGGGATGCTTTTGTTCAAGTTGTCAAAGCAATTTTAAAAAAGAAAGTTGAAGAAAATCTGAAGACACATATTCAAAAGATATATAAAGACAAAATTAATGAATTAAAAGATACAGGAAGTGATGCTGAAATTGAGATGTTTGTTCAAGGAAAAATGCTTGAATTACTTGATAAATATTATATCAACGATCTAGGTAATATTACATTTGAACAGTTTGAAAAATTGAAATCAGAATTTCCTGAGTGGAATTTAAAATCTATTTACCTTACGGGAACAAAATTATCGGATGGTAGTTTGAGAGTATTCTCACGTGATTCAGATCCCACAATGAGTATTGTAGATGCGGTTAGGATCACAATGAGTTTTCCTTTTGGCTTTGAGCCTGTCTTGTATCAGGGTGAATATTATGCAGATGGTGGTATTGCAGATAATTATCCAATGCATATCTTCAATGCAGAGCAGTTTCAAACACATGGTTTAAATCAATCAGGTGTTAATCCGTGTACATTAGGATTCCTTGTTGATTCTAAAGAAGAAATTGGCGTACGCTGGGGGAAAAAAGAACCTGCGCAAAATGAACTTTCCATTAAAAAATTTGCAGGTAGCGTATTAAGTGGCATTCATAATCGCTGGGAAATACTAAAAGATATTTATAATATTCAATCGATACAAATAGATGACTTGGGCGTTCCAACAATGGATCTCGCTTTAAGTGCACAGATGAAAGCTAAGCTGATTGACTCTGGAAGAGAGCCAACACAGTTTTATTTTGATAATTATTATAATAAGAAAGACATTTTATCGACTTTACCTGAGTATGAAGATTTTTTAGAAAAATACTATTCAAAAGGACAGCCTGAACTAAAAAGAATCATAGAAACAGAAATTTGGCCTATTTTAAATGAAGTTCATACAATAAACATTGCTTTTAATACGTTGCCTATTTCTGATTTACTGGCAGAAGTGAAAAATAAATTAAATTTATGCGATGAGGCTATTATTCAAAATGAAGCGCTTCGTATTGAAAGAACTCATAAATACGAACATCATTTGGAAACTATTAACCTTCAAATTGATAATTTAACAACAAAGATATCATTGCTTGATTCTGATATTCGAAATTGTCAAAGACGGATAAAAAATTTAGCAGATATACCTGATGAAAGGCAAGGGCAAGATTTATCAGAGATTTATAATAGATTAAAAGAGGAGAAAAAGAAATATAAACGAAAGTTTCAGAAAGTGGAGAGCAACCGTAATAGTATTTTGGAAGAAGTTCAAAAAGAATATAAACAAGCAGATAACTATGTGTTTAATCTTTTGATAAAAGAACAAGAATATACGCTGTTTCAGGAAAATAGATTCATAGAAAAACTCCAAGAAATCGAGTTAAAATTACATGAGCAACTTGATCTTGCCTTGGATGCGATACATGGCTATCAACGTTCATATCCTGATCCTCGAACCTCGACAGAATATGAAAAAAATATATTTTTAATGACACAAAAACTACATCAAAAATATTTTAACACATTTCTAAACATATTAAAGTATGATGACATTCAATCTGGAGAAAATGCTAATAGATGTATTGAATTAATTGATGCAATGTTAAAAATGGGATATAGCTTAGAAGCAAGCGAGAGCGTATTGAGCTTTTATCTGAGGAGTAAGAAATTTAGCGGTTTGACAGATAAAAAAATGGCAGCAGATATTTTATTTAAAATATTTGTCTCTGAGCTAGAGGAGAATATTCTGCTTGAAAATTATTTGCCTTTGAATGCTTTATTTGAAAAAGCAATGATAGAACATTATGACGTTGGTGCGTCAATTGCGGAATCTGCATTATTTGCTCAACAACGTTGCTATGAAAAATGTGTTGAACTTGAGCGTATACGAATGGCTCAAAAATGGGTTGTGACTCCCTCTGAAGATGAGAATATTTATTATGCAGAGAGCTTAAGAAAGACCACTCGCCAATTGAGTATAGGTAAATGGGGTGATCAGATTGTTGTTGAAAATCAAGATTGTGCAAGTTATAACTTACAGCGTCTAAACACAAAGGATAAAGAGACATATGGAAAAATGTCAACCAATTATACGGTTCAAACGATAACTCGAAAAGAATTTAATAATCCGTCCATTGGAAAAGATAGCTTGCCTGTCATTGCACATATACTGACACCAGAATCATTGCATTTGAAAAATACTTCAATTGATCAAAAAGAAATTATTGTTGCATTTCAGGCCTCAGATTTAGAGAGTGATAAATTCAGCGTTGCTTCTTTGCATAGTCAGCAGCGAATCAAACAATTTGAAGAATGCAAAGAGGAAATCATCAATCAAATTTTATGGAATATTCGCCAATCAAAAGAGATAGCAAGACCAAATAACTCAACTTATAAAATTACCATACACGGAGAAGGTTTGGCAGGACAAGATGCACAGTATTTATTGCAAGCATTGTTGGATGAAATAAAATCTTGTTCTCATAGAGAAGGCCTGATGGATATTAGTAAAATTAACTTAGTGCTGGTTGATCCAAGCCGTGTTGATGTGCAATGTGCATTAGATCTTAAATCAAATATTCAAAAATTAAATGAATATAAACTAATGCCAGAATTATTGGGTTATACACTGATTAATCATAGCAAAATAGGTAAAGAGAATTATAATCGATTGGCACAAAACTACATTGGGGATGCTAATATTTTAGGGTTTTTAGCCGCAGATGAGGCAACGGTAAAAGTGGATTTTGTAGATCATGAAAGACCTAATATTAGACTGCAATCCTATTCAAATAAAGAAAGTTCCGTAGATAATATTGTTAACGTTAGTAATTACATATATAAACAAGCTTGGTTTAGATATTTGTATATGGCTGGCACAAATATCAAAAATATTGCAAAGGCAATTCTTGTGGATTTTATGCCCAATGTGGTTTTAAGCTTTGTAAAATTACCTTTTCAGATTGGATGGAATATATTAAAGCGATTTACAAATCCATTTGTAAGAATTTTTAAAAGATTTGGTAGAAATATTGAACTGCCTCAAAAAATTAATTGGCTTGAGAATAAAAAACAGAGTCATTTAAATGAAAAGAAAGTGAAGAAAGGTAAATTTTTTGATAAAGAGAAGTTTCAAAAAGAATTATTACAGGGTATTGCATATAATGAAAAGAAAATTACCACTCTTTTGTCTGAGAGCACAATTTCAGAGCGCTTAAAACAAGAAACTAGGCCGCCGATTGAAAATATTGTATTTGAAGGTGGCGGCGTGAAAGGTATTGCCTATGTAGGTGCCATTGAAGCCATGGAAAGAAATGGGATGCTTAAAGATGTTAAGAGAGTTGCGGGAAGTTCTGCAGGTGGTATTACCGCTTCTTTAGTTGCGCTTGGTTATAATGCAGAAGAATTGAAAAATATTTTCATCAACGAGATTAATTTTGATGAGCTTATGGATGAGCCCTTTGATTTAGGGGGGATAGATGCCTTATTTGAAGCTTCTGGCATGAGTGTTTCATTGTCAGGCATCGTTTCTTTATTTAAAAATAAGGGCTTGTTCAAAGGCGAAAATTTTGATTCTCTATTAAAGAAATTGATTCATCGGAAGTTAGAGCATAAGTTAAAGGAAATGCTGTTTAATGCCTTAACCGAGGATGATCTTATAAAAATCTATCAGCCTCAAGATCCCTCTTTATTAACAGATGAAGAAAAAAATCATTTGATCGATCAATTTTTAACAGAAAGGTTGTCTGCCTTTCTTGAGAAAGAGAATATTACAAATTTATCAGAAATTACCTTGGGACAATTAAAGACCTTGAGAAAAAAATATCCCACACTTGGGTTATTAGATATTATATTGACTGCAACAGATTTAGGGGATGCCTCATTAAAGACATTTTCTGCTGAATCAGATAAAGATCTCCCATTACATAAAGCAGTACGCATGACCATGAGCTTTCCAGGTGGTTTTATGCCCGTCAATTATAATAACCGATGGTATGCAGATGGGGGCATTGCAAATAATTACCCTATAGAAGTATTTGATCAACCCAAATATCTGTCTCATGGCCGGAATCATGCGGGTGTGAATCCTTGCACATTAGGGATCTTGATTGATTCTCAAGAAGAAATTCAATCAAGATGGGGAATAAGAGTAGAATCTGAAACCACTTTAACACTCCCATCTTTTATTGCCAGTGTGTTATATGGCATGCATAATCGCTCAGAAATATTACGTGATAGATATAATATCAATTCTATACAAATAATTGATGACATTGGTTCAGAGGGGCAATATAAGCCAACAGCCACTATGGATCTTAATTTGAATATTGCTGATAAGTTAAAGCTATATCAAAATGGTGCTTCTGCATTAGATTCATATCATGCCTTATATATGGGAGAAAATGTTCAGTATCATTTAGTTGATTCTTATAAAAATCTTGAGCAAAAATATTATTCGAAGTCTGTCAAAGAGATGAAAAATATTTTTCAGACAGAAATTATTCCACTGATTCAACAATTTGAAATGATGTTACCTTATTTAGATCGCTGGGAATCTAAAGTTCAAAAAGAAATTGCAGATAATGATCTTTCATTAAATAATGAAATAGAGTCTATTTTAATTAAAATAGAGAATAGAACATATCAAGTACAAGCACTTGAAAAAGATAATGCTCTTTTTGAGAAAAACATGCAGATACTCAATGAAAAATTAAATGCAAGCCAAACCGCTTATCAACATCTGAAAAGCAAAATAGACAATCATACGGCTACAGAAAGCGAAATTTTATTAGAGCCTACATTATTTAAAGAATATCAGAAAGCACAAGATTTAGTTGCGGAGAAATCTAAGCGACGCGAGATATTTTTGCAAAAAAATATTAACTTAAAGAACGAAATAGACGGTTTGCAAAAAGTATTAATAAAATATAATGAAAAAGATATCAGTGCAGTTAAAAAACTTCGTGTGTTAAATGATTATATCATTTTGATTCAGCAAGCAAGAGAAGCACATGCTTTTCTTTTAAAAGAAAAAGCCATTTTGCTTAAGGCTGCAAACTTGAAAGGAAAAGATTTAAGTGAAAAACAAGAAATAAATACAACAATTAAAAAATCTGAATCAGATATGATGCACGATCTATTTAGAGAATATTATACAAGCTCAGAATCAGCCTTGCAATTTTCTCTTTATGATAATGGAGGGAATCATTCCTCTTCGGATGCTAAGAATAAATACATGAGTCAATTATTGAATGTATTTAATGACTCTCAATGGATAGAGGAGAGTGATAGGAATTCTAGTCGTTTTGTTGCAATGGGAGAAAAAAATATTTTTGCACAAATTGACTTTACAGATACGACGGCTCGTTTTAGTGGTACTGCTTTTCATGAACTCAACAAAGCTGCTGCCTTATATCAGCAGACATACCAAAATGATGAGCTTGAAGTTGATTATGATATTGAGGCAGACACCTTGGAAGATGGTTTGGCAATTCTAAAAAATCTTAACCAGTCTGGTTTTAATGTAAACTTGGTGAAAAAAATGTATCTAAAATCAGAGCTTGTTGTAGAGGATGATGCTTTTGAAAAAATGAAGCAAGATGTTATACGCGACCTCAAAAATATCGCTTTGCGTTGATCTAGCTGTAGTGGCTTTAATTTCAGCTTCAGTTTTTGATCAATTTAATTGATAATCTTGTTATTGCTAATGATTTTAACAATTTATTAAAGAAATTATTAATGGTATAGTCACAAAATTCTAGCGAGTCTAAGGAGTCTCATATGCTGAGCAACAAGGATGCAGAAAGAAAAAGCATACAATCGTTTTCTTCTCTATCGATGCAAGATCCCTCTTTTAACGAGCTTCAAAAGCCAGAAAATTTAAGCGGGAGTGCGCAACATCGAGATTGTTCTTCTTTGGGAAGAGTATTTCTCAATATTAAGCAATGGGAGCTGAATCGTTCGCAACAGCGTAAGCAGAAAAAAGGGGTTGGTATTCTTGCCTGCGTGTTGGTGATCTGTGCTTTATCTGCGATTTATTTAGGCGCATGGGGGATGAGCGCTTTGTTTTTTCTTTGTAGCGTTGTTGTAGCTGGATATTTACCTATGATTTCATCACCACGGCCACCTGCTACATTGCGCTTTCTACCGAATAGCGTATCGCCACGATTGGATTCGTCAGAAATACAGTCACCTGGCGTAAAGGCTAAAACAACAGATGAATCAAGGGTTGCGCCTGCCCTAAATGCTGTAGATCATAGTCAGCCAATCGACAATTTTACGGTACCGCCTTTACGTTTCTTTGTGCCACAAAAAAGTAAGAAAGATACCTTTGATATTGTTGCGCAAGAAAAGCTTTGCTCTACAGTGCAAAGAGACGCTGTTTTACACGCCAAAATATAAATTTTCACTATAAATCAATAATATTCGTTGATTAACCTATATAAATTAAGGACAATAAAAAGTTTCTAAATTATTGTTAAGGTTAGCTATGGCAACTGAAGTAGAAATGAAAGAAGCCCAAGATGAAATGATTACAACCCGCGATTTAATTCGCTGGGCAGTGTCTCAGTTTAATAAAGAAAATTTAGTGTATGGCCATGGGACAGATAATGCTTGGGACGAAGCTGTTAATTTAATTCTATCTTCAGTACATTTGCCACCTGATATTGATGTTAATGTATTAGATGCCAAACTATCTTATTCTGAGCGTGTATGTATTGTTGAAAGAATACAGAAGCGTGTTGTAGATCGCATTCCTGTGGCATACCTTGTCAAAGAAGCTTGGTTCGCAGGCTTAAACTTTTACGTTGATGAAAGAGTGCTCATTCCTAGATCACCTATTGCAGAGTTGATTGAAGATGAATTTAGTCCGTGGGTTGAAGAAACGCATGTAGAATCAATCTTGGATTTGGGAACAGGGTCAGGTTGTATTGCTATTGGTTGTGCGCTTACCTTCCCTCAAGCAAAAGTGGATGCTGTAGATTATAGCGATAACGCCATTGAGGTTGCTAAAATTAACGTTGCACGCTTTGGCCTTGAAGACAGTGTTGAGGTTATTAAATCTGATTTGTTCTCCGAATTAGGCAATAAGCAATACGATATTATTGTTTCTAATCCACCTTATGTTAGTTTAGAAGAATATAATACACTTCCTTCTGAATATCATTTTGAGCCTGAAATGGCACTTGTAAGCAAAGAAAATGGTTTGCAGATTGTAAAGCGCATTTTATCACAAGCTGAACAACATCTCTCTGACAGTGGTATTTTGATTGTTGAAGTTGGCTATAGCCAAGGATATGTTGAAGAAGCATTTCCAGATATACCCTTTACTTGGTTACAATTTGAAAATGGTGGTGAAGGCGTCTTCTTATTAACCAAAGATGAGCTTAAAGAATTTAAACAGCAACTTTCAAGAACCGCTTAAAATACAATATGGCTGGTAATACTTTTGGCAAAATATTTTCTATTTCAAGCTTTGGAGAGAGTCACGGCGCAGCCATAGGCTGCATTGTTGATGGTTGTCCGGCAGGATTACCATTAGACGAAACGGATATTCAGCCAGAACTTAATAGAAGACGACCAGGACAGTCTCGATACACGACTCAAAGACGTGAGCAAGATCAGGTTGAAATACTCTCAGGTGTTTTTCAAGGTAAAACCCTTGGAACACCGATTGCACTCATGATAAAAAATCATGATCAACGTGCTTCTGATTACGATAATCTAAAAGATGTATTTAGACCAGGTCATGGTGATTACACCTATTTTAAGAAATATGGTTTTCGTGATCATCGTGGTGGTGGGCGTCAGTCTGCCAGGGAAACAGCTGCACGTGTTGCTGCTGGGGCTATTGCTAAAAAATTTCTTGCACAATTTAATATCAGTATACGAGCCTATCTATCTCAAATGGGTGATATTAAAATTGAAGCACAAAATTTTAGTTGGGATGAAATTGAAAAAAATCCATTTTTTTCACCGGATGCAAGCAAGAATGAATCATTTGAGCAGCTTATTCAGTCACTTTTAAAGCAAGGTAATTCAATAGGGGCACGTGTCAGTGTAGAAGCACATGGCGTGCCAGTTGGCCTAGGTGAGCCTATTTTTAATCGATTAGACGCCGATCTTGCTCAAGCTTTAATGAGCATTAATGCTGCAAAAGCTGTTGAAATAGGAGATGGGGTTGATGTTGTTGCTCAAACAGGTACAGAGCATCGAGACGAAATGAGCCCAAACGGATTTTTGTCGAATCATGCGGGTGGTATTTTAGCAGGTATATCAAGTGGGCAGGTGATTAAAGCACATACTTCATTTAAACCTACCTCAAGTATTCGTATTCCTGGACAATCCATTGATAGTGCTGGAAACTCAGTTGAAGTCATCACAACAGGAAGACACGATCCTTGTGTGGGTATTCGTGCGGTGCCCATTTGTGAAGCAATGATGGCGATTGTGTTAATGGATCATTGGCTTATTTCTTTTGGAAATAGACCTAGTCTTCGCGACTAAGCTTTAGTGGGTGTTGCCTTGGCTCCCTCTCAATCCTCATTTACGAATTGTAAACTGCGGTTGTTCGAGGCTCGGCGCCTACTCTAAAACATACTCGCTGCGACTAAAATTGTGCGAGTAAGCTTTAGAGATGCACATATTTATTTAACCCCGGTAATGGGTTTTTATTAAGAATTGATGGGATGGATTATGTAGGGGCGGACCCTGAGGTATCCCTCACGAATTAAGAATTTGTCGTTGCGAGCAAAAGACGCAGGAAAAAGGTGAAATAAGGGATAAACTATCACGTCTTTTGCGTGGCAATCTATCTTGAAGTCTTTCTTACTGCGCTCTTCTTAAAGATTTCAGGATAGATTGCTTCGCTTTAGCCGTGATATTTTTGCGCTTTTTCAATCAGTGATAGGCGGCTTCCACTCGCAATGACGAACCCTTATTCGTGGGGAGCACTCAGGGTTGACCGACCCCTACGAAATCGATTTGCGTAGAAGAATTAGCTTCTAAAAATCGAGGTTTTTATTTGCTTCGCTCATATTAAAAATTAAGGAGAAAATGAGTTGGATACAATCATTCAAGTATTAATCGCAGCAATGTGCTTGTTTATTGTTTGGAGAATTTATAAAGTTCTCAAGGCGAATCCAGAATTATTATCTAAAGAAAATATGTCAAAAAGCTTCACAACCATGGGCGTATTAGCATTAATATTAATCGGTGGGATAGCCTTGATGGTGATGCTATTAAAGGCGGCTAGTTGAATTGTTTACCCCTCACAGATAACTTTTCGGGGGTGTTGTCTTCGCCGTCTCGCAATCCTCATTTACTTCAATGTAAACTCCGGTTGCTCGAGGCTCGACGCCTACCCGACAAGCTATCTGTGAAGGGTATATATTGATTGAGCGAAGGAAAAATATTTGGAGAGAGAGAATTCAAATGGCAAAGACGCTGTATGATAAAATCTGGGAAAGTCATGTCGTAGATGAGTTGCCAAATGGTTTGAGCTTACTCTACATAGACAGACATTTAATTCATGAAGTTACTTCTCCACAAGCATTTGAAGGTTTAGTATTAAACAATCGAACGGTTTGGCGTCCCGCGCTTAATCTCGCTGTACCGGATCATAATGTTCCCACTATTAACAGACATCATATTAAAGATGAAATCTCCCGCGCACAAATTGAAGCCTTAAATCAAAATTGCAAAAAATGGCATATCACAGAATATGGATTGAATGACATTAGGCAAGGGATTGTTCATATCATTGGTCCAGAGCAAGGGGCAACGCTGCCGGGTATGACTTTGGTTTGTGGTGATTCTCATACTTCTACGCATGGCGCTTTTGCAACCATTGCGATAGGTATCGGTACTTCAGAAGTAGAGCATGTACTTGCGACACAATGTTTAGTGCAGAAAAAACCTAAAAATATGAAGATTCATTTTATAGGAAAATTGCAAAAATATGTCTTTGCAAAAGATATGATTTTAGCGCTCATTGCTAAGATAGGCACTAATGGTGGGAATGGCTATGCCTTAGAATATGATGGCGATATTATTCATGATTTAAGCATGGAAGCAAGAATGACCATCTGTAATATGTCTATTGAAGCAGGGGCGCGTTGTGGTCTGATCGCAGTTGATGAAACCACTTTAAACTATGTAAAGGGTAGACCATTGGCTCCCAAAGCTGAGCTTTGGACACAAGCATCAAATTATTGGAAAACATTGCAATCTGATCCGCATGCTACTTTTGATAAAACGGTTGATTTAGATTTAGCGCAGTTAAAGCCACAAGTAAGCTGGGGAACCTCTCCTGAAATGGTGGCAGGGATTGATCAAAAAATACCCGATCCACGTAGCATACAAGATATCGTAAAAAGAGAAAATTATGAACATGCGCTTGCCTATATGGGCTTAAGTGCCAATTTGCCGATTAAAGACATTCCTATCGATAAAATCTTTATTGGTTCTTGCACGAACAGTCGCATTGAGGATTTAAGAATTGTGGCTGAAATTGTAAAAGGTCATAAAATTTCTAAAAATATTAAATTAGCCATGATTGTTCCGGGGTCAGGTCTAGTAAAACAGCAAGCAGAACAAGAGGGTTTAGATCAAATTTTTACTGCAGCTGGCTTTGAATGGCGTGATCCAGGTTGTTCTATGTGTTTAGGTATGAATCCAGATAGGTTAGAGCCAGGCGAGCATTGTGCCTCTACTTCAAATCGCAATTTTGAAGGGCGTCAAGGATATAAAGGTCGTACTCATCTTGTAAGCCCTGCAATGGCTGCTGCGGCAGCGATAGAAGGCCGATTTGTCGATCTCTCTCTATAAGAATGTGTAAGGGAATAGCATGAGAAAGATATCAACGATTGAAGGCATTGTTGCGACATTGAAACAAGCCAACATTGATACAGATGCGATTATGCCAAAGCAGTTTTTAAAATCTATCAAAAGAACAGGCTATGGTGCTTTCTTGTTTGATGCATGGCGATATTTAGATAAAGGTGAATTAGGTATGGATTGCCGCAAACGTCCTATCAATCCTGATTTTTCACTCAACAAAGCAGAATTTCAAGGGGCAACTATCTTACTTACCCAGAAAAATTTTGGTTGTGGTTCTTCAAGAGAGCATGCTGTTTGGGGATTGGTAGAATATGGTTTTCAAGCAATCATTGCGCCTAGTTTTGCGGATATTTTTTTCAATAATTCAATTAAAAATGGTTTGTTACCCATTGTCTTGTCTGAAAGAGAGATTGATACATTGTTTGATGAAATAGAAAAGCATCCCGGTACACAATGGAAAATTGATTTAAATCAGCAAACTGTTATATCCAATCATTATCAATATATTTTTAATATTGATGCATCAGATAAAGAAAAATTACAAAATGGTTTGGATGAAATAGGGATTACTTTGGCAAAAAGTAAAAAAATAAAAGAATATGAAGCTAAGCGATCACAATCAGAACCTTGGGTGTACAGTTTTCACACATAAACTTTCAAGGGGGTTGTCTTCGTCATCTCGCAATCCTCATGTACTTCTTTGTACATTCCGGTTGCTCGAAGCTTGACGCCTACCTGAAAATTCATATGAGAAGACTACAAAAATTATTATAGGATTTAGCAATATATGACATTCAAATTACTATTGTTACCAGGCGATGGTATCGGCCCAGAAGTTGTCGCACAAGCTGAAAAAACAATTTTGCAGCTCAATCAGCAATTTTCTTTAGGGATTGAATTGGAGTATGCGCTTGTTGGAGGAGGGGCAATTGATAAGACAGGTACCCCTTTACCAGAAATTACATTATCCTTAGCAAAAGATGCTCATGCAATCTTATTAGGTGCGGTAGGGGGGCCACAATGGGATACTCGAAATCCCAATGAGCGACCTGAAAAAGGGCTATTGCAGTTGCGTAAATCCTTTAATCTTTTTGCAAATTTACGACCTGCGATTCTCTATGCTGAGCTTGTGAATGCTTCCACATTGAAACCAGAATATGTCACAGATTTAGATCTTATGATTATCCGAGAGTTGACCGGAGGGCTTTACTTTGGTGAGCCTCGCGGTGTTGAAATAAAAGACAAGATCAAAAGTGCTCGAAATACAATGGTTTATGATGAGACTGAGATTGAAAGAATTGCCAAAGTGGCTTTTGATATTGCGACAAAGCGAGGGAAGAAAGTCTGCTCAGTGGATAAGGCAAATGTATTAGAGGTTTCTCAATTGTGGAGAGAAATTGTAACGAAGGTGCACAAACAGTACCCAACGATCGAATTAAGTCATATGTATGTTGATAATGCAGCTATGCAACTTATTCAGAGACCAAAGCAATTTGATGTTATTTTAACGGAAAATGTTTTTGGTGATATATTATCTGACAGTGCAGCAATGTTAACAGGTTCCATTGGTATGTTGCCTTCTGCATCGATGAATGATGCGCAGTTTGGCCTATATGAGCCTGTACATGGTTCTGCACCGGATATTGCAGGTAAAGATATTGCGAATCCCATAGCGACGCTTTTATCTGTCGCAATGATGTTCAAGTACTCTTTGCATCAACCTAACATTGCAAATATGCTTGAGGATGCAATCAAGCAAGTATTAGCGCAAGGACTTCGCACCAAAGATATTGCAAAAGACGCCTCTTACGTTGGAACAGAAGAAATGGGGCATGCAATTAGGAAAGTCTTATTAAAGTTTAATTGATATTAAGAGAGAAACCATGATTAAGCAGATCGATTTGGCTATTGTGGGTGCCACAGGTGTTGTCGGCCAGGCTATGATAGAGATATTAGAAGAAAGAAATTTTCCTTGTGAAAAAGTATATCTCTTGGCAAGTGAACGATCTAAAGGCAAGCGAATGAAATTTCGCAATCGTAGTTTGATGGTTGAGGATTTAAGCGAATTTGATTTTTCTAAAGTTCAGGTTGCATTGTTTTCAGCGGGTGGAAAAATATCTGAAGAATATGCTCCAAAAGCAGCGGCTAAGGGTGTGATTGTCATTGATAATACTTCGCAATTTCGTTATGACTCCGCTGTTCCTTTAGTAATCCCAGAGGTGAATCCTGAGAAAATAGCAGAATATAAGAATAAAAATATCATTGCGAATCCAAATTGTTCAACCATCCAAATGCTGATGGCATTAAAACCAATTTATGACGCTGTGGGTATTACCAGAATTAATGTAGCAACCTATCAATCTGTTTCTGGCACGGGGAAAAAAGCAATTGAAGAATTGGCAGGGCAAACAGCTGCTTTATTGAATGGTCAACCGATTAAATCACAAGTTTACCCACTACAAATTGCTTTCAATTTGATCCCTCAGATTGACGAATTTTTAGAAAATGGCTACACCCGTGAAGAAATGAAAATGGTTTGGGAAACACAAAAAATATTGGATGATAATACAATACAGGTAAATCCCACGGCAGTGAGAGTGCCTGTTTTCTATGGGCACAGCGAAGCCATTAGCATTGAAACCAAGGAAAAAATAAGTGCTGCTCAGGCAGTGCAATTACTAGAAAAAGCACCAGGTATCAAAGTTAAGCATGCAAATAAGGCAAAAGGCTACCCAACACCTGTCATAGATGCTGCTGGAAAGGATTCTGTATTTGTTGGTAGGATAAGAGAAGATATATCATGCTCAAATGGATTAAACCTTTGGGTTGTGGCAGATAATATTCGCAAAGGCGCAGCATTAAATAGCGTTCAGATTGCAGAAAGTGTGGTAAGAGACTATTTATAGTTCTATTATCAAATTGAATGGATCTTAATTTACCAAGCTGGTTAGATTACACATGGAAAATTGTCATCAGTCAAATGAGCAACAAAGTGCAGCACTTACAAATAAGCTAAAGAGCAAAACTTTAGCTTTATTGCTGCTATCTATGTTGGCTGCGCCATTGCATAGCTATGCGCTGGGGATAGGACCTATCCATATTAGATCAAACTTAAATCAGCCTTTGAATGCAGATATTCCATTGAATAATTTAGGTGATTTGGATGAAACTCAAATTAAAATCACCTTAGCAGATCCAAATTTATTCACAAAAGCAGGTATTTACAGAGCGCCTTGGTTGTCCGATTTAAAATTTTCCGTTGTCAAAAAATCTGAAGATATTGGGGTTATTCAGATACATTCTCGAAATCCAATTAAAGATCCAGTCGTCGATCTATTACTCAATGTTGCATGGCCAACAGGAAAAATAGTACGCCAATATACCGTTTTATTAGATCCGCAAGACGCAGCGCCTCAGCCATACTATAAAGATAGTTACTCATCTGTTGCACCCAGACCAACTGCTGCTGTAGCAAAGGCAGGCCAAATAGGGGCGAGAACAATCGCTGCTACATTGAGCTTTGGAAAAGAGTATGGGCCTATTAAAGAAGAAGATACTCTGTGGCAAATTGCTAATAAATTAGTGTCAGGTTCTTCCTATACTGTCTCTCAAGGTGTCTTAGCGATTTACCAGAAAAATCCTCATGTCTTTGTTAATAATAATATAAATCAAATTATTGTAGGTGAGTACATAAATTTACCTACGCAAGAAGAAATTAAGATAGCTTCTTCTGCCGAAGCTAAATCACGTATTGCTAAAGAAACATCATTTGAGGAATCTACAGAAGTGACTGCTGCTGATGGCGGGCTTATTAAAACAGCACAAGCAGATTTTACAAACAGAAAACCACTCAAAATATTATCTTCTACAGAAGATAGGGATCCCGCTAAAAAAAAATCCTTTGAAAATTCTGAGTTAGAAGATCCATCGACTCATCAGAATGCATCAGCACTTAGCCAGCGGCTTGCAATGATGGAAGAAGCATTGGATACATTACAACGTAAAAATGAAGATATTTATCAGCGTAATGAAGAATTAAAAAAAAATAATGAAGATCTTGTTAATGCGCTTTCTTCTAAAACAACTGAACTTGCCACTTTAAAATCACAAATTGAGCAAAAAGAAAAAAATACATCCACAGTTTCTAATACAGAAACGAAACATTCAAATGCTTCTAATCACAAAGTAGCTGTTCAGTCAGATATTGCACTATCACAAAATACTGCGCTGGTGGATAGTCCTATGGCAGCCACCCCAGGCTCCTCTTCTTCGTGGATGACATGGACATTAGTGCTATTAGCAATAAGCGCTATTACTTCAGCTGGAATTTATGGATGGCGTAGAAAATATGCCATATCTAAGGAAAAAACATCTGATTTTACAGCTGAATCACCAGAAACGGTTGTTCCCAAAAAGAAAAATGAAGAATCAATTGTGAATTATGGATTAGATTTTGATCTCGACAAGGCGCTTACAGGCGTTAAGATCGACGATAAAAAAGAGGGCGACCTTCGTGCTGAAAATGCATTGAATGCTAAATTTGAATATGAAGCAATTAAGCGAAAATATAGTGATAAATTAGAAGAAGTTGAAATTGCTGTAGCATATGAGCACTATCACCAAGCAGAACAACAGTTATTAGAGATCTTAGAGGCAGCACCCAATCATTGGTTAGCATTATTAAAGTTGCTTGAGCTTTTTATCTACACTGAAAATTTTGCACAATTTAATATTTGGAAGCAAAAAATTCCCACAGATCTGCATGAGATTGATATAGATATTTGGTCAAAGATAGAGTTTCTCATAGAAAAGGTGAATCAAGAATCAATCGTAGCGACGATTCAAGAAGATGTTAATCTTTCCGATACACCTATGCCCGAAGAAAAAAATGCAGAAGAAAATATAGCAGATATTCATCCACAAGATGCATTTTCTATCAATGTATATAGTGAGCAAGAAGCGCAAACAGATATTCCCGAATATGAAATAAAAGAATCAGACTTAGAAATAGATTCAAAACTAGGATTGAACCAACAGTCTTCTGTGCAGGAAGAGATTCAGGAAGAGGTTTATGAAGAAGAGATGATTCATTTGCCTTCTGTTGCTGAAGAAAATACAGAGATACTTGAGGCTCCGATAGAGCATGAAAGCAGCGAGTCAATTGAAATTGAGAGCACAAAGCTTGAGCTATTGCCCCTTGATGATCAGCCTACTATGATGGCACAAGACGTAAAACTACAAGATACAGAAATACAAAATACAGCATTACAAGGCGCAGAGTTGCAAGACGTAAAATTACAAGATGCAACATTATCTGAGGCGCTGCCTTCTGAAGAAATGAGCAACTCAATACCTTTTTCAGTTAGTCCTTCTGCACTTGAAAGAGAAACAACAGCAGAAAAATCCAATTTGATTCACTTAAATCATTTGGGTGAAGATATAGAATCCTTAATTGAATTGGCCAAAGCATTTATTGAGGCAAGAGAGATTGCATCTGCAATTGGCTTATTACAATCCTTAAAAGAAACAAGCAGTGCTGAACAAAAAATAGTGATTGAACATTTATTAGACAGCCTGTCATCATTGCAAAAAGTGTAGTGACGAAGTAATCTACCGCTTTTTTGCTCATATACACCTAAAAACACACACTCTTCTTTACCTGTGCTAATACTTAAATTATAAGGTTATTTCTCAAAACAGACCTACTACAATCATCTCAGGAGAGTGCCGCGTGAGTTTGCAGACTACAAAAATACTAGAAATTATGGATATTTTTCCAAAATATTTAAATAAACAGTATGTAAGCGCGAATATGCCTGAAGTAGGCAATGAGTATAGCAAAGCTTATAATCTGCATGAGCCTAATTTTGCTAAATTGGGCGATAAGCAGCTTGTGGAGAATATGCTACCAGAGCTCATTAAAATCCCGATTCATCAAGAGCTAGGCATTATGACGTCTGAACACCAGCTTGAGATCAGTGTGCCTATGTTGGGCTTTACCGATGTATTGAAAAATGATGCATTACACATTACAGATCTGCAATTTGCAGCACCTGTTTTTATTAATGGTTTTGGGGCTGGTAGTGGTGTAGCACATCCTGATTTTATTTTGGCAACAGATATCATGGGAAACCAGTTCGAGATATTAGTGAGTGGTGATGGTCTTATTGAAATTCCTGCTGAAGGACTGGGATTGTTTTCTGTATTATCTCATTTGACTTTTATTTACAGTGAATGGCAAATCAAGCAAGGTAAGGGCTTGGAAAATTTATCAGCAGAAGGCATTGAGCCTGGATATTTATATCTATTGCCACCGCTTGCTGAAAAAACCTTTATTCCTAAAATTGCATTAACGCATCTTGATGAAAACAATATGAGAAAGGTGGACACTTTGCATTCTGTGGAAGTTGAAATGAAAGCACCGCATAATCATTTTGACCTCAGCAGTGATGTGCATGCGATTGACGAGCATCATGATGCTTTTGAAATACTTATGAACATTAAAAATCATGATGTATCCTCTTCACCTTTTTCTGTAAAACTTACGCTTATGAATGCCGATGATGTCCATTTTTCTTTACATTCACCGAGTAATCCTTTTCATGGCTTGTCTTCTCAAGGATGGCAACAAAGTATTGTGGAAGATAATACTTTTGTGAAGCATTTTGGGTTAAATGATGAAACGAAAACGGTCATTTTTAGGAATATTTATTCTGAGCTAGATTTTACAAAAGATTTCTTGTCGGGTGATAATTTTGGATTGTCGACTGCTAAAAATTATAATAATTTTATGATATATCCAGAAAGTATTGGAAAAATATATGATTTAGTAACAGATGGGATTGTGCATAATCATATCAGCAGTGACTTTCTGTGGGATAGAGTGAATGATTCAACTCTTGCAGATTTAGACCTACAGCATATTCCATTAGCATTCCATGACAGTGTCATTTTAAGTGATATATTGTCAGATCCACAGGTAGATACAGCACACGCAATTAAACAATTTTTTGGCGAGCATTCCGAGCAAGTTATCAGTGAATCATTATCTGTGTATGCTTCAAAAGCGCAAGCAGCATTGCCAACGCTCTCGGCAGAAGTGATAGACGCACATCATCATGATGGTATGGGCAATGACTCTATCGCATTTGTAACAGTGAATGATAATGTTGAGCATGCTTTGTCGCAATCATTTAGCCATCAGGCACCACAACCAGCCGATAATTTATCTTTATTGCATATAGCAGATATAGGTAATGGGAAAGGCTTGGATTTGCATTTTTCAGATATCATTCAAACAGCAGATAGTGGTTCGCTCAGTGCTTTGACTTCTGAACCTCAAGATTTAACAGCATTGCTGAATACTTCAGAGACTGCTTATACCTCAGAAACGATGCATTTTACAGATGTTCATTATTCGACACCTGATGTGAATGTGATGGGTGAGTTGCATATGATGTTTACGCAAAACCCTGTAGATGTCTAGCCTGTCAGTTATTCAATCCAGGACTATTCAATCCGGGACAGCCATATTAAGTTGCTTTACCCAAAATTTTTGAGCTAGAATTCCTTTCAGTAATAGGGATATTTTTTAAGTTATGACTTTAGCTCGCTCAGAACAAATTGATTTGAATGCCACGCCGTATTATCACGTCATGAATCGATGTGTTCGCCGCAGCTTTTTGTGTGGTTTCGATGAGCTAACCCAAAAAGATTATTCGCATCGTAAAGCATGGATTGTTGATCGATTAAAGTATTTGGCTGATATCTTTGCTATAAAAATCTGTGCTTATGCCATCATGAGTAATCATTATCATGTGGTTTTATATGTAGAAGATAAAGTGGCCGAGAATTGGTCAGAAGCAGAAATCATCCGTCGTTGGGCTTCTATTTTCCCTAAAGATGCCGAAGAAAATAAGCATCTAAAACAGAAAATTCAACTTTGGAAAGAGCGTTTGACGAGCATCAGTTGGTTTATGCGTTGTTTAAATGAGAAAATCGCACGCGATGTAAACGAAGAAGATGATACCGCAGGACGATTTTGGGAAGGACGCTTTAAATCCCAAGCCTTATTAGATGAAGGGGCACTTTTAAGTGCAATGGTTTATGTTGATTTAAATCCTGTCAGAGCTGGGATTACAGAAACGCCTGAAGAATCAGAATTTACTTCCATTTATGAACGTATTCAGCATATTTCTAAGCAATTAAAAATCAATAAGCCAAAATCCATTAAACAGCTCAAGCGCGAAAAAGCCAACAACACCGAAGATTCATCTGTGAAGGGTATATACAATAATCTTGCACAACCCAAGTTCTTAGTACCTTTTGCAAATATTTCAACGCATCATTCTCATGCCATTGATTTTAAACTTGTCGATTATTTAGAGCTTGTAGACTATACAGGTCGAGTGATTCGAGATGATAAAGAAGCAGGCTCTATTCCTGAACATCTAGCACCTATTTTAAGCAGACTACAGTTCGAGCCTCAAAACTGGATATCATTGGTCAAAAATTTAAGCAAAAGCTTCTCTCATGCAGTGGGAAGTGAAATTTTACTGTTGAATTTTGGCAAAGAGAGAAAGAAAGCTTTAAAAGGTATTACTCAAGCAAAGAAATTATATTCAAGTACACACGTCGCTTAATTCAATATCCCATTGCCTGAAATGCATTTGATCTTTGGCTCAAGCTTTTTTCAAAAACCAGTGTAATTCCCCTGTCTGCAAATTGAACTTATTGACGAAAAATAACCTCTTTGCTTTACGAGAGGAAAAAAGTAATTGGTAAGTGATTATGAGTGATGAAAATATTATAAATCTATTCAATAGGCTGGATAGTATAGACAAGCTTTATAGTGCTTTAAAAAATAGTAGGATTGCCCTGAATAAAAAAAATGCGTCTAATAAAAATACCGAAAGTTTTGTAGAAGAATTGCAAAAGAAAATAGCAAAAAAAGAAAAAGAGCTAAATACTGCCAAAGAAAATATTCTGAGCGAATACTCAAGTATGCAAGAATATATCAATCCAATCATCGTATCACTCGGAAGAAAATATGCGCTTGCAGATGTTGTGTATGGCAATGAATCTTCATCGTTGGTTTCGCAAGATTATGTAGATAAGTATGGAGAATATTACAATGAAGCGCTATATGAAGAGTTGCTCAGGTACTGCAAACTGGCGTATGTATATGAGAATAATGGCACTCCAGAAGACCATGCTTTAAAGCTTTCGTTAATGTTTGATAATGCTAAAGATGCAATCAAATATATTAAAGAGAAAAAATCAGTGCATGATGCCTGTCTTTTTGTTATCCCAGATGTCAAAAGCTGTAACTTTTTAGTGTGGAAAAAATTTTTTCAAACCAATAGAAATGACAAGCAGTTTTTGGATTTATTAGCTAGAGCCTCTGATTTGGAGAAAATATTAAATAAAAATAAAGCTACAGATGGCGTAGAGGTGAGAAGTAGAGAGTACTTAAGAAATCTTAAAGAAAAGAAGAAAGAAATTGAAGATAAAAATAAAAGATTTAAAGAGTTAGAAAGAAAGGATGCAAATACGATTACAGATCATGAAGAGGCGGAGCGAAATAATTTAAATATTGAGATAGCTGCATTACGTCTAGAGCTTTATAAGATGAGTGCTGGTATAGAACTAGAAAATGCAGATTTATCAATATTAAAAGCCTGCAATGAATATTATTTACAACAAAGCCAAGGTGCTTATAAGTATATGCTGGAGCATGGTCTAACCCAAAAAGACTATGCAAAATTTGTAGGTTTAGAACGACGAAATGGTAGTAATTTAATACCGGATGTTGTCATAGATGGCCGTCATATAAATTATCCAGATACTTATCTTATGAAAGTTGACGTATCAGATGACATGCAAGCAGCACGGGCTGCTTGTTTTGGCAAATTAACAAATTGTTGTCAATCGTTATCTGGTGAGGCAGGAGAGCCTTGTACCATTCATGGCCTTACCAGCCCTAGAGGTGGTTTTTATGTGGTTTGCCGAGGTGATATTAACTCTCCAAAGATAGAAGATGAAGTTTTGGGACAATGTTGGGCTTGGCTTAGTAAATCAAACGGAATTGTTTTTGATTCAATAGAAATAAAAAATTTCAACGACAAAGAATTATTGAAAAAATTTTATAATAGCTTGGCTGGTATTCTTGTCACTGATAAGGGCATAAAAAATGTATATTGTGGAGCAAAGTCGGGAATCTCATCTACGGTTGGTGTTGAAGTGCCCACAAACAAAAATCAAATGTTTGATGATTATCATGACTATAATGACTCAAGCAAACAATTGATTGTTTCAGACCCTGATAGGTTATATTTTTCATCTGATTATTGTACAAATGAGATTAAAAAGAATATGGGTAAATCACAAATTAGTCGTGAGTTACATCGTTATGAAAATAGTATGTTAAAATCAGAAAAATTAAAAGAAATTTTTAATTTTATTCCTTGGGGGCTTTGCGCAGAGGAAGGTGGTTTCTTAGATCTTATGTCTAAGGGACTCCTTAAGGCACATCAATTCGAGATTATAGACGAGATAAAGAAGCAACTAAATGAAATTGGTTCAGAGTTGGGAATCAATGAAAAAATTAATGATATAATAGAGGCATATAATAATTTTTATTCTGGGCGTATTGGGTACGATGAAATCTGGCGATATATAGATCAAGATTTATTGGATGTTAATGCAATCAATAAAAATAATGAGACACCAATACAAATTCTATTTAAATCAAAAGCTGAATGTTTGCGAGAAATAGATAGCCTTATCAACAAGGGTGCGGATATAGAAGTGCAATATAAATCTGGTGCAACAGTATTATTGTTAGCTATAAAAGAAGGAAAGCTTGATGTTGCGAATGCGTTGTTCAACCATGGTGCAAAATTAGATGTAGAGGACAAGTTAAATCGCTCTGCTTTAGTGTATGCGTTGGCAAGTAAACAAAAAGAGCCTGTCGAGTTTGTTCTAAATTTATTACCTAGTATAGATGTTAATAAAAAAAATGCAGAAGGAAAACCTGCGTGGTTCTTTGCACTTTCTAATCTTGAAAATACAAAAAATATGCTTGAGAGAGGTGCAGAAGTAAATGCTACGGATCAAGCTGGGATGACTGCCTTAATGCTTGTTTCAGAGAAAAACAGTACTGATAGTATTGAAACTTTGCTGAGATCAGGCTCAGATATAAATGTTAAAGATAAAAAAGGGAAAACAGCTTTAATGTACGCTTTAGAGAAAAAGAGCATTGATGCTGTTAAAGCTTTGTTGAGCTCAGGTGCAGATATAAACGCTCAAGATGAAAAAGGGAAAACAGCTCTAATGTACGCTTTAGAGAAAAAGAGCATGGATGCCGTTGAAGCTTTACTGAGATTAGATGCAGATATAAATGTTCAAGATAAAAAAGGGAAAACAGCTTTAATGTATGCTATTGAGTCAAGAAAATTTGATCTAATAAAAAATAAACTTTTACAACCAAACGTTCCTTGTTTAGATGTTAAGACTAATAATGGTAAAACTGCTGTAGAAATGCTGCTGGAAAGTAGTTCAGTCCCTTTGGCGCTTGTTTTTGATTTTATTGGTTTTGGCGCAGAAATAGAAAAATATGTTCATGTTAAAAACACAAAAAACCAAACGATTCTTGATCGAGCCATTAAAGAAAAAAATGTAGCGCTTCAAAAATTTTTAATTGAAAAGGGGGCGGTGGAGCTAAGTATTATCGAGAAAAAAATTCTGCCGCAAGCTATTAATGATGAGGATTTTGATTTTTGCATGTTTTTGTTTGAAAAAGGGGCTGGTTGGAATATACGCAGTATTGATAAAAACACAGCGTTAATGTCAGCAATTAATAGTAATAATGTAGAAGCGACGGAGCTATTGATTAAAAAAATAAAACAAGGCAAAGAAGACATAAGTAATAAGGTTTTAGAGACAACGCTTATGCATGCCGTTTCGAAATCAAACGGGCAAATGACTAAATTGTTGATTGATAACGGAGCAAATGTAAATGCATGTGATTCTTATCAAGTAACTGTACTCATGCATGCCGTTCTTAATAATAACGTAGAAATAGTTAATCTTTTGTTAGAAAATAGCGCAAGCATAAATATAAATGGTGCGAATCGTAATACTCCATTCATGTGTGCGCTTAAAAATAAAAACTTAGACATAGTCGAGTTGTTGCTCAAAAATGGAGTAGAACCAAATCTAGAAGAAATTGCTCAGGCGCTACAATTATCAATTATGAGAAATAATATGGCGTTATCTCGTCTATTGATTGGGAAAATAAATATTACGAGGTCTACTGAATGGCATAAAAAAAACAAGATTAAAGAAGTCATTAATGCGACTGATAATTTTGAGTTTCTAAAAATATTGTTAGAGATTAACAATGAGTCTCTTATAAAACTTATGAATAAAGAGAAATTTTTTTATTTAGCGTTAGAAAGAGAAGAGACAGATATTGCTAATTTTTGTGCAGATAGTTTGTGCGAAATTCATGATCACAAAAAAATGATTGAGAGGTTAAAGTCTAGGCCAGATTTTCTTCCGCTAATAATTAAAAATAATGTTCTTTACGATAATGACATAAGTGAATTGCTCTTTTATTTCATACGAGAAAGAAAAATAGAAAATGCTAGATTTATCTTAAATTACGAGTCAGATGTAAAAAATACAAAAGCTAGCAGCTTTAGTCGTCGTAATGAAAGTCAAGAACCACTGCTTACAATAGCTATCAAAACAAAGAACATGGAGTCTGTTAATTTATTGCTTGAACATGGTTTTATTCAGATCGAAAAACATCAATTGTCGCCTCTCACTTTTGTTTTAGAGGAATATGGAAGGTTATTATCAGACTCCAATTCAAATAATGAAGAAGATAAGATTTTTTTTCATGAGGTCATCTGCAGATTGCTAGAATATAGTCCGAATCTTAATCTAGTCAATGATCAGCAAATACTTTATGCATTGGCTTTATCTAAAGTTGATATTTCTATTGCCATTGAATTTATTAAACGCGGGGTGGATATTTACAGCGCAAAAATTACTAATTCAGTCGAAGGAGATAAAGAGGCATCCACTTTAGATGTGATAGTTAAACATGACCCAGAATCCAAAAATTATATCCGTCAACTAATTGTAGAAGAGCTTAAAATAAATCCGTCCAACTCGGAAAAAGCGAACGCATTTTTGCTTAAGAACGAAATGGAAATAATAGAAGATGATTTGCAGATCTTAAGACCGAAAAATAAAATACGATGACTCTATCTTGAGATCTGTTGCCAATATTAGGTCTGATAGATTACAGATGTTGATTATTCAGTGTCTGAGGTGAATGTAATGAGAGCCGTACCTGTGTTTTCATCTTTTATGGCTGTCCTAACTTATCGGCGCTCATATCAAGTTTGTTTGCTAAAAAATAATCTTTCTGTATAATTTTCAGCTGGGTGTTAGGGGCAGTCCTTACTTTAAGAGGGTTGTGATTAAAGGCCAGCAACGGAATTTGATGAATGACAGAAAGAATCGCTTTAGGTGTGGCTTATGATGGCACGCGTTACCATGGTTACCAATGCCAACCAGACAAAATCACCATTCAATCTGAATTAGAGGCTGCTCTTTTCAAGATGACAGGGGTTGCAACCAATGCTGTGCCAGCAGGTCGTACTGATAAAGGTGTGCATGCACTGAATCAAGTTGTTCATTTTGATACTGAAAAAGAGCGCTCTGAATATGTGTGGTTAAATGGCTTAAATGCACATTTGCCCTCAGACATTAAAGTTCAGTGGGTGCAGAAAGTGGCAAGTGATTTTCATGCGCGTTTTTCTGCATTTGAGCGTCATTATCGCTATTTAATTTTAAACAAAAAAGTTTCTTCGCCTATTTTTCAGAATTACTTGGCATGGTATCCATTCGCATTGGATGTGCAGAAAATGCAAGAAGCAGCCTTATCTTTGATTGGTCAGCACGATTTCAGTGCTTTTAGAGGATCACATTGTCAGGCGCATACCCCTATTCGAACCATGAATCAAATTACTCTGCTGCAAAAAAATAATATTATTCAGCTTGATATTAAAGCGAATGCTTTTTTACATCATATGGTGAGAAATATTGTGGGTACCTTGGTGGTAATTGGTGCAAATAAACAGCCCCCTGTTTGGATGAAAGAAGTTTTAGAGTCTTTGGACAGAAAACAAGCGGGTATGACCGCGCCTGCGCATGGGCTTTATTTCTTTGACGTGCGCTATGATTCAGGCGCTTTGGGCTCTTCTGCCAATCTTTCTCAGCAAGCAGATAGTGAATTTGTTAGTGATATAACATCTATTTTTGATGCTCATTAAGCATTAATATGCATTCATCCTATGAATTCAAAGCTAAAAGCAAAGACACAATGCTTATTTCTTATCCAGAAAACAGTTATAATCCTCGGTTTAGTTTGGTAAGATTATTAAAATGAGTTGGTTTAGTAAGTTATTTCCATCCAAAATTCACACAACCGCCAAGAAGAAATCCATCCCTGAAGGTCTATGGACCAAATGTGAGGGATGTAGTGCGGTATTATTTCGTTCTGAATTAGAGCGGAATCTGGAAGTTTGCCCAAAGTGCACGCATCATCATCGCATGGGAGCAAGAAAGCGTTTAGAAAGCTTTTTAGATCAGGACATTTTAGAAGAAATTGGGAAAGAACTTGAGCCTGTTGATAAATTAAAATTCAAAGATACCAAACGTTATCGCGATCGTCTCGTTGCTGCTCAAAAAAGTACAAATGAGAAAGATGCACTCATTGTCTATCAAGGAACTTTGCATCAATTGCCGGTTGTGGCATGTGCTTTTGAGTTTGGCTTCATTGGTGGTTCGATGGGGCAAATTGTGGGGCAACGGTTTATCTTGGCGGCTGAACGCGCCATTGAACGAAAAATGCCATTAATTTGTTTTGCGACAAGTGGTGGCGCTCGAATGCAAGAATCATTGATATCGTTGATGCAAATGGCAAGAACAAGTGCTGCATTGACTAAGCTCAGTGCCTGTAAATTGCCGTTTATAACGGTTTTAACAGATCCTTGCATGGGTGGCGTTTCTGCAAGTTTAGCAACTTTAGGCGATGTTATTATTGCTGAACCCAAAGCATTGATTGGTTTTGCAGGCCCTCGCGTGATTGAGCAAATTGTACGAGAATCTTTACCTGAAGGCTTTCAACGTAGTGAATTTTTGCTGGAACATGGCGCTATTGATATGATTTTAGATAGACGTGCATTACGCGATAAAGTTGCCTGTGTACTTACGAAAATGTTAAATCTTCCTCATCCACTGCCAGAAACACTGTTGAATGAGAATGACACACTAAACAGCAGCATGGCCGACGCATCCAAAGAAGTGCCGGCGTAATTGAGATGACGCATTTATGCAAGACAATCATACGTGGCTACGCTATCTAGAATCGTTGCATCCTAAAACGATTGATTTGACATTAGAACGTGTAAGGCAAGTTGGCGAAAGTGCTGGTTTATTTCATTTTGATGCAAAAGTGATTCTGGTTGCTGGCACGAATGGTAAAGGAACAACTATTTGTGCCTTAAACAAACTATTGCGAAAAGCCAACTTATCGGTTGCTTGTTATACCTCTCCTCATGTGCTCGAATTTAATGAACGTATCAGCATTAACGATCAATGTGTCAGTGATGCCGCATTGATCAATGCTTTTGAGGTGATTGAAAAGCTAAGAGGCGATATATCACTTACTTATTTTGAGTTTACAACACTCGCTGCCTTTTACATCTTTAAACAACAGCCTTTGGATGTGTTGCTCGTTGAGGTTGGATTAGGTGGGCGCTTAGATGCTGTCAATTGCTTATCCCCAGATTTATCATTGATTACAACAATTGCTTATGATCACCAAGGTTGGTTAGGGCATGATTTAGAAAGTATTGCAAAAGAGAAAGCAGGTATATTCAGAGAAAATAAGCCTTGTATCGTAGGAAAATCTGCATTAGTCCCAAGCTTGATAGAGCGTGCAAAACAGTTGAAATGTGAGACTTATACCGATGGCAGTGACTTCAATTGGGGGCTTGAAAACAATGAAATGTATTGGCGCTTTAAAGATCAGCCTATTTCTGTGCCGCAACACAACTTACCCAATAACAGTGTTTCAATAGCCCTATGCGCCTATAAGATTTTAGGTACTATGCTTGCATTGCCAGATCTAAGTGTGGTGATCAACAGTTTAGAAAAAGCCTCATTACTAGGTAGATTTTATACAGTAATGCAAAGACCTAAAATGATTGTCGATGTGGCGCATAATGAAGAAAGCTGTCAGCTACTTAAAAGTAGGATATTAGCGCATGACAAGCCAGGAAAACGGTTTGCTGTGTGGGCGATGCTCAATGATAAGGATATTGATAAGGTATCCAATATGTTTAAGGACGTATTTGATGCTTGGTATATTCCAAAGCTCAATTCCTCAAGAGCTTTTCCACAAAAAATGTTGGTTGAGTCACTTTCAAGCTGTGGTGTTAATAAGATATTTTGTGTAGATTCAACTAAACTAGCATATGAAGTGCTAATGCAAGATATGAAGGCACAAGATCAAGTCATTGTCTTTGGTTCCTTCTTTACTGTAAGCGAATGGTTAGAGGCAAATAAATTAAGCTAACTTGCATTCGTATCACACTTGGAGAAAGAGATGCAAAAAATAAAAGAGAGATTATTTGGCGCAGTCGTATTCTTAGCCTTGGGCGTCATATTTGTACCGATGTTTTTTTCAGAAAATAATAAGAAAATTAATTTAACAGATATGCAAATGAAAGAACCCGTTGCAAGTGCGGCATTGACACCCATTTCTGAACCGGAGAACCTGGTTGTTTTGAATCAGCTTGAAAAGCCTAGTTTTGATGAAACAGTCATGCAAGCCTATCAAGATACAGAAGATTTGGCGTTGAATGAATCTATACAAGAATTAATTGGCTCTGAAGATAGCAGTGCGCAGAATGTCTCTAAAGCAACCCAACAAGCAATCGTTGCCCAAAAGGACACAATACTCCCACTTCCTGCTGTTTTTGCAATAGATACGGATGCGTCTTCTGCGATAACCTCTGAGATGGATAATGCTGTTCAAAAGCAGGCTAGTCTTGGCACTACAGAAAAAGTAGCGGCAACTCAGCAAGATACAAATGATTTGCTTCAACAAGATGATAAAAGTACACAGCCTGCATTAAAGCAAGCCAAAAATAGCATTGAGACTAAGACAGAGAACAGTCTCCCTGCTAAAAAAGCAAGAATTACCGAAGTTTCTGCTGCTTGGGTTGTTCAGCTAGCAACTTTTAAAGAAGGGGCAAACGCAGACAGTTTAGTCAAAAATTTGCAAAAAGATGGTTATCCAGCTTACTCTAGACATATGCAAAATAGCCAAGGCACTTATACCTTGGTATTAGTAGGACCCAAAGTTGCTAAGGCTGAAGCAGATTCTTTGAAAGTAGAGTTAAAGGCTAAGTATCGACTGCAAGGCGTCGTTATTCAACATCAACCTATATCAAGTTGAGGCATTCTATGGCAGAAATTGGTTGGCCAGATATTCTGATTTTAGCGGTAATCCTATTTTCTATTCTCATTGGACTCTTTCGAGGTTTTATCAAAGAGTCTATTTCACTGGTTACTTGGATATCAGCGGTTGTATTGGCCGTTGTGTTTTCTGGGCCTTTTTCAAGCATCTTAACTTTTACAAAAGAACCCTTTATTAAGACGATTGCTGCTTTCTTCATCATCTTTATTCTAACCGTGTTGGTGGGATCCATTATTAATTTCTTTGTTGGGAAATTGGTCAGAAGTACCCCATTTAGCTCGCCAGACAGAGTTTTAGGGGGGGCATTTGGTTTATTCAGAGGTGTTGTTATTGTGACGATTGTGGTATTGTTAGCGGGCTTAACGCCATTAACCAAAGCTGATACGTGGACATCATCGTATTCCATTGAAAAATTCGAAGTGTTGGCTTTATGGGTTAAAGATAGGCTGCCAGAGGAACATGCCAAGCCTTTTAAGTTTCCCGAGAGGAAATCTGAAGTAAAATCACAAAAAAGTTAGATGTGCAGAATATTGTGTATTTCGTACCGTGAACCATTTAGCGCTGCGCTCTTTCTATTATTAAGATGAGATATAAAATATGTGTGGTGTAGTTGGTATAGTTGCTAGTCAAGCTGTAAATCAAGAGATATTTGATGCATTAACGGTATTACAGCATCGAGGTCAAGATGCTGCAGGCATGATGACTTGTAATGATAGAAAATTTTCTCTTCGCAAAGGTAATGGTCTTGTGAGAGATGTTTTTCGAACACGCCATATGCGACGATTGACTGGAAACATGGGTATTGGTCATGTTCGCTATCCTACCGCAGGATCTAGCTCAGAATCTGAAGCACAACCTTTTTATGTGAATTCTCCCTTTGGTATTGCCCTTGCCCACAATGGTAACTTAACCAATACCACGCAATTACAATCTGAATTATTTAAAGATGATCTTAGACATATCAATACAGGCTCTGACTCAGAAGTTATTTTGAATGTATTTGCGCATGAATTACAACAAGCCTGTGCTTCACATTTAAATTTAACACCAGAAGCAGTTTTTAAAGCAGTGAGTGGTGTGCACAAACGTTGTCGAGGTGGTTATGCGGTTGTTGCCGTGATTGCCGGACATGGGGTTGTTGCATTTAGAGATTCTTTTGGTATTAGACCTCTTATTTTGGGGCAGCGTGATGGAGGGGCACATCCTGAAGTGATGGTAGCTTCAGAAAGTGCTGCATTGACTGCATTAGGCTTTCAGATTATCGATGATGTGGGGGCAGGGGAAGCTATTTTTATTAAAACCAATGGCGAGATTGTGAGAAAAGTTTGTTCAAGCACAGCCAGTCTATCGCCTTGTTTGTTTGAATTTGTCTATTTTGCTCGACCCGATTCAATCATTGATAAAATTTCAGTTTATAAGGTCAGAAAAAATCTGGGTAAGCATGTTGCAGAGAAAATAATTAAAACATGGCCAGATCATGATATTGATGTGGTTATCCCAATTCCTGAGACCAGCCGCAATGCGGCCATTCCATTGGCTAATCGACTGGGTGTTGAATTGCGAGAAGGATTTGTAAAAAATAGATACATTGGTCGAACTTTTATCATGCCAGGTCAAGCAACGCGCCGTAAGGCAGTCCATCAAAAACTGAGCGTGATAGAGCTTGAATTTAAAAATAAAAATGTTTTATTAATCGACGATTCAATTGTTCGTGGCACAACGTCAAAAGAAATTATCAATATGGCGCGAAGTGCAGGCGCTAATAAAGTTTATTTTGCGTCCAGCGCCCCGCCTATTCGCTTTCCAAACATTTATGGTATTGATATGCCATGTAAAGATGAACTTGTTGCGCATAATCATTCAATAGAAGAAATTGAAAAAATGATAGATGCTGATAAGCTAATCTATCTTGATTTGGATGATCTTGTCTCTGTTGCAAAAGAGGGAAATCAATCGATAAAGCAGTTTGAAAGTGCTGTTTTCGATGGTATTTATCTGACAGGAGATGAAACAGATTATTTGAATCAAGTTGCAAAAGCACGTGGTGAGAATAAAGAAAATAATGATGATTTTGATACGGTGATTGATTATATTTAAAATCATTATCAATAATCTAAAATACATATGTCCTCAAGCTGAGTTTTAAGTTTCATTGTAGTTGGTAAGTATTAAAGTGCTTATCCTCAGTATTATTTAGGGCTTCCCTCTATAAAGAATGCTTAAACTTCATATATAGTCACAGCACATGAGTTTTTGGGTAGGCGTCAAGCCTCGAGTAACCTTCATTTCCATAAAAGTACATGAGGATTGCGAGATGGCGAAGACAACACCCCCAAAAATTCATGTGCGAAGACTATATCAAGGCTATGTACTCGAAGCATTTTTTGAGGTGGGGTTCTGATGACTGATTCAACTGTCTATTATCTTTCTATTCCTGATATGACTTGTGGCAACTGTGTTAACACAATTAAAGCACATTTGCTTGCAAAAGGTTATGTACAAAATATTGAGATCAATGTTTTAACTAAAAGATGTAAAGTGGTTGTCAATAAGCCAATTCAGCCTAAACAAGTTATTGATGATATTAAAGAAAGTAGCCCAAAATTTGCAAATACAAAGTTATTGACAGACAAGAGAACGGTTTATTTTGCCGTGGAAGGGTTGTACACACAATCTGAAAGCGATCATCTAAGAGCTATTTTTAATAAATTGTCGTTTCTCTTAAATTCTTATCAAGTAAATTTTTCGTCCAAATCCATTAAATTAGAATTAATCGATGATGAAAATAAAGAAACATTAAAACATATTTTTGCAGCCATACAGACAGATCCATTATTAAAGCATATTGCTTTAGAGCCCTTATCTTTGCAAGAAGACAAAGAGAAAAACCAATCTACATTTCAACACTATTTTAACAATGCTTGGATTAATCTCGGTATCGGTGCACCCATATGGATCATCAGTATGATGGGCTGGATCCCAACGCCATTGACTTTGCCGGGACAATTAGTAGGGCTTAGTTTGGGCACCTTGACGATGATCATTATGTATGTAACGGGTAGAGAATTTTATAAAGATGCATTCACTCAATTCTTAAAAAATCGTTCTTATAACATGAATACTTTGATTTCGCTTGGAACAGGGAGTGCTTGGCTCTATTCCATGCTGTTGGTTGCCTTTCCCACCTTTTTTCCTTTTGCTGTGCTGCACTATCAATTTTTGGCAGTGAATATGATTCTTGGCATCATCAATCTTGGCAAGGGCGTTCGTGAAAGATTGCAAGAAAAGACACGTGCTAAAGTAAAAAGTATAGAAGATATGTTCATTGATTTGCAGCCACAACAAGCAAATCGACTCAAATTAAAATTTTCTCCTAAAATTTTAATCTCTGACCTAAAAAATGCACAAACTGAGAATATTCCTTATAAAACACTTAAAAAACATGACATCATGGAAATTAAGGCTGGTGAGCGTGTACCGGTAGAAGGCGTTGTGATTGGCATTAAGGATGATGAAAAATCAACCCTCGATCAAAGCACACTCACAGGAGAAGCAAAACCTTGTGTCATTAGAAAAGGAAGCTCAGTGCACAGTGGTAGTTTAAATCGAGGTGCTACGATTTATGTGTGTGCGACTCGAAATGGCGATGAAGGAAATTTAACCAAACTGATTGAAGATGCAAAACGACGCGGTAATTCAAATGAAACCTCTATTTCTTCAACCATTGATAAAGTCGCAAAAATATTTGTGCCAGCCATTATTACACTCGCTATCTTAAGTGGGCTTGGGTGGTTTATTTGGGGACCTGCGCCTCAATTAGCTTATATGATTAAATCTGCTTTGGCTGTTACCTTGTGTGCATGTCCTTGTGCATTGGGACTTGCGACGCCTATTTCCACAATGATTAGTATTTTTAAATTGTTTAAAAAGGGAATATTGGTTCATCAAGCAACGGTCATTGAGAAGGTTGCACAATTAGATGCCATTGTTTTTGATAAAACAGGCACCTTAACTGAGCCTACCGTTAAAGAGGTATTTACCTCTCGTTCTGGATGGTCAGATAAGCAAGCACTCAAATATTTTGCAAGTATTGAACAAGGCTCATCTCATCCGATTGCACATGCATTAGAAGACACATTACAAGATACGCTTAAGCTTGTTAGTGTGGAGCAATTGGATAATGGACTTGAAGGTGTGCTTGAGACTGAAATGAAAGAGCATGTTAAAGTCCTTGTAGGCAATTATGCTCAGTTACAGAATAAAAAGGTATTTATTAACAATAGCTTTAAAAACAAAGAAACTGAATGGGAAAAAAACGGTTATACCATACTGTATATTGCTGTAGCCACACCAAGGGAAGCCAGTAAGCTAGAAGCCACAGGCTATCAGCCAGATTATCATTGCGTGGGTATGATTGCCTTAGAACATAATATTCGACCAGATGCCAAAGCGACGATTGAAGCGTTGAGAAAGCAAAATATTGATTTATACGTGCTTTCTGGTGATAACGAAGCCTCAACGAATTTAGTGGCTACGCAATTAGGCATTAAGAAAGTCTTTGCTGAAAGGCGTCCCGATCAAAAAGCAGCCTATATTGCTCAAATTAGAAAGAATAAACGTATTGTTGCGATGGTTGGAGATGGCGCTAATGATATTGAAGCCATTAACAAGGCAGACGTGGGGATTGCGGTTGGACCATGGACGCATGCATCGACACGTTCTAAAGTGACTGTACAGTCTTTATCGGACTTAACCATCTTGTTGACTATTTCTAAACAAGCGATGGCAAATATTCATCAAAACTTGTTGTGGACAGGGTTTTATAATGTGCTCAGTTTGATTGCTGCTTCTGGCTTATTATATCCATTCTTTGGTTTTGTTTTGAATCCAGTTTTAGCAAGTATTACAATGGCTTTCTCTTCAATCTTTGTGGTATTTAATTCGAGTCGATTATCCTACTTGATTGATAATGCCATTCATCAACAAGAAGGGAATGTTGCGCCAAAGGGCTTAACAGGATTGTTACAGGCATGGTTACAACCGCATCAAGCAGTCAAAAATTTAAAGACCACCTTAAATCTGGGTTCGCACGAAGACGATGATGATGTTATCTATGTGGGACAAAAGCGTGGCAATTTAAGATTTACACGCCCTGTCGTCGTGAAGCAAGAGCCAGAAGAAGATGCTGTAGAAGCGCTTTTGCCAAAACTGTCTCCCAAGAAGCCAAATCTGGCAAACACTATCAGAATAAAGCAAGAGATAGCTTGTTAGGACAACGTCTAGAGATGCCGGATAATTTCCGGCATGACTGACATAGTGATTGGAATTTAGTATTACTCTGGTGTGTCATCCTCATTGTGAAGGTTATAAGCTGTTAGGGTATTGTCTAATAAGCTTGCGATTGTCATTGGACCAACACCACCGGGCACAGGCGTAATGAGCTTTGCTTTTTGAAGCGCTTCGTCGAAACATAGGTCTCCTACTAAGGAACCATTCTCAAGTCTATTAATGCCTACATCGATGACAATGGCATCTTCTTTTATCCAATCACCAAGAATAAAATGTGGTTTTCCAACAGCCACTACTAGAATGTCAGCGCCTTTGATAATCGATGGTAAGTTTTCTGTAAATCGATGACAGATGGTGACAGTGGCACCTAAATTGAGTAGTTCCAGCCCCATAGGTCGTCCAACAATATTGGAGGCACCAACGACAACTGCATTTTTACCACGCGCAGAAAATTGTAAAGCTTCAAAGAGCATGACAATCCCTTTGGGGGTGCAGGGTCTTAAAAAGGGTTTGCGTTGTGCTAGCCTACCTAAATTGTAAGCATGAAAGCCATCTACATCTTTGTCGGTTGCAATTGCCTCAAGCACCAATGATTCGTCGATATGTTTTGGCAAAGGTAGCTGAACTAAGATGCCATCCACGCGCTTATCATGATTTAATTTATGAATATGGGCTAACAGCTCTGTTTCTGATATGCTATCGGGAAAATGCTGTACATCAGAGTAGAATCCAACTTCCTCACAGGCAAGGCGTTTATTTTTTACATAAACAGTAGACGCGGGATTTTCTCCTACTAAGATAACAGCAAGCCCAGGCGGGCGTTTTTTCGCAGATATTAAATTTTGCACTGTTATCGCAATTTTATTTCTGTATACTTTGGCAATTGCTTTGCCATCTATGATTTTAGAATGAGCTGTCATCGAATGCCCTCTAACTTAATAAGGCGTTCAGTGTGGCACGAAATTTTATTATTTTCCAGAAGATTGCATTGACTATTTAGGTAAGAAGTTAGTATTATGATGCGCCAAGTTTGGGTATAGTGAATACGCAAACAGCGAAACAGTGTAGAAAACTCACTAACTGTTTTGTGGTTGGTTGGTAAACTTAAGTTTTTGGTGCTGATGTGCCAAATAAAATCTTAAGATTAAAGAGTTAAGTCGGGGTATAGCGCAGCCTGGTAGCGCGCTTGCTTTGGGAGCAAGATGTCGGGGGTTCAAATCCCTCTACCCCGACCATTTTTTGTTTTAGCGCTTGTAGCTCATTTGGATAGAGCATCGGCCTTCTAAGCCGAGGGTAGCAGGTTCGAATCCTGCCAAGCGCGCCACTATGGTGGATGTAGCTCAGTTGGTAGAGCCCCGGATTGTGATTCCGGTCGTCGTGGGTTCAAGTCCCATCATTCACCCCAATTTCATTTTGCTGTCCTTACCGTTTCAGATAAAATACTCTGGGGCCGTTAGCTCAGTTGGTAGAGCAGCTGACTCTTAATCAGCGGGTCGTAGGTTCGAAACCTACACGGCCCACCAATAAATAGCTTAGTTGTTGAATAGATAACTGAGCCTTTGTACTTCAAATACGACGCACGTCTGTTTGAGGTGGGTGGAAAGGGTTGCAAATGTGCCGTAGTGATTCTATTCAATTATCGCTACATTAATTGGATAGATAAATTATTTCTTTTATGCGAAAGTGGCGAAATTGGTATACGCGCTGGATTTAGGTTCCAGTGGGGCAACCCGTGAGAGTTCGAGTCTCTCCTTTCGCACCACATTATTGAAAGAGCATGCCCTCTTTCCATTTAATTGGTTGCAAAATCATAAAGAATAATTTCTTGAAATTTAATTCCTAAGAGGGGCAGTTCATGTCAGTTTCAGTTCAAAGCACAAGTTCTTTAGGGCGTAAAGTAGAAGCAACAATCCCTAATCAAAAACTCCAAACCTTATTAAGCAATAGAATTACCAAGCTCTCTAAAGAAGTTAAGTTAAAAGGCTTTAGACCTGGTAAAGTGCCCGTTCAAGTGATCCAAAAACAATTTGGTAGTTCTGTACGTCAAGAAGTCATTGCTGAATTAATTGAAGAAACCTTAAAAGAAACATTGGTTGAAAATAAGCTTACACCTGCGGGCCAGCCTGTGGTTGAGCAAATCAAAGATAAAGAGCAAGAAGACTTAAGCTTTACGGTTACCTTTGAAATATTTCCTGAAATTGCTTTAGCCGATCTCAGCAATGTTGAAATCAATAAAAAAACAGCAACTGTAACAGAAGCTGACGTAGACAAGATGCAAGAAAAACTTTGCCGTAACTTGGGCAGCTGGCAAGCAACGGATAAAGCTGCACAAAATGGCGATAGATTAGTCATCGATTTTACACGTAAGCTTGATGGTGCTGAAAGCGATGAAACGCAAAACAATGTAAAAATTGAATTAGGCCATGCAACAACCTTGCCTGGTTTGAGTGAAAAGCTTGTTGGTTGTAAAGCTGGGCAGACCGTTGAGTTTGATACTAAATATCCTGAAAAATGGGCTGAAGAAAAAGCAGCGGGTAAAGCCGTTAAGCTCAATATCACTGTAAAAGAAGTTCAAGCAAACGAAGCGCTCACCAGTGCCACATTGGCAGAACGCTTAGGCTTGAAAGCAGATGATACCGCAGCACTTCGTGAGAAAATTAAAGGCAGAATGGAAGATGAAGTGAATAGAACTTTATTCCAAGGCTTGCAAGAAGATGTGCTTGAGATTTTGTTAAAAGAAAATAATTTTGATTTACCTGACGTGCTCGTTCAACAAGAAAAAAGAGCGATTCACAAAGAAAGTGAAAGAAAGCACGAAAAGGCAGCTCAAGTACTAGATGATGCAGAGGTAAATGACTCAGCTATCAAAAGGGTTAAGCTAGGTTTGTTGGTTAATGAAATAATCAAGAAATACAATGTAAAAGCGGATGGTAAGAGACTGAGAAAAGAAGTTGAATATCTTGCTCAAGAGTTCCCAAATCCAGAAGAAATTGTAAATATATATTTTAGCAACAAACAATTATTATCAAGTGTAGAAAGGGTAGTATTGTTGCAACAAGCAATAGAGTCATTACTCAAAGATATGAAGTTGGTTGAAAAGTCAGTTAGCTTCGACGAAGTAATGAATCCTGAAAATTAAAAACTAAAGCGCATGCACAGATTTTTTTTAAGAAGATCATGTGCATGCGCTATTGAATAACAGCGATTTTATGTATAGGTTGGAACGATGGAAGCGTTCTTTGATGGATACCTAATTACACTATGAAAGGGGAGCAATAAATCATGAACTTCAAGCAAAGCAATGGAGATATTTATAACATAGGTGTACCTATGGTTATTGAGCAATCTGCTCGAGGCGAAAGAGCTTATGATATTTATTCCAGGCTACTCAAAGAACGCGTTATTTTTTTAGTTGGACCTGTTGAAGATTACAGTGCAAATTTAATTGTTGCTCAATTACTTTTTTTAGAATCAGAAAATCCAGATAAAGATATCTATTTGTACATTAATTCACCTGGTGGTTCTGTATCAGCTGGTTTGGCAATCTATGACACAATGCAGTTTATTAAGCCTGATGTAAGTACACTGTGTACTGGTTTGGCTGCAAGCATGGGCGCGTTTTTGCTAGCGGGCGGTGCTAAAGGTAAAAGACATGCATTACCAAATGCAAGAATGATGATTCACCAGCCTTTAGGTGGTGTTCAAGGTCAGGCAAGTGACATTGAAATTCATGCTAAAGAGATTCTTAAAACAAGATCTAAATTGAATGAAATTTTAGCCCATCATACAGGCCAACCTATTGATACTATTGAAAAAGATACCAATAGAGACTACTTCATGAATCCTGAAGAAGCTGTGAAGTACGGACTCATAGATACAGTGATTGAAAAACGAGCATAAGGATCTGCTAAGATAGAGACATACGGGGGTGATTTACGAATATTTGTAGTCACACGGCTTGAAATACAGCATATTGCCCCCATCATGTAAAAATACGTGTCCTAAGATCTTTTAGGTTTTGATATCAGAGGTACTTCTAATGAGTGAAAAAAGAGGCGGTCGTGGAAATGAGAATGGTAAGCTATTGTATTGCTCATTTTGCGGCAAGAGTCAGCATGAGGTTCGTAAGTTAATTGCTGGTCCCTCCGTTTTTATCTGTGATGAATGCGTTGAGTTATGTAACGATATTATTCGTGAAGAAATAGAAGAGAGTAGCTCACCTAATCAAGCTGCTGATTTACCTACCCCGCATGAAATCAATGCAATTTTAAATGAATATGTGATTGGCCAAGATAGAGCTAAAAAAGTTTTATCTGTTGCTGTTTATAATCATTATAAGCGTTTACAAAGTAACACTAAAAAAGATGACATTGAACTGGGTAAAAGTAATATCCTCCTCATTGGCCCAACAGGTAGTGGTAAAACACTTTTGGCCGAAACTTTAGCACGTTTACTCGATGTGCCTTTCACTATTGCCGATGCAACGACGCTTACCGAAGCAGGTTATGTAGGTGAAGATGTTGAAAATATTATTCAAAAGTTATTGCAAAAATGCGACTATGATGTTGAAAAAGCACAAACAGGTATCGTATATATCGATGAAATTGATAAAATTTCAAGAAAATCTGATAACCCATCTATTACACGCGATGTATCAGGTGAGGGTGTTCAGCAAGCTTTATTGAAATTAATTGAAGGTACGGTTGCTTCTGTTCCACCCCAAGGTGGACGTAAACATCCTCAACAAGAATTTTTACAAGTAAATACTTCTGGTATTTTATTTATCTGCGGTGGTGCATTTGCTGGCTTAGAAAAAGTGATCATGGATCGTTCAGATAAAAGTGGCATTGGTTTTTCTGCCAAAGTGACTAGTAAGCAAGATTCTAAGAAAGTAAGTGAAACATTGTTAAATGTTGAGCCAGAAGATCTTGTAAAATATGGCTTAATACCAGAATTTGTAGGTCGTTTACCTGTATTGGCAACACTAGAAGATTTAGACGAAGCTGCGCTTGTTAACATTCTAACAGAACCTAAAAATGCGCTTACAAAGCAATACGCAAAATTGTTTGAAATGGAAGGCATTGAATTAGAGTTCCGTAAAGAAGCTTTGCAGAAAGTGGCTAATAAAGCAATGCAACGCAAGACAGGTGCGCGTGGTTTACGATCTATTCTGGAGCAAGCATTATTGGATTTAATGTACGATTTACCTTCTTTAAAAGATGTTTCTAAAGTTGTCATTGATGAAGGTTTTATTAGTGGTGATACAAATCCTATCTTCATCTATGAAGGTGATGGAAAACAAAAAGTTGCACAAGATAACGAAAAATAAGTATATAACTATAAATAAATAGGGCTTGTTACATAATTAATTTTTGTGTGTCATTTTTGAAGTAATGGCAACAGTGGCTTAAGTTTTGCTTTAGTGATTGTTGCTACTCTGTAGGCTTTAAGCCACGATCCTGAGATCTTGGATATTCTCTATCAAAAGCTTGTCCCCATATTTGATATCGGATTGTAGAATGGCACCATATAAATAGAGTTATGCAACAAAGCCAATGGATAGTGCTTTTTGTGTTCAATCCCAAATAACTACTTTCCATGTCTTTAATCACACAAATAAATGATCTCGCCAGAGTCTATTACTAAGGAACCATATGGACGTTGAATCAAAAAGTGATGAGAAAGGTGAAATGATCGAGATCCCTGTTTTACCTCTCAGAGATGTTGTTGTTTATCCTCATATGGTGATCCCGCTCTTTGTTGGACGAGAAAAGTCGATCAAAGCGTTGGATGCCGCTATGGCCGCAGGGGAAAAACAAATTTTATTGGTTGCTCAAAATGAGGCAACCAAAGACAATCCCACCGAAAAAGATGTTTTTCAAGTGGGCGCTATTTCCACCATATTACAGTTGCTCAAGTTACCAGATGGTACTGTTAAAGTACTTGTTGAAGGTATAAAACGAGGAAAAATAGAATCCTTCGTGAGCAATGATCCTTATTTCTTAGCACAAACAGAAGTGCTAGAAGAGCATCCTATTTCTGAAGGTGAATCAGAAGTCTTAATTCGAACACTCATGGGACAGTTTGAGAAATACGTTAAACTGAATAAAAAGATCCCACCTGAGATTGTTACCTCTGTTGCCAGTATCGATGATTTAGGACGTTTATCTGACACGATTGCAGCACATATTTCTCTTAAAATACAGGATAAGCAATCTGTATTAGAGATGAGCAATTTAAGATTGCGTGTTGAAAAGCTGATGGCGCTCATGGAATCTGAAATTGACATGCTTCAAGTTGAACATCGTATTCGTTCAAACGTAAAGCGTCAGATGGAAAAGTCCCAAAGAGAGTACTATTTAAATGAGCAAATGAAGGCGATTCAAGAAGAATTAGGCCATCAAGCAGATGAATATGAAGAATTAAAAAATAAAATTGAAAAAGCAGGTATGTCTCAAGAAGCACTTGAGAAAGTAAATAATGAGCTTAATAAATTAAAAATGATGGCACCGATGTCTGCAGAAGCTACTGTTTGCAGAAACTATATTGATTGGATGCTTCAAGTGCCTTGGAAAAAGAAATCTAAATTAAAATTAGATTTACCGGAGGCCGAGGCAATCTTAGATTCTGATCATTACGGTCTTGAGAAAGTAAAAGAACGTATTATTGAGTTCCTTGCCGTACAAAAAAGAGTGAAAAAACTTAAAGGGCCTATTTTATGCTTGGTAGGGCCACCAGGGGTTGGTAAAACATCATTAGGGCGCTCTATTGCGCGTGCTACGCAACGTAATTACATTCGTATGTCTTTAGGTGGCGTGAGAGATGAAGCTGAAATAAGAGGGCATCGAAAAACTTATGTGGGCGCTATGCCTGGTAAGATTTTACAAAAGCTCGCTAAAGTAGGCGTTAGAAATCCGCTCTTTCTACTAGATGAAGTAGATAAGATGGCAATGGATTTTAGAGGTGATCCTGCTTCTGCTTTGCTTGAGGTACTAGATCCAGAACAAAACAATTCTTTCAATGATCACTACTTAGAAGTGGATTATGATTTGTCAGATATCATGTTTGTTGCAACGGCTAACTCTCTAAATATTCCAGCGCCTTTATTGGACAGAATGGAAGTTATTCGTTTGTCTGGTTATACCGAAGACGAAAAATTAAATATTGCGATCAAATACTTGATTCCTAAGCAAATGAAGAATAATGGTTTGCAAGAAGGTGAACTCAAGGTTTCTGAAAAAGCGGTACTCGCGATGATTCGATATTACACGCGTGAAGCGGGGGTGCGAAGTTTAGAGCGAGAAGTTGCCAAATTGGCAAGAAAAGTTGTTAAAGAAATTTTGATGGATGACACTATCAAAACAGTATCTGTAGAAGACTCAACACTTGAAAAATATTTGGGCGTACAGCGTTATCGATTTGGGGTTGCTGAAGAGCAAGATAGAATCGGACAAGTGACAGGTTTAGCATGGACAGAAGTTGGGGGTGATATCCTAACTATTGAAGCAATGGCAGTTCCTGGTAAAGGCAAAACTACAAGCACAGGGAAGCTTGGCGAAGTAATGCAAGAGTCTATTCAAGCTGCGTTGTCGGTTGTTCGAAGTCGTACCAAAATGTTGGGTATCCCCTCAGATTTCTATGAGAAGAAAGATATTCACATTCATGTACCGGAAGGTGCTACGCCTAAAGATGGCCCTAGTGCAGGGATAGGTATGTGTACGGCGCTCGTATCGGTGCTTACGAATATTGCTGTTAGAGCAGATGTTGCCATGACGGGTGAAATTACGCTGCGTGGTGAAGTGCTGCCTATCGGTGGACTCAAGGAAAAATTATTGGCGGCTAGGCGCGCAGGTATCAAGGTTGTGATTATTCCAGAAGAGAATAAGCGTGACTTAAAAGAGATTCCTGAAAACATCATCAAGGACTTAAAAATTCATTGTGTGAAATGGATTGATGAAGTACTTGAAATTGCCTTGACGCAATTACCACAGCCTCTAAAAGAAGAGGAAGTGAATGCTGAAGCAGTAAAAAAAAAGAATGCTGACTCAGAACCAACAGACGTCCAGTCCCATTGACTAACTAAATGAATGACTGTGAATTTTTGATAAAAAATTCACAGCTTTGCTTGTGTGTCATGATTTGCCATGGTAACTTCCCTGGTTAAATGAAGGACCATCGAATAATTTACAAAACTTAAGGGGAAACCGAGTGAGTAAGATTGCTGTCAATAAGTCAGATTTAGTTGATTTGATTTCTGAAGAAACAGAAATTTCTAAAGCAACTGCACAACGGGTATTGAATTCGTTCCTAGAAGCGATTACTCTTACGCTTCGCAGTGGTAAGTCGTTAACCTTTCCTGGTTTCGGCACTTTCTCGGTTAAAGCGAGGGCTGCAAGAGTAGGGCGTAATCCTAAGACTGGCGAACCAATAAATATAGAAGCATCAAATGTTCCTAATTTTAAAGCTGGTAAAGGACTGAAAGATGCTGTAAACTCTGGCTCCGTTGTTACCGAAGAAGAAGAAGCGTAATAATAATCGGGTGCTTAGCTCAGTTGGGAGAGCATCGCCCTTACAAGGCGAGGGTCGGGGGTTCAAGCCCCTCAGCACCCACCAGATTTGGAGCGGTAGTTCAGCTGGTTAGAATACCGGCCTGTCACGCCGGGGGTCGCGGGTTCGAGTCCCGTCCGCTCCGCCATTTTCTGCACGAATCCTCTTCATTTTTTTGGAGAGGATTCAAAGCTTCGAACTAAAAATTCACATTAAAAAAATTAAAAATTCGTGTAAGTAATTCATGATGAATTGCTTCTTGAATGGCTCAGCCCCATCTCTCTATGAGGTTAATAAAATGTTACAAGCATTAAGAGAAAAGGCCCAAGGTTGGATTGCCTGGGTGATTGTAATTCTAATTGCATTAACGTTCATTTTATTTTGGGGGTCGGGAAGTTTCTTATCTCCAGACACACAATCCTCAGGCAGCACAGTCGCAACTGTGAATGGCCAAAAAATCATGCTTCAAGAACTTGAATCTCGGTATGAAACGCTGAGCCAGCAAAATCAAAGTGTATCTAAGCTTGATTCTAGCCTTATTAAAAAGCAATTGCTTGATAGCCTCATTGAAGAAAAACTATTAATTCAAACATCTGCAAAGCTTGGTTTTAGAGTCAATCCAACACGTATTGAGCAAATCATTTATGAATCTCCATTATTTCAACAAGATGGACAATTTTCTGCCGAGGTCTATCGTCGCGTTTTATATGGTATGAATCTCAACGATAAGGCCTTTAGAAGCTTATTAACAGAACAATTACTTCAGCAGCAATTGTTTTCAAGCTTAGCCTATACCAGTTTTGTTGTAGAACCTGAAATTGATTCTTTTGTGAAGTTTTACACTCAAAAAAGAAGCTTTAAATATACAATTGTCCATCGAAAAGATTTTATTGATACCGTTTCTGTTTCTGATGATGATATAAAAAAATATTATGACGAAAATACAGCTCAATTTTATACACCTGAAAAAATAGCTGTGGAGTTTGTGCGCTTAAATGCAGATGAGCTCAAAGCGAAGTTTCATGCAGATGACAACCAATTAAGAGCTTATCATAAAGAAAATTCAGCTTTATTTAATGAGCCTGAGAGACGTTTGCCCGCACACATTATGATACAGATCCCCAGAAATGCAGAAGCAGATCTGGAGGCAAAAGCCAAAGAAAAAGTTCAAGATATTCAAGCAAAGCTAAAGGCAGGGGAATCTTTTGATAGTCTGGCATCTCAATATTCAGATGATACACAGACAAAGCAACAAGGTGGAAAATTAGAGTGGATAGTAAAAGGTGAAATAGGATTGCCAGAACTAGAGCAAGCTATTTTTACACTTAAAAAAGGTGAAGTAAGCCAAGCTATTCGAACAGATTATGGTATCCATATTGTTAAGCTATTAGATGTGGAAGCTGAAAAGATTCATGCCTTTGAAACAGTAAAAGATAAAGTATTAGCAGCGATGAGAGAGCGTTGGGCAGAAGATGAAATTGTGAATTTGGCAGATCAATTAGCAAATATATCCTATGATCACCCTGATAGTTTGTTGCCGATTGCGGATAAATTAGGCTTGACTATAAAGCACACCGAACTATTTGATAGAGCGCTTGGACCTGCGGATCAAGATTTAAATGCCAAAGCATTCATTGAAGCCGCGTTCAGTGATTATGTTAAAAACGATGGCAATAACAGTGACTTGATTAAACTGGATGATAAAAGTTACGTTGTGTTGCGCATTTCTGAATCTGTTCCAGCCGCACCCAAAGATTTTGCATCTGTAAAAGATGATATCAAGGCAATGCTTATTTATGAAAAAAGCAATGCAAAAACAATGGCACAAGCTGAGTCATTATTAGAAGCTATTCGTTCAGGGGAACACTCTGAATTATTAGCAAAACAGCAATGGACTGAAAAATCTGCAATTGGTCGTGAAGACACAAATGTTGATAGATTCCTATTGACCAGTGTATTTGACTTACCGCGTTCTACAGATAATAAAGCGGTTGCAGAATTATCTCAGTTAGAAAATAGCGATTATGCTGTTGTTTGGTTGACAGAAATTCTTGATGGCACTCAGAGCGACTTAGCAGTGGATATCCCTGGAGTTCAAGAGCATCTTGTACGTCAAATGGGTGAATTAGAGTTTAAGTTGTTTGGCAAAGAGCTAAATCATTCTGCAAAAATTAAAAATAACTATAGTTAGTAGATATCTAAGTTAAACGCCGTTTAAAATTGATTGTCGCTTAAATGATATGCTAGCATCATGCATTGCAACATGTTATTTTGGGTATATACATTGTTAAGTGGCACCTCTTCTTCATCTGATCAAAATTTTGAAAGCTCATCAACAATCGCGCCAGCTTCACTTTCTGAAGAGGCTAGACAATTAATTCAAGAACAGGTGATCCGACAGAAACTTGAGCTTGGTCATGTCTATAGCATTGAAATAGAAGATCCTGAAAGTACACGACTTCAAAACTATAACATAATCTACACATATAACTTTCAAACAGGTAAGAATTGTCTTTTTTTACTTTCCCGTTCAATTGGTAAAGGAGGGCAGGGAGAAGTACTACTTGCAGAGAATCTTGAAACGAGAAAATATATAGCAGTTAAAATTCACCCTGACAGTATTTCTGCTGATGAAGACAGAGACCAAGAGCGAAAAATGCTACGTGAGTTTAACCGCTTTGTTGGGATTGCTCAAAATCAAGAGGGATTGCATTGCACACTGATGGACTATGTCCGCAGCATTAAACTATTCGATTTATTATACGAAAGAGATCATAACTATATAGAAGACAGTATTGAGCACTTTAGTAAAAAAGAAAAATTGCCACTTCTAAAAAGAGCAGAGCTTATTATGCATGCGCTTGCGTGTGTGGTTGAATTTCATATACGTGGCATTGCACATCGAGATATAAAAACAGACAATTTTGTTGCAGAACTTCCATTGAATACGGGGTTAAATCCTTTGGTATTGATTGATGTTGGCTCTGCTTATCGATATCGGAAAATAAGTGAAGAAGATATTGTTAAATTAGATAAAACAAATCGCTCTACAAAAGGTTATGCTGCTCCTGAAATGGATTTGCCGCCCGCACAAAGGCCATTTATAACGGGTGCTACTGATTTATTTTCATTAGGTGTTGTGATTGCAGAAATACTGACACAAATAAATTTTCAAAAAGTATTAAGAGCACAGTTACTTCTTATAGAAGAAATTGAGCATTTTGATAGGAATTTAACAATCGATGAGATAAGGCATTTATTATCAGATGTGTTTTGCGAGAGCTTTGTTAAGCCTACCATGTATGAGCAAGTGCTTAATCCTGATGCAACGGCGCTTGTTCAATTTTTGCATCGATTATTAATAAGATGCACGAACGAAGATCCTGCCAAAAGACCTGAGCTTGAAGAGCTGATTATTTTGCAATCAGAGCTTAGAAAATTGTACGGAAAGTACGAAATTTCAGAAAAATATACAAATCCGCATTATATGCAGAATATATTAGCCGCTAGACGCTTGCGTGCACGCAGAGCAGAAGGATTGCCGTCGGCAGAAACAAATAATTCGAGTGTTCGGCGTTATATACCAGACAGTCCAAAACGCTCTGCGCATTCACAAGCATTAAAGTTATCACAAGAAAGCCTTTCTTCTTCATCTTTACGATTAAATATACCTTCATCGCCTCCTTTATTATTGTCTTCTTCTGTACATAGCAGTTTAGAAGAAGATGCAGATATGCAACACTCTTCTTCTCCTTTGATTTTTTCTGAGCAAAGAAGGCGTTCTTACACAGGTGAATCTCATCCAAGACGAGGTAAAAGCATCAAGCCGATAGTGAGTTCAGATGCAGATGATTTTTCTTTTGACTTGGAAAGAAGCCCTAAAAAAGAGCGTAAAAAAAATGATAAAACACCACCTTTAACCAAGCGTACGACACTATCAGGCTTAACAAAGAAATTTAGAGGTCTTGGACTGAGTTTTAGCCCGCATCACCACAGTGTAGAATCAGAATCTTCGCCAGTAGATCTTGAGTCTGTATCATCGGCAGCAGAGATACTTCCGCGCTCTACAGTTGTTAGAATGACAGAAACAAGGCCTTCTTCAGTGCCTGTTTTGAGACTTGATGATATTTTGGGAGATGGTGTGATAGATGAAAGTGTGCCAACCAGTAGTCCCATTGATACCAGAGAAGCGAAAGAGTCAAAAGATAAAAAAGCGAAATCAAAGAAGAAATAAATAAGTTTTTTAACTTCGATAGTAGCGCAAAGCGTCGTATGCTTTCTTTGCTGTCAAAGGGCGTCGCCGTTTGCGGCGGAGTGATTAAAGCATAGATAAAAAAATCCATCTGCTCACTAAAAGTTGAGCCTCTTCCCTTGATTCCAAGGGAAGATAATCATTCACTTCGTTCATTTTTTAACTGACTGGCATTACGGCTAACGTGTTGTAGGCACGCTTTGGTTTGCCTGTACTACTTTAATACTATGACTTTTTTGAATTTTTGACGGGCGGGCACAGCGACCCGCCCCTACAATACTTTCACTTCTATTTGATACAAACATATGGCATCTTTGTAGGGGCCGACCGTTGTGTCGGCCCGTGAAATTTAATGCTTCAGGACAGTTGCTCGCAACTCCGTCGTTGCGAGCGCTTCGCGAAGCAATCCATCTGAGCAAGAATACTGTATTTATTGATTTTTAAGACAGCAGATCAACGTTTGCATATAATGCGATAGTAGACATTGTAGGATAAATTGTGCTATTTTGGCCAGCTAAAAAATAATTGCTTTAGAATTTTGTTGAATCAGTCAATCATCAAGCAAGAAAATCATAAAGAACTTGAATTAAATTGAGCTTCTTGAATAAATAATATTATAACCATCGCAGGTCCATCTATGTCACGTACAGTGCAATTTTTAACCATTATTTTTCTGTTTATTGCTCGTGTATGTGTCTTGAATGCTACAGAGATGCCAAGTGAAATACCACCTGCGCCAATAGAGAGTGTAAAAGTATCAGAGCGTACTTTATATAATGTCGCAAGCGCTCAAGGTGAGCTCAAAGCAGAGAAAAGTATCATTTTGCAATCAGATATTCCTGGAAAAGTCGTTGATTTACATTTGGCAGAAGGAAAATCTGTTCAAGCCGGTGAAACCATTATTAAGCTGGAAGATAGTATTTATAGTGCTGCTTTAAAACAAGCAAAGGCAAAACATGAGCTGAGTGAACTCAAATATGAGCGTGTCAAAAAATTGCTTGCAAAAGGCACAGGCTCTTCTTCTGAGGTAGAGGAAGCATTAGCTTCATTACAATTCGATGAGGCCAGTGTTGAACTTGCAACAGCCAATGTTAAGAAAACACGTATTATTGCTCCCTTTTCTGGTGTACTTGGTCTTAAAGATGTAGATATTGGTGATTACATTAGCCCAGGAGAACCATTAGTAGAATTGGTGGATATCAGTAATATTCTGGTGGATTTCTATTTGCCAGAAAAATATTTATTACAATTAAAAGAGGGCTTGCCTGTTCAGTTACAGATAGATGCAATAGCAGGTAAAACCTTTGCTGGTAAGATATATGCCATTTCGCCTGCTTTAGACTCAACGCTCAGAGCTATTCATGCGAGAGCTATTTTTGATAATTCAGATTTTCTATTAAAACCAGGCTTATTTTCCCGATTAAATATTGTATTTAATACATTTGAGCGTGCTTTAACGATTCCAGAAGAAGCCATCATATATAAAGAAAATAGTTGTTATGTTTATAAAATTGTAGAAGATAAAGTAGCATTAACAGAAGTTCGCATCGGTATTAAAGAAAAAGACATGGTTCAAATTCTAAGTGGTTTAACAAAAGATGATGAAATTGTCTTGGCGGGCCAAATAAAGCTATTTGATGGTGCAAAAATAGTCGTCACAAACAAAAATAACGAAGCAAAATAACGAAGCAATTATGAAATTAAGTCAGTTTTGTATTAATAGACCCATTTTTTCAATTGTTATTAATTTGATGATTGTTTTAACGGGTATCATTGCTTTTCAAAAGCTCACTGTACGTGAATACCCAGATATCACGACACCCGTCATTAATGTCTCCACAAGCTACCCTGGTGCAAGTGCTGAAATCGTTGAGTCAGAAATTACACGCGTTATTGAAGATGCGCTTTCAGGAATCACAGGCTTGGATTTTCTCCAATCGTCTAGTAATGATGGTTCTAGTAATGTAACGATGGTCTTTAAACCCAATCAAGATATTGAACTATCTGCCAATGATGTGAGGGATAACATTAGCCGGGTAAAAGGAGAGCTGCCACGAGATGCTAAAGATCCAATTGTTTCAAAGGTAGAAGCGGATTCACATGCTATTGTTTGGATATCGCTTTCCAGTGAACAGTTTTCTTTAATGCAGATGAGTGAAATTGCTGAGCAGACCATTAAAGACAAATTAGAGATACTGCCGGGTGTTGCAAGGGTGCAAATGGTCGGTGACAGACTACCAGCTATGAGAGTCTGGATAGATCCGGCACGCTTAGCAGCCTATCAAATGACAGTTCAAGATGTGATCCATGCCATTAGTAGACAGAATATTGCTTTACCTTCAGGAAGTATTGAAGGAGAGACAACTGAATTTACCATCTATTCTAAAACAGATTTACAGACAGAACATGAATTTAGAAATATTATTTTACGTGATAGCAATGGCTATTTAGTTAAGCTTGCAGATGTTGCTGATGTGCGGATTGATGCTAAGAGCACAAGATTTATTGCGCGCTTTAATGGCAAGCCCAGTGTGGCGCTTGGTTTGGTCAAGCAATCGACTGCAAACCCCTTAGATATTGCCAATGAGCTTTATCGCGTTTTTCCCAGCATTAAAAATTCGTTGCCTAAAGGCATTGAGCTTCAAATTGCTTATGATTCTACCAAAGTCATTAAAGAATCGATTCAAGCAGTGCGTAAAACCATTCTTGAAGCGGTGCTGTTGGTTGTTTTCATTATTTTTATTTTCTTACGATCCATGAGAGCAACCCTGATTCCTATCATCACCATACCCATTTCCTTGCTGGGTGGAATGATGATGATATATATATTTGGATTTAGTATTAATTTGCTTACCTTATTGGCAATGGTTTTGGCGATTGGTTTGGTGGTAGATGATGCCATTGTGGTACTTGAAAATATCTATCGTCATATTGAAGAAGGTGAATCACCTATAGCAGCTGCACGCAAAGGTATGAATGAGATTGGTAGTGCGGTTATTGCCATGACACTCACCTTAGCGGCAGTCTTTGCGCCCATTGCCTTTATGGAAGGTAAATTTGGTAAGCTATTTACAGAGTTTGCGGTAGTACTTGCTGGCTGTGTATTTATATCCGGTTTTACTGCGCTTACCTTGTCTCCTGTGATGTGTTCAAAGCTACTTAAAAAAGAAAGTAGCCATGGTAAGTTCTATTACATCATTGAAAACGGTATTAATAAGATATCTCAAAAATATCGTCAGAGCTTAGCATTTTGTCTGAAAAAACGTTATTGGATTGTTGCGGCACTTGCCCTTGTTTTGGTTGCAAACGGGATTTTATTCAGTAGTTTAAAATCTGAAATGACACCAATGGAAGACAGAGGCTTTGCAATGCTGATGGGTATGGCAAAAGAAGGTGCAACCATTGAATTTACAACAAAGCATGCTTTGAAATTTGAGCCTATCATCGACAGTATTGAAGATATAAAAGATTACTTCCTCATTGTAGGCTATCCAAATGTGCGTCAAGCCATTGCTTTCACTATCTTAAAAGATAGAAACATGAGAAAAGCATCTCAATTCCAAGTGGTGGATGAATTAAATCAAAAGCTTTATATGATCCCCGGATTGATGAGCTTTGCTTTGAATCCGCCATCTTCTTTATCGGATGATTTTTTTGATACAGGTGTGAGCATCATGATCCAGTATCCAGGAAATTATCAAAAATTAAAAACAACGGTTGAAAAGGTTATGACTAAAGCAAGGATGAATCCTAAGCTTTCAAATTTGGATACAGATTTAAAAGCGAATAAGCCACAAATTGAGTTGGTTGTTAACAGAGAGAAAGCTGCTTTGTCAGGCGTGAGCGTGGATGAGATCGGGCAGACTTTACAAATACTGATGGGGGGTAGAGATGTTACTCACTTTCAAAAAGGCGCCAAACAATACGATGTTGTGGTTAAATCATCTAAAGCTTTTAGACATCAACTGGAAGATATCTATGATGTCAAAGTAAGAACTAAAAATGGAATGGTGCCATTGATTAATTTCATTGAAGCAAAAGAAGTGACAGTGGCCTCTAGCTTAAATCGCTTTAATAAATTACCCAGTGCCAAAATTTCTGCATCACTAGCGCCTGATTATACAGTAGATGAAGCCATTGAATATTTTCGAGGTGTTATTGAAGAAATAGATGGGCTTGCACAGATAGATTATACCGGCACCACGCGCATGTATATGAATTCTTCTGGTAGTATTTATTATACTTTCTTACTTGCGCTGTTAGTTGTTTTCTTGGTGTTAGCTGCGCAATTTGAAAGTTTTATTAAACCCTTTGTCATTATGTTGAGTGTGCCACTTGCTACTTTTGGTAGTCTCATTACCATGCATTTGCATGGGGGGAGCTTAAATATTTATAGTCAAATTGGTTTTATTACTTTGGTTGGATTGATCACGAAACATGGTATCCTCATCGTTGAATTTACCAAGCAATTGCGAGATGAAGCTGTCTCTCTAGAAGAAGCAATTCTTAAGGCAAGTTTTTTAAGATTTAGACCCATTTTAATGACAACCATGGCAACCATCTGTGGTTGCATTCCGCTTGCACTTGCCATGGGTGCTGGTAGTGAATCGCGCCAAGAAATTGGTTGGGTTGTTGTGGGTGGGATGGCGCTTGGTACTGTATTTACATTGTATGTGGTGCCTGTGATGTTACGGATCTTGTCAGGTAGAGAAGAGAATGTAGCTGTATCGTCTGAATCTCTTTCTACTGTCCAATGATATTTCTTTAGGTTGTGGCATGACACAGTAGAATATATGTGTCATGCCAGCAAAGGCTTATAGGCGTTAACTTAAGGAATTTCTGGGATTTGATATAAAATATTGTTGCCTATTCTTCGTTCGCAAAGAGAGCATTTTTTTCTCTACCAATTTTGGAGAGGGGGCCTCAAAGAAGCGAGTGAGGGTTAAATATGATTTTAATCCTCACTTATAGGTTGCTTCTTAATTAAATCATAACTGTCTTTGTATTTTGGTATCCATGGATGTACTGTAAATTTTTGATATATTTCATTTTGCAGCGTTGAGAGTGCCGAAATTTCTCCATGTACAAGAATAAGTGCGGGGCTACTTTCAAAATGGCCGTACCATTTTAGTAAGGTTTCCTGATCGGCATGGGCAGAAAAGCCGTTAATAGAATGTATTTTAGCAGCAACACGCATTCTTTCTCCCCAGAGTCGAATTTCTGATGCGCCATCTATCAGCGTGCGTCCCAGTGTGCCTTGTGCCTGATAACCTACAAATAAGAGATGGCATTGTTTACGCCAAATATTATGCTTGAGATGATGTCGTATCCTGCCACCTTCGCACATACCACTTCCTGCAATGATAATGGCACCTTGTTTGATTTGATTGATGGCCATAGATTGTTCTGTATCTACGGTTAAACGTAGATTAGGCAATTGGTAGGGGCTACCGCTGGTCTTTATTAACTCTTTTGTTGCTTTGTCATATAATTGCCAATGTTTGGTATATACTTTAGTTGCTTCTATTGCCATAGGGCTGTCTAAGAAAATGTAAGTATTTTGTAAGGGTAATTTATCGTAATTTACAAAGAGACTATATAAAATTTCTTGACTTCTACCTACTGCAAAAGCAGGGATTAATATATTTCCTTTTGATGAGAGTGCTTCCTCAATTATTTGTGAAAATTCTTTTATGGTTTCTTTCCACGGTTGTATATTTCTATCACCATAGGTGCTCTCCATAATGACCACATCTGCATTTTTAACAAAGGTAGGATCTTTTAAAATAGGTAATCCTTGACGTCCTAAATCACCACTAAAGACAACTTTTCGAGTAACACCGCCTTCACTTAACCACATTTCCACAATGGCTGAACCTAAAATATGACCTGCATCTAAAAATCTAATTTTTACATTGGGTAATATTTCTTCGATTTTGTCATAAGGAAGAGGGCTAAAAAATTGCATAGTATTTATAGCATCTTTAACAGTATAGAGTGGCTCACGGTAGTCGAGTCCTTTTCTTTCTCGCTTACGGTTTAAGGTTTCAACTTCTTTTTCATTTAAGAAACCTGTGTCTCTCAGCATGATATCGCATAGATCTATGGTTGCTGGATGAGAAATAATTTTTCCACTGAATCCATTTTTAATTAAGATAGGCAGTCTGCCAGAGTGATCAATGTGGGCATGGGTTAGAATAACCACATCAATTTCTTTGGCAACGAATGGAAGGGCTTCGTAGTTTCTTTTCTCATCTATGGCTCTTCCTTGTATAAGGCCACAATCAACGAGGATCTTTTTATTTTGATTCTCAATTAAAAAACAAGAGCCGGTTACTTCTTGTGTCGCACCAAAACAATGCAGCTTCATAACTATCCTAAATATTATGTCCGCGTATTAATAATGCTATTAATCAGTAATTTATTTGAAGTTACAACTCATGAATGGAAACTCACTAAATCACTAGCATATTGTCTTGCTGTTTTTTGTTCTGGTGTTTTATCCGTACCTGCATTAAGTGATTTGTGTTGTCATGCCAGCGAAGGCTCATAGGCGTCAACTTAAAGATAATAAAAGCTTGTTTGGTTGATAATCTAGAGCAGAATCCCTAATCTATATTTCGTTTATAAAAAGATTAGCACCTATACAAGTATGAGTGTTGGTGCGAAGCATCCTACGCCCACTTTGTAATCCTGTCTCTTCTACATAAGTTGACTATAAGCATAGTAACTGTCTTTTTCTTCGTTCGCAAAGCGAACATGTTCTCACTTTCGTAAAGGGAGACGCTCGTGCAGCGTAGCTGCGACGAGCAGAGGGATTTAGCTTTTTGAACTTAGCCTCCAGCATAAATCCCCCTTGCGCACTTATCAGTGCGCATCCCCCTTCAAAAAGTGGGATTTTTTATTCGCTATGCTCATCGAGAACTCTGTTAAAAATATAACTCTGTAGCTTAATCAAAAATGTGACTAAGAGACAGCTTTACAATCAAAGGGAGTCGCCGTCTGCGGCGGAGGGATTTTATAAATAAAGATTTAAAAAAATCCATCTGCTCACTAAAGCTGAGCCTCTTCCCTTGATTCCAAGGGAAGATAATCATTCACTTCGTTCATTTCTTTACTGACCGGCATTACATGATTCAGTGCTTTATTGTGCAAGTTTGGTCTTTATATATGAAGGTTGGGTGGTTTCTAATGCTTCAGCATATTGTCTTGCTGTTTTGTGCTCTGGTGTTTTATCCGCAATATCGGGATCGGCACCTGAGCTTAACAATAAGAAAGCTCTTTTCTCTTTGGCATTTTTAACTGCATGATGTAAAGGGGTATAACCCTTTTCACCGCTGTCTTGGCAGGAGAGAGATAATGCTTCCATACTGGAAATCAGATATTCGAGTTCTTGAACTGTTCCAAAGCCTGCTGCTAAGCGGCGCAATGCCACTTCTCGTGTGGGTGGTATTTTTTGAGATGTCCCTGTCAGCTTCGCTGCAATGCCATCCCAAGAGATATGCTTAAAGGGTTGTCCTGATGCGATGGCTTTGTATTCTCTGCGCTTGTAGTCAATATAAGAGTCAATTTCTTTGCTATCTATATTATAATGCCTTTTTAGATCCGCGATCATAGTTTCAATTTTTTTGTGTTCAAGATCTGGAAAGAGTTTCTGTAGATCACTACGCATTTTTGTAAAAGATTGACCCATCATCACCGCTTTTTTACCTAATGCTGTTACGTCGAACCATCTGACATTTGGAATGGTAGACATAGATTGTGAGCCCAATTGAGAAGAGATGAAAAAATCTGGTTGTGCGTGAAAGGATGCTGTTTTTTGACTGAGTTCTTGAAAGGATGTTTTGGCAAGTAAGGATAAAAAGCATAAAACATAAGCCGTACAGCTCATGCCATCTTTTTGTAGCCCTGTTTGGCAGGCAATAATATTATGTTTGATTTCAGATTTTGTGAGGGCATCTGTTATTTTTTGTAAGGCATCTACAAATTGCCAGTTGCAGGTTGATTCCAATGCAATAATCTCTATTTTTTGAGAGTTATTATTTTTAGAAATATCTAAAGTGATTGCATGACCTACAGAATGAGAGAGATAGAGCGCAATCTGTTGTCTGGGTAGATTACCTGCCTGTATTTCTTGGATAATGTGAATGAGTTCTGCTAAAGCAGATGGATTTAATCTTTGCGCCCATTTTAGCTCTGGTGTAAAGATAACGCGTGCCTTTGTGTTTCTAAACATTCTTTCTTCAATGGTATTTCTTTTTTCAACAAGAGTATTAAGCTCATTCACTTCAAGCACAACGCCTTTTGCTTGGAGTTCTTCTTTTGCAGCAATGAAATTTTCTAGTAAAGTGTGGTGTGTTTTCTGTAAATAAGGATCTTGTTCTATTGCATCAGGGCATAAAAATTCGCAGGCATTTAGTAAAGAATATGCATAAATTAAGAGTTGATGACATTCTTGAATGCTTTGCTCTGTTGCATTATCTTGGTAATGTAAGGCTGCTGCGTTATAAGCATTGGTTGCTGATTTGAGAAGATGATATGCAAGTATCTTGTTAAAATTTGGATTGCCTTGATAGCGGTTTAGCACAGTGGATATTAAGAGATTTGATGCAACAAATGAGCCAAAGGTCATGGCTGAATTGAAATTTCTATAAGTGTATTCCCTTTCAGGATGTCTCACAATTTGATGGAAAAGCATGATAGAAGCGGTTTCTGATTTGTTTAGGTATTCTCCAAGATTGGCCGCTCTAAACAATATTTCTGGAAAACCATTATAATCTCTACCAGGTCCTTCAAAAGCTTCCGCTCCAAGTAATTCTATAGCTGCTTTTAAATAGTATTGTGTTTGGGTTAATTCCACAGTTGCATCAAATGAGATAATAGGGAATGGCATTAATAATTCCTTAAATTTAACAATAGAATTTGATTGTTAGATAACAAATCTTCGAAGCTATACAAAACGGTGATGAATCCAATTAATGATTGCATCCTAAGGACAAGTTAAGATAAGCTTTCCGGCTAATATTATACAAGCCAAAGGCTACAGTTGGTTAACCAAAGAATACTCGGTGTTTTTACTCTGGCGATGATTAATGTTGCTGCAATCATCAGTTTGAGAAATCTTTCTATCATGGTCGAGTATGGCTTTGCTAGTATTTTTTATTATCTTTTAGCTGCATTTGTCTTTTTTATTCCAACTGCCTTGGTTTGCGCTGAGCTTGCGACAGGGTGGCCGCATGCGGGTGGTCTCTATGCTTGGGTAAGCGAAGCCTTTGGTAAAAAAGTTGGTTTTTTTGCGGTGTGGATTTCTTGGATGTTGAGCATCTCTTGGTATCCAACAGTGTTGACCTTTACTGCTGGTGCATTTGCTTACATCTTTAACCCCGCTCTTATCCATAATAAACATTACATGGTTGTTGTGATGCTAAGTGTTTTTTGGATAGCAACCTTTGTTAATTTTTTAGGAATGAAAACTTCCGGTTGGATCAGCTCAATGGGTGCCATATTAGGTACTTTGTTGCCAGGTATTCTGATTATTTCCTTAGGGATGATTTGGTTGTATCTAGGTAACCCTATTAAAATGGAAGTCAGTATGCAATCAGCTTTGCCAGAGTTTCGCCTTGAAAGTATGGTGTTTTTTGCGGGTGTTTTATTAGGTTTGGCAGGTATGGAAATGTCTGCTTTTCACGCTAGAGAAGCCAAAAATCCACAGCGAGATTATCCTAGAGCCATACTTATCTCAGCCGTTATTATCTTGGCTATCTCAATATTGGGTTCATTATCAATCGCATTTGTTGTTTCAAAAACAGATGTGAGTTTATTCGCTGGACTTATGCAGGCCTATGAAGCATTTTTTCATGCCTTTGGTATGGTCTGGGCGGTTCCTGTGTTGGCCTTCATGGCAGTGGTTGGTTCACTTGCGGGTATTAATACCTGGATTTTAGGGCCTGCAAAAGGCATTCTAACCTGTGCGACAGATGGTTTTTTGCCACCTTTTTTGCAGAAAGTAAATAAAAATAATATGCCAATTGGTACACTTTTATTTCAAGCAGTCATTGCCTCTTCATTGACGCTGATTTTCTTTTTTATGCCGGATGTAAATAGCTCATTTTGGATTGTAACCGCACTGACCATTCAATTTGCAATGATTATGTATATTTTAATTTTTGCAGCGGGTATTAGATTGCGGTATACGCAAAAAGAAGTATTAAGGCATTATCGTGTGCCAGGTAAAAATAATATGGGTATGTGGATCGTTGCTTGTTTGGGAATATTGGCTTCTTTGTTTGCAATGACAATCTGTTTTATTCCACCCGCCCAGTTAAATATGGAAAACCAAATTTTATATAAAGCTTATCTTATTGTTGGGCTTGTTACACTTTCTTTGCCACCACTCTTATTTATCATGCTTAGAAAAGCACATTGGATTTCAAAATAAAGTTAATTTAAAAACTTATTTGAAGCTTGTGGGCTAGAAGCTTGGTTTTAGGCAGGTTACAATGACAGCCTGCTAATAACTTATGGAACAAGTTATGACTCAAAAAAATTCTTTTTATGATGTCCTTCACAATGAACACCCTTTACAAATTGTGGGTGTTATCAATGCATTGAGTGCAAAAATCGCTGAGCAACAAGGTTTCAATGCTTTGTATTTATCAGGGGCTGGTGTCGCGAACGTTCGAGGGCTTCCTGATTTGGGCTTGACTTCACTCGATGATGTTTTGCATGAAGTTCAGTCTATTACGCGGATAACAAATTTACCCTTATTGGTAGATATTGATACGGGGTGGGATAGCCCTCTCAATACAGAAAGAGCCGTTAAACTACTCTGCAATGCAGGCGCAATGGCAGCTCATATAGAAGATCAAGCAAATTTTAAACGCTGTGGTCATCGAGATGGAAAGAAAATCGTTAAGACTAATACAATGTGTGCTCGCTTAGAAGCTGCATGTGCGGGTAAAACAAATTCGCAATTCATGTTAATGGCGCGTACGGATGCCTTGCATTATGAAGCAGAAGAAGAAACTATTAAAAGAGTTAAAGCTTATGAAGCAGCAGGGGCTGATGCATTATTTTTAGAGGCCGTTACCGATCTTGCTCAATATAAACGCTTCAAATCACATATTTCTATTCCGCTTTTAGCAAATATTACTGAATTTGGTAAAACACAACTTTATACAGTGGAACAACTCAAACAAAATAATGTTGATATGGTTCTTTACCCTTTAAGTGCTTTTCGAGCGATGAATCAAGCGGCATCTCGTGTATTTCAAGCGATTCGTCAAGAAGGTACACAGCAATCCGTCATTTCTTTAATGCAAACACGTGATGAACTGTATGATGTATTAAATTATGTACAATATGAAGAAAAATTAAATCGTTATTTAGAGCAAGAGGAGTCAAGTGATGAGTAGTAATCCAACAGGGAGCCAAGCAGGATTAAAAGGTGTTGTTGCAGGAAGAACGGCGATATGCACTGTCGGTGAAGACGGCGATAATTTACATTATCGAGGTTACTCTATTTATGATTTGACTGAAAAAGCATGCTTTGAAGAAGTTGCACATTTGCTGATTTGGGGTACCTTACCTAATAAACAGCAGTTAAAAAATTATCAAAATAAATTAAAAAGTTTACGTGGTATTCCGCCAGCATTGGCAAATTGCTTGGAGAAAATGCCTGGCAGTGCGCATCCTATGGATGTATTGCGTACAACCTGTTCTTTGCTAGGTGTGCTTGAGCCTGAGGTGGAAGGCAAAAGAGCCGAAGATATTGCGGATAGATTACTTGCAATTTTTCCTTCTGCCTTATTGTATTGGTACCACTATCATCAAAACGGCCATAAAATTGAAGTCAATATTGCCGCAGAAACCACTGCTGCGCATTTTCTAACGTTATTACATGGGCCACGGATTCGGCAGCATTCAGATTTAGCAGAAATGATGGAAAAAACTTTAGATATTTCTTTAATTTTATATGCTGAGCACGAATTTAATGCTTCTACTTTTGCTGCACGTGTTTGTACGGGGACTAAATCTGATTTTTATTCTGCGGTAACCGCAGCCATTGGCACTTTAAGAGGCCCATTACATGGCGGTGCAAATGAAGCTGCAATGTATTTGATTTCTCAGTTTAATAGCGTTGAAGAAGCACAAACACGTATTAAAGAAATGCTAGAGAAAAAAGAGTTGATTATGGGCTTTGGGCATCGTGTTTACAAGAAATGCGATCCACGCTCTGATGTGATAAAAGCACAATCAAAAATATTGGCAGAATTCTCTGGGGATAAAACAATTTATCCTGTTTCAGAAAAAATTGAATCTATGATGTGGGAAGAGAAAAAATTATTTCCAAATTTAGATTTTTATAGTGCCAGTGCTTATCATTTTTGTGGCATCCCTACTTTTATGTTTACACCTCTTTTTGTGATGTCAAGAATCACAGGTTGGGCAGCACACATTATAGAGCAACGTAAAGATAATAAGCTTATCCGACCTACAGCAGAATATATTGGCCCAAGTGCTAGACCATTGACAGATATTTCTGTGCGTTAGTTTGTGATCTGCAAAGAAAAAGAATAAAGGACTGTTATGCAAAATATTAGACCCAATCCAGATAAAGTTTTGTTGGAAATTGCTGATTATGTTGCAGATAAGGAAATTCATAGTGACCTTGCTTTTGATACAGCACGCTTAGCTTTGATGGATAGTATTGGATGTGCTGTTTTAGCACTTAAATTTCCTGCCTGTAAAAAGCTGCTGGGGCCGTGGGTGAAGGGTATGAGTATTCAAAATGGTGTACGTGTTCCAGCTACAGACTATGTGCTCGATCCCATTAAAGCCGCCTTTGATATTGGTACTATGATTCGTTGGTTGGATTATAATGATACTTGGCTTGCCAAAGAGTGGGGGCATCCTTCTGATAATCTTGGTGCTTTACTCGCGGTAATGGACTATCGTTGCAGAACGTCTGATGTGAAAGCGTCTTACACTGTTCGTTCTCTCTGCGAGGCAATGATTAAGGCATACGAAATTCAAGGTATCTTGGCTTTGGAGAATAGCTTTAATGCGGTCGGTTTTGATCACGTTGTGCTCGTGAAGGTGGCAAGCACTGCTCTGGCAACTAAGCTTTTAGGGGGTTCTAAAGATCAAATCATCGATGCACTCTCGCAGGCGTGGATAGATGGGCAGAGCTTACGCACCTACCGACATGCACCAAACACGGGTAGCCGTAAATCATGGGCAGCAGGAGACGCAACCAGCCGAGCAGTGCGTTTGGCTTTATTAACCTTGCAAGGTGAAAAAGGATATCCCAGTGTTCTGACTGCACCTAAATGGGGCTTTGAAGCAAGCTATTTTGATGGCAAGCCACTAAAGATTGTACAGCCGCTAGATAGCTATGTCATGGAAAACATATTGTTTAAAATTTCTTATCCTGCTGAGTTTCATGCCCAAACCGCTGTTGAAGTAGCGCTTAACATGCATGCAGATATAAAAGATGACTTAGACAATATAGAAAAAATTACTATTTACACGCAAGAAGCGGGTAAGCGTATTATCGATAAGCAAGGGCCTTTACATAATCCTGCAGATAGAGATCATTGTATTCAATATATGGTGGCGGTTGGACTATTAATGGGCGATCTCAAAGCAGAATACTATGAAGATAGTTTTGCTAAAGATCCAAGGATTGATAATTTAAGGGCAAAAATGGAAGTAATAGAAGAGCCAGCCTTTACACAAGCATATTTCGATCCAGACAAACGCGCTATTCCAAATAAGCTGCATATTCAATTTAAGAATACAAAGCAAGCTTTAAGTGGAGAATCTTTTTATCCTGTTGGCCATAAAAGCCGCCGTAAAGAAGGTGTTCCTTTGTTGCTTGAGAAGTTTTGTAATAACTGCAATCAAGTTTTGCCGCAAAAGACAGAACAATGGTTTGAATTGTTTAACAATGCAGATCAGTTGTGGGATATGCCTGTTGATAGTTTAATGCAGGTGTTGAGTGTGTGATGAGCGTGGTGAAGCAAATTTCTTGCTTTCATAAGGCTGACTTTTCTTCGTGGGTTGATTATGAATGTTACTCATATTTAACCCTCACCAGGCCTTCGGCCAGCCTCTCCCAAAATTGGTGGAGGCGTTATGATTCGCTGTTGCGAATCGAGAGTTCTGTAAAAAATAATTTTACAGTATTGCAGAGGGGACAAAGCGATTAGCGTGCCCACTCCTTTTATCTCAATGTATTAGTAATAATAATACTCATCTACATAGACATGTTCATCGCCACTGTATAAGAGAATATCAATTAATAAATTGAGTCCAATTTGCATCACAAGATAAGCAAATTCTCTAACGAAAATAACCAAGGGGCTGGGTTGGTAAATAATGATTTCAGTTTCTACAACGGTTTGTGCGCCACCTGAAACAAATTGAATTTCATGACTGGATAAACTTCTCATATGTAACTCCAAATAAAATTTCAAAAGCTAGATAACTATAAGATTGTCAACTCGTTTGAATTATCATTTCATCACTAAAGATTGTCAAAATATTTTATTGATGAATAACTTTGTGGTGTATATGCTCTAATTAACGAATTCTTCTTTCAATGCCTGAAATCACAAGAATTTTTGTCGATAGCTCTTCAATAGATACATTAGTTGAGTTTAGATAGGGAATGTTTTCTTGATGAAATAATTTCATAACAGCTTTTACTTCTCGTTTACATTGTTCTAGTTCAGAATATCGGCTATTAGGCCGTCTGCCTTGGCGTATGGTTTGTAATCGTTCTGGTTCAATGGTTAAACCAAAGAGTTTTTGGCGGTGAGGCATGAGAAATTTGGGTAGTCCATCGTTGTCTAAATCTTCTTCAGTAATAGGATAATTGGCAGCATGGATCCCAAATTGCATGGCTAGATATAAGCAAGTAGGTGTTTTGCCAGAGCGAGATACACCTAATAAAATAATTTCTGCAGTTTCATAGTTAGATGTTTTGGCACCATCGTCGAAATTAAGTGCAAAATTAACCGCATCCATTCTAGAGTTGTATACTGTTGTGTTTCGCATACCATGAATACGGCCAATAGCTTTGGTTGAAGGCGTTTCTAATTCGTGCTCAAGTTGGCCTATGAAAGTATTGAAGTAGTCGATATAAAAGGCATGAGATCGTTCTAAAATTTCACGGATATCTTGTTTTATGATGGTTGCAAAGATTAAGGGTCTTGCGCCATCTGCTTCAAAAGCTTGATTGATGCGTTTGGTCGCTTCTTGCGCTTTGTCTTCTGAATCCACAAATGGTAAGGTAACTTGCGTAAAATGAACCTCTTCAAATTGGGAAATTAAACTCAATCCAAGGGTTTCGGCAGTAATACCTGTCCTATCTGAGACAAAAAACGCTGTTCTACGCTTCACTCTGCTCTCCAAATGTAAGATGATCTACTCTAGTGTACCATGCCCCTTTTGGAGAAGTTATGCCTGTCTCAAAATATGTTATACCCTTTACTGAACTTGGTATGAAGGATGTCCCCATTGTGGGCGGTAAAAACGCATCACTTGGAGAAATGATCTGTAATCTTGCAAAAGCAGATGTGAAAGTGCCACCTGGATTTGCAACAACCGCCGAAGCATTTAGAGAATTTTTAAGCCAAGGTGGCTTGGATAAGAAAATTGAGCAAACACTTAAAGCGCTGGACGTTGATAATGTTGCTTTACTTAAGCAAACAGGTGAAATGATTCGTAAATGGATTATTGATTCACCTTTCCAACCAGAGTTAGAGAATTCAATCAGAAAAGAATACGAAAAACTCAGTAATGGTGAGCCTTGTACTGTAGCGGTTCGTTCTTCTGCAACGGCAGAAGATTTGCCAGAAGCATCTTTTGCAGGACAGCAAGAAACATTTCTAAATATAAAGGGCATTGATAATATTTTAGTGGCAATGAAAGAAGTATTTGCTTCATTGTTTAATGATAGAGCGATTTCTTATCGAGTGCATCATGGGTTTGATCATCATGATGTTGCACTGTCTGCAGGTATCCAGAGAATGGTGCGCAGTGATTTAGCCTCTAGCGGTGTATTGTTTACCATTGATACTGAATCAGGTTTTGATCAAGTAATCTTTATCACCTCTTCCTATGGTTTAGGTGAAATGGTTGTGCAAGGGGCTGTGAATCCTGACGAATTTTATGTCCATAAGCAGACATTGCTTGCAAATCGTCCTGCGATTATTCGTAAATCCATTGGTAGCAAACAACGAAAAATGATTTATGCAGAGCATCAAGCTCTGCGATCGCAGGGTACAAGTGTTCAACAAGTAGAAGTGCCTTTGACCTTACAAAATCAATTTTCGCTCAATGAGAAGGAAGTAGAAACATTAGCCAAGCTTGCACTGATTATTGAAAAGCATTATGGCAGACCGATGGACATTGAATGGGCTAAAGATGGTGAAACACAAGAGTTATTTATATTACAGGCGCGTCCAGAAACAGTGCAAAGCCGAAAATCTCAAATTATGGAGCGCTATCAGCTTAATCAGCGCAGTAAGGTGATTGTAGAAGGTAGAAGTATTGGTCAAAAAATCGGTTCAGGCATTGCTAAGGTTGTGAGTAGCATTGACGACATGGATACAATCCAACCAGGAGATGTACTTGTAACTGATATGACAGATCCAGACTGGGAGCCTATTATGAAACGCGCATCTGCGATTGTAACCAATCGTGGTGGACGAACCTGTCATGCTGCCATTATTGCTAGGGAATTAGGTATTCCTGCCGTTGTGGGGTGTCATGATGCAACAGAAAAAATTACACATCTCTCAAGCGTTACCGTAAGCTGTGCAGAAGGGGATGTGGGGTATATTTATGAAGGTCAATTAGATTTTGTAGTCAATAAACTTGAACTTGATAAAATGCCGCCTATTCCCTTTAAAATTATGATGAATGTGGCAAATCCCGATAGAGCGTTTGATTTTGCTTCTTTGCCGCATTCAGGCATTGGCTTAGCACGCGTTGAATTCATCATCAGTCAAACGATCGGTATTCATCCAAATGCTTGTTTAGAATATGATTCGCAGAATTCAGAAACGAAGAAAAAAATAGATGAACGTATCAAGGGTTATGCTTCGGCAAGGCATTTTTATGTTGAAAAATTAGCAGAAGGTATTGCTACCTTAGCCGCAGCATTTGCCCCTCAAAAAGTCATTGTGAGATTTTCTGACTTTAAATCAAATGAATATGCAAATTTGATTGGGGGTGATAAATACGAACCCAAAGAAGAAAATCCCATGTTGGGATTTCGGGGTGCATCTCGATATATTGCAGACAATTTTAAAGCCTGTTTTGCAATGGAGTGCGAGGCAATACGCCATGTTCGAAATAATATGGGTTTTAAAAATGTTGAAGTGATGATTCCTTTTGTGCGTACACTCAAAGAAGCAAAAGGGGTTATCGATGTTTTAGCACAAAATGGCTTGAAACGTGGGGAAAATGATTTACGCATTATTATGATGTGTGAATTGCCAACCAATGCTATCTTAGCAGAGCAATATTTAGCTTATTTTGATGGTTTTTCAATTGGTTCTAATGATATGACCCAATTAACACTTGGGTTAGATAGAGACTCCGCATTGATAGCTGCCAGTTTTGATGAGCGTGATCCTGCGGTTAAATATCTATTGAAACAAGCAATAGAGGCCTGCAGGAAGCACAATAAATACATTGGCATTTGTGGCCAAGGCCCATCTGATCATCCTGATTTAGCGCTTTGGCTCATGGAGCAGGGGATAGATAGTATTTCCTTGAATCCAGATACTGTACTAGAGACGTGGTTATTTTTAGCAAAACAGCTATAGTCTTCTCACATGAACTTTAGGGGGTGTTGTCTTCGCCCTCTCGCAATCCTCATGTACTTTTATGTACACTCCGGTTGCTCGAGGCTTGACGCCTACCCTAAAGCTCATGTGCTGTGACTATAAATTATAATAGATCAGGTTGTAGTTGAATGTGCATGTCATCAAGGGCATGCACAATAGGCGCGCCATTAATTTCATTAAAATGAGGCGTGAAAGAGCTGTTATCTAAACATAAATCCATATTGTCTTCTTGTGGACTGTCTGTTGTATTTCCTGCAGCTGTTTTAAAAGTAGGCAGTTTTGCACCAATCCATTCAAGCACATCACCCAGATGTATTTTTGTATCTTGTGAAGGTGCATTGTGGGCCTCTAGATCGACCTGAAAAACATCCATTATTTTTTCTTTTAGATAATCACTTGTTTCTTTTGCAACAGCAGAATCCTTTGCTTGCTTCAATAGCTCGCTGTAAATATCTTTATAGGCATTCATGTCTAATAAAGAGTGTTCAGTGATCATATCGTCTATTAAATAAGTGTTATGATAGATTTCAAATTGCTCTGCATAGTGATGTGCTTTTGCTTGAGCCTCTTCTATACTCAATCCTAGATTGAGATATTCAATCATTGCCAGCCCTTCAACGACAATTTTAAAGCTATAATGAGTGCAATTACCATGTGCTTGCTTGGGGGTTTCAATAAAGCCAAATCGCCCATTAATGCCAAGCTCGTATAAACTTTTGAATTCTAATAGTAGTTGTTCTTGATTGGCTAAAATTTTATGAAAATGATTTTCAGATACTTTTTCAGGATCTGAAAGCTTATAAAAAATAACACCAAAGGGATCTTCAAAATAATGTTTGCCTGCATTTGCTACGGCAAAAGTAGCTTGTGGTTTTGAAAAGAAAGTAGCAACGCTATGACCACGCCAGCCAGTGGGTAATAAAACGGTTTCCCCTTCTTGATAATGTGCCAAAGCAGCCTCGGCCGCTTTAGGATCTGCAAAATTTTGCGCGTACTCATAAGATAGCTTTAAGCTAGCAGAGATTTTATCAAATACTTTTCTTGCTTGAACATCTTCTAAAGTAGTAGAGAATACTTGGGCTGTTTGAGCCATGGTTTTAGTGATATATTTTGCATAATACCCATCTGTTTCCACAAGTGCATTTTGATTTTTGTGTACTTTAACAAGATAGGTTTCACTGGTTGCAAAAGTGTTTAAAAAAGTTTTTGCACGAATATAATTTTCACCACTGTCATCTTGAAGTGCAATTTTATGTGCAGTATCGAGCATCATGTTTTTTAGAGCGTTATCTTCTATATAAGAAGAAAAAACATCTAACAACACACTGATAGGCATGAGAGAGGCTGATTTGCTGCTACTACCATATGTTGCAAGAAAGGGGGCTTGGCTGTGCTGGCAAAGTGCATCAATAATTTCAACTAAATTTTTAGCTTGCGTGAGTCGTTCAGGATTTTGTGGAGACTTTAGTAATTCGTCGGTTAAACCATCCAGTAATTTTAAGGCTTGATCAAAAGCGTTGCTATGATTAGCATATGTTTTATCTTTAGGATTAGCGCCTGCGTTTAATAAATGTTTAACAACATCAACATGATAGTTGAGCACCGCTAAGTGTAGTGCGGTTTGACCTTCGTAACTCTTGTCCTTTAAATCTGCCCCATGTTGCACCAGTACGCGTACGGCTTCAAGATGACCAAACATGCTTGCGATGTGAATTGGCATGGCACTACGATAATCTTCTTGATTAACATTCCATCCTGCTTTTAATAATTTTTTAATCTCATTGACATCACCTTTGGTTGCAGCGATATGTAAAGGTGTTTGTTCAACTTTAAGAGGTTGTGTGAAGCCAGAGCTTTTAAGTACAGAAAGTGAGCGAGTCGCAGCGGCTGGATTGTTTTTTATTTCTCTAAGTGCATCAACAAGCCTAACATCTTGTGTTTTATCTTCTGTAGACTCTGCAGTATCTTGACTTGTAATTTCAGAATCTTCCATTGATGGAAAAATAGTGAGTGTATCTGCCACGATAATATCTGCAAATGCCAATGTTGATGATTTAGTATTCATGTCTCAAAACAGCCTTAAAATTCAACGCTATATATAAGGGTTGAAGTGGAGATAGCCTAATAACCAGGCTATTTGACTAGATATATGTGTGACTGACAAGCACAAGTCGATAAACGGTAGCCTTAAGCCGATTTCCAAAAAGGACATCCATTTTTAATCAGGACAGCCAAAGATAAGTTGAACTACACAGAATTTTTTTACTAAAATTCAAACCAGTAATAAGGATGTTATTTAATCTATGACCTTAGCCCGCTCAGAACAAATTGATTTGAATGCGACACCGTATTATCACGTCATGAATCGATGTGTGCGTCGCAGCTTTTTGTGTGGTTTTGATGAACTAACACAGAAAGATTATTCGCATCGTAAAGCGTGGATTGTCGATCGATTGAAATATTTAGCCAATATCTTTGCCATCAAAATATGTGCTTATGCCATCATGAGTAATCATTATCATGTTGTTTTATATGTAGAAGATAAAGTAGCTGAGAATTGGTCAGAAGAAGAAATTATCCATCGTTGGTCAGCCATTTTCCCCAACGATGCCAAGGAAAATAAGCATTTAAAGAAAAAGGTACAGCTTTGGAAAGAGCGCTTGACGAGCATCAGTTGGTTTATGCGTTGCTTAAATGAAAAAATCGCTCGTAATGTAAATAAAGAAGACGATACTGCAGGTAGATTTTGGGAAGGGCGTTTTAAATCTCAAGCTTTATTGGATGAAGGTGCACTTTTAAGTGCAATGGTATATGTTGATTTAAATCCTGTGAGAGCAGGGATTGCAGAAACACCTGAAGCGTCAGAGTTTACCTCCATTTATGAGCGGATTCAGCATATTTCTAAGCAATTAAAGGTTAATAAACCAAAATCCATTAAACAGCTTAAGCGCGAAAAAGCTGATATATACAACAATCTTGCACAACCCAAGTCCTTAGTGCCTTTTTCCAACATCTCAAAAGATCATTCTCATGCCATAGATTTTAAGTTAATAGATTATTTAGAGCTTGTGGACTATACCGGTCGAGTTATTCGCGATGATAAAGAGGCGGGTTCTATTCCTGAATATTTGGCTCCTATCTTAACGAGATTACAATTCAATCCTCCGAGTTGGATTTCATTAGTCAAAAATTTAGGTAAAAGCTTTGCCCATGCAGTAGGGAGTGAAATTTTGCTATTGAATTTTGGCAAAGAAGGGCGGAAGGGTTTAAAAGGTATTACTCAAGCAAAGAAAAGCTATATTGCCGATCACGTTGCCTAATTCAGTTTTGCTTATTTTCTAATCAATTCTTATTCATTCTATTTCTTTTATTTAATATTTTAAGTGTCAAATAAAAATAAATCGTCTTAACGGAATTAAAACAGCAATATTTATAATTGGCTGTCCTATATGTGGGATTGTCCTATATGTGGGATTTGCTTAAATACGAGTTATACTTTGACCTGAACCATATCTGCGACTAATCGCGTATCAAAGGTTTTGAGGTTAATGTATGCGGGAGAGGAAAGTGCTCGCCCACTTTTGATACAAAATTTAGCACCATGGAATGGGCAGATAATTTTATCCTCTTCTTGGAATCCATCACTTAAGGGAAGTCCTTGATGAGTGCAACTGTCTTCAATGGCATAAAATTTACCTTCTATATTAAAGACGGCAATAGCAACGCCTTCTTTAACAATAACATGGTGTGTGCCTGGAGGAATTTGTGTGGCTGGCAATACATCTAACCAATTTGTCATTAATCTAACCTATTTGGATGTTGATAATTGTACATTCATGAAATAGAAGTGTAATTTACACATAATCATCATCATTATGGTATAAGTCATGTTAAAAACCAAAGCTTTATTATCTCTAATATTTTCATTCTATTTTCTTCTTAGCATGCAACCACTCTTAGCGCAAAAAAGTGAGTCTCACATGAACGATACCACCAAATCAGATGCCAGATTAGTATTTGATGAAGAATTAGATAAAGAGATCCCTAGAAATTTTCGCACTCATCTTAGCCCTTTTATAAAGTCTCATACTGAAGCACCCAGCCGTACAGGATTAGATAATTTAAAGTATTCAGCAAGTGCGCAGTTTTCTGAAGTATCTTTAAAAAACGTATTATCACAAATGGATCCAGATAAAAGTAAAATATGGATTATTGATTTAAGAAGAGAAAGTCATGGTTTTGTAAATGGTTTACCGATTAGCTGGTATGTACCGCAAAACCAATCTAATTATGAGCGGACAGCGGCAGAGATAGATACAACTGAGCAAAAGCTTCTCACCCATATCAAGCCTGGTAATCAGCATATAGAAGAAATTACTGATAAAGCAGGTGGTTTGATATTGGCAACAAAATCACATCTTATTGATGTGAAGCAGATTGAAACAGAGCAGAAACTAGTCTCTCGTTTAGGCTTACGATACATGCGCTTACCAGTATCCGATCATAGAAGACCTAGTGACAAAGAGGTGGATAGTTATATTCTGTTTTTGAGATCTTTTCCTAAAGATGCTTGGTTGCATTTTCATTGCAGGGCGGGTAAAGGGCGCACTACCACCTTTATTGCTCTTTTAGACATGTTACACAATGCTAACACAGTATCTTTAGAAGATATTCTCAGTCGACATCATTTAATGGGTGGGGCAAATTTAGCAAAAAGCTCAGATGATCCAGAAAAAGCTTGGAAAAAAGAGTGGAGTTTGGAAAGAACACAGTTTTTGGCTTCATTTTATGAATATGCAAAGCAAGCAGACTATCACCAAATACTTTGGTCTGAATGGCTAAAAAAATAGAACCAATCCTATCATCCTTCTCTCCTTTAGAAGCTGAGTTAAAGACCAGCTTCTAACATTATCTTTCTAATCTTTGTATCCGCAAGTGTATTTTCTTACTTTATTTCATACAGCTATGGCTGTCCTACAAGTTATGGGAAATATAAATCTGGCTGTCCTGAAAGGTAATGCTGTTGTTTTGTATAGTTATGGCTGTCCTACCAATGGTCACTAATTTATTGAACTCTATCGCTTTTAGCTAGGTCTTCTATTCAAGTTAATGAAAAAGCTGATAAACTAACTTTTGATTAAAGCTTAACCTACGCGAGACTTAGGTTTAAATATTTTCTTATTTTATTTTTAGGAGAGAGATTATGATACGCGCGCCAAATGCAATTGTGATGTTTAAATTCAGATTGGAGAAATTAAAAGAAGTTTTTAATACTGGTAGTAAAAATGTTGATGATTACCACGCTGCATTAAATATGGCTTTTGTGCAATCTGGTCCTCCGCTAATGAATCCTAGAGAAGCAGAAGAGAGAATAGAGAGCTTGATAGCAATTTTTGATCATCTTACACCTGGTTTTAATGATATTAAAGGACAAATTATTGATTTATATGCCGATAGCTTAATATCTAACTATAAAGATGCGGTAGGAAAAAATGATCAGGAAAAAGAACAACTAGCCGTTCCTAAACGCGCAGCATTAAAAGAAGCTGTGCTTAATAAGTTATTATTTGATCTAGTCTCAGCGGGTGAAAAAGATATTCTTTTGCCTATCATAAAGAAAATTGCTACTTTTCAAGGTGGTAGTGGCAACTTTGCTGCTGTTGAAGAATATTTAAACAAAGAAAAAATAAAAGCTGAAAAGCTCGTTGTTGAAGCTAGACTAAAAAAAGACCCACTGATTGAGGCAGAATATCAAGAGCTGAATACAAAGAGAGATAGATTTATTGAGTTGCATCGTTTTTTGGCAGGACAAGGTCTTACCGAAGATGACTTGGCTGTTCAGTATGGTCGCGAATATGGAGAATTAAAAGAGATTGAAAGAGAGCTGAATATTCGTGTAAAAGCTGCTCGTGATGCGGAGAGCAAAGCAACCCCAATGCGGGAATATATTAATGTTGAGCGTGGAAAGCTTAATGTTGCCTTAGCAAAATTAAAAGAAGAGGAAGATAAGTTATTAGAGAGTGTCGACATTTTAAATAAAAAATTAGATGCTGCTGAGGGCGATGTAACTTTGGTAGATCCTTTTCGTCTTCAATTAGAAATAACGCGCCAAAAAATAGAAGCGATTGGTGCTCAACGTACAAAATTAACGGTAGAGGCTCAAATCAACGCAGAGCAGAAGGATGAATTATATCTCTTGGAGAAGATGACAGCTTTATGGCAAACAAGTTCTAAGGCATATCATCAAGGTAAAAAGAAATTAAGTAATGCCAATAATAGCGGAGCACCACAGCCACTTGATTTCTTTGCTCAAGGTGGAGATGTAAAAGAGCTATTAAAACGTGCCAAACAAAAGCCTGTTAAACAACAGGGGGTCGCATCTTCTTCCCATCAAGTCATAGACGATCACGAGAACCCAGCGCAAGCGGAATGGTTAAAACGATTTTTAGAAGAGTATGGCCAAGATTATCCAGAGGGGCTCGATGCACTCAAAGAAAAAATCAGTAATTTTAATAGAGATATGGCTCTTATTTACAAGAATGCGCAAGAAGAGAAGGATTCTATTCGGGCTATAGCTGCGAATAACAACGAGAAAAAAGCAAGCTTAAATAAAGATCTGGAAGCCTGTGCTGAGAGATATTCACAAATGGTGAGTGATTGTGTTGAAGGGCATAGCCAGATCGTTAGATTGGACTTGAGACGATTGATTGCTGGTGCTGGCGCTAAAAAGTTTTTAGGCATGACAAATGTTGGTGATAGACCTACTCCTTTCATTGGCAGTGACAAATATTTAAGTATTTCATTTCAAATTTTGAATCAAGATATTATTTTGAAAAAAATGATGATGGATGCTTTAAAAGTGCCAGTTGCGCCTGTAAAAGGTGGTATTCAAGCGCAGAAAGAAGCAAACCAACGCTATGTTTTAGAGGGATATACAAAGGATGGTAACTTAAAGATTCAGTTTAAAAAAAATGAGCGGGTAGAAGATGAGGCTAGAGCAGTAGGTAGGCTTAATGCTCACAAAGATAGTCTTGCTGGTTTAATTATCAAAGTAGCTGATTATCCGCTTATGTTTGTTGTGGCAGATGATGTTGATACTCGTCGTTTTGAAAAAGAAGTAGATGGCATTAGAAAAGCAGAAATAGCAGGATTTAAAATTGTATCAGAATCAGATGCTAGAAAATATATTTCTGGAGACCTTGATAAGGACGGAAATATTTTTGTAGCGACAGAGGGAAATCCCAAAGAAGATAAAAGCGCTCAAACACGTTATTCACTTTATCTTGATGTTCTTACAGGCACTCAATTAAATAGGCTTGCCAATTTTATTGGCATTGATTTTGCTATTTACTTTGATGCCAGCAGTTCAGAAAAAGTAGATGAGTTAAAATCGATACTTCAAGATAAGCTCAGTCGTTCAAATATAACGATGGCTGATATTCTCTATGTAGCTTTAGGTTATAGGATGAGAGACAATGATGTTGCTCTAGCGCTTGAGCAGAGATTCAAGCCAGAAGGCTATGTCTTTGACGCAGATACTATCAAAGGTGATATGTTTTTTGCGGATAAGGTTACAATAGGACACAAAACAGATTCTGCTCTTAAATTAGAAGATGTACCTATAAATAAGGTCGCAGATAATACTCAAATATTAGTTGATATCAATTATAAAAATAGTGATAGTGAGGACTTTATTCGTAGAGTAGAGTTATTAGAATCAAAAATTTCCCCGATTAATGAGAGCCTCGAGGATTATAGGGCTGAGCTAGATGGGCTGCCTGGAAAGCTGGAAGACTTCGAAGCTGCCTTAAGGGAGATTAATCGTAGGATTCCTCACCAAGATCCTCAGGTTTTATTGAGAAAATATCTTGCTGGCAGTAATCCAGAAGATTTTAGTTCTCCAGAAGGGCGCTTAGAATTAGTTAAACATTTTTCAGTTGTAGCTACTTGTAATTTTGACATCATTAGGCTTGAGCAAGATGCTGTTGCACTCTTAGAAACAATTACAAAAGAAATTGCGAGTACAAGAAATGCAAAGCGATTAGAGCTAGAGCAAGCACAGCGTAATGAAGATATGCGTAGATTAACTGCGGAAATTCGTAGGGAAATTAAGATAGACTTGTATGATAATGAAGACCTTGTTGAAAATGAGCGGATGACAGCTAGATTAGATGCTGCGGCTGAAGCAGAATATATCAAGCGTCATGGCGCTAATGTAGTGCCTATTGTTCAACAAGTTGCTCAAAGAGCAGAAAGAGCTAATCATGAGTTGCAAGACGTTCAACGAGGTATACAACTTGCAAATCGCTTGGGTAATGATGAAGAGCTAATAAGACTCAGAGCTGTTGCAGGAGACCTTACTCGTGAAATAGAAGAGCTGAGACGTCAATTAGCTACTTCACAGTTACTACAACAACAGCGTTTGGAAGTAGCTCAGAAGTCGCCAATGCAGGTATTTATAGAAACTGGTGGTGATTGGGACAAAGCTTTTAAACATGCTGCTCAAGTATCGCATCTTGATCACATTGATCTCGGTGAAGTTCAAAAGACATGGATTAATGGCCTTAAGATAGGTGATATAAGTCGTAAAAAAGCATTCAACTCTTCAGCAGCAACAAAAGTTGCTGAATACAATGATGCTGAGAAGAGAAGGGAAAAATACGGACAGTAATAAAAAGATAGGCATAAAAAATAAAAAAGCCCAATTTAATTGGGCTTTTTTTATGCTCTTTATCCTTTGCTTGGGCAGAATTGATAGTAGAACCCTAAACCAACCACATAGCTATTCTTAGATTTTGCAGTATAAAATTCAGAATCAAGTGTGGGAGGATTGACAACGCCTGTTCCAGGTATACGGCCTTCTAGACTAGTATTTTCCCAGTTTAAAAATAAACGAGAGCCAAAATTTTCGGTAATCATTTGCTTTACGCCAATACCCAGTCTTAACACAGCGTCTCTGCTGCTATTCCATTGGCTAACAGGGTTAGCCGTCGTTAACACGTTATGATCGTAAACTGGGACTGTGTTTACATGAAATTTCATCCAAGCAACACCTACTGATGCAAAAAGAGTTGTTTTAGGTAAGACAGGAAGCAGGCCGACTAGGTTAAGATGCCATCCATCTATCTTTGATTGAGCCATATGTAAAGAAGATGCTTCATTACCTGCTCCATTTAAAAATCCTAATACAGGCTCTTCAGTGACGTTTTGCGCGCCAAAATAAAAACTTTGCTTTTGACGTTGATCAGTTGTTTGGAAACCACCTTCGACCGCAAAGTAATCGTGGAATTGCGCTCCTAAAATAAAGTTTAGGTTAGTGTGTTGTTCTTTAAAATGTCTTTCACCAAAAGCACTTTCCCAAGGAGAATGCCGCCACCCAGCTTCCGCTGCCACATAAGGATTCACATAGAAATCACTGCCTAAAAATGCAGTGGCTGCAGCAAAAGGTGTGCTTGCGAGTAATAAAGTAGAAAGCGCTAATTTTTTAAATTTGTCCATGAACTGACCCATTTATAGTTGACATACATGGGTTTAATCATATCCTCAAAATTTGCAGTAGCCAATACTGCGTAGCAATAAATTGAACGCCAAAATAAATAGGACAGCCATATTTTTTTTGATTCCAGAATTATTTTGGGTGTCCTGTTTTTTAAATTGATAAATAGGTTAGAATTTTAACCTATTATAAGAGCTGAGTTTGCAAGCTTAACAATGATATCTTGATAGAGTTGTTTGATGAGTTTCATTTTTTCTGTCTTGCTTGTTACTGGTTTTTGATCTTGCTTTAAGAGAATTAGTTCGCCATTAATGGCTTTGTCTGTCATCAACGCAGTAATACTTTGTCGATCGTGTTCACCATCTAGGTAGGGTAAAACGGTTTTTGCAAAAGGATCTAAGTGCATGACTTGATGTAAACGATTGGTTACAAAATTTTGTGTTTTGGCTTGGTATCGGGCATAACGGCATGCGATGGGTTTTTCACTAATATTGGTCGTATAAGTACTTGGGTTGGTAGAAAAATACAAAAGCCCTGCAAGTATCATACGCATTAAATTAACATCTTCAATCAATAAATGATCTAATTGATTCTCCGGCAGTGGGCAATATTTTCTGAGTTGTTCTTTTAATTCATTATAATGAATTAAATTGTAGCGATTGTGATGTAAAACATAAAGTACCGCTTTATGTTGCGCATTCTGTGCTGTCATTGTAATAGCGCCTAAACTCACTTTAAGAACTTTATCTGAATGGATCATTTCTTCTGTAAATTCTGCTTCATTGAGTTTTGCATGTAGTTGCAAATACAAATTGCTGACATCTTTGACATTTAATCTTCTATCAACCGGATATTCTTGATGACAGAGTAAAGTGCATCGAAATCGATTGTTTCGAATAAAATCCATATACTGGTTAGTGGCAATGATATTATGAACTTTGCTTAACTCTTCAGAGAAAGATTTAGGCATATTGCCCGCATACATGGTAGAAAGCATGGCATCTGAGAGATAAGATAATTGGTGTTTACTTGCCTGCTCCATAAACTGATGAAAATAAAGTGCTTTGTTATAGTGAGACAAATGTTCATGCAATATATAACTGTCTGCTTGTTTAGAGAGCACTTTGATCTCTTGTTTTAAAAATTGTGCATATGGAGAAATATCTTCTGCAAGTCCATCAGTCATAAATTTTAAAATCATTCTTGCTTGTGCAATCTTATTTTGAGGATCTTCAATTGCCTGCGTATGCCATAACATCAGATCTCTGATGCTTGTCATCATGTTCCAGCCAGGCAAGGTATTATAGCTTATGTAGGCAATACCATTGGGTTTTAGGTTTTCTTTGCATATTTGAAGGATTTTTTGTTGAACCTTTTCATCTACCCAAGAAAAAACACCATGGCAAATAATATAGTCAAAGAGTCCTTCTGTTTTTCCAAAGTCTAAAATGGATTGATGTCGTAATTCCATGTTTTTTAGAGCAAGATCTTTGATTTGAGCCATACCACTTGCAATTTCTGTTTCTGAGAAATCAATGCCTAAGCACTGTGTATTTGGATAGTGTGCAGCCACAGGAATAATATTACCACCTGCTGAGCAGCCTAATTCTAAAATACGTGCCTTTTCAACGGGTGTAGGCTGCATTTTAAAGAGTGTTCCCAAGGTAAATAAATGGGCTGGATGGCTTTGTTTAAAGGGAAAGCTTTGATAAGGCGTTGCGTCATAGCTGGCTGCAATATGATCATTATTTTGTTGTATGTACATTATAATTCGATCAAGAAATGTCAATATTACAAAGAGTTTAGACTAATTTTGATCCTGTTTTTTTTATGGCTTTTTCTTCAGGTTGTTTGTTTGTGGCGATGGATTGGAATTGTTATTTTTTCAATAATAAACAGTATAAAATAAATTTTAGTGTTTAATATTCAGTGGATTAATGGTAGGCTATAAAGAGAGTCCAAATATAAATAATCTATCAATTTCAGGTGTATTTGCATATACTCATGTGCGAAGGCTATATTAAAGCAATAAAGTAGGGGGTAAAGCTCTCATGACAACCATCAGTACTACTTACGGCTATGACATCAATGTCAAAGAAAAAAGAAATGGTGATAATGAGCTTCGCTCCATTGTTCATGACGTTCGACTGTATTTAAAAAACTCAGACAAGAAAAGATTTTTTCTTTCGGTTACGGCAAAATATCATAAAAGATGCTGTAAAAGCTGGTCAAAAGTTGGGTTTTATTTACAGAAATTTTTAGTTGATCCCAAAGCGAATTATAGTATGCTCATGTTTATTTTAGAGCAAGAGCTTGAAAAATTTCCAAAGCGTTCTTACTATGGCCAACAACTACAAATTCTTTTTCAATTGTTAGAGGCAGGGCCGGTCTTTACACAGAAGCCACATTTTTATTTGTAATAAATATTTTTAGATACTGGATGCCAGCCTTCGCTGGCATGACAAGATAGTTTTTGCATGTTCTGTCATGCCAGCGAAGGCTCTGAGTGCTCTCCATGAATTAAGAATTTGTCGTTGCGAGCAAAAGACGCAGGAAAAAGGTGAAATAAGGGATAAACTACCACGTCTTTTGCGTGGCAATCTATCTTGAAGTCTTTCCTACTGTGCTCTTCTTAAAGATTTCAGGATAGATTGCTTCGCTTTAGCCGTGATGTTTTTGTGCTTTTTCAATCAATAATAGACGGCTTCCACTCGCAATGACGAACCTTTATTTGTGGGGATTACTTAGAGCGAAGGCTGGCATCCAAGTCTTATAAATAAAAGCTGTCTATCATTTCTGCAATAAATACAACTCTCCAATCACAGCACCTGTCTCTTGTTGCCTAATGGCTGCTGTTTGCTGTGCAATTTTCTTAAAACTTAACTTTTCAGCGAGTGATTTAATATAATCTGGATTATGTTGGTATCGACCTGTTGCGCCAAGTTGATAATCTTGAGCAGGAGATGTGCCATTTTCTAAGCTTTCAATTGAAAATAAAAAATATGCATTCTCAGTCATGACTTTATAACACTGATTCAAAATTGACTCTAAATCACCAAAATAAACAAAAACATCTGCAGCAATAATAAGTTCAAAGCTTTCTTTGGTTTTTGCTAAATAATCACTGATATCACTGACGGCTAATTTATAGTAGGCTTCTAGTTTGGCTGCTTGATCAACCATATTAGGAGAGAGATCAACGCCATATAATTTATCTGAAATATCCATAAAGTAAGCTGCGCATAAACCTGTACCACATCCTAAATCAAGTACCTTCCAGGTAGAGGTTTTTTTCTGGCTGTAGGGATTGATTAAGCTTCTTAAAAGTTGCGGGACTTTATATTTTAATTGTTCTTTCATATGCTGATTATAGTTGTAAGCATATTGATCAAATAAAGCGCGTGTATACTCATGTGGCGCACCCTCTTTTAAAGTTTGACCTGTTAAGGCTTTGTGCATATGAAGCGCGGTTTGATTGTGAGGGTTAAGCTGATATGCTCTTTCATAATGTTTAAGTGCATTTTCTTTATCATTTAAATGCAAATAGAGTGTTGCTAAGTTGTGGTGCGCTTTATCATGCTTGTCATTGAGTGCTAATACTTGAATGTAGTCTTGTTTTGCTTTTTCAAGTTGATTGCTAGAGGCATGCGCAATACCTAAATGAAAGAGAGACTCAACATTACTAGGTTCACGCGCCATCACCGTTTCAAGCAAGGGAATGGCTGCTTCAAATTGTTTCAGCAAGCAATAAATAATACCCAGATTATTGATTGCACCTAAATGATCGGGTCTGTATTTTAAGACTTCTTCAAGATGTGGCTTTGCCTCTAAAAATAAATCCTGCCGTAGATAACAATTCGCTAAGTTAAAATGTGCATCCCAAAGCGCAGGGTTGATGCGAAGTGCTTTTTTAAATTGCTCTGCGGCTTCTCTGTACGAGCCTTGTAAATAATAAACATTGCCTAAATTATTATTCGCTTCAGAGTAGGGGGTTTTTAGGCGTAAGGCTTCAAGATAATGTCGCTGTGCTAAATCTAGCTGACCATTGAGTTTGTAGGCATTGGCTAAATTATTATGAAAGCCTGGAACAGCAGGTGCGAGTTGAATGGCTTGTTTGAGATAAGGTATTGCTTGTTGCAGTTGTTTCTTTTGTGCATAGGCGATGCCTAAGCCATGTAAGGCATCTGCATGATTCGGGAATTTATCAAGTATTTGCTTAAATAATACAATGGCCTCATCAACTTTACCGTTTTGTTGATTATAAAAAGCATCTTCAAAATGTTGTTTTAGTTCTATCTCATTCAATTTAATTATCCTACTTAATAAAAATATAGAGGATGTTTTGTGGATGATTAATATATTAAGGATATGCTAGTTATCAAGACAACAGCTATAAATTTCTCTAGCATATAAAATTTCTACTTGTTCTTAGCCTATTGACCTGACAAAATAAAGGGCATGCATAATGATATCCTCTTTTCTATTTTTTTGATCTTTTGTGGCGCAGCAGTGCTTGCCACACTTGCACTCTATACACGTCAATCACTGTTAGTTGCCTACATACTGTTAGGTGCTATTTTAGGCCCTTGGGGAGCAAAGCTTGTCTCTGATCCTATCATCATTAAAGATATCGGGGACATTGGTATTATCTTCTTATTGTTCCTGCTTGGCTTAAATTTACAACCCCAAAATCTGATCAAGATGCTCACACAAACAACCTTTATTACGGTTGTGAGTTCGTTGGTATTTGCTGTAGTGGGTTATGGGGTAGGCTGGTTAACAGGCTTTAATACAGCAGATTCCTTGATTATTGGCATTTGTATGATGTTTTCAAGCACCATTATTGGCTTGAAATTACTGCCTACAACGGTAATGCACCATCAAAAAACAGGTGAGATTGTTATCAGTATTTTGCTCTTGCAAGATATCATTGCTATTTTTGCTATGTTACTGATACACGGTGCTGGCACAGGACATGGATTATCTATTTTAGAAGTTGCGCAAGTGCTGCTTGCTTTACCATTTATTATTTTCTTAGCCTTTATGGCAGAACGCTTTGTTTTAGTTAAAATCTTTGAAAAATTTAATCGCATTCATGAATACTTATTTTTAGTTGCCATAGGTTGGTGCTTAAGTATAGGAGAATTAGCAGAATTTTTAGGCTTATCATTTGAGATTGGTGCTTTTGTTGCCGGTATTTCGATTGCACAAAGCCCCATTTCAAGATTTATTGCGGATAGTTTAAGACCTTTAAGAGATTTCTTTTTAATCTTATTTTTCTTCTCTTTAGGGGCGCGTATTGACGTTGCTGTTATGTCGGAAGTTGCGCTTCCTGCCGTTATTCTTGCCTCATTAATGTTAGTGATTAAGCCGCTTACCCTTAAACCCTTGCTTTTAAAGACAGCCTCCTCTTCAAAAGCTGCATGGGAAGTAGGGGTGCGCATAGGTCAAATTAGTGAGTTTTCTTTGTTGGTTGCTTATGTTGCGGAAAAGAATCAAATCATTACCCCAGCAGCCTATTGCCTCATTCAAACAGCAACCATTGTTACTTTTGTTATTTCTTCTTATTGGATTGTGAATCGTTATCCAACGCCGATTGCGGCTACTGAGCGCTTACGCCGCGACTAGGATGCTCTTCCTCATTTGCCTTTATGCGTTGTTGGCAGCATGTTATGCACAACAGTCGTGTATTTTGTATACACTCCTGTTATGCAAACATTTGCCGCCTAGCCTAAAGACAAATGAGTTTGAGCATCGGCTCTTCCCTGGTTTGTCTTTATGCGTTGTTGGCAGCATGTTATGCACAACAGTCGTGTATTTTGTATACACTCCTGTCATGCAAACATTTGCCGCCTAGCCTAAAGACAAATGAGTTTGAGCATTGGCTCTTCCCTGGTTTGTCTTTACGCGTGTTGTTGCTCGTGCGCTTTTAATCTAACCTCACCCGCCATTTCGGGCACCCTCTCCTGTCAACAGGAGAGGGAAAGTGCCAAAACACATAATTGACATAAATTAGATTTAGACGCAGATGCTGGGAATTAACACTCAAACTCAATGCTTGCTCGTCCCTCTCCTAATTTTAGGAGAGGGTGCCCGGGGCGGCGGGTGAGGTTAATGAAAAAGAGGCGAGATCGCATAAACAGCTTTTACATTGCTCAGGTTAAATTTGTCATACACTTTGATATAATGGCGGAATGTTAATTTGTTTTAATTAACTAACATAAAATTAATCGGCGTCTTTAATCAATAAGGCAGCAATTTATGATCAGTATTTTTGAGCTTTTTTCAATTGGTGTTGGTCCTTCTAGTTCTCATACCGTGGGGCCAATGCGGGCAGCAAATGATTTTGTTGCACAGTTGCCAAATGGTGCGATAAAAAGACTGGAAGTAGAATTGTATGGTTCTTTAGCGCTCACAGGTAAGGGGCATGGAACAGATCGCGCCATCATTGTTGGATTAGAAGGCTATCAGCCTGATACAGTTGATCCTGCCTTTGTGTATCAGCGTATGAATCGTTTGATTCAAGAAAAGACGCTTATGATTCAAAATCAAATCATTGATTTTGAATATCAAGAACACTTTATTTTTAAATATACAGAAAATTTAGAATACCATACCAATGGTATGCGTTTTACTGCATATGATGCTGAAAATAATATAGTACACTCCGAAGTATATTATTCCATTGGCGGTGGATTCATTATATCCGACACTGCTTTGCATTCTCCAAATATTATTAAAGAAAAAGGAGAATTACCTTATTACTATGAAACCGCTCAAAAACTACTTGAATACTGCGATCAAAGAAAATGCACGATTGCTGAATTGGTTTTAGAAAATGAAAAGCATTGGCGTAGTGAAGATGAAATAAAAGAAAAATTATATGAAATTTGGTCTGTGATGGATCAAGCCATTGATAATGGTTGTAAAGGCAAAGGATTGTTGCCGGGTGATTTAAAAGTACGAAGAAGGGCACCTATCCATTATCAAGCTTTATTAAATCAAGCCGAGCAAAATGATATCACTAAAAAAGATTTTAATTGGCTAAATGTTTATGCGATGGCTGTGAATGAAGAAAATGCCGCAGGGCATCGTATTGTTACTGCACCTACGAATGGTGCCGCAGGTATTATTCCTGCTGTTTTAAAATATTTTTTACATTTTTATCCTAAAGCCAAAAAAGAAGATGTTATAACCTATTTACTCACTGCAGGTGGCATAGCCATTTTATATAAAAAACAAGCATCTATCAGTGGTGCAGAAGTGGGATGCCAAGGCGAGGTGGGTGTTGCTTGTTCCATGGCAGCTGGCGCATTAACGGCTGTTTTAGGTGGTAGTATTTGGCAAGTCGAGCAAGCTGCAGAAATTGGTATGGAACATCATCTCGGCTTAACTTGTGATCCAATCTTAGGATTGGTTCAAGTACCCTGTATTGAAAGAAATGCGATGGCCTCAATTCATGCTGTGAATGCAGCACATATTGCCATGTTAGAAGATGGTAAGCATGTAGTATCGCTGGATCAAGTGATACAAACCATGAAACAAACAGGCGCAGATATGCATTCAAAATATAAAGAAACAGCGATGGGAGGGTTGGCCGTTAATGTTCCTATTTGTTAGGCGTGGTCTCAAAATTTCATAGATGTGTTGATGAGCAAAGCGAATCTATTTTCTTTCTTTGTAATCAAAGAAAGAGGCACCTTTTAGGTGCAGAGAAGGATTTTTAAAATAAATTCTAAAATCCATCTGCCCACTAAAGTGAGCCTCTTCCCTTGATTCCAAGGGAAGATAATCATTCACTTCGTTCATTTGTTAACCGACTGATATTAGATACAAGCGAGCAACTTGCTATTTAACAGCTTGTTTTGACTTATCTTGTGTAGAAGATGTTTTTTGTGCTTTTTTATCGGTTGATAAGTTGGCTGCAGGTTCACTACCTTCTATAGAAATAAGTTCCACTTCAAAGGTGAGGACAGAATTAGGTGGGATAACATCGCCAATACCTTGTTCACCGTAAGCAAGATTAGAAGGAATAAAGAGTTCCCATTTGCTGCCAGGTTTCATCATTTGCAATGCTTCTGTCCAGCCAGGAATAACGCCATTTACAGGGAATGTAACAGGTTCGCCTCTGGCATAAGAACTGTCAAATTCAGTACCATCAATCAATTTGCCACGATAATGGGTTTTTACTTGATCGGTTGATTTGGGAGAGTCACCTTTGCCTTCTGTAAGAATACGATATTGTAAGCCAGTGCTAGTTACTTTGACATCGGTACGTTTTTTGTTTTCTTCTAAGAATTTATCGCCATCAATTTTATTTTTCATTGCTACTTTCTTTGTTGCTTCTTTTTGTTTTTCCATTAATTCTGTTTGTAATGCTAACAGAGTTTCACGAATTTCTGCATCGGTCATAAGTTCTGGTTTGTTTTTTTGCCCATCACGAACACCCGCTAAAAATGCTTTTTCATTTACAGCGATATTTTGTTCATGAAAGCTCTTGCCAATATCAACACCAATACTATAACTTACTTTTTCTTCTTTGCCGTTTAATGATGTCGCTTTCGTGTCATTTGCAGCAAAAGCAGTTGTCATCATTGATGCCAAGCAAAGGGCGGCCAAACGAGTTTTCATAAAGAAATGCCTTATAAATTAGCCAAAAGAGCACTATATCAAAATTGCATAGTGTAATGGAAATATATTTGTTTAGGTAATACGATAAGTTGCATATCTTTGATTTTATCAGATTTTCTAACTTTGTTTGATTCTGCAACGCTACTAACCGATTGTAGAGCTATCCACCAACCGAGGAAAGCTTGAGAGCTGTAATGTTTGTTGTTGTTAATACGTGCCAGAGGAGGAAGTAATGAAAGCGCATAGAGTGGCATTTTGAAAGGCAGTGAATCAGATAACTTTGCAGCGGTTAAGATAGGTAGAGATCCAAAAAAAGCATGTCCACTAACAGCTCGATTGTCCTTTAAAAATTTCCAGTCTGATGGGCCATTTTCAGGTCGAGTGCTTCCCAAGACTTCTGTTAAGAGCGCTTGTTGAGGTAAGCCTAATGCAAGGGCTCGAAAAGCATGATTGCCCCACCTCGCAATGGATTTGATATTGGGATCTGAAGAATAACTGCCAGACAGTGTTGATAACAAGTAAATGGGGATAGCAACAGCGTATTGAGATAAATTATTTACATAATGATCGTTGATGTTGCTGATTCGGTCAGTTGTTCTGTTTCTAAGGTCAGACTGCCATCTGTTTTGTAAGGATTCATCAATGCCTGTGTTGGCAAGGACAGCCGCAATACTGAGACCTGCAAATAATCGTGGTAAGCCATAGTCTCCATAATGTGTCTTATAATCTTGTTTGATTTGTGGCCAAAAACCAAATTCTGCATTTGTAACAAAGCAGGATAAACTGGGGGCGGTGGACACAGTGTCTTTGGCAGCAAGACAGTATGAGACAGCACTCATCCAAATAAAGAGCAGTACAGCAGATAATTGTTTTTTTATCTCAAACATCTGGCAAGACTGAGGTATTCTATTGCATAAGTCAAAATTTAATTTAAGTATTTTAAATGACAAATATCAACGTACTTCCTTGGTACAAATTATTACTACAGAAACGCATGATGGTGGTATTGCTTTTGGGCTTTGCTTCGGGGCTACCCTTGGGATTGACCGCTTCAACGCTACAAGCTTGGTATTCCGTTGAGAATGTAGATATTGTTACTATCGGTTTCTTAGCTTTGGTAGGACAGCCCTATGTTTATAAGTTTTTATGGGCGCCACTTGTTGATAGGGTTAGGCCACCTATTTTAGGGCATAGAAGAGGCTGGATGCTTGGTACACAATGTGTGCTCATAGCCTTGCTAATTGCTATCAGTTGTTTTTCTCCCAGTGTTAGACCCATGACCGTTGCTGTCATTGCCTTAAGTATTGCTTTTATGTCTGCAACACAAGATATCGTTGTCGATGCTTACCGAACAGAGATATTAGCGCCCGAAGAACGAGGCGCTGGTGCTGCAATGGCTGTAACAGGCTACCGATTAGCGATTATTGTTTCTAGTGGACTGGCTTTGATTTTAGCACAGCATCTTGGCTTTAAGATGGTATATCTGATGATGGCAGGTGTGATGGGGGTAGGTGTCATTGCAACGCTTTGGTCACAGGAACCCATTCATTATAAAGCGCCTCCTCCCAGTTTATGGGCAGCCTGCATCGATCCCTTTAAAGAATTTCTTTCTCGCAAAAATGCTATTTTTTTTCTTTTGTTAATTGTGCTCTATAAATTGGGAGATGCCTTTGCAAACTCTTTAACCACAACCTTCTTATTAAGAGGACTTGGATTTTCATTAGAGGTGGTTGGTTATACAAATAAAATTATTGGCTTAAGCGCTACCATTGTAGGCGCTTTTTTAGGCGGTGTCTTAATGGCGAGAATGGGCTTATATCGCTCGCTGCTTTGGTTTGGTTTTTTACAAGCCATCACAAATTTATTGTTTATGCTATTGGCTTGGGTTGGGCCTAATTTACAGATGATGATTGCAGCCGTGTGTATAGAAAATTTAGCGGGTGGTATGGGAACAGCGGCTTTTATTGCTTTGCTAATGAGCTTATGTAACCCTCAATATACCGCCACACAATTTGCCTTGCTCAGTGCATTCAGTGCAATAGGACGGGTGTTTGTAGGGCCTTTTGCAGGATATCTTGTCAACTGGTTGGGATGGACAGAATTTTTCTTTTGGACGGTTATTTTTGCATTGCCTGGTTTAATAGTGCTTTGGTGTTTAAGAGAGAGTATTGAATCCAATGACTCTAAAAATGCACCTAATATGGATGAGCTAAGCGATCCCGCCTAGCCTTTGTAAATGAGGCTTTAGGGAGAGGGGAGCTGCCTACTTATGGGATATAGTGGGCAATCCCCAGCGTGAGGTTTTGAGCCACTCTTCTAATTCGCTTAAAGCCACAGGCTTGCTCATGAAATATCCTTGACCAATGTCGCAATCGAAGGTTTTTAAGAGCTCATAAGCGGCTTCATCTTCTATACCTTCTGCAACGACAACCAAACCAAGTCCATGACCCAGTTCAATGGTGGTGCGCACAATCTGAGCATCTTTGGTGTTTTGAGCAATGTCTCTAATGAAGGTTTGATCGATTTTTAATTCATCAACAGGTAAATTTTTAAGATAGCTCATTGATGAATATCCTGTTCCAAAATCATCAATGGTAAAAGAAAATCCTAGGTTGCGCATTTTTTTAATGGCACCGAGCGAATTTTCTGGATCTTGCATGAAGGCACTTTCTGTAATTTCAAAGATAATATTATTCGGGTTGATGTGGTGTACTTCAAGCAGGCCGTTAATATATTTAAGAAGATTGCGATTTAGCAAATCTTTCACAGAGAGATTAACAGATATTTGAAGTGGGATATTGGCTTTTTCCCAGAGCGCGCATTGCGCAAATGTTTGATTGAGCAACCAGGCAGTAATTTTTTTAATGTGACCTGTTTCTTCTGCAAGCGGAATAAATAAATTTGGAGACATAAAGCCTTTGTAAGGGTGCATCCAGCGGACCAAGGCTTCTACTTGAATGATGCGATCGGTTTTTAGATCAACTTTAGGTTGGTAATAAACCAAAAACTCGTCGTGTTGCAAGCCTTCTTTTAGTTCACTCATAAGAGAAAGTTTGTTGAATTGGTGTGGATCGCTGCTTGCATCATAGATAGCAAAGTGTTCAGCATTGGATTGTGATTTAAATAAGGCAACATCCGATTTTTGAATAAGAATATCGCTTTCATCGCCATCTTCTGGATAAAAACTAAAACCAACATGCGCACTTAAATCAATGGTAACAGTGTATACACTGAATGGATTTTCGAATAAATCTAGAATACGATCGGAAATATTCTCTGCGTCTGAAGGCATAACGTCTGTTAATATCATTGCAAATACGTTGCCTGATAGCTTGCCAACAAAGGAAGCATCTTCAAATGCGCCTACAATTCTAGCGCCTACATGGTGCAAGAGGCGATCTGCAACGCGGTGTCCTAAGGCGTGATTAATTTGAGGGAATCGATGTATAGTGACCAAGACAACAGCTAATTGCTTTGCTTCATGTGCTTGTAGTATTTTTGTTAGCTGTTCAATAAAGAAACTTTTATTGGGTAATTCTGTAATGGGGTCATAGCGCGTTTTATGGAGTAATTCTTTTTCTCTCAAATGAATTTTAGCAATCATGTTATTTAGCAATGTTGATAATTGACTGATAACGCCTTTCCCATGATAAGGTAGTCGTTGCTGATAATCGCCTTCGTTGAGTTTTTCAACAAAACGAACAATAGCTAAAAGGGCAGTTTTATATTTTCGATTGATCAGGATAAGACCCGTAGCCATTAATACGAATGCAGTAAGAAAAAGACCGATCACTTTATAAATAATAGTGAGATAAGGCTTAAAAGATTCAGAAAAAGAATAGATAAGAATAGCAACTATTTTTGGGCTATTTTTACTTTGAATCAATGGCAGCATAAAAACAACTTGGTTGCCTTGTCTGATACTCAGCTGCGTAGCATTTTTTTCATCGATATGATGTAGATACTTTTGAATTGCATGTTCAAAATCAGCACCTAACAGTCGAAAATTTTCTTTGGGATACCGCCAGTGGCTTTGAGGCATCTCATAAGCAAAGCTTAAATTAATATTTAAGGGAGAAATATTATCTAAGGCATATTTAAAAATCTTATCAATTTCATTTCCAAAAGCGAGCCATAAAGTTTCATTCTGAGATTGAATCGGAAAAATCACCCAGTGATAAATAACGTCATTCATTGGCAACACAATTTGAAAAGCTGAGTTTGTTTCTAAATGATCGCGGATATCAGGGTAGGGGAAGTTTTGTGGACTGTTTTTTTGTATATAAGTATCAGATTTAATGGTTAAGCCTTTTGTAATCAATAAAGCGCGATCTGCGCGAAATTCATTTGCCAGTTCATGGAGTCTTAACAGCATTCTTTCTTGATTGAGCGTGGGGACTTGATTAGAAAATTGAGATATAGAAGATGATTGTGTGGAATAATAAATAATATCTTCTGTTTTATCTAATAATTGATCGTCAATCAGGGTGCTGGTAAAGCCGAGTTGCTTTTCAATATCGCGTAAGTTACTTTCGCTTAAAGATAAAGTGAGCACATAATAAAGACAAACTGTGATAGAAATAAAAACACTGGATATAAGCGCAACCAATTTTGACTGATAACTTAAGCCCACAGTGAATCCTTTTTCTTTTGCACATTAAAGGTAAATAGCTATAGTCGTGACACATGGCTGTTCAAGTATGACAGCCATATGCAAAGACTATATAAACTTAAGGATAGCTTTTGTACTTCTATTTCTCTACAAGGCCACCTTTAGTCAGTGTAAATGGATCCAGATAAGTCTTAAGTTCTTTTTCTGATAATTGCGTCATTTCTTTAGCAACATCAAGTAAGGCTCTATTTTCCGCATAAGCTGTTTTGGCTATCTTGGCGCCCAATTCATAACCAATGACTGGGTTTAAAGCTGTTACCAAAATGGGATTTTTAGCGAGCCTATCTTTAATCTCTGTCTCATTCACTGTGAAGCCTTTAATTGCTTTATCTGCAAGCATAATTGCTGTATTAGAAAGTAATTCTATGCTTTGCAAAACATTATAAGCAATCACAGGCAGCATGACATTGAGCTGGAAGTTACCATGTTGGCCTGCAACCATAATGGTTGCATCATTGCCCATTACTTGTGCACTTACCATCATGGTTGATTCGCAGATTACAGGATTTACTTTGCCTGGCATAATGCTGCTTCCAGGTTGTAATGCGGGTAAATAAATTTCTGCAATGCCAGCAAGAGGGCCACTGTTCATCCATCTTAAGTCATTTGCAATTTTCATAAAGCTGACAGCAATGACGCGTAGTTGTCCTGAGAAGGCAACAACAGCATCCTGGCAACTTAAGCTTTCGAATAGATTAGGACTGACGCTAAAAGCAACATTGGTTTCGCTGCTTAAGTATTGGGCTGTTTTTGTGCCAAAGTCTGGGTGGGCATTAATCCCTGTACCAACGGCTGTACCACCGATGGCTAATAATTGCACATGTTCTAATGCAGATTCTATGCGTTGAATGCCATTTGCAATCTGTTGTGCCCAGCCGTTGAGTTCTTGTCCGAGAGTGACAGGCATTGCATCCATAAGATGCGTGCGGCCTGTTTTGGTAATATTTTCTAGTGATTTTGCTTTGGCTTGTATGGTTTTATGCAAGTGCTTTAATGCGGGTAGCAGTTTATGCTTTGCTTGAACAGCGGTACTGACATGAATTGCTGTTGGAATAACATCATTACTGCTTTGGCTCATGTTTACATCATCATTGGGATGAATATCGATGCCTGCTTCGAGTGTTGCATAGCGAGCAACTACTTCGTTTGTATTCATATTAGTGCTGGTGCCTGAGCCTGTTTGAAAGACATCAATAGGAAATTGTTTGTCTAATGCACCTTCTGCAACTTGCTCTGCTGCTTTTACAATGGCTTTGGTTTTATCTTCAGAGAGAAAGCCTAAGGCTTTATTTGAAAGTGCGCAGGATTTTTTAACCCATCCCATTGCTTGTATGAAGCTGCGTGGCATAGTTAAGCCAGAAATTGGGAAGTTTTCTACCGCGCGTTGTGTTTGTGCGCCATATAAAGCGGTTTCTGGTACAGACATTTCACCCATACTGTCTGTTACTGTACGCATGTTAATTTGACTCATGATCTTAACTACCTTTGTTTTATATGATTATTACTATGATTGAAGCGAATTAATTGCAGCCAAGCCACACAGCATCCAATGCATTCGTAGGAGCCGGTCTCTGTGCCGGCCCGTCACATTCAGGGCGGACACAGCGATCCGCCCCTACATAATCCATAATTTTGGCCGGCACAGAGACCGGCCACTACAATATAAGAGTGCTCACGCTATTAGCTATTTCCCATTTTTAGCTAATTCACGTAATACATAATGCAAAATACCACCGTGTTTGAAATAGCTGAGTTCTTTTGGTGTATCAATGCGAACCGTAGCCTTAAATGAGCGTTTGTTTCCATTGTGCTCAACTTCAACAGTTACATCACCTTGTGGTTTTAAATCATCTAATTTGACAGAATACGTTTCTTGTCCTGTTAATTTTAGTTGATCGGCATTTTCACCCGCTTTATATTCTAAGGGGAGTACACCCATTCCAATGAGATTTGAACGGTGAATACGCTCGTAGCTTTCTGCAATGACAACACGTACACCTAAGAGTCGTGTGCCTTTGGCTGCCCAATCGCGAGAGGAGCCTGTGCCATATTCTTTTCCTGCCAAAATAATGAGAGGCACATTTTCTTTTGCATAGCGCAAAGATGCGTCGTATAAAGACATAACTTCGCCACTGGTTTGATGCGTTGTCCATCCGCCTTCTGTACCAGGCGCCATTTGATTACGGAGTCGAATATTGGCGAAAGTGCCTCGCATCATTACTTCGTGATTACCCCGTCGAGATCCATAAGAATTGAAATCAGAAACAGGGATATTTCTTTCCAATAAATATTGTCCTGCTGGAGATTTAGATGAAATACTGCCAGCTGGAGAAATATGATCGGTTGTAACAGAATCAGCCACCTTTACTAAAACACGCGCATTGTTCAGATTTTCAATTTTAGGCACTTCAAGCGACATGTCTTCGAAGTAAGGAGGGTGTTTTACATAGGTAGAATTTTCTTCCCATTGATAGAGTTCAGACTCGGTTACATTGATATTTTTCCAATGTTGATCGCCATCATACACAGCTGCATAACGCGCTCTAAATAATTCTGGAGAAACTGATTTCTTGATTTCTGCTTGAATCTCTTCATGTGAAGGCCAAATATCTTTCAAGAAGATTGGATTACCATTTTTATCTTTGGAAATAGGATCTTTGTACAAGTCAATGTTCATGGTTCCTGCAAGCGCATAGATAACAACCAAAGGTGGAGAGGCTAAATAAGCATTTCTGACTTGTGGGTGTATGCGGCCTTCGAAGTTTCTATTACCAGATAAAACGGCAGAAACTTGTAAATTTCCTTTTTGAATGGCTTGTTCAACTTCAGGAAGTAGTGGACCAGAGTTACCAATACAGGTTGTGCAACCATAACCAACCAGATTAAAGCCTAATTGATCAAGATAAGTTGTTAATTTTGATTTTTCTAAATAATCAGTAACAACTTGTGAGCCTGGGGCAAGACTGGTTTTTACCCAAGGTTTAGAATGAATACCTTTTTCAATTGCTTTTTTAGCGATTAAACCTGCTGCTAACATCACAGCTGGATTGGAGGTATTTGTACAACTGGTAATTGCTGCGATCACAACATCGCCATGGCGTAGCATATGATGTTGATCATTGAGCACAATCGGTACTTCGCCTTCAATGATATTTGCCCCTTCATTGATAGCCATATCATCAGATACTTTATCTTGTCGTTCAGCTAATTGTTGACAAATCGTTTCTTTAAATGCTTCTTTAGATTGTGTTAATGGAATTCTATCTTGAGGGCGTTTAGGGCCAGCAATAGAAGGTACAACTTCACTTAAATTAAGAGACAGAACATCTGAGTATTCAGCTTCTTTTTGGTTTTTAACTCTGAAAAGACCTTGTGCTTTTGTGTAATGCTCTATGATATCGATTTGTTCTTGGGGGCGACCTGTCAGCTTCAAAAAGTTTAAGGTTTCATCATCAATCGGGAAAATACCGCAAGTTGCGCCATATTCAGGTGCCATATTTGCGATGGTTGCTCTGTCTGCTAAGGGGAGGTTGTCTAAGCCATCTCCATAGAATTCTACGAATTTACCAACAACACCTTTTTGTCTTAACATTTGTGTAATAATGAGTACCAGATCGGTGGCTGTTGCGCCTTCTGGTAATTTACCTGTGATTTTAAAGCCAACCACTTGCGGTATGAGCATAGTAATAGGTTGGCCTAACATTGCTGCTTCTGCTTCAATACCGCCAACCCCCCAACCCAAAACACCTAAACCGTTGATCATGGTTGTATGAGAATCTGTTCCTACCAATGTATCGGGATAAAGATAAGAGGTGCCATTTGTATTATTTTCAAAGACAACACGTGCCAGATATTCTAAATTCACTTGGTGAACAATGCCGGTGCCTGGTGGGACGACTTTGAAATTTTTGAATGCATTTTGTCCCCAGCGTAGGAAAGCATAGCGCTCAAAATTACGCTCATATTCTAATTCTGTATTTTGATTGAAGGCTTTATTGTTTCCAAAATGATCAACCATGACCGAGTGATCAATGACCAGTTCAACAGGTGCTAAAGGGTTAATTTTATTAGGGTTGCCGCCTAATTTCTTCATAGCAACACGCATGGCAGCTAAATCTACTACCGCAGGGACACCTGTAAAGTCCTGTAAAATAACACGGCTTGGTGTAAAGGCGATCTCTTGATCAGGAACCGCTTTAGGATCCCAATGTAGCACCGCTTCCACATCTTTATCTGTGATGTTGACGCCATCCATAAAGCGCAATAAATTTTCTAACAGAATTTTAATTGAGAAAGGCAATCTATCTATGTTGTAGCTTTCAGGTAGTGCCTTAAGATCGTAGTAGTGATAGCTTTTGTTGTTGATTGAAATAGCTTTTTGTGTGTTGAACCGACTTTTCATTTTCTTCTCCAATCCTAATGAATTCAAAGTCTTTGTACGTTTTAAGGTATAGGTATCGATCCAGGCTGTATGAATTAATATGTCTAATATGGGGGAATACTGGGCGTATGTACCCTCGATTTACATTTTATCATGACACGCTCTCGCTGAATGTGAAAAAAAATTACGAGTAATTGCAAGGACTTAAAATAAATTTGTGAAAACTGACTTTTTTCTCCTTGAATAACCTGGGTGCGGGATCCTACACTTTTTGTGAGGAGATAAACCCATGGAAGCCAACGAACCTATAAACCCAAAATTGATTAACCCTAAGTGTAGTTGTTTCAACCTACGTAAGGCAACAAGAGCCGTTACACAGTTTTATGATCATCAGCTAGAGCCAGCAGGTATTCGTGCTACACAGTTTACTTTGTTGGTATCTCTAGCCTCTGTGTCGGCGCGTACCTTAACCGAAATGGCACACACTTTAGTGATGGATAGAACCACGCTAACGCGTAATTTAAAACCCTTAGAGAAGTTAGGACTCATTCATACTATTGAGCCTAGAGATAAACGTTCTAAGGCATACTCCTTGACCGAGCAGGGCAGAGCCACGCTCGATAAAGGAATACCTTTATGGCATCAAGCTCAAAAGCGTATTCAATCCGCTTTGACCGATGAACGTTTTGAACGAATACTCAAAGATATGAATGATATAACAAAAATTATATCTGAACTGTAGTTTTAACATTTGAGTTTTAGACGGTAAGAATAATAACGACAAGAAAGGAGATCCTGTTATGGCTCAGGGATGGGACGTATTCTGTGAGAAAACTTCACTCAAGGGCAATAAGAAAGAAAATAAGAATAAAGTCTTGGGTGAGGACTTCTCTACGAGTGACACAGCGATGGAACTTATCAACGATGACGTTAGCTTTTTGCAATCTGAAAAAGCTGATGAGTTACGTGATGAAGTGGTATTCACAGAAGATACGCTCATTGAAGAGGATGATGCCGAGGATTCTTATGAAAAAGCTTTAGATGCAACGCATATGTATCTTGGAGAGATTGGTTATGCGCCTTTGCTGTCTGCGGAGGAAGAGATCTACTATGCACGACGTGCGCAGCAAGGGTGTGTTCAATCACGTAATCAGATGATTGAAAGCAATCTAAGATTGGTGGTTAAAATTTCTAGACGCTATATTAATCGAGGTTTACCATTACTTGATTTGATAGAAGAAGGGAATTTAGGGCTTATTCGTGCCGTTGAAAAATATGATCCTGAAAGAGGATTTCGTTTTTCTACTTATGGAACATGGTGGATAAGACAAACCATCGAACGTGCATTAATGAATCAAACACGGATGATTCGTCTGCCGATTCATGTTGTAAAAGAAATGAATGTTTATTTAAGAACCAGCAGAGAGTTAGCACATGTGTTAGATCATGAGCCAAATTCTGAAGAAATTGCACATGCGCTCAAAAAGCCAACACAAGCTGTAGAAAAAATACTAGGACTCAATGAAAAAACGACTTCTCTTGATTTGCCAGTTGCCTCAGAGACAGATCGCTCTATTGTTGATACCATTAAAGAGGAAGGAGAACATGATCCTTTATCTTTACTGATGGAAGAAGATTTTAAAAGCTCTGTTGATAATTGGTTGGATACCCTCAATCAAAAGCAACAAGATGTCATCGTGCGTAGATTTGGCTTAAGAGGGCACGAACAAGCCACTTTAGAAGATGTAGGCGCAGAAATTGGTCTAACGCGTGAACGGGTTAGGCAAATACAAGTAGAAAGCTTAGATCATTTAAAAACACTGTTGGCCAGAAAGAAGCTGACACAAGATGTGTTTTTTAGTTAATTGTACTATTGTAAAGGTCAGCGATTGTCTCGGTTCAGAAGGGCGGGCACAGAGACCCGCCCCTACAATAACGCTTCATTTAAATATAGTTTTTTTATATTCTTTGTAGGGGCCGACCGCTGTGTCGGCCCTAACCCATTAATGATCCAACGAAATAATAACATCCGCACTTGAACCCGTTGTGCCTGTTTGTGCTTCAACCGACAGATTTCTGCCTAAAACATATTGCATACCAATGCTATTGGTTGAATCTAAAAAGCCAAGACTGTAATTCAGATAAAGTCGATCAGAGAGTTGTTTCCCCAGCATAAGCACAGTATCTTCTAAAGAAGTATTTTGATTGTTAGAGCCTTTAGAAAAAGCGACGTAATCTAATTTTAAGCGTTCTGCAAGATTATGAGAGATATCATTGTTCTCATTGCCAAACATGGAAGACAATTGTGAAACAGCTTGAAAGAGTAATTCAGCTTGGCCTTGAGACGCTTCGCTTTGTGGGCGACCTAAAATAAGATAAGAGATAATATCTGCCTCTGACATTGAGGGATTTGAGAAAAAGCTGATTTTGGGATCATTGAGCTTTCCTTTTAAACGAACCCCCATATCCATTTGAGTAATAAGCGCAGCAGACTTTTTACGGGGTAACGCCATCACGGTTTGCTTGGCTTCAATATCTATGAGTGGATTACTCATGGTGCTACCTGTAAAAATAAGCTTACCATGAGTTAGATTAAAAGATTTTCCTTGAAAGCGATATTTACCATTGATCAGATTAATCTCACCTTTGAGTCTTGGGATTTGGTTGGGTTTTTGAGTGAGCTTAAGATGTCCTTTAAACTGGCAGTTCAGACCTTTGCCTTTGTACTTAAGATTATTTCCTAAACTAATTTCAATTTGTGTGCTAAGTGGTATGGTTGAAGATACTGCTTTGTCTTTTTTCTCATGACTTTTTTCATGATTGATGATCACAATATCACCAGAGTGTGATGCTTTCTTTGAATGATTGAGTTGTTTAATATCCGCTTGTGGGATATGAATATGGCCACTGAGCTTGGGCACATTATTTTCTAAGGTGAAATTAAGGTTAGGAGAGGCCACAATAAAATATTCAGGAGTTTGGCTTAAAACAAGGTTTTCGCCCTTTATATTCACAGATAAGTAAGGCTGATAATTTTTGACATGTGCCAAGCCATCAATCGTGAATTTTTTATTATTGATATGGCCATAACCATCGATAAGCATTTCATTTTTTTTATTTTGCGTTATTTCAATTTTATCCAGTATTGTTTTGGTTCCATACTGAGGCATAGAAAAGTGAATGCCAGATACCTTCGCTTTTGTTACAAACTCAGGAGAAAAAACAGTGCCTTTAAGATCAATGTCGATATCTATTGAGCCATCAGTCGTTCCTGATAAGAAAGGAAAAAAATGGTTCAGCGACTTTAGATTTTGGATCTGTGATTGAATTTTTCCACTCATTGCAAAAGGCGCATCTTTTTTGATCGTTAATTTTGAATTTAAAGATTCTCCAAATACATTCATATTCAATTGGACTTTCCAGTTGGATTTTTTGCTTATTTTTAGAGTGCCGTAAGTGCTTGGTAGCTTGTTAAGGGTTTTGTGAGAGAATAGAATTTTTTCTATGTTGCCCGTCCATGTTGATTGATGCCACGTTGCTGTGGTTATGATTTCAATAGGATCGCCCAGAATGCTTTTTATGGCGATGTTGTGTGCTTGCAAAGAGCCTTGAATATTAATTTGGCTATTTAGAAGTTCTTTTTCTTTTATATTTAGTTTTTCGACAAAAAATTCAGCATCGATTTTGTTTTTTTCGTTTTTCAAATCGTGCTCATAAAAAATAGCATCACCCTTTGTTTTCACCTTTCCTTCTATCCATTGAGAGAAAACTGTGGGGGCAGAGAGTGTTAGATCCCATTTTACTTGTAGTTTTTCATCTTGCTGGGCATGTATGAACCCTAAGCTTCCTTCATAGCTAAGATATTTTAAATCTAATAAATGATTGGATTGAAAAGTCTTTAATACAATGTGTTCAATATCGTGTGTAAAAGTAGGGGTGCTTATCTTGGCTTTCTGAATCTCGCCTTCATTGATAGTCATGTGAAAAAACAATTTTGAATTTACAAAGTTTTGTAAGTCATCAAGGCTATTAATATTGGGTGTGGTGGTTTCACTATGATGCAGGATAAGTGCAATATTTTGGGCATTGAGCTGTGATACATTAATTTCACTTTGAAAGAGTAAAAGCCATTGCCAGCTAACGCTTAAAGACTGGGCTTGAAGCTTAAAATCTTTGCTCTTTAATTCCAAAGCATCGAAAGAAAGATGATGTCCAAAAGTACCAGATACATGATCGTATTTAATACTATAGTTTGTGAAATCATTAATGAACTCAAGTGTGGCTTTTGTGCCAGTTTCGGTATAAATACAAAAGCACAAACAAGCCACAAGTCCAAAGCAGCAATACAGTCCCCATTGGAAAATTTTTTTGAGCAACCAGAATGTACGGATACAAAACCCCAGCTAGCTTGTTAAATAAAGCTCGTATTCTACTCATAAGTATCTGGTGAATAAAGTATTTGATGATTAAATTATATTGTGATTTGAAGTAGATACACTCTATTGCTTGATAGTTTGCTTGATGAAGTTTTCTATATGTTATTATTAATCAATGGCTTATGATTTTTTTTGGTTTGAACTTTTAGAATCAAGGAGGCGTCCAACGGGTGAAGATGTTTTTATCATGCTAAGGAGTTTATTATGCCTAAGGCAGAACGTAATATTTTATATCAATTAAATGAATTTACGGAATGGTTAAAACGAGGTGGTCGTGCCAGAAATACAGAAGAAGAAGTTAAACATCAGGTAAGAAAAGCTAAAAAGAAAGGTGGAGATTTCGTTGAGGATCTGAGGGCTGTGGCAGATGATATGGAGAAAGGCGCTAAAAGATTTATTAATGATTTGCAAAATGAGCCAGATGACGCTGAAAAATTAGCGAGAGAATTTGAAGATAAAGCAACCAATGTACTGCGTAAAGTAGACAAGGTATTAGCAGATCCTGCTGAATTGTCTAAAGAAGCAAAATCGATATTAACACAAATTGAAAAGACAATTACTTCCGCACTTTCTTCGGTGAAAAGCTTTTTCAAAGGGCTTTTTGCTTATGAACCTCAAAAATTATTAGAAGATAAATCTAAATCTTATTCACCTAAACATGATTTTTCTGCTAACAGAGAAAAAAGAGAAGCAATACGCGCTAAATATGGTCTGCAAAAGGGGCAAGGAAATTACAAGCCTGATATGCGCTACAGTGGTGGGCATCAAGGTGCTAGGAAAAAATAAGCGTGAATCTGTCATTACTTAGAAGGGGCAATCGCCCCTTTTAGAAATTCTAGTTACAATTCAGGCCCGAAGGTTGCATGAATACGCCAAGATTGGGCTGCATTGGTAATAGGTTTGGCAATTGAGAATTTAATAGGGCCTAGCTTTGTATCATAGTTTATACCGCCACCTATACCGATTTGCACTTCATCTTTTGAGCTACGAAATGCATTCCCCATATCGATAAAGCTATGTATGCCAAATGGCTTGTAAATCATTTTTCCCAACTCTAAACTCGTGACAAATAAATAGCTACCACCCACAGGTTGTCTCTCATCATCTTTATCAATTTCAGCGGGCAAGCTTCTGTATCCAAAACCGCGTATGCTGGTGTCACCACCTGCAAAAAATCGTTGCGAGAGAGGTAATTTGTCATAAGTTCTAGGCAGTGTTGCACCTAATTCTAACCTAAATAAGGTTTTAAAATCATAGGCAAAGGAATGCAACCAGCGCTCTTGAAAATAAATTTGCGCAAAAGAAACGCTGCTTGCCAAGTCGTCATGCGCTCCTTTTAGTCGAATCATACGTGTTCTACCACGGGTAGGATTATTGAGATTATCTCTTGTTGTATTTTTGAATTCAATGAAAGGTAACAGTAAATCATCACGTCTACTTTCATTACTAATAAAAGTAACAGATTTTTCATGAATAAAGCTTAAGCCCATGATTCTATCCCAGCCATAAATTTCTCGTTTTTCGCTTAAAGTAAGCTCTAAGCTTTCAACAGGCTTTTCATTATATTCATCTTCCATGTATTTACTATTAATAGAAATACTATCTGTTTGTGGTCGTTTTCCTGGAATAATGTAATCTGCTTCTACTTTGTGAAACAATTCTGATAATTGTAGTTGAGCATTGAATTTATGCCCTTTACTATTCACACGTCGTCTTAAATAACCTACTTTGCCACGAGGCCCGGTATCGGTTCCATAGCCTGCGCCAAATAGATAATGATTTGGCTTTTGATCTTCTAAATCCACAGAAATGGGAACTTGATATGTTTCATGATTGGGTTGTGAATCAACACGTACGGTGCTGAAATAATCGCTATTTCTAAGTGCATCTTCTAAATTCAATAATTTCTGAGCGGTAAAAGGATCACCTTCTTCATAAGTGGGGTAGCGATTTAAAAATGTATTATTTAAAAGGCTGTCACTAAAGGTTGTGTGCCCAAAATAATATAAGTTTGAGGTATTTAGCACGATTATTATTTTGGCTTTTGAGCGTTGTGTGTCAACCTCTACGCGATGCGTTGTTAATTCTGCTGCTAAATAGCCTTCGTAAATAGCTGCGTTTAAAATTGCCTTTTTTCCAGCCTCATATTCTTCATGCAATAATGTATTGCCAATTTTTAAAGGCATTAGCTTGGCAATATTGCTTAAATTGGGATTATATAAGCCAGGGCCTTCTATTTGAATATCTATTGTCTCAATTTGAACAACAGGCCCTTTATCAACGCTAAAGCTGATCAACCAACGGTTTTTTTTAAATGATTTTCGGGCAGTAATATGGGGGTTATAGAAGCCATAGGGTTGTAATGAGACTGTAATTTCTTGAATAGCACGCTCAATATAGTACTCTAAAACAGATTCACTGATGGCAGGATCGCTGCGCAAATGTTGTAGACTCATGTCTGAGCGAATATGTTTTTCAATGTCTTCACTGACACCATTTATTTTTACACTTAGACTAACAGGCTCAATTGCACTTACGGTATTGCTTGTCAGTGTAATCAGACAGCAGAGTAAAAGTTTTCTCATGAATTTCAAACTACTTAGGATTTTCAAGGCTGAGAATACCGGAATCATAATCATATGCAAAAATTTCTGCATAGCGACCCCAATCGATAATAACTGTTAAGACGCGATCTGCTTCTGCGTTGGTTAAATAAGCTTCCAATTCGCTTAAGAAAACATCTTCGAGTTCGCGGTTATTGGGGCGTAGCTCTAAGCGTGTGCGAATATGTTTGGCTAGAGGAACATGTTTCTCTAATTGCTTTGCAAATAGCTTCTTGCGCTCTAAAATATTTGCATCTGCAAAAGTGTTACCGGCCTCTGTTAGCGCGATGTCACCTTTGGATACTGTTGCAAAATCAAGAATTTCGAGTGCTTCGGTTAATTGGAAGAGTTCGTCTGCTTCTAAATGCAATTGTTCTGCCAAAAGCGGGAGATCGACAGGCCCATCGGTTTGTTGGGCTAAGGCATCTACCAAGCCTGTTAACTCAGAAACACCCGCATCAGGCAGACGATATCCAAGCTCCATTTTTTTATAATCTCTACCGGCATCTCCTGGGCGTACTTTGCTGCGTTCACTGGTTGTCATGAGTGTATAAATATCGTCAACCAGTTTTCTGAAATGCAAATCCTGTAAATTACGAGGAACAGCAGAGGAAGGATTGAGTTCTGCACGAATATGTCCTGGATCACTTGCAAAAATAATAATTCTATCTGCGATTTGTGCAGCCTCTTCGATATTATGTGTGACAAAGAGTATGCCCTTGGTGCGTGTTTTATTGCTGGTCCAGAGATCTAGCAAGTCGCCACGTAAGTTTTCTGCTGTAAGTACATCTAGAGCAGAGAAAGGTTCATCCATGAGTAACAATTCTGGCTCTACCACAAGCGCTCTTGCAAAACCAACCCGTTGTCTCATACCGCCCGATAGCTCTTTAGGGAAAGCAGATTCAAAGCCATCTAAGCCAATAGTGTCAATTGCTTTGAGGGCACGTTTTCTTCGCTCTTGACGGGGGATTCCTAGTGCTTCAAGCCCAAGTTCTACATTTTCAAGTACGGTCAGCCATGGCATGAGCGCAAAACTTTGAAAGACCATTGCGATGCCTTGGACAGGTTTAGTGACAGGTTTATCGTGATATAAGACCTGTCCGCCACTGGGTTTTACAAGACCAGCAATAATGCGTAAAAGGGTTGATTTTCCAGAGCCTGATTTGCCTAGTAGCGCAACAATTTCATTCTCATGCATTTTGAAATTGACATTTTCGAGTACAACCAGTTCTTGCCCCTCGGAAGAGCGAAAGGTTTTACGTACATCTTTGACTTCAAAAATTACTTTTTTTGTATCGCTCATAGTAACTTAAATACCCATTTCCTTAATTAACGCTGCATGGTCTTCACACATGACTTTTCGGGGGTGTTGTCTTCACCATCTCGCAATCCTCATGTACTTTTATGTACATTCCGGTTACTCGAGGTTAGACACCTACCCGACAAGTCATGTGCTGTGACCATATCTTTCTTCTGATAGCTCATATAATTTTCGCCAAACTAAACGATTGATCACAATGACATAAATGCACATGACTGAAATACCAAGTGCAATACGTGGAAAATCGCCTACCGTTGTAAATTCTGTGATATAAGCACCAATGCCAGTCGCATGTAAGGTGGTTTGTTGCCATTCGACAACGTCTGCGACGATACTTGCGTTCCAGCAGCCGCCTGCCGCAGTCATGGCACCCGTTACATAATAAGGGAAGATGCCAGGTAGAATCACTTTGCGCCACCATAGCCAGCCTTTAACCCCATAATTCTTGGCAGCAAGTCTTAATTCCAATGGTAGTTGCATGGTGCCAGCGACAACATTAAATAGAATGTACCACTGTGTTCCTAAGATCATCAGAGGGGCTGTCCAGATGTTGACATTTAGCTTATAGGTAACTATCAACATAAATAATACGGGATAGACGAGATTAGCGGGAAAGGACGCTAAGAACTGCACTAAGGGTTGCACCGCTTGTGCAATACGGGGATTAAGGCCAATCCAAACACCAATGGGCACCCATATAAGCGAGCATAAGACGATGAGAATGAATACCTTGATGGTCGTAATAAAACCCAGTTCAAAAACTTCTAATACTTCCGTCAATGACAACTCGGTATAAATAAATCGAATCAAGAAAAAGGCGCAAGCTAAAAGACTTAAAAGTAATAGGCAGTTCCAAAAGGTAATGGCAGTCCAAGAGAGTGCTTGCTTTACTTTAACGGGTATTCTCTCAGTACTTGTTATATTTCTTTTAAACTTTGGTATGGTAATGAGATCTCGACATCGGTTCATTAAGCGTACAAATTGGTGCGTTATATGAGCGCGCTGCAAAATATTAAGAAACCAGGTACTGTTAGATTCCATGTCTAGGTTAGGTTCTAATTTGAATTTTTCAGACCAAGAGATCAGTGGTCTAAAAATAAGCTGATCATAGATTAAAATGACTAAAAACATGGTGAGAATAACATAGCAAATGGCTGCATAGTTGGATTCTTTGGAAGCCAGCATGATGTAAGAGCCAATGCCAGGTAGCATGATTTTTTGATTATTCACAGAGATGGCTTCAGAGGCGACCACGAAAAACCAACCCGCAGACAAAGACATCATGGTATTCCAAATAAGGCTCGGTGTGGCAAAAGGCACTTCTAAACGCCAAAATCGTTGCCAAGCACTTAAATGGAACATGGAAGAGGCTTCGTTTAATTCTTTGGGAATTGTTTTTAAAGACTGGTAAAAACTCAAGGCCATGTTCCAAACTTGAGAGGTAAAAATAACAAAAATGGCAGCGCATTCAGGACCCAGTTGGCTGCTGGGAAATAAATAGATAAATCCTAAAATTGAAATGGATAAAAAGCCTAAAATAGGGACAGACTGCATAATGTCTATAAAGGGAATAATAAACATTTCAGCGCGCCGGCTTTTGGCTGCAAGCGTGCCAATTGTAAAGGTAAACAGTAGTGAAAAAGAGAGAGCAATAGCCATACGAATGACAGTTCTAATAGCATACTGTGGTAGCATACTAGGTGATAAAGAAACTTGGATGGATTCACCTAATTGATAGGGGGTAACCATTTGTTGAGCACCCCAGACAAGGGCAGCAAAGACGCCAAATACAATTAGTAAAATAAATAGATCCCATTGGTTTAATACAAATGAGGTTTTATGTTTGGGTTGAGCATAGAGAGACGTTTTTGACATGTGCTAAGACCTAAACTCGTTGGGCGTTACGTTGCGCCTATATATTAAAGTATCGATTGAAAAAAGTTAAGGTTAGTTGAATAATAAGCGCTTGTCATTACATTTCTCTGTATCCATATAATTAATAACTAAATAAGTTAGAGGCCGTTGTGAAAAATAGTCGGTTAGCTTTATTTGCGCCAATTGCAAGCATTATGATTCTGGTGTTAGGTAGTGGCTTCTATACCACTTTTACATCTGTGCATCTGCAAACACAGGATATTGCAAATTGGCTGGTAGGCTGTGTGTCATCGGCTTATTTTTCAGGCTTGGTTATCAGTGCATTTCGTTCTCAGCACTTTATTTTTAGAGTAGGCCATATTCGCGCCTTTTCTGCGTTTGCTGCGCTTATTGCAGTTACAACGCTGGTACAGGGTTTATTCTTTTCGCCGACTTTATGGATTGTCATTCGCTTTATCAGCGGCTATTGCTTAGCAGGTATTTGTGTTGTGATTGAGAGTTGGCTCATGGCAGCCAGCACACAAGAGAATCGTGGCACCGTCCTTTCTGTTTATATGGTTGCCTACTATTTAGCCCAAGCGACAGGGCAGCTCTTTATTAAAATACCTTTTGCTTATGAGCTGATGGGCTATTGTATGATTGCGATTTGCGCAGCACTCTCCGTATTGCCCGTTACTATGACGCGATTTAGTGCGCCAAGTCCAGAAAATCCAAGCATTCTTTCTTTTCGTTATTTATTTAAAAAAGCACCTTTAGGTGTTATCAGCTGTATTATTTCTGGTTTGATTTTAGGTCCTCTATACACCTTGGTGCCTGTTTATCTTCAAGAAAATGCTAAACCAGATGATGAGGTTGGCTGGGTAATGTTGGCCATGATTTTAGGTGGTACACTTTTACAATATCCAATTGGCAAAATGTCAGACAAAATTGATAGACGTAAGGTCATGGTGGGTATGAGCTTTTTCTGCGTTATCGCTTTCATACTCTTTATTCCTGATATTTACAATATACCTTGGTTGATGGTCTTAGGTTTTGTCATTGGAGCAAGCTCTTTTATTATTTATCCGCTTGCTACCAGCTACACCATTGATCACGTTTCACATAATGAGATGGTTTCTGCCATTTCTACTTTGTTGCTTGCTTATGGGATAGGCTCAACACTAGGTCCTCTATTGCCTTCGATGATGATGGATTGGATGGGGCCGAATGGCTTATGTTTTTACTTATTAGCAGTGTCTGTTGGACTGTTTTTGTACACATTGATTGCTGTGATATACAAACCAGAAAAAACCCATGAGAAGTCACACTTTGTATCCTTGCCAAGAACAACGCCGAATGCGATGCCAAATCCGCAGCAGGTTGAATAGAGCAATGGAGCACCCATTAGTGAATGATACAGAGAAAGCATTGGTTGTGGTTTTGCCCTATCATTCTCCGACAGCGATTGCTGGACTCTTTGCAGAGGAAGAGGGCACCGTCTTATTGCACAGTGTGAAACCCGATGACAGGCTCGCTCAATATAGCTTTTTAGGCGTGCGTCCTTATCAACAGCTCGTTGCTAAAAATAATTGGATACGTTCTGCTAATGTGAGCTTTCAAGGCAATATCTTAGATGAAATACAACGCATACTTAGAAAAAATACATTAGCAAAGCATTCAGATTTGCCCCCTTTTCAAGGTGGTGGTATGGGGTATTTTAGTTATGATCTAAACAGAGCATTAGAGAGAGTGCCCAATCCCAAAGTAGATGATATGGTTTTGCCAGATTGCATTTTTGCCTTCTATGATATCGTATTTGCGTGGGATCATTCCGCGAAGATGCTCTATTTGTTCTCAAGTGGCTTACCCTATGAGAGGGATTCACGCTTACAACAAGCTAAACAGCGCCAGCAAAGCATCATTGATTTTATAAATAGTCAGCACATCCACTTTAAAATACCTGAGAAAATTGAAATACTTTCGCCCATTGTTTCAAACTTTGATGAGGCAAGTTATATTCAGGCCGTGGAAAAAGCCATTGAACATATTTATGCGGGTGATATTTTTGAGGTGAATATTTCGCAACGTTTTGAAACCCAAGTCAACTGTCATCCCTTTGAATTGTATCTAAAATTACAACATCAAAATCCAGCACCTTTTTCTGGATTTTTAAATTTCTCTGCTTGCCAAATTATATCATCTTCGCCAGAACGTTTTTTGAAATTAGAAGATTCTATCGTTGAAGCCTGCCCAATTAAGGGCACGAGACGCAGAATTCAGGATCCTATTTTAGATAAACAGCTTCAAGACGAATTAACGTCCAGCGATAAAGACAGAGCAGAAAATATTATGATTGTGGATTTAATGCGCAATGATTTGTCTCGCGTATCCTTGCCACACACCGTAGAAGTACCACACTTATGTGAATTGCAAAGTTTTGCCACGGTGCATCATTTAGTTTCAACAGTGAGGGCGCAATTAGCACCTCAATACGATGCCGTTGATCTCATCAAAGCTACGTTTCCTGGTGGCTCAATCACAGGTGCACCTAAAATTCGTTCTATGGAAATTATTGCTCAAATAGAACCTACCGCAAGAGGACCCTATTGTGGGTCAATGGGCTATATTGGCTTTGATGGTAATATGGATTTATCGATTTTGATTCGCTCATACGCAATGAAACGCAATCGCGTCACTTTTCAAGCTGGTGGGGCGATTACGGTGGATTCGGATCCGCAAGCAGAATATCAAGAGACCTTAGATAAGGCTGCTGCCTTAAAAAACGTCCTTCAGTCGTAAATTATTTGCTTATCCTCCAATTATCAGATGTTTATAGCATCTTATCCTAATTGAATTTTGCTCAAGAGTTTGCTTTGGCATACTAAGTCTATTAATTTAAACAGATCTTTTAGGAGATTATGCAATGGCGTTACGTGGTGCTGGGAAATCAGAATTTGCTCAAAAATTAGCAATGTTTGAATCAGGTCAAGCTTCTACCGTTAAAGTAAAAACAGAGAAATTTTATTCAGAAGACGCTGGATTAGTAACCAACCAAGCAAGGCGTTTTCTACTAGATGAAACAGGTGTGGATGCAACAGTAGAAGAAGCATTTGAAGCTCAGTCAATGATGCTGGCTCAATTTGAAGCACAAAGAAATGAACAATCAAATGATGATATTTTTGCTAGAGCTTATGAAATGGCACTTAACGCTGGTTTAAATGATGAAGAGGCTTTAGAACAAGCCACAGCCATGAGTAAGTTCCAATTATAGAACTTTCTCCAGGAACAATTGCGCCCTTTCTGATTTTGGTTTAGTGAAAAAATCAGAAGGGGAAGCTTGTTCTATAATTTCTCCCTTATCTAAAAAGACAATACTATCTGATAATTCTCTGGCAAAGCCCATTTCATGTGTGACCATCACAATGGTAATCCCTGTATGCGCTAAGCTTTTGATCACTTCTAACACTTCTTTGACCATTTCAGGATCAAGGGCGCTCGTTGGCTCATCAAATAAAATGACATCAGGTCGCATAGCAAGTGTTCTTGCAATGGCAACACGTTGTTTCTGACCGCCAGAGAGCCGAGTGGGGTAAGCGTTTGCTTTATCACTCAAGCCGACTCGTTGCAGTAAAGTCATAGCCTGATCTTTGGCTTCTTGTACTGGTATTTTCAAAATTTTGGTGGGCGCATAGATAAGATTTTCTAACACCGTTTTATGTGGAAATAGATTAAACTGTTGAAAAACCATACCGACTTTTTGTCGTATTATTTGCGCATTTTGAGTCGTTAATAATTGGTTATTAACCCATATTTCACCACTATTGGGTATTTCCAAAAAGTTCATGCAGCGCAATAAGGTGGATTTTCCACTGCCTGAGGGGCCAATAATGGTTAACACTTCTCCTTGTGAGATACTAAGTGAAACTTCGTTTAAGATTTGCTTGCTGCCAAAAAATTTGGAGATTTTTGTTAGTTTAATCATGATGGGCTAAGCTCAATTTATTTTCTAATCGTGTGGCAAAATGGCTCAAGATAAAAACGGTAATGTAATAGCATCCTGCTGCAACCAAGAGGGGTGCAAAATAGGTATATTGCTCAGCAGAGACGACTTGCGCGCGCTTCATTAGATCAGCTGCACCAATGGTGGAAATAATGGCTGACTCCTTCAGCATATTGACCGTTTCATTGACTAAAGCGGGGAGAATATTTCTAAAGGATTGAGGCAGTATAATATCTTTTATCATTAAAGCATAAGGTACACCCAATGCTTGAGAGGCTTCAAATTGACCTTTATCAACGGACTGTATGCCTGCGCGAATAATTTCTGCGATATAGGCGCCAGAATTGAGCGAGAAGGCAGTAACCCCAGCAAGAAAAATTGAAATGTTATAGCCTGTTAAAGAGGGTGTTGCAAAATACACAAAGCTTAGCTGTAAAAGCAGTGGGGTGCCTCTGAAGATAGAGATATAAAATTTAGCAGGCGTTTGAAATAGGCATCTATTAGATAGATTCGCTAAGGCTAGAATCACACCAATGACTAAGCCGCACAGCACTGAAATAACGGTAAATTCTAAAGTAACGCCTAAGCCTTTGATGATATAGATCACCCAGTCATAGCTATTTGCATGTTGTTTATTGTCCTGGTTTTCGATCCATTTTTGTTTGATACGCTCGAGTTCACCGGATTGTTTTAAATCGTTAATCGCAATATTGAAGTCTGAGAGCCAGTGTGAATTTTTGCTTAAAGCAATAGCATATTCACCTTGGCTACCTGGCAGATTGTTGGCTATTAAGCCAGGGTTGGCTGCTACGAATGCATTTGCTTGCGCATCTTCAACCATGACACCATCTAAACGACCTAGTTTGAGATTTTGAATCAAGGGAATATTTTTAGGTAATGATTCAAGTGTTAAGGTAGGGAGCTTTTCTTGTAAATCTTTTAAAAAAGACTCCATGACACTGCCTAATTGAACACCAATTTTTTTATTGGCTAAATCATTTAAATCTGTGATTGGCTTATCTTTTAAGGTAAGCAAAGTAAATTGAGGCTCAAAGTAGGCAAGTGTAAAATCTACATTCTTTTTCCTTTCTTCACTGATGCTTAAGCCTGCCATCACAAAATCGACTTTTCCAGCATTGAGCGCAGGTATCAAGCCACCGAAATCCATATCTTGAATCACTAGCTCTTTATTAAGTCGTTTGGCAATAAATTGTGCGACATCAATATCAAGACCGACTATTTTACCATCTTGAATATGTTCAAACGGTGGATAGTCCGCAGAGGTGCCCAGCGTGATTTTTTCTTGGGTATTTTGTTCGCATCCCATTATGGTGAATAATGTAAAAATGAGAATGAATAGTGTTTTTAGGTTATTGCTCATATAAAGATATTTTCTATTATGCTTTGTTTATTTGTTTGATGTCATATTTTCTGTAAGAAACGTACTGGATACTAGTATTCGCTCATTAAGGAAAACACCGAATAATTAATAAGTGATTAACTTATTTAACCCTCACCCGCTTCTTCGAAGCACCCTCTCCCAAAATTGGTAGAGGGAAAAATATTCGCTTTGCGAATGAAGAATGGGTACCACTATTTTATAATCGAATCCCAGAAATTCCTTAAATTGACGCTTATGAGCTTTCACTGGCATGGCAGTGAAAAATTAACATTCAGTATATTCTATAATCATAAGCTAAATTATTTAAAAACTGTCATGCCAGCGAAGGCTGGCATCCAGTATTTCAGTATATAGTATTAGACATTTTCCTTAATATTAGATGATTCTTTTATCTCTTTTAATAATTTTTTAGCCTCACGATAATTAGGATGTAGCGCAAGCGCATTTTCAATCATTTGTTGAGCTTTTTTATTGTCTTCTAATTGTTGATAAGCAAGTGCTAGATTATAGTATGTCTCTTTGTCCTTACCGTAATAAATAATCGACTGTTTATAATATTCAACAGCTTTTTCCGGGAAGTCCATATTGTAGAGAATAGAGCCAATGGCAAAAGGAATGTCTTGAGATTTTTCTAACTTGAAGAAAAATTGCCAGACGCGCTCTAAACCATTCAATATACTGTATTCTAAATCCAGTGAAACTTCTTGAGACTCGAGCTTTTCTAAAAGCATCGGATAATAATCATGGAAAATACTGGGATCCCAGTCTGCAAGATTCAGAAGATTTATAATAGACTCAAGGGTGCTAAAACCAGGGTTCAAATCGTCTTCTATATAAGAAATATCAAAGAGATCTTGAGGGCTGTAAGTAGACAAGCTATTGGCAAAGGCATAGGTCGTGTTAGGAATAGCGTAGTCTGCATGGTAGACAAAGCTCGCTACTTGGAAATCAGCTCCTTTATTGCCCATCATAAAGCTAGTGCCTTTATTCAACTCTGTATATTGGCTTAGAGCGTCAAAATTAACCATCATAGATACAGAGCCATGAAAGCTAATGTCTGGATCTTCGTTTTCATCAAATAAATCCGTTTCTGTATAACCTTTATCGGATACCAGAAGCATCATGGGGCCTTTGGTAAAATGATGAAGATTTTGAATGCATTTAATCGCACCAATGGGTATTAGAAAGGATGCATTGTCGAATTCATCTTCGTAGTTTTTCAATATTTTATTTAAAACAGGTTGTTGGGCGTAATAATTTGTCTGAATAGGATGTCTTTTGAATTGATAAGAGGCTTTCTTAAAATAATCTTTGAGATCTTTGTTTTTATTTCGTTCTTCATTCTTAATAATGAGCTCTACTTCATGTAGTTTACCATCGATGACTTGAAATGCATCTTGTAAAAGCGTGTCAAAAATATAATTGCAGATTACAAAGAGTGGTTTGCTTAAGGATTTTGATTTAATTGTTTTTTTAGAGAGTACTAACTGTAATTCAGTATCTTCTAATGCATTGAACACCGCCAAGTCTAAGCAACCAGATTCAAAATAAGGTTTTAACGCATGATGCTGTTTCCAAGAGGTTAAGCTTTTCAAGCTAATATCAGTCATGACATATTTGAGCCAGTCGGTGGGCCAGCCATATAATTTGAAAGCAAGTTGTAAATTTTTTAAAAGATAAAAAGATAATCGACCGTGACCTGCGCCAATCTCAATGATATGGAAGGGGTTTTGCGCGCTTGGTTTGCCATATTTGGCAATATAGTCATGCATTTGTGCCATGATGAGCTTCGCATAAGTATTGGCAAGATATGTATTGCTGGTGATTTGTAAGGGGACAACCTCGTCTTCCCAGACCTCTGGTCCTAATTGATCGTAATAGTCATGCATGCGTTGCCAGAGTGTCGAATTTGAAAGAGAGGTCATATCTTATAAAGTCCAATTAAATGATGAAGTGCTAGCGGTACTTATTAACATAACTTGCAAAATCAATCAACTTTGCAGGCTTAATTTTTAGTGCAGTATAACATTAGTTATTAATATGAGCGCCTGTTCCTGCGTCTTTTGCTCGTAACGACAAATTCTTAAATTTACAAAGTTGCTTCGCGCGAATCAGGAATTTTATTAATAAGGAATGTCATAATAAATAGTTATCTGGCAAACAAATTATTTGTGAATAATATCAGAGGAAATAAGCCCATAGAGCCAAGCTTTTTCAAAAAGCTCACTACGATTCTTGCAGCTTAATTTGGTTCTTAGGTTATACAAGTGTGCTGCAACTGTTTTAGAAGAAATATTCAGTATCTTTGCTATTTCTGCAGCAGTCTTTCCTGTTAAATAATAGCAAAGACAGATAAATTCTTTCTCGGTGAGTGTATGTAGCAGATTATTTTCTTGATTCAAATCATCTGGAATGCTGAAATTTGTGAGTAAGAATTTCACTTCGTCTTGATAGGTAGGCTGTCGATTTTTTTCTTTTCCTATAAGATGATCTGGAATCGTGATTTTGTTTCTATCTGCCTCCTCAATCAATGAGGCAGCTCGTATTTTAAAGAAATCATTAAATTTCTTTATTAATTCTAAATTTGTTAAATAAAATGCCACACCAGGATTGTCCCTTCGTGAAAAAGCATAAGTAAAAACTTCTTGACCATTTTCTGTTTGTTGTACAAAGTTGATGGCATCAAAGATGTTAAAATCTTCGGCAATTCTTATAAAACTGTCAGCATGTAGCTCTTTCCATGGATGTATATTTTCTTTCATATAGGTTCCAGGAAAGGGGACTTTAAGGCTTGTTCTAATAGAAAAAAAGGGTTTGTTGGTATAAAACAGGTAACCCGTATGGTCATTGTAATAACGGCCATAAAAAAGCAAATGCAACCCATGTAATGCATTGAGTGGCTTCTGGATCTCAATGATTTCTGCAATCGCTCGATTGCAAACATGATTAATTGGATATACACCTTTCATATTCATACAAAAATACGAGTAGAGTTAGTTAAAGATTAGCTTATTTTATATGAAGGCGTGAACCTTCTAGGCTTTTTTAGCTATTTGGTGAAATGAAATCTTAAAGTCAAAACTAATTATTATTGAGAATATACACGTATTATTGAATATGGATATTTAGGCGTAAAGACTATGTAGCATAAAGTATGTGAGGAGGACGCAGTACTGAGATAAAAAAAGCCCAGGCATAGCCTGGGCAAAAAAGGGATGTTAATCATCCCAGCTGAGAGTCCCGCCTGTCTGATACTCGGTAACGCGAGTTTCAAAGAAATTTTTCTCCTTCTTCAAATCCATCATTTCACTCATCCAAGGGAAAGGATTGGTTGCGCCCGGATACTGTTCTGCTATACCAATTTGTGCACAACGTCTATTGGCAATAAACTCAATGTATTCCCTAAACATATTTGCATTGAGTCCTAAAATACCTCTAGGCATTGTATCAACCGCATATTGATATTCTAAGTCTACACCTTCACGAATAATCGCAATGATTTCGCGTTTGAAATTTTCTGTCCATATATCAGGATTTTCAATTTTGATTTGATTAATGACGTCAATACCAAAATTCAGATGCATGGATTCATCGCGTAAAATGTATTGGAATTGTTCTGCGGTTCCAACCATTTTATTGCGCCTTCCTAAAGTGAGCACTTGTGTGAAGCCCACGTAGAAGAATATGCCTTCAAATACAACATAAAATGCAATCAAATCACGCAATAGTCGTTGGTTATCTTCCGGTGTTCCTGTTTTAAACAATGGATCACCCAAGCTTTGTGTATATGGAAGTGCCCACGCTGCTTTTTTAGCAACTGCAGGTAATTCTCTATACATATTGAAGATACGTGATTCGTCCATATCTAAGCTTTCAATAACGTATTGATAAGCATGGGTATGCAAGGCTTCTTCAAAGGCTTGACGTAATAAATACTGTCTGCACTCTGGATTTGTGATATGGCGGTACACTGCTAATACTAAGTTGTTTGCCACTAACGAATCTGCTGTTGAGAAGAAGCCTAAATTACGTTCAACAATCATACGTTCATCAGGAGATAAACCATCTTGAGATCGCCATAGCGCTACGTCTGCTGCCATGTTGATTTCAGTCGGCATCCAGTGATTTGCGCAGGCTGTTAAGTACTTATCCCAAGCCCAATCGTATTTGAAAGGGACGAGCTGATTCAAATCTGCACGGCAGTTGATGATTTTTTTATCATCAACGCGGATCCGTGCAGCACCCATTTCTAAATCTTCTAATCCAGTAACACCACCTTCGACGGCTGTGGATTGATTTTTGTTTAGATCAAATTCTTGTGTTGTTGATGTCATAGCTATTGTTTCCTTATTGACATGCTTCACATTCAGGATCATCAATCGAACACATCTTAGGTTGTTCAATCGCATCGGTCATCTGTACAGCATTTAAAGTACTTCGTGTAATGGTTGATTTTTCTGCATCCGATGCACCGAGTGAGCGACAGTAGTAAGTGGTTTTTAAGCCTCTTATCCATGCCAGTTTATAAATATCATCAATCTTCTTACCAGAGGGCTTGTCGATATAAATATTGAGAGATTGACTTTGATCGATCCATTTTTGCCTTCTCGCGCCAGCCTCAATCAACCATTTTGCATCAATTTCAAATGAGGTAGCATATTTTTGCTTGATAGAATCAGGTATTCTATCAATTTTTTGCACACTACCATTAAAGTATTTTAAATCGTTAACAAGAACTTCATCCCAAATATTTAGCTGTTTCAAATCTTTTACCAAGTAAGGGTTTACTACCGTAAATTCACCTGACAGGTTAGATTTTACATATAGGTTTTGATAGGTTGGCTCAATGGACTGTGTCACACCGCAAATATTAGAAATCGTTGCAGTGGGAGCGATTGCCATTACATTAGAGTTACGCATACCAACGGTTTGAACGCGTTCTCTTAATTTATCCCAATTCAAGGTTTTATCTGTATTGAGATCTAAATATTCACCACGATAAACCTTTAAGTTGGCAATAGAATCAATTGGTAATATGCCTTTGCTCCACAAAGAACCTTCAAAAGAAGAATAAACACCACGTTCTTCTGCCAAGTCTGTTGAAGCACTGATTGCATAATAACTAACCAATTCCATTGTTTTATCTGCAAATTCAACAGCCGCTTCAGAGGCATAAGGAATGTTTAGTTTATAGAGCGCATCTTGGAAGCCCATGATACCTAAACCAATAGGACGGTGGCGCAAGTTAGAACGTCTCGCCTGAATAACAGAGTAGTAATTAATATCAATCACGTTATCCAGCATACGAATTGCTGTTTTGATGGTTTTTTCCAGCTTTTTCGTATCAATTCCACTTTCTGTCACATGCTGTGCTAAGTTAACACTACCTAGGTTACATACCGCGATTTCATCCACGGAAGTATTCAAGGTAATTTCAGTGCAAAGATTTGAGCTATGCACAACACCTGCATGCTGCTGTGGCGAACGTAAGTTGCAAGGATCTTTAAATGTAATCCATGGGTGACCTGTTTCAAAAATCAAGCTTAACATTTTACGCCATAAATTAAGGGCAGAAACTTTCTTGAAATTTTTGATTTCATTGCGTTCAGCTTTGGCTTCATAGGCTTTATAGGCTTCTTCGAATGCAAAGCCATATAAATCATGTAAATCAGGCGCATCATTTGGAGAGAACAGTGTCCACTCTTTGTTTTCTATGACGCGTTTCATGAAAAGATCAGGCACCCAGTTTGCAGTGTTCATGTCATGGGTACGACGTCTATCATCACCTGTATTTTTTCTTAAATCAATAAACTCTTCGATGTCTAAGTGCCATGTTTCTAAGTAAGCACAGACAGCGCCTTTACGTTTTCCACCTTGGTTTACGGCAACCGCAGTGTCATTTGCTACTTTTAAGAAAGGTACAACACCTTGTGATTTACCATTAGTGCCTTTAATGTGTGCACCCATTGCGCGTACGGCTGTCCAGTCGTTTCCTAAGCCACCTGCAAATTTAGAAAGTAGCGCATTATCTTTAATTGCATTGTAAATACCCGCTAAATCATCTGGTATATGCGTGAGATAGCAGCTGGATAATTGAGGTCTGGGTGTTGCAGAATTAAAGAGTGTTGGTGTTGAACTCATATAATCAAAAGAAGACAAGAGATCATAAAACTCAATGGCACGTTGGTTTTTATCTTTTTCTTTAATCGCAAGTCCCATAGAGACACGCATTAAGAAAATCTGTGGTAATTCAAAACGTGTACCACGGTGATGAATAAAATAACGATCGTAGAGTGTTTGTAAGCCCAAATAGGTAAATTGGCGATCACGCTCAATCTTGAGTGCTTGACCCAGCATATCTAAATCAAAGGTTCTTAATTCTTCGCTGAGAAGCTCGTGCTCAATACCTGTTTCAATATATTTTTGAAATACTTGAGGATAGAGTGCTACTTTCTCTTTATCTGTGTGCGTCATGGGTAGCGCGAGGAATTTAAGCGCTTCATAATGCAAGTCATTTAACAATAATCTTGCTGCAACAAAAGAATAATTAGGTTCGAGCTCAATCTTTGTGCGGGCACTCATGATTAAGGCTTTGTGCAAATCGCCTATTTTAATGCCATTAAAAAGATTGCGTTTTGTTTCCTCAATGATGGCATTTGCATCCACTTCGGCTAAATCTGCACAGGCTTGTTCAACTACTTTTTGTAAATTTTCTTCGTCAAGTGCACGCGTACGTCCATCTTCCAGAGTGACTTGAATAACATCTGTGCGGCCATCTTGCTCTTTATATTTTGATTCTCTTGCTTGTCTACGCTCTTCCCGATAAAGAATATAGGTTCTGGCTACTTTGTGTAAGCCATTACGCATCAATGCTAATTCAACTTGATCTTGTATTTCTTCAACACGAATAAAGCCATCTGTATTTAAGTAGCGTTGAACTGCTTTGGCCACTTGTTGCGTTAAATCTCCAGCAAGTTCATGAACGCGTCGCGATGCTGCTGCGTTGCCACCTTCTACTGCTAAATAAGCTTTGGTAATAGCAATGGTAATTTTGTCATGATCAAAGGGAACCAGAGTACGATTATCACGGCGCATGACATAGAGCTGGCCGGGTTTAATCGACTTGGTATCTGCTGGGTACATAATGACATTTGGATCTTTTACAGACTGAGTGGTTTCAGTGATCATATCTGTCATGTGCTTTATTCCTCCGAAAGAGTAGAGAACGATATTTTAGAGACAAAAGTGCACCTTGACCGCAATATAAGAAGGTCAACTTATTAATACAAAGTGGAATTTCAATTTGGGGGAATACCTTTTGAACCCCAACATATAGATCTAATCGAGCACCTACATACAAGATAGTGCGTAATCACTGTGAATGCAAGTGGAGAACCTGGGTATAACTTGTGGAAAAGCTGGGTAGAAGCTGGGAATAAGAAAAATGCCTTCTCTTTGAGAATAAAGAGAAGGCAAGATCAGAGATCTCTCAATGGATTATATCATTTGTACCCATTGTGTTAAGAATTGGCCTTGGCGATTTACAAAGTCAGGATCCTTAAATGCTAAAGTAATCAAACTGATTCCTTGCAAGCTTGAAACTAAGTTCAAAGCAAGCTTTGCAGAATCATCTTCAGATTTGCCAAGTGATTTAAATTGCTTTTCGCACCAGTGAATCATTTCATTCATTAAACCTGCAGCGGCAGCAGAGATAGCGCCACCTTGTTTGCCAAGTTCTTGGCAAAGGCTGCCTAATGAATCGCCAAATTGAGCAGATTCTTCTGCAAGGCTAGCAACATACTCAATGAGTCCTTGTAAGCGACTCTTAACATCTTCACGCGTGTTCCATTCAGTGAATAAATTGTTTAATTTTCTTTTACGGCGATCAATAACGGCCAGAGTAATAGAATCTTTAGATTTAAAATAGTAATAAACGTTACCGAGAGGAACGTCTGCTAAAGTTGCTATATTAGCTAAAGTCGTAGTGCTAACACCTTGCTGATGAAAAAGTTGATCAGCTGCGTCGACTAGTCTTTCGCGTTTATCATTACGTCGTGCCATTGTCTTTACCTACCATAAGTTATTCAACATCAAAAAAACTAAGCCAACGTTTAATCAACCACAATTATCGTTAGCCTTCTAAATTGGGTAATTATACCGGCTAAACTTGAAAGTTCAATAGTTAACTGAAAAAAAACATAAAAAAAGTCAATAATTTTGAGATATTTAACTTATTTTTGCCGACCTACGGTAAAAACAACCCAATTATTAGGACACCCATAGATAAGTATTTTCTTAATATATTGATTTTTATAAATATTATCTTATGAAGCCCAAAGATTTATCGGAAGATCTATTAGGACAGATCTATTAGGACAGCCATATTAAAGATAAAGAGGCAGTTTTTAAGGATATTTTATATAATATTTTGATTTATTTAGTTTTTTTTTAAATAGTCTTCGTGTATATGCGTCTTTGAGTCAATGGCAAATATAAGAGGTTAAGATGCGTATTATGTATTAATTGGCTCTCATGCCTTTTATCTCTTTAGGGTGGGCTTAAGTTAATAGACTGTTTAAAATAGGCTAGAGACGAATATTCAAAGTTTAATGACTATGATTCATTGTTGAGTATACAAACTATTTAGTGCCAAAATACCTGGCAAGCTATTAAAGATTCTTTAGGTTGACTCGATAGCTTGAGTTTTTGCACTTAGTTATAAAAAACGCGTGTGTAATAATAAATACAAAGGCATGTTGGTATGAGCTGGAAAAGCTCTATAAAAATAAGATGGAGATTGCAAAATGGTAACATATGCCCATATTTTAGGATTCCCTCGAATTGGTAAAGATCGCGAGTTGAAAAAGACCGTTGAAGCTTATTGGGCGGGGAAAATTGATAAAGCGGCTTTATTTGCAAAAGCTAAGGAATTAAGGGCAGAAAGCTGGCGTTTGCAAAAGCAAGCTGGATTAGATTTTGTTACAGTGGGCGACTTTTCTTTCTATGATCATATCTTGGATATGGCGGCAATGTTAGGTGTTGTACCAGAACGTTTTGGTGCGTTACAAGCAGATGAAAATGTTGATATCGATACTTATTTTAGAATGGGGCGAGGGCGTGCACCCACTGGCAAAGATGTGCCAGCACTAGAAATGACCAAATGGTTTGATACAAATTACCACTATATTGTTCCTGAGCTTAATGCAGAACAGAATTTTAAAATTGCTTCTAGTAAATTGTTTGATGAAATAGAAGAAGCGCAACAACAAGGTCATAATGTCAAGCCTGTGATTGTAGGGCCTTTAACTTTTCTATGGTTATCTAAATCAAGAGATGAAAAAGTTAATAAGTTGTCGTTGCTAGATAATTTAATTACTGCTTATGGACAAATACTCAACAAATTACAAGCCTTAAATATTGAATGGCTTCAAATAGATGAGCCTATTTTAAGTTTAGAGTTACCGCAAGAATGGAAAGATGCTTTTGAGGCAACCTATACACGCTTAAAACAGCCTAAACTAAAAGTATTATTAGCAACGTATTTTGATACTCTAGGACAAAATACACGTCTTGTATGTCAATTACCTGTTGATGGTATTCATGTTGATTTGGTAAACGGTGCAAACCAGCTGATCTCTGTTTTAGACAATTTGCCAAATTATAAAATATTATCAGCCGGTGTGGTAAGTGGTCGAAATATTTGGCGTGCTGATTTATCTAAAACATATGAAACACTCAGCCAAATTAAAGACAGAATACAAGATCGTTTATGGATCTCTACTTCTTGCTCTTTATTACATTGTCCAGTTGATTTGCAACAAGAATCAAAAATTCCGCATGATTTAAAATCATGGATGGCATTCTCTGTGCAAAAATTAGATGAAATTGTTATTTTAGCAAAAGCGATTAATCAAGGACCCTCAAGTGTTCAAGTTTGTTTTGAAGAAAGTGATAATGCAAAACTGACAAGACAGCAATCTAAAAAGATTCATCGTGATGCAGTTAAAGAAAAAATGGCTAAAGTGAATGCAGCAATGCTGTCTCGTAAGAGCACTTATCAAACACGCGCTAAGGTTCAGGCAAGTGCTTTAAATTTACCCTTATTTCCAACGACAACCATTGGTTCTTTCCCTCAAACCACAGATATTCGTAATTTGAGAAAAGAGAAGCGAGAAGGTCGTTTGACAGAACAGGCATACACGCAAGCCATACAGGCTGAAATTAAAAATGCAGTAAAGTGGCAAGAAGAAGTTGATTTAGATGTGCTTGTGCATGGTGAAGCAGAGCGTAATGATATGGTTGAATATTTTGGCGAACTCTTAGATGGCTATGCTTTTACTCAAAATGGATGGGTGCAAAGCTATGGTTCGCGATGTGTTAAGCCACCCGTTATTTATGGAGACGTTCAGCGCAGCAAAGCAATGACCATTGAATGGAGCAAATATGCTCAATCTCTGACGAAAAAACCAATGAAAGGTATGTTGACGGGTCCTGTGACCATGCTATGTTGGTCTTTCGTGCGTGATGATCAGCCCAGAAAAGATACTGCAATGCAAATAGCACTTGCCTTAAGAGATGAAATTGTTGAACTAGAACAAAATGGTATTCAGATCATTCAATTGGATGAGCCGGCATTTAGAGAAGGCTTGCCTCTTAAACAAAGTGATTGGCCAATGTATTTAGAATGGGCGGTGAATGTATTCAAGCTTGCAACTTGTGGCGTGAAAGACAGCACTCAAATTCATACACATATGTGTTATTCAGAATTTAATGATGTGATTGAGTCAATTGCAGCCTTAGATGCAGATGTTATCACCATTGAAACTTCACGTTCACAAATGGAACTCTTGGAGGCATTTCAAGCATTCAAATATCCAAATGAAATAGGACCTGGTGTTTATGATATACACTCACCTCGTGTGCCAAGCCAGCAAGAAATGACATTATTGCTAGAAAAAGCTGCAAAAGTTATACCTGCACAACGGCTTTGGGTGAATCCTGATTGTGGTTTGAAAACACGAAATTGGGAAGAAACCAAAGAGGCATTGATTCAAATGGTGAATGCAGCAAAAACAATGCGTGAAAAACTAAACTAAAAGGGCATTACAATGGATAAAGGGATCGCTGGCGTTACGGCACTTGGATTTGGACTGTCAGAGTACATTAAAATGTTTGGTTTAACTGAGCATGAATTAAATATGCGTATTCTTGATTGCCGCGCAGGCGCCTCAAGTTTTACGTCCGATATGTACAAAGAGAAGAAGCTTGTGACTGCTTGCGATCCCCTTTATCAACTACCCGTTGATGAATTAAAAAAATTGGTAAATCATGCAAGTGAAGAGCTAAAAACCACCTTTAAAGAAGGAACAGAAAAATTTTCAATCTTGCCTGAAAAAGCGCAAGAATATTTGAATTTGATAGAGAGTGGTACGGAAAGTTTCTTTAGTGATTTTGAGATTGGATTATCTGAAGGTCGTTATTGTTATGATAGTTTGCCCACCTTATCATTTAGAGATGGGCAGTTTGGCTTGGCATTGGTATGTCACTATTTATTTACCTTTAGTGAGCAACTATCGCTTTCCTATCATGTGGCTTCTATTGAAGAGTTAGTGCGTGTTGCCAACGAAGTAAGAATATTTCCATTGGTTACGACAAAAGGCCAACTGTCGCCTTATGTGGGTGAAGTGGTTGCTATGTTGCAAAGCCTTTCTTACGGTGTTGAAATTCGTGGCGTAGAGTATGAATTACAAAAGCAAGGTAATGCAATGCTCAGAATTTGGGCGCCTGAATGTCAAGTGTCGAGTTATCAAGCGACGTAATAAAATTTTAAGTGAGATGCTATGTTTCCGTTAATACCAAAAGCGACCATTTTTAAAGACCCAGATTATTCTTTAGTAAAACTGAGTCCTCAAGCAGAATGGATCAGCTCAATTTATAGTACTCATGATAAAAAGCAATTACGCATCCAAAAGCTTAATAATGAAGAAGAATGTCTTACACTATGTGAGGAAGGGTATTTTTCTGATTATTGGTGGATACATACGAATCAGCATATTTTGTATCTAAAGTCTTCAGAACAATATGGAACAGAGCTTATTTGCTATAGCCTATTAGAAAATAAGAAAACTTCTCTTTGTAAAGGTGCATTTATAAAATGGGTAGAGGCAATACCCAATAGCGCAAAAGCCATTGTTTGTTTAACAGATAAAAATAGTAAAAACTATAAGTTATATATAGCAGATGCAACGACAAATCAATTTGAGCTATTTTACTACGATGCTGAATTTAGTGATTACATCATTGATACAAAAGGTGATGTTCGCTTTGGTATCCGCATCAATCAAGATGGTGGGGAAATTGTCGATCTGAGCCATTCAACCGTTGCGCATCAATGGAAAAGTATTTATCAATTTAATCAGCATGACATGATGTTGATGCATCGTTTTAATGAGCTCAAGCCTCGTTTAAGTGCAAAATCTTTGTATTTTGTTTCTAGTCAATCAAGCCATTGTGCTCAATTATTTGCTTATCACTTGCAAACATCACAATTAAGTGTTTTAGCACAAGATGAGAAAGCAGATATCATTAAATTTATCTGGCACCCCAATACGCATGCGGTGATTGCTTGTCACAGCGAACATAGTTATATCAAATGGTTTGGTTTAAAGTCAGATATTGAGCAGCATTTATTGTTGTTGACAAAGTTTAAGAATAATCACTTTCATATTGTTTCACAAAGTATGGATAATCAGCATTGGATCATTGCGCATCACAGTGATACAAAACCTATTCAATATAGTCATTACGATCTTGCTACACAACAATTAGTACCCTTATTCCAAGAAAATATTAAGCATTATCGAAGCAATACAGAAACGATATGGTTGAAAGCAAAAGATGGCTTAGATTTACATGCTTTGTTTACAAAAGCATCTACGCAGTCATCAACCCAATCTCAAGCACCACTGGTTGCTTTGATTCATGGTGGCCCTCACTCAAGAGACTTTTGGGGCTGGCAGCCTGTTCATCAATTTTTAAGCAACCGTGGCTATCATGTACTTAGCTTGAATTTCAGAGGATCAATTGGTTTTGGAAAGGCGCATCTTGAAGCAGGGAATGGGGAGTGGGGAGGCAAGATTCTTGAAGATATAAAGCAATCTGTTGAATATTTTTTGGCATTGCAGTCTGTTGATCCTGCTAAAATTGCCATTATGGGTACCAGCTTTGGCGGTTATGCAGCAATGATGAGCTTGATAAAATACCCTGATTTTTATCGTTGTGCAGTTGATTTGATGGGACCTGTGGATTTAAATGCATTGATAGCACAACTTCCACCAGAGTGGAAAAACAATCATGCACTGATAAACAAAATCTTTAACTGTGATGTTGCTTCTGATGAAGGTAAAAAGCAATTGCAAGAAATCTCACCGTTAAAGCACTACCATAAAATTAAAAAACCACTCTTAATGGGACATGGCAAAAGAGATGTGATTGTCAGATATACAGAGACTGTAAAATTTATTGAAAAATTAAGTCATCAAGATATTCCTGTCAGTGGTGTTTTGTTCAATCAAGAAGGACATCAATTAAATAACGCAAATAACCGTATATTTTGGTACGGTTGTGTGGAGCGCTTCCTAAATAAGTGGCTCAAAGGTGCCTCTGAAGACAGTGCTTTGGTACTGAATCAGAATATTGAAATCATTAAAGATGATTTTAATATTCTGAGTGATACTCAGGCAGAAAAGTTATCTGAAACCATATAAAAGACTGTCTTTGATCATCCTGTTTTATAGCTGTATATGCAATTTTTGTGCAATTGAATCTTTATGTTCAATAAAATATTCTATAAAATCAGGAAAATTCTCATTGATTATAGCCATATAATCTTTACTGTTAAGTGCTTTTGCAAGTTCTAAAACTTGTATGAATGTATTAACGCTTTCTAGTGATGCTCCCGTCACTTCTTTTGTTTCATTAAGATTGAGTTCTTTCATAACAGAAAAATATCTTTTTATATAAATAAGTTTGGCATTTTAACAGAGTGGATATTTGAGCAATAGGGTGCTCGTCGGTGAAAAAATACCACTTATAGTCTTTCCCCATGAGTTTTCATGGGTATTGTCTTTGTCCTCTCGTAATCTTCATATCGGCATTGTGTTCCGTGTGAGCAAACCTCATGTACTATGGCTAAAATTTAGCTTCTGTATTTCGCATATGAGATGAGTCGATATTTTTAGAAATATAGTCTTCGCACATGAGTTTTCTGGGGTGTTGTCTTCGCTCTCTCGCAATCCTCATGTACTTTTATGTACACTCCGGTTGCTCGAGGCTTGACGCCTACCCGAAAAATCATGTGCTGTGACTATATCTCCAGAAATACGCAAAGTCTCTGAACTTTGTGATTTGGCTTTTGAAAAAACTAATTGTTTACCCAAATCATTTATGAGCACATCTATTTCTGCGTTATCACTGCTTGAGCTATCAGAGCGCTCTAGTTTGAGTTGTTTAAGATCTGAAGTCATAACTGATAGCTGGCTATTTTGTGCAATCATGGTTTTAATAGTCTGCAATATTTTCTCTATTTCTGAGTCAGTTTCAGAAGACATATCTTGTTTGGGATGTATGCATAATTTTTGCAGACATGTATTTTTGGCAAGAGCGGGAATTAACAGTTCGAGAGCTTCTTTTTTAGCGGTATGGCCGTTTATCTCTATCTGTTTGAGTTGTGTGGGGTGCGCAATTAAGGCTCCAATCTGTTTGATAAAAGCATCCCCCATAGATAATTGATGATTCAGACAGAGTGTTTCAAGTTTAGAGGCAGGGTTAGATGTAATGGCTGAGGTAATATAATGTAAGCCTAATGCACTGATTTTATTATGAGAGAGATCTAAAGAAACAAGCGGGCAATTAGGATTGGCTAAAAATTGAGCAATAGATTTTGCTGCAAAATCAGAGATTTGTGAAGCGCTGTTTTCAATATCTGTTAATTTATTTTGTGCTTTAAGATGATGAACATTGCTGTTTAGCAGTGCGCCAATGACTGTATTTAGCATCTCAGAGTTGATTGCACATTCTGATAAATCTAGGTTTTGTATATGACCTTTTTCTAAAGCCTCACAGACTGCATTCAGAGTGTCGCTTGTCATTGTATGACCACCAATATCTAGACTTTTCATAGTCAAATGACTGTGTGTTGAACGACAGATCCTCTCTAATGTTTGGTTTGATAATCCCATAGCTTTGAACTGTAAATTTTGGAGTGTATCAAGATTGCTGTCTAATCCTAAGCATAGCACTGCTTGTAAATCTTCTGGTATTTTACAGTTTTGTATATTTATCGTGCGAATGGGTGGCAATAATTGTCCATGATCGCCACCTAATGTTTGATAAAGTTTTTGACGTAGATCTTGGTTGAGCGCTAGCATCAATGAGGCAGACTGAAGCATTTGAAGGACATCACCTTGTTTGGCATCAGCACCACCCATATTGGGTAAATGGATTTCACCTGATTCTAAACAAGTTTTAATCCATTCAATGGTTGATGGATTAGTAATATTATCCATCACATGAAAGAGTACAGCGCTTACTATAGAGGTATCCTTTGCTGATAGTGCTGCATGGATAAGCTGAGTATCCAGCACAATAGCAGGTATACTTTGAGTAATGGTATTTAACATATTTTCTACCAAGGGAATATTTTCTCCTTGGCTCAGCAGGAAGTCTGCTTTTTGAAGTGCATTTGTAAACTCAGGTTTTTTATAAAAGGCGAGTGTATCTTGTGATGGTATTTTATCTGTTAAAACATCTTTTAATAATAAATGGCTTGCTAGATAGATGATAACATCAGGATGTTGTAAATCAGACAATATTGCAGACACAAGTCTAATGAGGTATTGAGGATTTTCTTTAAGTAAAGGATTTTCAAATAACATGCTAAGGCATTCTATAGAAATATCATTTTTTCCAAAATCAATAATTTCAAGCGATGCTTTAGCAAGTAATTTTTGACTGAAACTGAGCAATCCTCTGTCGGTGATGCCTGTTCCTTGCGCAGAAAAAGCCATTAAAGCATCAGATTGGGTAGAGAGTATTTCGCATAGCATACTCATACCAACATCACCTAATGGCATGTTATTGACATTTATTGCAGTGATAGGTTTTATTGAATTTTTGTTTCCGCCAAATTTTTCAATGATGATTTCTTTCAAGTTTGGCCATTTTAATGCAAGTAATAGTAAAGAAGTGGCATTATGTAATAATGGCATGGCAATATGAGGCGGTATTTTATTTTGAGAAATCATCATGAACATAAGAGAAGCATCAACTACACCTCGTTCCAGGTTAGCAGCCATCCATATTTTTATGGGTGCTGGTAGTGCTTGTGACAGTATAAATGCAAAGCGAGTAGATTGTCTTTCATCCATGCAGGCCAGATTTGCCATTTCGCAAACTTCAATATATTGATTTGTTACAAGACCTAATGCGTCTAATAAGGTTGGTTCAAAATAGCCCAACATAGCATTTTTTTCTTTTAAATGCTGTGTTGTTATTGCGATTTTACTGGGGAACATACTGAGTAAATATAATATTCTAGTTACAGCGCTAAGTTTCTCAGTTGGTTTGGGAAATTGTTTATTGAAATCGGCAGATTGTATATTGCAGTTTTTTTGATGTAAGCATAAAAACAGCCAAGCTTGCTCATCTTCATTAAGCGTATCAATGGTGATATTGATAAAATTTTGAACAACTGATCCAAATGCATCGTGTGCAGAATACGATAAACCTTGAACAAGTTGTTCTATATACATGGCTCTTTGCTCAGAACTCATTTGTGCTTGATTTAGCATTATATTCACATGTTCAAAAAGCCGACCACTTGGAACCGTAATATTAAGCGTAGAAGATATTGCAGTTGCTTTTGTGACAACATTATTAAAGCAAAGTGCGTAAAGCAGCCAATGTTTAGCATTTTCATCCAATCTTTTTAGCTCATTTTCTGTAAAACTTTTTTGGTATAGAGGAAGGGTTTTGACTTTTTGAGCAAAATCAGGTGCATTGTCTTTCTGTGTTAAAGCGGCTTTGATAATTGAGCGCATCATATCAGAGCAACTTGCTAAGAATATAAAGTGATCTGTAATATCAGAAGTGATAATTTGGCGGATGGCTGTGTTACTAAGTTGTTCGTGATAGTGAATATTGGTTAAATCAAAGAATTGTGGTTTTGTATTTGTCATGATTGCGAGATACAGCCATAATCTTGCCTCATCCGGTAATTCGCTAGCAATCGCAAAAAGCGTCGCTGATATAATAGAGAAGGTTTCTTTTAATTGTGGACCTATATTTTGAATTAATTTTTCTTGTAAATTACGCCAAAGGCTTGTGCATCCGTTTGTGTTTTCAATCAATTGTTTGCATATAGCCAATTGCTCTTGTGTAGGCTGTTGAATGCCCGTTTCATTTATTTGGGGAAAATTTTTAAAGGCGAGTTCTAATAACAGCCATCGTTTGCTATTGAGATCTAAACTTTGCACCGCATTATCATAGTATCCTGAAACTGCATCATGAGGTGTAGTGATAGCGCGTTTGCTTAAATATAGATCCAATGTATCAATGAGATATCCTCTGCCATAGCTATTTATCCATGATTGTAATGTTGCATATTCTTCAGCAGATGGTTGATAAGCTTTATATTCGCTATTGCCAGTGGAAAGTGTGACTAATGCCCATTCCAAAAATGTAGGCTCTTCACTTGCAAATGCTTGCCCAATACTAGCTGCGTAACCTTTAATCCATGTCATATGAGCGCGAGCAAAAGGGTAGAATTCAGCACGTATTTGAGTTTCTGTCACAAGATTGACCAAGTCTTCTGACTCGCGTACATAGTCGGCTTTGGGCGTTGATAAAGCCATTAGTTTGCTTTTTATTGTGGCACTTAAATAGGCTCTTATTTCTGAATTTGCTTGCGCTAATGTTAATGTTCGATTAATGTTTTCAAAATACGCATTACTTGGTAATGGGGCTGTGAGTTTATGATCTTGTTTTCCGATTTGGGAAATATATTGGCCTGAATCAATAACAATAGACAACCATTTGAGTTCATCTAATGAGAGTGTTTCCAATAAGTAATTATTGTATTGTTTACTAAATTCAATATTAACCCATGCTAGTTTTGTGCAGCTTGTTGCCTTTAAGCTTGTAAATATATTTTGAGTATCTGCTGTTTCAAGCATTCTTTGTGCTAGTTTTTCTAAGAGAATAGCATCTTGGGTCTGAATGATGAATTGCCCTAACAAATCCAAGGCTGCTTTTTCTAGGGGTTGCTTTCCATAAGAGATTAATTCTGGCATGCTTGCTGCAAAGATTGACTCACCTGATAGTGTCATTGATTCATGATTGAGACTGGTGAGTACAAGCAGATCGTAGAGGGCTTGTTCTGTAATTACAGTGTTATTATTCCAAATCAAATTGAGCTTTGTGGCGAGATTTTTTTGAGGAGCTTGGCTAATCATTGGCACCGTCCTTTTTATTTGAAACTGAGCGTCTTTCATCAATTTATCGCAGCTTCTTGTATACGTCAGCAAGGCTCAAAATTATTATTGGAGGTGCGTTATTGGTATGGTACACACTAGCGCGTGTTTAAATATCTGATAACAAATTTAAAATCGATTTTCAAGGCAATAGACCTAAGAAATAGGCAGGGTAGAAAATAGCTAATCTCTTAGAGGCTTAATGTTTAATTATGCCATTAAAAAGAGTAAAGGGATTAAGGTGGTTGAACAAAGCTGTGCTATGGGGCTGTGAAAAAATATAGTTTTTGAGATCGGAATAGTCTATGGTGAATAACTCTACAAACTTCTATTAGATTGTCATCCCAGAGTTTTGCGAAGCAAAATATCTGGGATCCACAGGTGCTTTGCGCCTGGTAGCCCAAAGGGCTACTGGATACCAGCCTTCGCTGGTATGACACATTATCTGAGTTTTTCAATATAAAAATTTTGTAAGGAGCACTCAGGTTGCAAGTGCTTCGCGAAGCAATCCATCTTAATATATGGATTGCTTCGTTACCATGCTGCTTGCAAATTTGGCAATGAACTTAATCTAAGATGTGCTTATCTTTCGAAATTTTCCGCAACGAAATCCCAGTTGATGAGTTCCCAGAAATGCTCAAGATATTTAGGACGTGCATTACGATAGTCAATATAATAAGCATGTTCCCAAACATCGCATGTTAATAATGCTTTTTGATTTTGCGTCATAGGGGTAGCTGCATTAGAAGTGCTAACCAAATCTATGCTGCCGTCTTGTTTTTTAACAAGCCATGCCCAACCAGAACCAAAGGTAGTAATTGCTGTTTGTGTAAATTTTTCTTTGAATGCCTCAAAAGAGCCAAAGCTTTGATTAATGGCTTCTGCTAATTTGCCGGTAGGAAGGCCGCCACCATTGGGTTTTAAGCAATTCCAATAAAAAGTATGATTCCATACTTGTGCAGCATTGTTAAAAATACCACCAGAAGATTTTAAAATGATAGTTTCTAGTGTTTGATCTGCAAATTCAGTGTTGTCTGCTATCAATTTGTTTAAATTGTCCACGTATGCACGATGATGTTTACCATAATGAAATTCTAATGTTTCTTTAGAAATGTGTGGTTGTAGTGCATCCAGGTCGTAGGGGAGCGCGGGTAACTCAATTGCCATGATCAACTCCAATTATCTAGTTAACATAATAATTATTTGTATCTATAGTCGACGGTAGTCTAAGCATGGCCTAAACATATATCAAGCATTGCATGAAATTTGGACGAAGATCCTCTACAATGCGAGTTTTGAATTTGTAGGGGTTTTCATGGATACTTTATCGCGTATTAAGCAGCAAATCGAAGGGCATGATTTATTACTTTATATGAAGGGTACGCCCCAGTTTCCACAATGTGGTTTTTCTGGCCAAGTAGTGCATTTGTTAAAGTTATGCAAAGCACAGTTTGCCTATGTAAATATTCTTGAAAACCCAGATATTCGACAAACCTTGCCGGTATATGCTAATTGGCCAACCTTTCCTCAGTTATATGTAAAAGGCGAGTTGATTGGTGGCTGTGATATCGTCACTGAGATGTATGAAAAGGGTGAACTACAAGAATTGCTTGCAAAAGAGAGCTTGGTTGGCGAGAAAATGCTTTCCAAAGAAGCGGCTGTTTGATTTCTTCCTATATTAGTAGAGCGGACAAAGCGACAAGCATGTCCGCCAATCTGCATAGATTATCCAGCGCATTGAATAAATTCACCAATAGTCGCTTAAAATAATATGTGTTAGCATATTTTCCCTTGCATATAAATAAATTTTTGGAGTGTTAAATGACTGTCTTAGTAGCTCGAAAAGCCCCTGATTTCCATAGTGCTGCGGTTATGGCGAATGGTGAAATTAGAGCGGATTACAAATTATCTGATGCAATTAAGGGTAAATACAGCGTTTTATTCTTCTATCCTCTTGATTTTACCTTTGTTTGCCCTTCAGAACTCATTGCATTGAACAATCGTATCGATCAATTTAAAGCAAAAAATGTAGAAGTAATTGGGATCTCTATCGATTCTCAATTTACGCACAATGCATGGCGTAATACACCACCTAACAAAGGCGGTATTGGCGCATTAGATTACACCTTGGTTGCAGATGTTAATCACCGTATTTGCCAATCTTATGGCGTTGAGCATCCTGAAGCGGGTGTTGCATTTCGTGCTGCATTTATCATTGATAAAGAAGGAAATGTACGTTCACAAATCGTTAATGATTTACCTATTGGTCGTAATATTGATGAAATTTTACGCGTGATCGATGCACTCCAATATCATGAAGCGCACGGCGAAGTATGCCCAGCAGGTTGGGAAAAAGGCAAAGAAGGCATGAAGGCAACTGCACAAGGCGTTGCAAGCTATCTTGAAGGAAATCAAGCACAGCTTTAAGCCTTGTGTTGAGTTTTGTTTAAGTCTTGAATTCCCATTCATTGACGATTTTACAAAACAACTCAGCAGTGCATTCTGTATCGTAAAGAGCAGAATGCGCTGACTTCTTAGAATATCCTATCTTGGCTTTTTTCAAGGCCTTTGCTAAAACCGTTTGTCCGTATACTAAAGCGCCTAAAGTTGCTGTATCTAATGATGTAAATCGATGAAAGGGGGATTTTTTAATCTCGCAGCGCTCTTTAGCAGCATTTAAAAAAGCAAGATCAAACCAAGCATTGTGTCCCACTAATACCGCACGTTGGCATCTTTTATTAATACATTCTTTGCTGATATTCCTAAACAGATCGGATAACGCTTCGTCTTCCGTTACTGCAAAGCGAAAAGGATGGAAGGGATCAATTTTATTCAATGCCAATGCCACAGGATCTAAAATACTGCCTTTAAAGGGGAGTACATGGTAATGATAGGTTTTGTCTGGATGTATTTTTCCTACGTTATCCATTTTTATAGAAATAGCCGCAAGTTCTAATAATGCATCTGTTTGCGGATTAATACCGCCTGTTTCAACATCTACAACAACGGGTAAAAATTCTCGAAATCGTTTTGCTAAATTTATATTCATGAATAGTTTCTAAATAATGTCCCATTTTACTGATTGACCTGCTTTGAGAGGAATGATGGTTTCATCACCAAAGCTTAAGGTTTCAGGAACGTTTTTGGATATTTCGCGTAATGTGATGGTTTTCTGATTATGGGCTAAACCATAAAAATCAGCACCATATAGGCTAGTAAAGCCTTCCAGCTTATGCAGTTTGTTTTGAGTAGCGAATATTTCTGCATACAATGCCAAAGCAGTGGGTGAATTGTAGATACCCGCGCAGCCACAACTGGATTCTTTACGTGTAACGGCGTGTGGAGCGCTATCTGTTCCTATGAAAAACTTTGGATTGCCGCTTGTTGCAGCCGCAATGAGTGCAAGTTGATGCTCCTGGCGTTTCAAGACAGGCAAACAATAGTAATGCGGTCTAATGCCACCCATAAACATTGCATTGCGTTGATAATACAAATGATGGGGGGTAATAGTTGCTGCAACGTTTTTAGAGCTTTCTTCCACAAAGAGAACAGCATCTTTGGTTGTAATATGCTCAAATACTATTTTTAAGCTTGGGAAATTTTTGACTAATTGTGTAAGTATTTTATCAATAAAATACTTTTCTCTATCAAAGATATCAACAGCAGGATCGTTCACTTCACCATGAATCAATAAGGGAATGTGATGTTCACTCATTGCCTCAAGCGTAGGATAAATTTTTTCTAATTTCGTTACACCGGCTTCAGAATGTGTCGTGACGCCTTGAGGGTATAATTTTGCACCATGAATGATCCCACTTGCTTTTGCTTCTGCAATCACATGAGGCGTTGTTTCATCTGTCAGATAAAGTGTCATGAGTGGTTCAAAATCATTACCTTCAGGTACGGCATTTAAGATCCGTTCCCTATACTTTTTTGCAGCTGAAGGGTGGGTGATAGGCGTTGTTAGATTGGGCATGACAATGACTCGCTTAAAAATAGCGGCACTATCAGGTACTGTTCTGGATAAATAGGCACCATCGCGTAGATGGCAGTGCCAGTCATCAGGCTGAATAATTTTAAGTTCTCTCATATCTCATTCATTAGCTATAGTTGTTGTAGGATCAAAAATTTTTTACTGCATTTATGAGCATCCGTTATAGTGTCATTCTAACCTGCTTTGCCTGGATCAGCCTAGCCTCTGTTGCTTGGGCGGATACTTATAAATCGCCCATTGATAAAGACGCATGGTCTACAGAGTCTTCCAAGCGCCTTTGCACGCTTTCTCACGCCATACCTGGTTATGGTGTTGCTACTTTCTCTCAAAAAGCAGGCACTACGTTAGAATTTTTCTTAGAAGCATCTTTGGGAAGGAGATCTGCAACGCCTGTGATTATTGTGGATGCGCCAGCCGATTGGAAAACAACCGCCAGTTCAAATCGCAAACAATTAGCTGAAATAAAAGCAGCCACTGGTAAAAGACCTATTCATCTTACTAAAATGACCCCCTATCAAATGATTTCTGCTTTAGCAGAAGGTCGAGAACCAAGAATAGAATTTCAAAGAAGCAATGATTCTATCCCTAAAAATAAAGTAACAAGCAAAGATAAAGATATTATTATTTTAGCAACCTCTGGTTTTCAAAATGCGTATAAAAAATATCTTACTTGCGTAGATGAATTAGTGGCATACCCCTTTGATACAATCAAAAAATCAACCATTTACTTTGAAAGTGGCAGTAAAGCGCTGGACGAAGAGACAATGATAAAGTTAGATGCTTTGGCGGAGCATATTACTCATGATGAGAATGTTTATAGAATTGATTTAACGGGACACTCTGATAGTAAGGGTGGTTATATGTCCAATCGACAAACTGCTAATGAGCGTATGTGGAAAGTGAAAGATTACTTAGTTTATCAGGGGGTTGATCCTGAGCTATTCACGCTCAAAGGTTTTGGAGATAGGATGCCCGTTGCCTCTAATAAGACCGCAGAAGGCCGCGCGAAGAACAGACGGGTTGAGCTTAAAGTGTTTCGTTAAGAAATGAACGAAGTGAATGATTTTCTTCCCTTGAAGTCAAGGGAAGAGGCTCTCACTTTTAGTGAGCAGATGGATTTTTTAGAATCTGTATTTTAAAAATCCTTCTCTGCACCTAAAGGTGCCTCTTTCTTTGATAACAAAGAAAGAAGTGATTCGCGGTGCTCATCGATATTTTATTTTATCACCTAAACAATCGTTTTAATCTTTCCAAGTATTCTGAATCATCTGCCAAAAACTCTGGCTTATGGGCTGCATCGTGCAATAATTGCGCGAGTACTTCCATCATTTTGTGTTCTACTTCTGTTTGATCGTGGTATTTGTTATGTAAACGTACAAAAATTTCTTTGATGCCATTAGGTCTGTTGGCATTGACTTGTTCTAAAATAGCCACATGTAAACTTAAATGAAAAAATGGATTCACGCCTCCATTTTTTAAATTAATCTGAAAGTTTTCAAATGCTTCTTGGTGCGAAAAAATGGATTGATATTCTGGATGGCGCTTCAGTACATCTACGATAATGCCTTCTAGTGGCGTGACAGGTTGAGAATGCAATTCTTTTTGCCAAGCTTCAAAAAATACTTTTCGGGTGTCTTGATGATTAAAATTTTCCATCATATGCCTCTGTTTATCCACTTAGTTTTTATTAGGGTATAGTCTTCGCGCATGAGCTTTCCGGGGTGTTGTCTTCGCCTTCTCGCAATCCTCATGTACTAATATGTACACTCCGGTTGCTCGAGGCTTGACGCCTACCTGAAAACTCATGTGCGAAGACTATATTCACATAAATCATTGATTATGCAAGTAGCGCATTTAGGGCTTCGTGCCGTGCAAACATAGCGTCCATGCAAAATCAGCCAATGGTGTGCATCTTTTTTATATTGATTAGGTACATATTTTAATAAATTTTCTTCAACTGCTAGAGGTGTTTTGCCTGGTGCAATACCTGTTCTATTGGCAACTCTAAAAATATGCGTGTCAACCGCAATTGTGGGCTGATCAAAAGCAGTATTTAAAACAACATTTGCTGTTTTTCTGCCAACGCCTGGTAATGCTTCAAGTGCAGCACGCTCATCTGGTACTTGACCCTTATGCTGCTGAAGAAGAATATCACAGGTTTTAATAATATTTTCTGCTTTCGTATTATAAAGGCCGATAGATTGAATATAAGGTTTTAAGCCAGCAACCCCTAATTCTAAGATGCGTTTTGGTGTAGGAGCGTCTTTAAACAAAAGCTTTGTTGCTTTATTGACACTGACGTCTGTTGCTTGTGCAGATAAAATAACAGCCACTAGCAACTGAAAAGTACTACCATACACCAGCTCTGTTGTGGGGGCTGGGTTTTGTTGCTCAAAGCGTGCGAAAATCTCAGATCGTTTCTCTTTATTCATATGATGTATTGGTTTCAAATGAAAAATCTTTACGTTTCGCTTTTACTCTTAATATAGAAGCAGCAATATCATCTTTATAATTGGTTTGAGTGATGATGCTTTCTCTTTCAACCTGCTTTTTTGCTTGCTCTGTTTGTATACGCACATTACGCTTTTCAAAGCGAAGTTTGCTATCCTTTGCTTTTTGTTGGCGTTTCTCTGAACTTTCAATGATCCAAGTAGGTAAAGAATCATTTGTCGCAACCATATCAATGCAATCTACAGGACAAACGGGCAGGCATAGTTCGCAACCTGTACAAAAATCGCTAATAACAACATGCAATTTTTTAGAAGTGCCAATGATGGCATCGACAGGGCAGGCTTTAATGCATTTTGTGCAACCGATGCAGGCTTCTTCTTGTACCACTGCGGTTTTAGCGATTTGTGCATGTGTCGCCTCTTCAGCCAGTGGTTGTTCAGGTTTATGCAGTAGCTTTGCTAATGCACGCATCGTAACATTTCCACCTGGCTGGCAGAGATTAATCTCTGCTTGATTTTCCGCCAGTGCTTTCGCATAAGGATTACATCCTTTAAAGCCACATTTCTCGCATTGAGTCTGTGGCAATAAAGCTTCTATTTTTTCTGTTAGCAGCACATCTTTCATAGGATTACTTTACTTTCATACCAGGTTCTGCACCTTGATCAGGGTGTAATATCCAAAGATCTTTCCCGCCAGGGCCTGCTGCTAAAACCATGCCTTCTGATAAACCAAAGCGCATTTTACGAGGCTCGAGGTTTGCAACCATAACGGTTAATTTGCCAACCAATGATTCTGGTGGGTAGGCACTTTTAATACCTGCAAATACTTGGCGTTGTTCGTCACCAATATCAAGAATGAGTTTAACAAGTTTATCTGCACCTTCAACATTTTCTGCTTGGATAATTTTTGCAATACGAAGATCTACTTTTGCAAAATCATCAATTGAAATATATTGCTTCGCTTTCTCTGGCGCAGCGCTTGGTTTTGTATCTGCTGTTGCAGGTGCGGTGTTTTGAGTTGGGGTGTTTTCTTCGATCATTTTTTCTACCTGTTTAGGATCAACACGATTCATGAGTGGTTTAAAGGCTACAATCTTCTGACTGAGCAAAGGTTTTTCTAAGTCATCCCATCTGAGTTCTTTAATGTTTAAAAAAGCTTCAACTTCTTTTGCAATAGAAGGTAATGCTGGCTTTAAATAAATGGTCAATATACGAAAGAGGTTCAGTGCGAGGGTACAGATCTTTTGAACTTGCTCTGATTGCCCTTTTTTAATCAATTCCCAGGGTTTATGTTCATCTACATATTGGTTAGCGATATCTGCAACCTTCATGATTAAACGTATGGCCTGGTTATATTGACGGTTTTCCCATGCTTGCCCAATTTCTTCAGAAGATTCAATGCATTTTTGATAGATTGTTTCATCAATGCTATCACTTAATGTATTGTCAAAATGACGGTTGATGAAGACAGCGCAACGGCTGGCAATGTTCACATATTTACCGACTAAATCTGCATTCACGCGCTTCACAAAATCATCTAAATTTAAATCAAGATCATCGATACCATCACTCAATTTTGCTGCAAAGTAATAGCGAAGGTATTCGGGGCTTAGATAATTTAAGTAGTGCTTAGCCGTGACAAAGGTTCCTCTGGATTTTGACATTTTTTTGCCATTAATGGTTAAAAAGCCATGTGCAAAAATAGCGGTTGGTGTTCTATATTGACTACCCATGAGCATGGCTGGCCAAAACAGCGCGTGGAAATAAACAATGTCTTTACCAATAAAATGATATAGCTCTTTTGTGCTGTCTTTATGCCAATAATCTTCAAAACGAATAGAGGTATTTTGTTGGCAATAATTTTCAAAACTTGCCATATATCCAATCGGTGCATCTAACCACACATAGAAAAATTTATTTTCAGTGTTTGGAATGTTGAAACCAAAATAAGGGCCATCTCTGGAGATATCCCATCCTCTTAAGCCGGCATCGAACCATTCATTTAGTTTTCGTGTAATTTGTGGTTGTAAATGGCCATTGTGTGTCCATGCTTTAAGCTTCTCTGTATAGGAATCGAGCTTGAAGAAATAATGTTCTGATTCTTTTAATTGAGGTGGTGTATTAGAGAGTACAGAGACAGGATCTATGAGCTCAGTAGGATCATAATGCTCACCACATACTTCACAGCTATCGCCATATTGATCGGCTGCTTTGCATTTAGGACAGGTGCCTTTGACGTAGCGATCAGGCAAAAACATATTTTTGCTTGCGTCAAATAGTTGATTAATGGTTTTGCTTTCAATATCCCCGTTTGCTTTGAGGGATTCATATATTTGAGCAGAGCGTTTTTTATTTTCAGGGGAATGTGTTGTATAAAAATTGTCAAATGCGACACCAAATTTCAGAAAATCTTCTTTCTGAGATTGATGCACTTCATTCACCAGTGCTTCGGGAGAAATGCCGCGTTTTTCAGCTTGCAGCATAATGGGGGTACCATGCGCATCGCTACCACAAATATGATAGCAAGTAGTACCACGAAGGCGGTGATAGCGAACCCAAATGTCGCTTTGAAGATACTCGACTAAATGTCCTAAATGTAGATCCCCGTTTGCATAGGGGAGTGCGCTGGTGACTAATATTTCGCGTTTTTGCGACAATTCTTTCGACATAATGATGATTTCCTCTTGCAAACGGCTCAACTTTCGGCACACTATACCGATTTCAGCAAATAACTTCCATTAAGCATGATGGGTAAGTAAGTGATTCTCTAATGAATGATACATATGCATTAACTGAACAAGCAGTGCGGTCAGAGCTGGCAGCATGCATCGATCCTGTTTTGAACTTAAATTTTGCCGATCCTAAGTTACTTAGGGCACTTCAGTTGACAGGAAATGAGCTAGAGATAAAACTTGGTATACCTTACTTGTCTCAGGATAATTATTATCAATTAAAACAGTCTATTATAGAGCGTTTGAGCAGGCACTGGCCAGACTTGTTTATTCGTTTGGACGTAAATCCATTGATAAGACGCCATAAAGTGCAATCTGCTTTGCAGCCAAGACCTAATATCAAAAATATTATTGCCGTCGCTTCTGGAAAGGGCGGAGTAGGTAAATCAACGGTTGCGCTCAATCTTGCTTTGTCGCTCAGTACCTTAGGCGCAAAAGTTGCGCTGTTGGATGCAGATATCTATGGGCCAAGTCAGCCAAGAATGCTAGGTAAATTACATACAAAGGCGGGAGCCGATGACAAAAAATTTGTACCCGTAGAAAGCTTTGGCTTACAAACGATTTCGATGGGCTACTTAGTCGATGAGCAGACCCCCATGATTTGGCGAGGCCCCATGGTTAGCCAAGCACTACAACAACTGCTCAATGATACCCACTGGCAAGCCTGTGATTATTTGATTCTTGATTTGCCGCCGGGAACCGGAGATATACAACTTACTATGGCACAAAAGGTTCCTTTGAGTGCAGCCGTCATTGTCACAACGCCACAGGACATTGCTTTAGCAGATGTGTATAAAGCCTATAGAATGTTTGAAAAGTTATCTATCCCTGTATTAGGCGTCGTAGAAAACATGAGCACGCATGTGTGTGAAAATTGTGGCCATATGGAAGCCATTTTTGGTCAAGGAGGGGGGCAGCAACTTGCAAGCGAATTTGATTTGCCATTGCTTGCGCAATTACCACTCTCAAGATCTATTCGTGAAAAGAGCGATAAGGGTGAAAAACTTATTGATGCGAAAATGCTGAGCAAAGAAGCAAAATTATTTTTAAACTGTGCGGAGCAAGTGAGTATGCAACTTGCAACACGTGCACTGGATTATTCTACCCCGACTCAAAAAATTGTAGTTGAGTCATAAGAGGACATTAAAGATGGCAATTAAATCAGATAAATGGATTCGGGAAATGGCTTTAAAGCACGGTATGATTGAGCCGTTTATAGAAGGACAAGTGCGCTATCATCATGGGCAAAAAGTTGTATCTTATGGTACATCTAGTTATGGCTATGATGTGCGTTGCGCCAACGAATTTAAGGTATTTACGAATATTCATTCAACCGTTGTTGATCCAAAAGGCTTTGATAAAAATAGTTTTGTAGATGTTGTGAGTGATGTGTGTGTGATCCCACCGAATTCATTTGCGCTTGCAAGAACCATTGAGTTTTTCCGTATTCCACGCAGCGTATTGACTATTTGCTTGGGTAAATCTACTTATGCGCGTTGCGGTATCATTGTAAATGTCACACCACTTGAGCCAGAATGGGAAGGGCATGTAACGCTTGAATTTTCAAATACAACGCCATTACCTGCGAAGATTTATGCAAATGAGGGTGTTGCACAAATGCTCTTTTTAGAGTCTGATGAAATTTGTGAAACCTCCTATGCGGATAGAGAAGGGAAGTATCAGGGGCAGAAGGGCGTTACTCTCCCCATTGCCTAGAAGCAGCCTCAAAAATGCCATTTTTCGTTGAGCCTTTGTTGCAGCTTCTTTTGCGCTGCTCATTTACATCTGTGTAAACTACGCTGCTCAAAGAATCTGCGCCTTGGCTGAACGAAAAATTACTATTTTTGAAACAGCTTCTAAACTCTTTGCAGTTATGCATTATGCGTTGTTGCCTGCGTCCTCTCGCAATCCTCATGTACTAATTGTACACTCCGGTTGCTCGAGACTTGGCGCCTAGCCTAATACATAACTGCTTCGAGTTGCTAAGTTTTATAGTTATGCATTATGCGTTGTTGCCTGCGCCTTCTCGCAATCCTCATGTACTAATTGTACATTCCGGTTGCTCGAGACTTGGCGCCTAGCCTAATACATAACTGCTTCGAGTTGCTAAGTTTTATAGTTATGCATTATGTGTTAGTGCTTCGAATTGCTAAATTTTATACAGTTTTTTTTATGCTAGTCTTAACAAATGGGAAATAGCTAAGTTGTTTTCCTGGGTATATACGCATTACAGTAAAATATTTACATGAGATGTTAGAGGCAAAAAATGAAAAGAGGTCCTGATAAGAAGGATGATCAACCTAAGCCTACAGCGGTTCCTAAATCTGATCTCTTGTCAAAAGAAGAGCGTGATAGGCTTGCTGAAGAAGACAGACAAATGACCGCAGGTATTAATCAATACCTCGATCAAAAAGAAAAAGAGGCAATGGACAAAAAAAAGAAGCCGTCCAAATGAAATATTTCTCTTTATGCAGCCTTAAATAGTATAAATATCCCTATTTTTATACTTATATAGGCTGCATATTTAAACAATTCTGCTATGAATCCTTCTTTAAAATCTCTGATTTCTATTTTTTTCAACTACACTTAGCTATACGACAAATTTATTAGAGACGAAGAGTCGAGTATGTCTGTAAATGGTTCTTCATCAGACTCTCCTGATTTCACCGAGAGAAAGGCATATACACAATCAGATCGAAAAAGAACAGCTGTTCTTAGCTCCAGTTTTGTTCCAGAGATGCCTGATATACGCAAATTAGAACAAGCCTTAGAAAGCGTGATTGCAGAGATTACACCGCCTGCCTTAAAAGAAAAATTAGAGACTTTGTATGAAAAATCTAAAGTGAGACCAGGTACGGCGATAAGTGCCCTTGATGATAGCATCGCATTAATTCAATTTAGCGAAGAAGAACAAGCCAAAATTAACTCATTATGTAGCCAAAAAGGCACAGATAAACTGAATATCTTTTCGAATTCAAAAAATGCAACAAATAATATTTTTATAAATAAAGTTATGGAGTTGCATTTAGCTGATTTGCGTCAAATTGCGAAAAAAGGCTCTAATTTAAAGAAAGAGAGGGTGGCTGCCACACAATTACAGAAGAAAAGTTCTGCAATGAAACCTTCTGGAATGAAATTAAGTTTCTCAATTGATATCGTAGACATTGAAAATAAAGATATGAAATTTAGATTGGATGCGGCTTATAAAGTATTAGACGCATTAATGGATCCAAAAGATATCGAAAAGTTATTAGATCAATCCATCAAAAACTACAAACCAGAATTTGGCAATGAGATTGCCATTGTCAGGCCGATTAAAGATTATGATAAAGCAGGTACAAATTATAATATTCTTACGAATATGTATTCTCAAATGCTGGTGAGAGAGCTCAATAAACTGAAGGAAACAAAATATCCAGAGTTAAGTGGCGTTTCTTTTGTAGATGAGCCTGTGATGACTTTAACAGCAACCAGTCGAACGGATGCGACTGCCTATGAAAGGATTTTAAAACAACCTTTCTTTGAGGTTGCAGATTTGGCTGGCAGAAATATTGTTATTAACGATGATCATGTGAATGCTGGTGGTTTTACTGCTACTTTGTACGCTGCATCTCAAAATTTGAACGCTAATATTTTAGCCGTCTCTGCTTTAACAACTCATCCTCATACAGATAATCTTGCGCCTGATCCAAGTGTTCTAGATGCAATAAGACAATATACGCACGAGGCTGAGCCTGATATTGATGGCTATCAACGATTGAATACCGCATTAATGCAAGTTGGTTTAACGATGGAGGCATTGACCAATAGAGAGGCATTAACAGTGCTTGCGATTGTTATGGATGGCAATAACCCAGAACATGAAAAAGCATTTATAGCATTGGATGAGTCTATTAAAAAAGCAGAAGTATTAGAAGGTATTGATGATGATTTGCGTGTAATACTGAAGCAAGATCCAAAAAAAGCTAGTGATTTAGCTGCGCAAATTGAGGCAGATATGTCCTCTTCTAAATATGCGAGATACAGCAAATAAATAAAAATATCATCTACTTATGCAATATAGTGTTGTATATCGGGGCTGAGAGTAAATGAAAATAGGAATTTGATTTTTTAAAATTCATGAGGATTGGTAAATGCAGGCCAAACGCTTAGGGCTAACTTTATATGCAAAGATTGCTTTATCATTTTCACTCTTGATATTGATTTTGACATTATCAATAGGGTTGTCTCTTTGGCAGACTTATAGAACAAATGAAGTAATAAATGATATTGTAAATCAGCGCATGCCAACTGTTCAAGCTTCTTTGGAATTGCTCAATGGTATTAATCAATCTATTGCGTCTTTAAGAGGCTGGTTGATTATTCCAGAAGAGAGTTTTAAAAAAACGCGACTCATTGCATGGGATAATAAAATTAGTGTAAGTGCTGAATCTTTACAGAAACTAACGAATATATCACGCGATCCAAAACAAATAGAAATGTTCCAAATTGTTAGAGAGAACATTGCACCATTGAAGAGAAGTCAACAAGAAATAGAGGATTATACCTTAATAGACAGAAAAAAGGCCTTAGAATTATTTATAGAAGATAGGGAAAATTTAGTAACACCTATTAGAGAAAGTTTAGAGTCTTTGATTAGATATGAAAATGAACAAATGGCACAACAAGTTATGCTTGTTAAGGAATCGATGTGGTTGCTGAGTGTAATGGAGTGGAGCTTCCTAGCCTTTGGATTGATTATTGGCGCCTTATTCAGTGCACGGTTGTCGCGAGGTATTTCATCTCCTGTTATCAATATAACAGAAGCAGCAGAATTAATTGCTAAAGGTGAACTTGGGAAAGATGTTAAAGTTACTGGTAGTCTTGAAATCCAGCGTTTAGCAAAATCTATCAATAAAATGATAGCAACAATGAGAGAAATCACCTCAACAGCAAAATCAATTTCTGACGGGGATTATTCACTGTCTATACAACCACGATCTGAGCAAGATAAATTGGTATTTGCTTTATCGAATATGACAAAAAAATTGATCCAAAATAAACTGTATTATGAGGAGCAATCGTGGTTGCAGGAAGGTACGAGTCAAGTATTGGTAGCAATATCTCAGAATCCAGAACTTTCTAATTTATGCAATGAAATTTTGGCAGCTATTTGTCGATATTTAGAATCTGGTATAGGTGCACTGTATTTATTTGATTCAGATACACAGCAGCTTAATCTGGTGTCTTCGTATTCTTATACAGAGAGAGAATTATTATCAAATAAATTTTTACTGGGTCATGGCATCGTAGGGCAAGTTGCCTTAGAGAAGAAGCCTATCTTATTAAAGAATATCAAGCGACGTGACTTGGTAATCACGACAGCATTAACAGAAGAACCCCCATTGAATACTTATACTTTTCCATTAATAGATAAAAGGGAGTTGGTGGGTGTTGTTGAACTTGCTTTTCATGAAATTATTACACCATTAAAAATTAGCTATTTAGAAAATATCACGCCACTTGTATCAAGTAGCATCCGAGTTTGTGAGCAGAAAACAGTGACTGAAAAATTGCTTATACAGCAAAGAAATATGACAAAAGAATTACAAGTGCAGCAAGAAGAATTAAAAGCATCTAATGAAGAGCTGGCAACGCAAGCAGAAGAATTAAGAACCTCTGAAGAAGAGCTTAGAGTAAGAGACGAAGAACAACGTACCTTGAATCAATCATTAGAAGAACGTAATACACGTTTACAAGCACAATCGGAAGAACTGAAAAGAGCACAAGCAGATTTAGTAGAAAAAGCAAAGCAGATTCAGGTGGCCAGTAAATATAAATCTGAATTTTTGGCAAACATGTCACATGAATTAAGAACACCATTAAATAGTTTATTACTTTTATCAAAAATGCTTGCGGACAACAAAGAGCAGAATTTGAATAAAGATCAAATTGAGTCATTGCATGTGATACATAGAAGTGGTGTTGATCTTTTACAGTTGATTAATGATGTATTAGATATTGCAAAAGTAGAAGCAGGGAAAATTGAAATTCATAATTCAAAAATCATCATAAAAGATTTTACGAATATTATAAAAGCTGATTTTATGGCAATTTTCCAAAGTAAAAAACTTGATTTTTCTGTGGAGATTGAACAGGGCGTTGTTGATTCAATTTATTCAGATGCACAGCGATTGAAACAAATTATCAAAAATTTAATCTCTAATGCACTTAAATTTACAGAAAATGGTTTTGTTAAGTTGTTAGTGCATAAGCCATCTTCTACAAGTCAATTAGCGATGAGTAATATAGATAAAGAAAGATATATTGCTTGGAGTCTTATTGATACAGGAATAGGAATACCTAAAGAAAAGCATAATGAAGTATTTCAGACTTTTTATCAAGGTGATGGTGCGCTTAATCGTAAATATAATGGTACCGGTTTAGGATTATCTATATCAGCTGAGCTAGCAAAATTAATGGGTGGGGCAATTCAACTAGAGAGTATTGAAGGGCAGGGTAGTACATTCACTCTCTATTTGCCTATTGTAAGCACGCAATCTGATGAAGTGCTTAATCCCGTTGAGAGCATAGAAATACATGCAAAAAACAACCTGCAACAAAAAAGCATTTCTGAAAAAACAAGTAGAACACTGTTAATTATTGAAGATGATATACAATTTGCTAAAATCTTAATGGATGTTTGTAAAAAGAAGGGCTTTGATTGTAAACATACTACAACAGGCCATACTGGATTAAAAATAGCTTTAGAAGAAAAACCTGCTTGTATTTTACTAGATATTAATTTGCCAGATATGAATGGTTTATCGGTTGCTGATAAGTTGAAAGATAATCCTCAAACAAAGAGTATACCTATCCATTTCATTAGCGGCGCAGATAAGCAGGAAGAAACCATGAAGTATGGTGCCGCAAGTTATTTAATGAAACCTATCTCTATTGAAAAACTTGATTTGGCTATCCAAAGTGTATCTCACAGCATAAATGATCGCATTAATAAACTTTTAGTTGTTGAAGATGATGATGTTTTGAGGGCACAAATTCAAAAAGCTTATGAAGAAAAATCTATACAAGTATTAAGTGTGCGCACTGGAAATGAAGCTTTACATTTGCTAAAAATTCAAAAATTTGATTGCATGGTGTTAGATTTGGGATTGCCAGATGTTTCTGGATTTGATGTGATCAGTAAAATAATGGAAGATTCTTCACTTGCACATCCAGCAGTGATTATATATACCGGACATGAAATAACAGAAGAAGAGCATGATTTGCTCCAAAAATATTCTAAAAATATCATTATCAAGGGTAAGGTTTCTTTAGAGCGACTTTTGGATGAAACTGCATTGTTCTTACATCAAATGGAAAAATCAATTTCTAAGGGAGATCCTTTTTATCAAGATATTGAGGATAATAATGGATTAAATAATAAAAAAATATTATTGGTAGATGATGATATGCGCAATACATTTGCCCTCGCTAAAATATTAAAACAATATGGTGTGGATGTATCCATTGCATCAAATGGTAAAGTAGCAATTGATATGCTAAATAAAGAAAATCATTTTGATGGGATTCTCATGGATATCATGATGCCTGTCATGGATGGATTAGAAGCGATTGAAAAAATTCGTCAAATACCTAAATTTTCTTCTTTGCCCATTATTGCATTAACTGCAAAAGCAATGTCATCTGATCGTGAGAAATGTTTGGCGTTAGGTGCAACAGATTATCTAACCAAGCCTGTAGATATTGATAAACTCATTATTCTTCTAAAGGCTTGTGTATGTCAGTAAAAGTTGAAGACAAAGAACTTTTAGAGTTGGAGCTTTTGACTCAAGCAATAAAGATGCTTTATGGTTGGGATTTTGGTCAATATAAAAAAGAATCATTAAGACGTTCTGCAAATCGTCTTGCCTCAAAACATAATTTAAAAAATATTTCTGAGCTTATTCCAAAATTATTTTGTAATGAATTGCTTCTCAATGACTTGTTAAATTGTTTCTCCATTCCTGTAACAGAAATGTTTCGAGATCCAGGATTTTTTTTAACATTACGAAAAAAGATAATCCCTATATTAAAAACATACCCATTTATCAAAATATGGCATGTTGGTTGTGCTTCTGGTCAAGAAGTTTATTCAATGGCAATTTTATTACATGAAGAGGGCATGTATGACAGGGCACGTATTTATGGCACAGATATTAATCCATTGCAGCTCAAAAAAGCAAAAGAAGGTATTTTTGAGGTAGATCAGCTTGATGTGTATAAAGAAAATTATTATAAATCAGGTGGTAAGCACGATTTAATGGATTATTTTAGTTTGAAATATGATGCTTTTATCTTTAATAACAAACTTAGGAAAAACATTTTCTTTTTTGAACATAATATAGCCCAAGATCACGCATTTGGAGAGATGAATTTAATTCTCTGTAGAAATGTGCTTATCTATTTTGATGCGACATTACAATGCAGAGCCATAAATTTATTTAATGAAAGCCTATGTTTTGGTGGCGCCTTGTGTTTAGGTGTAAAGGAAAGCTTAGATTTTATGAGTATAAATCCTGGGCTTGAGTTGTTTGATAAAGAATGGAAAATTTATAAAAAAGGATTTGTTTAAATCATATAAGGTTTTTATAAACGCATGAAAAATAATGCCATATATACCGAAGAACCTTCTGTGCTATTGGTTGACGATAAGATAGAAAATTTAATAGTTTTAGAAAAGCTATTGTCAGGATTAAATGTAAAATTAATTAAAGCATCTTCTGGAAATGCTGCATTGGCATCAGCTGTTCAAGAAGAAAACTTGATTTTAATATTGTTAGATGTAAACATGCCAGAAATGGATGGGTATGAAGTTTTAGAAATTATGCATACTAATGATGATCTAAAAAAAATACCTGTTATTTTTCTTACGGCTTATTATACTGATGAAAATCATAGGCTTAAAGGATATGAGCTTGGTGCAGTCGATTATTTGTATAAACCAATTGAAGAAAATATTTTGCTTGGCAAAGTTAAAATATTTATGGAAATGCACAAATCGCGTGAAGAAAATATTGCGTTACAGAGACGCAATCAACTTATTTTAGATTCAGCAGGAGAAGGTATTTTTGGTCTTGATGCACAGGGCTGTATTAATTTTATTAATCCTGCAGCAATGACAATGCTAGGGTGGGATTATAAAGATCTTATTAATGAGTCGATAGAAAAAATTTTACCTAAAGAGAGTCTTGTTGCTAAACAATATGTTTGGGAAGATACAAAAATATATAAAGCCAGTTCTAATGGCTATTCCTCGCGCGAAATGGATCAAGCTTTTATCAAAAAAGATCGTGGTAATTTCCCTGTTGATTATGTCGTTACTTCTTTGCGTGATAACCAGAATAAATATTTAGGTGCTGTTGTTGTTTTTACTGATGCAACTCATAGGATCAATAATGAGAAAACCTTGCAACAACTACACCAAGCACAAAAAATGGAGTCTTTGGGGCAATTAACAGGTGGTATTGCGCACGATTTTAATAATATTTTAATGACTGTGCAAGGAAATTTAGAATTGCTTGCAATGAAATTGTCTATTGAAGCAGAAGAAATGAAGCACGTGCAATCTGCGTTAAATGGCGTTAACAGAGGAACAGCTTTGACGAAAAGATTGCTTGCATTTTCTCGCAAACAAACACTTTTTCCAAGAAATATAGAGCTTGCAAAGCATTTGCATAATGCTGTTGAGTTATTATCGCCTACATTAGGAGAAACTATTCAGTTATGTTTGGAATGTGCTGATGATGTATGGCCCATTTGGGCTGATGCAAATGAGTTTGATAATGCTTTGATAAATTTGGCAATTAATGCAAGAGATGCTATGCCTAATGGAGGAAAAATATATATACAAGCTCAAAATATTAGTGTAGATAGAACTATTTCTATTGGTCAATATAAAGTTTTACCTGGCGATTATGCAAAAATATCATTTACAGACCAGGGCATAGGAATGAATGCAGAAACGCTAAGCCATGTATTTGAGCCATTTTATACAACTAAAGCCAAAAACAAAGGAACAGGGCTTGGCTTAAGTATGGTATATGGTTTCGTGACACAATCAAAAGGAATGATCACCGTATATAGTGAGCTGGATCATGGTACGACGTTCAATCTTTATTTTCCTAAATATTCTGATGAGGTCGTTCATAAAAAAGAGCTTGTTAACGAAGATAAAGATATCACAGGCCATGAAACAATATTAATTGTTGAGGATGAATCAAATGTACGAGATTTAGTAGTAGAATATTTGAGTAGTATTGGTTATACAATACTTGTTGCACATGATGCTACTCAAGCGCTTAATATTATTAAAAACAATGCAAAAATTGATTTGCTATTTACAGACATGATTATGCCTGGTGGCATAAACGGAGTTGAGCTTGCTGCTCAAGCAAAAACATATATCAAAAATATACGAGTTTTATTAACATCGGGATATCCTAAAATTGCATTACATGATAAAAATATATTAGAAGAGCATATTATGAAACCGTATAGATTAGATGCATTAGCATCGAAGATTCGAGAAATATTAGAACATAATGTATCGTAAATAACATGTCATGAGCAGCAAAAAATATAAAGCGATTGTGATAGGAACCTCATTTGGTGGGTTTTCAGTTTTAAATAATATCATTCCTCAGTTTCCTAAAAATTTTATTCCTATTATCATTGTAATTCATCTTAAAGAGGATGCTAAAAGCATCATTGCAGAATATTTAAATGAATCTAGCATGATGCAAGTAAAAGAAGCTGATTTAGGAGAAACTATTCAAGAGGGGGTTGTATATATTGCTCCTCCTGGTTATCACTTGTTAATAGAACATGATTTCACATTGTCTTTATCGTCAGAAGGAGCTGTTAATTTTTCTCGTCCTTCTATTGATGTTTTATTTGAAAGCGCTGCTGTTGCATATCAATCACACTTGATTGGTATCTTGTTAACTGGCGCAAATTCTGATGGGTGTAAAGGGCTTCAATCTATACAAAAACGAGGAGGCCTTACCATCGTTCAAGATCCACAAACAGCAGAAGCACCAGAAATGCCACAGGCTGCGCTCAATATGTTAAAGATAGATCATATCTTAAGTGTGGATGCGCTTGTACCTTTTTTAAGGGCGTTAGATGAAGCGCAATCAGAGGAGCTGCCATAATTAATTTTGCTACTCATTTTATGGTAGCCCTTCATGATTGTCTTTAATATAGATAATGGATATTTATTCTATTTCTCAGAAACTTCTTTTAATTTACTGAGTCCTTTTTCAAATTGATCGCCAACCATTTTTTCGCAATTTATGAAAATACTCATGACTTTGGCAATAAAACTATTTTTGCCACTCATTGACCATGTTACTTTTGTTTCATCTTTTTCAGAGGCAAGAGAGAATTCAACAGTATTTGCTGCTGGAAAAGGTTTTTGCATGTCTAATTGCATAGTGATTTGAGTGTTAGGTGTAGATTTTATAATTTCAATTTTACCGCTGCCAACATCCTTATTGCCTTCCCATTCTGAAATGGCTCCTACACCCTTAGGCGCACCTTTTAGTGTTTTTTTCATATTAGGATCGAGATCTTCCCAGGGAGACCATTGTGGCCAATGATTAAAGTCATTAATCAAGGGGAAAATTTTTTCTGAAGGGGCTTTGATAATCTGCGAGCGTTCAACTCTAAAATCATCCGGTTTGGTGGTTGCATAAATTGCAACGACTGCGATTGCTGTAATAAGTGTTGTTAGCGTTGTTTTGATAATTGCCATCTATGCAAGTCCTTTAGCTATCATGAATCTGGTTTAATTGAGTTTCCTTTTTAACTAAGCTATTCCTTAATTATCGATTTACTATATCAAAAATTTATCCGTTGAAAAAAAAATTATATAGGACAGCCACAATAAGTTGTGCAACAAAATGCCAGTACGCACTGGCATTTTGACGAGAAAAAATATTTGATTATCGGGTGGTGAGTTTTAAGCCAATAATTGCGATAAGCAGTAAAGCCAAAAAGAAAATTCTAGTAAGTGAAGCAGCTTCGTTAAACAAAATAATGCCCAATACAGCAGCACCAAGTGCTCCAATTCCAACCCATACGCCATATGCTGTGCCTATAGGGAGTGTTTGGCTGGCTCGAGCCAGTAAATAGATGCTGGCTACCAGCGTTAAAATAGTAAAAATACTGGGCGCTAATTTTGTGAAACCGTTGGTATATTTGAGACCGATAGCCCAACAAATTTCAAGAAGGCCGGCAATGACAAGCGTAATCCAAGACCATGTGACAGACATAAAATACTCCTTATTGTGTAAAGTTTATAAAGAGCCGTCTTTTCTTGCCTGGTACGGTTCACCTCGTCAGGGGGCAAGTGTGCTCACTTGCCCTGAAGAGAGAATCCTATCATGAAAATAGAAGTAAGTTGAGTATTGCGATGTCATGACACTATCTTACATTCCTGTAAACCATAAAAAGCCAAGATGGCTATTGCTGTTTATGAAAAAATATAATATCGTAAATCGATATATGATATAAACATTTGGTATTTCACATGGGAATGAAACAACCAGTGCATCCTGGACAAGTACTTGTGAGTAATTTTCTTGAAGCAAATGGGATTACGCAAACAGCATTTGCTTTGCATTTGGGATGGACTTATGCTCGACTCAATGAAATCATTAATGCAAAGCGGGGGGTAACCGCTGATTCAGCCTTGTCTTTTAGTGAAGCTATCCCAGGAACAACACCAGAATATTGGCTTGATTTGCAAAGAGATTGGGATTTATGGCATGCAAAATTGACACATGTGATTGTAAAACCATTAGCAGATTTTGAGAAATGATAGCTAACTTTAACGAATATGGAATCATTGCTTCTATCTTGGTATGGCTAAGCAGTGGTTTTTTGCCATTTTTATTTCAAAATCTTAAAAATACAAAAATATTTTTTATTCCTACTTTTATATCCAGTCTATTGATTGTTTATTTTGCGAGTTTCTTGTTAAGTCAAGAAACGTGTGAAACTCTTATTCTGCCGCTTGGGCTTCTGGATTTTCCGTTTTTGATTCGCATTGATAGCCTTTCAAGTTTTTTCTTAATTATTTTGGGGCTTTCATCGGCTGGAATTTCCTTGCATGCCTCATCTTATTTTAGAGATATCAAAGGACGGCCTTTTCAAACGACCTTTGTTTTTTATCATTTGTTTTTGGTTGGAATGGCGTGGGTTTTTATAGCCAATGATGGCTATAGCTTTCTGATTGCATGGGAGTTAATGGCTTTAACTTCTTATTTTCTTGTCACCGTAAATCATCATTCTTTAGAATCTAGAAGGGCAGGGTTTATTTATCTTCTGATTTCTCATATTGGTGCTCTAGCGCTCTTATTAGCCTTGGGCGTGGCACAGCATGGAATGGGTAATTTCTCTTTTGATTTACTACGACAGGTTACGCTAGCGCCTCTTTGGAAAATGCTCGCTTTGCTGCTTGCCTTTTTAGGTTTTGCTTTTAAAGCTGGATTGGTGCCATTTCATGTATGGCTCCCGGAAGCACATCCCGCTGCGCCATCACCCATTTCTGCCATTATGAGTGGCGTCATGGTAAAAACAGCCATTTATGGTTTTATTAGATTTGCTTTTGATATTTTGGGTGGAAATTTTCCCTCTTGGGTTGGGCTAATATTGCTCATTATTGGTTTATTCTCAGCTTTTTACGCTGTTATTTATGCAATTGCACAAACAGATATGAAACGACTTTTAGCCTTTTCAACCATAGAAAATATGGGGCTTATTTTTGCGATAACGGGTTTAAGTCTTAGCTTTTCATCCATGAATAATAGTGATCTGAGTGCTTTAGCACTTGTCGCTGTTTTATATCATTGTCTCAGTCACGCCTTTTTTAAAAGTTTGCTTTTTTTATCAACGGGAAATGTTTTACACGCAACTGGAGAGCGAAATCTTGGCAAGTTAGGTGGATTGATACGGTTTATGCCTTGGGTAGCAATACTCAGCTTAATTGGCGTGATTGGAATGGCAGGTTTGCCACCGCTCAATGGCTTTGTGTCAGAATGGCTGATGCTTCAATCTTTTTTGTCCTTTGCAGAGCTTTCTGAAAATTATTTAAGGCTCATTATGCCACTTTGTGCAGCACTCTTTATATTAGTCGCTGGATTAGCGGGGTATATGTCTGTCAAATTTTTTGGTGTGATCTTTTTGGGTCAACCTCGAGAGAAAAAACTTAATAGTGCTACAGATGCATTATTAACAGAGAAAATTGCACTTTCCTATTTTGCATTTTCATGTTTTATGTTGGGTATTTTTCCAAGCTTTTTCATCTCAGTCTTAAAGCCGATAGCTTATTTTATTTTAAAACAGAAAGATTCTTTAGAAATATTTCCCAATGAAGCGCTTACCCTTGTTCCCATATCAATTGAGAAAGCCAGCTATAATCCGCTGTTGTATTTAATTTTCATTCTTGGTGTAACGTTGGTGCTATTTACAATGGTGCGCTTTATTTATCATCGTAACACGCGTCGTATTGAGCCTTGGCGTTGCGGTTTGACAACATTAACGCCTCGTATGCAAGATACTGCTGAAGGCTTTGGACAACCCTTGAAAAATGTATTTGGCCAATTCATGAAAATATCTCAAAATCATTTTAATGCTTTTGATGATAAGCCAAAATATATTTCCGTTATTCATGATTTATTGTGGGAGCAACTCTATATCCCTATTATAAAGATAGTAGAAAAAAGTTCTCGGCTTATCGCAAAGATTCAGCAAGGTAAAATAAATATTTACTTAACATACAATGTGGTCGCATTAATTATTTTATTGGTAATCGTAAGATGGAAATCGTATTAGTCGTTTTTCAAGCACTATTTGTTTTAATGATATCTCCACTTGTTATGGGATGGTTAAACAATTGCCGTTTGTGGTTGCAAAATAAAAGTGCGCCAGGCATTTTTCAACCGTACAGAAATTTACGAAAATTATTTCAAAAAGAAACTTTGGTTGCCCATCATGCATCTATTATTTATCGAGTAACACCCTATATTCAAATAGGGTGTATGGTCTTTGCCGCGATGCTTATTCCCATTTTTTCTGTAAATTTATTTGCTTCGAACGCAGCAGATCTCATTGCTTTAGCAGGATTGTTTGGATTTGCAAGATTTTTTCTTGCGCTTGCAGGAATGGATATTGGCACGTCTTTTGGAAATTTAGGCTCAAGGCGAGAAATGTTTGTCTCATTTCTAGCAGAGCCTTGTTTGCTCATGATATTTTTTGGTGTATCGCTTCTTGCTAATTCTACCTCTTTGAGTACTGTATCAACCTATCTCATTACGCATCCCTTGCAGATTTATCCAAGTCTTGTCTTTATGTTTTTTGCTTTTTTGATTGTGATGCTTGCAGAAAATTCACGTTTGCCTGTTGATAATCCATCAACACACTTAGAGCTTACCATGATTCATGAGGCGATGATTTTAGAGTATTCTGGACGTCATTTAGCGCTTATTCAATGGTCTTGTGATCTTAAATTTGTGATTTATAGTCTGATTGGCATATCAATATTTATGCCTTGGGGTATACCCATTGCTATTACACCCTTAAGTTTTTTCATCGGCCTTATCTCTTGTGTCATAAAGTTATTTTTGGGCGCTACTTTTATTGTCTGTCTTGAAAGTACAATGGCTAAATTAAGAATTTTTAGAGTAACAGAATTTCTATCTATAGGCTTTCTGCTTGCTGTTTTAGGTATCCTCCTTCATTTGTTATTAACACTGAGGGTTTCGTAATGGCTTTGACAGAACAACTCATTAATCTTTCATCCAGTTTTATTCTTTTAATTACCTTTGCTTTTCTTTTTCAGAGAAAAATTTGTAATCAAATATACTTGTTGAGCTGGCAAGGGTTTTTTTCAGCATGTTGTATGTTTTTTATTGCACTTTCAACCAAAGAAAACGCAATGATTTATTCATGCGTGATTACCGTTATTCTAAAAGTATTTCTTCTGCCTTATATTATCTATAGAGTGATTAACAAACTTGGCCTCATTAATGAAATTGAAATAAATTACAATATCCCAACCATCTTGCTGGTGGGGATTGGCTTAGTTATCATTAGTTTCACGCTCTCTTTTCCCATCGGCGAAAATGCAGAAAGATTGACGCGTTCAACACTTGGAATTGCCTTATCTTGCGTTCTTATTTCCTTAATGATGATTATCATCAGAAAAAAAGCTATTACTCAAGCGATTGCCTTTATATCTTTAGAAACGAGTTTGCTCTTTACTTCTACTTGTACAAGCAAAGGAATGCCTTTTGCGATTGAGCTGGGAATTGCATTTGATGTGTTGATTGGAACTATTATTTTTGGTGTATTTTTTCTCCATATTCGACAATCATTTGATAGCCTTGATATCCATCATTTGGAAAATCTTAAAGAAAAATAAAATGCTTATATTAATAATTTTAATGATTCCTTTTTTGAGTGGCATTCTTTTGGGAATGATAGGCCACAAGCGTTATGCTGAGTTGTTTAATATAGCATCGTCATTTTTAACAACATTATTTTCGATGTTGCTCTTATACAAGATAAATAAAAATGGCTCGATGATGGCTTTGGGACAATGGTTCTATGTTGACTCATTTAATATTTCTATCGTTTTTTTGACCGCATTTATAGGATTTACCACCGCATTATTTAGTCGCTGCTATATGAAGAATGAAGTGGCGCATAGAAACTTATCTCCGAAGAGATTGCAGCTCTATCATAGTATGTATCAAATCTTTATCGGTACAATGCTGTTATCATTAATGACAAATAATTTAGGTATATTATGGGTGGCAATGGAAGGGGCTACCTTGTCAACAGTACTCTTAATCAGCCTTTATAGAACACGTGAATCTATTGAGGCTGCATGGAAATATTTTATTCTCTGTAGTGTTGGTATTTCCCAAGCTTTGCTTGGCACAATACTTATCTACTTTGCTGCTGAAAAAGTATTGGGTAGTGGCAGTGATGCTTTGTTTTGGACCTCTTTAAATGCCATTAAAAGTCAAATTGATCCCAATATCAGTTCAATTGCTTTTGTATTTATATTGATAGGTTATGGCACTAAATGTGGATTAGTGCCTCTTCATAATTGGCTGCCAGATGCACATGCAGAGGGGCCAACGCCGATATCTGCTATATTATCAGGTCTTTTATTAAATGTTGCGCTTTATGCGATTATGAGATGTAAAATTTTAATTGAGCCGTCTATTGGTAATGCCTTTCCAAGTTATGCGCTTATGGCATTTGGTTTATTAAGCATTATTGTTGCAGCATTTATACTTCTGCGACAAACGGACATCAAAAGATTGTATAGTTATTCTTCAATAGAGCACATGGGTTTGATTACTTTTGCTTATGGAATGGGTACACCTATTGCTAATTTTGCTGCTTTATTGCATATGACGATGCATTCATTAACCAAATCAGCCATTTTTATGGCAGTTGGTCACGCTGCACAAAAAGCAGGCAGTCAAAAAATTAAACATATTCAAGGGCTTATTGAGCAAAGCCCTTTGATAGGATGGAGTTTAATGCTGGGGAGTCTTGCTATCTTAGGAATGCCTCCCTTTGGTGTCTTTACAAGTAAATTTTTAATTATCACAACCACGATGAATGAACAGCCGTGGGCTGCGCCGCTTATTTTGATTTCATTGGCGGTGGCGTTTGCTGCTATTTTTTCTAAAGTGCAAGGCATGGTTTTTGGCATATCTAAAGTTAAAGAACTTAAGTTTAGACCTTCACTCATACCATTTTTTATTCATATTTTTATTGTGATTGTATTAGGTGTTTATATGCCTGATTTTATAAAAGATTGGTATTATCAGACGGCAAAACAATTACTATCCCTTTGAACCCTATCATGAGAGTATATTAAGCGTATGAATTTTAGTGGCATAGAATTTCAGCGGGTTTCAAAAGATTTTCAAATATACAAAGCAATTGTATCAAACGATCATATCAAAAATATTTATCTTCATTTAATTGAGGCCGGTGCTAAGCTGTTGTGTCTATGGGGTGAAGACAATGGAGAGATTGTTGATAGATATTACTTAAATATAACATTTTATTTAAATGAAAATTTACTTATTTTGAAATTGCATCTTGATTCACACAATCCACATTATCAAGATTTAACACCTATTTTTCCGAGTGCAAATCGTATGCAACGTGCTGTTTTTGATTTACTTGGTATAAAAGCAATGCAGACAAAAGATGAGAGATCTTGGCTTTCTCATCATAAATGGCCTACCAATTATTTTCCATTACAGAAAGAAGATTCATCAGTGAAGGGTATAACAAAGTGTACTCGGCCTTATTCTTTCATGCGCGTTTCTGGACAGGGCGTTCATGAGATTCCAGTTGGGCCGATACATGCAGGCATCATAGAGCCTGGACATTTTCGTTTTCAAGTTGTTGGTGAGAAAATTTTGCGTCTTGAAGCACGATTAGGTTACAAGCATAAAGGAATAGAAAAGCGATTTGAAAAGCTTCATTTTTTTGAAGCAGCAAAGCTTGCTGGTAGAATCAGCGGTGATTCAACGGTGGCTTTTTCTTGGGCATATGCAATGGCAATTGAAACAGTTTCTGATATTTTACCACCCAAACGTGCACTATGGATAAGAGCATTGTTGCTTGAACGTGAAAGAATGATGAATCATTTGGGTGATATTGGTGCTTTAATAAATGATACAGGTTTTGCTTTTGGTTTGGCACATTTTTCAAGATTAAAAGAAGATATGTTGCGTATCAATGATCTGATTTTTGGACATCGATACCTTATGGATTTGATTATACCAGGTGGTGTCCAATCCGATCTCAATGATGAAGCTTTGGATCAAATCAGAGATGAGTTGGCTATTATTAAAAATGAAATTCAAGAATTAAAGAAGATCATTGATCAACATGGTGGTGTACAAGATAGATTTAATGGGACAGGTATTCTAAATAAAAGCCAAGCGGAAGATTTAGAGGTTTTGGGTCTTTGTGCACGTGCGAGTGGTATTCATTGTGATCAGCGTGTTCATAATCCTACTTTTCCTTATACTGATTTAAAAGTAAATGAGATCATTAAATCACAAGGAGATGTTTGGGCACGTGCGGAGGTGCGATTTGGTGAGCTTTTTGAATCCATTCGTATTTTGAATCATATTTTGCATGAACTTAAAATTACAAAGGATATTATTGCGGTTAATATTCATGAGCTCCCTGCTAATAAAGAGGGGTATGGCTGGGTTGAAGGATTTCGAGGTGCGGTATTTATTGCCCTTAAAACAGGAAAAGATAATTTTCTCTCTCGCGTACATCCTCACGATCCATCGAGTTTGAATTGGCCGGCACTTGAGCTTGCTGTATTAGGCAACATTGTGGCTGATTTTCCTCTGATTAATAAATCATTTAATTTGAATTATGCTGGTCATGATTTGTGAGGCATTTGTATGATAAAAATTTTTCAAAAAACTTTTCGGGTAGGTATAAAAAGTAAGACGCTTCCAGAACTTCAAAATACTGACACAATACCTGTATTGCATCGGAAAATATTTAAAATATTTGGACGTTCTTTAGCGATCCGTCATGTTGATGCTGGCTCTTGTAATGGTTGTGAGCTTGAATTACAAGCGTTAAACAATCCATATCATAATATAGAAGGCTATGGGCTTCATTTTGTGGCAAGCCCTCGACATGCAGATATACTCTTGGTAACAGGGCCTGTTTCAGTCAACATGGAGCAAGCATTGAAAAAGGCGTATCAGGCAGTTCCTAACCCTAAATGGGTTGTGGCACTTGGCGACTGTGGCAGTTGCGGTGGAATTTTTGGCGAAAATTATGCCTGTCGTGGCGCAGTCAATAATGTTATTCCAGTGGATGCCACCATCAAAGGATGCCCTCCAAAACCAAATGAAATTTTGAAAGAAATTTTGAACATGATAATGCTTAAAGAGCCTAGCAGAGTCATCACATCACTAAAGCCATGATTCTGGTTCTGAGGTGAAAGAGCAAGAGAAATTTTTTTCTTTGTCTTTTACTGCTAGAACCCTTTCTGGTATATAAAATAAATCATTATATTTATAGTACGTGCAATCATAACAAGCTTGTTAACTAATATTGTTGCTAAGAATACAGTGAAATTCGAATTTACAGCTTAAATTATCAAGGTTTCTATTAAAACAGAAGCAAGAGCATGATGGCTTGTATTATAGCATTGAGTATGTTAGCCTCGTCTAATATTCTTTTTCTCATATAGCATTAATTGATATGAATTCTATAAGCATCAATAACTTTAAAAAAGCAGAAGCCTTTTCTGTTTTTAGTATTGCTGCTTTCATTTCTTTAGTGATTTTAGTCACATCTGCAGTCGGCCTATCGAGTGATATATCTGCGCCTCGTTAGGCCAGATCTCAGCCCAGATAATATAGTCTTCGCACATGATTTTTCGGGGGTGTTGTCTTCGCCCTCTCGCAATCCTCATGTACTAATATGGGAACGAAGGTTGCTCGAGGCTTGACGCCTACCCGACAGTGCCCCTTGCGGGTAAAACTCATGTGCTGTGACTATAATTGATCATAGTTTAAGCAAATAAATTGTTCGCAATTTTTTTGCGTATATTTATCTTTTAAATATGAATTTAAATATTCGTAGGAGTCTTATCATGCAAAATGGTCCTGAATTTAAGTCAGACTCAGATTCATTACAAGAGAAAAAAAGTATTTTGGGGTCTTCATTAGCGAGTGGTGGAATTGCAGGTGCTGTTGAGGTGCTTATTGATCATCCATTTTGGACTTTAAAAACACGCTACCAGGATGATCGTATTCCTCCAAAAGAGAAATTTACTTTCAATCCAAGCGTATTGTATCGTGGATGGCTTCCTAACATGTCCTCTACAATTCCGGTGACTGCGATGCAAGTAGGTACTGTGGCTGCGATTAGCACTTTTCGTCATGATGACCATAATCCGCCTACAGAGATGGAAAAGATCGCTTATAATGCAGTGGGTGGCGGATTCTCTGCAACCATAAGTGGCCCTACTGAACTTATCATGACTCAACAAACGCCAGAGCGCGGCTTTTTTGCTACGATGAAACATATATATGCGAATGAAGGTTTGAAAGGTTTTGGACGAGGGATGGCTGGCACTGCAATACGTGATGCAAAGTTTACAGTTGGCTATGGCTTTGCTGCCCCCTATATGAAAGAGCGATTTTCACAATTGATGTCTGAAGGACAAGCGAGTATGGCGGGTGGTGCCGTTGCAGGCGTTGCTGTCGGCGTGCTTTCACAACCTTGGGATACTTTGAAAACGGCACAGCAAACTGGATCCCCATTACCACTTTGGGCACTTGCAAAAGAGAAGCTCAGAAAAGAGGGGATTTCAGGTATGTACAAAGGCAGCGTTTGGCGAATGAGCCGAGTTGCTTCAGCGGTGATGATTATGGGCGAAGTTAATCAGCGTGTAAGTAATTACTTAAAACCAAAAATTTAAGCAAAAGAACCGCAGGTTCTCTAAAGTTGAACATTCTGCAGTTTACTTTATAATTGCAGGTGGTTCTACTTTTTTTGATTCTATAAGGTATAGAGCATCCATATTTCAGTAAGAAAATGAACGAAGTGAATGGTTTTCTTCCCTTGATATCAAGGGAAGAAGCTCACGTTAGTGAGCAGATGGATTTTTTAAATTTTTACCTTGAAAATCTCCTGTCGTAAAGTGCCTCTCTTTGAATAGCAACGAGAACATTACCTGGGACAGCCACGTATATAAGCTTATTGGTTACAGATATCATTTTCTACTGAATAATCCACTCGACTACAAACCATGCCGAGTGATTCAATCACTCCTTTTGCGCCAGATACATTATTTGAAAAAATATCTACAGCCTCATCAATTGAACCAGTCAGTATCAATCCTCTAGCTGAAGTTTGAGTTGTTAGTATTAAATCATAGGCAAGTTCAGACCATGAAGGGGCAGTATGATGGCAGGTAAAGCTTACTTTAATGCCCTTAAGTTTTTTGTAATCTGAATACTCAATTTCACTGGTTGGCTTGATATTCTCATTCTGTTTGAGAAATTCTTTAACGATTTTGATTGCTTTATTCTTATCAGAAGAATGTAAAAATAAATTCTATCGAGATATTCTAGTTAATCCCATCTTTTTCTCCTAAAAATGAAGGGATTAAAGCATTCAGAGAGATTACTGTCAAACTAGGCCTAATTATTTTGTCTTGGTTGTAGTAGTTATGCGCTATCAAAGGGCTTAAGTTAATTTTAAATATAATTCTTGATGTCATAGCAAAGCCAAAATATCTGTATTCGGCAAAAAGCTCGCAAAATTTTTTTAAGAAAGAGGGTAATAACAGAATTAAGGAGGTAATATGCGGGTGATGTTACTCCCTTTCTTATTCACATTACCTTCATTAGCAGGATCTCTGTTTAAAATATTATAAAAATCAATATATTAATTAAAATTTTGAGCAAAAGTACAGCACCAAATACCCTGTAAAAATGTGTGGGTGCAAGATTATTATTTGATAAGTGGTGTATACAACGTATACATCATGGTATATATTTATCATATATACAACGTATACATCATGGTATATATTTATCATATATACAACGTATACATAGGTAATTTTATGGAATCTGCACGTAAGAGTCCGCAAAATAAAAAACTGGCTCAAAAAAAGGTCGTTAACTTAAAATATCCGGTTAAACATCTCGCTCTTTTAGATAAAGCTGTCAAGCTGCGTCCACATTCTGACCGAACTAGCTACATCATCGATGCTGTAACCCGGGCGGTTGAGAATGATCTTCTTAATAGGCAAGATTTCTTTTTAAGCGATAAAGATTTTGATGCATTTAAAAAAATGTTAGATGCTCCACCAAAAGAAATACCCGCATTAAAAGCTTTGTTTAAAGAGAAAGCGCCGTGGGAAAAATAAGTGCACCGAAGTTAATTTCAGAAGAACATGAGCTAAGTGATTTTGATTGCGGTAATGATGTTTTAAATATTTGGCTTAAGACTAGAGCCTTAGACAATCAAAACAAGTTCTCTACCACTAGAGTTGTTTGTATCAATAAAACAGTGATTGCTTACTACTCTTTAGTGTATGGCAGTGTTAATCGTGATGAAATGACAAGAAGTTTTAAGCAAAATGCACCAGAAAGAATACCTGTTATGATTCTAGGTAGACTCGCTGTTGATTTAAAGTGGCAAGAAAAAGGTATTGGCAAACATCTTTTAAAAGAAGCTTTGATTAAAACAATGGAAGCATCTAGAATCGCTGCTGTACGTGGGTTGCTTGTCCACGCCATAGATGACAAGGCAAAAGCTTATTATCAAGCTTATGGGTTTTTGGAGAATAAAATAGAACTAACGCTTTTTCTTCCTTTGGAGAGTATCAAGCATCAACTTTGATTTAAAACATTACGAGATAAGAATTTGTGAGACCCATAAAACGGAGAAAGTCACTATGACTAAAGGCACTAAAAGACCTTCTTTGGCACAGTTCAAGGCAGACGCACTTGAAGAGCCAACATTTAAAAAGGTTGCATGAGTACGCTCATGTATTAGGTTTTAATTTAGAGGTTAAGCTTGTTTGTAATCGACAGCAATAAACGTTTTTTATTTATCACTGTTACCCCATAGGGTAATGTCGGAACTAGTAAAAAAGATGAAAATGGCGCGCTCGGAGAGACTCGAACTCCCGACCACCTGGTTCGAAGCTCGTATTATATAAATCATCTATTTGATATTTAACACTATTTTGTGGTTCGCTCATTGCAAAGTTGCGGCACTTTTCCCTACAAAGCAGAACTGATCCCGGCAAAAGTCCGTCATGCTCTATTTATTATCTAAGTAACCATAAGCTCTCGACCCAAACCATATGAATTACCATATTAGTAGGTGGAGCTATGGGGGGTAATGACTTGAATGTATGCATACTACAAAACCATCTTAGAAAGCTAAGTGAATAGGCTGCAATTCGAACTATGATTTAAGAGAACAACAGTTGGCCTAAAGAATGAAAAAAATCTTTTGTTGGTTTCTTATTCATATTTTATAGATATAATGTACTAAACAACTTTTTTATGCTTTCCTGAAAAAATATATGAAAACAAAACCTTATAACTTGTTAGATTCATATCATGCTTATGCTACTGATATATGGCTCGCACGAGAAAAAGCTAAATTAATTCATTCGACCAAGGATATTAAAAGTTCGGGCAATGAAGTTGAAATATGTGCAAGAAATGTGTTGAGTAAAATACTTCCTAAAAGATTTTATGTCGGGCATGGTCATATCATTGATGTGAAAAGAAACATTTCTCGGCAATTTGATATTATTATATCTGATGCTGATAATGTACCTGTTTTATTTAAAGCAGAAGATGGCACAGAATATATCCCATTTGAATCAGTATATGCTGTAGGAGAAATTAGGTCTACTTTTAATAATCCAAAAGAAATTAATGATTTTTCCGAACATATAAAATCATTAAATGAAGAGTTTTATAGAGAAAAAACCAAACCAAATGAATTCAATGATTTTGCATTAGATGGCTCAAATATTACCACTAGCGATAAAAGACCCTACAAGAATCCACTTTTTAAATTTATGCTTTTTGTTGACGGCAACAGTATTGAAAATAAAATTGAAGAGTTAAGTATTTTCGTCCAAGCTGAACAAAAAAATCTCCCCAATGTCACTTGTTTTCTAAATAAAGGAGTGATTTTAAATTGGCGTCTAGAAGATATTCCTCCGCAAATAAAAGCAATAAATGCTATACCTGAATTTAGCACGAGAAAAAAATTATGGTGCTTTAGAAAACCAGGTGATGCGAATAAGATACTTGGTGGAAATCTCTCGGCATTGCTCTTGGTTCTAATGAATCATTTGCAAAATTGCACATTAAAAAAACCTAACTTACTTGATTATTTTTCTGAATATATATTTTTTGAAAAGAATGCTGTCGCAATTGGTAAGGAGAGAACGAGCTAAGTCCTCACTTAAAGTTTTAAGTTTGTATAAAATTTATAAAAAAATGTCACATGAGAGCCTGTTTTGAGCCTGGTTCTTATCAACTCTGCAATATCAAAATAAACGCTAATGGTGGTGGTTCGATATGGGTGGATATAAATAAAAGGAGGCTATTTTTAAAATAAATAGAACCCGATTGCAATATAGCTTACTATCAATGCTATGCCTTTTAAAGTTAAAAAAAGATATGGGAAAATATCTAGTCTGGGGCTTTTGGGTATTGAGTCAAGTTGTTGTGCTTCGCACTTCTTGGCAAGTCGATAATGAACCAGTGCACCGGAGGCATACTGAAGACAATCTGAAATAAAATAGACTACTGCGAAAATTATTGCCCAAACTAATGGCGTAAGAGTTAATATTTCAATATTTTGAGGTTTTAGAACCCAGCACACCGCTATGGATGCAAAAGCTAATTGCCGAGTGGTTGTAGAAAATTCTTTTGTATATGCTACGTGAGAATTCCAAATGTCTGCTAGTTTCATAATTAAATTCTGCCTTTTGGTCCTTTCGTTTGATCTTTTGCGGTTACCATAGGTCCAGGATTTTCTGTATCATTATTTCTTTTCTTATCCGGGGCTTTTGCTTTTTCAAAAATTAATGTTTGGGATCTTTGCAATGGTTCTTCGTTGGGGGTTTTAGATACTGCATTAATCGAGTTAATAATAAACTTTGCCTTATCAATTGAGAAGGCTGTGTGTGTTGATATTACAGAGATATCAACATATTTTTTCTTTTTAAAATGTGACTCTATAATATTTAAAATAAATTTTACATCTTCAACAGTGCAATTGGCAGATTTAGCAATTCTATCTATCTCAGTGCTAGAGAAGTCGCGAATTGCTATCTTGATCATCCCTGGCTTTTTTTCATGTGACATGCTTGTAGCTCTGTAATTATTCAAATGTTCTGTTTTAGAGAATTTTTATAATTATAGCAGAGTTGATCTGATCCCCTGACTGTGGACACCTAATTTGATAAACTAAATATCAGTTAGGAGACGTGTATGTCCAAGTATAAGAAGTATGATAAGTCATTTAAGCAAAGAGCAGTGCAGCTAGCACTGACCTCCGAACAACCCACCTCAAAGACAGCGAAAGATCTCGGCATTCTTGAGTCAACGCTTTATAACTGGATATCCAAGGCTAAAAAAGACAAAAATATCCCTGAGGTCAAGGATGAAACTCCTGATTTAAAGCAACTTCATGAAGAACTGTTGAAGCTACGCAAGGAAAATGAACGCCTAAGGGATACCTGCGACATTTTAAAAAAGGCTACAGCCTACTTCGCGAACGACCCGAAGAAAGATTCAAATTCATAGAGAAAGAACGTCATCATTATGATGTTGTTTTGCTCTGCGAATGTATGCAGGTCTCCCGAAGTGGGTATTATGCTTGGAAAAACCGACCAGTCGAACCTGAGTGTAATGACACTTTTATAAAAGAGAGGATGAACGCTATCTTTTTGCTGAGTCGATGTTGCTATGGCTTCAGACGCATGCAGAAAGCACTTAAAAACGAAGGTATCGATTGTAATCATAAAAAGGTAAGCCGTTTAATGAAAGAATTAAAGCTGTTCCCCAAAGTAAAGAGAAAATTCAAAGCCACAACCAACTCAAACCACAAGCTGCCAATCGAGCCAAATCGGTTAGAGCGCAAATTCTTTGCGATAAAGCCGAATATTGCCTGGGTTGGCGATATTACCTATATTTGGACTGAACAAGGTTGGCTTTATTTAGCGACAGTCATCGACCTGTGCTCACGAAAGGTCAAAGGCTGGGCCATGGGTGAGCGCATAACAGCTGACTTGGCTGTTTCTGCGTTAGAGATGGCACTAAAACAAGTTGATTGTTCTAAGGCTCTTCTATTCCATTCTGATAGAGGTGTTCAATATGCTTCCCACGCTTTTAAAGAAGTTATTAAAAATAATGGAATGGTTCACAGTATGAGTCGTAAGGCTGATTGTTGGGATAACGCCGTTGCTGAAAGCTTCTTTGGCACTTTAAAGCAAGAGCTTGTCTATCACTGCAAATTTAAAACACGTGATGAGGCAAAATTAGCTATTTTTGATTACATCGAAGTGTTCTATAATCGTATCCGTTTGCACTCAACGCTGGACTATCAAACACCTGATAGTGTAGAAAGAGCCGTATTAGCTGCGTAGTTCGGTGTCCACTGAATGGGGGGCAGGTCAAGTCAACATATTTCTTGTGTAAATAATTCTATAGTTAGAGCGTGTATGTTCTCTAAATGCTGCGTCAAAAACGAAAAGAAGAATTTTCCGTAGCTGCTAATACAGATCGAATTAAAATATTGCGACTAAAATGATCGATTATTATATTCTATCTTTCAAAAATGATATTTTAAGATTTTACAACTTGTATTTTTTATATGCGTTGAAAACTGAATTGGATAATCTATTGTAATCGTCTCAGCATATTTATTTGTTTGAATATTCATTAATTGACTTAATTCATCTTTGAACGCTGGTTCTAGATTATCGTACCATTTTGGATTAATTACTATATTGTCATTATTATATAAAATATAAGTTAATATATAATTCAAAAAATCATTTTTATTTTTGCTAAATTCAAAGAAAGGATTTAAAAAATTTTTATGAAGATTATTTTGAGTAGACATCATGAATCCTATGATAAATAAAGATTCCTGTTCTAGTGGAATTAAATTGTAAATAAACCCTTGTTGCCCGTGATCTTCATGTTGAATTTTTTCTCCTAATACATTATGTAAAGGGAAAAAAAATACCAGTTGCAGCGATTGGAAGCCTTTCAAAGCCTATGACGATATAGCCTAAGCCTCTTTCTTTTTTTTGTGTTCTTTTATGTTTTAGAAATGTGTTGTATAAGTTTTTGTGAGTATTTGACCTGCCCCCCATTCAGTGGACACCGAACTACGCAGCTAATACGGCTCTTTCTACACTATCAGGTGTTTGATAGTCCAGCGTTGAGTGCAAACGGATACGATTATAGAACACTTCGATGTAATCAAAAATAGCTAATTTTGCCTCATCACGTGTTTTAAATTTGCAGTGATAGACAAGCTCTTGCTTTAAAGTGCCAAAGAAGCTTTCAGCAACGGCGTTATCCCAACAATCAGCCTTACGACTCATACTGTGAACCATTCCATTATTTTTAATAACTTCTTTAAAAGCGTGGGAAGCATATTGAACACCTCTATCAGAATGGAATAGAAGAGCCTTAGAACAATCAACTTGTTTTAGTGCCATCTCTAACGCAGAAACAGCCAAGTCAGCTGTTATGCGCTCACCCATGGCCCAGCCTTTGACCTTTCGTGAGCACAGGTCGATGACTGTCGCTAAATAAAGCCAACCTTGTTCAGTCCAAATATAGGTAATATCGCCAACCCAGGCAATATTCGGCTTTATCGCAAAGAATTTGCGCTCTAACCGATTTGGCTCGATTGGCAGCTTGTGGTTTGAGTTGGTTGTGGCTTTGAATTTTCTCTTTACTTTGGGGAACAGCTTTAATTCTTTCATTAAACGGCTTACCTTTTTATGATTACAATCGATACCTTCGTTTTTAAGTGCTTTCTGCATGCGTCTGAAGCCATAGCAACATCGACTCAGCAAAAAGATAGCGTTCATCCTCTCTTTTATAAAAGTGTCATTACACTCAGGTTCGACTGGTCGGTTTTTCCAAGCATAATACCCACTTCGGGAGACCTGCATACATTCGCAGAGCAAAACAACATCATAATGATGACGTTCTTTCTCTATGAATTTGAATCTTTCTTCGGGTCGTTCGCGAAGTAGGCTGTAGCCTTTTTTAAAATGTCGCAGGTATCCCTTAGGCGTTCATTTTCCTTGCGTAGCTTCAACAGTTCTTCATGAAGTTGCTTTAAATCAGGAGTTTCATCCTTGACCTCAGGGATATTTTTGTCTTTTTTAGCCTTGGATATCCAGTTATAAAGCGTTGACTCAAGAATGCCGAGATCTTTCGCTGTCTTTGAGGTGGGTTGTTCGGAGGTCAGTGCTAGCTGCACTGCTCTTTGCTTAAATGACTTATCATACTTCTTATACTTGGACATACACGTCTCCTAACTGATATTTAGTTTATCAAATTAGGTGTCCACAGTCAGGGGATCAGATCAATTTGCTTCTTTGCGTGCATGAAGCAAATTATTTTCATACATACTTGAATCTAAATAGCCTGTTTTGTTCATAAAGCCAAACTCGGAAGTTTTTAATAGGCGCATAAAATTTATATTGTTTTTTTATAAAAATATTCTCTGCATAACGTTCGAAATGAAATGTCATAGATCTGTTGACGAGATGGTACTAATGAATGATTTTCAAATGAAGTAAATAATTTCTTATCATGATTAGCACAAAATCCTGTAAAAATTGATGCTTTGCTAATAGCTCCCAATTTGTAAGCAATCAAATTTTTATTATTAAATCTAGAAGCTTTGGTTAAATAAACCTTTTTCTCATCATCACATATAAATTTTAAATATTTTTTACTAATAGTATGGGCTTTAATAATATCACCTGAACAGGCAGCCTTGTGTTGTGCCATACAAAACTTTATATTTTGATAAAATTTATTAATTAGATAATCAGGATCATTCAAGCATCTATTTTTTTCTTCTTCTGTAAGGTGCATGTAGTGGTCAAGTAAATTTGGCCATGCATTAAGAGGGTATTTACCCAGCAGCTTGTTCGCATGCCACTGGAGTTAAATAGTCATTCACGTAGACATACTCCAGCCAACAACTCTACGAGCATAAAGATCTAGCACAACAGCAAGGTATAACCACCTCGTACCCGCCCATATAAAGGTTATGTCACCACACCATACTTGATTTGGCTGCTTAACCTTAAGCTCTCGCTTCAGCTCATTAGCTGCGATTAAAGCAGACTGTCCACTTGCTTTATACTTATGTTTACGAGCTTGTTTGCTTACAATACCAGCCTCTTTCATTAAGAATCGACCTACAAATACTCCTTCCACCTTTAACTGCGCTGATATTGTCCTTGAGCCAGCTGAGCATCGACTTTTAGCATGAATATCAATGACCTTTGCTTTTAATTCCTCTCTCTCTGTGCAGTTAGAACTCACTTTTTCTTTTTTCTGGTAATTATAACGACTACGACTAATGCCAAAAATAGTACATAACTCAACAACCGTATATTGCTCTCTTAAAGTGTCAATTAGCTTTACTGATTCAATGACTCGGACATTAAGAGAGCTGTAGCCTTTTTTAGAATTTCCTTTTCACGCTCGATTTTTCTAATTTTAGCCTCAAGTTCTTGTATACGGCGTTGCTCAGATGTTATAGCTTTCCCTTTTGTCGGGGGTACACCTTGACGCTCTTTCTTTAACTGACTGACCCATCGTTCCATTGTCGATAGCCCTATGCCTACTGTATTTGCCGCCTCTTTGGCCGTATAACCTTCATCTAGCACTAAACTGGCTGATTCGTTCCTAAACTCAGGCGTAAATGCTCTTCGTCCCATTTTGGATACCTCATTTTTCGTTATGGCATTTTACCATCTTTATGCGTGTCCAAAATCATTAGACCACTACAGCATTACTTTCTCCAGAAATCGTTTTGGCTCAATTATAACTTGATTTTGTGGTTCGCTCATTGCAAATTTGCTGTACTTTTCTTGACAAAGCAGCACTGATCCCTGCAAAAGTCTGTCACACCTTTACATTAATATTTAGGAAATTTAATTAACAACCGATATAGCTAGTCAAGGTAATTAAAAAATAATAATTCGTATGTCATGTGCTGAGATTTTTTTGAAGGCATTTCTAGTATAACTTCAATTTTACTTGTAATTATGGCCTATTGTGGTTTGAAAACGTAGGAAATACAATAAAGGGAACAGAACAGTATAAAGCCCTCTTAGATATTAAGAAGATTATTTTTGCTTTTCGTGATGTATATCAAGAGATTAGAGCTATACAGATGCATCCTGGGCATTCTATTTGCATAAAGATCAAAGAGCTTTTTATGAAGAAATTAAAAAATTATTAGAATCTTATGAGGCAGTAATTAAAAGTACCCAATACTACAACTTGCTCCAAGATAAGCGGAACACTCTTTTGGAAGAACAGATTGAAACAATGCAAATATATGCTACTAATTTAATATATTCTTGTTCATAAGATTATAAGTATGGTTTTTCAGGGATATGGAATCAGGCTATTATAGATGCTGTAAATACTGTAATGGATCAAGGGCTATTCGAAGAAATCGGCATCGGTGACATTTTACGCATGACAGATTTGGTTCAAGATAGTCTTAATGAATTTACACCATCTGAGCTAAGGGCGGTGGTTGATAAGTGCAAGGTGCTAAATCCAGATTTTTTCGGTATGAGAAAGAGGGTTCTCAGTACAGCATCACAGAGAGTTTAGCACGCTTGGAGAAGAACCGCTTGCCTTGATAGAAAGGGGGCATTCCAATTTATTCAATTACCCTTGGCAGATTTATATGACATATATGCGGCTAACAATGGAATGATCACAATAAAGACTAATGACCCTACACACATAACTATAAAATATGTATTAGTACCAATAATAGAATTAATGCCTATTAAAGAGCCTATAAAAAATAAAAGCACACTTATATAAAAACAAATATTGGAAAATAGACCTGTGTGAATTTGTTCTTTAAATGGCGTTGAGCGAGTTTTTATATTCTCTCTGTGATTATGAACTTCATCCATCCATATTCTATAATCATTCACTGTTAGATATCTTGATAATGCCAACAGCACTAATGAAAGATAATAGAATGTAAGAATAAGATCTTTAACGCTACTTATTTTTTTAGCAACCTCATCCTGAAAGAAAAGTACCAGTCCTCCCAGAATTAAAAGCCCCATTAGGTTTTGAAATTTATCTAATGATGAGCAGCTATTTTCCCAAAAGGTTTGAACAATTTTTTCATGATAAGCGTCCAGTTTGTTCTGATTTTCGTTATTTGTAAACATATCAACCTTCTGTTTTATGAAAAATTATAATGTTGAATTAACTTTAACAGCAAATACCAGCCCCTTTTCGGCTTCTATCCGACAAGCAGAACAAGAGCTCTCTTCTCGTTTTAAGCAGATGGGCAGCACATCGGCAACACAGTCTAAACGAATCAGGAATGATTTCAATACATTGTCAGACAGCTCGCAGCGATTTGCTAATGGAATAAGAGATGTAGCCAGATAACTAGCAATATTGGCGGGCGCAGCTGCATGTATTGGATTGTTAGGGAAAAGCCTATTTGAAGTGGCGTATGTATAGCCAAAACCTCCGATAAGGTTGGTGTGAGTACTTCTTTCCTGCAAGAGTTTCGATTTGCTAGCACTCAAGCGGGGATTTCTACACAAAAACTTGAGAGCTCATTGATGCAATTTACTAAACGTATAGGTGAGGCCACTAATGGTACCGGTGCAGCTGCCTCTATTAATAAAGACTTAGGTATAGAATTGATTGCTGCAGATGGCAGTATACGCAGCACTGAGGCTGTGCTAAACGATGTTGCAGATGCTTTAGCAAGGATGGACAGTCAAGCAGAGCGTGCTGCCGCTGCGACAGCTCAGTTTGCTACTAAAAGATGGTGCCAAGGGTATTGAAGTTTATCGAGAGCACGCAAGATCGTTAGGCATTGTCATAGATGAGAGCTTATTGAGAAGCTCTGAAAAGACGCTTGACCAATTTGATTTGCTAGCCCAAGTCGTAAAGTCACAGTTAGTAGGAGCATTCGTTTCTATCGCACCGGCAGTTGTAAATTTTACACAAAGCATAATTAATGTCATACCAAACATTAAGCAATATTTATCAAGTCTACTTGAGTTCAAAGAAGCATTTATATTTATTGCTAAAGCTCTTTTGGGTATTAAATTAATAAGCTTTTCAAAATCACTTGTGGTCGCTTCTTTAGTTACAGCACAATTAGTAACGAATTTTACTTTGCTTGGCAAAGCCCTCAAGGGAATTGGTATAGGCTTAGCGATGGGTGTGGTTGTAGAGAGTATCTCTTTAGTCAAACAATATTTAGATTTGAAGAAAAGTGCACAAAATTATATTGAGTCATGACAGGTAATCATAAATAGCACGCGGTAGTTTTTTTGTGTTGTCCGAATGAGTATTGAAGAATTTCAGGGCTTAAGCAAAGTTGAGCGGTTATTCTACAAAGAGCGCCTAGAAGCAGTTCAGCAGTATTGGAGTGCTCGCCTTAACTTAGAATCAAGGAAAAATTTTCAAAGTAATACTGCTTTTGAGGCAGTTAGAGAAAATAGAATACTTTCAGAACATTTAAATTTTGTAAATGGCATTCTAATAAAGCGGACAGACATTGAGCGTAAAAATTCCAATCAATTCATTCAAATCAAGCAGGAAGAAACGTTTCGATTAAAGTCCAGCCTAATGGAGCAGCTTAAGGTTTATGATGAGGCAAATGGCAAGCTAAGCGCCTTGCAAGAAAAGCGTAAAACAATTGCTAAAGAATATCAGATTTTAATTAACAAAATTAATGCGCCTCCGAAGAGGGCTGATGATGAGCTAACGGTCTTAGATATATCTTCTGCTCAAGAAGATGCGAAAAGTGCGCTGAAGTCAGGGGATATAGAGAGAGCAACTCAATCTGCCAATAATGCCAAAAATATTATTGAATTCCTCTCTAAAACTGGTAATGTATCCAAATCCTATTTAATAGGCCAAGCTGAAGCAACTGCTGCGATTGCTGATAAAGTTGTGCAGGCAGAGATTCAAGCTCAAGAACAGAATATTGCCTCGATAGTAGATAAAATTACTCAAATAAAGGCAGATGCTGATTTATTAAAGCATTTGTCTGTGTCCTTTGATATAAATGATGCAATTCAATCAGCTGAAGAGCTGTGCAATCAAATTCAAGCTCAGTTATTGAATAATCCACTTAAGATTTCCGCGGTTGTAATCCCTGATGGTCAAAACATAGAAAGCAGAGCGCAAGAACTATTAAAGCCTCAACGGAAAGCACGTGGTGGGTTGATTATGGGCGAAGGAACTTCAACCAGCGATTCAATTTTAGCTAGGCTATCAAGTGGTGAGTTTGTTATCAGAGCCTCTGCCGTTAAACGCTATGGCCTTGGCTTATTGAATCAAATTAATCAATTACAACTCCCTAAGTTTGCTCGTGGTGGCTTAGTGCCACCTAGAGTTCCCATAATGAATAACTCAATTTATTCAAACAATAATAGTACAGCAACACTCACGCTTAATTTGGTTTCCCATAACTACAATATTCAGACTCAGAATATTGATGTGGTGCAAGCTTTGACTAAGGCGGTTGCTAGGGAGGCATTGAAGAGCGGTAGAAGAGTTTAATGTTCAGCTTTTAACTGTTTTAAAAATTGGGATTCGTTGGGCGCGCCCTTTCAAAAAATGGCCTATCATAATGGATGATTGGCGCAAACATGGTGCAGAGGCTCTCCATTCAGTTAGGATCGGAAATCCCGCAACCTATTTGAATGTTTCTGCTAGTTTGTTAGGTAAAGATGAACAGGTTGAAGTTAATATAAATCACAAAGAGCCCACTGACGGCTTGATGTCTGTTGAGGAAAATATTAAATCAATTTTGGATGAAATTGATAAGGACTTAAGTATCAAATGATTTATTAGAAACTTAATTTAACATCCTAATATGTCTCAAACTTTAACTGCCAATAAAGTCAGTGTATGGTTGGTCTTCAATATCTCAATCTTTTAGCCGATAAAAGAACACCACTATATTTTTTGAATTAACAATATATGCCTAGTTCCACAGCTAAAAATAGTCCATTTTCACTATATGATTTTTTAGGTTATTTAATACCAGGCATTTATTTCTGTGCATTAATTTTCTTTATTGATTACAAGTATGTAGGTATTGAAAGCTCATATTCAATTTGTAGTTTTTTTTATTTAGATAAATTTTTTATGAAATGTGAGCAATTAGAGTTCCTACTTTTAGTATCTCCTTTTCTATTAGTCATATTTTATATTATTGGACACGTAATATCTGTATTATCTAATATTATAATTGAAGAATTGCCTTATTTTGCTCGGTTAAGAAAAACATTCAACTATATTTTATATACGCAAAATGATTTAAATGAACAAGAAATGAACGTAAGTCATTCAAATGTTAAGCACTGTGACTATGTGAAAGAAAACGATGAATTTATTAAACAGCATGGTTGTATAAGAAGTGTTATTAATTTTATATTTTGGGCAATTCCAATTTTACCTGCTTTAAAGATCCAACAACTCTTATTTTCTCCTCCAATTACCAAAGATGATGTTATTGACGGAATTAGAGAGGAAAATAATTTTCATCGCGTTCAACCAATTGCAATGCACGTGGAGGCAAGGAGAAAGATAAAATTTATAATGGCATGTCTATTTCCTGATATGAGTTTGGATGAATCAAAACCAAATGAGCTTAGTAAATTCTTTCATTTTATTTATCATTTTGTTTTGGAAAATACTCATTCTCATTACGACCGTATTCATAATTATGTCGCTCTTTACGGTTTTATGAGAAATATGCTGATGGCATCAGTCTTACATTTCTTTTATGCTCTTTTAATTTTTATTATGACTTGGGTGTTTTGTTCATTTTTCCCAGGGCTGTTATTTATACTCATTTTATTCTCCTTTCTAAATGGGGTTTTTGCATATGGATACTTAAAGTACGCAAGAAGATACACTGAGGAATTAATTTTCCTATGTTGCATTTTAAAAGTTAATCAAGAAAATGATATATAAGAACAAGAGTTGTTTGTTATTTTTGATATGGGGTAATAATGAGTAACAACTATATAAGTTACATAAAAAAACATCAAGAATATTTTTTTAGTACAGATGATGTGGATGTAACTGTTTTGCGAGGTCAATTATTACTTGAGGAGTTTTTGACTAAAATAATTTCACAGTTTGTGTTTAATTCAAGGTTTATTACCAGTTCAAAATTAACATTTAGCCAAAAAACACATATTGCTAGAGCAATATCTCTTGATGAGTGTGAAAATAGCATGTGGACTATGATATCGTCGATAAACCAACTTAGAAACGAGCTTGTTCATAAATTGCCATCAGAAAACTCAGATCTAAAATTAAAAAAACTACAACAGTTATATGAAAAAGAGGCCGATGGTTCTGAATTTAAAATGGTATTCATTGAGCACGGTCAATTGAGAGGAATACAGTTTAGTGTAGTAATGTGCATTGGTTTTCTAAGTTCTTTTTTAGAAGAAGTTTATCGGGTTAGAAATATGGTAAACGAATTGGATAAAATATCTAATCCACATAGATACAAAGATCGAAAAAATGAGGAAAAATAAATTCATAGAGAGTCCAAGAAATATGAGACCACATGTTGTTCTATTAGGTGCTGGCTGTAGTGGTCTAATGATTTTGGACACGCATAAAGATGGTAAAATGCCATAACGAAAAATGAGGTATCCAAAATGGGGCGAAGAGCATTTACGCCTGAGTTTAGGAACGAATCAGCCAGTTTAGTGCTAGATGATGGTTATATGGCCAAAGAGGCGGCCAATACAGTAGGCATAGGGCATCGACAATGGAACGATGGGGCAGTCAGTTAAAGAAAGAGCGTCAAGGTGTACCCCCGACAAAAGGGAAAGCTATAACATCTGAGCAACGCCGTATACAAGAACTTGAGGCTAAAATTAGAAAAATCGAGCGTGAAAAGGAAATTCTAAAAAAGGCTACAGCTCTCTCGCACAAATATGTGTGGCTACGCAGATAACCAAGCATTACGGAATAAATGGATAGAGCGCAGAGGATGCTGTTCTTGACATCAAGGTGCTTGCGGTTGCTGTTATGGAAGATTAGTGTGTTGTGATAGTACTTTTGTTCAAGTTGTCGTTGTTAGATGCATATTTCCTTAAGAGGTAGAAATGCTAAATATATCACTAGCTTTAATTTTTATGCTTATTCTTATACCGTTTTCTGCAAACGCATATGATCAGTCTCGGGCAAAAAATAATTTTTCCTATGAGCTTGCTGAATGTTCAGTTTATTTTTTGCTGATTTCAGAAGCAGCTTCTCGGAAAAAAAAAACTCAAGAAGGTGATGAATTATCAATTAGATATCGGGATGCAGGAGAGGCCTTATTAGAGGGGGCTATAAGCTTTTCGCATCCAGAAACTGCTGTAGCAAGAGCAGAATTATTAATGAAAGAAATGATTGCTGATATAGATAATAATTTTGAGAATATTTCGATATTAATGAATAAATATATGAGTCAATGTGAGCAAATCTATGAAAAATCCGAAGAGAGATTGCAGTATTGGCTGGATCAGTAATTATGCGGAGGTTAAACTAATTGGCTCAAAGAGACACTTTAACCGAGATGTATTAAGTTATTTATGTGAAAATGCTATAAAAATTAGGGTAAAAATATTCCCTGCCAATCTTATTTTATTTTTGTCTGATTTTATAATTAAGAAAGTCATAAAGGCTTCTTCTACCATAGTTCTAAATTACGCATCAAGCACTCTTTCATACATGAGGTAAAATATGGGTCAATTGGTCTGTATTGTGCATATGTTAAATGGACTTTATTTTATCAACGCTTTCCAGATATCTTAAAAAACCAACAGGCTGCTTGATATCCAAAGTGCTACCCATGTTTCAAGAACGGATCAGATGAAAAGAAAGGCTCGGGGACTTCTAACTACTTGGTTCGAAGTTATTTTTTTTAAAATTAATCTGTCGATTTTTACAATAATTATGTTACGGGGACCCGTTGCGAAATGCTGTATTTGCATAATTGTGTAGAACTGAATCTGGCTTTTTTTAAGAAAGAGGGTAATAACAGAATTAAGGAGGTAATATGCGGGTGGTGTTACTCCCTTAGCACACCACCAAATACCCTGTAAAAACGTGTGGGTACAAGATTATTATTTGATGAGTTGTGTATACAACGTATACATCATGGTATATATTTATCATATATACAACGTATACATCATGGTATATATTTATCATATATACAACGTATACATAGGTAATTTTATGGAATCTGCACGTAAGAGTCCGCAAAATAAAAAACTGGCTCAAAAAAAGGTCGTTAACTTAAAATATCCGGTTAAACATCTCGCTCTTTTAGATAAAGCTGTCAAGCTGCGTCCACATTCTGACCGAACTAGCTACATCATCGATGCTGTAACCCGGGCGGTTGAGAATGATCTTCTTAATAGGCAAGATTTCTTTTTAAGCGATAAAGATTTTGATGCATTTAAAAAAATGTTAGATGCTCCACCAAAAGAAATACCCGCATTAAAAGCTTTGTTTAAAGAGAAAGCGCCGTGGGAAAAATAAGTGCACCGAAGTTAATTTCAGAAGAACATGAGCTAAGTGATTTTGATTGCGGTAATGATGTTTTAAATATTTGGCTTAAGACTAGAGCCTTAGACAATCAAAACAAGTTCTCTACCACTAGAGTTGTTTGTATCAATAAAACAGTGATTGCTTACTACTCTTTAGTGTATGGCAGTGTTAATCGTGATGAAATGACAAGAAGTTTTAAGCAAAATGCACCAGAAAGAATACCTGTTATGATTCTAGGTAGACTCGCTGTTGATTTAAAGTGGCAAGAAAAAGGTATTGGCAAACATCTTTTAAAAGAAGCTTTGATTAAAACAATGGAAGCATCTAGAATCGCTGCTGTACGTGGGTTGCTTGTCCATGCTATAGATGACAAGGCAAAAGCTTATTATCAAGGTTATGGATTTTTGGAAAATAAAATAGAACTAACGCTTTTTCTTGGCTCAACCCCAATAAGGGGGGCACTTTAACCGTAATGTATTAAGCTAAGTATGTGAAAGATTTAGCAAAATGAGGTTAAAGATGCCCCGTACCAATCTTATTTTATTTTTGCCTGGTTTTACAATTAAGAAAGTCTTAAATGCTTCACCTTTAGTTATTGAGGCTACTTATAATCGGAAGCCCAAATGCCCTTTCTGTGATGGCTCTAAATTACGCATCAAGCACTCCTTCATGCGTGAGGTAAAATATGAATCCGTTGGCCTACGTCGTGCCTACATTAGATTCAAAGCACATAAGTTTTATTGTTATGCTTGCAAGCGTTATTTTAATCAACGCTTTCCCGGTATCTTAAAACATCAACGCGCTACAGAAAGATTAAAAGCCCAGGTCTTTGAACAACATACCCAAGGTGTCTCTCAATTAGATTTAGCCAAGCACTTAAAGCTCGGTAAATCCACTATTGAACGATGGTATCAGCAGCATTATTTATTGCGTGCTCAGAATATTAAAGCCCAACACTGGCCTAAAATACTTGGGATTGATGAACACTTCTTTTCTAAAAAACAACGATTTGCCACCACTTTTTGTGACCTAAAAAACCACCGTATCTTTGATATCGTTAAAGGCAAAAGTGGCTCTGATTTATTGCCTTTCATTAATCAGTTACCAGGTAGAGAGCGTGTCAAAATAGCTTGTATTGATTTAAGTGTTACTTATCGAAACCTCATTAAGAAGCACTTCCCTAAAGCCTTAATTGTAACGGATAGGTTTCATGTACTAAGACTGATTGAACAGGCTTTTATGAAAACCTGTCACAGCATCCATCCACAAATGAAGTACCACAGAGGAATACTGGCTATGTTTAGAACGCGTCCTGAGCATCTAACCGAAACCAAGAAGCTTAAACTTAAACAGTTCTTAGATGAACATCCTGCCATACAGGTGCTTTATCAGTTTAAAGAGCGGCTCTTTACACTTCTAAAACATAAACATCGCAAGGCAAAGGAATGCAAAAACCTAATCCCTATTTTCCTTGATATGGTTAAACAGCTCAAAGCTGCCATCTTCTTACCGCTTGTTAAGCTCGGGAAGACCCTATTTAAATGGAGAGAGGAAATAGTAAGAATGTGGCGATTCACAAAGAACAATGGGATTACCGAAGGATTCCATCGCAAGATGAAGCTCATTCAAAGAAGAGCATATGGATTTAGAAATTTTGAAAATTATAGATTAAGAGTTAAAGTGCTATGTTCGTAAACTGAAGTGCCCCCTTAAGTAGGGAAGACCCAACATACCTTTGGTCGAAGGTTACGTGCTGCTGGTGTGTCTCTTGAAACAAGAAAAGTACTACTGGGACATCGGAATGGCGATATTACAACGCACTACAGTGAACCGGAATTGCAGGAACTTTTGGATGCGGCAAATCGCGTATGCTCGTCTCACTCCGGCACTGATTATGTTGAAGAATGGTAGTACTATAAATTAAGCTCTGTAGCTATTTGATTGGAAAAATGGCGCGCTCGGAGAGACTCGAACTCCCGACCACCTGGTTCGAAGCCAGGTACTCTATCCAGCTGAGCTACGAGCGCACTCAAGCGACGCCATTATACACGAAATCAATCAATCTGTACTAATGCTTAGCTTAAAGTTGTTTCTCCCGTAGATTCAGGAACTGATTCTGTTGGAGATTGGATCCAGGAAAGTAAATGCATGCCACCTACAATCAGGCTGCTTGCAATAGCGGTTGGTACGCTACAGGCAACGAAATATTTACCCGCAGTGAGTACAGACCAGCTTTGAAAGGCTTTGATGCCGGCAAAGGCAAGGCCTGAGGCGATGCCTGATATGGCGACGACTTGCCAATCTTGATATTCACCACCAGAAACTTGCACAACTTCATTGTTTGTTAGTTCATACATGAACACTCTCCTTATGTAGTAGAAGTTATCTCAAACTTATTATTGTTGAGACAGCTGCTAGATTATCCCTTCTTTAAACCTTCCTTTTCTTTCTCTTGATTTGTCCAATGTAAGTAGGTGATCTCACCTTCACCAACCACACGTCCTTTGCGTAGTTGATTTACTTTAATGGGCAAATAATTTAGCTTTTTAGCAAACCATGTATTGGTTCGGTGGCCTTTGCGATGCACATGTTCAACTTTGACTGCAATGAATGTGCCCAAAGGTGTTTTCACCTCTTCTTCACCTAGAATACGAAAAGAATAAGTTTTTACCTCATCATCTTCTGCGACGGTATAAACTAAATTGGTTTTATTTTGGGTTAAGTCATAACGAAGACGTAGCATTTGCGTTAGTTTGTCTTGAACATTATTTGGGATAGCCATTTCCCAAGGTTCTTTAGAAACTTTGTTGCCGAGGGTTTTATTTTCCCAGTCAAAGGCAACATTGCCTCTTTTTGATCGCTTGCCTTCATGTATATCATAAAAGTAATTTTGTGGTTTTATTTGGTTTTTTTCCCAAGCGAAGTCGGTACTTTCATGATATTGGTAGGGGAGGAGCTTTACAGTGGGTTTTGTTTTACTTTCAAAGTGGTAGCTTCCATCCTGTTTTCTTTGTAAGCGGTGGATGGATTCACCGGCAGTGACGCCGAAGTATTTAACGTTATAGCGAGCTTCGTATTCTGCTAAGGGGAAAGCGTTACTTTGTGTTTGTGATGTATCTTGCTTTATATAAGCCTTTACAGCTGGACTAGTTAACCAAATTAAAACAGCAGCAATCGTGCTTAAAAACCAAAAATGTATTTGTGGAATAGGGTGTTTCACTGTTTTATGCCTTCGATTTCTGTGAATGTAAATTGAAGTCCAGTTTCGGGAATAGGCTGATTGTCCAATAGTACAACATTTTGTGATAATTTTAAGCGCCCATTAGAAAACCAGTTAACTATCTCAGGATAGAGCCAGTGTTCTGTTTTTAGCACGCGTTGTTGTAATGCCTCTGCTGATGCGTCCTCTCCTACTTCAATGATGGTTTGTGCAATCACCGGGCCACCATCTAATTCTGCGCTAACAAAATGTACACTCGCACCATGATGAGTTTCACCTTGCTCTAATGCACGCTGGTGTGTGTGTAGTCCTTTAAACTTAGGTAATAAGGATGGATGGATATTTAAGAGATGGCCTGTGTATTGTGTGACAAAAGTGTCAGATAAAATACGCATAAATCCAGCGAGTAACACAAGATCTGGCTTAAAATGCTGAATTGCCTCATGTAAAGCCACTTCAAAATGACTGCGTTCTGCAAAAGCAGTGTGATCAACAACAGTGGTTTGAATATGTGCTTTTTCTGCTCTTTCTAATCCAAAAGCATTGGGGTTATGACTGATAACCCCAACGATTTCATAATGACTATTAGGCATTGCATCAATGAGTGCTTGCAAGTTACTGCCACTACCACCTATTAATACAACAACTTTGCAGGCAGCGGAGATTGCGTTATTCATGTGTGTAGATCACTTGTGCGCCTTGCGTATTTTCAACCATTTCACCGATGATCCAGGCATTTTCGTGATGCTGTGCTAAGAGTGTAAGTGCTTGTTGTGCATTTTCTTTTGCAACACAGACAACCATACCAACGCCACAGTTATAGGTGATTCTGAGATCGTCTAAAGAAAGTTGTGCATGTGTTTTAATCCAATCAAACACAGGGGGTAAATCCCAGCTGCCAGTATTGATTTTTGCTGCAAATGTTTTTGGAATAAAACGAGGCACGTTTTCAGTAATACCACCACCCGTAATATGGGCTGCACCCTTTAATAATTTTGCTTGGTGTAAGGCTTGCATGCATTGGCTATAAATTTTCGTTGGTGTGAGCAAAATGTCTTTAATAGAACGACCATCTAAGTTGTCATCTTCTAGGGCTGGCTTTGATTCTAAAATTTTACGAACCAATGAATAGCCATTTGAATGCACACCTGAAGAGGCAATAGCAATCAGTGTATCTCCAACAGTAATATCACTGCCATTTACAATTTCTGATTTTTCAACGGCGCCAACACAAAAACCTGCTAAGTCATAGTCTTTGTTGTGGTACATGCCTGGCATTTCAGCGGTTTCGCCGCCTACCAGTGCCATACCTGCAATTTTGCAGCCGGTGGCAATACTTTGCACGACTTCTAGCGTAATTGTCTTATCTAACTTTCCGCTTGCATAATAATCTAAGAAAAAGAGTGGCTTTGCACCTGTTACAAGTAAATCGTTCACACACATCGCAACAAGGTCAATTCCAACGCCTTTATGGTTGTTCCACTGCAATGCTAAGCGTAATTTAGTGCCCACTCCGTCTGTTGAGGAGACCAAAACGGGTTGTTTCAAGTTATAATGCGACAAGTCATACAATGAACAGAAGCCACCGAGTGGGTTAAGTACGGCTGGATTGAAAGTGGAGGAAACGATATCTTTATAGTTATCAACCAATTCATTTCCAAGTTCAATATCCACTCCTGCGTTTTTATAGGTGAGTGGTGTAGACATAATGCGTAATCCTCAAGATTAACAATGAATCAAATAATTAAGCCAGCTAAATTATGATTTTAAAACTGCCAAAATCGCCAATACTGAAGGTCGTAAAAAGGATACAAATGTTACAACAACTAACCAAGATAAGACAGTATTTTTCCATCACACAGATACTGTTCAGTTTCTTTTCTATGTTAATTTGTACAAATATTTGTGCGAATGTGCCCGCAAATACAGAAATTTCTCAAAATTTGTATCAGGCGGTGATAGTGGCACCCAGTCGAGATGAAGCCCAAAGAATAGCGCTTTTTCAAGAAGGAATGAGGATTATTTTCAAACGTATTGCAGGAACAGAGGATGTATTAAAGCTGCCTGCAGTGGAGCAAGCACTGAAAAATGCGAGCGCTTATGTTGAACGTTATGATTATCATGGCGATCAATTAAGAGTAATATTCAGTGCGCAGATGATGAATGATTTATTATTCAAGAATGGGTATGCGTTGTGGGGGCAAAAGCGTCCCACACTGATTTTATGGCTCGCTATGGATGAGAATAATAAGCGCTATATTATGGGAGAGCAATCAAACCCTGATTTGCACGCTATGCTCTTAGATTTTGCGCAAGAGCGAGGTTTACCTTTGGTTTTGCCGGTCATGGATTTAACCGATATGCAAAATGTTTCTGTGTCAGATATTTTTAGTAATTTCCCAAGTGTTTTGACTGGGGCATCAAGCCGTTATGGTGCGAATGCTATTTTAGTCGGCAAAATGATAAAAAAACCACAAGGATGGGAAGCACAATGGCAGATACTCATTGATAGCTATCATCGTGAATGGGTTATGCAAAGTGCAGACTTTAATGATTTACTACAAAAAGGCCTTACATCTGTGATCAGTGATTTACAAGGGCGTTATGGTATTAAACAGCAAGACACCGCTTTTTCTAAATCATTATTAATTGGGGTAAAGGGAATACAGTCTTCGCGTGATTTTTCTAGAGCGGAATCCTATTTGAATGGTTTGGAGCAGGTCAAGGGAGTAACCGTGCGACAAGTATTTGCAAATGGTGTTATATTTGAGGTAAAACCTCAAAACGGAGTTGACAAAGAAATTTTGTCCCAGGTTATTAGTATGGAAAAACGATTTGCAGCGCTGGGCTATCATGAACGGCCTGTTGAATCACTGGATTTAACTTATCAATGGACGCCTTAATGGTAGATATCGTTACGGAAAACCAATTGCCACTTTGCTTGCAATTGAAAGATGATTGTACTTTTGAATCGTTTTATGCTGGTTCAAATGCACATATCATTAACATTATAAAAAGAGCTATCTTAAGCCCTCACGATGAGTTTATTTACATTTGGGGCAGAAAAGGGGTTGGATGTTCGCACTTACTTCAAGCAGCTTGTCATTTTGCAACTTTACATCAAAGAGCCTCTTTGTATTTACCATTAAAGCAGCAGCTCAATACCAATATTTTGCAGGATTTAGAGCGTACGGATTTGGTTTGTTTGGATGATTTAGATGCGATTGCAGGAGATAAGCTTTGGGAAGAGGCCATTTTCTATTTGTACAATAGAATAAAAACCTCACAAAAAAAATTAATTATTGCTGCTCAACAACCTCCTAAAGGAGCACATATTCAATTGATGGATTTACGTTCTCGATTGGAGTGGGGCATTGCTGTGCAAGTACATGCCTTGGAAGATAATGATTTGGTATGTGCTTTACAGTTAAGAGCCAAAAAAAGAGGCATGCAGATTAATCAAGAGGTGGCTGAATTTATTATTAATAGAGTTACGCGTTCCATGTCTTCTCTCTATTTAACTTTAGAGCAATTAGATGTTGCTTCATTAACCTTGCAAAGAAAAATTACTATCCCCTTTGTTAAAAAAATACTAAAACTTTAACAGAGTATAGAGGCTGTCTCAAAAATAGCAACTTTGTGTTCAGCCAAGGCGCAGATTCTTTGAGCAGCGCAGTTTAACAGGCGTAAATGAGCAGCGAAAAAAAAGGGCTCTGTTGAGCCCTTAACGTGGGGGAAACGCTATTAGGGTTTGTTTTTGCTCTTGTTATAGTAAGAGTAGTCAACCGGTGTTGCTACGGGATTGTAAGGCTGTTTGCTGTAGCTAGGTTTGCTAAACATATTGAATAACCCCATTAAACCACCCGCATATAAATCCGTTTCAGGTGACATTTTTTGATAAGCGCTTTCACGTACCAATGCTTCAATTGGGTTATCACTTTTAAGAATTTTAACAAAGCTTTGTCCTACATCATCTACTTTTTTAACAACTTCTTGTACCAATGGATCAGAGCTGTTGCCAAAAAGTGCTTTGGTAAATTTTGTTGCCATTTCTGCAAATGCGCCGGCGAATTTTGGAATAAAACCGAAAGTCGTTTCTTTGCTACGATGGGTACTATTCTTATTGCTTGAGCTAGAGGTAAACATTTTAAATAAATTACCAAAACCAGACATTAAGGCGTTTGAAATAGCACTGTAATCTTGTTTGCCATCTTTTTTAGAAGTGAGAAAATCTAACATATATAAGCTCCCCAGATATTTAAATTGTATGTTTTCTGCTGATGTAGTTAGCTTATAAAAAATGCGGGGAAAGTGCTATTTGATTCAGATAAGTGTCAAAAAAAAGGAACCAAACGGTTCCTTTTTGTGCAAATACACTATTTTTTCTTTGCTTTGCGTGAGCTAGAAGGCTTTGGCGAAGTTTCTATAGTGGGCTCTGGTAAATCATTAGCTGCTGCTGGCTGTTGTTGACGATTCCATAAATTACCAAAAAAGCGACTTGTAGAAGTATAAGCGCTTGAGGCACTCTCTTTTACATAAGTTGCGCCTGCCGATAAGCTAGAACCATCGAGGGTAGCTGCCTTCTCTGCGGCACGATTAAATCCGGCTTTGACTAATTCTTTGGTTCCAAGAAATAGACCCCATGCAATTGTACATTCAACGGCGGCAATACTTGTTGTTAGGGCAATTTCACCCACGGTAAGTACAGCAGGGCTTAAATAAATAGCTGCGACAGTCCAAGCAACGGTAGTAGCACCAACGACAGCAGCATGTGTTTTGAAATTCATGAATCGCAACCTTTAAAAATATTAAAAACCTAATAATAGTCACAGCACATGAGTTTTACCCGCGAGGGGCACAATGTTGGGTAGGCGTCAAGCCTCGAGCAACCGGAGTGTACAATTAGTACATGAGGATTGCGAGAGGGCGAAGACAACACCCCTAAAAGCTCATGTGCGAAGACTATAGGTTGAAAATTCTAGGGGGTTCTTTAGCATTCAACAAGCAATTTTAGACAGATGGTAGTATTTTTAAGTATGAGATCCTTCTTGAGAATTTAAGCGCATGGCTATCGTTGCTATACGTTTACCAAAAGCCATGCAAAGTGCTCGCTCATCTTTGCTGATAGGCTGATCGCCCTGTGTGCCTGCTACATGGCTGGGTCCATAAGGGCTGCCCCCAGTTTGGGTGCGATGTAACTCAGGATGATGATAGGGTAAACCTGTGACGATCATGCCATGGTGCAAGAGTGGGAGTAACAGGCTGAGTAGCGTACTTTCTTGCCCGCCATGTAGCGTGCTGCTCGATGTAAAGACACCGGCTGGCTTGCCAATGAGTTGTCCTGAAAGCCAAATGTCTAAAGTAGATTCTAAAAAGTGTTGTATATTAGCTGATATATTTCCAAAACGAGTGGGGCTACCCAGTATCAAGCCTGAGCAGCTGAGGAGATCATCTCGTGTCACCATCAGCGAAGAAGCGGTATTTGGTGTTTGTGATTGATGCAAACTGGGCACTGTTCGAAGTTTGGCTGTCACGTTGCTAATGCTTTCAACACCTAAGGCAATCAGTTCTGCCATTTTTTGTGTAGCGCCTTGGCTGCTGTAATATAAAATGAGAATAGATGTTTTTGTATTCATTATTTTAATATTTCCAAAATTTTTTCAGGGGGGCGTGCAATGATTGCTAGCTTATCAGTGATCACAATAGGGCGTTCGATTAAGATTGGGTAATGGTGCATCGCATTAATTAGCTGTTCTTCTGTCAGTGATGGGTTGTTCAACTTTAACTCTGAATATTTATCCTCTTTAACGCGAAGCAAGGTTCTTGCTTCACCACCTAATAGCATAATTATTTTCTTAAGTTCTAAAACAGAAGGTGGTGTCTTAAGATATTCAACTATCGTCAGATTTACAGACATATTGTTCAAAATTTCAAGCGCTTGTCGTGATTTTGAACAGCGTGGATTATGGTACAAAGTGACTTGCATTCTTAACCTAAGCATGCGTAAATTTAAGATGAACTATCTTACATCCTAGTTAATTAAATTTCTACATACAGCGTGTGTTTGTGAAAACTAACATAATAACTTCTTTAACATTTGGAAATTGACGTGAAAATTTGCAAACATTGTTTAATTACAGGGAAAGTGCAGGGGGTGTTTTACCGCCAGACAACCCAAGAAAAAGCAAAAGCATTAGGGCTTACCGGTTGGGTACGCAATTTACCAAACGGTAGCGTTGAGTGCGTTATTTGCGGTGATGAGGATGCCGTGCAATCTCTCTGCGACTGGTTGTGGCTCGGATCTGATGCTGCAAATGTAACGGATGTTAAAGTGAATGAGCATGACTTAGAGGTCTATCAAGATTTTAGTATTCGCTTTTAAAAATAGCATGCCTTTAAACCTTTATTTTTACGATGATTTTGAATTAAAGTGCGCGCTGAGCTGCTTGCATTCTCATTAATTTATCGGTATGTTGCCTTTTTTCTTATCTGATAATCTATAATTAGGAAAATAATAATGAGTAACGGAACTTTAGTAAAAGCTGCTATTGTTGCATTAAGTTGCAGTTTTGCATTGGTTGGGTGTGGCACATATAATCATAATTACCAAGCTTCTTTTGATCACAATCATACAAATCAAGTTGCATTTGTTAATGCTAACGTTGATGCTGAAACACTTGCTGTTAACAAAGCATCGGATGAAGCAAAAAACGCGCAAGAAAATCAAGATAAGAATCAACAGCACATTGTTTCAAGCACCTACCATTTCAAACATGATAGCGCTGCTTTAAATGAACATGCAAAAACAGAATTGGATCAGTTTGCACAATATTTAGCAAAAAATCCTTCTGCAAAAATCAATGTTGAAGGTTATACCGATCCAAAAGGTAAAGCTGAGTATAATTTAGCACTTGGTATGCGTCGTGCTGAAGCCGTAGCTGAATACTTAAGAACGCAGGGCGTTAAAGAATCTCAAATTAAAGTAAAAAGCTATGGCGAAGAAAAGCTTGTGAATACAAAATCAAGTCCTGATGCTTTAGCGCAGAATCGTAGAGCGGTTGTATCTTTTGAAACAGATGAAGGCATCGCTTAAACGCTTCGTGTTCTTCATGGATGTTTTTTTGTAAAAGAAAGGATCTTTGTAGGGGACGACCATTGTGTCGTCTCGAATAACCTGAGAACAAGCGGGACGACACAATGGTCGTCCCCTACAGAGCAAGTTATACTTTAACCTTTTCTTTCAAAAACGCAATTAATTGATCAAAATCAATCATTTGATTATCACTTTCTCTGCGGTTTTTATATTCAATCTTATTTTCATCTAAAGCACGTTCACTCAAGACTAATCGATGTGGAATACCAATCAAATCGCTTTCTGCAAACATGCGTCCGGGTCTTTCATTTCTGTCGTCCATCAAAACTTCAAAGCCATGTTGCTGTAGTTCTTGATAGAGTTTATCCGTCGTTTCTTTCACACGATAAGATTTATGGTAGTGTAAGGGAATCAAATTAATATGAAAGGGAGCCATGGGGGTTGGCCACATAATGCCCTTTTCATCATAATTTTGCTCAATAGCCGCTGCAACGATTCGAGATACTCCAATGCCGTAACAGCCCATTTCCATGACAATGCGTTGTCCTTTATCATCCAGAACGGTTGCATTCATTGCTTGACTATACTTATTGCCAAGCTGGAAAATATGACCTACTTCAATTCCTCGACAGATTTCCAAAGAGCCTTTGCCATCAGGACTTAAATCACCTTCTTTGACGGTTCTTAAATCTGCAACGTTTGTGGGTAAGGGGAGATCACGATTCCAATTGACACCACAATAATGCTTGTCATTTTGGTTAGCGCCACAAGAGAAGTCAGACAGATTCAAGACAGCATGATCCGCAATGATTGGAATATTGAGCTCAAAGGGGCCAACAAAACCAGGTTGGCACTTGCAAACAGATTGTACGGTTTCTTCATCTACCAGCGTAAGCGGTGAGAATACTTCTGGTAACTTTTCCGCTTTAATGGCATTGAGCGTATCATCACCTCTTAACAAAAGAGCCACGACGGGCGAATCTTTGCCTTGAACTAAAAGCGTTTTTACAATTTGCTTTGTCGCTAAACCCATATGCTTGGCTTGGTCTTCGACAGAACGAATATTGGGTGTTTCAACGATTCTCAATGTTTCTTTTGCATCTGCGCGTGCTGTATTGGGCAACATGGCTGTAGCGGTTTCCACGTTTGCGGCATAGTCTGATGCGGGGCAAAAAGCAATTGCATCTTCACCAGATGAAGCCAGTACATGAAATTCATTGGATACACTGCCCCCGATGGCTCCGGTATCTGCGAGTACAACTTTAAAATTTAAACCTAAACGTTCAAAAATTTTAGAATAGGCTTGATACATTGCTTGATAAGTATTTTCCAAAGAAGATTTATCAATATGAAAAGAATAAGCATCTTTCATTAAAAATTCACGGGCACGCATGACACCAAAACGAGGTCTGATCTCATCTCTGAATTTCATTTGAATTTGATAAAAGCAACTGGGTAATTCTTTGTAGCTCTTTAATTCTGAACGCATTAAATCAGTGATCACTTCTTCATGCGTCGGGCCGAAACAATACTCTCTCTTGTGTCTGTCGGTAATTTTTAGGAGTTGAGGACCAAAAGCATCCCAACGCTCTGTTTCTTGCCAGAGTTCAGAAGGTTGTACGGCAGGCATCAATAATTCTTGTGCACCGGCGCGATCCATTTCTTCGCGGACAATACGTTCTACTTTTCTGAGAACCCGCAGCCCCATGGGAAGCCATGTATAAAGGCCTGAAGCGAGTTTGCGGATTAAACCAGCCCTAAACATGAGTTGATGACTGATAAGCTCTGCGTCTTGAGGTGATTCTTTGATGGTTGCAAGTAGTAACTGACTCGTGCGCATCTTTTACCTTATTAATTATGCTAATTTCTGAACAAATTCAGATTGTGGGAAATTTTGTTTTAATACAGTGTAAGCATCTTGGGCAAGCTCAGGTCTTTCTAAACGACGATAGGCTTGTACCATAATCGCAAGTGCTTCCTCAATTTGTGGTGATTTGTCAAAATGAACAACAATGTAGTTTGCACGGTTGGCTGCGGCTAAATAAGCACCTTTCTTGAGGTTAAAACGTGCAACGAATAATTCATTTTCTGCAATCAAATTACGCAAGTAGACCATACGTTGTTTTGCATTATTCGCATAAACACTGTTTGGATAATGTGTAACAAGATGATCAAAGGATGCGAGAGACTTCTTGGCAGGTGTAGGATCTCTTTCTGCACGTTCCATGGGTAAATATTTACTGAAAAATCCCATGGCTTCGGAGAAGTGAATTAAGCCTTTCATGTAATAGGCATAATCTACATGAGGGTGGCGTGGATACATGCGAATAAAGCGATCTGTCGCAGGTAATGCTTGCGCATAATCTTCATTGAGGTAAAGCGCATAGATAGAGCCAAGCTGAGCCTTATCTGCATAATCACCAAAGGGGTAACGGGCTTCAAGTGCTTCAAAATCTTCGACAGCTGGTTTAAAACGTTTCTTATTCGTGTTTTTTACACCTTGCTGATAAATTTCGTTGGCACTCATGCTGTTATAACGTTCATCTTTGGAAGTAGAATGACACCCTGATAGTATCAATGTAACTAACAGACATGAGGCAAGTTTTTTCATTTCTTTATACATAATGTGTGGGTTACAACTATTTTTACAAGCCCACAAGATTAAACCAAAAAAGGTCAATAAGCCAACTTGGCTGTAAAACCTAGCTTATGGGACACCCACACAAGAACCAATTCATTCGTAGGGGCGGGTTCTGCGCCGGTCGTCAAATTTCAGGACGGACACAGTGGGTTCGCCCTCCTGAGCAATCCCCACGAATTTATACTAGGTTGTCATCCCAGAATTTTGCGAAGCAAAATATCTGGGAGCCACAGGCGTTTTGCGCCTGGTAGCCCACAGGGCTACTGGATGCCAGCCTTCGCTGGCATGACATATTATCTGATTTTCTCAGAATAAAAATTTGAGGGGGAGCGCTCAGGTTCCGCCTCTACATAATCTATTCCATCCATTCTTAGTAAAAACTTATTACTGAGCTTCAATAAAATGTGTGCTTCTTGTGGGGTTCGTATGGAGTGGATTTGGGCATCGTTATTATTTAAGATATATAACAAACAATATGTCCAAAAAAATGGGTTAAGTAACTTTAAATGAAAATTCAGCTTGAAACAGAAATACCTATAGATTTCAAAGGCATGCGATTAGATGCGGCACTGGCCAAATGTTTTCCTGAACACTCTCGCTCAAAGATCACCGACTGGATTCGCGCAGGAGATGTCTTGGTAGATGGTGCTTCTGCCATGCCAAAGCAAAAAGTTGCAGGCGCTGAAAAAATTTTTATAAAATCTCAGCTAACTGAATTGAGTGACAAAGCCGAAGATTTGCCCATCAATGTTGTCTATGCGGATGAAGACATTATCGTTATCCATAAGCCCAAAGGCTGTGTCGTACACCCAGGCGCAGGGAATTGGGAAGGAACTTTGCTTAATGCACTGTTGTTTCATTATCCTGAATTAAAACTATTGCCACGCGCAGGCATTGTTCATCGTTTAGATAAAGACACGACAGGTCTCATGGTTGTAGCAAGAAGTCAGCTTGCCTACCATCAGCTTGTTGCCGATTTAAAAGATAGAAAATTAAGTCGACATTACTATGCTTTGGTAAAAGGCGAATTGATCAGCGGTGGAACCCTTTCTTATCCTATGGGGCGTAGTCGACAAAATCGTCTTAAAATGACAGTTGCAGGCAACGGTAAACCCGCTGTTACTCATTACAAAGTAGCTAAGCGCTTCAAGGGGTATACGCTGCTCAATGTTAAATTAGAAACAGGCAGAACACACCAAATTCGCGTGCATTTTTCACATGTTGGTCATCCACTCATTGGTGATCCACTCTATAAAGCCAGAGGCATATTGGCGCCTAATCTAAGCGAAGATCTCAGAAATAAAATTAAAGCCTTTCCAAGACCGGCTTTACATGCTTATTATTTAGGACTAACACATCCAGCAACACAAGAAGCCATGGCGTGGGAGCTTCCCATTCCAGAAGATATAAAAACAATGCTTAAGGAGTTAGGAGATGAATGTCATCACACCAAATTGGCCAGCTCCGAATTGGGTTAGCGCTTTTACTACAACGCGAGAAATGGGCTTAAGCCGTAAACCATACGATAAATGCAATTTAGCGCATCATGTTGGTGAAGACGTCGTGAATGTGACACTCAATCGTTTGAGATTACAACAAAAATTCAATTTGAACCCTAAATTAACATGGTTAAATCAAACGCACAGTGATCGCGTAATTGAATTAACCAGACCCAATGCAAACTATCTAGATGCAGATGGTATTTGGACACGAAAAGCAGGACTTTCTTGCATTGTCATGACTGCGGATTGTTTACCCTTACTCTTATGTGATACGGCTGGTAGCTTAGTTGCTGCTATTCATTGTGGATGGCAAGGCATTGCTAAAGGCATTATTGAGCGTGCGATTGAACAAATTAAACCTCATGCCAATGGTGAGTTGCTCGCTTGGTTTGGCCCTGCAATTGGACCTCGTGCTTTTGAAGTGGGTAGAGATGTCTATGATTTATTTGTACAACAAGATTATGCTGCAAACCAAGCCTTTGAACGATTGAAAAGGCCGGGTAAATGGCTTGCAGATATTTATGCCCTTGCCAAAATAAGACTTTATAAATTAGGGATTGATCATATTTTTGGTGGGGATTACTGTACCTACACAGATACAAAGCATTTTTATTCTTATCGAAAGGAAAAAATAACAGGGCGTATGGCAACTGTTATTACATTATCTCCTAGTCTTCGCCCATAAACTTTAAGGGGTGTTGTCTTTGTTATCTCGCAACCTTCATGTACTAATATAATATATACATGAAGGTTGCTCGCCTACCCTACATTGTGCACCTTGCGGGTATATAGCTCTTTAATTTTGATTGTGAATCCCCATTATGTAATCAAGAATATATGTCAGAGCACTTGGGGTTTAGATTTTACAGCGGTGGGCTTTCTTAAAAAGGCTCACTTGCGCGTCTCAGATTACAACAAGAGCGCTTAAAGTTGACATGTAATGAATATAATCTAAGGAAATATGCATGTTAGACAAGTTAACCAATAAATTTCAACAAGCCATCAATGAATCACATTCATTAGCCGTTAACCGCTCACATTCATTGATTGAACCTATTCATTTATTATCAGCAATGCTCGATCAATCTGGGGGCACCGCACGACCTATTTTGCAAAAAGCGGGTGTGAATATTGATAAGTTACGTTCAGATGTCAGTCAGGCACTGGATCAGCTTTCAGTATTGCAAGAGGGTGCTGAAGATCCAAGACTTTCTCCTGAATTACATAAGTTACTGCTACAAGCAGAGAAATTAGCCAAAGCCAAAAAAGATAGTTTCATTGCAAGTGAATTGTTTTTGCTTGCCCTCATTGACAGTAGCGATAGTGCTGCAAAAATATTAAAAAACGCAGGTACGAGCAAAGAAAAACTAACGCAAGCCATTGATGAAACACGAGGTGGCGAAGCCGTTAATGATGAAAATGCTGAAAATCAAAGGCAGGCATTAGAAAAATTTACCATTGATCTGACAGAACGTGCGGAGCAAGGAAAATTAGATCCTGTCATTGGCCGTGATGAAGAAATACGACGAACAATTCAGGTTCTACAGCGTCGTACTAAGAACAATCCTGTATTAATCGGTGAGCCAGGGGTTGGTAAAACGGCTATTGCAGAAGGTTTGGCGCAACGCATCGTGAATCATGAAGTACCTGAAGGTTTAAAAGGCAAACGCGTTTTAATGCTGGACATGGGGGCGTTGATTGCAGGCGCAAAATTTAGAGGTGAATTTGAAGAGCGTTTAAAGGGAGTATTAAAAGATCTCTCAAAGCAAGAAGGTGAGATCATTCTCTTTATTGATGAGATTCACACAATGGTTGGCGCAGGTAAGGCAGAAGGTGCAATGGACGCCGGTAATATGTTAAAGCCAGCACTTGCCAGAGGCGAATTACATTGCGTGGGTGCGACTACATTAGATGAATATCGTAAGTTCATTGAAAAAGATGCAGCACTTGAGAGACGATTTCAAAAAGTTTTTGTTGGGCAGCCATCCATTGAAGACACCATTGCAATTTTGCGTGGCTTAAAAGAGCGCTATGAAATTCATCATGGTGTGGAAATAACGGATCCAGCTATCATAGCCGCAGCCAATTTGTCACAACGTTATATTACGGATAGACAGTTACCAGATAAAGCCATTGACTTAATTGATGAGGCCGCTAGCCGCATTCGTATGGCGATTGATTCAAAGCCTGAACCTTTGGACAAACTTGAACGCAAATTGATTCAGTACAAAATGGAGCGCGAGGCGCTTAAAAAAGAGCAAGACCAAGCATCCAAAGAAAGATTGAAAAACTTGGAGCAGGATATTCATCGTATTGAGAAGGAATATGCTGATTTAGAAGAAGTTTGGCAAGCAGAAAAAGCAACATTACATGGTGCGAAAAATATTAAGGAAGCTTTGGAAAGAGCGAGAAATGATTATGAAGCCGCAAGACGTGCCGGTGATTTAGGTCGTATGTCAGAGTTACAATACGGTAAAATTCCTGAACTTGAAAAGCAATTACAAAAGGCCAGTGAAGTAGAAGCACAGGGTGCTACCTTATTGCGTAACAAAGTAGGAGAAGAAGAAATTGCTGAGGTTGTTGCTAAATGGACTGGCATACCTGTTAGCAGAATGCTGGAAGGCGAAAAACAAAAATTGCTCAGAATGGAAGAAGAAATAGCTAAAAATATTGTCGGACAAAAAGAAGCCATCAGTGCCATTGCCAATGCAATACGGCGCTCTCGGGCAGGTCTTGCTTCTCCGCATACACCTGTGGGTTCATTTTTGTTTTTAGGGCCAACGGGGGTTGGTAAGACGGCATTGTGTAAATCATTGGCAGAGTTTTTATTTGATACGCAATCAGCTTTAGTGCGGATTGATATGTCTGAATTTATGGAGAAACATTCTGTATCGCGCTTAATTGGTGCACCTCCGGGGTATGTTGGATATGAAGAGGGAGGTTATTTAACCGAAGCGGTAAGACGCAGACCCTATAGTATTATTTTGTTAGATGAAATTGAGAAAGCACATGTTGATGTTTTCAATATTTTACTGCAATTACTTGATGAAGGACGTTTAACTGATTCGCAAGGTAGAACCGTTGATTTTAGAAACTGTGTTATTGTCATGACCTCTAATATTGGTGCAGAACGTATCCAAGTCATGTCTGGTCAGCCTTATGAAGAAATGAAAAAGGAAGTGACAGGTTTATTAGGCGATTATTTTAAACCAGAATTCATTAATCGTATTGATGAAACTATTGTATTCCATGCATTGAATCAAACGCATATTCATGACATTTTAAAAATACAATTGGCAGAGATACGAGAACGTTTACAAGAAATAGGTTTATCGCTTGAGGTAGAAGAAGATGCCTTAGATAAGCTTGCACATATTGGCTATGACCCACTATATGGTGCAAGACCTTTGCGTCGTGCCTTAAGACAGTATCTAGAAAATCCGCTTTCACAAGCTATTTTGCGAGGAGATTATCAAGCAGGCAGTGTGATACGTGTGCATGTAAAGAACGATGAGCTTGTTTTATCTTAAGTAAATTTATAAAAAAACTCACAAGGATGTAATGAGATAAGAGCTAGGTTCTACAGAAAAATGGAACCTGGCTCTTCATTGATGTAAAAAGCAACCTCATCCATTTCCATCTTTAATTCATGATATATTTCTCCATGGCTATGGTATTTTTCAACAAAAATATGAAGTGTTTCTAATGCTTCTAAACACTTATCTTCTTTTTCAAATAAAGTGGTTATACTTTCTTTTGCATAGTCTTCAGTATAGCTTTTTAAAAAATGATTCATTTCATCCAGCTGTTCTTCTGAATACTCGGTGTGCGTTAGTGTGATTAATGCATCTCCAACGGCTTCAATTTCTTCGGGGGTAGGGGCAGTCATGGCTTTTAAGACTCCTAATTATTCATTACCTAAATGACTTGGGTTTGTCTGAAAGAGTTCCCAATATAATTATGAGTTGTAGCTACAACAGATTGTCTCAAGACTTAATCTTCTGACCTATGTGCTAGCAGTTTGGTGATAAGTCATTTAATATTACCGTTTAATATAATCTATTGAGTAACAATGAATGAATCTGAACTCTTTATTTGACAGAGCAAATCATGTTCTTGCTTTGCAAGATCCTGAAGAAAAAATATACTGCATTCGAGAATTATATAATGCATTTCTCTTCGAGCAGATCACTTTTCAGCGATCACATTCTTTTTGTATAAATGAGGTTGGTTTTCCGTCTAATTTAAGCTGGGTAAACCCCAACGCACTCAAAGCAAGACGTGTCGGGAGTTCGCAAGGACGTGCTTCTATGATTCATGCAGTTTGTCATATTGAGTTTAATGCCATTAATTTAGCATTAGATGCTTTATGCAGATTTGAAACTATGCCTGAGCAATATTATGTTGATTGGTTAGGTGTTGCTGCAGAAGAAGCTTATCATTTTCATTTATTGAATCAACATTTAGCAAATATGGGATATGCTTACGGTGATTTTTCTGTGCATGATGGTCTATGGCAAATGGCAATTGATACATCTTATGATGTATTGGCACGTATGGCTTGTGTGCCACGATTATTAGAGGCACGTGGTTTAGATGTCGCACCTTTTATGGCAGAGAAACTTGAAAAATCAGGTGATAAAATTGGCGCATCTATTTTGAAAATTATTTTTCATGATGAAAAAAATCATGTCCAGATTGGAAATCATTGGTATCATTTTTTGTGCAAAGAAAGACAGCTTGATGCCTTGCAAACATTTAAAGTATTAGTGCAAAAACATGCAGCTGATTATTTAAGAGGACCATACAATATCGCGGCAAGAATGCAAGCTGGTTTTTTTGCAGATGAGCTTGATTATATTGAGGGTTATCGTTTTGAATCATTATAAATAATAATAAATTCTTGTTAAAAATGAAAAGATAAAGAATAATATGTACAGTTGAAGAGAGTTTTGGCCGGCGCTATTATTAAAATAAACGACAAGGAAAGCGTATGAGCCAACAAAAAATCCGAACTGATTATCTATCTCACTACGAACGTAGAAACCCACTTTATGAAAGTCAACTGTTTTCCGCGAAAGCAAAGATAATTTCGAGAAATTTCATTTACTTGCTATTTGGATTTATTCTTTGTGCTGTACTGTATCAATACTTTAATAATTCAACCAAATTAGGAACAGGTTATGAAAGTATTTATATTATTAATTATCAGCGCGAAGGGAATCAATTCAAGCCAGTAACTGAAAATAAAATAAGCAATCTATACCCACAACAGATAGTTCATCGGTTAGGCGGCGAGTGTTCGAGCAATAGGAGTGTATACAAAATACATGACTATTGTGAGATACGCGAAGCCAACAACACCGAAGATTCATCTGTGAAGGGTATACAAACGCCAGCATTAGCGAATGTCTAATCGCTTAAGTTTATTGAAAGACTTTTATTTCAACTGATTGAGTATCCAACACAATATAACTACCTGTATGATGCCATGTGCCCAGTACATAGCGAGTGATTACTCGACCATTAACATTATGGTTAATGGTATTTGCACGATGAACATGACCATGAATGATTACATTCGCTTGTTTTTGCGCGAGTATTTTTTGCACACCTTCTTCAGTGACATCTAACTTTGCAATAGGTTGTCGCTGTTGGTATTGTTTGCTGCGCGAACGTAATTTACGTGCAATTAATTTACGAAATTGTATTGGAAAGCGGAGAAAAATTTTTCTTGAAAGTGGATTTTGTACAAAAGATCGATAACGCTGATAAAGCTTATCATCCGTGCATAGCAGATCGCCGTGCGTTAATAATAGAGAGTAGCCGAATATGGAAATTTCGCAGGGATCTTTAAGCGCGGTAATTTTGGCAAGCTTGAGAAATTTTTCACCAACAAAAAAATCTCGGTTACCTGCTAAAAAATAAGTCTTAACACCTGCATTTGCTAATGTCTCTAAGGCTGTGGCAATCTCGTGTTCAAAATTACCAATTAAATCATCGCCAAGCCATACATCAAAGAGATCGCCTAAAATATATAACTCCTGAGCAAATAGTGCCTTTTCATTAATAAATTTAAGAAAAAGCGCTGTAAGCTCAGGCTTATTTTCAGATAAGTGAACATCTGAAACAAAGAGGGTGTGATTTTTACTGAGCGTCAAGCACTTCAACCGAATCGATGGTGATTTCTTCTAGCGGAACATCATCATGATAACCACGGCTGCCGGTTTTAGCTTTGCCAATCAGTTCTACAATGTCCATACCCTGAGTTACTTTACCAAAAACGCAATAGCCCCAGCCTTCCATAGACTCAGATTTGTGATCTAAAAATTCATTATTAGCGAGATTGATAAAGAATTGTGATTGTGCTGAATGTGGCTCACTGGTTCGTGCCATGGCAATGCTACCTTTTTGGTTGCTGAGGCCATTTTTCGCTTCATTGCTAATTTTGCCATTTTGGGGTGACTTTTCATCTAAATCAGTGGCAAAGCCGCCACCTTGGATCATAAATCCTTTGATGACACGATGAAAAATAGTTTTATTATAAAAACCATCTTTGGCATACTGCATAAAGTTTTGCACTGTTTTGGGTGCTTTTTCAGGATACAATTCTAGGTGGATGTCTCCTAAATTGGTATGGAGTATAATCATTGTTTCGTATTCTCATAGGCTGTTAAAAAGGTGCCCGTAGGGTACCATGATTGAGCTTTAACCGCTATAAATCTTAAAGAGATAATTAGATGACTAACAAAGTTACTATTCGTTCGCGCTTTACCCCAAGTCCAACAGGGCTTATGCATTTAGGAAATTTACGTACTGCACTCTTTAGTTACTTATTTGCTAAATCTCAACAGGCAGCAGGTGAGAAGAGTGCCTTTTTGCTAAGAATTGAGGACACAGATGCTGCGCGTTCTAAAGATGAATATACGCAAGCATTGATCAATGATTTACATTGGCTGGGTATGGATTGGGAAGAAGGTCCAAAGGCGGGTGAATCAACCGGCGAATATTTTCAATCTCAACGAGGTGAAATTTACGAAACTTATTATCAGCAGCTCCTCAAGCAGGGAGATGCTTTTTGGTGTTATTGCACAGAAGCTGAGTTGAGCTTACAGCGTAAGGCACAGTTGCAAGCAGGAGCTGCACCGCGATATGCCGGCACTTGTCGCCATTTAACAGAATCTCAAATTGCGAAAAAACAAGCATTGGGCATTAAGCCTGCTTTACGTTTTAAAGTTGCTGATGCAGGAGAGATTCGCTTCAATGACCTTATTCAAGGTCCTAAATTGTTCAATTGCGCCGATCTAGGTGATTTTATTATTCAGAAACAAGATGGCTCCGCTTCGTTCATGTTTTGTAATGCGGTTGACGATGCATTAATGGAAGTAACGCATGTCTTGCGTGGTGAAGATCACCTGACCAACACGCCAAGACAGTTGATTATTTTGCAAGCCTTGGGTTTGAAAGCGCCTCATTATGCCCATATGGCATTGATTTTAGGTTTTGATGGCAAGCCATTGTCTAAGCGAAATGGTTCTCATTCTATTAGAGAGCTGAGAGATGGTGGTTATTTGCAGTTGGCTATTTTAAATTATCTTGCGCGTTTAGGTCATAACATTACAGATAATAGCTATTTAAGCTTAGATGAGCTTGGTAAAGCCTTTGCTTTAGGCAATATCAATAAAAGTGCGGCTAGATATGATGAAATGCAATTAAACAATTGGCAAAAAATTGCAGTGGAAAAAGCAGATATAGCTACACAGATAGAATGGCTAGAAAAAAACAATGTTCATGTGCAACAAGCGGAGAAGCTTTTGGATGTTGTAAAAGGTAATATTAGTTTTCCTAAAGATGTGGAATTTTGGAGTCAAAGACTGAACAATCAGGATTCACTGGAATATTCTCAGGAAGCAAAAGGTTACTTGTCTAAAATAGATACTAAATTTTGGACTTGCCTTAAAGATTATTTAAAAACTGATGCAATTTCCTATTCAGCATTAATAGAGGCTTTGAAAAAAGAAGGCTTTAATGGCAAAGCACTTTTCATGCCATTGCGTGCAATTTTCACTGGTGAAACGCATGGCCCTGAATTGCAAAAAATATTTGATTTTCTTGGTAAAGATGCTTTGATCCAGCGTGTGGAATTGGCTCAGAGAAAATTTATGATTAGACAACAATTCATGGGCTAATATAAAAATTAAGAATTCTAAGGACCTGTTGGCATGCTACAAATTTATAATACCTTCACACAAAAAAAAGAAGAGTTTAAAGCTATTCATCCAGGAAAAATTCACTTATATGTGTGTGGGATTACTGTTTATGATTATTGCCACATTGGGCATGCCAGAGTATTTGTTTCTTTTGATGTGATAACACGCTTTTTAAGAGCAAGTGGTTGGGACGTAACTTATGTTCGAAACATCACAGATATCGATGATAAGATCATTAAACGCGGACTTGAAAATAATGAATCCATCACAGAACTGACGGAAAGATTCATTCAATACATGCAGGAAGATGAAGCAAAATTGAATGTAATTCGCCCTAATCAAGAGCCTAGAGCCACCCATTATATGGATAAAATTATCAGTATGGTTCAAGCCATTCAAGACAATGGACTTGCTTATCAGGCAGAGAATGGCGATGTTTATTTTGCTGTACAAAAATATAAATCCTATGGTGAGCTTTCGCATAAAAATATTGACGAATTAATGGTGGGTGCACGTGTTGATGTGCAAGAAGCAAAGCGATCACCGTTGGACTTTGTATTGTGGAAAAAATCAAAAGCCAATGAGCCAAGTTGGGCTTCACCTTGGGGAGAGGGGCGACCTGGTTGGCATATTGAGTGCTCTGCCATGTCAACGGATTGCTTGGGGGATCACTTTGATATCCATGGCGGTGGTGCTGATTTGGTTTTCCCTCATCATGAAAATGAACGGGCACAATCTGAATCAGCCACACACAAAACCTTTGTTAATCATTGGATGCATGTTGGTTTTGTACAAGTTTCTAAAGAGAAAATGTCAAAGTCTTTAGGCAATTTTTTCACCATTCGTGAAGTATTAGCTCAGTATGATGCAGAGGTTGTTCGATATTTTCTCATTTCAAGCCATTACAGAAGCCCTGTTAACTATTCTGTTGAAAATTTGGATCAAGCGAAACAATCAATAGGACGCTTATACACGGCCTTGAAAGGCTTAGATCTTAATAAAACTTCTCCTGCGAAAGATAATCCTTGGAAAGAAAAATTCTTTCAAGCAATGAATGATGACTTTAATACACCACAAGCTTTAGCTGTGATGTTTGATTTGGCAAATAAGATTAATATTGCTAAAACAGAAAAAGATATGGTTGCTGCGAATGAACTTGCTAATATCTTATTATCTTTAGGGGAAATATTAGGTATTTTGGATAAAGACGTTGAGCTTTTTTTCAAAGGTGATAATCAAGAAAATGATGCCATTGAGTTATTAATTGCAGAGCGAATTCAAGCTCGTGCAGAGAAAAATTGGGCTAAGGCCGATCAGATCCGCACGCAATTAACGGAAATGGGCATAGCCATAGAAGATTCAGAGAAAGGTTCAACGTGGCGCAAACTATGAGCCGTTTATACCCACAACAGATGATTCGCTGGTTAGGCGGTAAGTGTTCGAGCAATAGGAGTGTATACAAAATACATGGCTATTGTGAGATACGTGAAGCTAACAACAACACCGACATTGTGCCCTTTACGGCTAAGATTCATCTGTGAAGGGTATAATATGATTGCTTTGTTACAGCGTGTGAGTATGGCTGAAGTATGGATTGAGGGTAAGCGTTTTAATCGTATCGAGAAAGGGCTGCTTGTTTTTTTAGGGATTGATAAAAATGATGCTCAAAACCCATTAGTAAAAACAGAAATAGCGCGTTTAGCAGATAAAATTTTAGCGTATCGTATTTTCGTTGATGAAAAAGATCTGATGAATTTGAATGTGATGCAAACTTCTGGTGAATTATTGATTGTGTCTCAATTCACTTTAGTGGCAGATACGCATAAAGGTTTGCGACCTTCATTTTCTAAGGCAGCAGATCCTAAAGAGGCCTTACCGCTATACGAGTATTTTATCCAGTATCTGAGTGGGCAATATTCTAAAGTTAAAACGGGTGTTTTTGGCGCAAAAATGGAGGTGGGGTTGGTAAATGATGGGCCAGCTACTTTTGTGTTGAGCAGTTTGTCTGCTTAATTTGTGTATTTGGCGCTATTAAGTTGTTTTTCGTATATGAAAGGCGCTATATTAGTTTGCATTTAAACTAATATATGGCAGTATGGCATTAACATTATGAAATCAATCCTTGTATTCTTGCATCGTAAAATGGATAGTTTGGTTCTTAATAAACTAATAACTGCTAAAGTTCCTAATGTAAATCTAATCGTTGTATCTCCTATTGAAATAGATCGTGCAATTCAATATCAAGCTGCTCAAAATACGCTGTATCATTCTGTAATGGCGCAGTGTGCAAATATTTCCCCACAGGATATGGCGTGTGTTATTTTTGAGTCAAATTATGGTTTAGGTGGTTCAGATATATTTTGTAATGATTTATATCAAAGATTAAGAACAACTTTCAATAACGCAAGTTTTATTACTTATAGTTCGACTGTTGGGAGTCTAAATCTTGCTTTGCAAAATAGCTCCAAATTATTGGCTTGTTATAATGTACAAATATGTTCTAATAAAATAGACTATCTTTCCTCGTTTCCAGAAAATTATCATTCTAGAATTATCTTAAAAGATAAATTGCTTGTAAAAATTAACCAATTATTAGAAGCCGCCGAAGAAAAAGAAAACCAAAGAGTTCCGCAGCTCTATGTGGATATGTCTATAGATTCATCTGACCCTAGGATTCTCACGCAATTTTCTACCATTACATCTGCTGCAACATCTTCTTCTTTCTTGACAGATGATGACCAGATTGTGCCAGTAGGTGAGGTTGAAGAAGAATCCATACTAGAGAATAGGACTCTAAATGCAAGCCCAATCCCAAGTTCTCGCAGAAGTCCAAATACATCAAAGCTTTAAACATTACTCTAAACTAAAGCTTATTTTCTTTTAAATACTCAGTGTAAGGTATAGATATGCCTTTTTCATTTACGATCCTCACATGTTCACGTGTGAGCATTCTGGGTTCAGCAACACCACAGCTATGTGCAATCATACCAACGTCATGTGTCATATTCATGTGGTAATTTGCAACACGTACTGCTTTTTTGAGAGGATCTAAGCCTTTTTGTAAGCGTTTATTATGAGTAGTGACGCCTGTTGGGCAGGTATCTTTATTGCATTGTAATGCTTGAATGCAGCCCAGAGCAAACATAAACCCTCTTGCTGTTTGAACAAAGTCTGCACCAGTAGCCAGTGCCCAAGCAACATCTGAAGGCGTAATCAGCTTGCCAGAAGCAATGATTTTTATTCTTTCCTTTAAATTATGCTTGATTAATGCATCTGTCACGATAGGCAAGCTTTCTCTGATTACTAAACCCACATAATCCATAAGAGGTTGTGGCGCTGCACCCGAGCCACCATCTGCACTGTCAATTGTTATAAAATCTGGGGCTTTTTCAATGCCAAACTCAATAATATCGAGACAGAATTCTTCAATCCATTCTTGATTACCAATGACCAATTTAAAGCCAACAGGTTTGCCCGTCACTTCTCTAATGTGATCAAGAATTTTTAATAAGTCTTGATTGCTGTTAATGTCAGTATGTCTATTGGGGCTAATGGAGTCATGCCATACAGGAATACCTCGGATGCTGGCGATTTCTGGATTTACTTTTTTAGCCGGTAAAATTCCGCCTTTGCCAGGTTTTGCACCTTGCGATAGCTTTAACTCAAACATTCTAATTTGTGGAATATTAGAGAGTTCTTTTAACTTGGTGTCGGATAAAGAACCATCAAGTTCTCGAGCACCGTATTTTGCAGTACCAATTTGAAAAACAATATCGCAGCCGCCTTCCAGGTGATAGGGGGACAGACCACCTTCACCCGTATTTAACCAACAACCTGCGGTATGGGCGCCATTTGAGAGGGCTAAGATAGCAGGCCTAGAAATGGATCCATAGCTCATCGCAGAAATATTAAAGAAAGATTTTGTTGTGAAAGGGTGTCGGCAGAAGGGGCCAATTGTTGCGGATCCGGGTTCTACCGCGTCTGTAGAGAGCGTTGGAAACGTACAGTTTGCAAAGAGTACCGTGCCAACGCTGGTGAGCGAGCGTGTTGAGCCAAAAGCGAGCGTTGTGTCAACATTTTTGGCTGCGCGATAAACCCAGCTGCGATCGGCTCGATTGAAGGGTAATTCTTCTCTATCAAAGGCGAAAAAATATTGTCTAAAAAAAGTGCCTAATTCTTCAAAAAAATAGCGAAATCTGCCAATCAGTGGATAATTATGACGAATGGCTTGTTCAGTTTGAATTTTATCAGCAATATACATGTATATTGCTGTGATGGCAGCACCTAGAAAAAGAAACACCATTATCCCAGAAAGAATATCTATGGTTATCTGAATGAAACTAGACAATTCACTCAACATATAGGTGGCTCCCTTTTCTTTAAAATCCATTTCCTTTGTTCGCAAAGCGAACATTTTTCCCTCTACCAATATTGGGAGAGGGCGCCCTGAAAGGGCGGGTGAGGGTTAAATTAATTTGTGCAATATTTTTTGATGGCAATTTCAGTAGATTGTATCTCATCCAGCTTTTCTTTTTGAGATAAAGCATGGGTTTTACCTTGTTTGCTTTGGATCAATATCCGTTCATTTGTCATCAAATCTTCGAGACGGCTTTTAGCACGGGTGCAGTTTGTTTTTAAGATTTCATTGCGAGCGCGTTCTTTTTGCTCATTTTTTGCTTTCTGTTTTTGTTTGTCGCTGAGCAAATCATTTTCTTTTACCAGCTCTTGGATTTTCGCTTCACGATTGAGCGATTCTTCAAGCTGTTTGTCAGATTCCTTGAGTGTTTGTGTTGATTTCTGTGAGAGATCAACCTCATCTGCAAAACAGTTTATAGAAAAAAATGCGATTAAAGTGGCAATACTAAGTTTTTTGATTGTTTTCATTGTCTTCTTGTTCATCCCCGTCTTCTTCCCCACAGATTTTTAGTTTATTTGCAATTGCAAAATCAAGAATATGTTTATAAAGTTCAGGATTCGTGTCTTTTAAGGCAGGATCTAATACGACGCAGCGATTTCCCTTACTATAAGAAGGGCGTAGCATAGGCGAATAGTATATGCGGTGGTTTTTAAAGGTGGATAATTGGCCACTGACGCGTTCTGCCCAATCACTAGGGCGAAAGGTTTTACCTTCTTCCGTCACACCTTCAATAATAATTTTTTTGGGTTTTTTGTCTTCAGTCATGAAATATTTCGTCCGCCTGAAATTGCTGTTAAATCTTCCCTGAAAACAACACTTTAACTTTATTATATCTTATTTTTCATTATAATGCGGTATAAATAAAAAGATGTTTAACTAACATCATTTTTGTTCTTTGAACTTTTTAAGCTTGAGCTAAAGGTGTGGTAAAAGGGAGGATGGTTTATACTGTTCTTTTTACCTATTATCGTATTTTGATTAGGAAATATGATCACAATGAAAGATATAGAATCTGATACTCATAAACAGGGCAGCCTTGATTCACGTAGCAAAGGTATTTATTTATTGCCCAATCTGTTTACTACTTCAGGTTTATTTGCTGGTTTTTATGCGATTGTTGCTGCTATGCGAGGTGATTTTGATCACGCTGCCGTAGCCATTTTTATAGCCATGGTCATGGACGGCTTAGATGGAAGAGTTGCTAGACTAACAAATACACAAAGTAGCTTTGGTGCTGAATATGATAGTTTGGCAGACATTGTTTCTTTTGGGGTTGCCCCTTCATTGGTGGCCTATAGTTGGGGATTGAGTAGTCTGGGCAAAATTGGCTGGTTAGCTGCCTTTTTCTATATGGCTGCGACAGCATTGCGCTTGGCTCGATTTAACATTCAGGATCATTCTGATAAACGATACTTTAGTGGGTTGCCTTCTCCTTCTGCAGCAGGACTGATTGCCGGTATGATATGGGTTGCTCATGAGTATGCCGTGCCTGGTCATAAGATCTGTATTATAGCGGCGATTATTACGATTTTAACAGGCGCGTTGATGGTCAGTAATATTCGTTACTATAGTTTTAAAGAGATTAATCTAAAAGATAAAGTGCCGTTTATGGCGGTATTGTTGGCTTTGATTATTTTGGTATTTATATCAATCGATCCGCCACAAGTATTATTGGGGGCTTTTGCAATTTATGTATTATCGGGTCCTGCATTAGCCTTAAAGAGAAAGTGGGTTCATTGGAAGGATAAAAGAAAAGCGAAATAAGAAAATGTAGTATGCGTTAGCATGATGATCAGTATTGTGCTCTGAATGCACATAAAAATAAGTGAGGACATATGGTTTCCAAGGATAAACTTATTATTTTTGATACAACGCTCAGGGATGGAGAACAAAGCCCGGGTGCGTCCATGACGCTAGAAGAAAAAGTGACTATAGCCCTAGCTTTGGAGCGGCTTAAAGTAGATGTGATTGAAGCTGGATTTCCTATCTCAAGCCCTGGTGATTTTGAGGCAGTAAAAGCCGTTGCTCAATCCATAAAAGAATCTACCGTATGTGCTTTGGCGCGTTGTGTTGAGGCTGATATTCAAAGAGCAGCGGAAGCATTACTGCCATCGAATAATAAACGCATTCATATTTTTATTGCAACCTCACCGATTCATATGGAAAAAAAGCTGCGTATGCAACCGCAAGAGGTATTAGAAAGAGCGGTGCGTTCGATTAAAATGGCGAGAAAATATACAGATAATATTGAGTTTTCGCCAGAAGATGCAGGACGTTCAGAAAACGATTTCTTGTGTAAAATTATTGAAGCGGTGATTGAGGCCGGTGCAACAACTATCAACATTCCAGACACAGTTGGATATAATTTACCTGAACAGTTTGGTAAACGCATGAAATATTTGATTGAAAATATTTCTAATGCGGATAAAGCTATTTTTTCTACGCATTGTCATAATGATTTAGGATTGGCGGTTGCGAACTCTTTGTCGGGTGTGTTAAATGGCGCCAGGCAGATAGAATGTACCATTAATGGATTGGGTGAACGCGCAGGAAACGCATCCTTAGAAGAGATTGTGATGGCGATTCGTACGCGACAAGACATTTTTCCTTGTGATACGCGTATTCAAAGTAATCAGCTTGTTGCCTGCTCAAAATTAGTTTCTGCGGTGACTGGTTTTGCCGTTCAGCCGAATAAAGCGATTGTTGGTATCAATGCCTTTGCACATGAGTCTGGTATACATCAAGATGGGGTGCTAAAAAATCGAGAAACTTATGAAATTATGCGTGCAGAAGATGTGGGTTGGAACACCAATCGTATGGTGCTTGGTAAGCATTCTGGTCGCAATGCCTTTAAATCGCGCCTTGAGTCTTTGGGCTATCCATTTCGATCGGAAGAAGATCTCAACCGTTTATTTGAAAATTTTAAAGTGCTTGCAGATAAAAAGCATGAAATTTACGATGAAGATTTAATTGGATTATTTAAAAATAGCAACAAAAAAGAAGCAGACAAAATAACCATTCAAAACATTCATATTAAGAGTCGTTTAGGTCACCCTGCACAGATTAATGTTGTCTTAGGGGTGCATGGGGTTGAAAAAGAAGCTTCATCTGAAGGTAATGGCCCAATTGATGCAGCTTTTAAGGCTATTGAAAAAATTATTCACAGTGGCGCACATTTACAGTTTTTTAGCTTAAATGCAATACATGAGGGTGTTGAGGCGCAAGGTACCGCGAAAATACGTTTAGAAAAACAAGGCAAGATTGCTCATGGTCAAGGGGTAGATACAGATATCGTATATGCGTCGATAAAAGCATATGTAAATGCTTTAAATGAACTTTTCTAAATGAGGTAAAAATTGAAGTTAAGTATTTTACAAGCCTATTGTTTGGATGAAATGGAGATTGAATGCTTTGTATCTCGTCAATCATGTGAAGAGGGCGCTGATTCTAAGCCATATTGGGTGATGCATCGGAAAAACCAAGATGCAAATCTTGAGCAACAGAATCAGCAATTATTAGAGAATATTTTAAATGCATTGTCTTGGGATAGACAGAATATTCAGTATGGTGATTTTTCTAGAGTGCTTGATAATGTAAATGAGGAACCAACCCTTTGTGGGCTTTGCTTTGGTGGGGATGCAGAATTACTGAGAGACAGAGCAGACAACAATTCTAAGATAGTATTGCTGCCTGCACTAGAATTACTACATGATAATGCAGCTTTGAAGAGAGAGACTTGGAATAGAATTAAACAGTTTAAAATTTAACTACTCATTTCTTTTATAGGTTTAGAAGAGTGAGTAGTTAGTCTTAATTTTAGTGTTTGTCTTCTTCGTCTTCTTCAAATTCTAATTCGCCGTCAAGCTCGTCAATTTCTTCAAATTCATCATCGAGTTCTTCATCCATCTCGAATTCTTCATCAAAGGCATCGCTGAGCGCAATGTGGTAAATGGTGATGAATTCATCGTTTACACGGTAAACAATGTCACCAAAATCAAATGAAGATAATAATACGGTCGCTGCTTCAGTTTCATTTAAAACTAAATCCACATCATCTGTTAAATCTTCATCGTCTTGAGAGAGTCTTTCTATCAATTGGCCAATAAGCTCAATTTGATCTTCTTCGTCTAAAGACTCTAATTCTTCCATTGCAAGCGGGTGAAAATTGATATCAATATCCACTTCTTCTTTAAGTTCTGGGAAAGAAATTAAGTTTTCATCTGAAATTGCGCTGCGTTCCATTCCTTCTACAGCGTTATCAACCACTTCTGTTTGCATAAAGTGGTTATAAGCAAGAATAAGCGCATCACTGGGATTAGACTTTAGTTCTGTAGCCGTTTCTTTAAGTTCATCATATAAATCATCTGGAATTTCAATGGTTAAAGTTGCCACAAACAACCCCCGTGTTAAAAATTAATACAACCTAAAAATAGATTTAGCATGTTAGAAGTACTGATACAGATAATCAAGAGAAAATTACCAATATCCTAAAAATTTCCACCATGGGATGCCAACGCCACACCAAATTATGATGTTTAATACACTCACAACAAAGCCTATTTTCCACCAGTCTTTAATGTTGACGAAACCTGCACCGAACAACAGGGGGGCTGGTGCCAAGCTGTAGTGTGTTAGTCCACCAAATAAATTGCTGAAAAAGATAAGTACAAAAACAGCCAGTAACACAGGTGTTCCAAGTACAATCGCGAGTCCCAAGAAGGCTGGATACATGGCGCTTACATGTGCTGTAGAGCTTGCAAAAAAGTAGTGAGAGTAAAAATAAATGAGGCAAAGTAAGGGGAAAGCATAGTGCCAATGTAAGCCTCTGAACTGCGACTGCACATTGTTTGTGAACCAAGAAAGAACGCCTTGCTCGCTTAATTGTCCTGCCAACAAAATGATAATACAGAACCAAACAAAGGTTTCCCAGGCGCTGTCAATTTTGACTAATGAATTCCATTCTAAAACACCCGTGATAAGCAGAATAGAAAGTCCAACCATGGCCGCAACTGCAGGATCGATATATTGGCTTGACATCCACAGAACGAGCAAAACAATAGCTGTAAAAGCCATGATCCACTCTCGTTTGGTCATGCTGCCCAGTTCTTTTAGCTTAGCAAGGGCTTCAATTCTTGCATTAGGCGTTGTTTTTATTTTGGGTGGATATATAAGATAAATAAACCAAGGTACAACAAACAAGCTGATTATCCCAGGAACAATTGCTGCGAGTGCCCACATTCCCCAGGTTAGAGTAATGTTTTGATCAGCTGTTAAAGATGCAATTAATGGGTTAGCAGCCATTGCTGTCATAAACATCGCTGAGGTGATTACAGTGACATGAAAGGCTGTGATTGTTAAAAATGCACCAATATCTCTGGATGATTCAGAGTTTGGAAAGCTTTTATAAGAAGTCGCAATGTCCTTTAAAATAGGATACACAATTCCTGCAGAGCGTCCCGTAACACTTGGGATAGCAGGCGCTAGAATGAGATCGGTTAGCATGAGACCATAGCTTAAGCCAAGTGTCTTTTTACCAAGCAGTGCAGTGAAAAAATAACCAATACGTTTACTTAAGCCTGTTACGTTGAAGCCTTTAGCAATAAAAAGCGCAAAGACCACAAGCCAAACAACGGTGCTACCGAAAGCGCCGAAGGCTTGTTTTACGGTAACGATTTTAGTGAGTACAGCAATTTCAATGGCAATCAATGCAACAGCACCCATTGGGAGCGGTTTAAGGATCAGAGACACAATGGTTGTCACAAAGAGTCCAAACACGTGCCAGCCGGCTTGATTGAGTCCCGTTGGCGCAGGGCTAAACCAAAAGGCAAGTCCAATAAGCACACAGATAAGAAGCGTCCATGGTTTTAATGTATTTTCGTTGTCTTCCGTTGATGTACGCACAGGATGTTTGTTGGTCATGGAGCCTCTCACTGATAGCTAAGGCAAAAATATTTTGGACAGTCATTTGCTCACTTGAATATGAGCTAATGCGCCTAAACATAAGCTGCCATAAATACTGCATCAAATATTTGTAAAAAAGGGTCTACATTTTCTAACTAAATAGATATGATTGCAATCTATTATGATGGGTGATTGTGTAAGCAATCGCTATGTTACTATTCTAAATATATATTCTATTGAGCAAGCGTAATCATGTCAAAGTTAGAAGTTGAACTTGGTAAAAGAAGGACTTTTGCTATTATATCTCACCCGGATGCGGGTAAGACCACACTCACAGAAAAGCTTCTGTTATACGGAGGTGCAATTCAGTTAGCTGGTACTGTTAAAGGACGTAAGGCACAAAGGCATGCAACTTCTGATTGGATGTTATTGGAGCAGCAAAGGGGAATTTCTGTTACGACCTCTGTTATGCAGTTTCCGTACAAAGAACATATTATTAACCTCTTAGATACGCCTGGACATGAAGATTTCTCAGAAGATACCTATCGCACTTTGACCGCTGTAGATTCTGCCTTGATGGTCATTGATGGGGTAAAAGGGGTTGAATCTCGTACCATTAAACTGATGGAAGTGTGCCGTTTAAGAGACACGCCGATTATTACTTTTGTCAATAAATTCGATAGAGAATGTCGAGATCCCATTGAATTGATGGATGAAATAGAAAAAATATTAAATATACGTTGTGCGCCTATCAATTGGCCCATTGGTATGGGTAAAGGTTTTCAAGGCGTCTATGATATTTTAAGCCAAAGTATTTATGTGTTTGAACCTGGTCGTGGCGATAAACTGAAAGTCGCAGAAAAAATTGCGTCGATTGAGGATCCTGCTTTTGTTGAGCGCTGTGGCATACACTATAAAGCCTTTAAAGAGCAAATTGAGATCATTCAAGAAGTATGTGAGAAATTCGATACACAAGCTTTTTTGGATGGAAAGTTAACGCCTGTTTATTTTGGCTCAGCTTTAAATAACTTTGGTGTTGACGCTATTTTAGATGCTTTAGTTGATCATGCGCCAAAACCACTGTCTCGCGAAACTGATACACGAGAAGTGAGCCCATTAGAAGAAAAATTCTCAGGTTTTGTATTTAAAATACAAGCAAATATGGATCAACAGCATCGTGATCGTGTTGCTTTCTTGCGTGTATGTTCAGGCCATTATCAAAAAGGTATGAAAATACATCATGTAAGACAAAATCGTAAAGTCCAAATTTCAACGGCGCTTACCTTTATGGCGGGTGAAAGAGAGCATGTTGAAGAAGCATGGCCTGGCGATATTATTGGTTTGCATAATTATGGCACGATTCAAATTGGCGATACTTTTAGCGAAGGTGAAAATTTTAAATTTATTGGTGTACCTAATTTTGCGCCTGAAATATTCCAAGCAGTTAGGCCTAAAGATCCTTTGAAGATGAAAGCATTGCAAAAAGGCTTGGATCAATTATCAGAAGAAGGCGCAACACAAGTATTTAGACCTTTGGATTCAAATCAAATTATTTTAGGTGCGGTAGGAACTTTGCAGTTTGATGTGGTAGCACACCGTTTGCTTAATGAATATCGTGTAGAGTGTGTTTATGATTCTGTCAATATTGCAGCAGTTCGTTGGATCAAATGCGATGATCCAGAGCAGCTCAAGAAATTCAAAGAGAAATTATCAAGCCAGCTTGCCTTAGATGGGGCGCAGTACTTAACCTTCTTAGCAAGCAGTAGAGTGAATTTGACGATGACAAGTGAGCGGTGGCCGGAGGTGTCTTTCTTGTCAACCCGCGAACATTAATGCTTTGCAATAAAATGGAAACCTAAGAATGGAGCAATACGTTCAAGGATGAATCAAAAATCAAATGCAACAGAACAATCCAGCACTCAACAGATAGAAGTGAGAAGGCTTCGATTTGGTTTGAGTTATGAATTGCCCAAATATTGGAATAATGGCGATGATGTTAGAACCTATATTTTTAACGCAATAGCGCTATTAGCCCCTGCATTTGAGCGTCTTGCCATTACCAGTGTTTTACCCTACAAAGAAGATATTCAAGATCCCCTGCTAAAAGAACAGGTCCAAGGATTCATTGGACAAGAATCTGCACATGGTAGCGAGTTCATTCGCATGCAATGTTTATTAAAAAACCAAGGCTATAATCCAAAACAAATTGAAAAATTAAACATTGATAAATTTAAAGTTCTCGCTCAAAAATTTTCTCCAGAAATGCATTTGTCTTTTACCTTAGCGGCAGAGCATGTGACGGCTGTTATTTCTGATCTATTATTGACAGAAAAAAATTGGTTATCAGGAGCGCCTAAAGAAATGGCTGCATTGTGGCGGTGGCATGCCATAGAAGAAATTGATCATAAAGCCGTTGTGTTTGATTTATATAAAGCAGTGGGAGGGAGTTATTGGATTCGTGTGAAAGGTATGCTGTTAATGACTTTTGTGTTGTGGATGTATTTAACAAGAAATTACGTGCATTTAGCTAAAACAGATAAAAAATTATTGAGTCCAAAATTTTGGCTCAAAACGGTATGGATTCTTTGGGGTGGGCCTGGTTTTATGAGAAAACAGCTGATGCCTTATTTGAGCTATTTTATGCCAAATTTTCATCCGTGGCGAAAAGATAACTATCATTTAATAAAGCGCTTTAAAGAGGCCTATGCAGAATTGCCTAAATTAAAGATAGTAGACTTTTTATCTGATTATTAAAATCCTAGTTGTTAAAAAAACTAAGTTCTTTAAGACGCGCTTCTAATCTTTTGAGCTTTGCAATGCCATAGAGCTTAGTTAATTCTCTATAGTTTGAGCTTGATAGTCCTTTATGCAATATGCCAAACCCATATTTTGAGACTGGTGTACTGTTAGAGAATATTGTTTGTTCTGCTTTCATATCTATGTTTTTCCCCAGGCTGTTTTCTTTAGATATTTTTGTTCTTAGTTTGAAGTATGGGATATTTCTATTCATTTTTAAACAAAATTAAGACAACCAACATAACTCTATGGATAAGTGGTATATCCGTTATTATTTGTCTCCCTTTTTCGTTTCATTGACTTTTTTATAAATCAATAATGCTTGTGTAATTAAAGCAAAATGCTTGGGTTGGAAGATCAGCTTAAAATGGTGTATTTACAACAAAAAGATGTTCATTGTAAGAAGATAGAGATAGACTAAGCGGGGATTTTATCGGTATATACCCTTTACGGCTAAGAATCATCTGTTGTGGGTATACATTCTTTATTTTTGGAAAAAGAAGTCATGGAAAGTAAAACAAGCACGTTGCCATTATTTAAAAATACTCAGTCAGACAACAGTGTTGATGAACGTATTGAGCTCTTAGATGTAGATGAGATACAAAAAAGTTTAGATGCTGAAAATTTATCAAAAGAAGTCTCTGTTTTTCCAACTGTAGTTCAGCAAGAAGACAGTCCAGAGCCTTCTGTTAAAGATACGCTTAAATCTACGGGTTCAGCGCAAAATTCGTCAGGTTTCTCTCTGTCTGAGAATTTAGGATATGGTAAAGATGGAGATATAGAAAGTGTTGCGCGTAACCTTGACTTATTTCAAGCATCTAAATATGAAGTGCCAGTTTACAGAGAAGATAATAATGGTTTAGCTCAAAACAATTTTGTTGCTGCAAGTCCTGTTGTTTGGCCACCTTTCATTATTCCAGCTATTATTGTGCCAGAGCCTGTTGTTCTGAAACCATCTCTTGTTGCGCAAAATGATCTTTATTCTTTAAACAAAGTCGGTGATAAGCTTTTAATTGAATCACCGTTTACAATTAGTTTGGATCAATTACCTGCGGGGAAAGCTTTAGCGCCGCAAGCATTGCTTTCGCATGCGGTGATTACAGAAATAGATAATTTTGGGAATGGGCCAGATATAGCAACACTTATTGATTCAAGCGACCCTCAAAATGGTGTACAGTCTTTACAAAATCCTTGGCAGAAAGGCAACATCAAAAATGAGGTCTCTGCTAATGTAATTGTTATTGCCGCTAATGATGTTGATCAGAATCAAGATGGGATCTTAGATATACCACAGCCCCAATCAACAACTCCCGCAGGTCAGATTACCTTTAATTTTGAGTCTCCGATTTATAGTTTTGGCTTTGACATCTTTAATTTAGAGTATGGCCCAGAAATGCAAGCGGTTGAGATTAGGTTTTATGATAAAGACGGACGTTCTACAATCGTTCCTTTTGAATCTTTTTTAGATCCATTGTCATCTTTTTATGACAATAGCTTACAATTTGGTTCGCGCTCAGCAAATAGAATTAAAGCAATTGATGTAACAGAGCTTGCCTTGTCAGAAATTGTAGAAGTCAAGATAACCTTATCTGATAGTGTGGCTGTTTCTAATTTTAAAATTGTTGAGCAAAATATTAAGCTGTTACCCAATACATTGGTGGGTAATATATTGGATAATGATCAGTTGGCAGTACAAAATGGTGCGCCCCAAGCTGCAATCAATGAAATTAGATTTACTTTTGCGAATAATCAAGCAGCACAAGATTTTCGGGTTAATCATCCACAATTAATTGCAACTGTAAATGAAGCGCAAATTAAGATATCCAATCTAAATCAAATCATTGAAACACCGCTGGGTGGTTTTTTAGAAATTCAGACAGATGGTAATTTCCATTACACAGCACCAGATGATTTTACAATAGGGAAGAAACAGGAAGTATTTGATTATACTGTATCTTCAGATGAACAAAGTGCGTCAGCAAGCGTTAGCATTGATTTAAATGACAATCTGCCACTTGCAAATGATAATGATAATTATATAAATTCTGGCAAAGGAATACATCAATATAATCTCGTTTTGATTTTAGATATTTCTGGTAGTATGGATGCAAAGATATATAATCATTCACGGCTTGAAATGGCTCAAGATGCATTGATTCAATTGATTGATCAATATGAATTAATGTCAGATGAACTTGCTATTACAATTGTGGCTTTTGCATCAGGTGATGGTTTAGCAGGTGCTTTTAGCTATGCGGCAACCTCTGCTCAAGATGCAAGAGATTATGTTCTAAGACGTAATGCGCATGCACAGGATGGTATTCAAATTCAGATGCAAAATCCTGATACAGGCAATGCTTTGGGTAGAGCCACACATTATGACAGTGCCTTATATCATACGCGCGTTGCATTAGAAGCGGATGTTGTTGACCCTGCTATGGCGCATTTTGAACATATTGTTTATTTTATTTCTGATGGTGTTCCTAATACTTATCATACCGCAACCGATCAAGCTGCTTGGCCTCAAGCATGGAGTAGTTGGCAAGATTTTATTCATGATACAAAGACCCAAGTACCAAATGCATTGGTAGAGTCTATTAACGTATTTGCTGTTGGTATCGATCCAGATGAAAGCTTGCGTTCTCCCTTAGAACCCATTGCTTCAGATGATGACCATATCATTGAGCCAGGTTCTCAATTGTTTACTTTTTCTCAAAAGCTACTTGAAACTTTGCCTGATTCTATTCTTGGCAATGTATTGGATAATGATTTGTTCTATTCTCAAGATGCTAAGGTAAGTAAAATTTCCTTCACTGTTCAAGATGCTGTGGGATTTATCTCTACACATCATTTAGATTTAATGGGGGCTGTTGCAAATGCTCATAACGATTCGGTTTCTATTTCATTGCCGATAGATGGTGACTATTTGACAATTCCAACACCCTTAGGTGGCAAACTGTTATTGGATAATGATGGTTATTACTTATATGCACCTGGAAAAGTTGAGCAAGAATTAACGGATTCATTTACTTATACCTTATTTGATGATGTTGTGAACCAATCTGTTAATGCAGATTTAAATATTCATCTCTACCCTGGCATGACGACGGTTACGCGAATAATTGGTGAGCATGAAGGTGATGTGCTTTCCTCTGAAAATCAAAGCGGCATTATTTACATGGAAGGCGGCAGAGGGGATGATCAATTTATTATTGATGTCAGCAATCAAGCAATATCTACAGTGTTTATCAGAGATTTAGCAAATGGTGATAATAATCAATTAATCTTTAAAAATGTCACAGATAAAAATAGTGATGGCATCATTAATTTATCGGACGTATTTTTAGATTTTCATCAAACGCAAGAAAATTCAGATCTAAAAATACTGCTTAATAATGCTGATGCTGCAAATCACTTTACAGGAATAGAGCTCATTTTGGAAAATATGGGCACGGTACCTGGTCACAGCGTTGCAAATTTAATTGATTATTTTGACACTATTGCGGTTTCGATAAACATAATTTAATTTGTTGACATGCAGTCGTGAAGGCTTCATGACAGGTTGGCACTTTGCCATAGAACCGCATGAAGCCATGAATCATATCGTCAAATCGTTTGTGATATAAAGGCACTTCGGCTTGTTTTAATTTTTCTGCATACAACTCTCCCTCATCCCGCAAGGGATCATAATGAGCAGTCATAATTGTGGCAGGAGGTAAATTATTGAAATTGCTGGAGAGTAACGGTGAAACAAGAGGATGTGATCGGTCTTGGCTTGGATAAAATCCTCTTTCATCTAGCCAGTCGATAAAGGTTTTATCAAGCATGTAGCCAGATCCAAAAATTTCTTTAGAGGGATATGGGTTTACTAAATCTACCATAGGATAAAATAAAGTTTGATGTTTTATATAGCCTAAACCTCTATCTCTTAGTACGTGTGTACAAGAGGCTGCAATACTGCCACCAGAGCTTTCTCCCCAAATGACTAATTTTTCTGGTAGAATCGCTAAGCGATGTGATTCTTCGACTAACCAAATAATACTATCGACACAATCATCTAAAAATTTCGGAAATTTATGTTCGGGGGCTAGACCATGCTGAATATTAATCACTTTCATTTGCAAAGTATTGGCAAGCAGACTGCAATAATCATTGCTGGCATCTAGCCTATCTAAGACAAAGGCAGTTGCAGAAAGATAAATTAATACACCCATTGGCTTTTTTAGCGCTTGATTAGATAATGGACATATAGGGGTGTAGCATCGCAAGGTCACATTTTGATGCGTTTTATAATCAACAAAAGGTGCTGAATTTGTTTTAAATTTAGGATGTGTCAAAAATGCACGCATTCTATCTTCATCAAAAGTATGAATATCTGCAAAGCCCATTTTATAGGCTTTTTGGATTAGACGGCTGATTACCGGATTTAATGACATTTGTATACTCTTCTTATTATTTTACTTTTTCTCACCTTTAAAATATAAAGATTGCTATTTAGTTTTCTGTAACAGTAGTAGATTACTGTCTTAGCTGTCAATTTTATTACTCTCGATGAGCGTAGCGAATAAAAAATCCCACTTTTTGAAGGGGGATTTATGCTGGAGGCTAAGTTCAAAAAGCTAAATCCCTCTGCTCGTACAGCTACGCTGAACGAGCGTCGCCCTTTACGAAAGTGAGAACATGTTCGCTTTGCGAACGAATAAAAAGACAGTTACTATGCTTATAATCAACTTATGTAGAAGAGACAAGGACAAGCCGCGGGGCGTAGGCGGTAAATAGTCTGCCTCTTTCTTTTAAGAATGAATCTTGCTGCTCTCTGAATCCTCATTTTGCTCTATTTTTGATAAAATAAATTATTTGCAAATCAGTATAAGTATAAAATGCTTAGTGCCTTACATAAAACAATTAAACACCATTATGTTAGAAATCGGACAAATATAAATTACTACTATGCATTTTTTCTTGTCTTTATTACACCTCTTTCTATACCACTTGCTGTTTACACGATAGTGACAGAACAAGTGACCCAAAGTCACCTTGTGACTGCGCTAGTGATGTATTGTTTAACTGGCTTGGGGATCTCTGTTGGTTTTCATCGATTGTTGAGTCATCGTGCTTTTGAGACAAAGCCATGGCTTAAGTATTTATTGTTAGTCATGGGTTCTTCTGCCATGCAAGGGAGTCCAGCAAGCTGGGCAAGCATTCATATACAGCATCATGTGCACGCAGATAAAAAGGGCGATCCTCACACACCCTTTAAAAAAGGTTTTTGGTATTCACATTGTGGTTGGATCTTTAAAGACTATCAGCCTGATTTTAAACGCTATGGTAAATGGTTATTGCAAGATCAAATCGTGAGACATGTGAGTACTTTTTATTTTTATTATAGCCTAGTTTGTTTGCTCATCCCTGTGTTGCTGGGAGGTTGGGTTGGGTTGGTTTGGGGAGGATTGCTGCGCTTATTTATTTCTAGCCATGCTACCTGGTGCGTTAATTCAGTGTGCCATCTATGGGGCAAACGAGATTATGATAAATCACCCGATACCAGTCGCAATAATGTATTTGTTGCCCTGCTTAGCTTTGGAGAAGGGTGGCACAATAATCATCACCGTTATATGCAAATGCCATTTTTTAGCCACAAATGGTATCAAATCGACCTTGGTAAATGGTTTATTCAATTGCTTTGTCTGTGCAAATTAGCCTGGGGTTTAAAATTGAAGCAGGTGAGAGTTGAACCAGCGCAGAATCTTGGGTAATTGACTTGATGGGTATTTGATTTTATACCCATATAGGTATATTATTCATATTATACCTGTACAGGGATATCCCGTTATTTATCCCTATACAGGTATATTTTATATACCTTATGAAATACCTTGGGAGTTTGAGATGGAGCAATTTGTTTACTCACCTAAGACATTGGGGATGGCAATTCAACGGCAGCGAAAAGCAAAAAAACTGAATCAACACGATGCGGGTAAAGCTTTTAAGCTTAAACAAGCAACAGTATCTAGCATTGAAAGTGGGGCATTAGGAACACGAATTGATACCTTGTTTCGATTATTGGCTGCACTTGATTTAGAAATGATCATTCGTTCAAAAGATGAATCTGATAACGCTGAAAAAGGGGCTTGGTAAAATGGCCAAGCAGCTTGAGCATGTACTTTATGTTTATATGAATGGCATTCAAGTAGGGGTATTACAGCAGTTACCAAATGATTTAAGCTTTGTGTATCAAGATGATTGGCTGCATAATAAAAATGCAAGGCCTATTAGTTTATCTATGCCTTTAAGGGAAGAAACTTATATAGGTGATGTAGTTTATAACTATTTTGATAATTTATTACCAGACAGTGTTTTGATTCGAAAACGGATTCAAGCAAGATTCCAAATTAAAACAAATGAATGTTTTGATGTTCTTTCTTACATTGGCTCTGATTGTGTGGGTGCATTACAGTTTTTAAAAGAGCAAAAAGATTTTAATCAATTGAAGATTAAAGCAAAAAAAATTGACAATGTAGCCATAGCAGATTTATTAAAAAATTATCAATCAGCACCACTTGGAATGGGCGCTCTTTCTAATTTTCGGATTTCAATCGCTGGCGCGCAAGAAAAAACAGCACTCTTGTGGTACCAAGATCAATGGTATGTTCCTGAAGAAAATACACCGACGAGTCACATTATTAAGCTGCCAATAGGTATGATAAAGCATTCAAATATTGATTTGAGTGATAGTGTAGAAAATGAATGGTTGTGTTTGAAAATATTGTCGGCATATGATCTTCCTGTCAATGAAGCATCTATTGAGTATTTTGAAAAAACAAAAGCGCTTGTGGTAGAAAGATTTGATAGAGTTTGGGATAAAGATAAAAAATGGTTGTTGCGTTTGCCTCAAGAAGATTTTTGTCAAGTATTAGGAATGCCCTCTAGCCTAAAATATGAATCAGATGGTGGACCAGGTATTATCCAAATTATGAAAATATTAGAGGGTTCAAAAGCTGTAAAAACTGATCGATATCAGTTTATGAAAACAGTTTTTCTTTTTTGGATATTAGGTGCAATTGATGGACATGCTAAGAACTTTAGTATTCTAATAGAAGCGGGTGGGCGATATAAACTTACTCCTATTTATGATGTTATCTCTGCTTATCCTTTGGCAATAAAACGTCAATTAGAGTGGAAAGAATTAAAAATGGCAATGTCATTGAAAAGCAAAAATACGCATTACCATTGGCATAATATGACATTGGAGCATTGGCTTACAATGGCGGATAAATGTCAATTCCCCAAAGAAGAGATGTACAATATTATTAATGAAGTATGCGACAAGATGGAATTTGTGATAAAGACAGTATCTGAGCTTTTGCCAGCTATGTTTCCTTTCGATATATCTCAAGCCATTTTTGATGGAATGAGAAAGTGCAAAAGCAAAATCAAGCATTAGTTTTCAATTGCGTCTTAATGGTCAATTGAACCTTTACTAGGCTTGCAGACAGCCCCTCCCAAAATTGGTAGAAGGGTTATGATTCGCTGTACTCATCAAATAAATTTCCGAAACAAATGAGCGTAGCGAATGATTTTTCCCTCTACCAATTTTGGGAGAGGGAGACCTGAAAGGGCGGGTGAGGGTTAAAGAGCAGAAATCTTATTAAAGTTTTCTGTTAATTTTGCAAGATTTGTCTCAGCACTTGTTAAGCGCTCTTTGTCCTTTTCGATAATTTCTTTAGGTGCATTATCGACATAGGATGGATTGCTTAATTTTTTACTAAAGAGATCGATATCTTTTTGCAATTTACCCATTTCTTTAGTGAGCCGCTCAATTTCCTTGGTTTTGTCAATTAAACCTTTTAGAGGGATATGCAGCGTCATATCGCCAATCAAGCTGCTTGCTGCAACAGGTGCTTCTTCTGTTGGAGGTAGTTGTGATAGCTCTGATAATTTCGCTAAAGATTTTAAAACCGTTTGATAATTATTCACATTTTCAATATCAAAGCTAGAGCCACCTGTTGTTACAACAGGGATGGTTTGGCTTGGACTTAAATTCATTTCTGAACGAATGGTTCTGATATTGATGATGAAGGCTTTGAGCCATTCAACGGTTCTTTCAGCTTGTGCATTATGAAGGTGCTTATTATATTCTGGATAAGCTTGCGTCATAATGCTTTCCTTTGACTCTGTAGTTGGCATCTGATTTAAAATCACGTGAGTACGTTGCCAAATTTCTTCTGTGATAAAAGGAATAATAGGGTGAAAAACACGTAATAATTCATCTAAGATAGATATCAGTGTATAACGAGCGCCCATTTTTAAGGACTCATTATCTGATTGCATTAAAACAGGTTTTGTAAATTCTAAATACCAGTCACAGTATTGATTCCAGGTGAAATCATATAAACACTGAACCAGTAAATCGAACCGATACTCTTCAAAATGCTGTGCAACCATGCGCTTGGTTTGTTGCCAAGAAGATTGTATCCATTGATCATAAATAGAGTAGGTGCGATCCGCTTCCGTTTTACCCAAGGGATGCTCTTCTACATTCATAAGAACGTATCGTGCAGCATTCCATAATTTATTACAGAAATTACGGTAACCTGATACGCGATTTAAATCAAAACGAATGTGTCTGCCTGTTGTTGCGATAGCACAGAAAGTCAGACGAAGTGCATCGGTACCAAAGCTTGGAATTCCTTCGGGGAATTCTTTTTTTGTATTTTTTTCGATTTGAGTCTTCATCTGTGGCTGCATAAGACCTGCAGTACGTTTCTTTAATAGCGTTTCAAGATCAACCCCATCAATCAAATCAATCGGATCGATAATATTACCTTTTGATTTAGACATTTTTTGTCCATGTGAATCTTGAATGAGACCATGTACAAAGACGGTATTAAAGGGAATTTTGTCGGTAAATTTTAGTCCCATCATCACCATACGTGCTACCCAAAAGAAAATGATATCAAAGCCAGTGACTAAGACATTTGTTGGATAGAAAGTTTCTAATTCCTTTGTTTCTTGTGGCCAACCTAAAGTTGAAAAAGGCCATAAAGCAGAAGAAAACCACGTATCTAATACATCATTATCTTGTCTTAATTTTGTATTCAGGCTGATATTATATTTGAGTTTCACTTCTTCTTCGGTGCGCCCGACATAGAGCTTGCCTTCCTCATCGTACCAAGCAGGGATACGATGCCCCCACCAAAGCTGTCTGCTGATACACCAATCTTGAATGTTATTCATCCACTCAAAATAAGTATTTTTCCAATTGTCTGGTACGAATTTTATTTTTCCTGTTTTTACAACTTGAATGGCTTGTTCGACAATGGGGGCGACTTTCACAAACCATTGATCTGTTAAATAAGGTTCAACAATTTCGCCAGATCGATCGCCTCTTGGAATTTTGAGTTTATAAGGCTCTATTTTTTCAATGAGGTTAAGACGTTCTAAATCTTCAACAATTTTCTTTCGTGCAGCAAATCTCTCAAGTCCTTGATATTGATGGGGCGCATTTTGATTAATGACCGCACTGTCGTTAAAAATATTGATCATGGCTAAGCCATGTCGTTTACCCATTTCATGATCGTTAAAATCATGAGCTGGTGTAATTTTCACGCAACCTGTTCCAAAATCAGGTAATACACTGCTGTCTGCAATCACATCAATGAGACGATCACACAAGGGTAATTGAAGTTTCTGTCCTATTAAATGCTGGTAACGAGGATCGTCAGGGTGAACAGCGACAGCGACGTCGCCTAGTAATGTTTCAGGTCGAGTTGTTGCAACCACTATATGAGTGGATTGACCGGCAATAGGGTAGCGAATATGCCATAAAAATCCATCTTCTTCTTCTGAAATAACTTCTAGATCTGAAACGGCAGTGTGGAGTTTAGGATCCCAGTTTACGAGCCTTTTGCCTTTGTAAATTAATCCTTCATCAAACAGGCGAACAAAAACTTCTTTTACTGCCTCAGAGCGCTCATCATCCATCGTGAAACATTCTCTGCTCCAATCAATAGAAGCACCGAGTCTTCGCATTTGCTGGGTAATGGTATTGCCCGATTGTTCTTTCCATTCCCAAATTTTTTCAATGAACTTCTCTCGTCCTAAATCGTGTTTAGAAACGCCTTGGGCTTGTAATTGTCGTTCAACCACCATCTGCGTTGCGATACCTGCATGATCGGTTCCTCCTTGCCACAGCGTTGAAAAACCACGCATGCGGTGATAGCGAATAAGTGCGTCCATAATAGAATCTTGGAATGCATGCCCCATGTGTAAACTACCTGTTACGTTGGGTGGAGGCAGCATAATGCAATACGCTTTTTTGGATTGACTGGGCTGAGGTTTAAAGTAACCAGATTTTTCCCAATGTTGATACCATTTTGTTTCTAGAGAATGTGGTTGATATGTTTTATCCATTATAATACTTAATTATTCGCTACGATTTAAAAGAAATTGAACAAGTAGGGGAACAGGTCTGCCAGAGGCGCCTTTTTTATCACCTGACCATTGGCAGGCGACACCAGCAATATCAAGGTGTGCCCAATGGTATTTTTTTGTAAATTTGGACAAGAAGCAGCCAGCGACAATAGTGCCTGCGGCTGGGGCAGACATATTACCCACATTTGCCATATCTGCAAAATTTGATTTTAGAACATCGTGATAGCTGTCCCATAGGGGTAATTGCCAGGTTCTGTCAAATGCTATTTGGCTTGCATTTAATAACTCATTGGCGAGAGGATTATGATTACTCATTAATCCACTTGCTTCATAACCAAGGGCAACAACGCAGGCGCCTGTTAAGGTTGCAATGTCAATGACTGCATCCGGCTCAAAGCGTTCTGCATAGGTAAGCGCATCGGCAAGAATGAGTCTGCCTTCTGCATCGGTGTTGAGAATTTCAATGGTTTTGCCAGACATACTGGTTACAATGTCGTCTGGGCGAGTAGCTGTAGAGCCCGGCATATTTTCACAAGCCGGTACAATTCCAACAATATTAAGCGGTAATTTTAATAAAGCAGCTGCTTTTAAAACGCCTAACACAGTTGCACCGCCACACATGTCAAACTTCATTCCAATCATGCCAGCAGGTGGTTTGAGGGAATTTCCACCTGTGTCGAAGGTAATGCCTTTACCAACTAATACAATTGGTTTTTTCTTTTTATCACTACCTTTGTATTCGAGTTGAATCAGTTTTGCTTTGCTTTGACTGCCTGCTGTTACAGAGAGCAGGGCGCCCATGCCTAATTCTCTCATATGTTCTTCTTCGAGAATTTTGCATGTCATGGCAGAAAATGATTTTGCAAGTACTTGTGCTTGTTTTGCCAGATATTCAGGTGTGCAAATGTTGGCTGGCATATTGCCCAAATCTTTTGTTAAGGACATACCAGCAGAAATAGCGATACCCTTTTCGAGTGCTATTTCACCTTGGGTGAGTTCGCCACGATTGTTGGCCATTAATATGAGTTTTCTTAAAGGGCGTCTATCTGTTTCTTTTTGGCTTTTTAATTGATCGAAACGGTATAGTGTTTGTTCACTGCTGATCACTGCTTCTTGAACTTTCCATGCGAGGTTTCGGCCTTTAATGGGGAGTTCCGTTAAATAAGAGGCTGCTTCCATTGCGCCAATGTCATTCAGGCATTCCGTTGCTTTTCTGATAATTTTTCGGTACTGGATTTCATCAATCTCGCGTTCTTTACCGCAGCCAATGAGTAGTATACGGTCAGACAGTAAGCCTGGAACATTATGCAAAATGAGACTTTGATTGAATTTTCCTTCAATATCGCCGCGACGGACAATGGCGCTGATATATCCATTGCTGGCTGCATCAAGTAATTCAGCCGATCTACTCATTTTTCTGGAGTCATAGATCCCAACGACAATGCAGGCATGCCGTTGTTTTTCTGGTTGTCCGCTTTTAATTTGATATTCCATCTTTGCTCACCAATTGTATAATTCGTTCGAAATGTCTGTTCAATAGCTTCACTGCTAAATTTTAGCGTGTGCTTATAGTCATGCAAGAGAGTATATTTTACATACTCAGATGCTTGGTGCCTACCTTAAATTTTATGACAGCTATGATTTACTTTTTACTATTGAAGATGACTGTTGTATTTTAGGCGTAACGACTCACCCCATATAATGGAATGTCTCTTTTTGAACCATTTTTTATTCAAACTGATCTCAAAAATAAATGTTTCTCTTTGTTTATGGGGACAGTAGTTATTTTTAGCTTAAGAATTTAACATGAGTCAGTAATCTTTTAAATGACTTAAATAATGCGATCCAATGATTTTAAGAAGATATCTTTGTAAAGAACTCATACAGAACTTTTTAGCAACAACTTTAGTTCTCTTGCTCATTGTTATGAGCAATAAATTGGTCAGTTTGATAGCAAAAGCAGCGATGGGAGAATTTGCTGCCAACGCACTCTTTCAAATGATGTGGCTACAGCTGCCTGAACTGTTGGCTATTATATTGCCGATAGCATTTTTTCTTGCCGTCTTGCTTTGCTTTGGCAAATTATTTGTAGATTTAGAAATTCCTGTCATGCTTGCTTGCGGTGTTAGTTGGCGCTTCTTAACAATGACCGTGGTATATCTGTCTATACCGATTGCATTGATTTCTGCCACTTTATCGTTATATGTAAGTCCACTCTGCTATCAATATAGGGATTTGCTTTTGCAAGAAGAAGGGCCAATGCTCTTATTGAAAACAGTTGTACCTGGGCGATTTCATGCTTTTATGCATGATAGATGGATTTTTTATGTTGCCGATGTGAATAGTGATCGCTCTGAATTAAAAGATATTTTTATTGCTGAACAGCCTGCGCTTGCACTTGAAAATAAAGATTGGAGTGTGTTAACGGCTCGTAGCGGTAAGGCTTTATTAGATAGTGAATCAGGTAATACCTACGTGCATTTGTTTCAAGGCAAGCGCTATCAAGGTAGGCCAGGTGAAAATGATTATAGTGTGATTGCTTTTGAAAGCTACCAAAGATTAATTGAAGAAACAATCCCGCAACGAGGATTGTATTATCACCGTAGTATGCCTACGACGATGTTATTTTCCAATCCGATGCCTAGTAACCTTGCTGAATTGCAATGGCGTCTTTCTATTCCTATTACTACTTTTGTTTTAGGCTTGCTTGCTGTGCCCTTAAGTCGTGTAACACCGAGAAAAGGGCGCTTTTCTAAGCTCTTTGTTGGTATCTTATCTGCCATTATTTATTTTAACCTCTTGACGATGGCAAAACGTTGGGTAGAAGCCAAAGTATTGCCCGTAAGCGTGGGGGTATGGTCTGTGCATATTTTATTTATTATTTTCGCTTTTATTTTACTGTTACAGGTATCGGGCCGGCTCCAAAACATGATGAAACATCTTAAAATTCGCCCTAAAATGCGTCAGGCATAAACAATGAAAATCATTACGCGGTATGTCTGGAAAACCTTATTGGGAACTATTCTGCTTTCTATGTTTCTTGTTTTTGGCATAGAGCTTATCTTTTCTTTTGTCAGCGAAGTTCGTTACCTTGGTAAAGGTGACTACACCTTTTGGCATATGATTATGTTTAATCTATTGTCAATGCCACAAACCATCTATCAAATGTTTCCTATGGCTTCATTGGTAGGTACTTTGATGGGCTTGGGAGTTTTGGCAAGCCACAGCGAGCTTATTGTGATTCGTGCTGCTGGTATCAGCATCAATCAGATTATGAGCATGGTTATTAAATTATCTTTTATCTTGGCTGTTTTTGCTTGGTGTTTGGGGGAATGGGTTGCGCCGACCACAGATAAAATAGCGCAAAATCAAAAAGCCATTGTTTTAAGCGGTGGTCAAACCTTAAAAACAGAACATGGTGTTTGGTTAAGGGATAATAATAAATTTATTAATATTCGCTCTGTCGATGTGGGAGGGCATTTAGAAGGGATAATTTGTTATGAATTTGATAAGGATTTTGCCCTGCAAAAAGCCAGTAAAGCATCTTATGCTGATTATATTGCGGACCATTGGGTTTTATATGACGTTAAAGTAACTACTTTTTTTGAGGATAGATTACAGACTCAACATTATCCACAAATTGATTGGCATAGCACAATCGATCCTAATATTTTACGCATATTAGGTACAAAATATTTAGATGAACTTTCATTGGTTGGTTTATGGCAAACTTTGCAATATCGTAAACAAAATGAATTAGATTATCGACCTTATCAGCTTGCACTATGGCAAAAAATAGTACAACCTTTTGCCATTATGGTGATGATGTTCTTAGCAATTCCTTTTGTATTTGGGCCATTACGTTCATCTACACAAGGGCTAAAACTGGTGATTGGTATGGTTGTTGGTTTTTTATTTCATACAGTAAACGATCTTTTTGGGCCACTTACTTTGGTTTATCAGCTCCATCCTATTATCGGCGCTTGTTTGCCTACTTTGATTTTCTTCGGATTGGGATGTTACGCTTTGAAGCGCTGGCAGCATAGTTGATAACTGTTTTTATATGTAGTTTTTTCTCTTTAAAGTTTAGTATATACGCTGCCGATATCTTCTATCAGGTTAACTGTAGTCTGTTACAGCGAAGATATGCACAATCTTAAAGTAGAACGCTTCAGAAATATCATAAATTTATCTGAAAACTATTTTTCTCAATCTGAAAACGAAAAAGAGATGTCTTCTCATCTATGGTTGGCAGAAACCGATCTAGAAAAAGTTCTCAAATTATTGGATGAAAAATCAGGATTACCCAAAGGTAATAGCATTCTTTTAGAGCTGGATTCAACCACATCAAAAGATATCATTCAATCCGTGAAATATTATTTCAGAAATTTAGTTTTTTTTGATAATGGTAATCTTTTATTACAAAATTTTATTGATGGGATAAGGCAAAATAAGACAAAAGATCTTAAACAAAAAAGCATGCATTATCAAGCTTGCATGCAGACGCTTATCACAGAATTGATAAAGAGGGATGATAAGTTAAGAGCCTATTGCCTGCATGAAATATTGCATCTTATTTATAAATCACTTACACCAGAAGAACGTGATGCTTATGAGGTTGCGCCTATTGTTACAAGTACAATTGCACCCATGTTCCAAGAGGCTTTTGGCTATAAAGAAAATCATGAACTCATTGTGCCCATGTTTGAAGCCTTTGCCTTTATTGTAAGGGATGCTGCATATAGAAATACCTTTCATCTTATGTATCCTGATGTAGATCCTTCTTTAGAATTACTGACCTTAGTAACATCAGAAGAAAGGAATGAAGTAAATGCACCTATTGACCCAACCACTGAACAATCTGCAATGAGGAAAATTATGGAAAACCCAGAACAAGAACAAGCTAAAAAAGAAGAAAAAATCTCTGAGCCTGCAAAAGCAGAAGTAGCAAGTAAATTGGATATGTGTATGCAATCCATTATGAAAAAATTACAGGGGATTTGGAGCGCACTTAAGCCAAAATTAATACAAGGTTGGAATTATGCTTACCCTAAAACGAAAGCCTTTGTGTTATGGCTTTTGCCAAAAATAAAAGAATTTTTAGTGAAATGCTGGAAATTATTATGCAGCGGTCTTAAAGAAACCTATAAAATGATAGTGAAAAAGAAAGAGAGTGGTAGCTAAAACGAAAATCTTAACTTTGCATCAGAGTGGGATATGATTAACTATGCTTTTAAAAGTAACCAAAACTCAAACCTAACATTATTTGGATTTTTTCAATTTGCCCAAGTGATTGTTCAAGTGTTAAAAAAAGATAATTTATAACAACAAGCATCTCAAGTTTTTAATTAAAATTTATACTAAAAAATACTCAGTGTAATTGCAAGCTTCTTGCTCTGAGTTCGTTGCCGTTAATTTCCTCGTATTGCCTCATAGCAAAACCTAACCCAAGGGGTCGTTCGTTGCCTCATAACTAAAGTAACCGAGAACATTTAATTCAAAGACTTTTATTTTGTTAAAAGCAGATAAAAAACAAACAGTAAGCTCGAGGCCGTTGCTGAATAGATATGCAATATTCATCTTTCTTCTCCTTAGAGTCGTTGCCTCACATTTGAACTAACTTTTATGTGCTTAAATATTTCAACCAATTTTGTTTCTATTATTTTCTTAAGTGTAAACGGATTAAGGGTTGCATGAATAGCCTGTAGTTTTTCTTTTGTGGTATCTGCAACAGAATCTGACTCTAATACCCGCTCATAAGGCGTTTTTGCAGGTTCATATTGTTTCTTGTATTTAGCGCCAATACGCTCTTTGCTTTTTAGCTTCATCGATGGCATGAAGTGATTTTGAAGCAGGCTCCATTCGTTTCGGTATAAATCATTCATCAAAACAACCGTTTTCTTTTTGTCTAGCCTGTCATACCCAAATAGGTTTCGCACATGCGTCCAATTTTTCTGTTCTACATGAGCATTATCATTCTTTTTATAGGGGCGTGAACGTGTAAACTGAACAGGCTTTTCTCTTTTAGTAAAATAATCATGTAATGCATGATTAATAAACTCACCGCCGTTATCACAATCAAACCCTAAAACCTCAAAGGGTAAAACCTTTTCTATATCACTGATACGTTCATAAACAAGGCCACCTTCTTTATTCCACATGGCTCGATTTTCTGTCCAACCTGTAAAAATATCTGTAACGGTTAGACTCCAAGCAAAACGACCAGCAACACTATCGCCACAGTGCGCAACAGTGTCTGCTTCCACATAACCTGGCCGTGTTATATCCCAATGACTAAATTGTATTTGTATATGAGATGCCAGGTTTGGTTGCACAGCGTCCTTTAAGTTTGTTTGTCGCTCGTATAGGCTTTAGTAAGCGATCGATAGTAGCAGGGCTAATTGATAATAGCCGGTGCCTTATTTCAGGTGCTAGAGAGCCATAGGTTGACTCATAGCTTGGCAGCCAGAGTTTAATGATGGGTTTTAGCCTTTTGCCACAGGGTTGGTCGGCGGTAAACCAAATCTGCTTTAATGGCTCTAAGAGGGCGGGTTTATCATACACTGGTTTTAATCCCGCTCTCTTTTTTTCCTTAACTGGTTTCTTCTTTAGTAGCTGAATCGCATATTTTCTATTGTATCCACATACAGCACAAAACTCATTGAGTATTGCACTCTTTTTTGACCTATCAGCATTCACGTATCGCAACAAAATCGCTTGAAGATAGCTCTTTTTTTCTTGATACCCCATATGTGTAACCTCCCGTTCCCTGGTTACTTTTAATATGAGGCAACGAAGCCTACTTTGCGTTCATAGAGTTAGATTTAATTTGAGGCAATTCGTCCTTTATTCATTTCTTTTATTAATTGAACTTTCTCCTTAAATCTAATTCTTAAAGTAAAGGTCTTGTAGAGTAAGGTGTAGTTATGCCGTTTCAAAATTTTAGAGATGCAATTACTGCTTTAGATGAATTAATTGCAAATATAAGAAAAAACAGCCCCTCTGCCTCAACAGAACAGATTCAGTACACCATTCAAAATTGGAGCCAGATGCATTTTACTGCCTCAGAGGCAGATGCAAAAATCTTAGGGAGAGTTAAGACTGTATTACACCAAGATAAAATTGCAGCCGGACAAGGAATGTTGGGTTTCTCAAACGAGAATGCAAGTTTTCTAAAAGAAAAATCTGGCTCCGATCATGGTATTTTCTTCAAATCTTTTGCAGAGCAAAAGAAAACCCCAGCGCAAGAAGCTGCTGAACGCAGAGCAAAAGAGCGAGAGCAATTAGAATCAGAAAGACAGGCATTACAACTTGAGCAACAATCCATACAAGAGATGTTAGCACGCCTAAAAGAGATAGGCTCTGAAATATCTAGTGCAATCCCAGCAGGTATGACGCACATACCTTTTTCTCAATTAAAAAGCACATTAGATCCAACAATTAAAGAGCATGAAGATGTGCTTAAGTTGGTGCGTGAATTTGAATCTTTAAAAAGTAATTTAGACGATTATGAGAAAAAAAATAATAACAGTCAAATTCGTCAATTCGAAGCAAATATACGTAATAGATTAGGTGATAGCGCGCAGATGTCAATGACAATTGATTTTATAAGACAGAATATGTCACTTCTTATGGTGGCGAGACAAGTAGTGCAGCGTATAGAGCCTTCATCTCCAATACAATCTCCAGTACAAGAGAATACAGCGATCTTTGAGCAAGCTATTGCTAATGCTAAAACTGCAGAGCAGCTAGCAAATGCTATTCGTAGCTTTCAGGGGAGTATAATTAACTCTCAAGGTAATAAGATAGATAAAAATATATTAGCTTTTAACGTTATTGCTATATTATCCGATAAAGAAGTGGTTGCACAAATTCATGCTCGTGGTGGTTTACCACTAGAACACGTTCGTGGCTATGGTTTGACAGGCGCACATGGTATTTATGGAAAATTTATGCAACTTGTCACGCAAAAGCATGAAGAAAATTTGCGTGCTGACGCTGACTTTCGGCAAAGAATAGGAACAGCAAATAATCTTAAAGAATTGATTGAAATTATACGTGCACATCCTGGTGAGCTGTCTGCTCAAAATGGCCAACCTTTAAATAAAGCAACCATGATTCATAGACTTGAAGTTATAGCGAATCAGCCTGCTGTTTTAAAATCAGTTGTTGATGATATCTATCAGTGGGGAGGATCTGAACTGACAGGTAATTATGGTCTAAGAAATAAAATTCAAGAATGTGCACAAAAAGAATACATGGCAGCTAAAGCGAGAGAAGAAGCACAATCTAATCCAAGCGTAAAAGCTGATGAGTTGATTAAAAAGGTAAAGAGTGAAATAAATTATACTCATATGATATGGGGTATCGGTCGCGAAGATAGAAGAGAAGAATTTATAACATCATTGTTAGAGAAATTGGATGGTTTGGTTAAAAATAAAGACATGTCATCTGAGCAAAAATTACAAAATTTAAATGTTTTGTTGCAAGAGGCAATAAATATACAAGAACCTGGGGCACATAATTTCAAGAGAATTGTTAAAGATGTTTTTGAAAAAGCAAAGAAGACTCCAGAATTTTCTCCTCATGCTCAGCCACAACAGAAAAAACCAGATAATGTGCAACCCCAAAACAATTCTTCACCTGTTGCTCCTGAGCCTAAAATGCAACAATCAAAATCAGCGCCTCAACAAAATTATCCTGAAACCAAAGGTTTGCTTTCAATTAAAAAGAAAGATTGGGAAAAGGCAAAGCAGTATTTTGCGGAAAATCCTAATGCTGTTAAGTTTGCAAGAAAAGGAAATAAAATTTCAAATTCATTCATACAAGTAGAGGGAGAAATTTTTGCTGTAAAATCTGGAAAGTGTTTAGGTGAAGGCGCTTTTGGTAAAGTGAAAATTTTGCAGAATGAAGAAAAAGTAAATTTTGCAGTGAAAATTGAGGGGCGAGGCAAACGTGGTAATGATGATGCTGAATTAAAGGCAATGAAATTAATTGGTCAGTTAAAAGGTGAGGCTACACGTAGTTATGGCAAGACATTTAAAGGTGAATATGCCCCTGACAAACTTTATACGGTAATGCAATTACATCAAGGGAAGGAGTTGTGGGATCAATTATACATAGAGGTGGCTCGAGATGAATATGCAGAAAAAAATATAAGTGAAGAGAAAAAATTATTGTTTGCTGTTAAAGCTGCTGAGGCAATTAAGCATTTACATGAACATAGAATTATTCATGCAGATATTAAACCACAAAATTTCATGGCAAATGCAAAAGGCAATCTTATAACAGTAGGGGCTATTGATTTTGGTTTTGCCATGATTTTACCACCTGGACAAGATAAAATAATTGGGGATAGTGCAAAAGGAACACCTGGTTATGCTGCACCAGAAGTGTATCATCATGAATATTCTTTCGCATCTGATATTTATGCCTTGGGTGTTATGTATCAAGAAGATTTTGGTATAAAGATTCCCGATATATTAAGCTATGACCCTGCTCTGCGTCCTAATATGGAGCAGCTACTTGATCAGTTGTACAAAAAATTAGAAGCTGCATCTCATCTTAGTAACACTACTAAAGATCTTCTAGAGCAAAGAAAGGTTGATAAGATTCCAGATTTACTTTCCATGAATAAGGAAAACATTGAGGATCTTTATAAATTTCATAGTAGAAGCCATTCTTCTAGTTCTGTTGGAAGATGGATGTCCAATTTGCATAAAGATGCAGGTAAAGCTGTGTTTGGCAAAGAAAAAATTCGACAAGAGCAAATACAGTTGTTGAGCGACTGCATAGCACATGTAAATAAAGATCCCAGTATGGAGCAGGATAAAAAAGCTGAAAAAATTTATTCTATTTTGATAAAAATAGAAAGTGAAATTGGTCGAGAACACAATAGTCGTGAATCAGGTATGGATAAAATGATTAAAGCACAAAAGCAAAATTTAGAAACGGTGTACCCTGCTTTAAAAGATCCGCAGAAAGCAGAAGCTATTCAGAAGGTGGGAGTGGATATACTGAAAGAAGTGCGTCCTGCTGAAGAGGTAAAAGAGAACGGCAAGCAGCGCTTCAGATAGATAAAATCCAGGACAGTCATATTAAGTTGCTGCTCATTAGTTCGCCATTAATTGAAACTTTCTTGCATTTAAGGAGTCGAGACTAAATAAGTATGCAAAACTGTTGTGATGCATCTTGAGAAAATCTGTGTATTACAGTCGTTCTATAGCGATTTAAGAGGTGTTTTATGCCTGGAACTAAACTAATTTGCTTTGATTTTGACCAGACTATCGTGAATGGTCATTTCCACGCTGCCATGAGGGGGCGTGGAGTGAGAGCAAATGATACCGAGCCAGGCGTACAGGTACTGCAGCAAGATGGCACCTTTAAAAATATGCGCACTGATCAAGCTGTGCCAAAGAGTAGTGGCGCATCATTAGAGACAATAGAGGCATTCTTAGCGAGTGCTGATGGACTTAAAAATGGTGCGGAAATGGCACAAACAATTCGTGAAGCAATCGATAATGGCCATAAAATTGCGATCACATCTTTTACACACTATCCCGAAGTGGTATTACCTACCTTGAAAAAATTGGGACTTGAAGACAAATACATACAGCAAATTTGTATTGTTGGCGGTTATCCAAGTCATGGTAAACCAGACGGCTCACCTGATGGCAAAGAGCAGCATATTACAGCAGCAATACAACATTTTAATAAGCACGGTGTAGGATTAAGAAGAGAAGATACAATGTTAGTAGATGATTCTACGCATAACATAAGTAAAGTACCTTCAGGCACAACTGTTATAGTACCTAGAGATCGGAATCCGCCGCCAACTTATTTTGAAGCAATAAGAAAATTTGCGAGCAAAGCGCCAATTCTGACACAACAGCCACAATACCCAGGATACCCACAACAAACCTATTCTCCACCAGTATCTCCTCCTAGATATGAACAAGCACTTCCGGCGACCAAAGATGGTTTGTTTAAGGTAGAGCCTATGGATTGGGCTAAGGCTATTCAATATTTTGAGAAAAATCCAAGCACCACAAAATGTGATAAAAAAACAAATGGATTGGGTTGTTCTTTTATTAAAGTAGGAGATGCTATTTATGCAATTAAAACAGGATCGTGTTTGGGGGAAGGTGCTTTTGGAAAAGTAAAAACAGTTCAAAATATGAATGGAGAGAATTTTGCTGTAAAAGTTGAAGGAAGAACAAAACGTGGAGATTTAGATTCTGAAGTAAAAATCATGAAAATGCTTGGTGAATTACAAGGTGAGGCAGATCGAGTATATGGAAAGACTTTTAAAGGGCAATATGCACAAAACAAATTATATACCGTTATGAAATTAAAAGAGGGAAACGAGCTTTTTGAAGAGCTTTACATGGGCAAAAAGAGAGGTGCACCTCGCAAAGATCTCCCTGACTCCCAACGGTTATTATTGGCAATTAAAGCCGCTGAAGCTATAAAAGTATTACATGATAAAAACATTATACATGCTGATATCAAACCAGAAAATTTTATGGCTAATGTAAAGGGAGAAAATATTGTCATAGGTGCAATTGATTTTGGGTTTTCCATGGTATTAGCACCTGGTCAAGATAAAATTATTGGTGGAGCAAAAGGATCTCCCATCTATTGTGCACCAGAGATTGTACAGATAATCAATGGTAATGTTTATGGAAGGAATCCTGCAACATTTTCAAAAGCATCAGATATATATTCTATTGGAAAAATGTTTGAACATGATTTTGGTCTCAAAATGGGGGAGGATTTTTATAGGCGTATACTCAATCCTGATCCTAAAATGCGCCCAACAATGCCGCAGATATTAGATCAATTATACACTAAATTAGACATGCAACCTAATTTGAGCTCAGAAGTAAGAATGATGACCGATAATTACTTGCGTGAAAGAAAGATTAATCCGCAAGCGTTTCGAGATGCTCAAGAGCTTCGAGATTCTCAAGTGCTTACCGCAAGAGTCCAATCTGCAAACAATCTAGGGACGCTTGTAAAAGCCATCAATGATTATCCATGGGACATTAAAAACTCTCAAGGTATTGTTATGGATAAGCAGAAAATGATTGCGGCTATGACTAAGATCCTTAATGATCCCAAAGAGGTTGCCACTATTGTTGCTGCTAAAGGTATGAGTCAAGATGCAGTGCGAGATGCAAACCTGACAGGAAATCATGGTTTTTACGGTAAATTTATGTCTTTTGTACAAGAGCAACATCAATTAAATTTAGCCACTAAAGCTAGAGAAGAAGCACTTACCGCAAGCGTCCAATCTGCAAATAATCTAGGGACGCTTGTAAAAGCCATCAATGATTATCCATGGGACATTAAAAACTCTCAAGGTATTGTTATGGATAAGCAGAAAATGATTGCGGCTATGACTAAGATCCTTAATGATCCCAAAGAGGTTGCCACTATTGTTGCTGCTAAAGGTATGAGTCAAGATGCAGTGCGAGATGCAAACCTGACAGGAAATCATGGTTTTTACGGTAAATTTATGTCTTTTGTACAAGGGCAACATCAATTAAATCTAGCCACTCAAGCTAGAGAGGCAGCACTTACCGCAAGCGTCCAATCTGCAAACAATCTAGGGGCGCTTGTAAAAATCATCAATAATTATCCAGGGGACATTAAAAATTCTCAAGGTGTTGTTATGGATAAGCAGAAAATGATTGCGGCTATGACTGAGATCCTTAATGATCCTAAAAAGGTTGCCGCTATTGCTGCTGGTGGCATGCCTCCAAGTGGAGTCCTGACAAGCAATCATGATTTTTTAGGTAAATTTATTTCTTTTGCACAAGAGCAACATCAATTAAATCTAGCTAAAGCTAGAGAGGGAGCACAAAAACATCAACAGAAAGCACTGGAAGGAATAGAAAATTTTCTTGCTAAAGATGAAAAAGGTATTAAGTCGTTATATGAAGAGCATAGTAGAAGCCAGTCTTCTGTTACGGTTGGAAGATGGATGTCTAATTTACATAAAGATGCGGGTAAGGCTATGTTTGGTAAGGGAAAAGAGCGAGAGGCGCAGATAAAATTACTCAGTGATTGCATTACGAATTTAAAAGACAAAGGTCCAGATGAAAAAGCTGTGAAAATTTATGCTATTTTGACAAAAATAGAAAGTGAAATTGGTCGAGAACACAATAGTCGTGAATCAGGTATGGATAAAATGATTAAAGCACAAAAGCAAAATTTAGAAACGGTGTACCCTGATTTAAAAGATCCACGGAATGCAGCAGCTATTCAGAAGGCGGGAGAAGCTATACTGAAAGAAGTGCGTTCTGCTGAAGAGGTAAAAGAGAACAGCAAGCAGCGCTTCAGATAATAAAATTCAGGACAGCCACATTAAGTTGCTTCACCCAAAATTTTTGAGCTAGAATTCCTTTCAGTAATAGGGATATTTTTTAAGTTATGACTTTAGCTCGCTCAGAACAAATTGATTTGAATGCAACGCCGTACTATCACGTCATGAACCGCTGTGTGCGTCGCAGCTTTTTGTGCGGTTTTGATGAACTAACACAGAAAGATTATTCGCATCGTAAAGCGTGGATTGTCAATCGATTAAAATATTTAGCCGATATCTTTGCTATCAAAATCTGCGCTTATGCCATCATGAGTAATCATTATCATGTTGTGTTATATGTGGAAGAAACACAAGCGCAAGCGTGGTCAGAAGCAGAAATCATCCGTCGTTGGGCAGCTATTTTCCCCAAAGATGCCGAAGGAAATAAGCATTTAAAGCAAAAAATTCAACTTTGGAAAGAGCGACTCACCAGCATCAGCTGGTTTATGCGTTGCTTAAATGAACGAATCGCACGCGATGTAAACGAAGAAGATGATACCGCTGGGCGATTTTGGGAAGGCCGCTTTAAGTCCCAAGCTCTATTAGATGAAGGTGCGTTGTTGAGCGCAATGGTTTATGTTGATTTAAATCCTGTCAGAGCTGGGATTACAAAGACACCGGAAGAATCGGAATTTACCTCTATTTATGAACGCATTCAGCATATTTCTAAGCAATTAAAAATCAATAAGCCAAAATCCATTAAACAGCTTAAGCGCGAAAAAGTAGATATATATAATAGCCTCGCCCAACCCAAGTTCTTAGTGCCTTTTGCAAACATCGCAACGAATCATTCACATGCCATTGATTTTAAACTTATTGATTATCTAGAGCTTGTGGACTATACAGGCAGAGTGATTCGAGATGATAAAGAAGCTGGTTCTATTCCAGAACATCTAGCGCCCATTTTAAGCAGATTGCAATTCGAACCCATGAATTGGATTTCATTAGTCAAAAATTTAGCTAAAAGCTTTGCTCATGCAGTGGGAAGTGAAATTTTACTACTTAATTTTGGTAAAGAGAGAAAGAAAGCTTTAAAAGGCATTACTCAAGCAAAGAAAATATACAATAATCCTCAAGCGATAGCTTAACTTATTCCTCACTTTATACAATTACTCAATCTCCAATAGAAAAAACAGATTATTTTACCTTTTTTGAAATTTAATTAATTTGCATGTCAGAATTGTATGATTATATCGATAGATATGAATGATAATTTTTTGCTAAAAATACATATGGCTGTCCTGTATTTTTATTGTCTCATTTTATCCTGACAATGCATTTTTGCTTCAATAAAATCTAGCAACACTCTCATTGTATTCGGTAAAAATTTTCTATAGGTATAAAAAAGATAAATAGGGATTGTCTCTTCATGGTAAGAAGGTAAAAGCGCTATAAGCTTTTTTTGACAGAGCATTTCTTGAACCACATAATCATGCAGTTTAACGATCCCCATATGATTAATGGCGCATTGTAGTAATGCTTTTGTGTCGTTGAGACTGAGAATAGGAGAGACTTTGAGATCTTCTCCTTTTGAAAAATGAATTACATCACTGGGTCTGCGCATAGTATGGGTTAAATAACGATGTTTGATGAGATCTTTAGGGGTGTGCGGTGTACCATATCTTTCAAGGTATTGAGGTGAGGCGCAGAGCACATAGCGGGTTTGTGCTATTTGTTTTCGCACTAAATTATCATAGCCAGGCATGCTTGAACCCATGAAAATATCAATATTTTCTTTTTCTAAATGCGGAAAACGTTCTTCTAGTAAGATCTCAATTTTTACTTCAGGATAAGTGCTTAAAAACTCAGGTAAATGAGGGAGCAGAAAATATTCAGCAAAATGAGGCGTAACCATGATTCGTACATTACCGCTTGGCGTGCTTTGTAAAGCAGAAAAGGCATCTTCTAAATTTTGTACTTGTTGCAGTACTGCTACGCTATGCTGATAGAGCATTTCGCCTTGTGGGGTAAGTGCTAACTTTCGTGTCGTGCGTTCAAATAATGGCACTTTAAGAATCAGTTCTAGTTGAGCAATTTGTTTGCTAACCGCTACCTTAGATATACCTAATATCGTTGCTGCTGCCGTGAAACTATTAGAATCTGCAACTTGTTTGAATAAGTGTAATTGCTCTAATTTTAACTTCATATGTAAACTTAATGTTAACAATAGTTAATAATATAGCGTATTGTTATGTTTTATCAAGGCCTATACCATAGTGAGTAAGCAAGATTAGTTTTAGTTTATGAATGCATAGGGTCTTATTATGATTAGCACAACCGTCGGCAACGATATCGCAAAAAAACCACATGTACTCATGCTGGTTCTCTTAATTTCTTTTGGTACGGTATGTGCGGTTTTATTTACGCCTGCATTGCCTAGTATTTCAGATTTTTTTGGTGTGTCTAATGCGGCGGCTCAATTGGCGGTAAGCCTTTATTTGGTTGGCTATGCGCTTGGTCAATTGCCCTATGGTCCGATCGCCAATCGTTTTGGTCGTTTGCCGGCATTAAAATTTGGAATTACCTTACAGCTTTTCGGGACTGCCTTTTGTATTGTCTCTTATCACACAGAATTGTTTTTGTTGTTATTAATTGGTCGTTTTATCATGGCACTGGGCGCAAGTGTTGGTTTGATGATGGCATATACACTTTTAAATGACTTTTATGAACAATCTGCTGCGCGTACGATTGCTTCAAAAATGATGATGGCATTTGCAATTTTACCTGGTGTTTCATTGTTTTTAGGCGGATTTTTATGTGAAATTTTTGACTGGCAAAGTTGTTTTTATTTTTTATTTGCCTATGGCATTTTTATGTTTTGTTTAGCTACTTTGTTTTTGAAAGAGCCAGTATTCTTGAGGATAAAGTGCTTGGAGTTAAAAAGCATTGCAGATGGGCTTTTAGTGGTTTCAAAAAATCAAAAGGTTGTCTCTTATGCGATGTTGATGGGAGGATGTACTGCAATTATCTATATGTATAGTGCGGCAAGCCCCTTTATTTGTATGGATGTTTTGCAGATGGATGAGTCTCAATTTGGTGTTTTAAGTGTTATACCACCTTTAGGGATATTGCTTGGTTCTTGGTGTGCAAATAAATTAAATCAAAAATATGCTGCAAATATTGTGATCAAATATGGCATAGTTTTTGGACTGTTGAGTGCAGTTGTGATGCTGGTAGGCTTCTATATGCATATGAGTATTATAACTTTATTGCTGCCAATGATGATGATCAATGCATCTTTAACCCTAGTAATGGCGAATGCTTCTGTGCTGTCAAGCAGCAGCTGTGACGACAAGGCAAGTGCTGCCAGTATGATGAATTTTATTAATATGAGTGTGGGAGCTGTGGGCGTTGCTTTATTACAGTTGTTTCCACAAGCATGGCTTGGATTGTTGCCCTTAAGTATTTTGGCTGTACTGCTTTTTATGATGATTGTTTTGAAAGTGATTTATCGTTTTCAAAAATAGATTTAAAAAACGGTGGGGAGCACCCTACCGTTTTTTCCTGCTTTTAGGCGGTTGAGCGTAATGAATGACCTGAGTGCCGCAAATTCTATCATGCAAACTTTGCTTCTGCTTATCAAAAAAACACCATAGCCAGGTTATGCCAAACAGCAGCGAGAAAGGTATGGCAATCAATAGTCTCATCCACGCTTTTCTCCAAGTCAGCGGTCTTAAATCTGATTGAACAACCTTAATTTTCCATGAAAGCATGCCTAATGTTTGACCGCTTCTTTGCCAAAACCAGGTTAAAAAGCTGGCAATGACTATAAATAAATAACTCAGAAATAAATATTGAACGTTCTGAAAGGATTGACCTTCATTCAAAATCAATGCAAAAGCAGTTGCAAGAATAGCAAGGGAAAAGACAATAAAAGCATCATATACAAATGCTGCTAAGCGCCGAAACACAGAGGCTGGTAGATGAGGGGATGTATTTATAAGTGTGTTAGTAAACATATTGATTAATAAGTGTCTATAAAATTTGTAAGATTATATCCTCAAATCATGCACTAAGTTAGCATAAACCATCGAACAAACAAGTTTTCTAACTAAAAAATGAGCTTGAATATCAGAAATTGGAGTTTATATGCTTGATTTTTAAAAATATATTGAAGCTAGCACTCATGCCAAATACATGTCTTATCAAAAAAGCGATTCGGATGACAAATTACCGTCAAAAAAGCAGTGTGGTTATAATTTATGGATGCTATATTGTGGTCACATTAGATAAAACTTTTTTAATATGAGTGAAGTGAATAGAAAATCCCACTTTACAGCGTGAGAAGTGGTTGATTTTCTGCTCTCATTGATATGCACTGTATGTATGCAAGTAGTTATAAAAATAAAGAATGCTAAGGAGAGGACGGTGGAATCCAAAAGAAAAGTTTCTGTAATTGGCTTAGGTTATGTTGGATTGCCTGTGGCATGTGCCTTTGGTTTAACACAAGAAGTCATTGGTTTTGATATCAATGAAAAAAGAATTAATGCGCTCTCTAAAGGTCATGATCATACTCAAGCTGTTTCTGAGAAAGAATTAAAAGAAGCAAAAATTGAATTCACAACGCAGAAAGAAGCACTGAGAAAAGCAAATTTTCATATTATTGCTGTTCCGACCCCTGTGGATAAGGCAAACCAGCCAGATTTAACTTGTTTGGTTCAGTCCTCAGAAACAGTTGCGAGTATTTTGAAAAAGGGTGATATCGTTGTATATGAATCTACGGTATACCCTGGTGTGACGGAAGAAGTATGTTTACCCATTCTAGAAAAAATATCTTCTCTTAAAGGTGGGATTGATTTTAGCGTTGGTTATTCACCAGAGCGAATTAATCCAGGCGATAAAAGTAAAACCTTTCAAAACATAACCAAAGTCGTATCAGGTCAAGATGAGGTAACCACAGAGATTGTTGCGCAAGTCTATGGCTCTGTTGTCAAAGCTGGTGTTTTTAAAGCAGAAAGCATAAAAGTTGCAGAGGCTGCAAAAGTAATTGAAAACACGCAGCGTGATTTAAATATTGCATTGATGAATGAGCTTGCCATCATTTTTGAAAGAATTGGTATTGATAGCAAGGCTGTTATTGCGGCAGCAAGTACAAAATGGAATTTTTTGCCATTTTTCCCAGGGCTTGTTGGCGGGCATTGTATTGGCGTCGATCCTTACTATTTAACCTTTAAAGCAAAGCAATTAGGCTATCGTCCAGAAGTGATACTTGCAGGGCGTCGTATTAACGACAACATGGGGAAATATGTTGCGGGACAAACTGTGAAGCAAATGATTCGTTCTGACAGTCATGTAAAAGGCGCTAAAGTGGCTGTATTAGGTTTGACTTTTAAAGAGGATTGCCCAGATGTGCGAAATACTCGGGTTGTTGATGTGATTCATGAATTGCAATCTTATGATATTGAGGTATTAGTACATGATCCTGTGGCAGCTGTTGATGAAGCAAAAATAGAATATGGCGTAAACTTAGTGGGGTGGCATCAAATAACAGATGTTGATGCGATTGTGCTTTGTGTATCACATAAAGAATTTCTAGAAAAAGAGCCGCAACAGTATGCAAAATGTTTTGCAAATTGTCGTATTATTTATGATGTAAAATCAGCACTCGATCAAAAAGAATTTGAAAAACATGGCATACAGATTTGGAGATTGTAATGAAGGTATTGGTTACAGGTGCTGCAGGTTTTATTGGCTCTTTTGTTGCAAAGCAGCTTTTGGAAAATAATCATGAGGTTGTGGGGCTGGATAATTTGAATGATTATTACAGTGTAGAGTTGAAAAAAGATAGGCTAAAAAATTTATCACATTATGAAAAATTTACCTTTGTTCAGGGCGATATAAAAGAATATAGTCTCATTAATGAGCTTTTTGAAACACAGAGATTTAATAGGGTTGTGCATTTGGCTGCGCAAGCAGGTGTTCGATATTCTATTGAAAATCCTTTTGTATATATTGATTCTAATATAACAGGTTTTATCAACGTACTAGAGGCATGTCGCCATTATCACATTGAGCATCTTGTTTACGCATCTTCTAGCTCTGTTTATGGTAGTAATACAAAATTACCTTTTTCTACAGAAGACAATGTTGATCATCCTATTAGTTTATATGCAGCAACTAAGAAATCAAATGAGTTAATGGCGCATGTATATTCACATTTGTATCATATACCAACCACAGGACTAAGATTCTTTACAGTCTATGGTCCTTGGGGGCGTCCCGATATGGCGCTCTTCAAATTCGTAAAAGCGATTTACAATGGGGATGAAGTGTCTGTCTATAATAATGGTGAAATGATTCGAGACTTTACCTATGTAGATGATATTGTCACAGGCATTTTAAAAATTCTTGAATTAGCACCTCAGTCTAACCCAAATATGAGCATGACCGAGAGAACGCCAGATAAAAGTCATGGGCCTTATCGTGTATACAATATTGGCAATAATCAACCTGTACCATTGATGGCATTTATTGAAGCTATTGAAGAAGCATGTGGCAAAAAGGCAAAGCTTGCATTCTTGCCTATGCAGCAAGGCGATGTGCCAGCAACACATGCGGATGTAACACCCTTGGAGCATGATTTTAATTATTGCCCTAATACGAGTATTAAAGAGGGAGTAAATCGATTTGTGAAGTGGTATAAAGATTATTATCGTCTTCGTACATGAGTGCCATGTAATATTTTAACAGCATGTCTCTTTCCAGAACAGGAGGGTGCCCGTAGGGCGGGTCTGTCTCTTAGTCACATTTTTGATTAAGCTACAGAGTTATATTTTTAACAGAACGCTCGATGAGCGTAGCGAATAAGAAATCCCACTTTTTGAAGGGGGACGCGCACTGACAAGTGCGCAAGGGGGATTTATGCTGTGGATTTAAGGTCAAACAGCTAAATCCCTCTGCTCGTCGCAGCTACGCTGCACGAGCGTCTCCCTTTACAAAGTGAGAACATGTTCGCTTTGCGAACGAAGAAAAAGACAGTTACTATGCTTATAATCAACTTATGTAGAAGAGACAGAGGGCGGGTGAGGTTAGATAAATACATGATAGAATCATGCTAAACAATGGCTATGGCTGTACTTACGAAATTTAAGTTGACGCTTATGAGCCTTCGCTGGCATGGCAGCACAAATCACTTTATGCAGGTGATGACATAGAACTTAATAATTAATGTATGGACGAAGAAAGAGATTGTGAGGAATATATGGATATATTCATCCCATTTCCAGTGGAAAGTGATCAACTTATTCAAGAGCGATTATCTTCGCAGCTTGGCACTTTTCAAGATGAAGCCGGTAAACTAAAAGACTATGTATCTGTCTTCAATCATGATGTCGAAGCACTCAATAACCTCTTAAATAAACCACCGAGTATTTATAGTTACTATGAAAAAGCAGTATCATTGCAAACAGCATACAATGAATCATTGGCTAAAGCGCAAACTCGCTGGCAGAACAGCGAAAAATCATTCGAAATTGGCTCTAGCGTTATTAAAGATCTAACAGAACAAAAAAAACGTTTTGAATCTGCGCATGCAGCAATGAATGCTGTTGAGGAAAAAAATTTAAGAATACGGGGTATGTTGGGTTTGCTCCCTAAAGAAGAAGTGTATGCGCATTTTTGGGATAAAATTGAATCATGCGCGAATGCTTTAGATAAAAATGATCGAAAAAATTATAAAGATGCTGTGTGGTGTGCGGCTAAGGCATTAGATGATTATGATAAAGGCGCTAGATTGGGTGTGCTCTTGCCACTCTTAGAACAACCTGAAACAATAACCAAAGAATATTTAATAAAAAAAGCGATAGAATCTGACAAAGGAGAAAAAGGTAAAACCTATCAAATTATTGAAGATGTTACCTCGCTTATTAGCCAAAGAACAACCAGGCTCAAGAATTTAAAAACAGATTGGCTTTCGCAAGGTGTTTTTGCGCAAGCAAGTGCCAAAGATTTATTAAAGATTAAAATTGATCTCCAGAATTTTAAATCTTTTCTTGATTTTATAGAAAACGGTATACATCTTAAAAGAGATTTTCCTACAGATGAAAAAATTAAAAATATTATATCTATTAATAAACGTAAGCTTGCTCGTTTAGAACAAAATTTGTTGTCGGCAATGAGCTGGCGAGTACATGCTGCAAGTATTGGCAGTAATGTACGATTTGATGATAATCATTTTGCCTTAATGAAAGAAATACGTGATTTAGTTTTTATCTATGATCAAAAAGAAGATTTAAGTATTATTCAGCCTTTATTAAGACAAAATCAAGCATCACTCTCATATGATATGGATTTTGCTACATTTCAAACACTTGTTAAGTTTATTAAACGTTCTGATGATGAAAAAGCCAAAAGTAAGTGGTATTTAAGCAAATGGGTGAATGGGGAAAAGGCAGAGTCTGATTTCATTCCTGTTGTCTTAAAAAATAATGTTCTTGTTCCAAAAGAATTGTCAGCTTTTATTCCAGATTCGCAAGGGTTTTCACTCACAAACTGGATTCATTTCTGGTTTTTCCAGACGCATACAATAGCCTCAGATTTTTTGGGGTGGCTCAAACGGAAGTTTTTAGGTGCTCATTCAGAAGCTGTTTTACTCATTAATGAAACAATTGGTCAAATCAAAAAATTCAAAACTCAGCTAGAAGAGGCTAAGGCACAAGGCAAAGGTCTGAATTTGTCTTTCTTAAGTCAAACAGCGGCCTTTCAAGATGCATTAGAAATCCCTGATATTTTGATAAGAGAGAAAAAACGAGGTGAAAGCCTCAAACCATCTTGGACGGTAGGTGTGTTATTGAAATGGGTACCTTTCTTTAATAGGCATAAAAATTATCTTTTTTTTAATATTTATCATCGTTTGTTAGAACAGTCAGAATTTGAAATGAAAAAAGACGGACAACTCATTGCAATACAGATTGTTAAAGACTTGGAGTATAGTCTTTTTGATAATATCAAGCAAAAAGTATTTCTGTTGCCTCAAAATATGTTGATAGATATTCATCGTTTTTTAACGCTCTATGGTGATGCATCATTGCTTGCTCAATATAATCGTATTATGCATCCGATTAATATTCTGAAAAAATTTAATTTTCTTCATGATATAAAACCAGAAGAAGAATTTAGATCCTTAAACGAAGACAATGTTTACTCTTTTTTAAGTTTTGCCAAAAAATATTGGACATCTCAACAATATCAGGCGGCACTTCTTATCTCAGGATTGATTTTACGAGAGAAATTGCCCTCAACAGAGGATGAGCTGACAACTTTGTTTCAATACACAAAATTTTTGTTTGACTTTCAGAATGAGAAGGAGGCCAAAAAAGAGTTTTTGTTGCTGCTGGCCTATATTGCGAAGCAATATGTCTTTTCAACAGGAGACAAAGGAGATGATGCTGCTTATTTATTTTTGAAAAAATTCTACCCCAAAGGCTATCAAAATTGGAAAGATGAAAGAAATGAAAACTTAGATGATAAATTTATTTTTATTCGTTCTTTATTGGATGTTTCCAAAGATCAGGAAAAGAATTTAGATCCCCAAAAGCAGTATGATGCAGGGCAAATAAAATTAGAATACAAAAATATTGGAAAATATATTCATGATCTAAAATCTGCCCAAAATGAAAAGCCGTATATGAAGCTTTTATATAAGCTTTTCCAAAATTATGTTAAAAATTATTCTGGAAATAATGCAGTTTATGAGGACATAATTTTATCTTTAGGGGATGTAGGCTTGATCGTTGAATATAGTGATAAAAGATTTTCTTTCCTTCTGTCACATGCTGATCAATCAATTACGACTAAAGATGAGGCGCAGTTTTTTTCTAATGCAGTAAAAATTCAGGAAGTAACCCAAAAGTTATATCAAATACTGAAAGAAAGATACGATGGTAGTCACCATGCCTTTGATCAGCTGATTGAAAACATGAATCATCCAGCAATCTATGGTATTTATTACGCTAAACGTTTGCAATATCTTATTAAAAATAAAAATTATCAAGAAGTTTTAGATTCAAAACAATTGTTTGATATTGTGACGCATAATCCTATTTTTATAAGCGAGATGAATGAGTATTTTGATGCCTCTGTTGCCCATGCGATTAAGAAAAATAATTTTTCTAAAATCGAAACCTTAGGCTTCATGCATATGATTGAAAAATTTGGATCTCTTGTGAATAAAGAGGCATATAGAGTGCTTCGAATAAAAAGGTTGTTAGAAATAAATGATTTACAGCATACTCAAATATATGTTGAAGCTTTATTAAAATACATACCTGATTTAGATTCATTTCTGACCTTAGAAAAAGGGAAGAATTTACTTGCTAAAATCTACACAGATATGTTGAAAAATTTAAAAGAAAATAATGAGTGGCGAGGACATCTTCAATACTTGTTGGATTTTTTTGGTGTTCAGCAATCTAAAGAATTATTGCAAGAGAATCGAGCATTATGGCTGAATCTATTTTTATCAAAGCCAGATAAATTTTCAGAAATGGCCTCTTTGGGACGGCCAACCTTAGATTTAAAATATCATTATGAAAATATTAAAATTCCTACTACAGAGACGAATCTTTCTCAATATTATGGGAAGCAATTAGATGCTGTTTTTGAGATGATTGTTAAGCGACTTGATGCTATGAATGAAGATATGAGTGATGATGTGATTCGCTTGATCGAGCGTTATACCAAAGATACAAGTTTTAAAACACATCCTCAATTTATGTTGTTGACTAAAAAAATTGAAGATGCAAAGAGAGCACAACAGATTATACAAGCATTAGAAATGGGGGATATGAGTCTTGCTGTTGATTTGTTGAATCATTTTATTGAAGATTTTGAAGGGCAGAAAGAATTGATGCAGTTTGATAGCTCCATATTGAAGAAAAAGATAACTGATTACCAACAAAGGGTTCTTGAATATCTGTATATTTGTTTTGTGGATAAAATACAAGATGAAATAATTTTAGAACAAAATTCGGCTTCAAAAAAATTGGAAAAATTAAATGAGCAAGAGTTTTCATATATAGAAAAAATAAAAATATCTAAATTTTCTGTGTCAGTTAAAGAGAGAATTCAAGATCTTATACAGAAGCGAAGTCAAATATTTCATGCATACCAAGCTATTTATCATAATATGGATATTGAAAAGCTTCATGAGCTTGTGTTGAATGAAGAAGATGCGATTCTTTTAAAATATGGTGTATCAAAGAAAATGCGTAGTCAATTATTGGTACGCATTGAGGTGATTTTAGGACTGGTCTCACCGCATGATAGCTTGGCAATTTCTTTAAATGCATTTCATAAATATCTTTCGAGTTCAGGAATTGAGTTAAAAACCAGCTCTGATTTATTGAATCAGCTTAAGCTCTTTAGGCGCACGCAAACACAATATCCAGAACTGGCAGAACAACTGGCTCAAACTTTAATTGAGCGATTAAACAGTAATCAATCGATACGTGATCTCGCTTTGTTTAGAGATAAAAATAGTACACTGCAATATACTTTTGCAAAATACTTGAGCTCTAAAACCAAAGATGCGCTTGCAAATGCTTTGTGTGAACGTATTGGTCGGTTGATGCAAGGCGATCTTCATGATGCTTTCGATATCGTATTTGAGAGAAATGAATGGCTTACTTATAGCATGTTATATCAGTGGTTAATGGCATCAGAAAAAATTAACACCAGTCGCTTGGAGAAGGAACTGAGTAAAAAATCTGAAAAATATTTATCCAATATGATGATTGCTTTTAGTAATCTTGAATCCACAATGGATGCATTGTTATCAAAACGTGAGGCTCTTTCTACAGCGCCTCATTTTGATAAGCAGGTACCGATATCTTTGGATGCAAAGTTGTTAGAAAAAGAAATGGAATTTTTAAAACAATGTCTTTTTATTAGAATGTTTGGCAATGCTGCTCAGACAGAAGAAATTGATAGATTATTAGAGCAAGTCTCAAAGAGATTGAGGCAAGCTTTTATGTCGGGTGAGATAGATCCTTTCAGAGAACATTGCATTAAATATGCCGATAAACTCTTGACAATAGCAGGCAATCAAAATCAACGTGTTCAATGCGCTAAATTAATGAGTCTGTGGAATCGATATTTAGCAAGTAATACAGAATTACTGCAAGTACAGAAAGAAGCCATGAGAGACACTGTGCCTGTTTATCTCGAGCAATTTGAGAAAAATATTTATGAATACTTTATCAAAAAATATAAATTAGATAATAATTTTTTAAGTTGCATGTTTGATTTGAGCAAAAAAATAAAATTAAATGAGGATTTGTTTGACGCTAAGAATATTTTAAGTGCCTATTCAATTCATTCTTTTATGAATATTTTGAAAAAATATAGTCAACGTTCTAGTCGATTGGGATTCGGGGCTTTAAAAGAAAGAGATGCACAGAAGCTTTATATTGCCTTTTGTTTAGTCATTCAAGCAAAGCAGCTTGCAAGTTTATCGATAAAAAAACTGGGAGATTCAAGTGTGCGGAGCTTTGATATTGCGCATATATCTGGAATATTGACGACAACCATGCTGGGTCTTTATAAAGAACTGGGTATAAAAAGTAATCATTTCCAGAGGGCGATGCAAATGGCGATTTGTACAGACAAAGATTACTTTGTATCTTGGTCAAATGATGTGTCGAAGCTGAGTATGGGAATAAAGAGATGAAGGATGTGCTTAAGCAAGTCATTTAATTAGAAATTCAGATTAGTTGGTACCGGAGGCGAGACTTGAACTCGCACGATGTTGCCATCACCAGATTTTGAGTCTAGCGCGTCTACCAGTTCCACCACTCCGGCCAATCTGGTCGAGAAGTATACCAAACCCTGCGATGAGATCAACATTTATCTGATACTTGTTATTTAACAAGCAAACTGTATGGATGATATATTTGATTCCAAAACCGTTACACGGTAGATTGCTAGTCCATTTTGTAAATTATTGAATAATTTTAAAGTAAGTTAAATATCTTGGGTGTCTTTATGAGAAATATAGCATTATTAATCGCATTATCAATTGGTTACACTTCCTCTGTTTTTGCCGATACCGGAGCCGGTGCTGTTGGGCAAAATCCCTTTGGCCATATTATCTTTTTGGGTGGTTTCATTCTTATATTCTATTTCTTATTAATTCGCCCACAATCTAAGCGCCACAAAGAACAGCAAGCTTTAATTAAAAGTATTACCAAGGATGATGAAGTTATTACTGCGGGAGGCATTATTGGCCGTGTTCTGCGTGTTAGCGATCAATTTTTAGTGCTTTCAATTGCTGAAGGTATTGAAGTAAAAGTTCAGCGTCATGCTGTTTCTGCAACATTACCACGCGGTACGATGAAAGATATTTAAGTGGTATGGTCTTCGATTGTCTAGTCGGCAATATAAAATAATAGAAGCTGTCTCAAAAAAATAGTAACTTTGAGATGGCTTCTAAGATCGGCTAGACAGTTTTCTATTTGGGTTACATGACTTTGAGTATTTATATATAAACAAGGAGTAGTATGTTAAACAAGTATCCACTATGGAAGTACTTATTATTACTAGGCATTTTATTGGTAGGGCTTGTTTATGCATTACCAAATTTATTTGGTGAAGATCCTGCTGTACAAGTACTTGCTTCAACTGGCTCTAGTCTTGATCCTTCCATCATTGAGAAAATTGAAGATCATCTTAAAGAAAAAGATATTCCTTATATCTCTATTAAGCATGAAAACTCAACTATTTTAACAAGATTTTCTACCCCCCAAATACAATTGCAAGCCAAAGAGGCCATTAAAGAGGTTGTGGGTGAGAATTATATTGTCGCCTTAAATTTAGCACCTAAAACACCGGCTTGGTTGACTTGGTTTGGTGCGAGTCCCATGAAACTAGGATTAGATTTGCGTGGTGGTGTTCATTTCTTAATGGAAGTGGATGTTGAGAGTTCTTTCAGTCGATATTTAGAAAGTGCATTGGGTGAAATTCGTTCACTCATGCGTGAAAACAAGCTTCGTTACAGCCAGCTTTACAAAGTAGACAATGATAAGTTAGTTGTTGTAAGTTTTGATTCTGAAGCGGGGGCAAAAGACGCGCTTAAAATCATTAATCAACATTTTAAAGATTATGATTTCATTCAAAAGAAAGTTGATAATCGCTATCAATTACTTGGTCATATTAAACAAGTGAGTGTGCAAGAAATCACCAATTCAACGGTAGAAAAGTCTATTTCTACTTTGCGTAATCGTGTAAATGAGCTAGGTGTATCAGAAGCCGTTGTACAAAGACAAGGTTTAAATCACATTATTGTTGAATTACCTGGTATTCAAGATACTGCGCGCGCTAAAGACATTCTTGGAAAAACCGCTACGCTGGCCTTCCATCTGGAAGCGACAGAAGAAGCCAAAAAGGCAACGCCCAATATCACACCGCCAGGTACAAAATGGTATACCGATAGAGGTAATAGGCAGGTCTTATTGAGTAAGCGCGTTATCTTAACCGGCGATTCTATTATCGGTGCCGTTGTGGGTTCTGATGGTCAAACAGGACAACCTGCAGTACATGTAACAGTTGCCAATAAAGGTTTAGCTTTGTGGCAAAAAACAACCCTGGAAAATGTGGGGGTTGGTTTAGGGGTTGTATACATAGAAACCAAAACAGATTCCGTCGAGGAAAATGGTGAATCTGTTAAAAAAACATGGACGTCTGAGAACTTAATCAGTTTTGCGACCATTCGTAGTCCTTTAGGTAATCGCTTTCAGATTACAGGCTTTACACTTCAGCAAGCACAAGATTTAGCTATTTTGTTAAGAGCGGGTTCTTTGCCGGCTACTATTACGATTGTTGAAGAGCGCACCGTAGGACCAAGCCTTGGACAAGAAAACATTCGATTGGGCAAGTTATCGATTGCTGTTGGTCTAGGTTTAGTAGTTGTCGCTATGCTGTTGTATTACAGTGTATTTGGTTTTATTGCCAACCTTGCATTGGTCGCTAATGTTATCTTGTTAGTGGCAATTCTTTCTTTGGTGGGGGCTACACTAACTTTACCAGGCATAGCAGGTATTGTATTAACGATTGGTATGGCCGTAGATGCAAACGTACTTATTTTCGAGCGTATACGAGAAGAATTGAGGCTAGGCTTATCTGCACAAGCGGCAATTCATGCTGGTTTTGAAAGAGCCTTGTCTACCATTATAGATGCAAATTTAACCACTTTAATTGTTGCTGTTATCCTCTTTAGTGTGGGAACAGGGCCTATCAGAGGTTTTGCTATTACATTAACCATTGGTATTTTAACATCTATGTTAACGGCAATTATGGGTACACGTGCAATGGTAAATATTGCTTATGGTGGTCGTACAGTACAAAAATTAAGAGTGGGGATTTAACATGGAGTTTTTTAAAAATATTCCTCATATTGATTTCATGGGGCAGAGAAAAATAACCGCCGTTATATCTATTTCTGTCTTTATTATTTCGGTTACGCTTTTATTTATGAAAGGCTTAAATTTTGGTTTGGATTTTACGGGCGGAACACAACTTGAGTTACGCTATGATAAGCCAGTGGATGTTGACTCGGTCAATGAACAGTTAGCGGCAGCAGGCTTTTCAAGTACGAAAGTAACTCAATACGGCGCTGTAAATGACATCTTATTAAAAATAGCCAATAAAGAAGACATGACGGAAGACGAGTTGGGACATAAGGTGTTAGAAGCCCTCAGAGCCAATCAGGAAAACGTCGAGTTACTTCGTATTGAGTTTGTGGGGGCTGAAGTTGGAGCACAGCTTGCTGAGCAAGGCGCTTTAGCCGTTTTAGTCGCGCTCTTTGCAACGATGATTTATATTGCAATGCGCTTTGAATATCGTTTTGGTATCAGTGCAGCTATTGCATTGTTGCATGACCCAATATTGATTTTAGGTATCTTTGCTTATTATCAAATTGAGTTTGATCTTGCAACATTAGCTGGTATTTTAGCGGCAATTGGTTATTCTTTGAATGATACAATTGTTGTTTTTGATAGAGTGAGAGAAAATTTCAGAAAAGTTCGTAAGAGTTCTGCTGTAGAAATTATGAATATGTCTATCAACCAGACGTTATCTCGTACCATTATGACCTCAGCGACAACCTTACTTGTTGTTGTTGCCTTATTCCTCTTTGGTGGTGATTCATTACATGGATTTTCTACTGCCTTGTTGATTGGTATCCTTATCGGTACTTACTCGTCTATATATGTTGCTGGCGCATTAGCTGTTGCATTCGGACTCAGTAAGGCAGATTTAATGGGGGCACCGAAGAAATTAGCAGACGATATGCCGTAGTTTGAGTTTTATGTTTTATTGCTGTTGATCTAACCTCACCCGGCTTTCACCCACCCTCTCCTGTCAACAGGAGAGGGGAAGTGCCACTTTGTATAAATATCCGTAAATCTAAAGCATTTCTTTTAAAATCGGAAAAATCTTAGGTGTAGCCGCTAAAACATTGCCTGTTTCCATACAGTCTTTTTCTGAATGTAAATCGCTTATCCAGCCACCTGCTTCAAGAATCAATAATGATCCTGCTGCAATATCCCAAGGTTTAAGATCATATTCAAAAAAACCATCTAAGCGACCTGCTGCAACATAAGCTAAATCTAAAGCAGCAGCACCTGCGCGACGCACGCCAGAACATTCTGGTAGGAGCTTTCTAAAGAAGCTCAAATATTTATCAAGATTGTGAAATTCTCTAAAAGGGAAACCCGTGCCGATTAAAGCTCTGTCTAATTTGAGGGTTGAGCTTACGCGAATACGTTTGCCATTTAGCTGCGCGCCACCACCTCGACTGGCTGAAAAAAGCTCGTCTCTATTTGGATCATATACAACACCATGCTGGATCTTTCCAAATTGTTGTACGGCAATAGATACGCAATACTGTGGCAAGCCATGGAGGAAATTTGTTGTACCATCGAGTGGATCAATGATCCAAGTAATATCTTCTGAATGAGCACGTTCTAGTAAGCCGGATTCTTCGGCTAGAATTTTGTGTCTTGGGTAATTTTTACGAATAATATCGATAATAATTTCTTCTGCAATTTTATCAACTTGGCTGGCATAATCATGTTTGCCTTTCTCAATGATGGTAAGCGACTTGACTTCATCTTCTGCGCGGACGATCATCTTGCCTGCGGCCCTGGCAGCTTTAATAGCGATATTTAATAATGGGTGCATGAGTTAGTTGTCTATAATGTTCTTGTTTGATTGGCTAGCATTATAACAACGGGTGAAGAAATTAAAAACCAGCGAAGAAATTTATACCATGATAGAAAAAATTCGAATTGTTCTTTGTGAGACGAGTCACCCCGGTAATATCGGTGCAGTTGCACGCGCTATGAAAAACATGGGACTCAAAAAATTGGTTTTAGTAAATCCAGAAAAATTTCCATGTGCCGTTGCAACGGAGCGTGCCGCAGGTGCAGATGATATTTTACAGCAAGCTGAGGTTGTTACTTCTTTGCATGAAGCAGTGAAGGACTGTGAGCTGATTTTTGGGACAAGTGCACGTATGCGTGAAATCCCATGGCCAAAAGTGACCCCTAAACAATGTGCAGAAAAAGTTCTAAAGCATAGCAACAGTGACAAGGTTGCCATTGTTTTTGGTACTGAGCGTAGTGGTTTAACGAATGAAGAATTATCATTATGTAATTTTCACCTCTATATCCCTGCAAATCCACAGTATGAAGCATTAAATCTTTCCCAAGCCGTTCAAATTATTTGCTATGAGATATATCAACATTATGTAGAAAAAGAGCAGCAACAAGATACATTGTTGGGGGATGCCCCAGTGCCTGCGAGCTTAGATGATGTGATGGGTGTATTTGAACATTTAGAGCAAGCTTTGCGTGCTGTTGATTTTATCGATCCTAAACCTACCCGTATTTTGATGCTGAGATTGAAGCGATTACTGCTCAAAGCGCGTTTAGATATGGAAGATGTGAATATCTTACGAGGGGTCTGTAAAGCTATTATTTACAAAGTCTCCTTGAGCGAGACCACATAATTTTTTAGATGATTGGCTGTCCTAGCAATAGCCCAAGCATTATAATATTTCTAATCTTGACTACTTTACTTGGGTATGAGACATTGCAGCTGTTTAAATTACTAGAAAAGAAGAAATGAAGCTAACTACAAAGGGAAGATACGCTGTTACTACCCTCTTAGACATGGCTTTAATGCAACGAGAAGGGCCTATTAACATCCCTGATATTGCAAAACGTCATCATCTATCTGCTGCGTATTTAGAGCGGTTGGCGGCTAAGCTGCGCCAAAAAGGCTTGCTCAATAGCGTGCGCGGTGCACAAGGCGGCTATTTTCTGAGCAAAAAGCCGGAAGAAATCACCATTGCCGAAATCATTGAAGCAGTAGAAGAGAAGATGGACACTACTTTATGTCAAGGTCAAGCCAATTGTCATGATGGTGCAGTATGCTTGACGCATCATTTATGGGAGTCTTTAAATCACGTTATTTTTGAATTTTTGCATAAAGTAACACTTAAAGATCTGACGCAAAGACCTAATATTCTGAATCATATACACACATTGCAAGTACCTACTAAAGTTTCTGTTGTTGAACCTTGTGCTATTGGACCAAAACTATGAGTCAATCTACGATACGATATTTTGATTACGCGGCGACCACTCCTATCGACCCACGCGTACAAACAAAGATGATTAATTGTATACAATCGTGCTACGGAAACCCCGCATCACGCTCACATGCCTATGGTTGGGATGCTGAAAAACAAGTTGAAAAAGCAAGGGAGCAAGTTGCTGCTTTGATTAACGCTGATCCCAAAGAAATTGTTTTTACCAGTGGCGCAACAGAATCAAATAATTTAGCGATTAAAGGTGCTGCGCATTTTTATCATCGTCGTGGTAAGCATATTATTACCAGCAAAACAGAACATAAAGCGGTTTTAGATACTTGCAGACAGCTTGAGCGAGAAGGTTTTGAGGTTACTTATCTTACGCCTAATAGTCAGGGAGAAATCACGCCTGAAGTGGTTCAAAATGCCATTCGAGAAGATACGATTATTGTTTCAATTATGCATGTCAATAATGAGATTGGTATTATTCAAGATATCCATGCAATTGGTGCCATTACGCGTGAAAAAAATATTATTTTCCATGTGGATGCTGCACAAGGCGCAGGTAAAATCCCCTTAGATATGGAAAGCAATCAAATTGATTTGTTGTCACTTTCTGGGCACAAAATCTATGGTCCTAAAGGTATTGGTGCTTTATATGTTCGTCGTAAACCACGTATACGTTTAGAAGCACAGATGCATGGGGGCGGTCATGAAAGAGGGTTGCGTTCTGGTACATTGGCAACTCACCAAATCGTTGGCTTAGGTGAGGCATGTCTTATTGCAAAACAAGAAATGCAAATGGAAGCGTTGCGTATCGCTCAATTAAAGACAAGATTATGGGATGGTATTTCTCATATTGAAGCTTTGTCACTTAATGGCACTTTAGAAAGCAGTGTCCCTGGTATTATTAATTTTAGTATTAATTATGTTGAGGGTGAATCTTTGATCATGGGATTAAAGGATTTAGCTGTTTCTTCTGGCTCAGCCTGCACATCAGCAAGCTTAGAACCTTCCTATGTGCTCAAAGCATTAGGCTTAGAAGATGAATTAGCACATAGCTCGTTGAGATTTTCGATAGGTCGTTTTACTACTGAGGCGGATGTTGATTACGCGATTGGACGTATTCACGAAGTTGTCGAAAAATTAAGAGCCTTATCGCCGCTTTGGGAAATGTATCAAGAGGGCATTGATCTAAAAACAGTCGAATGGGTAGCACATTAAGGAGTTAAGAGATGGCTTATAACGAAAAAGTAATTGATCATTATGAAAATCCACGCAATGTTGGTAGCTTAGACAAATCAAGAACAGACGTTGGCACGGGTATGGTGGGCGCACCTGCATGCGGCGATGTCATGAAACTGCAAATTCAAGTAGATGAAGAAACGGGTGTGATTAAAAATGCAGTTTTTAAAACCTATGGTTGTGGTTCTGCCATCGCATCTAGTTCACTCGCAACGGAAATGCTCAAAGGTCGAAATTTAGATGAGGCAACGGAAATCAAGAATAAAGACATTGCCAATGAATTAAAATTGCCACCAGTAAAAATTCATTGTTCATTGCTCGCAGAAGATGCGATTAAAGCAGCGATTAAAGATTATCAGGCAAAGAAAGAGGCCAGAAATAATGACGCAAACGCTTAATCAGTTGCCGGAAAATGATCCTGGTTTAATATTGTCTGACTCTGTGCAGAAACATTTAAAAAAATTACTGCACGGCAAGGATTTATTAGGCATTCGGCTAGGTATTAAAAAAGCAGGTTGTTCAGGATATGAATATGTCCTTGAATTTGCAAAAGAATCTCAGATCACTGCTTTTGATTTTGTGTTTCATTTTGGTGATTTTTCTGTCGTTATTGATAAAGAAATTTATTTGAAATTCTTTAAAGGTGGTACACAAATGGATTATTCAAAAGAAGGTATCAATGAAGGTATTAAATTTGATAATCCAAATGTTGGGCATCAGTGTGGTTGTGGTGAGAGTTTTACCTTAGTTGATGAAGATGAGCAATAACAGCATTTTTGACAAAGATTATTTTGAGATTTTTGGTTTAAACAGGCAATTTAAGCAAGATCCTGTTGAAATAAGAAAGCAGTATTTGAGATTACAATCTAATTTTCACCCTGATAATTTTGCTAATCATTCAAGTTATGAAAAGCAATATTTCTTGCAGCTCTCAACTCTAATTAATGATGCATACCAGATTTTAATGAGCCCATTAAAACGCGCACAATATTTATTCGCGCATCTCATGCAAACTAAAGTTGTAGATAGCCCAGATGAAAATATTTCTAATTCTTCTCATACAGCATTTTTGATAGAGCAAATGTCTTTGAGAGAAGAGATTGAATCATTAAAATCAAAGCCTAATTCACAGATATTAGCAGAATTAAAAAATAAAATTTCAGAAATGCAGTTACAATATGAGCAAGCATTGACTCATTCTTTTGAGCAGTTGATGTCAGAAAAATCACAAGAAAAACAACAAAAAAATATTATTCAACAAGAGATTGAACGACTTATCTTTGAGCTTCAATTTTATTTGAAATTAGATGAAGAATTAAAAAATATTTGAGACACTCAATGAATTTATTACAGATTAAACCATTAGAAGAACCTAAGCTTGTAAAAAAAGCGATTGGTATTGATTTGGGTACAACGCACTCCATCATTGCACTTTTTGAAAATGAGAAAGTAAAATATTTTCAAGAAAATCAAAGTGACTTAATACCGTCTGTCGTTCATTACGATAAAGATGGATCTGTATTAGTGGGTGCTAAAGCACAAGCAAAATTGATGGCATCACCTTCTGAAACCTTATATTCCATCAAGCGTTTAATGGGGCGTAGTGTTCAAGATTTAGAAATACAAAATATACATTTCCCATATCAATATCATCATTCTGAGCAAAGCCAGCCCCATATTCAGATTCATGAGAAAACAGTAACACCTGTACAGGTTTCAGCAGAGATATTAAAAGCCTTACTCCATTTGTCGCATAGTGAAGATGCTTCCATTGATCAGGCTGTGATCACTGTTCCTGCGTATTTTGATGAAACACAACGCCAAGCAACTGTAGAAGCGGCACGTCTTGCGGGCATTCAAGTTTTACGCCTACTTAATGAACCAACTGCAGCAGCCATTGCTTACGGCTTAGAGCAAAAAGCTGAGGGACTTTATTTGGTTTATGATTTGGGCGGAGGCACTTTTGATGTTTCATTGCTGAAAATTGAGAAAGGTGTCTTTGAAGTACTGGGCATGGGAGGATTATCTCATCTTGGTGGTGATGATTTTGATCGCCTTATTGCTGAGCATTTGAGAGATAAAGTAGAAGCTAGGGTAGATATTGCTTCATTGCGTGTCATTGCAAAAAATACAAAAGAGGCTTTAAGCACAAAAACGGAAGTATCGGTTAATATTGAAAATCAATCAATTCGTATCACACGTGCGGAATTTGAAGATTGGATTTTCCCTTTAGTGATGAACACCTTAGAAACAGTGAATGAAGTATTAAAAACAGCCAATGTTTCATCCGCACAGATTGATGGCGTTTTATTGGTGGGTGGTTCAACACGTGTTCCTTATATTATCGAGTTAATGGAAAAGCATTTTCCAGGTAAATTGCATCATAGCATTGACCCCGATAAAGTTGTTGCCATGGGGGCAGCCATTCAAGCCAGTATTCTGTCAGGTAATCGTAAAGATCCACATGTTTTATTAGATGTCATTCCTTTATCATTGGGCATAGAAATGATGGGGGGATTGGTTGAAAAGATCTTAATGAGAAATTCGAAGATGCCTTGTCAGCGCACTCAGACTTTTACAACCTATCAGGACAATCAAACGGGATTATCATTGCATGTTGTACAAGGGGAGCGTGAGCTAGCAAAAGATTGCCGTTCGTTGGCTCGATTTGACTTAACGGGTATTCCGCCTATGCCGGCGGGATTAGCTCGTATCGAAGTCAGTTTTCGTCTTGATGCTGATGGCTTACTAGATGTAACAGCGATTGAATTACAAAGCCAAACAAAATCTCATATTCAAGTGAAGCCTACTTTTGATCTTTCTTCTGATGCAATTGGTGACTTGTTAAACGATTCAATTATGAATGCCAGCCAAGATATAAAAAATAGAAAAATCAGCGAAAAATGTGTAGAAGCGCAGCATTTGATTGATACGATTGAAAAAGCAATGCAATCTTCTAGTGAATTGCTGACTGATCTTGAAATCCAAAATATACAAGATACAAAAGAGGCTTTGAGCAAAGAGATTGAAAATAAAGACTCTGTTGCTAAATTAAATACACAAATTCAAGCTCTAGAATCTGCAGCAGATGTTCTGATGCAAAAAAGGTTACAATGGGTATTGGATCAAACATTAACTGGCCGCTCTATTTCTGAAGTTTTTAAAGATTATGACTAAAATTACATTTTTGCCACATGAAGAGATTTGTCCTGAGGGGAAAACGGTTGAAGCATTACCAGGTCAATCCATATTAGAAGTTGCTCTTGAACATGATATTCACATTGAACATGCTTGTGAAATGTCTTGCGCATGCACAACCTGTCATGTCATTGTCAGGAAAGGTTATGATTCATTGATACCTCCTGAAGAACGAGAAGAGGATTTGCTTGATAGGGCTTGGGGCTTGGAGCCAGAGTCTCGTTTAAGTTGCCAATCCATCATTGAAGCGGAAGATTTAGAAATAGAGATCCCTAAATATACAATTAATCATGTTTCGGAGAAAGGTTAATGGCTTATAAATGGACTGATGTGTACATGATTGCTGAGGATTTAGCGGATGCTTTTCCTGATCAAGACCCACAATACGTACGATTTACCGATTTACATCGTTGGGTTTGTGAATTGCCTAATTTTGAGGATGATCCAAAGCGAAGTAATGAAAAAATATTAGAAGCTATCCAAATGGCTTGGATAAAAGAGCTTGAATAATTAGTCGTTAAAACGTAGGGGCGGGTCCCTGTGCCCGCCCGTGTTTCTTGGGACGACTCCACAATTAATTAAGGATTGTGGTTGTTGAGAGTAATCTTGCAAATGTACAAACCAAACATGACTTGCGTATAATATTAGTGTATTAAATTTAGTTTGTTCAATCACCCAAATATTATCTTGGGTATCCCAGTTAAACCGGAGTAAAAAATGGCTTTAGAAAGAACCTTATCTATCATTAAACCTGATGCAGTGGCTAAAAATGTTGTTGGACAAGTGATTGCACGTTTTGAAAAAGCAGGATTGCGCGTGATTGCTGCTCGTATGATGCAACTTTCACAAGAACAAGCAGAATCATTCTATGAAGTGCATAAAGAGCGTCCTTTTTTTAATGATTTAGTAAAATTTATGATCAGCGGACCTGTGTTGGTTCAAGTGCTTGAAGGTGAAAATGCGATTAAAGTAAATCGTGATGTAATGGGGGCAACCAATCCTAAAGAAGCAGCTCCTGGTACAATTCGCGCTGATTTTGCTGTAAGTATTGATGAAAATGCAGTACATGGCTCTGATGCTGAAGATACTGCTAAGCGTGAAATTGCTTTCTTTTTCAAAAGCAATGAACTCTGCGAGCGTATTCGCTAATAGTCTTTGTATATGAGTTTTCGAGGTGGGAGCTTTTGTTATCATACAATCAGCACCTACCTGATGACTCATCGGCTGTGACTCTATTGAAGTATTGTAACCCCTTATAAATAAGACTTAAGTTTATGACAGACTCTCAAGAAAAAGTAAATTTATTAGACCTAGATAGGAAGGGGTTAACTCAATTCTTTATAAAAATGAATGAAAAGCCATTTCGTGCTCAGCAGATGTTGAGATGGATCCATCAAAAGGGCGTTATCGATTTCGATGAGATGACAGATTTGAGTCATGCTTTAAGAGAAAAGTTAAAGGCAAATGCGTACATTCGCACGCCAGGGCTTTTGTCTATGCAACATTCTAAAGATGGAACACGCAAGTGGCTATTTTCTTCATTTAATAATTCAGCGATAGAAACGGTTTATATTCCAGAAAAAAATCGTGCAACTTTATGTATTTCATCCCAGGTAGGATGCGCACTCAATTGTAAGTTTTGCCATACAGCGCAGCAAGGATTCCAGAGAAATCTTACGCCTGCCGAGATTATTGGGCAACTTTGGTATGTTGTGCATACTTTGCGTAAAGAAATTGAAAAAGAAAATCCCGTAACGAACGTAGTATTTATGGGAATGGGTGAGCCACTCTTAAATTACGAGAATGTACTTCCAACGATTAGTATCATGCAAGATGACATTGCTTATAATTTATCTAAAAAACGGGTAACGCTCAGTACTTCAGGTGTATTGCCATTCTTGGAAAAATTTATTGATGATACCGATATTGCTTTAGCGGTTTCTTTGCATGCACCTAATGATGCGATTCGTACTGAAATTATGCCGATTAATAAAAAATATCCACTTGCAGATTTAATTAAAACTTGCAAACGTTGGACGCAAAAGCACAAACGTAGAAAAGTAACGATTGAATATGTCATGTTAGCGGGTATTAATGATCAAAAGCATCATGCACATGAACTGGTTAAGGTCTTAAATAATTTCCCTGCTAAAGTAAACTTAATTCCCTTTAATCCATTTGCAGGCGCTGATTATAAGTGTTCTTCTAAAGAAACCATCCAAGCATTCCAAGAAATATTAATGGCTCATGACATCATTACAATCGTAAGACGAACGCGTGGTGATGATATTGATGCTGCTTGTGGGCAATTAGCAGGTCGTGTATTGGATAGAACCAAAAGAAGCCAAGCTTATCAATCGATGAAACAGTATCAGCTGCCTGTGGTAGTTAATACGACTGTCAGCCAGGAGCCAACGATTAATTAGGCTATTCGCTTAAAATTTCCTTGTGAAGCTTTATTAGGAGCGTTTATGAGTTTGAATAAAGGATTATTAGTAGCACTCGTAGTTTTGCTATCTGGGTGCCAGACTGTAAATAAATCTCAAGAAGCCAACCAGCCTAAAGAAAAAATATCTCAAACATCGCCTACCAGCATGTATGACATGCCTAATGTTGTGGATTATGAAAAAGCCGCACGATTAAATGCTGAATTAGGTATGGGTTACTTAACGCAAGGTAACTATGTGCGTGCTAAGTCTAAATTAGTAAAAGCCGTTGAAATGGCACCTAATGTTGCAGATGTTAATCAAGCTTATGGATATTATCTTGAGAAGGTAGGCGAATTTGTTGAAGCAGAAAAATTTTATGCCAAAGCAGTGCGATTAGACTCTAAAAATGGTAAAAGCCATAATAATTATGGCGCATTTTTATGTCGACAAGGTCGCTATCAAGAAGCAGAAAAAGAGTTTTTATTGGCGCTAGAAGATTTGACCTATTCTAAGACCGCTGAAGTTTTAGAAAATGCAGGCCTTTGTATTATGCAAGTTCCAAATCTTGCAAAGGCAGAAAATTATTTTGAGCGTGCATTGAAACACGATCCCAATCGATACCAATCCTTATTAGAGTTGGCAGTTATAAAGTTTAAAAACAATGATTATCAACGAGCACAAAGCTATTATTCAACTTATACAAAGTTAGCAGCGCCAACCAAGCGTTCGTTACTATTAGGTTTGAAATTGGCAGAACTATCGGGTGAAAAGGACAAAGAAGCAAGCATACAATTAATGCTAAATGCGCAATATCCTAATACCCTTAGAAATTTATAGCATTGATTGATATAGGAGCCGTGAACCATGAGTGATCAAATGGGAACACTGTCAGACGAGCAAATTCATGTTTTCTTAGAAAAAGATGAGGTTGCTACTCGTTTCTCGGGGCCTGGTGCTTTGTTAAAAAGCCAAAGAATTCTGCAAAATCAAAGAATAGAAGATATAGCTGCTTACTTAGGTGTTAGTCAAACAATGGTAGAAATCATTGAGTCAGATGATTTGGACTCACCGCTGCTGCGCAGTAAGCAAGATCTCATTGCCTGTTATATAAAATATGCCACTTATTTAGATATTGCTCGAGAAGAAGTGCTGAGATTATACGAGCAGCGTGTCAATGAGGTTTTTCCTTATGAGGAAAAATCATTCTCACCTGCATTGCCTTCTTATAAATCTAAATTCCGTTGGTTTGCGGCCTTGGCAATTTTATTGTGTGTCTCTGAATTTGCACACTGGATATATCAAAAAAGCTCGGATTCAGAAGCATTCAATTTAGCAGCTCAAAATGCCAAAACGATGGAAGATACAATTCAGGATATGGTGATGAGTGAATTACAGGCGGAAGAATTGAGCCATCATCAGCTACAAAAGAATAAATCTTAAATGTTTATTCTTTTGTAGCTTTACAGTGAGCATAAACTACCTTCCATAGATCTTGAAGTAGCACCGCACTGTAAAAAAGCATCATGACTAAAAAGCCAATCAAAACAACACTGATAAAAATAGCAGACGAAGATATTGCTTTTAAAGCCATACAGCATTACTTCCCAAATCTCTTTATCTGTAACTATAGCATCACATAAGGTTATCTTTTGTGGTTAAGGATTTTTGCATCAGGTCGAAATAGGACATATTGCTCGTTATATTAATCTTGGGAGGAGTGCATTTGCACTAAGTCATATGATGAATAAATTAAAGCTTTCAGCAGTGGCCTTATCTACAATTGTTTTACTCAGTGGCTGTGAGTCAGCAGGACCAAAAGAAACGGGTGGAACAGTGGTAGGGGCGCTTGCGGGTGGTATCATTGGTGCTCAGTTTGGCCATGGCGCAGGTAGTGTCGTTGGTGGCGCAATTGGCGCACTCTTAGGTGGATTAATTGGTAATCAAATTGGCGTGAGCATGGATGATAATGACAGGGAAAAAGCCAATTATGCCTTTACAAAAGCAACACGCGTTCCTGTTGGAGAAACCGTATATTGGAACAATGCAAAATCAGGCAATTGGGGTACCTACAGACCTGTGCGTGATGGCGAATCGGAAATAGGTTATTACTGTCGCGAGTTTGTTACGACCGTTCATGTGCATGGCCGTACTGAGAAATTGTATGGGACGGCATGTCGTAAGCCCGACGGCTCTTGGCACGCCATCTAGTCTTCGCTCTTGAGCGTTATGCTTTGTTGGCTTCGCGTCTCAAATAACAGTCATGTATTTTTCATACACTCCTGTTATTTGGACGCTTGCCGCCTTGCCTAACGTCCAAGTGCTTCGACTATTCTAGTCTTTATCTTTGATAATGAACGAAGTGAATAGTTTCTTCCCTTGGTATCAAGGGAAGAGGCTCACGTTAGTGAGCAGATGGATTTTTTTTAATCTTTATTAAAAATCCTTCTTTGCACCTTAAAGGCGCCTCTTTTTTTGATAACAAAGAAAGAAAATCAATTCGCTTCGCTCATTCGTCATTCTATTAAATACTAATTTGTTCTTAACGGACTGTCCTTACCCTGAAGACCGCCTTTTCATTAAGTACTGGATATAATATGATAAGCATTCCAGTTAACTTAAACGCTAGGAAGTTAATACGATGTCGCAAAATCAAACCATGGCCTATCTTGCTTCCCCCTATACACATGAAGAAAAAAATATCCGAGATACTCGTTATTTAGTGACTGCATGGATGGCTGCGCAGCTCATTCGCGATGGTATTCATGTGTTTTCTGCAACAAATCATAATGCCATGCTAGAAAATTTTGCTGATTTAACAGATCGTCTGGAGGACTGGCAGCGTTTTAATCATTGCATGATAAAACGTTGCGATAAAGTTATTGTTTTAAAGATGCCTGGCTGGGAAAAGTCTAAAGGCATACAAGATCAAATTAAATATGCGCAATTGCACTCAATACCTGTTGAGATGATGGAAGTACCTCAAACGATCATCGATTACTATCGTAAGAAAGTGGAGCGTGAGCCATTATTTTTGGAAATTTTAGACACCAATATGAGTTAGTCTAATAATTTTGTTGCTGGCATCTTTGAATTTAACCTTATTTTTTTCTGATTTTGCATATCAGAAGGCATATTCGTACTTTTTTTTGCCTTATCTTTGAACATTTTCCATGGGTTGGCTTTATTGCTAGCCCTTAATCTGGGAAAATGTGGCCTCCACATTTGAGCTTTAAATGATTGTTTATGCCATTAGAGCCCAAGCTTTTATAATTTGTAGAAACGATAGGATGATTTGTCATGGGCCTAGATATTCAGGTCGTTAAAGGTATGAAAGACATACTACCCGCAGATATTGGGTATTGGCATTATTTGGAAGACAAATTTAAAAGTTTGTTGGGTGGCTATGGCTACAATGAAATTCGTTCTCCGCTACTCGAGAAATCGGACTTGTTTAAGCGTGCGATAGGTCAAGTGACTGATATTGTTGAGAAAGAGATGTATACCCTCGAAGATAAAGGTGGGGATCTCTTAAGTCTTCGGCCAGAAGGAACGGCGCAATGTGTAAGGGCCGTATTAGAAAATGGTTTAATCCATAATCAAAGCCAAAAGCTATGGTATTTAGGGCCGATGTTTCGAAGAGAACGTCCGCAGAAAGGGCGTTTGCGCCAATTTCATCAGTTGGGTGTAGAGGCTTTTGGTTTTTCAGGGCCAGATATTGATATTGAATTGCTACTCATGACAGCGCGGCTGTGGAAAATGCTCAATATCTCTGATGTCGTGACTTTAGAAATTAATTCTTTAGGCACTTATGAAGAAAGACTCGTTTATAGGCAAAAATTAGTAGAGTATTTTTCTGATCATAAAGATGCTTTGGACGAAGACTCGCAAAGACGGTTGACTGCAAATCCAATGCGTATTTTGGATAGCAAAGAAAGTAGCATGCAAGCCTTAATAAAAGATGCTCCCAGCATTTTAGAATTTTTAGGCGAGCAGTCTACGGCTCATTTTGAAACAATCGGACATCATCTTAGCCAGCATTCTATACCTTTTGTGATTAACCCTTGTTTGGTTCGAGGGCTTGATTACTATACGCATGCTGTTTATGAGTGGAAGTCTGAATTACTGGGTGCACAAAGTACAGTTTGCGCTGGCGGTCGATATGATGATTTAGTAAGTCTCATTGGTGGCCAAAAAACATCCACACCTAGCACAGGTTTTGCTTTAGGTATTGAAAGATTATTATTACTATTGCAAGAAAAAGCGGCTTTACCAGCAACTAAAAGCGTTGATGTTTTTATTGTGCATGATTCTTTAGAAACGCTGGCGATTGCAGAAAAAATTAGAGATGAAGTCCCACATATTAAATTAGTGTGCCATTGTGGTGAAGGTAGCTTTAAGTCGCAATTTAAAAAAGCGGATAAAAGTGGTGCAGAATGGGCGATTATCTATGGTGAAGATGAACGCAGCAATAAGCGTTTTACGCTCAAGTCATTACGTGCTCATACGGAGCAACAAAGCCTCGGGTTTGAAGATTTGATTATATTTTTAAAAAATGCGATTCGTTGATTGGAATTAATTCTGTAAGGAGATCGTTGTGGTAGGTTACGAAACTGAAGAACAACAGTGGGAAGCGATTAAGAAATGGTTTAGTAAACATGGCAATATGTTGTCATGGATTGTGATTATTGTAATGAGCATTTTCTTAGGGGGGCGCTATTGGCTTCACCATAAAGAAGTGTTGGTTGGGCAGGCTTCAGAACATTATTTTGGGATGCTAAAGAGCGAAGAACAAAATGATGAAGCAAGTGTACAGAGTAAAGCAAATCGTTTGATTAACGAATATGCAAAAACACCCTATGCGCAAATAGCTTCTCTTATGCTTGCTAAAAAAGCAGTTGAAGGAAAAGACTATGTTCAAGCTGAGAAGCATTTGAAATGGGTCATGGAAAAAAGTATCGATAATGACTTCAAAAAAATAGCGAGAATACGTCTCATTAAAGTATTTTTGGCAGCTGGCGAGTTAGACAAAGCGTATGCCTTGTATGATAAGAAAAATGCAAATGGTTGGCTCACCTTAATGGAGGAGCTAAAAGGCGATATGAATAAGCAAGAAAATAAGCTGGCAGATGCAGTAGATTCTTATAAGGCGGCGATTTTGGCAGCACCGGATGAAGCACTTCATGGTCCATTGCTCACATTAAAGCTCAATAATCTTGGTTTAAGCAACAAAGATATTGAAGCATTAAAAGAAAGCGAAGCTACAAAGCAAAAAGGGTAGGCAACAAATAATGTTTAATTTGAAGTATAAAAAAGTAAGTGCAGCGATTTTAACTGCAAGTATTTTGGGGTTGACTGCTTGCGGACAAAGTCCTATTCGTAATCCTTTTGAGAAAAGAGCAGAGCCTGAATTAAGTGCTTTGCCAGAAATGAAATCAAAGAATAGTGGGCATCGTGTAGCAAAAATTGCATGGACTAAAAAAGGCAAAGAAAATTATAGTTTATACAATAAAATTCGACCCATTATTTTTGAAAACACCATTTACTCAGCTTCAGACAATGGTTTAGTTTCTGCCTTAAATTTTAGTAATGGCAAAGAAGTATGGTCGCATAAGATTGGTTTGAATATTACAGCAGGGCCTGTTGTTATTGATAATCAATTGATTGTGACCGCAAAGCAATTTGTTGTGTCTTTAGACAGAACAACAGGTGCAGAATTGTGGCGTCAATCCGTTTCAAGTGAAGTGGTTTCTATGCCGGGTGGCCAAGGTCAAATGGTAGTTGTAAATGCCTTAGATGGCAGTGTAAACGCCTTGAATTCTAGAAATGGTGAAATACTATGGCGCGTCAATCACTCTGTGCCGGCGCTGACGTTGCGAACCAAAAGTGCGCCTGTTGTAAGCCAAGATAAAGTATTGGTTGGCCTTTCTTCGGGCAGATTGGTTGCTTTGAATTTGTATAGTGGCATGATTGAATGGGAGTATACGCTTGTAACTTCTCGGGGTCGCTCTGAATTACAACGCATGGTTGATATCAGTGCTGATCCTATCGTTATTGGTAATACTGTCTATATCATTGCTTATCAAGGCAAGCTAGCAGCCCTTGATTTAGAAACAGGGCAGCTCAACTGGGAGCGTAATATCTCTGCACATGAAAATATGGCTTATGATCAAACAGCGCTTTACATCACCGATGATGAGCATAATTTATGGTCGATTGACAGACAGACCGGCGTTACCTTGTGGAAGCAAAATCAACTTGCAACACGATATATAACCAATCCAAGTCTTTATCAGGGGCATATTGTTGTTGCTGATAGAGGGGGGTATGTGCATTGGTTGGATACTCAGACAGGCCATTTGCAAGGTAGAGCAGAAGCAGGTGAGAAATTTTATCAGGCGCCTGTTGCTGCAAATGATTTCTTGTTGGTTTCACAACAAAATGGCAAACTCTCTCGCGTAGACTTGTCGCTTGATATGAATAATAGACATAAAGGTTAAGATATACACCATGATTCCTGTAGTTGCGATCGTAGGTAGACCCAATGTAGGTAAATCTACACTTTTTAATCAATTTACGTGCTCGAGAGATGCATTAGTAGGCAACCTCAAAGGTATAACGCGCGATCGCCAATATGGACATGGCCGACGACATGATGTGCCGCATATTTTTGTTGATACAGGTGGTCTTTTTCTAAAAGACACCTATCGTAGTTTGGTTGAAAGCCAAGTAAAAGCGGCATTGAATGATGCTTCACATATTTTCTTTGTTGTGGATGCTAAAGCAGGTTTAATGCCTGAAGATTTAGAAATTGCCAGCCAATTACGAATGTTAAATAAACCATTGTATCTATTGGTGAACAAAATTGATGCCGGTGATGCAGATTGTTTGTCCGCAGAGTTTTATCAAGTGGGCATCAAAGAAATTCATTGTGTTTCTGCTGAACATAATCGTGGTCTGAATCAGTTGATGGCGCATGTGCTGGATAGTTTATTGCCACCTGAAGAGCCTGTGAATGAAGACTGTGGTTATTATGAAGAAGACGAAGACGACGAGGCGCTTGATTTAGAATCTTTAGAAGCAGAGCTAGATGATTTAGAAGATACTTTTGAAGAAGAGCAACCTATCAGAGTTGCTATTATTGGTAGACCCAATGTTGGAAAATCCACTCTGACAAATCGCATGTTGGGTGAAGAACGCATGGTTGTTTATGATGAAGCAGGTACAACCATTGATAGCATTGAGTCTGAGCTTGAACATTTTGGCAAAAAATTTATTTTAATTGATACGGCAGGTGTTCGTAAAAAGGCGAATATCAAAGAGAAAATAGAAAAGTTCTCTATCGTCAAAACCTTGCAAGCAGTGCAGTCATGCCACGTTGCCTTGATTATTATCGATGCACAAGAAGGTTTGGGCGAACAAGATTTAAAATTGATTCACTATACGATAGAGGCAGGTAAATCAATTATCCTATGTTTGAATAAGTGGGATAATTTAGAAACAGAACAAAAGCAAAAGGTTAAGCAGCAAATTAGCCAGCGTTTACGTTTTGCGGATTTTATTAAAGTGCAAACGATATCTGCGCTTCATGGCACCAATGTGGGGCTTTTGTATAAGCTGATTGCTCGTGCATATAAAGAAGCAAGTAAAAAATACTCTACGGCACAGTTAACAGAAATTTTGTATCAGGCACAAATGCAAGCTTTGCCGCCTTTGGTGCATGGTAGACGCATTAAATTACGTTATGCACATAGTGGGGGACATTTCCCGCCCACCGTTGTTATTCATGGCAGCCAGGCAGAAAGCGTGCCACCGCATTACCAACGTTATTTGATGCATTATTATATGAAGGCTTTGAAACTGCATTCAACGCCTGTAAAACTTGTGTTTAAAACAACGGCAAATCCTTATAAGCATAAAGTGAATGAGCTTACACCTAAGCAGCTCAGTAAGCGAAGACGTATGATTAAACATAGAATAGAGAAGTCTAAACGAAAACGTGCTAAGGCTTACTAGTACGATTCGCGGAGCGAATCAATGTTCTTTCTTTGTAACCAAAGAAAGAGGCATCTTTAGGTGCATAGAAGGATTTTTCAAGCAAAGATTCTGAAAAATCCTTCTGCTCACTTTAGTGCGCCTTGAAATCAAGGGAAGAGAATTATCCACTTCGTTCATTTGCAAAAACGAATGTTGCAGTGTACTAATATATATTTGAAATACTAAAGTTTAAGATTTAAGACAGAAAATATTGTTCTATCGATAATGTCGTGCTAGCCTGCAACGAGCTTGGTAATCTGAATGATTTAGGGAAATTTCTTCATGCTAATGAGCATACCCAATTCAATTACATTGTTAAGAATATGTTTAATTCCTTGCTTTGTATTGAGCTTTTATTTACCTATTTCTCATGCTGGAATGATTACAGCAGGGATATTCTGTCTTGCAGGTTTAACGGATTGGTTAGACGGTTATCTTGCAAGAAAGCTAAATCAGACATCACGATTTGGTGCCTTCTTAGATCCTGTTGCAGACAAATTAATCGTTGCTGTGGCGCTTGTATTAATCGTAGGCGAATTTGGCAGCATCTGGGTAACTATCCCCGCAGCAATCATTGTAAGTCGTGAAATCGCGATTTCTGCGCTTCGTGAATGGATGGCAGAGATTGGTAAGCAAGCAAATGTGGCAGTTAGCTACTTGGGTAAGGCAAAAACCCTTATTCAAATCTTAGCTATAGTTATTCTTTTAGCTAATCCTGCAGATTGGTCGTTACCGCTTATAAAGCTGGGTATAGTGCTTATGTACGTTGCTGTGGCGCTGACATTATGGTCAATGTATAACTATTTACGTGCAGCAATTATCGAAGTTGGATTTAAAGATTAATTAATTCGCTTGGATTAGATAGAAAATTTAAAATTTAAAGTTTTATTTTAGTAAATTGAGTGTCTTAATTCTAAAATATTAGGTCTAATAAGGGGTTGACAGAACATAGGAATTCTATAAAATGCCCCAACATAACGCGGGAATAGCTCAGTGGTAGAGCACAACCTTGCCAAGGTTGGGGTCGCGAGTTCGAATCTCGTTTCCCGCTCCAAGTTTTAGCATGCATTTTTGTCTCATTTGATTTTCGATAATCAGATGCTTTGGCTGGGTGGCAGAGTGGTTATGCAGCGGCCTGCAAAGCCGCGTACGCCGGTTCGATTCCGGCCTCAGCCTCCAACTTTTCAATCAATGCCCGGGTGGCGAAATAGGTAGACGCAAGGGACTTAAAATCCCTCGGAGGTTAAACTCCGTGCCAGTTCGAGTCTGGCCCCGGGCACCATTTAATTATTAATCTATAATTCTCAAAATTTCGGGTCTTCCCTACTTAAGGGGGCACTTCAGTTTACGAACATAGCACTTTAACTCTTAATCTATAATTCTCAAAATTTCTAAATCCATATGCTCTTCTTTGAATGAGCTTCATCTTGCGATGGAAGCCTTCAGTAATCCCATTGTTCTTTGTGAATCGCCACATTCTGGGTCTTCCCTACTTAAGGGGGCACTTCAGTTTACGAACATAGCACTTTAACTCTTAATCTATAATTTTCAAAATTTCTAAATCCATATGCTCTTCTTTGAATGAGCTTCATCTTGCGATGGAATCCTTCGGTAATTCCATTGTTCTTTGTGAATCGCCACATTCTTACTATTTCCTCTCTCCATTTAAATAAGGTCTTCCCGAGCTTAACAAGCGGTAAGAAGATGGCTGCTTTGAGCTGTTTAACCATATCAAGGAAAATAGGGATTAGATTTTTGCATTCCTTTGCCTTGCGATGTTTATGTTTTAGAAGAGTAAAGAGTCGCTCCTTAAACTGATAAAGCACCTGTATGGCCGGATGTTCATCTAAGAATTGTTTAAGTTTAAGCTTCTTGGTTTCGGTTAGATGCTCAGGACGCGTTCTAAACATAGCCAGTATTCCTCTGTGATACTTCATTTGTGGATGGATGCTGTGACAGGTTTTCATAAAAGCCTGTTCAATCAGTCTTAGTACATGAAACCTATCCGTTACAATTAAGGCTTTAGGGAAGTGCTTCTTAATGAGGTTTCGATAAGTAACACTTAAATCAATACAAGCTATTTTGACACGCTCTCTACCTGGTAACTGATTAATGAAAGGCAATAAATCAGAGCCACTTTTGCGGGTCTTCCCTACTTAAGGGGGCACTTCAGTTTACGAACATAGCACTTTAACTCTTAATCTATAATTTTCAAAATTTCTAAATCCATATGCTCTTCTTTGAATGAGCTTCATCTTGCGATGGAATCCTTCGGTAATCCCATTGTTTTATTTACTCATTCTTATGGCAATTACAACAGGAGCAAGACGCGGTGAGCTTGAAAAATTATGTTGGTGCGATATCGATCTGCAGCAACAACAAGCACATTGTAAAGATACTAAAAATGGCACAGACAAGGTTCTACATTTAACAGATATCGTTGTTGCTGAGTTGAAGAACCATCGTGCATTGGGGCATGGTCTGATCTTTGGCAGTCCACACAATCCATTATCTATTTATGATTTTCGCAATGAATCGCACAGAGCGCTTGAGCAAGCAGAAATTGCTTTGTTTAATGAAAAAGGTGAAAAGCTGGTATTTCATAGCCTGCGTCATGCCTTTTTTCAACTTTAGCTAATAGCGGGGCTGAGCTGCATAAAATTGCCTCATTAGCTGGGTATAAGAGTATTCAAACAACCATGCGATATACACACTTGGATAATAAGCGTTTTTCATCTTTGGTGAGCAAAACGTTTAATGTCCTTGAAACGAATACTGAGCAGGATATCAGTAATGTATAGGGTACTATCACGATAGATTTTTATCTTAATATGTTGATATACAATCTAATAAATATGTTTTATATCAATAGGATATATATTCTATCTTTAAATTATGACATTATTTTAATTTAAAATACTTGCATTTAGCTTATCAACTTGCTATATTACTCACTATGAACAGAGTACTAAAACGCTATAATTTGCTGTCAAAGCTCACTGTAGGTGAAGTTTATTCTTGGGGTGATTTAGAATCGCTCTCAGGCTCACTTGGCAGAGACTTAAAGCAGCTACAGAAGGAAGGCTACTTAAAAAGAGTGGGCCCAGGCTTATACTCGCTTCCCAAAAAAAGTCGTTTTGGAGATGTGCCAGCATCAGCAGAGCAAGTAGTGAGCGCGTTCTTAAAAACGGATGATTTTTTAATATTCTCACCTAATCTTTATAATGGTTTGGGTTTAGGGTTAACTCAGCTAAAAAAACAAACATTTGTTTATAACAAAAAGAGGCATGGTGATCTTAAACTAGGCAATCGAACCTATGAATTTAAGCTAAAAGCTAAAGGTTATCCGAAAGATTTAACCAAAGAATATTTGCTTGTTGATTTAGTAAATAATCTTGAAGATGTAGGTGAAGATCCGAGAAAGCTTTTAAATAATGTTGCCAATAGTGTGCAAGAAAATCAATTCGATAATACTAAGCTATTTGCTCTGGCAAAGCAATATGGGCACGTTTACACGAAGAAATTCTTTGTTGCTTTAGAACATGGCAAGCAGTATCCAGTTAAGAAGGTTGCATGAAGTTTTTACATGAAATAGATGAGGCTCAAGAACTATTTGAGATTGTTGCGGACGAAATTGGAATAGACGAACCATATTTGGTTGAGAAAGATTATTGGATTATGCATGCCCTCTGGGGGTTACAACAGCAAGGCTATGAGTTTGAATTGAAAGGTGGGACATCTCTTTCAAAAGCATTCAAAATTATTAATCGCTTTTCTGAGGATATTGATATACACATTTATCCTGATCCAAAATATAAATTAACGAGCAGAACAAAATTTGCTGATAAAAAATATGCTACAGACAGGCAATTATTTTTTGATGATCTAGCTAATGAAATTAATATCTCAAGCATGGAGTCTAAAAGAGATAAGAAATTTGATGATGAGTTTTTTAGAAATGCAGGTATAAGCTTACAATATAAAAGTTTTTTTGACACCCCAAACGGTATTAAGCCAAATATTCTACTTGAGGTTGGTTTTGATGCGATAGCGCCAAATTCGCCAATTGACATTAGTTCTTGGGCTTTTGATAAAGCCAAAGATGTTATGCCCGATCTAATTGATAATAGAGCAAAAGCTATAAAATGTTATTTACCGGAGTATACGTTTGTAGAAAAGCTGCAGGCTATTAGTACCAAAGTTCGTCAGCAGATTGAAAGTGGTGAGTTTGAAATGAACTTCTTAAGGCATTTCTATGATGTACATCAGCTTTTTCAGCAAGATCGAGTAAAAAAATTTATTGGTACGGACGATTATGTCAAGCATAAAGAATTAAGATTTAGATCAAAAGACATAAAAAATCTAAAAGAGAATATTGCTTTTAACTTTGATTCTAACCCTGAAATATTTAATTTATACAATAAAAGGTTTTCCCAAAATTCAGCTTTATATTATAGTGGCTCCCCATCTTTTGAAGACATTTATGCCTCACTCATTAAAATTAGAGAAATTGGGTGAATTAGCTTATCATTCAACCCTGTAGAAATCTGAGTTTCCAACATTGTTATGATATTGCGACCGCTACAATTAATATGCAGCGGTTTTAACAATGATTACTGTTGACCGAGTTTTTAGCAAAAATTATCAAAAGTATCACTCCCATTCAGGCCTCTGAGCAAGGCAAAACTGCTTTTCTGCACCTTCTGTCTCAAAAAATGATCCAAGACCTTGATGAATATATAGATCATCTTCATATTCCCTCAAGTTAACAAAAAAATTAACGGGCTTGTTTTGCGTTTTCCTAACTGTAAATCCAGACAAAAATAAAATATGATTGCCTTTGGCGCTTAACTATTATTTTGTTAGTAGATCAACATTTTTGGCTTAAAGTGCCTCCTTTATTGAGATTGAGCTATTGTTTGCTTCATTGAGTATGGTTAATAAAATATATGAAGAATAGTAAGTTGAAATTAGGCGTTTCTATTGGTACAGCAATTTTAGCTTTCATAGGTGCATTATTGGGGACATATGTTTCAGGATACATGCAGGAGTCTCTAAGGAAAATTGATCTAGATAATCCTGAAGATTTAAGTTTGATGCAGAGATTGTATTCTGATCGTATTCCCATTTCAAACTGTTTTGGCATTATCAAAGAAACAACAGTCGCAACGCTCAATTTACTGTATATGTCTGCTTACTATATTGAGTCAATGGATTGTATGGTTATTTATCAGATTAAAGATGAAACATTGTACATAAAAGATATTATTGCAACAAAACTCTGTGATCTTGATCTGATTTTGAATTCAATTTCAAACAAATTTTCCAAAGTGGTGCTGCAATTTTCACCAGATAATTTTTTAAAGATACCATTTAACCCTATAGCAGCATTAACGGATGGTTGCTTCATGATATCTCAAGATTTTGATATGAAATGTTCGTCATTTAGATATCCAGAGACACAGCGTTGTTGATAGCTGTGTTGTAGAGTATTAAGAAACAGGACTCAAGAACTTTAGTGTTAAATAATTTGCTGATGTGTTTTTTAAGGAGTGGAATAAGTGATTTTCTGAAAAAATAATCATCGCGGTTGATAGAAAATAAATTTTTCATGGATAACTAAAGATTTGAGAAAAAACAAATAATGATATGAAAGAACTAGAAAAAAATATCATAAATATGTATGGGCAAAAGGGTAAGCAATTTTTAGTGGATTTGCCTCATTTGATTGCTCAAATTAAAGCAGAATATGGATTGTCAGATTTAAAGCCAGTTAATAATTTGTCTTACAATCATGTGCTCTCAGGCTTTCAAGACAAACAAGCTATCATCCTAAAATTGGGTCTTGGTAATGATGGATTCAAACGAGAAGCAGCAGCATTAAAAGCTTTTTCAGGGTTTGGTGCGGTAACTGTACTTGCAGAAAAGGAAGGGATGCTCCTGCTTGAACGGGCTATTTCAGGGGCTTCTTTGAAAACTTATTTTCCAGAGAAAGAATATGATGCCATTCATATTATGGGTGGGTGCTTAAAGAAATTACATCAAGCAGCACCTCCTTTTCTAAAGATATTCCCTCATATTAAAGATTGGCTGATGGTGCTGAATAAAGATTCTAGCATACCTGATTACTATTTAAATAAAGCAAGGAAATTACGCGATACTTTACTTGAGACCTCTAGCGCTTCTGTTTTGCTGCATGGCGATTTGCATCATGATAATATTTTGCAACAGGGCGATGATTGGGTTGTAATTGATCCTAAAGGTGTAATTGGTGAACCAGCTTATGAAGTTGCAGCATTCATCCGCAATCCTATGCCAAAATTGCTAGAATTAGATAATGCACTAAAGATTATAGAACATCGCATTCATCACTTTGCTAAAATACTTGAGATTTCTGAGCACAGGATCTGGAATTGGTGCTTTGTGCAGGCGGTACTGGCATGGGCATGGGCTTTGGAAGATAATGGGGATGTATCCTATTTTCAACAGTTAACAGAAATTTTTGATAAGAAAATTTCTGTTTGGGGGACGAGGAAAACTCAGATTGATACTTCTCTCGATCGCAATTTGATTGTAACCCAATCTCCACAATGTGCAAATCTGCCTGCCAAACCACTTGAACTTAGATTTGAAGCACTTACTATAAAAGATTTGGAAATTTTGCATACTTGGTTTCAAGTCCCGCATGTTAAAAAATGGTATGCTAAAGGATTAGATTTTTCAAAAAAGGACATTGAATTAAATGTATAGCGCTAGGATCAAAAATAAAGATCTTGTACCGAGTTTTATCGTGCATGCAGAGCACCATCAAATTGGATTTATTCAATATTATGCTTTGAGTGATTTTTTACCAGAAGGAATCATAGATTATAACCATGAATTATTTAGTCAATTTTCTCCATCTGAGATAGCAGGTGTTGATTTATTTATTGGTGATGAAAGTTATTTAGGGAAAGGATGTGGCGCAAAAATTTTGCACTCTTTTCTGACGCAAATAATCTATCCTAATTTTAAGGTTGTTGTAATAGATCCAAATATTGAAAACCTAAGAGCAATTAAAGCTTATGAAAAAGTAGGGTTTAGGCAATTTAGCATCGAAAAATCTGAGCAATACAATGAAATTATTCAACTAATGATCCTCAAGAAGAGTAATTTATGAAAAATGTTGAATTAAATTCAAAAATCAATTTAGATAAAATTCCATTTAAGTTAGTAGATTTAACGCATTCTTTAAGTGAAGGAATTCCTTCTTGGGATGGTGATTGTGGTTTTAAGCATCAGATTCATCATGATTATGAGCCAAACAGTACATATCAGTTTCGCACCCACAAAATTCAAATGCATGAGGGAATAGGTACTCATATTGATGCGCCGGCACATTGCTTTACAGAAGGAAAAAGCATTGCTGATTTAGATGTAAATGAATTGCTTGCTCCATGTGTGGTGATTAATGTTTCCGAAAAATCGCATGAAAGTTATGTTGTATCCCTTCAGGATGTTAAAAATTTTGAAGATAAGCATGGACTGATTGCCAAGAAAAGCTTTGTAATCTTTTGGACTGGATGGGATAAGTATTGGAAACAACCAGAAAAATACAGAAATAACCTGCTTTTTCCAAGTATATCATTAGAAGCGGCTGACTTCTTATTGGCTGAACGAAATATTGTTGGTCTCGGTATTGATACATTATCGCCAGATAGCCCAGAAAATGGCTATCCTGTACATAAAGCTGTTTTGGGCGCTAATAAATATATTGTTGAAAATATAGCTAATGCAGGAAGCTTACCGCCTGTTGGAAGCTATAGTTTGGCATTGCCGATGAAAATTAAAGGTGGAACTGAAGCGCCAGTAAGAATGGTTGGGTTAATTTTAAAAAAGTAAAAAATGGATAAATTGTGTTTTTTTAATGCGACGTCTAGCTCCCGCCATGATTGGCTAATATGGCATAAGACATGGATGTACTTGCTTATTGATGGGAAAAATTGAGAAAGTAAGGGATATTAAAATATGAGAGGAAGAGAATTTCTGAATGAACAGCAGATTGAGAATTGTCTAAAAGCGCATTATGATCTTGATATTATAGAGATTTTAGCCTTGCACAGAGGTGCAGATACCAATGCTTGTGTTTTTAAGGTAGATGCACGTGCTCAGTCTTATTTCGTAAAATTAAGGCATGGTCACTACAATGAAATTAATCTTGCTATCATTGAGTTATTAGCGCAAGCAGGGATCAGACAGATCATATCTCCCATTAAAACTAATCAACAGCAAGTGATGGTGTCAATAGGGGATTTTCACCTAGTTGTATATCCATTTATTGACGCACAGGATGCTTTTTCTCATTCGCTTTCTGATCAGCAATGGATTCTACTTGGTAAAGCCTTACAGCAAATTCATGGTCTTAAAGTGCCGACTGGAATGCAAGCGCGGTTGCGCAAAGAAAATTATTCTCTTAAATTTCGGCAAAGTGTGTGTGCATTTTATGAGCAATTCAATGCACTAAAAATCACAGATGAGATTGCTGAAAAACTATTTGCTTTCATGAGGCAAGAGCAGAAAATTATTTTGCATTTAGTCAAAGCCGCAGAAAATCTTGCAAATATAATCCCAAGTTCTAATCCTCAATATAGTCTGTGTCATTCAGATATTCACGGTGGGAATGTACTTGTAGATGGTCATGACAGAATCTATATCGTTGATTGGGATGAACCTATTATGGCGCCCAAAGAGCGAGATTTGATGTTTATCGGTGGTGGTGTGGGTAATGTGTGGAATCAGCCTCATGAAGAAGCATTGTTTTATCAAGGCTATGGTAACACCCTAGTGGATAAAAACATTTTAGCTTATTATCGTTATGAGCGAATTATTGAAGATATTTCTGAATATGTTCAACAGTTGTTATTATCTTCCTCTGGTGGTGAAAATCGAGAAATTATGTACCAGCACTTTATGGATATGTTTGCACCAAGAGGAGTGGTTGAAATTGCGCTTAGGCAATAGAGAGAAAAACTTCTTGTACTTTTGCTGTAAAATTCTTAAGTCATTAAAATTAGAGAAATTGCCTGGATTTGCTATCATCCATTTTCCTAAAAATCCGAATTTCCAACATTGCCATTCTTTGCTTTAGCAGTGCCATTTCATTAAAAAACTTTAACATAAAGCTTTTGATGGTTCCTCAAACCAGCGTAGATACACTTGAACCATGTCATTGATTAATATAGAGTTGCTCCACTTTTGTGTTAGGTATGATCTTAAACCCCCTATTCAAGCAATTATTATAGAGAAGAATAAAAACATGAAGCTGCTCAAATCTATTCTATTAATTAGTATTTTTAAATCCTGTCTTGCAAATGCGGTTGAATCTGAGCCGTGTGATGTTTCTCACCGTTGGTGGGTGAATTTAGGAATGGGTAAAGGTACAACATTTGCTCAGGGCGATACATTAGATAACTTCGGATTTGCAGCTCAGTTAAGTTTCAATGGCATGATTACGAACAATCTATTTGTTACGCTTGAAAGTACTGGCACAGGTCGAACAGATAATGATCATACCTCAAATGGCGATGTTGGTCTTCTACTAGGTTATAAAAAGAGACATTCAAATTGGTATTGGTCAGGGGCAGTAGGCATTTCTTACTATAAGACCGAAATAAAAGAAAGAGAATATGGCCGTTATTATTATCGTTATTCTTCGGAAACTGAAGAGGGGGTTGGAATCCCTGTCGAAGCGCAGTTGTTTTGGACACCAGTGAAACATTTTGGTGTAGGGATTATAGGCCATGGCGTTGTTAGCCAAAATCCTTATGCTGTTGCAATGATTGGCATACAAGTTTCCTAAAAATTGATCAGTATTTCTTGAAAAATTCATCCATAATTAATGCTTGCATAATAATTATGGATGAACTAATTCTGTTTCTGCAATGAATGATATGGCTTAACTATTTGGATAATGAATAATATCATGAATACAAGCTGTTTTTTTGCCCATATTACGATAGCCATGAACTTGGTTGGCATTAAATCGGAAACCTTCCCCTTTGTTTAAGGGATGCCAAACATTGTTTACAAAGACTTCAATTGTTCCCTGAATGACAATGACATGTTCAATAACGCCAGTTGCGTGTGGCGGAGATAAATGCTCACAACTTGCTAATAATTCAATAACGAAAAGCTCAAAATTTAATTGCTTATCAAAAGGGAAGAGTGGCATCACTCGGATTTTTTTATCTGAGGGATGAAGATGCTGTGCTACGCCTGCACGATGAATCGGTTCTTGAATATGAGGGGGGCAATCTTCAATAAAAGAAGAGAAAGAAGTTTGAAAGCCACTCGCTATTTTCCAGAGGGTGGCAATAGTGGGGCTGGATTCTCCACGTTCAATCTGTCCAAGCATTGCTTTGCTCACGCCGGTTTTCTCCGCAGCCTTGTCTAGGCTCCAATTGCGCTCATTGCGTAATGATTTTAGAGTCTGAGATATACGATTATTAATGTCTTTCACAAAATGCCTTTTATCTAGAAGGGCTTGTGCGTTATAGCGCACGATGTTAGCATAGTCCTATTATGCGCTATAACGCACAAACTGTGAAGAGGCTATATGGTAGAAAATCAATTCCCAAATAAATTGGTGGCTGTTCTAAATAAAAAGATAGAGCCTGGTAAGTTGATGAATGCCTTGGCGCATATGTGCATTGGTTTGGGCTCAGCGATAGGAAAGGATTTTTTACGCTTAACATCCTATAAAGATGCCGATGGAAACGTTCACCCTCATATTTCTGAGATCCCTTTTATTATTCTCTCTGAGAGCTCAAATAAAATTAAAAAATTGCGTCATGAAGCTATGAATTATAATATCAATTTTAATGATTTTACCGATACGATGACTGTTGGAACATATCAAGAGCAGATAGAGTGTACTAAGCAAGTGAAAGAGGAAGATCTCATTTACTTTGGTATTGTGTTGTTTGGCGACTGGGATAAGCTAACTGAGCTTACCCAAAAATTTTCTCTTTGGAAATAAGAAAGAGTTAAAATATGCAAAAGATATTTTGGGATGAACCTTATAAAAAAACACTAATAACGAGAGTGTCTGAGGTTAATTTCGATCGTATTTTATTGGAAGAAACAATAGCTTTTTCATTTTCTGGTGGACAAGAAAGTGATGAGGCCACTATTCATGGTCTTCCTATTATCGATTCAGAAAAAGTAGGTAACTTGATTTATTATCGTCTTTCAGCGGCGCATGGATTGGCTGTGGGAGATGAGGTTATCATGGAAATTAATTGGGAGCGCCGATATAGATTAATGCGCTTACATTTTGCTGCTGAGCTTATTCTTGAGTTAGTAAAAAGAAAACTGAATCTTAAAAAGATTGGCGCACATATCGCAGAAGCTAAAGCGAGAATAGATTTTGTGTATGATAAAAATATTTCTCATCTTTTTGAAGAATTATTAGTGCAATATAATGAGATTATTAAGCAAGATTTGTCAATTATAACTGGCATTTCTGATATTGAAAAACAACGCCGTTTTTGGGAAATTGAGGGTTTTTCTAAGGTATCTTGTGGGGGTACGCATGTCCGATCTACGGGTGAGGTTGGGTATGTTATTCTTAAAAGAGTGAATATTGGGAGCGGAAAAGAACGGATTGAAATTAGATTAAAAGATTCTTAAGCATTCAAAATCCTTATTGATTTAGCTATAGTATAAGTTAAATAGCATCTCTAGGAATTTGATAGAGCCCTAATTGAAGGCTTTTTGCAATGCGTGTGCTTTTTTCTTTGTATTGATTGACTATTTCTTCGGTGTAGATCTCTTGGGTTGTTTCTTCAAATAACATCAGCCAACGCTCAAATAAGGCTTTATCAAAGGCAGGAAGCATTAGATGTTTTTGAAAAGGACTGCCGTGATAGCGTTTGCTTCCTAGCATAATGGAAGACCAAAAATCACATAATTTTTGAAGATGTGGTTCCCATTCATTGAGATCATTTCCAATTGCTTTAATAAAAATGGAGCCAAGCGCTTTATCTGCACGTACTTTGCTATAAAAATCGTCTACAAGCTTGCGTATATTCTTTTCAGTGATTATATTTTCCTTCATTTAGCTCTCTCATTCATGAGCCAAAAGGCTCCCGTTAAAGCAATAATTATTTTTAGCATATTAGTACCAATATATAAGCAATGAAATATATTGGGATGAGCAATGCTGTTAGAAATTATACGATCTGTTTTGACATCAAGAATAGGTGATAGATAGAATGTTTCAATCAATAGTAGTGTAATCAGCCTACCCGTGAACCACGTTCTAAAAAATATGTATTTATAATACATATTTTTATCTAATATTGCCAGAGATCAATAAAAAATTAAATAAACATTATTTATCTGACTAATATGCACTAATGCTTATTTTTTGAGACAGCCCCTAAAAAATAAGACTAATGTCTAAGCTTGACGCAGTAATATGCGTTTGGTATACATATTATTGAAGCTATTCAAATAAAATTAAAGGATATAAATGAAGATACTTCCTAATGACCTCATGTTTTATAAACGTACGCCAACCTTTACTCATGAAAGTGTGCCACCAGGATTATTAAAGAATCATAGTACTAAGAAAAACGTATGGGGGTTAATTAAAATTATGCAGGGGAAATTGGACTATATCATAGGAACTAATGAAACATATTTGTTGGAGCCAGGTAAGGATGGTGTTATTGAGCCTGAAGTTATTCATCATGTTTCGCTCACAGAACCTGTGGAGTTTTTTGTTGAATTTTACAAATAAGATCATGAACTAATAAGTAAAGAAAATATCTATGTTGGGCTAGAGTCTTCTGCTCATGTTATCAATATCGTGCTTTCTTTGCTGATGTTAAAAAGATATGATCATCGATTGGCGATGTGGAGGAAGAGAAAAATTCTGTTTGGTTTCTTTTTTTGAGAGGTATTTTCTGATCTTTTGAATTGTGGATCCTATTTTCTACTTCAAGTATAAGATCATTGATGTCTATATAGTTAAAATTGTCACTAGCGTCTTTTGCAGTATCTAATTTTGTACGTAAAAGTGTTTCTAGCTCTCGATCGTATCGAATAAGATTGAGATCATCAATAATGATTTCGCAAATGGCATCAAAGTCATAGCCATAAATCAGCCCATTCATTGTATTTTTTGTTGATCGACCAAAATCAATAAAGTAGATGTCAAAATTATCGTCTATTATGATGTTGCTATCATTAATGTCATTATGATTAATATTTTTCTGGCCTAAGACAGATAACTCAAGTAATAAATTATGAATAATACGTAGACATTCAATGGCAGAAAGCCCTTCTGCATTAAACTCTTCTATTGTTCGTCCTGATATTTCATTCATAAATAAATATGCCTTTCCCTGTTCTTTTGACTGCACCTCTTGGTAAGCAAGCATGTATGCATCAGAATATTCTTTGGCAAGTTTATATTCTCTTCGTGAAGCAGAGAATAGTTCTGAAATATTATAGGAAGATTTTATTTTAACAAGACAAAAAGTATTTGTATTTAGATTTTTTGCTACTCTGACAGAACCTTCTGTGCCACTTTTAAGTGTGTGTGTCTTTCTATCGATGGAATAGGATGCTGTATTGTTTGCCGAACAAGGAACAGTGCAATTTAGAGAGATATTTTCTGTTTCTGATATATTTCTTAATTGATCGTTTTTAGTATTTTGGATATTTTTACCATCGAAACGAGATTTTGCTTTGTTGTCAATGAGGGAGAACGTTAAAGACATATTAGTTTCTCCTTATTGCTTGGTGATGCTCTGTTAATAAAGTTGAAAGACGGTATATTGTTTATAAGCTAAACTGATAAACATTTTATATTTTTGAAAATATTTTACAATTCGATATATCCATTTTTTATGGCCTTTTATCTGATATATTCATACATCAGTATATATCCTTCCTTGGATCGGGTGGGGCGAGATTTTATTGAAGTTGTTTTTTTTCTAATTCTTGGTTGGGGCCAAAAAATTCAAAATGCACTTGTGCGGGTGGGATCCCCCAGGCAAGCAACTCATGATATATGTTTATCATAAAGGGGTGAGGGCCACAAAAGTAATAATCACAGTCTCTTTGTGATACTAAGCTTTCAATGAACTGAGCATCAATCAACCCTGTACTATCCATGCCTTTACGCAGATTTTCAGGCTTTTCAGGATCGCTGTAACGGTAGTAAACTTTCAAGTTGTGATGTTTTTTTGCTAAACTATTAGTGTTGTTTTTGAAAGCATGCACGTTTTCATTCAAACTACCGTGGATAAAAATAATCTCACGATTTGACATAACAGTAACAGCACTGAGTAAAATACTGAGTATGGGAGTGATACCCACACCAGCGGATAAAAGCACAAGTGGGCGTTCATGTTTTTCTGTTATGTCCAGAAAAAACTCTCCACAAGGTGGCGCTATTTCTAAGATTGAACCTATATCAATGTTATCATGCAAATAATTAGAAACATAACCATCTGGAATATTGGCCTTATAACCTTGTTCGCGTTTTACACTGATGCGCAACCAGTCTTCACCTGGCTGATTGGAGAGACTATAATTTCTCATGGTTGTTGTTTCATCGGGGGTTGGTACACGTACTGTTATATATTGACCAGGTTTGAATTGAGGTGGTTTTTTACCATCTAGAGATGCCAAATAGAAAGATGTGATAATGCTGCTTTCGATTTCTTTTTTTATGACACGCATGGCTTTGAAACCTTGCCAACCTCCTGTGGTTGTTGCATGTTGCTTATAGATCTGTGTCTCGCGCCCAATAAGAATGTTCGCCAAGAAATCATACGCCTGTGCCCATGCTTGGATCACTTCGTCTGTTGCGCCATTACCTAATATTTCTTGGATTGAGGCAAGTAGATTCTGTCCTACGATAGGGTAATGCTTTGGTTTAATCTGTAATGAAGCATGTTTTTGTGCAATGAGTTCGATAGAGCTTCCGAGAGCCTCCAAATTATCTATGTTAGCTGCATAAGAACAAATTGCGCCGGCCAATGCTTTTTGTTGATGTCCGGTTGATTGATGGGCTGAATTAAACAAAGGGATTACTTCTGGATTATGGGAGAACATTCTTTTATAAAAATGGTAGGTGAGTTGTTCGGCGTGCTTTTCTAGGATTGGAACTGTTGATTTAATAATTCTAATAGTATATTCATCTAACATTGTTTTGCTTTCCTTAATATGTATGTATTATACATATTAATAATATACTAGAAGTTGTCTCAAAAATAGTAATTTTTCTTTCAGCCAAGGCGCAGATTCTTTGAGTAGCGTAAAAGGATCTGCAGCGAAGGAGCAACGAAAAATGGTATTTTTGAGACAGCTTCTAATATTTAACTTAGTTTCAAGGTCTTATAATATGCAGTTAACAAATTTTGTAGACTATGGTTTGAGAAGTCTCATGTATTTAGCTTTTCACTCAGACAAACTTTGTACAGTAAAAGAAATATCTGAGTATTATGGTGTTTCTCATAATCATATTGTTAAAGTTGTGCATCGATTATCGCAGTTGGGCTATATAACGAGCAGCAAAGGAAAGGGCGGCGGTATAAAGATTACACCTTATTCATTTAAGTTAAAAATAGGAGATTTAATAAAAGAATTAGAGCCTACAATGCATCTTGTGGAGTGTTTTAATAAAGATAGCAATACTTGTAAAATAACGAATTTCTGCCAACTCAAGCACTATCTTTACGAAGCAAATGAATCATTCATAAAATCGTTAAATCATTACACGCTAGCAGATGCGATAAAAAATTGGAAATAAGTTTTTAATAGATTTGCAACTTGAATAGGGATAAAGATGCTTATTAAGCTTAAAAGGATATATGAGTTGCCTGAGAAATCAGATGGTTTTAGGATTTTGGTTGATAGATTATGGCCTCGTGGCGTTAAAAAAGAATCCGCTAAAATTGATTTATGGTTGAAAGATATTGCGCCCAGTCCTGACTTGCGAATATGGTATGGACATGATCCTGAAAAATGGGCTGAATTCAAAAAAAACTATACAAAAGAGCTGAATAAAAAAAAAGATTTATTTCAAGCGCTTTTCCAATCTAACAGAAAAATCATAACATTGGTTTTTGCCGCTAAAGAGGTCAAGTATAGTCATGCACTTATTTTGCAGAAATATATGCAAAAAAAACTAGATAATTATGAAAGTGAAGAATTATGACCAAATTAAGATGCAAAAAAGACTAATTAAATTGACATCATTCCTCAATGGTGTTAGCTTGCCAAATTGGTTTTGTCGGTAAAATATTACCGTTTATAAAAGTTTAAAGAGTATTAAATATCCCTACTTTTTATTAATAATGAGTATATGCACTGAATGCATTACTTAATAAATTGGATAATACACGCTTTTGAGACAGTTTCGCGCTTAAATACAGGCAACGAGGTAGTAGATGTTAACATTTCAAGCTTTGGGTGATGGTAATTGTTTATATAATACAGAGTCCATCTGGCTAATAAAAAGCTATAGAGAAGGCAATTTAGAACAATTATTAAATAACCAAGATTTTAGACAAAATATTGGTAGGTTATTAAGCCATACAAGTGAGGGTGTGAATACCATTGATCTTAAAGCGACTTTGGGAGAACCTTATACAAAAGCTTCAATTAAGAGCGCTTTAGATAAGTTCATTCATGATTTGAGTGATGATAAAGAGGGGCTTGATTGGGTAGCCGCTCAACAGATGCTTGCCCAAGGTTTGCGTGCATTGGTAACAGATAAAATTCAAAACGATCCTGCCATTCTTGAACAAGTGAAGTTAGAACTACATGATGCCATTAATCAATGTATTACACTGTCAACACGCGATGAGGTTCAAGTAAGTTTCCACTTTGATGGTATGCTTGAAATTCAAGCGAAAGTGAAAGAGCTAATGCAAAATAATCGCTTGAATACAAAGCAACGGCAAGATGCTCTCAGAAAGTGGTTTTTTAATCACAATGGTGAAACAGTTGGACTGAATTATTATCTGTACGGCGAGAATGGTATTGCTTCGCCTACCATTGAGGCAGGACACTTTGAAATGAAAGTGCTTAGCCAATTATTGCACCATGTCATTCGTTTTTATGATAAAAAACGTAATGAAGCAGGACATCATATTAATGTGATCGATGCCTTTAAAACATCTGAAGAGGCCGGAAAGCATCCTGAAACTGCTTTAGTTTTTCATGTGGAAAAAATGGGCAATCACTGGAATGCATTACTACCCAATGATGCTGCCTCTAAAGAGATGATGCGTGAATATGAACCGCAGCGTACACGTTATATTGTCGCTGTCCAGCAAAAAGAGGCGAGAGCAAACTTAGCGCAAATATTACGAGAACATGGGACCTTTGCTGCACATCATAAAAAAGATCTGGCAGATTTCTCTGAAGAAGAATATTTGATGATGAATGGTCTTACTAAAGAACAATATAATAAAAATATTTTACCGGCAGTTGAGCCAAGCCAGCCTAAAGTGATTAAACCGAGTACTGTAACGCCTAAGAAACCAGCTGTTCAGACGGTCAAAAAAGCTTCTGTTGTGGGGTCTCCTCCATCTATCGTTTCTAAAAAGAAGCAGAGTATAAAGAAAAAGCACGTAACAACGAGTGCTCCTGCTGATTTAACGGATGACGTAGAAGTCACAACGCCTATTACGGAGACACCGCCAGTGGTTGTGGCACCACCCACACCTCAATCGCAGCAGCCTAAACAAGATGGTGCAGGCGCAAAACCTGAATTACAAACAGCAGATAATAGTTTTTTATTAAAAATCATGGGTGGAATAGCTGGACTCTCAGCTTTGTTATTATTGGCAAGCAGTGTGATACCACAATTTTTTACTATCATGAATCCGGCTGTTGCAGGCTTATTGTTAGTGGCTTGTGTGGTTGCTGCGACTACATTATTTTTAGGAAGTATGTACGGTGCTGAGAATAAAAAAACGTCTGCACAGCAAACTGCTAAGTCTTTTGATATATCAATAGAGGACTTGGGATGTAGCAGAAATTTTGTGCCACAGCTGCGTGTGCATAAGCAGCAGAATGCAGTGCATGGTACAGAAGGTGTTGTTGCTGCCAAGAAAGAAGATTTGTTATGCAGCAAACCCCTAAAAAAATATAAGCATTAGATATTATTCTTTTAGGTCTGGCTTATGTTTCTCTTTGCGGGGAACAATAAGCCGGCTATTTCTTTGACCTCTAAAGAAATAGTACATCCATTCAAAAAAGACAATCACCTTCATTCTAAATGAAATAAGAAAGAAGATATGAACAATACCCCACATAATCCAAGCCATTAATCCACTACATTTTATTGGCCCAGACAATACAATTGCTTTATATTTTCCAATTGTGGCCATCATGCCCCAGTCTTGATATTTAAATATTCCTCTTGGTGTGGATTGTTTTACTTCATTTTTAATTAAATTTCCTACAAATTGCCCCATTTGTTTTGCTGTGGGGGCAACTGCTGGTAGAGGCTTTCCCGTTACCGCGTCTGGAAAATGCGCACAATCTCCCAATACAAATACATTGGGATGCTCGGGAATAGATAAATCAGGATTCACATAAACACGCCCAGAACGATCTGCTTTTACATTAAGTGCTTTGATGAGTGGAGAGACTTGGTTTCCTGCTGCCCAAACAATATTATGCGATGGAATAAATAGTGTTGTTGTTTCTGTAGCAGAAGTGCTTTCTAAAAAGACACCTTTTTCATTAATATTTGTGACTCTATGGTTTAATTTTATGGTGACATGCAATTTTTCTAAGTCTTGTTTAGTCTGTTCTGCAGCGGTCGCAGGATATCCTGCTAATAACTGTGCGCCGGCTTCAATAAGATATATTTGGCTATTGATGGGGTTAATCTGTCGAAAATTTTGGTTTAAGCTTTGATGTGCTATTTCTGCAATACTTCCTGCCATTTCTACACCTGTCGGTCCTCCACCAACAATGACGAAATTCAAAAGTGCGCTTAGTGTTTCAGGATTTGTTTCTTTTTCTGCATTTTCAAAAGCAGCTAAAGTGTGGTCGCGAATTGTCAAGGCATCAGATAGTGTTTTTAGACCTGGCGCAAAAGCTTCCCATTCTGGATGATCAAAATAATGATGCATAGAGCCTGGGCAAAGTATCAAATAGGTATAATGAATAATTTGAGCGTTGTTAAGTTCTATGTTTTTATCTGAAAAATTAATTTTAACAACTTCGGCCATAAGTGTAGAAATAGATGGATTTTTTTTAAAAACTTCTCGGATTGGATAGGCAATATTGGCTGGAGAGAGCGCAGCGGTTGCTACTTGATATAAAAGTGGTTGAAATAAATGGTGGTTTGTTTTATCAATGAGGCAGACAGATAAACTGGAGGAGGTGAGTGCTTTTGCTGCAGAAAGACCTGCAAATCCAGCGCCTACGATCACAACATCAAAATTTTTTTGCATAGTTTTTAAGGATATATATTGTTACCTCAGGTATTTGACAATGTAACCTAAAGCATTCTTAAAAACCAGAAGAGCGCTATTGCTCTTTTAAAAAAATACATTAAAAGAGCAATAGGAATGAGTTAACTTGAAAACTTATTTGGTGGTTTTGCTAAGCTTTGTTTTAGCAGGTGTTTTTTGATGTGCAAGATTTTCAGCATCTTCTGGAATACTCAAGTCTATTGGCTTAGTAAGAAGCTTTTGATGTTGCTCTTTGTGAGATTTATAGCCTGTTAACACCGTTGATTGAACTGTTCCAAGCAATACCGTGTCAGCATCATCTGATACTGGCTCCGTGCTCATCGTTACCAATTTTCCTTTTTTCATTAGCTCAGCATGGATTGAAAAAGATTTATCCACTAAATCTTTTGCTGGTTCTACTGTATCAGAAATAGAGATTGACGTGTCTTTTTTAGCATCGGTTGTTTCTTTTATGCTCGTATCAGCAAAAAGTAGCCTTTTGTGTGTTGTTGCTAATGTGCTGACCGCTGTCTTAGCTTTCATCATTATTTGACGAGGTATTAGAAAAGGTATTGGAGAAGGCATTGGCAAAGCTATGCCGGCTTCAACATTCGGTGCATCATTAGATACTTCTGGAGTCGTTGTTTCTACACTGGTGCTAAGAAAATTGTCAAAATCTTCTTTTGTCAGAGGTCGATCGCTTTGTAGTGCAAGGATACTAAGTTTATCAGAGCGGGAGCGCTTTTTAGGCGTAGCTTGTTGGCACTTCTCTTGAGTTGTTTTTATCGGAGATGCGGGTAACACTGTGCGAATGCGGGTTTGCTGAGCTGTTGTTAAGCCTATTTTTTTTAATTCGTCCACTTTAATGTTAGCGTTTTGTTCAAGATGGTCTTTTTTAGCTTGTGGTTGCTTTTGTAAGGCAACGACTAAATTATTATGGTGCCCGATTAATATTGCTTGAAAATTAAGCAGTATTTCTTCTTGCTCTTCATCTAGGCTTGCGTATTTTAGCGTGCTCTTAATTGTTGATAGAAGATTGCGTACTTTATTAAAAAGCCCACCTGCTTTTATGGCATGGTCTTTGCCTTTAATTTTTTTGCCATGATGGGCTTCCCACAGTGCTGTTGCGGCAGTGCTATGATGAAAAGTATCAATCTCTTCGCGAGGCTCACCTCTTTCTACAATATGTGAGAATAGCATAGAAATACACTGTGTTATTTCATTACCTAAATTATTTATGTTTAGTTCCCACAAATCATTGATTGCTGTGTGTTTGGGAAGACGTGTTGCAACTTTGTGGCTTTGTGGGCTTAAATGCAAACCAAGTTTAAAAGCTGGCTTTTTAGGTGGAGTGAGGGGTTGGGGAAGTGGTCCTGAGGTGGTCATTTTAACCTGTCTCCTATAATAAACAGGCTTCCTTGCAGTTATTTTGTTTTAAGAATTAAGCGCCAAATGTATAGAACTCTATATTAGTTGTCAATCTACCAAACTATTCGTTTTATTGTGGCTGTCCTGTAATCAAGCTTCACAATTTGCCGGAAAAACTGTTAGGATTAAGCCTGTATTTTTGTTGCAGAGCTTAATAAAGTCGTCACGTGAAAGCTTTCTTAATTCTATTATCTGTGTTGTTCGTGGTATCAACCCATTCAATGGCTGGTGTTGAAAAAAAGGTGTATGGCTATATTGAAAAAGTAAGGGTATCTGATGCAGGCATATTACTAACTGCAAAGCTTGATACCGGCGCAAAATCAGCCTCCTTAGATGCGACGGATATACGAGAAGTTGAAGAGGATGGGATCCCTTATTTGTTGTTTCGAGTATTGGACGGCAATGGTGGAAGCGTTGAGCTAAAGCAGAAATATATTGGTAATGTTCGAATAAAAATGCGGACAGAAAAAAGTAAAAGTAACAAGAAACGTTTAGCTGAACGGCTTGTAGTCATGATGCCCATTCAAGTTGGCGAAGAAAAGCGTGATATTCGAGTTAACTTAACAAACCGTGAACACTTTCTTTATCCCTTATTATTGGGCAGAGAAGCAATAGAAGCTTTTGATGGCATTGTAGATCCAAAATTGGCTTTCACTATAGATGTTGGGCAGATAATATCAGCGCCAGAACAAAGAAAAATAGAAGCAGGATAACAGGCTTTAAATAATCATTTAGATCCTCTATTGTATGTTTTTCACGTGAACAAAAAGGGAGTAAGACATGAGCGGGAGCATTAGCATTGAGAAAGGGAATAAGGATTGTGATTCAGGAGATATTATTTTTTTAGAGGCTCAGCTTAAAGACGCAGATGCTCAGCTTGATACCTTAACTTAACCTTGCGTTGGAATACAATTTCTCCAGCGCTTGCTACACGATTGGCAGCCTTGCTTAATAAGCCTATTGCTCAGATTACGCTTTCATTTTATTGCGAAAGCAAAGATGCTGTAGAGGCAATTAATACAGCCTTGGAAAATAATGAAAGTATTACCCATTTAAATACCCATCTATTGGGACCAGATGTAGAGTACCAATATGATATAAAACCTCGAGCGCCAGCTAAGCAGCTTGAGATAGCGCATACAGATGTTGAAGCATCAGATCCTGATTCTTGGACAGACAGTTTTTCCACATTCTTCACAGAGATAAGTAATGATCTAGGAAAGTTTGTAGGAGACGCTACAAGCGTTGTCTCTGATATGACAGGAAGAATGGGTAATAATTTATTAACACAGTTTCGAAATCTAAATTTATCTGCGGCTTGCTCTTCTGTTACATGTATTCCAACTATTCCAAGTCTCACTTTTGGAGAAGATGAACGGCAAGATACAGCCAACCGAAAGAAATGTGATTGATTTTTTTTAAGTGAGAGATTGATAAATGCCCCCTGTCGCAGACGGCGGCAGGGTATTGTGCAAAAAGTAGTGCCGCCTAGGGTGAGAGTCTGTTAATAATCCATTTTTCTTCTTGGCGTTGATAAACAAAACGATCGTGTAAGCGATGTGGCCTGCCTTGCCAAAATTCAAATAAATTCGGTTTTAAGAGGTATCCACCCCAATGTGGAGGTCTGCTCAGTGATTTATTTTTTGATTCTTCTTTCAGCTGTTGGTAGCGAGAGAGAAGAATCTCTTTATTGGCTAAGATTTCGCTTTGTTGTGAAGCCAGCGCAGCACATTGAGAAGATTTGGAGCGCTTGGCAAAATATTGATCTGAATGTTTCTCATCTAATTTTTCAACATTGCCTTCGATTCTAATTTGTCTTGCCGATTTTGCCCACCAAAATACCAGTGCAGATTGTTTAGTTTCTTCTAGCGCAGCTGCTTTACGACTCAAATAATTTGAAAAAAATACAAAGCCATTTTTATCAAAATACTTTAAAAGCATCATCCGTGCAGAAACTTGATATTGCTTGTTTACCGTTGCGAGGGTCATTGCGTTGGGTTCAATTTCTTGGTTTTGAATCGCATGAAGTAACCATGATTCAAATTGTGCAAAAGGCTCCTCTAAAAGATGAGGCACATCTAGAGGCGGGTAATTATATTCATTGCCAAAATCATTTAAATTTGTCATGTATTATTCACCATTTAATTGCCAATTGTAGTCGATATCAGCGAGAATGGTTTGGTCTTTATCAATAGGATAATATTGGTTGATGTAAGCTGCTATATTGCCTGTGGATTGAAAATCTTCTTTGAACCATTTAAAAATCTTTGAGACATGGTATTGATTATTTTTCTTCTGCACGCCTTTGTAAGAATCTTTTAAAAATAAACGAGTTTGTTCGTTTAGTTGTTGTTCTAGTTTTTCTGCAGTATAAGCTTCTAGTCTTAGATTAGCAGCACTAATGGTTGCACAATTGACTGCAAAATGAATACGCGGCTCATTCATTTTGCGCAGGATAATATTTTGCAAGTAGTGTAAAGATACTGTTTGATTATCAATCGTTCCTACTTTTTTGTGCCATACTGCCGTAAAGAATCCCCCTGCATTTTTGATGCTTTTTAAAGGCCATTTATCAACGACCATTTTCATTGCAAGAATATTATAGGCATTAATATAAAAGCTTAATTTTTCTTTTTGATTGGAGAGTTCTGCTGTGGGGTAGCTTTCAATGAGTTTCACTGCTTCTAAAAACAGAGGATCTTCTTTCATTTTACTATAGTTGACCCAGTGGATGGTTCCGCCTTCCATGGGTTTTACGCTTACATATTTTTGCAAGAGTTGCTCATAAGTTTCCCAATTGGGTTCTTTGCTATAGGCGGAAAATGAAAGCATTAAAGAGAAGCAGAGGAAGCTAATGTGTGATATAAGTTTACAGTTCATAAGGTCTTCTAAGTAATAAAACAAACAATTTTAAAAATATTATATTACTTAGTGTATAAAATTTAGGGCTTAGGATTCAAAGATATTCTTAATAGTTAAATAACTAGATATGATTAAACGAGTATAGGGGCTTGAAACATTATATTATGTCCCCATTATAAACATCATAAGAGGCGTGATATGGCGCTGTTCCATTTGTAGCTTCAATAAAACAAAAAGGTTGATGATGACAAAACATAAAACAGTTGAACTAGAACGAGAAGAAGTGTTTGAAGATAATCAAATTCGCGTCAAGTTAGACAAATTAAAAAAGCAAAGCGTGATGGTTGAGCCAGAGTTTGTGCAGGCAAGTTCTGGGCAAAGCATCTTACACAAACTTATCTTATTAGCCTTGCCGAGTCCCTCACAGCAGATCCATTAAGCCTAAATATCAAGCCTTTGGTCGGTGTTGTTTTGATGTAAGAAAAACATTGTGTTAGTTTTCGAACCAATACTTCATAGAGCAATAAGGTTTTGGTTAACATGGCATGGTATTCAGGCATTACAAACGCATTCACTACTGTAGCAGATACAGTAAAACGCACCGTTTCTAATCTTTTAAGCACGCCTGTATATTCACTGAAGGTGGGGCATGTTCTAGTGTTAGCAGGCACTGCCACTGTAGCTTATTATCTTCCTGGTCTTTATCAGCAAGTAAAAGATTCTTATTTTCCGGAGCCACTACCTGTTGTAGAACCACCTTCTTTTATAGATCAAGCATTTGATTATGGTGTAGATCAGTTAAAAGAAACGGCAGAAGGTTTATACAAAACCTACAATAAAATATGGTACGTTAATATTCTTTCTACATTAACAGTCGTAATGGCTGCTTTGAAAAATACAGTATGGAATCTGATCGATGGGACACGTTTGGCCGATGGTCTGCAATATATTGCTTCTCTTAATCCTTTTCAATTTAAAAAGGGTGCAAAAGCGTTAAAACAAGAACAAAATTTAAAATTAGCAGAAGCCTTGAATTCAATTGCTGAGTTGAGCGATGGCTCTTCTGTATATGTTGTCATGCGCGATCTAGATTCTATGGGGCATGCAAAACCCTTAGTGATTGTTTATCCTAAAGAACAAGCGAGACAATTATTTGAACCAATTGCTAAATTAGAGGTAGATTCATCCTTGTCAGAAGAAAGCGAACAACAACAGCAGGTTGTTGCATCTTCTAATTTTGCGGAAACTACTTCTACTCATATAGAGAAACCAGCCAACTTTTAAGATACAAAATTGAGTATATAGTCGATCTTCAAAACTCGATGATCGACTACTCTACCTGGATCTTCTTTCTTAAATAAGCTAATCAACAGCACTTAATGATTCCACTTTGTTGCTATCTCCTATAGTATTCGGCATCACCTACAGCAATTAAGAGGGGCGCAATATGCGATCATTAACAAGTTTAGAATTAGATAAAGTATCAGGTGGAGAGTATAGTGTTTCAATGGAATGCTTAATTTCTATCAATGGTTTTTGGGCATTTATGTTGCTTGCACCAGAATTTGGGATTGAAAGCGAAGCTTATAAGCAAATCGGCACCGATCTGTTGGCAGAATGCCAGATGAGTTGTGGCAGTGAAGTTTATGCTTACATTCCACTTGGTTTCGTTACAATAACGGATGCGCTGACTGCTGCTACTTCAAACGTGTCTCTTTAATCACAAAAAGTTTCTTGACAAACTATTTGTTACCGATGGGCGCATGAATTCATCATAATTTTCACAAAGCTATTAAAAGACCACAGCAATTGTTAAGATTACTGTGGTATCTTTTATCATATAAGCGCTCATGACGTCGTCAAATAACACTATGTTTCGTTTCATTGCTTTGCTAACACCTATGGTATTACTCATGGGCTTGGCATTGGATTTGTATATTCCTTCCCAGCAAATCATGATGCGTGCGCTTGATTTAAATTTTCCACAAATTCAATGGACAATGACCATCTATATGTACTGTTTCGGCTTGGGACAGTTGATAGTGGGGCCTATTACCGATCGTTTTGGGCGTCGTATTCCTTTGTTTGTAAGCATATTATTCTATATTGCTGGCTCTGTATTAACAGCAAGTGTTGATCAATATTTGCATATCTTGATTGGCAGAAGTCTGGAGGCATTGGGTGCATGCGGTGCGATGGTTATTGCATTGGCTTTGGTACGAGATAAATATGAAGGTAATAATGCAATAAAAGCATTTACCTATTTGCGTAGCATGAGTACGTTAGCGCCGATTATTGCACCCAGCTTGGGGGTGTTTTTAGCCTTGCATTATGGGTGGCGTGCAGATTTTTATTTTCTCGCTTTTTTAGGTATGCTTGCTTTAATGTGTGGTTTTGGAATTGAATATCCACCTCATACAATCGCTGTTAGCAAGCCTAGCAATTTTCTGAAAACTTATTGGCATATCCTCAAAAATGTCAGCTTTAGGCGTTATGCTGTTTGTGCGGCAATGGTACAAACTGTCATGTTCAGTTATTTTTCAATATCGCCGGTTATTTATTTGCAGCATTTGCAATTATCTGAAACCTATTTTGCAATATTGTTTAGTGTGAATGCCAGCGCTTTTTTGTTAGCTGCTTTTATTTTTGCTTCTCTTATCGCAAAATTAGGGGTTAAAAAAAGTGTTTCTATTGGTGCGTTATTATATGTCAGTGCAGGTATTTTAGTGTGGATAATGCAACACTATCTTGGTATGTGTATTGAAACATTGCTTATTCCTGGCATGATCGCAAGTGCTGGTTGCGCTTTTGCATTAGGGCCTTCGTGTACAGGTGCTTTAAAACCTTTTAAAGAACAAAGTGGTAAAGCCGCAGCACTTTTAGGGTGCATAGAGTTTATGTTGGGAGGCATGTTGGGGGCATGTGTTGTTTATATACCGCCAACAAATGTTTTGCCTTTTGCGCTTAGTTTAATTGCTGCTGGTAGTATTATTTTTCTCAATCTTGCTTTAGAACAGTCAAAAAATTAAAGCTTGTATATGCAGGTAGTAATCATTAAACACTGCTTAGAAATTGAGTAAACGTGAGAATCGACTCGGTATATTTTTGATAGATATCAATCAATTAAAAATATATATAGTTAACAAACTTTGTTAAATGCTACAATATAATCATCACTCGATTGATTGATTATAGTATGCCAAAACACACACAAGCGTCCTCTGGCCCTTCATTTAAAAAGACAAATCTTTTACTTGCTTCTGCATGGGATAATATCGCTGAGCGTAAAATCATTGATGGTTTAAAAGATTTGGCTGCTGTTGGTGGTAATGCCATTGCAAGTACCGCAATGGGTGTGACCAATTTTATCAAAAATAAAATGAACACAAATAATATGACGGCAGCGCAGAAAATTCTTCCCTTTACTTTAATAGCAATTTCTGTTCCTGTCACTGTTGCTGCAATGGTTGTTACTGTTGCCGGTCTTTCTACCATTGCACCTCCTTTTATGCTTGCAGCTTCGGTTGCTGCCGTAGTCAGATCTACGGGAATTTTATTAGTAGATAAAAAATCATTAGATAATTTAAACAAACAATTAATTACGCAAGACAAATTATTTAAAAGAATAGATAAATCAAAAAAATTATCAGATGAGCAAAAGCATGTTGTAAGAAATTATATTGATTTGCCAGAAAAAATTTATTATCAACTCTATGCATTAAGACAACATGTTATTGAAAATCCTGATTTGAGTACAGAGCAAAAAAATAAGCTTATTAGAACGGTGAATGAACAAATTGAAAATTTTCATAAAGGAGAGATTTCAGCTATTGATTTCACAGCAATAAACGCAGAATTAAAGCTTTCAGAAAAAGCTTCACCAGAAATACAAAAAAGAATAAGTAATATCAATGCGGATCTATCGCATTATAAACAAGCAAAAGACGAATACCCGAAACTACCCATTTCTTCTGATCTAAAAAGCAAGGTTAAGCATTTTAAAGCCACTCATGAACATATTTACGCTCAAGATCTCTCACCTAATACTAAACAGAAGATGCTAGCATTGATAGAGAAACCGAAGATGAGTCGTGATGATCTTAAAGAGGTCTATGCTCAAATGGCCAATCACTTTGTTAATACGCATTCTGAGACTCAACGCGCTGCGCTAGATAAAACACTGATTGATTATATTAAAGACTCAAACCCCAATATAGATGCCAAACAAGCACAAGCCTTGGCTCAGCATTTGTCCTTGCCCAGAGAAATATTTTATGAGGTGAAAAAAATACATGATAATTTGCTGCCTGAAAAGCAGGAGGCTTTTCGAAGAGAAGTGATGGATAACATCAAAAAAAATCCAGAGAGTCTAAATGAACTTGTACCGACGGGAATCCTTGCATTTATGAGAGAAAATCAAATCAATAGTGCAGATTTTAAAGAAAGTTTTGACAAAATTTCGATGCTTGGAGAAAAAGTTAAACAGCTTGGCATTGTTGTAACTGATGCTAAAGCATCCGATCAAAAAGAAGAACAACAAAGCGCCTTTCTTGCCCAGCACCGAGTGATCCCCAAAGTAGAATTGCCGACAGAAGCAGTGACCTTATTGAACCAACATCGTAATGCAGCTTTGATTGATTACATTCAAACCGGTGGTATTAATGTGGAATCGCCTAATGTATCCAATACTAAATTTATGCAACCACGCACAATGATGGACGGGAAAGCCGGTAAGTATCTATATGAAAAAGTAGGAAAGCATGTTGAGGCGCATATTAAAGATAAAATCACAAGTCCTTTTGAAAATATGGCGGTGAAAGCAAAAACAAAGTTAATGGAAAAATATTACGGCAAAGAAAAGGCCGTTGAGATTATGGCAACTAAAAAGAGTAAATCACAAGCGCGCGCAGAATTTCGAGATCAATTTAGTGATGCCCACACATTTTTACGAAAAGCAGAAGAGCGTAATTTTCTAAAAAAAGCAGTTCCAAGAGATCTATTGAATGTTGGTTTAAGTGCTATAAATGTTTTGGTAACAGGTGTATCGACGATTGTCTTGCCTGTGGCCTTCTCACCTGGTGCGCCTGCTGCAGTGGGGGTTGGTATAGGCTTAGGTGTGGTTAGTGCGGGGCTTACCACAGCCGCTGTGACAAATTCTGCTGTATTGATGGCACAGCATGAGCGCTCTATGGATAAAACCCACAGCGCCAATGAAAAAGCAGTCCGTGTGACGACACCGGACATGCGTAAAGAAGTCAGACTCAATGAGCAGCTTCATAAAATACAAGATAAGAAAGATCAAAAAAGGCATGCCAAAGAGGAAAAGAAACAAGAGAAAGCGCAAGAAAAGCAGGCTAAGGCGTTAAAAGATTTAGAGAAGACAGAACAAAGGCAAGGACAGGCAGAAGAGAAAAAACAACCATCTGCTGAAACTTCTACTGTAGAAGTGGCAGGGCAAACACATAGAGCACCTTTAATTTTTCATGATCTACGTGCAACACATAGACCTGTGATTGAAGAGCTTAAGACGGCACATAAAGATGAGACGCGTAGAGTAAAGCCAGGTAGTCGTTAAAGATATATGATGCCCGCTCGGCGGGCATCCAGTTCAGTAGCGCAATCTATTTTTTCAATGCAGACATCAATGCATCAGCGAGCGCTGATTGCTGTTGAGGTGCCTTGGATTTATTCGATTGATTATTATATTTTTGCTTCGAACCGTTTGATTGAAACGTATTATGTGTGTTTTGGCTGCTTGCTTGTTTTCCACCTTCTGTAGATTTTGTTTTCATGGTTAATTGAATGCGTTTGCGTTGCAAATCAACTTCCAATACTTTCACTTTGACAATTTGACCTGCTTTGACCACTTGATTGGGATCGGTAACGTATTGATCAGACAGTTCAGAAATATGCACTAGACCGTCTTGGTGAACACCAATATCCACAAAAGCACCAAATTTGGTCACATTCGTAACAACGCCTTCTAATGCCATATTGGGCTTTAGATCGTTTAAGGTTTCAACACCTTCTTTAAATTGAGCGGTGGTAAATTCAGGTCTTGGATCTCTACCAGGCTTAACAAGCTCTACAAAAATATCTTTAATGGTTGGCACACCAAAGCCATCGTCGACAAAGTCTTGCGCTGCAAGTTTCTGCACGACAGCGGCATTACCCATTAAACTTTGAATAGGCAGCCCTGTCTTTTTTATAATTTTTTCAACAATAGGATAGGCTTCTGGATGCACCGCAGATGCATCGAGTGGATCTGTACCGTTGATAATGCGTAAGAATCCGATCGCTTGTTCATAGGTTTTTTCGCCTAAACGGCTGACCTTTTTGATTTCAGCACGGTTTTTGAAGGGACCATTGGCCTCTCTGTATTTGACAATATTTTGCGCTACCGTTTCATTCAGCCCTGCAATACTTTTTAGTAGGGGGACAGAAGCGGTGTTCACATCCGCACCAACTGAGTTTACGCAGTCTTCAACCACATTGTTTAGAACGCGTCCTAATTTGATTTGATTCACATCATGCTGATATTGGCCTACGCCGATAGATTTTGGATCAATTTTCACAAGTTCAGCAAGCGGATCTTGTAAACGTCTAGCAATAGAAACTGCACCTCTATAGCTTACATCTAAATCTGGAAATTCATTGGCAGCTAATTCTGAAGCTGAATAAACAGAAGCACCGGCTTCAGAAATAATAATTTTGGTTAAATTTAAAGCAGGGTGTTGCTTCATTAAATCTAAAACCAATCGATCGGTTTCGCGTGATGCGGTACCGTTACCAATGCTAACTAATTCAATTTTAAAGGTTTCACAGAGTTTTGCCAAAATTTGAATGGACTCGTCCCATTGATTTCTGGGTGCATGTGGATAAATAGCTGTATGGAATAATAATTTTCCAAAAGCATCCACCACGACGACTTTAACACCTGTTCGAAGACCTGGATCAAGACCTAATACAACTTTATGGCCACCTGGGGATGCCATGAGCAGATTTGATAAATTATCCTTGAATACTTGAATAGCGTCTTCTTCTGCTGCTTCTCTTAATCTTAAGATCAAATCGACATCAATTTTTAATTTAATTTTAATCTTAATAGACCACTCGACCACTTCTTGTAACCAAGCATCACTTGGGCGATTTCGCATGGCGATTGAGAAGCACTCGTTAATTAAACCTTTGATGTAATTGTAATCATCTTCTGTAAGCTCTAAAGATATTCTCAAGAAATTTTCTTTTTGGCCACGTAATAGAGCTAAGGCACGATGAGAAGGGATTTTTCGGATTGGCTCTTGGAAATCGAAATAATCTTGAAACTTCAGTGCTTCATGCTTTTTATCTTCAGCAACCACACTCTTTAAGGTACTTTGTGCCCATATGTATTCACGGATCTGGGTAATCAGATCTGCATGCTCAGAGAAACGCTCTGTTAAAATATGCTTTGCACCTAAGAGTGCATCTTCTATGCTGTTTATGCTGTGTTCTGTATTTAAGTATTTTTCTGCTTCTTGCTTTGGTTCTAATTCTGGTGTTGTGAGTAGCGCATCTGCCAATGGTTCTAAGCCGGCTTCAATTGCGATCTGTGCTTTGGTGCGGCGCTTAGGCTTGTAGGGTAAATATAAATCTTCTAATCGCGCTTTATTATCTGCTTCCATAATGGCTGCTGATAATTCAGGTGTGAGTTTACCTTGAGATTCGATACTGCTGAGAATGGTTTTTCGTCTGTCTTCCAGTTCGGTTAGATAATTAAGTCTTTCTTCAAGTGTTCGTAATTGGGTGTCGGTTAAGCTACCTGTGACTTCTTTTCGATAGCGGGCGATGAACGGTACAGTGATACCTTCTTGTAATAAATTGACAGTAGCTTCTACTTGCCAAAGTTGTGCACCAAGTTCCTGAGCAATCGTTTGATTGATATCCATACGAAACAAAACCTTATATCGATTATTAACTAAAAAATAACGTGAGTCTTATCACTCACAATCATCATGTACCTGACGAGAGAATCTTTTCTCATTAAGACTCTGTAAGACTTAGCCATAAGGCTGAAAATATACTACTGAAGGTAAGAAATAGTAATCAATTTACTTCCAAAAATCGATACAAAATACGAGATAAAGATAAGTTACTAATAAAATACCATTTTTCTAACTAACTAGGAGGTAAAAGATTTTTCTATTTTAACTATTTGAAATAATTATCTTTTTTCTCAAATATGGGCGTTTAGTTGCTATCTTTATCTAAGCTGTTATTATTTTTAGCGCTTATTGGATATATAAGCATTGCACGGAGATTGAATTAATTATAACGATAAGGATACGGATTATGTTGGAACAATTAAATGGGCTTTTAAATACGACAGCCATAGAAGAGGGCGTTGAAGCTGGATTAGAATATGCAGACTCATTTGGCCCTTGGGGTAGAACAGCTGCAGTAGGGATTACGCTTGGTGTCACAGCAGCAACAACTTTGTTGATGATGAATCAATGTCGTGCCCGTTCAGCTTCTAAAGATCTGAGCAAGAAGAGTGAGAGCCCAAAGTTAGAATCCACAACTCAAACCTTAGTGCTCAGTGATGATGTAAAGCCTCTTGACGATACCGCTGGAAAGGTTCTGCCTTCAGCTTCTTCTTCTTTGTCAGATTCAGACTCAGAATCTGATCATGAGAGTGATAAATCAAATCGTTCGCGCTCAAGAAGTCGCAGTTCTAGTCCCAGAAAATAACAGCCTCAGGAAATAACTGTAGGTAGTTCTTCCTATTTTGGAAGCTGAGCTATTCCTACAAATTTCTACTAGGCTGTCATCCCAGAATTTTGCGAAGCAAAATATCTGGGATCCACCCTTCGCTGGCATGACACATTATCTGATTTTTTCAATATAAAAATTTTGTGGGGATCACTGATTTGGGATAGGGAATGCCCATTAATCAAATGTCTTTTAGATAGCAGCTATTTTTTAATACAGGGCGCTTAAAAATAGCTCTGTAATCAATAAAGGTAATCCCCCCATCCAAAATACTGAACGTCTAGCCCAAAGTATGGGGGCTTGATTCTCTGCACCAAAGCGAACTGCCTCTTGATAGAGAGGATTTTGTGCCTTTACAGCGGCATATTCAAATGCACTTCTGACGACATTTTCTTTATTGTGTAATAAACGAAGACCAATAAATTGATTCCCCAAAGAAGCAAAGTTTTCTGCATATTGCTGATAGGTTTTCTCTGGAATCACGGTTCTTGCAAAGATGACAGGTGTATCATTGCCGATGAGAAAAACAGAACGCACATAATACCGCTCTTGAACGGGGGTTAGCTTTAACAATGCTGCTTGTTCTGTCGCTAAAATGACTTCTGCCCCTTCTGATAGTCGCTCTAAGCTTAGCTTTGTATAAACCTTGCTAAGCTCAGCGCTGAGTATTTGAGGGCCTGTCAACCAATCCATAAGCCTTTGTGGAGGGAGGGGAGCAAGCCGCAAAGCGTCTTTATGCCAGATCACTTAAAATTATACCCTTGTAATGCTTGGTATTGAGCTGATTTAGCATTTCTTAGAAGATGTTCAGGTATTCGCTGCATGAGTGCTACTTGCTGAATGACAATCGTTGTATTTGCAAATTGCTCGGCAACAATATTACATAATTGTAATTTCTGTGGGGGCGTCAATGTCCGAGGGGCTTGAATTCTACCAATGGTAATATGCGCATCAAAACGATCGTGTTCTTTAAATTGATATTTGTTTTGCAAGGTGACTTGTAATTGTTGCTTCATTTTTTTAAAAAGCCCCAAGAATGTTTGATAAGGTTCCATTCTTAAGACAATGGCATTACCAAAAATACGCACATCTTTGATTGTTGCCAGAAATTTGCTGGTTTGATTTAAAAAGAGAAAACTTTGGGCAATTGCACGGAGATCAATGTCTTGAACACCGGATAAGTAGCCTAAAGTGATATGCAAATCAGTTAGATGGCTCCAATCAATCTTTAATTGTGAGGAGCGTTTAGCTTCACACTGAAGAATTTTTTGGCTCAGTAACTGACGATTGTCGGGATTAGGGACAGCCGCGAAAAATATATTTACGTTCAATTTGAAATACCACGCTTTATTTAGAGCTTATGTTGGGATCATGAGTGCCTGCTAAGAGAGGCACAAAACTTACGAATTCTAAGTGAGATGACGTGATCTTGTCATCTTGTTTTTCAAACAAACGAAGCTCTTGAGCACCTTTTTGAGACGCTAAGGGAATGACTAAGACACCGCCTTTGGGAGAGAGTTGGGCCAATAAGCTGATTGGTACCTCAGGTGCGCAAGCAGTTACTAAAATTCCGTCATAAGGGGCATGTTCTTGCCATCCTATAAAGCCATCACCATAGGCTGTCTGTACATTTCTAATATTCAGTGCTTTTAATCGTTCTGTTGCGCTTTTATGAAGCGGTAGAATGCGTTCGATACTAAACACTGTAGGAAATAGATAGGCCAAAATAGCACTTTGGTAGCCAGAACCTGTGCCAATTTCCAATATTTTTTGTGGGTTATTATGCCGAAAGAGCGCTTCTGTCATTAAGGCAACAATATAAGGTTGTGAGATAGTTTGCTGGCAATCAATCGGCAAAGCTATGTTCTTGAATGCTCTGTGGCTATCCTTAGAATGTATAAATCGATTCCTAGGCACATTTTGGATAGCTTCTAGCACTTTAGGATTGTGTATACCTGCTTTTTTTAATTCAGCTATCAATTCTTTAGTTTGGTTCATAAATGGAATATGATAAGAGCAAGCAAAGTAATAAAGTATAAAGGTAACATGATGACAGAAAAGCAGATAGACACACGTTTTATGCAAAAAAGCTATTCCATCAAAATATTAATACAAAAATACAAAGAGGATATTAAAGCTTTACGTAGCCAGGTAACCTCTCCCGCAGAAGAATCAAAATTGCAGTACTATTATCAAGCAGCAGATACGATAGGTCGTAGCTCGCTCAAGGATAAAATACAGTTTGCAGTGACCTTTGGTAGAGGCACAAGTGGTATGGTGCCACAGATCCGAGAAGCTTTTCCTATGTTGCTTGGTAATAGAGTGACTCAGCCATCTCCCATTGATTTAGCTTATGCCAAATTATTATTGGTTTACGTTGTGGCTTTCAATAACTATAAAGGAAACCTATCAGATTGGATGCTGCGCTTTGTTATCAGTAGCCGCTTTTCACCAATGCGACAATTTGTGCAAGATCAAATAGATTCTGTGGTTATGCAAACCAAAGAAAAAGTAAATTATTATCAGACTTTGTTCTGAAATTATTATTCTAAGCTCGCTTTCTACGGAACAGAAATGGTTCACCACTGAATGGGTGGGAATTTATCTTTTTTTTCTAAGTACGGCAAAATAAATTTGAGATAGATAAAGTAGGCGAGCAAGATCCCCATGGCAATGAGGAAAGAATAGAAGGCAACCAGAACCACAAAGGGTAGACATAGAACCTTCAGGATGGTTTGCACATTCTGTGACAGTTGTCTGCCCCATATTAAGAGGACAAGAATTGGGATAAAAGTTATTAACAACGCAAGCATTTTCATTCAACCTGGTCAAATTTTGTACAATCTCTCATAAGCACGTAAAACTCAGCTAAATTTTTAATACCTTAACGCTACGAGCAGCTTATTCACAACATTATGCACACAATCTGTGGAAAAAACGAGAGAGAAGTTAGTTTAATATCATCTTCATGTTGGTTAGCTTGTAAGCTATACAATAAATATCTCATAAAGTTGCATGGCTTTGCAATAAATGGATTCAAAGCGAGAAAAGCTTGCAGAATGCATATAAATCTCATAATTTTAAACGATAGTTGTTTATTGTTAGGAGATTTATTTCATGCTTGATTCTTTATTAAAATCCATCAAAAAGAAAAAAAAAGATCGTGATCAGCGCAACCAAGGTGAGCACAACCAAAGAGTAGAAGATGTGTTGCCTCAAGAAAGCGAAGAGACCGGCTCACAACCATATTTACCTGCATTTACTGCATCGACTACTGCATCGGCAGTTAGAGAGATTCCAAAAGAAAGTCCCTCGCTGGAAAACTCAGAAGAACCTTTACCAGCCTTTACTCCTCCTCATGAATTTATTCAACAGGGTGAAGATATGTGGCATGTAGGGTCTCCTCCAGGCGTTCATCAATATCGTAGAAAATTCTAAACCGATAAAGAGAAGTCGTTATATAAAAGGAGGAGCTAATGTTAGGGCTTAAAAAATTACTTGAAAGAAAGCAAGAAAAGAATGATTCAAGTTCTCTGCAATACGAATTAGAATCTCTTCAGGCGAGAGAAAGTGATGAGAAAAAAGATGCCCCCGTTATAGATGAGGCAAAGGTCTCCCCCCTAACCTTAAGCTTTTCTTATGATTCGTTTAAACCAAAGTCTTCTCCGCCTATCCCTATTAGAACGCCAAGAAAAAGAACATTACAGCAGCCAGAGCCAGAACTCGAAGCAGAAATTTCTTCTTCATTGCCAATGTGGGGGCCTGTAAAAAGTAATAAAGAGGAGTGGTGCAGCACTTCTTATCAGCTACATGAGACGTCAGTAAAGAGCGTAGAGAATTTTGATGAATTCTATGTGGGTTCTCCTCAAGGAGAGGAGAGAGAAAGATATCTAAAAAATTTTTTTAAAAAATAACTATCTATTCTATTGGGAAGCAAAAGATGCCACAAATTTTGTTAGAGTTGAGCCACAATATTATTGAAAAGGATGTGAATGAAGCGCTTCTTGAAATTCATACCATTCTCAGTGAAAAACTACCTACTCAGCTACGGAGCTGTAAAACACGCGTAGTCAGACAAGAGCATTTTTTAATTGGTGGGGGAGAAAAAAATAATGCTTTTGTATACTTATCAATCGGTGTTATTAAAGGAAGAAGCCAAGAGCAGTTAAATGCTATTGGATTAATGCTCATGGATGTGTTGAAAAAAGCATTCCAACAATCAGTTAGTAGTTTGGATGTGCAGTTAACGGTTGCAATCCAAGATTTACCAGAAGTATACCTAAGATATAGTCCCTAAGATATCCATCATCACAGGACAGCCACCTTAAATTCAGCACTGGATAGAGCGGCTACCAGTATTAGTTGGTTTATGCGTTATTCGTGATGATAAAGCTGTTGGTTCTATTCCAGAGATGTCTTTTAATTGGATGTCCTGAATTAGAGAAGGGTTGCTATCTTAGGATTGAAGTCATAGATATAATGAGGCAGTTTTAAATGATTGAAGATTAGAAAGAATACAGGGACAGAGTTAGTATGTTAAAAAGTATAGGTTTGCGCAATAAAATTGCGCTTGTTATTTTGCTAATTTCTTTTGTTTTTCTATTTCCTGGTGTTTATTTGTCCATGTTGACGATCAATACACAAGGCTCAGTAAATTCTGTGGTTGGTCATTTGGGTGTTGAATTTTTTAACACCTCTAATTCTATTTTAAAAACAGTCTATGATTTATTTAAACAGGAATACTATTTTGTATCAATAATGATTCTTCTTTTTAGTATTATTGTGCCAGTTGTTAAAGGAATATTACTTATTTATGTGATTTTGATTAAAGATAAAAAAATAGCCAATAGGCTTTTAAATTTCATAAAGGCCATTGCTAAATGGTCGATGTGTGATGTGTTTGTTGTTGCGACTTTTCTTGCATTCTTATCAACGGGTTCTCGCTCAAGCGGTAATACACATGAAGCATCGATACTAGGTATTCCTATTGATATTAATATTCTTGTTAATATGAACGCTCAATTAGAAACTGGTTTTTATTGCTTCTTGACATACTGCTTGTTATCGCTTTGTGCTTTGCAACTTTATGAGGAATTACCTCTTGAGGAAAAATTTTCTCAGTAAATGCTGGGGCAGAATTGGTTTCCAGATATTGCATTCACAACATCTAGAAACCAATTTGTATATTGAGTATGTAGAGATTTTTAGGCGATTTTATGCGGCAGGGCTAGCGATGGATTTTCTTCGAATTTCATCCTTGAGCACCCCTTCATTAGAGCTGCAACCAATTTCCAAGCCCGCATAATATGCTTTTGAATAGTAATAGCAGGTTGGGCTAAAGAATCCCTTGGTATATCCAAGATATGTCCCTGCTTCGGTACCTTTCTTCAGTGCATATAATTCAGAAGCATTGGATATTTTCTCAATCTTTGTGATCGAGTCATAGTTGCTCTTAGCATACAAGCGCCATGCGGTTCTTGCTGCAAAAATCGCACTGGTTGCCGTACTGCCCAACATGAGGTATGCCCCAAAGCCAAGCGCAAAATACCAATTAACAGCAAAGGCTACGGTCCATATCGTTGAGATAGCAAAATTAATAGCAAGCTGCGATTTTTTGGTTAGCGCACTATCAATCCAGCTCATCTTAAAATGCTGTAGTGCAAAGTTAATGCCCGCTCTAAACAGAGAATTCTTCAATCGAATGAAGTAAGAGTAAATGGCTTGTTTACACTCTTGAAATTTACTTTTAATAGAGAAGAAACCAATTTTGTCACGGTGTCTTGCATAAGCTTTCAGGCGAGCATATTCCTCTTTTGTATGAGCAGGGTGCTTGTGCGTTTCTGGATAAAAATAAGCATCATGCAAAGTTTTCCATGATTTATTTGTTAAGACATTACTTGCTTCAGGTGTTGTTGCTGGTTTTAATTTTCCGTCTTGATGCAAAATTTCTTTCAATAGAGAAAAGGTAACAGCCTTGCTTGGGTGTAAGCTTAAAAACTCTTGCTCTAAATAGTTTAGCTTATCCTCTGCATTGTCTTTGAACCAAGTTAAAGAGCTATAATTTGCTGCTAAATACACAATATCTGCATTAAAGAAATAAATTTGCTCTCTTAATCTGTCTTCATCTTTATGTTTTTGCTTTGAATCAGGCTGAATACCTGCATATGGAATGCCACTGGGGGTATCAATCCAAATATGACGATTTTTAGGTAATGTGCTTTTCTTTAGCTTCTCACGCAATTCATGTGCTTCTTGCTGAGTAATCAACACTTTGCTTAGTTTTTCACCATCTTGAATGCTCATTACATAGAACAAAGGTTTCTTAAAGCTATTGATCTTGTCTGCTGGCGTACTCTTACAAGTATTATAAAAGTTCTCTGTAACTTGGATATTGTTATCAAATTTCCAATTTCTTGGTTTTTTATGTGCAGTGGCAATTTGCTCAAGACTCATCAGAGATATATTTGGTTTTTTATATGCAGTGGCAATTTGCTTAAGATTTATCAGAGATATAGTTTGACCTACATTATAAGTTGCGAGATCTATCTTATCCCAAGATTTATAAACACGCTCTTTGACATTTGCATCTTTGACTTCAATTTCATTTTCTTTTTGATTTTGAAGTTGGTTTTGCACTTCAATTTGAGAAATAACTTGATTGTCACAATTGCTTTGAAGCGGAGATGGCTGATGCTTTTTACAAATTTTTATAGATTTAGCAATGATTTGATTCATTTGCTCGCTAATTTGACTAAGCACCTTGGTGTCGATCTTTTTCTGAGCATTTTGTAAGCAATTTTTCCAAAGTGTAATGGCTTGTTCTTGTGCCATTTTAAGCAGATTTTCTGTTTCAATGATTGATTCAGGCATGCCGTATTTATCAAAATAAGAGGCATTATCAAATTGATACAACATTTCTTTGTAAGCATCTGAAAATATCATCTTATCCATAATATTTTTTGAGGTTTTAATTTGGTTTAATACCTCATGTCGCACAACATTGTTGATTTTATTAAATGCTGCTGACAAATGTTCTTCCATAAGCGTTTTTGCCTGATATTCTAAGCATAGATTTAAGATTGTTTTTACATCCCATTTTTTAATCATGGGATATTCTTTAGCAAGTGATTGCATGACAGCAAATTCGATGTGATGAGAGTCTTTTAAGTCTCTCAATCGCATCACAGCTTGCAATAAATCTCTTAGCATTACTTTTTCACTAACCGTTACAATACCAATGGTGTTAGGTGCTTGTTTGATGTCAGTTCCAGTTGTATGTGCTTGATCATAATAGCTAAAATATTGACTGCTCTCACAATCCAATTTGCTTAAAATATTATCGCTTGATCCTAAAACAAGTGGTTCTTCATGCTCAGGATTATGTCCTACTTTTAAAGCACACAATACATTGTCTTTGTTGAAGTAAAGTATGTGCTTAATATCTAATTCAGGTTTTTCAGCATAAAATTCAGCAAGTTTGTTTGCAACTTGTCGGTTTGAAATACCTTTGAATTGTGCGCCCACATCAATAATAGCTCGAACATCTTCTAAAGAAGAATGATTTTTCAATAAATTAAATAAAACTTGAGCGTTATTCTGATCTAATATGTGGGTTTGTCGTTCTTTTCTAAGCAAGTGTGCTATGGTCTGCCCATCTGTTCCAAGACTTTCGGTGTTGTCACGACGAATACTATCGTGGAAACAACGGTAGTTATAATCCGTTCCTGTGAAGCCAACTGTACTGCGGTATGCTGATACATGGTTTTGATCATTTGAACAGAGGGTCAATGGATTAGATAACACATGTGGTAAAATATATTCTGTTAGACAGAATTCTTTTACTTTTTGTGAGTCTTTAAACTTCTGATGTAAAAGATTAATCTTCTCTTGATCACTAAGATCTAAAGATTTGAGATCGATATCATTTCCAAGCATGGATTTGAAAAGATTTTCAATCCGATGGATTGGCTGTTTTGAATATGTATTTAGATTGATTTCTGCAAGTAATCTAGATTTTAAATCAGTCAGCATTGTTTTAAATATATGCGCAGAGATACTTTGTACCAAATGTGTTTGGATAGTGTAGTTCTTTGTCAGCAAATGATTTTGAAACTTTGCAGATTCATTGGGTGTATTGTTACTTACATATGGAATTGCAATTTCTTTATCCATATCGTTCTTTTTAGGATCATGGGATAACCCAAAATTCTCGTATAGTTTTCGAGATAAAGAGGTTGGTAACAAGCGATTTAAATGCTCTTTATATACAGCTAAGATCGACTTAGATTTTAAAGGCATTTTATTAATACAATCAGGGACTTTAGTGAATTTATTTGCTAAAAATCTATCTACTTCCGCTAATTCTGATGTCGTTAGTTTATTTAAGAGTAATGCAATGGGTGATTGCTTGCTGTTTACAAGATGTGCACGCAGTTTCTCTAGCATCAACTTTATCGTTTCATCACTTGGTTTTTCAGCTTTTAGAGTAACAACATCGTGAAGGTTAACTTTAGTGCCACTTACATTGTGATCAATGTGTGCAAAGGCTTGGTATAAAGCAATAATCGATTCAATAATATATTGGGGGGTTGGCTGTCCATCGCCAACGGTATAAATTAATTGATCTCTGGTTCTTAAGTTGAGATCAATCTCATCGATGATTGCATCACCTTTGTTTTGAATAAGGTTAACAATATCGTCAAGATATTTAATTTGTTTTTCCCATTCAACCAAATCTTCTTGTGGGTTTGTAAGCACATCGATATATTTTAACTCAATAGATTGAATGCTTTCTCGTGTAGTGACAATATATTCCTTATTTGCAATAACAGAGCGTAAATGCTGTCGCATACGATAGAAATATTTTGAGTCAGTATCGATATTACGGTTAAATTTTAACAGGTTTCCTTTTTGATCTAATTTCTTAGAGACAGATTGTAAATCGTAGAAATTAGTCTCTAAGAGTGCACCAGGAACTTCGATGATCGTTAAGTTTGTTCCGTTAGCACGTAACTTCGCTAATAGTGGTAATAATACTTTTGACTTACCACCACCCATGATTAATTGAATCGCGACACTCTCGTAGTTACCATCGCCTTTTTGCTTAAGTAGCTTTTCCAGTATGCTAATTTGTTTCGGAAAAACAATCTTGTTATCAAGATATTCAAACAGCAAAATATCTCGATATTTATTTACGTCATAACAACGACGTAGGCTTAGTTCTAATCCTAATTGATTTAACAGAGATTTTTGGTTGTCAGCGCTCAGTTCATTGGACTCAAGCTGTTCTATAAGCTTTAAAATTCGCTGATATTGTTGTTGCAGTGTTCCTTCAACAAGATACTGTTGAGTTAATTGCATTAAGCGCTCAGCTTCATCTTTTTCGAGATGGAGCTTTCTTTGTAAGTCGCTTAAGCATCCTTTAGAAAAATATTTGAATGCATCTTCTATTGTCAATTCTTTTCTATTTTTCGATTGTAATGCTAATTGCCATTCTAATTGAGCTTTAGGATCTTTAGGCCCTTTATTCATAAGCGTTACAATAGTATCGTGTAATGCCTTATGAGCATCTTTATGATCTGTTATTACGGTATTAATTTCATGCTTTAATTGATTGCGGGTTGCAATAGGACTTAAAGCTTTAAACCACTGACCTTGTAGAAGTGAAGTATTTATAGTATCCGCTTTTCCTTTCACATAGTCCTGATTGGATTCTGTTATAAGGCTTTGATAGAAGAGATCACTTTTGTTAGCGTTGGTGCTAAAAACTTTTTCTGTGCGTTCAGTACTATTTTTTGTTTTGGCGTTTAACTTTGCGTTTAGTTTAATTCTTTCCAAAATCGTATCTAGATTTTGCAGTGATGTTTTATCGCTGTATTTTGTTTGTACATAAGATTTTTCTGTTATCTTCGACATAAAGCGGATATCTTGCTTTTTGCCTGTGCTTTCTTGTAGCGCAGGCATATCGAATTTAATAGATTGATGTGATAAGGCAAATTCAATAGCCTCTCTTGCGTTATTGATATATCGGCTGTTTCCAACGCTGTTAATAATTTTTATGTGGCCACTGAGATTATTTTTGATCTTGTGGACATTTTCATATTTAGTAATGATTTCATTAACCTTGTTTTTGTTTGAAATCATTGCTTTTAATAGCGTAAAAAAACTAATCTGTGGCGCGGGTGTAAATACCTCGGGTAATTTAATTTCGCCCAGCGTGTTCATTAGACTTATCAGGCTATCTGGCAAGCCTAATTCTTCTGCCTGCTGTTGATCTAATCCGTCAAAATTAATATTAGATTGTTGAGCTTTGCTTTGAGGGATTAATGTTTTTAATTTTGCATTCAAGAAGTTATGTAATTGCGCTTCTTTTTTAGGATTGCTCGTTGCTTCTTTAAATAAACGCATATAATTGGCATTTATTGCTTCGTAGCTTGTGTTTAATGTCAAATCATCTATTTTGATTAAAGCTGTTGTCCCTGCTTGACTCCCTAATGACTCTGGTAATCTCGTATCACGTTTTGTTAGATCATATGTCTTGTCAGATAAGATATCGATTTTAGGTGTGAAATGGTATTCTTTTAAGAGCTTAGCTTTTATGATATCAATACGTTCTGTTGTTTGTGTCGTAATTGCTGCAACATTCGTATTTAATTTTACTAAGCTATAATATTCTTTTAAAAGATTTTTCAGTTCTTTTTTCTTGGTTTGGATGTCAAGATAAAAATCAGGTTTATCTTGTTTTACGAAGTGAATGATAGCCAGTTCTTCGCCTCGGGTTAAGCGCATTGATTTGGGAATAAAATCTTTAATGATTAAATATTCTCTTAGACTACTTTGTGCAGTAATCTTGAATGTTTGGAGATATTGGCTAAGCATTTCAATTTTTTCTTCTGTCAATGCTGTACCATTTTCAGATGAATCTTGGTTTTTTAAACTTTCAATCATGCTGCTGATGGTATGACCTTGTCGTAAATATTGCACAATTACATTGCAAGCAAGTATTTTTATTGCTTGGGTTGTTGTTGATGGCATGTTTACAGCTGTCGTTTTATTGTCTCCAGCCATTGCAATTGTGGCGATGGCTTCTAGTTCTTGTGGAGAACCAAGGAACATATGAGCATATTTCTTTAAGACGTCATGTCCTTTCTCTTTATTTAAGAATAATTGATAAAGGAGAGCAAGAGAATATGCATCCGTTGTTGAAGCTGGTTCAAGTTCGTGCCCTTGTCTGGCATGGTAGAAGGTGGCATATTGTTTAGGTGTTACTGTTAACTGTTCTTTGTCTTTATCTACATCGAATTTTGCTATTAATGTTTTAACAGGTTTTTGTTCACCGTTATTATTTGGCAAATTTGCCAATATAATTGATTTATCGTAGCCCTCAAGAGATATGTTATTGGACTTAAGTAAGCAAAGATCTTGATCGTTATCACTTATATAATATAGATTTTCATTAATAAGCTGAGAAGTGAAGCTTAAGTCATATCTTGGTAAATGAATATGAATTGCATTTGTTGCTAGATCTTCAGAGATCTCAATGAAGTCAGGATCCTCAAAAGAGGCTAAAAATGTAAGATCGCTAGGAGATGTTAAGGCCTCTTTGGATAGAAGTCGCTTTTCTCTATGGCCATATTCATCTAACAAATAGGCCGCTTTGTCTTGTGCTGAGTAGATAAGCTTTTTATGCTTAGTTGCTTTGTCAACAACAAGGATGTCTCCCTGCTCAGATTCCCAAATAAGATGTTGCTTATTAATGAAGGTAGATGGAAGAATATTTTGAATACTTTGGTATTCTTCAGGCGCTTGTTTTAATTGGTACCATTGGGCTGGTTCGTTTTCTTTTGCCATTTTTTTCTGAATGACAAACTTATCATTGAAAGAATATTGGCCGTCCTCTATTCTGTATTTTTCGTTTTCAAACATGAATGTGTATTGGTCATAGCTGAGCCTTTGTGAAATAATATCTTCGTTGCCAAAAAGCTCTTTAAAGCTTTCATTTTGATACATTTCTTTGGGTAATGGTCTGGATCTTAAATCTTTAGCTATGATTTCAGCATTGATAAGATCAATGCTGGTGTCACCACTGGTGATATGAGGGAAATCGAATTTTGCCCTCGCAAATCTGAAATCGACAGCGAGTGTACTAATCACATCTTTAATAACTTGCCGCGTTGTCATTTCTGGCTTGGATATCGCGTAGGCCTTTAAATCATGCAAAGCATAGTCAAATTCTTTATTTAAAAATGGATTGTTTACAAGATCTTGAGCGTAGCGCATGCTGAAATTTAGTTGGTAAACTTCTGTTAGTTGCGCCTGCGTGAGTGCGCCTTTTAATTTTAATTGATTATTGAGCTCAATGATTTTCAGTGCTTGTAGATCCTTAAGCATCTTAGTTTCAAAAGAACTTTTTTCCTTGATGTTTTGCAGTTTAATCTGGTTGTTATTAAATAGCTCTGCAATCCTATCTGTTTCTGCCAGTATTTTTTTGTAAGAATCCAAATCTTTATTTGCAGATGTGAGTGTCTTTCTTAAAAAAGTATTTAATTTTAAATAAAAGACAAAAGGTTGTTTGAGACCATCATGTGTATAAAATTTTAAACTCGACTCCATTATTTTTAGCAATGATAAAATAGCACCTGGGTTTTCTTTTATTTCACGTGCCATTAAACCTTTGTCAAATAAGAGCATGAATACAATATTTTGAATATCTTCTGAATTGATATTTGTGGCATTTGATTGCAAATATTCAATTGCCGCAACAACTTGAGATTCTGGGCATGCGCCAATTTGGCTAAGAATTCTGCGCAAGTCTAATTTTTTATCAATGCTGTTAGCATGAAGCTTGATTTGAATATTATTGGGGGTTGGTTTTTTTGTATGCCTTTTTAATTCAATCTGAAAATCTTTCTGGAGTTTCTCGTCATTGATAGGATGTAGCTTTTCTAGCGGGTTATTACCATACATTGAATAATAGTATGATGAACCGTGTTCATGGCTATATATCTCTCCAGTTCGTTGTTGAGAATATTTTAGATACTCCCAGTTTTTTTCATGAGTTGTTTCATCATATGTTGATGAATAGATTGAATTGCTTTGGGTTAAATAGTTTTGTATTTTATTTGTCAGAGTTCTATATGTTAAACATAAGCTTGCATTTCTGTACTCATTAGGATACTGAGAGGCTAATGTCTTAGCATTTTCGTGAAAATAATGCCCAGTATATTGCTTGGCTTTTTGGGTATTTCCTGTTTGGCCTGCAGCTTTTTTTAGCGCTTGGTTTTCACTAACAATTAAATCCAGATACGATAATCTGTTCATTTTAATATTTGATTCTTTTCTCTTGAGAATATCTTGAATCTCTCGCAATCTAACATGTGTTGTACTGTTTGTTTCTGTAAAATAGTGAGATCGTACGCTGTTTTCGAATACTCTATGTCTAGCAGGGAGTTTATCTTGCTCTTCTTTCTCTAACAGATTTAAGTATTTTAGTACTGGATGAGAGATATTGGGCATATTTGCTTTTAAAATCTCAGAAAAAGTGATGTCATCATTCACTGAATATAAATTTTCTAGAACATCTGCTCTTTTTTCGAAATTTTTATTTGCAATGAGTTCCAGCACTGCAATAGCACTGTAGAGTGCAACTTGGCGTTCACCATGCGGTAGACCATCATATTTACTACACATTTTTAAATAAAGATTTACAAAATTTTGTAAAGTTAATGCAAAATCATGTATTTGAGTTGTATTTTGCTGATTGACAAAATCATCTGTCAGTGGCAAGGCATTCAAAAACGTTTCAAATTGCTTAATAATTTGAAGCGGTTGCTGTTTTTCAGTTTTCTTTGAAGACTTTCCATGTGCAGCGGATAGAGGGGGGGGATTAGATGCCTGCGCTTTTTTTATAAACTTTTGCATGATGGCATTTGCTTGATCTAAGTTTTTTATCTCTGGTATGGTTTCAATGCTATATTCATTTTTCGTTGGCGTTGTTAATGCTGGAACAGCTTTTTTATAGAAATGATTTAACCTTTGAGGTCTATAGTTAATTTGTTGTTGAACAGGAGGAAGAAAAGTGCTGAGCCTTTGTGCATCAATTTGAGGTGCTGGTTGTGGAGCACTGACCAGTTGTTGGGCTCTTTGTATGAGTTGTTGTCCAGTTTTCTGACGTTCAACGCTAAAATTCAGTTTTTTTGATATATCTTGTAGTTTTAATGTGAATAAATTAGCAATATTTTCTATTTCTTGTTGGAGAGGACGAAAGCGTTTGATAACATCTTCATTTTCGTTTAGAAGTGTTTCAAAAGCATTTTTTGATATCTCATAGTCTACTTCATTAAATTGTTCCGACGTAAGTGCTGTGTTTTTTAGAAATGTTTCTAATACTTTCCAGGCAGAAGAGCCATTGGGTTGTGGTTTTATAGTAGATGTGTAATAAGGCGTGCTGTTTATTTCCTCTCCAGAAAGAAAGGTGATTTGCCCTATTATATGGCTTGAATATTGTTCTGGCGTGGGCAATGTTTCATTACCAAGATCGGGTAAAGCAGGTGTAAGGCATTTTTCAATAAAAGCGTTAAAATTTGCTTTAGAAATATTTTTGTAATTAGCACATCGAAATACTCGCACAGGTGAATACTGTTTATTTGTTTCTGGATGATCCGTGCTTGTGTGATTGTGAATACCAATGCCAGTATTCCAAACAAGAAATAGCATTTCACCATTTTCTTGTTTTCTAAATTCACAGAGTAAGGCTGTGTTTTTTTCTTGGTTATTTGATGAGATAGGAATGAATACACGATTGTGCTTATTTAAACTCTCTAAAACTTGTGTTGATAATTTTGTTAATGTGTTTTGATAGAGTGTTTGTACGCCTTCGTCTACATTTTTTTTATTTGTGTCTTTCTTTTTGTATTTAGCATTAAGTTGTACTGCTTTTCTTGAAAGAGGATTTGTTTGTGTTGTATTTGTTGTTTGTGCAGCTGTTGCTGCACGCGCCTCGAATTCTTCTTGCTTTTTCTTAAGTTCATTCGCTTGCTTTTCAATTTCATCTAACAGCGTTATGGCTTGTTTCATGCAGAGCTGTGCGGATTGAGTATTTTTTTCTAATTCACTTAGATTGAGCTTTGAGCAAGAGGGCAGTTTTATGGTTTTATTACTAAGGCTTGATAAAAAATTGGACGTATAACAAAGAGCTTCGGAAAATCTGGGATTACTTATTTGTGCTGATTCTGTTGGCTGGTAGTTAAGAATATTTGCAAAGAGCATGAAATAATTTGATTGGGGGGGGCTCTTGAGTGAATTTTGATCTGCCATATATATAAAACCTACTACTGCATAGAAAAGGTTTTGTATAGTAAATTAACTTATTTGTGAAATCAAGCTTGCTTATATAAAAGTTTGATAATTTGTATTATAAAAAATAAGTTAAATAACTTTGTTTAAATCACATTATGCTCTTAAAATTAGTTTTGAGCTTTGGTTGCATTAAGCAAAACTATAGGCGTTGTTTCATTTTATTATGTATGGCGTGTGTTGCTTGCCAAGGTTGGGGAATTTGAATGACACCAGATGTTATTAATTCATCAATAGCACCTTCATGGTTGTGACGAATGGGGAAAAAGCTATTAGCATTGAGTGTAAATACTTTGGTTCCATCATCAACAAATCGTGCTGCATATAGTCCGCCCAGTGTACGCATAAATTGAGAACGGCTAGGGCGGTAATGGCCGCTTGAATTATCAATGCGAGTGATAAATCCGCTATCAATATATAGTGATCCCGCACATTGCACTGGTTGTGAGCCACGAATTGAATTGTGGAATAATGAGGGATCAGCACCGAAAATATATAATCCGCCTTTTGGAGAAACTATGTATCGGTAATATCCGCTAGGAATTTTTGCTGCCGGATTATTTTTAAAAGAGCAGCAACCATTTTTATCTGCATAAATTTTGTATGGACGTTTTTGCTGAGCATTTAGTTGAGTGCCTTTGCCACCATACCAACCACCACTTAGAAAGCCTGCGATATAAGTAAAAAAATAATGTACTGGCGCTAAATCATCAAAAAATGCATTCGTGTAGGTTTTTCCAACTGTAACGGGTTTGCCAAGCTCAGATTGCGAAGCAAATAAAGATTTGAAATAAGGCATGTAAGAATAATTCTGAGTCACATCAGGTGAATGAGGATAGATGGTGGGGCCTTTTTTCATTTTGGGATGCCTATAAAGTGTATATGCATATAACTGCAATAGTGATTATTTTAACAAAATTTATTAATTAATACATATTGGATAATATTTTTTGTTAAATATTAAAGAATGAATAGGTTTTTATGAATATTTTCTTTCTGATTTCTTGGATGTATACATTATTTTTTCAATTGTTATAATGCTTCGCAATTTATTAGGATTTTTAAGGTGTATATCATGGGTTTAACCACGAATTGGACTGAGGAAAATAAATTTCATCCTTGCTGCATTCTTTCCGTGTTTATGAAGCAATCTTTACCTCCTTTTGGCGATATAGGTGTGTCTGAATTATTAAGTTATATGGTGGATGGAAAGAGAGACAGCCATGCGGATGATCGGGGTAAGGTATATGGTTTTCATTTTAATATCGTACCAAGATTGCAAATCGCATTGCCATATCTTCAGCAACAATTTCCAGAAATGGCCACTTATGCAGAGCAAATTTCTAGTATAAAAATGAAAATCATTCTTTCCTCCCAGCGTTTGACGCAGAAATGGGTTGAGGGAATTGTTTTAAAATTTGGAATGTCGGTTCAGGTCGATGAAATTAAAGCAAAAAATATTTGTGATGACAATGACGTTCTTACAGAGCTTCAGTTTAAATATTTAGAATTAAACAAGCCATTGTTTGCAATTTGGTGGTCAACAGATAAGACCACAATAGATTCTACAAAGCATATTGCAGAGCCATCTGTTTCTTTAAGGCAAGAAACTTCTTGTTCTCGTCTTTCAAAGCTTTAATTTAAATAGCGCAGTGATACTGCGCTTTATTTTTGCGTTTACTGAAAATATTTTTGGCCTTGGATTGTTCTATATAAAATAGTCTAAAATAAGTATTATGAGCTGCTAACATGTATGAATTATGGGATTTTTTAAAAACTGGTTAAATAGACATCATGAGATAAAGCAGGCACTAAATGGGCTTGTAAAAATAAGCATAATAATTGCTGTTGTTCTTCTCTGTATGTATTTCGTAGATAAGTATGTGTATATGCCATGAAGGAATCCCCACAAAGAAAGCTTCGTCATTGCTCAGCTTGCAACGACAAATCTTAATTCATGGGGAACACTCAGTGATAAAGCGCTTTATTTTAGGTTATAACGCATTACTGTAATTATAAAACTATGCCTTTTTCACAAATTCAGATTTCAACATCATTGGACCGATCCCTTCTATTTTGCAATCAATGTTATGATCTCCTTCCGTAAGATGAAGAATTTTGACTTTTGTACCAATCTTTGCGACCGAGGAAGAGCCTTTTACTTTTAGATCTTTTATTAGAACAACGTAATCGCCATCTTGTAAAATATTGCCATTGGCATCTCTAACGATAAGCGTATTTGCTTCTTCTACATTTTGTTTAGGGTTCCATTCATGTCCGCATTCAGGACAGATAAAAAGATCTCTATCTTCATAAGCGTATTCAGATTTACATTGAGGACAGGCTGGAATAGCATTATTCATTAGTTATTTTACTCCAAAACTAAATAGTTTATCAGAAGCGCCACAATAATTCTAATGCTTAAGAAGCTATCCAACAAAACAATTGTTGGTTTTTAATGTTTATTTGTTGTTAATCAGTCATATTTTGTCCGTTAAGCCTTTGTTGAGCAGGATGATAAAGATTGAATATCAGATCATCAAAAGAGTATATTAGATGGAAATAATGAATGGGATGGAATCGTTTTATGGATAAGTCCCAGCTAAGTATCTCGTTCTCATTGCTTCGCTGAAAATACAGCCAATCATAGTGTACTTGCTTATAAAAGGGATCTCATGTCTGAGCGGAAAATCATCATACAATTGCGTGGTATTCAAAAATATTACGACAATCAAAAAATTCTAGAAAGCATTGATCTTGATATTAAAGATGGCGAGTTTCTAACTTTCCTAGGCCCCTCAGGCTGCGGTAAAACCACTTTATTACGTTTGTTAGCAGGTTTTGAAACGCCAACTGCGGGAACAATGTTAATTAATGGGCAAGATGCAGCAAAGCTGCTTCCACAAGAAAGACATATTAATACAGTGTTTCAAAGCTATGCCTTATTTCCGCATATGACAGTATTTGATAACGTTGCCTTTGGTTTACGTTGCGATAAGGTAGCAGAAAATGAAATTCAACACCGTGTAATGGAAATGTTGCGGATCGTACGCTTATTGGGTTATGAAAATCGTAAACCCAAAGAGTTGAGTGGGGGACAACAGCAGCGTGTTGCAATCGCAAGAGCGGTCGTCAAAGAGCCACTGGTTCTTCTGCTTGATGAGCCTTTGAGTTCTTTAGACTACAGTTTGCGAAAAAATATGCAAATTGAGCTTAAGCAGTTACAACGCAAACTGGGTATTACTTTTATTTTTGTAACGCATGATCAAGAAGAAGCCTTGTCTATGTCTGATACAATTGTTGTAATGCAGCATGGCCGAATCGTTCAGCAAGGAACGCCTCGCAATATTTACGAGAATCCCAAAAATCTTTTTGCAGCAAGTTTTATTGGAGAATGTAATTTATTTGATATTTCGGTTGACGATGTGAAGACTGATAAAATTATTGTCACCATTCAAGATGTTCAATATGAATTGCAAAATACGGGTAACTTTAAAATATCAGATAAAATTCATGTTTTAATCCGACCTGAAGATATACGCATTCATGATATAGCTTCTAAAGATGAAAGCCATATGTTCCCAGCTTTGATCCATGAAGTCATTTATAAGGGAACAACCATTGATCTGATTCTAAAATTGCCCAATGGAAAATTATTATCGGCAACCAAATTTTTTGATGAAGATGGTGGGCATGAAATCACTTATGCAGTAGGTCAATCGGTCTGGATTAACTGGCCTTTAGGGTGGGAAGTTGTATTACCCTATGAAGGATAAATAATGAAAGACAAATTTCGCTTCTTCTCAATTTCCTTAATCAGTGGGTGGTTGCTTGTTTTTTCTCTGTTTTCTTTTATTCTAATGCTTGTCATTAGTTTTTTAAAAGATGACCCAGAGCATTTAGCATTTACACAGTTTACATTACAGAATTATAAAGATTTATTAGATCCTATCTTTCTAAAGATATTTTTTAAATCTTTTTATGTCGCTTTTTTGGTGACACTGGTCTGCTTACTATTAGGTTATCCTTTTGCCTATATTATTTCGCGGTTACCTGCAAAACTGAAAAATTACGCTTTATTATTGTTGTTGCTGCCCTTCTGGACAAGCTCAGTGGTGCGCACGTATGCAATGATGAGTCTCTTAAAGGCAAAAGGCTTATTGAATTCATTATTAATTTCTTTAGGTTTGATTCAGGAGCCTTTGCAAATTCTTTTTAGTAATACTGCGGTTGGGATAGGTCTAGTCTATAACTTATTACCATTTATGATTCTACCTATTTATAGCCACTTAGAACGTTTTGATTTTTCATTAATAGAGGCAGCTAAAGATTTAGGAGCAAGTAAATTTACTATTTTTAGCAAGATCGTTATCCCGTTAAGCTTACCTGGTATTATCGGTGGTATTGCATTAGTTTTCTTGCCAGCAATGACTTTATTTTATATTTCGGATCTTTTGGGGGGGGCTAAAGCATTGTTGCTTGGTAATTTAATTGAAGATCAGTTTCTCACTGAAAACAATTGGCCACGAGGTGCAGCCACAAATATTATGTTAACGCTTATTATGGGCGCTGGTTTAGCGATTTATTGGCTAAAAGGGAAAAAGAGGATCAATTATGAATCGGTGGTTTAAAGTTGGCTACCTTGGATTGATTTATTTGTTTTTATATGTCCCTATTTTTGCATTGATTGTTTATTCTTTTAATGATGCTAATTTTTCGATGGTATGGCATGGTTTTACTACAACTTGGTATAAACATGCATTACAAGACAGTAATTTGTGGATAGCTGTTTGGCATTCATTTTATTTGGCCTTGTCTGCAACAACAACGGCTTTATTAATAGGCACATTAGGGGCTGTCAGTTTTTATCGATACAACTTCTTTTGGAAAAAATTACTGCAGGGCTTATTATTTATTCTGTTGATTGTCCCCGATCTGGTATTAGCAATTGCTTTTTTAATTTTGTTTTCAATGATGGGGCTTTCTTTAGGCTTTTGGTCTTTGTATATTGCACACGTCACATTTTGTATTCCCTTTGTTGTTGTGATTATTTATAGTCGTGTTAAAAGCATCGATCCTAATATTTTTTCAGCAGCAAGCGATCTCGGCGCTAGTGAACAACAAATATTTTTACGTGTTATTTTTCCATTGTTGCTACCTGCTATTATTTCTGCTGGATTATTATGTTTTGTTTTGTCTTTTGATGACATTATCATTAGTTACTTTGTTTCTGGCTCTAATTTTGAGATTTTATCTGTTAAAATTTTTAGTCTTGCTCGTTTAGGTGTTATTCCAGAGGTGAATGCATTGTGTTCAATGCTGTTTCTGATGACGCTTATCTTAGTATGCCTTTCTCAATGGGTAAGCAAATGGAGAAAAATATGAGGATTTGGCTAAGCTTAGCTGTCGTCTCCTTTTGTGCTTTTGTGCAAGCAAATGAGAAGGTTGTGAATGTATATGCTTGGCCTCAAGAAGTTTCTCTTGAAATTATTGAAAAATTTCAAAAGGACACGGGCATTAAAGTAAATTTTGCAACTTTTGATAGCAATGAAATGCTATATGCTAAAATGAAAGCCAGCAAAGGGCAATACGACATTATTGAGCCTTCAGGTTACTATATATCGCGCATGATCAGAGAGGGGATGATACAGAAGATAGACCTCAATGCTTTGACAAATTATCAAAACATAGATCCTCGTTTTAGACATCCAGATTATGATCTCACGGGAGAATATAGTATTCCTTGGGTTTGGGGTGTTACAGGCATTTTTGTGAATCGAAACTATCATGCTTCAAAAAAAATTGAAAAATGGTCTGATTTTTGGTCTCAATCATATTACGATGCTTTGCTGATGTTAGATGATCCCAGAGAGGTTTTTAATATTGGGTTATTAACCTTAGATCAGTCTCCAAATGAACAAAATGCAGATATTTTGGCTGAGGCATATAAGCATTTACTTAAATTATTACCCAATATTCGTTTATATAACAACAATTCAGTGGCTTCTTTAATTATTGATGAAGATGTTACAGTGGGAATGGCATGGAATGCAGATGTCTATAAGGCGAGTAGAGAAAATCCTGCAATTGAATTTATTTATCCTAAAGATAAATTTGTGATGTGGGTTGATGCCTTTGCAATTCCAAGTGATGCGCCACACCCTGAAAATGCTTATATTTTTTTAAATTACATATTGCAAGCAAGAATTGCTGCCATCCAAGTACAAGAAACTTATTATGCTATTACCAATCAAGCTGCCAAAGAAAGTTTACCAAAAACATTGCTCGATAATAAAATTCTTTTTCCTGATGATGAGACGCTTAGCCGTGGTATCTTTCAAACCGATGTCAATAATGAGGCATTGGAAACTATTTCTCGTTATTGGCAATTACTAAAATTGCAGTAAAAATTATCAGTATAGCTGTCAGGACATCCATGTTGGGCTTGGCTATTCTTTATGTTTGTTAATTGGCTTTTTAGGTAATTTAGTTGACAGATGCTAGGTTGTTTCACGATAATTAAGGAATAAGAATTATTTACTTTTATTCATAAAACGAACGGTTTAATTTTATTTTATCCAAATGACTCATTCTTGTCTCTTTTCCTTTACAAGCCCTCATTCTTTCTTTTCCTTAGAAAGAAGGATGGTCTTGAAATTTATTTCCTAACGCCGCAGGGTCGCGATTCTGCGGCTAAAATATTACTTTAAAACTAGACTTTTTAAATATTCATAAGGATGCAATATGGGTAAGTCTCCCTCTTTAGTTATATCAGAAGAAGATTATCAAAAAATATCATCACTGCTTTTAAATATAAAAACAGAGATTGCTGAATTGCTTGAAGAAGAGTTAGGGCGTGCAACCTTGGTTCCTGCAAGCGAATTACCTGCAAATGTCGTTTCAATGAATTCAGAGGTTACCTTTATGGATTTAGATACGAACAAAGAGCAAAAAGTGACTTTAGTCTATCCTAATGAGGCAGATATTGAGAAAAGTAAAATATCTATTTTTGCGCCAGTGGGTGCTGCTTTAATTGGGCTGCGTATTGGACAAAGCATTGATTGGCCATTGCCTGATGGAAAAAATAGACATGTAAAAGTTATCTCTCTTGTGCGCCCAGATTTAAGTAATACCAAATAACACGTTTTATTATATTTATTTTTTCATAGAGAAATCAGAGAATATTTCTAAAGCGCTCGTGGATCCCAGATATTTTGTTTTACAAAATTCTGGGATAACAATCCGATAGAAATTTGTAGAGATTCACCTGTTTCGAACAATGAAAATAATAGGTGTATTTGCAGTGTTATTGTCTTTCTTATCCTTTCTTCTATTTATGGATCTGCTTAGGGGTAAATGTTGAATTAGTTATCCAAGCAAGATATTGGGGTTGAATGACATAATGCCTGGTATTGTTTACATGTTATAAGAAAAAACATAAAATCCTCATTTTCTTTTTTTAAAAAAGTAATCTACATGTTATCTTCATCACCGTTTAGTTCTTCCTCATCTGATGCTCATCATATTGATTTGCATACCTATTTTATTTTTTGGGATATGGATGATACTTCTGTAAAATGCTATGACAATTGTGTCAAAAATCCTCATTTATTATTACCTATTAAACTGTTCCAATCTGTAGCACCAAACCAACAATTGGGGATTATGACCAATCGTGCGCCAAGTGATTTAGAAACAGATTATACCGTCGAACAATATTTAGCGCTTTTGCGTAGCTTTGGTATTTCTTTTTTAGATGAACATATTGTCTTTGGTGGTGGCACCAATGCAGAACAACGGAATAAAGAATATCATCAGTTAGAACAAGCTATTAATCTCATAGCCAAACAAATTGATGCTCTTAAATTAACAGATATTGGAACTGAATTAGCACAAACCCATGCTATTTTAGAAACGAGCCTCTTTGCTAAAATAGAAGCCGCCAAATACCATGGTAAAAATCATCAATTAGTTGAATTTTTAAATCGACACTATAACGAAATGACTCAAGCCTTTACTTTTGGTTCTGTCAGTTGCTCTAAAAAAGCACTTATCTACGGCATTGTCGATGATTTAGAAACAATTGTAGCAGAAACACAAATATTGGGGCATGGATTTTTGGGAGTTAAAGCAAGTCCTGGGGGCAATCCACCAAGTGCAGATAGGCCAGTTGGTGATTATTATAAAGATGATTATTTATTTGAAGTGGCAAAAAAAATAGGTTTATCTCAATATGCTACAGACCTGCTGATAGGTGATTGCGCTGTCGATCATGGTGAGCCCGCCATGATGAAAATAGCTGCTTTACTTTATGCTTGGCATGCTTTCCCAGATAAAATAGAGCTTAGACATTTTAAGATTTTTGAAAAAATCTTGAGCGTGGATGAGCTTGAATGCATTGGAAAAATGCTTGAATATGTTTCAAAATTTGCAAATACACATCAAGATGCTCATTATAGAGATGTAAGTGAATTGGCAGCGTGCTTTCGTCATTGGGCTGACACCGCTTTTTTAGCATGGGCACCAGGTCGGCTTGTTGCAATCAAGCGTGAGAAACTCGTTTTGCAAGGGCATTTTGTTCCTGAGACATTCTCCAAAAATGATGGTGAGGGACAAGACGCAATTGTTCGCGCAAAGAAGAAAAATTGGGCTTCTGGATTTTTAAGTAGAACCAAAACTACAAAAATGATGAGATCGTCTCCTCAGTTGACGCTAAGCGCAACATCAAGCTCTGATATATCGTCATCGCCTGAATTTGAAAAATGTAGGAAACTGGGTGAAGAGGAAAAAGAGATTTTAGACCGCCAGCAACGAATCATAGAAAAGCATTCTGAAGAATCATTGGAATCTTTTCCTTCATCCTCGTCTGCTTCAGTAACAACGTCTAGCCCTTGGTTGAGCGCAAGAGCGTCGACAGTGTCCACGCCAATCTTTGTGCATTCTTCTAGTAAGGCTAAAAGAACCACTTCTTTAGACCATGATACACTAGGAGATAATGGATTGAGTGGACAAGAAGAGAAAGATGATGATTCTTCTCCTCGCCTGCGTAATAGTAATGGTAGCAATACTTTTTAAACTATTTTAAAAGAGCTAGTTCTTAGAAAATACAGCTGGGGCTAGCTCTGTTACATTATTTATCCTTTGTATTTTTGATTTGAAGTGGGTTTTTGGCTGCATCTAAGTGTTTGCTGGCCAATCTGGAACGGCCTTGCATATTTTCGGCAGCAACTTTATAGAGATCGTACGCCATTTTATTTCCATCTTGAGCTAATCGTTGTAATTCAGAAAAATTATCCATCTGTTCAATATTTATTCCTTCGTTTCTTAGTAGCTTCTGTGGATCAAGTCCCATATTATTTGCACGAATGAGCAATTGTTCAATGCTAGAAACGATATCGCTTGATCTAGAGGTGCTTGGCGAGAAAGAACTTAAGATTGGCAGAGATCTTGGGGTATGTGAAGAGGCAGAGACTTCTAGACGAGGTTTATTAGGGGGAAATGCGTGACCAATATTCTCAAACCTACTTCTTTCCCTTTCTTGCCAGCCATCTTTAAAATCGCGTTCAAAGCCATATTTTCGGAAAAGATAATTCGATCCATCTTCAAGCGGAACGGTTTGAGACATGATCTTATCTGCCAACGCTAATCCATTATCTGAATTGGTGAAGAAAACAACGCCCGTTTTAGTGCTTAAATTAAATGCCATCAGTGCTCTACAGTTGGTGCTGTCTCCTGAATGGAAGGCAGTCACTGAGCCATTTGCATTTCGTTGAAGACCAACGCCAAGACCCCAAGCAACGTTGTCTAATGTTTCATTTTCGATTACTTTTTGTTCAATTTCATCATTTTTAATCTTTTCTAATTGGGTTGCCCAGGGATCTCTTTTCATTGTAAAGTTTGGATCAAATTCAAAAGCATCTTTCAAGCTTTCATCTTTCATCCAACCCTGCATAAAACGAGCGTAATCAGATGCAGTTGTTTGTAGGCTATTAGCAGCAACGCGATCAAAGCTGCTATTATTCATATGAAACGGGTCAAACACATATTCTTGAGCAAGATCTTCAAGGCTTTTGTTAGTATATGCTTCGATTGCTTCCTGTAAACATTGGATAGCTACACCAGAGTACCCATATTGTGTACCAGGTTCGAATTCAAAATTAAGCGCCTCATCATTTTTTGCCGTTATAGGTAATCCTGTTCGATGCAATAATATCATGCGAGCGGTGATATCTTTTAGGCCACCAACGACGAGGTTGGACCAAGGATTAATCACTTCGTGGCCACGGCTAATAGCTGTGTTAAACATCTCATCAAGATTTTGATCTAAATTAATTTTGCCTTCTTGTGCTAATTTTAAAACAATATAAGCAAATACAGGTTTGCTTAATGAAGCTGCGCCAAATACACTTTTATCTGTAACTTCTGAACCAGAATTGCTGATACCATCGACGAGAGTGGAGGGAATATCATCGTCGTTAATACCATTAATATAAGCAGCTGATATGCCTGGGATGCCAACTTGTTTTCTTAATGTTTCAAGCTCTTCTTTTTGTACTAATTCTGAAAGTGTTTTAGAACCAATCATTGGTGTAGGTTACCTTATTAATTAAATTGCTATTTTTTAGACAGCTTTTATTAATAGTAGCGAATTATTCATCATGCAGTAAACAGCGGTATTTTTTTTTATCTGACCTTAAACGAAATATTCTTTATAAAATAAAATTAACTGATAAACTTAAGGGCGATAATAATACGATTTTTATTGTAGGTCATATAGGGACGAGTAAGCCCTTGTATATCAAATAATATGGGTAGTTAGTTTTGTTACATCTGTGTATGGTATTCGCACTCATGCAGCACCCTCCCCATTCAATGAATAAAGGTTAGCAAATGTTAAGTTGTGGTTTAGATTTCGGTACTAGTAATTCAACACTGGCAATATCTCATCATTCTAAAACATCATTAATAGCACTGAACGGTGAATCTCCCATCCTTAAATCTGCTATTTTTTTTGATTCAGAAATAAAAGAGCATTTCATCGGACAATGTGGGATAGATCGCTATTTAGAAGGTGGAAAGGGGCGATTAATGTTGTCTTTGAAAAGCATTTTAGGCTCTGCTTTGTTGAATGAAAAAATTGCCGTATGCGGGGAATGGATAACCTATCGAGATATTATCGGCTTGGTAATCAAATATATTAAAGAGACTGCTGAAAGACAATTAAATACAGAACTTAGCCAGGTCGTATTAGGGCGACCTGTGCGTTACCACGACACAAATGATGCAAGAGATAAGTTAGCACAAGATACAATGGAACTTATCATGAAGGAGCAAGGATTTAAAGAGGTTGTCTTTCAATTTGAGCCAATAGCAGCTGCTTTAGATTATGAAAGCAGCATTCGTAACGAGCAGCTGGCTTTAATTATTGACCTAGGAGGCGGTACTTCAGATTTTACAATCATCAGGCTTAACAATAAAACCAAAACAATAAATCGAAAAGCAGACATTCTTGCTAATGGTGGCATACACATAGGTGGTACTAATTTTGATAAAGATCTCAGTTTGCATGCAATTATGCCTTTGTTGGGTAAGGGCAGTATTGTTCGAGGAATGAATGGAAGTAAGCTTGAAATGCCTACATCGTTGTATTATGACTTAACATCATGGCATTTACTGAATAATTTATATTCCACTAAAACTATTAATGAAATTAAAGATTTATATCTAGTGTCTGAGCAAAAATTTTTAATTAAGCGTGCCATCACTGTATTAGAAAAAAAACTGGGGCATTATCTATTGCAGGCAGCAGAAAATTCTAAAATTAAGTTAAGCTCATCCTTATTGGATGATATTGATATCTCAAAAGTTGAAGATGACTTACAGATAGCTATTTCTCGAGATAATTTTGAATCTTATTGTCATAATTTAATCAATGGATTACAAAGAACAATAGAAACTACACTCTCAGCTGCAAGCATTCATGCAGATCAAATTGATTCTGTCTTTTTAACAGGTGGAACCACTCAAATTCCCGTAGTGCATCGCATGATATGCAACCTTTTTCCAAATGCGCAATTTGTCACCGGCGATGTATATGGAAGCGTAGGTAAAGGACTTGCTATCATTGCAGAAGAGTTGTGGAGGTAATAGAGTATTATTTGGGGGGCGGGTTAATATTCATTAATCTTAAATTTAAATATTTGAGAACCAGAAATAGCTAATAGTGCCACAGAAAGTAAAAAGAATATTAATGCCATTATTGTGCTGGTGGATCCTATAATAAAATTCATTGCTGAAAATGGTAATGCAAAGCCAAAATTGCTAAAAAGAAAAAAGTAACACAGAATCATACTGACGCTTGATAAGCACATTAATGTATTAATTCTCCTCAGTATTTTAACGCGTGGAAGTAACCAGTAAATTCCTTCTTGGATTTCGGTTACTTTTTGAGCATCTATTTCTTCCAATTTATTAAAATCTGCTTGAGCATGTATCGTGCCAGCTTGAATTGCTGTTATCTGTTCATTCAGTGCTTTATGTATTTCATTGCCACGTGAAGCTGCAAATATAAAAGTCAAAAAAGGCGCTGCTGCAGCAATTAAAAAGGAGGCTAAACAGGCAAGAAATAAAATAGCACCGATAAGAAGATTGAGAATTAAATCATGTGATAATTCTCCTTTGAAAATATAGTTTTGAAATAAAACTAACAATAGCAATACAGCGTACGAGAAAGAGCAACACAAAAAAATCCTATAGGTGTGCTTTTTTCGGGTTGTAAACATTTCTCGGAGTTGTTGGAGCTGTGTAAATTGGTGGTTTAGCGTTTCAGTCAGTTTCTCTTGCTGTTCCTCGGCTAATTTTCTTGCCATCATTGCTTGATATCGGTCAATTTCGCTCATCTGATATACTTAAATAGCCTCGCTTAAATCAAATATAATTGAAATTAACAAAAATTCAAATAACTATCAGGGAGCATGGTATTTTATGCATGTATGCTCATTTGTGATGGGCGCTTCGAACAGTGATTGAAGCGAAATAATTTAGGACAATAATTTAGGACAGCCACAAGAAGTTAATTGACTTCTGTATAAGCAAGACACCCTCTGCTATAGACAGAGGGCAGGCTTGTCGAAAATAGTTATTTGTCTTCAACATTACGCAATACGCTACCATCGATAGCATCAATGGATAAGTCGTAAAAACGATTGTCTTTTACAACCACCACATCATATACCACTTTGCCATCGCGCATGGAATCGATCTCTGCTTCAATGGCTTTGCCATTGTGGGCTTTTTCTGCGATTTCAATGGCCTCAGTCATACTGATTTTAGCCTCCATGAGTCGCTGTAAATCTTTCGCATCACCAGCCATCGCTATTGGTGCGTTCAACGTGAATAAAAAGGCAGAAAATAGTACAATGTTGTTGATAAATTTCATAATGGGCTCCTATGGTTGTTATTGAATTGTGTTACTAAGAGAAAGCGATAAAAAAGAGGGTATGTGCATAATTCTCTAAATTCAAGAGTCTACAGGCTAGTATATACTAGAATCGCCGCTGGCAACGGATAAATGAAGTTTTGTGGTGTAGTTATAGATTGTTTATGTTGCAGCGCCATTCTTGAGAGCTTGATAAACGCGCAGTATCTTGAAAATCTGCTGTATGAAAAACTATGCTGCAAAAGAATAAGGATATGTTGATTCTTACTTCACACGCAGTTGATGTAGAGGGCAAATGACCAATATTTCTCAATCATTTGATATAACATCTGAGCTTGCTCAAAAACTTATTAACAATCAGTTCCCAAAATATGCTCACCTGCCTATCAGCGCTGTTGAAAAGCAAGGGCATGATAATCGAACCTACAGGCTGGGTAGCGAGCTGTTGATCCGTATGCCAACAGCAGAATCCTATGCTTTGAAAGTGCCCAAAGAGCAAGATTTGCTGCCCAAATTAGCACCGTATTTAACTACTAATATTCCTGTCCCTATAAAAATGGGCTTGGCTTCTAAAGATTACCCATATCCATTTTCAATTTACAAATGGCTTCCGGGAAAAAGCGTCAATCTTCTTGTTTTAAATGATAAAGTCAAAGAGACACTTGCATTTGATTTAGCAAAATTTTTGAAAGCACTACAAAATATCAAAAACGTTGAGGGACCGCATCCTGGTCAGCATAATTGGTGGCGTGGTGATCATGTTAGCGTTTATGACAAAGGTGCTAGAGAGCAAATAGCTGAATTGACAGATATCATAGATGGTACTAAAGCAATCAATTTATGGGAACGTGCTTGCAAAACAAAGTGGCATAAACCGCCGGTATGGATCCATGGCGATTTTGCGATTGGTAATATGCTGCTACAAAATGACAAATTATCTGCCATCATTGATTTTGGTGGTATAGCGATAGGTGATCCTGCTTGCGACTTGGTGATTGCCTGGACTTTTTTAAAAAGCAATGCGCGTGATACTTTTATTAGAGAAATGAGTTTGGACAAAGATACATGGCTGCGCGCTCGTGCATGGGCATTGTGGAAGGCAAGCTTTGAACTATGTCAGATAAAAGATAAAAATAGCGTGGAAGCGTTTGAGCAAAAAAGGATTATTGAAGAAATATTTTATGAATAATGACGGAGCAGGCATGATTGCTATTATTTATCGGTTTAAACTTAAATCCCACCAAGAGGCGCTTTATCAGCAATATTGGCATAAGATTGCGACTTATTTTGTAGAAAAATGTGGTGCGATTGGTTCTTGTTTGCATAAAGGCACTGATGGTCTTTGGGTTGCTTATTCACGATGGCCAAATAAAGCAACGCGAGATGCTGCTTGGCCTGGAGATAATGCCCCTAATGAAATATTACCTGAAGATATTCGTGAAGCAATTCAAAAAATGCAGGCAATAAAAGAAGAGAATAAGGATTTAGAAAGTTATGATGAAATTTGTTTGGAGGTTGTTGATGATCTATTATTGGGTAAAATAGAACTTACATGAAATAAGTTGGTTTTACTTGGTTAGGTAATAAGGCTGTATATACAATGATGGTGCAATCCTATGAAAATATTGATAATTAATTACCACTATCACTGCTTATAGCAGAACGCAATTAGGTATATTTGAAGCTGTAATAGATTTTTAGGTTAAGAATAAAATATTGATATTTTCATTGTAATCAGTAAAATGCTCTCTTTATTGTTTGTTTAATTGAAAAATCGTTATGTCAAGTTCTTCAATAAAAAACCATCGTTTTATACCAGATTTATTCTTATCATCCTAAATCTAATGGATACGAAGTTTATCTATGCTTAGATTGTGTAAGTGAACGTGATCTTATGGAGGTGATGAACGCCTTTATGAAATTTCAAAATACAATCGGGCTATCTATGATGTCTGAAAATTCGATAAATATACACTTGCCAGGTAAAATAGGTAAAAAATGCACCGTTGTGGATGATGAAAAGCTACAAGAATTAATTAAATTCATTCAGGATAAGTTTAGTTATGAAATCGCTGTTCCGCCTAAAAAGGAATTAGAAGTGCCTCATGATTTCTATACTTCACGTTTATGGGGCGTGGGTATTGGAACTATTTTAGCTATTGGTTGCATTACCTATTTTTCATTATTTAATCTGCTTGGAATGATGCTTTTAGGCGCTTCGATGGTTGCTTCAAGCTTGATCTTTGGGCTAAGAGATCAATTTAAAACCACCTGTAATGAAGAATATTTAAACAAGAAGGTTGGCGAGTTGGATAATTTAGATCCTTCTCTGACAAAGGCATTTGATATTGGCACGAAAGCAGCTAAATCTTATACTGTCATGTTCCAGAGCTTTTTTGATAAAGCAGCTGTTTTGCATCCAAGGGCTTATTATGCAGGAATTGCTGCTCAAGAAATAAAGAGCCCAGCAAACAAAGAGCTTAGAAAATCTATTCATTCAAAGAAAATCTCAATTTAACAGATATTTCAATTTGTTTTGCGCGAGAACTTCCGATAGTTATACATAGCTGCGAAAGTTCTCAAATCTTTGGTTAAGATGGTTATTTAGATTAAAAATAAGGCATTTTTTTAGAATCTAGTACTAGCTTGCCATTTATTTAGATATAAGTAACGCTTTTTACATGATTAGTGATTTATTGTTGCCGTAAAAAAATACAGAGTAATAATAAAGCTTTAGAGTTTTTCCCAAAGTAGATAGGCTCGTCCATATTCACCATCTGCAATAAGTTGTAATTGGTTTTTTTTGAGTAATTTAGCATTCCTGATGAATTCTTTACCAATACGATATGGATTAGATGCATTATCAACAAAATGGGTAATTTCATTTTTTCCTGTTATTTTGTATTGTCCAGAATAAAATAGAATATTTCGTTCTAAATTTTGAGTACTTTCTTCTATGTTGGCTCCAGAATTAATACTGGCAGACATATAGCCAGATTCGTCATAGATCAATAACCCATTTGGATTTAGACCCCATTTCTTAGTGTCACCATTAGATTGCGTAATATGAAAATCTAATAATTTCCACGAGCCTAAAATACTTTTCTTAGTAATAGGGCTAGGATTTTCCATTGAGCTATTCCTTTGTATATTTTTTGAGGAAAAGTGGCTTGATGGCATGCAACCTACAGAAGCTAAAAACATTAAGTGAAAAATTAATTTTGCCATCCATTGTGGAAAAAGTTTTTTTGTATTCATTAAGATAAGTTGGAGCTGATGTCCTTTCTAAGAAGCAGTTAATGTAATATTCCGAAAACATAGATTACACCTTTTAATTTAAGGAAGTAAGCCATGCCCTATGCAACAACCTGTTACACAAATTGTTCAATATGTTGTGATAGACCTAGGTTGTTATGTCGTGTGATTTATAGGTTATTTGGTATATAAATGTTGGAAAGATAGCTTTTGTCTTGGTTTCATACTAAGAAGGTTCTTTTAAGCATTCAATTTTCACTGAACTCCCCAAATTGCGAGTATTTTTCACAGGTAGCGGATGCTTTTCATGAAAAGTTCTGATAGCGGACAATTTTCACAAACAGCGGATGTTTTTCATGGATTATTGTTACTCGAGAAAGGAGCTGCACTAGCCGGATATTCAGCAATTATTAGTGCATATGAACTAGAAGTACCGCTACCTGATTTCATTTCTGTAATTAGCCAAAAACATAAACAATACCACAAAAAGATAGCTGGATAATGTTTTCTATTAGGCATAAGCCTGAAGATAATCTTTATGCACATTTGGTATTTTCTTTGAAGTACGAAGGGGTGAATTTATGGATCCTAAACGCTTTATTTAAAAAAATTCCTCAAACTGAACTTGAAGAAATGATTCAATTGGAACTAGCTGGAGCCTATAGCCGTAGAATTTGGTTCCTTTATGAATGGTTAACAGGCGCTGATCTTGCAGATAAAAAAATTAGATTTGTTGATGTGTTGGATGATAAACAACAATATATAGGTCCAAAAATTGTAATTGCCGATTTTAGATATACTCATCTTGGCTACCGAAACCAGGGAGGCTTTATTGGTGAGCATGAAAGAGGAACTAACTATCCAATTCCAGATCACATTTCTGCTCGATTTCAAGATGTAGGCGATTTAATGGAAGGATTAATTGAGACTGATAATTTATTAACATCTTCAAATTATAATTCAGTTCTTGCTGCTGCAGCTATTGCATTTGGATTAGTCTTTATTCATCCATATGAAGATGGAAATGGAAGAATTCATCGTTACCTTATCCATCATGTTCTAATCGAAAAGGGATTTACTCCTGTAGGTGTAGTTTTTCCTGTTTCTTATGTGATTCTTGAAAGAATAAAGGAGTATAGAGCAGTATTAGAATCATATTCTTCCCCAAGGTTAGATTATATAAAATGGCGTGCCACAGAAAGTGGTAATGTTGAAGTATTAAATGAAACCAAAGATTTATATCGATATTTTGATGCTACAAAACAAGCTGAATTTTTATTTTTGTGTATTCAAGAAACTATTGAGGAAGTATTACCTAAAGAAATTGATTATTTAAAAAAATATGATGAAATAAAAAATTTTATTGATGGCTATCTAGATATGCCGGCTCGTTTCGTACACTTACTTATTCAATTTTTACAACAAGAAAAAGGTCGGTTATCTAAACGTGCTCGTGAAAAAGAATTTAATAAATTAACACAAGAAGAAATTAGTGCGATAGAATCAAAGTTTCAATCAATTTTTTATAATAAAGATGAGTATTAAGTGATACTCACGGTAAGTTAGATATTCTTAACCAGTTAGTGGAAAACACTAATTTTAAAAGATAAGGTGAATTGATCTTTTACAAATGTAGCCCACGAGACATGAGACAGAACGTCTCGTGGGATTTTATTTATGTGTATTTAACCTTCTTTTTTCATTTGAATAGTCGCTTGAGCAGGATATTTGTGAATTGTGCCAGTAAGTGCATCAACAATGAATCCAGGCCAGAAAAGCACATTAATAAAGGTCACGCCATTGATATTTTGAGAAATACCCATATTTTGTTGCACATAGCCAGGCTTTTGGCAGTCAACGCGCAAAACACCTTTTCCTTTATTCGCAATGACATTACCTGGGTTGCTATTAACTAAGTATACCATCCCTTCATTATCAGTGATGGAACATGTAACGTTGTCTAACAACGTGTTTGTTTGTGCATCTACTACGCGTAGTTGTACATTACTGGTCGATCCCGTGAAAATCGTTGCACAACCCGTCAAAGCAACAAGTGTGAATAATAGAATTATATTTCTAATCATTTGAACCTCAAAAACTGATTATATTTTAGATAGCTGAATACTATTGCGTTGCAGCGTGGTACTTTAAGTTGCAAATTGACAGTAGTCAAGCGTGTTGAGGTTTATCTATTTCAAATGCATATCCTTTCTGAAAGGCGCGCAATAGCCATAATGGCTTGTATATTTTGATGATGATATTTGCTAATGGGAGAGGAACTATATAATCCTATATATCTTCATATTGATTTAGAGATCTAGATTGTTAATTGATATATTTTTTTAATGGCTGATCTCTCACGCTAATTCGGGCATATCTCTTGCAAGAGCCTATAATATTTTTTGCAATCTTAATTAAATGAAACAATTTAGACCATATAAATTGTTTTATGCAATTCTGTCCCCTATAATCGCGTCTTTTTTTAGAATTATCATGCAGCTGAAGTAGTGATGATTTTTCTAAACTTTGAAGACTTCAACTAAACATGCTCATTGAAGTCCTTGAGTTTGTAAAATCATTTTATTTTAATAATCTGCTTAAAAGTAAAATGAATTTTTCAGAAAATTTTCTGGTGATTTTGTGGGATTCAGACAGCATGCAGGCTTTTCTCTTTTTCTCAGCTATACACAGAATTTTATCTGTACCCACTGCCTTGGAATGAATATCTGTTTTTTTAATTTTGTTAGTCCAGAGATTTGGAATATTTTGATGAGGAATATGTAAATGAAAAAAGATTCACATGAAGCATCGACAACGAAAAAAAACTTAGCTTGAGAGAAGCTATGTTTCATCGCAATGTAGCTAAGGCTGCTCAATTTCTTCTGATAATAAATACCTAGCTATGTTTAGAAGCATAATCACTCTAGCAGTTCTACTCATTATCAGTAGCGCTGCATTTTCATCTTCTGCTATTCCTGAGATACAATATCAAATTAAAAAATCCGATTTTTGTATACAAATAACATCTACTTTTAATGGCGATCACAAGGGCATCACTCATATCATGACGCCATGGGCTTCTTTTTCTCAATTAAGGGAAGGAAAAATAAACTATAATGCAGAGGGTGGCATACAAGTACTAGAGTTTAATAGCTCTAAAACTAAATTATCACATGCTCCAAACGCAGAAATAGAGGCTTCTTACGAATTATGCTAAGATGAATCTTCTAGTGAAACCCATCTTCATTTTATACAAAGCCAGTACTTTCACCTTTACTCACTTAATTTACTTGTATACCCTGAACTGTCGCCCACTCAGATAGCTCGCGTTACCTTTGATTTTTCTGCGCTGCCTGACAACTTTTCTCTTTTTTCTGATTTTGGTAAAAATAAAATTTTTACCTTCACAAGCCCTATTGAAAAGATTTTATCCTCACAATTTATTGGGAAATACAATCTTCCCTTTACCATTCACGCTCAACCCGTAACAATTATAGAAAATGCTCGCTGGTCGTTATTTGATAATTTAAGTCTTAAGCCATTCATTAATGATTTAATTAATTTTCAAAGAAAGAAAATGCAAGATAAAGATTTCCCACCTTATGTGATCTCTTTGGCACAACAATCTAACAAAGTTACACATCCATCTGTTTATGGAACTCATTCTAAAAATTGTTTAACCTTCGTATTTCCAGATGGTCCCAAAGAAAAACGTTTTAAGGTTATATATCTTTTATCGCATGAACTCTTTCACAGCTGGCTTGGAAGCAAATTAGAAATACCACTTAACCTACGCCACAAATATCGTTGGTTTTTTGAGGGTTTCACTGATTATTTTGGTTTGCAGACAGCACCAAAGACAATATGGGGCTTACTACTTGGGAAGGCGCACCCGATGGAAAAATACTAAAAACCGATGTCTCCATAGCTAAAAATTATCTTACCAGTGAAGAATTAGAATCTCTTGGTAAAATTGTTAACGCTTACTTAGAACTTGCCGAAGAGCGAGCGAAACGAAAAATACCAATGACTATGGAAGATTGGGCAACACGTTTGGATAAATTTTTAGAATTTGATGACCGTGTGGTCTTAAAAGATGCAGGAAAAATAAGTGCAAAAATAGCAAAGGATCATGCAGAAAGCGAGTTCGAAAGATATCGTATTATTCAAGATAAATTATTTGAATCTGATTTTGATAGAGAAACCAAAGCTCTTGAAAAGCAAATAGTAAAAAATGAAAGCGAAGGTTCATAGATGTTTAAGCAATTAAGCCGGGATTTTAAAGTAGGTATGCCAGAATAAATGAGCAAACTTAACACCAAATTAATCCAACATACCCTAAGCGAGAGACAGATCCATATAGAAGCATTAAAGAGTACTTATGATTTTTTTTTTTTTTTTTTGATAAAAATGAGATATGCAAGTCTGTGTGATGATTATAAAAATTGATTTTTATGTGAATAAAATTGGGATATAAAAAGATAAATATTATGAAGCATCCATATACTCAGTACGAAATGTCGCGCACATGGAAAAATATAGACAAATCTGTTAAAGATTTGATTGAAAATAGTGATATTGAGTGCAATATACCGAATGCCGATAGAATATATAGTGGGCTATATAATTAAATGTTTGGATAAAGAAAGTCTTTTTTCAAACTCTAAAGAAAATTAAGCTTTGAAAATTATGCATGCAATCAAGTATTATTTTCCTGGTGCCGATAGTTCATAATATCACATAAAATGTTGGGCAGCTTTCGATAAACTACAACTATTTAGTTGGATTTGATGATTTATGTGATTTATGAGCAGTGTGTAGAGCTTACGTTCAGAGGTCGAATGTATGTCTGCAACTTAACCTTGATATGATTCATATATGTCTTGTTATTGTTTGATTGCTCTCTTTCAGTTGTAAGAGGTAGGGAAGTAGTGTAGGATTTGAAAAACTTTCAGGGCATTGGACTTTAGATAAACTGAAAGTTGTATGTATGTTTTAGAGATCTATATGTAAAGGAGTATTTTTATGAAAGATCAAAAAAATATTAACTCGCCTAAGAAGCCTCAATTAACTGATTCTCACAATAGAGTTCTAGCTAGACTTATTAGTAGAAAGCTAACCTCAGAAGAAGTGCAACGGATTTCTGCTGGAAAAGCAGATTGTGTCTACACAAGTTATCCCAGAGCGGATGTTGAGTGTAATATATAGGATATATCATAATACACGACAAGGATGTTGCTTAGAGAGATATATGATGTATTTTCAAATTATTTTTCTGCTATTTATCTTTTTATTTCAAAGCAATGTATTGGCTGCCGAAATTACAAATAATTTCGAAGGAAAATGGATTGGTGTTGAAGTAATGGGCTGTGATCCCAAAACAGCTGCTCGAGTAAGAAGCATTATTCCAATAAATGAAGGGGAACTATTTAGCTCAGCGAATTCAGATGAATATAAAAAATGGTGCGATGTAATACGATCTGAATTTGAAAATAATAAAGTTACGTGTAGTTTTATTGGATATGATGGAGGAAAATTCTATTATGATGTTGAATTTATAAAAAAGAATAATGACTATTTATTCAGGGAAATTCCTAAATCAATAAGAAATAATGTCAAAATCAATAGTGAATTATTAGACTTCTATAATAAATTTGATACGCTGTATTGCTCTAAGGTATCAAGTGGTATATTTTCTCTGGAAAATTTTGATAAAGGATATCTTGATTTTGACGATCCTGAATTGCATGCACTTGCTGAACCTCTTTCAAAGCTGGCAAGACCTAATAGCCAGAACTTACTAGATGTTATCGAGTATTCTAATGATGCTGAATTACGTGCTTTAGCCGCTAGACTTTTATCATGGTCTCAATCCCCCGAGATTGTTCAGTATATCATCGATAGAGAGTTTTTAAATGATCCAAATGCATTCGTTCGAAATGATGTCGCTCGAACCCTTTCTATATATCTCGAGCACATGGCTGGTGGTGCTTTGAAAGACATTGTTCTTGAGAAAGGTGTAAACGCTTTTTGCAAACAAGCAGCATTGCCATCACATGCAGATAGAAATAAAGCTTTATATTCACTGAATGCAATTGTCAGCAAAAATCCCAATGCTATAAATGTAATTGATCAAAATTGCATGGCAACGCTTAATGAAATTGCAGAAACGAGTATTCTGCCTAATGCGGGTGGAATAGCTAAAGAGATATTAAAGAATATAGATATAAACAAAGCATGAAAAAAATTTTAATTTTAGCTGATAAAGAAGATGCTCATGCTCGAATCGTATCAAGAGCCTTAGAGATGAAGGGAGCACAAGGAATTCGATGGGATCCTGGTGAGTTTTTATTAAAGCAGAAAATAAATTTATTTCTCAAACCAGTATCTAGCATAGAAATATATACTAAAGAGGGAAGCATTAATCTTAATGAAATAGACGTGGTTTGGTTTAGACGACCTAGATTACCTACTCTTCCTAATTCAATTCATCCTGATGACGAAAAATTCATTAAAGAAGAAAGTATTTCATTTATGAGAGCATTGTGGTCTTTTATGTGTGAATCAGCGGTATGGATTAACCCATTTTCTTCTTATCATATGGCGAATAGTAAACTTGTACACTTGAGATTGGCTTTAGAATTAGGGTTTATAATCCCAAATACGCTTGTCAGTAATGATAAAAATCGGATCTTGGATTTTCTTGCTAAAAATAAATGCACTGGTGTGATTTATAAAACTTTCATGCCATTTTCTTGGCAAGAAGAAGAGGGGGTGTTTTCTTCACAAACAGCAATTGTTTCCGCTGATTTTTTGCCAGAGCAAGAGGTATTGCAAATGACGCCTGGTATTTATCAGTCGTTGGTTTTAAAAGCATATGAAATAAGAGCAACGTTTTTTAATGATTGTTGTATAGCGGTTAGAATTGAAAATCATTCTGAAATAGATTGGAGATCTTTGCACTTTAAAGGAAAGATACCAATTGGTGAAATAAAATTACCTAATTTAATTTATGATAAATGTATTCAGCTCATGAAAAAATTGGGAATTTCTTTTGGATGTTTTGATTTTATTGTGACGCCAGCTGGAGAATATATTTTTCTAGAAGTAAATGAAATGGGGCAATTTCTTTGGATTGAAGAATTATTGCCTGAATTAAAATTATTGAATACTTTCTGCGACTTTGTTTTAACAATGGGGAATCGAGGTTCTAATTGTCAATATGAGCCATCACTTAAACTATCCAATATTTTAGACAGGTAGTGAATAGTACAGTTTGCGAGTCATTAACAGTGCTCAAAAGTCCGTTGAAGAATGAGCAAGTCAATTTAAGCAATCATTAAAAAATAATGCAAATTATTAAAAATGTATTACATGTATTAGTTCCGACTTGAGCTGACACTAGGACTTGACTAGAAGAGAGTTACCCGTTTTGATAAAGGTGTCTAATCTTAAAATCAAAACAAAAAGGTAACTCTCATGCAATATAGTAACAATCCCATCATTAAACACAAGGCCGGCTTATTAAATTTAGCCGAGGAACTTGGGAATGTATCAAAAGCGTGTAAAATCATGGGTGTATCTCGAGATACATTTTATCGTTATCAAGAGTTAGTGGAAGACGGCGGTATTGATGCTCTAATTAATAAGAATCGCCGAAGTCCAAACATCAAAAATCGTGTAGATGATGCTATAGAGCAAGCCGTAATAACGTATGCAACACAACAACCTGCCCATGGTCAACATCGAACAAGCAATGAGTTAAGAAAAAATGGCATATTTGTATCTGGGAGCGGTGTTCGTTCAATTTGGCTGCGAAACAATCTAGAAAATTTTAAAAAGCGATTAAACGCCCTAGAAGAACAAGTATCACGCGACGGGATTATTTTGAGTGATGCACAAATATCTGCTTTAGAGAAGAAAAAGCACGATGATGAAGCTTGTGGTGAGATAGAAACGGCGCATCCAGCTATATTGGTTCTATTCGATTTGGTGGGAAGAGCAAAAATATTATGTTGATTGTTTAGTTGACTTAAATATTTTAGATGTACAGGAATTGAATGACGGATATTGGCTAATACAAGATAAAGATAGATTTGTTCTTAAGTCATTAGAAAAACTTTGTTCGGGTATTGTATTAGGGAAGGCAAAACGGTGGTCTGTCGAATCGTGGTGAACAAGATGAGAATATTTTGTTGTTTTTGCGGACCCTGTATGGACCCTATAAAATTAAGTTGGATTTTGGCAAATTCTAAACAGAAGTGCGACAGTCAAAAAATGCTGTATATTCAAGTTCTTGGGGAACAAGAAAGAGCAAAGGAGACTGCCGCATGAGTAAATATACTCATTTGTCGATCTCGGATCGACGACGTTTATGTATTTTACTTGAAATGGGTTTTAGCAAAGCAGAAATAGCTAGAAGGCTATCAAAACATCGTTCAAGTATTTATCGTGAACTCAAACGCAATAAGGAACCAGAAGGTTATTTTCCAAAAGCAGCTCAATTAAAGATGCTTGAACGAGCAAAACAAAAACGTCCTAGCAAATTTGAAACAAAGGGTGTCTTGCGTGATTATGTCACTAGAAGTTTAAAAAAAGGTTGGAGTCCTGAACAAATATCAGGACGAATGAAATACCAGAAACTAACTTTTTATGCTTGCCATGAAAGCATTTATCAATTTGTATACCAATCCAAAAGAAAAGAACTATACCATTGCTTAGCGTATAAACAGCCCAAAAGAAGAAAGCGTTATACTAGGCAAAAACAACAGTGCCGGTATGGAGATTTTCGATTAATCACAGAAAGGCCAAAAGAAATAGAGAAAAGAGAACGTTTTGGTCATTGGGAAGGCGATACCATTCAGTTTAAAGGTGTTAAAGAAAAAGTGGTGACTACTTTAGTTGAAAGAAAATCCCGACTTGTATTTTTGATAAAAAATGAACGGAAGTATTCGCGAGGTGTGATGGAAAAAATAAAAAAGAAATTTGATGGTCTTCCTAGCAAAATGTGTAAAAGTATTACTTTTGATCAAGGTTGTGAGTTCTCTGATAATGCATTTCTTGAGGAGCAAATGAAGTGCCGCGTTTACTATTGCCAAACCCATTCTCCTTGGCAAAAAGGCAGCAATGAAAACATGAATGGGCGCTTAAGATGGCACTTGCCAAGAGAAACGGATATCGCGAAAATTAGCCAAGAAGCGCTTGATGAGTTAGCATTAAAAATGAACCGATGCCCAAGAAAATGTTTGGGTTATAAAACGCCTCAAGAGCTATTTATACAGCAGCACAAAAATGATTGTCGCATTTGGTCTTAGAATGCGCCCTTGTCCTTGTTTGTAACCCCTTGATTTCACTGGCGCCCCGGGTAGGAATCGAACCTACGACCTGCCCCTTAGGAGGCTAGGTATAATAGTTCCAGTGGTGTCCTATATGGTTTATAACATGCTGTAATATATATAAAAAATAAATTGTTGTGTCCTGCTCCTCCCTGTAAAATCCCCCTGTATCCTACGATTTGGTTATACCCATGGTTATACCCAAAACGGCTTTGCGCTCTAAATTTCTGCTTGCTTAAGGGCGTGAAAGTGATTATACACTTGTTTGTCATTCTTTATTCTAGAATTCAGAATATAGAATGTGCTATCCTTATTAAATAGGAGGCATTTATGTTAAAACCAATTGATCTGTTAGTAGGGCTTAAGATCCTGACGTCAAAGCAAGACTGGACGCAGATGGGGATTGCTGCAGAATTATGTTTGTCTAGTTCACAAGTAAATGCTGCAATTAAACAACTGATTGAAGGCAATTTGTTCACGGTACGTCAGGGAAAAGCCTACCCTGTTTATGCTGCACTTAAGGAGTTTATTTTGTTTGGTGTACCGTACTGTTTTCCTGTTAAGCCAGCAGCGTTAACGGTTGGATTGCCTACTGCTTATGCTGCTGAGCCGTTAAAGCATATCATTGCTGTTGGAAACGATCCTATTCCTGTTTGGCCTTATGCTCAGGGAAAAAGTCGTGGCGTGGCCTTGGAACCCTTGCATAAAAATGTTCCTAAAGCTTTATCGCAGTACCCGGATCCAGATTTACATGAAATATTGGTCCTGCTTGATGCCCTTAGAATAGGACGTGCAAGGGAAAAAAGTATTGCTCAAAATCTGTTAATAGAAAAATTGGATAAATTAGTCTTGGTAGAAAGTAAAAGGGTGGCAAGGTGAGTAATATACCCTTGGTGATTCATATCGCCAGTAAACTAGGCACATTGAGAAAGCAATTTGTATTCGTTGGTGGCAGTATTGTCGAGTTATTGCTGGATAAGTTTTATCCTTTGCCACCGAGAGCGACGATGGATGTTGATACCATTGTAGAAGTATATGGTCATGGATCTTTTGCTGGAATTGAAGCAGCGCTGCGAAAGCTAGGGTTTAAAAATGATATCAGTACAGGTGTAATCTGTCGCTGGCATATTGATGGAATAGCGTTAGATGTTATGCCAACTGATCCAAAAATATTAGGATTTAGCAATTATTGGTACAAGGCGGCGATAAAGAATGCAAAGCCACATTTTCTGAAGCCCGAATTAGATATACTATTGATTACAGCACCATATTTTGTAGCAACTAAGATGGAAGCTTTCGATGGTAGAGGTGAGCACGATTTCTATGGTAGCCATGATTTAGAAGACATTATTACTCTATTGGATGGCAGAGAATCTTTGCTTGATGAGATAATTGAATCAGAATCAGATTTAAAATCCTATTTGGTTAAGAAATTTAAAGATTATCAAAAAAACACCTATTTTATAAACGCTTTACCAGGTCATTTGTCACCTTATCAAACTGGGACAGATGAAAGGGTAGAACGACTTGAAAAGATAATTGCTAAAATAGTCGAGGCCAAATAATGAAATGGGATGCGGAAAATACCCTATTATCAGAGGACAGGGTACCCCAGAATCAATGAGTAAGCTTAATGCTAAATTAATTCAACACGCTGCGTCTAAAAACGTAGAATATAGATTATCGGATGGTAATGGACTATTTCTGAGAATTCGCCCAACAGGTGCAAAAAGTTGGCTCTATTGTTTTCGTTTAACGGGCAGCCGAAAATTACAACAAATGACAATTGGCGCACTAAATGATGTCTCATTAAAAGAAGCACGTTCTATGCTTTCAGTGCTTCGCAAGCAGGTTTCTGAAGGCATTGATCCAAGACAAGCTAGAGCAGCGATTAAAGTGCAAAACGCTCAAGCCATTACAATGCAGGTATTATTTGATAAGTGGATTGAACATATCAAAATTGCAGCGCAAATAACACCAAAATGGATTAAACAGCACGAAGATCGCTGGCGTTTGCACCTTAAAAACACCCTTGGTGCTATCTTGGCAAAGAATATCCACCGTGCACACCTAGCGCAAGCATTAGATGCGATGGTACGTAGGGGGACAAGAGAAGAAACACGCAAAGCACTAACTACTTTGAATATGATGCTGGATTATGGGCTTGCTCGACATTATATTGATGAGAATCCTGCCCGTATTTTAAAGCCCAAGGATTTTTCGGCCACCGCTGGCCGTCCTCGCGATCGAGTCCTTTCATTGCAAGAATTGAATCTACTATGGCAAGTATTAGACCAAGGAACCATTATCCAAAATGGACTAGCCGTTCAAAATACAATGTCAATTATGTCGTCTACGGCAATTAAGATATTGATCTTAACTGGTGCACGACGTGGTGAGGTGGCTGGAATGCGTTGGGATGAATTGGATCTCAATTCAGGAATTTGGATATTACCTTGGGAAAGAACCAAAAATCGTCGAGCACATACAGTCTATCTTTCAGACTTAGCAATAAGCCTTCTCAAAAAAATTAAACAAATTTCAGGTGAATCACAATTCGTGTTTGACACGGGACGTCAAAGCCAAGACTGTCATATTCACGAAGATAGTCTTACTAGTACGATTGCAAAGCTTAGGGGTACAAAAGGGACTAAGAAAGTTGCGCCACTCGCAGATTTAAAACCTTTCACAGTTCACGATCTTCGTCGTTCTGCTGCCACTGGATGGGGTGAGTATCTTAAGACTGCACCACATGTCATTGAAAAAATGCTCAACCATCAACCATTAAACAAGCTTGTTGCAACCTATCAGCATGCAGTATATGCCCAGGAACAAAAGGAAGCTTGGTTAAAATGGGGATCTTTTATTGAGCAGTATGTGTCCGATATAAGTCATGTAAATCCGCTATTGTCCGCTTAAGTCTTATAAGCATTTTATCTAGCATTAAATAAAAATGTTACAATAAAATTTCTTGTAAAAACAAATAGGGACTATCTTGTGAATAATAAATATTCTATTCGCTTGTCAGACGAAGAAAAGGAAACTTTAGAAGCTAAAGCTATGAAATTAGGCTATTCATCTACCGCACGCTTTGCGAGAAAATTAATCAACAATGGCCTTCAAGATTATTCAATAAAAAAAGCAGAAGAGCATGTGTTATATAATTCGGGGCAAATTCTAAACAGAAGTGCGACAGTCAAAAAATGCTGTATATTCAAGTTCTTGGGGAACAAGAAAGAGCAAAGGAGACTGCCGCATGGGTAAGTATACTCATTTGTCGATCTAGGATCGACGACGTTTATGTATTTTACTTGAAATGGGTTTTAGCAAAGCAGAAATAGCTAGAAGGCTATCAAAACATCGTTCAAGTATTTATCGTGAACTCAAACGCAATAAGGAACCAGAAGGTTATTTTCCAAAAGCAGCTCAATTAAAGATGCTTGAACGAGCAAAACAAAAACGTCCTAGCAAATTTGAAACAAAGGGTGTCTTGCGTGATTATGTCACTAGAAGTTTAAAAAAAGGTTGGAGTCCTGAACAAATATCAGGACGAATGAAATACCAGAAACTAACTTTTTATGCTTGCCATGAAAGCATTTATCAATTTGTATACCAATCCAAAAGAAAAGAACTATACCATTGCTTAGCGTATAAACAGCCCAAAAGAAGAAAGCGTTATACTAGGCAAAAACAACAGTGCCGGTATGGAGATTTTCGATTAATCACAGAAAGGCCAAAAGAAATAGAGAAAAGAGAACGTTTTGGTCATTGGGAAGGCGATACCATTCAGTTTAAAGGTGTTAAAGAAAAAGTGGTGACTACTTTAGTTGAAAGAAAATCCCGACTTGTATTTTTGATAAAAAATGAACGGAAGTATTCGCGAGGTGTGATGGAAAAAATAAAAAAGAAATTTGATGGTCTTCCTAGCAAAATGTGTAAAAGTATTACTTTTGATCAAGGTTGTGAGTTCTCTGATAATGCATTTCTTGAGGAGCAAATGAAGTGCCGCGTTTACTATTGCCAAACCCATTCTCCTTGGCAAAAAGGCAGCAATGAAAACATGAATGGGCGCTTAAGATGGCACTTGCCAAGAGAAACGGATATCGCGAAAATTAGCCAAGAAGCGCTTGATGAGTTAGCATTAAAAATGAACCGATGCCCAAGAAAATGTTTGGGTTATAAAACGCCTCAAGAGCTATTTATACAGCAGCACAAAAATGATTGTCGCATTTGGTCTTAGAATGCGCCCTTGTCCTTGTTTGTAACCCCTTGATTTCACTGGCGCCCCGGGTAGGAATCGAACCTACGACCTGCCCCTTAGGAGGGGGCCGCGCTATCCACTGTGCCACCGAGGCGAGAAAATCAACATAATTACCCCATTTGCTGCTAGAAAGGGATAATGAGGCTTTGGCTAGAGAGGAATTTTTGCTATATGACAAACTCATAAAGAGCCGTTATTACAAGAGAAATGAGTGTTAATCCAAAGAGAAACTTTAACATTGGTATACCGTAAGGCTGATAGGGCTTAAGTTCATTGATTAAGCTTTCTTCCTTCATACTATATATATCCTAGGTTGTTAATCTACACTGAGTTTAGCATGTAAAAAAGAAAGCTGTAAAGCATTTCATGAGTTGATTAACTTGTTTTCTTGCCATCGTTGAAGCGATTCATAATTTTGCTTTGCTGCATTTTTCCGACCAATTCAATCAAATAAAGCTGTTTATCTGCAGTCACCTCTAAAAATTGGCAACATAAGATGGTTGATTTCTGGGATAAATCATAATAAACACGTCTGATTTCAAGTGAAAAGGAAGTTGGTTTTGTATAAGGTGATATCAATAAACATTGATCAATAAAGCGCATATCCCCAACAACAGGCGTGATATTGTATTTTACAGTCAATCGAACACCAGAAACGGAAATATCCGCTACTTTTGCAGAAATTCTAGGTTGATTCGGCAAATATAAATCAGCGCGCAATGAATTGTCGTGCAATACGGGAACACGATAGGCTTGTCTGCGTTGTTTGTAGTTTACATCTTTAGGGTAGGGAAGATAATAGAAACTCAGCTCGTTCTGATCTGCGTGCTGAATAATGCGTGTACCAAACGAAAGAAACACGCCTTGCTCTTTGGAAGCAACGGTAAAAGGACTACCTTGAATGGCAAGATGATGGCCTTCTATCGGCGTGATTTCATCTAAGATGATATATTCTTGATTCGGATGAATTTCAAGAAGCATACTTACAAAGGTTTCAGCGGAACCTGGAAAATGAATGCTTAACATGCTTCTGGAATTAATAAGATTTTGTAATATCTTTTCAATATAAATTGAATGATTTAAATGAGGCGTGGGTTTTTCTTCTTGCTTCTTTTGAGGCGCATGTCCCCAAAAATGCTTAATACGTTCCCACATAATTACACCTTGTGTTGTCGTGTTGAGAGAGGATGTTTTGATTGTTGATTTGGGTGATAAGTTTCTGTAGTTTGGGTTAATAAATTGAGCAAACGATCGTTGTAATTCTTCATCCCCATCACAAGCATGCCATTGATCAGATTGGTTTCCTGGGCACGTTGTAAGACAGTGATAAATGTATTCCAACGCTCCATCAAATCTTTAGGCGCATCTTGTAATAATGCTTCCATACCTTGTATGTTGAAATCAAGGTTTTGGCTGTCTAATAAATTTTTTAATTTCTGTATGGTGATATTTAAAGTATCAAATTGTGTTTCTTTGAGTGTTAAAACAGGCTCTAATTCGTTTAGTTTATGTTTTTGTAAAATGCTTTTTTCTAGCGTAAGTGTATTGCACAATGCTTCAAGCTGAGTGTGTAATTCAGATAATAGTACGTCTACTATTTTGTGATTCTCTGGGCTAGACATTATAAAAATTCCTTACTATTTATCTAGATGCTATTTGGATAAAAATTTTTCCATTTCCATCATTTTTTTAGCAATCTTTTCTGCTGCTTTTTCACCTGCTTCGCCGGGTTGTTGAATGCTTAGTTCAAAGTTTTGGAGTTTGAGTTTTACTTCTTCGACGCGCCCCGCATCAACAGGGCTTTGTTTGCTTAGCTCATTGCTAATATTATTTAGAAATTTAAGCTTTTCAGTGATCTGCAGTAGGCTGTCTGCCAAGGGGGATTCTGTAGCGCTGCTTGCTGAGCTTATGATGTCTTCAGCTATTTTTTCGCTGCTGACATCGTCTGTTTTAGCATACAGCATTGGGTTCAGTAGAGGATTGTTGCCATCTATTTTCATATACTAAATTCCTTTTTACTTCGGTCGCCACAGACGAGCACCATACAATTATAGTTGAAAGATATCATATGACTGCTATAAATTAATAACCACGGTATCAGAGGAGAGCACCTCACCTTCAACTGTCAGGTTAGAAGCCTTATTTTTGACAGTTACTGTTTGTCCTTTAATACCATCTTGCATTGCAATGCCCATAGCCTGCACTCTAATGCCTTTGCCGTGACTCACAATGTTTACAGCACTCCCTCTTTTTACAAGAACAGCTTCTTGAATCATGCTGGGTCTGATTAAGGTACCTTGGCTGATAGGTCTAGATATGACTTTACCAATGATATCCTCAGGACTTTCATAATAGCCTTGAGAAAGTGCTGTAATATTTTGTCTTATCAAGGCAATATCAGAGGCTTGGATTGTTTTGCCTTTAGATAATAATTCGCTGGAAACAGCCACTGTCTTGAATATTTGTACTTGTACTGGCAAAGAAATTTTCCATGCAGTAGGGCTTTCGCACCTAATGTCCAGGCTTAATCGGCCTTGATTCACTTCACCATGACGCTTGCTAATAGATAAAGGATGAGCACAACTTGTTAAGTTCAATTGACTATCAAGATAGCCAAGTACCACATTGTAATCGTTATTATTAGGATAGAGTGTTTGCACATCCTGCTTAACGAAGTCAGTAACTGCGTTTTTTAGTTCATCCATACTGGTTGTATTCGCATGTGATTTTAAGGCGGCTAAATACAAAACGGGTACAAAGAGTAAGAATTTAACAATCATATGAATATCCCTAACCGTCAACAAGTTGACATTATATATGGCTCCTTTTATATGCCAGCATAATCTATGCCAAATTGCCATTTTGTGATGGATGGGCAAGCTATTGCCGATGCCTACGGCCAGTTTCTCAGTTCTGTAAATCGATATAAATACAATGCGTTGATAAATATGAAAAATAAATTTGGCATCTTAATTGCTATTACTAGTTTGCTGACAAAAATAAAAATGGTCAAAGGGAGAGGCGCATGCTTTCAGAATTACAACAAATGTTTAGTCTGCATGAAAACATGTTGAACATAAGATCCAGAAGAGCAGAGATTATCGCGAGTAATCTCGTGAATGCAGACACCCCTGGTTATAAAGCCAAAGATATCGATTTCAAAAGAGTGATTGATAACATGTCTGATGAGGCTGGAATGCTTACAACCACAGCTGCTCGACATATCTCTGATGGCAATGACATGAGCGATGGGGAAGAAATGTTGCTTTATCGCATACCGAATCAAGCTTCTTTAGATGGTAATACAGTAGATACTCAAATTGAAAATGCACAATTTACAGAAAACACGATGCATTATATTGCTTCGTTACGTTTTTTAGATGGAAAAATTAAAAGTACATTAGCAGCAATAAAAGGCGAATAATTATGGGAATGTTTCAAATTTTTGATGTGGCTGGTCAGGGCATGAGTGCTCAAACAGTGAGATTAAATACTACTGCAAGTAACATGGCAAATGCATCCAGCGTATCGAGCAGTATAGATAAGACTTATCGAGCACGTAACCCTGTGTTTGCAACTGTTTTAAATAATGAAGCAGAAGCGGATGTTGCTTTTGATGACAGTGATTATCAATCTGCGGGTGTTCAAGTACTGGGTATTGTCGAAAGCAATAAGGCTTTACAAACAAAATATGAGCCAGAGCATCCCATGGCTAATGAAGAAGGGTATATCTTTTTGCCTAATGTGAACATGATTCATGAAATGGCAAATATGATATCTGCTTCTAGAACATATCAAATGAATGTGCAGATAATGAACACAACAAAGCAGTTAATGCAAGAAACCATAAGATTAGGGCGTTAGAGGTAAGGCATGTCTACAAATATAATACCGAGCGTAAGTTTAGCGGATATTGGTTTAAGTACACCAACGCAAGTAAACAAAAAGGAAGACTCGCAAAGCGCAGACTTTTTGCAATTATTTGTAACACAGCTTAAAAATCAAGATCCCTTAGAGCCAGAAAAGGGGGCTGATTTTTTAGCGCAATTGGCTCAATTTAGTACCGTTGAAGGTATTAAAAATATGGAGCAATCGTTAACCAATGTGGCAAGTGCATTATCTTCTTCTCAAGCCTTGCAAGCAACCTCATTGGTTGGAAAGAAGGTTGAGGTTTTAACCAATCAAGCAATGCTCACAAATGGTGAAACTGTCAAGGGCTCAATGGTGCTGACTGAAAGAATGGATAACCTGAGAATGGAGATCCGTAATGCCAATGGCGAGGTAGTGAAGACTTATGAATACGGTAGCCAAGCTAAAGGTGATTTTGCATTTAGCTGGGATGGCTTAGACAGCGATGGGCAGGCGGTGGCACCTGGTAAATACACACTTACCGCAACGGGAAGTGTGCTTGGGAAAGAAACACCATTGAATACTTACGTGGCATCGAATGTTGAAAGTGTCAGCATTAATAAAAATGGACAAGCCTTGGGTATCAATATTACAGGATTAGGCCAAGTTTCAATCAGTGATGTTAAGACAATAAGCTAAACATCAGAATATTTTTAGAAGGAAAGTCGTTATGGCGTTTAATACAGCATTAAGTGGTTTGAAAGCAGCTTCTAGTGAATTGAGTGTTATTGGTAATAATATTGCGAATGCGAGCACAACAGGGTTTAAAGAGTCTAGAGCTGAATTTGCGGACATATATGCAAACTCAGCTTTTGGTGTATCTGGCACAGCGATTGGTTCAGGTATTTTGCTTTCAAAAGTAACTCAACAATTTTCTCAAGGTCAAATTGGATTTACCAATAATAATTTGGACTTGGCAGTGAGTGGCGAAGGCTTTTTTATTCTCAGCGATAATGGCTCGATATCTTATTCTCGAACAGGTGCCTTTGGTGTTGATAAAGATGGTTATATTGTAAATGCTTCAAATCAAAAATTGAGAGGTTTTTTAGCAGATTCACAAGGTACCATCACGGGCGCGCAAGGTGATTTGCAAATTACCAATGCAAGTCTGTCCCCAAGAGCGACGGGTAATGTTTCTATTGATGTTAACTTAGATTCATCAACAAAACCGCCCGCTTCTCCTTTTCAGACTGGTTTTACGCCAGCTAATCCTCCGGATCCTTCTAGCTATAATAAATCAACCTCAACAACCGTGTATGATAGTTTGGGGAATTCTCATATTGTAACAAGCTATTTTGTTAAAGCACCTGCACAAAATACATGGAATGTTTATGTGGGCATTGATGGAACAGATGTTACACCAACAGCAGCAACACCACCTGTGGGTGCACCGCCTGTGGCCTATGGCGCAGGGCAACTACCAGCACCTTATACTGTTGTATTTGATTCTTCTGGAAAATTCATCGTAAATAATACGGGTGCGCCACCTCAATATTATGGCGCAGGTCCTGTGGTAAGTACTGCATCAGGATTAGCAAATTCTGGAACAATACCTTCTTTGAGTTTGAATGAATTAATTATTAATGGTATACCGATTGATGCTGCAAAAAATACATCTGATATTTTTTCAACCTCGGATGCATCGGCAAGTGCCATTGCCAATGTAGCGGCAATTAATGCCACAAGCAATCTTCATGGGGTAATTGCCACGGCGAATCCTAACGTTTTAGACATAGGGGTTCCCACCCTAGGTGCGCTTGCCGCTGGTGATTTAAGCATCAATGGTGTCGCCATTGTGGGGGCAGTTGCTTCAGATGCTGATTTATTAAATCTAGTAAATGCACAAACACCGAATACAGGTGTTGTTGCAACTCAACCAGGTGGCCCAGGTAGTGAAGTTATTTTGACCACAGCGGATGCGCGTAATATTCAATTAGAATCAGATGGTACAACAGGGGGCGCCACATTTTCAAATTTCAATTTAAATGGTGGTGTAGCGCTAAATCAGACACAACGTGGAACCTATAATTTAGCAACCACAAACAACCGTGGCATTACCATTGGTGGCACTTCTCCTGGAGAAGTTGGTTTATCTTTAGGCCCTCAATCCGGCATCATCCAAACAAGCTCAGATCCCATTTCCATTGAAAACTGGGTGCCTGTTGGTGGCGCTGCAGGCCCGCAACTTCTTAATTTTGACTTTAGCCAATCTACGCAATTTGGTGAAGATTTTGCTGTGCAAGGGTTGAGTCAAGATGGTTATTCAACAGGCCGATTATCGGGAGTGGATGTTAATGCAGGTGGAACGATTATTGCAAGATATAGTAACGGGCAGTCGCTAGCCTTAGGACAAGTAGCTCTTGCCAACTTTGGTAATGTGCAAGGTTTAAGTCCACAAGGTAATAGTAGTTGGGTTGAAACTTTTGCATCAGGCCCAGCATTAATAGGGGCTGCAAGCACTGCTGATTTAGGATCGATTCAATCGGGGGCTTTAGAAGACTCGAATGTGGAACTCACGGATCAGCTCGTAGCGCTTATTTTGGCACAAAGAAACTTCCAAGCCAATGCGCAAACGATTCGAACATCAGATGCAGTAACACAGACCATTATTAATTTAAGGTAAGAGTAATATGGATGAGATGTTGTATGTAACGATGAGTGGGGCAGAAAACACTTTCTATGCACAAAGTGTGAATGCCAATAACTTGGCTAATGCCAGTACAACAGCCTTCAAGGCAGATCTTGCGCAATTTCGTAGCATGCCCGTGTTTGGAGATTCGCTCCCTTCACGGGTCTATGCTTTAACAGAAAAAGCAGCAACAGACTTTAGTCCCGGTGCTTTGATTCCAACAGGCAGAGATCTTGATATGGCAATCAAAGGAGAAGGTTGGTTTACCGTTTTAAATGGACAAAATAAAGAAGCTTACATGCGAAATGGTAGTTTGAAACTCGATCAAGATGGTAAATTGTTAACGGAAAATGATTTAGCTGTGATGGGTGAGGGTGGTGAAATATTTATTCCACCAGCTCAAAAAATTGAAATCGGTATTGATGGTACGGTGAGTTATGTGCCATTGGGTTCCTCCACCAATACGCAAGTTGTGCTCGATCGAATCAAGCTGGTACGCCCAGATATTAAAAATCTTGAAAAGAAAGAAGATGGATTAATTTACACAAAAGATAATGCAACACTCGAAAGAGATATTTCGGTTACGCTTAGTTCAGGCTTTCTTGAAGCAAGCAATGTGAATGCGGTAGAGTCCATTGCCAATATGATTTCTTTAGCTAGACAATTTGAAATTCAATTAAAATTGATGAAACAAGCTGAGCAAAATGACGAAGCTTCTACATCAATCTTAACGGTATCGTAAATTTAAAAAAATAATATATATCGCCTAGAGAGTTGGCGCATATATCAAGGAGTGAATCATGCATCCAGCACTTTGGATCAGTGTAACAGGCTTAGAAGCACAGAACACAGATATTAGAGTTATTTCTAATAACTTGGCAAACGTGAGCACAACAGGTTATAAAAAGAGCAGAGCTGTTTTTGAAGATTTATTATATCAAAATGTTCGCCAGCCTGGTGGTCAATCTACTGAAAATACCGAGTTACCTTCTGGTTTAATGTTGGGTACAGGTGTAAAAACACTTGCAACACAAAAAATATTTAGTCAAGGATCAGTGATTAATACTCAAAACCAATTGGATTTGGCAATCAATGGCAAAGGTTTTTTTCAAATCACACGTCCAGATGGCACCATTGCTTATACAAGAGACGGTTCCTTTCAATTGAACAGTCAGGGACAAATAGTGACCGGCAATGGTTATTTGTTAGATCCTAATATTACTGTTCCAGATGATACCGTTAGTATTACTATTGGTACAGATGGCATAGTGTCAGTCTTAACACAAGGTAATAATACACCTCAACAAATTGGTAACATAGAAATTTCTGATTTTATCAATCCCGCAGGTTTGCAACCAATAGGTGAAAATCAATACACCGAAACAGCAGCGAGTGGCACACCTACAACAGGTACTCCAGGCTTAACAGGATTAGGAAGTCTTGCCCAAGGATCGTTAGAGAGTTCGAATGTCAATGTGGTAGAAGAGCTGGTGCGACTGATTCAAACACAAAGAGCTTATGAAATGAACGCAAAATCAGTTGAAACAGTGGATGGTATGTTGCGATATCTCTCACAAAATTTATAAAATAGGATGTAATATGATTAGACAGGGATTCGTTGTTTTGAGCATGCTTGGATTAGTCGGATGTGCACATTTTGATAGCCCGAACGATCCAAACTTTGCACCTGTTATGCCAGAAGTGCGTAAACCACTCACACCTGATATGGGATCGATTTATCATCCGGGTCTAGGCTTGTCATTGTATGAGGATATTAAAGCGCATCAGATTGGTGACATTATTACCGTTATTTTTAATGAAAAGATGGACGCTTCTAAATCTGCTGATTCGAAGCTGAAAAAAGAATCTGATGCAACCATTCTTAATCCCACATTATTAGGAACGACTGCAGATTTTAGTTTACCTAAGCAATTGCCTATTCCTTTAAGTACCACAGATAATTTAAATCTTGCAACAAGTATTGATGCCAAACGTGAGTTTAAAGGTGAGGCAGATGCGGCACAAAAGAATAAATTAACAGGTAAAATCACCGTGATGGTAACACAAGTTTTGCCAAATGGTAATTTATATGTGCGAGGGGAAAAATGGATTAACATTAATCATGGTGATGAATTTATACGTGTGGCTGGTATTGTAAGACCACAAGATATTCATCCTGATAATACCATTGAATCAGATAGAATTGCCGATGCACGTATATCTTATAGTGGCCGCGGCTCATTAACAAATACATCTAAGCCAGGATGGATAACTAAAATTGTGAGCAGTTCTCTATGGCCATTGTAATTTTCATATATGAATTTTGAGATAGGATAAGCAATGATTAAGAAAATTTTGATGAGTGCCTTTGTTGTATTGTTTTCAGTACAAAGCCATGCTGCACGCGTTAAAGACATTGCATCCATACAAGGTGTACGTTCCAATCAATTGGTTGGTTATGGTTTGGTTGTTGGTTTGAATGGCACAGGTGATACAGAATCTTTTACGAAGCAATCTTTTAAAAGCATGCTCAATAAATTAGGGGTGACCATTCCACCAGATGTAAATCCTTCTATTAAAAATGTTGCGGCAGTTGCTTTAAACGGTACGTTGCCTGCCTTTGCAAAACCTGGTCAAACTCTGGATGTAACAGTTTCATCCTTAGGTAACGCCAAAAGTTTAAGAGGTGGAACCTTGCTCTTAGCACCACTCAAAGGGGCAGATGGTAATATTTATGCAGTTGCACAAGGCAATCTTATTGTAGGTGGCTTGTCCGCAGAAGGTAATGATGGTTCTAAGGTAACAGTGAATGTACCTGTTGTAGGCAGAATTCCTAATGGTGCAATGGTAGAACGAGGCGTGCCTAGCCCATTCTTCCTGACTGATCATGTTATTTTTAATCTAAATCAATCTGATTTTACTTCTGCGAGACGTGTTTCTGAAATGATTAATCAGTATGTAGGACCTAAAACGGCTGTGGCGTTGGATGGCACTTCTATTAAAGTATTGGTACCTGAAGATATAGAAACAAAAGTTGCTTTTATTTCTGCCATAGAAAACTTAGAGGTTGCGCCTGGCGTTGTTCCTGCACGCATTATTGTTAACTCCAGAACAGGCACAATCGTGATTGGCAAAAATGTTACTGTGGGACCCGCTGCAATTTCTCATGGTAATTTAACAGTTACTATTAGTGAAACCAAATCAGTTTCACAACCCAATTCTTTAAGTGGTGGCGTTACAACACCTGTGGATAGATCTGAGGTGGTTGTTTCTCAAGATAAAAATAGAATGTTTTTATTAGAACCAGAAGCGTCGCTTGATTCGATCGTAGATGCAATCAATAAAGTAGGGGCAGCACCCAGCGATTTGATGGCAATATTAGAAGCGTTGAAGCAAGCGGGTGCCTTAAACGCAAATATTGAAATTATCTAAAAGTGAGTAATATGGATATTAAACGCGCTGATACTTTTAATTATTATGATATGAGTGCTTTAAAGCAATTTGAAAAGCAAGCCGGCAACAATAAAGAAGATTTGGCGGTTGTGGCAAAGCAATTAGAATCTGTATTTCTTGAGATGGTATTAAAGAGTATGCGAGAGGCAGATGAGTGTCTCAAATCAGAGCTATTTGACAGCGATTCTGAAGATATGTACAGAGATATGTATGATAAGCAGCTTGTTTTATCTTTATCCGAAACGCAGTCAATTGGTTTGCAAGATGTGATTATGAGACAGTTACAGGGACAAGTTGGCTCAGATAAGTAGGTAACAAATGAGTGATTTATTAGGCATTGCATCCTCAGGTTTACAGGCTATACAAAAAGCCTTAAATACAACCTCTCATAATATTAGCAACGTGAATACGCCGGGATACAGTCGGCAAGTTGAAACTTTTGTCACGCGTCCTGCTGACAAAATAGGTTCTGGATATATTGGAACAGGTGTGTCTGCCTTATCTACACGTCGGATTGTCGATCAATTTACAATTGATGCACTTCGTACCCAGACAAGCAATGCCAATGAATTAGAAACACTTGCAAATTTATTAGGTGAATTAGATGGTCTCTTAGCAGATCCAAATACAGGGGTTGTACAAGGTTTTAATAATTTCTTTTTAAGCCTTCAAGATCTGAATAACACGCCGAACTCAATTCCTGCACGACAACTTTTTATTTCTCAAGTAAATATGCTTGCCGGTAGGTTTAATGATGTTTATGGACAACTTCAATCTCAACTGTCTGGCACCGATCAGAAAATTGGTTTTATTACGACAGAAATAAATTCTCTTGCTCAGAATATTGCGAGTCTTAATGCAAAAATTGGTGGTAACAGCGCTTCTGGCCAACCTAACGATCTATTAGATCAACGAGACCAGTTATTATCTGAACTATCAAAATATGTGAGTGTTTCAAGCATACAAGATACAGATGGTTCAATAAATGTGTTTATTGGTAGCGGTTTGCCTCTTGTAATGGGCGGCGTGGCAAGCACCTTAGGAACCCAGCTCAACAGTATCGATCCTTCAAAAAAAGATGTAGTACTTACCACGCCGTATTCAAATCAGATTATTACGAACAATATATCTGGTGGGCAAATGGGCGCTCTTTTATCAATGAGAGATTCTGTTTTAACGACAACGATTAATGCAATGGGGCGTTTAGCCATTACAATTGCAAGCGCAATGAATGATCAGCATAGCTTGGGTATTGACTTAAATGGTGCTCAAGGCGGGCTTGTCTTTTCTGATGTTAATTCGATAGATGCCATCAGAAATAGAAGTATAGCGAGCACCAGCAATACAGGTAATGCAATTTTAAATGTTTCTATTAATGATATTAATAATCCATCGAAACCACCCTATGAGGTGTTTTCTTCTGACACAAATATTATTGACACTTCATCTTTACTGAGCCTGCAAACTGGGAACATGACACTTAATGGCATTTCAATAAGAGCCGCAACAATGGCCGATGATAGTGTATCAAGTGCTGGGAATACGGGGAGTGCCATTGCAATTGCTGCGGCGATTAATTCGCGCTCTACACAGCATGGTGTGACAGCTACAGCGCAGCCAAATGTGGTTTACTTAGGGCAATTTACAGCCGGAGCATTTGCTGCGGGTGACTTTAGTATCAATGGTGTGAATATTGTCACAACGGGAGCAGATGAAGCTACATTACTTCAAGATATTAATGCCTTGAGTGCGCAAACGGGTGTCCGAGCGATTGGCGATGGAAATTCAAATATTTCATTGATTGCACAAGATGGCAGAAATATTCAACTCACGAGTGATGTAGGCACGCCTGTTGCAACCTTTGCAAATTTTGATACAAGCAGTGCGATAGCGCTTGATAAAATACAGCGTGCGGGTGTGGAATTGTCATCAACCCAATCCATTAAAATTACGGGAAACAATTTATCCTCTATTGGTTTTAATAGCGGCACAACACCTACTGAAAATTCAGGTTTAACACTTGATAATTACAGTTTGTCCTTTGATGGCACATTTTATACCTTAAGACGTCAGTCTGATGATTCTGTTGTTGTTCAATCTACCTCTTCAACGATGAAAGTAGATGGGATGACCATATCGGTTGAATCAGGCAGCATGAATATCGGTGATGGTTTTGCTATTTTGCCAACCAGAAATGCCGCTATAGAAATAAAAGCAATCATTAAAGATCCAAAGCAACTTGCATTAGCCTATCCTGTAGCAACCTCGGCTTCTTTAAATAATACTGGTACAGGAATAATGAAGGTTAGCAATGTGGTGGATACCTCGGGCACACCTGCATCTACTGCATCTAGATTGGGAAATGCTTTTCAAACAGCCAAACAATTAAGTCCGCCTATCCAAATTGAATTTATCTCTGACACTGTATTTAGAGTTTATAATGTTGGAAATGGTTTTCCAGGTGTGCAAATTGGTCCTGATCAGATCTATGATCCTTCTTCGGGCACACATGAAGTTTTTCCCATCAGTGGTGTCGTAGACAATTCTTTACCAGGTCCGAACTCAACTTATGTTTATGATCCAGGCTATAGAATATCATTAGAAGGGGTTCCAAAATCTGGTGATATTTTTAGTATTGGCTTTAATCAAGACGGCAGTGGTGATAATCGTAATAGTATCAAAATGTTGGGAATACAGCTCGATAAACTTATTAGTGGTGGTCATGCAACCTTGCAAGACAGCCTTTCACAATCAGTAAGTGATATTGCATCTCAGGCCAGCCAAGCTTCAACCAATTCTGAAGCCAGCAAAAGTTTCTTAGATGCATTAGAAACAAGAAGAAATAACATATCAGGTGTAAACTTAGAGGAAGAGGCAGCTAACTTGTTGAGATTTGAGCAGAGTTATCAAGCCATTGCACAATTATTTTCTGTTGCTCGTAGTCTCTTTGATACTTTAATTGGAGCGTTTAGTAGATAAATGAGAATTTCAAGCATAGAATATTTTCAAAGAAGTGTAGAAGGAATGTTGAATCAGCAATCTAAGCTGAGCCAACTTCAATCCAAAGCGTCTTTAGGCAAAAAAATCATAAAGCCATCTGACGATCCCATTGGTGCATCTCGTGCATTGCAGCTGAGGCAAGATATATTAAGAGTTGAACAATATAGCAAAAACTCTAATTCAGCTAAATCAAGCCTTGAATTTGAAGAATCAGTTTTGCAAAGTATTACAAATAATTATCAAAGATTGAGAGAGTTGGCTATTTCAGCAAACAATGGTTCTTTATCAAGCACTGAGCGCGATGCTATTTCAAATGAAATGCAGGTTATTTTAGGTGATATGGAGTCGTTGGCAAATTCTAAAAATGGTAATGGCGAATATATTTTTTCTGGTTTCAAAACATTGACACAGGCTATTTCCAAATCCTTATCTGGTGATTATGTATTTCAGGGTGATGAAGGGCAAAGAACAATACAATTGAATGATGCAAGTTTTATTGAATCAAATGATACGGGCAAGACACTTTTTTTTAACTTGACAACTTCTTCATTGGATTTAAATACAAGTCGTGGCATTGCTTCTATTACCACAGCAAGTTCAGGTTTAGTCAATGCTGGTACTTTGCCATCATTAGATGTCGGTGATTTAATGATTAATAATATTGCCATCTCTGCGGCAATTTCCGATGGTCTTTCTTCAACAGATGCAGCACGTAGTGGCATTGCTATAGCGACTGCTATTAATACAAGTTATTCAGAACATGGTGTTCATGCTATTGTTAATGAGAATATGGTGAATTTGGGTATTTTTAATAGTCAACCGATTACCTCTGGTCAGTTTGTATTAAATGGCGTGACAATTACAGATACGACAGGCACAGAAGCCTCCTTAATGAACAGTATTAATAATCAAAGTGAGACAACAGGGGTTATTGCAACTCAGCCAGGAGGCGTGGGCACAGCCATTATTTTAGTGGCTGGTGACGGTAGAAATATTCAGCTTCAAACAGCGGGTGGTGCAGCTGCGAGTTTTGGTAATTTTGATCTGAGCGCAGGAGCCTTGAACCAAGTCTCAAGAGCGACGGTCACACTACGCAGTAATCAGAGTATTAATATACAAGGTGCATTGCCTAGTGATATTGGGTTAAGTGCTGGATCTATTAATACTTCAACCAATAGTGGCGACGCCGTCTTTAGTGCTGCAAAAGTAGTGGGTGTACCGCACAATCTTAATGAAACTTATTCTATTATCTTTAATGCGGGTGGCACATCCTTTGATATTGTTGCGGATTCAAACCCAAATCAACCCTTATCCGGTTATGATGATATTACATACATTCCAGGTCAAGAAATTGAGTTTAATGGCCTAAGATTATCGATTACAGGAGAACCAAATGCTGGTGATGTTTTTAATGTGGAAATCAAACAAGTGCCAACACAAAATATTTTCACAAGCACCAAAAATATTTCGGACAATATTAAAGTATTGGGCAATGATCCGGCTCGATTAGATTATGAGATCGGTGTCTTTCTTAACAGTTTGGAAAGTGCAGAATCCTCACTCAATAATGTGAGAGCGCAGATTGGTGCTCGATTAAATGTGATTGACTCATTAAATCAAAATAATGACAACATTAAGTTCATTGCTCAAGAAGCATTAAGTAAGATTGAAGATTTAGATTACGCAGAAGCTGTATCACTTTTATCACAGATGACGCTATCGCTTCAAATATCTCAGCAAACATTTGCGCGTATTCAATCCTTGTCTTTGTTTAATTTCTTATAGAAACTGACTTAAACATAACATTTTTCATTTCCTTCATTGCAGAATCTTTTGCACTGCATGTCTATACATTTTATTTTTATATTTTAAATTAAATATTTTTTTATAAATCTCTAAACCTTTAAAAAAATGTGTCGATACTATGGGCTGGGAGCGGTAAATATAGCCGATTTTGGGTGTATATCCGCTAAGATTATTAAAGCAGCGATGCTTTTTTTAGGAGCAATCATAATGGCACAGGTTATTAATACGAATTTAGCATCATTAAACGCACAAAAGAATTTGTCGCGTTCTGGTGAGGCATTATCAACGTCTTTACAAAGACTGTCATCAGGTTTACGCATTAACAGTGCAAAAGATGATGCTGCGGGACTTGCAATTAGTACCCGTTTTACATCACAAATCAAAGGCTTGACACAGGCATCTCGTAATGCGAATGACGCTATTTCTTTAGCGCAAGTGTCTGAAGGTGCTTTACAAGAAGTAACGAACATTTTGCAACGTATGAGAGAGCTGGCTATTCAATCAGCCAATGGCACGAACTCTGCTTCCGATCGTGCTGCTTTACAAGGTGAAACAAATCAATTGAAACAAGAAATGTCACGTGTTGCAAACACCACAACTTTCAACGGATTGAAAATTTTAAATGGTGATTTACAAAATGCACTTTTCCATGTAGGTGCTGAAGCAAATCAAACCATTTCAGTATCTATTAGAGATACACGTTCTACTGCATTAGGTACGAACTCAGTAAAAACAAATAATGCGCAAGGCTTAGAAGGTGCAACCCATAAAGAATTATATGTGGGTGTGGCAGGTGGTGCAGGTGGGGCTGCATTAGGTGCTGAAGTCGGTGCTGCGCAAGCGAACGCTGCAACCAATGGTTACAGTGTATCTAACTTTACCATCACCAATGTAAATAGTGCTGGTGTGTCAACAACGCAAACAGTCGCTGTGGCAGCAAATGATGAAGCAAGTACAATTGCTGCTAATCTGAGTGCTGCAACAGGTGTTGAAGCACGTGCTTTCAACCAAGTTACTGTTAGTAATTTGGCAACCATGAACGCAGCAACCAACATTACCTTAGAAGGCCAAGTGATTTCTAGTGGTGCAACAACAACAGCTGACTCAATGGCAACCGCTATTAATGCAAACGCTACCTTGCAAGGTGCGGGTATCTATGCGGTTAGCAATGGTACAAGCTTAGATGTATTTGCCTTAGATGGTCGCGATTTAAGCTTTGCAAGCACCGCAGGTACAGGTGTGTTTGATATGGTTGGTTTAGATGGTGCTGCTGCTACAACCTTAGTTGCAACACAAGCAACAACCTTTGGTGGCAGAGTCGATATCTTAATGGATCAAGGCTATTCAATATCTTCTGATACCGATTCTATTATCAGCAATACAACCGCAACTACGGTTGCTGTGGGTAATGGTTCTATTAATGACTTTGTAAATAGCACAACCAATACTGCAAACAATCTAAGCAATAACGTTGGTGCGCAAGTGTTGACGATTGTTGGTAGTAACGGTTCTGATACTGTGAATGTTTCTGCAGGACAAGCTGCCGATAGTATTGCTGCCGCTGTAAATGCGATTGCAGGAACAACAGGGGTTACTGCTTCTGCTACAACCTCATTGACATTATCTGATCTATCAGCAGATGGTACTGTGTCTTTCAACCTATATGGTGATAATGCGACAGAGGCTGCTGTTGTTGCAACCGTTACAACAGGTGATATGACTGCACTTGTGAAATCAATCAATGATGTTGCGGGTACCACAGGTATCACTGCTGCAATTGGTAGTAGCAATGCTGAGATTGTGTTAACACACAGTACAGGTAAAGACATTGCTATTGAAAACTTTAAGCACAGTGCTGCTGTAGACTATGCTTCACCTGATGTGACGGTTGTTTCTGGTACAGGTAGCACACAGTCTGCTGCTGTTGAACAATCCATTCGTGTTACAGGTAATGCAGCCAATAATAGCGGTGGTGAAGCTGTATCACTCTTTGATGGTGGTGCAAGAACAAACTTTGACTCAACCGTTGTGGGCGGTGAAATATCTTTCAACTCAGCCAGTGCTTTCAACGTAACCTCTGATATTTCAGGCTCTGCTTCTACAGGCACATCATTGTTTGCAGGTGCAGTGGGTTCAGCAAATTCATCTACTTTAAGTGACGTTGGTCAGATTGATATTGGAACACAAGCGGGTGCAAATGCTGCAATCGATGTTATCGATGGTGCATTAGACCAAATCAGTGGTGTTCGTGCGCAGTTAGGTGCTGTACAAAACAGATTTTCAAGCACTATTTCTAATATTGCAAATGGTATTGAAAATATGGAAGCAGCAAGATCTCGTATTTTAGATGCGGATTTTGCGCAAGAAACAGCTGCTTTAACCAAAGCACAAATCTTACAACAAGCGGGTATCGCGATTTTGTCTCAAGCAAATCAAGTGCCTCAGAATGTGTTAGGTTTGTTACGATAATCATTGAAGAAGAACGGGGGGAAACCCCCGTTTTTTTATTGGAAAAAAATAGCTATGACAGATGCTAAAAAACACAATCTTTCAGAAAATACGCAAGAGAAATCGCGGAAAAAACTGTCGTTGTTAGGTCATTCTTTGCCGATTCTTCAAACAAAAAGCAATAGGGATGACTGCTTTGATTTGATTAAACTAGATCTTTCTGCAGAAGCGCCTAAAAATAAAAGCAGTAATGGTGAGATACAAATCAGCCGATGCTATCAATTAGATATAGATAAAAATTCTGGAAAATCAAAGATAAATATTTTTAATCATGTAAACAATGAAATAATTCGTGAAATCGAGAATGTGGATTTTATTGACTTGGTCTATAAGTTGCATAATTAATGTGTAAATACTCAAAGAGAAGAAGACACTATGGCGGTAACAACATCTGGCCTAGGTTCTGGCATTGACATAAGGCAACTCGTTGATGACATGTTGGCTGCGGAAGGTAAAAGCAAAGCAGCAAAATTTAATAGTGATGAAGCAAAAGTACTTTCTAAAATCACAGCTTATGGAACATTAAGAGGTGTATTGTCTGATTTTCAGAGCACATTAGCAAATCTAAAGAGTCCGTCAAAATTCCAAGGCAGAATTGCAATTTCTGCTGATGAAAGTAAATACACAGCGACAGCCAGCGCTGTGGCTGCAAAAGGGAGTTATTCTGTAGAAGTTACGCAGTTAGCGAAAAATCACAAACTCAGCAGCGCTGCCTTTAGTAATCCTGATGAAATTCTCGGAACAGGCTCCCTAAAATTTAAAATTGGAAGCGTTGAGCATACTTTTTCGATAACAAGTGCTGATCAGACACTCAAAGGGGTTGTTAAACGTATTAATGAGACTTCTACGACAACAGGCATCAGTGCAACAATTGTCACTTCTGATACGGGGTCGAAAATTATGTTCTCATCGAATGAAACAGGAGAAAACAAAATATTTACTGTTTCTGCTGTATCTGATGGAGATGGTAATAATACCGACAATGCTGGGCTGTCACGTTTAAGCTCAGATTATTTAGATATCACTCAAGCAGGTAGTGATTCAACCGTGATTATTGATGGTTCAATAATCACCAGCTCAAGTAACACCGTTGAGAATGCGATTGATGGTGTCACATTAACCTTAAAAGAAACAAATATTGCAGACCCAAAGTTACTAACGGTTAATCTTGATAAAAATTCCGCAATTAATTCAATTCAAAGCTTTGTAAATAGTTATAACAAAATGATTGAAACAATCAACGATCTTAAAAAGTCTGGGACAGAAGGCTCTTTGTCTGCCTCGGGTGATTTGGTTGGCGATGCTACTTTGAGAAATCTTGAAATACAAATTCGTCGAGAAATTTCTAGCGCAGTTTCTACAGGAGCAGGTGGCGTTAGTACACTCGCAGAAATGGGTATTACCAGTGATAGATACACTGGAAAATTAATGATTGATAACTCAAAATTAACAAGTGTACTCGATACACAATTTGATAATGTGGGTACACTTTTTGCTAAAAGTGAAACAGGTGTTGCTATCAAATTAAATGCGCTTTTTGATAATTATCTTAAAAGCTCTGGGATTTTGGAGTCAAGAACAACTGGCTTGAATTCAACCATAGCTGGCATTGATGAGAAAAGAGAGCGCTTAGAACTGCATTTACAAAACTTGGAAAAACGATTGCTTTCTCAATTTATTGCAATGGATAGTATTGTTGCCAATTTAAAATCAACCAGTGATTTTTTAAGCCAGCAGCTTTCAAGTTTACCCGATCCATTAGCGTATAAAAAATAACCCTTAGGAGTTTACCGTGAATCATGCGCATGCATTAAAAGCCTATCAGTCCGTTTCTAATGAATCTGAAAAATTAGAGACAGATCCCTATAAAATTATTGCAATACTTATGAATAATGCATTATTAGCCTTAGATAATGCAAAAACAGCGATGACAGCTCATCATATAGAAGAAAAGGGACGAAATATAAGTCTTGCAATTTCCTTAATTGATGGCCTCAATGCAAGCTTGGATACACAGCAAGGCGAAATGGCAGAAAATCTTGCAAAATTATACGATTATATGATGCGTCGGTTGGTTGAGGCTAACTTGCATAATCAAGAATCTATCCTGGAGGAAATTCGAGGCCTTTTGTTTGAGATAAAAGAAAGCTGGGATGCAATTAACCCTCATGCATAGCCTTCATCCACGACGCTTCACAGAAAGGGAGAGGAGGGCTGCGTCTTCTTGTAAGCCTAATGTACTGTGACTAAAACCATAAGGGAGTCGCTATGTCTTCAACAGATCTTTATCAACGATACAAAGAGAAGCTTGAACAGATTAACGTTCAGATTGCTAAAGGCCCTGATTCTGTGACAGATGATATGATCGTCGCTTTTCATCGTGATTCTATAGAATATGTATTAAATGAAATGAACGTAAAGGGTGAGGATTTACAGTATATGCTAGGCCTTGTCGTCAATGTCTTACAATATGTTGAGCAAAGGAAACATAGCATTGAAAATGATTTGTGTCAGATAAGAGCGATAGGAATAGCCAAGAATAACTATCAAAAACAGATGAAGTAATTGAGTATATTGGTGTTACATAAGATGAATATCGCCCAACCTTCTGTAGGATAATATCTGTAGAGAGGTATTTTGCATAACCGCCGATTGCACAAGAACAGATAACCTATTTGCATAAAAAACTGCCTTAGGTATATCAAATGCCAGTGATTTTCAAAAAATGTCAAAAATATTCGACTATTTTCGACAATAATTTGACATACCCAGTGATTATTAGCTATTAATTAACTTAAGCGCAGTTAAGAATAATATTTACTCTGTAATTATATAGTATTAAATATAAATATAGTAATAGCTCTATAATTCATAGGCTCAACGGATTCAATAATAGGATTGCGACGACATGGAAAGTTACACAGTGCAAGAACTCAGCGGTAACAGCAGTCAAATCTTAGAAATTAAAGCAATGATTCAGAAAGTAGCACATACCGAAGTGAATGTTTTTATCACTGGCGAGTCTGGGACAGGTAAAGAAATTGCTGCACGCTGCCTGCATATGATGTCAAACAGACGAAACAAACCCTTTATTCCTGTCAATTGTGGTGCAATCCCTCATGAATTACTTGAGAGTGAGTTGTTTGGTCATGAGAAAGGGGCTTTTACGGGAGCTATCAGCACACGCAAAGGTCGATTTGAATTGGCGGATGGTGGTACTATTTTTCTGGATGAAATTGGCGATATGCCTCTTAATATGCAGGTTAAAATCCTACGCGTGATTCAGGAGCGTGTTTTTGAGCGTATTGGTAGCAATCAATCTTTGAAATCAAATGTACGAATTATTGCTGCGACGCACAGAAATTTAGAGGATGGTATTAAGCAAGGGGTTTTTCGTGAAGATTTATTTTATAGGTTAAATGTGTTCCCCATTGAAATGCCTTCCTTGCGCTCAAGAAAAGAAGATGTGCCTATCATTATTAATCATTTGATTAGCAGATTATCTAAAGAACTAAAATCAGAAATATCTTTAACCAGCCAATGTATTAGCCATTTACAAAATTGTGAATGGAAGGGTAATATTAGAGAATTATCTAATTTGATTGAGCGTTTATTTGTTCTGTACCCTAATCAAACCATTGATGCAGGGCAGTTACCCGAAAAATACAGAGGGCAAGGGATCAAAAAAGAGCTTGGTAATGTTGCTGAAGTCACACAATCTAAAATCGAACAATTGAGTCAAACCATTTTGGTGTCTCCGGCCTCTGTAAAAACAGATGACAGTATTGATTTAAAAGAGGTGCTTAATAATATTGAAAAGGCATATATTATGGATGCTTTAAATAAATCAAATGGGGTTGTTGCACACGCTGCTAAACTATTAAAAATTAGACGTACAACCTTGGTTGAAAAAATTAGAAAGTATCATTTGCTAAAAGATCAAGCGGCATAATCGCTTTTGCATTATGGCTTTAGAGATTGTTGATATTTGAGTCCCACCTTAATGCCTACGTGCCGCGGCTTGTCCGCGGTATCCAGTTTTCATGACAAATTTTGTGACAGAGAGCAGGCTACGCCCTAATACCAGTCACTTAAGAAATGAACGAAGTGAATGATTATCTTCCCTTAGAATTAAGGGAAGAGGCTCAACGAGAGTGAGCAGATGGATTTTTTTAAATCTATGTTTTAAAATCCCTCCGCCGCAGACGGCGACTCCCTTTGATTCCAAAGGGAGTATACGGCGCTTTGCGCCACTGAGGAATAACGCATTAACAAACATGCACGTTCATTTCCTAAAACTACTTTTTATCTCCAAGTAATCATTTCGTCAAATGATTGACAAATATACGCAAGCATTTGTCTAATCCATTGAAAAATAATGATTTTTGATTGTGGCATCAAAATTGCTTTTAAATCAGTAATCATTTGCATGACGAAAATAGACATGTTAAATACAAAAAATAATAGACTAGCCATCAGCGAAACAGACATTTCAATTTTAAGTGAAATACCCTTGGCGATTATTCTGTTGCGAGCTGATGGTATTATTTATTATTGCAATCCTATGGCACAAAATTTATTGGGCATTGAGCTTATCAATCGAAGCTGGATGACGGTGATTCAAGAATGTTTATCAAGCATCTCTGAGGGCGGGCACTTAATCACACTCAAAAATAATAAAAAGATATCGGTTGCAACCCAATCTATTACGAATTTAAATCTTCAAGCCTTGGTTTTGTCTGATGTGACAGACATTAAAAGAGAATCTGATCAGGTACACACCCTAAATAGCTTGCGCTCAATTAATCATATTTCATCAATATTAGCTCATCAACTTAAAACACCTTTAACCACGGCCTTTGTATATCTATCGTCTTTAAAAAAACAATTAAAAGATAATAAAGATATTTTTTCTTTGATGGAAAAAGTAGGCGTGCAACTGAATACCATTAAGTCATTAATTGAAACTGAATTAGCAATATTTAAAAGCAATGATATCAAAGTAGAAAAAATAAATTTACAAACATTACTTTTAGATTTGATTGAGACTTACAAAGATACTTTTAAAACAATAAATTTTTCTTATTATGCAGAATCATTAGACAATAATTTTGATATTTTAGGCAATAAACTTTCTCTTTTAAGTGGAATACAAAATATTATTGATAATGCAATAGAAGCAAGTCATGCCAAAGGGCAAATTGATATAAGTCTCATTCAAGAGAGTAATGCTTTGGTGATAAAAGTAGTTGATTATGGGGATGGTATTCGCTCAGATAATATTAAACAGATTGAAAAAACACATTTTACAACCAAAAAAGGTGGTTCTGGTTTAGGCATTCCTGTTGCAAAAGCAATATTTGAAGCACATCAAGGAACGCTGATTTTCTCTAGTAATACAGATTGTACCATTTTTTCTATTAATTTACCTAAAACGGCTAATATAAAATGAATAATAAAGTACTAATCATTGAAGATGATGCTGATTTGCTAGAGGCAATTTCATCTGGATTGACTTATGAAAAATACTCAGTTGAAACAGCTTGTAATAGCGCTACGGCACTCGAAAAAATTCAAAGCAATCATTTTAATATCATTTTATCAGATGTTCAATTACCAGATGAAAATGGTTTGGATTTTTTATCTGTGCTCAAAGAAAAAAATGTGCAAACACCCATTATTTTTATGACAGCACATGCCACTGTTAAAGATGCAGTCTATGCCTTGCAAAATGGTGCCAGCGATTATATCACTAAGCCATTTGAGCTGAATGATCTCATTGAAAAAATGAGTACTAAAATTTTAGAAGATACGACTGAGATATATAAAGAAAAACGTTCTGATCAAAAAATGGATGATGTTTATCAACTTGCCAAACAAGTTGCGCAAACAAATGCAACCGTTCTTTTAAGCGGAGAAAGTGGAACGGGCAAAGAAGTTATTGCCAGATACATTTATGATAATTCCTCTAGAAATACAAAGCCTTTTTTAGCTATAAATTGTGCAGCTATCCCTGACAATATGCTAGAAGCATTATTATTTGGTTATGAAAAAGGTGCATTTACAGGGGCGCATCAAGCCAGCGAAGGAAAATTTGAGCAAGCCAATGGTGGTACTTTATTATTAGATGAAGTAAGCGAAATGCCGCTTGGACTACAAGCCAAAATTTTGAGAGTTTTGCAAGAGAAAGAAGTTGAGCGCTTGGGGAGTAAAAAAGCAATTGCGCTTGATGTTCGTATTATTGCAACGACAAATAAAGATTTGAAATTGGCAGTTGCAAAAAATGAGTTTAGAGGCGATCTGTATTTTAGATTAAATGTATTTCCTATCAGCTTGCCACCCTTGCGTAATAGAAAAAATGATATTATTCATTTTGCTTCTTATTTTGTTGAAAAATATAGTCAATCACAAATATGCACATTGAGCGAAAGAGCATTAAATAAACTACTCGGCTATCGTTGGCCAGGTAATGTGCGTGAATTAGAAAATGTGATTCAAAGAGCTTGCATTGTATCACAGTCTGATATTATTCTGCCGGAGCATATCTTTCTAGAAGAAATAGACATAGAGAAAGATGGTTGTGCTAAATCCGTTGAATTATCTGAAACACTTGAATCTACAGAGCATGAGGCCATTTTAGAAAATCTCAAAGCTTTAAATGGTAATCGTACAGAAACAGCAAAATTATTAGGTATTAGTCCTCGTACCTTACGTTATAAGCTTGCAAAGATGAAAGAGCTTGGCTTTAGTATTCCAGGGAGGGAGTCTAAAAATGAATCAAATTGATGCTGGTGATTTATTAGCGAGAATGAGAACTTTGGCAGATATGGCTCAACGTAGTCCAAGTATTGCGCCAGAGACTGTCAAGGAAAATTCTTTTCATTCAATGTTTACAGAAGCTGTGAATGGTGTCAACAACTTATCTGCAAATGCAAGTGATTTGGTTTCTCGATTTGAGATGCATGATCCAAATGTTAATATTACAGAGGTAATGGTAGCGCTTCAAAAAGCCAATCTATCCTTTCAAGCAATGACACAAGTACGTAATCAATTAGTCAATGCTTATCAAGATATAATGAACATGCCTATTTAATTAGGAGTTATTTGTGACTGAAGCTCAAGTATCAGAAGCAGCGCAAGGTTTTTATGAGTTATCACTGGTAAAACAAGTTTTATTACTGGTAGGTATTTCGCTCAGTATTGCTGTGGGTGTGTATGTCGTGTTTTGGTCACAAACACCAAATTTTGTACCTGTCTATAATCAATTGGATAGCTTAAGTGCAGGTGAGGTAATGGATGCACTACAAAAAAGTGCGATTCCTCATAAGCTTGATTCACAGACAGGTTTAGTGATGGTGGAAGCTTCTAAAATATTTGAGGCAAGGATTAAATTAGCCCAAAATGGTGTAACAGGAAATATGGGGGCAGGGCTTGAAATTTTAGACAAAGATGCAGGTCTTGGCACAAGTCAATTTATTGAAACCACACGCTATATCAGAGGATTGCAAGGAGAGTTAGAGCGAACTATCTCTTCTATTCAAAATATTAAATCAGCACGCGTTCATTTAGCCATTCCTAAGCAAAGTGAATTTATCAGAAACAAGAAAAATCCAAGTGCCTCTGTTTTTGTAAATCTGTATGGCGGATATAATTTAGGATCTGAGCAAATTGCAGCTATTACACATCTTGTTGCTTCAAGTATACAAGGATTGTCAACGAAGGATGTGACAGTTATCGATCAGAATGGCAATCTCTTATCCACGACGGGTAATGATAAAATTGCAAATGCCTCTAAAAATTTAGATTTTGCTAAGAAAATAGAAGAAATGTACTCTTCAAGAATTGAAGATTTAATTGAGCCAATGGTAGGGATTGGGCAAATTAAAGCGAAAGTTACTGCTGTTGTTGATTTCACTTCTCAAGAAGAAACTTCAGAAAATTTTAATCCTAAAGCAGCAGTTGTGAGAAGCGAGAGGACCTTAGAAATCTCAAAAGAGGGCGGGGATTTTGTGGGTGGGGTTCCAGGGGCGCTTTCTAATGAGCCGCCCGTTCCAGGTAGCGCACCTGAAAGAATAGAAAATGACAATAACCCAGAAGCAAATCAATCTAATACAAAAAAAGAAAGTAAGAATCAAAAGCGACAAGCCACAAAAAATTATGAGATTGATAGAAAGATTACCCATCGTTCATCTGCACCTGGCCGTGTAGAGAGATTGTCAGTTGCTGTTGTTATTGGTGACAAAGTAAGCTATGACGCAAAAGGGAAAATGGTTAAAACACCACTTTCCGAAGAAGAAATGAAAAATGTTGAAAAACTCGTTAAAGATGCAATAGGTTTTAGTGAGGAGCGAAAAGATACCGTAACTATCATTAAATCAACCTTTGCAGAAAATGCACCTATTGAAGAGCTTGCGCCGCCGAGCTTGCTTGAAAAAACATGGTTTATGCCAATGCTTAAAAATATTATTGGTGGTATTGTTTTACTAATGCTTGTCTTTGTGGTATTGCGCCCTATGTTCAAAAACCTCACTAAAGTTTCTGCGCAAAAGAAAGAAATGTTGAAAAGAATTGCTTCAGAACAAAGTTTTAATGAGGCAGCCAAAGGTGTTCAAGGCGCATCTCCTTCATTAATAAAGGTAAAAGATATTGTGAATGAAGATCCTAAAAGAGCAGCACAAGTGATTAAAAAATGGGTTGAGGTAGAAAATGGCTGAGACAAAAGAGCGCCCAACAATTGAGCGTGCGGCTATCTTATTAATGATGTTAAGCCCTGCAGAAGCTTCAAAAGTGATGAAATATTTATCGCCTAAGCAAATACAAAGTTTAGGACAAGTCATGACCAATTTGCAGGATGTTGATAAAGAAAGCATGCAGAAAATTGTGTCTGATTTTATTGAGAAAGCGGAAAGTCAAACACATCTAGGTATTGATAATGCCATCCATGTGAGAGAAGTTTTGGCCAATACAATTGGTGAAGATAAAGCCGATTCTATACTGGATGATGCGCTGATGCAGGCCAATAACAAGGGCTTAGAAAGTTTAAAATGGATGGATCCAAAATCTATTTTTGATTTTGTACAATATGAGCACCCACAAATACAAGCTATTGTTTTAAGTTATTTAGATCCCGATCAAGCGGCAGAAGTATTAATGTGTTTTGATGAACAGTCACAGCTGGATTTGATTATGCGTATTTCCAATCAAGAAAGTATTGATACAGAGGCAATATCTGATCTTAATGAAATTATTATTGATCAATATGCTAATCGTCGCACCATTAAGCCCAAAATATTGGGTGGCATTAAAAAAGCAGCTGATATCATGAATTATGTTGATACAAATGTAGAAAGTGAAATTTTTGATGCAATGAAAGACAAAGATAACGATCTGGCAATTGAAATCCAAGAGTTAATGTTTGTGTTTGATAATATTAAAAATATTGATGATAAAGGCATACAGACTTTATTAAGAGAAGTGAGCACTGATTCATTGGTTGTTGCTTTAAAAGGTGCTGATGCGTCTATTAAAGACAAAGTAATAAAAAACATGTCTAAACGTGCAGCAACCTTATTGTTAGATGATCTGGATGCAAAAGGCCCCGTAAAATTGAGCGAGGTAGAAAAAGCTCAAAAAGAGATATTGGCAATTGCTAAGAAATTGGGCGATGCTGGTGAAATTTCACTCGGTGGAAAAGGTGAGGAATTTGTATAATGGATAAAGGAAAAAATATAAAAAATTGGTCACTTCCAGAGCATACTTTTTCAGGCGCGAATAACGTATCTCAAAATTACAGCAAAATAAGCCTGTCTACGCCACAAAAAAAAGCACTTGAGGAAATTGTAAAAAAAGAAAAAGAACAAGGCTATTTGGATGGTAAAAAACAGGGGTTGCAAGAAGTTTTACCACAAAAGGCTGCATTGTTGCAGCTTATGAATGATATGAGTAATCACTTTAGAGCGCAGGAAGAAATGTTTGAGCAAAAATCGCTTTATATCATTAATGAGATATGTAAAAAAGTGATTGCTGTTGAGTTGGCAAATCATGAAACAGCACTGAAAGCTATTATTCAAGATGCCTTATCTTTTTATCAAGATAATATTAAAAAAATTGTTATTGTTGCAAATAAAATGACAATTGATATGATGTCTCAAATGGATTTTTCTGGTTATGATATAAAATTTGTTGAAAACAATAGCTTTAATGATTTTCAGTTTAAACTAGATTCAAGCTCTCAAGTGATTGAGTTTGATGTTCAGAAAACAATTGCTAGATTTTTTGAGCCAAATTTAGTTAAAACGGGAACCAGCAATGACTAATCAAATCATGGATATTGAAAAATATCTTAAGACCGATGTTCAAGAATCTCGTTTTTTACAGTATGGTAAAATTTTTAAAGCATCAAATTATCTCATTGAAGCAACAGGTTTGAGCGCTAAAATTGGTACTTTATGTGAAATTGAAATTACGCAATCAGAAAAAGCGCTATTAGAAGTCGTCGGGTTTAAAGGCGATATTACTTATTTGATGGCTTATGAAGAGTTAACAGGACTTTCTCCTAATTTTGAAATAAAGCAGTTGAATGAATTTAGACAAAGCCCTATGGGCTTTGGTTTATTGGGTAGAGTGATAGATTCTTATGGAAGACCATTAGATGCTTTAGGTAAATTGAAAGATGTTGTGAATATGCCTTTTTCTACGGCAAAGATAAATCCATTAGAAAAAAGTAGAATTTCTGTGCCCTTAGATTTAGGGGTAAAAGCAATCAATGGCTTACTTACTGTGGGAGAAGGGCAACGTATCGGGCTAATGGCAGGTAGTGGTGTTGGCAAAAGCGTTTTAATGGGGATGATTGCGAAGTATTCAAAAGTAGATATCATTGTCATTGCATTGATTGGTGAGCGTAGTCGTGAAGTAAAAGAGTTTATTGAGGATAATCTTGGTTCAGCCTTGAGTAAAACAGTCATGGTTGTTTCTTCTGCGGATAGCTCGCCTTTGAACCGAATACAAGCTGCCGAATATGCCACATCCATTGCAGAATATTTCAGAGATAGCAATAAGCGCGTGTTATTTTTAATGGACTCTGTTTCAAGATATGCGCAAGCCATTCGAGAGCTTGGATTAGCATTGGGAGAGCCACCTACCACTAAAGGTTATCCACCTTCTGTTTTTACGAAGTTACCTAAGTTGATTGAGCGTGTGGGGAATGGAACACAAAAGGGGAGTTCTATCACAGCCATATATACTGTATTAGCTGAATCTGATGATATTCAAGATCCCATTGTCGATTGTGCTAGAAGTATTTTAGACGGACATATCGTGTTGTCTCGACGTCTTGTGGAAGTGGGGCATTTCCCAGCCATTGATATTGAGCAATCTATCAGTCGTGTTATGAATAGCATCATTTCTCCAGAACATTTGCAAGCAGCACGTTTGTTCAAACGCTATTATAGCCAGTATATGAAACAAAAAGATTTTATTTCTTTGGGCGCATATCAAGCTGGTAGTGACCCTGAGTTTGATAAAATCATCAAAAAGATGCCAGAAATCACAAAGTTTTTGCAACAGATGGTTAGTGAAAAATCAACCTTTGAAAATGATGTGCAGAATTTAAAAACAATTATTAACAGTTAAAGAGCTATAAAATGAGTGTCATTGATAAGTATAAAAAATTAAAAGCAATTTGGGATAGGAATCTTGGCTTTATTATCATTCGCGCACAAAATACTTCAGCAAAAATCAGGGCAGAACGTGAAAAAATTGCATTGTTAGAGTCCTATCTGTCTGAATATACCATACAAGATAGTGATAGCCAAGCACAGACGATGCATGATTTAAAATTAAAGCAAAATTTTAGCATTTACTTACGCACCAGTATTATTGATTTAGGTAATAATATTTCTAAACTTGAACAAGAGTTGCAATATCATAATAAACTGATTGAAATGTTACATTATAAGATATCTCAGATCGATAAATTGATAGATAGTGCAAATAAAGAAATTCAATACGAACAATTAAAAATGGAATCTAAAAATATAGAAGAGCTTTTTAGAAATTATACATTACATAATCATACGTCATAAGGAAATGTCATATGCCTATATCAGCACATACTGAAAATAATGGTCGTCGATTGCGCATACTGGTTGAAGGACGCTTTGATTTCAGTCAATTGCACCTCTTTAGAAATGCATATGAACAAATGGAAGAAAAACCAGACGATTATGTAGTGGATCTCAAAGCCTCTAATTATATTGATAGTTCTGCTTTGGGTATGTTATTGGCTTTGCGAGATCATGCCGGTGGCGATACAGCCAGTATTAAAATTAGCAATTGTCCACCAGATATTTTAAAGATTTTAATGATTACTAAATTAAATGAACTGTTTACGATTGAGTAACATATAAATATCATTGGCGATAGTGACAATATATTGACATTGCTAGATAGGACGCTTTTCTATCATAAATGTATTTTGGCATGGTCTTTGTATAGTGAGTAATATAGTCATTTGGTGATTGAGAATATGGAAAAGAATTTATTAGGTCTGCAAAACAACAACACGCTGACAAGTACTTTGACAGCGCCAAAAAAAACAAACAATATCAATGCATTGGACAGAGATAATACTGGCGTTGCTGTCAGACGAGATAATATTTATAAAAATATACAGGAACAAGCCAATCAATCCTCTGAACAGAAGACAAAGCCAAGAGGAAATAATTTGCCTAAAGATACGGCAGTAAGTGGCAACAAGGCTGCAGAAAAGCTACCTAATAACCAAGAAGCGAAAACAGAAACGACTGAGACAGATGAGAAAGCAGTTTCGACAAAGATAAATAACCAGCCGATGGCACAAAAAACGACGAGCAAAGATACAAGTGCTAAGAGCGATGACTTAGATGAAGATGGTGAGATTAATGTACTTATTAATCCTGAAGTTAACCACGAGGTAATGCCCGTTGTGGCAGAAGATGAATCTTCAGTATCTGTGAATGCAAGTCTTCCTCTGGTATCTACAGATATCGAACTTATCAAAACATCTGTGAATAAGCTTTTGTCACAAGAAAGCCCAGATACAATGAATGAGCATATTACAAATATTATCATGAATAATAGTGATGGATTTAAGAATACATCTGATTTTCCGACTTTGGTTGTTCAAGATGATGTTGTATTAGCAAACATTGATGAAATACAAGAAGACAGCAAAGCAATGAATGCAAAACTTGATCTTGATAAAGCAGATATTGAGGCTGAAGCTGCTATTCATAAAAAACTTGTTAAAGAACTTGCTTCAGCAGATCCTATCGATGAGTTTGCAATGCCAAAAGCAACCGTTGCGGTCATTGACAGTGTTATAAAGCCAGAACCTACAATGACTAAAGACAAAATGTCAGCCACAGATATTATGTCAAATACTCAAGTTTCTGATACAAAATTAATTACAAATGTACATGCCAGCAAATTAACCTATAAACCAGAAGCTAAGCCAGAAAACCCTTTATTTGATAAAATATTTCTCATGATTAATAAAAATGAAAACTCAGCAAAATTAATCATTGATCCACCAGAATTAGGTGCGCTAGAAATTAAGATATCTCAGCGTGAGGGCGCAACGCACATTGTGTTTAATGCACAATCAATTGCTGCTAAAGACGCTATCGAAGCGCAGATAAATGATTTAAGAGAAATATTTGGTCAGGAAGGGCTTAATCTTGGAGATGTGGGGGTATTTCATCAAAATGAGCAAAATAATAATGAGCAAAGCGCTAGTGGTAATGGTGGTTTTGCGCATACAAATGAAAGTGCTGGCGGTGAAAGCATTTCTCTGGTTAGGAATATAAAAGGCTTGGTTGATTTGTATGCATAATTAATTCTAGATAGTGATACAAAAAAATAGCAAAATAAATGTTTGGTCATAAAATATCTTGTCAATAGAACTGCTATTGTCTTCTTAGATTTACAATTTCTGTCGATTTTTTGACATCTAAAGTATAACCTCTTGAAATTACTGCTTTAAATCTTGGTACGATCTTTGCTTTTTCTCTGTAAAGAAAAATAAATTTATATTGTTGCTGTAAAAATAATAAGCCAAGAGAAGAACATCTATTATGAATGACGTCTTAAAGCAAGAAGAAATTGATGAATTGCTTAGCAAAGAGGATAGTGACTCCATAGTGGATCAAGATCCAGCTTTTCCTAGAGAATACGACTTTTCAATTCAGCCAGGATTATTACAGCACCGATTTTATAAGATTGAAAAGATCTACGAGCGCTTTATGAGAAAAGCCAAAGTTAGTCTTTTAAGCATTATGAAAAAGACAATTGAACTAAATGCAAAGCCGATGACCCTTGTAAATGGCAAAGATTTTTTGAGTGCATTGAGTGTTCCTACCAATATTAATATATTAAAGCTTAATCCACTCAAAGGAAATGCAATCATTTGTTTTGATGCTTGTTTGGTATATACCTTGGTTGAAAATTATTTTGGTGGCGATGGAAAAATCCACGGTAATATTGAGAGACGCAATTTTACGCTGACAGAATATAGAATCATTGATAGAGTTTTAAAAATAATTTTGCAAGATCTGAATACTGCCTGGGAAGAAGTACATACTGTTAAATACGAGCCTTCTTCTAAAGAATCTGATCCTAATATGATCACATGGATCCAGCCGCATGAGTTTTTCTTAATCAAAAAAATTAGAGTGGAATTGGAAGGCGGTGGAGGTGATATTATATTTGCCTTGCCTGTTTCAATGCTCGACCCTATTAAGTCAAAGCTAGAAAATAATAGCGAAAGTACAGAAAAAATGCAAAATAATGATGCCTGGATGGCAGCACTGCAATATGAAATATTGGAAGCTTCCGTCGATATCGGTTGTATTTTAGCTAAGAAAAAAATCAAAATAAAAGATGTGGTTAATTTTAAGTCAGACGATATCATTCCTATTGAAATTTCAGATATAAGTCTTTTAAAAATAAATGGAATACCTGTTTACGATGTGAAATTTGGCACACATGAAGGTAATTACGCCGTTAAAATCGTTGGGAAATTTGATAGAAAATAAGGGATGCAATGACAGACGAAAATATAGATGCTTTGGATGCTGCAACAGATTCTTCAAGTCAAAAAATGCCTTCTGGCGCACGATTTGAAGATTTAACCAATGAAAATAAAGACTCTAAAAATGATAATCCTGATCTTGATGTGATCATGGATATCCCTGTCAGTTTGTCATTAGAGGTTGGTAAAACTTCGATCAGCATTAGAAAGCTATTAAATTTAAATCAAGGCTCCGTTATTGAATTAGATCGCTTGGCAGGAGAGCCATTAGATGTTTTGGTTAATGGTACTTTGATAGCACATGCTGAGGTTGTTGTTGTGAATGATAAATTTGGTCTGCGTTTAATGGATGTGATTAATGCAGAAGAGCGAATTCGCAAATTATAGTTTTCGCACATGAGTTTTACCCGCAAGGGGCACAATGTCAGGGTGTTGTCTTCGCCCTCTCGCAATCCTCATGTACTTTTATGGGAACGAAGGTTGCTCGAGGCTTGACGCCTACTCGAAAAAACATGTGCTGTGACTATAAGTTAATAAATCTTTAAGTGGTCATGAGGGAAGAATGATTACAACTAGCCTTATGTCAAGCATCACACTCGCACTTGCATTGATCGTTACCATGATAGTGGTATTTGGTTTTGTTGCGAAAAAGACACAGCTTTTAAAAAACTATCAATTTAAAGATCTAGAAATAATGGGTGGCGCAAATGTGAGTAAAAAAACAAAAGTAGTTTTAGTAAAGGTTTTAGGTCAAAAGCTTCTGCTGGGTGTTTCTGACAATACAATTAACACGCTTCATGTGTTCAATGACGATTTTAATAGCCAATTTATTGCAAAGGTGAATGAACATGAGAGTCATGAGAACCATGAAAGCAACAACTAAGCGTGTAGTATTTGCATTAGGAATATTATTGCTGCCATCTATTGCTTTAGCGGGACAGTTTGATCTTGAGCTATTAAAAGTTTTGCCTGATAACAACGGTGCGCAGACTTATTCGGTAAATATTCAAATTTTAGCAATCATGACCCTGCTGACGATGTTGCCGGCAATGGTGTTGATGATGACTTCTTTTACAAGAATTGTCATTGTATTAGCTATTTTACGGCAGGCTTTGGGTATGCCACAGACGCCGAGTAACCAAATTATTATTGGTCTTTCATTGTTTCTTTCTTTTTTTATTATGACACCTATTATATCAGAAATTAATAACAATGTTTTGCAACCCTATATGAACGATAAAATAGATCAGAAAACAGCATTGACACAAGCTGTACTGCCTATTAAAAAATTTATGCTTGAACAAACTAGGGAAAATGATTTGCATCTTTTTTATGAGCTATCCAGAACAAATGCGCCTTTAGAGGAAGAGGCAGATAAAATACCTTTATCAATTTTACTGCCTGCCTTTATTACATCTGAACTTAAAACGGCTTTTCAAATTGGTTTTATCATTTTTATTCCTTTTTTGATTATCGATTTGGTAGTGGCCAGCGTATTAATGTCTATGGGTATGATGATGATGTCGCCTCTGATTGTGTCATTGCCATTTAAATTAATGTTATTTGTACTCGTAGATGGCTGGAATTTACTATTGGGAACGCTTGCTACAAGCTTTATAACAGGGGGATGAGATGGGCCCAGAATCTGTCATTGATTTATTTAGACAGGCATTGTTGGTTATCATTTTACTTGTCAGTATTATTGTAGTTCCCAGCTTAATTACAGGTCTTATTGTCAGTGTTTTTCAAGCTGCAACTCAAATTAATGAGCAATCACTGAGCTTTATTCCCAGATTATTGGTTACTTTTTTGACGCTTATTCTTGCTGCACCTTGGTTATCTTCTATTATTACAGATTTTACGCATTCAGTGTTTGACGTTATTCCGCAGTTGATAGGGTAACCGCTGTGTTTGCACCTTATGAATTAGATAATCTTATCTTTTATTTTGGATTACCCTTTGCACGTATTTCGGCGATGCTCATGGTGATGCCAATGTTTGGTGCTCAGTTTGTTCCTAAACGTCTTAAATTGTTTCTCAGTCTTGCCATTAGCCTGATTGTATTCCCTTTGTTATATGATAATGCCCCAATTACCCAAAATGCATTGACTTTCTTTCAGTTGATTTATCTGCTTTTAAAGCAAATCCTCATAGGAATTATGATAGGTTTATCCGTTCATGTTATTTTTCAGGCCTTTGTGATGGCGGCTGGAATATGTGCCATGCAAATGGGTTTGGGATTTGCTTCGATGGTTGATCCTCAAAATGGTGTTTCTGTTCCTGCCTTAAGTCAATTTTATTTAATGATTGTAACATTACTCTTCTTGTCTATGAATGGACATTTATTTCTAATACAAACGATTGTAGAGAGCTTTGATAAAATACCTGTTTCTTTGGCAAGTACCAAATTTATTAACTTTAATGAATTGATTACCTTGGGTAGTTGGATATTTTTAGGTGGCCTAAAAATTGCATTACCCACCGTAACAGCATTACTCATCGTGAATATGGCTATCGGTATAATGACAAAAGCTACGCCACAACTTAATATCTTTTCTCTTGGTTTTCCTGTAACCATGATTCTTGGTATGGTTATCTTGTGGTTCACCTCTGTAACATTGCTACCACAGTTTACAGAGATGTTTAATCAGCTCATTGAGAAAATTAACCAGTGGATGATCTAAGCAATGTCTGAAGACTCACAAGAACGGACCGAAGAAGCCACCCCGAAGCGACAGCAAGAGTCCAAAGAGAAAGGGGTTGTTGCGCGTTCTAAAGATTTTAACACCATGTTGCTACTTATTTTTGCAGGAGTAGGTTTTCTTTGTTTTGGCAATATGATTGCTGTTGATTGCTTAAAAATATTTACAATTGCCTTTGGGGCAGAAGATATTAATGTAATGGAAACTCAGGCAATGTTTACAATATTGCGTGAAGCAGGTTCACTCGGTGTATCTATTTTAACACCTTTTTTAATACTCTGTGTCGTTGCTTGTTTTTTAGGTCCTTTATTGGTGGGCAGTATTAATCTATCCATTCAGAATGTCGGCTTAAAATTTGATAGACTTGATCCGATCAAAGGTTTGAGCAAAATTTTCTCTATGAAAAGCATGATGGAGTTGGTCAAATCTATTTTAAAGCTTGTATTGGTGAGTGCTTTTTGCATTTTATTATTTTATATGTTTTTTGAGGAGATTTTGCATCTTTCTCAGCCAATGGTTACAAGTGCTATTGTGAAGTTTTTTAATATTGTAGAGTTTTCTTTTTTTATATTGTGCTCCTCTTTAGTTATCATTTCTATGATAGATGTGCCATTTCAAATATATGAGCACCATAAACAGATAAAGATGACCAAACAAGAAGTAAAAGATGAGTTAAAAGAATCGGATGTAAGACCAGAAGTTAAGAATAAACTGTTAAAGATTCAAAGAGATATTTCGCGGCAACGAATGATGTCTAATGTACCAGAGGCAGATGTCATTATCACAAACCCAACGCACTTTGCCGTTGCAATTAAATATGATGATAAGAAAATGAAGGCACCTAAGTTATTGGCAAAAGGCGCTGACAATATTGCAGAGAAAATAAGACAAGTTGCTAAACATCATGAAATTCCCATTGTGCAAATTCCCATGTTATCGCGTGCTATTTATTATAATACAGAGATAGATCAAGAAATTCCAAGTAGATTATATGTGGCTTGTGCTCAAGTTTTAGCATATGTTTATAAACTTAAAATGTTCAAAAAGGGTAAAGCGTCCAAACCTAAGTTGCCGACAAACATCAATGTTCCTAAAGATATGGTAAAGTAACATGCAAACGATAGTTGCCAACAATTATTTTAAATTTATAACAGGTATCGGCGTTGGTATCCCTATATTCATCATTTTGCTTTTATCAATGATGATTTTGCCTTTGCCACCTATCTTATTAGATATCTTTTTCACATTTAATATTACATTGTCCTTGATCGTGCTTTTGGCTTGTACTTATGCATTGCGGCCATTAGATTTCAGCATCTTTCCAACGGTTTTATTGGTGGCAACTTTATTACGCTTGGCATTGAATATCGCTTCTACACGGGTTGTGCTCTTAGAAGGGCATACAGGTACAGATGCGGTTGGCAAGGTGATTGAAGCTTTTGGCCATGTTGTGATTGGTGGGAATTATGCAGTTGGTATCGTCATCTTTATGATTATCTTGATCATTAACTTTGTTGTTATTACAAAGGGTGGTGGTAGAATTTCTGAAGTAAGTGCGCGTTTTACCTTAGATTCGATGCCTGGTAAACAAATGGCTATTGATGCAGACTTAAACGCAGGCATTATTAATCAAGAACAAGCTAAAGCACGACGTGATGAGGTTGCGCGTGAAGCTGATTTTTACGGCTCCATGGATGGTGCCAGTAAATTCGTGAGAGGGGATGCGATCGCAGGTGTTTTGATTCTAATCATTAATCTTTTGGGTGGATTTGCTATTGGCATTTTACAACATGATTTGTCGATGTCTGAGTCTGCTCGTATTTATACTTTATTGACAATTGGGGATGGCCTAGTTGCGCAAGTGCCTTCTATCTTATTATCAACGGCTGCAGCGATTATGGTTACACGTGTTTCTGCAAGCCATGATGTTGGTGATCTTGTTAAAATCCAAGTTTTCTCTCATTACAAACCATTAATGATTTCTGCGGTTGTTATGTTTATGCTAGGGATTATTCCAGGTATGCCTCATTTTGTTTTCATCACAGTGGCAGGGTTATTGGGGGGCGCTGCTTATTATTTATATCAAAAGACTTTAGAGAAAGAGGTAGGGCAAGAAGAAGGTATAACACTTTCTGAAAAAGAAGATAAAAAAGCAGAGCCTAAAGAAGTCAGCTGGGACGATGTTCAAAGTGTGGATCCTGTCAGCCTAGAAGTAGGTTACAAATTAATTTCTCTGGTTGATGAAAAAACTGGCGGAGAATTAATGCAAAAAATCAAAGGGGTTCGCAGAAAGCTTTCTCAAGAGCTTGGCTTTTTGGTGCCCTCTGTTCACATTCGAGATGATTTGGCATTACAACCATCACAATATCGTATTTCATTAATGGGCGTTGTGATGGGGGAATTCCAGGTGCATATGGATAAAGCGCTTGCTATCAGTTCTGGGAAGATATTTGGCAAGGTCGATGGTATCGATTGCAAAGATCCTGCTTTTGGTTTGGATGCTGTATGGATTAACCCAAGTCTTAAAGAACAAGCTCAAACAAAAGGCTATACCGTTGTTGATACTGCAACAGTGATTGCAACACACTTAAGTCAAATTGTTCAAGATCATGCCTATGAGTTGCTAGGACATGATGAGGCGCAAAAAATTATTGATAGATTAGCCAAACAATCACCAAAATTGGTTGAAGATCTTATTCCAGAGAAATTGAATTTATCGGCGCTGGTTAAAATTCTACAAAATTTATTGAGAGAGCATGTTCCGATTCGTGATTCTAAAACAATTGTCGAAACATTGTCATCTTATGCCTCAAAGAGTCAAGATCCTGCCATTTTAACAGAGCAAGTTCGAGTGAAATTAGGACGTATGATTGTACAGCAATTGATTGGGCCAGCGAGTCAAATGCCTGTTATAACGCTTGACTCAAAATTGGAACAAATATTGCAACAAGGTATTCAATCAGGAAAAGAGAATCCCGTGATAGAACCTATGTTGCTCAACCAAGTTCAGAAAAAGTTAGTAGAGTTTTCACGTAAGCAAATTGCAATGGGGAATCCTGTGATTCTTTTGGCTGCCAATGAATTAAGACCTGTCTTGTCTAAATTATTGCGTCCATCCATCAAAGAATTGTCTGTGCTGAGCTTTAATGAAATACCAGATGATAAACAAATTAATGTTATATCTACATTAGGAAATAGCTAGTATGAGTAAATCTTTTCAAGTAAAAAGATTTGTTGCCGGTTCTATTGCAGAAGCGTTGCATATGATTAAAAAAGAGCTGGGAGCAGAAGCTGTTATTTTATCTAATGAAACCATAGAAGGTAAGGTGCATGTTATTGCAGCACCTGCTGATCTTATGGATGATTCAACAGGCAATACACAGCATGCACATAAAACGGCCAATGCATTGTCCCGCTTAAAAAAATCGAAGGAAGAAGCACCAACTGTGAATCCTTATTTTTTTAATCGTGTTTCAAGTTCTGATGATAGATTTAGCAATGTGATTCTAAAAAAATCATCTGCCATAGACAATACGGATGCGATAGATGATTTTTCCTATTTGAACATAAAGAGTGAAATTTTATCTATCAAAAAAATGATGACTTCTCATTATCATGCTCAGTATTGGGAGCAGTTTCAAAAAGAAAATTTAATTCAAGCCATTGTTTACAAAAAATTGATATCCATTGGCTTTGAGGCTAAAACGATAGATTCTTTAGTCTCTCAGCTGCCCAATGATATTAGTTTTGATGAGGCCTGGATTTTTGTTTTAAATGCGGTTGTAAATAAAATCAAGTTGTACAAAAAAAACAAATCAATCAAAAGATACAATATTATGGCGGGGCCTTCTGGCTCTGGCAAAACCACAATGTTTGCAAAATTTTTAATGCAGAATGTTGAGCCTCAGTTTCATGAACAGATAGGCATTATTTTTATTAACCAGAACAAATTAACCACTGTGCACGAGGCTAAAGCTTTTTATAATATTTTTAACTTACCTTGTTTTTATGTGGAATCCATTACTGAGTTAGAAGAGGCGATTGCCTTTTGCTCTGATAAAAAGCAGATATTCATTGATATGCCATCCCCAAATATGATGGATGAAACGTGTAATGAATATTTGAATTATTTTAAGAAAATGAACGACGATCTGAATTTGTTTTATGTGATTCCTAGTTCTGTTGGTACAACTTATTTAAGTGCTTTATTTGATTTAACCAAAGAAATGAATGTTTGCGCACTTTCAATAACAAAAATTGATGAACACCCAAACTATATTCCTTTGTTAGATTTTTCGTTGCGTTTTGACGTGCCGATTGCTTACTTAAATCTGTCTTCTGTGATGACAGAGCCACTGATTGAAGCACATCGTTCTTCTCTTATCAAAGATTTGCTGATGGTTGTTAATCAATATGCTTTAGACCAAATTTCCATTGATGAAAAAATGGCAACTTATTTCATGGAGAAATTTAATAATGAATCCGAACTACAAGCCTCTGCCTCATAAAAAGCAAGTGATCGCAATCACGGGTGGTAAGGGAGGTATAGGTAAAACAAACACAGCCATTAATTTATCTATTGCTCAGTCAATGCTAGGGGAAAGAGTATTTTTATTGGATGCAGATTTTGGCTTGTCAAATATTGATGTTGCGCTTGGTTTAAAGCCAACGCTGACTTTAAATGATGTGATTGATGGGAAATGTGAACTGAATGATATTATTCTCAAAGGGCCTTTGGGTGTCAATATTATTCCTGCTGCATCTGGAGTGCAACGTCTTGTGCAATTACAACCATTAGAATATATGGGATTGATCGATGGTTTTAATTCGCTTAGTGATCAAGTTGATACTTTTATCATTGATACTGCAGCTGGTATTTCTGACATGGTTGTTAGATTTTCTTTGGCTGCAAATGAAATTATTGTTGTGCTTTCAGATGAGCCAACTTCGCTTACAGACGCCTACAGTTTAATCAAAATTTTAAATACAAAATATCAAATAAAAAGAATGAAAATACTGGTGAATATGTCCAGTAGTTTGACTGAGTCTAAGGAAATCTTTGCTAAGCTAACAAATGTAGCTGACAAATATTTAAGTGTGTCATTACACTTTTTGGGATGGATTCCAAACGATGAATATGTAAAGCGAGCAATTAAGCAACAAAAATCATTAATGGAGTTATATCCAAGTTCTAAAGCAGCGCAGCACTACAGAGAAATTGCTGCAAAGTTAATCGATATGAAAAAATCGCTTAATACGGATACTAATTCGGCACAGCTGTTTTTAGAGGATATGATTAAGCCACTGAATTTTATAGAGGTAAATACATGAGTGGTGCAAAGGCGTATCAATTAGTTGATAATACAGGTTCTGATTTTGTTCGGCAGCATGCTTCCTTAGTAAAAAAAATCGCCCATCATCTTTTGGCGCGATTACCACAGAATATTCAAGTCGATGATTTAATACAAGCAGGCATGATTGGTCTTATTGAAGCAGCACGAAATTATGATCATACCAAAGGCGCTGCATTTACAACCTATGCAGGCATTAGAATCAGAGGTGCGATGCTTGATGAAATTAGAAAAGAGGATTGGGCGCCACGCTCGGTTCATAAAAATATGAAGAAATTTGCGATTGCAATTCGAAGAATTGAAAATGAAACAGGCAGAGATGCAAAAGATGCCGATATTGCCAAGACACTTAATATTTCTTTAGAAGAGTATCACTCCGTCATACAAGATATGAATTGTGCAAAAATATTTGCATTTGATGATTTGGGCTTGAATGATGATTATTTAAGTCAGCCATCAGGTCAAAGCCAAATTCCTAGCCCTTTAGATGGTCTTCAACAAGAAGACTTTAAAAATAAATTGGCATCAGAAGTTGCGCATCTTCCAAACAAAGAAAAACTTGTTTTAGCGCTTTACTATGATGAAGAATTGAATTTGAGAGAAATTGGTGAAGTATTGGGTGTGAGTGAATCTAGAATTAGCCAAATTCACAGCCAGGCAATGGTACGACTACAGGCTAGACTCGATAAGTGGAAATAATTTTATACGGAAATAAGAGCATATGGATTCGCTCACGATTATAGGATTTATGCTTGGAGTCACTGCGATTTTAGCAGGGCAATATATAGATGGTGGCCAACTTTCAATGCTGCTCAATGTGCCTGCACTGATTATTGTGCTAGGTGGCACCTTCGGCGCAGTATTGTTAGAGTCACCTCATTTCGTATTTAAACGCGCTTTAGAAATCTTTCCTTGGGTTATTTTTCCACCCGATAAGCATTATTACAAAGATCTCAAAAACATCATACATTGGTCTATTTTAGCACGCAATGAAGGGATGCTTAGTTTAGAAAAATTTTTAACAAGTGATGAAATATCTTCTTATACACGTCGTGGTTTACAACTTATTGTCGATGGACATTCTTCTGACGTTATCAGAGATATTATGATGCACGAACTTGATGTTCGTGAGGTAAAAGATCTACAAGCTGCTAGAGTATTTGAAAGTATGGGGGGCTATAGCCCTACCATTGGTATTATTGGTGCTGTACTTGGACTCATTCATATTTTAGGGAGTTTAAACAAGCCTGAACTATTGGGGCCAGGTATTGCTGTGGCTTTTGTTGCTACGATTTATGGTGTTGCCTTTGCGAATATTTTTTGTATCCCTGTTTCTAAAAAATTAAAAAATCAAATTTTGAATAGAACCATCCAAAATTCTATGATCATGGAAGGGATCTGCGCGATTGCTAAAGGTGAGCATCCGCAAGCCATTGAGTACAAATTATTGAGTTATGTGAGCGATGATAATGCAGCAGCGTAGAGGTATTTCTAGCAAAATCGCACATGAGCCAGAATCTCATGATCGCTGGGTTGTTTCTTATGCAGATTTTATTACCTTACTCTTTGCTTTTTTTGTCACAATGTATGCATTATCTGTTGTGAATGAGGGCAAGTATAGAATATTGGCTGATTCACTGGGACTTGCTTTTTTAAATATTACACCTCTTGCCTATTCGGTTGAAGAAAATGAGCAAGGAGTTAGCAAAACCGTCAATCGTGCTGGTGAGCCAAATGGTCAATTAGGTTTGGGGGCATTGACACCTCATTTTTTAACAAAGCCAGCTTTTTTTGAATTAACAGATGAGATGCGTCATAAGCTTGAAGGTGGTATTGATAAAAGTTTGATGACGATTGAAGAAACGGAAAATTGGTTGGAACTTACTTTGAATACAAACGTGCTTTTTGCAATGGGTAGTGCAATTTTATTGCCAGACTCAGATAAAGTTTTTTTACCGCTTAGAGATATTTTATCGTCTTTTGCTTCTCCCATTCAAGTTGAAGGATTTTCAGATAATATACCCATAGAAAATGAACTATTTCCTTCAAATTGGGAGTTATCTGCCGCACGTGCTGCTGCTGTTGTGCGTCGATTTATAGAGTTGAAATTATCTCCAGAGCGCTTTGTGGTGACAGGCTATGGTTCTAATTTCCCTGTTGCAAGCAATTCAACTGCATTAGGCAGACAGCAGAATAGAAGGGTTGTGCTTGTTATTGCTAAAAATGAACGCATGAAAAGACTGCGAGAGAAAACTTTTAAAGAACCAGAGCCTGCGGTTATGGAAAAAGCAATAAAACAACAAAAAACGACAGGCGGTATAATGCCTTATACAATTTTGCCAAGCAGGACTCCAAGTACCGTGAATATCACTGAAATCAAAACAAATTCACTCAAGGAATGATGCAATGGATGCAAGTACATTGGTGCCGTATATTTTAGGGATTTCTTTTGTAACCACAACGGTAAGCGTTGCTGTTTCATGTTATGTTATTCATAGAGTGAATAAATATCGTACATCAATTCATGAAGTAAAATTATATCAAGAGTTATCGGATAATAAATTTTCGCAAGTTACGCAATCTTTAACACCCATGGGTGAACGTATTTTAGAACTAGAATCTAAGGTTTCAGGCTTTGCTGAAAAATTGACAAGTGTACAAAATCTTTTCCAAAAATCTAAAGAAATGAGTCAGGGACATTATCATCAAGCGCGTAAGATGATTGAGCTGGGTGGGGATGAAGAAACACTCATGCAGGATTGTGGCTTGACTAAGATTGAAGCGCAAATGATACGAGTATTGCAGGCTAAAAAGGCATCCCTTTCTAAATCTTAATTACAAAATGATTTAGGGACTGTTGACATTTTACTGACCTACTTCCCTCCACGTCCCGCAGCTTGTCCCTGAGCGATCCCCCCAAATTTTTTATCCTGAAAAAATTAGTTAATATGTCATGCCAGCGAAGGCTGGCATCTAGTACATATCAAGAATTAATTTAAACTATTAAAAGAAAACGCAGAATAAGTCTTGAATATTATTTATCAAGATAAATTCTGGATGCCAGCTTTCGCTGGCATGACACAGTATATTCTACTGTTTAAAGAAAATGTGTGCATCCCGTAGTGTCAACAGGAGAGGGAAAGTGCCATATCATTATTCTGTTTAGAAAAAATCTATTGCACAACGAAAAACTATGCGCTTGCTCGTCCCTCTCCTAATTTTAGGAGAGGGTGGCTGAAAGCCGGGTGAGGTTAATGCAAATTTAAAACAGCTCAATTAACCCTTAAAACTTAAACAAATTAAATTTTGTAAATAATGTAAGTGCAGATTTTTCTAATTGAAGTGCTAACTTAGAAAGAAATTTATCCGACATTTTTTGCTTTTCTTGATAGCTAATTTCAAAAACTTGGCGATCTTTCAAAGCTTCCATAATGAAAGCATCGCTGGTCTGTATTTTATCAATGAGTTTCTTTTCAAGCGCAAGCATTGCATGCCAGTGTTCACCGGTTGCTACTTCTGCAATATCAAGCATTGGTCTATGTTTGGATACATAATCTTTGAAAATTTGGTGCGTAACTTCGATTTCCTCAACGAATTTATCACGTTGCTTATCTGTATTTTCACCAAAAATAGTTAAAGTGCGTTTATATTCGCCTGCTGTATGTAACTCATAGTCAATGTTATTTTTTTCTAATAAGCGATGAAAATTAGGCATTTGTCCGACAACACCAATGGAGCCAATAATTGCAAAAGGAGAGGCAATTAATTCATTTGCAATACAAGCCATTAGATAACCGCCACTGGCCGCACACTTATCAATTGCAATGGTTAGCTTTAATTGATGATCGCGTATTCTATGAACTTGTGATGCTGCATGACCATAGCTATGCACATAACCACCAGCACTCTCTAGGATGAGGAGCACTTCGTCATTCTTATCAGCTGTGTCTATGATAGCGTTAATGCATTCTGTTAAGCCAAGGGATTCTGAGGCTTTCACATCGCCATCAAAGCGCAGAACAAATAATCTTGGTTTTTTGCTGCTTGATTTTTTTTCTTGCTTATTTTCTTCTTTCTCTCGCTTTTTCTCTTGTTTTTGCCAGGCTTTATAATCTGCTTTAGAGAGGATTTCCGATTGGACACCGTCTTTTACATCTTGAAATTTTTCATTCACATTGTTGATCAATAAAAGACCGTCTTCAGCTCTGGGTTTTTGTGTCATAGAGATGAAGCTTGCTAAAACAACAATAATTGCGAGAACAAAAGTCAGTGTTTTTGCGAAAAAGAGTCCATAGTTGCTTAAAAATTCAATCATCTAAATAACCTTAGTTTTTTGTCTAAACATATTTTATAGTGCGACCTTATTCTATAAAGGTTTGGGTGTAGATGCCATTCTGAAAGTGTTTTTTTGCAAAGCGCTTTAGTTAAACGACTTTTTGCGCTCTTGTGCCTGTGGTAAGATATTGTCTTTGCATTGTATGCTTGGGTGTCATCCTACAGTCATAGTCTTCGCACATAAGTTTTACCCACAAGAGAGACAATGCCAACCTTATGTTTTACCATGAATAAGCAAGTGAACTAAGTGAATTCTCCTTATTTGCTCAAAGTAGATAATCTGCAATACCAATTGTTTCATAAAATAATTATTCAGCCAGTCAGCTTTTTTTTTGAGCGTGGAAAATTATTACAAGTCATTGGAGCTAATGGTTCTGGTAAGAGTACCTTACTTAAATTATTAACGGGATTGTTGCGTTTTGATGAGGGAACAGTGAAGTGGTGCTTTGATGGAAGTAACGACTGTGACGTTCATCAAGCTCAATCTTACTTAAGCTATGTCGGCCATCAAAATGGCTTAAAAAAGGATATGTCTGTTTTGGAAAACATTGAGCTTTCTTTTATGGTTCTGTCTGAAAAAATTCTACCCAAAACTTGGAAAGAATCAGAAGATGTAAAGGCGCTTTTAAAAGCACTTGATCTTTATGCATCGCGTCATAAGCTCGTGAAAGCCCTTTCTTTTGGGCAGCGTCGAAAAGTTGCTTTGGCACGTGTCTTCCTGTTGAATAAGCCTGTGTGGATATTAGATGAGCCTTTTGTTGGATTAGATGAAAAGACAACAGACTTTGTAAAAAGCAGACTTGAAATGCATTGTGAAAAAAATAATAACGTTATTATTAGCAGTCATAGCCAACAAGATTTTTGCAGCATATCTAAGATGCATCTGCTTAGGCTCAATACTAGCTCTAGTGCTGTGACACATAATGATTAAAGTACTCGCGCATTATTTTACAACTGAATTGACACTGATGTTGAGAAACAAGGGGGATTGGATCCCTGTCTTGTTGCTCTATAGTTTGACGATTGCGCTCTTTGGTTTTAGTTTGAGCAGAGAATCTGAGCTGTTGATACGGGTAAGCCCTGTGGTTATTTGGGTAGCCGTTTTATTCTCAATGTTAACAATGAGTGAACTTGCACTCAGAAAAGATCTAGAAGAAGGGTGGCTCAGTCAGCTGAAATTAAGCCCATATCCGTTATGGCTTTTTATGCTTGCCAAGGCTTTGGCTTATTGGCTAGTGCTAGGTTTAGGCTTTATTGTATTGCTGCCAATTGTTTCATTCTGGCTGTATTTTAATGTGTCGTTGGCTGTTGGTTTAGGGCTTGTTTTTCTGATTACAACGCCAGCTTTAATTTTATTAATGATTTTAGCGGCATCGCTGACGGTAGGCTTACCGCAGCCAGGTTTATTATTAGGACTTTTATTATTACCGTTGTATACCCCTATTTTAATATTAGGCCAAAGTGCGGTAGCGACTTTGCAATTAATGCAAAAGCCTATGTTTGAATGTGCATTACTGGCAGCCATTTCTATCGTATGTGCTTTATTTTTGCCATTTTTGTGTAGCCTTACTTTACAACAGACAAGTGAAGAGTAACTGTGAATAGAATACTTAAATTTTTTGCACCTATTTGGTCTCCTAAGCAGTGTTATCAGATTTGTGCTGCAAGTAGACCATGGTTAGGGATCTTTGCCTTTTTAGCTTTGAGTTACGGTCTTGTGGCTGGATTGTTTATTGCGCCCGCAGATTATCAACAAGGTGATGCTTATAGGATTATTTTTATTCATGTTCCTTTTGCAATGCTATCTATGATGCTTTATGGCTTAATTGGCGTTTTAAGTCTTGGCTTTTTAATCTGGCGGCTCAAAGTTGCAGAGTTAATGGCTTATAGTTTGGCACCCATTGGTGCTAGTATGGCGCTGCTTGCATTGCTGACCGGCGCGATATGGGGTAAGCCAATGTGGGGAACGTGGTGGGTTTGGGATGCACGTTTAACATCAGAGTTAATTCTACTGTTTTTATATTTGGGGTATATCGCATTATATGATGCCATAAAGGCAAACCAACCTAAATCCTTGGCACCTGCAATATTGGCTGTTGTTGGGTTAGTTGATTTGCCTATTATTCATTATTCTGTCTATTGGTGGCAAACACTGCATCAAGGTTCAACCATCACGCGTTTTTCTAAGCCTGCAATTGATGTTTCTATGCTGTACCCCTTGTTATCGATGATTCTAGGTGTTTTACTGTTTTGCCTCTTTCTTTTAACATTGAGATTGCAAACTCAGATCTTGCAAAGTGCTGAGCACAGTGATTGGCTCAAAAATAATAAGGAAAGCACATGTTAGAATATCTATCAATGAATGGATATGGTGCATATATTTGGTCTTCTTATGCCATTAGTTTCTGCTTACTGGGTGGATTGTGGATACAAAGTGCTAGACATTTATCTCAACTAAAACGTCGTCTATTGAAGAAGAAGCTATCTCATGTCTCCTAAACAAAAACAAAGAATTTATATTGCCATGATTGGGCTGAGCGCTTTATGTCTAGCCGTTGCTTTAGTCTTATATGCATTATCACAAAATATTAATTTGTTTTTTACACCGACCGATATTGTTGAGCAGAAAGTCGATGCGAGTTCACAATTTCGCTTGGGAGGCATGGTTGTTAAAGACAGTGTGCAGCGTGAAAAAGAACTAAAGGTAAAATTTCGTGTAACTGACTTTAATCATGACATTGAAGTGCAATATCAAGGTATTTTGCCGGATTTATTTCGAGAAGGGCAGGGCATTGTTGCTCTTGGTAAGTTGGGCACTGAAAATAGCTTTGTCGCGAAGGAAATATTGGCAAAACATGATGAAAATTATATGCCCCCTGAAGTTGCCGCAGCATTAAATAAGAACAAACCTGTAGGTAAGTGAGCAACTTGCTCATATGCTTGTTCTTAGTTCTTCAGCAGATCATGATAGAATATTGACGAACTTTAACCTTTTTTATACGGAGATTATAAAGTGAAAAATGAAGCCAAAGTAGAGAAAAAACTATCCAATGAAGCACTTGATGCGATTGCCGCTGTTATTATTATTAGTGTTTTTGCTGCAGGCATTGTTTTTTGGCTAAGTGGTATGCCTTCTTAAATGCACACTGTTTGCGTTCGAAACCACATCAGCGAATATACTAAATGAGCTTTAATTAAATGAATGTTGTTATTCGCAGTAATTATGGTGATGAGTCGATTGCTTTGATTCAGTGGTTTCATCAGCATAAAACAGCCAATATAAAAAATATTTTTGTATGTTATATAAATACTGGTTGGGCAGCGCAAAACTGGCATCGGCAAGTTGAACAAGGTGAAGCTTTAGCAAAGCGCTATGGCTTTCAAGTCCTTCGTTTGGATGCGCCTTGTGACTTTGCAAGCCTAGCTAAGCAACGCAACAGCATACCCACACCTAAGTTTCAGTGGTGTGCAGGCTTTTTAAAAGGGATTCCCTTTCTACAATGGCTAGATGAAAATGATCCTGCAGGAGAGTGGTTAGTTGCATTACCTAAACGCCAAGCGATATACCGCAAGATTGTGCCAGAATATATTGAGCATTGTGAGCACCATGGAGATAGAACGGTGTGGCATCCTTTGTTGAATTTAGATAATGAACAAAGAAATGCGCTACTGAAAGCAGCTGGTTTTAGCCCTTTAAACCATCGTAGTTTGGAATGTAATCCTTGCGTTAATTCAAGCTTGCTGGAAATTAAAAACTTAGCTAAATTAGATCAAGAAAAGGTAGAAATACTTGAAGCAGATTTGAATCAGCTATTTTTTCCGCAATTTAATAAAAATATTCAGCTGATTGTTCAAGAGCAGGTAACTCAAAAAACTCATCAAAAAATGAATTTAAATCGAGAAGAAACACCCATGATGGATAAATTTTCCATGGGATGCGGGGATCCTTTTGGTTGTGGGTTATAGTCAAAATCCTTGATTTTTTGCGTTGTTGCTTAGTGCCTTAGAGAACAAGTAGGAACTAAATTTATAGGGAAGTTTTTGCATGACGAAATTGACACTTACAACGCTTGTCCTGTTATCAAGCTTATTAGCGGCTTGTAATAATACAGACTCAGAAAATGTTTCTTTAAATAGCGCAATCAAAGATTATAATGAAAAAAACTATGCGGAAAGTTTGCTGCATTTAAGACGCGCCATACAATTAAAACCAGATCAAGTTGAAGCCAGAAAATTAATCGCTGATGTACTGTTGAAAATTGGCGAACCACTAGAAGCTGAGCGCCATATTCGCAAAGCCATCGAGTTGGGTGCATCCAAAAATGAAACGCTTGTATTGTTGGGGATGGCGCTCATTAAACAAAAAAAATACGATGATACTTTGAATGCTTTAGATTCTGAAGGTGATCTACATTCTGCTCACTCAAAAGAACAGGCCATGATGAATGCTCTAAAAGGCCAAGCGCAATTGGGTAAAGGCTTATTGTCAGAAAGTATATCGTCTTTTAATCGCGCAATTGCCTTAGACTCACATTGTGTTCGTGCATATTTGGGGCTTGCCACCTTGTATCTGTCTCAAAATGAAAAAGAAAAAGCAGATGTATTGCTCAACAAAGCCTTTGAGATTAATGATAAAGATCCAGATGTTTGGACTTTTAAAGGAGATTTAGAAAGAATACAAGGTCATCTAAAGGATGCAATAAAATCCTATTCTAAAGCTGTAAATCTAAGCTTGCCAACAAGTTTGGAAAATCAATATGCACGTTTATATCGAGCATTGGTGTTGGCACATCAATCTAAGTTTGAAGATGCGTGGAGAGATATTCGTAAAGTAAAAATTATTTCTGGAGAGAATATTTATCTTAACTATGTGTCAGGGATAGTTTCCTTTTTACAGCATGATTATGCAAAATCTCAAAGTTCTTTAGAGCGAGTGATTAACATTGCGCCCGATCATTTGCTAGCCCATTTTCTATTAGGTACTCTTCATTATGTGAAGCAGCAACCAGAACAAGCACGCAAATATTTGCTCTATTTTATCAACAAAAATCCAGACCATATATTGGCGCAAAAAATGCTTGCAATGGTTGAGTTTAATTTAGGGGATGTTCAGAGTGCTGAAGCCAGATTGACTGCCTTGCTTGATAAAGATCCCACGGACAGCAGTACACTTAATATGTTAGGTCAGCATTATCTTTCAACCGGCAAGACAGAAAAAGGTCTTAACTTACTTGGAAAATCTTTAGAGGAAAATCCTCATTCTTTTGCTGTTCAATTAAAATATGGTATTGGTAGCTTAGAAATGGGCGAGTATCAACTGGCAGAAAAAGCCTTTAACCAGGCAATGCAAATAAATCATGATAGTATGCCAGCACAATTCTATCAATTTTTGAGTCTGCTAAAACAAAATAAGCCAGAAAAAGCAATTGAATTTTCAGATCAGTTACTTGCTCAAAACCCTAAAAATATAATGGCAAATAATTTCGAAGGCATTGCCTACATTGCTTTGCGCGATCTTGAAAAAGCAAGAGCACAATTTGATGCTTCTCTTGCAATCGATAAAGGCGATCCAACAGCGCACTTTAATTTGGCTAATTTAGATTATTCTCAAGGAAATAAAGCAAATGCTTTGGCGCATTTAAAAACAGTTGTCGAGCATCATCCTAAATTTGTGCGAGGTTATTTGAAACTGGCTCAGTATTATAATCTTGAGAATGATCAAGCATCCGCACAAGCTTGGTTGCTTAAGGCGTTAGAACATGCACCCAATGATTTGCAAGCAAGTCTTGCTTTGTCGAAAATATATGTCACAGAGAAACGTTTACCTGAAGCTTTGTCTGTCTTATCAAGATTAACACCTGAGCTACAAAAATCGCCTAAAGTGCTTTTGGCATTGGCAGAGATTTATGGATTGACCGAACAATATGCATTGGCGCAACAAACACTCAATCAATATGAAATGAATTATACGCATCTGATACAATCTGAAAATTATCTCTCTTTAAGAGCATCATTATATAGCAAAGAGGGACAATTTGAGAGGTCGGCACATTTATATCAGCAATTACAAAAGAAACATCCTCATCCACGTTGGGTTATAGACTTAGCAGCTAATTATTGGTTGGCCCAAAAAGAGCCTATGGCAATCTCCACGCTGGAAAATTGGCTTGATAAATATCCTAAAGATGGTGTCGCGCAAATTAGTCTAGCGAACTATTACCTGTTGCTTAAAAACAACAAAGAAGCGCTCAAAGCATATATTAAAGCAGATAGTTTGGTGCCCAATCATCCCATTATCTTAAATAATATGGCATGGTTGCTGAAGGAAAGTGATCTCAATCTGGCATTTGAAATTGCAGAGCGTGCGCTAAAACTTTCTCCTGATTTGGAGGATGTACAACACACTTATAAGGTGATTGCAGATCGGAAAAAAGTCAAAGAAAGCCAGGGGTAAAAAAGTAATTGAATCTTAGGAGGGTAAAATATTACTCTCCTGAGGTTCACTTATTTGCTTCAAACCACTGTATCCATTTCTCAATGGCATTATCCATCCAACGAATACCTTGCCAGCTTGCTTTATTAACCCAACCGACATGTCCTCCACTTTCTGTGATAAGAAGATCGATATTGGATTTTCGCGGAATATATTTAAAATTTCTTGTGAAAATAATGGGATCATTTTTGGCGTATAAAATAAAAGTAGGTAATTTTATGTGTTCTATAAAGGGTAGTGCACTTGATTGGGTGTAGTAATCCTTGGCATCTTGAAAGCCATTTTGAGGAGCAGTATAAAACTCATCAAAACCATAAACAGATAAATCTTGAGGAAAATTAGGAACTGGGGTGCCTAGAAATTGATGCAAAGTTGCGACCTCCATAACCAGTTCTTGTGCAAAACGCGTATCTAAAAATTTATTGGGTGGTTTTGCCAATAATTTTACACAACTATAGAGATCTAAAGGGGGAGAAATGGCTACTAAACTATCTAAATTTCCATTATCAAAGCCAGATTCGCCTCCTAATTTGAGACTAATGTTTGCACCTAAAGAGAAACCAATGCAGGTGGTCGCTAATTGCGGGTAGCGTTTAGCAAGCCATTGTAAGACCATACGTGCATCTGGACTTGTACCAGCATGATATAGTTTTTTTGCATGAAATTTTCCGGGGCCGCAACCTCGCAAATTCATGCGTGCAACAATCATTCCTGACTGAGTGAGGCGTTGTGTGAGACGAATCATATATTTAGAAAGATAAGTGCCAGATAATCCATGTATCAGCAAAACAACACGTTTGGGTTTGATGGAAGGTTTGGGAAAATTAAGTGCAATCACAATTTTGTCACCATCTTCCAGTGGCACGTGTTCTAAAGTTTGATTATCTATCATTGGGTTGTAGGGTAAGCAATAGGCCATAATGGTTTGTTGCAAGCCAGTTTGTGCCCAGTAGGATGGTTCAAAATCTGAAATTTTTATTTTATCGAGTAATCGCTGTTTTTCCACAATGACATTCATTCATTTTAAAAATAATATCATAACAAAAATTCAGGACATCCAAAACAAGTTGATGCACTCAAAAATTTTGCGCTAAAATTTCCTTCAATAATAAAGAATTTATTTTAGTTTATGACCTTAGCCCGCTCAGAACAAATTGATTTAAATGCAACGCCGTATTACCACGTCATGAATCGATGCGTGCGTCGTAGCTTTCTTTGTGGTTATGATGAATCTACCCGTACCGATTATTCGCATAGAAAAGCATGGATTGTCGATCGATTAAAATATTTAACAGATATCTTTGCTGTTAAAATTTGCGCTTACGCTATTATGAGCAATCATTATCATGTTGTTTTATATGTCGATGAGCAGCAATCTCAAGCCTGGGATGAAAAAGAAATTATAAATCGTTGGGCATTTATTTTTCCTAAAGATGCCGAAAGAAATAAGCATTTAAAATCGAAAATTGAGCTTTGGAAAGAGCGTCTCACCAGCATCAGTTGGTTTATGCGTTGCTTAAATGAAAAAATTGCTCGAGATGTCAATGAAGAAGATGATACCTCGGGGCGATTCTGGGAGGGACGCTTTAAATCCCAGGCTTTATTAGATGAGGGGGCACTTTTAAGTGCCATGGTTTATGTGGATTTGAATCCAATTAGAGCAGGGATTAGCAAGACACCAGAAAAATCAAAATTTACTTCCATTTATGAGCGTATTCAGCATATTTCAAAGCAATTGAAAATCAACAAGTTAAAATCTACCAAGCAACAAAAGCGTGAAAGGGCAGATATATATAATAATCTTGCACAGCCCAAGTCTTTGGTGCCTTTTGCTAATCTCTCAAAATCCCACTCTCATACTATCGATTTCAGACTTTCTGATTACCTTGATTTAGTAGATTGTACAGGCAGAATAATTCGTAATGATAAAGATGCTGGTTCTATTCCTGAGCATTTGACTCCTATCTTAGCCAGATTACAATTCACTCCCATAAACTGGATTTCTTTAGTTAAAAATTTGAGTAAAAATTTCTCTTATGCAGTAGGAAGTGAAATATTATTGCTTAATTTTGGCAAAGCAGCAAGGAAAGGACTCAAAGGTATTAGACAAGCAAAACGAATCTACACCAATACACACGTTGCTTAGCCCATCTCTCTAAACTCTAAACTTAGTTTCAATTCATTCACTGAAAGATTAATCACTTTTTTATGGGGATTTTCTTATCATTTTTGTGAAATTATGAAGGAAATAGGTTATAGACACGAATCCTAATGTCTTTGGTTACCCTACATTTATCGATTTAAGATGAATAAAATAAATGTGGATGTCCCATTTAATATTTTGGATGTCCTATTTAAGGATTGCTGCTCGTAAAATTTGTACAGATATATCTATTTCAGTTTCAGCTATTATTAACTTACTTAAATAGAGGATATGCCTATTGCAATCGCAATATAATTATACCATTATCAAAATGACAAAAATGATCGTTAAACTGTAATACATGATAAAATGTTAAAAGATCTATTTTGTGCTTAAATCTAAATCCAGTATGCTGCATAAACACTGGGAAAAGATAATAGTATTTAGGCATACACCTAAAAAACGGAATTCAAGGACTCAAGGAAGAATAATGGTGTTGAGGTCTGGATTACTCATTATATTAGCCTTCACAATAGCAGGCTGTAATAAATCGGAAACACGATTTTCAGAATCTATCATTCCAGAGACGCGATGTGAACAACTGATTGAATCTATAGGAGCAATGGGAGCTTACCCTATTTGCTTACAGGATGCGAGAGCTAATATTCCACAAGCGCAGCATGCACTGGGGAAAGCTTTTGAATCAGGTGCATTAGGAGAAGAGCATAAGTCTTATGCTGTTATGTGGTTTGAAAGAGCTGTCGCAAATCATCATCCAGAATCAGAGCTATATTTAGCGAATTATTATTTATCTAACAATAAAGTGAATTTAGGTATTCAATTATTAGAAAAAGCCGCACATCGCTCTGATTTAAGAGCACAAAAAATCTTAGCGAAGATGTATTATGAAGGCAAAATAATTAAGAAAAATAGTGCAAAAGCAAAAGCGTGGTTTGAAAAAGCAGCACAAGCTCATGATGCAGAAGCACAATATATTTTGTATCAAATTTTATCGCAAGCTGAATTTTTAGATGTGGCTAAAGGGCGACAGTTGTTATTGGCTGCAGCAAAGGCACAATTCGTTCCTGCAATGGAAGTCATTGCTGAGCAGAAAATTGAAGCCAAAGCTTATGATGCGGCAGCTTTGTGGTTAGCCAGAGCAAGTAAGGCACATTCTTCTAAGGCATCCTATTTACTTGCGAAGCTTGTCATGGAGGATAAACTATCGGTGAAAGTTGATGTGGCAGAGTTATTGCAAAGAAGCCAAGATTATTCACCGGCAAAAGTTTTATTGGCAAAATGCTATATTGCTGGAAAATATGTTAGACAAGATGTTAAAAAAGCGCAGCAATTACTTAAGCAGGCTGCCTATGAAAATGAGCCTGAAGCATTTTATGAAATGGGTGTTGCACTTTTACGTGGTGATTATCCTTGGGAAAAGGATAATGATCTAGCCATAAAATATTTTAAACAAGCTGCGAATATGAATTTTCATCCTGCAAAAGTGATCATGGCTACTTTATTTATTGATGGCAAATCAATTATAGATGACAAAAATCAAGTTATTACGCATTTAGCATTAATGGCGATCAGTGGTGATGCACAAGCGCAGTACAAGTTAGCAAAAACCTTGGCGGATTTTTCTATTCCTGTTTATGATAGAGTCGCTTTTTTCTGGTTAGAAAAAGCAGCAAATCATGATCAAAAGGCGGCTTTTTTACTCGCAAATTTTTATCAGGAAGGCATTGGCACGGAAATAAATTTAAATGAAGCTTTTTCACTTTATCGCAATCTTGCATCACAACATTATGCCGCTGCTTATTTAGAAGTGGCCAAAATGTATTTTAGAGGCACTGGTGTTGAGAAAGATGCTGCTCAATCAAAAATGTGGCTAGCACAAGCCATTAAAGCGCAAGTACCAGCAGCACAAGATGTAGCAAAAGAAATATTTAAAGAAGGTTTTGATGTTGATATTGCAGAAAACAATGCAGATGAACTGTTAGATTTTGCAGCACATTCCAATGTGCCTTCAGCTATCTATAGACAAGGTAAAAATTATCTTGAGGGAGCGCATGGTTACCAACAAGATTGGGAAAAAGGCCTTAAACTGATTGAACAGGCAGCTGCACAATCTTATCCTTTGGCACAAAGAGAGCTAGGCATTATGTATGAAAACGATCTCTATGAAAAAAATGATCTTGAACTTGCAGTTATTTGGTACAGAAAAGCTGCATTGCAAGGGGATGAGTTTTCACAATATCGTTTAGGGCATTTATATTTTAATGAAAGGCTATCGCCGAATAAAGTAGAAGCCTATGCTTGGGCAAATTTAGCGGCACAATCTGGCATGCTTCCCGCAGAAGACTTAAAGAACAGTATTTATGAAACTCTTAATCAGGAAGAGCTTGATAGGGGTGAAAATTTAAGTATGGAAATTTTGAAAGAATATCAACAAGAAGAAGATGAAGACGACAGTTTCATTGTAGAAGCACCAACAACAGACGATATTTCTCTTCCTGAGATGTCATCGAATAAACAGAGAATTTTTGAACAACAAATTGTGAGATAAATGATATCAATACTCTCATTCAATATTTGGAGCGAAAATGCAATTTCTAATGAATATCTTTAAAGTAATATTCAAAGTTACTTTGTTTTTTGTATTGCTAGCAATTGGCGGCATGGTGGCCATTCAATTTGCTGATTTGAATAAGCATAGTGATGCCATTGAAGCGTCCTTCAAAAAAGCGACAGGCTTTGATATGAATATCAAAGGGAATGTTAAAGCGCAGTTATTGCCTTATTTGGCAACACAGATCGAAGATATTGATTTAATAATAGATATGAATGGTGTTGCTTACAAAGTAGAAGTTGGTGGAATTAATTTAAAAATTAATTTATATGGCTTGTTTAATAATGTTATTGATTTTGATTATTTTGAGTTTGTGAATCTAAAAATTTCTCAAGATCAGAGTAAGCAAGCATTATTTATGCTGAAGAAAGTGCAAGGCGAAATGGAGTCAACTCAAGATGAGGTGAAATTTTCTAACATGCTGATTACGCATGATACTGGCACATATCATGGCCGCATTAATTTTGTCATGTTTGGCAGTCATCGAAAAGTTTCAGGAAAGTTTGAAGTGGATGAGATGTCTATTTTCTCTAAAAATGACAAATCAAATGATGCATCAAATAGTTTCTTTTCTTTAGCTGGATTATCTGGATTAAAAGGAAAGATAGTACTTGATGCTAAGCAATGCTTCATAAAAGGAATCCCTTTTCAGAAAAGTCGTTTTACTTTTGATTTTAATAAAGAAAAAGTAGTGGTTACAAACACTGCAAAAGTGTTTGATGGTGATTATAATGCTCAGGTTACCCTGCAACATCTTTCTTCTGCTAAGCCACAATCTGATTTTGCCATCAATATTGTCAAAGCAAAAGCTGCTGCAATGGTCCAGCATTTTAATCCTCAATTGAAAGTGGCAGGGGGGCTTGCAAACTTTGAATTCTCTGGTAGTGCCCCATTAGATAAGATGCCTGATTATCTGAATAATTTAAAGGCGAAAGCTCAATTTTATCTTTCTGATATGGATCTTTTAAGTACAGGACAATTGAGGGGCAGCATCTCAGATGCTGTTTTTAATATACTGTCAGCAAATAAACAAGATAAGCTAAAGTGCTTGGCTGCAAAATTTTCAATTAATAACGGTGTTGCGCGTTCAGAGCAGCGTATTGGTTTAGAGTCAACCCATTTGATGGGGTTGGGCTCAGCGGATATTGATTTGAAATCTGAAAAATTATCTATGCTGATAGATTTCAAATCAAAAAGTAATTCGCCTATTGAACTTGGCAAATTTGAAGGTGCGGTTAGCGTTACAGGCACAATCTCTGATCCTAAGGTGCGTATCGATAACAATATGATTAAGCAAGGCGGCTCTTTGGCACTGGGTTTTGCTACGAGTGGGATTTCTTTGTTGGTAGAAAGCTTGATTGGTATGGTGCAGTCAGAAAGCTCTGCTTGCGAACGTATTATGTCTGGTAACTAGATTTTTTGTCTCAATATTCAACGCTGAAATCCCATATTTTCGTATGGGAGGGTGTTTTATGGGCTAAAAAGAGGGCTTATGCTGTGGTGCCGTGCGTGTTTGCTTTTCAGGTAGGTAGCTTTGTATTAAGATAGATGCATCATCGCAGCCAAGCATGTGTACAGGTATTTGATTACGAGTATTTGGCTGGGATTCTCTATACACACTTAAAAGAAGTTCAATATTTTATGATGAAGTTAGATACACGCACAATTATTCCTCAGCCCGAGCCAAGCAATAAGCCTAAAACTGAGGAGGAAATTGCCCAGCAAAAGGCAAAAAAAATATCTCGATTACAGAAAAAATTATTACATTACACAGGAAAGGCAATTCATGATTTTGAATTGATTAAACCACACGATAGAATTTTGGTTTGTGTGTCGGGTGGCAAAGATTCTTTTACAATGCTTGTATTGCTACAGCATTTACAGAAGATCGCTAAAATACCTTTTGAGATCTTTTCTTTTACCTTAGATCAATCCCAACCGGGTTGGGATGATTCAAAACTAAAATTGTTTATGGAGTCTCGCAATATTCCATACACGGTACTGACCAAAGACACATATTCTATTGTTAAAGAAAAGACACCAGAAAACCACACTTATTGCAGTTTATGTTCTCGCCTGCGACGCGGCAATATCTATCGTTATGCAAAGGAGCATGGATTTAATAAAATTGCTTTAGGGCATCATCGAGATGATTTAATTCATTCGCTTTTGATGGGAATCTTTTATAACGGTGAAGTGCGTTCAATGCCACCTAAATTATTAACAGATGATAAATCCCTGCTTGTGATTCGTCCCTTGGTTTATGTGCAAGAGCGTGATATTGCTGAATTTGCCTATTTGAGTGAGTTCCCTATTATTCCTTGTAATTTGTGTGGTTCCCAAAGCAACATGGCCAGAAACGATACTAAGCGTTTGTTGCTTGATTTGGCAAAGAAAAATCCAAAAATTCCAAGTAATATTTTGAGTGCTATTCAGAATATTCGCCCTAGCCAATTAATGGATAAAGGATTGTGGGATTTTAATACCTTGGAAAGCAAAGTAGAATCTGAAAATAAAATCTGAAAAGGAATTTGAATGAGTCAAAGTGCTGTTGAAGGCAAAAGCAGAGATAGTAAGTTAATTGAAAATCCGATTCGCTTTTCTCAGTCAAAGCTCTGGGATTTACAGAAAAACTATTTTAATACGATGGGTATTCAGGCTTGGGAAAAAGATATACCTTATTATATTACCAATAATGCATTTATTGGTCATCATTACGCCTATCTGGTTGGACAATTACTGATTGATTGGTCGAAAAAATACCCTAAAAATACTTGTTTTCATATTTTAGAGTTAGGTTGTGGTATAGGAAAATTTGGGTTTTACTTTTTAAAATCACTCATGGAATTTATTGAACGACAGAATATAGACGTTTCCTTTTGCTATATTATGTCAGACTTGTCGGAAAAAAATGTTGAGTTTTGTCGAAACAACAGTTCATTGGCTGAGTATGTGCAAAAGGGTGTGCTTGATTTTGCAATTTTTGATGTTGAAACAGATACTGACATATTTTTAAAGAATGCTCAAAAAAGCTATTCTCAAGACATAAAAGAGCCACTGATTGTGGTGTCGAATTATATATTTGATTGTATTCGTCATGATTTTCTTAATTTTAAAGACAATCAATACGTGTCTTTAAATTTAGGGCTCAAAAGCCGATTTAAAAATTTTGATACAAAAGAAGTAAAATATTTAAATGAGTTGCGATTTGACTATTCGTTTGAAGCCATTAATTTAGATGAATATTTTGAAGACAAACATTTAAGAGATATTCTCAATGAATATAAAACGGTATTGAGAGACAAAACAGCATTGATGCCGATCCCCATTGCTGCAATTAATTTTTTTAATAATATTAATACGTTAACGAATCATAATGTTGCATTTTTAATGGGAGATAAAGGTGCCTCTAAGCTTGAGGTCTTTGCTGCTTTGGATGAAAAATATCGTATGACTTATGAAGGTTGTTATACCTTGTTGTTTAATTTTCATTTGATGGGCGAATATGTGAAACGCTTAGGCGGAGATGCGCTTCTTTCTGAAAATAACAATGATTTCCAAGTATGCATGTATAGTCTGAATAGCCAATTTGATGAGCTACCTAATGTTAAGCTTGCTTTTGTCGAGCATATGGAGAGCTTAGGACCTCATGAGTATGTATCGTTTTTTGATCAATCTGTGCAAAATGCTTATCGCTATTCTGCAAAAGCAATTATTACTTTCCTAAGAATGAGTCGTTGGGATCCTGATGCTTATGCGATTATTCATGATAGGCTTTGTGAGATCATAAAAGCGATGACACTGTATGAACGAATTAATATTGATCTCGATCTGAAAAAAATTGAGAAAAATATTTATAATTTAGCGATGGGCTTTGATGTTTATAATTTATTAGGATTGTTGTATTTACATTTGGGTGATGATGACAAAGCCTTAGAATTATTTAAGAAATCAACGCAGGCTTTTCATAATAGTGGTGCTGGTTTTGTGAACTGTGCACTTATCTATGAAAAAAGAAAAGAAAGTGATAATGCATTAGATTATTATAAAAAAGCATATACCATTAATAAAAGTGATCCCTATGTAAAACGTAAGATGCTAATGTTACAAGGTAATGCTTTGCCTGCTATGATTGGCCCTTTATTTAGGTTAAGCCTTGTTGTCGTAGGGATTGTTGCTGTTATCTATTTACTTGCAAAATAATTCCCATAAAAAAAGCCTCTTTGATAGAGGCTTTTTTATTGCATGCAGTGTTTAATTAGCCGTGATTGCTTTTGCGCATTGCTGGTCTGTGTGCTGCATGAGGCTTACTTGAAGGCATTGTTGTTGGTTGTGTAGCTGTAGTACGCATTGTTGTTGTGTGGCTACGATGGCCTGGTGTGTAAGTCTTTGCAGGTCCAGTATTTAATACGGTTGTTTTTGTTACTGTCGCGGTTGGTTTGGCGTGATGAATAATTGGCGTTGGACCTGTACGATACACGGTTGTGCGTGTTTTTGTAGGAGGAGGTACAGGAATACCAATATGATGTTTTCTTACATGCATGACTCTGTGGCTAGATTTTAATTCACCATTTGCAATACTTTCTGCCATTGCGCCAAATAATAGTCCGACAAAAGAACTAACGAAAAGTGATTTAATTAAAAAAGCTGCACTCAGTGCTGCGCCACCTGAGGCAAGCGTTAGACCAAATACAATAGCAGCAGTTGCTACGCCAAATGCGAGGCCTACTGTGCCACGATTCTTTTTCTTGTCATTCTCTGCAACGACTGGAGTTGTCTTTGCTTGATCTTCTGTTGTTGGACCTGCAGTTGCCATGAAAATCCCCTTAAAGGTTTTGTTTTATGAAAGTGATGAAAAATTAACAGGTTTTAAGTATTGATACAAATATCTGTAGCTATTAGAAGATAGACGGTAGTATCGATAGGATATAATGTATAAGTTGGTTGACAAAGTGTTTTTTATGCGAGCCAACAGAGGCTTGGCTCGCATAAAATAAAGAGACACGGTACTTTAAGGTAGATTTTTATTTAGCTTAAGAAGCTTTCTTTTTTTAGACATCTTAATGTTTAGCATCTCGACCATAACAGAAAAAGCCATTGCAAAGTAAATGTAACCTTTGGGTATATGCAATTCAAAACCTTCTCCTAAGAGTGCTACACCCACCAGAATAAGGAAACTGAGAGCAAGCATTTTTAAAGTAGGATGTTCATCTACAAATTCACCAATGCTCTTTGCTGAAAACATCATAACAAGGACTGAAGTTACAATCGCAATAACCATAATTTCTACATGCTCTGCTAAGCCCACAGCGGTGATAACAGAGTCCAAAGAAAAAACCACATCAAGCAAGGCAATTTGAATTAAAATGCTTAAATAACTTACCTTTCGAGTGGTGGTATTTGTTTCATCATGAGCTTCACCGTCACTTTCGAGGCTGTTGTGGATCTCATGCGTACTTTTAGCCATCAAGAATAAACCACCGATAATGAGGATCAGATCTCTGCCTGAAAAAGACATTTCAAGAATAGAGAAAAGTGGGTTGGTGAGCGTCATTACCCAAGCAATACTGAACAAAAGTAATATGCGCGTGCCCATGGCTAGGCCTAAGCCAATTAAGCGCGCCGATTGGCGTTGCGCAGGGGGGAGTCTACCGACTAAAATCGTTAGGAAGATGATGTTATCAATACCCAACACAATTTCAAGTGCAGTAAGGGTTGCTAATGCAACCCATGCATGCGGATCATTAATCCAAGTTAGCCATTCCATGGAAAATCTAAGCTCCCTTATTTTGTGCCGTTAGTTTGAATGAACCGCTTGTTGATCTTTCTCTACGGGGATCAATAAATGTAAGAGTACGCCAGTGATACCGCCTAAGCCAATACCTTCGATTGCAAAGCTACCCAAGCCCAGACTTAAGCCACCGACAGGAATGACGAGAATAATACCAACGATAGTCATGTTACGTGGTTTCATCAAGTCTACTTGAGAATGAACCAAAATATGTAAACCTGTGACGATAATAGCACCAAATAATAAAATTAGAATACCGCCCATGACAGGGGTTGGAATTGCTTGAAAGAGAACAGTTACCTTACCTACAAATGCAAGGAAAATAGCGGCAATACTAGACCAAGTCATAATTCCGGGATTGAATGTTTTTGTAAGTGCAACGCCAGCGGTTACTTCTGCATAAGTAATGTTAGGTGGTCCACCAACACAGCCTGCAAACATGGTGGCAACACCATCGCCCAGCAAGCTGCGGTGTAAGCCAGGATGACGTACATAATTTCGGTTGGTTACACCCCCAATCGCTATTACATCACCAATGTGTTCAATAGCTGAAACAGCAGCAATAGGTGCCATAATTAGTACGGCTTCAATATTAAAAGTTGGAAAACTAAACTGTGGTATTTCAAACCAAGGTGCAGCATATACTTTGCTTAAGTCCACCATGCCGTAGTATGTGCTTGCAATAAAACCAACAAGTACACCTACTAATATCGGTACGAGCTGTAATTTACCTTTGGCAAATAGTCGCGTGACAACAGTCGCGGCTAACGCAATGAGTGCAACAACAATGGCTTGGTTTTCAGCGAAGAGCTCTACTTCACCGTTGCCGGTATAGCCCATTGCCATATTAATGGCCACGGGAGCGAGTACCAATCCGATACTCATAATAATGGGGCCGGTCACGATAGACGGAAAAACTCGGTCAATGAGCCCCTGACCGCGCCAGTAAATTAAAACGCTAAATAAATAGTACATTAAACCCGCAGAGGCCAGACCAAACAATGTGCCAGATAAGCCCCAATGTTCCATGCCATAAATCGTTGCTGGTAGGAACGCAAAAGAGGAGCCTAGAAAAGCGGGAATTTGACCTTTGGTTAAATATTGAAAAATGAGTGTTCCAACACCAGCAGTAAAAAGAGCAACGCTGGGGTTGAGACCTGTTAGAAGTGGCATCAGTACAAGGGCGCCAAGTGCAATAAAGAGGGTTTGAACACCAAGAAGACAATCAGATAGCTTAAATGAGTAGTCATTTGGTAAGTATTGCTTATTCATATCACCAGCCATATATAAAATTTAAGTAGGATTCTAACATATAAAAGAATTGAGTCGACATCCATTTCAGCTTAAGCGCGTGATAATACCGATTAGAGCTTGAGAATGCTATGAGAGATTAAAGTCAGAGGGATTAAAATCAGCCCCAAAAAAAAGTTGGTTAAATAAGTTGTTTGTTCATATTGCTACTATAATTGTAACTGCACGCATTAAGCATAAAAATAATTAGTCAGATTACTTTTCTATAAGGATTGAGTACTCTGTTTTATGCCAATCCAAAAATTAAAAATAAGTAATACCGCATCCAATCAAAAATAGGGAACATGATTTCTCCCAGCACGCCTGTGGCAGCAAGTGCTATCACAATCATCAAACCCAACAAAGAAGCTTGGCTATAATATTTATCTAGTTTGTCTGGTAAAAAGGCAGACAGCACTTTACTACCATCTAATGGTGGAATAGGGAATAAATTTAAAATCATTAAAATGAGATTTACAACAATACCCGCTTGCCCCATATAGGCCAGTAGCATGCCAATAGCGTAATCATTTTGCACAAACCATAAACTTAATTTTAAGAATAGAATCCAAAAAACAGCCATAAGGCCATTAGAAAGTGGTCCTGCAATGGCAACAATTGCCATATGTTTTTTGGGCTTTCGGAGTTTTCGCATATCAACAGGGACAGGCTTTGCCCAGCCAAAAATGAAATTAGTGGTTGCTAATAAGATAAGTGGGACGATGATGGTTCCCACAAGCTCAATGTGCTTAAGTGGATTTGCGGTAATACGTCCTAGCCTTTTGGCTGTGTCATCCCCTAATTTATTGGCCACAAAGCCATGTGCGGCTTCATGTATGGTAATCGCAAAAATAACAGGCAGCGCCCATACTAATATTTTTTCAATAAGATTTAGTTTTTCCACTTAGATCCCCTGCTTATAAGTCTTTTAGCGTCTTTCATATAGCCGAACTGTTGCGTAGCCCCAGCTCATTAACTCCATGTTTTGTGAAAGCAATTTAAAGGCTTCATGTTTGATGCGTTTTGTGATGACACATAATTTGCACTTTGCTTTTGCTTCAACAAGCTTTTCTGTGAGTTTTTGCCAATTATTCTCATCAATGCAAGTGGCATTGATGAGAATAATGTCTGCATCAGAAATATCTGTTTCGAAATAATTTTGTTTTATAAAAGAGATTTTCTGCTCATTTAGATTTAATTGCGATAATTTTTTTAGGCTTATTTCATGTAATTCAGATAAAAGCTCTACACCCACTACTTTTTTGAATGGAAAGGCGAGACTTGCGGCAATGACTTGTTTGCCACAGCCTGAGCCAAGATCATAAAAAACAGTATCAGGCGCAGGGGATAAATCATTCAGAATTTCAAGAAAAGTGATAATGTTGACTTCACCATAGACAAAGTTTTTATCTTCCATCCCTAGATTTTTTCTTGCTTGAATAGAGCTTTGATAAGGATTTACATCTTTATAGAGCTGTGAAATTTGTTTATTGATTCGATTGAGGCGAATGTATTTTAACTTTGCACGTATTCTTTTAAGCATGATGGGCGATAGAAAGACAAAAACGGCAGATAATAGTATAAGGATAGGGTAAATATCAAGCATTTAAGAACTAAAATCTGCGGCTTGGTAACCACAATTTTTTAACAGCAATCTAAGATTGCTGCCTGTGGCTGAGCGTCCTGTTGTTCCACCAAATACATTCAAATAGCTTCTAATAATGAAATGATATTCTTTGCGTACTAACAGTGCCAAGATTTTTTTTGCTCTGTTGAGATCGTTTTTCTTTTCAGGATTACAGGATTGGAACAAAACTTCTCCGAGTAGCGCGGCTCTTGCTTTTTGTCTATTGACAGATAAATCTTCAAAATCAGTAAGCATATCTTCAATGGCGCGATCTTTGTCCCAATCTAACCATGCAAAGTAAAAGCGCATAACTTCAACAACGAGTTGATCTGCGGCTGTTTTATTATTTAGTTTGTCATGCAATAACATATACAGCATGGTTGGAACCGATGCTTCTACATTTGCCCAAGAACAATTTCCAGTAATTTGATGCTGGATGGGCAGCTTTACATAAGGTTCTAAATTTAAAATTTGATAAAGATCTTTCTGAATATATTTGCGTGTATGACGCTTATACAATAAGTGTGTGTAAAAATGGTGTGTCAAAGGTTTTTGATTATGTACGGTATTAATGACAATAGGATCGGTCATTTTATGTACACCCCGATCACACTTCGCAAATAGATTCCCATGCTTGATGAAGGTAATTGCATGGCCAACAAAGGATACGGGCAATAAGAGTAAATCTGCCTCAGTCAGCTTATAGATGGTGTCTTTATTCTCTTCGACACTCTTGGAAATATGTTTAAATTCTCTTAATTTGGTTGCATGTTTAAAGGCATCTATAATCTGCGCCAATTCTTTTTCATGTAGATCCATTCTTTTTGCAACGTAACTGTGTATGAAATGATTGAGTGAGTCGCCGATTAAATCTAAAGTAAATTCTAAATAAAAGCCTTCCATATCAACTTCTAAAAAGAGTCCTTCTGCACTCACGATATCGCAAGCACCTTGTAATTCAAAGCGATGACCAACTAATTTCGCCATAATATAATCTTTGGCAAAATGTAAATCGGCTCCTTTTTCCAATAAAAGTTTTATGAGTTTTTTGTCTTTGCGTAGCAAAGGATAAAAAAGAATGGGTTGTCCTTGACTGCTATAGGCATTGGGATTGGCATGGTAATCGAGCAATAGCTTTGAGATATCATAGTAGCCCATATCAACAGCCCAGTGCAGTGCAGTAAGCCCAGAGGTATCGAGTATGTCTACACGAGCATGGTGTTTTAAAAGAAGTGAAGCGATATCAATTTTATTGGTAATAATGGCATGTACCAATGGGGTATAACCATATTCATCAATAATGTTGGGGGAGTCACCTTGTTCAAGGCGTGCTGCCACGCCTTGATACGTTCCTTGTAAAATTTCCTGACTGAGTGACATAGGTTCTTATTTAACGAAGCTCTTTTTTGGGAGCTGGCGCGGTTGGTGTTAATTTAGCTGTTAAACGATTCTTGTATTCAGCTTTTAACTGATTCTTTAATTCAGCTTTTAGTTGATCGTAAGCAGCGGTAACTTCTTGTCTATCATTAGAATGATTAATGACATTCGCAAAATTATCAACGGCTTGGCGAATCGCTGGATTAGATGCGAAATCAATTTTATCTGCACCTGGCCAAGGTGGTAATTTCTTTTGGGATGGACCGCTTAAGTCTCTATCCACAATGTTTTCATTTACTTGTTCAGGTCGTTGTTTTGCACGTGGCGTCATGTTGGCTTGTCGTGCATGGTAAGCAAGTTCTAAGCGACTAGACAAATCATTATTAAGCTCATTGTTGTGCGAGCCAATTAAGTTAAGTACTTCATCACGAGTTACGCCTTGTAAGCCACGACTTCTATTTTCTTGGCTAAGTTTATGGCGTAATGCTTCTATACCAAATTTTTTTTCAAAATCATAAGTTTTAGAGAATTCGTTCCAGCTTTTATCGACGTAATTTTGGATTGTGTCTGGCATATACAGCCTCCATATGCATTCATAGTTAATTTGCAAACTTTAAATAATCTAACATATATATAGTCAAAATACCACTTGGGCATGTGCACTTCATCGATAACCAAGCTACGTTTGTCTTTTCTTTTAGAGAATTTTCTAAACAATATCATTTAGTTAGTGTTGTTTAGCTGTAATTCCACGATAGGGCAGCGCTTCTGGGTCAAGATAACAAAACAAAGGCCCTTTGTATGTAGATATAGACGGTTTTTAGAGGCTTTGTTTCGTACAGAGTGCTTATTTTGCTGCGAAAGTTTTGTGTTTGATAACTCCCAATACAAGCCTGTGCTGCTTAATTCTGCTTCAGGCATTGGGAAGAAGGATATGGTTTGGTCTATTTCCGTGTGTATACAGCAATTAGGGGGAAGCATAAAGCCCCATTGAGTTGTTCCCTTAAATTCATTGAGCCAAACCATGGGGGGAGGAGCCGCTTCAATTTTGGCTGTCCCATTTGTTATGGCTGTCCTATTTATTGCTTCAGATGAAAATTGAGAAAACAAACATAAGTTGTGCAGACTATGATCGATGGCTTTGCCAAAAATACCTAAAAATAAAATGGGGTAGTCATTTTTGTTTTGAGCAAATAATAAACTTTTTTCGAAGTCGGTTGTGTCTTGATCTTGCTTTCTAATAAGTTTTGCTCGGGGAAATTCTGCTTGGATCTGTGCTTCCGTTTTAAAATGAGAGAGTAATGTATCTAAGTCGCCGAGGATAATCGTTGGATTTATTTCAAAGTTTTTTAGCACAACAGCAGCGCCATCTGTGCAAATAAGTTGTTTGTACGAATAGGAACCCCAATAGGTAGGGGAAGGGATCTCGCCATCTGCAATAATAATTGTATTAAAGTTGTTCATGCTATTTTAAAGTTAAATTATGTCAGGTAAAGTATAGGCATTGTAAACCCATATTAACAATGCTGAAGGGAGATCGCCCAATGAAATCAATATTAGCTGCAGTTGCTTTATCATCAATGGTCTTTGTTGTTGCTTGTAATCAACAAGCCGATAGCAGTGCTGACAAAAAAGACAGCTCCGCTACAACTCAAACTGAAACCAAAACAGTAAAAACACCCGAATCTACGACAACGACTGAGTCTACAACAACAACTGAAGAGACAACGGTTGATACAAACTAAGATTTAGTTGCTATATTTCTATGTAACAACTACCTTCTGAGCCTCATCGGTGGTTGTTACCTTCTACTAAACAATGAGAGCATAGCTTCTGACCTACAGAGGCTTAGTTTTTTTATTTATCTTTATAGGATGCAGCATGAAAAAATCGTTATTATGCGCAGCGTTGCTATCATCATTGATTGTGACAGCTTGTAATAAAACTGAAGAAATTGTTGGTGATGAACAATCACCTGGCATGGAATACGGCACAGATAGCAATGCAACCACCGTACCAGCGCTTCAACCTACAGAGCAGCCAGCTGCTGAACAAACTGTTCCCCCTGCAGAAGAAGCTAAGCCAGCAGAAGATAGCAGTGCTGCACCTCAGTCACAAACTGAAGATGCTACAAAATCTCAAGAAATGATAGATTCAATGAAAAATACTGTTCAAGAGATGTCAGATGGCGTTGCTGATACCGTAGACACCATTAAAAAAGGTGCGGAAGAGACAGCAAAAGACATTGGTGAATCTTTAGAAAGTGCAAAAGAGAAAGCTGCAACTGAAGCTGCACCCATGAAAGAAGAAATTGATCAAAAGCTTGAAGAGCTAAAAAAGAATGAAAAAGGCGATAGCGAACTAAATCTTTAGTTTTCTTTTTCCTGACATTTAATAAGCAAGGCACTTGGATTCTTTCTGTTTCCAAGTGCTGAGTTTATATCAGTATTTTTTGTTATCTTACTTACCCTGATTTGATATTTGTCTATAGCTCCCCTTAGATTCTAAAGAACACCCAAAGAGACGTTCCATGATATGGAGTGAATCGTTACAATAGAACATCGATGTACATGCTAAGCCAAGGAACAGCTAGATGTCAGTACACGCAAAAGAGGGTTGCTTTAAAAAGATATTAGTACGAAGTACTTTTGTTCTGATTCTTTTCGGTCTTTTTTATTCTTTTTTTAAACCTAGCTACCATCCTGTAGCTATCCAATACAAAGCGCAATTACAAGCATTTCCTAAGATAGTCGTTTCTACATTCCAAAATAGCCAACATCCTTACAATACGCTTGAGTATATCGAAGATCTTATCGCAAGTGATGTTGATGCCTTTAAAGTTAGCGTTCAAGCGACAAAAGATGCTCAATACTTTTTATATAAACCAAGTCGATTAGATAATTACACAGATGCTCAAGGCACTATTGCAAGCAAATATACAAAAGATTTAAGTTGTGTTTACTATCAAGAACCACAAAGAGCAATCCCTTATAAATTAGCAAGTTTGGATGAGACACTTGCGCGTATCAATGGCCGTAAAAAAATCTTTATTGATGTTGTAAATGATGAGTATGCTGCTGGTGACTCTGCGCGAGGATTGGCAAGTATTATCCAAAAACATCAAGCTTTTGATTATGTGGTTGTTGAATCCACCAATCCATTTTTCCTATATGCATTAAGAGAGCAAAATCCTAAAATTGTTATACAGTACAATTTTATTGACTCAAGCCATAAAAAATATTTAGGACTTGCTTACAGTTTTACGCATATTCCATGGCTGTATCAATGGCCATGGCTACAAACACAAATGATACGCTTGATACAACCAGATATCTTGGGGGCGCACTATACAGTCGAAAGAGCGTTGCTAGACGTTTTTCTTGAGAAAAAATTTCCAGTGATTGTTTGGGATGTGAATACAGATGAAATGATAAAATCATTCTTGTCTTTAGGTGTAATGGGGGTTATAACCAATAAATCAGAGGAAAATCAACAAAATACTGTGCGAGTGCAATACCCTTCTGCCACGCACGATTTTAAAGACGCACTTGCCGATGCGCGTAAGATTAACAATAAAATTAACATTCTTGCTAATGCGGCACAGCCACTAGACACTCATGCAATTAATTTAAGCTTGTCTCGCTTTCAACATATGCATTATGAGGCAGATACAAACATAATTCATGCGGAAAGTGGCGCGACATTTGCGCAAATTCAAGACTATTTGACACAATTTGGTCGTGCGCTTGGGATGTATCCTTATGATAGTGGGATGACAGTATACCAAGGCGTCATTGAAAATTTAAATGGCATTGGCTTTGATAGAACACTTTTATCCACGCATGTAAGGGGGATGGATGTTCTGCTCTCAAATGGTGCAATTATTCATTGTAGTAGAGAAGAAAATAAAGATTTATTTGAAAGTTTACTGGGTGGCATGGGCACAATTGGTGTTATTTTAAAGGTTAGCTTTGCAACAGTTGATAATCTCTATTTATTTGCTCAAGCATCTTATGAAGAGCATAATCCGCCAGCGGTATTTTGGTATAGAGGGGATGAAAATACTTCAATACAGTTTGAGCAAATGCAAAAAATATCATACGGTATATTTGAGCCACGCGCCGTACAATTTCAAATCATAAAAATTAATCCAATTGCCAGATATGTGTTTGAATCTTCAAGACGCTATCAAAATACATTTACCGATGGATTAAATGCTAGTTTACATGACATTTCAAGTATCTTTGAGCCAAATCCAGTCTCTTTCAATGAAGTCGCTTTGTTAAATAGATACCCGATGGCAACAATAAACAGTGGGATAGAAATACGGAGATCGCATTTTGTCATACCAATTGCTTTGAGAAATGTGTTCTTTGAGAAATTACAAGCAATAACAAAAGACTATCCTTCTATTCAGATTATTCATAGCCTCGCATCCTATGTGCAAAAAGATGATATATCACTTGTTACATTTGCTAAAAATCCTGGTTTAGGCGTTACGCTATTCATGAAGTTAAAGGACAATAAAGATGATTTAGCGTTATATCAAAAAATGATGCTTGAGATAAATGACTTTGTCTTACAAGAAAAAGGTGGCATTCATTTACAAAATTTACTCGCTGAGCCAGAAAAATTGATGGCTGCTTATCCTGAAATCAAAACACTGAAAAAAGTAAAATTAAAATATGAGCCTGAAAGTTTTATAAGCAATCAATATGAGGTTTTGCTGCAATCTATTAAATAAGAGGTAAAAATGAAAGAAAGTGTTGCAAAAGGTTTGAGTTATTTGTGGTCTAGTTTAAAACTAAATCCAATTAAAGAAGCATTTAATGCGGTTATTGGATTTTTCCAAGGCAATAAGAGGCTAAGAAACTTAGGCATGTTTGTTGTTTTGGTAGGAGGTATGGCGGGTGGTTGTGTCTTGTTTATTGAAGTGCCTGCTTTTTATGATTGGGGAAGTGCCATTGTCGACGGCATTATTCCTGAAACCATTATTAATGGTTTTAATGGATTGTCGGATGGTGCAGGTGCTGTGGTCATTGATATTTGTACGGGAGCCTTGGGATTGTGGTTGGGAGGGGCTACTGCGGGCACAGCTGCAAAACAAGTGTATCGAACCATAGCTTACCAAATAGGGGGCAATACCAATACAGAATACGTTTTTACCGCAAGTGAAATAGATAAGCTCAATGTATTATTAGGCGTGAACGCTGGCGAAGATCCTCAACCTAATTGTGGGCGCGGTGGAATTCATGCAGTGACAAGCCACATTCTGCCTTTAAATTGTTTTGCTAATTTTCAAAGAGGCTTAGTTTCAGATGAGCGAAATCAGGCGAGAGAGGCAACCTTAGGGGCAATTCAAGATATGGTGGCTAGAAAAAATGATTATAAACATGATGGCACCGATCGAGATTCTGAACTGGGACATGCGCTTCGTGAGTTTTTAAGTGGTCGCTTTATGCCAGCCTTGCAATATTATCGTAAAAGAAGATTGCAAGCAGATGACAGAGTGGCTGATGCAGAGGGCATTATTAATGAGGTTGATCAGCTTCTTAATGGTGAGGTGCACAATCCAGCACAGAGCGCTAATTTAGATATTGCTGTACAACGGCGTTTGGGACAGAAATTGAAGCATTTTAGAACTTGCAATAGCACGCCTGCCCGTTACAATTTATTTCCTAAATCAATGATAGAACCTTTGGTTCAAACATGGGGTGACTTACAAGCTTTGAAGCTTGAAGCGCAAACACAGCTTGCAAAACAGCAACGTGTTTCTGCAGAAGCGGAACAAGTAAGACAGCGTTTTGGCGTATTGAGCGTATAGCTTTCGCTCATATGCGTCAACTTAAAGATAATTGAGACCTAAAATTAAGCTGAGACGCGCTTCATGCACTTAGTGAGAGCTGTTTTAAATTTGTGTTAACCTCACCCGGCTTTCAGCCACCCTCTCCTAAAATTAGGAGAGGGACGAGCAAGCACATAGTTTATAATTGTAGAACAGATTTTTTTGAATTGAATAATGAGATATGGCACTTTCCCTCTCCTGTTGACAGGAGAGGGTGCCCGTAGGGCGGGTGAGGTTAGATAAATACATGATAGAATCATGCTAAACAATAGCTATGGCTGTACTTACGAAATTTAAGTTGACGCCTATGAGCCTTCGCTGGCATGACATATTATCTGATTTTCTCAGAATAAAAATTTTGTGGCGATCGCTCAGCTCGCAATGACGAATCTTTATTCGTGGGGATCACGCATGAGATACCATTCTAAGCTATTTAAAAATATGCGTGCAAATAAGAAATAAAATATTTTCCAAATAATAAAGGTTGAGAAAAATACAACAATGACAAGCACTGTAAATAATATCAGCAACAAAGTGATCCATTTTGTGAAGATAGACTGATGTTTGAATTTTTGCCAAAGCAATTTTAGAATACGTTGCATTCTGTTTTTAGGTAGTTGTCCTGCTATGTTGGGGTCTATATCTATCATCAGGTCACTTATCTTAAATTTGCGGTATAATTTAAATATTATTACATGGTTGATTGTATATAAGACGAGGTTGTGTGCCTAGATTCTTCAAAAAACTACTTTATGTTTTGGTGGCATTTGCAATATTAGGGGCGGGTATAGCCCTTATTTCTTCTCAAATGCCTGTTTTACCAATGGCGGCAAAAGGCTTTTTTCATTCGATAGAAAATAAAAGCTACGAAACGGCTTATTTTATGATGGCGACAGAATTTAAAAAGACTGCAACAGTAGAGCAATTTCAGAGTGAGCTGGAACGCTCAGGTCTGAGTACGGCTCGTAACTGGCAAGCCGGTGCAAATGAATTGAGTCATGAAGCGAAAAAAGGTTACATCAAAGGTTTTGTGAACATTGAGAAAGATGGCAAAAAGCAGCGCATTCCCATTGAACTTCGATTTATTTACGAGAAGCATTCGCTACTAGATCAAGGATGGCGAATTATAACAATAGATACAAGTGGTGAGGATGATGACTACTGATAGTATATTGTAGGATTTTCGTGCCGACCCTGAGTGATCCCCAGGAATTAAGAACTTGTCGTTGCGAGCAAAAGACGCAGGAAAAAGGTGAAATAAGAGATAAACTGTCACGTCTTTTGCGTGGCAATCTATCTTGAAATCTTTCTTACTGCGCTCTTCTTAAAAATTTCATGATAGATTGCTTCGCTTTAGCCGTGATGTTTTTGTGCTTTTTCAATCAATGATAGACGGCTTCCACTCGCAATGACGAGCATTTATTTGTGGGGAACACTCAGGGTCGTCCCACAGGGCTTTATATCTTACTTAGAAGCCGCGAATCTACGACGTAAACCTTTTCTTTTGCCAGGCTGTACGCTTTGTGTTTGGGTTTCTCCGTTGCCTTTAATAACCACATCACTGTAAGTCTCGTGTTTGCTGCTGGGTTCAGGCATAGCCATTTTGTTTTTGAGGCTCACATCTCTGGCTGGTTTCACGCAGGCATGGTTCATAAAATGTAAAAACTGTGCCCAGTCTAATTTAGTTAGGAATTGTAAAAAGCCCTTTAGCTTCGCTAAAGTTTGCGACAGCGCATTGAAATTTGATTCTGCTTCAGCGGAATAGTAAACCTGATAAGTATTTGCTATTGGCAATGCCTTTAGAATTTGTTCTGTTTCTGCGCGCTTTTTACGTGACATAACGACTCCAAAATTTTCTGAATGACTATGTTAACGCTTCATTCGGCTTTTGAAAACGCATAGGCGTGGGTTTAAAGATAAAAATAGTTTAAAATGAGATAAACGGCACAAATAAGTTGGTTGAATATCAAATTGAATGAAAGCAAATCTTTAAAATTGGCGGAATTATCTTGCAGCATGCCGGATTCCTTTGTGACACTCGGAGACGAGACGCCTTTTATTATCGATCTTAAATACACCTCGGATGATAATCTAATGGGGCGCCCCTTGGCAGGATATACACCTGATATTCAAGCTTGCCTTACTTTACCTGCTTTACAGGGATTATTAAAATTACATGAATATATTCAAGATGCAGATGTAAAAAAAGCATTTAATATCCGTGAACCTAGAGTATTGATTCTTGATAGTTATCGCCCTCAACGTGCAAGTGAAGATTTTTGGCAATGGGCGCATTCAAGCTGTGATAAGAATAAATCAGATTATTACCCGAATATAGATAAAGCTGATTTTTTTAAGTTAGGCTATATTGTGCGACGTTCTAGCCATAGCAGGGGTAGTACGGTTGATTGCAATATTGTGGATGTGTCTGGTTCTCAAATCAAAGCCGTTGATATGGGTACTTGCTTTGATTTTATGGATGTCTTATCTCATCCTGCTAATACACAGGTGAGTACTCAAGCTTATCAAAATCGACAATTACTTCAGCGGCTCATGCGTGAATGTGGATTCGTAGGAATTGAGCAAGAATGGTGGCACTTTAGCTTAATAGATGAACCTTTTCCTGATACTTATTTTGATTTTCCTTTTCCAAAGAGATAATAATGAATTTAAAACGATATTTAAAAGCACAGTTTACAAAAGCCTTTCTCGATGCTTTTCCACAGTTAGCAACAGAAAACTTTGAAGCAGAAATTACGCAAAGCACGCAAAGTAGTTTTGGACATTATCAATGTAATAGCGCGATGAAGCTTTCTAAAGTATTGCGTTTACCGCCACAAAAAATTGCGCAGGCAGCACTTGATGCTGCGAAAATAATTCTAGGTGATGAGCTGGCTACCCTAGAGGTAGCTGGACCTGGTTTTATGAATATTAGCTTTTCTACTGCTATGCTTGAATCTTGCTGTAACAAAATGTTACAAACGCCAGATCTGGCAACTGACAAAACAGCTTCGCATCAAAAAGTAGTGATTGATTTTTCTTCTCCTAATATTGCAAAGGAAATGCACGTGGGGCATTTAAGATCTACCATTATTGGTGAAAGTATTGCGCGTGTTTTAAGTTTCCTCGGTTACGATGTATTGAGATTGAATCATGTGGGAGATTGGGGAACTGCTTTTGGCATGTTGATTGCCTATATTAAACAATATGAGCCTTCTGTTATCAGTGATCCTGATTCTGCTGAATTACCACGTTTAGTGCAATTTTACAAAACTGCAAAAGCGAAATTTGATGAAGATGCAAATTTCAAAAAGCAATCTCAATTAGAAGTGGTTGCTTTGCAAGGTGGTGAGAAAGAAGCCTTAAAAATTTGGACTTTGATTTGTCAGATTTCACGTAAAAGCTATCAAGAAATTTACGATATTTTAGATATTGATTTAAATGAACGTGGTGAGTCTTTTTACAATCCCTATTTAAAAAGCACAATTGAAGAGTTAGAACAAAAAGGCATTGTGGAAATTTCTGATGGTGCAAAATGCTTATTTCTGGACGGATATACAAACAGAGAAGGTGAAGCTTTACCATTCATGCTACAAAAATCAGATGGTGGCTTTAACTATGCAACGACTGATATGGCTGCAATTAAGCATCGCATCTTTGAAGAGAAGGGCGATTGGCTCATTTATGTAACGGATATTGGCCAGGCCACACACTTTGCAATGCTCTTTAAAGCCGCTGAAAAAGCAGGTTGGTTAAACCCACAAAAAACACGCGTTGATCATGTTCCCTTTGGTTTAGTTTTAGGGCCAGATGGTAAAAAATTTAAAACACGCTCGGGTGATACAGAACGTCTTATTGATTTAATTCATACTGCTGTTGAGAAAGCTCAGGCTATTTTGGAAGCAAGGGAAGAAGAGCAGGGCAGAGGATTAGATACTGAGCAAATCACTGAAATTGCTAATGCTTTGGGTGTGAATGCTATTAAATATGCTGATTTATCCTCTAATCGAATTCACGACTATCAATTTAGTTATGACCGAATGCTTCAATTTGAAGGTAATACAGCAGCCTTTTTAATGTATGCTTATGTGCGGATCCATGGAATTAAACGACAATTGCAAGAAAAGGGAATTGTGGCGCAAACGGTTCCTGTGTCGCTTCAGCATGAGAGTGAGATTGCATTGGCATTGCATTTGGCACAGTTTAATGAAAGTTTAGATTCTATTGCCGATGATCTGTTACCACATCGTTTATGTGAATATTTATATTTGTTAGCTGAAAAATATAATGCTTTTTTCAGAGATTGCCGTGTGATTGGCAGTGAAGCGCAAGATCAGCGTTTACAGCTATGTGAACTGTCTGAACGTGTACTCAAACAAGGTATGCAGCTCTTAGGTTTAAAAACCGTTGAGCGTATGTAGTTTTTATAATTGTATTCATCTAACCTCACCCGCCCTACGGGCACCCTCTCCTGTTAACAGGAGAGGGAAAGTGCCATAATCATTATTCAATTCAAAAAAACATCCTACAATTACAAACTATGTGCTTGCTCGTCCCTCTCCTAATTTTAGGAGAGGGTGGCTGAAAGCCGGGTGAGGTTAATACAAATTTAAAACAGCTCTCACTAAGTGGCATGAAGCGCGTCTCAGCTCAATTTCCTTACTTTAATCGTATTAGGAATTTTTTTCAGTTCTTCTATCAGCTCATCTTTAACTTGGTGGTTAATGTCAGTGATTACATAACCAATGTCTTCATTGGTTTTTAAGAACTGACCTTCAATGTTGTTTTGGAAACTTGCCAACAAGCCATTGATCTTTGCTAACACGCCTGGTGTATTCTTATGTATGTGAATAATACGATGATCGCTTTCAATAGCGGGTAAATCAATTTGAGGAAAGTTTACACTGCCGCTGGAAGTACCATGCGAGGTATATGAATGTAAATTCTTAGAAACATAATCACCAATATGTTTTTGTGCTTCCATCGTGCTGCCACCGATATGAGGGGTAAGAAAGACATTATCATGGTCTAAAAGCTTAGAATGAAAAGTGCTACCAGATTGATGTGGCTCATTGGGAAATACATCAATGCCAGCACCTTTCACATGACCTGATTGAAGTGCCTCTAAGAGTGCTTGTTCATCGATGACAGAATCACGACTCAAGTTTAAAAAGATAGCACCGTGTTTCATGCTTTCAAATTCTCTTTTTCCAATAAGGTGCCGATTCTCCTTACGACCATCTACATGCATAGAGACAACATCTGCGCGTGACAAAACTTTGTCCATACTGGATAATGCGCGCGCGTTGCCTAAAGGTAATTTTTCTTCGATATCATAAAAAATAACGTGCATGCCAATGGCTTCTGCCAAGATAGAAAGTTGTGAACCAATGTTGCCGTAGCCAATGATGCCGAGTGTTTTGCCACGTACTTCATGAGCGCCTTCAGCAGATTTATCCCAAATACCTTGGTTCAGTTTTCGATTCAACGCAACACCTCTTCGCATCAGGAGTATCATCTCAGCCAAGGTGAGTTCAACAACACTGCGGGTATTACTATAAGGTGCGTTAAACACGGCAATACCTTGTTGTTGGCATTTGGGGAGATCTATTTGATTGGTGCCAATACAAAAGGCACCTAAGGCTTCTAATTGGGGGGCATGCTCAAGCACAGTGGCAGTGACTTTTGTTTTAGAGCGAATGCCAAGAATATGAATATCGCTTAATGCTTTGATAAGCTCATTTTCTGGTAATGCATGTTTTTCACTGATGACTTCATAGCCTTTGTTTTGGAAAAATAAGCGTACGCTTTCATGAATATTTTCAAGCAGTAATACTTTTTTGTTTCTATCTTGAGGTTGATAAGCGATATCGGAAAGTAAAAATAAACCATCTAAGTTATGAATGATGGCATCTGCATTTTTAATAACGGCTTCACGGCTAATATTTTCTGTAAAGGCGTAGAAGGTACCCGCTAAGCCTGCCTCTTTAACTTCATAATCATTGTAGCCATCGCCAATAATCGTGGTGTGTTCAGGTACAAAATTTAATTTTTTCAGTAACTTTATTTTTCCTTGATCTTGAGCAAGTGGGTTTTCTGTATCTAGGCCTACAACCTTACCTTCATAGTTATAATAAAAATGATTTGCAAAAACATGATCTGCTTGTATCCCAAAAGACTTAACAATGGGAAGAATAATTTCATAAAAACCACCAGAAACAATATAAATTTGGTTGGCGTATTGTTTGAAGAAAGCAATGTTTTTTTGAATAGAGGGGGTTATTTTAGTTTTGAGGATTTCAATTGCTTTTTGAATATGTGTGCGATGCAATGAAAATAAATGCAAGCGTTGTTGCAAAGCCTCTGAAAAAGAATATAACCCAGCCATGGTTTGTTCGGTTAAGGCGTCGATCTCTTTCATTATATTCGCTTTGTTGGGATGATCTGCCAAAGTGATTTCTGCTAGAATGCTGACACTTTCTACTTGAATAAAAGTGGAATCAAAATCAAAAATAAAAATTTTATTATTCATATTATTATCGTTTTTTTGTTAAGTTATTATTAAAGCACAGAAGAAAGTAGAAGCTGTAATATTGCTCAAGTGTATATGCAGAAGAAAGTTTAAACAATGCAACGTAGCCTGATGCACCAGAAAATCATGCTCTTAAGATGCTGAGAATAACAGATTCATCCGCTTATTTAATCCATTCATCTAGCTTCTAATGACTTAAATTGTCTATTATTTATTAATAATCATGCAATTAACTTTTTTGTATCTCTTGTGGCGCTCATCACTAAGACTTTTTCTGATATGGATAAAAATCTTAATAAGTATAATAGCGGTATAGCATTTAAGATAGGATGAAGAAACCAGTTTAAATGCCTAAGCAAAATTAAGCCTCATATAATTTTGCTTTTTACAGTAAGGTTGAATTTCTCGCCTCATGGAAATTCAACCTTTTTTTTGACAAAAAGTTAATTATCTTACCCATATTTTGTTTTTTATTTAGACTAACAGCTTTATTATGCATAGATTCTTCGAATGAACTATGTAATTATAGCCAATAAAATGAGAAGTGTGCTTGCTCTCTAATATAGATAAGTGGGGATAAAATGCTGAGATTTCAAGATCCTAGAAAACCTTTGGCTGATACATTATTTGCGTTGATACACAAGCGTAAATGGGTCGATGTTTTTAAGATGCTCGATCAGCATCCTGAGCTTGCAAATATACGGGAAGCTGCCTTTCCTTCTGCACCATCCAATTCAATTGTAGATTACGCTTTGTTTCAAGGTAATATAGAGATTATTGCTCGGTTACGTCATTATCCTGGTGCTTGTCAGCATCCCAGTCCACATACAATGGAACATTTGATTCAGAACAAAAAATGGCCACTGATCCTTCATTTGATTGAGCATGGTTGGCTAACTTCGAATTATATAATGCCTTATCGTTCTAGTTATAGAAGCATTTTAGACTGGGCAAAACAGGACAGTGATTTGGTCAATACAAAAACATTGATTGAAAGATATAAAGCAAAAACCTATCAGGTTTTATGTGCTGAAGCAGCACTCTTTCGTGCGGCAGAATATGATGATTGGCAAAGCGTTTTTGCATTCTTAGACAAATCATGTGTTTCGGTAAATGCAAGAAATGCATATCATCCTAATGGTTGGACATTACTAAACTATGCCTATTTTCATGGGCAGCCATATGCATTTTTATCTCTTATAAATGAGCATCAAGCGGATTTACTGCTTGCGATAGAAGCATGTGCGGGCATTCAAGCATTAATATCGTTCCAGTGGAATGCTCTACAAGGTACTACTGCATCAATGGAGTCAACAGCCGATTCTGAAGCCGCCGATGATTTTGATGCACAAAAAAAACACTCAGCCGCACAAAAAAAAGTTGCTTCTTCAACTGTTCCAATAGCAAAATCAGATTCAAGCATGGAAGCTCATTCATTGGTAGAGAAATTAGAAGCACTACAGCTTGAGAGTGAACAGCCCGTTTCAAGCAGCATTCCTGCAGAAGCAAAAGATAAATCTTTAGTATTTAGCAAATCAGCACAATCTAGCTCGGAAGAATGGGGACTTAAGGCTTTGCATATAGATTTTCCACCACCAGAAGGTGGCGATCCTATTGTTGAGAACAATAATCACTCGCGAAAAAACTCAAATCTTAGTTTTTAGGGGGCACCTCAACTACAGCAGTGCTTGTATTTCTTTCCACTTGCGCAAGGACAGGGATCGTTTCTGCCAATTTTATTTTTGGCTTGCGCTTGTTGTGGATTAAGTTGGCGTCCATGGACGTAATACCATCTACCTGCAATTTTCTTAAATTCACTTATTTCTTCTAGGCGTCGTTCTTGCCCATTTTCTTCGTATTCTGCAATAAAATGAACAATCCCTGAGGATGCTTGGGGTGATTCACTTTTGATGACGCTTAGCTTTTTCCAGTTAATGTGCTTAAGCCATTCTTCTGTTTGCTCAAGATCGGCAGAATGCAGTGCTTTTTCTTTCATGGTCGTTTCAATATAAACCATGTCTTTTATAGCAAATGCACTATAGCGTGAGCGCATTAATTGTTCAGGGGTGTCAGGGAGCAATGTACCGAGGTGATAAGGCTCACAGCATTCTTGGTAATTTTTTCCACTACAGCAGTAACAGGAAAATTTATCTGAAGTCATTGGTTCATTCATGATTTAAGCCATTTACAAAAGTTTCAATTGTTTGCCAGTAAGCTGCACCCGAAACTTGGATGAGGTCGTTATGGCCTGCATATTCTACTTCGAAAAAGGTTTTGGGTCGATTAGCGGCTTGCATTAATTTTTGACCATGCCAAAAGGGCACAATAGTATCTCTTTTACCATGAATGATAAGAAGAGGGGCTTTGACTTGTGCTATTTTTTTGATATTGACGAATTTATCAAAAGGAATGAGAGGAAATCTTGTTTTTACTCTATAGGTAGAGACGAAGGGGGCTTCTAAAATAAGACCTGCTACTTTATGTCTTGATGCCAAGTGAACGCTTGGGCCTGAGCCTAAAGAAGAACCATGCACAATAATGCGATCTGCAGAAATGCCTAAGTCGTTTTGCATATATTTAAATACAGCTTCGACGTTTTGATAAACATTTTGTTCTGATGCTTTTCCGCTGCTTAAGCCATAGCCTTCATAATCATAAGCAAGAATAGAATATCCACGTTGAAAGTAATAATACAGATAAGCTTGTAATGTGCCTAAATCTTCTGCATTACCATGGCTATAGAGCAAGGTGTATTTTGAGTGAGGATTTTCATAATAAGTCGTTGCAATTTTTCCACCATTGGCCAAGGTAACAAACTGAATATTGGAATTCAAATGATATCGAGGTGGTTGAGGCGGTTGAAAAATAATAAAGTCAGACAACAAGTAAAATAGTGCTGTTAAGACTATGTAGAAAACAACACAATACTGCAAAAGAGAAATGAATTGCTGGGTCATGAATTTCAAGATTTTTAACTAAAACAATAAGTAGGGTGAATCTATTGTAGGAACCATGCTATGTGGTATCAAGCAATTTTTATACGCTGTATTAAAATGCAAGTTGATGCCTAAAATTGAGCTGAAATCTGCTTTACGGCACTTAGTGATGAGCTGTTTTAAATTTTTTGTTAACCTCACCCGGCTTTCAGCCACCCTCTCCTAAAATTAGGAGAGGGACGAGCAAGCACATAGTTTGTAATTGTAGGATGTTTTTTTGAGTTGAATAATGATATACGGCACTTTCCCTCTCCTGTTGACAGGAGAGGGTGCCCGTAGGGCGGGTGAGGTTAGATAAATACAGGGGAGAGTCCGCTCATCACCTGCATAGTTGGTTAATTTACAAATTTCTCATATATTGTGTCATGCCAGTAAAGACTGGTATCCAATTTGTCTTGATTAGCCAGATTGTATTCTCTTTAGCCTTTAGAGAGTTTGATTGGAATGGAGGGTGTTATGCGCTGGAGTAAGCTTTTTGATGGCTTCTCTTCTGCTATTGCTATTTTTTCTACAGTGTCTTCCGTATGAGGTGGTTCTTTAAGGTGGTTTGCAGGCTCGTTATCCGTATTCAGCACTGTGTCTTCAATATGTAGCTTCGCTGTTTGGTCATTATTCAATTCAGGATTCAATTCTGACTCAGAGAAAAGGCTCTCTGTTTGCACTGCCTTGTTTTCTGGTTCTTTTTCTAATTCTGATGAAGAAAGTGGCTCTGTGATATTTTTGATTTTTTCACTCTGCTTATTTTTATTTTTTTTCTTAGATTGTATCGGCGTTTCTTCGACAGATTGCCCATCAGAACTTACTAATCCTGTTCTGTTCCAGGGTAAATTACGATAATTTGGACTATCAGAGAGTTCTATGAAAGGGTATTTTATGATTTCAAAAAAAGGAGAATAATCAAAATCGCGTGGTGTATAGAGTTTGGGATTTCTTTGAATAAGCTCAATACCCGTTTCTTCATGCTGTTTAATCAGTGGCAAAATTGGAAATTCTACAGAAGAAAAAGCTTCAGCGATCATGGTTGAACATACAGTTTTAGTTGATTCTCCGACATGATGTTCGAATAAAGAAGAGCGCCAACGGCTCGGTAAAATGCTCCACGGCACTAAGAATCGTGCGAGGTCAAAAATTTGTCGTGTATTATATTCTGTCCCTATTTGCGAAATAGCGTACTCTAGAACTTTTTGGGCGTCTTTTCGAGACAAGCCTCTGGGTCTGCAAATGCGTATATGATCTTGTTTGTAATTCTTCAGGGGATTGACGATGGTTCCTTTCCCTAGGTAACCCTCAATGACTAATTGTTCATCGGGAGAGCCTGTAAAATGCTCTGCCAGTTCTTGGCGCAGCTGAATATCGTCAATATCGTGTAATCGACCAATATAAATACAGGAGTGTGACCAAGAGCTTTGGGTTATTTGCTTAATCACCGTGCTTGCCCGACTTCTGCCTTCAATGAGTAATACATCAGAAGGGCGCACTTCATAGCGAATGCGTTCAAAATCGCAGAGTGGAAAGCCACTGGGCGGTGGTTCATATGTGATCCAATGGATAATAGATTCTTTAAGGGAACGAAACATTAAGTTTCCTGAATAAATTAAAAGTTATAGCCCTTATTAATAAAGTTTAGATGATCATAGCTTAGTTTGCCTTTGACCGATGTAGGCGTTTAGGAATTAACAATTGAATATAGAGACAACTGTCCCTATACTCATTTCAAAAATAAAAGAGCTTCGTGTATATGCTCTTTTTTAAAATGAGAGGCACTTTTGCAGGCAATTCAGCAGATTAGAACCCCAAAATCACATCATGCATGGATGGGAGCCGCTTGGAAAATAGCTGCTTTTGCTTGCTATGCAGGATTAGATGGTGTTGCGCGTTATTTATCGGGTGGGGTTGCCAGCGATATTCCTGCTTTACCTGTTTATGAAATTGTATTTTTCCAAGATTTAATTGCATTTCTAATACTGCTGCCATGGTACTTTAAAAGTGCTGCTGCTTGGCAGCTGAAACATATACCGATTCACCTCCTCAGAGGTGTTTTTTCTGGGGTTGCTGTTATCACCTGGTATTTTGCTTTATTTTATTTGCCGCTATCAGATGCGGTTGCTTTGAGTATTGTTGGCCCTATTATGGGGGTGTTGATTGCAAATTGGGTCTTGAAAGAGAACTTGAATATTATTCGCATTGCTTTGATCAGCGTGAGTTTTATCGCAACTCTTTTTATTATGCAGACAGTAGAAGTGCTAAAAGCGAATCAAGCCAATAGTCTGGGGGTTTTGTTTGTATTGATTTCTGCTTTTTGTTTTGCCGTTGCTAAAATCACGACACGATTGCTTGCGCAAAGAGGCTGTGGTGCACGCATGCTCACTTTATCATTATTGTTATTTATTATTCCCGTATCCTTTATTCCTGCTCTGTCACAATGGACACCCATTAGCATAGCTCATTTAGGGTGGTTGTCACTTGCTGGATTGCTAACTGTTTTTGCTATTTATTGTGTGAGTAAGGCATTGGTCTTTGCTGAAATTACTTTTTTAGCCCCCTTTGATATTTGCCGATTCTTATTTAACAGCATTGTGGGCTACCTTGCCTTTACAGAATTGCCAAAGCTTTGGGCGCTTTCAACCATAATGATTGTCTTTGTGCTGATCGCTTGGAATATTAAGCGATCAGACTCAAGTCTTTAGCAGGGTACTTTAGGAAAAAGAATTGTGACGCCGTAGTTTAGGCAGTGTACCGGGGGCGGTATCCTCAACTTGGAGAATGGGTTGTTGCCGAGAGTATTGTCCATATTGCGTGGTGACACAAGGTGCAAAGCGCATCAATAATAGAGTTGCGTGCGAGTTCGCCCAAGTGCGAATGAGTGTCTCTATGGCTTTTGGGTAAAGATAGCTAGCGTTATCTGGATCTTTTTCATGCACATTTTTGAGTTCGAGAATCAGTTTTGGATAATTGGCTGTAAAATCGAAGAATGGGCAATTTGCAACAGAATGGGCACAAGCGACTATAAAAGAGAGATTATAATCTACAGCAGCCATCAATTGGCGCATAAATTTGCACTTATCTTTGGCTGACTCTGTTGGATGATTGGTCATTATTTTATCAAAGGCCACAAACCAAGTATGCAGTTCACCTGCCTGTGTGTCTCTATTGGGAATCTCCTCGAGTATATCGAGAATGTTTTCTTCAATAATGCAAAACCATTTTGTTAATAAAAGTTCAATATTATGAATAGTGTCACACTCCATCTCGCTTTGTGAAAATGTAGGTTGCCAAGAAGTGATCTCAAATCCCACCGTTTCCATAAAATTATCAATAAGCGCACGTTGTGACGCGCTTAACCTTTCTTGGTATTTTTTTAAGAGTGCATTTGGGGTATCTATGCCTTTTTGCATGGGTATTCTCCTCATTACGGAAATATTGTTACTCTATTTCTTGGGCTTCAAGGCAAGATAATTGCTCATGCGCTAATTCAACATTTTCAATAAGTGTAAATTGCTTAGCAATTTTCTTTGCAGAGGTATTGACTTGTTCTGCATCTATATTAGCTTGCTGTAAGTGTTTAGATAAATTTTCCATACGTTTTTCAAATCGCCCAAAATCTTGAGCCAAGAGTTTTAAATGCCGTTGAATAATATGTATTTGCTTTTTAGTTGCATCGTCTTTTAAAACAGTTTGTGCGGTTGTTAAGATGGCCATTAACGTAGTGGGGGAGGTCATCCAGACTTTCTTTTGGTAAGCGAGTTCAACCAAATCAGGGTGGTGTGCATGAATTTCTGCAAAAACTGCTTCAGCAGGGATAAACATAATGGCGCCTTCAGCGGTTTCATTGGGAATAATATATTTAGAACTAATATCCTGGATGTGCTTTTTAATGTCTTGTTTAAATAAGCGCGCTAGTTCAATCTTTCCTTGTGTGTTTTCCTCAAAATCAGTCATTTTTTGATAATTTTCTAAAGGAAATTTAGCATCAATAACAATATTTCCCGTTGGGTTGGGTAAGAATAAAGTGCAGTCTGCGCGTGCACCATTGGATAACGTGTATTGGAATTGATAACTTTGTTCGGGTAATAAATTATCGATGAGTGCTTTGAGTTGTATTTCTCCAAAGGCACCACGGGAACGTTTATCTTTCAAAATGTCCTGTAAGTTGACAACATTTTGTGATAGGTCAGTAATTTTCTTTTGCGCATCGTCAATGATTGCAAGGCGTTGGATAATGCTGCTAAAGGTTTCATTGGTTTTTTCAAAGCCCTTGAGAAGATGTGTTTCCATCGATTGATTAATTTGAATCATGTGGCGTTCAGTCGATTGATTTAAAATATTAAATTGCTCGTGTAGCTGTTTTGTAGAATGTGTTAATACCTCATGCAGTTGCTTGTGTTGGTGGGCATAGTTTTCACCAATCGCAACTTGAAGCTTATGAATGCTTGTTTCATGTTGTGATTGAAGCGTATGCATAAGTTTTTGTAGTGATTCATTTTGCAAATGCTGAGATTTTAAATGTGTTTCATATAATTGTTGCGTATGTGTATGTTGCTGTGTCTTCAGTTTGTCAACTTCTTGAGAAAGTTGTTGATTAAAGTGATTTTGAAATTGTTGAAAATGTTGTGTAAGTAAGAAGGATAGATTTTTTGCAAGTTTGGCATGTTTATAAAAAAGCCATACAAGGGCTGATAAATTACAGGCCATGGTAATATAAAGTAGATAATTATTCATGTGGCGATCAAATACTAAAAAATGTATAGAAGATTATATCGCAGATGCCACAAAAAATTCGAGCGTTAATGGGAGGAGTGTATTATTTAGTTCGTACTCTCTTTCTTAAATAAATAAAGATGTTTTATTTTCACCATCAGCTTCAATAAATTGCTTTAATTGTTTCAAGCCTTCGGTCTGAAGTTGTCTGACTCTTTCGCGTGTTAAGCCTACTTCAAATCCAGTTTGATCAAGTGTTTTAGGCTCAGAACCACAGAGTCCGTAACGTTTAACAATGATTTCTCTGTGTTTAGGAGAAAGGTGATTAAGCCATTGATTTATCTGGTTGGATAAATTCTTTTCCATGAAAGAAACAAAAGGATCGTCTGAGTTTTCATCTTTCAAGGTATCTAGCATCGTTCTGTCAAAGTAATCAGAAGAGGGGCTATCAATTGAAAGCACTTTTTCACTTAGTACCATCATGTGTTCAATATCGCTGGTTGATTTTGACAGCGCTTCAGCTAAATCTTTTGAGGTAGGCGCATGTTCTAGTGCCTTAGACAATTCTCTTTTCATGCGAAAACAAGAATTAATTTTTTTCACAACATGTACGGGGACACGAACTGTTCTACCTTGGTTCATGATAGCGCGTTCAATATTTTGCTGAATCCACCATGCACCATAGGTAGAGAAACGAAAGCCTTTTTCTGGGTCGTATTTTTCTACAGCATGCATGAGACCTAGATTTCCCTCTTCAATGAGATCGAGGATATGTAGATCACTTCTGAGATAGCGTCTCGCAATTTTTACCACTAAACGTAAATTTGATTCAATCATTTTTTTACGAGCAGCATTATCACCTTGTTGTACAAGGCGCGCATATTGTATTTCCTCTTCTTTAGTGAGCAAGGGGATATGCCTAATTTCTTTTAGATATTGTTCAATTAAATCGACGGTTATTTCTTCTTCATCATTTGAGCTAACAGTGCCAGGAGAAAAATCTGGCGTAACGATCTCTGCTTCTACTGGCGATGATGAAGTTGGCGCTTCATGCGTTTGAGCGTTTGACTTTGAATAGTTGTGCCATTTATCATACATTTCCGTCACCCTGGATAAATAAACAATGAATATCTGAACAATAAGCATTAATTTGTTTATCGGTGGGGCAGAAAAATACTTTAATCTTACACGAATAAAAAGTCACATCCTTGTGCTATATATAAAAGCGACTATATAGTCTTCGCACATGAGTTTTCGGGGGTGTTGTCTTCGCCCTCTCGCAATCCTCATGTACTTTTATGTACACTCCGGTTGCTCGAGGCTTGACGCCTACCCGAAAACTCATGTGCTGTGACTATATCATACTAAAATAAGATTGTTGCCGGGAACAGATCATTAAAATCTACAGCACTTTCATTTGTTGGATAAAAGAATGCCGTCATGTCAAAAGGCGCTGACTCTATTAGTGTTGTTGATAGATTGCCAAGCAGAGTGTTTAGATCTAAAGAGATGGTATCAGAGCTACTATCAAGCAGTAAGGAATCAGAATCTTCAAATGTATCATCCAAGCTTATTGGATATGCTTCTGCGTGTAATTTTTCAATGCGACTCATCCGCTCAAGGAGTGCATCATAAGAAACATCTTCAAATGTACTTTCCGGCACATCTATATCTTCAGAAAGAGGATTGTAGACAATACTAGAAGAAACGCGAGGATCAGGAAGACCCATCATTTCTTCATAATTATCTAGAGAAATAGAAACAGGTTCATGTGCAAGATCGATGGTATCATAACTATCCCATTGATGTTCGGGTGCGATCTCACAGAATTCTTCTACATCTGTATCATCCGTATTGCCTAATAAATTCATGATGCGAGCAAACAAGTTATCAACCTTGTATTCTAATTCTGTATGCGTTAGCTCTATTTCATCATTTCCAGCGGGCAAATCGCTTGTATTATCAGGAATGCTTTCAAATGCGCCATTGCCATAAATGCTATCAAACATATCGGCAATTTTATTGTAGATGTCTGAAAATGTAGTAATATTAACCTCATCTTCAGAATCTGTTTCTACAGTATCGATAAATTCATCTGTCTCTGGTAAATCATCGGTTTCGCCATTTGCAATCAATAATTGATCTCTTTTGATTCGTGGTATAATTTCTTCTAAGAAATCACGATATTCTAATTTTTCTTGCAATGAAAGTTGTTGTACTGAATCTGCTGATTCACTTGGATTGAGGTCTAAAATTTCAGCCTCTAATATATAATGATCAAAATTAAAATTTTCTACATCCTCTAAAAACTCATCCAGCATTGATTGAAGCGTTGTTTCAGAGAATTTTACTTTTAAGAATTCTCCAAGGAGATATTGCTCGTCCTCAATAGCAAGATCATAGTCAATATGAAAAGCTTCTTTTGCAATATCTAACCACGCATCTTCTTCAAGGAGATCTGCAATTGTCTCATAGAGTTCATAGGCAGTAATGTATTGCTCATCAAAAATAATATCTACTAGTTGATCAATAAGTGCATCTTTCTCTGGTGATGAATCAGGTGCTTGAAGCTTTTTAACCAAGTTTTGAGTGTGAAGCTCTAAAATAATTGTGTTCACGGCGCTGTCTGTAAATCTATTTTCTTTTGCAATGTGAACCAATCCGTTCCATTGGGTGGTGTTTGTATCCATAATATTTTGTGCTGTGTCTTTGATTTTTATTTCATTTAATATATTTTCAAAGGTATGTGTGTAATATCCTTGATCTAAATCACTCAAAGAAAACTTCGTATCGCGCTCAGGCAAATCAACCAGCGCTCTTGTCAGGACAAATTCAAAGGGAGACTCATCAATAGCTTCATCAATGGTTAATGCCTCTTGAGACAAGGGCACATTTGCAAATGGCAAGGCTGCTTTAGGGGCAGCGATGAATGGCACTGCGGGTATTAGTGGTGCGAAGTGTTGCATCATTGCTGGCACGAATGCTTGTTTTCCTACACTTGTTAATAATTCATTTGTTGTAGAGCTGTGTTCTAAACCTTGATGTGACATGCGAAAAGGTTGGGCGTCATTAAATGCGGTACCATTTAAAGATGCATTTACATGATGATGGAAATTATCAACGAGTTGATAAGCAACAGAAGCAATCTCTGTATGTCTCTTAGTGGTATAGACGAAAGGAGTGCTGTTTAAGTGTCCTTGACTAAAAATAGTATCTTGTTCTATTTCTTTCGTTTCTTCTATTTTTGTAAATTCCTTTTCATCTTCAGCATCAATATCTTTATCAAGATTAACTTCTATGAACCCCATATTTTTCCCATCATTTGTTTCTTTGCTATGCTCGTCTTATTTTTATTCTTTTTTGGAATTATGCATTAAAAAATAGGGTGGGCGTAACAAATATACGATAAACAAAGAGATTGTTGGGATATATGGTTATGAGTGTATATGCTTTTATATAATCAATAAAGATTAAGCCATTTAGTGTTTTAAGCTAAGAGAAAAAAACGCTATGTTTTTTCTTATTGATAACAGCTGGAGGCCCAAAGACCTCCAGAAAAGTACTAAACTGAAGAGCTTAACTATCCTATCCTTCTTCTCTTCTTCGGATTTTCCTCTTCTTGCCTATCCTGATCAAAGGCTTCTTCTCTTTTTCTTTTTTTGCATGTTCTATCAGGATTGCGTGCATTGCTTGATTCTGTTTCACTAAATTGCAAAACATTAGCCTTAGTCATAACCACATCTGTGTCAGCTTTGTTTTGTTGCTCTGCTTTTAGCGCAAGCGCTTGCTCAACAAATTGAAAAACTTCATTCGCAAAAGCAATGTGTGGATGAGTAGCCAAGCCTCGTATCAAGGTTTCTGCGTCTTTATAGACTGTTCCTTGGTAAGATAGCTTGTCTAAGGCTAAGAAACGAAGCTCGCCGTAATAATTCTTTGCCTCTTCAATAAAAGCATCTACTTCTTGCGACTCGAATGCCAATGTTGATGAGAGTTCCTCTTGCGCTGAAGCATCGTTCACCATGATAAATTTATCTAACAGCTCATGAAGCTGCACTAATTCTGCATGACTCAAAGTCTTTAGCTTAGGCAACAATCCTTTGGCTTCATGCGTGATTAATTGTTCCTTAAAACGCTCGGCTAAATAATTAACCCCGATGGGTCTTGTATCTGGCTTTTCTGCTATCTCCAAGCCGATTAAGCCTGTGAGCAAGCGCTGAGTCACACCCATGCTGCAACTGGGTTTATCTAACTTGCCATCATCTTTTTGATTGTCATCATAATTATGTGCTCTAGCCAATAAAGCCAAGGTGGATATAAAGCTTTTTATTAAGTTGCTTCTAATCAGTTCTAAACTAGCAATGCCTTCTTCTGTTCGTTGAGCATTCTCTATTAAGGCAAGATTATCGGCATTCAGCTTAATGTTCTCATCAGTCAATGCTCGCCAAATCAATGCTAATAAATGCCAATCTTTTTTTGCGATGGAGGCTTGTCTGCCTTGTTCTGTAACCTCTACAAAATTAGCCTCTGGAGACATCCAGGGATTTGGGCGTGCAAACAAATAACGCCAAGCTTGGTGATATATACCATCAACTTGATACTGAAAATTACGTCTACTAAAAATCAAATGCTGTCGTTTAGCTTTGCAAAGCTTTTCAAGATAATTTCTTAAAGATTTTAATTCTTTTTCTATGACTGAAATATTTTTTGAGCCTAAATCTGGGTACAGCTTTTGCAATGCATTCACCATACCTTGCTCTTGCAGGTTTAATGCTCGCATTGAGTTTTCTGCGTTTTGCGCTAAGGCGCGAAGATTTTCATCTGCATTGTCTGCTGCCAATACGGCTCTACGTACTGCCTCAAACTCCATCAATCGAGAGATGATGGCATGATGGCCATTTTCAGCTGCCTCACGAAGTGCGTAGTTATCACGAGCAGTAATGTTATCTACGACTGCTGGAAACTCTAACAGACGATTGACGACATCAAAATGGCCATTATGAACTGCCCAACAAAGTGCTGCGTTATTATTAGCAGTAATGTTATCTACGACTGCCGGAAACGCTAAAAGACGATTGACGACATCAAGATGACCATCTCTAACTGCCAAACAAAGTGCTACGTTATTATTCGCAGAAATGTTATCTACGACTGCTGGAAACTCTAAAAGGCGATTCACTTCATCAAGATCACCTTCTATAATCGCATTATAAAAAAATTCTATATTTTCTAGGCTACTTACGCTTGAACTTCTTATCATTTTGTTCCTCTTAAAAACTACCTGGCTAACTTTTTAAATTAAAGCAAATTTAGCTTGTGATTTGCATAGTAATAATTGCTATTGATATTTTTGGTCGGCAGTAGAGAGCAGATAAAAGGTAGAATTTATAGAGAATTATTCAAAAACTCTTTGGAAGGGGGCAGGGCAAAGTTAATTGCTTTTTAAGTTGTTCAATCTATTTAGAGCGTTATTTTTCAGGTTGCTCTATGTTCTAAATTCGATTTTTTCTTTTCTTCTTGCATGTTCTATCAGAATTACGGCGTGAGGCATTGCCGGGTTCTGTTTGGCTAAATTGCAAAATAGGCCTCTTAGTCATGATAGCTTCTTGCTCTTGCTGGTTCAGTTCTTGTGTCGGGATTTCATGATTTTGCTCTAAGACACAAAGATTTTGATTTGCATTGTTTGCGCTGAGTATTTCATAGATCCTCATCATACTAGGACTCATAGCAGGATGATCGCCATCATAAGCTCTCACATGATGTTTTACATCAATGCTCTCTACTTGCTCTGGAGATTTTAAAGGACAGCGTATTGATGCGGGTATTATCATTCTTTTATCGCTCAAAAACATTTGATTAACCTGGTTGATAAATTAGAGCAAATTTAGCTTATGATTTGCATAGTATTAATTGCTATTGACTATTGCTGTTCGATAGTAGAGTGCAGATAGGGGTGAGATTTGTGGAGAGTTATTCAAGAATTTTTTCTGCATTATGTCATTATAAAATGGCATTGTTTTCTTTTGTGTGTGGGAAATCATCGGCTGAGGTTCTCTTTAGCTCATGATTTAGCAGGAAGCGCTCATAGGGTTTTATGTATGTGCTATTACACTTTTGGATGCAATAGCACATGTTTGCATCTTTCTTCAAAAGGCTAGGCCTTCTGAAGAGTAGATTAAGGTTTTTGACGACGATTACTCGAAGACTCTGATTCATTAGAATCTAACCGCATATCGTCAAAACGCTCTGCCAAAAGATCAGGGTTACGAGCATTGCTAGATTCTGTTTCACTAAACCGCAAAACATTGGTCTTAAGCATGACCACATCTGTATTCGCTTCGTTTTGTTGCTCTGCTTTTAGCGCAAGCTCCTGCTCAACAAATTGAAAAACTTCATTCGCAAAAGCAGTGTGTGGATGAGCAGCCAAGCCTCGTATCAGGGTTTCTGCGTCTTTATAGACTGTTCCTTGGTAAGATAGGTTGTGCAAAGCTAAGAAACGAAGTTCGCCGTAATAATTCTTTGCCTCTTCAATAAATGCATCTACTTCTTGCGACTCGAATGCCAATGTTGATGAGAGTTCCTCTTGCGCTGAAGCATCATTCACTATGATAAATTTATCTAACAGCTTATTAAGCTGCACTAATTCTGCATGACTCAAAGTCTTTAGCTTGGGCAACAATCCTTTAGCTTCATGCGTGATTAATTGTTCTTTGAAGCGCGCTGCCAAATAATCTGCACCGATGGGTCTTGCATCTGGTTTTTCTGCTATCTCCAAGCCGATTAAGCCTGTGAGCAAGCGTTGTGTTACACCCATGCTGCAACTGGGCTTATCTAACTTGCCATCATCATTTTCGTTGTCGTCATAATTATGTGCCCTAGCCAATAAAGCCAAGGTGGATATAAAGCTTTTTATTAAGTTGCTTCTAATCAGCTCTAAACTAGCAATGCCTTCTTCTGTTCGTTGAGCATTCTCTATCAAGGCAACATTATCAGCATTCAGCTTAATGTTTTCATCATTCAATGCTCGCCAAATTAATGCTAATAAGTGCCAATCTTTTTCTGCGATGGAGGCTTGTCTGCCTTGTTCTGTGACTTCTACAAAATTAGCCTCTGGAGACATCCAGGGATTTGGACGTGCAAACAAATAGCGACCAGCTTGGTGCTCTGTATCTGCTTGTTGACGCTCAAACACATCGCCTTCACCTTTCTCTAAGCTCAAGCCTTTGGCTGCAAGACGGCTTTCAATATGGGTTTTTAAAAATTGTAGTTCTTTTTCTATGGCTGAAATATTTTCTGAATCTAAATCTGGGTACAGCTTTTGCAATGCATTCACCATACCTTGCTCTTGCAGGTTTAATGCTCGCATTGAGTTTTCTTTGTTTTGTGCTAAGGTACGGAGATTTTCATCTGCATTGTCTGCGGCCAATACGGCGGCACGTACTGCTGGATAATCTAAAAGGCGACGGCACACATTCATATGACCACTCAGATGTGCCCAACGAAAAGCTAGGTTATTATTGGCTGTGATATTACTTACTACTGCTGGAAACCTTAGAAGTAGCTCAATTATAGCAAGGTGACCGTTAAGAGCAGCTACACGAAAAGCGTGATTGTCATTCACTGTTATGTTATTTGCTATAGCAGGAAATCTTAGAAGTAGCTCAAGTATATCAAGATAACCCCAGTTAATAGCTTCATGAAAAGCCTGGTTATTATTGGCTGTGATATTATTTGCAACCTCAGGATATTCTAAAAGGAGCCTTACTATCTCAATCTTGTCATTGCTAGCAGCCAAACGGAAAGCCTCATTATCATTAGCAGCGATGTTATTTACTACAGCTGGATATTCTAAAAGAGCTTGCACTATTTCAAGATAGCCATTTTTAGCAGCCCAAAGTAAAGCGTTGTTATTTTTTGCAACGATGTTATGGCGCACTTCTGGAGATTCTAAAAAGAGCTTCGCTATATCAAAACGGAGATACTTAATAGCCTTGCGAAAAGCTTTGTTATCTTTCTCGGCAATGTTATCGCGCACATCTTTGCTTGTTAAAAGATGTTCAACCTGATGAAGATCATTGTTTTGAATTGCCGCATAGAGCTTATTTATTTCAAAGTTAATCATTGTAAAAAAAACACCATTTTGTCATCAAGCTAGATTTTATTGTGGCAAATAATGCTCTTTGTCGTCATAGTAATAATTGCTATTGATATTTTTGGTCGGCAGTAGAGGGCAGATAAAAGGTAGCGTTTATGGAGAATTATTCAAAAATTCTTTGTAAGGGGACAGGGCAAACTTAATTGATTCTCAAGTTGTTCAATCTTTTTAGAGCGTTATTTTTCAGGTTTCTCTATGTTCTAAATTCGATTTTTTCTTTTCTTCTTGCATGTTCTATCAGAATTACGGCGTGGGGCATTTCTTGGTTCTGTTTGGCTAAATTGCAAAATAGGCTTCTCAGTCATGATGGCTTCTTGCTCTTGCGGGTTCAGTTCTTGTGTCTGGCTTTCATGAGTTTGCTCTAAGACACAAAGATTTTGATTTGCATTGCTTGCGCTGAGTATTTCATAAATCCTCATCAGATTAAGATTTATAGCAGGATGATCGCCATCATAAGCTCTCACATGTGGCTTTACATCAATGCGCTCTACCTGTTCTGGAGATTTTAAAGGACGGCGTATTGATGCGGGTATTATCATTCTTTTATCGCTCAAAAACATTTGATTAACCTGGTTGATAAATTAGAGCAAATTTAGCTTATAATTTGCATAGTATTAATTACTATTGACTATTGCTGTTCGATAGTAGAGTGCAGATAGGGGTGAGAGTTGTGGAGGGTTATTCAAGAATTTTTTCTGCATTATGTCATTATAAAATGGCATTGTTTTCTTTTGTGTGTGGAAAATCATCGGCTGAAGTTTTCTTTGGCTCATGATTTAACGGGAAGTGCTCATAGGGTTTTATGTATGTGCTATTACACTTTTAGGTGCGATAGCACATGTTTGTATCTTTCTTCAAAAATCCAGACCTTCTGAGAAGTAGATTAAGGTTTTTGAAGACGAGTACTCAAAGGCTCTGATTTATTAGAATCTAACTGCATATCGTCAAAACGCTCTGTCAGAGGTGCATTGCTTGATTTTGCTTTGCTAAATTGCAAAACGCGGCTCTCATGCATGGCCACATCTGTATTTGTAATTTCATTTTGATCTGCTTTTGGCTCAAGATAAAATGCATAGTTATCCTTAGTAGCAACTTCAGGAAACTCTAAAAATCGATTGACGATAGCAAGATTAGCATCTGAAGTCGCCCAGAAAAATGCATTGTTATCCTTAGCAGCAATGTTGTTTACTATTGCAGGAAACTCTAAAAGAGGAGGGACTGTATTAAGGGTGCTTTTTTTAATCGCATTATCAAAAGACTCTTTATTTTCTGGGATACTTACGGTTGAATTTCTCATTTTCTCTCCTAAAAGACTATTTAACTAACCTGCCATTAATCAAAGCAAATTTAGCTTGTGATTTTCATAGTATTAATTTCTATTGATTTAGTTGCGCGCTTGTGATAAGGGTGTAGGTTATCATTATGAGGAAAATAGATTGATTTTTATTGATAGTAATAATCTGGAGGACTGAGGCTTCAATGCCTCCAGAAAAGTACTAAACTGAAGAACTTAATTATCCTATCCTTCTTCTCTTCTTTGGATTCTCTTCTTCTTGGCTGTCCTCATCAAAGGCTTCTTCTCTTTTTCTTTTCTTAGATGTGCTATCAGGATTACGGCGTGGGGCATTGCTTGATTCTGTTTCGCTAAATTGCAAAACATTAGCCTTAGTCATGACCGCATCTGTATCAGCTTCGTTTTGTTGAGCTGCTTTTAGCGCAAGCTCCTGCTCAACAAATTGAAAAACTTCATTCGCAAAAGCAATGTGTGGATGAGCAGCCAAGCCTCGCATCAGGGTTTCTGCGTCTTTATAGACTGTTCCTTGGTAAGATAGGTTGTGCAAAGCTAAGAAACGAAGTTCTCCGTAATAATTCTTTGCCTCTTCAATAAACGCATCTACTTCTTGCGACTCGAATGCCAATATTGATACTAGTTCATCCAGCACCGAACCATCATTCTCCATGATAAATTTATCTAACAGCTCATTAAGCTGCACTAATCCTGCATGACTCAAAGTCTTTAGCTTAGGCAACAATCCTTTGGCTTCATGCGTGATTAATTGTTCCTTAAAACGCTCTGCTAAATAATTAACCCCGATGGGTCTTGTATCTGGTTTTTCTGCTATCTCCAAGCCGATTAGGCCTGTGAGCAAGCGCTGAGTTACACCCATGCTGCAACTGGGTTTATCTAACTTACCATCATCTTTTTCGTTGTCGTCATAATTATGTGCTCTAGCCAATAAAGCCAAGGTGGATATAAAGCTTTCTATTAAGTTGCGTCTAATCAGCTCTAAACTAGCAATGCCTTCTTCTGTTCGTTGAGCATTCTCTATCAAGGCAAGATTATCGGCATTCAGCTTAATGTTTTCATCATTCAATGCTCGCCAAATTAATGCTAATAAGTGCCAATCTTTTTCTGCAATGGAGGATTGTCTGCCTTGTTCTGTGACTTCTACAAAATTAGCTTCTGGAGACATCCAGGAATTAGGACGTGCAAACAAATAACGCCAAGCTTTGTGGTATATACTATCAATTTGGTACTGAAAATTACGTCTACTAAAAATCAAATGCAGTCGTTTAGCTTTACAATGCTTTTCAAGATAATTTCTTAAAGATTTCAATTCTTTTTCTATGGCTGAAATATTTTTTGAATCTAAATCTGGGTACAGCTTTTGCAATGCATTCACTATGCCTTGTTCTTGCAGGTTTAATGCTCGCATTGAGTTTTCTGTGTTTTTCGCTAAGTCGAGAAGACTTTCATCTGCATTGTCTGCTGCCAATACGGCGGCACGTACTGCCGGAAACTGAATCAGACGATTCACGACATCAAAATGACCATTTTCAGCGGCTAAACGAAGTGCTTCGTTATCATTGGCAGTAATATTATCTCTTACTGCCGGAAACTCTAAAAGACGATTGACGACATCAAGATGACCATTTAGAGCTGCAAAACGAAGTGCGTAGTTATCATCAGCAGCAATGTTATCTCTGACTTTCTTAAACTGTAAAAGACGATTGACGACATCAAGATGGCCACAATGAGCTGCCCAACGAAGTGCTTGGTTATTATTGGCAGTGATGTTATCTACAACTGCAGGAAACGCTAAAAGGAGATTCACTACATCAAGATAGCCACCATCAACAGCCTCAATAAAAGCACGGTTATTCTTAACTGCGATATTATTTATCACATCAGGAAATTCTAGAAGGAGCTTCGCTACATCAAAATAGCCACCGCCAGCAGCCTTACGGAAAGCTTCGTTATTCTTGGCAGTGATGTTATTTACTACCTCCGGAAATGTTAAAAGTAGCTTCACTGTTTCAAGAAGGCCATTCCCAGCAGCCCAACGTAAAGTGTCATTATCATAGGCTGCGATATTATTTGCCACCTCTGGACATTCTAGAAGGAGTTTTACTATCTCAAGATGGCCATTTTGTGCAGCCAAGCGTAAAGCGCGGTTATTGTAATCATATTGAATACTATCTACCACTGCCCGAGATGTTAGAAGGGATTTTATATTTTCAATATCCCCATTTTTAGAAGCCATACATAAAGCTTTATTATTTTCGGCTCTTGCTGCTGCCGGCAATGTTAGAAGGAGCTTCATTATCTCAGAGTGGCCGCCGCTAGCCGCTTTATCAAAAGCTTTATTATTCTTAGCTGTAATGTTATCGCGGATGTCCTCGAGGGTTAAAAGATGCTCAACCTCAAGCAGATTGCCATTTTCAATTGCTGTATAGAGGCAATTCATTTTTTCAAAGTCAAGCATTTTAAACACACTATTTAGTCATTAAACATAATGGTATTGTGGCAAATAATGCTCTTTGTCGTCATAGTAATAATTGCTATTGATATTTCTGGTTGGCAGTAGAGAGCAGATAAAAACTAGAATTTATAGGGAATTATTCAAAAATTCTTTGGAAGGGGGCAAGGCAACGTTAATTGATTTTCAAGCTGTTTAATCTTTTTAGAGTGTTCTAGATCGTAAAAAAAGATAATTCCATCACAACTGCTCTAAGGCACTTATGATGGAAAGCGTGTTTGGTGTTTTAAGGGAGAGATTATCCTTCAGGTTGCCCCATGTCTAAATTCCATATTCCGAGAAGCTTACGAGTGCTGTCTGTAATATAGATGCATTGTTCAATGTGATGAAAGCATAAACCACCCACAGCAGTGCGTTCGAGAGATTGAACATACTGGTTATAGTCGATTAGATTTTTCATTTGATTACTCCACTTGTGTCTAAACGATGCAAGGCAATTTCTGTGCCTAGCAACATAATCAGTTGATAAACATATAAATATTAGTGAATGCTTATATCATTATTTTCTTTTTTGTAAAGAAAGCTGACAGTTATGTATGGCTTTAGGATGCGGATAATATGTGTAACTACTTACTTTTTATAAGAAAAGCTTTTTCTTTGTTGATACGCTTAATGAGGATTGGAAGACAAGTTGTTACTTATGTACTGGGTAAATATTTAAAATATTTTCTCTTATTATTGATTCATTTGATTCCGACAACATCCATTGCTCAGAAAGTCATACCGCTTCAAGATACATTGCAAACAGTCAAAGCACGTGGATATCTTGTGTGCGGAGTGTCTCAAGGATTGGCTGGTTTTTCAACGATCGATGATCGTGGCCATTGGCAGGGTATAGATGCGGATTTTTGTCGGGCTGTGGCCGTCGCTGCCTTGGGGGATAAACAGAAAGTTAAATTTATACCATTATCAACAAAGGATAGATTTACTGCTCTCCAATCCGGCGAGATTGATCTGCTTGCTCGTAATACTACATGGACTTTATCGAGAGACAGCTCTTTAGGTCTCGATTTTGCGGGCGTCTTATATTACGACGGTCAAGGATTTATTGTAAAAAATAAGATAAAAAACTCAACTTTAAAAGTCTCATCTATTGCTGATTTAAATGGGGCAATTATTTGCACCAATGCAGGAACAACCACAGAGCTGAATATTGCTGATTATTTTCAAAGCCATGATCTTAAATATCAAATCATTACCTTTGAAAAAAGTGATGAAGCAGTCCTTGCTTATGATACAGGACGTTGTGATGCTTACTCTACAGACAGAGCAGGTCTATTTGCACAGCGCTTACAATTAAAAGATCAATCAAATCATACAATACTTTCAGAAACCATTTCAAAAGAACCATTAGGGCCTGTTATTAGGCAAGGTGATGATAATTGGTCGAATATTGTGCGTTGGACTTTGTTTGCGCTTATTAATGCAGAAGAGCTAGGGGTTAATCAACATAATGTCAGCAGTATGGGAGATACAACACAACCTGATATTCAAAGACTTCTGGGCTACCAAGGAGGACTTGGAGAGAAGTTAGGACTACAAAATGATTGGGTATACCAAATCATACTACAGGTAGGTAATTATCACGATATTTTTGAAAGAAATTTAGGCACATTAAGCTTGTTGAAAGTGGATAGAGGTGTGAACCGTTTATGGACAGAAGGCGGCATATTGTATGCACCACCTTTTAGATGAGGCGCTATGAAGATAAAATCTCCATTTTGGTACAACCAGCGTTTTAGAAATACTGCTATTCAATGTTTAATAATATTGTTTGTAGCAACATTGATATATTTTTTGGCCTATAACCTGCGTCAAAATCTGCAAGCAAGAGGTATTGCCTCAGGATTTTCTTTTCTTAACCAAACCTCTGGTTTCAATATTATCATGCATTTAATTGATTTTTCAGAGCGTTCAACTTATTTGCGTGCATTTTGGGTTGGTCTTATTAATACGCTGATGGTATCAGCATTTTCAATTGTGCTGGCAACAGTGATAGGTGGTGGGATTGGATTAATCAGTATCTCCAGGAATAAAATATGGTCAAAATGTGCTGTCGCTTATGTGGAAGTGATTCGTAATATTCCATTACTCTTGCAACTTTTGTTCTGGTATTTCGTTGTATTACGTTCAGCACCTTATCCAACAGAAGCGATATCTTTGGCGAATGTGGTGTTTATTACAAATCGAGGTTTGTATTTGCCTAGCTTTGAATTCACTGGTATGGGCGCTGTATTTATTAGTCTGTCTCTTTTGTTTTTACTAACGATAGCTTTCACAAGAAGATTTTTTAGTAAAAACGTTGTGCGATTAGGCATAAGTTTTTTTATAGGTATGGGTATGATTGGCGTTGCTTTATTACCCTTGCATATTCCTTATTTAGGTCGTTTTAATTTTGAAGGTGGTATTGTTCTGATTCCAGAGTTTATGGCATTGGTGATTGCGCTCAGTCTTTATACTGCCGCTTATATTGCCACCATTGTTCGGATGGGTATTTTGTCAATTTCAAGAGGTCAAACAGAAGCAGGTTTAGCGCTGGGTCTTTCAACTTGGCAAATACTAAAGCATATTTTATTGCCACAAGCATTAAAGGTGATATTACCATCTTTGTGCAATCAGTATTTGAATTTAACCAAAAATTCATCTCTTGCAGCAGCGGTTGCTTATCCAGATTTAGTGTCTGTTTTTGCAGGCACTGTTTTGAATCAAACTGGGCAAGCGGTAGAAATTATTGCAATTACAATGGCTGTGTACTTGGTCATTAGTTTGACAATTTCATTTTTTATGATGCTCTATGAGAAGCGATTGAAATGGAGTATTCAGTGAGTGCATTGATTCCTAAGCAGTGTCAAAATATTTTTTCCTCTATCTGGAAAAATCTCTTTTCTGTGCTAAGCATATGTTTGATCATTTATTTGAGCTATTTGGCTATAAAGTGGGCGGTGATTGATGCTACTTTTTTTGCCCCAAGTTTAACAGAGTGTCATACAAAAGGCGCATGTTGGGCGATTATAAGTGTTCGCTGGAAACAGTTTTTGTATGGGTTTTATCCAGATGCTGAGATTTGGCGTGTCAATTTTGTGTTTTTTATTTTTTTAATGAGTATTGGGCTGCTCGCATTTTTTAAAAAACATCTATTTTTAAAAATGATCATTGTTTTTTTGAGTGCAATAACAAGCATTGCTTTGTTGCGGGGAGACAGTTTTCATTTAGCGCCCGTGGGAACCGATCTCTGGGGTGGATTATTTCTAACAATATTCTTAAGTGTATGCTGTATATTGTTGGCATTCCCCATTGCTTTATTATTGGCGCTGGGTAGACAATCAAAGCTCATTGTCCTTAAAGCAATATGCGTGACAGTGATTGAGGTTGTACGCGGTGTGCCTTTAATTTCAATTTTATTTATGGCGTCTTTTATGCTGCCTTTCTTTTTACCAGAGGGAGTGAATTTTGATAAATTGCTGAAAATTGCCTGTGGGATCATTTTATTTCAAGGCGCTTACTTGGCAGAAGTCATACGAGGTGGCATGTATGCTGTGCCTAAGGGACAGTATGAAGCTTGCGCTGCGCTGGGATTGAGCTATTGGCGGAGCATGCGATTGGTTATTTTGCCACAAGCTTTGCGTATTACTATTCCTGGTATTGTTAATACTTTTATTAGTTTATTTAAAGATACTACTTTAGTCATGATCGTTGGAATGCTGGATTTTTTAGGTATCATTCAATCTGCGATTACAGATCCAAAATGGATTGGTAGTGCATTAGAGGCTTATATTTTCTGTGCATTAGTGTATTGGATTATTTGTTTCAGTATGTCGCTTTTCAGCAAGAAACTCGAAACTAAATTAAAGGTTCATCATTTATGAATGTTATGCAGCATAATACGGTTATAAATTTTAACAAGGTTAACAAATGGTATAATGAGTTTCATGTCTTAAAAGATATTAATCTTCAAATCCAGAAGGGAGAGAAAATCATTATTTGTGGACCCTCTGGCTCAGGAAAATCCACATTGATTCGATGTATTAATCGCTTAGAGGCACATCAAAAAGGTAATATTGAGGTTCTAGGCATTCAATTGTCTGATAATTTAAGAAGCTTGAAAACAATTAGAAAAAAAGTAGGCATGGTGTTCCAACAATTTAATTTGTTTCCGCATCTTAATATTTTAGAAAATTTGATGCTTGCACCTATGAATGTGCAGAAAAAAAACTTTGCACAAGCAGAAGCATTGGCAACACTTTATTTAAATAAAGTGAAAATTTCTGAGCAAATCAACAAGTATCCAGCTCAGCTTTCTGGTGGGCAGCAACAACGTGTTGCTATTGCAAGAGCGCTGTGTTTAGAGCCTGAGATTATATTATTTGATGAGCCTACCAGTGCGCTTGACCCAGAGATGATCAAAGAGGTTTTAGATGTTATAGCGGATTTAGCAAAAGAGGGCATAACTATGGTATGTGTTACTCATGAAATGGGCTTTGCAAAAAATATAGCTGACAGAGTCATTTTCATGGATGATGGTGAAATTATTGAACAGGCGCCGCCAGAAGATTTTTTCAACCATCCGAAGATGCCCAGAACACAGTTATTTTTAGAAAAAATATTGAAATAGAGACAATATTCAAACGTCGGATAAGTGATATTACTTGGAGTCGAGGCAAATCAAGTTTGTGTATCTGCGCGTATCTGCCAATAGCTAAAACAGCAATAAGCATGAGAAATTTCAAGTTTATATCAAAAAAATAACTTTTGATTGTTTAAAATCATGATGTTTGTGGGCTGATTTTTAAAGGCTTAAGATTTGCGTTGAAATTGTTGTACATTTAACTAAATTTATGTTTAAATCACTGCCTAAAAATTGGTTAGGTAAGTAGGTTTGCATATGCAGGTAGTAGAAAAGAATATCATTGAGTTTTCCTTAGAAAATAATAAAAATGCACCCAAAATAAGTCGGACAACTAAATATATTTCTGCTCATGAAGTATTCCCCTTACTACCCAAAATTCAAGAAACAGATGTTGCCTTGGAAAATGATTTAGAAAACGAAGGTGCAGAAGATATTTTAGCGAATTTAGATATTCAATCTTGGATCAACGCCCTTGAAATGCAGTACGGCACAGCTGCTGTTGCCAGCGTAACAAGCCAAGGTTCGCATAATCACCTTGTTAAAATTGATCACAAATATCCCCTTCATTATGCCGCAGCAGAAGGTAATATACATATGCTGACGGTTTTATTAAATCAAGGTTATTCTATTAATGCAAAAGATAACCTGAATAGCACGCCTTTGCATGTTGCTGTTATGATGAATCAATTCGCAGCAGTACAATTTTTAGTTGAAAAAGGCGCAAATATTAATGCTTTTTCATATGAAGAATGGGATTCGGTGAGCTTGTCTATTGTCAAAGGGCATTATGAAATTGCTGAATATCTGCTCAAGCAACCTAAGATTTATGTAGATGATATTACGCTTTATACCGCAATGGATGCGCTGTTTTCGGCCTCTGATAAAGGTGAAAAAAATGAACTATCTAATCTTTTGCGTGTGATTGAATTACTAGCAGAGCATACAAGCCCTGCTGTATTAAATGTGCCTGGTGAAGGGTTTGTTGTAGAAGGGCTACCCATCTCTGTTTTGTTAAGAATTGTTGCTTCTTCAACCGAAGATGCAAAAGCGCGTGCAGAAATAAATAAAACAGCAGATGCGATTAATCAGCATGACACAACGGAATCTATTTATATAGATGCAAAATTGTTGATGCATGTGTTGCCTGTTGCTGGGTATTATCAAATCGCTTATGATAAAAACGGTTCATTTGATCATAAATATTCTTTTTCTATTGGCGCGGAAGGGCATTTTTCAAATTATACTGTAGATGCTGCTGCCCAAACCCTGTCCACTTATATGAAGCAAATGGATTCTAACAATAGTTTACAACATTTTGTTTTTGATAAGATTCACTCAACTATTTGCTATTCTGCACAACTTGCCGATGCTACTAATGATCAAAAAGTAATTTCTGATTTGTATCAAAATTATAAAAATGGTAATACTATTTTATTGCCAACAGGATGGGAAGGGCATTTTGTGGTAACTATTTTAGACAGCAAAAATGGTTATTTTGCAGTATCAAACACCGGTATGTCATTTGATGGTAATGAGTCTGGTTCAATCGTATACAAAATGCATCATCCAGAAAATGTTACGCCAGAGATCTTGCAAACCATTTTAAACAATGAAGATCAGTTTAAATTAGAATATGATTTGCATTATCAGTTAGGACTTGAAAAACTTTATGTACTTCCTGAACCCCCTCAAACAACGGGCAATTGTGGCTGGAGAAGCATTGAAGTGGCTGTTGAGGCACTTGCTTTTATGGCGCTTGCGGAAAGAGGATATTCGATCGAAGATGCGCAAACAATTGCACATGATTGGTATTTTGATTGGTATCAATATACGTGCACGGATGTTTTAAAATCTTATTTGGAGAATGATCCCAGACTTGATATTAGTGCTTTGAGTGATATTTTGGTTTATAACCATCCATCTTTATTTGATAGTACTATGCCTATAAATTCGCATGAGTGGGAAAGAGCTAAGCTTGTGATAGATGCCATGAGCAGTGAACAGTATAAAAATAAATTCAATGAAGTCGCAGATGATTACAGTGATGCACGCCCTGAATTAAAAACGCTTATAGAATCACATGGCTTTGATTTATCATCAATTGATTCACTCACAGAGAATTTTGATAGTTTACATTTGTTTCCGTGGTCTTTCCCTAAGAGCGAGAATACATCTATTGCTTTGAAAGATGTGCTAACAATGGATTCAGATGATGCGGTTAAGCAATTATTCGTTGAAGCACAAGGTGAAATATTATCAAGTGAACTTAATAATAATTTGGGTGCTTTTGAGCAAACTTTCTCTCAGCAAACTTGGCAGGATGATTCACTATCGAGTATAGTACTCTTCGAAATTTAAAACGATATACCCTCTCTATGCAGTATGGTGCTTTGGCATACATTTGCATGAGAGTGTAATGAACTTATAGGATGAGTTGTATGTTAGGTGGAGTTGTTGATACGAATCAGTTTGTTCGTCCTTTTCCTCGATGGTACACACCCGTAAAATGGTTTATACCTTTAGGATTAACTTTTGTTGCAGTGCTTTTAACCACTTTGATGCTAACGGGAATAATGCCATTACCCGCTATTTTCTCGGTGCTTGATTGGTTGCCTGCTATGTATCAGGGCATGGAAAGTTTAGGCGCATTCATTTTGCTTTCTTCGACTTTGTTCACCGTTGGAACGATGTCTATGATGGCTGCTTCTTCTCTGACCAAATTATTTCTATTTCAATATGTTGAAAATATGGCTACCGATAATTTAAATGGCAGCCAATATTTGTCACAGCTTAAAGAAGTGATTGATACGGAAAAAGAAAAGCAAAGAACAGCACGTCAGCTCGAGCTAGAAAATGCATTGCTTAACGCAGACGCAGAAAATCAAGCGTTAACGCATGAGATTGATGATTTAAAGCGTGGCGGTCAATCCATTTTAAGCACATATACATCTAAAGCTAAACCCAAACCTCAAGAGAGCCATAAGCCGGATGATAAGCCTGTTGAGGCGAATCACAAAGCAGCTGTTACGTCTACGCGACCTAAAGTGACAAAATAAAAATAGAAGCGCTGTCTCAAAATGCTGAACCCAAAAGTTGCTGCTTTTGAGACAGCTTCTAGTATCTTCGCCTTTGATCTTAATATACCCACAACAGATGCATTTTTAGTATTAGATTTTAACTCTGTACTAAAATTTGCTATTCTATGCAAAGTTTTACAACATGAGTTAGTATTGAAAATGAACAACCAAGATGAGCAAGATTTTGCAATAAAACGCCATACAACTGTTCCTGTCAATGTAGGGGGCATCATTATTGGTGGCGGGGCGCCAATCGTTGTGCAGTCCATGACAAATACAGATACAGCTGATGTTGAGGCAACAGCCCAACAGTGTTTTGAGCTTTGGCAAGCAGGTTCTGAGATTGTCAGAATTACTGTTAACAATCCACAAGCCGCAAAAGCAGTCCCTTATATTCGAGATAAATTAGTTCAACTTGGATGGGAAAAGCCGGTTATTGTTGGTGACTTTCATTATATTGGTCATACCTTGTTAACAGAATATCCAGAGTGTGCAACTGCTTTGGCAAAATATCGCATTAATCCTGGTAATGTTGGCTTTGGCGATAAGCACGATCCAAATTTTTCAACGATGATTGAAGTTGCTTTGAAAAATGATAAACCTGTGCGCATTGGCGTGAATTGGGGAAGTTTAGATCAAGACTTAGTTGTTCGATTAATGGATCAAAACGCTAAAAGCATAAATCCAAAATCCACAGAAGCAATTACAAGAGAAGCATTGGTTCTTTCTGCTTTGACATCTGCTCAACGAGCAGAAAGTATGGGCATGCAGAAAGATAAAATTATTTTGGCTTGTAAAGTCAGTAGAGTACAAGAGCTTGTTAAAATCTATTTAGAACTCGCAAAACGCAGTAATTATGCTTTGCATTTAGGTTTAACGGAAGCTGGTATGAGTAGCAAAGGCATTGTGGCCACAGCAGCTGCATTTGCTTTATTGTTACAACAAGGCATTGGCGACACCATTCGTGCCTCACTCACCCCAGAGCCAGGTGGTGATAGAACACAAGAAGTAAGAGTGTGTCAGGAAATATTACAATCTTTAGATTTGCGCGCTTTCTCTCCAATGGTGACCGCTTGCCCTGGGTGTGGTCGTACAACGAGCAGTCTTTTTCAAGAGCTTGCTCAATCTATTCAGCAATACCTCCGCACACAGATGCCCATTTGGAAAAATCAATTTCCTGGTGTTGAAAATATGACGGTTGCGGTCATGGGATGCGTTGTAAATGGCCCTGGTGAAAGTAAACATGCTGATATTGGTATTAGTTTACCAGGAACGGGTGAAAGCCCTGCAGCACCTGTCTTTGTCGATGGTAAAAAATTCAAGATATTAAGAGGCAATAATATTGCTGCTGAATTTAAAGATATCGTTGAAAATTATGTTTCTGAGCGTTTTGGCGCAAAAGTGGCATTAGAAGTATAATGCTGATTGCTTAAATGATAGTTTATTAAGTTATTCCTCAGTGGCGCAAAGCGCTGTATGCTCCCTTTGGAATCAAAGGGAGTCGCCGTCTGCGGCGGAGGGATTTTAATAAAGATTTAAAAAATCCATCTGCTCAACTTTTGTTGAGCCTCTTCCCTTGACTCCAAGGGAAGACAATCATTCACTTCGTTCATTTCTTATGAGTAAAGACATTTTTATTTTCTTTATTCATTTAAAAATTTAGAGAATTACAGGCAACTTACTTCACTAGTGATTGCGTTAATTGCTGCGCTTGTTCTAATTCAGGCTGTGTGAATAAATGACTTATTTTTTGACGCGCATAGGCTGCATCTGCTTCACCATTTTTTGCAGCTAAATCAGCCCAAGCGTAAGCACGCTTCATGTTTTTTTTCACACCTTTACCTTGAAAATAAAGCATTGATAAATTAAATTGTGCTTGACTGTTTTGCTGATAGGCAGCTTTTCTATACCACTTAGCAGCGGCTTGATAATTTTTAGGGGTTCCCAATCCTTGATGATAAGCAAGCCCCAGTTGAGCTTGAGCCAAGACTAATCCATTATTGGCAGCCATTTGAATGTATCGGATGCTTTGCTGAAAGTTTTGTTCAACGCCTGTTCCGTTCCAATACATTTGACCTAGGGTATATTGGCTCATAGCATCATTGTTGTTAGCAGCTTTTGCCAACCAATATTTAGCTTGCGCGTAATCCTGATGTGGTCCTGCGTTATAGTAAATTTTTCCTAGGAGTGCTTGCGACGGAACATCATCTTGTTCTGCTGATTGTTTAAGCCAAAAAATTGCTTTCTCATAATCTATCGCAATACCTTTACCAATTGTATACCAACTACCACATTGATACTGTGCATTCGGCAACTGTTGTTTTGCAGCCTCGCAATACCAATAATGAGATACCGTATGGTTGATTGGCGTCAATATGCCTCGATCGTAACTTTCAGCCAGTCTTACTTGCGCGTCGGCTTGATGATTATCTGCGGCTCTTTGATACCAAATAAGTGCTTCCGTTGGATTCGCATGAATCCCAGTGCCTGTTTCATACATTTTTGCAACTTGATATTGTGCTTCAGGCAAATTTTGAAAGGCCGCTTTTTCATACCAATAAAAAGCTTGTGATAAATCTAGTCTAGCGCCAGTGCCAGATTCATATCGCTTGGCGATTTGATATTGCGCAAGTCTATGATTGGCTTCCGCTGCGCGTAAATACCAATAGAAAGCTGTATTGGGATTGTATTGAATATTCTCCCCCATTTCATATTCTTGGGCGAATTGATACATTGCTTCAATGTGGCTATTCTCAGCTGCTTTTTGCAACCAATAGAAGGCAAGAGATTTATTATTCAGTGGTTCTATTTTTAGGCGATAAAGATTTGCTAATTCAAATTGAGAGTCTGCATTACCTTGATGGGCTGCAAGTTGAAAAAAATTTTCTGCTTTTAAATAATCTGTTGGGAAACCATAATTTCCAAGATAGATGATGCCTAAGGTATATTGTGATTTTATATCACCTTGGTTGGCTGCTTTAGTAAGATGTGTAATTGCTTTTTGCTTTGATATCTTGTCCGTTTTATTGAGAAGTAAGTGCCCAAGTTCAGAATCTTGATTGTAGGTATATAACTCTTTTGTTGGTGCGCAAGGTGATTTTTTGCCCAGTGGTTGATCGGTGGTACAATTTTTTTTATCAAAATAACTGCCAAAATCAGCAGCCATTAATGGAGAGGATATCATCAAATTTAAAATAAAGAGTGTTGACACTCTTTTGATAATACTTTTTTTCCAGATAATTGATAAAATATCCACTTTTTTATCACCTAAATTCCATTTTAAGAGAAAAAATTTTTTTAATGCTTTACACTTTAAATTAATAGTTGGTTTTTATCATTTTAGCTAATGGTTGAGGAAAAAAACATGCTGTCAAAATTTAGACTATTATCTATGCTGGGCGGTATTGTCTTTACCAGTGGTGTGAGTTTTATGGCACTTGCAGAAGATATTGGGAGTGATATAAATAGTGGCATTGAGTATCAAGCCATTACAACAGATAATTCTGCGGTTACACCCGAGCAATTTGAAATGGTTAATACCGCTGCAAAACGTGGCGGTGCAGAAGCACAATACACTTTAGGGGTATTTTATTTGGAAGGTGTTTATGTAGATACTAATCCAAAAATTGCACTGAGTTGGTTTATAAAAGCTGCGGAGCAAGGACATTTGAATGCACAATATAATCTTGCTCAATGTTATTTAAAAGGTGTTGGCACCCGTATCAATTATAGGCAGGCAATGAATTGGTTTAGTAAGGCTGCAGATAGTGGTCATGCACCATCCTCTTATAATTTAGGGCTTATGTATAGTCAAGGTTTAGGGGTTGATATTAACTATAAAATGGCAAATATGTGGTTAAAGAAAGCCGCAGATCAACGCTATGCGCCAGCAGAGTATGCAATTGGTTTGGCCTATAGTAAAGGGTTGGGAGAGAAACAAAACAATCATGCAGCTATGCAATGGTTTCAAAAAGCAGCATCGCAAAAATATGCGCCAGCTATTTTTGCGATAGGTGTTTCTTATGAATCAGGATTGGGGGTAGATAAAAATGCTGAAGAAGCTTTTAAATATTACCTTCAATCAGCACAATTAAATTATACACAAGGGCAACTTAAAGTTGCAAAATCATATAAAGAAGGTCTTGGAGTTACCGCAGATGATGCTGAATATGTTAAGTGGACAATTCAAGCAGCACAATCAGGATCGATGGATGCTAAAGTAGCATTGGCTAAATTATACAGAGATGGTGATGGTGTTAAACAGAGTTATCAGCGATCACTTGAGTTATATGAGCAAGCCGCGAAAAATAATTATGGTCCGGCGATGTATGAAATGGGTATTTCATATGAAAATGGTTGGGGTGTTGAGCAAAGCAAACTTAAAGCCTTTGACTGGTTAAAAAAAGCAGCCAATAAACAGGTGCCAGCCGCTGAGTTTAAAGTGTTTCTCTACCTCACAGAAGGTTATGGTACGATTGAAGAACAAAACAAAGCCAATGATTGGTTAAAGAAGGCTTTGGCGCATCGTTATCCTGATGCTGTTGTTTATATGGGTAAAGCTTATTTAAAGGGTTTGTACGGCTATCCTGAAAATCCTAAGCAAGCCTGTGTGTGGTTTGAAAAAGCAGCGCAATTAAATTTTGTTGAAGGTTTTTACTATTTAGGCAATTGCTTTAGAGATGGTTTGAATCAAGAGCAAAGCTATGTTAAGGCCTTTGAAGCCTATACAAAAGCTGCGGAAATGGGGTATGGTCCAGCACAAAATGAACTTGCTCGATTTTATGCAGAAGGACTTGGCACAGATTTTAATGACAAAGAATCGATTCGTTGGCTTACAGAGGCTGCCAACAAAGGATACAAAGATTCTCAATATAACCTGGGAATTCGCTATAGAAATGGTAATGGTATTGAGAAAGATGAGGTGAAAGCTGCACAATATTTTACAATGGCTGCTGAACAAAATCATTTTGGTGCTCAATATGAACTAGGGATGAGCTATCTTAATGGGCAAGGTGTAGAAAAAAATCCTCAAAAAGCATTTGAATTATTTGAAAAGGCCGCAATGAAGGGGGATAACAATGCTCAATATCGTTTGGCGCTTTGTTATCAAGAAGGCAATGGTGTTGCCAAAGATCTTGTGAAAGCATATGCTTGGTTAAAAATTGCATCTGTTGGTTCTGGGGCAGCAATTCAAGAGGCTCGTGATCAGCTCATGGAGAAATTGACACCAGAGCAACTAACGCAGGGAAGTGATTTGTCCGACGAGCTTATGCAGCAACTTTTGACAGATGAATTTGATATCAAGTTCTAACATTGAATATGCAATGCCAGTTAGTTAAGAAATGAACGAAGTGAATGATTGTCTTCCCTTGGAATCAAGGGAAGAAGCTCACGTTAGTGAGCAGATGGATTTTTTTTAATCTTTATTAAAAATCCTTCTCTGCACCAAAGGCGCCTCTTTCTTTGATAACAAAGAAAGACAATCAATTCGCTTCGCTCATTTATAATTCTATTAAATGCCCATTGACTCTTAACTGATCGACATTCGCATTGAAAATGCTTTTTTAAGGTAAGGATTGATAATCTATGCCGCCATTTTTTATTGTTCTGAATTTCATTGCGATTGCCTATGCAATCATGTTGTTGTTTGCCGTCACGAAAAAATACAAATATTATTTTCTGATAGGGTGCACCTTACCGTTATTTGCCTATATTATAGTTGGTATGATGACATATGGCTTGCATGGATTTACGGTGACACAATTTGCATTGTTTTTATTGCGAGGTGGTTTAATTGCTTCCATTCTTTCAGGTACCTTAGTAAACTTCCTGCTATCTCGCTTAAGCGAAAAATCAAAACATTAGGCCTTAATTATAAAGAGGGTATGAACAATGGCATCCGTTGTAGATGATATTACTATAAAATATGAAGAAGACGGTGTGGTAACCGTAAATGAGTTGGATAAAGTAATTTTAACCAAGGGTGCGTGGGCTACCGTCATATTTAAATATCAGGATTGGAACAAAAAAGATCAAGCTTATGGCCCTGCAAAATTTACAATTCGTCGTTACCAGAAACGTAATAATGAATATTTTCAGAAATCTAAATTTAATATCTCTAGTATTGATCAAGCCAATAAAATTATTACTGCTTTAACCAACTGGATTGAAAATGAAAAAGATGAGAGTGAAGCTGGATAGTTTTTCTAGTAAAAGTCAGCATTCCTAAGCTCTGCTTCTTTAACTTCGTTATTTTAAAACAGCCAATAGATTGGCTGTTTTAAAACAAGGTAGAATAACTTCCATATTTACTTCAAGCTATGACAACAATGTAGCACGCCTACGTGCCTCTTCTTGGCTTTGAATTTCCAGCGAGATCTCCTCAAAGCGTCGAGCTAATGTGACGGGAATTATATTTACTACTTGTGCTTTTTCTTGATAAAGTTTGTAAAAGCATAAAGTTTGAAGACTTCTAACTGTTTCATGATATGGCTTCAATATATTGTGTATTTCTGTTCCTTTTCTTGCTGAATCAATTGCTAACTTTCCAGCATGATTATATAGTCTTGGATTTGCTCGCATCTTGAGTAAGAATTTTAATGCAGGAGCGTTATTACAAACAGCAGCTTTGTGCAATAGTGTAGATCCGTAACTATTTGTAAGATTAATGTCCACTCCAGGAAAGCGTGGATTAAAAAATAATTTCAAGGCAGACAATGCTTTTTCATTATAAGTTGCCAGATGGATAGGGGTAGCTTGATCCCCATTCAGCGCTAATCGAGTATTAGGACTTTGACTTAATAGTATCTCAATAATACGAAGCATTGATATTTTTTCTGCCTCATTGCTAATATAATAAAGCAATTGTCTCACGGCTGTATGTAAGGGTGTTTCCAAAAACGCACCGTGTTTGCGCTCTCCTAATGATTTAATTTCTGGATCCATGCCTTTCTTTAGAAGGGCGTCAACAACCTCTGGTAACTGACACTGTACAGCATAGTGAAGTAGCGTATATTCATTTGATGCAGCTGAATTTTCTTTAAAATAGAAGTTAAGAGATGCTATATCTGCTGAATTAATTTCTGCTGATGCTATATCTGCTGAATTAATTTCTGCTATAGCTATGGCCGAATCCTTGGCTTGCATTGCTCTTAGAAGTTTCAACTTATCTATCATGTGTATATATCCTCCAAAAAAAATAGGTTAGTTATATTACAACCGCTTGTCCGTTAATTCAACCCCTTTGTCAGCTGTGTATCCAAATATATTTCTTGAGCTACCTTTTATCTTGATTTTATTGAGGTTTTTCTAAATTATCGATAAATTAATAAGGTGATCGTTCACTCACTTTAATTTATTTGAACTAAATCAATTTTTGGCAGACAAACTATTAAACGTTGAATAGAGGATAAAAAAATGACTACTACCAAAGACTATGAAGACGCATTTAAACGAGCCTGTTTTGATAGATTGTATAACAGTAGCTCCGACACCAGGATCCCCAGCATCCCCAGTAGCTCCTCTAGTAGCTCAAGTTCTCTGCCTGCTGTGCAGATAGATTTGGTAGAGTTAGATTTGTCTAAAATATCTACGTCATTGAATACTTTAAATCAAGATGCAAGTCTTCAACAACAAGAAATCAATGACCATACAATTTTAGAGTTAGCTATTAAAAAGATGAACGTGGCGCTTTTGCGTGAAATGTTTGATGCACTTAAAAGTATTAATATTGCTGATCAAGCTAGAATTTTAGGTGTTAAGTCTGATTTAGACTTAGCACCGATTCAAAATCAAGATGATATTGCTGACATTAATGGCTGGCTTTTTACTCTAGTAGAAGAAATGTCGCCAATAGATTTTGATGTTTCTAAGGATAAACATGATCCAGAAAGCAATATTGGAACATTGATCAGAAAAGAAAAAGAGGCACAATTACGGAGTTGTCTCAGCCATCTCTCAAATGGAACTCGAGATCAAAAGTTCGCAGATGGTTGGATTCTTGAAGACAAACATAAGTATAAAGAGCAAGTAAAAACGAATGATATTAATATCTTCTTCATGGGCACCGCTGGTGCGCCTTTATTTGCGGGGCATTTTGATATATATGAAGGTGGAGATGTACTCTGTAATTTAGCGCTGCAAAAAGCATTAGAAGAAAAAAAACGTGTGATGCTGATGCGAGGGGTGGGCACAGCGGTTATGTCTTTAGATCAACCTTTAGTATATTTAGATCATTATGATTCAAAGCATAATGATAAACTCGCTGTAACAGAAGGTGATGTTGCAGGAAATCTATTAGGATCTGGTATTGAGGCTAGAATCACTACAGCAATGGAAATGCATTTTATACCTGAGATGATCAAATTAATTACAGATGGTCTCAATAAAATAAAAGTTAATGTTACTGGGCACAGTAGAGGCGCCATTACAAGTTTTGCTATGGCTGATTGTATGGATAAATGGATGCAGTCTTTATCAGGTCTCACGGATGAACAGATAGAAACATTAGCAAACAGCATTGTAGAAAAAAATAAACATTCTCAGCAGAATAAAGATATTGAACAGCAAATAAGAACAGAGCTTACTAAGAAGAATCCAGCTATTGAACAAAAAGAAATAACCACAGCGCTTAAGCAGAATCAAGCTATTGAACAACAGAACATAATCGCAGCGCTTAAAAAAATAAGAAATAACGAGATACAGTTAAAGACAAAATTATTAGCCTATGATCCTGTTGAAGGCCGAGCCGGTCTTGGAAATGTTAAAGACGGTTATCTAGGATGGACAGCAAATTATAACTTGCCAATTTATGGTCAAAGCATTGCTTTCACTTACGAAGAAATGCCAAGCACAGTTGCCGATGCTTTTATTCTGTTAGCAGATGCAGATTATAGGGAAGCATTTCAGCCTACAATACCAACTTTTGAGCCAACCACCAAACAGAAGGTTATGTCTGTGGTGGGTGGCCATGGCACCATGAAGGGTAATTTAAGTGATCATTCCAATAACGGGCAAGATTCTTACAAAATAGCGCAGACCAGCCGATTTATAAAGGAAGCAGGTCGCGCTTCTATAGAGTTTAATAGAGCAGATGCTATAGAATACTTGTTTGCTGACAATCTGCCCTCTTTTCAAACAACAACCCTATTTAACATATTTTCTGCAAATTCTAATGTTGCAGACAATGTCTCTTACTTTTTGGTAAACGATAAATATGATAAAAATGATTTTCCTAAAGGTTATACAAGAACAAAGCAGGCATTTTTGACAGCCTTGGGGAAGTCGACAGAGGATTTTGAAAGTGAGTATGGACCTATTTTTTTAAAGTTGAAAACGAACGCACAATTTAGCGATGCTGATACGTTGAAAATCCAAAATTTCTTTACTGAGTGTAAACTTAAAATGGCTGCAGATTCTAATTTAACAAAGCAGTTGTATTTCTTGTTAAAAAAAGATATCTATGAGATTTACTTTAATCCTAATGATCCGGAAAAGCAGAAACTATTGGGTGACTGGTTTAAAGAAATGAAGCTAGATACAACAAATGTAAGTCGTCGCATAAAGCTTCTCACAACCGATTCTGAGGGGGAGCGCTATATTTGGGTTAGAGATAATGACAATAAAAAAGAATATATGCAATTATCAAAACGCTACCCAAATCTAGAATTTCAACCTAAAAAACAAATGTGGTATCCAGAGACATCTTATGTTGGGGGGGTAGACAGTTCTAAAAGAGCGCATAAATTTAATAATCCCTATTGGTTTGATTTTGAAAATTATTTTTTAAGTAGAGGTATATCAACTGAGAGAATGACGGATACATTAATGTCTACCTCAATGCAGTTTTTAGATTTAAATGAAATTGGTATGCGATTGTTGTATGCTCCTTCTCATCCTGAACTACTTCGTGCATTTGAAGAAAAATCAGCCGCATTTATCAAGCATGTACAAGAAAATGCTGATTATCCTGATGACATAAAAACAGAAATCATTGCAGTCTTCAAAATGAAAGCAATATATCAATATAAAATGGAAGAGGCATTTATTAATGATCTGATTCACAACAATAGTGTGCAAATTAACACGGTCGATCAAAAGATGCATAATTATCAATTAGAAACCATCTCAAGACTCGTGAGCCAATACCCAGAAGAGCTTGGCGCAACGAGCAGAAAATATGGAAAAATTTTAAAAGAGGTGCAAAAGCTTTTGAAAGAAGGCAAAGAGAAAAAGTGGATTACAGAGGTAATGGCTGCGGATGGTGAGTTTGGTGCTGCCACAATGGTTGGTACTGGTCGTTATGATTTTTTAGGAAAACCGATTCCTTCCGATGTTACAAAGCTTTTGAATGATGATGGAATCATACAGCAATATATTCAACTTTCAAGACAGATTGATAAATATGTCAAGGCAATATATAAAAATGAAATGTTAGGATATAATACTAAATTAGGAGCTTATTTTGGTGGGGTGTTTTTTTCCAAAGTAAATTCAGCTTCATTTAAAAAAGCATTGAAAGAAATTCATGCTGATTTAAGTCGGTTATCGATTGCAGAACCAGATGCTCAAGAAAAATTAAATGTACTCGAAAATCAATTGAGGCAAATATCAGAGGCCAATAAAAAAGATGCTGGTTCCTTGATAGAAAAATCGACATTGCAGCGCTATGATTTGGCCAAAGAAATTATTAAAAAGATCTCCCATACACCTAATTCTGAAGAAAGCAAAGAGGCTCAAATAAATAGGGTTTTATCTGAAGAATGTGGCAACCGTAGTGCTAATCCAAATGATGTACTTTGCGAAGTTTTCCTGCAGTGTTTGAAGAAAAATGAAACATTAGTTTATTCAAAAAAAATTTTAAATTCAGAACTTTGGGAGAATATGAAAAAATCGCCTCGGGCAAAGTCATTATTGCAAGAGGTTTTGAATAGAGATGCTACGCCTTTTAATCAGGGCTTAATCAGAGATTTAGTGAATAAAGATTTTGAGCACGACTTGTTTAATGGGGCTGTTTTGCACGAAATCGTTCTCATTGATAAGATAGCAGATCTTGTTGTGGGATTATTAAAGACTGCAGAAGGGAAAGCCCAATGTAATGCCTTGAATGACAATGGAGAGACGGTCTTGCATGTATTGGCTAAAAATGGGCGTTTGGATGTGCTAAATGCGATTGAGAATTGCGAAGATTTGAAAGTACCTCGTGGCGGTAGTTGGAATATTTCTGGAAAGCTTTACGATGGTATTTATAGTGTTTTTGGAGCAAATCTAGGCGCCAATGGTTTGAAAATTGTTGAAAATAAAGACGGTTTATCTCCTGTTATGTGTGCCATATTTTCAAGCACAGCTGCTAATTATGCAGATGTTTGTGGAGTTATTGAGTTGTTGGCTGGGAAAACAGTAAATGCTGAGGGTGACGATAAAATAACAAAATATAAAGAGCTTGCTCAGCATCTTCAAGATAAAAGCCCAGAAGAACGAGATGCATTGAAAGAAAAATTCAAGCAAGATAAAAATCTGGATGGACTTTTGGCAGCATGCAATCCCACACAATCATCATCTAGTTCAAATGCGGTAGCTCCCAAGAAAGGTTGGTGGTAATTGAAGTAATACAACGCATGTCAGACTGGTCAACGTTGAATGTGAATTTAGCTTAATCTTTTTGCGGGATTCACATTCCATTCGTCAATCGTAATTATATTATTTTCGTGCAATTGTACTTTACAGAAATTCCCTGTGCCCACTTTATAATTATTCATTGCGCTGGTTGCACAAATATTTTCCCATAAGTTTGAGAAATATAAAAAAAGCCGAATGATGCCATTACTAGAAACTACAATAACGGGAGCGTTTTTCTCACCTTGCTTGTTATAAAGTGCAGTTAGAAATTCGGTAATGTGTTGTAGGTGATATTCTCGTGATTGCTTGAATATGTCATTAGGCCATATTGCTTGAGTATGCCAGCATTGTGCTTGATGTTCCCAATTTTCAGTAATTTCATTCGCCGTTAATCCTTCCCACAAACCATAATCTATTTCATCCAATGCTTGAACGTGGGTTTTTAGTATTGTCTGCGGGAAATAGCTTTGCAGAATATGAGCAGATTCTGTTTGTCTTTGGAGTTGGCCACTGAAAATGCTATTTGGTGATATGCTAGATTTTTGTAAATAAGCACCAAAGCTCTCTGCTTGTTGCTTTCCAACGGTTGTTAAAGGAAGATCAGATTTGAGTCCCACCTGAACAACTTTGTCGCCTGCTTCAAAAGTATTGCCGTGTCGGTATAAGTAGAGCGTTACACTGCTCATAAAACTAATTCGCCTTCTTCAGAGATTAATTGCTCAACCCATGGAACATCTTTAGGACTGTCAACAGACGCATGTGTTCGTCCTTTATAATCAACAACAGCAATTTTGATTGGAATATTGTTTTCTAAGGCACGTAATTGTTCTAGCTTTTCGACTTCTTCTAATGGAGAAGGGGGTAGTGCTTGTAATTTTTCAAGCGCATCGAAGCGATAAGCGTACATGCCAATATGTCTGTGTAAGATTTGGTGTGCACTATGCGCATAAGGTATTACTTGTTTTGAAAAATAGAGCGCACGATGCTGTAAATCAAAAGTAACGGTTGTTCCTGTTGATGGGCTAATCTTTTTTTGTTCAAGAAATTTGGCAATAGAGTCACCTGTAACAGCTTGTGCGGGGGTTGCAATACCAACACTTGGATCTGTTTCTAAGGCTTTAATCAAGGCATCAATGACCCAAGGAGGGGTTAAGACAGCATCACCTTGTAAGCTCACCACAATACTGTTAGGCGCAGCAAACGCTTTTACAGCTTCATAAACACGCTCAGTTCCATTGCGACAGGCTTCGGGTGTCATAATCACATTTGCCTGAAATGATAAGGCATGACTCTGAATTCTATCATCATCCGTTGCTATCCAGACATTGTGTGAAAATTGCGTATGCGTTGCTATACGCCATACACGTTCTAGCATGCTAACCCCTAAAATAGGGGCTAGGGGTTTGCCTGGAAAGCGGCTTGATTGATAGCGCGCAGGAATGACAACATAAGTTGATGCTTTATTCATTATTAGTGCCTAGTAAACTACAAAATCCTTGCGTTATATAATCGGACTCATCAATATTTTCACAGCCATTTATGCCTCGGCCAATTGCATAGTTAACGAACTCTCTAAGTCCCATTATAATGTGGGGTAATTCTAATAGATAAAAGAATAAATTTCCTCCTTGCACTTGTTCTATTTCTGTTTGATTTAATACTTTTAATGCTGTGTTCATAGTGAGTAAGCTCTTTAAAAAAAGAAAAGATGATAATGATTCTTATTATCAATGTAAAGCATCGATGTTTATAAGATATTGGTTGGTTAACTTTGTTTGAGAGAGAAAGAAAAAAGGCTAAAACCTATGCTTTAGCCTTTTATTCGCTCTGTGGATAGAACTGAGAAGGTGTTTATCTAAATACTTTAACGATAGTTGTTCCAACCCGTACAAAAGATTGGTTTAACCATTGAGCATCTTCTGTAAACATTCTTACACAGCCATGGCTGGCATTATAGCCTGGAACTGTGTTTGATCCATGTAGGGCATAGCCGCCATGAAAATGCATGCAATAAGGCATTGGTGCACCGCCTTTGGGAAGTGGATATTTACTGGATTTACAAGCAGCGCCTTGCTTACGCTGAACTTTAAAAGTACCCGTTATTGTGTTGCAACCACGCTTAACGTCTGCACAATAGTTTTGTCCTCCAGAAACAGGCCCCCAATTGACCAGTCTGCCACTTGCATCGTAAGCACCCCAGGCCAAATTACTTAGATCTACTTTTATAAGAGATGAATTTTGAGGGTTGATTTGGTTAGGAAAGGGGGAAAGTGATAGATAATTAACAGAATGTAAGTTTTTGGGAATTGCTATTGTCGTTCCAGAGGTTAAATTAACATTCATTCTGTTTACTTTTCGAACAATTTCACGTTCACGAGCATCTGGAAATAATTTATGCCAATTATCACCTGGTTTTGTTCTGATACAGTCATATTTGGGATTTCCACACAACTTCTGACCATAGGTTTTTGCTTGCGCTACGGGAAGCATAAGCCCCAAGCAGCAAATAAATGCTATATATTTCAACATATCAGACCTCACTTATCTTATACATAAACGAAAATTTTTTTACATTTGTTGTTATGACAGGATAAAGAAGAGATGGGTTCAAAAAAAACAAAGAAATAAAAAGCGCAACTGTGTATTTCTGCCTGTAAAAATATACCGTTTGCTCTGTTGATTCAATCGTTTATCGCTTATCTTTTTTTATTATGAATAATTAATATTATAATCGCCGTAAATTTTGAAATAATGTATAGGATTTTTCAATGAACCAAGAACAATTTAACGATTTGCTAGAACTGTTTACAACTCAAATTAACTATGATTTAACAGCGCAATATAGTTTACTTTCGTACGCGCAGGAAGAAATACAAGCAGATTTGCTCATGAGAATACCATTGTTTGCAAATACTGATATTGAGAATTATTCTCCTGTAGGCCAAGCTTTTGAGTGTCCTCACACCAGAGCCAATATTGATTATGATCAAAATAAAGGCATTGATGCTTCATTTGCAGTACGGATATTTGTCGCTGCTGCAGAGGAAGCTGGATTTGCTGAATCCAATGCAGATATTCAGACATTTTTGGGACAACATCCAGATATTTTAGAGCAAGGCAGAAGAGAACTAGAAGATTTTAGAAATGATCGAGAACAGTTCTATATCTCGTGTCTTGAAGAAAATAATTTGAATAAACACAATTCTACTGCGAAGCATTTAGAAAGGATTTTAGATAAATTAAATGAAGCATGCGCCTTAGATTTAATGCCTCCTAGTTTTGATTTTGAAGATTTAATCGCTCTGTTAGATGAGGATACTCCACCATCTTTTGATGATTCTTCAAGCGATGAAGAAGTGTTAACGTCTTCTTCTTTTCTACGGTTTAGTGCAGTTGAGCGACTACAAATGTTTATAAATGATGAAGAATTTGCTAGACAACTACAAGCAGAAATAACACATGAAGATTCAGAAAAAGCAAGACAGGAAGCGCTGGATTTACAGTATGCGCAGATATTACAAGATCGATTAGAAGGCGTGCGTTTTATCTAAAAGATGCCTTGAAAGTGGTTGTGTCTTTTGCAGCCACTCTTCTTCTGACTTGGTTGCTTGATTGTTGCAGAATATGGCCTCTAGCAATCAATCAAAACATTGGCTAATTTTTTTATTTGTATTCGAATATCAGGTACAGCGGTTATCTCCCAGAGAAGTGCTTTACAGAGTGGGCCAGCTGCAAATAAGTTTTTTGATGCTATGCCACTTGTAGATAATAATTGAAAATCATTATCTACAGCGAACCCCAACTTGAGTGGATCCCATGTGATAAGATTTTGTTGGACAAGCGATTGAAACAGCGCAGTATCATATAAAGAGAGATAATTAGGCCCGGTACTATTAATAATATATCCTGCATCAATCAATATTGATGCTTTATCATGTTTTTTATTTAAACTAAGTTTAAAATTATTTGTACTTTGTGTAATGGCTGATAACTTTGCATTTATTACTTGTGCTTGGCCACTTGAAAGCATTGCCTGAAGCGTGGCATTGACTTGAGGCGCAATTCTATGTCGATGCACTTCCCAGAATGATTTTAAATGACGCATAAATTTTACTCTATCGTCATGATTCCATTGTAGCCAAATATTTTGTGTAATAGGACGTAAGGAATCAACAACTGCGCGCCAATTTAAATTTTCTGATTTTATTTTATGACGAATATAGGCAAGCGCATGTTTGGGGGTTTTAAAATGATCGGAAAGTATTTGTGCTGGCAAAGGCGTATAAGGCTCATGCACTTTAGGTAACAAGCTATGTCTAGATAATAAATATATTTTTCCTGCATGTTTTTGATTTTGTAGTGAAAGTAGAATATCAATAGCCGTTAACCCTGTACCAATGATAACAATAGGTGCTGTTGTTGGAATGGCTTTAATTTGATTAAAACTCCAAGGATCGATAAGATAGTTTTTATGTTGCTCAAGACCATAGTTTTTCAATACATTGATTGGTTTTGGATTGCCAATGGCTAATATAAGTTTGTCTGCGATGAGTGTTTCAGCATTGTTCAATGTGATATGATATTGATTTTCTTTCTTGCATAATTGTATTGCTTGGGCGCTTATGCTTTCAATATGTGCAGGCATATGCTTATCTTTAAGGGTTTCTGTAAATCGAGATTCTAGATAAGTGCCATACAATTTTCGTGGGAAAAATTGTTCAGATATATTCTCTCCACCCATCTTGCAATTCTCATGTTCTTTTAGCCAAGATACAAAATCGTCTGCATGATCTTCAAATGCACTCATTTTTCCTGCAGGAACATTGAGAAGGTGGTACTGCTCAGAAGTTGAATAGGCAAGACCTCGATTTATTTGCGAGCTATCATTGATAAGCGCAATTCTTATTGCTGTGGTGGCTATTTTTTTGAGTTGTATCGCTAAGGTACTACCAGAAAAACCTGCGCCAATGATGGCGATATTAAAATTATTATTCTTTGTTTTCATCTTTATTCATTATTTTTTTATTTGTTCCGTGAGAAGAGGAGGCATTGGACTGTCTAGACATCCTGAAATCACACGTATTATTTCTGCTTCTTGTATTTTAACATGGTTATCAGATAACACTAATTCAACACAGGAAGAAATTATTTTTTCTTTTAATTCTGGTGTTAATTTATTAAGCTTTTCTAAAGTATTTCTAAATTGAATCGCTTTAAAAGTCTTGATGTTGGGTTTCTCTATAGGTTCAGATAGTAGGATTTTAACAATATTTGTGAAATGTTCATTTCTTTGAGATTCATTGCTATAACTATAATTTGTGACAAAGGCAAACAGAATTGCAATTTCTTCTCGGACTGAATCCAGAGAATAGTATTTAGGTCTATCTGATATGCGTGTACTGTCTGTCAATTTTTTACCGAGAAGTGTGAGCAAGGCAAAACGGAATAATGAGGGCATTAATGTCTGAGAAAGTGCTTCAATGTGATTGTAAATCACATTTCTTTTTTCAAGCGAGTTTTCAGAGAAAGCTGGTAAACTAATATCAAATAATGGTACTAATGTTTCAAGTGGTAAAGGCTTAAGCATTTCATAAATTTCATTGACGGATTCAAGCTCAGCTTTACTTAATGTTTGGCTTAAATATTCTACAATAGGGGTTTTATTTTTATAACGTCGTAGTATTAAGCCATAATATAAATATTCAATTTTTTCTTTATTTCTTGCTCTATCTAACAGAGCTTCTGGCAAGAGATTATGAATATTTTTGGCGTGTTCAAAATGCGCATCTGATGGGTTTCCAATACTGTTTTTCATTATTTCTGCATGTGTATTAGCAGCACCAGCTGTGGCTGCCATGGTATACATGATAGGTGCTAAAACGCTTTCTAAATTTGTTTTTTTTGCCCCTGTAACATCACCGCTTTGCTTTTCTTCTTTTGCAGTATTATCTAAAAGTCCGTATTTCCCATAGGGATCTATTGCTTTAATACGTTGATCAAGAGGGGGATGAGTGGCAAATAAGCTATTAAAAAAGGTGAATGACATAGCTTCGCCAAAGCATAAATGGTTAATGTCTTCAACTTGTGGGCTCTTTAGCTTAGAGCCTTCTTCAAGCATAAGCATACGTTTAAATGCAGAAGCCAATCCTTGTGGGTAGCGGGTGTATTGAACAGAGCAAGCATCCGCCAGTAATTCACGTTGTCTAGAAACAGCAGCTTTAATAATTCTCCCCAAGAAAAGACCTAGATAGCCAAAAACAATCATGACGAGTGCGATTAAGAGTATGATAATAACGCCACCACCGCCTTTACCATCACGGCGCTTAGAGCCAGATGAGTAGCTAGCGTTTCTGAGGACTATTGAACCCACATTACCAATCAATAAAATGCCAGCCAATATTGCCATGAGTCGAATATTAATTTTCATGTCGCCGTTGAAGATATGGCTAAACTCGTGTCCAATAACTGCTTGCAGCTCTTCTCGGTTTAAGTTTTCCAAAGAGCCTTTTGTGACGACCAATACAGTATCTTTGGGAGTAATGCCAGCAACAAAGGCATTAATACCCATTTCTTTATCCATGATGTAAAGAGCAGGCATAGGAACCCCAGAAGCAATGGACATCTCTTCTACAACATGAATAAGGCGTTTCTCATGAAAGTCACTACTGTCTGTAAGGATGCGACGTGCATTTACCATATTGGCAACGCTCGTGCCACCGCCTCTTAGCGCGTACATTTTGAATAAGCTGCCAGACACAATAATGATGGTTAAGGCTAAAGAAATATAAACCCAAAGCGGCTCATTCATCAGCGAGCGTAAGTCAGGCACTTGCTGTGATGTATAATAGAGAATGCCATATACGGCAGCATTCATTGCCAAAATCATGATGAGAAGTGCCAAGATAAAATATAGAATTAATATTTTTGATTTTCTACGTGCTTTATCTTGGTGTTCAAAAAAATTCAAGTTCAGCTCTTATCTCAATTAAAAGATACTTTAATTGGTTTTTTAGCTTCTGGTTCTTCAATTTCATAATGTGTTGCTGCTTGAAATTGAAACATACCGGCAATAATATTTTGAGGAAATTGTTCTCGAGCTGTATTGTAAAGCATAACGGCATCATTGAAAGCTTGTCTTGCAAAACCAACTTTATTTTCAGTTGATGATAATTCTTCCATTAATTGTTGCATGGTTTGATTGGCTTTTAGATCAGGGTAATTTTCTGCTAGTGCGAATAAACGTCCCATAGAGCTTGAAAGAACTGTTTCTGCAGAAATGAGTTTTTTCATTGCATCTGGGTGGCCTGGATCTTTCGCCACAATGGCTTCTGCTGAAGAGGCTTGATTTCGTGCAGTGATGACGGCATCAAGCGTTTCTCTTTCATGCTTCATATAAGCTTTTGTTGTTTCAACTAAATTAGGAATAAGATCATAACGTCTTTGTAATTGTACATCGATCTGCGAGAAAGCATTTTTGAAGCGATTACGAAGTGCAATAAGGCTGTTATAAATAACAACACCATATAATAAAACAACGGCAAATACGCCGACAAAAATGAGAAAAATATTGATTGCTGTCATGACTTTTCCTTTTGAATAAATGCCTTAATCTAATTATATAATATTATCATTTTATAGTTATGCCCCTAGACTAATTAACGAGAGGGATTCTTAAATAAATTTACAGCGCCTTAATTTAAAGCTTCTTGCTGAGTTTAAATCCAACACTACTTAAAGCAAACAACACCAACCCCATGATAATCAGCGATAATGGCCAGCCGATTGAGTCTGCAAAATAGGTGAAAGTAAAGTAACCCAAGAATAAAAAGATAGACACAATACTGACAAACAGCAAAGTGCGACTGTGCGCAAGTGTACTCAGATAAACCAAAAAGCAGCTTGGTAATAAAAAGAGTACATCTATGTTTTGTTCTTCAAGCAGATCAAAGAGTGCAATTAAGGCGCAGCAACTCCCAACAAAATACCAGAAAGGTGTGATTTTGTTAAATTCTGTTTTATCCAGATAAAATGATGCTGCAACATAGCCAATACCAATGAGTGAGAAAGCAATATTTTCATCTATGTGAATTATATTAAAGATGGAGCCTAGAACAAAAAAACAACATGCGATAGCATTAAAGAGTAAAACAGTTCTCTTAATGGCAAAGAAAGTGAATAATTGCTGTAACAGCAATACGCCGGATACAAAGAGCATTGGCTCTTGCCAGCGACCACTGGGTTCATAATATTCACTAAGAAAGATAAGTAGGCCAGCACCTTGCAGCAAAATAGCTAAAATATGAATAGGGGTTATTAACTTAGTTAGATTTTTATTAGACTCGGAGAGTATGGCCATAAGAAATAGAGCAAAACCAGATCCAAGTGCAATAAATACCCTGAAAAAGGGACTCATGTTTTCCCAAAACATAGAGGTATAAGCAATAATTCCGCCCAATAGAAAGACACCACCTAAATAGGCAAGCACACGTGTTAATAAAGTACTTTTAGCTTCTGCTGCTGTGACACTCGATTTATCTGCAATTAAAAAATCATATACTTCTTGGGCAGATAACTCATTTGTGAGTGTAATGTTTTGTATCTCTTGCAGCGCTTTTTTTTTGTCCATTATTGGCTCCCATTGGGGACTATCCAGGCTAAAAATTGAACATAGTTTGATGGATTCTCTTTCTTAATGTTAATGGGAAATTTTTTTCCATCATTTTTAAGATAATATTCATGAGAGAAGCCGGTATGACCACCAAATATAATGCCTGCACTGCCTCCTCGATAACGTGATTCAAAGATAAAGTTATCTGGAGATTTATAGTCTGTACTTAAGCTTGCATTTTTTATGTTAAAAATGAAAGTTTTCTGTTCGTTATCAGGATTAGGCATTGGAGCATGATAAGAAAGCTCATTGGCTGATTGACTTTGCAAATCATACAAATATAGCTTGGGCTGTTGTTTTGGGAGCGGCTGAGGATTGTTTGCTGTTGGGGCGGGGACTTTGGCAGTGATTACATATACAGCATTGTTTTCTAATACAATGCGATTATAGCTATAGTTATTTTCAACGTAAATAAAGTTGTATTGAGGTGGTGGTATATTTCTCTGATGCGCTATGCGTAGTATCCATACGAAGGTTACAATTAATACGGGTAGTGCTACCCCCAATATCAAGAAAATATTATTTTTGATTTTGGTCATATTTTATTCCGATCTTAAATAGTTATCTAACAAAAAATAAAATCGTGCGACAAAACAACAACATCCATAGTATAGTAAAGTCAGACAAAGTATAGTCTTCACACATGAGTTTTTGAGGGGGTTGTCTTCGCCATCTCGCAATCCTCATGTACCAATATGTACACTCTGGTTGCTCGAGGCTCGACGCCTACTCAATAATTCATTTGCTGTGACTATAATAAGAAATTAACGCTTTAACTTTAAACCTTATTTTGGTCTTTATATGATTTACAATAAAATATTTACACCGTTATCTCTTGGTTTTACGGCTTTAAAAAATCGTTTAATCATGGGGTCAATGCACACAGGACTTGAAGAAGAGAAGCAAGGATTCGATAAATTAAGTGTTTTTTATCAAGCGCGTGCTAAAGGTGGGGTAGGGCTTATTGTAACAGGTGGTGTCGCACCGAATAGGGCTGGATGGTTAGCCCCCTTTGCACTTTCTCTCACAAGTACTAAACAGTGCAGCGACCATGCAAAGATAACCGATGCTGTTCATCGTGAGGACGGTAAAATTGCATTACAAATCCTTCATGCAGGGCGCTATGGTTATCATCCATTGTGCGTAGCGCCATCTAGAATCAAATCACCGATCAGTCTATTTACGCCTTGGGCGCTTAGCAAGCGTGGGATAGTTTCAACGATTTCAGATTTTGTGCGTTGTGCAAAATTAGCACAAGCTGCAGGGTATGATGGGATTGAAATTATGGGTTCTGAAGGCTATCTCATTAATCAATTTTTGGCTTCTCATACCAATCGTAGAACAGATGAATGGGGCGGAAGCTTTGAAAATAGAATGCGTTTCCCACTTGAAATTGTAAAAGCAACACGTGAATCGGTGGGTGAAAAATTTATCATTATTTTTAGACTGTCAATGCTGGATTTAATCGAGAAGGGGAGTAGTTGGGAAGAGATTGTTATGCTTGCTCAGGCTTTACAAGCAAATGGCGTTACTATTATCAATACAGGTATTGGTTGGCATGAAGCGCGTATCCCAACCATTGCGCAAGCTGTTCCTCGTGCTGGTTTTGCTTGGGTAACGGAGCGTTTGAAACAGAGTGTTAGCATACCCTTGGTCGCCACAAATAGAATTAATCATCCAGAAGTTGCAGAGAAAATTTTAGAACACAATCAAGCAGATTTAATATCAATGGCACGACCTTTTTTGGCCGACCCAGAATTTGCAAATAAAGCGTTCACAAATCGAACAAAAGAAATAAATATTTGTATTGCCTGCAATCAATCGTGTCTAGATCATGTATTCCAAAAGAAAAGAGCAACTTGCCTTGTTAATCCGATTGCTTGCAGAGAAACTGAATTTAAATTACAAGTTACGCATCACAAAAAACGAATTGCTGTGATTGGTGCAGGGCCTGCAGGATTGGCATTTTCATCTTTTGCTGCTGAAAAAGGGCATAAAGTGACCTTGTTTGAAAAAGCAAATGAGCTGGGTGGGCAATTTAATCTTGCAAAACGAATCCCTGGAAAAGCAGAATTTCAAGAAAGTCTTGATTATTTTAAACAGCGACTTCAAAAAGCCGGTGTGGTTGTTAAACTAAATCAAACCGTACAATTGCCTGATTTACAAAATACAGAATTTGATATCGTAGTAGTCGCAACGGGCATTGTTCCACGTACTCCTTATATTGCTGGTATTGAACATCCCAAAGTTATTTCTTATATTGAGCTGTTAACAGGGCAGAAAAATGTTGGAAACAATATAGCCATTATTGGCGCGGGTGGCATAGGCTTTGATGTAGCTTCTTATTTATTGCATCCTCATGATAAACAAGCAGACGAACATTTTTATCAAGAATGGGGTATTGATAAATCCTATCAACATCGTGGTGGTTTAGCTGCGCACACAAATATAGAAAGTTCACGAAGAATATATCTTTGCCAGCGTAAAAATAGCAAATTAGGACAGAATTTGGGAAAAACCACCGGGTGGATTCATCGAACATCATTAAAACACCATAAAGTGGAAATGTTGGCTGGTGTTGAGTATACAAAAATTGATGATAATGGATTACATATTAAACAAGGTGGCATTGAAAGAGTCTTGTCTGTTGATCATATCATTACCTGTGCTGGACAAATGGCATTGCGTGATTTATATGAACCATTAAAAGAAAAATTTGAAAGCGTTTTTATTATTGGTGGTGCAGATCAAGCATTAGAGTTGGACGCTGCGCGCGCCATCAGGCAAGGGGCAGAATTGGCTGAGACGCTATAAATTAAAAGTTGTATCTTTTGCGTGGTAATCCATCTTAAAATTTTTTTACTATGTGTTCTCCTTAAAGTACTTAAGATAGATTACTTCGCGAAGCTTGCAATCTGAGCGATCCCCATAAAATTTTTATTCGAGAAAATCAGATAATATGTCATGCCAGCGAAGGCTGGCATCCAGTAGCCCAAAAGGCTACCAGGCGCAAAACGCCTGTGGATCCCAGATATTTTGCTTCGCAAAATTCTGGGATGACAACCTAGTGAAAATTCGTGGGGGATTGCTCAGATTGAGAGGGAGTGAAACGACTGTGGCAATCTGGGTATTTCTAGACTGCTTTCTTGTGGACTTCTCGACAGTGATGTGCCAATTAATTCAACTGTTCTACAACATGATCCCAAAAGAGCGCACTGATATTGAGATTAAAGGCTTTATCAATTTCACGTACACAAGTTGGGCTTGTCACATTAATTTCAGTCAAATAATTGCCAATTACGTCTATACCAACAAAGTGTAAGCCTTTTTCTCTTAGGGTGGGTCCAATTTGTTCGCATATCCATCTATCTCTATCTGTTAAGGCTACTGCTATACCAGAGCCGCCAGCGGCTAAATTGCCTCTGATTTCACCTTTAGGTGGGATACGTGCAAGCGCATAATCAATGGGGTAACCATTAATGAGTAAAATTCTTTTATCGCCCTCAGTGATTTCGGGTACAAATTGTTGCACCATAATCGGAGTTGTTTCATTTTTTGTGAGTGTTTCAATAATAACAGACAAATTGAGATCGCTTGCATTGCTGAGAAAGATTTCACGTCCCCCCATCCCATCTAAAGGCTTTAAGACACATTGTGATTGCCTTTGTATAAAGTCTTGTAATTTTGCTTTTTGACTACTAACCATTAAGGCAGGTGTGCAGTGTGGAAAGGTTAAAGCGAATATTTTTTCATTACAGTCACGTAAACTCTGTGGTCTATTAACAATGAGTACACCTTTTTTCTCTACAATCTCTAACAAATAGGTTGTATAAATATATTGCAAATTAAAAGGGGGATCTTTACGCATTAAGATCACATCAAAGCTTGAGAGTGAAAAATCTTTTTCTTCTTGAATACAGTGAATAGCCTCTTCTGGTGCGTTTTTTACAGTAATGCGAAAAACATCGGCCAAAACATCTTCTTGATGATAGTAAAGATGCCTTTGTTCGCAGTAGTAGATCTCATATTTTCGATGTTGTGCCTCTAACATAAAAGCAAAAGAAGTGTCTTTATATAAGTTGAGCGACTCTATTGGATCAATAATAAATAAAATTTTCATTATTGGTTCCTTATGCTTTCAGCTTCATAACAGGTTGCCAAGAGTGCTAGCCTGGCAATGACACTATATACATAAAACTTATTTTGCGAAGCATGCGTACTCATTCGGTTATCAGGGTTGTTGCAACATTCATCAAAAGCTAAAGGTTCAAAATGCATGCCTGGCGCATTTAAGTTTTCCTCTGGGCCTTTATTCATATGCACTCTATAAAAACCACCAACAACATGGTTTCCTATCATATAAACAACAGGCTCAGCAACAGAGTGCTGCTCTCCAACAGTCTCAATGGTGTGCACCCCTTCTTGTATAATCACATGATTAACTGCCTGCCCACCTTTGGATTTTGCCATTTTTTGTCGTTGTTTGCGGTTTAAATTTTTGAGCTCTTCAGAGGATTGTACCATCATGACAGCCATGCCATAGGTGCCTTGATTGGCTTTAATAACAACAAAAGGATTGCGTTCAATGTTATATTCTTTATATTTTTTCCTAATGTTCTGAAACAGTCTTTCTGTTTTTTCAATAAGACATTCTTCGCCTATTTTATCTACGAAATTTATTTCTCCACAATCTTCAAATTCAGGCGTGATATACCATGGATCAACGTCAATAACTTTTGAAAATTCTTCAGTTATTTGTTTATAAAATTCAAAATGCATCGATTTTAATCGATGTTTCCAGCCCAATTGTGGTGGCGGTGTGATTAATTGCTTAGATTGCATAATAATATCAGGTATGCCATCTGAAAGATCATTATTCAAAAGCACCATACAAGCGCGAAAATTTTCAGCAATAATTTTGTCTTGATCAAGCGTAACCGGCATGAGTGTTAGCTGATCTTGCGCTGATACTTGTATTGTAATAGGGGATTTTTCTGCAATCAAAGAGCCTATCTGAATCTCAAAGCCAGCTTTCATTAATAAGTTTGATAAGACAGATAAGCTTTCAAAATAATGCGGGTTACGTGTATGATTTTCTGGAATAATTAATATTTTTTGACATTTTTGATGAAATTTTTCTATTGTGAATTGTAGCGCTTGAATAGCAAGTGGATATGAATCAACACTTAGATTATTAAAGCCGGCCGGAAATAGGTTTGTATCAACGGGAGCTATTTTAAAACCTGCATTACGAATATCTACGGATGAGGTAATGAGCGTGGGCTTATCTTGGAAAGCTTGCCTGAACCACGTTTCAATTTTAACTTGTGCGTCAATAATTCTTTTTTCTAATAATGATAATGGCGCTATGCCGGCTGTGCGTAAATGAGGGACCTGTTGGTGTTCCATAACATCGAATATTTTATACAGTTAAAAAACAAGATTACAACAGAAACGAGAAAAATGTAACTATTTTCTGTTCTTATCAAGCTAACATAGTGATAATGAGAGCTTTTGAAAGGAGCATAAGTAAGCTTAAGATAATTTCAGACGCAATTAATATAAATCATCTATAAAAGTGGTTCTAGAGGCTATTTTAAGATAAAAGATATTGTATCTATCAGCATTTTGCTTTCACACTGCAAGACTGTACATTTTGACAATCGTTACTAAAATTAAATTGTTTTTTTGTTGATTTTACCTTGGAATTTCCATAAGTTGATTTTTAATAGATCGCGAAATTTGATTCATCACATATCAAAACGTATCTATTTGCAAAGCATCAAATATGAAAAAATTAATATTTGAGGCAGAAAGAATTGTTACAAGCAACACAAGGAAAAGTGTCATGATAGGATCAACAAGCTCATCACCTAAAGACGACTTAGAATTGTACAAACATTCTGTATTGAAAATATCAGCAGAAGGACATGAATATAGCTATTCATATCCTTGGCAAGGCCCTCAATCTAGCGCATGGGGTGGTTCTGGATTTGTGGTAAATTTTGAAGGAAAACCTTATATCATTACCAATGCTCATGTATCTGCTGATGCATCACAACTAGAGGTTCGCATTGCAAGTGATGATACCAAATATTTAGCAAAAGTAGTAAATATTGATCATGATTGTGATTTAGCCATGCTGCAGGTAGAAGATGAATCATTCTGGGAAAAAGTAAAACCACTAGAGCTTGGTGGAATGCCAGGTTTACAAGATAAGTTAAAAGTCGTTGGTTTCCCAATGGGGGGAAACGAAATGTGTATTACAAAGGGAATGGTTTCTAGAAGTGAGGTTGGTAGTTATTGCCATTCGGGTGTCGAACTATTACACACACAAGTCACAGCAGAAATTAATCCGGGTAATAGTGGTGGACCGGCTATCTTTGAAAATAAGGTTTTAGGCGTTGCTTTCCAGGGTATTATGTTTGGCGATGGGTTAGGCTACATTATTCCAGCGCCTGTATTAAGGCACTTTATTGCAGATACAGTTCAATCAGATCTCTATAAGGGCTTTCCAAACTTAGAATTCACCTATCAAAAGATGGAAAATAAATATATTCGTGATGAATATGGATTAAATGAAGGGGAAAGTGGTATTCGTGTTAAATCGGTAGACAGACTATCCTCTTGTCATGATTTAATAAAGCCAGATGATATTTTATTAGCTATCGATGGTAAAAAAATCCAAAACGATGGCAATGTTGAGACATCTTTCAGCAATAGAATAAAATTTATACATTTGATCAGAGATAAATCTATTGGTGATTCGATAGAGCTTGATATCCTTAGAAAAGGGGAACGCTTGAGTGTGACAATACCGCTCTTAGATAGAAGTAGTACGACGAAATTGGCGCAAAAAGAGTGGGATAAAGCACCGACTTATTATGTTCATTCTGGCATTGCCTTTGCCCCTGTGACGCATTATGCTTCAAATCATGCACGTTACAGAGCAAAATCTAAAAAGCAACCTGGTGATGAAAAAGTAATGATTCACACCATTTTTGCATCTGAGCACACGCGAGGCTTAGACAAACGCCAAGAAAGAGAAATCATTAAATCTATTAATGGTAAGAAAGTGAGAAATCTAAGAGAGGTGATTGCGGCTTTAGAAGCGCATGATGGGGAACGCCATAAAATTGAAACCAAACAAGGTTCTGTTTTTGTCTTCAAACGAATATCGCCTGAAGAGAATGCAAAAATATTAAGCGCGCAGCGTATTGCTCAAGATCGCTCGGATGATCTCTTAGTTGAGCCTAGCTATAAACCAGGTTGTCCAGAGTATAGGCAGTTCACCCCTGGGTTTAAGAGTTTGTTAGCAAGCAATAGAGCGGATCAATCTGAAGTATTGTCTGTATCATCGTCGTTATTATCTGGTCAAGATGAAAAAACAAGCTTAAAGCGTGCCACAATGCGTTAAATAGTGAGCGAAGGGATTTTTGAAGCTATGTTTCAAAATCCCTTCGAAGTAGACAGTGCTTTGCCAAACAAATCAGATTAGGTTATAGAGGCTATCAAGAAAGAGATGTGATATGATTGTTTCCTATCATTCATAGATATTTTATATATGTTAGTCTTTTAACAATATTGTTTCCTTCTAAATAATGCAAGCTCTTAAACTTATTTCCATCCCTTTAATGCTTTTTTATATGACGGCATCGCAGGCCTATAAAGTCCAAACGGACATATTGGTTGAAGCAAATGCTAAGATGCAAGAACATTTTAAAGACTTCAAAAAAGAGATGGAATTGAATAATCAAAAAATCAAATCCATGAGAGAGATTGAAGAAAAAACAAAGATTGAAAAGGAGCTAATGACTCAGCTTTTGCATGCACAAGGATACTATGCAGCAACCATCGACACGAAAATATATCAAATATCGAAGACTAACGTTAAAGTAAATTTCTTTATTAACCCCAAACAATCTTTTACCATCAGCCATATTTATTTGCAAACGGGAAAAGAGATAAGAGCACCAGACATTAATGTATTAGACATTAAAGTGAACGATCTACTTTTAGCGCAAAAAGTTCTGGATTCAGAAAAAACGCTGTCAAAAAAAGTTGAAGAGTTCAATTGCCTTGCCAATATTAATATATCTCATCAAGCAGTACTTGATTTCAAAGCACATACAGCCGAATTGTACTTTAAGGTTGCAGATTCCCCTCAAGTCGTGTGGGGGAAAACATATATTCAAGGCTTAAAAACCATAAAAGAAAAATATGTGTATAGAGACATTACCTGGGAAGAAGGAGAATGTTTCAAGCCATCTAAAATAAAAAAATTTCGCTCAAAGATGCTGCTAAAGCCAGTATTTGCAGATGCTACAGTTCAGTACTCTGATACACCTATCAATACAAATCAGATCCCCATAACCATCGAATTAACAGAAAAAGTGCATCGAACCATACGTTTAGGGGCTGGCTATCACTCTGATAAAGGGCCAGGGTTTTATGGTAGCTGGGAGCATCGCAATTTTTTCGGTATGGCAGAGCTGCTTAAATTTGAAAGCACTGTTAATCAACGGCTGCAAAATCTTAAGACGACCTATACAGATCTTTTTATGGGTAATAGAAATCAAAGTTTAATCATACAATCTGAATTAAAGCATGAAGATACAAATAAATATGAATCATCCAGTTGGTCGTCTTCTGCAAATATTAGAAAAAGAATGAATAAGCACTGGAGCTTTCAATATGGTATCGGTCACTATTTAACTCAAGTGCGAGAGTTGTCGAAAACAGAAAATTTTGGGCTGTTATATTTGCCTGTTAATTTAAGCTTTGACTCAAGAAATAATATTTTAGATCCTGCTAAAGGATTATATTTTAAATTTGAATCAGCACCTTATTGGGATTTATTTGATACAAGCACTATATTTTATAAGTCCAGAGTAGATGCGAATCATTATTGGGCATTAAATGAAAGTAATTATACTATTTGGGCTGCTAGATGTGCGCTGGGGAGTATTGCGGGATCTTCTCGTGCATTAATCCCTGCTGATTTGCGTTTTTATGCGGGTGGGGGACAATCTGTCCGAGGTTATGAATATCAATCTCTCGGACGATTGGTTGATAATGAAGCGCAAGGTGGTCGTTCTCTCATTGAGCTTTCTACTGAAATCAGGCAGAAAATTACAGATACCTATGGTTTTGTTATTTTCTTAGATGGTGGAAATATCTTTGATCAAAAAATACCTGATTTCAGTTTACCTATTCGATGGGCGGCTGGATTTGGCCTTCGTTATTTTACCAGTTTTGGCCCCTTGCGCTTTGATGTAGGGATGCCGATCCGTAAACGAGAAGGTATAGATGATAGTTATCAAATATATATAAGTATTGGTCAATCTTATTAGAAGCTGCCTCAAATGTTAAAAATTTTAAAAAATATTGCAAAGCTTATTTTCTGGTTGCCCACGAGCATGGCAGTCATTATCCTGCTATTTCTCTTGATTCCTGCCGGTCAAAAAATATTCTTGTCAAGTGCCATTGATTTGTTTAATGATTATTCTGATTATCAAGTTGTTCTCAATAATATAAAAGGTAATTTGCTTTCAGATTTTAGTATTGAAGAACTTTCTTTAAGCCATCATTCCGATGGCCTTTTGTATACAGTGAAAGAATTAAGTGTGATTTGGCAATTACAATCTTTATTTGAAAAGAAAATTCATATCGAAAAATTAAATATACAATCTCTCTTTGTCGCTGATAAAAAAAATAATACAGAAACACCTCCAGAAAAAAGCAATCAATCATTTTCACTGGAATCATTAGTAATTCCACTTGTTATTGAAGAATTGCAAGTTAATATACTCAAAAACCATAAGATTTTTATTGTTGATGGAGATGTGAATCTTATTACTCAAGCGATTCATCTAAAATTATCAGACAGCCATAAAACCACATTGCTTAATTTAAATACACGTGCTGAACAAGAAAAAACAGAGTTCATGCTTTCATTCACAGAAGAAAAGCCTTATCTTTTAGATGAAATATATCCTCTTGATGTCGCTTATTACCCAATAAAATCAACGATAACGGGGGATTTTTCACTCAAAAAAGAGGGCTATTCTTTAAATGTTATGTCTGAAAATACAGAAATTTATCAAGAACAATTCAAGATTGAGGGTGCGCTAAACATTTTTGATAATAAACGAATTGAAATTAAGCAAGTAAAGATAGGTTATAAAGATGGTAATACAATTCTAAGCGGTCTTTATGATGATAACACTTTGGCAATGAAAGCAGATATCCTTCAATTTCCAATACCTGCTTTTCTTTATAATGAAGTTGAACTTTCAAAAGGATTTTTAGACGGGGCTTTGAATATAGAAGGCAATCTGTATGATCCTTTTGTAAAAGGAAGCATCACCTATAATGCTGTTTTAAAGGATACACAGAGATCTTATTTAGCACCTTTTAAAATAGATAATAATTTTTCGATAAAGAAAAAGAATTTAGTTCTAAATGCTAATGTTGAGCTTGATAAAAAAACTGCATTGGGTGTGACACTATCAACACACTTAGCAGATTTTCCTGCCTTTGATATAGAGCAACCACTGAATGCTAAAATTTTAGTAAAATCAAAATTAGAAAATTTACCGCCAATTTTTACATATGATCTAAAAGGTACTTTAAAGGCAGATCTCGTTTTATTGGGTAATTATCCAAAGCCCAATATCACAGGTAATCTATCGATTGATGCTGATTTGAAAAATTTTTCCGTGCCCTCACTGAGTCATGGAGATCTAGAAATTCTGCCAGGCATTGCTGATGCAAAAATACTTGCTAGCGGTAATATTTTTAATCCTAAAATAAATGTTGCAATAAATTATAAAACAAGTCTGAATAAAAACGACAGGTTTTCAGGCTCTGTGATAAATGCAAACGCAAATGCCATTGTCGCTAACAAACAATTAAATATAGAAATGGCGATTAATGCAGATGATAAGCCTACTTTAGAGATTTTTGCCCAGTCTGATTGGGCAAGCCTTATTTCATTTAATGAAAGAAAAGCATTAAATGCAAAAATAAAAATTAAATCCTCATTGGATAATTTGTCTCAAGTCTTTAACAAAAAGTCGTACCAGGTTTCAGGGATTTTAGATTCTGATTTACAGATTTTAGGAACGTATGAGAATCCGCAAATCTTAGGTGATATGCGCATATTGAAGGGATTTTATCATGATCAAAATGTCTCTCTCTCTATTGATAATGTAGATATCTATGCGCTTATTGAAGAAAATCATAAATTAATATTAAAAAAGTGTAAAGCAACCATCAATGATGGAAAATTTGCAGCAAAAGGATATTATAGTTCGGATGCGCAGCAGTTTGATTTTTCTTTAAATGGGGCATCTGCAACTCTCTTGCGATTTTTGCCAATCTCTATATTAAAAGGTAGCGTATCTGCTGAAGGCAATATTTCAGGAACGCATGATAAGCCTAATATGGATATAACGGCTAAAGTGGAAAATTTCTATATCGATAGTGATAGTCTCTTAAATAGGGCGCTTAATTTTAATGTTGATCTTTCATTAAAAGAAGATCTATTGATAGCACATTCTGTTTTAGATGGCCATAGAAGTAAATTGAGTGATATCACTTTTCAAAGTAGCTGGAATGATATTATGCACTTTAATGCAGACAAGCCATTTTTCGCTAAAATCAAATCTCAAACAGATATGAGCGCTATATCACAATTATTGATTTTAGATAAAAAAGAATTTTATGGCACTTTGGAAACCGATCTTCGCTTTGAAGGAACTTTAGAAAAGCCTCAATTATTTGGCTCTTTTAATATAAGCAAAGGTGGTTTTGATGATGAAAATTTTGCAATACATTTGAAAAATATTGATTTAAACGCTGTTGCCAATGGAGATAAGGTTCATCTTCGTAAATTATCTATTCAAGATGATGCTAGAGGTAAAGCTGAATTTAATGGCGTTATTGATTTAGCGAGAGAAGATGTGGCTGGTCTTGCTGTCAATGGCACACTGAACAAAATGAGGCTTTTTAATTCTGATAAATATCAAGGCATCGTAGATGCTAATTTGAAACTAGATGGGAATCTTTTGGCGCCGCGCTTATCTGGAAAAATTGATTTTTCAGAATTAAATATTAAAGTGCCAGATAGTTTTCAAAGTAATGTTCCTGAAATTAATGTTATATCAAAAGCAGATTTTGAAAAATCTTTAAAAAAGAAAAGCGCTTTTGAGATTATGCTGGATTTAGTGGTTGGCATTGATAAGCGGGCTTTTATCAGAGGCAAAGGTTTGGATGCAGAGCTGGGTGGAAAATTGCAAATCACAGGCAGTCATACACAACCTATTTTTCACGGAAAATTACAAGTTTTAAAAGGAAAATATGTTTTTTTAAACAAAAAATTTATTATCACTAAAGGTAATGTGCAGGTTGATAAAGAGGATGTGTATTTAGATTTTAGAGCTGAGTCTAAAGTTAGCAATTTGACAGCCATTGTTGAAATAACTGGCTCACCAGAAAAAGCAAAAATAAAGGTATCCTCAATTCCTGTATTGCCAGAAGATGAAATTATTGCAAAGCTACTCTTTGGTCATGAAATCAAAAAACTGACCCCCATTCAGGCTGTTCGTTTAGCAAGTACATTGAGCAGCTTAAACAATATGCAAAGCCGAGGAGGGAGCTTGGATCTATTAGATAAGACGCGCTCACTCTTAAAGTTTGATCTGCTTGATGTCAACTCAAGTGATACACAGCCGTTTTCTATTGGTGCAGGGAAATATCTTTTTGATAAAGTGTATGTTGGTGGGCAACAAGGCGCAACGCTACAAGATTCAAAATTATCCATTCAGATTGAAGCAACGGACAATATCACCATTGAAAGTAGTGGAGGGCCAGGCACATCTGGAAATGACATTAAAATATTTTGGAAAAAAGATTATTAGATGTCTTAATATGAAAAAAAAACGTGCATGCGCACTAAATAATATTTGAACTCCATGCTTAATTTATAAGTCGAAATATTACTAGGGCACTGTAATATTAGATAGTTAGGAGATCATACATTTTTTTAATGATTCAAAGCTTTATAAACATAACTTAGGTATGTATATGAAAACGCAAAATATCACCTTCTTATTATTGATGGGGCTGTATTTTAATAGTGCAAATGCTGCCTGGAATGATTACTTACCGCAGCCTTTGGTGCGTTCAGACTTGGATATGATGAAAAATATCTCTAGACATGAATTGCCTCAGAAATCGATTGGAGAAGAAATACCTTGGGATAATAAAGAAACAGGATTATCAGGGACAGTTAAGTTAATTCGTGTTTTTAAAATTAATAATCATGCTTGCCACGAGGTAGAGCACAATATACATTTTAAAAATGGAGAGGCCGTAAGATTTGCAGCCACTTTGTGCAAAGATAACGATGATAAAATAGAAATGATGCCTTTTACTTTTCCTAATAAGTAATATAGGCAAAGTGAAAAAATGCTTTTTGCTGACCTACTTACCGACCGCTACGTCCCGCGGCTTGTCCCTGTCTCTTCTATATAAGTTGATATAAGCATAGTAACTGTCTTTTTTTCGTTCGCAAAGCGAACATTTTCTCACTTTTATAAAGGGAGACGCTCGTATAGCATAGCTGTACGAGCAGAGGGATTTAGCTTTTTAAACTTAGCCTCCAGCATAAATCCCCCTTACGCACTTGTCAGTGCGCATCCCCCTTCAAAAAGTGAGATTTTTTATTCGCTACGCTCATCGAGAGTTCTGTTAAAAATATAACTCTGTAGCCTAATCAAAAATGTGACTAAGATTCAAGGACAAGCCGCGGGACGTAGCGGTCGGTAAGTAGGTCAGAAAAATGTCAACAGTCTCTAATATTTTGTAAGTTTTACAAGACTATTTTTTTGATCAATGGTAACTTTGTATTTTTCAAAAAAGGTTCGTCCAATCAACCCATGTGGATTTTCTACTTCACAATTTACTTTTCCAAAAGTTATGTAGGGTGAATTAATGGTGTATTTATCTGAAATAACAATATCACCATACATTTGCGCAAAATATTTTGTTTGCTCATAACCAAGGTAATCATATGCAATTAAATTTTCTCGACCTCTAAAATTTAGCATTTCTGGTATATTACAAGCATTGATGAAAAAATAAGCGCCAAAACCAGTATCTATAATGGCTGTTTGCTCAACATCTTTTTTTAGTTTATCAAATTTAAGTTTAATATTAACAATAGGAACGTCTGAGGTGTGTGCATATGGGATTGTTTCATTAGATTCCTGCAATAAATCCCCATTTTGAATATGTATTTTTTCATTTTTGTAATCAAGCGTGAGCAGTAATCCATAAAAAGCATTCGCACTTAAAACACCATCTACTTTTAGACGCTTTAGATCCTGAACATCATCCTCAAATCCGCTTGAGGCAACCATTCCATAATCTCTGATAACAGCATCACCTATTTGAAGTTTTTCTACCAAATATCGATGTTGAAAAGTATTAACCACTTGTGTAGGAGTGGTTGCTGTTACCTTTTCTGTATCTATTTTTGTGAGTTGAAGTTTCTCTGCTAGTGCCTTAGAAATCATAGAGCGAGAAAAACCTGTGTCAAATAAGAAGTTGTAGGGGCCATGGCCATTTATTTTAATTTTGATAATAGGACTCATTAATCCATTATCGCCAATAGGCGCATTAACTGTCAGATTGTTTTTTATTTCATGGGAGCCTGGTATAAACGTTTTGGTATCATCACGGTAAGTGAAGGTTGCTTTGTTTGTATCGGCAAAGCTATGAGCGCTTATAAATACAGTCGCAATGGTTGTAAGCCTTTGAATAAGCCTGTGCATTATATGGTTCTCAGCGTTTTTCAAAAGTATAGTTTCAAGTCTGATACACCACAAACCAGTAAGTGTATATACAGCAAAAATAAATAAAAAAAATTAGTTGATTTGCTTTCAAAAACTGTTAGAATGCATGCATTACCCGATAAATGGCTGGTTTTTAAAGTTAAGGTGAATCATGGTCAGCAAGACACATTCTGAACTATTAGAGAGATTACAAACAGTTGGTCTTACTTTGTGCGAACTGATTCAGATAGAGTTGATAGGTGGCTCTGTCACCGAAGGCTTTATGAAAACTTTTTTAATCCGCTTGGGCAAAAATTATGAAGATATCGTAAGTGGCCAAACACCCGATTACTTACAAAGATTACAAGAACTTGAATTATTGGGCAAAAACCCTCAAGCAGAATCTCAATTAGATATGTTTGAAATGATGTTGGGTATTTCAAATCCAAATAGGCTAAAAACAGCCAAATAAAGATTTCCTCGTGGTTGATGAAAAATAGGAAAGGCGCAATTTGCGCCTTTTTTATTGTCTTTTAATTACCAATATCTAATTTCCAAAGATCTGCAAATGCATTTTGCATAGAGCATATTTTGTAAAAAAATATGAATATTTCTACGAATATACCAATTATCTGTTTTTTGTTAGCAATCATCAATGTCAATAGCAATTAATGCAATGGCAAAAAACGATCTTAATTTGCTTTAATGCCAGAGCCAAGTTTGCTTTGTGACTTGGTCAGGTATTTTAAATGAATAAAATTAAGGTGTTTTAAATGAAATCTATACATAATTCTTCTGGCGCATCGCAAAAAGTTGATGAAACTCTGTCTCCAGAGTGGAAAAAGTACAATAAACAGATACAAGACATAGAAGAACTATATAAGCTATTAGCAAAATTACCTAAGGGTACATTAGAAAGTGTTGTGCGAGGTAGTAGTTTGTTTGAGCTAGAGTCAGAGTCAAGTCGTGATGGTGCATCTAAAAGAGCAAGAGAAGAATCTCTTAGTGATTTGGCGCAAGCAGAGCCACCTAAGAAAAGAAGAAAGACAGAATTAGATAAGCTTATGATTAATGGAGAACGTACTTTGATATTTAATGAAACAGAATTGCCTAGACGTTCTGAAAGACTAAAAAAAGAAGCGCTTAATGATTCAGGGCAAGATACACCCTTGCAGAAAAACAAAAAGCGAGGCTAATTTACCCATTTAAATGTTTACTGGAGACCTAGTGTCTCCAGCACTCTATATAACTGTTAACAATCATACCTCTTGTCTGTTCTCTACTGCCGACCAGAAATATCAATAGCAATTAATACAATAGAAAATCACAAGCTAAATTTGCTTTAATTCTCCACAAAGTTATTCAAATAATTTTGCGAGGATGAAATGCTAGGATTTTTAAATGAAAATAGTAGAGAAAATATGCTTGCTCTTTGTAACGTCATTCACGAAGGTAATCTAGATGCTCTTAATCAGCTTTTAGAACGCAAAGAAGTGAGAGATGATATCACAATTAATCTTGACATGGTTTTTCATTTCGTTACTTTTAGTTGTAGCAATCTTGCCGTATTTAATCGCCTTTTAAAGTTTAAAATACTACGAAAAATGATTGCAGATCCTAAGCATAGTGCTATTGCTTTTGTGGCAATGCATGGGCATTTGGATATTTTAGAGCGTCTTTTAGAGTTTCCTACAATACGAGTTGGTCTTGCATATTATGATAATCAAGCTCTTTCTTTAGCGGCACAGCATGGGCATCTTGCTATAGTAAAGCGCTTTTTGAAGTTTAAATCAGTGCGAGATAAGGTTACAGATGCTAATAATTCTGCTCTTTCCGGGGCAAGCATGTGCGGTCATATTGAAATTGTAAATTGCCTTTTAAAAATTCCCGCAGTACAAACTCATTTTATACTAGATGCAATGAATGGAAATAATATCTTTTGTTGGTCTGCTCGTAATGGTCATCTTGCTATAGTAAATCGGCTATTAGAGTTTCCTGCCGTGGTAAATAACATCACTGCTGATGATAACGCAGCACTTCGTTGGGCATATTTGAAGGGGTATCATGCTGTAGTGAATCGTCTGATGCAGTTTCCGGCAGTACGTGCCGCCGTATTGGCAGCAGACAATGCAGATGAAAACCTTCGTGCCTTAGCGCAAAACACAGAAAACTCAATGCGCGCATTAAACCTGCAAGAACAAGGCATAGTGAATGCATTGCAAAAGCTGTACCCAGATTTAGACTCAAAAAATATTTCAGCCATAGAAAAAGAATTAAAATCGTTAAGAAATTATCTTGAAAAGGGTTGTAAAGCTAAACGACTGCATTTGATTTTTAGTAGACGTAATTTTCAGTATCAAGTTGATGGTATATATCACCAAGCTTGGCGTTATTTGTTTGCACGTCCAAATTCCTGGATGTCTCCAGAGGCTAATTTTGTAGAGGTTACAGAACAAGGCAGACAATCCTCAATCGCAGAAAAAGATTGGCATTTATTAGCATTAATTTGGCGAGCATTGACTGATAAGAACATTAAGCTGAATGCCGATAATCTTGCCTTAATAGAGAATGCTCAATTAACCAAAGAAGGCCTTGCTAGTTTAGAGCTGATTAGACGCAACTTAATAGAAAGCTTTATATCCACCTTGGCTTTATTGGCTAGAGCACATAATTATGGTGACAATCAAAAAGATAATGGTAAGTTAGATGAACCCAGTTGCAGCATGGGTGTGACTCAGCGCTTGCTCACAGGCCTAATCGGCTTGGAGATAGCAGAAAAGCCAGATACAAGACCCATCGGTGCAGATTATTTGGCTGCGCGCTTCAAAGAACAGTTAATCACGCATGAAGCTAAAGGATTGTTGCCTAAGTTAAAAAACTTAAGCCATGCAGCATTAAAACAGCTTAATGAGCTGTTAGATAAATTTATCATGGAGAATGATGGTTCGGTGCTGGATGAACTAGTATCAATATTGGCATTCGAGTCGCAAGAAGTAGATGCATTTATTGAAGAGGCAAAGAATTATTACGGAGAACTTCGTTTCTTAGCCTTGCACAACCTATCTTACCAAGGAACAGTCTATCAAAATGCAGAAAACCTGATGCGAGGATTGGCTGCTCATCCACACATTGCTTTTGCGAATGAAGTTTTTCAATTTGTTGAGCAAGAGCTTGCACTAAAAGAAAAACAACAAAATGAAGCGGATACAGATGCGGTCATGCTTAAGACTAATGTTTTGCAATTTAGTGAAACAGAATCTAGCAATGCACGCAATCCTGATAAAGCATCTAAGAAAAGAAAAAGAGAAGAAGCCTTTGATGAGGATAGGCAAGAAGAGGAAAATCCAAAGAAAAGAAGAAGGATAGGATAATTTTTAGCATTTCTCTGGGGGCTTTCAAAGCCCCCAGGTTGTTCATCAACAAGAAAAGAAACATATCATTATATGGTATTTACATAAAATGTATCATATTTTTCGCATAATTATACCCACAGCTCACTTCCTTCCCATAATCGTGTCGCGAAGTCAATAGCAATTAATGCTATAGAAAGAATTTCTATTTTAATTTAAATAAAGAGATTCTGGACTCAAAGAATAAAGATAAAGAGATATTTTTTATGCTGGGAAAAATCACATCGATAGAGTTTAAGGAATTTTTATCTGCAATCAAAAAAGGTAATTTGTATAAAGTTAAGCAGCAGCTAGAAAATAATGCATTAAAAAACAAAATTGCATCTAAAAACAATAAGGCACTTTGTACCGCTATTCAGAATGAACACATTCATATAATTGAATATCTTTTAACATTTGGAGGTGTTAAGAATGCAGTTGGAGGCAGCGGTAATTATGCGCTTTGTTTGGCTATTGAGAAAGGAAATCTTGGTATAATTGAATTTTTGTTGGAGTTTGATGGTGTAAAAAATAATGTTGCAATTAACGACAACATATTGCTTATGACTGCTGTTTTGCATGGGCGTTTGGATGTGGTGAACTGTCTTTTGAAATTTCCAGAAGTAACAAAAAATATCACTGCCGGTAATAACCGTGCTTTACAAACAGCATATAAATTTAGATATGATGCAATTGTAAAACGCTTAATGGAATTTGATGAAGTACGCGCGGTAGTAGCAGCATTGCCCCCCCAAAAAGAACGTATAAAGTCTTATGTTTTAGCCGCATGTAAAAAAGAGCCTTCTTCTAAGGATTTATGGGGAGCAGTAATAGCAGCTATGTCACTCAACTCTTTAAAAAGCTACCTTGAAACAAGCCTTGCGGCTCAAGGTTTGAGCTTAAAGATGAGGGATGGAGATGAATTAAATTCTCCGCTCTTAAATACACACCACCAAGTTTATCGATATTTATTTGGAGATCCTAATTTCTGGATGTCTCCAGGCGCTAATTTTGTAAAAAATACAGCGCAAGGCAGACGGTCTTCAATTACAGAGAAAGATTTGCATTTGTTAGGGCATATATGGCGTGCCATCTGTGAAGGGCATATTAACTATAATGAGGCTTGTGTCGCCCTCATGCAGAAAAACCAGCTAGCAAAAAATGGCGGGAATAATTCTTTAAAAGAAAATTTTTTATTAAATCTGGTTGTTTTAGCTAGAAAGCATAATTTTAATAATGGTATTGATGATGGTGGGCTAGACAAGCCAGGTTGCAGCATGCTTGTACAAGAACACTTGTTAGTATGCTTGAGTGGTTTGAAGATAATAAAAAATGAATGTACAAGTTTCATAGGGGAAGTTTTTTTAGGCGGTAATCTCTATGCAAAAGATATTTTGCAATTTGTTGAGCCAGAAATATCTCCAAAAATTGATATAGACGTTGCCATGCATGAGAGCCGCGTTTTGCAATTTAGTCAAACAGAATCAAGTAATGCACGTAATCCTAAACCTTTGGCAGAGCCTTTTGGTGATATGCAGTTAGATTCTAATGAATCAAAGCATTTAAATATTCATTTCTCGAAACCTTAATTTGTTCCTCATGAAATTTAGGTTTTTGAAGAAAGATATAAATGATGAGGATAGGTGAGAAGAGGAGTATCCAAAGAAGAATAGGATAATCTTTGTCAATAGCAGTTGTTGCTATAGCAAACAATAACATTGCTTTGTTTTAATCAAAAAATTTTTTTTATTTAAAAGGTAAAAGAATGTTTGGCTCGTCTGATGAAACAAAAATATATATTAATGATTTTTATGCAGCCCTTCAAAAAGGATGCTTAGAAGATATTAATAAATTTTTAGAGCATGAGGTGATACAGGTTTATCTTGTAACTAAAGGCCACTATCCTCTTTGCAGTGCTATTTGTATGAGGCGTCTTGATATAGTAAACCGATTTTTAGAGTCTCAGTCGGTGGTCAATAACATTATAGTGGATGTATTGAGATAATGAACCGTCTTTTAGAATTTCCGGCAGTGGCAAGGGAGGTTGCGAACAATAAAAATAGCGCTTTACTTTGGGCGGCTCATAGTGGCCACTTTGATATAGTGAAGCGCTTTCTAGAATTTCCTGAAGTAGCAGATGAGATTACATCCTGGTACAACGACGCTTTACGCTTGGCTGATAATAATCGCCACCTTGATATAGTAGAGCTTCTTCAAAAATTTAATATTGAACGAGCGGCTGTATCAGAAGAAAGCCTTAAAAATTACTGAGTACTTTGTCTGACGAAAAAATGTAAGAGAGTTGCCATTTGCAGCGGGAGGATTTTTAAAGCAAATATTTTAAAAAATTTATCTGCTCACCAACTCTTCTTAAGAATACTTCAATAATCATACCTATTTTCACCATAATATATACCCAATTTTTGTCCATCACGACCATGTGACGATGTCAATAGTAATTAATGCTATAGAAAGAATTTCTATTTTAATTTAAATAAAGAGGTTCTAACAAAAAATATTATCATTGAAAAATATAAGGTGTTGATAATGCTGGATTCATTTACTCTCACACAAAAAAATGATCAGCTTTATGAAGCAATCAGCAAAGGATCTTTAGACGATGTTGAGCGTCTTTTAGAAGATGAGATGGTTCAAAATTCTACTTTAATCAGAAATGGTGACGCTCTTTATAGAGCCGTGTGCAAGGGGCATCTTGATATATTTTATCGCCTTTTAAAAATGCAAAGCGTTCAAAATAGCGCTGATTCAAAAAATAATCAAACGCTTTGTGCAGCTGCTAGGAAAGGCCATACTGAAATGGTTAATCATCTTTTAGAGATCGATAAAGTTGCAGAGATGTTTGCTACCGAAAATAATCAAGCGTTCTGTATGGCAGCTGAAAATGATCATATTGATATTGTAAATCGTTTTTTGAAATTCAAGGAGGTAGAGCGCGATATTGCAGCAAATAAGAATGAAGCATTTTGCCTTGCTGTTGAAAGCGGATGCCTGTCTGTAGTGATTCGTCTTTTAGAGTATCCAGATGTTAGAAATAATATTACACAATACCATAATGACACTTTTTTAGTAGCATACTATAACGAATATTATGATGTCATCGCATATCTGATGCAGTTTGATGAAGTCCGTAGAGCCATATTAGCAGCAGACAATACAGATGAAGATCTTCGTGCTTTAGCGCGAGGTAAAGAAAACGCAATACAAGCACTGAAACAGAAAAATTTGCAATTTATTAGCCAAACCAAATCAAGCAATACGCGTAATCCTGATAGAACATCTAGCACAAAAAAGCATTTTGAAATAGATTTTTATACAGCAATTCAAAATGGCGATCTGTTTAAGGTTGAGGATCATTTAACCAACAATAGCGTCGTCCGTGATAACATCACTACAAACAATGAAAGAGCATTTCTCGATGCGGTTGAATATGGGCATCTTAATGTAGTCGAGCGTCTTTTAGCGTTTAAGGAAGTACAAGATAACATTGCCGTTTATGGTACCGCAGCACTTTTTGTTGCAGCTCAAAATGGCAATCTTGATATCGTTAATCGTCTTTTAAAATTTAAGACAGTAAAAGATAACATTTCTGCCGAGAATAACAAAGCATTTCGCCGGGCAGCTCAATATGGTCGTATTGATGTTGTTAATCGCCTTTTAGAATTTAAGGCAGTAAAAGATAACATTGCTGTCAAAGATAACGCAGCACTTCGTTTGTCTGCTCGCAATAACCATCTTAATGTAGTCGATCGCCTTTTAGAGTTTAAGACAATAAGAGATGACATTGCTGCCAGGAACAATGAAGCATTTCGCTGTTTTGCTCACAATGGCGATCTTGCTACAGTCAATCGTCTTTTAAGATTTGAGGCAGTAAAAGATAATATTTCTGCAGAGGATAACAAAGCACTTTGCTGGTCTGCTCGCAATGGTCATCTTGATGTCGTAAACCGTCTTTTAGAGTTCCCAGCAGTGATAGACAAGATCACCATCAATAATAATAAGGCACTTCGTTCAGCAGCTGCAAATGGTCATCATGCTGTAGTCTCTCGTCTGATAGAGATTGATGCGGTGCGTGCCGCATTGTTGCGTACCGGAAGATTGGTAGAAGACAATCTATATAAAAATCTTTGTGCTTTAGCGCAAGATAAAGAAAACTCAATACAAGCACTGAAACAGCAAGGTTTGCAATTTAGTACGACAGAATCAAGCAATTCGCGTAACCCTGATTCTTTGACAGAGCGTTTTGGTGATATGCAGTTAGGCTTTGCTGAGCCAACAATGTTTCAAAATGATATAGATGTTGCCATGCATGAGAGCAGCATTTTGCAATTTAGTAAAAGAAAATCAAACAATACGCCTAATCCTGAGCCTTTAGCAGAGCGTTTTAGTGATATGCAACTAGAATCTAGTGAATTAGAGTCTTCGAATATTCGTCTCCGAAAACCTTAATCTATTCTTAAGAAGATTTGGCTTTTTGAAGAAAGATGTAAACATGTGCTATTGCATGAAGAAAAGTGTAATAGCACATATATAAAACCCTACCTACCGTCTTTTTTTACTACCATACAGGAAAATCAATAGCAATTAATGCTATAGGAAATTATGCGCTTAATTTGATAGGCTGGCAAAATTTATTTAAATATAAAACTCAGTTAAAGGTATAAAAATGCTGGATTCTTTTAGTATTAAAAAAAATATAAAGAATGAAGTTAATGAATACGTTGATAGTTTTATTTCTTTTTATGATGCCTATAAAAAGAAATTTTTAGAAAATATTAATAGTAGTAACAAAGAACTTCGTACAGCTATTGAAAGTGGCGATTTTGATATAGTACTTCGTGCAGCTGTTAACATCGGAGATCTTGATATAGTAAATTCGCTCCTGAAAATTTATGCGGTGCAAGATAACATTGCATCTAATCGCAATGAAGTGCTTTATTTGGCCGCTCAAAATGGCAATCTTGCTATCGTCAATCGGCTGCTAGAGTTTTATGCTGTTAGAAGTATAATTGCGATCGATAATAACAAAGTTTTTCGTGCGGCTGCTCAGAACGGCCATATGAATGTGTGCATTCGTCTTCTAGATTTTTCAGACGTACAAGATCTAGTGTTAATTTCTGATGATGCTGCAGATAAGAATTTTCGTTCTATAATTCAAGAGCGTAAAGAATCGAGACGTGCTATAGCAGAAAAGCCGGGTAACAGACCAATAAGTGTTAATTATTTAGTAAAGTCTTTTAAAGATCAATTGATTACTCATGATAGTCAAGGCATATTGCCAAAATTAAAAAGCTTGAGTGATGCCGAATTAAAAAATCTTCACGAATTATTAGGTAAGTTTTTAGACAACGATGAGTCCGTACAAGAATCGTTATCCGCCATACTCTCACTAAGTAATCAAGAAGTAGAAGCTTTTATAAAAAGCAGAAAAGATTTTTATGGTGAATCACGTTTCTTGGCTTTGAGAGATTTTTCTTATCACGAGCATATTTATAAAGATGCAGCAGAACTGATAAACACTTTGGCAAAGCATCCTCAACTTGCTTTTGCAGATAAAATTTATTATCTTGTTAGCCAGCCAGCCAGCCAGCCAGCCAGCCAGCCAGCCAGCCAGCCAGCCAGCCAGCCAGCCAGCCAGCCAGCCAGCCAGCCAGCCAGCCAGCCAGCCAGCCAGCCAGTGTGTGGGAGATCCAAAAAAAAATATCTATAACTAAAGACCGTAGCCTACGGTTAAGTATTAATTACTTAGTAAAGTGTTTTAAAGAACAACTGATTACAAGTGGTACAGGCATATTGCCTAAATTAAAAAGATTGAGCGTTGTCGAATTAAGAAATCTTCAAGAACTGCTAGATAAGTTTTCAGATCAGGATGAGTCTTTACAAAAATCGTTGTCTATCATGCTATCACTAGACAGCAGAGACGTAGAGAATTTCATTGAAAACAGAATAAAATTTTATGGTAAGTCACACTTCTTGGCTTTGAGAAATTTTTCTTATCACGGGCGTATTTATGAAAATGCAACAGAACTGATAAATACGTTGGCAGATCGTCCTCAAATTGCTTTTCTACATGAAATTTATTGCTTTGCCAGTATGGGAAGTAATCTGAAAACAATCTCAATAACTCAAAGCCGCAGCATTGCCACAGGCCTATCAGATACAAGTAACATGTTACACATACTCGATGATTTAGAGCGAGCATGCCAAAAACAAAAGAATGATGAAATTTATGATTGCTTGAGATTTTTAGTCTATCGAAAAGATGTTGAAATTAATTATGAATTTTTTTGTACTGCGATTTTGTATGGCGATATTAATATGGTACGTCATCTTTTATCTTCTAATGTGGTCAAAAATAATATTGTTGAAGATGTTAATAATACTGCGTTCCGTTTGGCCTGTCAGAATGGCTCTCTTGATCTGGTCAATCTCTTGTTGGAAATTAACTCTATTAAAAATCGTGTTTCAATAGATGATAATTTAGCCTTATGTTTGGCTGCTAAAAATGGTTGTCTTGATGTGGTTGTTCGTCTTTTAGAGTTTCCATCAGTACGTGGTGCACTACTAGATAGGGCTTTTTATTGGGCTGCAGAAAATGGTCATTTTGATGTGGTTAATCTTTTTTTAGAATTTGAAGAAATAAATGATGATATTTATATTATCAAAAATGCTTTCCATAGAGCAATTATCTGTGAGCGCCTTGCTGTTGTAGATCGCCTTTTGAAAATTGACAAATTGCAGAGAATTGTTTATGAAAATGGTAATTATGCTCTTCATCTGGCTGCTGAAAAAGTCGCGTTTCTTGTGATTTCTCGTCTTTTGGAATTTGAAACGGTGCGAGACAAAATTGCTGACAAAGATAATGAAATTTTTCGAATAGTTGCACAATATAAAAAATGTGACAAATACAAAAAGCTTGCATCAATTGATCTTCTTTTAGAGATTGATGCTGTAAGAAATAAAATCGCAAACAATCATAACGAAATTATTCGTCAGGCATATTTGAATAATTTTTCTGATGTTGTTGAGCGTCTTTTAAGGGTTGATGCGGTACGAGCAGCGATATTGGATGCAGATAATGTCGTTGAAGACCTTCGTGCAATGGCGCAAGACAAAGAAAATTCACAACGCTTATTGAACCTGCAAGAACAAGGTATCGTGCATGCACTAGAGAAGCTTTACCCTTATCTGGATGAAAAAAAATCATTAAATGATTTGAAAGCGTATCTTACCGGCCGTCTTGCGAAGAAAAAATTAAAATTGGAGCTAGACAAAAAAGATAGAAAATTAACGAAGCGTCAGCTCTTAAATATAGAACATCAGGCCTGGCGCTATTTGTTTGCAGGTTCTAAGAATAAATGGATATCTCCTAATGCAAAATTTGTAGAAGGAACATCAAAGGCAAGGCAAACCTCAATCACCCCTGAAGATTGGCGTTTGTTAGCGCTGATTTGGCATGCTCTAAATGATGAAAATATTGAGCTGAGCAATGATAATATGAATTTGATAGAAAAAGGAGTAACCACTAAAGAGGAGGTTTGTAATAACCAAAAAGAAACCTTCATAAAAACATTGGCTCTCTTAAATAGAGCACATAACTTTGATGATAATGAAGTAGATAATAAAGGATATGATGAACCAAGTTGCAATACAGGTGTAAGACGACGTTTACTAGATACAATGATTGGTTTAGCTATAGCAGAGAAGCCGGAGACAAGACCGATAGGGGTTAATTATTTGTTAAATCGTTTTAAAGAGCAGCTCATTACTAATGATGGTCAAGGTATATTACCAAGATTAAAAAATTTAAGTAATGTAGAACTGGAAAATCTCAAGTTGCTCTTAGATAAATTGGTTCTTGATAGAGATGAGTCTGCGCAAAAAGAATTGTTAGATATGCTGTCGCTAAGAAATGAGGAAATAGATATTTTTATTAAAGAAACAAAAAAATATTATGGTGAATTACGATTTTTGTCTTTAAGAAAGCTGTCTTATCAAGATCAGATCTATGAGGATGCAGGGCAGATGATAGAAACATGGGCAAGTAATCTGCATATTAGTTTTGCCCAAGAGATTTATGAGCTTATGAATCAAGTAAAAATTTTAAAAAAAGCTAACAATGAAATAGGAACTGATATAGACGTGGCCATGATTAAGAATAATATTTTGCAATTTAGCCAAACTGAATCAAGCAATTCGCGTAACCCTGCTCCTTTCACAGAGCGTTTTGGTGATATGCAGTTAGATTCTGAAGGATTTGATGACTTAGCACCACCTAAGAAAAAGAAAAAATTGAGTTAAAATTTTAGATAAAAATTCAAAAGTCATCTGGATGCCAGCCTTCGCTGGCATGACATGTTTTTTTATTTTTTCAGTACAAAAACTTTCTGGAAACGCTTCAGCTTAATAAACGGCTTTTAAGTCTTATTACTTGGACAAGATAAATTTATTGCTGATTATTGGCTAAACGGATCCCATGAAGAACGAGATCGGGAATAATGGCATTAAAAACTGTTTCACCTTCAAATAAATGACTGAAACCGCCAGTACCGATAACACAAGGAGGCTTTTTATTAAATACGGTTCTTGTAGCTTGAAAAATTTGCTCTTTGATTGTACCTAACTGTCCATAGTACAAGCCAGATTGGATGGCATGATAGGTGGATTGGCCAACCACTTGTTCTGGCTTGGCGATACTCACCGATTTTAATTTTGAGGTGCCTTCTTGTAATGCATTCATGCACAATGAAAATCCTGGAAAAATAGCGCCTCCCAGATAGGATTTGTCCTCTGTAATACAGCAAAAAGTCGTTGCTGTTCCTAGGCTAACAACCATGATATTTTGATTGGGGAATTGAGAGCAAGCAGCAATTGCATTGGCAATGCGATCAGCGCCCACTTCCAGTGGATTATGATATTTTATCTTGAGGCCAGTTTTGACGCCTGCTTTTAAAATAAAGGGATCACAATTTAAATATTTTATACATCCTGCACGAATGGAGTAATCCAGCTCAGGCACCACAGAGGCTAAGGCTACTTGCTTAATACTTTGAGGGTCAAAGTTATGCTCTCTTAATAATCCTCTTATAAAGACGCCAAATTGATCAGAGGTAAAGCTATGTCGGCTATCATAACGAAATTTTAAAACCAAGCTTTGGTTATCAAATAACCCAGCGAAAATTTGTGAATTGCCGACATCTAAACATAAAAGCATCTTTGAACATTCCTCTCAGCTTCGCTTATACCCTTCACAAATGAATCTTAGCCCTAAAGGGCGCAATGTCGGCGTTGTTGGCTTCGCGCATCTCACAATACATCACTCCTATTGCTCGTACACTCGCCGCCTAACCACAGAATCATCTGTTGTGGGTATATCAAAATTATCTATTAATCTTACAGACTGTATTTTAACCGCACCAAAGCGATATTGACCATAGTCTTCTACATAATCTACTACAAACCCCAAGTTTGATAGTTGACCAATAATTTCTTCGAGGGCTTTATTGCTTTGTAGAATTGCAGGGAACCTAGAAGCTAACAGTTTGTTTTCTATAGATAAGAATTGATTACGAGAGCTTAAAGCAAGACCAGAGGCATCCCGAATAGTAGGGCACGGGATAATCTCTATATCCAAAAATAAGACTTTTACCATATCTTGAATTAAGAGTAATTGCTGTCTATCTTTCTCACCAAAATATGCTTTATGTGGCTTAATCAGATTAAATAATTTGAGTACGACAGTGAGTACCCCATCGAAGTGACCTGGCCTATGTTGACCTTCTAATTGAGCACTAAAGGCATTTTCTGTGACTTTATATCGATATTTGTCAGGGTACATCATGTCTGTATTAGGGAAAAAAACATAATCAACACCTAAATCTTTAGCTATATCAAGATCGGCCTCTAAAGTCTTTGGATAACGACTCAAATCATTGGCATCATTAAATTGGGTGGGGTTAACAAATATGCTTAAAATAGTTGTGCTATTTTCATGGATGCTTCTTTTTAACAAAGAAGCATGTCCTGCATGCAAATTTCCCATAGTGGGGACAAAGCCGATGCTTTCATTTTGCAGTGTTTCTCTAATTTTTTTCCATTCATGGATGGAGTCAATGATTTGCATATTTTTTACTTCTTTTTGTAGATAGTTAATAACTGTGTTGAGCAGAGGGAAAAGCACCAGACTTAACTTCCGCACTGTATTGATCAATTGCTTCTTTTAACAAATCGAAGCCATTTAAGTATTTTCTTAAAAATTTAGGCTGAAATTCAGGATCCATTCCAAGCAAATCTTGTAAAACTAATACTTGTCCATCTACTTTATTACCGGCACCGATGCCGATAGTGGGTATACTTAATTCTTGAGTAATGCGATCTGCCAAATTTTCTGGCACGCACTCTAAAACAAGGGCACAGCATCCCGCATCTTCTAGTATTTTTGCCTCTGTGAGCAGTGTATTTGCTTTTGCATCTTCACTACCTTGTACTTTATGGCCACCCAATTGATGAATTGACTGTGGGGTGAGGCCAATATGTCCGATCACGGATACCCCAGACTGAACGATATGCTTAATGGCTTCTTCATTACCCAGACCACCTTCAAGTTTGACTGCATGGCTGCCACTTTGCATGAGTCTTTCAACAGCAAGCATCGTTTGATCGAGTGATTTTCGATAGGATAAGAAGGGCATATCTCCCACAATTAATTTATGGGGTGCTCCTTTAGCAACCGCTTGTACATGTAAGCACATTAGCTCAACAGTTGTGGGTACAGTGGTTGTATATCCATGCATAACCATTGCTAATGAATCGCCAACCAAAATCATATCAACTTGAGTGTTTGCAATGATTTTTGCGCTCCAAAAATCGTAGCAAGTTACCATCGTAATTTTGTTATTTCTTAATTTGGCATTTTTGAGTTCAGTGATTTTCATGACAAGGTATCTTCCGTTGTATAGTTTGGGTGTATGTTTTGAAAAGCGCTTGCAAAGGCTTGGTAAATAGGCTGAAAAGGGTCATTGTCTAAAGCATTCATATTAGACTCAATCGTCGTCTTATCTTGCCTTATCAATGGTCCTGTTAAGGCTGCGTAGGGATTATTGCAGATGTTTTGAAAAATAATATTTAAATAAGGTTTTGCGTCTTTTTCTAAAATGTTAAATTTTTCTTTTAGTTCTTGAAAATATTTTTTCCATAAAATACAGCTAAAATTCCCACTCATTACGCATAAGCTGTGATAAAAAGGCTTTAAATTTTTAGGTATTTTATAATGTTGATTGGGGATCCCGGGAAGGAGATTTTCAAAATCAGAACCTTCTTGCTCTATAATGAAAGGAAAGGATTGATATTGTTCTTGTGTATATAGTTCAGTACCAAATGTCATCAATGGATGCGCGCTATAGCATCCCTCAATAACAAGGCTACCTGAAAAATGTATAATTTTACTATTGTATCTCAGTGAATGCGCTTCAATAAAATCAGGAATAGCCCCATCACTGATTAAAAGACATAGCCTGTCGCAAGACAGTAATGTGCTTTGAAGCTTTTCTTGAGTGATTTCTGCACGAGAGAGCTGAGTGTGAGGAATGGCAAGTAGTTTTAAGTAATGTGCAAAATGTGTAGCCATTTTGCCTGCGCCAATGATGGCATATCGTGGTACTTGTCTCATGGATCAAGTCCTATATTAGTTTTTAGGTTAGTTGGTTAAAGTTGTCGATGCTTTCTTAATTTGATAAGTCATCGCGAGGGTCAATTTACACAATCAAAGATGGTTTTGTAAAGTTTATGCTGTATATCGAAGCTCTTGTAAAGAAATAATTCTGTTTTAAAAATCAGAAGACCGGCATTTTAAAAGTGGTATTATCAAAGTTCAGTCGGAAAAAAAATAATTAAAGGATTAAAAATGGGTAACTGTCTAACTATGTTCAAAAACAAAACAAAATCTGCGATTGATACGGATAAGGATGGCACTATTAGCGCAGAAGAAGCCATAGCAGCAGGCCAAACAATAGTCGATGCAGGAAAGAAAGGGGCAGAATTACTAGGAAAAGTAGGTGTTGAATTGCCCGGGGCGCAGCCTGAGCATGAAGAAACCACGCACAAAAAGCATAAGAAGAAAAGATAATCATTATAGTTTTTTATTTTTAAACAATCCCTTACTTACTAAAATCAGTAGGGGATTTTTGATGTTTGTCGAACAACTTACGACATCTAGCTCAAATTAAGCAGGGGCTTGTTTTAGGTATAAAATTCTTCCACTATCTCTTAAGCGATTCATTTTCATCTGAATTAATTGCAATTACACTGTAAATCTAGTCTTGGTAATTAGTTAGACATGATGTTAAAATCATTTCCCTTTTAAGTAGCAAGCTAACAACTTAATGCCTAATATTTACCTTACAGAATTTTCCAGCCTAAGATCCATGAACATAGCCTTTGGTTCGGCTTTAATACAAACCTTAGAAAAATATATTGTAGATAAATTTCCCACTGATAAGATAGATTCTCAAGATGAAAAAGTAATATCAAATTCTGAACTAAGAAACGTACTTGAAGAATTTATTAAGCACATGCGTACCGCTCAAATTGGTAAGATTGTAAATAAGTATGCTTTTAAAGTAGCACTTCCTGAAGATTTAAAAGAAGTGATAAATGTTGCCATACTTGTGGAACAAGCAGTATTTTGTGCGCCATCTGTTTTAGTCTCAGATGCAGAGAATATTGTTGCATCAGAAGGCTACAGTCCTAAAGTGGTTTACCAACAAGTTGCACGATTAGAGCGTGCAATTATTAATAATGAAGTAGCAGACAGACATTTATTTGAAGTAAGACCCAAAATAAAAGAATGGATTACGCTTTTGTATGAGAAATTTGCTTATTTGATTTTTGATGCAAGCAATGTAATAACCACAAAGCAATATGCCGCAATTATTTTACAAACAGAAAATTTAGAACTACTAAAACAATATGCCGAACTTATATTGTCAAGGCATAGTGCTTATGATTTGCATCAAGCGATTAATTATATATTAGACCCATTGCATCGCGAAGCGTTATTAACAAATCCTCATGTCAATCATATCATTGCTGTAGAAAACGTAGCGATATTAGATAATCTATCCAAGTTGATTTTAGCCGAACGAGACATTACGCATTTAAAAAAAATAGCCACCATTATCAGTGAAACTGCTGATATCTCTAGCTTACATACAGTAGCGGGCAATCTTCAAAAATTGGATCCGCTTGCTGAAATGAACCGGACAATTGAAGAAGATTTTGACGAAAAAACTGCTCAAACTTTGCCTCTATTATTAAGGTTTCGTGAGGAAGTCAATGGGCAATTAGATTTTTTTGGAAATAATGACTTTTTTGAAGGATTCTATAGCAAAACCAATCCTGCTGAGCAGTATCAATTTGTAATGGATTTTTACGAAAATGTTATAAAAAAGCGAAAAAATCTTGAGCCAGAATTAAGAGCAACGACTCTTCACTTGATTCATTTTATGATTGATAAAACTTACGAAACATGTGAGTCAAAAAAGCTAGAATTAATGAGCGAGAAGACAGCAACCGTAGATGCGGTATTCACGGAAATATATAAATGGGCAAGTAAACAGTGGCGCCCTCTTAAAGACACAGATCTCTGTGCTGCATTAGCCGAAAAACTAAGAAAAGATGAAGAAACATTTGAGTGTTGGCAAAAAGTACGTGATATTGAAGATGGTGTTCCTGTCGATAGCCGCACCACCCCAATGTATCAGCTATATGCCATGCGAAACTGTGTAGGCGATACAAAGATGGATCCCAGAGAAAGATTGGCAGTATTAACTACCCCTAAAAAGAAGCGTAGAGAATATCAGCCTAGTAATAGTATGCCATCATCTTCTCTTATAGAGTTACTCTGTGATGAGAATGTGAATGATGAGGAAACAGAAAATAATCTGTTAACAATACCTCCGTTGGCTGGCGAAAAGGCAGAGGTTAGGATAGGCGCCGAAACGTGCGCCTCTATTGAATTAGATGCAGAGTATTATAATGATAATGCCGGAACTTCTAGTAGCCCTAAGAAAAAAGGATTTTGATTTTTGATAAAATTAGAAACGGAAAGGCGGTATACAACCGCCTGATTTTTTAATCCCACATTACATCATTTTAAAACACTTTTAATCTTACACGTTCATAGTCTGCTTGGATTTGAGCTTTATAAAAATGTGGTAAATTTTCATTTGAAAGAGCTAGTTCATACCATTGAAGAGAAAGTTTAAAATTGTCTCTTTTTTCATATATATTTCCCAGCATATGTTGCGCTATATAATTATTTTGTTCGCCTGCTATTTTTTCCAGCTCCCGCACTATGCAAATTGATGTTTTAATTTCTGTCTTTCCAAGACAATTTGAAGATATTTCCACAAAATCATCTAATTTTTTTGACAAATCTAGCAAGGCATCATTGTCTGAATACTGAGACAAGTCTTTATTTTTTTGTGTGTTATCGATTGTGACAATCATTGCTTTATTTTTTGCGGAAGAAGCATGTTGCTCAGATGCTGAGCAATTCAAAACGAGACATGCCAATAGCCCAAAAAACAGCGGCTTGCTATAAACCATTTAAATTTCCTATGTAGTTATTTTGCTTAGTACAGTGCGAGTAATTAATCATTTAATGAATGATATCAAATTATTTTTATAAAGCTATGATTTGCTATAGTACAGGCTTGCCCCAATCCTTATAACGCAAAGAAAACGAAATACAGGTTATGAAGGCTGCCTAAAAGATCATGATAATAGGGAGAGAAGGGACGTAAGATCTTTAGGCCAATTGTGCTCGATGATGGTTTTAATGAGTATATATTGATAAAATCATGTATTAGTCCGACCAACAGTATCGCACGGCAGTATTTCTACCGTTATAATGCCATGATATTGAATATACGCTCTATTATGGTGTTTTTATGCTTAACATGTTTTTTAAGCCTTTTTATTGGTTTTTGGGTTCAAGTGAAGAGGAGCAAACTACCGTTTCCCCCCAACATAACCATAAAAAACGCCCTCATTCGATACTCAACCAAAAAGAAAAAGCACATCATAAACGTCCAAAAACAAGAAAAGCTGAAGTTATCGATTTATCAATCGATGACTCAAGTGAAGATGAAGAAGCTGAGGCAGCATCCTCTCCATCTGCTTTAGAATTCATTTGCGATAAAGAAAATGGGCTAAGCTTTAGTTGTCCTTCTTCAAACTTACTTCATGAACAGAATCTTGCAAAACTTAAGGATAAATATTCAAGAGATAGCACGATTCAGTCTGTTGATCCCAAAGCAGAAGAGCGTTTACGTTTTAAAAAAACAGATATAGAGCCAGAAGAGCTTTGGATGTCTAGTATTTTAATTCGTAAATTTGCACAAAAATTGGAGCAGATTCATACTGATTTTAAATTTATAGATTATGGCTTAACCATTATACCGTTTCTGCAAGATTTACAATCTGGGTCAGAAACACCAGAAGCCCTAGAAGAAACACAAGACGAAGGTTTTGTGCAAATTCCGCTTAAGCAAATACTGAAGAAAGCAGCAGAGCAGCTGAAAGGGAAGAAACATGTCGCTATTTCTGTCAATGATGGATCACATTATTATAGCTTGCTAGCAGATTTGACAGATTTAGAATACATTAAGATCTATGGGAGCGATAGCTTAGATATGTTGCAACATCATGCAGAATATCTCAAAAATACTTCCACATATTTTTCAAAATTACATCCTGAAGCAATAATCGCATATGAATCTTTCAAAATGCCAAATCAGCAGAATATCTATGATTGTGGCGTGTCTCTATGTGCATTAATGGAAAAACATGCTCGAGGAGAATTTAACTTAAATATATTTGAAGCATTTAGCAAACAAGAATTTTTTAATTACAGTCCATATCGTCAACACATTGCTGAAGTTTTAACAATCGACGAAGCTGCACCAGAAGACAGCGATAGCTCAAATGCCGCAAAACATAAAAAGAGACATGCCAAGAAATAGCTGACAAATTAGTTGGCCGGCTATTTTTGAGGCGATCTCAAGATGCATAGTATAAGTGTACTATGCAATTCAGGGTCTAATTTGTAAGGTTACTGCTTCCTTAGTTACAGGCATCACGATTCTTACACGACCATGACCCGCGTTTACCACCATTTCAGATTTAACCAAGCCATATTCTTCCAAAGTATTAACATCTCTGGTAACAGCCGCGCGATTACGATGCAATGCTTTAACCAGCTCGGAAATTGATTGCGGTTTATCACGAATGAGATCAATAAGATCAAATTTATTTTCAGATAAGAATTTTAATAGGCCAACGCATACCTGGTTACCCCCCAGTTTTGTCTGCCCAAACTTTGCGTGTAAGAACACTATTACACTTCTTTCTAGCAAAGTAACATAGTTATTATCAATAAAATGAAGCAATATTAAGCGCTTTATAACAGTATATGCACATCTTGGTTGCAAACATGAAAGTACAATAGAGCGCCAATATTATGCATTTTGTCTGTTATTGTTGGATCAGAACAATTATTAATGAAAAAATAATTGTTTCTTTAATGGATAAAAACATGATTAGTAAAAAAATAGTAGCTAAATATGGGACTGTGATGAGCAAATGTATGAAGAAAAATATACATTATAAAACGCTTATCCAACGACGAATGGAAAAAATATTTGGCTCATCATTTATGGCAACCAGCCCAGTATCTCCCCCCCTTTCTTTTTTAATTGGAAAAAATAAAGTGAAAGGACTCTAAAGAAAATTTATTTTTTCTTCTTTGGGTTGGCTGCTCTTATAGCCACACTGTAAGCTTTATTTGCCCAATCACGCATTTCTCCAATATTGTCTAAGGTTTCTTCGGGCGCTTGAAAATAGCCTAATTTAAAAATTTTACCTTGTTTTTGATATGAAAAGGCTTCAAGCCCTCTTTCTGTAAAATCTGTTTCAGTCGCTTTGTCTGCTTTTAAGTAAAGTACACTATTAGCAATTAAGCCAAACATTAAACCATCCAGAAAAATGCCATAGCCCCCAAACATTTTTTTTGAATAAACAGGCCCAATGGATTGCATAAGATCTACGACATACATTGCATATTCTTTTTCAGTATTTGAAACGGCCATATTAGTCACCTAGCTTTTGAGACTATTCGAAGCATTAAATTATCTTATAAATTTATACTATCATACAATGTGAAGGTTACAGCGTTAGCCTGTTTTTTGACTAAATTACTTTGGCTTGTGAAGTATTAGATGCAGTCTGTACTATACAAGTGCGTACAGAGGATATTATGAGCATTATTTCAAATACCATCATTGCATTTAGTATGTCGATGGATGCTTTTGCGGTTGCTATAGGCAAAGGGATTAGTTTGCATAAACCAAGCTTGGGTTACGCAATGCGAATTGGTTTGATCTTTGGAATAGTTGAAACTGTTTCTCCCATTATTGGATGGAGCATTGGGCTGATGGCCGGTGGATTTATTTCTTCCATCGATCATTGGATTGCATTTACTATTTTATCACTGATTGGTGCTAAGATGATTTATGAGGGCTTTCACAAGACAGAAATTGAGCTCAAGCAAGAACATAAGATAAGTGTTCTGATTCTAACAGCTATAGGCACCAGTATAGACTCTATGGCCGTAGGTGCCACACTCGCGTTGTTGGAAGCCAATATTTGGCTAATGGCCAGTATCATTGGTACAGCAACATTTTGTATGAGTACTCTTGGCATTATGATGGGACATTATCTTGGCACAAAAGCCGGTAAAATTGCTGAAGTGCTGGGAGGTTTATCCTTGATTTTAATTGGCACAAAGATATTATTTGAACATCTTAATCTTCCTTCTGTTTAAGTAAATAATTATTTAAGCTCAAATATTTTTTCATCGTGCTATCTTATTTCAATCCCCTTCGTTTCGACGGTTGTGGTGGTTCCAAATCAGATGCAATTGTATTAACAGATGAAGATTTGAAGAATTGAAATGGTAAAAAACAACGTCGATGATGTTCTTCTGAATGATGCTTTCTGGATAAATCTTTAAGTGATGATTTTTCTGAGTTACGTTGAGCGTGATCTGAAAGACTTTTGATGAGCTTAGAAAATTCTGACAAATTACCATTTTTCTCTATATGTACTTTCAATTCAGTAATAAAATCTCTTCTTTTGTCGTCATTCAATAATACATACATCTCAGTAATATTTGATACTGAAAAAGGTGTTGATTTTAGTTGTATAATAGCAGTTTGTATAATTTGTTCTTGAAACTCTTGTTGTATGTTATTCGTAGTGGGATATAATACATGCATTAAATATCCCAGATAAATTTCTTTCTTTCCAATATCTGTATTGCCAGAATTATAAATACTATCATAAATAGATTTGATCTCGGATAAAATATGCGTTGTATCTATTCCAAGTTGTTCTGCACGTTGCATCATTCTAGATAGTTCATTCATTTTATTTTGTACATGTGCGCCTGTTTGCCAACTGTTAGAATCGTCTAAGTTATTAAGCGCTTGCTGAATAGTGGCCCACTTTCCATTAAGTTGTTTGTTAAGAATAACGATATTCGTTTCTCGATATTTTGGATGTTTATCAGGATTTAACATGGGATCATACACATGATTGAGTATATAATTTTTCAACCGGATATAGCCAGACATAGGATGATTAATTGCTTTCCAAACCACTGCGCTTAAAACATTTGTAAATCGTCTTCTAGATTTGTGAGTAAACAACTCATCTAAGTTATCAAGTTCTTTAATCTTCTTATCATTTTGCCCCGCTAAAATCATTGCATGCGAAAGCAACGAGTAAGCCATCACACGTTTATAAATATAATCTTTAATTGCAGAATATTTAGGAGCGGTTTTATCTGTGTCTACATGTAAAATTTTAGTGGGTGGCGAAAAGGTACCAAATTTTGTCGCAAAATCAATTAATTGAGCTATCACAATGTTATTATTTTTTAAAACACCATGAAGTGTTTTACTGTCTTTAGGAAAACTTTTTTTAAGATCCTTTAAAGCTTGTTTGTTTTGTATTTCAGGCGCAATTTCATTGAGTATTTGGTTAAAATGAACATGCGCATTCTCTAAATTAGATTGCATTTCTTCTCTATGCTTTTCAAGTAAAAATGGCGGTTCAAAAGCAGATATTTCAACCATAAAGGGAAATTTAACAAGCATTTGCAGTGATATAGAACCTCCTAAGCTTTGTCCTACGCACTTAAGGCGTGCTGCCAACCAAAGTTTTTCATAATCCACAACACCTTGAGTATTTTTAAAATCATTCAAATGATTCTCTAGTAGATTTTTTAAATTATTTTTGAATTGTTCCTTAAACAATTTTTCAAATCGATCTTCAGATGCTTGAACAAAATTTTCTCCAATACTATTACCAGAAATGGTATCTGCATGTATCGTAATAGAAGGGCCTGAAGAAGTAGGTAATGGATTTGTTCCCATAAATACAACATGACCTTGTGTGTATTCTACTGCTGGTTGCGCTGGCCTCAGATATAATGCATGATAAGGCCCTCCTATTCCAGGGTTCATGTTAATGCGCTCTACCTGAGTCGCTTGTTGATGATAGTGGCCATTAACATCTTTAATGGGGATATTAACGGGATGTCCATCATTGGGTTCAGAAAAAGGTAAATAGCACATAGCACCAGAAATCATTAATTCGATCCGCTGCTTTCTGTCTTCTGTATTTTTTTGCCCTTTTAATACGAGTAAATTATTTATTTCTTGAAATATTTGTTGGGCGTTTAATGCAGGAGGGCCTTCTATACTTAAATGAATTGTTTTGCGTGCCGCTTTTGTGAATCCTAATATTTTTAAAATATAATCACAATTAGCATGATCTGATAATTTATCAAGGATATGGACATCATCGATTTTTGAGCCTTCTAGTAATTTAAGCGCTACAAAATAATCATCTAATATCCGCTGTAATCCACGCTGAAAAGCTTGCATTGTCACATCTTTATAGCCACGGTGTGTATGATCAGTGGCAATCCCTTTGGCTATTTTTAGAGCGGATGAGCGAGAACTCTTTAAGCCTTTAAAACCTGCTTTATGTCCCCCTGCTCCCATTAACATTTCAAGTGCTGACATGACAGTCTTATTAATTGCCTCAATATCTTGTGATTCTTTATCATTAGGCATAGTCAATCCACCATTTTTATAATACTTGCTTTATATAGATTCTAATTGATTTTAGGTAGCGCATTAAAAAATTAATCTGGATAGCATAATTGTAGGCGCTCTCTTAATTTATTGAAAAATATTGAAGTATATGCACGAAAATAATGCTTGCAATATTCAATATCTAAGGTAGTATCCTAACCCTTGATTAGAAAGCTATTTTAAAGGTAAATCTTCTTATGGCACAGCTAAATTTTAGTTCTTCTTCATTCGCGCAAGAAATACAAGAAAATATTCAAAATGTTGTTAAACATTTTCATTTTGAAAAACCTGAAGAATTTGATATAGCTGCACATTTACTCACAGAAATTTGTGAACACAAACAAATCATCACATCCACTCCTGCAATAAATAATAAATTGTATGAAGACATCAAAAAAATAGAAGATATGCTAAATGACTATGATATGTATATCTCACTTCAATATATAAAAAATTATCCTGTAAAATTTATAGAAACTGATTTTGATACAGATGATGAGACAGTAAAAGAAGAAAAAATATCTACTTTATTGTCTGATTTAGAAGAGGCAACAGATGCAGATATTGAGAAAGCTTTTCAAGATCTTATCCTCACAGAAACTGCAGATCAAGCAACCTACTTGAGCAAAATAGGTTTAGAGATCAAAAACGCTCGTATTCAAGAAAGAGCGATAATAACGGCAAATGCTGACGCTACGCGTGAAACACTCAGAAATGCATTACCACCTGCGCCTGGCTCAGAGCGTTGCACTCTTACAGAAAAGTTTGCAGAAATACTGGGAGGCACACTTCGCTATCAAGAGGTGATTGAAAAATTATCCGAAACATCAGGACTTATAAATTGCGCTGATATTCAAGGAAAAATTGATGGTAATTATATAGATGCATATGGTTTAAAATGGTCTTTTACGCTTCATCATCAAGATGGCTCAAAAAATAATCTTGTGGTTCTGATCTCTAATGATCAGAGCATTGCACCAGATAATGAAAATCCTCATCATATAATAACTGCCGAACAAGCAATATGTACTTTTCTTTATGCAAATTTTAATTATGCTTGTGGTCCACATGCTATTAGCACATCTAGCGTTTGTGACTTATTGCATACAATCATTCGCCAGCGCGCAGATGTCGCATTTGCTTATGCTTATGCCATAACTTGTGATAAAACAGAAGTTTTCAATTCATTGCTTTCTGATTTTTTTGAACAAGCTTTATCAAGAGAGAAGATGATTGAAAGAATCAATACAAACACAAGAGCCGAGGCACCAGTTATCTCTATTGAACAATTGCGTCAGCGTATGTTTAATGATGGCTCTTTAGAATGGGAAAATATAAGGCAGCCGCAAGGATTGTTATTTAATTTTCCACGACAAAATTCACAAAATGCTAGTTTGAATTCGTCATTTGATCTTGAAAATAGCCCTAATCTTTCATCAATCGAACCGCTTGTAGATGATAGTGATGAGGAATCCTTAGACAATAATGCACCTCAAAACCTTTCTATGCCTGTTTACACAAGAGAAAGCCCAAGAAGAAGTACTCGAATGCGGCGTGCCCCCAATCGTTATCAATAAATTTTTCTTCAAAATCATTTACTAAAGAATAAAAAAATGCCTCTACTGATGTAGATGCGGCATGTGAGTCATGTATGGCTAATCTTAGACATAGTATAATTCTACTGATAGAATTAGGATTATAACGATTTTTTATGTTTCTTTAATATCCAGCCTAGAATAAAACCAATTATCAATGCAATACTACAGAACATCAGAAGTCTTTCTTTCGCCTCATTTAAAATAGCATTATCAAAGAGATTCGCTGAAAAATGCAGACTTGTAATTTTCCACTGTTCATCTTGCTTTATTAGACTTGTGGTCCATCTACCATCAATATGCATAGATTTTCCATTAATAAATACTAAATCATTTGCAATCTGACCATAAGCAATGGCTGTATTATTAGGGTATACTTTTGCCTCTTCTGTTTCTTTAGCTGTTGTTCTTATGCTTTTTAAGACTGGATTATCACCTGTTAACATTTTTTCCATGCATTTTTTAATGGCAGGAATGCCTGTTGCGTATTCGCCATCATAGAAGGTAACAACAGCCTCTTTAGAGAGATATTGATCAAAATTATTAAGTGAGCCATCATTTAAATCTTTTACTATTTGAGTCAACATGATTTTCATTTTACGACGATCATCTGCATATTCATTTGCAAAGCTCATTGAGGTAAATAACAAGTTAATCAGCAAAACCAAAAAAACATAAGTTTTCATGCAGTAATCACTTTTGGTGGTAATAGGAGATCTATTATAAATAGTATTAATATCCACTTTGTGTTGTAGTAATGCAACTATCTATTTTCATAAGGCAAAATCTTTTATTCCTATAAAATAGTTGCAAAGATGTTTAATGATTATATGCATTCATAAGCCGTTAAAGCTTAAAGCAACTCAATATTCCAAGATAAGATCAACACAAAGAGGCTTTTTTGAGGCAGCTTCTAGTGTCAATAACGTCTATGCCAATAGCTGTGGTATTGGGAGTAATGATCTGGGCTTCTGTGTTGATAATAATATCTAAAAGGATCTCTAGGCGCGCTATAATCATACTCATAATAATATGAATTATAAGGTGATACAGAAGAACGATATTCATAATGCCTGTATCTATTATTATAATATGGATGAACATATCTCCTTTCAGTTACAATGTAACTTGAAACGGGCTGATAATAATCAACGCTAGATGTTCTATAATAATTGCTTTTTGTGCTAAGCGCCTCACAACCACTTATTACCACTGTCGCACCTAATACAAAAAGTAGTTTTGGAATTTTCATATCGGTTACCACCTTAAATAAATTTTTGCTAGTTCGACAAACACAACTGAATAAAAGTTCCAGTACCCTTCCTGATATGCATCTAAATATATGTTTATTAAAATAAAATATTTTACAAAATTATTAGTGACATATCACAATTGACTAAAACAAATAGGACAGCCATATTTTTGATAGTAAATCAACTTTTATTGGCTGTCCTATAATTTAAAAACCATAATTGATGTGATAAAATTATGTATTTCGTAGTTGCATAATCCAAGAGAGAAAAATTTATGTTAATTGCTTGCTATTAGCAAAAAATGTCTGAAGAGGAAAAAATGCAATTGGAAAATAAGCGTAGACAACGTCAGAATGATCTAATGCGAATAAGCTTTAATATTTTAAATCAGTATGCAAGACATTAAGCAGATCAGTATGCGCAAGTGCACTTAGCAGAACAGCTTTCCGCAGAAAGCACAACATATAAAGAAAGAACAGTATTAAAGGCTTGAGAGTAAAACTCAAGCTTGAATAGTGACACTAAGCAGCAAAAATAATGGAATTATAATTAAAATCATACCACATATTGTTTACTGTGCTTGAGTTCATAAGCATAGTAGCACCATAACCAATGCCAAAACCTGTTATTCCACCAATGGCGACACTCGTAACTATTTGTAATGCAGCACCAGATGCGCAAAATATACCACCTAACCCTGCCCCTACTACACCAGCAATAGCGCCACCAGCAATCGCTTCATTCTCATTCCAACTCTGGGCAATATAGCTATATAAGCCACCAGAAACTAAAGCGCTTTGATTTTTGTTCAATTCGTACATATATTTTCCTTTATTTACTTCACTAGAGAAAAAAATTGCATTTTAGCCAAATAATGCGTAGATTGATATTTTTTTACAGCTTAAGTACTATAAACTTTCTTCGCTTGTCTTATACCCTTTACGCTACGGTTATTAGCAAAATTGAGTAGTAAGATCTCACTACCTACTGCATGTGAAAAGCTTTTACCTAAATTTTTGACAAGAGAAATCCAATTTTGAGGTTCGAGTTGCAAGCGAGTTAAAATCGGGTCCAGACATTCAGGGATACTGCCCGCCTCTTTATCATCACGAATCATTCGTCCTGTGTAATCAACAAGTTCTAAATAATCAACCAGTTTAAAATCAATAGCATGAGAGTGATGCTCTGACATATGAACAAAAGGTACTAAAGATTTGGGTTGAGAAAGATTATTATATACATCAGCCTTTTCATGTTTTTGCTGTTTAATCGATTTTGGCTTATTGACCTTTAATTGCTTAGAAATATGCTGAATGCGTTCATAAATGGAAGTAAATTCAGATTCTTCAGGCGTATCTGTGATTCCAGCTCTCACCGGATTTAAATCCACATAAACCATAGCACTTAAAAGTGCTCCCTCATCTAATAAGGCTTGAGATTTAAAGCGTCCTTCCCAAAAGCGTCCTGCGGTATCATCTTCTTCGTTTACATCGCGCGCTATTCGTTCATTTAAACAACGCATAAACCAGCTGATGCTGGTGAGTCGCTCTTTCCAAAGTTGAATTTTTTGTTTTAAATGCTTATTTTCTTCGGCGTCTTTAGGAAAGATGGATGTCCAACGATTTATAATTTCTTTTTCATTCCAGGCTTGAGATTGTTGCTCATCGACATATAAAACAACATGATAATGATTGCTCATAATGGCATAGGCACAAATTTTAATGGCAAAAATATCTGATAGATATTTTAATCGATTGACTATCCATTCTTTTCTATGAGAATAATCGGTTTGGGTAAGCTTATCATAACCACAGAGAAAACTACGGCGTACACATCGATTCATGACATGATAATACGGTGTTGCATTTAAATCGATTTGTTCTGAGCGAGCTACTGTCATAACTTGAATCCCTTATTACTGAATGGAATTCTAGCTCAAAAATTTTAGGTAAAGCAACTTATTGTGGCTGTCCTATTTGATAGATCGGCTTCTTTTTCCTCTTGTAACATGTGTCGACGAACAGCGCGCTGGATAACAATCGCAGCATGTCTAATAAGCTCAGAGCGATTGCGCAAATTAAGCTCACCTACTTCCGTCCAAGATTGATCGCTAAGCATGATTCCCTGTTGAGCGTTAAAATCCTGGCCAAATACACATTCTGAAAGGTTGTTTTCTATTAATCCGAAATCAGATATTGCCCTTATCAAAAATTGCTGTACTTCTATTGGGTGAGAAAAAATAGAATCACCAAAATCAAACGATTGAAGTCGATTTTTAAGGACAGCCATAGAGACAAAAGGCCCGGAAATACATTCTACACTAGCTTTATAGAGTGCTTGCTTTAATCTTTCTAAAAACTGCATTGCAATCTGCTCATCTTTCAGATCTTTCATCTTACCGGGATATTTAGCCTCAATTTGTCTTCTTCTGTATTTCCCAATTAATATACAAAGCTCGTTGTCAGAAAAATCATCAATATTATTCTCGCCTAATATTTTAGGCAGTACTTTATGATAAAGCGTTTTAGACAGTATCTTAAAATCTAATTGTTGAATAAAATGGCGAAGCGCAAAGATTGAGTCATCTGCGCTATTTGTGCTAAAAGAATGTAAAATAATTTTTAATGGTAAATTACGTGTGTTTGGATTTTGAAAGCCAGAAATAACGGGAGAGAGCATTGCTAAAGTTGGCTGAGTATAGCGCTTGAGCATTTCTTTTTGTACAATTCTAATAATTTCGATACTGTCTGCCGACAATTGCGTTGTATTATCTTCATCGAAAGCAAAGGCTAAAAATTCATTATTAATGGTATACGCATTTAATGCATCGTCTTCAAATTCAAGTGTCGTTGGTAGTATAACCGGAGATTTAACATTGATAACAGGTTCAAGTTTTTGAAATTTTAATTCAACGTCAAAATCAGAATAAATGCCACAACATTGTATGAGACCAGGCAACCAGCGAATCAAATCTGAAGCGGCCGCCAGATTTCCACCTTGTTTTTTCACAGCATGTCTTATTTCTTGCATTGCGTGATGATAACTTTTTTTATCAAGTCTATGCGCAAGCAGCCTTAAAACATCGCTATCAACGTCAACTGCTTGAATATTGAGTTTTGCACAAAAGTCCTTCAATTCTGCAATAGCGAATTCACTTAAAATAGCTGAGCTATAAACAAAAGAAAAACGAATATCAGGATTATCGAGGCAGGCTCGAATAAATCTTAGCTTGTTTTCGTCATTTAGAAATTCATCAGGATTAGCGCTAAACCATATTTTATAATGCCGCTTGGTTTCTATCTTCCAAACGGGACCAGACTTTGACATAAATATTATTTAACCCTAAATTATGAGGATTTGAGCCTTTGACCATTATATGCTTCCTCTTATAAAATGCTGCACTGCAATCATCAAGCTTCTTCCTCCTTTTATCGCATAGCGCCATATAATTCTACTTAGTTTTATAACCTAATACTAAGGTCTGTAAAAATTAACCAATTGATATTTATATCAATATTTCAAAAAATAGTCTAAAAACCGATGAATGGTAGTGCATGTACGATAAGTGGCATGTTTCTATGCTGGCTTATGGTATACATTAGCCGTGTTATAAAAGCACATGAGGATTGCAAGATGGCAAAGAGACAACAATGCCGAAAGATCATGTGCGAAGACTATAATCCTTCTTAAGATATCCTGACAATACCGTAATCGATAACATAAAGCATATAAAATACCATCAAAATTAGACGAGATAAGCTATTCATGACCTCGTAACCTTTACGATTGTCATGAATATTTAAGCGAGATTAACATTTCGCCTTTTCTCTTATGGAGTTATGAAAAAAATGAGTAAAGAAGAAAGCAAAATAAAACAAGAAGATGAACCCATAGGCTTAAGTGCTTTAGCAAAACGCTTATATAAATTATACCGCCCTTATTTAGGCTTTGAGGCTAAAAATCGTAAAAGAACATTGTGGTTATCAGGCGTTGTTTTGGGTAATTTTCTGCTCGCTTTTGCATTAGTTTTTGTTAACGTCTCTTTGCAATCTATGATGGGATTACTCATGTTGCCAGGCGTTACCTACACTGCATTTTTCTATGCTGCAACTCAATTCCTGGTAGCGATTGTTGGTTATGGGGCAATTACAGCGATTGATGCTTGGATGGCAAGCGCTTTAGGCAGCTCATTGTCTCATGCGATTAATAAAAGCATTGAAAAAAGATGGATGAAAAGCAAAGCATATTATGGCTCAGCTCTATTACCAGGCAATAATACACAAACGCCCGCTAAAATTTTGAGTCAAGATAATGCTAAATTAAATGCAAAAGTAATGGAGCTATTTGACAATTTTCTAACAACAGTAAGTAATTTTGCAGTCGGTATTGTTGGGCTTTATATGTTATCAGCCCCTCTTGAAATTACCTTGTTTTCTCTTTCTTTTGCGCTACCCGGTTATCTTGTTGTGAGCACAGTATTATACGCTTTAGTTTATAATCACGTTATAAACAAAATGGGTGATACTTTAGAAAGCCTCCAGTCTCGCCAAGCAAGAATGGAAGCAAAAGTACAGGCGCAAGCGCATCATGTTAAAACATATGCCGAAGGTATTGCTTTCAAAAATGGAGGTAATTACGAGCATCACTCATTACTCAAAACCATTAAGCAAAGCAAAGTTGTTCAAAGTTCAGCCTCTAAAATACGAGCAATCTTAGGCTTTGCAACAAATTTACACGCGGAATTCACTTCCTTTTTTGCTATTTTACTTTGTGCACCTAATATTATTGCAAAAAAACTCGATTTTTCTAGCATCTTAGAAATTCCTTATCATTTTCAAAACGTAGTTAATTTTTTCACATGGAAAAGCGATAACTTTGATGAAGTAACTGAGTGCGCTGTTTCTTTAAAACGTATAGAAAAATTTAATGCCATGTTGGGCAATTGGGAAAAAATTCAAGAAGAAAATGCATCAAAGTTGCACTTCACAGAAGGCAGCAATACTGAAATTAGCATTAAAAATCTCAATCTCAAAAGACCTGATGGCTCCCCTATTTTAACTAATTTTTCAGTCAATATTCCCAAAGGGAAAGTCACACTATTACAAGGCGCATCAGGTAGTGGAAAAACCTCTATTCTACGTGCCGCAGCAGGACTTTCTCCTTATGCAAGTGGCGAGATCAGTGGCCTCACAAAGAAAACTCATTTTGTACCATCAACGCCTTACTTTCCATTGAATAAAAGCTTGTTGGCAGCTATTTTATACCCTCGCAAAGATAAAGCGACCCTTCAAGAAATTGCAAAAATCAAAGCGCTTATGAAAGAATTAAGCTTTAAAGATCAAACAATTAATGACTTAGAAGTTGTTAAAGATTGGAATGGACCACATTTAAGTGATGGCGAAAAACAAAGAGTAGAAATCATCTCTGCAATCATGAAGCAGCCAGATATACTTTTTATGGATGAGGCAACCTCTAGAGTCGATCATGATGCAAAAACAAATAATAAAGGCAAAATAGAACACTTGCTCAAAAATCATTTGCCAAATACAACCATTCTCTATACCGATCACAATCCAAGTAACGGCGATTTCTGTGATAATAAAGTACATCTTTCTAAGACGAAAACAAGAAAAGTCGCGTAATTACTAACCCTCCCTGGCTCGATTAACGCAATGCAAATAATCTTAGAATTTGCATTGCGTTAATCGTATTAATCTAGGTTTAGAATTTGCCTTTTCTCTTTTGTATAGGTGTGGATGACTTGCCATAATGAACAGGCTTGTTTCCTCGATGTTTTTTTTCCTGATTCCGCTCTACTTTCTGTCTATGTTTAGTTTCGCTATAGAGAAAGTTCAAATCCTTTTTTCTAGCGCTCTCTTCATCTTGCAGTGTTCGCCTTGGTTCTGGTCTTGCCAAATCTGCTAACATTAAAAGTTGTAATTGAATCATGGGGCCACTATTTGCCATTGTTTATTCCCTATAAGTTTATTATCGCCTTGCTGCATAAACAGAAGAGCTATGCAATAAAGGTTGTTTATTATTATTAACAGTCATATGCCTCAAAAAACATCCAATTAAAGCATAATTCTGTAATCACTCCAACATCACTTTTATGAAAGTTTTACAACAAAATGCATTAATTCTGCTGTAATCAAGCACCTTTGTCATCAATTCTATTGTTGAGACAGCTGCTATTTATTCGTTGGGCTGCGCCTCATTGAATCTGGCAACATCTTTCCAAATAATGGATTCATGTGGACTTGAATATCTTCTTTATCCCCTTTGATTGCTTGCTTCTTCGCTTTCACAGCAGATATGTCAAAGAGCGGATTAATATTGAACTGAGGAGAATACACTGTTTGCGCCTCAGAAGAATCAGTGATGGTAAGTTGATTTAATCTACCTACCAGATCTTCTGCTAATATAAAATCATTTTCTAAAGTTTGCATACACAATATTGCTTGCATAAATGTTCTGCTAAACTTTGACTCTTTGGAAAGTTTGACAGCAAGCGCTTCATGCTTTTTATAAGAAAATATCTGGTTTTGTAGCTTCAATGCAGTAAATAAGCTTGGCCCCAACAGCATTCCTAAAACAGAAGAAATTGATACCTCAGGATCTGTATTTTCCTGCTCCCAGCGATGCATTATAATTTTGGCCAAGTCGATATAACTTTCAAAAGCTCGAGCAGATTTATCCGCCTTAATTTCTTTTAGTTTTTCAATAAAAGTAAAGACACAATCTACAATTTTTGTCGAATCAAATTCTCTGGCCTTAGCTATTTTTTTGAGCTTATTGCAAAATATTCGCCAATATTTATCAACAGACGGATTACTTATATCTAATATATCGCCTTGGCGAAAAGACTCTTTAATGAGCCAACCCCATATTTTTGCTTTTTCTGTGTCTGTTATCTCAAGCATGAGCTTTGCTAATGCAGATGTTGCTAATTCCTCTCTCTGCGCCGCAGTGGGCGAGGAATTGATTATGTAGCAGAAATGAAGCAACTGCTCCAAATATTCAGGTGAATCAAAAAATGCAAGCATTTTTTCTCTACACATATTCAGTAACTCAGTGTCAGGATCTTCTCTAAACAAACCTAAAGCTTTAGAATTTTTTAAATAAAAGCCACTGTCTGGTGTAAATAATAGACGCGCAACTGTAAGCAGACGCGAAGCTTGACTTAAAGACCATTGATGAGGGACACCTACCACCATAACATTTCTCTACATCACTTTTTAGTTAAGAACCATATATTACCGAAGTATTATTCATAAATAAATCAAATAGTTGAGAAAAATATTATTATGGCTGTCCTATAAAATAAGATTATTGCTAACGGTAGGACAATTTCAGCCGTTCATCCAAACATGTTTGTTAAATTACTTTTTTATATTTAGACTGCTTTGCATTAAAAAAATATTCTAAAGTTATGAACTGAGGCACACATGTTAGGTAATAGTTTTTCAACGCAAGAAACAGAGCCATCGCTATTTTCTAAAATCTACAATTTTATAGCTGGCCCTACAGTGCCTCTCGTTCAAAAATCATTTGCAGCTGATTTTCAATCGTTCGCAATACAAAAATTTTCTCAAGTGCCTGTGCTAGACGATCCTATGCTGATTGAAGAAGATACAAGAGCTAAAAAAAGATCACGATTTGAATTTCAAGCATCGCTAAAATCTCCTGACGAAGCTACAAACACTGCAAAACGTATTCGACGAGAAGAACCTGCGCAAAAACAATTGACTGATATTGCAGAAAAGCCAATAAAAAAAATCAAAAGAAAACGCAAAATTGTTAGAACACCAGTTCGAAAAGAAATAGATCTCTTTTCTGCATTGGGTAGATTTGTTCAACGGTTGCGCAACAATGCAAATAAAAACGTTGTACCTGATCTGCTTGAAGATATATTCTTTCAAGACGATTTAAAAAATATTTTCGAGTATGTTATTAATTATGTGACTCGAAATGTGACCAAGCTGTCAAATCTAGTCAATGGAAAATCAATTCGCCTTAATAAAGGAACAACAAAATTAGCGAGAAATCTACAAATTTCAAAGTCCGCCTCAGGAAAATTAAGACTTTTTGTAGAGACGAATAGAAAATCTAAAATGGGAACAAAAGATCTCTCCAATGCATTGCTTGGCAAAGGAACGTTTAAAACGGTATTACGTTGTTATCAGCTTGATTCTGATATACCCAAAACCTGGGCATGCTCTAAAATTAAAAGCGAAATACGAGAAGCAATTTCCGAAGCTGAGCTTACCAATCAATTAGTGCATCCGCACATTGCGCATTTTGAAATTGGAACTAGATATAAAAATGGAAAAAAAATAACGCTGTATTCTAAGTTGGCTATTGGTACTTTAGAAGATGTTATCAATGGAAACATTTCATGCTCACCAGAAGAAAAAGAAATTCTAATGATGCAAATCATGGATGCTGTTGCATTTACACACGCTAAAAATGTTGTGCATCAAGATATTAAACCACAAAATATTCTTATTTATAGAGATAAATCAGGGGCATTAGTGGCAAAGCTGAGTGATTTTGGTATTTCTGTTAAAAATAATCGCAATATTCATGCACCATTAAGTACACTGGGTTATGAGTCCCCCCAAATTCTTGCCTATTATCAAGACAGGAATTCAGAACAATACAATTATTATTTTTCTAATTCGTTGAGAACACTTGGCAAAGATGTCTTCAATCGTTTCAAAGATCAAATCATAGAACCAGGTAAAGCTTGTCCTTCTAATGATTGTTGGGCGCTTGGTGTGATGTATTATGAATTAATGCATGGCAAAAAACCGACTATCTCCATAGTAACGTATGCGAAAAAAAGCGGCAATCCAATTATTGACGGCTTACTCCGTGTGCACGCAAATGACAGATTAGATAGCGCCACTGCTCTTGAACAGATTAAACAACGCTGCATGGCAAGCGAGCAATCCATGCGAATGAGTATGGGTTAATACTATACTTTGTTCACTTTTGCTGGTCGTAATTTTTTGCGTGCATAGTTAACGGCTAATCCAGCGGACAATGTTAAAACAAGCTGTCCAGCATAAGTGAACATCATTTGCAGAATCATTGTGTTTGCATCTAGATATATTTGCCCATATAAATATTCATCTTGTACACGTTTATCACGCATATTTAGCTTCAATGCCATTTTAAGTTCATGAATATCTGGTTGGATTTTTTTTATCCATTCTACTTTTAGATTTGCATCATCTAAAAATGCGATATGCGAATTTTCAGGATCAAACTCTGATAATTCTCTTAATTTATCTATGAGAGCAATACTGTGTTTATTATAAATAAGATTGCTGTTTGCATAATATTGACCATTCAGTCGTGAAGGAGATACAACATCAAAGGGTTCAATAGAATGTACATAAGAACCATATGTATTTAATCCAGGGGCAGATATTTCTATACCAGGATTTGTTTTGGATAAAAAACGATAAGTCGCTGTCGCCAAATTATCTTGATTACCATACAATAAATAATCTATACCACTTTGAAAATAGTCTTTTACAGTAAAAACTAAATCTTCTTCTAGCAGTTTATTGTAATAAGGTAGTTTTGAGAAAGCACCTGTAGAACAAGAGCGAAAAGTAATTTTCGATCTCTCATGCATATATTGTGGCAGGCAATGCAGTTGCTTTCGAATATTTTTGGCAGTCAACTTAGGATCGTTATCCCCCATATTTCGACTAAATTCTACATAATAAGTAGAACCATGCCCTTCAATGCTTATAAAATCAAATTTTTTACCTCTATAATCGGTAAAAAGTATTTTACATATTTGCTCTGCACTGCTAATTGGCTCCCGATACAATCTATATCCTTGCTGATATAAGGAAGCCTCATTAAATCTATTTACATGACCATCAGCAGCAAAAACACCTTCAGGATCATTGGCGGTAACGAACTGAATTGCTTTCGGTTTAGGTAATATACTTCCCTTGAGATTTTCATATTTTTTCATTTGCTTAAATGTAAATTGTAATGGCTCTGTAGCATGTATAAGTACACGCTCATATACATTTTTTATTGTTCTGCAAGTTGTATCTACAGCCCCTTGTACAACAGAATTTAATCTTTGTCGCATGCTTGAAAAGTGTCCATCGATACTGTTTATCGATGCATGCCAAAATGAATGAAGAGGGTTGGGATCAGAAGAAAAATTATCTTGCTGCTGTGGCGTCGTTTCTCGGATAACCAGTGCATTTGTTTGTATATTATCTTCATTTTCTGTGCCCTCTTCCATGTCCACGGTGTCATATTCTTCAAAATAAGAAGCGCTTTGGACGGAAGAATAACCATCATCTGTGCACGCACGTGTTCCAATCATATGCCCTAACTGCACACCAAACGCATAACCAATATTATTGGCTCGCCACTCCATAAGGGCAGCAATGTTATTTAATCTAACTTGAAATTCTTCTGCAGACATATCATGAGATGTAATCGCAGGACTTGATAAAGTAGCCATAACACTGGGTAGCTGAGAATAAGAGTGGTTAAAGGCAACAAGTTGTGTGTCTGTTGTATGGGGGGGGGTATTGGCTAAAGATGCATTTGAAATCATAGTATAAAGTTATTTAAGCAATCGGGTTTGTAATCTTACTAACAATGCTATTTAAGATCAATGAAAGAATCACATAATTCGCCTGTTTATGGATAAGCCATTGTGTGTATAATCACTTAAACAACAATAATTCTTGCTATTCTGTTCAGTAGTCAAAAAGGCATTTATATGCTTTCATTTAAATACACATTTGATCTTGCAACCATTCGAATGATAAGAGGCTTATAAGGATGTTACAAAGTCATCACCCACTCTCAGCAGCCATTGAACATTTAAAATCTTTTCAAAAATACGGTGAATTTAAAGCGCTTGTGGTTTATTTGTTGCAGCATATTCATCCAAATTTGACAGCTGATGCGTTTAATGAGCGTATTGAAGAAATTAAACCATCTGCACAGCGTACATGGCTCGATAAAAATTTAGGTTCAGCGTTCATACGAGCGGCTGAAGATGTAGCAAGATGCTTAAGCGTATATAGAGAGGGTTTTCTTGCTTCTGAATCTGAGAATAAAGCTATTGTCCCTAGCTATAAAAATAACCAGGCGAAGCTTAGATTAAACTCCAGTTCCGAAACAACACCACTGCTAGCAGAATCTTCTACAGAAGATTACGCTCTTTTGGGCGATAGCAAGAAAAACAAAAAGCGATCTTCAGATCTATTTTAAATTTGAAAGCTTTATCGAAGGCGATAAAGCGGTATTTTTTTTAAATGGGTATTGATTATTTTCTTTAGATCTTTTGAAAGCCCTAAATCATTTATATTCTTCCAATGTTCTTGAAAATTTTCAATCGTTTCCATTGTGGTATCTAGTATAAGCTTTTTAGGCACACCAACCTTCGCAGAAAATCGATTTAATTGCTCAACTGTTAAAGAATCAAAAGCTTTTGAATCTACAAATTTAAGCGCAAACTCATCATCTCTAATATAAGGAATCGTAGAAAGAAAATCATAAGCGGGCGCTAGTGCTGCTGTACGCCCATCTGGATAAATAATAGACCAATTTTTTACATGCATATCTGCGTTGCCTATCAATGCATTGAAAATAAATCGACGCATAAATTCAACAATACCCACCTCTCCCATTTCAACCCAAATCACTTCAGCAATATTGCGATAGTTCGCTGCACTATATTTTTTTTCTGGATAAACAGAAAAAATTTGAGCGAAGTCTTCAATATGAATGCCCCTGCCATCTTCTGTTCTATCAAAACGTTTAATGGCATAAGCATGCCTGCCAGCTTGCTCAATACCTTTGGGAAGACCGACAATTTTGTCCAAAGGAACTAGCATTGTTTCTGGTACATCGATCCCTATGCGTCTTGCTAGTTCCATCATAACAAATTCATTTTCAGGCACCCCCTTAAAATGTGTATCTGGTAGTTTTACGATCCAAGAACCACCAATCCCATCAACAGGAATAGTTAAGCCACCTCGTGCTTTTTTTATGCAAGAAAACTTGAGCTGAACACCTGCCAAAGAAAAACGTAGCACTCTTTCATCTTGGGTAATATGCTTGCGCTTTTCTTGCATACGAGAGACTTCTTTAGGTAGCGCATCTTTATCAACGGGCAACACTTTAATAGCACCTGATAGATCTTGTCCGAGCATCCACAACAGAAAGAATTCTCGTTCGGATTTTACAAGCGCACGCTCCGCAAGATACTCACGCATCCGCCCTTCTGGTAGTAAATTAGAAAAAAAAGCAGGCAATCGTGTTTGTGTCGGTTTTGTATGGCTAATCAAACCGCCTAGCTTATCTTTATAGGATAAGCTTAAAGTTGAACGCATGGGATCATGTATATAATTTTCATTAAAGACAAACAAATTTCTATCATCTGGAAGCTGCGCCAAGGTGCCGATCTCTTTATCGTGCAGCATAATGCGTAAGACGGTCAAAGCTGACACTTTATTTACGCCTCATCCATATCATCTAAACGATAGGCTGGAACAGGTATATCCTTTTTATTGATGTCTAGTGAAACCCTATTCTGGTTCAAAGCCTTTACTGTTGTTATCAATGGACGTGGAATCAGCATCAACTCAAGATCAAGTGTACGCGCAATTTCAATAAGGCTGGAAGTTTGCAAATCAACATTTGCATTTTCTATTTTTGAGATATGGCTTTGTGGGACACCTACTTTAGTGCTCAATGCACGCTGGCTAAGGCCTTTAGCTTCTCTCGCGCGCCGTAGCGTCTCAGCAAGGTACTCTAGTGCAGGTACATGATTCATTTGATACTCTTTAATATATCAGTTTCTTAATTTGATATATTAGAGTATATCAATAAAAAAAGCAAACAATCGATATATTTATATATATCAAAAAATATATATGATATATTATAACACATCAAAATGAGCTACTTTCTATCTTGATCTTTTTTTTTCTTTTTTCTTTTTCTCAGGATACACCGCCACATTATGAAATACTTTGGGGGCGCCTTCCCCTTCATGAAGCGCATTTACTTTGTCTTGTAAGGGAATATCTGCATTACTGACACGCTCATGGTGGTGTATATGTGCTGCCCAGCTATCTTCTAGGAAATATTCGGTAAAATGGCCTTGTTTTTCTGTATCTTCAAAAAGTCCCCAATGATGAGCACCACTACGCAAACGTACATTTTTTAAATCATAAATTGCCTTGATAAATTCATGTCTATGTTTATGTGCAACTTGATAAGAAACGGTGATCATTACTGGCCCTTTATCGTAATGTACATTTTCATGCACAACGGGAACAGGCCAATGCTCTGAGGGAGTCAAATCAAGCATAGCGCCTTGCTGTAATTTGACTCGATAAACGCAAGCAATAAAAATAATACTGCTGATGGCGGATGCTAACATAGTTATTTGAATGGAGGTTACACCCGCAAGCCATCCCCAAAAAGCGGCGCCCAAACTCATGCCACCAAACAATATCATGAGAAAAATAGCCAACCCACGCGCACGAACCCAATCAGGCAAGGCTTGTTGCGCAGAAACGGTGACGGAAGAGATCACAAAAATCCATCCAATACCAAAGATAAAGCTTGCAAAAATCATTAACCATTTAAAATGTGGCACACTGTAGTAAGCACATACACCTGCTGTGCACAAGGTTCCTAAGAGTGTTAAATGATTTGCATGTAAACGTGTGTTCAGTTTCGGCATCACTAAAGCGCCCGTTACTGCTCCCAATCCCACGGCCGCCATCAACATTCCAAAAAAACTCGCATCTCCGTGCAAAACTTCTTTGGTAATAATAGGCAGCATGCCCCAAAAAGAATTAGCACAAAACATAAAACCCAAGGCATGTAACATCGTCGCTTTAAGTGGCGTGCTATGAAAAGCGTAGCGAACGCCTGCTTTCATTGCATGTCGCACACGTTCTGGCGGTGTTTTTTTAGGGGTATAGGGTAAATATTTCTTGCACCATAATAGTGCTGAAATGATCACAATATAGGATAGTGCATTCGCAAAAAAAGGCGATGCCATATTATGACCCGTAATCATAATACCCGCCAACGCCGGCCCTATCGCTCGACTTACATTAACGCTAATACCACTTAAGGCGACGGCTTCTGGCAAGGTTTCTTTGGGGACAAGTGCTGGCATAACCGCTTGCCAAGCCGGAGCCATAAAAGCTGTTCCTGTACCCATCAAAAGCGTCAAGATAAGAAGTAGGCTTGGATTCATACAGTCTTGCCAAACCAGCAAAGCAAATAGGGTTGCTGCTATACCCATATATGCATTAACGATCAGTAGTATGGTTCTGCGATGGAAAATATCAGCTAAAGCACCCGCTGGCAAAGCAAAGAAAAAGACAGGTAAAGTGGTCGCTGTTTGCACCAAAGAGACCATAAAAGGCGAAGTGGATAAGGTAGCCATTAACCAGCTGGCACCTACCGAATGCATCCAGGTGCCAATATTAGAAAAAAGTGCAGCTAACCATAAAATAGTAAAGGCTTGATATTGAAAAGGTGTAAATGCAGAATTCTTTTTGTCGGCTAGCATAAATAATTATCCTATTTCACCGCAGGCAAGCACCACGCAAAATACCACGTCTCACAATGTTTGCACGCTAGCTATTCTGTCCTTAATCTCAATAATCTGCTATCTATAGATTAGTATATTATTCAGTTTCATCTCGTCTATGGGAAAACACTGTATTAATTATGAGGCAAAAGTGCATGTATCTTCCTCGCTTACTTTTTATTGTCTTCTTATGGATACATCATGGAAGCTTGCTGGCCTTTGAGGTAGAATTAACGCAAACCAGCCCCCAAATAAGTCCGAACTTCTCAACTATCTTACATAAAGATGAAGCGCTCTTCGTACGCATTCAATATCAATCTGAACAGCCTTTACGTTTTCAAGCAAGAGGCCTTTTAAATGATATACAGAATGAAAAAAATGTACGCTATAACCCTTCACCAGTTTATGCGCAGGGAAAGGGTGAGGCTATTGCATGGCTAGCCTATGACGGTCCAACAAGCATTAATAAAATTCGTGTAAATATTTACAATCAGCAGTGGCAACAAATCGGCAGTCAAGATTTAAATCTCTCCGCAAACTGGACAAACCGCATTGCCTCTACCCCCACGCCTATTGCAGACTGGGCACAGACATTGAACAACATACAGCAAAATTCAGTATCCACCGCTGCCATGAATACAGAAAGTTCATTTCTATTTGGTTTTCTAATGCAGATTATGTTTTTAATGACACCAGGGTATTTGATTTTGCAAATCTATACGCTGTGTAAATACGAAGATAATTGGAGAAAGGCAGCGCGTATACCATTATTCGTGATGATCCCACTTGGCATATATACAATATTTGCATTAATAGCTGGCTCAAATCTGTGGCCACTCATGCTTATTTTTATCTCGCCCTTTTCTTTTATTTATCTCTTGGGGGTGGTAATTTTAAAGTATCTGCGTCGTAATGAGGCGTATTTCAGTTAAACTTATAGTCTTCGAAGGCAAAAAGAAGAAAAATGTCAACAACCCCCAGTAATAACGATATTCTTTATCTCATTTATGATGGTGATTGCCCTATCTGCGCTTATTGCTCTAAAGTGATTAAAATCAGAAGCTCTGTGGGTCATTTAGAAATCATAAATGCTCGCATCCCTCACCCATTGGTTGAGGAGGTTATGAACAAAGGTTATGATTTAAATGAAGGTTTTATTGTAAAGTTTCAAGATAAATATTATCACGGTCAAGAAGCCGTGCACTTTCTTTCCTTGGTAGGTACTTCCAGTGATTTCTTTAATAAACTGAATGTCCTTATTTTTAAATCTAAAACACTTTCTAAAATCTTATACCCTATTTTAAGAACGATTCGAAATCTGCTATTACTTATTCTGGGAGTTTCAAAGATTGAGCACCCTTAGGATTTTCAATCTTAAAGTCACCAAAATATTCATAGGTAACCCCAAACCAAGGATGTACAAATTGCATCTTCATGCTAAATTTATCTTCCGATATAGCCATTTCTTCTGCAAAACACTTACCTAAGATTAAAGCAACGGGTAGTGGAATATATAAAGAAAATAACTTAAAGACAAAGCGCTCATGCCGCAATTTTACAAGATTATCTGAAAACTCGCAGCAAAACATCCATCCCATACCCCATTGAGTTAACTCAACAATCTTGTTACCCGCTAAAGGAACCATCTTGCTTTTAAAAAAATAAGGCTTTCTTTTTGAATAATAAAATATTCGTTCAAAATGAAAAGCATTTGATGTTGGTTTAGCAGAAAAAATAACGGTAATAGGGATATTGGTCTCACTCAAAGGTGGCAAAATTCCCATCCAACTCATAAATGGACTGAACAACTTAGTAAGCCATGAGAGGCGCACTGTGATAGTCCCTGTAGAGGTTATTTTGTCATTGCTGTATTCGCGAACAGCATAATGCTTTTTAAAAACTTCAGGTAAGTGCTGCCACTTTTCTCCAAAAATATTTTGAAATATAATCTTTTTTTCTTTCATATATAAACACTTATTCTTGGAAGGATGACTCACTTTTTTCCATCATTTTTTGCCCTTGCTTGACCATCTTCTGTCCTGCTCGAATGTTGGCTTTTCCTTTGTCTACAAGGTGCTCACCTTTTTTGACCATTTCCTTGCCATTTTTGATTTGCTTATTGCCTTTCTCTACTAACTGATGCCCTTCTGTCCATTTTTCACCCAATGCTTGTGTATGAGAACCTTTAAGGATCATTCTTTCGCCAAGCGAAGGCGTATGATTACAAGCAGACAGTGAAAAGAATAGGATAAATAAAAAGAATTTAGATAATTGAGTCATACTACTTTGTCTTATTTATCAGAATTTTATAAAAAGACAATATAACAAATTAGTACTAAAAATATAAACAAAAAAAGAGGTACTGTTTCCAATACCTCTTCTTGGCAAGTTATTCTAGTGCTCTATCTACATAGAACAAACGAGTGTTTTTCGAGCGTCTTTACTCTCAATAACACCACTTTGCATGCCACAATGTCTTGCATCAGCATTCACAATGCTAACCTTTTCTTCCTCTTTGACGGGCATTGCAGATAATAATACACGTTGTTTTTCTGCTAATTTTTCCGATTGTCTTAAAGCATTGAACAAAACCGTCATCACAGCTGGTTTTTGTGCTTGGCAAGACGAACAACAGGTAATATGCTCTGCGGAAAGATAAGTGATATCATCTTTCTCATTTGAAAGCTTTGCATCAATTGTAAAATAATTTGAGCCTTTCTTTGAAGAGTCTTCTTTGTTAGACGCTTGCTTTTTCTTTGCTTTTTTATCATCACATACTGGCTCTTCGACAACTGGCGCAAGTGCCTTCTGCCTTTCCGGTGTCGTATCAATGTATTTTGGCAATGCAATATTATCACAACCTAATACTTGTACCTGCTCACCATACGAAGAAAACAAAGCAATTAATTCATTGATTAAGCGTTTTTCTGCACAAGATTTTTCATACACAGGCAAAATGTCCTGCTTCATTGAAGAAAGAGCGTATTCTCTGCCAGACAAACCTTTTCCAATCTGTTTTAACAATAAATCTAAAGCATGAGAGCTTTGACCAACATAACGGAAAGTAAAATCATTAAATTGCTCTAACCCTGCTGAGAACGCTTCTAATAAAGCGTGTGCATTAATAGCATCATCTGTTTCTTGAATTTCTGCTCCTGCCATCGCAACTAAACACTCATACCTATCAGGACCAGGAGAATCACTAGAAATTTTAATTGGCAAAAATGTCAAACAACTTGTTGTTCCGCCAGTCTTCAAAAAAACTTCTGTAGCTTTTTGAGCATCACATAGTTCTTTATAGCTTTTTTCAAGCGCTTTTTTTACAACTAAAATCTCAGGATGATACAAATGAATAAATTCATCTTTAAATTCTTGTGCAGCTTTTTCAATCGCATCTAAAGACGCTAGTGCTTGTTTATTTTCTAAAGCAACTAACGTTCCATTTAGACGGATACATTCTTCATCGACCTCTACTTGCGCTTTTATGTTAGCAGAAATCTCTGCAGCACCTTTTCCTAATTCTTTTGAAAGATCTTTTAGCGCTTTTCCTCCGTGATTATCCTTAAGGTATTTATCCTCTACCCTTTTTCTTGCTTGTGTTAATTGCAATTTAACAGCTTTGATTTTGCCCTCGTTCGCTTTTATCTCAGATAAAAGGTTTGGCTTTAATATATTATTAACAGTATCTATAACAAATTTCTTTACTATATATATTTTTTCAACTGCGTTTAAATTGTTCAAAATATTGAAGTCAAAATTATTTTGAAATAAAAAATCACTAAAATATCTGATTTTTATATTTAAAAACTCTGATGGTAGCATTTCAGTTTCTCGTTCAAAGCTTATGCGCGAGAATCTCTCTGCTAATTCATGCTCTGGAGTTTCAATTTCTGACCAAATATCATAATATTCAACATCTGAAGAAACGCTGCTCAACATGTCTCGTTGAGAACAGCCATGTTTGACTCTAAAAAGATTGTGCGACCTTTCTAATACTTCTTGTAATTCAAGCAACAAAGATCCTCGGCTAAACGATGGTTCAACAAACTTGAATGGTTGGTTTTGAGCTAATGAAAGAACGCTTGGAGACAATAAAAATAAATCAAAATCATCTTTAATCAGAGCAAGCTCACTAATTTCCCCGTAAAAAGTAGTTGGCAATCTCTCTTGCAATTCAGCTAATTTAATTTTATGGTGCGCATCAACTTTATTTTTGTGCGACTGAAGCATCTTCTTTGCTACAACGGGTGTTTGATATAATTGTTTTAAAAAATAGGCAGATAATTCAACCGCTAATTCATTTTGTTCAAAATAGTATTTACTATCTTTGGCATAATAGGCGCCCAATCTACTAAAAATAGCTGGACCAAAATCAACCAAAGCTTTCTCTCTTGCTTCTTTTGTGATCGTTGCCTTAGATTTTTTTTCATTGCCTTTTTCTGCTGATAGCAGTTCAATATTATTTTGAACTGCCAAAAAGAATTTTTCAAAAATACCATCTTTTTCTAGAATAATATTTTCAAATTGCAAGCGATAGTGCTCAGAATAATTTTCAATATCCTGAATAGGATAGCCAGAACGAGCAATCAGAAAATCAAGCAGACTCAATTTATGCTCTTCTATGACGATATCATCCGCTGCTTTGGAAGATAGGTCTACACGTGCTTGGGATTCTGATGCTTCTCCAGGCGATAAAAACTCAAGTTCATCTTCTGATAGATCAAATTCATCGTCTATACTGTCCATGCTACTTTCAATAACTTCTTTTGCTGTGGCTTTTACAGCTGGCTCTATCTCTATTTTCGAAGATAACGCTGATTTTTTCGATAATTCCAAAATGCGATCAGGATATAAAAATGGCATATCAATTATTTGTTTATCTTCAATTTTAACTGGCCCATCATTAGACATAGTACCTCACCCGTAAGAAACCATATTGTTTAATAAATTATTTAGAATACTTATAACAATATTTAATCCAAGACTGTAATGATTCCAGATAAACTGTAATAAAAAAGAGATGGTTGCCAAAAAATTTTAATTATCAAAGAAAAATTCAATATATTTTTTTAAAGTAGAAAATCTATTCCTATGAATAAAACAACCTTTGGTCGATAAAGCTATGCCGTTTATCTTTAATATTTTGATTTCTTCAACTAGCTCGATGTAATCTTGTGTGAGAACAGACTCTAAATAACAGTCAATCAATGGGGAAATCAGTCAATGCTCAATGGCTTAAAACACACAAAAATCATTGATTTTAAAGAAGAATTATTGACTGCAAATACTGCTTTTGCTAAAAATGACTACTCAACAGCTGAATTACACTATAAAGCAGCTATTCATGAGATAAGCGCTCAAACGACTCGGCTTAACAAGCCTTTAGGGCCTAGGTTGTCTTTGCTTTACCATAAAGCATTACTCGCACTTGTAAAATGCCAAATATCCACTTTGCACGCAGCAGATGCATTAACAACAATTAAAAATTATCCCTCTCTTGAAAATGATCATACTCAATGCGAGACTTTAATATTAAAAGCAAGAGCATTTTTACAATTGGGAAAGCGAACAGAAGCTATAATGCAACTTCAACAAGCAACAGCACCGCTTGAAAAAAATGATTTTCAGCAATTAGCAGCCATAGAAGCCGCTTTCTGGTTAATACCACTTTTAATTGAAGAACACCAATTCACTCAAGCCAAAGGATTATTATCTATTATTACTAATTATCTTTCTGATCTTCCAGTAGCAAATCGCACAACAAAATATTTTCTGATTACTCAAATTGAATGTCTCTGTCACGCCAGTAATATCTATCGTGCTGAAAGCAATATTTCTTTAGCCATTCATAGTTTGCAAAAAGCCATTCATCTGTACAAACAATATAAGCAAGAATTTAGCACACTCATTGATCAAGATATAAAACTTAATATACTCTCCGCCAATGCAACCTTACTGCTTTTATTAAATAAAAAATCAGATATCACTGAAATTTTGGAAGTACATCAATCACTGGTAGAACTGATGGATGAAGAAATAACCTACGCCAGTTTAGAAGCCAAAACCAAAGCATTCAATGCATACTTAATCGGACTAAAGCTTAATTATGAGCAAGGCAACATATTAATCGCTGTCGAACAATTGAACCGCGCGCTCTCTTGGGCGCAGCAAAACATTATTCCCAAAGAACTTATTTGCAAAGTTTGTATCGTTGCAGCTAATCTTTACTTACAACCTACAAGTAAAAGAATCGACCTAGCTTTACTTTTTTTGAATATTGCTCAAAAAAATATTATTTTTTTACCAAGAGACCAACAGAAGCTTGCAACCATTGAAATATTATTGATGCGACTCATCTGCGAACAGCAACTAGATAAAACAGCAGATGCTATCACAATATTCAATCAATTAATGCTGCTAAAGGCAGAAATAGACTCTCCTTCATCCCTTTGTACTTTGCTTGAAAAATTACTACCACTTTTTGACGCAACCGATAATCTTACATTCCAAAATCAAATCGCTATCTTTAAAATTGAGCTAGAGAAAATACAACTACCTATTATTGCAACCAATATGCTTTTAGATATTTTATCTATAGAAACGTCTGCACAATCAACAAGCGCACTACCTCCAGTCATTAATCCGCCTTCTGTTCTTTTAAGCTATAACACTGAAAAAGAAGAGAACGAAGCGATAGCCGAAGATGGCAACCTAAGCTTTGTAGAAAGAACAAGAAGAGAAAGCCTAGCAAAGGCACACAGCTACCATATAAAATAGTCTGGTGCATATACTCTAAAAATTATAGTGAAATCTATCTCTGCCTTGTGATAGAGTAGTCGCTTATTTAGCTGTATGAAATTATTGAATGTCAATACATAAAAAATGTTTCAGCATCAATACCCCTCAATGTCAGGGACTAAAATAAAATGCTAGGCGACAAGCGCACATTGACAACTACGACCCAGAATCACGGAGCAATTGACCTCAAAAGCTTGCTCCTTCAAGCGAAGGATTCTTTCCGCAATCAACAATATCAGAGCGCTGCAAATGACTATCTTGTCGCGCTTGAGCGATTAACGCCCTCCTCCTTATCCCAGACAACTGAAGCAAAGAAGAAAAGAGAGTTCTATCGCCAAGTGCAAAGCTGGTTGTGTGATTGTTATTTACAACTAAATGCGCCCCTAAAAATCTTGGAGCAACTATCACCTAGTGCTGAATATACAAGTATTAATTCTTATTACTTAAGAGCACGCGCTTATGTATTACTAGATAAAATACCCGAGGCTATTGGTGAATTAATTTATTGTCACGGAAATGATGAGCAAGGCTATGATCTTAAGTGGATGGAAAGCAACTTATTACTAGCTACTTTATATATACAACAACATGATACCCAGGCAGGATACACACAATTACAATTTTGCCAAAATACACTGACAAGATGGCGCAGTAATGGCGCTATCGGCATCATTCACTATCTGAATTCTAACCTAGAAATACAGTATCATTTATGCCAGCTTCATCGAATGAATAAAAATATAGATGCAGCCATTCAAGCCTTAAAAAATGCATATCAACTCTACTTATCTGTCAGTTCTGATGAATTGGAAAATGATAATAATAATGTGCATCCCCTTCTCGTTTCTATTATTTCCCAGTTATTTTTATTATTGATGGAAAAAAGAGAGTGGAGCACCGCCTTCACACTACTCAATGATTTATCATTATTTGAAAAAACGGCCCATGCCTGTGCAACAAGCGCTCAAACAAAAGTCTTAACCATGCTCTTAGTCTATGCAAAACATAGCTATGAGTCTGGCAATCACCCTAAAGCTGCCGAAGCATTTCGTATCTCTTTGTCTTATATGGGCGCTGCATCCAGACTAGAAAACAAATCCATGATCGTTTTCAGTCTAGTATTTGCTGCAAATTTTTATCTATTACCTGAATCTCATAATACAGAATTTGCTTTGCAATATATTCAATTAGCATTTAAGCGATTAGACTCTATCTCTCCTCAAGAAGAACGAGACATTATTCATTTAGAATTATTGTTATTACAACTTGTTGCTTTGCAATACCAGGGCGATGCCGATAAAAGCATTTTATGTTTTAATGACTTGATAGCGCTCTATAGCAGAGTGAAATTAAACAGTCCTCAAAAATGCGAAGCACTTCTAAGATCGACACTTACTTTATTTGCTCAATCTAAGATTGGAGTGTTTAGCGATCAGATTAATGTGCTTGCACATGAGTTAGAGAAGTATCAATTGGAAAATCTCTCATTGGCAATATTATCTTCATTAACAACATCTTCATCAACAATACAAGATGAAGCACAAGATTACAGTGTGAGCACACTCTCTATATCTGCAGAACCTATATGTTTTAGCAAAGGTGTTGTTGTTGCAACCAAAGAAGACGCTATAAGCCCTGAGCCCAATACAAATTTATCCTTCAATAAGGACTCATTTCGCAGATAATAAACGGATATTATTTCTGATAACGAATCTTCTCCTGTACTTCAGGCTCAAAATCAGGAACAAGGTACTTATTGATTTTTCCTCTTAATATCCTAAAAAATAGCCCTTCGCTTTTTATCAAGGGGCTTTCTAAAAAAGCAAGTACAGCTTCGTCACTATGAATATTGTTCAATTCACTTGATATCGCATCAAATGCTATGTTGGCTTTAGCCCTGTTTTCTACAACACGTGGCACTTGTGCTACCATTGCATATCGCTCTTGATTATCTACACCTACAGAATTTTTTTCGCATTTATCCCAAGTTTGATCTAATAAGCCTAGCAAGCGACTCTGTAGGGGATGGATATCTGGTTCAACACAAGAATCTGTTGGCGTGAAAGAAGACAACATATAACTTCACCCTAATTTAAAACGGGATAAAAAGGCCAAACTAACATTTGAGTTCAAAGCTGTCAAATATTCTAGTTGGTAGACTTGATATTAATATCATAAACCGCTACCATGTCCACCTGTTATTTGTTAGTTAGCTTTTATGGTGTTAAAAAATGAGAGTATTATCAAATCAAGAACAAACCTTTGTATCGGGCGCTAATAGCATCAACCTGCTGATTCCTGTTGATCCCAATGCCCCTATTAATTTTTCAACAGGCTTTCAAGCAGGTGTTGATACTGTAGGAGCAACGGCAGGATTCCTTATTGGTATTCCTTGTGCTTTTGTGATCCTCCCTGCCCAAAGCATTTACTATCTTGGCTACAACATATATGAAGCGATATCTTCATACAAATAATCCTTACATATAGCGACAAATAGGGGGACTTCACTCAAATCCCCCCTTCTCTCTAGGTGAAAAATCAAGCCTCAGCAGATATACTATTCCTTTACAGTAACTACATACCTCTTAAAACTATGCATATCGTTCTCGTTCATGGCGCGTGGCACACAGCTTCATGCTGGAAACAAATATTAAAAGGCTTACAAACGCTGGGCACTGTCCACGCTATTAATATGCCAGGTCGCATTTTTGAAAACTCCTCGACTTACAAGCGACTCACACTGAACGACTATGTAACTACCCTAGAAAATTATCTCAAGTCTATTGGTGAACCTTGCATTGTTATTGGACATAGTTTAGCGGGCTTAACTATCTCTCAAGTTGCAGAAAATCAACCACATCTCATCAAGCAACTGATTTATATTGCTGCTTTTATACCACAATCCGATGAATGCTTATTTGATATTGCCGCTACTATTAGTAACCCAGGTATTTCAACAGAAGCAATATCATATCCCGCTTTAAATAAGATCGAAATTAAGCGATCTGATAGAGCAAAATCTCTGATTTATAATAGCTGCCCGCCTCTAATTGCTGAAAAAGAACTTCAATCTATGATTCCAGAACCTCTTAAAGCATTTAGCACAAAAATAAAATTTTTATCGCCTGAAGGTTTTGGCTCTGTTGCTAAAGCATATGTCAAATGCCTAGACGATAGGGTTCTCTTACCTTATGATCAAGAACGCATGATTCAACGAGGGAATGTCTCTCGTGTCTATGAATTAAAAACCGATCACTGTCCCTTTCATGGGCATCCAGAAGCATTAGTAGAGGTACTAAAACAATCTATTCAAACTATCTTATAAGGCAAGCGTTGAAGCACTGAGAGTAATGGCATCTAAAAGATGGGGCGTAAAAATCAGACACAACAACAAAATTCTCGCTCATTTTATTTATCTTCCAGCAGCGGGTTTCATACTATCGTTCTGAAAATCAATCAATGAATCCTCACTCATAGAACCATTGCTCACCCTTGTATATAAATCTTGTGCGGCAGCCGTTTCTCTTTCTGGCATAAATTGACCATGCTCAAATACTTTAAGCATAGATTTTTTCTTCTTAAGCGCTTGAGTATGCGCCTCGTTAGATTTTTCATCACTTTTGCTTGGGTCAATATTCTTAGGCATATATCACCTTTTTCATTTATTTAACTTCAAAAAAATTATAATCACCGTATAATTGGTCCCTTTTTTTCTTCTGTTTTTTTAAGATCTATCGCTAGACCAGATGTTTGCTTAACACTGGGTATTTCCACACTTTTAGTCTGATCAAATTTCAGCAGCAATGTTTGTCGATTTGATGTGGGGGATACTGGCTCTGGTTCAGATATAAAAGAAGAAGCATTTATGCTCTGACTTGGGAGTGCAACCTCAAAGCCACTTGCCTTAAACACATCCAAATAACCATTATCCATCATAGGTCTATCTTGATATAATTGAGCCATACTCCTTCCGTTGGTATCTATATTTTTTTTACCATAGAAGTATGCCGCTGCATCTTCATCGAAAATGAGTAATTTTTTAAGCGCTGTATCCCCCACCATCACGACAATAGGATCTGATCCTAATGGAACATGGGTGTCTAATATAACAAAATCAAAATTTTTGCCCGCATCTGTTAGGCTACATAAATTCTTAATCAAATCATTGCTAACAGACTGATGTGCTTGAATCACATAGTTTGAACTCACATATCGCCCCGTATCCTGTCCACGAGCAACCATGCGTTTGAGGGATTCGTCTACAGGAGCCGTAACAGCAAAGACATGCAACTGTCCATCTTGCTCCAAACCTATATTGAATTTTCTCATCAAAGGCATCACAGTATCTATCAATAAATGAGGCGCACCACCTGATTTTAATTTCTGATTATATTTTTGATTCGCAATTGATGTAATGATCATTGATTCAACATTACTGAGCTGAGCATGAATTTTTGTGTCTTGTCCAAGATGTTGTCCTTGGGTTACGATAGCTCTATGGTCGTCTGTGTTAATTTTACATACATCACGCCAAGCAACTTGATGTGTTTCTTCTGCTAATATAGCGGCCCTACCTAAAGCTACTCCTTTGCCACAAGCAGGTGCGCCCATCATCATATAAGTATGACGATCGTCTCTTGCGTGCACTGACATACGAGGATATTGTTTTTTCTTGATAATATCATTGCCAACCTCATCTACAATACTGGCTATTTTTTGACCCATTTCACGATTATACATCTTGGTAAAAAGCGCTCTAATCATAATGCTGCCCAAGTCAGCATTTTCTTTATATTGGCCATGGGATACTTTATTCTCAAGAAATCTTGTTTGAATTTTATCTAGATAGTCTAAACATTCTAAGAAAAAAGGATCTTTGATTTGCGCTCTGACACTTGCATCATAATTACCATTTGAATAATTCATTATGGTAGTGCGCGCGTCATTAAATATTAAATCTTGTAGTGCATCAAATCGATCTTTAGAAGCATTAATCTTCTCCAATACACTTGGATAAAATTCATCATAAACCATCGAATACAAATCATCTTCTGCGCGCTTTTCTATCTCACTGGCATCTGGATCTCTTTGAATCTCTGTTTCAATAAATGCGGTTGTATGAAATAATGCTAATCGCTCTGGAGGAAAGGCAACATTCTCCGCAAGATTATAATTACCAACTAGCTCACAGATTTCACCAATATATTCATGTGAAAATATACCATTGTTGATGATGGTATGAGGTGCATCAATAATAATAGCCTCTTTATCTCTAACTTTTTGTAAATATTGTTTAGCGTCTATGGGTTGAATGTTCCAGCCATCTTCCATTTTTTGTTGATGCTGTACCACAAGCTCTTCGCTGAACTTTCTTTTGATATTGATTGTTTTGCTGTAGCTTGCCGCAGCTTTAAAGGTATCGCGTGTTGTATCTGAATTAAAATCTAAATTTAAAGCTATTTGATGCTGCGCAAATAAATTTTGCACCGAAGGATCTCGCAAAACCTCAATCATTTCTCCCATACTATGATAGCCTTTTCCGCACATGTGTCCCATAAATGCTCTTATGATGCTATCAACTTCTGCTTCTAAACCTTCTTGCCCCTTATTTTCCTCTAAGAAGAAGTGTAACATCACCGACAAGCTAAATGCGGTGCCAGAAACAGAATTCACAAAAGGAATATCTGCTCTTGTTGCAGAAAAACCATCATTAACGCCTCTATCAATTCTAAATGTATCCGGTGTTTTTCCTTGCAATGCTTTATCTAATTGTTCATCCACGGGTATCGGCGCAGAAGCTTTCATAACCCCAGGGTTTAATGATAGTGGTTTTGCACGACTATTATCATCCTCTTTGATAGGCGTGTCGTCTCTATCCTTTCTTGGCACAATAGGGCTTTTTTTACGCAATGGCCCTCTATATCCATTGACGATAGGATTATCATCTCCAAAACCACGCACCACATTCACAACTTTAACAGCATCTTGCAATGTCATTACATCTGCTGTGGGTAATTGACTCGCGAATGCACCATCCGTGTCTAATCTTCTTATGGTTTGCAAAAAATGATTCAAGGCTTCAAAATCTCTTTCATTCAAACCACCCAATAATGCCTTTGAAAATCGTGCCTCAAAATAGCGTCTACTTTGATTTTCTTCTGGAATATCTCTTACTTGCAGCATTTTTTGTATAACAAGCATTGCAATGCGTTGATCTTCAATATTATTGGCGCATAAATTATTTATTATCTGCTTTGCAGTAGAATAATCATTCTGAATATAAGCATTTCTGACATCTACCAACTCTACTTTTAATTCAGCTTCTAACAACTGAATACTCATTAGAATCAAATCAGAAGAATCTAAATTGGGAGAATTTAGCGCTTCTATATACTGTGATTTAATTTTATTTCCTAGCATGATGCATCTCACTCAAAATGTGTATACACACAAGAAGCTGGCTCAAAAACGCTCCAAAACAAAGCTACTATTTTTGAGATAGCTTCCTTCTAGTTAATTGACTCAACTCTTTAGAGTATTAGCATTAAAATTTCAAAAAAAAAAGTGCCTTCATAAGTATCGGAGGAATATTTATAAATAGCTTAAGAGCTATAACGATCTATACCCCATCAAGTCATAATTGTTTTATCATGTGGATACACGAATAATGTTGTATGGATGCTGTTGACTTATCTACTCAAAAATCTCAGAATAGCAAAGTCAAAAAGTTTACTAACTCTTAAATAATGTATAAGTGTTCTAAAATGTTAAAAGCGCCTGCCCCAAAATCTAAAAAAACATCTATGCTTGAAGTCTTCGCAGATGGTAATTTCTTACCCAGTAACGAATCACAAAGCATGCTGTTACTCTTTCAGCGAGTCAGTGCGGGAGTTTTAAGTGAAGATCATGCACCAGTTGAGAGCACTGAGGAAAATTTAAGCTTGGTCAAGACAGCATCGCCCCCCACTTTGACTAAAAAGAAGATCTGAAGATCTAGCACGCTACATTCCTAACAAACGTTTGACCTTCTCGGCATCTTCAGATTGCACCTCAAATTCAATATAAGATTGGTATTGCTCCTCCAATATTCTTTGAGTCTCAACTCTTGGATGCACCGCTTCTGTCAAAGATCTTAATTCAGATGAATTTGCCTCTGTGACGGGAATATTAAACAAACTGCTAGACATTCCCATGTAGACGGCATGATCTGCACAGGTATTACCACGCTGTTGTGGTACCTCTTCGTAAAAATAGTTTGTATTTTCAAAAAGTGTTTTAAATGTTGCCAAAGAACTTCCTACTAATATATGACAACCACTATGATTTATAGAATCATGATGCACCAACTCAATCTCTGCAAATGATAATGCAGGTGCGCTAGGCTCAGAAAGCATAGTCATCATTATATTTTTAGCATTATTAATATCTAAATAGTTATTGATGATGCCATCACGTTGGTAGGCAAACAAATGAGAATACCTTCTTTTTGCTTCTTGAAAAAAGCTTTGTGTTGCTTCATTCGTTTTTAAAGAGGCATTTAACACAGTCCAATGTGCATTGCTATGATTTATCATCATCATAGTTCTAAACTCAAGGGGCAGCATGGCTTGATTTGTTACAACACAAAAAGCCAGCATATTCATAAGCCAATCATTTAAGCTCTCACTCACAGTTTGTTTATCTGGAAATGAGGCATCGACAGCAACATATGTAACAGCTTGGAAAATACCATCGTTTTCTAATTTTAAGATAGGTCTACGATTAAACACACCTAAACAACTCTCTGCACCATGCTCATCAGTATATACTTTTTCATATATTTTAATAAGAGCTGTTACCTCAATATTATCTTTAAAATCAAAAATATTGGGCTTCTTCATTGCATCAAGATCAAAAGATAATCCTGTGTTTTTCGAGCTACTAAGTTTATTCAGTACAGAAGAAACAGGCGCTTCAGGTTTATGTGCATTACCCTTCCGTCTACCATAGATAGACTCATAGGAAAGTGCAAAGCTTAATGTTTTATCGTTTTTTATATTATTATAAAGGTAATATCCTATGCCTACAGCAGATAATACATTTTTAGCAACAGCCCAAGGATTTTCATAAGACCAATCAATAATAGAATCTGTAGCATCAAATAAACGGCTTGGTAAATAATCATTTAATTTATGCGTTCCCTCTGTATACTGACAGAGAAAATCACTGATATGCTCACAAACAGGCTCCATAACTGGATCCAAAACACCTATTTTTTCTGCACATGTTCGTATGAATTCTTTCATATCAATAACCAAATATATCTTTTTTTATCAATCCGATAATATAGAGTATTAAGCAAAAAAATATATGAATATCCGACCAAAATAAGCATTCAGGGGACAGTAGGTATTAGTCTTCGCACATGAGCCATCGGAGGGCATCACCTTTTCGTAATCCTCATTTACGCCGATGTGACTATAATATATCTTATACTTTTTATAAAACAACGGGTAAGATTCATCTGTGAAGGATATATAAAATCTATATTTATTTGCAGATAGGGGTTGCTATGAACACAGTGAATGCAAGACATCTTTCAGAAATTATTAATAAAATCATACAGCCAGCCAAAGGTATATTAGCCGCTGATGAAAGTTTGGCAACCATTACCAAGCGATTTGAAAGTATTCGCCTTGAACCAACAGAAGAAAATAGACGTGCTTACCGTGAGTTATTATTTACAACCCCAGGTTTATCACAATATATCTCAGGCATCATTTTATTTGAAGAAAGCCTGCAACAAAAAACAACTTCAGGGCTATCTTTTGTTCAATGCTTGGAACAACAAGATATTGTGCCAGGCATAAAAGTTGACAAAGGTCTGATTCCGTTGGTGAATGTTGAAAATGACAAAATTACACAGGGATTAGATGGATTAACAGATAGAGTAGCTGCCTATAAATCTCAAGGTGCAAAATTCGCAAAATGGCGGGCTGTCTTTCAAGTATCACCCAAGCCCTCTTCTCTGGCAATCAAAACCAATGCCAATAGCTTGGGTATGTATGCCGCAATATGTCAGCACCATGCAATTGTGCCTATTGTTGAACCCGAAATCCTCATCGATGGTTCTCACACACTTGCAGAATGTGCAGCCATTACAGAAGAAGTATTAAGAAGTGTATTTAAAGCCCTTGCAAAACATAATGTTCTTTTAGAATATATTGTTTTAAAGCCCAGCATGGTATTGCCAGGCAAAACCGCTGTCACACAAAATTCTATCTCTGAAATTGCCCAAGCAACGATAGGCGTATTTAGAAGAACTGTGCCTGCGGCTGTGCCAAGCATTAATTTCTTATCTGGAGGGCAATCACCTGAGCAAGCCACAGCTATACTGAATGCCATCCATCAACTTAGCAATCAGCCTTGGAACTTGAGCTTTTCCTATGGGCGAGCCTTGCAAGATCCCTGTCTAAAGATCTGGGAGGGCAAAACTGAAAACAATCTTAAAGCACAACAGGCTTTATTAAAGCGAGCACGCTTAAACAGCGCGGCTATGCTGGGGAGCTATGACTCAAGCCAAGAAGTTTAAAAGCTAAGTAATTAGCTTTAACTTAAGCTGAAGAGCGTGATACTAAGTCCCATTACCAGCATACCCGCCAGCGTTGCCATCGTAACAACACTGGTTTTTGCCATTCCTCGTGCTAATGGAATAATTTGAATCATTGAAATATAAATCATAATAGTAGCAATACTACAGAGAATAACACCTAATACTGCCTCGCTCATAAATTGGTTTAAAAAAAACAATCCTATCAATGCGCCTATAGGCTCCGCCATTCCAGATAGAAAAGCATAAAATATGGCTTTTTTATAGCTACCCGTCAGCTTATAAACAGGTATGGCAATGGCAAGACCTTCTGGAATATTATGCATTGCAATTGCAAATGCACTGACAAGCCCTAGCTTAAAATCAGCCAATGTAGAGGCAAGTGTTGCCATCCCTTCAGGGAAATTATGCAATGTCAAGGAGACAACAATAAAAAGGCTGGACTTATAAAGTAAAGCTTCCTCAGATAAACATTTTTTGTGCCCTTTCTCTAAGAAGAAAATAACAATGAGTGTAAGTATAAGACAATGTAAAATTAATAATGCATTGAGATTGGGAAAAGAGCTTGATAAGAGTAATTGTCCTTCAGGCAAAAGCTCCATAAATGAAACATAGAGCATGACACCAGCTGTCAATGCTAAAGCTGCTCCCATTTTTACAGATGACTCTCTACCAATATAAATGCATAGTATGCCACCAATTGTTGTGGCTAATCCCGCTAAAAAACTAAGACCTAGGGCAGGCAATGCATTATCGACCATGATATCTCCTATAGATGCTCACTCTTTATAGTCTTTGCACATGAACTCTACAATTCATGTGCTTTGACTATATTGCCTTTGCACATGATTTTTATACCGAAGAAAGCATGCTTTTTAACATCCAAATTACTTTTTCGTGGTATACAACACGCTGTGTAAGCAGATCAACGGTTGCATCATCATGAATTTTACCAGCTACTTCTATAGCTTTTTTACAAGACTCATTGATAGTACGATGACTCTCAATAAGATCATTAATCATTTCATTCGCACTTAAGCGTTTTTCAGTTTCTTCTAACTGCGTATGCATTAAAATTGATTTAATCGTGGCAGGTGCTATTTCATTTAATTGACGAATTCTTTCTGCAATCTCATCTAAAGATTCTGCTAATGCCTTGTATTGCTCTTCAAATAATTTGTGTAAGCTATAAAAGGAATTTCCAGTGACATGCCAATGATAATTTAATGTTTTAAGATACAGCACGAAAGTATCTGCCAAAACTGCTTTTAAAATTTTAGCTACTTTAGCATTTTGCTTTTCAATTGGGTGTACATTCATATGAGCCTCTCATTATTTATAACAAGCCTTAAATTTAGAATAGTTATAATTTAATAATTATTCAAGATATATAATTGTTATAATTTTAAATTTATTCTATAATATAGGTATAAGGTGTTTTAATATGTATGTATATCAATTACTTACTTTAAGGTTATCTTAAACCATGTATGAAATAGAATCTAAATTGATTGAGAAATCTGGTTTAACAGCTACAAATCAGCGTATTATGATTTTACATTTCATATATGAAATTGCCGATCATCCTACAGCAGATGATATTATTGACTGGACGCAAAAACACTGTCCTAAGATTAGCGTTGCCACCATCTATAACACACTGAATGTCTTTGTTGAAAAAGGTATGATTCATGCAATGAGTCCTCCTGGATCAAAAACAATTTACTACGATAAAAACACACATCACCATTATCACCTTGTAGATACAAAAACAGGAAAATTTCAAGATATCGATGCTAAATCCATTCAGTTTTCACATCAGATTGAAGATTATGCTGTTGAAAAGGTAGACGTTTTTATCTATGCTCACAAAAAACGATAGCTCAATTATTTTCTATTTGTTTTGTCAAGGCCAAGAATACTACCATAATAATCTTCTGCACCATGGTGCATAAGACTTATGCTCAGATCGGCATAAATTTTTCCGCCTAAATCATTCCATCTCTTGCAAAAGCTGAAATCCTCGGACAAATATCTGCCTTCTTGTAATCTTAATTCAAACAAACAGTAAAAGTGATTTAGAGCCTCTATAGATAATAACTCATGATTCGATTGCCTAATCTTTAATTCAGGGTAATGTTGGCATAATTTCTCTAAAGCTTGTCTTTGTATCAGCATGAATGCCGTACCAATATGTTCAACCTCAAGCACACCATCTTTAATCTCTCTTGAGGCACCGAAATTAACAGCATACTCAACAAGGCAAGCACGAATTCTATTTCTATATTCTTCAATCGGCAAACTATCATCCAATAAAATCTGCTTGACATGTTCGTTACGCAATTTGTCCCATATATATTTTTTCTTGGCAATAGCTGCCCCAATAATAGGCTTATTATGAGAGATCAATCTCATGATATCTTCGGGCAACCATCCTATATCTGCATCAATAAATAATAAATGCGTAATGGTTTTATCACTTAATGCCATTGCAGAAAAATAATTTCTAGCACGCGGTACAAGACTATCGTACAAAATAAATTTATGCGCGATTTTAATGTTTTTTTTATTTTGAAAATAAGCAAAAGTTTTCACAAGAGAGAGTGTATAGTCAGCGTGACACATGCCTTGATAACAAGGTGTTGCGATTAGAATCTTAATGGGTTTATCATCGTCTGTCATTTTATGCCATCTCTCTATAAAACCGTATTTCACTTCTATACAGTATAGGATAATGAATGACAATCTATAAAAACACCTGATAAACATGCGCTGCACTTATGCACAGTGACGATGAGGATACCTATAAATATCCGAAAAAACACACTCAATAGCTTCTAAAAATTTTTCCTTTGCATATTTTTTAAAGATGATGATTCATTGCTTGCCTCTAATCGTAAATCCCCAAAATCTTCCTCTATAGCAAGTGCTGGCGCTCTTGAATTGCTTGACTCTGTTTCATCACTAAATAGCAAAACAGGCCTTTCAATCATAACTGCATCTACGTTGATCGCTTCACAGCGTTCTTTTAATGCTTGATTCACAAAGTGATAAATCTCTTGAGAAAAAGCAATATATGGGATAGTTGCTAAACAGCTTATCATCGCTTCTGCATCTTCATGAATAACGCCCTGATAAGATAAATTTCTCAAGGCCGAAAATCGTAACTCACCATAATATTTTTTTGTCGCATTAATAAAATCATCTACCTCTTGAGACTCTAATGACAATATTGATGATAGCCCATTTAATACTGATCCATCAGTATCTATGATCAATTTATCTAAAAGTTCATTAAGCTGCACTAATTCTGTATGACTCAAGCCTTTAACTTAGGCAACAATCCTTTAGCTTCATGCGTGATTAACTGTTCCTTAAAACGCTCTGCTAAATAATTAACCCCTATGGGTCTTGTATCTGAATTATCTGCAACGTCAAGACCTTTCATTGATGTTACCAAGCGCTTCGATACACCCATGCTACAGCTTGGTTTATCCAAATCGCCATCATCGATTTCTTCTTTAGTATCATAATTATGCGCTCGGTCTAATAAGGCTAAGGTTAATACAAAGCTTTCTCTTAAGTTGCTAAAAATCCCCGCTACACTTGCTGGTTTTGCTTTACTGACATCGCCATCATCCATCAAAACAGTGTTATTTTCTATCAACTCCCTATTATCTTTATCTAGCAACTCAATTTTTTCATCATTTAAAGTATGCCAAATCAGCGCTAATAGATGCCAATTTTCATCCTTAATTGAAGATTGTCTTCCTTTCTCTGTTACTTCTACAAATCTTGCTTTAGGCGACATCCAATGATTAGGGCGTGCAAGATAACGCCATGCTTGATGATCTGCATCTAAGAGTTGACGCGTTAATTCATCTCCTTCACTACGCTCCAAACTTAAGCCTTTGCTTGCAAGACGCGCTTCAAGATAAGTGTTTAGAGAGTTTAGCTCTTCATTAATATTCAAATCAGGATAAAGCTTTTTGAGTGTATATACGATGCCTTGCTCTTGCAGGTTTAGATCACGTATTGAGCTTTCTTTGTCTTGCGCGATTGTGAGAAGATTTTTGTCTACATTATCCTCTGCCAATACGGCTGCTCGGACTGCGGGAAAATCTAAAAGACGATGCCACACATCTATATGCCCTCGAGCATAAGCCACACGAAAAGCGTAGTTGTCGTTAGCAACAATATTCTCTACCACCACTGAAAACGCTAGCAGAAGATTCACTATATCAAGACGGCCATTTTGAGCGGCACAATGGAATGCTTCATTGTTTTCAGCTGCAATGTTGTTTAGCACATCTGGAAATTCTAAAAAAAGCTTAATTATCTCAAGATGGCCATTTTTAGCAGCCCAACGGAATGCTTCGTTATTGTTGGCTGCAATGTTATTTGCCACATCTGGAAATGTTAAAAGAAGCTTAATTATCTCAAGATGGCCATTTTGAGCAGCCCAACGGAATGCTTCGTTGTTTTCAGCTGCAATGTTGTTTACCACATCTGGAAATGTCAAAAGAAGCTTAACCATATCAAGATGGCCATTTTTAGCAGCCCAACGAAATGCTTGGTTATTATTGGCTGTAATGTTGTTTTCCACCTTTAGAAAGATTAAAAGCAAATTAGCTATGTCAAGACGGCCATTTCTAGATGCCCAACAAAAAGCTTCATTGTTTTCAGCTGCAATGTTGTTTGCCACATCTGGAAATGCTAAAAGAAGCTTAATTATCTCAAGATGGCCATTTTGAGCAGCCCAACGAAATGCTTGGTTATTATTGGCTGCAATGTTGTTTGTCACCTTTGGAAAGGTTAAAAGCAAATTAGCTATGTCAAGACGGCCATTTCTAGATGCCCAACAAAAAGCTTCATTGTTTTCAGCTACGATGTTATTTGCCACTTTTGGAATTTCTAGGAGGCGACTCACTATACGAAAAGAGCCATTCCGAACTGCTAAACGGAAAACTTCGTTATTATTAGCTGTAATTTCATCAAGAGCCAAAAAATGATCTACGATTGCGTCCCAGCCGTTTGAAGTCGCCTGATAAAGAGCATCATACAATGCAGCAGTATTTTGTCTTACTATCGGAAGCGCCAAAAAATAATTTATGCTCTTAAGACCCCCTCTAAAAGCGGCTCTGCTAAGCGCTTTATGCAGAGCAACTGCATCACCTTGAATGACAGGGAAGCTCAAAAGAAAACTTACAACCTCACAACAACCATAACCAGTCGCACACACAAGAATCTCGCCATAACGAACGCCAATTATATTATTTTGCACAAAAAAATATAATAAATAATTTACAACCTTAAAATAATGATTAACAGCCGGACGAAGAATACTATTGATATCTCTTAAATCTATATTATTCTGAACTAATGGATACTCTAAAAGGCGCATCACCACACTAAGATGCCCATTGTGATATGCGCTATAAAAAGCTTTGTTATCATTAATTGCAATCCTATCTTGCACGTCATCAAAAACTAACAGTCGATCCACTATAGCAAGACGACCATTTTCAGCTGCACAACGAAGAACATCATTGTGCCAAAAGGTAATATTTTTGTGTATTTCTGGAAATTCTAATAGACGATTCAACACGTCAAGACGGTCATCTTTAATTACTCTTATATAAGATCCTTTAAAGTACTCAAGGATATCCTCTCTTACTTCTTTGTCTTCCAGAAGAAAGTTTAGCGCATCAAGATCGCCATCCCTAATAGCAGTACAAAAACGCTCTTTTTTTACACTTGGCAAATTCAAACTCTTTATAAAAGACAATAAAAAATGCATGTATAACAGATTAATATTATTTTTCTTATAGTAATAATTACTATTGACATTGCTATAGAGATAAAAGTAGTAGATAGTTAAATAAACATTAACGCTGTGCTTGATAGGAAATGGTTTATTAGAAAGATAGGCAGCAAAGCCATTAAGTAAGTAAATTGTGACTCATAAAATTTAATTGATTGACAAATGTAACTTAAAGATTCAATAGTTCTAAAATCTTATTTTTGGCGTAGTTAAAGACTGTGGAGCATCACTTGCATCTAACCATAAATGCTCAAAATCTTCTATCACAGAAGGGTGCGGTGCACCAGAGTCACTTGACTTTGTTTGGCTAAACCTCAAAGTGTTATCCTGAACCATGAGTGCATCTATTTCTATTTTTTGTCTTTTTCTTGGATTCTCTTGATCTAAATCATCATGCTGTTCTTCTCTTGTTCTTTTCTTAGATGCGCTATGCTCTATTTCTATTTTGAGACAATGCCTACTTTTTTTAGAAGATGGTGCTATTTGCTCTAAATCATTAAGGGATTCTTCTCTTCTTCTTTTCTTAGATACTCCAAAAACACATACATCACTTGGTTCCGCAATTTTACAGAGCATTAATTTTTCTTTTTCTCGTGCGATCGCAAGAACGCTCTCATCTATGTTAGCCTCTGACTGAAGTAGCTCTAGCCGTACCGCTCTAAAATCTAAGAGCCGATTAACGACGTCATTATTACCATTATAATATGCACAATAAAAAACTTGATTGTAATTAGCTGCAATATTATCTTGCACCATTCTAAGTTCTAAAAGACGGTTGAGTACAACAAGATTTTTATTCTTACTCAATGCAAAAAGCATTCTAGACACGGCTATATCATTAGAAGCAATATTATCTTTGACAATATCGGACTCTAAAAATCGATTAACGACTGCAAAATTGCCATCTTTAATTGCGGTATAGAAATCCACTATATTTTCTTGAATACTTATACCCTGCAACATTAAAAACCCTTAAAAAAACAAAGAATTCATCAAAAAATCATCTTTAATAAGCCTTGTATTTTATAGTAATGCTAATCAATTTGCTATGTAGTACCACCCACTCCAATAAATAATGGTGAGATTAGTGTATTTACTTGAGTAATTAATCATCCAACCTTATATTGAAAGATAAATAAAAATATAGAATAGATGCAATTACAAAGAATTTTATAATACAGAGAAATCTATCTTAAGTGTTCTATCACTGCCCTCTCCCCTCTTTATTGACGCGTGAAGACATATTAATCCATTGTTATTAAAGAATATTTTAGCCAATCTGCAGCAAATTCCCTTTGCTGGAGAAAAACCCAAGTAGCTATTTGACTAACAATTTGCCATGATAGATCTAGGCCAGATAAAAAGCAGTCTTTAGATTGCAAGTAGTAGGCAAATTATGAAAGACCCCAACATACTATTACCAGATATATCACAAATTAGTTCTAAAGCTTTTTCTCCCTATGACTGGCTTGTTGAAAAAACACATAGTTATCATGCAACATCCTCGCTCGTCGCTTTTAATGATGCGACTCAAGCCATACCCATTGATATGGTTGAGATGGTGCTTGCAAAATTAGAAGCAGACAAAAAAACCGCAAAAGAAAAACAAGATAGTCAGGATACAGAAGATATAAAAGCACAAGAAACAACTGAAGAGAATGCAAAACCCCAAACTGAAAATGATGATTCTGAAAAACCAAAAGATGATTCATCCTCATTTTCTGAAACTCAATCCAGCGACAATGATAATAGTAATACAGAGGCTAATGTTGACATCAGTCAATCTCAAGTCAATAAATATTTAACACCACTCCCCAATCCACTCTCTATTCGTGATGGTTGGGATGAGGATTATGCAAATATTGGCATTGGCAACAATACTTCTGTTCTTTCTCAAGAAAGAAATTTAGATGTCTTTTCTTCTAGCTTTTATGTACAAAGCTTTTATACAGAAGTCTTGCCAAGCACCGTTAGCCTTGCAACGGAAGAAGGATGTGGTTGCAGCTGTGATTGTGATTTGAGTGGGCAGTGGACTCTAGTGGTCCTTCACGATCCTGGTGAATGGGGCGAAGAAGTCAATATAGCTGGAATCATCAATAGCATTACTTTAAATTTCAGTAATGGACTCAGTTTTAGCAGCGATACGAGTCTTAGTTGGGACGATCCTAATCTCCCTCCCTATAATAATATTCCCTATTATCTTAATACAATGTCAATCCTCGTTGAAGATGCTTGTGCAGACTTACCGCTATCCATGACGGTGACCTTAGATCTAGAGATACCAAATGGTGATGGATTAGTTCTAACATTATTTGCGCCCAATGGATCTTCGATAGTGCTTTTATCAGGATTCAACTCTGATGGATCTAACTCCTCTTCTGTATTGGGATATAATGGTGTTTACGAGCTAGATGACAGCGATCTAAGTTTACCCAATCTTACGTTAGATCCAAATTTTGATAATGATTCGGGCACACCTGATGGAGATATTGACACGGGCATTTATAACACTTATAACAGCGGTGATGGCTATAGTCTTACAGGTTTTCTCAATGATGCTTGTTCTATTGATGAATGTGGCTGTGCTTGTGATGTAAATGGTTACTGGACACTTTGGCTTCAGGCAGAATTTGAAGGATCGAGCGATGCTGCTTCAATCAGTGTTTCCTCGTGGGAAATAAATTTCGGCGATGGACAAACCTTTACCAGTCCTGATGCGAATATGGTTGTTGATCCTGGCTCATCAGGATTATGGCAATGGAACGAGCTTCTTGTCCAGGATATACAGTCTCAAAATATTTCTGATTTTAGTATCTCTGTTTATCTCGATATCGCCAATTTTAACAATGGCGCATTTTCCCTCACGCTCGAAGCACCTAATGGAACCGATATGTATTTAGTGCGTAGTGACTATGGAAATGAAGACGAGATTAATCAAAGTGGTGTATACACCTTTACCTATAGTGCAAGCCAATATTTTGGTTCTGGAGATCCCGAAAGTTTTGTGTCTGGCGAGTATTTACCACATGGTGCGCTCTATAATGATCCCAATATTTATATACAGACATTTGAACAATATATGGATACTATTTGCACCCCATATGAGGGCGGTGAAAATAGTAGTGAAGGAGAAACTGCGCCTATTGTCTTTGATCTTGATGGCGATGGCTTCTTCAATTTACTCTCTCATGAAGAATCCAATGTCTTATTTGACGTGGATAACGATGGCATAAAAGAACAAACAGCTTGGGTTGGCCCTAATGATGGTATCCTTGTTTTTGACTTATTCGATGATAAACAAATCACAAATGTAAATGAATTTTCTTTTGCGAATTGGCATCCTGATGCAAAATCTGACTTAGAAGGCTTGCAATTGGTTTTTGACAGCAACAAAGACAATATACTCGATGCACAAGACGTCGCATGGAAGCAAATGGGCATTTGGCAAGATAAAAATCAAAACGGCATTACGGATGCAGGAGAATATTCTAGTCTAGATGACTTAGGTATTCTTTCTATTAATCTAACTTCTGATGGCCATTTACAAATGCTGAATGGAAACACTATCCTTGGAACCATTAGCGCACAAAAAGTGAATGGTGAAAGTTTAGCAGCTGCGGACGTTTTATTGAGCTACTCAGAAGTGCCTCAGACCAGCGATTCAAAGATGCCTATTGCAGAATGGGCACCTCCACCTCCTGTTTTACAAGAAGTGGCAGAAACCGTAGAATTATAAAATATTAATTTTTTTCTGGGGAAGACCACCGGTTCCCCCATTTCTTATATAAACTATGTAAAAAAGTATCCCATTCCTGCTTGGTTCTAAACTCTGGATAAGGTGAGGGTAATATTAGATGTCCTGAAGTCCAAACAATGTCAAATTTACCATCCTTTCGAATCTTCCCAATTCTTAGGATTCTAGCCGTGTGCTGGTTATCCGCATCAATGGCAACACGCCCTTCAGGCGCATAACAAAACTGATGTTTCATCACTTCTCTTACTGCTAATGTATCATCTGTCTTTGCTTCTTGAGCAGCTTCAGACCATAAAAGTACGGATAAATAACCTGTCTCAATTGGATCATCTGTTACTCTATGTTTTCCGTATTTTTCTTTATATTTTTGAACAAAAATCTGATTTATCATGCTGGGTATTTCTTGAAAATAGCTCCATGCAGCATAGTCTCCAACCATATCACAATCATTCAAGTGTTTTAACTCTTCTGCGCCAATGCTAAAAGACATAGATGGAATATTAGATGGCATGATATTAGATTTTCTTAATGCCTTAAAAAAATCAACATTACTGCTCCCATTAATTGTATTAATAATAACATCTGGATTTGACTTCAGTATTTTGCTAACAATGCTGCTCGCGTCAGAGCTACCCAGTGGTAAATATTCTTCACCTACCACCTCTCCTTTCAAAGCTTTGACTTGATCTTTTATAATTTCATTTGCCGTATGTGGAAAAATATAATCTGAACCCACAAGAAAAAACCGCTTACCAAGATTATCAAACACCCATTTAATAGCAGGAATAATCTGCTGATTTGGTATAGCACCACAGTATATAATGTTTTTTGATTCTTCAAGCCCTTCATATTGTAATGGATAAACTAATAAATGCTCATGCTTTTCTACAATTACTTTAACTGCTTTGCGACAGTCGGATGTCCAACAACCAAAAATTACCGAAACTTTGTCTTTTAGAATGAGTTTCTCTGCTTTTTTAGCAAAGACATCCGCATCAGAACATCCATCTGCAATAATTGGCTTAATTTTTCGACCTAATACTCCTCCCTTGAGATTAATATCATCAATTGCCAATAGCATCGCATCTACGACAGATTTTTCACTGATCGCCATAGTACCTGTTAAAGAATGTAATATGCCAACTTTAATAAAAGATGATTTATTGCGCCTCACAATATGCCTGAAGAAGAAATAAAAAAAAGTGATAAATACGATCATTACCGTAATAAATGCCACGACTTCCAAAAAATAATTAATTGACAACATAGGATTGATCACTTATGCCTTTCAATTTCGCTTTTCCAATTTACTGCATAAAATTTCTCGAATACTTCTGCCGGTTCTGGCTTACCAAAAATAAACCCTTGTATAATATCGCATTTATGTTTGATAAAATAATTTAATTGCGCAGCAGTTTCAACACCTTCAACCACAATAGCAAGCCCCATACTGTGTCCTAGATCAATAATCCCTTTTGTCACCGCATGCTCATCGTTTTCATTTTCAATTATTTTCACAAAAGAACGATCGATTTTAATTTTATCAATTGGGAATTGTAACAGATAGCTCAAGGATGAATAGCCTGTACCAAAATCATCCAATGCCAAATCCAAACCCAGCGATTTAATTTGCTTCATAACCTCAATGGCATGTTGCTGATCTTCTACCAATGCACTTTCAGTTAGTTCTAATGCAAGCCAATCCTCTGTAACTTGATTTTTGTTCATTGTTTCCGTAATAAAATCAATAATCCCTGCCTTTAAAATTTGTCTCGCTGATAAGTTTACAGCTACCTTTATTGGTCTAAATCCCGCTGCTTTCCATTTTGCAATTTGCCCACATGCTTCATTGAGCACCCATTCACCAATGGGCATGATTAAATTACCCTCTTCCGCAGCAGGAATAAAATAAAACGGTGAAATATAACCTTTTTGAGGGTGTTTCCAGCGAATTAAAGCTTCACATCCCACAAGCTCTTGTGTTTGTAAATGTATTTGAGGTTGATAAAATAGTTCAAACTGCTGCTTTCCCAAAGCGTCATGCAGATCGGCTATAATTTGACGTTTCATCTGAATCTGTTCTTCCATGCCTCTTTGAAAAAACTCATATTGATTGCGTGTATCACTCGTTCTATTAACTGCCAATTGAGCATTTCTAGATAAGATTTCTGCAGAATCACCATCATTAGGGCAAATGGTAATACCAATAGATATTGAGATTACAATATTTCTATTATGAATAAAATAAGGTTGCGTACATTTTTCTATTAGATTTGTCACATAATCAGCCAAAATAGAAGACTCTGTCATTTTAGGTTCAAGCAAACCAAACTCACTCTCACTAATTCTCGCAATAGTGCTGTTCTTATTAGCAAAAGTCGTTAAGCGTTGCGAAAACTCATATAAAAGTTGACTAGAAATCTCTTGTCCATAGGTATAAACTAATTGAGAAAAATCATCAATACGCGCAACCAGAATACCGAGCTTCGATTTGGTTCTCTTTGCCTCTAAGCTTTTCACATCCAATGATTGCTTAAAAGCTACTCTATTAGGTAACTTTGTTTGTTCATCACTGATAGCGCGATTTAATAATTCTTTTTCTAAATTTTTATAGGGAGTAATCTCCATACCATATAGATTTACAAAATTATGTTGCTTAGGAACAATCGTTAGGATATACGACTGTTCACCACAACGCATCTCTACATTTTGTATTTTTTTTGATATCAAAATCTGATGAATAATTTCTCGCCATTCCGGTGGCACTCTTTCATTTAAACTGACTTTCCATTCAGCAAGAATAATCTCACTGCCGTGATTTGCAAAAGTGATCACGCCCATTCTATCAACGCCCAATACTGGATTAGGGTTTGCTAGAGGAATCAAGGTAAGATCACTTAAAACGGCATTCATTTTTTTAATTTTGTGTAAATAGTAATGCAATTTATTGATGACTATCATACAAGTGCACAATGCCAAACCAAACAGAGTCGTTAGCAACGGCCAAAGAATGGAACCATCAAGATCTGTAAATATACTTAGCATTTATTAAGAGAATATAAATAATGAGGATTATTGAAATTATAGAAGAAATGGAAACATCAGGAATAACTGTATATTTATAGTTTTAAAAATATTTCTTTATGTGGCTCATTTGCACTGGTTCTATCGTCTTCGCGCTTTTGCTAAATAGCTATCGAGCGCATTTGCGAATTGTTGTTGATCTCTTTTATCAATGGGCGCAGGTCCTCCCCCCATCAATGTGCCTGAAGAGCGGAGTTCTTCCATGAGATTACGCATGGCAAGTTTCTGGCTCATATTATCACTGTCATAGAAGATACCACGAGGGTTCAGTGCATATGCTTTCTTTTCTATAATTTGTGCAGCAAGAGGGATATCAGCCGTAATAACGAGATCATTCGTCTCGGTCATCTCGACAATGGTACTATCTGCCACATCAAAGCCACTGCCAACCAATACAAATTTGATAAGGGGGCTACGAGGGATTTGCAGTGGCTTATTTGCCACAAAGACCAAAGAAATCGAAGTTCGCTTTGATGCACGATATAAAATTTCTTTAATCACGTTTGGACAGGCATCCGCATCAACCAATATTTTCAAATAACCCTACCCTTGTCATTTCTATCCACATTTAAAGCGTTAAGAGTATAGCTAATTTGTGTTTTTCACAATACCTATACTCTTATATATAAAGAAAAGAGAAAATTTACTTGCCTTTCTGTCTATTGTATTTACGAATTGCAGCAGCAGCAATGACAACCCCGGACACTGCGGCAATAACAGTACAAGTTACAGCAGCACTTGGCAAATAATTTTCTTGAATATCTTCAAAGACTTCATTTATATCATATTCGCTGGCATATTGTTGAAGCGTACTTAGGGCACACTGAAGATAGCCAAGCTTTTCTTCATTTGAACAAGCTTGCATTGCTTCACTCAAAGCATCCTGATGACACGAGAAATCATCCCAAGCACATGCAATTTTTTCAGGCGCAGCTTCTTCAAAATAGCTGCTTGCAAAATTTATTAATTTGCTTGCTAAGTTTGCAGGATTCAACAAAGATTCTGTACTCTCTTCTTGCAAAGGAATCGCAGTAATCTCTGGGGTGCTTGATCTAAAAAATCCACCAATATAATCTCCCCAGCCAGAAGCATGTTGTTGGTATAAATTAACTGGATTTATTGCATCAAAAATTGATTTAATTGTATTGGTTCCAGTAGTACTACCATTCATTCTAGATGTATCATCAAAATGTGTAGATAAAATATGTATAGATTGTTGATACAGGTTTACAGGATTAATACTTTCAAAAAAACTTTTTGCGGTATTGGTAACGATGTCTGCATCAGGCAACCTGTTCATTGCAGTACTTTGCCACTCTAACCAAGCCTGTGATAATTGATCACCATATTGTGTTGTGACATGCATCAAATCGCCCAAGCCTTCTTGAGCCACTTTTGACAGAGAGGAAGGTAAAGTCATTACTTCATCCATGCTAAACACTTGTTTTACTTCATGACCACATTGAAGCGTCATAGATACACAATTGTCTACAGCATAACTAATCTTATGTGCTACATTCAAATCTGTGCAATCTACAATTTGTGCTGGACAACCTGGCTGAGTAACTTCTGCTGCCGTATCATTTAATTTCTTAATAGCATATTCGATCACACCACTTTCAGGAATGTTCTCAAAATTGGAAGGTATATAAGTGAGCGCAGATTCTGTGACATTTTTATAGAACCAATTGTTAAACATTATCTTTCTTGCCTCATTGTGTAATCTAAAACCGCGTTAATGAAAGCATACTAACTTTTATCAGGTTAGAGATCTATTTATCAATGATAAATGGCTGGGATTTTCTGATTAATATGAATACTTATTCTCAATTTAGGAAATTCGAGCATATACATCAATTGCTTGTAGTTTCTACAAGTTTGCAACTTTACAAACTCAATTTAGCTGCTATACTCACATTTTCTTTTATGAATGTTAGAATAAGAACTTCCTATGGCCTTTGATAGTTTTGATGCAGGATCTCCTCTTGAACCATCCGATTACGTCAATGGTTTTTTGGATACTTTCTACAGCGCTAGCTGCTTTGATCTAATCGTTGATAGCGAAACAGCCCAACCTTCAGACAATACTTCCCTGCCAGAAAGCACAGATCATGAACTCAACTTTAAAAACATTGATCTGAGTCAATACTCGGGTCGTGTGGCTTATGATATGGGATCAGGTGGTACAAAAATAAAGGGCGTGCTCTTTAATACTGAAGCAATGCATATCGAAGCCGTATTCGCAGAATACTCTTTCCCTATGACATACAGCCTAGATTTAGAGCAATCAGAAAACAATCAATTTTCAGATTTAATTATGGAAATGGGACTTGAACAGTTAAAAAATCATAAAGCACTGATAGAAGCTGACTTTGAGAAATTAAATTTAGATCTAGCACTTGAGCATTATGGTGTGGCAACCGCAGCTTTTAGGAAAGCAGAAAATGCTGATTTATTTTTATCTAAAATAGAATCTGAATTAGATATTCATATCAGTGTTATTTCTCAAGAAGAAGAAGGTGTTTTAGGTTATTATGCTGCAAAATCTGCTGCTGCTAAGGAAAATCCTCATGGAGATCTGATTGATTGGTCTGATCCTATTGTCTGGGATATTGGCGGTGGTAGCATGCAAATAACGCATCAAGAAGAAAATGGTGAATTTACTATCTTGCAAAGCACAATCGCGTCTTCAACCTTTATGACGCTATTTAATCAACATATAAGAGCGCTTGAAGATCTGTCTTTAACCCCCAATCCTATTAATAACATGGAATTTTCTGTTGCTTTTGCATTGGCCAAAGAACAATTGGTGTTTAATGAGCGCGATAGCGCAATTATAAAAGCCCATATTGAGCAAGGCTCCGACATCTTAGCGATCGGCGCTGTGCACAATGCATCGGTACAAAATACCATCAATCAAGTCTTAAATATCCATGCTGACACTTACAGTAAAGAACAAATCTCTCAAGCAGCAGAATTATTATATAATTTAAATGATCAACAAATCGCAGGTCTATTGCAATTAAAAAATCCTTCTTTTAGCAAAACGGCGATTACCAATCTCATCTTGGTAAGTGCTTTCATGGAAAAATTCAATGTTGAGCAGGTTAGCACTGTCAAAGCCAATAATACAGATGGCTTAATTGCACAAGGGAATATACTTTCTCAAAATCTTGCCATACATTAAAAGCAACATTTTTGTCACACAAACTGTCCGGCAGACCAGCCGGACGCCCACGCCCATTGAAAATTATAGCCCCCTAACCAACCTGTAACGTCCAAAACTTCACCAATAAAATAAAGCCCTTTCACAGCATTGGCTTCAAAATTTTTAGAGGAAACGGCATTACAATCCACACCCCCTAAAGTCACTTCGGCCGTACGATAACCTTCTGTGCCATTGGGTACAATTTCCCAGGCATGCACTGACTTTTCTAATGCTGCGATTTCTTTTGAGCTAAGGCTTTTTAATGATTTATCAAGAAAATCTGCCGACCATAATATGCTCACAAGGCGTTTTGAAAGTAGGTGTCTTAAGAACGTTTTTAAAGACTGATTTCCAGATATCTTGAGTGTATTTTCGATAAGCTGTGCAATGCTATAGTGAGGACATAAATTTATAACAACAGCTTCTCCTGCTTTCCAATAAGAAGATATCTGTAGAATAGCAGGACCACTTAAACCGCGATGAGTAAACAACATACTTTCTTTAAATGATTGTTTATTGACCATTGCACAAATATCTTGTGAAACACCAGACAAGCTAGCAAAACGCTCTACATCTTGTTTATGCAATGTCAGTGGAACTAAGCCTGCGCGGGTTGGGTGAACCGGCATTTCAAATTGTTTAGCAATATTGTAGCCGAAACCGCTGGCTCCCATCGTAGGAATCGACAAACCACCTGTTGCAATAACCAAAGACTCGCATTGATAATGGACTGCGTTGATGGCTACGAGTGTAAATTGGTTTTCTGCACGTTGATGAACTTCTGTAATGGATTGACCCAGCTGAATGCTCACCCCATATTTTTGACATTCTGCCAACAATAAATCTACAACATCTTTAGATTTCTCATCACAAAACAATTGGCCCAGATGCTTTTCATGATAAGCAATCCTATATTTGTTAATCAGTTCTATAAAATGCCAGGGCGTATAGCGGCTGAGGGCTGATTTACAAAAATGTGGATTGTGGGAAATATATTTGTCAGGACTGGTATGCAGGTTGGTAAAATTACAACGCCCACCACCAGACATGAGAATTTTTTTGCCTGGCTTATTGGCATGATCAATAACCAGCACCTGTCGCTTTCGTTTAGCAGCCTCAATGGCACACATAAGACCGGCTGCCCCAGCACCGAGAATCACGACATCATAGTTTTTCGACATGAGTTTAACAGTTAACACATAAGTTTGCATGTATGTTAAAGTAAGACCTAGGTCGATACAAGTTTCAGTAGCAACCCAAAAGCGTGCAACTACTCACTATGTACCCAGTAATGATGAAGTAAAATAAGGATTGCAAGATGGCAAAGGCAGCTTCCCTTAATATTGTGCGCCCTGCAGCTAAAAGTTATTCGAAACCTATAGCTTTTAGCGTTGAAAAGGCATAGAATGCCGGCTAACTGCTTCAATTGTAATCACTTCTTAGTAACTTGATAACAATAGTCATGTAAATTTATATAATTTTCGAGGTAAATGAATGTCTTCTTTGCACCCTACCGCAACGAGTTTTAGTGATTTTAATTTAAACCCTAGCCTTTTGCAGGCGCTCGATGAGGTTGGCTATAAAGAACCTTCTCCAATTCAAGCGCAATCCATTCCTTTGCTTTTAGATGGCAGAGATTTGATTGGTCAAGCACAAACAGGAACAGGTAAAACGGCAGCATTTGCGCTCCCGATCTTGTCTCAGATCGATCCTAGTGCACAACATCCACAAGTATTGATTTTAGCGCCTACCCGAGAATTAGCGATTCAGGTATCAGACAACTTTAGCCGTTATGCCATGCACATGAAGCAATTTAGAATTGCAACCATTTATGGTGGTCAAAGTTATACCATTCAGATGAAGCAATTAAGAAATGCACCTTCTGTTATTGTGGGAACACCTGGTCGAGTGATTGATCATATTAATCGCGGCACCATAGATCTCTCAAATATTACACATTTTGTATTAGATGAAGCAGACGAAATGTTGAAAATGGGCTTCATTGATGATGTTGAATTAATCATTAACAAAACCCCCAAAGACAGACAAACCATCTTGTTTTCAGCAACAATGCCTGCGCCTATTCAAAAAATTGCGCAAAAACATCAAAATAATCCTGCACGAATTACGATTCAAGCAAAGACAGCAACGGCGTCAACCATTGCTCAAAAATATTTAGTACTAAAAGAAGGGACTAAATTTGATGCACTTGTTCGCATTTTAGAAACAGAACCAACAGACGGCGTGATTATTTTTGTGCGTACAAAAGTAACAACACTTACGGTAGCTGACCAATTACGTGATTTAGGCTATCACACCTCTCCCCTCAATGGTGAAATGGAGCAAAAACAACGTGAAAAAACAGTTGAAGCGCTCAAGTCTGGCAAATTTAATATTATCGTTGCAACCGACGTTGCAGCACGTGGTTTAGATGTAAGCCGCATATCACATGTTATCAATTATGACATGCCTCACAATATTGATGCTTATATTCACCGCATTGGTCGTACAGGTCGTGCCGGACGTGAAGGTAAAGCCATCTTATTCTGCACACGTGGCGATGCTTATAAACTCAAAACCCTAGAGCGTGTAATAAAACAACAAATCAGCCTTATGGAACTTCCATCTTTTGAACTTGTTCGCAAGAATCAAATAGCAAAAATCAAACAAAAGATTACAGATGTTTTAGCTGGGAAAGCAGATCAGATTTTTGAAAATCTCATCAAAGAATATTGTCAAGAAAACGAAATTTCAGAATTAGCTGTTGCAAGTGCATTGGCACAAATTCAATTCAGTAATAAAATCAGCAATTTCAACGCTAAAGTTAATAAAGCAAATAAAGAATTCGCACCTTCTTCTTTTCAAGACAATCGTGGCTTTAGAAGAGAAGATAGAGAGGGTCGAGGTCAAGAGGAAGGAGAACGTTCATCAAAACCCTATGGTAAACGATTCAGAAAAGATCTTGATTTGTCCCCCTACCGCATTGAAGTAGGACGCACGCACGGTGTTAGTCCAGGCAACATTGTTGGCGCCATTGCGAATGAAATTTCTTTAGATAGTGAATATATTGGCGATATTAAAATTTTCCAAGACTATAGTGTCGTCGAGCTGCCTAGCCAGCTGCCAACTAAGGCGCTACAAACTTTAGAAAAAGTATGGGTTGCCGGCAGTAAGCTTAGCATCTCTCGTTATACAGGCAATAGAGAGCAGTCAGAAGGCGCACCTCGTAGCGAAAAGCCTAAACGAGATCATAAAAAAGTAAGAAGCAGAGACATGAAAGATAAAGGAAAGAGAAGAGATAGATCGGTGGATAAGCAGCCTACTTCTTTTGCTTAATTGATCATTCCTTTCTCAGAACTCAGCATTTTATTGACTGCTCTCATTGCAATGAGAGCAGTCGCTTAAAGTAGTCATTGCAACAAAATAGTAATATAATTAACTACTATTTAATTTTGTCTCATGACTTACTTTAGGTATTACATGTCCAAGCACGGCGCCACGCGAAAAAGACTGATAAAAAAACATCAAGCAAAACAACAAGCCTCTACCTCCTTAAACACTTCTGTCGTTGCTCCTGTCATACAGCACATCAGTCTAGAGGCAGCTTTAGAAAATCCAGAGCAGTCTGGTTTACCTCCTGAAGTAAGTCAAATTTTTAGTCAATTAAAAACACTTGAAGCACAAACAGTTGAGTTCATTAATTCGACAAAATTACATAACACACAAAGAAGAAATGAATTATTAAATTCATTTCTCAGCAAGCATGAAAACTTTGTTCGCTTACGCCTTAAGTCACTGATTAATACTATTGAAACCTATTTTCTACAAAAGCACGAAATTCCATATGCACTCATTACACAACGGTTACGGCAGATCCAAACAGGACAAATCGAGAGCAATCCTGAAAAGCAAATTGAATTATTTAATAAAAAAGTCAGGGAATCTGAGCATTTATTTTTACTGGGTTATGAAAAAGTAAATGTATGGCAAACTGTATTAACATTACTTGAAAAATATGGCGAGGAACGGCTAAATCTCAGACAGAAATCTATGATGAATATGTTTGTAGATTTAACCCAAGCCACTTCTCATTTAACCGATTATTTCATTCTATGCAAGCTGAGTGCTACTAATTACTATGATTGCTATGTATATCTCCTAGAAAAAGCAGATTGGTTGATTTGTTATGCAGAAGAATATCAAATTTACTTGCAAGCGCTACCTTGCGAAGAAGTGTCAGATAAACAGCTAGCCTGGCAAAAAACCTGTGAACTCTTACTATGCTATCAATCAATCGCTTATTTTCTGTATAGTTGCAAACGTAGCAAAGAAGCTGGCACGATTCATAAAATAGCACAAAGCTTTCTCGAAGCATCCTATGAAGGCAAAGATCGCTTTGTCTCGCCCGAGACATCTATAGAGTTTATCGATGGTATATATAAATGGCAGCGCGACAAATATGAGCACATAGAGCAAATAGCGGGTTCTGTATTAGATAATACATGGCTACCTTTTTTAGGCACGCTATCTTTCTTTTATGAACAAGATTGGACGCCCGCCGTTAGCTCACCTTTTACAGATGCGACACACTATGATATAGAATATATCTGTCAAACAGTAAACGAATGCAAATTAGCGCTTGACAAAGAAGCAGAAACACAGACTATTCTACCTTTGACAATGCAATTTCGAAATGCGCTCGCTCTATTTTCACAATACAAAATACTTCCAAATGAGCTAAAAACCGCCACACTCATTCAAGCACATTTTAGTTTAGCACTCGCGCTATACAAAACAGCCAAGTCCAGCACATTGGATAATATATTTTACCACCAAATAATTTTGGCTTTATTTAAAAAATTAGCAGACGATCTTGGCAATGATTTTAAAAATGCGCTTCCTACAAAAGCAAAGGCATCACAAGCACAGCAACCCTCTTCTTCAAAATCATTGCCGCCACTACTGGAAAGAATAGAAACCGCAGAAACAGAGGATGATGTTAACTTTAATCGTTTTATTGACAGTGTTGCTGACCAACTGAGTGAATTAATTTTAGAACCTACAGAAGTGTCTCCCTCTAAACTGATAAAAGAAGAGACAAATCACACACCTGAAGCAGATAATAATTCCTCTGCCCCCTTAAAACACGAAGAAGATTTATTCAGTGCAGGACAGGACGTTGCATTAGATCCTCGGATGATTACATTGATACACAGTCATGAATCTGAGCTAAAAATAGAGGAAAAAGCACATCATCGCTCCCTAGAATCTTTACGAGCAGAATATGAACAAAAATTGCTCACCGAAACAAAAAGAATAGAGGCTCTGTTTGAAGAAAAGAAAGCACAAATGCGTCAAACGCATCAAAAAGAAAAATCTCAAATCAGCCTTGATTTAGAGAATAACTTCCAAGAACACATACAATCGCTCACCTTTCGACATAAAAATGCTTTAGATATTGAACAAGCACAGCATGAAAAAAATATTGAAAAATTCAAAACAAGAAAGAAAAAACAATATGACAAAAAGATACAAACACTGCAAAAAAGCCATGAATCGGAAATTCAGTCACTGAAAGAAATGCATTCACAAGCAATAGAAACCATACAATCGCAGTACCAAAATGATATCTCAGCGCAAGAAAGAACATTTGCAGCAGAATTTAAAAAAACCACCCAACAACTAGGGACAACGAAAAATAGAGCTGCCTCAAAACTAAAGATCCGGCATGAACAAAAATTAAAAAGCATGCGCGAAAATCATGAATTAACTATCCAAGCCTTGACTGCAAGCAATGAAAAAGCTATCAAAACGCACCAAGAAAAATGCGATCAGCGTTTACATAAAGAAATTGAAGCTCTACAACAAAAGCTTGAACTTGCACTCTCGCAATTGAAAAACGATCATATGCAAAACATTCAAGGCATCACAGTCAGACATGAAAAGGCTATACGTGAATTAGAGGCCACTCACTACACAAGACAAGAACAGGCGTTTGAGAAAGAAAAAGAACAACAGCAAATACAAGTCTCGTCATTACACGCCTCTCAAAGTGCCGTATTTTCTGAGCGTGAACAAGAACTATCAACGCTTCAACTGCCTGCAACCGATGGATTGATGCCTTTTGCTCACATTACACTTCCACCTGAGACGCTCTATATCCTTAAAACGCTTAAAACAGCTGGCATAGAATATTACTTCTCAGGTGGCTTTGTCAGAAATCGTTTATTAGGTATCCCCCTCTCACCTCACGAAGATGTCGATATCATTGTAAACTGCAAAGCAAGTGATTTACCTTTGCATATTAAATCTGGATTCTCACAGGAGTTGCTTGAACCTAGAAAATTCAAATTGGGCAAAATAGATCTGTGGTGTGAGCCATGGCATAAATTAGAAGATAAATTAAAAGAACGTGATTTATCTATCAATACTTTTATCTGCAAAGATGACGGAGCAGTATATGATCTCTTAGAAAAGAAGCAAGATCTACACGCTCCTTATCTTATTATGCTAGGAGATATTGAAAAGCGGTTTGAAAGCGATCCTTCATTAATGATGCGATTTATTCGATTTTCTCAGCAGTTAGACAAATCTATATCGTCTCATGACTGGTGTATGCTACTCAAACACGCGGAAGAAATAAAAAGTCTTGATATTGGAATTTACTTGAAAAATATAGAATATCTTTTTGTGAGTACATACGCCAGACAAAATTTAGCTCTTATCCTGACAGGTCAGATCCTTCCTCAAATTTGCCCACTGTTAAAGATGATAGATATACTGTTTTTATATCAAGATCCAATGCTTTTTGGCTTTATTACACAAAAACTACATGAGTTTTCATTGGCGCAAGAAAATTATAATTATTATTATGTACTCGCAGTGTTTACGCTTATTCCCATGCTGCAACTTACACCAGAGACATCACCGCAAGAAAAATTGGAGCATTGTCTAAATAATTTCTTTGCAAATTATACAGGCTCGTGTGAATTAGCAGAAAGAAATAAAATACAAAAGATCGTTGCCTCTCTTATGTTTGATACGACAAGGCGCTCGCAAGATAACGAATACCAAGTGATAGGAATATTGTCTCAATATAAGCAATATGTACAGTATTATTCTTATCCCTCTCAAAGACAACCACGTGCGCCTAGCTCGTCAACTTCAAGCGAAATAATGCAAGCCGCACTTGAGGAGAAACCTGCTTTTGTCCCTATGTCAATCCACACACGGCAAAACCGAAAATTCAAAAAGAAAGACCACCAGATATCAAGCTATAGTACAGATAAAAAGAAGACAAACCATTTATAGACGGTCATTCGTAGAAAGGAAATTGGCGTTTTGCGCCTGGTAGCCCAAAGGGCTACTGGATTGCCTCCGCTCATAAGCGTCAACTTAAGGAGTAAAACATTAGCACCTATACAAGTATGTGCTTTGGTGCGAAGCACCTTACGCCCACTTTGTAATCAAAGGGGGCAGCCGTTTACGGCGGGGGATTTTTATCAATCTTTCTCTGTTCCAAACTGTTTTATCTATTCTATGATAGAATTCAATTTTTCAAGTACACCATCCATTTGATGTTTAACTTCATAATTATTGAAGCTCAATACATGTATTTTTGCTTCTCTTAAACATACATCTCGAAATTTATATTACTCACAATGAGCTTCTTCAAAATCCTGTCATATGAATGCGTAAATATCGGGCATTTCATTTTCTGTGAGCATTTAGCCTTAACCTGAAATTACAAATCCCCCGCCGTAAACGGCTGCCCCCTTTGATTACAAAGTGGGCGTAAGGTGCTTCGCACCAAAGTATATACTTGTATAGGTGTTATATAATCAAACCCCAAAAATCCCTTTGGAATCACTCAGATTGCGAGAGGGAGAAGCCCCTCCCTCGAAGAGACATGGGTAAACTATATTTATGGTTTAATCAAACCTTCTTCTTGCATCGCTTGCTTAACAGAAGGACGCTCTTTTATTCTTGAAAAATAGTCCGTTACTGCGGCAAAATTTTCCACGGGAATTTTTAAATGATGTGCCCACCTAAGGACAGTGAATAAATAAGCGTCTAAGATGGTAAAACGATTTGCAAAAAGATACTGTTTACCTTCTAAAGCTTGCTCTAATACTTTCAATCTATTGTTGATTTTTGCTTTGATCATTTCAACATAAGTCTCTGGTATTTGAGGTGCAAATAAAGATCCAAAATTTTTATGAATTTCAGAACTAATAAAACTTAACCATTCAAGCATTTTATAATGCTCAAAGCTGTTTGACTCAGCAACCAATTGTGCTGCTGGATGCTGATGCGCAATATACTGAAGAATAACGCCCACTTCCGTAAGTATTTCTTTGTTATTCAGCTCTAGAGCAGGCACATAGCCCTTCATGTTGATAAGAAGAAAATCTTTGCCTGATTCCGTTTTTTTGTTCTGTAAATCTACTTTTTCTAAAGTATATTTTTCACCACATTCAGCAAGAATAATATGTGGTGCCAGTGAACATGCACCTGAAGAATAATAAAGTTTCATAGATCCCCCTTAATCTTAGTTGAGCGGCTCAATAAATAATCTTTAAAGCGCCAGATAAATTTTATAGATATACACAAATGAGTCAATTGCTTGAACATCTTTACATACAATTACACATATAGCATTTACATAATTTAGCCTATTTTTGCATTATATTTTTTAAAATAATTATATTCTTGTGCTTTTATCGGCTTTTACATACCAGGCAAAGTATTCAGCTTCTCTTTTTTAAAAAATATGCTATTATTGTTAATAAATTTAATATTTATTCATTTTATGATTCACCATTTTGAAAAAGATCTTCATTTTTACTGACTATTTTAACAAATAGCACATATATTATTTTCTTTATCATTAGAAGCTTTCTCAAAAATAGTAATTTTTTGTTCAGCCAAGGCGTAGATTCTTTGAGCTGCGCAAAAGGAGCTGCAACAAAGGATCAACGAAAAATGGCATTTTTGAGACAACCTCCACTATCATTTTATTTAGGACTTACTTTGGTGTCTTATGACAACCGCTTCGCTATTACATGCAAAATTAAATAATAATCATTTAATTTCAACAAAATATTTTGGTATCCGACAGCTATTTTTATTATGTCTGCCATTAATGGCAACAGAATTATCCTCTGCTTTAATGATTTTTTTAGACAGGATTTTCTTAGCACAATATGATACGCACGCCATGGTTGCAGCCACCACCGCCGCCAATATTTTTTTTATTTTTCAGATTGGTTCAGTATCTATCGCAATGGTTGGTGAAGTTTTTGTTGGTCAATACAATGGTGCCAAGCAATATAAACAATTAGGATCACCTGTCTGGCAAATGATCTGGTTTTCACTATTATTTGGCTGCATCATGATTCCGATTGGCATATGGGGCAGTCAATACATATTTGCAGCACCAATTGCAGAACATGCAATCCCTTATTTTACTTGGATTATGATTTTTGGCCCTTTGTTCCCGCTGTGTGCTTCTCTTTCTATTTTTTATTTGGGCAGGGGTGATTTTAAAACATTATTAATTGCTTTTTTTATTGGTAATTTAGCAAATGTACCACTTTCTTATTTATTTATCTTTGGGATTGAAGGAATCATGCAAGGATATGGCGCACAGGGTGCAGCTATTTCTACCGGCATTGCAAATGTCATTATCTTTTCTATCCTCTTAAAAGATTTTATCAAGCCGGCTTATCGAAAAATGTACGGCACGCATCAATGGCGGTTTAGCAAAGTACTGTTTCAAAAATCAATTAAAATTGGGTTACCCAACGCACTAGGACACTTATCAGCAACAACAGCTTGGGCAATCAATTTAATTTTTCTAAGCAAACTAAGCTTTGCACATGTAACGCTCGTGTCTATTGCTTTATCTGTATGGATGCTTTCTTATTTTGTAACCGATTGCTTGCAAAAAAGTACAACCGCCGTAGCAGCAAATTATATCGGCGCAAATCATCGCGAAAAATTACCTGAAATTTTAAAAGCAGGACTCACAATATTCGCTATTTTTGCGGTTATTCTAGCAATACCTTTGATTGTCTTGCCTGAGTTATGGATCAATCTTTTTCTGCCAGAAAATACACAAAATTCCACAAATCTTATAGAACTGGTGCAAAGCAGTTTGATTTGGTTATGGATAGCTATCTTTTTTGATGGCATGGTCTGGGTTGTAGATGGCATTTTAACAGCTATTGGTGATACTAAATTTATTTTTTATATGAATGCCATTGGTACCTGGATACTCTTTTTGCTTCCTGTTTATCTATTTGTTTATGTCAATGAAGGCAGCCCTATACTAACTATCCAAATTTCTACACTGTTTTGTTGCACACTCTTTATTTGCTACTATCTAAGATTTTTATACAATGAACGACATAAATGCGTTTATATTCAGCTATAATTCGGCTACTATAATTCTTTAAATTAGCTGGCATCTTCGAAACGGAATATTTGATATGAAAATAACCAAGGCTATCGATCTGTTTAAAAAATCAGCCATTCATCTGGCAGCCATTTCTTTATTAGTATTTCCCATCTTCGTCTCAGCAGCAATTACACCAGATATGATTACCATCATTAGCCCAGGCTTGCTAGGTGACTCATCACCCAAAGAAATTGCTGAGCTTAAAAAAATAATCATCAATCGTGAAGCAGAAATATTTGAAACGCAGGATCTATCGAAGGTAGAACACCCACTACTGGTAGAGTTTTTTGACTATACCTGCGGGCACTGTAAACAAATGGCCAAAAGACTCAGTTCATTTACTGCTAAACACCCCAATATACAAATTATCTACAAAGAATTCCCCATCCGAGGGGATCAAGCACGATATGCAGCAAGGGCTGCAATAGCGAGCAAACAGCAGAGCCAATATGTCAGCTACCACCGTGCATTGATGTATTACAACGATCTCACAAATGGCTCTATTATTCATCAAGCTGAAAAACTAAAATTAGATATTAAACAATTAAAACGTGATATGGAATCCAAAGAGACCTATCAAATTATCTCTAACAATTATGCGCTTGCTAAAGCACTTAAAATCTCTGGCACGCCTACTTTCATTATCTATGGCATAGATCTAAATAAAAAACCACATATTTACTATGTTCAAGGTTCTTTAGAAAGAACGGAACTAAAACGATTTTTGTATGGCATTATCCCACAAAAATAGCAATAGGATTTAAGCTCTCAAGCAACTGCTGGGAGTTTATGAAAGATGTTAATGTTGTATATCAAAAAAGTTAAACAACTAAAGACCAAGATCAATCTCGCCGGTCTTCTCTTTAGTTGTATAGCCTAGTTTATCGTCAGCTACTTTAGTCGCACTTAAAATGAGTCCTGCGACCAAACCGCACAATAGCCAAGTCGGATCACCTTTCCATAAACTCAATAGCCCCCCCCACACCGTCGTACTGATGGTAATATCAAACATGCTATAACCACCAACAACGCACTTTACTTCTTCATCAGATAAAACCTGCATCTGAATAAACTCCTTGGTACTACTTTATTTTACATCTCAATACTAGATTCACCACAGTGGCTAACAATAAAGGCTCTCGCCTGAGATTGCAACCGTGTCATTTCTTGCCATGAATTTTCATTAGGATAAATAAGCGCTCCGACCGTCACTTGAATAGTATTAGGCTTTAATAACCATTCTTGAGAACGTAAAACCTCTCTCGCTCCAGATAAGGCTACCGGCAACACTGGCAAATTGTTTTCTGTTGCAATTTTAAAAGCGCCAGATTTAAAAGCTCTAAGTCCTTTAGCAGCAATAAAAGTGCCTTCAGGAAATACAGCTAATGAACGGCCATTTTTTAAAGAGTCTATAATGTTTTGCGTATCTTCAATATTTTTTTGAAAATCCTCTCTATCAACCCCAAAATGCTGATGCTTTAGCATTAAATTTTTTAACAAAGGGGCTTTAAATACACCTTTTTTAACAATGAACGAGAACTTATCAGACAAAATAGAATACAAAATGAGCCCATCGATATAACTAGCATGATTCGCAACTAATACTTTTGCAATATTATTTTTTAGTGAATGAGAAGGATCAACAATCTTAATTTTAATGCACGCTAGCTTTAAGAGTATTTTTGCACCTATTCTAGCAATGCTTCTACTTTTGGCGGGCGATAAGAGCATGACCATAAGCCAAACAGGGATAATGATTGCAATAGATATTAGCCATACATAGCATGTATATAAAAATTGGAGAATAGTACTTACTTTCTTTAAACCTTTAGAAAGGCATGCCTTTAGAAAAATTTTAGTAACTTGAAGCCATAAAGGTAGATTCCATTTTGTGAGGCTTCCTGACTCGTACATTATTTTGCATTGCGAACGTTGCAATTTTCCACTAGAGGTTTTGGGAATTGTGTTCGGCGAAACGATTTTAACCTCATCCGGTGGTATGCCTATAGCAAGGGTTACACGCTCAATAATGGCTTGAATCATTTTGGATTGCATATCTTTATTATGCTCTTGAGATTCTGCAACAATAATTAACTTCTCTGTGCCTAACCTACTATCAACGACGCCAAATGCAACCACAGCCCCCTTGCGCACTCCATTAACTTGGCCAGTGACATCTTCAATTACTTCTGGAAATAAATTACGCCCTGCTTTAATAATAATATCTTTCTTTCTACCTGTGATGTAAATTTCACCTTCGGCAAAATAACCAAAATCTCCTGTTTCACACCAACCTTCTTTAAATATTGCCTGTGTAGCTTCAATATTATTGTAATATCCTTGCATGGTTGAAGGGCCTTTAAACTGAATAGAACCGATCATACGCTCTGGTAGTTCCTGATTTTGCTCATTAACAATTCTCACTTCATGCTCAGGAATAGGCTGCCCACAACAAACAAATTTTAAATGTTTTGTTGACTCATCCGTCACTGCTGTTGCAATACGCTGTTTTTCATAATCCATTAAATCAATGCGATCGATCTTCGGCGCCCTATCAATGGGGGGAAAACACAAAGCAACCGTACTTTCTGCAAGTCCGTATACGGGGAAAAAAGTTTCAGGCTTGAAGCCATAAGGCTGGAATTTTTTAATAAATCCGTCCACTGTTCTCGGATTTACCGCCTCTGCACCGTTGAGTGATAATCGCCACGTGCTTAAATCTAAACCTTCAATGTCTTTTTCTTTAATACGCTTAATACAGAGTTCATAAGCGAAATTAGGCGCAGCTGAAATAGTGCCACGATGATAATGTATAGCCCATAACCAACGTTCCGGTCGCGAGAGGAAACTTAAAGGTGACATAATCACTAAAGGACAAGCATGATATAAACTGCCAAACCAACAACCAATAAGCCCCATGTCATGATACAAGGGCAGCCAACTCACAACCACTTCGTTAGAACGAACATCAATGGCTTGTCCTGCACACTCAATATTAGAGAGCAAATTTCGATGCGTTAACAATACTCCCTTAGGAATATTTGTGCTCCCAGAAGTAAACTGGATTAATGCGGGGTGATCCTCTTTTACTTTTTGAATAGGTGCTTTTTTATTGGGAGCAATCAATTTTTCATAAGTTGTAACTGTTTTAAGCGAATGAATAAAGGCACTTAATAATTCGCTTAATTTTTCAGCGCGATCGAAGGTAATTAAAACACTTACCTCTGCTTTTTTAAGGATTTTTTCTTCACGTAATGCGTATTCTTCAATCTTATCAGGTCTAAATGGCGGATAAATAGGAACAGGCACAGCACCTAATAATTGCACGCCCATAAAGCAATAAAAAAAAGCTTCTGAAGTCGGTAACATAATAGCAACGGTATCGTGAGAACGAATGCCCAAAGCATATAAACCATTTGCAACTTTCTGAGCATTGTCTAAAAGGAGCTTAAAGGTGATGATCTTCTCAGATCCTTTTTCGTCTTGATAATAAATATGGGGACGTTGCGGTTCACGCTTCGCCCAATATAAAAGCAGTTCAACAAGACTTTGAGAAGATTTGGCAGAAAAATGCGTAGCATTGGGGGCACTTTGAATAATATCTGATTTAAAGCTCGTTTTAGAATGACCAACTTTTAATGCTTCTAAGATATCATTCACGGTTATTGCTTGCGCCAGCAATTCATCTGAAAGATACAGTTGAAAATGGTCTTCAATCTCATGAAACAATTCAACTTTAGCAATACTATCAATACCAAGATCTTTATCTAAACTTGAGCGTGTACTAACGGCCAAAGCAGAACGATTACGCTCCAGCTTGATTAAAAAAGATTTAATAATAAAAAGAAGTTTCTCTTCTAAATTAGAATCATTTCTAGCATCAGGTATATTTTCACTCAAGACTGTTCCCTAGCTTATTTCAAAGATCTCTATTGCAATATTATATATAAATTCTAAAAACGAAAGAACCTCATCCGATCTTGCTCAGCTAGGTTTCTTACGTCTACGTGGCCGGTAATTTCCATAAGCGGATAAATCAAAGCATTCTTTGAAAAGTGGTGCAGTAATGAGTTTAGGAATGATATTTTTCATTGCATTACGCTGCTCAGCCAATTCTATTTTTGATGTTGGGCTAGATATTTTCAACCATTTGCAAACCCAAGGCATCAGTAACACAGCGAGTGTATTGGCTGGCGTTAAATTTTTAACAGAATGTTGATCGATTTTATGCAATAAATGAAAAAAATTATGCAATACATAAGCTTCTTTCACATACCCCTTGCACACCAATTGATGGAGATGCTGAGTGATAACATTTGTAACAGCAGCATTATCATCTCCCCTAGCTAAGAGATTTTCTCTTAAATTTTTTGTATCGCTATATCGACTGAAAGTTGAATTCAAATCAGCTTGCAAATCTGATTTAAGGACACAAATCATTGTTATAGGATTGTACTTATTTTGAAAATCTGCCTTTAAGATTGCCTGAAAAGTAGCACTTTCTGGTGGCTCACTCAGTATACGTTGATACATATCAACCTCAGGAGGAGTGCTATTTTGGCTCCAAATCCCTTCTTGATCTAGTTTATAAGGCCATAACGCAAAAAGATCGAGGAGCCGTCCTAAGTGATTCGCAAATACATCAAAATTTTCTTCATCTGTTTGAGTTAATACGCTTGTTAATGATTCAAACTGATAAGGTGTTTCTTCTGTTGGTTTTGTTTTTTTACAACAACTTTGATAGATCTTATAAGCGACTAAAAATCCCCCAAGGCCTGCGCCTAAAGCATAGTGATACATACTAAACCTCTTAATATTAGTTTGATTACTGAGTGCTGGAAAAAATTATAGGCTTGTTAACTATCATGTTCAAGCGCTTAATCTTAATTATTCTATTTATTTTAAGCAGCCACGACTATTTATTGATTATCGGGACATCCAATATTGATTATCGGGACATCCAAAACAAATAGGACACCCATAATAATCAGAAAGAAGTAATTTAATAAACTAGAATTTAATATGTCGCAATGAACATTAAAAGATCTTCACACTCAAGCAATCTATTGCTATTGTCTGTGTAAGCGATAAGATAATCTTTATCGCAAAAAAATTAGGCTTTAGTGCGAAATCAAGGAGAGATGTATGCAAAATGGCGTAGAAAGCACAGACACAGATCAAAAAGATGAATTGCTAAAACAATCACTCAGCACAGTGTCAAGTTCAGATTTGGATTCAACATCTGGCCTACAATCAAGAAATATTGTTGAAGCAGAAGCATTACGCTCAGAGCTTACGATACAGCTCCTATTTAGCGACTTTCAAAAGAAAGCGGCACATGTATTATTGCAAAATCCACCACAAGCTAACAGATTAACAAAAGTTCAGCATCTTAGAGAGAAATTTGCTGAAGAAGAATCTAGCGACTTAGAATCCACACTTTCTCAAGCGGTAGACAAACAAATACAACAATTATCTTCTTATCAGCTACTTGCTCAAGCTTTTGAGGAAAAGCAAAACAAGGTTCAAAACTATTTGGAACGCATCCGTGCAGGCTTGCAAGATAAACCTATTACAATGGAAAATATAGTCCCTCTCCTTAGAAAATGGGTATATGAACTTCAACTAGCGGATAAGCTGGCTTCTGGACAAACGCTTGCGGGTAACATAGTCTCAGACTCAATGGAAAGTAAATTAAATAGCGAAGCTTTATCTAATAAAATAAGCTCTTTTCATGCATTTCTCTTACATTGTTTACTCTCTAAAACTATTTTAGAAAAAATCACACATGAAGTACGATATTCAAAACCAGCAGAACAATTGACAGAAGACGACATTAAAACAGCCATTCAATTGTGGGACAAAATTGATAAAGAACGATACGCTAGACTTGGCTCGCATTTTTCGGCATCTATATCCAAAGTTGAAGAATGGAAAAGCTTAATGCCACAGGCACTAAGCTATGAAGAGATGCAAGAAAGAGAAAGTACCAATCCCTATCCTTATCAATCAGATGAATCACAACAAGATAGACGCGAAAGAAGAAAACATATATCCGGTTTTGAACCCTGTTTGAAGCAATTGAAGCAAGCTTCCGTTGTACAAAATCTTGCTGAACGCAGCAGAAAAGAAAAAATACCCGTTGAAAAACAGCATTGTGAACTTTCTGATCCACAAAGATTGGAAATGCAATTCAAACTTGGAATTCGTCCTTTCTCCAAAAGTCGTCAAGGTTATGCAAGCTTGGCCTTTAACATGCTAACAGGTAACGAAGCTTGGCTGACAGATTTTGAAGGAGCGAAATTAGATAGCGAACTCCCCGTAATCTTTCCAGATCGCAAAGAACAAGTCAAAAAGCAGTTACTTCCTTTAATGCAAAGAAAATTAATGCTCAATCAAAAGTTTTTAACACGCTCTTCTGATGCAAGCTTGGATCATCCTGACTCTGCTCAAATTGATGCTTCTGAGTCCAATCAAGAGCTAGATAGTATTGTTGAACGCTTACATCGATTTAAAATTTAGTTTTCATGAAGAAGACGAATATAGTCTTCGCACATGATTTTTCGGGGGTGTTGTCTTCGCCCTCTCGCAATCCTCATGTACTTTTATGTACACTCCGGTTGCTCAAGGCTTGACGCCTACCTGAAAAACCATGTGCTGTGACTATACTATCGAAGATCTTCGTCTTATCTTTCTTATAGTCCGAGCATATACACTTATAAGACACTAACTCATAAGGACATAAAAATAAAAATGCAGGATTTTCTAAGCTGAACCGTTTCATAGATAGAGTGATATTTCTCAACTTAGTTAGGAGCTTATTATGAAATCTATTCCTGTATTATTATCCACAGCACTACTGACGGTATCTTTAAGCGTTTTTGCGGGTCATCATGAAAAATGTGAAAAAAAGCATGGCTTTATGGCAGAATATTTTCAAAACTTGTCTGATGAAGAACGCGCAGAGCTGAAAGCAACTAAAGAAAAGATGAAACAGCTATCCCACAAAGAACGTAAGGCTTTCAGAGCAGATGTAAAAAATAAATGGTCTGAATTACCCAAAGCAGAACAGGATGCTTTTATTGCAAAAAATCAGGAAAAAATAGATAAGATTTTGGATTTGAGAAAAGAAGAGCTTGTCTTAAGATTATATGGTATGGATTTACTCAAAGATAAGCAATAACCCAAAATAGGATAACGCTATAGTGCAAAAGTCGGAAGATGCAGAGTTGATGCATCAAGTCAAAGAACATGACGATCAGTCCGCTTTTGCACAGCTTTTAAAGCGACATTATCAATCTTGGCTGTATTTTGCAGTTCGGATGCTAGACAATCAAGCAATAGCAGAAGATATGGTGCAAGAAATCTGTATTAAAATATGGAATTCACGTCATGAATGGAAGCCTTCTGCCAAAGTGAATACTTGGGTTTATACACTGCTTTATCGGCATTGTATTGATGCATTACGCAGTCAAAAAATACGTACAACAGAGACTTATGACGACAGTCTGCATCGCTCTGTTGATGGCACACCTCTTAGTTTAATAGAAAAGCTTGAAAATGAAGAAATCCTTCAACAACTCAAGCGTGGATTTTCCAGACTATCAACAGATGAGAAAGCCATCTTTGTCTTACACTATTATCACAATATGAAACAAGATGAATTATGTGAAATTTTCAAACAATCTTCCAGTGCCATCGAATCAAGCTTATATCGAGCAAGAAAGAAATTGAAGGGATGGCTGCAATGAAAGCAAAAATGACGCAAACTATCTTTGAAAACATCATCCTGAGTTATGGGGCAAAACCTCATCACTGGCCTCTTGATATGAAAGATGATATACATGCATGGATTGAACAGAATCCCGCAACAACCTCTTTTCTCAATAATGAACACTCTTTTGAATCCATTTTAGATAGTTATGAAAAACCCATTGCAGATAAAAATTATGATGCAAATATTCAATGCATTCTAAATAAAATCAAAGATGAAACTACTTTTCCCTTACAAAATATCTTTTTACCACTTATCCCTAAAATCAGTATTTTAGCGCTCAGCCTACTCTTAGGTATTTCAATTGGTATCTATTCTCCCCCTGAAGATGTAAATACAATTAATTCAAATGAACTATTAAACACCGCATTCTCTTACACATTCAATGACAGTGAGATTAATTTATGAGAATACCCCACTCATTAAAGATTATTTTTTTCCTCTCTATTGTATTAAACGTTTTTTTAATAGGATATGTCATTGGTGGACACAAATCTTTCCCTTTTCATCGTCCTATGCATGCCCCCATCTATATTGAAGCGCTAAAAGATCTCCCCAAAGAATCTAAAAAGAGACTAAAGCAATCATTTCATGAATCCCGTGAAAAACTAAAAGAAAACAGAGCAAAAATTAAAAAGGAGCGCCAAGAAATTGCAACACTGTTAGTGAAGGATCCAATAGATGAGGCTAAAATAAAAGCGCACTTAAAGGCGATTCAAAAACTAGCTAACGAAAGCTTATCCATCTCTCAAGATTCACTGCTAGATGCACTCTTAGCGGCTACCCCTGAGGAGCGCAAGCAAATAGCAGAAAATTTATCTAAAAATAAGCGTTTTGATCGAAGACACTAGGCTCCTTCCCCTATATTGAGCCATCACCTGACTTTCTTCTCCTAATTTTGCTACGAGATGCACACATCTTGTGCTATGCAAGGACGGACATACTTATCGATGAGCATAGCGAATCAGGCATCCCACTTTTTGAAGGGGGACGCGCACTGATAAGTGCGCAAGGGGGATTTATGCCGTGGATTTAAGGTCAACCAGCTAAATCCCTCTGCTCGGCGCAGCTACGCTGCTGCCAAGCTTCTCCCTTTACAAAGTAAGAAAATGTTCGCTTTGCGAACGAAGAATAGGCAGCAATATTTTATAATCGACTCCCAGAAATGCCTTAAATTGACGCCTATGAGCCTTCGCTGGCATGACAACATAAATCATTGAATATAGGTGATAGGAAAACAACTTAAAAATCATTAAGTAGTGCGACTGCTGTGCCGACAAACAGAATAGCACATAAAAGTTAATGAACAGTCTTAATGATGTTGAAGATCGACTATAAATATTTTCTACTTGTACCTATTCTCAGCCTAATCTGGGGCATAGGCTATGCTTTCGATCCTCACCAAGCAAATCAATTTTTAGACAACCTTTCTATCACTTTATCGGTAGAAAAGTTATCGGCCAAAGAACTAGAAAAAATACAGCGCGATCTCATTGAGCAAAAAAAAGAAGCTGAGATCTGTGTAGAAGAAAAATCTAAAGAGCTAACAGAGATCAACAGTCAGCTCCCCGAAGCAAACCCAAATGAAGATATTACGCTCACAGCAGATCAGCAATTTCTGCTAACTCGAAAAAGTGAAATAAATGATAGCTTATCAGCTTGCAAGCTCTTCTCCTTTCGTTCCAATGAACTATTAAAGGCTTTTAGCAAAGAAGCAAAAGCGATAAAAAAATCTTTTTATTTTACGCGTAGTGATCCCTTGTTTGAAAAGCTTGAAAAGCTCCCTGCTAGTTTTTCCGAATGGATGCATTCACTTGAATCTGAAGACTTTTATATTAATATAGAAATAACTAGTTACACCTATAACGATCTTATATTAATCTCTATATTTTTATCTATTACTTACTTAATATCACTTTATATAAAATCAAGTTTAGTCATTGTTTCTGCGCATATAAAACAAAAAAATAATTTTGAAAAATACCTCAGCGTTTTTCTTCATTCTCTTATACGCAGAATAACGATTATTTTGTTGCTACTAACATTACTAGCTTACGAGTCCGTGCATGATTATCTGATTAATTATGACTTATTATTTGATCATGTATTGCTGCTTATTTTATTATTTTTTATTTTGCAAATTGGCATTGACTTTATTAAATCCCCAGCATTTTCCAAAAACCATTTTAAAACCTACAAAAAATCACAGCTTAAAATATTTACCTTTAGCTTGAATGCTATGTTACTTATTTTATTGTCAAAGTATTTTATATCTGAAATAGATTTGCTATTACCCAAACAAGAAATTATTTCAGCGTTTAGCTCTGCACTCTACTATACCGCCATTGCTATTGTATTTTCTTGGATTATCAGTTGCTATCTAATGCTCAGTGCATATTTTGTAAAAAGCCCTATCAACAAACTTCTTTGTAAATCTTTAAATTATTTGTTTTTAATATCAGTATTAATTACTCAATGGAATGGTTATATTCCACTTTCCAAATATATATTAAAAGGCGTTATATATTCTCTTACAAGCATTGTGATCACTGTTAGTTTATATTTGATATCGATATCGCTGTTAGAAAATATTATTTCCCAAAAATATTCTTGGCAAAAACAAGTCTTTAAGTTTTTGCACTTTGATAAAAATAGCTTAATGCTAGAGCTTATTACGCTCAAGTTAACCATTTTTCTCATTTTATGGGGTGGGCTAATCATTTATTTAAATGATTTTTGGACCATATCCGATCTTTGGTCTATAAAATTAAGGGAATATATTTTTTCAGGTATCATTATAGCCGAAACAAAAATACAACCTATACGGATTGTATTTTCTTTGCTATTTTTCTCATTTTTTACCTTAATCATCAAATTAATTAAGCATCAACTTCAACCCAAAGAGAATTCAATTAATAAAGCAGCACAAGAAGCTTATTTAATTATCTTCGGTTACTTAGGTGTTGCTCTTGTATTACTCTTCTCATTACTGATAGCGGGGGTTGATTTAAAAGGTTTAGCAATCATTGCTGGTGCATTATCCTTTGGTATTGGTTTTGGTTTGCAAAATATTTTTAATAATTTTATTTCTGGATTGGTGCTACTACTAGAGCGCCCTATCAAAAAAGGAGATAGAATTCATGTCGGAGACAAAGAAGGCTTTGTTACAGAAATAGGCGTTCGTTCAACACATATCCAAACGCTTGAACACTCACATGTTATTGTGCCCAATTCAGATTTAATTAGCAAAGAAGTAAAAAATTATATGCTGAATAATAAACGATTTAGAATTAAAATTGATATCGTCGTGCAATACAATACCGCCCCTCTCTTAGTCAAAGAATTATTACTCAAGGTAGCCATGAATCATCCAGAAGTGATCAAAGAAGGGTCAGATGAGCCTTTAGTTTTTTGCTTAGGTTATTACGATAGCGCACTTAATTTTAGTTTATGGTGCTCAATTGATAATGTAAATAATAAATTTATCGTGCGCAGTGATATATATTTCAGTATTGATGAAACCTTTAAAGAGCATGCCATCAAATACGCCTTCTCTCAAACAGATCTCCATATCCAAGAAGACGCCAAGCTCCAGCTTATGCATAAAAATGCACCATCCGCGCCAGAATGAAGTTGCCTCATTTATTCAAAAGCGCTAATGTAAACATTATCTGTGCCCTGCACCGCCTTTACCCGCTTATTCCACTCTATTTCCCATTCACTGGGTGGATATTGCTGATGCCAAGTGATAAATAATTTCTGTGCGTTTTTGTTTAACTTAAAAGGATAGGTTTTTGCCATATAAAGATAAGCTCGTGCAATCATACCTTTTAGCTCATCTTTAGGTACCACAATTCGTAAATCATCATTCACATAAAGCTCACAGCCATTGTAGATTTTATCGCTGATATTCAGATCAACAAAACGATAATTCTGTCTCGCTTTATTAACCTCTCCAATAGCAGGTACTAAATTATGCAAATCATGATACATCCTCCTAAATTCAGGATCTATTTTTTCACAACAATTACGACCACTATAAGATTTAGCATTTTTATGTTTACACAAGGCTTCACGCCAACACGGGCGCTGAGCGCCAAACCACGAAACAGGAACAATGTGCTCCCATTCAACTCTTTTTGCACGTTTCATATCTTGAGGGAGGTACCCACATGAAGCATGATTTACATTCAAATGTTTATCAAAGCTACAGCCACAGTAAAAAGTAATACGATGATCTTGCCAAATAATTTTAGCTTGCTTCTTCACATCATAAAAATTATCTACTTTAATCGTTGCGGTGGAAGCAACGCTAAGACTACAGAATAGCATTGCAATGGCAAGCATCAATAATTTTTTCAACGATATATCTCTCTATCAAAAATGGAAATAACTTAAATCCTAAGTAGCGAGAGTTTAAAGTAACAATGCATGAGGTGCAAAAGAAGCTTAAGTCATAAGTTTAAAACAATGAGTTTTCAACAATATGCGTGGATGAATGATCGGATAGTATGTATAAAAGCTGTGAATAAGAAAATATCTATTTATTTTTCAAATAGTTATATTGGTGTTCACTTTTTGAACATTTCTTAAGTGAATAAAGGTGTATTTCTCCACAATTTTAGTGGAAGAATATTGTAACAAGATGGTAGAAAGCTGTGAATAAGTTATTTTTTACATATATATCAATAAGATAATATAGTGTTCAGTTTTTGAACACTATATTATCTGGCGTCAAAATCTAAAGATTCATCAGAAAAAAGTTGTTTTGCATTCTTAATAATTACATTTTCATCACAAAAAGGCTTGTATCATGAAGGGTATTAACGCTCCTATGATAACTTGCATCTAAAACTTGCTTACTTGGTTTATCACTTCGTTTAAGAAACAGCTTATATAAAAAAGCGCAATCCTTCTTTGCTTGTACTTGCTTATTTGATTGCTTTTCAGTCTTTGCAATTTTTGTTTGCACATCAAACACACGTTCGCATAATCCACCCACGGTTTTGGGTGCTGTACAGGCTGGCTTTTTCTTTTTAGAGGGTATATAGCGCTGCATAAGTTCTAATAACATATTTTTTGTATTGGCTGGAAATTTGTTTAAAGCATTTTCTAAAGTATATTTCTTAATCACTTGAACCGCTGTTTTAAACTTTGATCTTGATTGATTGTAGACAAACTCAGGCTCCTCCTGTGGTTGATTTCGACAGGTATGCGCTTCAAAACCGTATAATTGATACCATGTTTGAGCATCATCTCGCGCAATGGGTCGCATCACACGCAAAGAAATACCTTCATTATCTTTGGCGTCATCTTTTAGGAAAGTTGCATTGATTTTCAAGGCATCATTCATAAGACTAAAACCACACATTAAGTCACTTCCTGTAAGCAAGGATCCTTTTTCAATCCAAACAATTTCACCAATTAATCCATCTTGCGAAATACGTAATTGAAATAATTTCTTATCCATATCTTCCGTTTCATAACCACAAATTACATGATATTTCTTAATCGGTTGAGCAGTGCCTGGAAGAGCAAAATCTTCTGGTAAAGCATTTGAAAAATACTCATCTGTATCAACCATCGCAAGCAAAAGCTCTCGCTCACCTCTTGTTTTAGATTTAAGCGTCACCCACAATTTATAGCAGGCATCTACCTCAGTAAAAAGCTTTTTAAAATCTTTCATGCGTTCACTAAAACTTTGTTTTTTTGCTATCTCTAAAAAATTTTGGTGTAATTCCGCCTGTTCATACCAAACAATATCATCAACTACCGTATCATTTTGGGGAGACATTACACTTGAAATCATGTTTTAGAATACCAACTTAAATTTGTCAGGATGGTAACTATACCAAAGCAACATAACTTCATCAAGCAAGCCCAACAAAATCACTAAGAAAAAATCCCCATGAATATACTCATCACTTATAAACTGCCTCTTAGCTTCATATCCTGTTTAAGGCTTGTTGTCTGATTATTGCTGTGTTAACGTAACTGAATGAACGCATTATCCCTAACCCACACCCTCTTTCTAGACGCATCTGCTTTGATGGCAACTACAGGCTATACGACGCCTTAGGGCGACACATACTCTATTTCTAAAATTCCTATTTATTTCTGTCTTCATTGAACAATTTTGCAATTCACTTCAGCCTGAAGGAAGTTATGTTATGCGCAATTTATTTTCTCTTTTTCATAAGCATTTTTTCGTATGCCTGATTATTTCTCTGATTTTGAGCTTGGGATTATCTTATTGTTTAACACCACATGCACTTTCCAACTTATTAGCTATCAGCATCCTAATTAAAGAAATCATTATGTTTATGATGCCCTTGCTTATTATGGGCTGTGCCTTTCAGTGCATGTACCACTTAAAGCGCGGTGGGATTTTGATGATTTGTGTGGGGGTTGTAACTATTTGTCTATCCAATGCTCTTTCAGCTTGGATAGGCTATGGTGTCAGCCATATTGTATCTACCCCAGCGCTGCAACAAGCATATGCAGAACAAACAACTTTACTCCTACCTGCCTTTAGTCTTGTCCTGCCAAAATGGTTAGCAAACGAGTGGGCACTCATGACTGGATTATTACTTGGAATGCTCTTAAGCATCAAACCATCCATGCTCGGTGCACAATTAGATAATTTGAGCAAATCTGGTATTCATTTAATACTCAATAGAATCTTAATGCCTTTGCTGCCTATTTTTATCAGTGGCTATTTTATTAAAATGCATCAAGATGGTGTCTTAAGCACTATATTTTATACTTATGCAAAGTTGGCGCTCATGATGATGGGTATTTATTTACTTTATTTGTTTTTTACTTATTATCTCACTTCTGGTTTGAGATTAAAAAAAACTTATATACATATTAAAAACGTATTACCTGCCGCTTGGGTGGGTTTTAGTGCTATGTCTAGCCTAGCAGCACTTCCCCTCAACCTACAGGCAGCACAGAAGAATACCCAGGATTCAAAATGGGTAGGCGGCATATTGCCCATTAGCACTAATATTCATTTGGTTGGTGACAGTATTGGTATACCTTTCTTAGCAATGGCACTACTGATTACTTATGGACATCCATTACCTGATCTCTATCATTATTTTATCTTCAGCTGTTTCTTTGTATTATCAAAATTCTCTGTTGCGGCGGTGCCTGGCGGCGGAATATTAGTCATGCTACCTATCTTAATGCAATACTTAGGCTTTAACGCAGAAATGTGTGCATTTATTACTGCGCTCTATGTGCTGCTGGATCCTATCATTACTTGCGTAAATGTTTTAGGCAATGGCATGCTCATGCTTGTACTGGATAAGTTTCATTATTTAAAAGAATCAAGGAAGATAAATGAAAAATTTAAGGCTAAGCAACGACTGGCACGCTTAGCCTAAAACTTAAGAAAAAAATGCTGCCGTTACGTTCTTCGTAACGGCATATGCGTTATGCCTTATATGCATTAATAATCACAAAAGGATGAGTATTCTTATATTCTTCACCCAAATCACTTGCCATTGCGGGATCATATTTTGTATTGCTTAAAGTGGGCCGCTCTATTTTAAGAATTTTAAAGCCAGCCAATTCAAGATTTTTCACACAATATTCTTCTGGATAATAAAAATTAGGCACCACTAAACCAGGAATTTTACGCCAAATTTTCTCTCCTACCATCAAATCTTTCTCATTCTCTATCAAAATTAATTTTTCATTTCTTACAACAAAGGTGGCGCGTTGTACATTTTTTATTTGATTAATATGATGAATAATACCGCGATCATTTTGCACATTTACATGAATGACCGATTGTTTAATATCGTTGATGATGGCTTCTCTAGACTTTTTACCATTTGTAAGCACAACACCTAATGATGCTGGCCCACTCACCATGACTTGCCCATTCTTTTTTAAGACACGATGAAGTTCATTGAAATGCGTTAGTAAAGCATTCTGCTTAGATAATCCTTTTCTGGGTAATGGCAAATTACAAATCACATTAATGCTCATTACTTTATCAAAATAATGTTCAGGAAAATGTAATTCTAAAATATCGCCCAATTCAAAAAAAGCTTTTTGCTCCAGCCCATGCTCAACTAATAATTGCTTGGCACGCTCAATCATTTGAGGCTGTATATCAACCCCATGTACAAAAGCGCCTTTTTGAGCCGCTCTTAAAGACCATGGACCCGCACCACATCCCGCATCAAGAACAGTGAGATCGCGCATATTCTCAAAAAAGGGTTCAAGATAAGGGTCGAGAAGTATCTTGCCATCCGGCCCATGCTTAGAATGGCAATAAGCCAATACACCGCTGTCCCCATAAGATACAGGGTTGCTATAAGCGTACATAGACTTTTTATCTAAAGAGAACGCTGGAAAGTTAAAAAACAAAAGACCAAAAACTGAAAACAGCACAATAATTCTTTTCAACAACATAGTTAGCAATATTTATTTAATACAAGCAAGAGAATATAACTGGCTATTTAGATAAAAAGCAATCTTTTATAAGATATTTAAGGTTCCGGCTGCTTTTTGGATTAAATAACACACCACAACCAATAAAATAATCAAGCCGGACAGCTTAAAAAGGCCTTCTAAGGAGCGTTTTAATTCAGGGTGGTTATTTAACCATTTCTTAATCATTCTCATTGTGGTACACAATATAATTATGGTCTTATATGAATTATAGATCGCCTTATTGACTTATGTTACGCTAATTAATAAACGCTACGAACCTATGCGCTGAACCACAAAATCAATGATTGATATAGACATACAAACTCAACCGGACGATGAGACATGTGGGCCAACTAGCTTGCATGGTATTTATTCTTTTTATAATGACCCCATCACCCTACAGACTGTTATCAGTGAGGTTGAACGTTCACACAGTGGTGGAACGCTTGCGCCAATGCTTGGCAAGCATGCGCTACAACGGGGCTATCAAGCCAACATCTATGCCTTCAATCTAGATGTCTTTGATCCTTCTTGGTTTCACCCAAGAAAGCTATCATCCGAGCGTCTCTCGAAAAAATTGAACGATCAATTGCTCTATAAATCTTCTACACGCGTGATTGAATCCTCACTTGCATACCAAGAATTTCTTAACTTAGGGGGAGAACTTCACTTTAGAGATTTAACCGTCGGTTTGCTAAAACACTATTTTGATAACAGAATACCGATACTCACCGGATTAAGTGCAACTTATCTGTATCAAAGCGCTCGCGAAATTGAAAGCTCAACAGGCATGGCTGTTTACGATGATTTAAAAGGCGGGCCTTGTGGGCACTTCGTTATCTTGTGTGGTTATGATGAAAAAAGAAGACATATCGTTGTGGCAGATCCGCACCGCGAAAATCCCCTCTCTCATAATAACTATTACAAAGTAAATGTCAGTAGATTAATTAATTCCATCATGCTCGGTGTGTTAACGCATGATGCGAATTTACTTGTGATAGAGCCGAAAGAAAAACCTTAGGAGTTTGGAATGCAGACCATCTTGGTAACAGATCAAGAACGAAAATGGGAGTTTGCATCTCAGTACACAACTGTTGTACCAGCAACAGAGTACTTATCAAATTTAAAATTCACAAATGGCAAAATGATGCGCGTCATCAATCTTTGTAAAAACTATGAATATCAATCTATTGGATACTATGTTTCTTTGCTTGCAGAAGCCAGAGGTCATAAGATAATCCCCTCTGTTCTCTCTATCCAAGACCTAAAAAGCCCTTCCATTACTGCGCTTGCCGGTGAAACCATTCAAGAAGAGCTTGATAAAGAACTCAAACCAATTAAATCAGATGAATTTACATTAAGTGTCTATTTTGGCAAAAATATGGCCAAAAAATATGACCAGCTTTGTTATAAACTGTATGGATTATTTCCAGTTCCACTCTTTCGTGTCACATTCAAATTCAAAAAATTTTGGCAAATAAAAAAATGCACCGCTATTTCTATCAGTGATGTTCCAGAATCTCATACCGCTTTTCTCAATGAAGCACTGAAAGATTATTTTAATAAGAAAAGATTCACTCAATATAAAAACAAAAAATATAAATTTGATTTAGCTATTCTATATGATCCTAATGAGAAGACCCCTCCATCAGATAAAGTTGCGCTTGATAAATTTATAGAAGCCGGTGATAAATTAGGTATAAATGTTGAATTAATAGAAAAAGATGAATATAAGACCTTAGGAGAGTATGATGCTTTATTTATACGGGAAACAACCTCTGTTAACCATCATACCTATCGCTTCTCAAGACGTGCCTCTAGCGATGGCTTAGTGGTATTGGATCATCCAGAATCGATCTTAAAATGCGCTAACAAAGTATATTTGTCTGAACTTTTAACAAAACATAATATCCCTTGCCCCCCTACTTATATTTTAAGCAAATACAATTGGAAAGATCTGTTATTTGAAATTCCTATGCCTTGTGTTTTAAAATTGCCGGATAGCGCATTTTCTCAAGGTGTTGTAAAAGTAAACGATCATCTAGAGTTAAAGACAACCTTGGCAAAATTTTTTAAAGATTCCGATCTCATTATTGCCCAAACCTTTATTCCAACTCAATTTGATTGGCGCATTGGCATCCTGAATAACGAAGCAATATTTGCATGTCGTTATTATATGGCCGATAATCACTGGCAAATATATAACTGGCAAAATGAAGATCCAGAAGGCAACTTTGATGCGGTTCCTATTTATGAGGTTCCCAAAAAAGTAATAGAGGTTGCTTTAAAATCGACAAAACTCATTGGTGACGGCTTGTATGGCGTTGATATTAAACAAGCAGATAACTCTGTTTATGTAATTGAAATCAACGATAACCCCAATATCGATCATGGTGTAGAAGACACATTATTGGGAGATGAGTTATACTTTAAAATAATGAACTACTTTCTAAAAAGAATACATCATGCACATGGATATACCTAGAAAATTAAAACATTCTCTCTTTTCTGTTCTTGGCATTGAAATTGAATATATGGTGGTCAATCAAACTACATTGGATATTCAACCCATTGTAGACACCGTATTTGAAAAAATTGCAGGCGAAATAACCAATGAGATTCAGCGCAATCATGTTGCGCTAAACAATGAATTGGCCTTACATGTTATTGAGCTAAAAACAAACGGCCCTACTGACAATCCATGGCAAGCTCAGTTAGACTTTCAAAATGAACTTAATTATTTAACACAGCTTTTAGCTGAAAAGAATTGTAAATTAATGCCTACCGGCATGCACCCATGGATGAATCCTGCTCATGGTGTAAAATTGTGGCCTCATGGTGATAAAAGCATTTATGAAATGTATCACAAAATATTTGATTGTCGTGGTCATGGTTGGTCAAACTTACAAAGCGTACACATTAATCTTCCCTTTGCAAATGAGAATGAGTTTATAAAACTACACAATGCTATTCGATTGCTCCTACCACTTACACCTTCTTTATTTGCCAGCACACCTATTTGCGAAGGTAAAGCAACAGGGAGTCTATCAACTCGATTAACCTACTATGCCAATAATCAAAAAAAGATACCGGAAATTACTGGCAACGTGATTCCTGAATATATTGAGGGATTCTCTGATTATTATGAAACGATTCTAAACCCAATGTTTGATGCCATTGCGCCTTATGATCCCGATAAAATCTTGCAAGAAGAGTGGCTTAATTCTAGAGGTGCAATCACACGTTTTGATAGAGATGCCATTGAAATACGTGTTGTAGATTCTCAAGAATGTGCACTTGCTGATTTTGCCTGTGCTTCTGCCATTGCGGGTATTTTAAAATATATCATCACAAACACAGATGCTTATTTGCAAAATCCCCTGGATAATCAATTATTAAAACAGATATTTTTTCAAACTATTCAAGAAGGGATGACCAGCGAGATTAATCAAAAAACATGGATAGAACAGTTTGACTTAGCTAAAAATAAATATGCAACAGCAAGACATTTATGGGAAGATTTATTGATCAAAAGTGCAATATATATCCCTACTCCTTTTCATGCAACTTTAGAATATATATTAGCCAACGGCAATCTGGCTGAACGCATGCTCAAAAGTTTACCCAAAGTATTTAAATCTCAAGATCTATATTCGCTGTACAATAAACTTTGTCAGTGTTTACAAGAAAATCAATTATTAAAAATATGAAAATTGGCTATTTAATTACCTGTGAACATGCAAGCAATAAAATTCCTAGCAAATATAAATCGCTGTTTGCACCTCATGCAAAGCTATTAGAAACACATAGAGGCTGGGACATTGGCGCATATCAATGCTATCAAGAAATTATAAAAGCTATACCTTGCCAATCTCAATACGCAAGGTGGAGTCGTCTTCTGATTGAACTGAATCGTTCACTGCATCATCGCTCTTTATTTTCTGAAATCACCCAAACATTAGACAGAGATGAACGTCATAAGATCATTCACGATATATATGTACCCTATAGAGAAGCAATCCATCAAAAAATAAAAAAACTGCTTTCTAAACATGATCGTATTATTCATATTTCTGTGCACAGCTTTACGCCTAAAATGAATCATGAAGTTAGAAATGCCGAAGTTGGTTTATTGTATGATCCTAAAAGATCTTATGAACGTGATTTTTGTTTTAATCTCAAACACCATATAAAATGTGAGAATGCAAGTTTAAGAGTAAGAATGAATTATCCTTATTTAGGAAGCAGTGATGGCTTGGCAACAGCATTAAGAAAAATTTACTCATCAAAATCCTATATTGGTCTTGAACTAGAATTAAATCAAAAATTAATGTTAGATAAAAAAACGCAACGCGCTTTTATTCAAAATATTGTGCATGCCCTAGAAAAAACCATTCATAAATAATCGCAAGCCAATTATTTTGGAAGCACCATGACATCAAAGCAACAAATAATGTTTAGCCCACTTACCAAATACCCTATCGGTAGCTTAAGGGAAATGACTGCTCTTTCCGTCCCCTTAATGCTGAGCGCCTTATCTGGCGCCTTAATGATGTTTTTTGATCGCTTTATATTGGCACATTACTCAATTTCAGCAATGAATGCTGCGGTCACAGCAGGTATGTCTGTACTTGTTTTTCAAATATTGGTAATTGGTGTAGCAAGTATTGCTGAAGTTTATGTTGGACAACATTATGGAGCAAAAGAATACAATAAAGTGGCCGCCCCTGTCTGGCAAATGATTTGGTTTTCTCTGGCCTGTAGCCTTATTCTCATTCCAATCGCTCAACTAATCCCAGAAGCCTTCATTCCTGAGCGCTTTCATACAGAAGGTGCCCCCTATTTTAAAATCTTACTGAGCTTTTCCGCACTTGTGGGTATGAATGCTGCGCTTTGTGCTTTTTTCATAGGACAAGGTAAAGTAAAACTTATAACCTATGTTGTTATACTCGGCAATATTATTAATATAATTGCTGATATCATACTTATCTTTGGTGTTTCATCATGGCTTGAGCCTATGGGAACCAAAGGCGCAGCAATTGCAACCATTATTTCACAAATTTTTCAATGTTGTGTGTTATTTTTTGCCTTTTTAAATAAAAATAATCGCTCACAATTTAGTACGCACATTATCAAATTCGATTTCTACTATTTTTGGCAATGTTTTAAAATTGGCTTTCCCAATGCATTGGGCCATATGATTGAATTTGCAGCCTGGAGTATTCAGCTCCATCTCCTATCAATGGCAAGTGTTTATCATATTACCGTTGCTACGATTGGGCAAAGTATCTTTGGTCTTGTTGCTTTTACAACAGAAGGCTTACAAAAAGCAATCATTGCCATTGCATCAAATTTAATAGGCGCAAAGCATTATGCCCCTATTAAACGCGTATTCCGATCTGCTTTTTCATTACACTTGATTATTGCTTTATTAATTGTTACACCACTTGCGCTCCATCCAGAATGGTTTCTCAATGATTTTCTGACAGCAGAGAAAGATCCTTATATGATCCAAATGGTATTTACCTATGCTAAGGTAGCTGCCTATTGGATATTTTTGTATTTTATTTTTGATGGAATTGTATGGATATGTGCTGGATTCTTAACTGCCCATAAAGACACGGTTTTTATTCTATGCACAAATGCTTTTAATGCTTGGTTTTTTGCCTTGCTGCCCACTTACTGGTTTATTGTTGTTAAGCACAATACGCCAGATAAGGCTTGGGCAATGATTGTAATATATGGCTTTGTTAATATGCTTTGTTTTGCCTGGCGATTACGATCGAAGCTAAAACAGAATATTATTCATCCCTCAAAAAGCATCGTTCATTAATTGTTTTGTAAAGGATTAAACATGATCGAAGAATTAGGTTTGCAACTTAATCAATTCATGGAAGTTTCAAAAGTTCACTTACCTAAAATGCTATGGATCATTGCAGGCTTATGGGTCTTTAGCATTATTAACTTTAGATTAGGCAAACCTTTCAATGTTTTAGGCATTGTACCAAGGCGTCCTCGCGGTTTGTTTGGTATTGTCTTCGCGCCTATTCTGCATAGTAATTATAACCATTTATTCTTTAATACAATCCCATTATTCTTTCTTGGTCTGTTTGCCATGTCTTTAGACGAAACACGGTTCTATTGGGCAACCGGCATTATTACAATCCTTGCGGGTCTATTTGTATGGTTATTTGGTCGACGTGGCAATCACGTGGGTGCCAGTGGATTGATTGCAGGTTATTTTGGATATCTGATGGGTGAAGCTGTTCAACGTCCCACCATTACAGCATTATTTTGTGGTGCTATTGCTTTATATTACTTTGGCGGTATCATAACAAGTCTTTTCCCCAGTGAAGAAAAAACCTCATGGGAAGGACATTTATTTGGATTTCTCTCTGGTATCGCTACTATTTTTATATGCCAATATCTTAATTTATGATAAAAAAAATTACGCCACGCTCAATACATTTTCATTATAAAGACAGTTATCCTAAGTACTGGTTTGATAATGATATTGTCAAAACTTATCACGCAAATGTACTTGCAGCCTACATTCCATATACAGAAAAATTTATCATTAATTGTGTTAAGGCATATCGAACAAAGATCAAAGACCCGCAACTACAAAGCGATGTCAAAGCATTTATTCAGCAGGAAAGTTACCATACAAGAGAGCATTTTAAATTTTTAAATAAAATTGTATTACCTCATTATCCTAAGCTAAAAGTCACGCGCTACAAATTTTTCATCCTGCTTATTTTGACCATTGTGAGTGGGAAAAAAGTACGGCTTGCAATGACAGCGGCAGGCGAACATTTTACCTCTGTTATTTCCGATCTTTTTCTTTCTTCTCCTGAGCTGTTTGAAGGCATTGATCCCACACTAGCTGAATTTTGGAGATGGCATTTTATTGAAGAAATTGAGCATAAAGCGGTTACTTTTGACTTGTTGAAAGAGGCAAAATGTGGCTATTTTGTAAGGGCGTACGGATTTGTGCTCGCAACATTATTCTACATTAGTGGAATGTTAAGACCTTATTTACAAATGGCCTATAAAGATAAACTTTTGTTATCTCCTTCTTTTTATTTCAAAAGCATTAATTATTTCTGGGGCAACCCTGGCATCATGAGAAAATGCTTTATTCCCTATATTCGTTTTCTTAAACCAAATTTCCATCCCTGGCAAGTTCATAACGACCACTTGATTGATAAATGGCTAAAAGCCTCTGAAATTATAAACAAATCTCCCACTGCCAAAAGCTAACCCCCCTCTTTTTCCATCTCTCATTTAGCATCCATATATTTTATAGAGTATTTTATAGGACAGCCATAAACTTTGAGAAAGAAATACAGATCAGCTACAAAGAATGTACAATACAGTCACAATTAAATTTTTTATACAATAAAAGTATAAAAATTGATAATGCTGGCTATGAATAATTTAAGAAATGATTAACCGATGAGATATTGAATTAAGCGACGTGTGTATTTGAATATAATTTCTTTGCCTGAGTAATGCCTTTTAAGCCTTTTCGACTTTCTTTAGCAAAATTAAGCAGTAAAATCTCACATCCCACTGCATGAGCAAAGCTTTTGCCTAAATTTTTAACTAAAGATATCCAATTTTTAGGTTCAAATTGTAGTCTGCTTAGAATAGGTGCTAGGTATTCTGGAATAGAACCTGCTTCTTTATCATCACGAATCATTCGTCCTGTGTAATCAACAAGTTCTAAATAATCGACAAGTTTAAAATCAATGACATGTGAACGATGTTCTGAGACGTTTGAAAAAGGCACTAAGAACTTGGGTTGTACAAGATTGTTGTATATATCGGCTTTTTCACGCTTAAGCTGTTTAATGGATGTTGGCTTATTGACCTTTAATTGCTTAAAAATATGCTGAATGCGTTCATAAATGGAAGTAAATTCTGATTCTTCAGGCGTTTCTGTAATCCCAGCTCTGACTGGATTTAAATCAACATAAACCATTGCGCTTAATAATGCACCCTCATCTAACAAGGCTTGGGATTTAAAACGCCCTTCCCAAAAGCGACCTGCAGTATCATCCTCTTTGTTTGCATCGCATGCGATTCGTTCATTTAAGCAACGCATAAACCAGCTGATACTTGTCAAACGCTCTTTCCAAAGTTGAATTTTTTGCTTTAAATGTTTATTTTTTTCGGCATCTTTGGGGAAAATAGCTGCCCAACGACGGATGATTTCTGCTTCTGACCAATTCTCAGCCACTTTATCTTCTACATATAAAACCACATGATAATGATTGCTCATGATGGCATAGGCACAGATTTTGATAGCAAAGATATCTGCTAGATATTTTAATCGATCGACAATCCATGCTTTACGATGCGAATAATCTTTCTGTGTTAGTTTATCAAAACCACACAAAAAGCTGCGGCGAACACATCGATTCATGACGTGATAATACGGCGTGGCATTCAAATCAATTTGTTCTGAGCGAGCTAAAGTCATAACTTAAAAAATATCCCTATTACTGAAAGGAATTCTAGCGCAAAAAATTTGGGTGCATCAACTTAATGTGGCTGTCCTGAATAAAAATATGGGAAGGTTATTTGGTGGCGCGAACAAGGATATATTTGAAAGGAAAACCTTTATGAGCACATATTGCAGCAATGAGTTTTACAGAGGGTAAAACATTTAATTTCTTTTTTACGTTTTTCTGCTTTAAATAACTAAAAAGTCCAGTAAAGACTCGCTTTGAAATGTCTTCTATTTCAATATCTTTGAAGCCAACACTCTCTAAATGGCTTGCATAATTTTTTAAGGGGCCAATATTCCCCTCTGGACAATGCCCTACTCTTTCTAAATACTTTAAGGCATACTTCCAATAAAAACTAAGCGGAGAATCATGCAAAACAATATCTGCTATCGCTATAGCACCACCCGGCCTTAAAACACGATAAGATTCCTTCATAAAATTAAGTTTTGTATCAAAATGCATAGCGGATTCAAGTGCTAATACTCTGTCAAAACTGTGTGCAGAAAATGGCATTCTTGTTACATTTGCCTTAATAAAATTTTGCTCTAAATTTGAAAATTGTGTATTAGCAACGCCAAGCTGCACACTTGATAAATTAATACCTACGATTTTATTTAAATCATACTTCTCTTTCCACAAGGCGCATTCTTCACCAAAGCCACACCCTGCAGATAATACGGTCTGCATTGAGGTCAATTGCGCATGCTCAGACAATTTAAGTGCAAGTTTCTCACATGCTTGATCATAATCAATATTTTTAGACCAATAACCTAAATTAAAAAAACGTTTCTGTGCGTTTAGAAAATTCTCATAGCGCACACCATCATATAATTGTCCTGGATTAATGGCTCTACGCCCAAAGCTCATTTTGGCAAGCAAACATAAATCGAGCATTGACTGTTTTAACATATTTTTTACACATCCATATTTTTTATAACTGCTCACGCTTAAAAATAATTACATTTTTTCTCTTCTAAGATTACGCAATCGTATTTCATTGCTAATATCAGAAGCTATTGCTTGAGCAGAATGCAGATTTCCGGAGTTGACAACGTCATCTGATTTATCATTGTCCTGATATACGGTATTTGTTCTAGAAAAAATTATTCTAGGTGTTAACACCGCATCGAGAGTTAGAGAAAACCTATCATGAGATAATGAAGCCAGCTCTTCTTTTTTCCTTCTTTTTACTTGACTAATTTCTCTAGATAATAGCTTAGCTGAACTTTCAGATGAGGCGCCGATATCTAAAGTTACTGGGCTTGGTGGAACCGAATTAATATCCATCAGCCCTAATAAATATGGAAGCATATTTATTTTTAAGGCATCATCTTGAATAAGGTTAACCGCTAAACTCATAATATTTTTACAAGACTCATAGCTAAATATTTTATCAGCTAATTGCTGACAAACATAGGCATAAATACTATCAAACGCAGCCAAGCCTGAAGCTAATTTTAGCTCAGAATCATAAATAGCTAAACCTAATTTATGCCTCTCTCTACACTGCAAGTTTTTAATTAGCTCTTCAACCAATAAATTATCATTTAAATAAAGTGTTCTAGGCAGAATTTCACATGACAGGCTATTTAAGAGCTCTTCATCAATATTTGTTTGCAAAATACTAGTCACAATATTTGTATAAAAATGCAAAGGTGTGCCTATAAATTTATTCTGTGTATCATGCACAATTGAATATGTTTTTCCTTCAAATAAATAATAATTAAAATTTACTTCCAACTCAGCCAAGTGAATAAAATCATTGCTTAATAATCCCCAATAAGGTAACCCACCTGTTTCTTTAATGCGCTCTCTGTAATTTTTAAAATTTTTACTTATTTCAAATAATTCATTAAGTCTTATATAGACTGCATCTTGAGATAAAAACGCATCAAACTGCTTTAAGCGGAAAATACTGCTTTTACTAAATGCAGAAAAAATTGCATGCGAAAAATGAAATTCATTTTTTTTGACAAGTTTATCAGCTACATCTAAATATAATCTGGCAATCTGTTCTCTATGTCTGTCCGAATTTGATGTTAAGAGCTGAAATGCAACCATATGTGATAGTTTATTAAAAGAATTAACAAAAAGATCCCAACCTCTTGATGTCAATAAATTTCTACCTAATTGAAAACTGTTCCAAATATGATAGCCCAATAAATCCTCTGCAATATTTTCTACAATATCTACATAATGACTAACGTCTGTCGGGAATATTTCTGATAGATTCTTTGTATCTATCATAGCTTGCTGCAACACTATATCATCACACATAGGCATTGCTCTTGAGAGTAAAAACCTTGAAAATATTCTTAAGTCAAGCCCACATCTGGAAATAGCTGGTATATCGCTTTCAAGTTGAGATAAAAACAAATCAAATACTTCTTTAAATGGCTTTGTGCCAATATGTAAAATTGAATTATCGGCATTTATAAGCTGCATAACAAAATAAATGCTAGCGGGTTTCATTTTGTTTGGCATCCAATACCATGCACTTATTATCTCTTTTAAGATAGCAATAGGCTCATAATTATGAAAAAAAGAAATCGCTAGATAGCGAATATCCTCGGGTCGAAGCCTTGTTAAAACGCTATCGCTGACGGAAGAAGAAACAAATAACTGTCTTATATTATTTTTTAGCATACTTGCTGGTTTATCTTTTTTGACTCTTGCTTTTCTTTTAGATTTCTGATGTTTATGTTCTGATGGATGTTTTTTTTCTTCACTGTCAACTGGAATAAACATTTCATCAATATTCTTTAATTTTCTTCTGATTTTTTTTATAGCATGTTTATTGTTTTCATTTGGTTTTTCTAATCTATCAACAATGGTAAGCCCTGCTTCAAATAGCGATAACTCTAAATTATTCTTTGCTTTAATATATTCAGAATGCATTTTTTTGAAAAGCATTTGATATCTGTTGTAACAATCAAGCTCTGACTCAAGTTCATAATGTGGTAAAGCATCAGGAACATTATAACAATCTTCTAATTGCGCTATTAAATTACGAGGTGTATGTAATATAGGAATTTTTTGATCAACGGTCCCATCAGAAATAGGACTTTCTAAGTAAGCGTCTCTGCTTGAGCTACTACCTGCATATATTACGGGGACAGGTTCATTTGTAATAGAAATATCTTGTGGTATTGACTTTCTGCCCAATCTATCAAGAACAGAAAATTTACGCTTTGGATAATAAAGGCTTTGAATATCGGAAATAAATTCGCTTGGCAATTCTATTCCTACTATTTTATACATTTCATTTAGCTCAAGAAAAATATCAACTTGATTTGCCTTCCTTGCATAATGAATCGGCGTAAATCCATGATTATCCATCATATCCCAAGGACATCCTCTTGCAATCATTAATTGAAGCAAACTAAGTGGGCCTGTCATTGCAACTAAATGAAGTGCCGATTTTCCATCTTGATTTAAATGATCGTTCCAACGTATGTATTTTTGTTTTTTAATATATTGCTCTGCTGATTTATATTCTTTATTTTCAATGAGTGATATGAGTTTAGACAAAGCAAAGATCCTTTTTATTCGAAAAATTATTTATAGTGCGTATAAATTATAATTAAAAAATATAACTATTTTGGTTCGCCTAAATAAGAACGAGCGTATTTGCTGGTTTTTCTCAGATTGTCATTTATATCATCTGTTTTGTCAGCAATCTTATCTAGAGCTTTATTTTGTTTTCGTAGTTTCTTATTCATTCCCATAGAAAGAAATTCTAAATCATGCATAGCTGTATTTGCCTCTGACAATACTTTACTTGTGTCATCTGCTACAGACTTTGTTCTTTCATCAAATAAAATAGTAACTGTTCCAGTATTTTCTGTAAAAAAATCAGATATTTCTGCCAAATTTTTCTTCTCATCCTCCTCAACAACAGCATCATCAAAATTTGGTTTTTGTGGCTTTAAACATTTGGGTGTAAAAAAATGTACAATCGCCCACCAAACGCTGTTAATGCCTTTGACTGTCCGCTTATTTTTTTTAGCTTGATAATCCAGCTCTTGCACATCACGATCAATAACCCCAATCTGCTCGCCCTGTTGATCAAGACGCTTCCTTGTATCTTCACCTATTTTTTTTGTTTCATTCACTATTTTCAATATTTGATGCGCAGAATGATTGGAATCTATAACAATTGTATGTATTTTTTCTTTGGTTTCAGGATCAAATTCTTCTGTGTCTATTACAGCAGAATCAAATAAAACCCTGTTTTTTTTAAAATTTTTATTCTTGGGCATCATCACCCCCTTGACAAGTAATTAATTCTTTATAGCACCTCTTTTAAAAATTAACCACTGCCCCCATACACAGCCCAGTCAAATTTTATTAAACCAATTTGCTCAAGTGCCGAAAAATTGACTAGGTCGTTTATGTGAGTTATGCCTATGAAAATCTTAACAGCTTCTTTCTTTCTGCTTTTGTTCATACAAACCAATGTGTTTGCGGCTCAACGAGGAATCTATATCAATCATTCAACGTTGGAAAAACCTAAATTATTAAATGAGCTTATTGAACAGTCAAAAATGACAGGCATCAATACCTTTGTCGTAGATTTAAATAAAATCACTAAAAATTATCAGAAAAACATTAATCTCATAAAAAGTAATGGGATAAAATACGTTGCAAGAATTGTTGTATTTCCTGACGGTGGCGATGTACAACAAGTGCGCTCAAAAAAACATTGGGAAGAGAGATATAAACTGGTTGATGCAGCGATTAAATACGGAGCAGATGAAATTCAGCTTGATTATATTCGATATAACACGAAAAGAAAGCCATCTCATGAAAATGCTGAAGACATTTTAAATGTAATAGAATGGTTTAAACAAAAAGTTTCACAAAGAAACATCCCGTTACAAATTGATGTATTTGGTGAAGCAAGCTTTAAACCCTCTCCCAGAATAGGCCACAATATTAAACTATTTGCAAATGCAATTGATGTTGTATGTCCTATGGTTTATCCATCACATTATGCTCCCGCACGCTATCATTCAGATAGACCTTATGAAACAATCGATAAATCATTAAAAGCAATGAAAAAACAGATGAATCATAATCTACCATTTAAATTGCGCCCTTACATAGAAGCATCCAATTACAAATATAAGATGTCTCATGCACAGCGCGTTGATTATATTCGAGCACAACTCAAAGCAGTTGAAGACAATACATCAGATGGCTGGTATGTTTGGAGCTCAAACAATCATTATTCAGCTTTATTCCAAGCTTTAAAAGAAAGAAGTACAAAAAATTCTGTAGCCAACCAACAAAATGATAGTGCTGCAAGCAGAAAAGAAATGCATTATAATAAATCATTAAACTAAATTTGAGCTGCATTATGGCAATGCTAAAAATACTACAATACCCTGATCCAAGATTGAAACGAATTGCGATCAGGGTTGAAGATTTTGGTCCTTCGCTCCAAAAAGTAATTGATGACATGTTTGAAACCCACTATGGTACGGCAGATTGTGCTGCACTTGCCGCTACTCAGCTAGATTTAAATCCCGCCTGGGCGATTACTGTTATTGATTATTCCGCAAACAAAGACAATCCTCTTTGCTTAGTGAATCCAGAGATCATTGAATACAGCGGAGAGCAACATGAAAGTGAAGGTTGCATGTCCGTTTTTCCACGCCATGTTCATGAAAAGGTAAAGCGTGCAGAGCGTGTGCTTGTTCGTGCACAAGACAGATATGGAAAAGCCATTGAGATCCAGGCTGATGGCTATTTTGCAAAGTGCTTACAACATGAAATTGATCATTTAAATGGATTTACATATTTAGACAGGGTTCCAAAGCTCAAAAAAGATCGTTTACTGAACAAAATTAAAAAAGCCAAACGACTCGAAAAAAATCCAATACCCAAAAACGATCTTTAAATCATAGAAGCTGTTTCATCGGGATTGAGATAATGCTCAATATGCCAGTTCACATGATCTTCTGTCGATAAGATGAGCATGCTGCCTGGGTGAAAAATAATCTTATTCAGGTCTCGCATTTCGTTTTGACTTAATAGCTCAGATACAAAATCTTGAACATGTGGTAAGTGTCCCACCAACAATATATCTTCATTAAAATGGCTCAATCGGTTAATGAGTGCTTGAGGATTAGCATTGGGTTCAAGCAAGGTCAATATTTCAAGCTTAGTATGCGGAGAAATCTGCTCACAAATAATCTTGGCTGTTTGCTTTGTACGTTCACGCCCACTGTAATAGCATTTTGAAAATGAGATTGCATTTTTTGATAAATAATCAGCAATTGTTTGTATTTGCTCTTCACCATGTTCAGTCAAATGTCGCAATGCATCTACTGCCCCTTCAACGGCTTCGCCATGTCGGACTAAAATAACTTTCATTATCTTTCTCTTTTATCTATCCTAAACGCCATATACGAGGACTATGATATCTTATTTTTTAAGCTAAGATATAGGCATTAAATATTAACCCTAATTGATAATGGTATAATTTGTGCAAGATTTCATTAAACCAATCTTTCTCAGTAATGAATCGAGTGATTTTAGAGAACTGAATCAACGGCTTTCAAAGACACCAGGCTATAATCTTAAAGATGGTGCCAACATGATTAAGGCCGGTAATGATGCAGAAGCCATTAAATCATTTCTGATTGGCTATCAGTCTTCAAAATTAACGTACCAAAGCTATCTCAAAGAATTAGAAAGACTCATCTTGTGGTGTAGTCATATTCAAAAAGTCACTATTTCAGATCTGAGTTATGATGATCTAGTAGCCTATAGGAATTTTCTAGAGCACCCTACTCCCAAACATATCTGGTGCGGTAACAAGCGATCTAAAACAAAAAAAAATGGGGAAATTAATACAGAATGGCGTGCTTTTGGGGATGGACTCTCCCCTTCTAGTATCAAAAAATCCATGAGTATCCTGGATTGCTTTTTTAATTACCTTGTTCAAACACAATATTTAAACGGCAACCCCCTTTCTGTTAACAAACGTAGAAAGCAACGTGGTTTTACTCAAAGCATGGAACGTTGGCTCGAAAAGGAAGAGATCAATACAACGCTTGAAGCATTAGACAACTATTGTGAAACAGATAAAACTAAAACTCTACATGTACTCAGAGCAAAATACATTATTCTAACCTTATTTTATACAGGCTTACGCTTAGCAGAACTCAGCAATCATGTGATGGGAAATTTTACGCTGATTGAGAACCAATGGTATTTAAAAGTAATTGGTAAAGGTGAAAAACCAAGAAACATCGTTGTTGTTGATGAATATCTAGATATTTTATCAAAATTTCGTGTCGCCATTGATTGCTTTACCCCCCTTCCTGGTTTTGAAGAAAAAACGCCCCTTATACCTGCATTAGATCATAGTACACCCGTACAAAGACGACGTATTGATCAAATTTTAAAATGGGCTTTTGAATTAGCAGCACTAAAATACGAACGAATGGCAGCTCAAGATATCAATGAAAGTCATAAATACTTACATCGAGCTTCTCGTCTCAGAAAAGCCTCTGCACATTGGCTAAGACATTCCTATGGCACCTATCTTGTTAAATCAGGCTGTCCTATTGAAAAAGTCAAAGCGCTTATGGGACATGCGGACATCTCTACGACGATGATATATGTTCATATTGCTAAAAACGACTTACATACCAGCGCACAAGGTTTAACACTTCGAGAGTAATATTCATAAAAAAAGCCTCGCTATGTATTTCACAACGAGGCTTCTTTTGTTTTCAAATTACCATGCAATATCACAGCAGCTTGAAATTTATAGACTCATCTTAACGATTTTATCTAAAACTGTGCTTGATAGCACCCCTAACTTCATCTTCATTTTCAAGTTGCGCAGAGCCAGTAGCAAATTTAATAGCGCCTCGCACTTCATTAACACTGCTAGGTGTGAAACGCAATACTTTTGCTGAGTTAATAGCAGATTCAATAGCATCTTCCTTAACTTCTACTGTTGCTTCAGTTTTAGTCTTAGCTTCAGCAGTTGTTTCGGATACTTTAGCTTTGCAGCAATCAGGTATTTCTTTTGAATCTTTTGCAGCATCTTCTGCTGGTTTCTCTGTTGCTGTTTCTTCAGCTTTAGAACCACGGAATTTAGAAGCCACAAATTTCACAAAACTGGTAGCAACTCGAACAGCAGCATAAGCAACTGCGCTTGTTGCAGCAACTAATCCAGCGCTTGCAGCAAGTGTTGCAGCAAAACCAGCTTTAACACCAAAATAAGCTAAGAGCGCAGGTGTTACACCACTGATCATAGCAGCATATGCAGCAGCACCGAATGCAGCTGTTGCTAATAAGCCCATAGCAAAAGATTTAATGCTAAAAGAGGTTGGCGCTTTTTCCTTCGCTTTCTCAGCTGCTTTCTCAACATCTTTCGTCGCTGGCTCAACAGCAGGTTGTTCTACAACGACAGGCTTAGATGCTTGCGCAATAAGCTCAGACCCTTTTTCATTAATTGCCACTGTTTCACGTTTTAAAGATGCATCTAGATGACCTAAATGTGCTCTAACAAAAGTCATGTTAGCATATGGTATTAATTCGCCTTTAAGCTTTTCTTTCTTGCCATTAGCGACAGTTATTTCTATGGAGTCTCTATTGTATTCTTTTTTAGGCGCAGCAATTTCTATAACTGCAAAACCTTCATGATCTTTTCTCTTAGAATCAAATTCATTGGCAAATTTTTCAGCATCAGCACGTCTTGTAAATGCAATTGTCGCATCATTATCTTCGTTAAGAGTGGCCAACATTTCTAAAAGATTAGCTTTGACAGCTTCTTTAGAAGGAACAATAACTTTAGCGTCTTCTTTGAAAGAAAGCGCATGTGCAGGTACTACATAATATTTCATACTTAAATGTCTCCGGAACATCAAGACTTAATTTAAATTCATTTATAACAAAAACTTGTTAGTTAGCTATAGAATAAACTATACAAGTAAAGGCATCCTACCACAGCAAATTGCCCCATACAACGGAGTTAGTTTTTTGAGATATTTATTAAAAAAATCCCCATTCTTATTAGGAATAGGGATTTTGGGGAATAAGTTAATATTTTTGAATATTAGACTTATTTTTTAGCAGAAAGGCGTGGGCTAGTGCGTCTTTCAACAGCTGGTTTAGCTGCCGGTTTAGCAACTGGCTTAGCGGTTGACTTAGCATCTTTGTTGAATGTAACAACGTTAGACTTTTCAGAAACAGCAGCTTCAACAACGTCATCTTTCTGAGTAGCTTCAGCTTTGTCTTCAGCTTTGTCTTCAGCTTTGTCTTCAGCTTTATCTTCAACTTTGTCTTCAGCCTTGTTTTCTTCTTTAGAAGCTAATTTTGAAGAAACATAGCTAGCAAGTTTAGAAACAGCAGATACAGCACCATAAGTAACAACAGAAGCTGTAGCAACGAGTGCAGCACTTGCAGCAAGAGTTGCAGCAACACCTGCTTTGAAGCCAGCATAGGCAAGTACAGCAGCGGTTAAACCACTTACATTAGCTGCAACAGTTGCAGCAACAAATGCGCCTGCTAATAAAAGACCTCTAACCAAATTAGTTGATTTAGAATCTGTTGTCGTTGTGGTTGGCTCAACAGGTGTTGCTTTCTGTTGTGCTAATACTTCGCGACCTTTAATATTTAAAGCAACAGCATCTTTCAAAGAAGCATCTAAATGTTCTAAATGCGCTTGAACAAATTCAGATTTGCTTAAAAGTACAGTTTTGCCCTTAAGGGTTACTTTCTTCTCATCTGTTGATTCAATTTCAACTGAAGCATGCTTTAAGCCTTTGCCACTTGCTTGAATTTCTAATACAACAAAACCAGCATTTTCAGATCTTTGTGCATCTTTACGATTTGCATAAGCTCGTGCATCTTTAATTTCAGAAAAAGCAACAAATGTTTTCTGATTGTCTGCAACCATTTTTTGCAAGTTTGCAACAATCGCATCTTTAGAAGGTGCAACAATTTTATCATCAGCTTTAAAAGTGTTCTCAGTAGCAAGTACTACATAATATTTCATTCTGCAAGTCTCCAAATAACCAAACAAGATAAATTAAGAAAAACTAAGTTGGAACCGGTGTTAGTTAGCAACCCACCAACCAACAACTTTAGGCATGCTAACAGAAGAAGTTAGATTGCACAATATTTTTTTTGGCATTGCATTAAAAAAAACAAACTTAGTTAATAAACTAAAAATGAGTGGTAAAAATGAAAGGTCGTTATTAAAAAAGAAAAGCCCCAAAATGGGGCTTTTCTATCAAGTCAGCGTGCAAAAATTCTATGTTATTTTTTAGCACGTACAGAAGCTTTCTTTGTAGACACTTCTTCTTCAGCAGAGACAGATGCTTCTTCAGATGAAGAATAAGCCGAAGATTTAACAGAACTAGAAGAGTCTTTAGATGATTTGGGTGAAGATTCAACAGAAGATGATTTAGGTGACATGCGAATCACTTTTGGTGAATTATCAACTAAATTGTCTTCCACTGCCACTTCATTTGCTGCTTCTTTGCTTGTATCTAATGTAGCTGCTAATTTAGCGGTTAAGTCAGGATCCACAGAAGCATCTTTCTCTGCTGCTGTTTCTTCTGATGCTTTTTCAGATTTTTTGGTTATTGCATTGTATGCGCTAGAAACACCCCAAACAATTGCTTGACCCATTCCATAGAATGCTGCACCTAATGCTAATGCAAGACCTGCTTCCAATATTAATGGGTATGCTGTAGTTACACCTAACTGAGCAAGCTTTTCAAGGATAAGAGCTGTGCCACCTTGCATTGCAATACCAAAACCAATTAATGGAATTTGTACATACATAGAGAAGAATGCGTTTTTCAGCTTGGTGAATAAGCTTCTAATTGCACTAGGCTTTGCTTCTTCTGTTTTTGCAGCTTCTTCTGCTTTAGCAACAGGCTCTTCTGTTTTAGCAGCAGGTTCTTCTACTTTAGCAACAGGTGCCTTAATATCAGATAATGCTTCGTTAATTTCAACATCATTCAAAGCTTTGTTACTTAAATTTAATAATACATTAAGAACCTTTACTTTCTCAATTGCGATGTCTCTACCTGTGATTAATCGGCCATCTTCTAATTTTTCTTTGTGAATTTTTTGCTTTGCAGGCGCGTCTATTTCAATAATAGGGCGTATTTCTTTGTCAGTCTTTTCAAATTTATCTTCTAAATATTTTTGCGCGAGGCCTCTATTTTCAAAAGCAAAAACTGTTTCATCTTTTTTCAAGGCTTCTAGAGATGCTAACAATGCATCTTTCGTAGGCTGTTCACCATCAACAGAACTTATAGCAGATCCAACTACATAATATTTCATACTTCTTCTCTCCAATGTTTATTATTATACAGAACGAAAATCTAAGCTTCTTTAGGTTTTACTTCTGGTGAAGTATTAAGTCTTGCTGATTGCATATTATACTTCCCTCCCGCAGACCACAGCGGTAGCAATATCAAGAAAATGACTAAAGAGCTAGCTAACATGGTGAGAAAGAATCCATTCCACCCCCATTCATCAATCATAAAGCCAATCGGCATACCAGCGCAGGCTGCACCAAAATAACCAATCGTCCCTGTAAATCCGTTTGAAGCAGATACTGCACGCTTATCAACGAATTCTGCAGCGGCTAGGCCGACAATCATCTGTGGCCCGAACACAAAGGCGCCAATTAAAGCAAGAAGCACAAGATCTAAATACACATAATGAGCAGGTAGATACCAAAGGCCGAGTGTTGAAAAAACCATCCCCAAGGCACAAATGACCATTGAAGGAACTCTATTACCTTTCCATATGTAATCAGAACTCCATCCGGCAATAATCATCCCAACAAAACCACCTATCTCAAATGCAGATACCGCCCAACTGGCCAAATAAGCATCTACGCTCTTTTCTTCGGTTAAGTACATGAAAATCCAATCGTTCACAGCGATTCTCACGACATACACAAAAAAGTAAGAAATAGACATAATCCACACAAGCTTATTGGTTAAGACTTGTTTAAAAAGAATATCTTTTACAGACAGTAATGAATGCTCCGTTAAGCTATCAGATTCGCATTCTGTCTTTTCTTTTCGGTAAATTTCAACACTGGGCAAGCCAAGTGTTCTTGGAACATCTCTTAATCGCTCGATAAGAATAAGTCCCATGATGATGCTGATGCCTGCTGGCACTAACATTGCAACACGCCAATTAAATTGCAGTGCAAGATATACTGCTAAAATAGGTATCAATGCACCACCTAAATTGTGAGAAGTACTGCAAATGCCATACCACAAACCACGTTCTGATTTAGCGTACCAATAATTCAATTGCTTACAACAAGCTGGCCATCCCCATGCTTGGAACCAACCATTCAATCCCCAAAATAAAGCAAAAAGCCAAAGTGAAGAACTAAAGGCAAATAGGATATTAAAAACCCCCGTCATCATAAGACCAATCGCCATGAAATATCGTGGATTGGAGCGGTCAGCTTGAACCCCACTTAAGAATTTACTAATTCCATAGGTGATATATAGAATGCTGCTTAAAAAGCCTAATTGTGTATAGCTTAAATTAAGATCTTGTGCCAAATACGGCATAATGAAGGTATAGCTTTTGCGCGTGAAATAAAATATTGCATAACCAAAAAACAGTGAATATAGAATTCTAAACCGCCAATGACGATAATCTTGGTTGATAACTGTTTGATCTTTAATGAGAGGCTGATAAGGGGCAGGTTTTAGAAAAGATAAAAACGAGGTCACACAATCTCCTTAATTTCTAACACATCAAAGTGGTTTTTTTAAAAAACCATGAGGTATTGGCGGTTAAGTTCTTAACAAGAATAGCATTTCTCGCAGCTTGTTTTATTTGCATCATTTTGCTTTTCATCGTTTAAGGGAAGCTCGGCTATATTTTAAGCCAAATGAATCAGGTTACATTGAGTGTGGGCAAAGATACCACAAGATGGACAACATGTCATGTTGCAAACAGCAAACATCAGAATTAATTCAAATAACTAATATTGCATCGACTTCAATGGAAGCCGACTTTGGCAGCGATGCTACCCCTACCGTAACGCGTGCAGGAAAAGGCGCAGACAAGATTTTTTGCATATATTCATTAACCAGTGGAAAGCATGACAAATCAGTTAAATAAATAGTGAATTTAGCAACCTGCGCAAAGCTTGCACCTGCATCTAAAATAACAGCCTCTAGATTTGAGAAGACCTGCTGCATTTCTGCTGCAAATGAGCTTGTAACCATTTCATTTGTTTTGGGATCTAAGGCAATTTGCCCTGATAAGAACACTAAATTTCCAATCCGAACTGCTTGCGAATAGCACCCAATAGGGCTAGGTGCATGCTCACTTTGAATCACTGTTTTTTTCATTGAATCCTCAAGGATATGTTACTTAGATGCTACTATTGTCGTCCAGGGAAAGGAAAAATATTATCCGTACTTGCAACAAGATTGTTAGGATAACTGTCTTCTTTTAGCACAAAAATAAGCATAATAGCATCCACTCTTATGTAAGTATCGCCGGTATATTGGCGAGCATTGCCTTCCCCATTGCCTAAGGTGCAAATATTTTCTCCAACAAACCAATATGTTTTTTCCAACTTAATACTACAGTCAACCAACTCTCCATTTGACCAAGCTTCTATGTCCTTTTTGTGCATTCGACCACGAAATACAGTGATACCATCGGTAAATTTATTAACTTCAACTTCTACCCAAACTTTATCTTCTTTCTTCTTCGCCATTAGTTCCTCAAAAAAGCGTATCGTGATCTCTCTATGAACTATATATACTCAGGACAATTGAGTTTTAGATTCTTCTGCACAACTCGATTGTGAGAGGCGTGTAGACAACAAAAACACCAAATGGAAAGAGTACTTTCTCAAACCGGAGTGTAAGGTTAAGAGAGGCTTGTTTTCAAGCCTTTCTATATCCATACTGTGCACACAAAAAATCAAGTCATATAACTTTTATCAGGAACCTATATGCTAGAATTTACAATGCCATTTTCTAATAGCAGAGAACTCTGTATCGGTGCTAAAAATCATTGCACAAGCGTCATTCATCAATTACTCAAAAAACCGGATGGCAATCTACAACTATTAACGCCTTCTTTGCTCGCCCCTTTTACTGAAGCCAAATTGCCCTTGGAATACGCTATTCACGGCACAAAAATACATCGAGCTGAATTTCAAAGCACAATCGAAATGGATAAGCATCAATCTTTCGTCGACAGGATTGCGCCGCAAGAAATAGATAAGAATCTACTGCTCGGTCATGATGCTCGCGAACGCATTGCTCACGAGGTTATCTCCTTGCTTGCTATGAAAACAGTCAATGCAATTCAACAAATGCTCTATGATTCTGAACATGCTCCCAATGCACATCAGGCATTAGCAAAACTTCTCAGTATTACAGACTTTTGTTTCGACAGCATTAGGGAAAAAATGCAAGAATCACTCAAACAGTGTAGTGAAATAGCTGAAAATTTACGCATGATTGAAGCGTCTACAAGCCCTGTATTTACCTCTCTTTATGATGGCATAGCACAAGATCAAGATATCGCTGCCTCTTCAGATCCTGCTGCTGCCCCTGAAGATGAATGTGTGAAAGACACAAATACGCTCAAACTCATTCCTAAACCATAAGGCAACTATTCAATGCAATTCTTTTCCTTATATACCATACTTGCATTCGTCAGCGGTGCATCTTTGGCAATACAGATCGGCATGAATGCCTCTTTGTCAAAAGGCCTACAAAATCCGATGATAGCCGCACTGTCTTCTTTTTTAATAGGCACTATAGCATTGGTTTTATACATACTGACCTCTAAACAAACAATTCCATCAACGCATTCTTTACAACAATTACCCTGGTGGGTATGGATGGGCGGTTTGCTGGGTGCGCTCTATGTAACACTCACCATCGTTGCAGCCCCAAAAATTGGTGCAGCCCAGCTAGTGGCTTTTGTTGTGACAGGTCAAATGTTGGCAAGCTTGATTCTAGATCATTATGGCTTAGTCGGCTTCGAAGTAAACACACTCAATGCTTGGCGAGTATTGGGCGCCATATTTTTAATTATCGGCGTTATTTTAATTAGAAAATTTTAAATAAAAAAAAAGCGGTAAGAAATTACCGCTTTTTTTTATCCAAGATATATTTATCTTAGAAGAAAAATCCATTAGATTTTAAGATAGGCTGAACGTCATAAATTGGATACAATTCTTCATGAATGGTGTCCATCCAGAAACCTTTTTCAATCCAAGTTACTTTATCATAACCAACTACCGTTAATTGTACGCCAACCATTTGTTCATTAGGAAATAATGCAAAAGTGTACTCATCAACATCACCAATAGCGCCACCAGATACATTTGCAACTTCATTTACAGATAAATTTCTCATTTCAATCTCCTAGTTATATATAAATTGTCTGAACTGAATAAAGCGTAATCATACCTGAGGAGATTTTAAATGCCTAGCAATCTGACTACCATTCATCTGCTTTGAAAAACCATCTATCGCTCATGCTAGCTCGCTTATAAGTTAATTAGCTTATTCGTGATTATACACATAACATAAATATGTGGGAAATTTCTGAGATATTATTAAGGCGCTAAACGACAAACATTCCAAGCATTATGCTCAAGCGAAAAAAGAAGCCTATCGTGCAAACGTCGATCTCGGCCTTGGAAAAACTCGATCTCAACGGGCTTTATGATATAGCCCCCCCATTCTAATGGACAAGACAATGTATTATGACGACTATTCATTTCTTGCATATATTCTTGAAAACGCATTTCAAGCATATTTCTGTTTTCTATAATACTGCTTTGATTTGAAATACATGTGCTAATTTGACTTTCTAGTGGGCGACTTGAAAAATAATGCTCTGCATCGAGTCTTGATGTTTTCTGGATACTGCCACGCACTCTGACTTGCCTGGCCAGTGCGGGCCAATAAAAATTCATTGCAACGTTATTCTTTTGATGGATTTGCTCCGCTTTTTTACTCGTATAATGCGTAAAAAAAACAAAGCCATTATTTTTAATTTCTTTTAATAATACAATTCTTGTATCAGGCCTCTGTTGCGCATCAATGGTTGCCAATACAAAAGCCGTTGCATCTTCAACACCTTTAGAAATAGCAAAGGCTAGCCAAGCCTCAAATAAAGAGATAGGGTTACCATTGTGTTTACGCGCATCTTCTTCATCTAAAGTTAAAGATCCATACTCTCGTCTTAGCTCAGATAAATTCATATTATAGCTCGCACAATACTATAGTCACAGCGTATGAGTTTTTGGGAATGTTACTTATGATTGAGACATTTTGGAAAAAAACGATATAAAAAAATAAAATCCCAGAAATATCAAGTTGCTCAGCATATTTAATACTAAGTAAATTAACATAGTCTGGGATTTATATTAGAAACTAAACAACCTCTTTTAAGGTTTTGAGCACTGTAGCTCTTACAGCTTTACGAGCTGGTTTAGCTGGAATGGTGATTTCTTCACCCGTGAATGGGTTTCTGCCTTTTCTAGCTTTGGTCGCTTTCTTAGACACTCTGCGGATTTTAACACCTAATTCAGGAATGCTAAATTGACCTGAGCCTTTACCTTTTAAATGTCTTTCTACAAGATTTCTAAGTGCAGCAAATACATTTTTGACATCTGCTTTTGACAAACCTGTGCATTCAGAGATATCGGTGAAGATTTGAGCTTTAGATTGTTTTTGCGCAACAACATTAGTAGGAAGCTTCACTATTTTAGCTGTGCTGCTTGCTGAGGTTGCTTTCTTTGTGGACTTCGTTGCTTTCGCTTTTGACGCTTTTGCTTTTGAAGTTGTTCTAGACTTTACTGTCTTAGTAGCTGTCTTAGCTTTAGCTGTCGCTTTCTTCGTTGTTGAAGTTTTGCGAGCTTTTGTTGTCCCTTTCTTCTTCGTTGCCATCTATGATTTCCTCCGGGTTTAAACCAAAAACACAATATCATAACTAATAAGCTATTGAAAAGATTTATCGCTCGTTTAGCGAAAAATAATACAAATAAGCTGTAATACCAAATCTTACACACCTTATTTCTCGTACTGACGAAGACTTATTACATTCGAATTTTAGGCTTTGTTGACAACGCTCTCCCACCTTTCGTTTGCACTATTTGTATGCTCTTGGGACTCATTCCCTTGAACGCGTCACCTACATTGCCTCTTGTGGGTGGTGCATTGAGAAAAGATATGCGCAAAAACATAACACCACATAAAAGCGGCAAGGTAGATTCTAAATCTGAAGCACAATCTTGATCAAAGTGCTGTAATCTTTTTCTGAAAACTCTGAAAATAGAGAAATATGCCTATTGTTCATTTCTCATAAAAAAAGGTGAGCATTTATATTGTTTTTTAATGTACTTACACCCTTATAAATTTGTCATTCAACTAATCTGCCAATGAATACCACTTATCCTAACCCACTTACCACTTATCTGTTTATCTGAGCATTTTATTGTCTTTCAAAATCAAGGCTGTTACCTTTAAGCCCACCTAGACATGTAGGTTATTATTAATTAATTAGGAGTTAAATATGCGTGATATAACCACTATCGAAGCACAAAATGTTTCTGGCGGTACAGGCGGCGTTGTGGAAGCAACCATCGTTTTAGGTGCAGTTATGACAGCGGCTGTTATCGTAGCAGCACTTTCTAATCCATATCCTTACTCTTATTCTACTTATCCTTATTCATATACAGTAGTAGATACCTGGTATGATCCTTACCCTTCTTACTACTATGATGAAGTTGTTGTTGTTGATTATTATTACTATTAATCGAACATAAAAAAGCCGCTTTAAGAGCGGCTTTTTTGTATTGATTTGAGATTAAGACATCAGCTAAAGATATGCTTACCCAAACCTGGTCTCTTTGTTTTAGTTTTTTCTGATTCAGCATCTAACTCAATTTCAGTTGCACTGCTAGTAGATCCACTCACAGGCGGAATCGCATCTCTATCTGTCGTTTTCAGAGCCCCTCTCTCTGATGAACGCTGAGGTGGAAACCCACGTGGCGACGAAGCCCCATCGCTCGAACGCCCTCTTGCCATTTGACCCAAAGGCCGTGTGATAGTCGCACCATCTCCAAAGTGATCTTTTGCTAAACTAAGCGTAGATAATGGTAAAGGAGAAACAATGGTCGGAGACGATGTAAAGGATACTGTTTCCGATACTACAGGACTAGAACTTGGCTCTGAAGAAAGAGATCGCACAAACGGTGCTAAAGATACAGGAACACTGGCTGTAGATGAAGAAGAAGGCTCAGATAATTCTGGTGCTGAAACACGATGTCGTGGCACATTTACAGAGGACTTTTTCTTACCGAAGGTAAGCTCTTTAAAGGCGGTTAATAGACTACGGCTTGCATCTTCCTCACGTGGCAAATGACTTGAAATTAATTCAAATAAAGACTGCCCACCAGCCATTAAATCAGGTAAATAAGAAAAATCACTGAGCGATAGAGGCACTGCTAAAGAAGATGTAGAGATTCGATCATATTTTTCTAAAGTATAAGGATGCGTATAAAAATAATTAAAAGTATCAGAGGTCAATGCATTGGCAATAATAAGAGACATTAAATTATACTGTCTGCCAATTCTTAAACTCTCTTCTGTGGTATACCCATTTCCAACCGTATAAATTTTATTAAACAAACCAAAGGCTTGAATAAAAACAGGCGAAAAAACAGCAGCAAGCTGAGCCGTCGACATACCACTGCCTCGAGACAATGAGCATTTCTTTGCAAGATAAAGCATATTATGAAGTGCAGATGCTAATTGTATATGGCCTAATTGATGCAGCTGGGCAATCAGATAAATGAAACATTGCTGTGATATATAGGCTTGTTCTGAAGGAAAGGGTTTAGGCGTATTGCCATTTCTTTCAAAGGCTAAATGCGATGCCAAGTGCTGAATCACCAGCTCCGAAAATTGGATTCTGATCATATTGGCACGCACATCATAACTAATACAATAATTCTCAAATCGATGATCGAATAAATTACATTCCATAAAAACAGATTTTGCCAACACCGCCCACACATGATGCGGGTTTGAGGTACGATACTTTTCATCGCTAAAGATTAAATGAATCTCAGCAAGTAGATTTCTAATTTTATCCCCTTCTTCATCTATAGGTACAGCTTCACTGCTTGTGCTTACAGCAAGTGGCTCAACAACCTGCTCAAAAGCAACACTACGAGACTTTCTGATAAGGCTCTCTTTCAAGGAGCTTAACTCTGCACCATAACGATGAATCTGCGCATCTGTCAAGGATGAAATAGATGCTAATAAGGGCAAAACCCTCTCTTTAAATTCATTCACCATGAATTCATCTGCGTTAAACTTAAAAAGGAGTTCAGTATCAAAATTAAGATAATGTAGCGTCAAAACCAAGAGGTTATTCAGCTGATTTAAAGAGTATTTTTGAGAAGTACCACTCAAAGAACCGGCTAAAGCCATATTTTGCTCCAAGAACTTAGCAAAGATTACACATAGTATAGAAATGGAGTGAATGTAGACAGTCACTATCTAAGGTGAATCGATAATAGCCGTTTAACTATCTTTTGTCAAAAGCCTTTGAGACTTAAACTAAGAAAAAACCTGATTATTTTAAGTAGTCTGATAGGAAAGTGTGTGAAGACTATAAGACTATGATTTATGCTTTGAGCCTTACTACCTGAGCGGTAATATTGTCACATTCATCAACTGCTAAAGAAATGTACTTTTCGACAAGGCCATTAAGCTTCTTTGATAAAGTGCCGTTGCTTTTTGCAATGGCCATTAAATCCTGCGTCGGACACAATCCCCAAAATCCATCAGTACAGAGTAGCACGGTCTCATCTGTCTCTATGGGAGGATGCACAAAAATATCAGGATCGGGCGCATCAAACATATTAATAGCGTTTAATAGTTGATTTTGTAAAGGGTGATCTGCGATCTCCGCTTCTGATATTAGCCCTTTTTCAAACAAAATCTGTACTTGCGTATGATCGGGCGTACGCCACAAAACATCTTTCTTATTAAGTAAATAAATTCGGGAATCACCAATATGCGCCGTCACTAAATTTTTTTTATTTATCCAAGCAAGAGCCAGTGTTGTTTGAGTATCAATTTTATTGTATTTTGCAATGACAGAGCTTTGCGCCTGTTTGATGGCAGCATTTAAAAACTGCGTCATACCTTTGATGGGATCAACCAAAATGCTATCTGCAAACAAAGGTGCAGCAACAACAATACTATCGCACACACTGCCTGCAGCTACTTCACCTTTATAATGTCCACCTAAGCCATCCGCCACAACATAACATGCCCACTGTGCTGTTTCGACGTGAGCATATCGATCTTGATTAGATTTCCGCTTACCAATATGTGTTATTTGATAGCTGCTAAATTTCATGGGCTATTTACTTAGGTTGTAAACATTCTCCTTATAGCATAGCTATTTTTTGCTGCCTAAACCCTATGAATGCACCATTAATGGTCTTTTTCTTACAGCAGGAACCAGCGCTTCTACCTGATTAAATACCCATCTATCTTTACTGTTTGAATAATGCACAAGCGGCATTGTGCCTTGCCCCTTCAAACGCACGTGCAGCGTACTAAACATTTCTTTTATAAAATCTTTTAAAAGAGTAATTAAATTGTATTCTACGCCCTCTTTTTCTAAGTCAAGGATACATTTATCAACGCTCTTTTGCATTTGCTTAAGCCATTTTGCAAGCTGTGGTGCAGTATTACGTGCCGGATATACCATTTGTGTGTTTACATCTGCTTGTATAGCAAGCAGCTGGCTACAGGCATTATTCAGTGGCAAAGATACACGTCGCAATGAAGTAAGCTCTTTTTGACGTGTAGATAATATTTTCAATATTCTTTCTAAAGAAATCTGCAATGCATCACTGCTCTGCTGCTGCATTTGCAAGGCAGTATCTTGAACACTCGGCTTCACAGGCTCTTTAATTTCATAACAGATGGGAGATGCCCAATAATAGGCCTCATCAGCCCCCGCCACTGACTCTTTTACAACTTTAAATGGTGCTAAATGAAGCATACGAGGCGTTTCAAAAGGAGATACAAGATCACTTGTATCAATGCCAATTTTTTCTAATTCTTTCAATACAAATTGCTTACAATTCTTCTTTTTAAAAAGATTAAAAGTAGGCAGTTGATCACAAGTTTGACAAGAAGTAACTCTTTTTTGCGCGCCATGTTGATGACTATCCATCAACTGTTTTGTTTTAAAAATATTGGATAGCAATGTTTCTACATCTTTAAATGAAACTTTATAACTTTTATGGTATAAGCCTTCTCGCCCCGCAATATACTTTGCATCTTCAGATTTTATTTTACCTGGCGCAATCGGTTTGAAACCTAGAATAGGCATATAATCACTATAAAATCCTAAGGCATTGACCACTTCAACTTTTGCATCTACGCCCAAAGAAGGATCATATTGGCTTACCATAAGATAGCTATGCCCCATAGGATTTGCGCCTTCAGTCATCACACAGAAAGAAATATAGTAATCTAAAGGCCTTTTTGCCCCCTGGTTTTCTTGTTCTTTTCTATTCCCCATGATTTATCCTTCTCTCATTTTTTATATTTTAAGATTATGCTATATGCCATGTTTTGTTTAAGCTATCAATCACAACAAAACAAGTTTGTCAACAAACACCTAGAAAGAATGGGCTATATTATTTATTTCCGAGGTTATTTACAAAATAATATAAGATTGTTAGTATTCAAACCTAGTTATTTACCTTAAAGTTAAACACGCCGTTTATGTTGAAGTTTACAAACACTATTCGCAAAAAAATTCACGCCTTTAATCAATATTGCCTTAAATTACCGAGCATCGAGATTGAGCAAGCCTCCAAAAAGCAAAAGCTTAAGCTGGTCAAAGACAATTGGATGCTGGTTTCTGGCGAGGGATTGTCTAGCTCAGCGCTGAAGTATAGTGTTTTAGACGTCATTAAGGCAGATGTAGGCTCAAGTGGTTTTTTAGCACCTAAAAAAGTTATAAAAAAACTTCAGAGTATTGATGAAGGCGATCTTGTTGAATATAGCGGAAATCATGTCCCAGACACCCTGACCAAACGCTTACAGCGTTACTGCCAAGAAGAAGATATTATTGCTAAAAACAGTAAAATTTCTTCTGATGTTCTCACTGATAACAGTGCAGATACGCACATGAAATATTCTATCATTGGCAATGGCACACATAACCTTATTACTGTGTTATTCTCAACGCTGATAAAGCAGCCTGGCGACGTGATTGTTGTCACAGATCCAACCTATGGACTGTTGTTGAATGGCATTACTAATGTCGGCGGAAACTATAAAGCTTTTCCTTTGGAAAAAGAGGATGAATTTAAGCCATCTCCGCAAAAGCTTAAAACTTTTATTACAGAAATAAATGATAAGCTCAGAACTAAATTTATAGTAGATTTAGAAATAAATGCACAGCTATTACAAACATTTATTTCAGCTCAGGCAAAAAACGAACTGGCAAATTTATTTACATCCTTAAAAAGGACACTCATAGAAGAAAATACTCAAGCAAGTGACGAAGTAGTCTCTCAAATAAATAAATTTGTTGCAGCAAATATCACCTCCCAAAAACAATTTTCAAAACTTTTTCTCGAGCAGTATTCATTAAAAAACTGCCCTAGAGTACGTGGTTTTTTGAGCATCAATCCACAAACGCCTGCGGGTTCAGTCTTAGAGCAAAACGAAATTAATAAAATCGCAGATGCCATAAAAGATATTGATGATTTAACCATCATCGACGATTTAACGCATAAAGATATTATGTTAAGCAACAAAAAAGCAGGTTCTTTTTCTGCTTCTAGCGCATCTAATAAAACTGTTTCCCTGCTTAGTTTCTCTAAGAGTTTTGGATTAGCTGGCGTGCGTGCGGGTGTCGGAATTGGCCCTCAATCACTCATAAAGCCTATGACAGAGCGTATTTTTGATCAACAATCAATGATATCAACCTATGCCATTACTGCGCTTGAGTCTGTCATGGATCTCAAGAAATCTAAACGAGATAAGTATCTTAGTGAAAACAATGAAATATATATTTTTCGTAGAAATTTAGTCGATGCAATTGTGCATGGCATTAAGAGCATTAAAGATAAAACGCTGCGAAAAAAGATTAGAACCAAGGTTAATACTCTTGAAAATTTCAAAAAATCTTTAAAAGATTTTTTATTAGAAGGCATTAAGGGTTTAAGCTTGGTGAATAATCCCGATGGAGGCTTCTTTGTTCAATTAGATTTTAGTCAATTCAAAGGCAAGTACTTAGGCACAACACAATTAAATCAAAGTTTACATTTTCACCAAGCTTTTGATTATTTAACAGATGTGCATACCATACCTAATGAGTTGAATTTTCACTTCAACACACCTTCCTTACGCTTTGCGCTTACAATGACAGAAGCAGAAATCTGCGAGGCACTCTTAAGAATTAAAGGTATCTTAAATCTCTTAAGCGATCACCCCAAAGAGATGTTAAAAGAAAAGCCAGCACAAACCAAAACAAAAATTCAATCAATTACTAAAGTACCAACGATCGCCACCAATACCAAGGCTCACGACGCAGAATCGAAGCCAAAGTCTAAAGATAAAAAAGAAAGCGCAAGTATGCGAACACGCTCGGAATCCCAAGCATTTCTTATCAATTTCAACAGAAAGAAAAATGAAACAACAATACAAACAAAAGCAAAAACCAAGGCTTTAAGTGTTGAAAAGCACAAAAAAGAAGAGTTACCGATTGCACAAAGAAAAGAAAAGCGAAAAAAAGCTACTTATAGCGTATTTCGAACAAGGTAATGCCTGTCCTTAAGTTCATTCACGCTCTCATATTTAACCCTCATCTGACGGAAAACCAGATGAGGGTTAAATATCCACTACCCCATTTGTTCAGCAGATTCAAAAGTAGCTACAATGTTCGAAGTAGTATTTTGGGATTTTCGTGCGACAAGAGGTAAAACATAAGCTTCTGAAGGGTTCAGCCTTACTTCAATCTGAATAATATCTTGTAAAAGCTCCATCGCAGGTGTTCCATGCGTAATAAAAACAATATGCCCCTCAGAATATTGTTTTTGTGCCTGATCATACAACTGCATCATACGTGTGCGAACTTGAAAGTTTGTTTCTAAATCATATTTTTTGACCTCTTCTTGTGAAACATGCCAAGTATCTTTGATATGACCTTCTAAGGCTTCGCCTTCTAAATCACCTGCTTGTGCTTCTATTAATCTATCGTCTGTAATTATTTTCTCACGTGGAAATATCCCAAAATCTGAAATAATTTCAGCAGTCTCCTGAGCACTGGGCAAAGGGGAGACAAAGACCGCTGCAATATTTCGGTTATCAAAGCCATGTAATACCAGTCGTTCAGCTGTATTACGAGCCTGTTCTTTCCCCTTTGCGGTTAAACGCGAATCTTGATAGTCTGGGTGTTTAGGGTTTGAGTGCGCAACACCAACAATACTGTGTTCGCCTTCGGCATGATGAATAATAATTAAGTGGCGTTCTTGTAGTGCTTGCGCAGCGGGTTGCCATAACAACAAAAGCGAAAAAATAAAAAATATTTTATTTTTCATTTGACTAACATCCTTAATAATATAAGAGTCACAGCACATGATTTTTCAGGTAGGCGTCAAGCCTCGAGCAACCGGAGTGTACACAAAAGTACATGAGGATTGCGAGAGAGCGAAGACAACACCCCTGACATTGTGCCCCTTGTGGGTAAAACTCATGTGCGAAGACTATCACTAAACTATGAAAAAATTATATAAGATACTAAGCTTATCCATCACACTGCTGCTCAGTGTAAATGCTAATGCTGCTGATTTCTACAATGCCGTAGCTTCTAGTATAAAAACACATAAAGCAAGCGAAAATACACGCACAGAATTACTTTCTATTCTCGATCAATGTGGTGGCTCTCCAGACAGCATGGATGCAGATTGTGTGCTCGTCGGTTTGCAAGACAATACAATTAAAAAAAATGATTCGACCACCCCTCAACAAATTATTGAAAGCTATCGTGCAATAATGACTACAGATATGCAAAGAACGGAATGTATTAATGACGAACTCATAGCCGCAAATTATGCTTTAGGCAGCTGTGTCTTAGCACTTAATTTTTTTGTATTGGATTCAAACGAAGCTGAAAGTGTACACGATGAAATTTATCGATGCCTGAATATTCAAATGGGATACTTTGCATACAATGGCAACCCTATTGCACAATATCGATTAGAAAAGCTCGCCAAACAAGCGAAGCGTCCAGATGAAGTAAAAGCCTGGGGTAGAATGCTTAAAAAAACAACGACTGAGAAGGAATTGGAATTTATAAAGAATTGTTACTAGAAATCCCAGATATTCTGCCTCGCAAAATTCTGGGATGTCTTGAGAATGATTCCTTTTATTTAAGCACCTTGACTCCCAAAGCTTGGTTTAGGTGATGGTTTAGGTCTTGGCATTACCTCTTCGATCAATGCTTCCAGCTTACCAGGATCCAGTGGTTTACCTTGAATGCGAATATCTTTCAATTGATGTAAATTTAAACCACTCTCTTTCATCTTCAGCATAAATTTCTTTGCTTGCTCTTCAGAAGCGGCTTTTAATTCATATTCAAGCACATATTCCACTGAAGTTGCTTCCTCATAGGCTTTAGCGCATTTTAACATATCTTTCACGCCACCTTTGCCAGATTTAAAGGTGACCTCTTCTTTCTGAGGATCTTGGGTAATCTGTATATTACGACCATCCGTTTTGTGCTGAATACCAATTTTGTCTTTTTTTAAATCCCGATCCCACTCTTGATCGGGAAATAGTATAGGCAGTCTCTCAATAAATGCTTTAGGAAAGCCTGTTGCCTCATCAATAGGTATTTTAGGTGCTTCTTTTTTATCAGCACTTTCATCTTTATTTTGAGGCTTTTTAGCATGTTTCTTAGCACGTAATTGATAGCTATCCTCATCCTCATCCTCTTCCACTTTCATTTGCTGCTGTTGGTGCAAATTTTTCAACGGTGTTTCAAATCGTACACCAACCCTTGGTTCGCTATCACTTGTATCGAGAGTCGCTACGTGGTGAGCTTCAGATTTAGGTCTTTTTTTCTGTCTTGCAACTAATACGGCTTTTGGCGGCGAATTCATGGTCGCTACATGACTCTCCTCTTCTGTTGTTCCTTCTGCTGTCAAAGAAGATACTAAAGGACGTGTCGCAAGCATTTCTTTCATATACAAGGCAACAGCTTCTTTAACAGCTGTTTTTCGTGCTTCTTCTCCTATGGTCATAGAAACGTCATACAAATGCGAGCGAACCGGCTTCTTAAATGTTTCTTTGATTGTATGACCTTCCACGACTGTTTCACTCTCAACTTCTTCAAAAGAGTCATTATAGGCTTTTGCTTTTTCTCCAGTTGAATCTTCAGGAAAAAGAAAATCATAATGTCCTCCTCCCTGCTGACTATGATAAAGCACCATAGAAAAAAATGGGTTATCAACAGTCTGAACGGTAGGCGCTTGTATATTATCGTAACTATTGTGAATCGTTAAATTTACAGCCATGTGTTTGGCCAGTTTTAACATTAATGTCTCTGGTAATTCTTTATTTTCTTTTAATGCTGTACGCTCAGCGACTGTTAAATTGTCTAAGGTCTTTTCCATGTATTTTCTTAATACAGGTCCCCAAATTATTTCTTGATCGTAAGGAGAATGAAGAGAGTCATGAAGGCTGATTAAATCTGCGACAGTGATGTCTTCTAAAGTATAATAACTTTCAAATTCCTCTATCAATTCTTTAAAAGCATTTTTCTCTGCCATTCGCTGTAATGCCTCAGCTGGCAATGAAAATAGGCTGTGTGCAAAGCAATTCAATAAGCAATTGTTATCTTTTGCACCAGCAATGGCTAAATGTTGTACGCCTGTTTTTGCCATATTAAAAACCTCTTCACTATAACTTACCTATTCTGACCTTAGCTTATTATGATTAGTTCCTTTAAAGTCCCATAACAAGCAATCGCGAAAATGACAACCCTAGAAGATGCGTGTCTCTTCTTTTATTTCTAATTTTTTCAATGAGTTACTAAAATTGTCTTGTGTAGAAAGCTACGCCCAGGCAACTAAAATTATACCCGGACTGATTAATCTATCAGCCTATTTACAAACAGGTTAATTTCTGTGTACTGTATTTTAGGTCAATTGAAAAATATTCTCAGAACCCCATGGAAGGAATTAATCTATGCCTAAAACGAAAAAAAATCACAAACGAAATGGACAGCCTCCTATATTCTCAAGTGATGTTTCATCCGATGAAGAAGTTTTTGTGCTAAGCGACATTGAAAATGAATCTGAAAGCTCCGAGTTAGAACTATCACCCTCTGAAGACAACTCAGATATCCACAACCATGGAGATATAGATAATTATTCTAAATCTGTTTTTAAAGTAATGGTCAAAACCAAAGATTATGATTATGACAACCCATGGCATCCCCCCATACAAAATAGTCATTCCGGCTCAGGTTTTGCTGTTTCCTATCTCGGTCAAACATTCTTAGTCACGAATGCACATGTGGCAAGCAAAATAGGTCGAATGGAAGTAAGGTTATCAGATGATTCTGAAGAATATAAAGCAGAAGCACTTCTCATTGAAAATGACTGTGATTTAGCAATCATTAAAGTAGACTCTCCAGAATTTACGGCACAAATCAAAGCTTTAGAATTAGGCGATATGCTTAAAATGCAGCAAAAACTAACCGTACATGGCTTTCCAATAGGCGGTGAAGAATTGTGCATTACGGAAGGAAAGGTATCACGTATTGAAGTAGGCACCTATGTTCAAGCAGGCACTAATTTGCTGCAAGCACAGGTAAGCGCTGAAATCAATCCTGGTAATAGCGGAGGGCCTGCAATCAGTGGCGGCAAAGTAGTAGGCGTTGCATTTCAAGGTGACTCAAGGGGCGATGGCTTAGGTTTCATTATCCCAACACCAATCATTGAGCATTTATTAAAAGAGGCCTTAGATTTAAAAAATTACAAAGGTTTTCCTGATTTAAATTTCAAATATCAAATACTTAAAAATGATAACCTCAGAGCACATTTTGGTCTTGCCGAGAAAGAAGCAGGCATCAGAGTCAAATCTGTCCCCAAATTATCGGCGGCTCGCAACATTTTGAAGCCAAATGACATTATTCTTGCCATTGATGGTCATAAAGTTAAAAATGATGGGACAATAGAAACTGATTTTAACAAAAGATTAAATTTGGATTATTTAATTTCAAGTCATTTTATTGGTGACGCAGTTAAAATTGATTTATTACGCAACAACGAACGCATCTCAGTTGATATTCTGTTACAAAATAGATTCCAAACAACCAAAAAAGTACAACATCGCTATGAAGAAGCCCCCACCTATTTTTTTATATCTGGTATTGCACTCTGCCCTCTTACCGATAACCTATTAGAAGATTCAAATGTAGGCGAAAATCTATTTAAATATGCGGCAAAAGAAAAAAGAAAGCCAGGTCAAGAAGTGGTTATCATTAAATCTATTCTTGCTTGCGATCATAATCAAGGCTATGAACACCATGAGGAAGAAGTTGTTAAAAGAATCAATGGAAAACGCATTTCTAATATGAGAGAAGCCATTGAAGCAACAGAATCTCATACAGGGAAAAATCATCTGATTGAAACCTATAATGGTCATGTGATTGCTGTACCAAACCTCTCACAGCATGCACATAAGCGTATACTCAAAGATTTTGATATCCGTCAAGATCGCTCTAAAGACCTTAAGAAAGATCCTGTCTACAAGCCAGGCTGCCCTGAAGCCAGAAGCTTTCTACCCAGCTTTAGCTTAAGCAAAGCAAAAGCTCATGTTGTAGATGAAAAATCTGAGTCTCATCATTTGTCTCTTAAGAAACGTATGAGAGCTTAGAAAGCTTCTCAAAAATACCATTTTTTGATTGTAGTAGTCAGTTAAAAAATGAACGAAGTGAATGATGTTCTTCCCTTGATACCAAGGGAAGAAGCTCATCTTAAGTGAGCAGATGGATTTTTTGAAATCTCTGCTTTGAAAGTCCCCTCACCGCAGACGGCAGCCCCCTTTTATAACAACTACCCTGTGCACACATTTTCTTTAAACAATAGAATATATTGTGTCATGCCAGCGAAGGCTCTGAGTGATCCCCACGAATTAAGAATTTGTCGTTGCGAGCAAAAGACGCAGAAAAAAGGTGAAATAAGAGATAAACTATCACGTCTTTTGCGTGGCAATCTATCTTGCAATCTTTCTTACTGTGCTCTTCTTAAAGACTTCATGATAGATTGCTTCGCTTTAGCCGTGATGTTTTTGTGCTTTTTCAATCAATGATAGACGGCTTCCACTCGCAATGACGAGCATTTATTCGCAGGGAACAATCAGAGCCTTCGCTGGCATGACAACACAAATTACTTAATGTAGGTGATAACAACAGTACTTAATAACCAATCTGTCTTTAAAAAATAAAATGTGTGCACAGGGTAGTTTGATTACAAAGTAGGCCTAAGGTACTTCGCAAGCACCTACTTGCATAGGTGCCAATGTTTTATAATCGAATCTTCGATTGAGTATCTATTTTAATATCTGTTGTAGCATCTGCATCGAGTGGTTGAGCCTCTCTCTCAACTTTGTCGCAGGATAACATTCTCCTAGCACGTAAATGATAGGTAGTCATCAATGTTTTTTTAGGTTCAGAAAAGACAGCTTGGAGTACATCAAATTGATCTTGCAAAATCAATCCATGCTGGCTAAGTTTATGAAACAAGGGCTGAAACACTTTGCTTGTAAACTCAAAACGCCAAGCTAATCTCTGTTTGCCGAAAAACTCTTTTACAGTGCCTAAAATCTGATATTTCTCAATATCAGGCATTATATCTTTTAAGATTTTATAAATCTTAAATTTATTGACGGATAAATAGATTTTATTTTCTTGTCCCCGATATTCAATGTCAACACAATGTTGGCGTGTCTTTTTGCGCTCTGCTTTGATAATATATTTTGCATGCTCATCCGATAGAATGCGATCATTATATTTTCGCTGCAGCTCCACAACTTCTGGCTTCACATTTTGAATCAACGCATCCAATTTACTATATCGAATACCCACAAACTTAACAGGTGTAAATGCTTTGTCTTCAGATAGTTTTGATTGATTGTACGCATCAATAGAAGCTTGTACTCTTTGGAGATTGAGCAAACTATCATCCCACATAACAATACATTCTGGAACCTTTTGCAAACAAGAAAATAAACACTCGCCTTTATGTTGACCAGCAGATAAAATCATTCCATTGTAAAAAATACCTTCTTCGCTTTGGCTTAATTTTTGATTGACGTCTTTATATGAACCTTGATTGAAATCTATCCCAAATCGAGCAAGTTGTTCTACGGTTTCCTCTAATAAATAACTGCCACGACTCGTGAGTGCCAAAACGTCTATCCCAAGCGCTTGGATTTCTCGAATAATCTCAGGCGTATCCTCTTCTACAACATAGATATCTTCTGGATGAATTTTTTTAATAATATTTAAATAATTCACTAAAGTATTACTTTTAGCCTGTTGAGTAGATAAACCTTGGTTTATGAATTTATTAAAATCAAAAGCAAACCACTGATCTGTACCCAGTGTATGCCTGTAACTGATAATGGTATTATCTATATCAAATAATGCAGCAACACTTTTGCCTTTACTGAGCCATTTCTCAATAAAATATTGCCCATCCTTAAAACAAGCGCTTTCCAGGATTTGTGCATTGTCTGATTTGGATACAAGCGTCAATGTACTAGGTTTTGGCATTGCAGACTCCTGATACTTAAGGATAGAGGTAACCACTTACTCATGCGAAGAAGTGCATGAGGATTGCGAGACAGCGCAAGCAACAACGCATAAAGCATAACTCGCCAAGCTTCACCGTTATGTTTTAGGCTAGGCGCTAAGCTGCGAGCAACCGGAATGTACAGAAAAGTACATGAGGATTGCGAGACAGCGCAAGCAACAACGCATAAAGCATAACTCGCCAAGCTTCACCGTTATGTTTTAGGCTAGGCGCTAAGCTGCGAGCAACCGGAATGTACAGAAAAGTACATGAGGATTGCGAGACAGCGCAAGCAACAACGCATAAAGCATAACGGTGAAGCTTACCAGCGATGAAATGCAGGATGCCCTTCACTCACCGCCACAAACTTCCCTGTACAACTTGCACAAAGTTTATTATCAAAATTCAGTTCCGCAACAACAATTGCTGAATTTTCTGATATTTCTTGAATTTTCGCGATTAATTGTATTTCTTTATCGCTGGGCGTAGGGCGCTTCAATGTGACGTTAAAATAAGCGGTGACGGTGCAAGGCGGTTTCTCTAGATTAGAGCGCTTCATTAAATGATAAGCAGCAGTCCAATTGGAATGACAATCAAGCAATGCACCGATAATGCCTCCATTCAACATACCGGGAAAAGCTTCATGAAATGGCTGGCCTTGCCATACAGCAACGACGCGCTCATCGTCAACATAACTTTTTATTTGTAAGCCCTTTAGATTTGATGGCCCACAGCCAAAACATGCATTATGCGGCGCGAACTGATCTTGCAAACTTTGAGAAGGAATAAACATAATTTTATTTTATGATTGTGCGTTCTGAGATAAAATTAGGGCAAATCCCTTGCCCTACTAACGAATCCTTGTGAAACTTTCGCATTCCCTTATGACTTGAAATATTAACAGATAAGGATAGCTTCACAATGCTCACAAATGCTGCGCACATATTTTGTCGCCCAGTTTTCTATTCTTATCTATTTGTATTTTAATATTTTTTATTAAAAAGACACTGCATTTATCCATTCTGCTTAATGAATAAATAACAGATCTCTTACTTTCTTGTAAGACTAGGCTTACATAATAACAGGTCAATTTCTGCAAAAACCCTGACTTAAAACACAGGAGCCATTATAAGCCCCTTAGATCAAAGCCATTTAACTTACAGTCTTTGTGCAAATGTTGCAGTGCTTTATTTTGAATTTGCCTTACTCGCTCTCGTGTGAGATTTAATTCTTTGCCAATCTCTGCAAGTGACATATGCTCATAGCCATGTATACCGAAGCGCTTTTCAAGGACTTCAAGCTCTTGCGCGGATAAATGTTTTAGCAATCCTTCAAGCAAGAGATGGTTATGTTTTTGAGAAATTGCATCAACAGGATCCAAATTCTGTTCATCATATAAAAGATCCCACAATGGTGTTTGATTTGGCTTTGCAAAAGAATCTAGTGATATATCTTGTTGCTCAAAATTTATCACTTTATCAGCAGACTCGACACTCATATTTAAATATTCCGCTATTTCTTCAGGCGATTGCCGAGGTTTCTTTTGAAAAGCAATTTCATTTTTGAGTCTTAAAAATTTACTATATTTCTTAATAAAATAAATGGGCACTCGAATCAAACGTGTTTGATTCATCAGTGCTCTTTCAATGCTTTGTCTAATCCACCAGGTAGCATAACTTGCAAATCGTACGCCTACTTCTATATTAAATTTATCAACAGCATATATAAGCCCCATATTGCCTTCTTCTATGAGATCACTTAAGGCTAATCCGCGTCTTTGATATCTTCTCGCAATGCTAACAACCAATTTTAAGTGTGCGTTAATCAGTATATTTTTAGCCTTTTTATCACCTTGTTGCGCTTTTTTTATGATTTCTTTTTCTTGTTCTGCATTGAGAGTATTAATTTTTTTGATCGAATTGATATATTTTTGAACAGACGGATCATGAACGTATGCATTTTCAGCTTTCATACAGCACCTCATTCAAGCTAAGCTACCCGTTTGAAAGCTCTGGAACTCTAAAAGTTCCCGCATTATATTTTATAAAAAAATACACTGACTTTTTCACCTCCCTCTTTCTTTATTGTAACTGCACCCATATAAAATCTATTGCGCATGACGAGTGAGAGAGCGCTGTCAACAAAACCCTGAGTGATCCCCACAAATAAAGGTTCGTCATTGCGAGTGGAAGCCGTCTATCATTGATTGAAACAGCACAAAAATATCACGGCTAAAGCGAAGCAATCTATCATGAAATCTTTAAGAAGAGCGCAGTAAGAAAGACTTCAAGATAGATTGCCACGCAAAAGACGTGATAGTTTATCCCTTATTTCACCTTTTTCCTGCGTCTTATTGCTCGCAACGACAAATTCTTAATTCATGGGGAGCACTCAGCAACAAAACCTACATTGTGCCCCTTGCCGCTAGAATTCATGTGCAAAGACTATATTTATCAATTTAGTTGTTTTACTATGTCTTTCTTGTTTAGCATTTAAGCACTCAAAAGATTATAATTAGAATCGGTCTAAAATTTAGCGTCTTTATATAAGTGAAGAAAGAGAACTTATTAATGTTTTCCAAAGATCTCATTATTGCTATTATCCCAACGACCCATTCAACCAATATTTTTATCCCTGAGCTTACTTATATTATAAGATCAAAAAAAGTGATGACAGCGCTTTCCACGCTGAATCCTGTATTATACTGCGAGCTTACAAGCCAACTCTTAAAACTAAAAAACGAAACACATCCAACAGCCGTACTCTCATGCTCTATCTACAGTGCAATAAATCTCCTAGAAAGAATTTATACAACCTTATTGAAAGCAAAAATCGCATTACCACCAACCGTACATTCAAATGAATTAAATGATTGGTTAAAGCACGATAAAGATCAAAGCCTACCTTCATTGTCCCAGTTTAGTTACTCTTTGTCCTTAAATGAAAATGATTTAGGATTCTTTGGTAGAAACTTACCTTGGATTGGCAGCATTATTTCATATACCTTAATGACCGGCGCAACGCTGGCTACAGCAGCGACTATCTTCAAATGGGGCTGGGCTTATTCGCTCATAACACTCTTTGCCGGATGTCGGTTAATGACTAATTATCACGATATTATCAATGGCCCTGAAAACCGTATGCGAAAAATGGGAATTATCATTGATAGAAATTTTTCCAATCCCTATCAAGGCATTGGAAGATATTCTATACCCAAGCTGATTGTATATCTTCTTTCTTGTGGCATCATGATATGTTCAGCTTATTTAGCCTTTAGCTCAGCGGTATCAACGATAGAAAGCATCTGCTTGGCAGATTATTTATCTTCATTTACCTTAAACACGCTTTCCTATTTCTTTGCATGTACTGTGGCTTATTCGCATTTTGGAAGAATTTTCAATGCCGTTTTTGATAGCATTGCATCAAAATTCAGAAAAGTATTCAATTTAATTGAGTCTAGTGAAGATGAGCGCTTAGATTTGGCGAAAGTCATTAAAATTTTTGATGAGAAGAAACCGAATACAACAGAGGAAAATGTCTTGCCTTCCGAAAACACATATTTACCTTTTTCGAAAATGAAGAACACAGCGGCCAATTCCCCATTAAAAGCCCCCCACCCTAAGACAAGTCATCCCAAGAAAGCAGTGAGGGGGCAAAGACAATACCCCCGATATAGTCTTCGCACATGAATTCTATTCGCAAGGGGCACTATCGTATCATTTAGCTGCTACTTTTAAATAACCAGAAGGATCAACCGGCTGACCATTTTTCCGAATCTGGAAATGCAATTTTACATGAGGGCTGTCTGTTTTGCCCATTCTAGCAATGATCTTGCCTTGAGCAACTTCATCTCCTTCACGAACAAGTAGTTCATTATTATGCGCGTAAGCAGACAAATATAACTCATCATGTTTAATGATGATCAATTTACCATATCCTCTCAAACCTTCTCCACTATACACAACTTTACCTGCTTTTGTTGCATAAATAGGATCATTTAAATTTCCAGAAAAATCTATACCCTTATTGTACTCTTGCTCTTTCACTGAAAAGAGTTTAGTAATTTTAGCATTTGTTGGCCATAACCATTGAGCATTATTTTTTTGATTATTATTTATAGCCACAGAAGCAGGTTTTGCTGCTTGATTTGCAGGTTGGGTAGATGATGTAGCTGGTGTAGGCGTTTTTGCTACACTACTGGTATTCACTGGCTTTTGATCAATAGTGGCTTGCTGAGGTTTAGCATTAACAGGCCTAATCTCAATAGATTGTTGAGCAATTGGCCTAGCCCCATGAACGGGTGCCGGACGTTTAAGATAAATTTTTTGTCCTGGATAAATCGAGGCTTTTGAGCTTAAATAATTGTTGCTCGCGATTTTGTGGTAATCAAGATCATAAATCCATGCCACCGTATACAAGCTTTCGCCTTCTTTTACAGTATGAAATTCTGGCACACTTTCTGCTTTGATAGGAAGAGAATATACAGGGGCAGGATCGACTATTTTAGAAGAAAAACATCCTGCACTTAGCATTGCCAATACTGAAATTGAAATAATTTTTTTAATTTTTAAAGACATAATAACCAATATAAATAATAAGACCTAATATAACGAAGCCCCAACCTATCCTATCGACATATTTTAACAATCTTTCTTCTAATGTCTTTCCTAAAGACTTAACAAGCCCTGCGACAAGAAAAAATCTACTTGCTCGCCCTATCATTGAGGCAATGACAAAGCTCCACAAGGGCATTTTTACTGCACCTGCAGCAATGGTAAATAACTTATAGGGAATAGGCGTAATACTACCTGCTACGGCTATCGCAAGCCATCCATGACGATCAAACCAATTAACGACTTGTTGATATTTTGCTTCATAACCAAATTCTACAATAAATGAATGATGAATTGTCTCAAATGCAAAATAACCAATTAAGTAACCTAATACCCCTCCCATAACAGATGCAATGGTTGTAATGAGCGCATAATGCCAAGCACGAAGTGGCTTACCTAATACCATTGGGATTAACATGACATCAGGTGGTATAGGAAAAACAGAAGACTCAGCAAAACTCACGCCCACCAAATAGTAAGGTGCATATTGGTGTTTTGCCCAGCTTATCACTTTGCCATAAAGGTAACTAAACATGCAGCCCCCTTGACCTTATCCCTAAGGTTTCCATTGCCATTATATATGCAACGCCAAAAAATAAAACTTCAAGAAAGAATACTACAAACTGAAAACCAAGCCGTTCGACCAATTTACAATTTTATCCATCATTTCAAAATCGGTTAAATCTACCTTAATCGGCGTAATAGAGACATAACCTGATTTTATTGCATGAAAATCAGTTCCAGGACCGCCATCTTGCTCAACACCTGCAGGCCCTATCCAAAAAATTTGATTGCCACGCGGATCTTGGCTAGGAACAATCTGCTCCGCAATATGTCTATACCCCAAGCGCGTTACTTTAAAGCCCTTGATCTGATCTAAAGGAAGGTTTGGTACATTTACGTTCAAAATGGTTTTCTTTGATAGTCCACCCGCAATCGCTTTAGCAACAATTTGCTTAGCAATAGCCGCAGCTGTTTCAAAATACTGTCGTTCACGATGATCACAGACCAAAGAAATGGCAATCGCTGGGTAGCCCAAAAAACGCCCTTCCATCGCTGCTGCAACCGTGCCTGAATACAGTACATCATCGCCTAAATTAGCGCCGCAGTTAATACCCGAGACAATCATATCTGGATGGCTGTCTAGCCAACCTGTAATGGCAATATGCACACTGTCTGTTGGTGTCCCTGTGACAGAATAAAAACCATTCGGTTGCTTAATGACACGTAAAGGCTGATCCAAGGTTAAAGAATTGCTGGCTGCACTTCTATCTCTATCTGGTGCAACAACAATAATATCGGCAAGCTCAGAAAGGGATGTTGCTAAATGTGCAATACCGGGTGCATGCACGCCGTCATCATTACTGATTAAAATTTGCGTTTTAGTATTTTCGCTCAAACTACTTTCTCCATCAATGAATCATTTAGCAAGGTCACGACAGCAAAAACAACAATCGCTTCACGATGCCCTACTGCATCACACTGCTCATTGGTTTTAGCTTTGACATTTACATCAGCATAAGAAATTTGCAGTTCCGCTGCCAAACATTCTCTCATCGTTGAGATATGAGGCGCCAATTTGGGTTTCTCCGCAATAATAGTAATATCTACATTATTAACGCAGTAATTAAGCTTTGTTATTTTTTGTAAAACATTTTGCAATAAGATACGCGAATCTGCATTCTTGTATTTTGGATCCGTATCTGGAAAATGTTGACCAATATCCCCTAATCCAGCAGCACCTAATAAGGCATCAATTAATGCATGAATGAGCACATCTCCATCCGAATGTGCAACAAAATTTTTTTCATAAGGGATCTCAATTCCGCCTAAAATAATACCATTTTTTTGCACATTTGATTCCAGGCGATGAATATCATAACCATGACCAATTCGAATCATGATAAGCATACCTCTTGACTAGCCAGAATAGCATTCGCCAGCGCCAAATCTTTGGGATAGGTGATTTTTAAATTAATATCTTGTGCTTCAATCAATTTAACAGGCAATCCAAATCGCTCAACCGCTTGCGCTTCATCAGTTATTATATATTTTCGTTCAAAACAATAAGCAAGACTCTTATAGAGCACATCATTCTTAAACATTTGTGGCGTAAGTGCTTGCCACAATCTATCTCTGTTCACAGTATGTCCAATGGTGTTTTGCTCTTCACAATGTTTAATGGTTCCAGCAAGCTTTTCCGCTAAAATACCACCTATATCATTGGTTTTTAACTGAGCAATTAAATTCAATAAATCACGTTGAGAGAGGCAAGGTCTTGCAGCATCATGTACTAAAATCCAATCATGCGCTTTTACTGTTGTTTGCATGCTGTGTAAGGCATTCCATACAGATTCTGCTCGAGATTTACCGCCGATGACGGTTCGTAATTTGGGTATCTCTTCAGCATCGCGTTGGGCATATATTTTTGAGAAATATTTATCTTCTGGATGCAACGCAACAACAACTTCAGTAATCCAGCTTTGAGCAAGAAAGAGATCAATCACATGCTCAAGCACTGTTTTTGACTGCAATCGTTCATATTGTTTAGGCAAAGCGCTATTTTGCAAGAATCGTTGCCCAATACCTGCCGCAGGTATAATGATGAAAAATTTATTCGTCATTTATTTAAATTTGCCTGTATTTTTACATTTATTTCTTTGATATGAGCAATTCTCTCACTTTGTAAAGCTAAGGCATCTCCACAAGTTCCCTATTCTGAAAAAATCAGACAATATGTCATGCCAGCGAAGGCTGGCATCCAGTAGCCCTTTGGGCTACCAGGCGCAAAGCGCCTGTGGATCCCAGATATTTTGCTTCGCAAAATTCTGGGATGACAATCTAGTAGAAATTTGTGAACCCACCTCAGAAAGTGGGTACTTTTGTTCGCTTTACGAGTATAAAAACACTCACTCTGCACAACGAAAAGTCAATTCAATTAACATTCTGATAGAAGGTCTCCCCCTTCTGAATCATGCCTAAGTCTGTTCGCGCCCGCTCTTCTAAAGCACCCAGCTGATGTTTCAGATCTTGCACTTCTGCTTCGAGCGTTAAATTACGCTCTTTTAGCTTATCAACTTCTTTTTGCTTAATCTCAACTTGTTCGTTAAGCGCAACCAAATTGGGAATCGATCCATCACCAAAGAACAGCCGAATTTGCAATAATGCAAATAATACAATTAAAGCTATTGTTAGTCCTTTCACACTTTAACTTATTTTAATCAATTATTTATGTAGCCACTTTGTAAAAGAATGCTTACCAGCGTATACCGCTTTAGATTGCTCATAAATACGCGTTAGCTGATTATACTTTACAATTCTATCTGTCCTTGCTGGCGCACCTGTTTTAATTTGCATCGCACCTACCCCCACAGACAGATCAGCAATAAAGCTTTCTTCTGTTTCGCCAGAACGATGCGAAATAATCGTTTGATAATGTGCATTTTTGGCAAGTGCAATTGTTTCTAAGGTTTCCGTTAAGGTACCTATTTGGTTTAATTTAATTAAAATTGCATTTGCAATTTGTTTTTCAATCCCTTGTTTTAAGCGCGTGGGATTGGTAACAAAAACATCGTCGCCTACCAATTGAATTTTAGAACCTAAACGTTCTGTTATTTCTTGCCAGCCACTGAAATCGCTTTCTTGCAATGCATCTTCAATGGATAAAATAGGATATGTCTGCACCCAGCTTTCATACATATCAATCAGCTGTGTTGCACTGAGCTGTTTATTGTCTGACGCAAGATAATATTTATTATCATTAAACAATTCATTTGCAGCAACATCTAATGCCAAGAAAACATCTTTGCCAGCAACCAATCCAGCTCTTTCAATAGCAGACATTATCTTATCAAGCGCTTCTTGGTTTGAAGATAAATTAGGTGCAAAACCACCTTCATCACCAACACCTGTCATCAGTTTACCTTCACGTAATACATGTTTAAGTGCATGATAAATTTCAACACCCATTTGCAAAGCTTGGTTCCAGTTCTCTGCGCCAACAGGCATTATCATAAATTCTTGCACATCTACATTATTGTCAGCATGTGCACCCCCATTAAGAATATTCATCATGGGCACAGGCATAGAGAGTTTGTTTGAACTGATCTCAGACAAATGTTGGTACAGAGGAACTTGCTTTTCAAGCGCGCATGCTTTAGCAAAAGCCAATGAAACAGCCAATATTGCATTTGCGCCTAATTTACTTTTATTAGCTGTACCATCTTGAGACAATAAGAAATGATCCAGGGCAGCTTGATCAGCAAATGATTTTCCAATAACACTGGGTGCAATGACTTTGCATACATTATTAACAGCCGCTTGCACACCTTTGCCCATGTACCTTGTTGAGTCTTGATCTCGTAATTCTAATGCCTCATAGGTGCCTGTAGAGGCACCGCTAGGCACAGAGGCCAAGGCTTTTGCACCTGAATTTAAGCAAAGCTCCGCTTCTACCGTTGGAAATCCACGTGAATCTAATATTTCCCTGGCATGTAATGATTTGATATTAAACATCCTATTCCTCTCATGTAATTACACAACGTCAAATGCGTAATGTTCCTTTTTTGTAATTTGATCTAATTCTTTTAAGGTCTCAAGCAATCTTGCCATTTTATGCAACGGCCATGAATTAGGCCCATCACTCAATGCTTTTTCAGGCTCAGGATGCGTTTCCATAAAAAGCCCAGCGATACCCACAGCAATGGCTGCTTTTGCCAGCACAGGCACAAACTCTCTTTGCCCGCCAGAAGCATTGCCAAGACCACCTGGCAATTGAACAGAGTGTGTTGCATCAAAAACAACGGCGTCAGAAAAGCTACGCATAATAGCTAATGATCGCATATCAGACACGAGGTTGTTGTAACCAAAGCTTGCCCCACGTTCGCAGACCATAATTTTATCATTGCCTACAGCGCGTGCTTTTTCAACAACATGCTTCATGTCATTGGGTGCTAAAAACTGCCCCTTTTTGATATTAACGGGCAAATTTTGCTTCGCAACATTTTGAATAAAATTGGTCTGTCTGCATAAAAAGGCGGGCGTTTGCAAAACATCCACAACACTTGCCACTTCAGCAAGGGGCGTATCTTCATGCACATCTGTAAGAACGGGTACTTTAATTTGTGTTTTTACTTTTTCTAAGATTTTAAGTCCCTGCTCTATACCAGGCCCTCTAAAGCTACCATGCGAAGAACGATTGGCTTTATCAAAGGATGATTTAAAAATAAAGGGGATGCCTAATCGCGCTGTTATTTCTTTTAAAACACCCGCCGTTTCTAATACCAAAGTTTCTGATTCAATGACACAGGGTCCTGAAATCAGAAAAAATGGTTGATCCACGCCAATATTAAATCCACAAATATTCATAACAGACCCTATCTTTCATTTTCACATATGTATGACTGCACTGATTCTTTCTTCGTTCACAAAGCGAGCATCCCTCCCTACCAATTTGTGAGAGAGGGTGCCGAAAAGGCGAATCCTTACCCGTTATAAATGCTCATGGTGTTCAATTGCAGCTTTGATGAAATCCATAAACAATGGATGCCCTTTACGTGGTGTAGAAGTAAATTCTGGGTGGAATTGACACCCAACAAACCAAGGATGATCTTTTAACTCAATCATCTCAACCAAATTACCATCTTGCGAACGCCCCGAAACAATTAAGCCTTGAGCGGTTAATTGATCAATCAGGGTATTATTGACTTCATAGCGATGACGATGGCGTTCGATAATGCCTTCTTTTTGGTAGCTCTCGTAGGCTTTCGTTCCCATGCTTAATCGGCAATATTGCCCACCTAAACGCATGGTGCCGCCGAGATCAGAGCCTGTCGATCTTTTTTCTTTACTACCTGAAACATCTGTCCATTCTGTAATAAGACCAACAACAGGATATGCAGTATGAAGATCAAATTCTGTACTATTGGCAGTCGGCATATCTGCAACATGACGAGCAAATTCAATGATAGCAACTTGCATACCTAAGCAAATACCTAGATAAGGTATTTTATTTTCTCGCGCAAATTGTGCTGCTTTAATTTTGCCTTCAATGCCTCTATTTCCAAATCCACCTGGAATTAAAATAGCATCGAGTGCTGCAAGTGCCTCAGTACCATTTTTTTCTATCTCTTCTGAATCAAGATAGTGGATGTTTACTTTGGTTAAGGTATGAATACCTGCATGAATCAGGGCTTCATTTAATGATTTATAGGCATCCATAAGCTCAATATATTTTCCAATGAGCCCAATGTTGACTTCTTTTTTAGGGTGTTTCAAGCGATGCACAACTTCGTGCCAATCACTCAAATCAGCTGGTTTTGCCTGACTTGTTAAATTTAATTTTTCAATGACGATATTATCCAAACCTTGCTTATGCAGTGCTTCAGGTATTTCATAAATTGATTTTAAATCAATTGAGCTAATGACGGCTCTTTCTTCAACATTGGTGAACAAAGCAATTTTCTTCTTGTCACTCTCTGGAATAGGCTGCTTAGAGCGACAGATAATAATATCTGGCTGTATACCAATCGAACGTAATTCTTTTACAGAATGTTGTGTTGGCTTGGTTTTTATTTCACCTGTGGCAGACAGAAACGGCACCAAGGTAAGATGAATAAACAAAGTATTCTGCGCACCCAACTCCATGCGAATTTGTCGAATGGCTTCTAAAAAAGGTAATGATTCAATATCACCGACGGTGCCACCAATTTCGACCATGACAACATCAGCACCATTGGCTGCATTGAAAATGCGTGATTTAATTTCATCCGTAATATGTGGGATTACTTGCACAGTGGCGCCCAAATAGTCACCACGCCGTTCTTTGGCAATCACATCTGCATAAATACTGCCAGTTGTAATATTGCTCTTGCGTGACATTGTCGTTTGAACAAAGCGTTCATAATGTCCCAGATCAAGATCGGTCTCTGCGCCATCCTCGGTCACATAAACTTCACCATGCTGGAAAGGACTCATGGTACCAGGGTCGACATTAATATAGGGATCTAGTTTTTGAAGGTTAACTGACAATCCTCTAGACTCAAGAATAGAAGCAAGTGATGCAGAAGCAATACCTTTGCCTAAGGAGGAAACAACACCCCCAGTAACGAATATATAGCGTGCCATCTAATACCTATGATTTACTGTGATTAAAAAATTAAGAAAAATGGTCTTTGGAATCAAAAAACCTTTTTTCAACATGATTGAGAAGTTTGTGCTAGATGGGAGGCTATTCTAACAAAATATGAGTTACTACTCCAAAGATATTAGTCAAAATTTTGCCTAAGAACGCTCGGCAGTATCAGAAAGTGTCGCTTTCGAGTCTATTCATGACTAAAGTTGAGTAACTCATAAGACAATGCAAAATTGTTACTTAAATTACTTGTTTGTGAGCAACAAGCCAGCCTCATCCTCCGCTGTCACTCGATACTTATTGGAAACACAATAATCCCCCACTGAAATCAATTGTCCATCATGATAAAAAAGGGGAACGCTATCACGCTCCCACGGTGGGATTTTCAAGGTTTGGAACAATTGTTTTAGACTCTGTGTATGATTTTTCCCTGCTAATTGACAGCGTTCTCCCTCTTGGCGAAAGGCAACAGTCAATGAGGGATTCAAGGAGAAATGTTTCAAAGCCAAGCCCTTACCCCGTGTTGGTATGCTACGCCATACTTGCCCCTGCGCTAATGCCAAAGGCCTACCCAAATACCAAGTTAAGGGCTGCTGCGTAGCAGGGACAGAAGATACAAGCTGTTTATCTGATATGGATTTTAAAAATAATTTATTTTGATAGCGTCTGATCTCTCCGCCTTTCCATTGTATCGTTGGATTTTTATCCTGTGCAGCGGTGAAAACCTGCACCAGAATATCCATCAATTTTTTCTCAGTCGGTAAAGGAATGTCTGCATTTTTAATCCATAAACGCAACAATGCTTTTCTTTTAGGGATTGCATGCTTAACCAAGCCATTCAACTCAAGTCGTAATTGCCCATCTAATATTTCCTGAAGATCATGATGCAGATATTCTTCTAAAAGCATTTGAGATTCAAAAGCTAAACGTGCACACTTAGCAAGCTGATGTGCTGCCGTTGGATTAACCGAGTCAAGCACTGGTAAAAGGTTCTTTCGAATTAAATTTCGCTTAAATTGTAGATTAAGATTACTCTCATCCTCAATCCATCTTAAATTAAAATGCGCGGCATATCTCATAATGCTTTTACGGGATACAGTCAGCATAGGACGCAATAAGCTTCCTTTACCTAAATCGGAATGCAAATGTATACCCGATAAGCCTCTTAAACCCGTGCCACGCAAAAGGTTCAATAAAACAGTTTCTGCTTGGTCTTCCTCACTGTGCGCTGTCAATACAAGGTCACCTACTTCTAATTTCGCAGCAAATGCTTGATAGCGCGCGTTTCTTGCTAAGGCTTCGAGCGAATCGCCCGCTTGTTTATGAAGTGCTAATTTAAATATTTCTAAAGGGATCTGCAGATCATTACAAATAGTCTGACAATGCCGTGCCCAATCATCTGCAAATAAACTAAGCCCATGATGTGCATGATAGGCTTTTATCGAAAATGAATGTTGAGAAGAGAGCGCATGAAGTGCATGCAATAAAACATGAGAATCCTTGCCCCCGCTATAGGCAACAATCAAGGTGCGTTTATGCGGAAATTCGAGGTAAGGTAATGCAGAAATAGCCTGAAAAAGAGCGCTGTAAATTTCATTTACGCAATCATTCATCGTTACAGATCTCATATTTTTAAAGCTGTTTCTTAGTCACATTTTTGATTACGCCACAGAGTTATATTTTTAACAGAACTCTCGATGAGCGTAGCGAATAAAAAATCCCACTTTTTGAAGGGGGACGCGCACTGATAAGTGCGCAAGGGGGATTTATGCTGTGGATTTAAGGTCAAACAGCTAAATCCCTCTGCTCGGCGCAGCTACGCTGCACGAGCGTCTCCCTTTACAAAGTGAGAAAATGTTCGCTTTGCGAACGAAGAATATGTGCCTTCGCTGGCATGACACAATATTAGAGTCAACACTTTTAAAGACTTTTAAACATCCGTACCAAGCACCATAATTTTCTTATAGCGCTCTTCCATCAACTGCTCTAGAGATAGGCGTTTTAATTGCTTAAGATTTTCTTGTAAATATTTTTTTACAGAAGCAGCCGTTTTAACAATGTCACGATGTGCTCCCCCTAAAGGTTCAGGGATAATGCCATCGATCAAACCAAGTTCAAGCAACTTATCTGCGGTAATGCCCATCATTTCAGCGGCTTCACTTTTCTTCTCGGCATTTCTGAAGAGAATAGAAGCACATCCCTCAGGCGAAATAGTTGCATAATAGCTGTACTGCAACATTAATACGCGATCGGCAACGCCAATACCTAAAGCTCCTCCGGAACATCCTTCTCCAATGACAATGGCAATGATGGGGGTCTTTAACTGCGACATGACGTAAAGATTGCGTGCTATCGCTTCACTTTGGTTTCGAGCTTCAGCTCCAATGCCTGGATAGGCGCCTGGTGTATCAATCAATGTGATAACGGGCAGCTCAAATTTTTCAGCTAATTCCATGAGTCGTTTTGCACGACGATAGCCTTCTGGATGCATCATGCCAAAATTACGTTCAATTTTCTCTTTGGTGTCTCTGCCCTTTTGTTGGCCAATGACCATAACAGGTTCACCCTCAAAACGAGCTATGCCTCCCACAATCGCTTTATCATCAGAAAAAGCGCGATCACCATGCAATTCATCAAAATCACTAAAGAGGTGTTCAATGTAGTCTAGCGTATAAGGTCTTTTAGGATGACGTGCTAGTTGAGCAACTTGCCATGCTGAGAGATTCTTAAATATTGATTTAGTTAAATCTCTGCTTTTCGCCTCAAGACGAAGAATTTCTTCACTGATATTAATTTCAGAATCTGAACCGACATGTCTTAATTCTTCGATCTTCTCTACTAATTCAGCAATTGGCTGTTCAAAATCCAGGTAGTTTTGATTCATTAAAGACCTCTTAAAAACGTGCAAATGACCACCTAATGCCCGGCAATCATACCATTCTGCAAGCAGTCCAACAAATTTTATAAAAAAAATAAAACAAACGCTTGTAATTACTCTATAAATCTTGTGATACTGCTTCTTGGAACATGGTTTAGTTTTTTAGTTTTCGAGCTTAGAACCTAGGAAACTCAACTTGTTCAATTCACGTACTAGTTATTAACTAACAAACAAATACTTGTTAGGAGTTATGTTTCATGAAACGGACGTCTATCAAAATTGGTCTTACATTAGCTGCTACAGCAGCAGCTTTATTCGCAACTGGTTGTACAACACTTTGCGGTGAATCTCAAGAAGCGTTAGTAAAATGTTCTAACGTTAACGCTTGTAAAGGTTCTAGTGAATGTGCAACACCTAGCAATTCTTGCAAAGGTCGTAATAGCTGCAAGAGCTCTGGCTGGGTTTATATGACTAAGAGTGAATGCTTAGCCAACGGTGGCTCAGTAAGAGACTAATGCTTAGGCATTATTTTTTGCTCTGTTAGTTAATAAGGCAGCTTCGGCTGCCTTATTAATTTTTATAATTAATATAAACATATTCTGTAGTACGGAAAGCGCATTGTGGAATCAAATACCGACACTTCCCGCCCAAGCAGTCCACTTGGTTATTTAGGTTTTGGTTTAGGATTAAGAACAGATCATTACCATACAATTTTAGAAAGCAACCCACCTATTGATTGGTTTGAAGCCCTCACTGAAAACTACCTTGTCCCTGGTGGCAAACCTTTATATTACCTTGATCAAGTAAGCGAACGTTATCCCATGGTTATGCATGGTGTTTCAATGTCTATCGGAAGTAGTGATCCACTCAACTGGGATTATCTCAAACAAGTAAAGAATTTGGCAGCTCGTATTGATGCAAAATGGATTTCTGATCACTTGTGCTGGACAGGCATCCACCATAAAAATATGCACGATTTATTACCTTTGCCTTATACCCAAGAAGCACTCAACTACTTGAGTGAAAGAATCCGCACGGTACAAGATTTTTTGGGTAGACAGCTACTCATCGAGAATGTTTCTAGCTATTTAGCTTATGCTAACTCAGAAATGACGGAATGGGAATTTATTGCCCAACTTTGCACTCAAGCAGATTGCCTACTCCTGCTGGATATCAATAATATTTATGTAAGCTCTTTTAATCATAAGTTTGATCCTCTTACTTTTTTAGAGGCTATTCCTAAAGAACGCGTCCAACAATTTCATCTTGCGGGACACACAAATAATGGCGATCACATTATTGATACGCATGACCACCCCATTATTGATTCCGTGTGGGAATTATACGCAAAGGCGGTTGAACGATTTGGAAAAGTATCTACCATGATCGAACGAGATGATCATATTCCGCCACTTGCAGAATTGCTGTTAGAACTTGAACAAGCAAAAGACATTGCTAGAAACTGTCCCAGAAATAATAATTTTTCGTTCAGCCAAGGTACAGATTCTTTGAGTAGTGCTGTTTACATAGAGGTAAATGAGCAGCGCAAAAGGAGCGGCAACGAAGGATCAATAAAAAATAGCACTTTTGAGACAGCTTCTAATGATATTTTTAAAGTTGTGTAAAATATGTCAAAGTTAATAGATATACAAAATGGCTTCCAAGGTTATCTTCTCACAGGCGAGATTGCAGATATACTCCCTGCTATTGTTGAAGATGATTTACCCAAAGAAAAAAGATTAAACATCTATTTTGATGCTTATCGACTTCGATTGCTCGATATCACCCAACAAGATTATTCAAAAACGCTTATTTTGCTTGGAGAGGAACAATTTGAGCATGCTTTTTTATCCTATTTAAAAGCATATCCCTCAACACATTTTTCTGCTCGATATTTTGGTCAATATTTTAGTCAGTTTTTAAAAGATTGCGCACCCTATTCAGAATATCCCATATTCTCTGAAATGGCCGATTTTGAATGGGCACTCATGAGCACCTTGGATGCAGCAGATGCGCCACTTATTACACAGGCAGAATTAAATAACTTGCCTGAAGAAGCATGGTCAACACTGAAGCTCAGCTTTCATCCCAGTGTGATATTGAAACACTATCAATGGGATACCCCTTTTCTTTGGAAATCTATTGAAAACAATGAAGCGCAAAGAAATCCAAATTTATTAGAAGAAGCTCAACATTGGTTTATTTGGAGAAAAGGACTGAGAAGTCTCTATCATTCAATTACACCGGCACAAGCGCTACTCTTTAATAGCATGCACCAAGGATTATGCTTTCATGAATGCTTAGAAAAATTAAATGACATAATGGAAGAGACAGAAATACCTGCCTTTGCTATTTCAAATTTACAATTTTGGATACATTCAGAAATGGTGTCAGAGGTTATTGTTCAGTAAATAATATGTTTACTTATCTCATATTTAACCCTCACCCGCCCTTTCAGGTCACCCTCTCCCAAATTGGTAGAGGGGAAAATGTTCGCTTTGCGAACGAAGAATAGGCAGCAATATTTTATAATCAAATCTCTGAAATGGCTTAATAGGAAAGAGACGAGCAACCACATAGTTTGTCGTTGTTCAATAGATTTTTTCTAAACAAAATAACAATATGGCACTTTCCCTCTCCTGTTGTCAGGAGAGGGTGCCCAAAGGGCGGGGGAGGTTAGATAAATACAGAGTAGAATCAGCCGATATTTTTACAAAATCTATTCCATATCAAAATCATCTTGCGGATGAGAAGCATCTTCAGATTCTGGCGCATCTTCATAAATATATTTTATTTCAGCAGGAATACATTCTATGTGCTGAACTTCATTGTCTTTAATTTCTAAATATACTTTCTCACTTTTATTGCGCCATACCCATTCATCGCGTTGTATTTTTTCAGAATCAACAGGCTTGCCAAGCTGCTGTTCAACGGCAGCATATTCAGGCCAGTTTGCTTTGAACTTAAAAAAATAATCACAAGCTTTCTTATTTTTATTTTTTTGATCTTGGCATTGTTGATCAATTTCAACAGTTGTCAGCTGCCCTCTGTCATATTGTAAAGATAAAAAATTATCATCAATGCGCCAAGTGTATATGACTAAACTAATATCATTTTGTTCCAATGGTTGCCCTAATAACTTTACGGCTTCTTCAATAGGAGCACCAATTGGGATCTGTGTAAATAAATCACATTGATTGGGCAGTGTCTCAACCCTGTCTACAGGTTTTTCATTATCATTCTTTTGCACATCGGAAGCGCCTGCATAGCAGGATTGCATAGAAAACTGCATTATAAAAAACGAGAATACTGCAAGTTTTATCGCTGGAATTTTACCCATGCGCATAAGTCCTTTATCATTAAATAGGTTATTCTGTCTAAACTGTATATCGGCAATACACCCTAAAAACTTGAAGTACAACCGCAATAAACTTTAGAGCATAGCTTCTAATCATTTAATAATACGGAAAAATTAATCACTTGTACCACCCCAGAATTTTAATTTACGCTCTTTGCGTTGCTTCGCCGCATTTTCTTCCTGGGCTTCTTTTGCTTTTTGAGCTGATTCGTCCTGCTCTCTATCAGGTATATCACGCTGTAATGCTTTTAAGGATTCGCTTAGACTGCTTCCGTTGCTTTCGAAGGCTAAATCCGAGGGCAAAGGTTTGGCAGATTCTCGAAGCGATTTAACGATTAATTTGCTCGGCTCACCCTTTTGACCTACTCCCATATTCATAGCATAAACCAAAAACTCACCCGGTTGATTTGCTTCAAACATCCAGGTCACTTTTGTATGCGGTGGAATGGTCATGTTTTGTTGGCTCATGCCAGAGACACCTTGAAGATAATGGGTGTAGACCGTCGAACCAAATTTCTCAAAAACAAAATTAATCGCATTATCAAAATCATTTTCAATGATTAACACATAAGGACGCCCCAAAATCAGCACAACATTTTCAGGCGAAAAATAAGGAGAGTGACCGCTACCAGACACTTTATAATCAATCAAAGTGGGATCGCTTGGCATTGCATGTGCCGTCAACAAGTGGGTGATAAATAACGTCAATACAGAAAGCTTTTTTATTATTTTTTTTATGCTGTACATGTCAATATTCCTTTACAACATTTTAGAGACTTAAGAGCGAGGCTTTTAATAAGGAATTTTTAAAACATAAATTTAAAAATCCATCTGCTCACTAACGCGAGCCTCTTCCCTTGATACCAAGGGAAGAACATCATTCACTTTGTTCATTTCTTAACTAGATGAGTAGAAAATTAGCTTGGCTTCTTTTTCTGCTTATCTGCTGGCTGTTTTAATGCGCTATAATATTCTTTAATTTGTTCAGGCGTTTCAATAATCTGTTCTTTACCTGTCTCGTCCACGAGTATAAGTTTATTCACTTTTACACCTGTGGCTTGTAAGGCCAATAAAGTTCTATCCAGTGATTCTTTACTATAAGCTTTTAATTCAAAGAAAGGTGTTTCGCCAGGATGTTTTTCTTTGAAAGTCTTCACAAAATCATTTATAAAAGTTTTAACAGGCTCAAGCCCTACCATTGTATTTGCAGCAAATCGAAAATGTGTAACACCACCTGCAAATTTAAAGTCAATGGATTGATCTTCATCAATTGTTAAACTAATCGCATTATTTGCTTTGAATCTTTTTTTGGGGATTGTTTTTAATGCTTTAAACGGCTTTTGCCTTTCACGTTTTTTGATTGTGTCAAAAAAGGCAAGTGCTAACTCATTTGCTTCATCTGTTTGCTTTTGTTCTTCTTCACTCATCACAGGACTGTTTTTCATCATCAGCACCTTAAAAACATAACGTTGATTGAATTCTATACCAAGACCCAACAAGAGGACTACTATTGCACGCACTCAAGGGTATTTTTAGCTGACGTCATGTTATATAGCAAACTTAAAAATGTCAAGCCTTCACGCCAAACGGCACAAAAATTATGGATCTAAGGTATGTGCTAAGAAAAATGAGCAATTACACCAATAACTTGTTATAGACGGGACGAGCATTGTTGCCACTCCGCAAAAATCATGTGAAAAGACTATATAGCCATTCTTAAGCTGTTGCTCTTTGTTACTTACGGCACCATGCTTGGCTGATTATCTACTGACATCCTATCGAGCGCTTTATGATTAAATTGATTCAAATATATTTGAATCGCATCTAATACAGGCGATTGCTCAACGCTTTGAATGTGGCATTAATGATAAATTTTCAGTTTTTTGCAGAAAAAGTAATAATTTTTATACAATTATCTCTAATAAACAACCTCAACAGCATCAATCTCCTTCACCTTGGTTTTTAACTCAGAAACAATCTCTGTTGAATAAGCGATATTCCAACGCTCATTAAACTTCAAAGATCCATTTGCGGTTAGTTTTTGAAATTCCAAGACAATAGAACAAGTACCTCTTTCTTTTTGTTCTAAGAGATTTTTTAACAGTGCAATGCTATTTAAATTAAATTTATTCTCATGCACAGTAATTTTTAAATATTTGGCTTTTCTGGCTCTTAACTCATCCATTGTAAAAATAGATTGTGCTCTAATTTTCTGAGCTTGACGAAATCTATCAAAGCCGATCTCTGCTTCAATGATAATAAGATTGTCTTTAACAACCACATCTCTTTTAGATTGATAAAGATCTGAAAACAAAGCAATCTCAGTCCGTGCGCTTTGATCATCCAAAGTAACAAAAGCCATACGATCGCCTTTTTTGGTTTGCAAGGTGCGCACTTGCATAACCAACCCAGCAATATATTTTTTCTGATCTTTTTGTGATGTCATCACCGATCTCAAGGTGACTACACCAAACTGTGAGAGTTCATGCGCAACTACTTCAATGGGATGCCCCGAGAAGTATAAGCCCAAAGCATCTTTTTCAAATTGCAATCGTTTAGCAACAGACCAAAGATAATCTGGATTTTTTGTATAATGTGCTTTTATTGATACTTCATTAGAAAACAGCTGATCAGAAAATAAATCTATCTGCCCTGTCATTGTGTCTTTTTTCGTATTTTCTGCTTCTTTAATGGCATCATTTAAATTGCCCAATAAAGTGCCTCTGTCTTCTCCTAAGCAATCAAAAGCACCTGCTTTAATCAAAGGCTCCAGCACTCTTCGAGTTACTTTCTTAAGATCAACACGCTGACAAAACTCAAATAAGTCTTTAAATGGCCCGTTATTTCTAACATCAATAATATTTCGTATCGCGCTCTCACCCGCGCCCTTGATTGCACCTAAACCATATAATATTTCTTGATTGTCACCCACGGTAAAAAAATAATTACAAATATTAATATTAGGCGGAATAACTTTTAATTTAGCATCTCTGCATTCATCAATAAATTTTACAATTTTATCTGTGTGGTTCAAATCTGCAGAAAGTACAGCTGCCATATAGCAAGCTGGAAAATGCGCTTTCAACCAGGCTGTCTGATAGGCAACAAGCGCATAGGCGGCTGAGTGAGACTTATTAAAACCATAGCCTGCGAATTTTTCCATTAAGTCAAAGATTGACTCTGCCAGTGCTTTATCAACCTCACGTTCGACCGAGCCTGTCACAAAGTCCGCACGCTGCTTTGCCATCTCTTCAGGCTTTTTCTTACCCATAGCGCGTCTTAGCAAATCTGCTTGCCCTAAGCTATAGCCGGCAAGTACCTGAGCAATCTGCATTACCTGCTCTTGATACAAAATTACGCCATAAGTAGGCTTCAAAATAGGTGCAATTTTCTCATGCGGATAGACAACCTCAGCCCTACCATGTTTTCGATTGATAAAATCATCCACCATCCCAGATTGCAATGGGCCAGGTCGAAACAGCGCGACTAATGCAATAATTTCTTCAAACTGATCGGGACTCAAACGCTTAATCAGCTCTTTCATACCATGTGACTCTAACTGAAAGACAGCGGTCGTTTGGCATTTTTTCAGTAATTTGAAAGTAGTAGGATCATCTATCTTAATATGATTAATATCGATAGGCGTCTTATTACTTTTCTCAAGTATTTTATTTACGTTTTTAACAGCCCAATGAATAATAGTAAGTGTGCGCAAGCCCAAAAAGTCAAATTTTACCAAACCAACGGTTTCAGCATCATCTTTATCAAACTGCGTTACCGTTTGTTCACTGCCTTCTTCACAATAAAGTGGCGCAAAATCAGATAAGGCAGAAGGTGCAATCACAACTCCCCCTGCATGCTTACCCACATTTCGGATAATACCTTCTAATTTTTTTGCTAAGTCGATTAAAATTTTGACTTCTTCATCGGTATCATATTTAGCTTGCAAAGCTTCTTCTTGCGCTAAGGCTTTATCGAGAGTTATCCCAAGCTCAAAAGGTATCAACTTGGCAATTTGGTCAACAAAGCCATAAGGATGCCCGAGTACTCTTCCAACGTCTCTGACAACGGCTTTTGCAGCCATTGTACCAAAAGTGGAAATCTGAGAAACGCTGTCTCTTCCATAACGTTCTGCAACATACTCAATGACATTGTCACGCTTATCCATGCAAAAATCGACGTCAAAGTCAGGCATGGATACCCGCTCAGGATTTAAGAATCGCTCAAAAAGCAATTCATAATCAATCGGATCAATATCTGTAATTAAAAGCGCATAAGCGACAAGCGATCCTGCACCACTACCACGGCCTGGCCCAACGGGTATATCATGTGCTTTTGCCCATTGAATGAAGTCAGCAACGATCAAGAAGTATCCAGGAAAGCCCATTTTATTAATAACAGCCAGCTCAACTTTTAAACGATCTTCATAATCTTGCTTGATTTTTATTTGCGCTTCTTCTGAATATTTTTGCAAGAGAAATTTATGCTTAAGCCGCTGTTCTAAGCCTTTAAAAGATTCTTTTTCAATGAAACTTTCTTCTGTTTCACCTTCTGGCACAGGGAAATTAGGTAAAGCCGGCGCCCCTAGCTCTAAGAAAAATGCGCAACGTTTTGCTATTTGAACAGTATTTTCAATACTAGAGGGTAAATCATGAAATAAATCAGCCATTTCTTTAGGCGATTTAAAATATTGTTCCTTGCTGAAGCTTAGCCTATTTTGCTGCTCCAGCGTTGCCCCTTCTTGAATACAAACCCGTGCTTCATGGGCTTCATGTTCTGTAGGTGCAATAAACACAACATCATTTAAGGCCACAATGGCTAAAGTGTATTTTTGCAAAACTGAAATAATTTTTTTTTCAAGGGCAGGATTATGATTATAGCGTGTTAATCCGCAATAGAATCTATCTCCAAACCATTCTTGCCATGTCTGGATACATTTCTCAGCAGTTTCTATTTTATCTAGCGCAACCAATTGCGCGATATCGCTCTCATATCCTTTGGCAATCGCAATCAAGCCTTCATTAAAATTCTTTATCCATTTATATTTAGCCAGCGGGAGCTTGAGACGCTTACCTTCTTTATAACAAGCCGTAATCAGCTTTGTTAAATTCAGATAGCCTATTTTATTTTGACACAGTAAAATAATTTTACTGCTTGCAATATGTTCTAAATGAGACTCCAACCAAATTTCTGCTCCAATAATGGGCTGAATACCTTTTGAAATCGCCTTTTTAAAAAATTTAACGGTTGCAAACAAATTACAAAGATCGGTAACACATAAAGCAGGGATCTCTTGATCAACCGCTGTTTCGCATAAATCATCAAGGCGCACAATACTATCGAATATAGAATATTCCGAATGAACGCTTAAATGGATGAATTTATGATTGCTCATATTGTTTAATCATATCTCGAATCGGTGCAAATGACTTTCTATGAATAATGCAGGGACCATGTTCTTGGATCGCCACACAGTGTATTTTAGTTGGATAGCCTTTATTAGCTTTTAATCCATACTTCGGATACTTTTGATCTAATTCTAACATGAGGCGATCTCTTGTTACCTTCGCAATAATCGATGCCGCGCTAATAGAGGGTATTGTGAGATCACCACCAACAATGGCTTCACAATCTAATTGTATTTTCGGGCACATATTACCATCGACTAATACTTTATTAGGCGTGATACTTAAAGTTTCAATGGCACGCTTCATTGCCAACAAGCTTGCTTGAAGAATATTAATTTCATCAATCTCTTCTACAGAAGCTTCTGCCACTGTCCACGCAACAGCCTGTTCTTTAATGGCATCAAAAAGCCGCTCTCTTTTCTTTTCGCTGAGCTTTTTAGAATCAGTTAAACCTGGTAAATCATAACTTGCTGGCAATATAACGGCTGCCGCCATCACAGGCCCTGCTAATGGCCCTCTGCCCACTTCATCGCAACCTGCTATTATCATTGTTATTTCCTGTTATTTTGCTTTTTATGCTCGTTCGCAAGGCGAACATTTTCTCACTTTGTAAAGGGAGACGCTCGTTCAGCATAGCTGTACGAGCAGAGGGATTTAGCTTTTTGAACTTTGCCCTCAGCATAAATCCCCCTTGCGCACTTGTCAGTGCGCCTCCCCCTTCAAAAAGTGGGATCCTGATTCGCAATGCTCATCGATAAGTATGCCCACCCCTACAACACAAGATGTGTGCGTCTCGTCGTGTAAATAGAAAAAGGAAAGTGTCATATCTTACTTTTGTTCAGATTTTTGAGAGATAAATTTTAAAATAGCTTCTGCTGCTTTATCTCCAGCATCGCATTTTAAGGTTTTATGAATTCTTTGAAACTCAGTCAAAAGCTCTTCACACGCACTTGGGTCTTTTATATATTCTAATAATACTTTGCCCATTGCTTCAGGCTGCACAGCATCTTGCAAAAATTCTGGCATTAAGATTTTATCAGCAATAATATTCGGCAAAGCCATATATTTTGCTTTCACTAATCGTTTTGCAATTTGATAGGTAAACCCAGACATTCTATAAGCAACAACACAAGGGCGTTTTATCAATGCTGCTTGCAAAGCAGCCGTACCAGAAGCAAGCAAGATGGCATCACTGGCCTGCATTGCCGTTATCGACTGCTCTAGAACTAAATGAACATCTTGTAAATCTGGGAAGGACTGCAAGATCTCTTTAACCTGATTGAACCTGGCTTCATTTACACAAGGCACTATAAATTTTAAATTTGGTACTTTCTGCTTTAACCATTTTGCAGTTAGAAAAAAATCATTTGCCAAATATCTCAGCTCTGCGTCTCTACTACCAGGCATGAGTGCAAGCCATTGTGCATCTGGATCCAGTTTAAGCGCTGCTCTTGCTTTGAACTTATCCGAAGTCATTTCAATACTATCTGCTATTGGATGTCCTATATAACAAGCTGGCACTCTATGTCTATCGTAAATTTCCTTCTCAAAGGGAAAAATCAATAGCATCAAATCAACTGCTTTTTTAATATCATGTATTCGATTAGCACGCCAAGCCCAAATGGTGGGGCTTACCAAGTGCATGGTTTTGATTTTTTTATTCTTAAGTATTTTTTCAAGACGTAAATTAAAATCAGGCGCATCAATGCCAATAAAACATGCAGGTGGGTCTTTCTTGAAATGAGAAATAATATTTTTTTTTAGGCGAAGAATTTGAGGAAGTTTCTTTAAAGGCTCTATCAAGCCCATCACCGAAAGTGTTTCGATCTGACCAATAGATTCCATGCCTTCTTTTTGCATGTGAGGCCCCCCCACACCAACGAAACGCACGGAAGGACAACGCATTTTAAGTGAATGCATAATGCTTTGCCCCAGAATATCTCCTGAAGCTTCGCCAGCAACAATACCAATAACCGTTTGCTTATTCATCGTTAAGCAATCGTCGTTCAACGAGTAAAACCGCGCGTTGAACCTTTAATCATATCGAGCATTAACCCTAGTTTAGAACACTCTGATAACATGCCTTCCACTTGGTGCACAGCCTCTTCTAAAGATAAACCTTCTCTAAAAACAGCTTTATAAGCACGTTTTAAAGTTGTTATCTCATCAGTAGAAAAACCATTACGTTTTAAGCCTTCTGCATTTAAACCATAACTCTGTGCTGGATGACCTGATACAGTAATAAAGGGCAACACGTCTTTGACGATAATGCTTCCACCTGCGCTGAAGCTATAAGAACCAATTTGACAGAATTGATGAACGCCAACAAAACCACCTAAATTTGCAAAATCATCGACGGTTACATGTCCTGCTAAAGAAGCATTATTTGAAAAAACAATATTATTACCAACGATACAATCATGGGCAATATGCACATAGGCCATCAATAAGTTATTGTTTCCAACTTTTGTCTTACCACCACCTGACACAGTACCACGTGATATGGTTGTGCATTCTCTGAAGATATTATTGTCACCAATTTCTAAAGTGGTTGGCTCACCATGATATTTTTTATCTTGTGGCTCTTCACCAATAGATGCAAATTGAAAAACTTTATTATTTTTGCCCATTTTGGTTGGGCCATTAATGACAGCACTTGGTCCAATCCAACAATCATCACCAATTTCTACATCAGGCCCTATGACGGTAAAAGGACCAATATGAACATTTTTACCCAATTTTGCAGAGGGATCGATATGAGCTTTATCAGAAATCACGAACTTACTTTCCTCATGGCACTTAAAATATCTAGGGAACACACAACATTACCATTAACGCTGGCTTCTCCATGCACTTTCCAGAAACTACCTTTGGTGTTTAAAATCTCAACATTTAATACTAATTGATCACCAGGCAATACAATTTGCTTAAACTTTACATTATCCATTGAGGCTAAATAGCATAAGTGATCTTTAGGACTACTTTTGGTAATTAAATATGCCAATATAGCGCCGGCTTGTGCGAGCGATTCAATAATCAGAACACCAGGCATTACAGCATTATCTGGGAAATGGCCTGTAAAACAAGGCTCGTTTACCGTAACGTTTTTAATGGCTGTTAATTTATTATCAGTATAGCCTAAGACACGATCCACTAATAAAAACGGATACCGATGTGGCAAATAATTTACAATGTCTTGTATATAGATAGTGTTGTTCTCACCTTCTAACACCACAGCTTAGGCCCCCTTTTCAGATTGCAATTGTGACTCGACTTGAGCCAAACGATTTGCAATTTTATCCAATTGATGAAATCTTACGAGATTCTTTTTCCATGTTCGCATATCTGTAACCGTCAATGCAGATGCATAAGCACCTGATTCAGTAATTGACTTACCAACATTTGAACATCCAACAATGCTAACTTGATTTGTAATATTAATATGGCCATTGATATTTGAAGCACCACCAATTAAGCAGTTTTGCCCAATCACAGAACTGCCTGCAATACCTGTACACGCAGCGATTGCCGTTCCTTTACCAATTTTAACGTTATGGCCAATTTGAATGAGATTATCTAAGATCACATCATCTTCAATAACGGTATGATCAATGGCCCCTCTATCAATTGTAGTATTCGCGCCAATTTCAACACGATCACCAATGCGGACACCACCGATTTGAGGTACTTTAACCCAATGCGCACCGTTTCGAACAAAACCAAAACCATCACTACCAATCACTACACCACTATGAATAACGCACTGTTGGCCAAGGTGACAATTGCTATATATGTTCACATTGGGATGTAAAAAGCTATTTTTAGCAATAATGGAATCGTCACCAATAATACAATTTGCTTGTATGATGACATTTTCTTCGATAATAACATTTTTACCAATAACGACATTTGGCCCAATAAATGTTTTAGGATGGATCTCAGCGCCTTCACCAACAACCACAGATGGATGTTTTGAGGGAGAAAAATGTAATTTGGGGAATAACAAATGTACTACTTTTACAATGGCTTGTCTTGGTTCATCATGAATCAAAAGCGGAATATTCAAATCACGCTCTTGTTCAAAAATATCTTGTGTCGTAATAAGGGCAGATGCTTGAGTATCCGCTAAGTGTTGCCGATATTTATGATACTGATCACTATTATTTAAAAAAGTAATTTGAGCTTTGTGGGCACTTTGAATTGTGCCCACATTTTCTATAATAACGTCACCCTCTCCAACGAGCTTTGCACCAATTGCTTGCGCAATCACTTTCAAAGACAAAGGCTTAGATTGCGAGGCATATTGAGGGCTGCTAATGGTTTCTAAATTCATTTTATAGTAGCTCAACTAATTTTAAATTAATTACTTAATGCTTTGACAACTTTATTGGTAATGTCAACCTGTGCAGAAGCATAGAGTTTTGTATCTTGATGTAAAATAATATCGTATTTTTCTTTTTCTGCGATATCGTTCACAACTTTATTAACTTTTTCTATTAACTTTTGCATTTCTTCTTGGTAACGCGCAGTAGAATCTTCACGGAATTCTTCTTGCATTCTTTGCAGTTCACGTTGATTTGAAACCAATTCTCTTTCTAATTTAGATTTTTCAGAATCACTCATAACAGCGGCATTACGCTGGAGTTTTTCTGATTTCTCTTTCATTTCCTTTTCTGTCTTAACAATCTTTTCTTCTTTGGGCTTAAATTCTTGCTGCAATTTTTCCATTGCCGCTTTCGCTTCTGGTGAGCTAGCAACAATTTTACGCATATCTACAACACCGATTTTTACGCCCTCAGCAGATACTTGTGTTGGCAAACTCATTGCAACAAACAAAGACGCAACAGAAAGATACTTAACTAAATTATTCACGCAAGCCCCCTAACTGGAAACACTTTAAATTTTAAAATACGGTACCAAATGTAAACGAGAACTTCTTCACTTTATCAGCATTTCTATCAAACTCAATGCTTTTATCCTTCGTAGGACGAAGCGGTATACCATAGCTAAATACCAAAGGTGCCAAAGGCGATACCCACGTCACAGAAACACCAGCCGAATATCTTAACCCTTTTGGGTTACGAGATAAACTCTTGTTATCATCATAATATCGATTAACAGAGTCATATGCCTGACCCGCATCTAGAAAGAGCTGAGCACGTACGGATGGAATGTTACCAATCCACTCATTAGGAATAACAAGACCAGTGCTGCCCGTTACTAAGAAATTACCACCAAACGGATTATCATGGCTGTCTTTAGGCCCTAAGCTATTATCTTCAAATCCTCTAACACTACTATTGCCGCCCGCATAAAAATGACGATAAAACGGTAATGCAGATGTTTTGCCATACCCATCTCCATACCCAAGTAATCCAGATGCGGTAAAGATAAATCCTTTAAAAAGTGATTTATACCACTGCACATCGTAAGTCATGCGATAATATTGCAACGTGGATCCAGGAACAGCGACTGAAAGGCTTGCACCTTGACGCAAACCATTTTCAGGGAATAGGTATCTATCGAAGGTATTATGCGACCAACCTAAGGCTGCCGTCACTTCATTACTATTGTTACCATTCTTGGTTAGGAAGTTTTCAATTTCTTTGGGCGCATTATAGGCATTACCTACTGCTAATTTTGTGGACTGATAACCAAGACCAAAACTAATACGATCGACAGGAGAAATAGGATAACTGTAATTAACATTGCCACCTAAAGCATCCGTCGTATAATCAGAAATACTGGTGGAACGGCTTAAATCTGTTTCACTATAGTAGACAGAAAAGCCACGGCTCACACCATCAATGGTATAGTATGGATTATTGTAAGATAAGTTATAGGTTGTGTAAGCTTTACTTTGGTTAAAACTAAAATCAGTGCTATTTCCTGTACCTAAGAAATTTCGGTTTGAAATATTCGCATTAAAGACAATACCGTCTGAATCAGAATAACCAATTCCGCCCCCTAATTGACCGGCAGATGCTTCTTGTACCGTATAGATAACGTCAACTTCATCGCTCACACCCGGCACAGGCTTTAGATCTACTTTTACTTCTTTAAAATAACCTGTTCTATTCAATCGCGTTCGTGAATCTTCAATTAAACTCGTATTAACAATCGCAGATTCCATTTGAATTAATTCACGACGCAATACTTCATCTTTTGTCTTAGTGTTACCTTCAAATAAGATACGTCTAACCTGCATACGATTGCCGGGTTCTACATAAAAGGTAATATCTGCAACATGTTCAGCATCATGCACATCAGGCACAGGATTTACATTTGCATTTGAATAGCCTTCCTGTCCTAAGCGATCGTTCAACGCTTCAACAATCTTTGCAACTTTAGTTCGAGAAAATATTTCACCTTGCTTTAAGGTTATATACTGCATGAGTTCAGATTCAGGTAACACTGTGGTACCTGCTAAAGATATTTTTCCAACAGTAAATGGTTGGCCTTCTTGAATATTCACCGTAACATAAATATCTAATTTATCTGGCGTTATGGTTACCTGGGTCGAGGTGATTTGAAAATTCAAATACCCTCTATCCAAATAAAAGGTTCTAAGCTTTTCTAAATCAGCACTCAATTTTTCTTTATCGTATTGATCACTACGCGATACCCAGCTAAAGCAATGCGATTGAGCTAAAGCAAATTCTTTTAATAATTCTTCCGTCTTAAAATCTCTATTGCCAATGATGTGTATGGCTTTGATGCGTGCAGCTTGCCCTTCGAAGATCGTAATCTCAATATTGACGCGATTTTTATCTTGTTCTGTAACCACTGAATCAATTTTGACGGAATATTTACCATGACCAAAATACATCCGTTCCAGCTCGTTTCTCACCATTTCCAGTGTAGAGCGATCAAAAACATGACCTTCAGCCAATCCGGTTTCTTTTAAAGTAGCTTTTAGGTTATCACTGGTTATATCTTTGTTACCTGTGATTGTAATCTTACCTATCGTAGGCCTTTCCAATAGCTCTATGACTAAAGCATTGCCTTCACGTCCCAACTGAATATCTTGGAAAAAGCCAGTATTAAAAAGGGCTTTCAAAATTTCACCACTACGCCCTTCAGTCATCACATCCCCAATATTTACTGGGAGATAATTGATGACTGTGCCTTCAGCAATGCGCTGTAGGCCTTGTATCTTGATATCTTCTACGACAAAGGATTCAAAGGCGTAGGCTTGATGCACCGATTGAGTTAAAAGCCCTGCCAATAAAACATACCAATACTTATTCATACTTCTTATTCTTCACCGCTTGTTTGAATTATAATAATGCGTCGATTGAAATTTTATTTTTTGATTTGCTAGCAAACAAACTATTTTGCTTTTGCACTAAGAGTGGCCATACTAACACAGGTCGCAATAAATAAAAGCTACAGAAACGAATCTTAAGCGGTGAAACAGAAAGAAGTAGCTAACTAATTAAGAAAGGCTTGTTTTGAATCGTGTCATCTGAATGAAGAGAATCGGCATAAACTGATGCAATGATAGGTGGCTTTCTCTTATCAATGAGCAGGACGAATCAAAATTTTATAGCAATCAATTATTATCCAAATGCAGACAATGGCGCCTCCATATCCAAAGGCACATTTTCTGGATGTGGACTTGAAAATTCAGCCTCATCTAAAGATGAGCGCATCACATCTTCACTGATTGAAGATATAGATTCATCATTATCAAATAAAGCATCATCATTCACAATATCAACATATTGTAAGCGCGCATTATTTTCTAGATTAACAATAGGTTGAGGCGCTTCAGAGGCTAGCGCAAATTCTAGAAAACCAATATCGGCGCCATTATCTCCAGAAAGTGCATAAGCGATTTTAAAACTAGAATTGATACTCTCCATTGTCGCTACCATTTGACTTAAACCATCGGCTTCTAACTCTTCTAAAATATAGCTACCATCATTATTGAGAGTAAATCTTGTTTGACCATTGTCATATACAACACTATTTTCGAATGGCCAGAAATACCCATCAATACTCCCTGAACCTGATATAAATGCATGCGCTGTAGCCGCTATGATACTTTCTGAGCCTAAGAGATAGTCATTATCCAATACATTACCAGTAAAGGTTTGCATCTCATTAACATCATCAAACAAAACAACGACATCATCAACCGCATATGCAAACTCTACATTAGGCGTATCAATGCCATCAATTTCTACTTCAAAATTAGCCGTATCACTCCCATAACCGTTACTAATAGTGTAATCAAAACTTTCAGTCACAGCACCAATATTTTGTAATTGAGAAAGTGGTGCTTCATAGGTAAAACTACCATCTGCATTAACAATTAATGTAGCACCTAGTGCCGTTATGAATGGTATGCCTACCATGCCAACATTTCCATTCTGTTGAAAACTTGTAACAACCAAAGGATTGCTGGGTCCCGTATCTTCATTTGCATCATCATTGTTTAGTAAATTACCACTAATTTGTTGCGTACCAGAAAGAACAATATCTTTAAAATCTGAAAGAGCAGCATCAGGCTCTAAAACACTAGACGGATCTTCACCATTGGTAATGGGACCTAGTGCATTTGCCATACCATCTTCTCCACCAATCCCAATCACAACGGCATCCACATCATATTCTTCTAACGCTGTTTGCCAAACATTAATTATATTAGGATCTGCGCCATGCGCACCACTTCCGATAGGCCCATACACAGGAATACCATCGGCAATGAAATACAGCATATTTTGTTCGCCCTGAACAAACATCGGATTTGCTGCGCCTAATGTATCCAAACCATACTGCATTGCTGCATCATAAAACTCATCATAGGCAGGAAAAAGAGAAAGAATGTAGGCCATTGCTGCATGAGGATCGTTACCAAAATATTGTGCACCAAAGAGTTGTGGGTCATTTACAGGGTGACTATCATCTGCCGTATAAAAATCGGTATTGCTTGGAGTAGGCACAACCCAAATATTTACTTCAGGCGAGAGCTGACTTAAGGTGTAAATCAATCCTGTTTCGCCAACAAGTGTTTGTTGCAAAGTGAGCATTTTAGAAAATTCTGCTAGCCCTTTTAGCCGCATTGAACCAGAAATATCTAACATTAACGTTAAATTAATCGGCAGCGCTGCTCCAGAAAAATTATAACTATCATTCCTAGCCGTTGGAGGGTTAATTGGTAAGAGTGCTATATTGCTTTCATTTCTTGCAGCATTAAATTCATCAAAATTATTGTATTCTTCAGGAAGATTAATACGGACATTAGACAAATCCAATTGTCTTGGAGTAGAGTTGACTTGTGCCCAACTACCGATATAACTACTATCAGGCAAAGGTTGTACTGTTCCCTCATTTACAACACTCATTTCTGTCTGAGCTACTGTAGCATTTTCTACAGGAATCTCACTATTTTCAACAATATCAGCTTTTTCTTCTTTTTCCTCTTTCTCACTTTTATTCCGAAGATCTTCTTCCGTATCTTTTATTATATCTTCTACCTTATTCAAAAAATCATTCACTCCAGCTTCAAAGTTATGAGATAGCATATCTAGTTTTAAAAAGGAGGCCATGCTCGCATTCAGTGCTTGAACTTGCATCTCATTGTTATCTATTGAGTTTTCTTGCGCAACGGATGGATGTGGCGATTGATTTAATTTACTACTATTCTTCATTACCCTATCCCCTAAAATACAGATAAAAAAATATGGAGATATAAATACTAGATTGATAAATTATGCTATCAATAAAGAAAACCTGTCGTAATTGGACTAAAGTATGAGTTTTGCGATAAATCAAACTTATTATTTGCCAAAATGCTGTATATACACTGGCCGACCCAAGAGAAATTTTTATACTAAAAAATTCAGATAATATGTCATGCCAGCGAAGGCTCATAGGCGTCAACTCAAAGATAATCAAAGCTTGCTTGGTTAATAACCTAAGACCGAATCCCTAATCTATACAATGAATCTAGACTGGGTATTTTGTAGGGGCGGGCCGTTGTGCCCGCCCTCTCTGTATCCGGGCCGACACAGCGGTCGGCCCCTACAGCTCTTTAAAGTATGATGCCGGAGATGAGGATGGCTGAAAGCCAGGTGAGGGTTAAATATGAAAAGAGAGAAGCTCTCTCCGTCTAAGTAAACATTCTCAATAGATCATTGTAAAATGCAACTGTAATCAAAAAGATAAGCAGCAGCATGCCTAATTTATAACCCAATATTTGTACTTTTTCTGATACAGGTTTGCCTGTAAATATCTCAATCACATAATAAAGCAAATGTCCGCCATCTAGGATGGGAATGGGAAGCAAATTAAGAACACCTAAGCTAATGCTGATTAAGGCTAAATAATTTAAATATTGTTGGAATCCAATGAGTACCGAAATACCTGCGCCTTGAGCCAAGGTGATTGGCCCACTTAAATTATATAAACTTACATCGCCCACAATCATTTTGCCAATGAGCTTCAAAGTAACCGAAATAAACTGCCCCGTCTTTTGAAAAGACGCAATCATGGCATGCCATGGGTCAAAGCGCTCTACCCATTTATATTCATCAGATAATTCTGGAACTTTTACTTTAAGTCCGGCAAAGCCAATCTGTTTGCCATTTGCACCAATATTTACACGAGGAGCAAATACGATGGTTTTATGGCTGTCCTGACGCTTAATAACTAAAGTAATAGATTGTTGAGGACTTTTTTCAATGACTTCTGTAAATTCACGCCAATTTGAGATAGGGTGGCCATTAACAGAAATAATTTCATCGCCTGGCAAAAAGCCTGCCTTCTCGGCAGGCTCATCAGGCATGACGGAATAAATAACAGGCGGTATGGGCGTATGGTAAGCGTCAATACCCAAGGAATCCAATAAGTCAGGCTTTTCTCGACTGATAACCCAGTTCTGTAAATTAAGGCTTACTGCTTTAGTATCACCTGAAGCTGTTTTAACATCAAAATGTAAATAATCTGTATCGCCTAAGCGAGACATAATTTGTTTGAAAACGCTTGCCCATGTACGGGTTTCAATAGAATCAACTGCTAAAATCTGATCACCAACTTGCAAACCAGACTGCGCTGCGATGGACTGTGGTTGAACCTCTCCCACAACAGGAATTGTTCCTGTTAAACCAATCATGAACATCAGCCAAAAAGCAAAAATTGCAAAGATAAAATTAAAGATAGGGCCTGCAGCAACAATGCTAAAACGCACCCAAACAGGTTTACGGTTGAAGGCATGCGGCAGATCAGCTTCCGCAACATTTCCTTCCCTCTCATCAAGCATTTTGACGTAACCACCTAATGGTAACATCGCGACGACATACTCCGTCCCCGCCTTATCCTTCCAACTGAATAATCGTCGACCAAAACCAACAGAAAATTTTAAGACTTTAACCCCTAATTTTCGAGCAACCCAAAAGTGCCCAAATTCATGAAAAGTCACTAAAACACCGATTGCGATAATAAACGCTAATATTGCAATCAAAATTGTAGACATGTATTTAACCTTTCCATTTAGCTATTTGAAACAATTTCTAGTGCAACGTAACGTTCGTTTTTAATAGAGTTCCCGATGAGCGCAGCGAATCAGTTTTCTCACTTTTGTAAAGGGAGAAAGCGCGCAGCGCAAGAGGGATTTAGCTGTTTTGACTTCAATTGTGGCATAAATCCCCCTGGTGCTACGCACCATCCCCCTTTGCAAAGTGGGATCTTATTCGCCTCGCGAATATTAAAAACTTACTTTATAGTGTACAAGTCTTAAAACTTTCGAATTTCTTTCAGTGTTTCATTTCTTGCAATGCTGTCTACCTGCAAGACTTGTTCTATCGTATCAGCTGATAAATCGTATAATTTATTCATTACTTTTTCGATGATTACAGGTATTGCATTAAAACGCACCTGCCCTTGCAAAAATGCATGTACGACAACTTCATTGCTCGCATTTAAAACAGCCGGAGCAGCCTTACCCGCACTCATCGCATCATAGGCTAAACGTAAACAAGGAAATTTACTTGTATCAGGCGCTAAAAAGTTGAGTTTAGCGACTTCTACTAAGTCTAAAAATGCTGCTTGAGAGGCTATCCGATGCGGCCAAGCCATGCTATGAGAAATGGCAATACGCATATCATGCGCGCCCATTTGAGCTAACAAAGAGCCGTCACAATAACTAACCAAAGCATGAATAAGGCTTTCAGGATGCACCACCACATCAATACAGTCGTGTTTTATTGAAAATAAATGACTAGCCTCAATGACTTCCAAACCCTTATTCATTAAAGTAGCACAATCTACTGTAATTTTCTGACCCATTTTCCAATTTGGATGCTTGCAAGCCATACTGGGTGTTATGTCGGCAAATGCTTCTTGAGGATAATGTAAAAATGGCCCTCCAGATGCTGTTAAAGTTACTTTCCTCACTGTTTTAGGTAAAGTTTGACCTGTTCTGTAATGATCGGGTAAGCATTGAAAAATAGCATTGTGTTCACTATCAACTGGAAGGATAGTAGCACCATGTGCCTGGGCGGCTTGCATCATTAAAGCGCCAGCCATTACCAAGGGTTCTTTATTGGCTATTAATACCACTTTCCCAGCTTCAATTGCTTTTAAGGTTGGCAGCAAACCTTTAGCACCGACAATTGCGCTCATTACTTTGTCAACAGAAGCTAAGCTAACAACCTCGCACAATGCTTCTTCACCAGCCAATACTTGTGTTTTTAGGCTTGTTCCCGAAATAAGATTTTGTAACTTTTGCGCAGCTTCTTGATCGCTTAAGACAGCAAAGGCGGGTTCAAATTTTTGGCATTGCTCAAAGAGTGTTTCAAAAGATCGATGCGCACATAAAGCAATTACATCAAACAGATCTTGATTATGAGCAATCACATCAAGCGTATTTTGACCAATAGAACCCGTAGCACCGAGTATACAAATGCCTTGTTTTTTCATGCTAACACGGGTCCCCAATATGCAATAAAAATGGCATACAATGGCAAGGTTGGTAATAAACTATCAATGCGATCTAACAAACCACCATGCCCAGGCAGTAGTTTGCCACTGTCTTTAACGCCGCTAATACGCTTTAACAAGCTTTCAAATAAATCACCGGCTATTGAAAGTACGCTAATAAGGGACACAAAAAGTAGCCACAATGGAAAGTGATTTAAAACCGTGGGTAAAGAAGATAGTGCAAACATATGCCAAGCAACATAGATCAATCCGCCCACAACCAAAGATCCCGCAATACCACCGACGGCGCCCTGTAAAGATTTACCAGGACTGATGGGGGATAATTTTGTCTTACCCCATGCTCTCCCAACAAAATAAGCAAAGGTATCTGCTGACCAAATCAGTAAAAATAAGCTAATGATTAAAAAACCACCCAAGGGCTGCGCATGTATTTCACTTAAACCAATCCAGGCAAGTAGCAAAAAGAGCAGCCCACTCAGAACTCGAAGTGTCTTCGATTGAAAGAGTGTTGTCTTCTCAGATTGGAAAGTTATAACAGAAAGAAGGGGCACTATCCAAAAGGCGGAACCCAGCAACACAATATCGGCAGAGAGCAAATGTGAAAAATAATGATACCCAAACATCAACAAAGCAAAAACCGAACAAAATGCTATGGTTATATAATTATTTTTAAAACAAAGCTGCCCCCACTCATAACTTGCGCCCAAGAAAATGAAGGCCGCCATCAGTGTGAAATGCTCTGACGATAAAAAAAAGATTCCCATTAAAACAAAGGGAATTAAAAGGCATGCGGTTAAGATTCGATATTTGAGCATACGCTTACCTGCTCAGAAATTAAACCAAATCGTCTTTCACACTGATTAAAAAAAGAAACCGCATTATCAAATTCATTCTTATCAAAATCTGGCCATAATGCTTTTGTGAAAAATATTTCCGAATAGGCTAAATCCCATAACATAAAATTACTCAAGCGTTGGACCCCACTGGTGCGAATAAATAAATCAGGCTCAGGTTGCCCTTGAAAGCTCAAATACGCCTCAAATTGCTTCTCTAATACATCTAAAGCATGTAGTCCTTGATGTTTTTCTACAAGCTTCTGCATCGCCTGTAAGATATCCCATTTACCGCTATAGTTAATCGCTATATTGAGTGTCAAGGCGGTATTATTTTGAGTCAGCGCCTCACTCTCTTGAATTGTGTTTCTTAAATAAGGAGCAAAGGGTGTTCTATCGCCAATAATGCGCAATTTAACATTGTGCTCTAGTAATCTACCCATGTCTCTTTTTAACAATAAATAAAAAATACGGAATAAATTTCGAACTTCCTGAGAAGGTCGCTTCCAATTTTCTTGTCCAAAAGCAAAGAGTGTTAAAACAGGTATTTTATTTTCTAAACAATAGCTAACAGCCTCCCAAGCACTTTCAACACCTTTGCGATGTCCCTTGGTACGGCTCAAATTTCTTTGGGTTGCCCATCTTCCATTACCATCCATAATGATAGCAACGTGATTTGGGGCTCTCTGTTGATTGGCTTTTTCCCCATGATGGGAACGGTATTTTTGTATGCTCACTCAGTATCCAAAAAGGTTTAAGGCCTATGTTGCATGATATAGTCTTCGCACCTGAGTGTTCAGGGGTGTTGTCTTCGCCATCTCGCAATCCTCATGTACTTTTATGGGAATGAAGGTTACTCGAGGCTTGACGCCTACCCGAACGCTCATGTGCTGTGACTATAGCCAAAGCACTTGATTCCGGGTTTTGTAAGAACAATCTTATGTAGAGCTAACAAAGGCCCTACATAAGAAGGCACAAAATTCAAATGTCTAAAGATCAGGTTACATGTCTATTAAATCTTTCTCTTTTCTTGTTAAGATTTGATCAATTTTTTCAATGTAACTATCCGTTAACTTTTGCATCGCATCTTCAGCACGTTTTTGCTCATCTTCACTGATCAGCTTTTTCTTTAAGCTTTCTTTAATGTGATTATTGCTGTCACGACGGATATTTCGAATTGCAACTTTGGCTTGCTCACCTTCTGCTTTCACTTTCTTGATGAGTTCTTTGCGACGCTCTTCACTTAAAGGAGGTAAAGGCACACGAATGACATCCCCACTGGTTGCTGGGTTTAAACCAAGATCAGAGATGCGAATGGCCTTCTCTATCGCTTGCAACATGTTTTTTTCCCAAGGCTTTACCATTAACATCAGTGCACCCTCAACATGAACACCTGCGACTTGGCTCAAAGGTGTGTCATTACCATAGTAGGGAACCATGATGTTGTCTAAAAGACTGGGATGCGCTCTACCAGCACGAATTTTAGAAAGATCGTGTTCAAATCCTTCTATACTTTTTGTCATTCTTGTCTTTGCATCTTTCTGAATGTCGTTAATCATTCGCTACCTCTTTGGATCAAAGTTCCTTCAGACTGACCTTTTACAATCCTTAACAAAGCGCCTTCCGTATTCATATTAAATACACGAATCTTCATATTTTGATCTCGGCATTGACAAAAGGCGGTTAAATCCATAACCCCTAATTCTTTTTCTAATGCCGTTTGATATGTCAATTCTTTATAGAGTGTGGCATTTGGATCTTTGGCAGGATCGGCAGAATAAACTCCATCCACATTTGTTGCTTTTAGCAACAAATCTGCTTCTGTCTCAATGGCGCGTAAGCTTGCGGCAGAATCTGTTGTTACTAAAGGATTCCCTGTCCCTGCAGAAAAAATAACCACTCTTTTTTGCTTGAGATGATGGATTGCCTTACGTCGATCATAATGATCGACCACACCACTCATGGGTATGGCCGACATAATGCGCGTAGAAAAACCATTGCGCTCAAATGCGTCTCGTAATGCAATAGCGTTCATAACCGTAGCAAGCATCCCCATATGATCGGCAGAAATACGTCCAATACCTGCCTCACAGAGTTCTTTGCCTCGGTATAAGTTACCACCGCCAACAACCATGCCGACTTCCACACCTAGCTCAATCAGTTCACCAACCTCTAAAGCAATTTTATCGAGAACATTCGGATCAATACCAAAAGGAGAATTGCCTTGAAATGCTTCACCACTGAGTTTTAGGAGTATCCGTTTATAAGCAAGTTGTGTCATGCGTTGTTTCCTCGTGCTTGAGCCATTACTTCATCAGCGAAATTAGCTTTCTTCACTTCAATGCCTTCGCCAACTTCATAGCGAATAAATTCAACCATTTCCGCACCATTTTTCTTTAATAATGCAGCGATGGTGAGATCGGGGTCTTTAAAGAAGGGTTGCCCCATTAAACAGAATTCATTTAATACTTTAGCCAATTTGCCTTCCACAATTTTTTCAATCACATTGGCAGGCTTGCCTGAAGATTGTTCTTGTTCCAACAAATAGGCTTTCTGTTCAGCAACGCGCTCTTCTGGCATTTCACTTGAATCAATGTATTGTGGATTCATTGCAGCAATGTGCATTGCTAAATCTTTGGCTAAAGCTTCATCACCACCTTTTAGGACGGCCTGAACACCAATTCTGCCACGATGAATATAACCACCCACAACAAAGCCAGGATTAATAACGATGTTATTAATTCTACGGATTTGTACATTTTCACCAATTTTAGCGACTAAATTCTGTCTCTTTTCTTCGATAGATTCGCCAGCAATTTGACATTGCGCTAAAGCTTCTACGTCGCTGATTTTCTGTTCAAGAATGGTTGAAATAACAAGATTACAGAACCCATTAAAGTTTTCATCTCGTGCCACGAAGTCTGTTTCGCAATTGATTTCACACATAGAAGAAAAAGTAGTGTTTGATTGCACTAAAATGACGCCTTCAGCGGCTGTACGAGAAGCAGATTTCTGAGCTTTTTTCAAACCACGTGTTACGAGGATTAATTCTGCTTTGGCCATATCCCCTTCAGCTTCTTGCAATGCTTTTTTGCATTCCATCATGCCTGCACCAGTTTGATCACGTAAATCTTTTACCATTTGAGCGGAAATTTTATCTGCCATGCTGTTTTAACCTCATCATTTACAAAAAAAGGGGGGCACTGCCCCCATCGGAAACCCATCAATGAATTGAGTATTATTGAGCGTCATCGCCTGCTAATTCTACAAATTCATCATCTGCGCTGTATTTGTTAGAATTTTGCTTAGCATGCAAAATAGTGTCAGCAAGTGTTGTAGCGTAAAGTTCAATCGCTCTCAAAGCATCGTCATTACCAGGAACAACATAATCAATGCCATCTGGATCATTATTGGTATCGACAATACCGACCACAGGAATACCAAGATTATTGGCTTCTTTTACAGCAATCTTTTCATTACCAACATCTAACACAAATAAGGCATCTGGCAAACTTCCCATGTTTTTAATTCCGCCTAAGCCTCTTTCTAATTTTTCCAATTCACGAAGCTTCATGAGTGCTTCTTTTTTAACTAACTTATCTAAAGTACCATCATCACGCATAGCTTCTAATTCTTTTAAGCGCTTGATAGATTGCTTAACGGTTTTGTAGTTGGTCAACATACCACCTAACCAACGGTAGTTAACATAAGGCATGCCACAACGCTCAGCGTGCATCTTTACGATTTCGCTTGCATTGCCTTTGGTACCCACAAATAACACCTTGCCACCTCTTGCTGCTGTGCGAGAAATGAAATCTAATGCTGTTTTGTATAGAGGTAGTGTTTTATCAAGGTTGATAATATGAATGCGATTGCGCACGCCATAGATGAATGGGCGCATTTTAGGGTTCCAAAAGCGTTTTTGGTGACCAAAATGAACACCGGCTTCAATTAACTGCTTCATATTGAGATTTTGCATAATAAACTCCTAGTAGGGTTGAGCCTCCACCTGCCCCATTATCCAACCCTTAAAATTCAAAAGAACCTCTTGGGCACCCAGGATAACGTGTCGGCAAGTGTGTGGAATGAATAACTAAATAAAAATTTGCACAACTGCGCGCCAGTTTATACCATATGACGCAATATAAGTTCAATAACACCCCCTACAAAGGAAGTTCCTAACAGGAGATTGCATGGCCCTTATTAAAACGCCAGACGAAATTCAAAAAATGCGCGTTGCGGGAAAATTAGCCGCAGAAGTTCTTGAAATGATTGAACCTTATGTACGTGCAGGTATCAGCACTGATGAATTAAATGATATCTGTCATAACTATATTGTCAATGAACAAAAAGCGGTGCCTGCCCCTTTGAATTATAGGGGATTCCCAAAATCTATTTGCACATCCGTGAACCATGTTATCTGTCACGGTATCCCCAATGATAAAAAATTAAAAAATGGCGACATTATTAATATCGATATCACGGTCATAAAAGACGGTTACCATGGCGATACCAGCAAAATGTTTCAAGTCGGTGAAGTATCAGTACAAGCCAGTCGCTTAGTTAAAATAGCAAGAGAATGCCTACTTAAAGGCATTGAGCTTGTAAAACCAGGCACCAGCTTAGGTGATATTGGCTATGCCATTCAAAGCTATGCGGAAGGTTTGCGCTTATCGGTCGTACGCGAATACTGTGGACATGGCATTGGTAGTGTCTTTCATGAAGAACCACAAGTATTACACTACGGAAAACCCAATACCGGCATGATTTTAGAAGCTGGCATGACTTTTACCATAGAGCCGATGATTAATGCGGGTAAACGCCACACAAAATTATTGTCGGATAATTGGACAGTCATTACCAAAGACAGAAGCTTATCAGCTCAATGGGAGCACACTATTCTGGTCACACCAACAGGCGCAGAAATCCTAACCAAAAGAAAAGAAGAAAACGACCTACCATGACAGAAATTGGCAAGGATGCTCATACTCCCCTCACAATATTTAATGCAGATTTTTGTGTATCAGAATACAAAAACAGAAATGACTTTTTAAAATTTATTCATCAAGTCATCAAAAGCGAATCTGCTAAAATCCATCAAGCATTTTGGCACAAAGAATCTATTGATATGCTTGTAAGACAACGAGCAAATCTCACAGATGAGGTACTTAAAGTCGCGTGGCTATGGTTTGAAATGGATCATTATCCTGATGTTACACTTTTTGCCGTCGGCGGTTATGGCAATCAAGCACTACATCCTTTTTCAGATGTCGACACCCTGATTATTACCACTGATACCGAAAATATTCATTTAAATGAGCGTATTGAAAAATATATTTCTTTTTTGTGGGATTGTAATATCCACTTAGGCAGCAGCGTACGCACCCTCAAGGCTTGCGCAGAGCTTGCAAGCACCGATCATGTCATATTCACGACCTTACTTAGCTGTCGGTATCTCATCGGCAATGCCGATTTTTTAAATGATATAGAAAAAATAATTTCTCCTGAGCAAACAAGTATATGGCCATTTTCAGAATACTTTCAAGCAAAATTAAAAGAACGTCTGCATCGCTATCAACATTATCAAAATACAGAGTATAACCAAGAGCCAAATCTTAAAGAAAGCCCAGGTGGATTACGAGATATTGATTTTATTTATTGGATTGCCAAACGAAAATTTGGTACAAATGCGCTCCAAGGTCTACTCTCAGAAAACGCGCTCTCAAAATACGAAATACATATTATTGAAAGTAGCAAACAAAGCTTTTGGCAAATGCGCTATGCACTTCACCTTGTGAGTCATAAAGCAACCGATCGATTATATTTAGAATATCAAAGCGAAATTGCAAAAGCACTTCATATTGATGGCCAAAATTTAAATCAATCTGTCTCAAATTGGATGCAAAAATACTTCCTGCTTGCTTCACAAATCCGTGAAATCACAGATATCTTTGCGCAGCATTTTAGCGAGCAGATTAATAAAAATGCAGCGTACCAACAAGTTTCGCTTTCATCACATTGCAAACAAGTTGGGCACAATCTTGAAATTATACAAGAAACAGATTATTACACAGAACCTCATTTGTTCATCGAACTATTTTATTTTTTTGCAAAGCATGAAAACCTAATTGGATTTACCTCAAACAGTCGTCGATTTATTTACGACTATTTTAACAGTCAATATTTGCCTGATTTTTTAAAAAGCATTGATACCAAAAGCGCTTTTCTATCTATTTTTCAATTCCCTCAAAAAGTTGCTCACACACTTACTTTAATGCATCAATTAGGTGTTTTAAGCAAGCTCATTACTTGTTTTGCAGAGCTGATTGGTCAGATGCAATATGATCTGAATCATATTTATACTGTTGATGCGCATACTTTGCGCGTATTACAATATATACAAGACTTCTATCAAAATAAAGAATCAGATTTACCTTTCCTCGCTTTAAGCCTTTCACTTGCGAGTGATCCCATTATTTTATACCTTGCTGGGCTTTTTCATGATATTGGCAAAGGCAAAGGTGGTGATCACAGTGAGATTGGCAAAGAATTAGCACTTGAATTCTGTCAAATTTATGGATTAACCGAAAAGCAAACAGATTATATCTGCTGGTTAGTCTTTCATCACTTAAAACTCTCTCATTTTGCGCAACGAAAAGACATTAATGATCCCATCGTCATCCTTGAGTTTAGCAAAATTGTTCAGTCACAGGAAAAATTGTGCTATCTCTACTTATTGACCATTGCGGACATCCAGGGCACAAATCCTAAACTATGGAACCATTGGCGAAAAGCTTTATTAAGTGAATTATTCCACCAAACTTATCAATATTTTGATAAAAAAACATTTTTAAGCGATAGCGATCCTATTGCTTACAAAAAAGAACAAGCCTGCGCACAATTACTCAAAAATCCTTCTTTATCCATAGAAAAAATAAATTCATTATGGAACATAATCAATACAGATTATTTTGAGAATACAGATCTCAATAGCCTGGTATGGCAAACGGCTTTTATTTTATCTCATGGTATTGAAAATACGGTGATTGCGACACAGCCGCATTGGAACAAAGCCGGCACGGATATTTTTGTTTATTCAAAAGACTGCCTTGGTCTTTTTGCTTATATTTGTCAAACACTCGAGAAATTATTACTCACCATCGTAGAAGCAAAAGTAACAACCACTCAGCATGGTTTTTGCTTGAATTCTATGGTTGTATTAGAATCTTCAGGACAACCTATCACAGGCCCACATCGTTTATTAGAAATAAAAACAACACTCAGTACTTTACTTGATCCTATTTCTGAGAATACACCAGAATCACTTTCTCTTCCCTATTATTCACGGCATGTACCCAGATGGTATCGATATTATCAAACGCAAGCGAAAGTTGAGATTTATACGCAAGCGAATAATCATTACTCAACGATTGAGATACACGCCCCTGATTTCCCTGGCCTTTTAGCACGCATTGGTAAAGTGCTGGTCATGCATGGACTGTCTATTCACAGCGCCAAAATTAACACGCTGGGCGATAAGGTTATCGACTTTTTTTACGTCAGTAAAAAAGAAGATAGAATGCCTCTCACTCATGAAAAAACCATTAAAAATATCAAAAAAGCTATTTTGCAGGCTTTGCGGTAATGTTAGGTTCGCATTAAATCTATTTATTTTCTATTTAACCCTCACCTGCCTTTGCTGAACACAAGAAAATATTATGGTAGGGGCGAGTCTATGTGCTCGCCCTCAGTTCATTAAAAGTTTAACGGGCCGGCACAATGGCCGGCCCCTACACAAATCCTTAAAACTGGCTCACTTCGAAGCAAGTGAGGATTAAATACGAGTAGTACATGAGGATGATGAAGGGCTGCAGCCAACACAGTATAAAGCAAAAAGACAAATCCTACTCGAGTCTTTTAGTCTTAGACAAGGCAGCAAGTTTCAGAGTAATAGGAGTGTATAAATAATACACGACTGTTACGAGGAAACGCCGCTAACACAGTATAAGACTAAAAGACGAAGAGTAGAGTGGCAGATCAGCAAAGATGTTTCTATACTAGGTCTAAAACACTCTCTTTTTACCCCTAATAATAAGGCATTTTTGTGGAAAAAACTGAAAATTTTGTCGCTTATATCCTTGCGCCTACTAAGAAAAAAGGCAGTCCTTTGGCTGATGTAAATGAGTTTATTGCCACACAAGAATCCACTGTAAAAAAACTCATTCAACAAAAAAATGGCCAATTAACCAAGACTTTTATTGAGTTGGGCGATAATCGCCGCAGTCGACATCCTTGGCCAGAACTTGAATCAGCCATCGCTTTTGCTATTGCATCCAATGCACACTTAGTGATTTCTGAGATTAATCACTTAACGGCAAATACTTCATTTGCAGAACAAATTTTTAAATATATCGATCATACCTCTACACCAAATGCTACAGCAGGATTACAACTTTACTGTTGCGACCAAGCGTACATACAGCTGGATAATTTTAAAGCTATTGTGGCGCATGCAAAACAACAAAGAAAATTTCACGGTCAATTAATCAAAGAAGGTTTGACACGCTCTCATTCAAAATCAGGCAACCCGAATGCTATCAATGTTATCAATAAGGTAAATAAACCTAAAATTGATAATGCCATTGTTTTTTCATTAATATTGGCGCCTGTCATCAGTGCCTATCGATTGCAAGGTCTCTCACAGCGCAAGATGGTTTCCAGGTTAAATGAAGAAGGTTTTACAGCCCCTGAAGGTGGCATGTGGGTATTAAGTCAATTACAAAAAGTAATTTATAGAATCACTGTTAATGAAACAGCGCTTAGCTTAGAACATCAATGTTCAAAATTACGCGAGCTTAGCCAAACAACAGAAGAAATAGCAGAACAATTTAATAAACTGAGTATCAGCTGCCCTTTTCAAAATAATAAATGGCTGCCTGAGAATATTCTAGAAATTGAAGAGCGAGCAAAACTCATTCATGAAATATTAGAGTTACACGAATTTATTCTCACTTTAACACCTATTTTAGAAAAATATCATCTAGATGAGCTGAATGAAGATGTATTTGCAAATGAATTACAATCTGCAGGTATCGAGATACCAGAAACATTTTATCACACAGTTCCACCCAATAACGCGACTGTAACAAAGGATTAAAATGGATACAAAATTGATTCAAAAAGATCTGGAGCAATTTCAACATCTTGGCTTGGGCGGCATACTCAATCACATCATTTCCAGTATTCGCTGCGCAGGGCATTGTATAGATATTACTGAGAATCAACATTTTGCAAAATATCTAGAAGAATCGAGAAAGAAAGGTTGGTTGCGACCAGAACAAGAAACCTTGCTTTCACATATGAATGCCTTAGCACATCTGCCTTGCAACAAACACAGTGTCCGAGACAAGCGCAGCATGTAGCTTTTGGCTATTTCTTCGATTTATATCCTGGTTTAAAGGGTTGCTTGCTTGCACTACGCGTATAATCTTCTTGCATTTCGACTATCTGCTGATGCTTGTCGAGAAAGGATTTTTTTCTGTCTTTTTCTTGTTTTTGTTTAGCTTCAATTTTCTTCTTTGCATCTGACTCATGTGCAATCTCTGTGATCTGACTACCAAAGGAGGCTATTTGTGTTACTTCATGAACACTAATACCAAGAACACGTGCAATTTGGCTCATTGAGCAAAAACCAATTAAATACCAACAGAGCATCCATTGTCTTAAGCCTTGTAAAGTACCAACAGGTAATCCTGTAAAATCATCAAAATCGCTTACCCCACCATCACCCTTACAAGTAAGACAAACATAGTAATGACGTTTATCAGGCGTATCAGAAGGCGGATCGCGACGTACAACTTGGGAGGATTGGCAGCGAGGACATACGATACCCTTTGGCCAACGGATCATCTGCAAAGTTTTAAAAATTTCTTTTTCACCCAGTAAATTTTTAATCGCAGCAATACGAGACTCAACTTGCGTTTCACTACCTCGTGGTAATGAACGTAATTTCTGTAAGGCTTTAATATTATCGTCTTGTTCATCCATTGTGATATCACCTTCAGACATTAAGGGCTTGTTCTCATCCATAGAATTAGTTTTGCAACTTTCTTTTTGGGGAAGCTCAACAGTTAATTCACTTATCGTAGTATTTATCTTTGTCTCAAAGCCTTTTAGCTTAGTTATTTCTTTGTTGGCTTCTCTTAAAATAATACTATTATTGCCCTGTAAACGCTCATCTGATGTTACATCATGCATCAGTTTTGCAAAAGAGCTATTAATTTCAGATTGAATTTCTGATTGAGGGTGAGAATTATCTGCGTGTGGGTTAAAGCCAACAGAAGAATCAGTTGGTTTGCTTCCTAATATTGATGCTATCCTTTTAACCCAATTTGACACAGTTTCTCCCTTATGATTAACCAACAAGTATATATATACAGAAAAATTACGTGTTGGAATTTAACTAAATCATAAGGAATTGTCAACCAATTTATAAACTCACCTCTTAGCCAGCTCTTGCACTTGCTGTCTTTTTCTTCTCTTCGCTATAACTTTTACCTTCTAATTTTCCTGCTTCTTTGCCAAAGACTTTATCCAATTTTGCTTCACGATGGCCTATTTCCTTATCCACATATGCTTGTAAAGCAGTGTCAATGGCCATTGCTCGATTCTCATTTCGCGTTGAATCTTTTGATTCTTTAAACGCATTTGAATCTGTGAGCCCAGCATGACGCAAAATACCCGTACCACCATAAGTAGATTCTTTAAAGTTACCTTTACCTTTATGCATACTGGCTTTTTCCGTTGCATAATGCCGCATAATAGCCATTTCTTGAGAGTTTAGTTCTCTGTCTGCGGTAATTTGTACGCGCTTTCCGTCCACTGGGCTAATCACTGTAAATTCTCTATTTTCCTCAACGGCTCGCTTCTTCAGCTCCATCATAATACCCAATGCAATATCGGGTTGCGCAAGTTGTTTTCCAGATTTGCTCTTACCATAACGTATATGAATTGGATTTTCTGGGCTTCCTTTATTGTACTCACCAATCGCAATATCTAACATGTGGCTTACTTGCCGCTTCATTTGACCATAGGCATAATTATGCCCAGCAGGATTAAAGCGTGAACGACTTTCTCCAGACATGTTTTCACGGTTAAAGGAGAAAGTTACTTGAACCGTCTTACTGCCATTTGGCTCTGTATAATGCTCAATTTTTAAATCTTTTTTGTATTTTTTATCACTCAAGCTAAAATTATCTTTGGTTGAGTCAAATCGGCTTGAGCGCCAGCCAGGTGGTTTGTACATTTTTGTTTTGTGAAAATTATAATTTTCTTGTGCATGTTGCACAGCTTGTTGCACTAATTTTTTATTATCGTCGCTCAGATCATGACGCTGCATCAACTGTCTTAGCTCATTCATGCGTTGATTATAATTATCTTCTGTATAGCGGCTTCGGTATTTTGACAATGCATGCAAGCTTTCAAAAGTGTGGCGAATTTTTTCAGCAACCTCTACTCTTGCAAGCGCTTGTGTATAATCACTCCTCTTATATGCATTTTCTTTTGCTTCAAATTCTGGCTTTATTTTATCAAGTGCTTTTTGGTTTTCTGCCAATTCTTTCGTTGCTTTATCCAAAGCAGCCTCTAGATCTGCTTTCTTCGTGTCATGATTCTCACTGGCGGGATCTAAATCCTTTTGCTGTGCTTTAATGACTTCAATCTGATCTGTACTCTTAGCAACCGCTTGTTCAGCACCGCGATATTCGTCATTTATTTTTTCATACGCCGCTTTAGCATCTTGGTGTTGCTTAAAAACAGCTGTATCATTTTTAGCTTCCATTAATTCACGACGTGCCCCCCACTCTGCAAACTTTACAGCATTACCTATATCGAGTGTGCGTTGAGCATGTCGATGTTGAATCTTGTGCTTTGGATTAAGCGCAGAAGGATCTTTTACCGCATCTGAGCGCTCTACAATGGTCGCTGCTAATTTTTTGAAGAAATCATCACCATACTGCTTCTTGTAAACCTCATACTCATCATCTTTGAGCATTTGCATGGGATCTTTAAAATCCAAATGTTTTTCATCGAGTAATTTAGAACGTGCTTTAAGCGCTGCTGTTTGGCTTGCTGTAAGCTCCACCTTATCATCTTCTCTGTTTTTAGGATGTGCAGTAACCGATAAAGCAGCATCGACCACATCTTCTTCTTTAGGAGTAGGAGAACCTTGCTCCATCGTAAATAAATCCTCTTGTTCGTCAGTAGGTATCTGCTGTGGTTTAACCGTGAAAAGTTCTTCTGTACCTGCTACAACTTTCTTAACTCCTTCTAATTTAAGACCAAGCCCTAAATCAATACCCGTCCCTTCAGATGGTGGCTGATGAACAGAAGACTGCACAAAACTTGGATCTTGCTGCATTTGCAGTTGAATTGATCTCAACTCATCCAGATTGTTACTAATATCCATTACATCCGTCATACCCTGTATAGCTGTCGCTGAATCTTTCGCTTTCTCTAAAAATTCTTGTGTCTTTGGGCTAATAACGCCGCCCTGCGCCACTGGTCCTAATTCTGCAACAATTTTAGGCTTAGGTTTAGGTTCTTCTCCAGGTGGATGCTCTTGAGCCTGTTCAGGTGGCGTAACCACTGTATCCACTGATGAAACAGTAGGCTCAGTCGCTTTTTTGTCTGATTTATCAGGATCGCTTCTTGTAATGGTATCCGTTGTAGATTGTAATGGTTTTTCTTCTGCTTCAGATTTGTTCGATTCGCTATAATATTTTTGTAGTGCTACAAACCCAGCAATTAAATTATTTAACAATGCTTCAATGGAGTCCTCAATGTCGCCTTTAGTAGGCAATTTGGTCTCATCGGCTAATATCTCACCCAATGTTTGCTTCTTATCACCATCTTGCGCTGCAAATTTTTTCTTTGCTGCTAATATTGGCTTTGCAACTCCTTTCATTTTTTTTAATAATTCATGCTTTTCCTTGGTTCTTTGCTTCTCATCTATGTCTTTCTTTTCATCTATCTTTTTATTTTCTTCTAATAAATCTCTCGCTTTTGCAGTCAATGCTTTACCTTCCAATGTTTCCGCTGGTGAAGCTGTTTCTCTGGTAGGATCTATACCCATCGATGTAAGTGCTTTCTCCCGAGTTTGCTCAACCTCTCTTTGAGCTTGCTCTGCTCTTTCTTGCCTTTGACGTTCTTCTTCATCTAAGAGGGGGGGCGTTTTGGATTGGGGATTTGATTCTCCAAAACCAGAAAGATCCGGAATATCATCAAGGTTGAGCTCTTCGCCCATATCACTATCTCGACTATCTATATTATCTAGACTATCGGAATACTCTTCTTGATAAATCTTACTCAGCTCAGAGATAAAGTTAAGATTTGATTCTAAATGTTGTAACAATGCACCTGCTTCTGGATATTTTAGTAAATCATTTAATTTCGAAACATCACCAACTCTCAGTGCATCTACAGCATGCAGATACTCAGAAAAAACTTGATATGTTCTTCCATCACTCTTTACAAATGTTTTACTACCATAACTTTCTACACCATTATTAAAAGATTCGAGCCTTAGTTTATCACTCTCTGTTATTTCTTCTAAAAAATTATTAAATTTTTCAGATTTTTGTTCATCTTTCATAAGAGCTGAGGCATTGAGAGTATCTGTTATTCTTCTCACTCTATCTTCTATTATGCTACCTGTTAACTGTTCACTTGCCTTTAATTTAAATGCTGTTTCTTCCGGTATTGGTGTACCCGTTCTTAAGGCATTAAGCTTTGCTGCAAGCTCAGTCACGGCATGCTCTATCCCAGCAGCTCTCGGATCATTCTTTTCTTTTAGGAGTTCTAATAGTTTTTGTTTAGCCTGAAGATCTTGCTCTAAGATCTTCATTTGCTCTTCTATGCCTAACTTCATAACTTACCTCAAATTTAAGGTGAATATGCATGTTTTAATACACAAACAGGTATTTTGATTCTGTAAGCTTAGTGTCAATGTGCTTACTATTGGTTCATTTTATTGCTCAAAATTTATGATTGTTGTATATGCAATTAAATATTTTTTCATTTATATCATTTTTATACTATAAAAAATAAATCCAGGTTTACTTATAATAGGCATACATTTATAATTATTGTTTTTATTTTTAGCTAAAATGTAAGGTTTTTGCATATGGCACTTCGTAGACATTCAGATGGCACATTTGATTTGAAATTATATGTACATCCAACTAAATCAACGGTTTTTCAATTTTCTCTATTGTTAGATGATTACGATTACGACGCCTACATAACAGCAACGCCTAGTGAAAAAGCACTTATTGAATTCTTCGTTGAAAAAAAAGGCAATGCTCGTGCAAAAGAATCCTACGCAGAAATAATAAAATCTCATAGAGAACGCGAAGCCGCAGAAAAAGCTGCACAAACAATACCTTCCTCTGACCCCGTTGAACAATTAGCCAGTACCGTAGAAAAATTGAGTTTGAGTACAGAAGCTAAATATACAGCTGAAGATGCGGAAAGATTTTTAGCCATTTCTGGGAAACCTGGCGCAATCAGCGCATTGACCAACGACGATCAACAGAAATTTGTTTATTGGAAAATAGATCGTCTACAAGCTTTAATCGCAAAACAACAAAGCCTTGAAGCTGACGCGCTTGAGCTAAACAGAAGAAGAGACCTTCTCTTAATGCAGACTGGGCAAAAGATACTTGCGGAGATTGCTGAACAAGGTCAAAGTACATCCAGTGTTCTTGACTCTAGCTCAACAAAGAAAATCACATTTACACAGTAGTATTTTACTAAAAATACTCTAAGGAGACGCATGGATGCGTCTTGATTCATTTGCATTCGCTTTCTCAGGCATAGATTCAAGCATCTTTGCGATTTGCTCTTCTAATTGAATCATCTTGTCTAGATCTTTTATTTCAGATCTTACTTCTGCTATATTTTTCTCGACATCTTTAATTTCAGCAGCGGCTTCTTCTCGGACTTCATGCTGTGCATCTAAATTTACATCCACATTTTTAGTCACCTCTTTCAATGATTCAGCCGCTGTTTGATAAGCTTTTGTTGCTTTAATTGTTTCAACAGATAGTGATGCGGCTTCAGCAGAAATGCCATGTTTATCAGCAATAGAGTGTATTGCGGCCTGTTGATCTTTCAAAATTCTAGCTTCAGTATCATTTACAAATTCAACAAGAGCAGCTTTCGCTTGCTTTAAGTTATTGATTTCTTCTTGCCAAGGATGTGTCTTTCTCTGCCCGGTAAATGTTGCCAAGACCGCACCGTTATTAGAATGGAAAGGTACAGATGATTTTTCACCATATATTTGTTTTTCCAAATGAGAAAGTCTGGCATCAATATGAGCGATGTCTGCATTCACTTTTTCAACTTCTTTTTCTGCTTGAACTTCTATAGACGCAAATTCAGCCATCAAATCAGCGAAATACTCCTCTTTCCTCTCCTGAGGAACTCCTTTTAAATACGGTTCGCCTTTCTCATCACGCAATCCATCAAACTCTTGAGCCATGTTCTTACCCATTTGTTTGGCAAGTTCTTTGCGATGCGCTTCCAGCATTTTTCCTTCGGCACGCAACGCATCTGCTTTTGCTTGTAGATTTGAAAGTTTATTCCCAACATCATCCATATACGCATCAAAAGCAAGCTGTTGTTCTTGCATAAGCATATCAGCTTGCTCTTGCAATTATACATCAGCAAGTATACGAGCATTTACTTCATTTGAATGACGATGAAGAAAATCTATATATGCTAAGTTTGCTTTCTTTAAATTCTCTATCAAAACATGTTTTTGAAATTTTTCATCTTGTATTAGCTTCGCAACCTCTATCATCAATGCATTTGTAAAAAAATTCTCTATCTTGGTTTTTTCTTCAAAGGATTGATCTCTTATTTCTTCAGCTGTAGATTTTTCTTGTTTAAGAAATTTAAAACTCTTTTCAGCATCATTTCTCAGATTTGCCAACGCATTTGTATATAATGCCTCTATGCTGATTTTCGATTCATCAATCTTAAAGCCATAATCTTTAATCATGGCATCAAAAACTTCTTTGCTGATATTCCATTCATGTATATCATTGCGATTAAAATGCAGCATATGCATGAATCCTCTTTTCTGCGTCTCTTATATGTGAAGACAGAGCTTCATTTGATTAGTTCCTTAATTATTGATATCAATTTTTTGCAATTACATTAAATATGCTTAATTATAAAGACATCAAAAAATATTTTTATAATTCAATAAGTTACCCAAAATATAAGTAAACATCCAGCTTTCCATTCGTTGCCCCATTCAGAAGGCTGTCTGTAAAAAAATCAGAAAAAGAATAAAAAATTACAGCAACAAATAGGGATATAGTCCTAAAACCTTGCTTACAAGGCGCGAATTTCTTAATACTCAACGAAGCTCCCCACTTAAGCTGTAGGTGTCTCGATAGCTACAGATTATTGAAAGCCGCCCAACATTTTTTTAATATTATATTGCGAATTACTTCTTATAGAATATAATGGCCAACTTTATCAGTAATTATAAATAATTATGATCTTTGAATTATCCTTACCACAAACAAACCAAGTATCAGGTGGAAATGAAATAACCAGTGTTTATATTTATTACCCATCAGAATGGGATAAAACTATAAATATTTTTAGCGCAGGTTTGATTGGCTTCTTTGGAGGTACTCTATTAGCAGGTGGCTATGGCGCCATTATCGGGGCTATTTTGGGGATAGGTCTTCAAAGCACGTTCGCACAAAATTACGAAATTGGTACAACCTATCTTTTTTTAAAAGATGATGAAGGTAATCATTACGCTATTAAAGGCTAATTATAATGTTTGAATTATCATTACAACAAACTACTGAAGTATCTGGAGGAGCCTGCTTAACCGATAGTAACTGCGTTCATCCAAAATCCATGAAATTAATGAAAATAATTTTAGCAAGCACGACCCTTGTTGGGACTATTGGATATTATGTGGCTGGTTATGAATTCGCTCTGCTTACTTCTGCATTAGGATACCTGTATACAACCTATTTTGATATAAGTTTTGCTTCAGATCCTAGTTATTGTATACAGCAAGATAGTGAAGGGAACTACTACGCACTAAAAGTGTAATTGATTATCATACACATTGAGAAATAAATTTATTTTCTAATTTAATAAAAACTTACTGGGATTTCATAGAATTCCTTGTGCTCCTTTAATATTCAAGATTCTTGATACGATTCGAGCATAAGCATCTTCTTTATCAACTAAAATTAAATTTTTTTGTTTATATCTATATTCTTTAATATCTCTTTAGCTATTCCACCCGCATTAGGCAGAATACTCGTTTCTGCAATTTCATTAAGCGTTGCCATGCAACTTTGATCAATTACATTTATAGCATTGGGATTTTTTCTAACAATTGCATTCAGTGAATATAAAGCTTTATTTCTATCTGCATGTGATGGCAATGCTGCCTGTTTGCAAAAATGGAGGGACACCGAAAGGTTATTTGAAAAACCATAGAACAGCAAAAAGACACCCACCTAAACTAATTGTGGGCGTCTAAATGATTTGTAACAATATTTTATATATAGCTTATTGCAGAAGGCTTCTTTTCTAATGATGGAGCATCCACTGTTTCTCTGTTAATAGCATCCAAAATATTTTCTTTAGATTCTGCAGATGCATCAGCCAAAGACAGGAAAAGCAAAGAGATACTACCATCTTCCTGAAGAAGCTCATCGACTAGATCATTTTCTGATTGCAAAATATCTAGTTTATTCTTGGTTAACTTAGCCTGATGCTCTAGTTTATCTGTCATATAATTTTTCAATGCAGAATCTTTTTCAAGGTCTCTCTTGCCATAACTAAAATCAAAAACAAGTTTTTTAAGAGAATCTGAAATCAGTAAACCATCCTTATATACAACGCGAGCATGCTCTAATACACAGTGAGGAACCTTTGCACCATGCTTAAATCCTTCTGCAACTGCAGATTGTTTGAAAACATTATTTGAATGAATATACGCCGTATAACCATATACTGTTATTTGATTGAAACCAAGATCATTGAGTGCTTGACTCAGATCACGAGCAAAACAGATCTCTTCATCACTTGCACGTTTAGGTCCTGTTGCAATCGTGCCAGAATTGCAACATCTTAGATCAATTGTTATTTCAATATTTTTATCAGCAAATAATTTTTCAAAATATTCAGCTAATGAAAAAGGAGAAAAATCTGTCCTTTCATCGACATTTTCTCCGCCTAAAACCCATGGAATTGAGTCTGCTTGTAGTTCTAAAACATCCCCATCTTTCAAAGCATTCATCATCTGCTTTTCAGAACGTTCATTCTGCATATATATGACTTGTGGAAAATAACCATTACTTTTAAGTTTTTTGGGTGAATGTTTTGTTTCTTTGTTTTTGATAGGGGAAAGAAAGAACTTCATCGTGACGTCTCTTTACAGTTGAAAACGTCATCCTAATTCACGAATGTTTAGCATTATATCTTTTTTTGACAAGAGGTAAGATTTCACAGACAAACGCTCTTCTCATTAGAAAAGCGTTCATACTTATTTAAGTTGAGTGCAATAATTTTCTACAACTATACTCTATAGATGGAATTACCAGCTGAAGGGGCTGTATCTATACTCGCAGCTTGAGTTCTAAATGCTTCTGATTGTATCATCAATGGAGAACCTCTATAGCAGAATAATAAGGGTTCTAAACTTAAGTGTTTAACGCTATTCTCAAGCTGCTCAATGCTATCATCACTCAAAGCCCCATCTGTGCCTAATAGACTCTGTAATTTTGCACTTTCAGGAGTAACTTGACATATTACTTCGTGCTCAAGAAAATCATCTGCATCATATTCAAATGATGTCACTAAGGTTTTTAAGGGAGATTCAATTTTTTTGCCATTTTGATAAACAATTCGACCATCCTCAAGCCTACAATGCGCAACTTTTGCACCATGCTTATCATGTTCTGAAACAAGTGATTGTCTCAATGGCTTTTCAGAGTGTACAAATGCAGCATAGCCATATACGATTGGCGCACAGAATTTTTCTTCTGAAAGAAATTTACTCAGCGATTCAGCATAACATACAGAACCTTTAGCGCCGGTTGCCGTTGTTCCAGAATTACAAAACCTAAGATCAATGGTAATATTAAGCGTATAATTTTTTAATATTTTTTGTAAAGTCATAGCAAGTAATCGTGGACTATAGTCATAATTTGTTGAATATTGTGCCCCCATAATCCACGGATTGCCATCAGCATGAATTTCTAAAATATCCTTTTCTTTAATAACATTAGATAAAAATTCAAGATCTCTGGGATTATTCAAATAAATAATACGGGGATAATACTCGCTTGTTCTTTTAAGATTTTTTGCTATTTTCAAAGTTTCTTTGGTTTTCATAGGTGCTAAGAAATAACGTGGCATGAACTATACCCCAAATAAAAATAACGTGTTATAAAAAGACTGCGCAAGATCCTATCAAACTAACTAATAAAAATCAATTTTTTAAGAGTGTAACTACAATAAAGTTGTTATCAATTTATACTATTTCACGCACATGAATTAATAAGAAAAGATTAGAACACTCATGTGTGAAGATTATATTTTCGATTTTTTTTAGGCTTTGATTCTTTGACATAAGAAGAACGGAAGGGTTTGATGTTTTTATTACCAATCCAAACTTTATCTATAAAAAATTGGATAATAATACAATTGATTGCCCAATAAACAGCAGTCACTAAAATACCTGCCAATGCAACAATTTGAAATTGCATGATGTACCATCCTGCTATTGTATGCATCAAAAGAACCATAATAAAAGTAATTGCTACCTGAGAGCCAAATTTACTTAAACCAACGACTCTACTTGCATTACACACTTTAAGCCTATCTTGCTTAAATTTATCTGATACTTTAAAAAAACCAGATAAAAATAAGCTATTATCATTTGTATTTCTGGTAATGATTAATAAAAACCAACAACATAATAAGCCCAAGATAACAAAAGTAACAGGCAGCATACTAGGCTGGTTAATAAAAGCCATGCCGCTTTTTATATCTGCGGTCGTTAGTAATTTAATGCTAATAAAAAAGATAGCAGGCATCAACATAATGCCAAAAACAAGCTCTCTAATAGTGCGTCCTTTTGAAATAGAGGCCAAATAAGAGCCCGCCAAAGGTGCCCACAATAAAAACCACCCCCAATATATACTGGCAAAGCGATCTTCTACAGGTGCTACATTAAAATACTTAATACATTCCAAGCATTTTGATTTCTCAAACAATTCCGGAGAAGCAGCAACCAATATTCCATTTGCATAAGCAATCAATAACAGCAAAGGAAATGAAATTGCCATGAGCATAGTCATCAGTCTGGAAATACCAAATCCTCTTTTTGCCAAACGTCTGAAAATACGCTTGCCAAACTTCAACGCAAATATTGGCAACAACAGACCTAAAAAGCTAACAGAGATAAAAGGCAGCAAGAAATGATGAAAATGCAATTGCTGATAAATAGAATAGGAAAACAAAAGTATGGCTGTCACTGCCATCGTGCATATGGCAAAGATGGTTGTAATAAAAGACGAACTTTCCACAAATGTTTTAAACATTGCCTGCAAGCGAAGAGGAAAAAAATCCACGCTTTGATATAAAAAAGGCGTGCCTTTTTTTATATAAGCATTATAAGCAACCACCAAACCCCAAATGCCATAAATGCCCCAAGGGAAGATCCCCCAATGCGTCAACGTATAACTTGATATAATTTCAGTCGTAAAATCATAAGAAAGTGCGCCCATAGTGAAAATAGGCCCCGCACTTAAAAAAGCATAAGATACGGCTATCGTAAAAATAAATAATATGAGATTGGCATTAACAATTTTAGAGAGCCAGGCAACAAAAGGTAATCTTTCTGTTCTATCTCCTAAAACAATGCCTCCCGCAGGTGTAATAAACAATAACAATAATAAATAACCTGCCACTGAGGTAGGGACACTGTAGAGTAAAATTAAATTAGGCTTAAAAATTGACAACCAGCTCAGAATCAAAACGCCAACGAGGGAAGAAACGATATTAACTGCTTTATAGGTTTTTATCATAATAAAAAATATCGGGGCAAATGCCCCGATGAAATCCAAATTATTTATCCAATATCCATTTTATGTTCAGACTTGTTACCTCATCTAAAGGCAACAAGTCCAACTTACTGTCACAACTATTCTGCAGGTGTTTCAGTAGTATCTGTTTCTAGTTTCAACTCACGTATTTTCTTCTCGGCTTCCCAAGCTTGTTTACGTGTATCATCTTCAAGTGTTTCGAGTTGTTCTACTAACCCCTGCATTGCTGCATACATTCTTGTGAAGTTTGCATTCATCGTTGCAAGCAACGCAACTTCTTGCTCTTTCATCTTAAATGCTTGTTGATCCATCCACGTATTGTAGGCAAGTAAATGTACCATTTCTCTTAGCAATGCGGTATCAGAGGCTTTGCCTATCATGCCATACCATTCTGGCGTATTAAATCGTAGTTTAGAATATTCATTAACAAGTTCCATGACGGTTTTATGTTTTTCTTCCTCTGGCGTACCCTCAGCATCTTGTTCTGCAATTCTTCTTGCAAATAATTCACTGAATGCGGTTACGCTGGGCGCCATATTGATAGATTCAATCAATTTTTCAGCAACCTTCTCTTTTTCAGCAACCGTCAATTCTGTGCCCGATTTCATCTTAGCGGCAATTTCTTGATCTACTTTTGGATAGGGATTGGTTAAATAGGCAATAAATCCTTCTGCCGCCTCTTTCTCTACCCTATCTTTTGAAAGAATATTACCTAGGTTTAATGAATTCACATTACCAGGGCTTTCCTCCATTCGACGCATCATTTCGATGAATAACTGTATTTTTGGTGCAACACTCTGAGCAACAATAGGCTCGGCTCCATCTTCGGTTGGCCAATATGCTCCCATAGCCTTTTTAAAGTTTGTTTCTACCAATTCTTGCGCATAGTTATTCGCAACAGATTCACCAATCAGTTTACCAGCTTCAATTGCTTTTTCAGTGCCTGGCGCGTTCATAAAAAGTAATTCTTTTTTAAATTCATACTCTTTAAGTGCAGCATCTGCCCAATAATTAATCAGTGCGGATGCGACTTCTTTGTTTCTATAATCGCTATCACTCAGTTCATAGTGTTTGGTAACACTCTCTCTGATTTCATCAAGCTTTAAGCCATTTGAATTAAAGCCATTTTGGTTATTCGCATCAAGTTCTTTAATAGCTTGCACTACAGAAGCTCCGCCGTCCGCCTCTGCTAGCACAACCTGCGAAAACCCAAGTCCACTCACGAGCGCCAAGCTTGTCAAATAGTACGGTAGTTTAAACATTTTCATAATCCACCAACCTCATGCATATATCTAAAAATTCTGTTTCGCCCTTTGCGTTAGGATGATTTCTTATTGAAAACCATCTGACATGAAATCTTCATTACTGCTGCCACCACCGCCGGTGTCGCCGCCGCCACTGCCAGTATTATCAAAGGCGCCCCCACCAGAACTGCCGCCTTTATCGTCGGAAACAACTGGATTTAAATAGGCTGCAGGTGGTTTAAAAAGCTCATCGTAGCGTTGTACCGCATCAACTAAACCTCCTTGACAAACGTATTGTTTGTACAAAACAGAGGCGTCGCATGTACTAGCGATACCTTCATTTACAGTCAGTGATTGAGCTGATGCGCTTCCTACGAAAAATACACTCATTCCCATTAAAGCACAGACGATTAACTTACTCATGTTCAGACTCCAATGCTTTTAAGATTAAATTGATTCTTTCTGGAGCGAAAACGCGACCTAAAAGTTGCAACCTTTCGAAGGCCAGATTTCGCTTTAAAAATAGATCGGCATATTTATTCTTATTTTCATCTTTGGTTTGTTCTTCAGCGTAGATAAGTAGTTTTGATGCCGTGCCTGGTTTTAGTACATCTAGAAATTGCATCAGTCGTAAGGCACGTCCTGAGCGGATATTTGCCAAAAGCTTTATCATGGAAGCTTCATCGTTAAATTCAAAATCTTGCACATCATCCAAACAAGCACCCAATCTAAGGAGTGCTTCTTCAACACGTGGATCTTTGTCGGCAGCCCAAGATTCAATACCTTCCATTGAGGTCACGATTCTATACAACGTTCGCTTGTCGTAATCATGCCAAAAGGTATGTACGGCTTCTAACGATAAATCTGGCACTTTATTATTCCCCGTTTTATTTAAATTTTGCCTTCATTATTTTATGTGTGCAGGGATTTAAACTTCATTGTGACCTAAGGCCAATCCCTCTTTCATTTCAAAAAACCTATCAAACTATTCTATAGTCCATGTTTATAATTTATCGTCCAAAATAGTTGGTTTCTTAAATTAATATACCCCTACCACTCTTAAAAAACCAGTCTTTTACTCTAGTCATTCGGTTGGATTCTTTTGGTAGAATAAAGTTCCTAATCAACCAACATTAATTTTAAATACTGATCTAAAGTTATAGCCTTAATATAGTTTCAATACGCTCAAGAAATGACCTAATATAAAACTCTAGAGAATTAAAAGCATTTTTTTGAAAAAATAATTGATTGGATAATCAAAATTCTTATGATTGCGTTGTTAATGATATTCAGCTCTTTGTAGTTACGTGATAAACTTATCTGTAGATATATGCAAAATCGATATATCAGATGAGCCACATCTATATTAGAATCGATTAGGTGCATTTACAATGCTTAGAATTAACAAAGGCGTGCTATGTTAATTTAAAGCATAATGTTTAAATGGCCTAACAATGAAAAAAAGGTGAGCATCATGGCAAAACGCAGAGGCATTATGAGCAGGCTGATCGACACGCGTGTCGATCGTTGGATGAGTTGGGATTACTTATCCGACACAACATCTAAAATCAAAAGCTCTGTGCTTGATCTTGCAACACCGCAAAAGGCAAAATTCTCAGAAACCTTTGAAGAAGCCATGATTCGATTGGAGCTCACTGAGAAAGATCTCGTCAATCGTAAAAAAGAATTCACACGTCTCTTCTATTTATTTACCCTGATCGGATTATTAATTATTGGTTATGCTGTCTACATGGCTTATCTTGGGCACTTTGGTGCTTGCCTTATTTCATTCGGTCTTGCTGGTTTTTCTTTCACTCAAGCATTCAAATGGCATTTCTGGCTCTTTCAATTACGCAACCGCAAACTAGGCTGTAGTGTGAAAGAATGGTTGGATGGTAAAGTCGTTGACGTACATGGTACCGATATCGCTCTTAAGTCCAGCAGAAATAATAAAGACCTGAGTGATAAGGAACCTTAAATGAGATTTCGCTGGTTTTTACTACTCATTGTACTATTCATTCCAGTCACGTCTTTTGCAACGAGCTCTGGCGGTTTTTCTGTAGATCCTGCTGATAAATCAATGCAGTATCTTGCCAGTATCTTTGGTAGTATTCCAGCACTCCCTATACAAGCACCACCAGATGATGGTTCAGCAACAACCTCAGTCAGCCGTGTCTTCCAGCCACTGGTTCACAAATTTAATATTGTTGTCTTTGCTCTGGGTATCATTATTATCATTTACACCACTTTGGTTGGTACACTCAGTACTGCTCAGGAAGGAGAAGTGCTGGGCAAGAAATGGTCTTCCATCTGGATACCGGCACGCATTGGTATGGGCATGTATTTATTATTACCCGCAGCGGGATCGGGGGGGTATAGTTACGTGCAAATTGCCATTCTCTGGATGATTGTTCAGGGGGTGGGCGCAGCAAATGCTGTATGGAAAGAAGTTGTATTGGATCCGAATTCTATTCACGATGACACGCGAGAAGCCAGACTCGCCAATGCAAAGCCTGTGATCTTAGGCCTGCTTAAAAGTGCCTTATGCATGGAAAAATTAAATAAAATGGCCATCGACGACCCCAGTTTTATGATTGTATTGGGGGAAAATATCGATGTCTACACCAATGAAAATATGACAGCCACTGAAGTCGGCCGCCCCGGCTCAGCAGGTCTAGAAAAGCCAATCTGTGGTAAATTTGTTAAAAATTCATATAAAAACTTAGGCTCGGATGAAGACACCGCTAAAAATATTATACATTCAGCCATCTCTAATGCTTTCTGGACGGTTGACTTAGCGGCATATGAAGCCATCAATACGCCTAAAGAAGAATGGTTTAACTTTGATCAGCTGGTCGCTGCCGCTTCCACCCTGTCAAATGCAATGACCTCTTTGAAACAAACCGTTAGCCTAGACAGCACCAAAGAACTTGCCATACAAAATGGTTGGATCCATGCGGGCAGTTATTATTTTAAAATTATTGAAGCCACTGGTGGTAGTGAATCAGCCGTCACTATAGAGCCGAATGATCCGAATACAGATGAACTCGCCCAACTTTTTGGAGGCGATGAGCGCGCTGCAAACACTTTCCTAACAGAAATTGGTTCTTTGGCAGACGACTATCTAGAGAAAGCCAGTGATAATCTTGAACCTGTCGATGCCGGCGACAGACACACAGGTGATTTAGGCTTTCAAACAAAGACATCCAGCTTAAGTGGTGATGCCGTTAAAGCCTTGGATGCCGTTTTCGGTAGTTTCTTTAAGGATATTGCGGTAAAAATTGGCGAATACATGCATAACAATAGCACAGATCCAATCGTTTCTATTTCTCGTTTTGGCTCTGATGTTGTCGTTATTGTAGAAGCTATTTTCTGGGGTTCTCTCGTTGCGATATTCCTCGTCTGGTTGCTGACTTCGATTATGTGTTGTATGCAGCCTTTATGTAATGCCATGAATTTCCTGATTGGCGTCATTATACCGCTCGCAGGGCTTGCGATATCCATTGCCTGGGTGGAAGGTATTATCATGGCGCTCTACATACCAATGATACCTTATTTGGTCTTTACCTTTGCAGCCATTACGTGGGTCATATTGGTCATTGAGGCCTTATTAGCTGCTCCGCTCATTGGCTTAAGCTTGGTTATGCCCTCTGAAGACGAGCTGGGTAAAGCAACAACAGGTATTGTTATTTTATTTGGTCTCTTTATGCGCCCTGTTTTGATGATTGTCGGTTTCATCTTCTCCGTCAAATTGATTCTCGTTGCTTTCACAATGATTAGCTTTGGCTTTGGCGCTACATTACAATACAGTGTGCAACTCGGCATAGGCTTATTTGGATGCATTGCGGTTCTCTTTCTATACATGGGTATTGCAACTGCAGTCGTCCACGAATGCTTTAGCTTAATTTATAAAGTGCCAGACAAAACACTGGCTTGGATCAACGCTGGTGGTGGTGGCCATGATGAAGGTAGCAAAGTGAAAGCACTCAGAGGTAGTACAGAAGCAGGCGCTAAAGTAGGCCAGAAAGCCATGAGTGGTTTACTAGGAGCCGCAGGCTCCTTAAGCAAAAGCACTGGCGGCGGTGGAAAAGGCGGCGGTGGCGGCATGAAACTATAGCATTGGGGACGACTGTATGAATATCTACATAAAATTATTCTCCATAGCATTACTTGCTTTGCTATCAGGTAATGCCTTTGGTATAGACTTTTCATGGGAAAGCCCCCCATCTGACAAATCAATTGAATTTTTAGGAAAAATCTTTGGTCCCGTTGGAACTGCGTTAACTGGCCCCGAATCTGGTATTTTGGGCAAGGTCATGCAAGTCTTTAATATTGCAGTATTGACCCTCGGTAGTATTGTTGTCAGTTATACGATTATCGTATCCACTATTAATACCGCCCAAGAAGGCGAGGTAATGGGACGCAAATGGTCTTCTGCTTGGATTCCATTACGTGCCGCAGTGGGCGCAGCAATGCTCATACCTGCCCCCACCTACTCTCTTATTCAAATTCTGTTTATGCATATCACTGTTTTAGGGGTACATGCTGCGAATCAAATTTGGCAAGTCACCATATCCACCTTCTCCACCACAGGTATCAGCGGCAGCATTAGCGTTGGATCGGATGCGCAATTGAAAGGTATTACGCAACATTTATTTAAAGGCTTAGTCTGTGCAGAATTATGGAATGGTGAATATTCGGGTGTACTCGGTCACACGGTTGAGGCCTACATAAAAGAACCTCAAAATCAATTATGGATTGGCGTTAAAGGACATGATAAATACGCAAATATCTGCGGTGGCTTAAAACCAGGCAATACACCTAGCAATGCTTTAGATTCTGCTTCATGGATAACAACAAACCTTGATGCCTTTATGGCTGCCGTCAGCCTTATGCAACCCGCAGCCGAAGAAGCTGCTAATCAACCAGACAAAACACTATGGACGAATACAGGCATCACACTCGCTGCAATGAATTCACTGAAGAGCAATATTGCAAGCACACCTCTCAAAGTAGATGAGGATTCTGATTTTAACGTAAATACTACCACAGCAACCAATAATGGATGGCTTTACGCAGGCAGTTATTATTTTGCCTTTGTGGAATATTCTAATGATATCTCCTTTAATCCACCGACAACGATTGATCCAGACTCCTCCGACATCAATGCACTCGGGGATGTGGGCAGAACGGTGTATGATCCACTATCGCGTAAAAATGCGAATGAATATATGGTTGAATCTGATAAAAATTCAACTGCACCTGAGGTCGACAGATCCAATCGACTCGAAATCTCTTCTCCGGCTGGACTCTCTTCTGAAGCACAACAATTTGTAAGTGAAATCACGGGGCCTTTACGCGATTTGGCTTATTTGTTTATGGATCACTTAACAGAGCGCTATAGCGATCCGGTTGCTTCCGTGCGTGCGGTTGGCTCAGAAATCATGATCACCTGTGAGATTATTTGGTTCGCCATTATTGCAATCATGTTTATCTTACTGATTGTAGGCTGCACCATGTCTGGTATACAGCCACTCTGTTTTGCGATTGGTATGATAGGAATGGTGGCTATTCCACTGTTATCCCTGCTCTTAGCCTTGCTGTGGGGTATCGGGTGTGTGATGGGTATTTATATTCCCATGATCCCTTATTTGGTCTTTACCTTTACAGCTATTGGCTGGCTGGTACTCGTGATTGAAACCATTATTGCTGCGCCGATTGTTGCTTTAGGTCTTGTAAGTCCTGCTCAAGAAGTCTTGGGTAAAGCAGCGCCTGCGGTGTTACTCATTACCGGCGTATTCTTAAGGCCAAGCTTAATGGTAATCGGTTTTGTTGCTTCTATCTTGCTGGTCAGAACGGTTGTTACCATGATTAACTATGGCTTCTCTGCAACCATAGAAGCATCGATTGCTGGTATTGGTATCTTCGGTGTAATTGCCTTGGTTACACTCTATGGTGGTTTAATCTTAGCCGTTATTCATGAATGCTTCAGTCTCATTCACGTTTTGCCTGATAAAATCCTACGTTGGATTGGTGGACAAGTAGAACAATCTTCTGTGGGACAACAAGTCAAAGAGCTCGAGAAGTCTGTAGAAAAAGGTGCAGAAGTTGGTTCTTCTTTGATGAAAGGTACCGCTGCTATTGCAGGTAGTGTGATTCAAGGTCAAATGGAAGGTGGCGGTGGCGGCTTGACTACGATTATTGAAAAAATCACCGAGAAAATGGGTGGTGACGGTGATGGTGGCAAAATGGATATGGGTGATGGCCCTGGCGGTGGTGCGGAGGGTCCCGGAGCTGGACCTAGTGGTGGTGGTGCACCCGGCGGCGCAGGTGGTTAACCCTCTTCTGTGGTTTAATTTTCTTCCCATTCTAAATAAAAAAACCGCGATTATCGCGGTTTTTTTATTTAATAATCAATCTATGGCTTAGCAGTTGGTCTTGGTGCAGGTCGGTTCAACATACCTGCTGCTATTCTGTCTTCTTGTGTTGAAGAAGAATGTCCTTTAGCTTGATTTTGCAATTGCTGTGCTTTATTCACACCGTACAATTGATCTAACCATTCTTTAGGCACAGCATCAGGACCCGCTTGTTGCTCTAAGAATGCCATGCACTCTTGTGTAAAAGCTCTTTGCATGTCAGGCTCTGGAATATAACCATTTGCCAAAATAGCACTGACTGGAATTTTAGCGCCTTCCTTATAGGGATGCTCATAGCTCGGTTTGCCATCTGCACCCAATTGATAAATCGGTTGGCTACCATCATAAGCATAACCAAGCTCTTTAGCTTTACGATAAATAGCAGCATCTTCAGAATATTTTTTTCCAACCAAAAGGCTGATGAGAAACACGATGTACTGCATGAGCACCATTGCAGCCAAAGATTCTGGTTGCAACTCGGCCAAATGTATAAACTTACCTGCCATTCCACCGACTCGATTTTCAGCATCAGGGCGTCTATGCTGTGCAAACAAAGCTTGCTGAGTAGCCAAACGTTTATCTAACTCTGATTGCCATTGCTTATTCGCAGCTTCCAAGTTATCTTTCTCACGTTGTCTTTTTTGTTTTTCTGCTTCTTGATGATTCTTATACATGCTTAATTCAGCACCATCATCATTTACACCCTTTAACATATACACCTCTTCTCTTCATTAAGGTTTAAAAGCTATTAACTTTTTAATTGCAGGCATTATACCACAATGGAAAACCATTTAAAAGTTAGTTTTATACCACATTTAATATTTTCTAAGTCCCCTAATAATGAGGATATCCACCTAGATATTCAAGCGAATACTCAAAGCCCCAAAGACTTATATGTTTATTTATCAAATAGTTATATAAAATTTATCCGACATACGGCAGGATTTTTTTATGTGGGTGTCCTAGATAATTTAATGGATAATTTTGAAAAAGCCGCAAGATGCGGCTTTTTCATTTGATGGTAGTCTTATTTATCACTTACCTGGTTTGGGCTGAGGGCGATTCAACAAGCCTGCAGCCATTCTATCTTCTTGGGTTGACGATGGCATTTTTGCTTGGTCTTGCTGTAATTGTGCTGCTTTATTAACCCCATATAATTGCTCTAACCATTCTTTAGGAACCGTTTTAGGGCCTGCTTGCTGCTCTAAGAATCCCATAAACTCCATTGCAAAGGATCTTTGCATATCAGGTTCTGGGATATAACCATTTGCCAAAATAGCACTAATTGGAATTTGTTCTCCAGCCTCATAGGGATGTTCATAGCTTGGTTTGCCATCTGCACCCAATTGATAAATCGTCTGGCTGCCGTCATAAGCATATCCAAGTCCTTGAGCTTTACGATAAATAGCGGCATCTTCAGAATATTTTTTGCCAACCAAAAGGCTAACAATAAACACTATATACTGCATGAGCACCATTGCGGCTAAAGACTCAGGTTGCAACTCAGCCAAGTGTATAAACTTGCCAGCCATACCTTCCACTCTGTTTTCCGCATCTGGACGTCTATGCTGCGCAAACAAAGCTTGCTGAGCCGCCAAACGTTTATCTAAATCTGATTGCCATTGCTTGTTGGCTGTCTCTAATTGATCTTTTTCACGTTGTCTTTTTTGCTTTTCTGCTTCCTGATGGTTATTGTACATTCGTAATTCTGGATCAACATCACTATCATTTGAACCATTACCACCTAACATATATCACCTCGCATTTTCTTCAGATTAAAATCAACTCATTTTATAAATCAAAGTAACTCTCTTATTTTATTGTGGGTGTCCTACATTTATGGACTCATCCCCATACCCATGCTCATACCTTTGCTGGCATCAGGCTCTGGTTCTGGTGTTGGAGCGGGCGTGCTATCTGGTTGAGGTTGTGCAGCTGCATCCGCACCTGGTGTAAAGCTGCTCGTTAGCGAACTTACAGGATCAGCCCCCCCACTTAGCCCTTCCATACTAAAAGAACCACCCGTCACCATACTCAGCATATTGTTCAAACCATCCATAACCTGATCAACAACTTTTTCTAAGGAACCACTTACATCATCATTATCACTATCAGAATCGCCTCCGCCTGATGATGGTTTGGGTGTAGGTGAACTGCCACCACCGCCTCCGCCAGTTAAACCACCTAGCATTTGGCTGGGATCCATTCCTCCTCCACCACTTCCGCCGGTTAAGCCACTTAGCATTTGGCTAGGATCCATTCCACTTCCACCGCTTCCGCCGGTTAAGCCACTCAGCATTTGGCTGGGATCCATTCCTCCTCCACCACTTCCGCCGGTTAAGCCACTTAGCATTTGGCTGGGATCCATTCCTCCTCCACCGCCTCCGCCGGTTAAACCACTTAGCATTTGGCTAGGATCCATTCCACTTCCACCGCTTCCGCCGGTTAAGCCACTTAGCATCTGGCTGGGATCCATACTACTGCTACTGCCAGTTAATCCACTCAACGCTTGAGTTGGATCTGCGCTACCCCCATCATTACTACTACCCATTAAACCACTCAAACCATTGATGATTTGACTTGGATCCATGCCGGTTATAGCGCCCATTACAGCCCCTACCATTTTCATACCAACACTCAGTGGATCCATAGAACCACCCATATCGGGTGTGGCGCTATCTGTGCTGCCGCCTGGACCATCCTGACTAGGTCCCCCCATTCCTGGAATAAAATTCTTCAGATTGGTTAATTGCATGAGCTGATCTGCTATTTCTTGCAAAGCCTCTTGAATCTCATTGTCATTTTTCTCATCGTCGTCGTCATCACCACCGATTGCATCTAATAATTTTTGTCCAAAGCCTTGAATTTTATCCTGCAGAGAAGGTTTATCATCGTCTTTGTCTTTATTAGAGGATGATTTATCATTATCCTTGTCTTTTGATTGCGACTTTTCTTCGCCTTTTTCTTGTGCTTCAGTAGCTTCTTTCTCAGCTTTGCCAGCATCTTTTTCTGCATCCCCACCGGCTTTTGCAGTCTGTTGTGCTGTATTTGCAGTATCTTCAGCAGCATCTTCCCCAGCATTTTCAGCAACTTCTGGCGCAGCCATCGCCGCATCTTCGCCTACATTCACACCCGCAAGACCAACCCCTTCCCCAACATCAAGCGCCGCTTCTCCACCAATTAATTCTGGCTCTGCCACTAAGCCAACACCTGTTGCTCCAACGGCCACATCAACAACGGCTTCTGCAGCAATAGTGGCTCCCTCTGCTGCAACATCAGTAACGGCATCAACAGCAACATCTTCTACAACGTCTGTTGCAACATCTGTCGCAACATTTTCAACTGCATCTTCACCAACATCCATTGCAACATCTGTTGCCTCATCCATGCCAGTGTCTACAGCGCCATCCATAGTCGCTTCCGCAGTACCTTCAAGCGCCTCTTCACCACCTTCTAACTCATTTGTCGCAGATTCTCCGAGATCTGCATCCGCATCTTCTTCCTGTTCAAGCTCATCCTGTTCCGGTTCTTCTTGAGCCGGATCTTCTTGCTTTTGCTCTAGCTCGTCTTGCTCTGATTCTTCTTGTTCTTGTGCTTGTTGCTGTTGATCTTGTGACTGTTCTGCGCTCTGATCTTTATCTTGCTTTTCTTGCTCTTTTTCATCTTCTTGATCTCTTTTTTGTTTTTCTTCTTTTTCTTCTTGAAGTTCTTCCTTTTCTTCCTCTTGTGTATCTTTTAGAAGTTCCGCTATCGCTTCAGCGATGTCTTCGAGCGCGGCTTCAATATCATCATCGTTGTCATCAGAAGATGGTTGCAAAGAAGACATTGCATCAGTCAAATCTGACATCTTGCTTCGAGTTGGATCTGGTGTATCTGGTTTTGGATCTTGAGGTTGTTGTGAGGGTGTATTATTTGTCAATGAATTTACTGCATTTAAGTTTGCCATACTAGGAGCAGTGCCAGCAGTATTCATTGTCCCATCTTGCTGGTTAACAGTAGATTGCTCTACTTCTACTTCCTTACCTTCATTTTCTTCAACAGACTCCTGTGCCACAGGTTCTGGCTCAGGCTCTGGCATTTCTAATTGTTCTTTAGAAGCATCTTGCATTGCAGATTGTTCTATTTCTACTTCCTTATCTTCATTTTCTTCAACAGGCTCCTGTACCACAGGTTCTGGCTCTGGTTCTGGCATTTCTAATTGTTCTTTAGAAGCATCTTGCATTGCAGATTGTTCTATTTCTACTTCCTTATCTTCATTTTCTTCAACAGGCTCCTGTACCACAGGTTCTGGCTCTGGTTCTGGCATTTCTAATTGTTCTTTAGAAGCATCTTGCATTGCAGATTGCTCTACTTCTACTTCCTTACCTTCATTTTCTTTAACAGGCTCCTGTACCACAGGTTCTGGCTCTGGTTCTTGTGGTTGAGTTGAAGATGCCCCACCTGGACCATCTTCGGCATTAACTTGTGTGACAGCACCAACACTTGCTAATACTGCAGCGCCTTTTCCGAAACCAGAAGATTGCTCTACTTCAGAATTTTCTTTCTCAGAGCTTTCTTGTTCAACATCAGGAGAGCCAGCAAAAGAAGTACCCAATTTTTTCTTACCACCTTCTAAAGTAGGCCCACCTTCTTGAGGCATTTCTGCTTGATCCATGGATACTTCTTGTATTGGAGGAGATGCACCACCTGGCTCATCTTGCCCCCCTAATTCTTGCTGTGGAACACTGGTCACAACAGGTTGATCTTGTGACGGCTCTTGTTTGTCTAATTCTGGTTCTGGTGTAGGCTCTGTAGTAGGTTCTGGGCTTTGCGCTTTAATGTCGCTTATTTTGTTTTCATTTTCAGCAATATTTTCTAAGGCTTTTTGCTCTTCTGCATCCAAGCCCTTCATTTGTTGACCAATTTCATCAAGACGATCAGACTGTGCTTCTGTTGGTACATCGCCTATCTCTCGTTTTAAGTCGGATTCTTCTGCTTCAAGTTTTGCACGTTCTCCTTCAATACGTTTTATCTCTGCTTCTTGCGCGGCAGAATCTCCATTTAATTTTGCAACCATGAAGCTATTTTTATTCTCGCCTATTTCCTTTTCAAGTGCATCGATTCCTTCTTGTTGGCTTTGAGTTGGAACACCACCAGCTTGGTCACGCAACTCTGCTAACTTATCTTGGCCGTCTTTAATCTCTTGTTTAAAGTGCTGCGCTTCAGCTTCATGGAAAGCTTCTTTAGCCACCAATTTTTGCTGATCCATCAGATTTTCTAGTTCACCCGTCTTTTGAGCTTCTTTATCATTGAGTTCGGAATATTTGGCTTCCAACTCATCCATTTTGACTCTCTGTTTCTCATCCAATTGACCATCTTCAGCAGACTCATGGAGTTTGTCCATTTTCGCACGCACAGAATCTTTTTCATCTTTAATGTCTTTCAACTCAGAAGAAGTATTCTCAACACCAGCTTGTAACTCATCCAATTTATCAGCATGCTTTTCCATAGAACTAGCAAATTCTTCATTGAACTTGATAGTGTCATCAATTTCTTTCACTTGCCCCTGCATCTCAGCAACCTGTCCTTCTTTTGCTTCAATGTCTTTATTCACACTCTCTAAGTCTTTGTTAACAGCTTCTAATTTGCTATCTACTTCATCTAAGGCTTTCGTGTTAGCATCCAACTTAGATTGCAGCTCATCTAATTGTTTTTGCTGTTCTTCATTTGGCACACCACCTGATTGCTCTTTTAAGTCCTTTATTTTGCCTTCTAATTCCGATTTTTCAGCATCTAATTTTTCTTTTTGTCCTTCTAATTCGGATTTTTCCTTCTCTAAAGCATCTTTCTTCTCTTTGAGATCACCAATTTCCTTCTCTAAACCTTCGATTTTTTCTGATAAGTCTGCTTTTTTGTCTTTGGCAAGCTCTATACCACTTTTAACTTCATCAACGCCATCTCTCAAGCCTTGTATAAAATCGATGCCTTTTTCGATACCCTTACCCATTGCCATACCAAGGCCAGCAAATAAATCTAAAATGGCTAAAATAGCGGCAATTGAATTTACAATGACAGCAGCCATCATCTTACCTTCATCGTCACCATAATCATCTGGTGTCATCATCATTTTTTCAGCTTTTTTGCCCAATACTGAAAAATGATTAACCTCTTTCTTGGCACTCAACTCTGGCTTTTTATCATCTCCTTTCCCTGCGACGGCTTGTTTTTCTTCCGCTTTATCTTCTTTCTTAGTTTCTTTTTTCTCTTCAGATTTTTCCTCTTTTTTCTCTTCCTTCTTCTCTTCAGCTTCTTTTTCAGATTTTTCACTTTCTTGATCGGTTGCTTTAGGATGCGTTACTGCTGCTTCTTTTTCAGCCTCTTTTTCTTTTTCACCTTCTTCCGGATCTTTAGGCTTAACAGGTGGCTCTTCTTCCTCTTTATTGCCAGGCGCTTTGCCACCTGTTTCTTGAGCAATAATAGGATCTGTGGGCGCTGTTGTTGTTACTTCATCGTTTGGATTCGTAGCTTTAAGCTCTGGCTTATCTGAGGTGGGTTCTGGTGTTGTAGGGGTTGATGTCTCACCTTTAATGGCCTTACTTCCCTCTTCTGTTGCCTCTCTTGCTATCGCTTGCTGGGCTTTTTGATTTTCTTCGAGCCCACGATTAGCTTGTTCTTCTAAGCCTTTATAACGATCGATATCTGCTTGTTGTGAACGCTCCATTTCAGATAAACCGGCTATCTCTTGATCTGCTTGTTGACTCAGTCCCTTATAACGTTCAATATCACTTTGTTGATGCGCTTCCATCTCCTTCAACATACTTTTCTGATTCTGTAGACCCGTTAATTCCTTTTGATCAACTTCACTTATTTTACCATTTTCATCAGGCTTAATTTGTTCTATCTTCTGATCAAGCGCTTTCATTTCATCTTGAATTTTTGTAAGTCCTGCTTCAGCTTTTTGCGCTTGGCTATCAAATTCCTCTTTTCTACCCTCTGCAGCCTCTTTTTCTGACTGAATGTTCATCAACCCTGTCTCAGCTTCTGCTCTTTTTTCTTGCGCAGCTGTTGCTTGCTGGCTCAGCTCACTCATTTCTCCTTGCAGTTTTTCTATTTCTGGCTGTTTGGCTGTCATTTTTGCTTGGAAGGCTTCGCTGAATTTGACTGCATTGTCAATGTCTCTTACATTATCTTGCGCTTTGGTCAACTCATCTCGCAAGCCAAGCGTGCCACCATTTTCAATCGTCTTATCTATGTCTTTATTTTTCGCCTTTAAGTCAGCTATGCCCTGCTCCATTTCCTTAAGTTGTGCTTTATTTTCTTTGGTATTTTCTTTAGGATCAGCTTCCATTTTTTCAGCAAGCTTATCACGCATCTTGCTTAGATTTTCAATCTCATTTTGATTCAACCCTCTTTCTTTAAGCAGAGCTTCTTTGCCTTTTTCATCTAACTTCTTACCATCTAGTTTTTCATCAAGTTTGGCGATTTTTCCATCTATTTTCGCCATCTTATCATCTAGCTTTTGTATTTTATCTTTGTCTTTTTCTGGGTCGAGTTTATCTTTTTCTCCTTGTAATTTTTCCTTTTCTCCCTTTAGCTTCTCTCTCTCTGCTTCTGCTTTTGCTATTTTGCCTTCTAAATCCTTTACTTTTTCTTCAAATTTGGGCTTCATTTCCTTTAATTGACCCAAACTTACTTTCATTGCTTCTTCATGTTCTTTACGCTCTTTATTCCACGCTTGGAAGGCATCTACCCCTTTGCCTATACCCATACCCCCTAATTTAAACAAGCCTGCTAATAAATCTAATATCGCTAAAATCGCTGCAATCAAATTCATGATCACTTGCGCTAGCAATTTCCCTTCGTCGGTCTCTTCGGGGTCGTAAAATTTATTATGGATCTTTTCCGCCCATTTACCCAATTTTGAAAAATGCTTGATATCTTTTTTGGCTTTTAATTCAGGCTTCTTGTCGCCACCGCCTTTAGGAGCGGCTGCTTTTTTATCGTCTTTTTTGCTTGATTCTGGATTTTGACTGGCAGCGGTAGCTCTCTCAGCTTGTCTTTCCTCTAATTTAGGATCAGGCTTACCATCAAGCGCTGATTGTAAAGTTGCTCTAAATTCTTTATTTTTCTCCGCTGGATGTTGCTCGATATATTTAGTGGCTAATGTCTTCAAATCTTTATTGCCAGGTTCGCTTCGAATACGTTGAGCAAGATCGTCTATTTTTGCCGCCCGCATTTGTTGAGTAAAGGCTTTATACTCTTTTTGAGCTGCCTTGGGATCCATGTCTTCAACTTTTTTACCCTCTGCAATTGCCTTTTGGCATAATAAAATACCTTCTATATTTGCACGTGGATTCGCAACAGTACAATTATCATTTTTTTGAGCTGATTGTTTGATATGCTGTACAGGTTCTTTAGGATCTGCGACCGATTTTATTTTTGTCATGATGGCTTCATGCGAAGTGCCACTGTTGTGGCCATCCATCATGCTTTTCACAAAATCTTTATCAATTTTGCTTAAATCAGAAATACGATAAATATCGGTTCCTTTACTATCGGCATGCAAACCACGATTCGTAAAGGCCATATAACCACCACCTTGGCCATCTGGGATAATGGTTAAGCCCATTGAGTGGCCATTACAACTGGTAGGAATGGAGGTAATTTCACCGGACTGTGCTCTTTTAGCAATCGCTTCGGAACCTTTACTTAAATTGGTCGCTTCACTCAACTTAAATTTGGCTTGCTCATTAGAGAATTCAAATGCCTCGCCAATCTTGCTAAAATTTTGTTTTTGAGGGTGCTCTGCATCTAAGCCCTTGGCATAGCCACTGACAGAATTAGACATCATCTGATAAGTCGGTCCAATATGTGCAAACTGAGATGTTTTACCATCTTCACTGGTTGCCTTAATGCCCAATACAACCCCAAACTCTTTCATGGTTGTAATTTGAGCGGGATCAACCCCCTTGTTGATATCCATGGATGAGAAGGCTTTGGTAACGGGCGTATTACTCTCAAGCGCAAATTCCAATGCGCCTTTTTCTGGAGAACCAATGGGTGCCCCCGATCTTACCTGCTCTTCTGCACCGCTAAAATCGCCATCTGTAATGGCTTTTCGTAGTGGGGTCTGACCATCCTGATCTTTGGGAACACCTTTTTCTATCTCCTGATCAGCTTCATCTAAATCCTTCCCCTTCTTCTTCGCAACTTCTTCAACAAGGTGCCCCAAAGCGGTTTGCTGTTCAAGCACAGAAGGCCCTTCCTCTTCTTTATTGCCAGGTGCTTTACCACCTGTTTCTTGAGCAATAACAGGATCTGTAGGCGCTGTTGTTGTTACTTCATCGTTTGGATTCGTAGCTTTAAGCTCTGGTTTATCTGAGGTGGGTTCTGGTGTTGTGGGGGTTGATGTCTCACCTTTAATGGCCTTACTTCCCTCTTCTGTTGCCTCTCTTGCTATCGCTTGCTGGGCTTTTTGATTTTCTTCGAGTCCACGATTAGCTTGCTCTTCTAAGCCTTTATAACGATCGATATCTGCTTGTTGTGAACGCTCCATTGAGCTTAACAACGCAATATTGGGATTGTTTGCTTCTAGGTCTTTCAGTATTCCTGCTTCTCGTTCACTCAGCGCTTCATATTGCTTTACTAATCCTTTCATTTCTGACTGTTGTTCTGTATTTAATTTTCCACCACTCTCTCCGGTAAGCTTATCTAGCTTCGCATCAATAGCCTTCATATCTTCTTGTATTTTTGATAATTCAGGTGGTGCAACTTTCTGTATTTCTGCTTCCTTCTCTGCTTGTATATTTACCAGGCCTTTTTCTGCTTCCATTCTCTTCTCTTGTGCAGTCGTTGCTTGCTGGCTCAGTTCACTCATTTCTCCTTGCAATTTTTCTATTTCTGGTTGTTTGGCTGTCATTTTTGCTTGGAAGGCTTCGCTGAATTTGACTGCATTGTCGATGTCTTTCACATTGTCTTGTGCTTTAGTCAACTGTTCACGCAATCCAACAGTACCGCCACTATCTAATTGTCTTGTCATGTCTCCAATATCTGATTTTAAAGCAGATATATTTTTATCTAATTCTTTCAATTGTGATTTTTTATCTTTATCTGATAAATCAGAGCCTTCAACCTTGGCTCTTTCTGCTTGCAAACCAGATAATACACCTTCTGCGTATTTTTTCTGCTCTCCAAGCTTATCTATCTCTGCTTGGCTTAATTTTTTACCATCAAGTTTTTCATCAAGCTTGGCGATTTTTTCATCTATTTTGGCTATTTTGTCTTTATCTTTTGTGGGATCTAATTTTTCTCTTTCTCCCTTTAATTTCTCTTTCTCTGCTTCTGCTTTCGCTATCTTTCCTTCTAAATCCTTAACCTTTTCCTCAAATTTGGGCTTCATTTCCTTTAATTGACCCAAACTTACTTTCATTGCTTCTTCATGTTCTTTGCGCTCTTTATTCCACGCTTGGAAGGCATCTACCCCTTTGCCTATACCCATACCCCCTAATTTAAACAAGCCTGCCAATAAGTCTAATATCGCTAAAATCGCTGCAATCAAATTCATAATGACTTGTGCTAGCAATTTCCCTTCGTCGGTCTCTTCGGGGTCGTAAAATTTATTGTGGATCTTCTCTGCCCATTTGCCTAACTTTGAAAAATGCTTAATATCTTTTTTGGCTTTTAATTCAGGTTTCTTGTCGCCACCGCCTTTAGGGGCGGCTACTTTGGATTCTGCCTTAGATTCTTCTTTAGGCTCTGTTGTGGACTCTGCTTTAGATTTTTCTTTGGATTCTTCTTTAGGCTCTATTGGCGCTGTTGTAGATCCTTCTTTCTTGGGCTGTTCTGATTTGGGTTCTGCCTTAGGCTCAGTTTGAGATGCTGAGACACTACTCTGAGTTAAACTCTGAGAATCGGCTGCATATTTTTTATAGGCTGCTTCAAATTTTTTATCATTGCCGCTATCAAAAATACCAAAATTTAAATTAATTTCAGCATCAGGATTTTGCGCACTGAATTGAGCTTGCGCTTTAAAGGCTGCTTTTGCTGATAATTCAGGTTTATTACCATAAATACCAATACCCAAAGGTGGGCAAGATACAGTCAGAGGGGATTTTCCAGATGCTTTTTGTTGTTCATGCGCTTTGTTCAATACATCTAAGTAAGCTGCGGTAAGCTTTTCTTCTCTTTGTGCGTCTGTCCCTGAATCAGGTGCGCCAGCATGCATCAAAAGTCCTTGTTTACCATCTTTCCAATTTAAATTAGCAGGATCACCTTTAGTGTCTTTTACAAAATCTGCGGTACCAACAGGAATAAATGTACCGCGTTTTGACCAATCATCTTCAAGTGCTTTTTTAGAATCCGGATCTGTTAAATTACTTCGAACGACGCCTGCAAAACCACCCCAACTGTTTATCGACATTGGATTCACACTGGCAGCATTGACATAAATATCTGCCGCAACATCTAGAGCACTTACAGAAGAGAAACTTACGGATGTTGATTGTTTTGGACCTTTTGATGACATATTGGCCTCGATTCTGAAATAGCTTCAGCAAATAATTTTTAATAAATTGTCATTTTTCTAACCCAATTTTTATGCAAAATTTTTTCTTTTTATTCTAATTTGCAGCAACCTCTTCTCTCATGAAAAAGAAGAGGTTCCATTTACTATTCACCCGTCCCTGTTCCTGCATATTTTGAGAACAAATCATATAATTGCTCTAAAATATCCAAAGCACCTTCTGGATCATGCGATAAAACATTCTTTGGTGGATAATAAGTTGCTTTAATAATATCGTTAATAAGATTTTCAGCCGTTTCTTTGGCTTCGCTCTCTGTCTTACCCGCTAATCGCTCAATATGCATAAGTGCTTCACGTGTACGCCCCCTTAACAATAAAGGATTGGAGAAGCGTTTCATGTCTTCTTCACCCACAATGTCTACCGCAAAATCTGGTACATAAACAGGGGTGAAGGCATGGACTTCATTTGCAAATTCTTGTGACTGTTCTTGCTCCATTTCTTCGCGAACATGGCGTTGCTTCTCAACCTCTTTTTCTAAGATTGCAATGACAGCAGCAATACCACGTTCAAAAGGCTTCAAATGCTCATATGACTGCATTGCTTGTGCAATGGTATTAATATCATCATTCGGTGCAGGTGGATCCATGACAAATTGCGGTGCATTGAAAACTTGAGAAAAACGACGAATACGTTTGTCTAAATTAACCATATCCGCATCTGCGGGTTTTTCAATACAAAGGTATTGGTTGACCTGCATTTTTTGTGCAGGTGGTGGATTTGCATAAAACATTCTGGCGCGAATAATTTTAGAACGGAAGAAGATGTGCGCATCCCCTTCACGTTGATCTCTTAAATCTAATAAATCAATACGTGAACGTTTCTCAATATTCGCATTTTTAGAGTCAAGATAGTTGTTGGTCATACTACCTGAATTAATCTGGAAGCCACTCACACTGGTAGCATAAGTTTCACCAGCTGTTTTATTAAAGAATTCCCATGTTTCACCTGGATCTTCCATTTTCATACAAATCTTAATGTTTGTATTCGCACCAATAGATGCCGCTTCTTCTTTAGATGCCTTTTGGAAGGCAGGTAAATCTTGTCCAGCAAAAATAGCAGAGAACCCTAGAGAACGAGCTTGTGCTGGCACCACCGCAAAACCAGGTACGGCATAATAACCATACTCATCCATGATACAAACATAAGGTGACGGAGAGGTGGTTGGTTTACGTAAAATCACATCTCTATAACTACCTTCAACCTCATCACCCAAGCCTGCTGCCATCATTGCTTTTAAAGAAGCAATGATAATTTTTCCTAAATTTGATAATTCTTCAGGTGATTTTTCTAAAGCAGGTAACAGTACAACTAAAATTCGACGATTTAATACAACGTCTTTTAAATCCACTTCCGCCAAATTGGTACGCACGATATGCGAATAAGTATCTGCAAGTGAGCTGAAGGTACGACCCAACTGCATAGTGATAAAACCATGCTGTTCACGAACTTCACCCGCTTGATTACCTTTCTTGGCTTTATTGTAACCTGGTAAGTTATAAATGTAGTTATCGATTGGATCTAAATAAGCTGGATTCATGCCATCTAAGGGGACGGAATCTTTTTCATTTAAAGGGAAACGTCTATCAACAACGATCATTTCTAATTTTTCTAATAAGAAATAATTACGAATTAAGTTTGCATCCAGTAAGATATGCCCTTCATCACGCATACCAACCAATATTTTCATAAGCGCTTCTACGAAAGAGATTGCGCGACCTTTCCACATATCACCATCGCCGCCGCCACCGCCTGAATCCATCAAACTTACAACCAGCTGCGTTAACATACTGGAAGAGCCGTTTGCAAAGGGGTTCATCGTATTAGATAAGCGACTCTTTTGGGCGCCAATAACGTCTCTGGCACCAGTCATGAAATTGATTAATAATAAATCATCATCACGCCCCATTTTCCTAACCATGCCAAATACTTTGGCATACAGGGAGTTATCACCTTTACCATCGATATAGATAAAACCGCTACCCTGCGCCAAAGAGTTAAAGGCAATTGAAACCAAGGCTTCTGTTTTACCAGAACCGGTTGAACCAAAAATAAGAACGTGGGTTCTCATATCATCATTGGTAAACCACAACTCATTCATGGAGCCTTTTTCATTTCCCAAGAATGTAATACCACGTGCTTTTCTAGGCTTGCTCGTACCAGGAATACAGTCGTTATAATCATCTAATTGGGAAGTTTGTGGCATTTTGCAAGGCAAACTCACCTTACGTGTGTATGAAAATAAAAACTCTCCAAGTGCAAATAAGCCGACAATATCTGCACATTCTGGAAACATAATGATGGTGGCAATACAAGAACCAATGATACAGCTTGCATAAAGTGGATTGCCAAAGAACTCTGCCGCACGCTGACCAAGCGGTCGCGTGTCTCGCGCCATCTCACTGGCGCCATGTTCATGCTTCGAATCTAAACCACGAAACTCTGACATGCCTATCCCCTATAATAATGATTTGGGCTTTAATTTGCCTGTTGTGGTTTTGCTAACTCTTCATTTTCTTCTGGAATGTATACCATTCCTTCAATTGCTTTCTCTAAAGCAGCGGTTGCCTGCTCTACCATGGGCACACTCAACGGCCTTCCCATATGTTTTTCAGCAAGCCAATGCGCAAAAGGCCCGCCCACTTCTGAAACGGCAACCTGTCGCCCTACACAGTTAAGCAAAAACCATAATTTTCTATCAAGCGGTTTGAGCCATAGAAAGTCACAACTCGCCAATACGCCATCCGATCTTGCTATCACCAGCATAGATGCCATAATTGTGAGCACATAGGCATGTAGTTGCTGACATTTTAAAGCTGCTTTGCATTTTTCATGCTTTTTAATAATTTCATCCACTTGGGAATAATCGATGGTTCCTTTTGCGGCAGAACGAGACAAACCGCCTAAAAACTCTCTTGCCTCATCCGCTTTATGCTCTGCCCTTAATAGCAAAGCAGCGTAAATCGCTTTTGTATGAGGTGCCAAGGCATTAACGCCCGTCCAAAGAGGTCCCATTTGAGAGGAGAAAACTTGGGTGGCTTTTTCTTTGATAACTGTTGCTTGTATCTCACCTTCTGATTTCCAGGAAGCTCTTTTATTGGCAACGATCTCAATTTTTAAGAGCTTATAATGCTTCGCAAACTGCATTGGATTCATGGCCATTGCCCAAGCACCCTCGTTAATATCTTCTTTTATGAGGTCAAGCTCCACCACAGGCGAAATTTGTGGCCAATTCACTTTCTCTTGCCGTGCTAAGGAATGCATATCATACTGCTTATTAAAACGCATCGTTGCATGCCCTCTGAATAAAAACCAAGCCAAAAAGCCTAGTATGATACTGATCGGATAGCGCAGATACTCACCAGAAAGTCTTGCAACCTGACTGGCCTCATACATAGTGGCTCTTTTTACAGTTTTTTCTTCAAAGGCTTGCTTAACGCCATCCCGCCAAGCATCTACCTCATCATCATCAACAAAAAAAGAAACGGCTGATAATTCCCAGTACTTGACCTTCATATAGCCAATTTTGAGCTGAGTACCATAAAAATGCCAAACAATAGCGCCCACCACAAAAATACCAGCAATTGCCCAAAGCAGCCCGTAGGAGTTCTTATCTTCACCACCACCTGCACCTTGTTGTCCACCCATATTTTCACCAGCTCGCTATTTAGTCGTACATTAAATCATCTAATGGCGTAATATCTCTTGAAGGCGCTGATTGAATAAGCTCAATCAACACGTCTGTTGCACATAGTAACCTCAAAGAATTTGGGGTAACTTCGTCAAATTTAACTTTTACGCCCAGCATCGTGCCTTGTGTCTCTTCAAAACTCACCCCTAAACCATATCCCAAACAAAAAGAGCTTAATTGATCAGCTCTTCTCATGATGGAAGGCAAAAGCCCCGTATCTGCAAAAACCTGATCAACCGATATTGGCTGATCGCGCAAGGTAAAATTACACTTTAAAAGTTTCGCAACCGATTTAAAGTTTTTGATAAAATCTTGTGCCATAAGTTACCTTATTATATTAGGCTCTCAACGCATAAAACCATACAATTTTACTATAAAGACCCATCTAAACTTAAATCTATTGTACTTTGGTACAAGTTTGCTTATATGTCAGCTTTATAGTCTTATCTCTCTCACAATCCTTATGCATTTTTATACACCTGGTTGATCAAGGCTCGACGCCTGTTCCCAAAGCCTCATACAGTAAATTTGCAGTAACTGATCATTTAAAGTTAAATTTCTTACATATTATAGAGCCTACTCATTAAAATTTAGTTCATTATTGAAGATTGAGTGGTTGATAGTTTGGTTCATTATTGATGATTTTCTTCATTGTTGAAGAAACGATTAAAGAATCAAAAAAAAATCGCTGCATATGCTCTTGATTATCGTTATAATCATCGATGCAATGTTATGGGGTTCTTTTCGTACTAAGCAAATAGCATTTAGGAAGCTTCCCCCTTTTAGAAATTTTAAAATTTTAAGTAAAAATTGATGAGGGTCTATGAAAATCACCAATATGATTTGTTTATTATCAGTGATTGTGCTAAATGCTTGCACCCCGAAACCTACTTATCAAATGAATGACGTTGAAAGACAATTAAAAAAGTCTGCTCTGTCAGTTGAAGATTCTCTTAGAACTCTAGCTTTAACGCAACAAGTTTATGCAAAAGAACCCATCAATACAGATATTTTAGTGACACCTCAAGGTGGTATGGGTGGCATCACTAACATTGACTGGGCAGGCCCTATCGAGCCATTACTCGAAAAAATCGGCACTTTGACTCACTACCGCGTCAAAGTATTAGGCCCCTTACCTGCAGTGCCCGTTATTATTACACTCACCGCCAGAGATCGCGTGATCGCTGATATTATCAAAGATGCAGGCATCCAAGCTGGTAAACGCGCTAATTTGGTTGTTTACCCAACAAGTCGAGTCATTGAATTAAGATATATTCCTACATAATATAATTTAAGAAGCTCCTACTTTAATTGAAGAGAGGGACACGCGCTAACAAGTGTGCAAAGGGGTTTAGGCTGCGAGTTTTAGTTTAGGCACTTTATGCTTACTCTCACCCGCGTCGAAAAAGTGCTCCCTCAGAAATTGGAGGGGGAAATTTCTGCTTTGCGAATGAAGAAGAAAAACATATATCTTAATATGAAGCGGTGCGCAGCAAAGCCTGCTTTCAAAGAAAGAGAATTATTCACTATACACATCAAGCATTTTGTTAAAAATTAACATTACAAGGTACCACTAAAAAACGCTTATGATTCATGATTTAAGTTTTAATGATTACTAGAAAATCTAATAACTTGATCTATTTGCGGTTAAATCGTAAATTTCCTCTAGACTGTGTCACGCTTTAGTCGTTAGTATACCCAAAGTAGATGACTTTTCCAGTTAAGCATCAAGAGAGTGAAGCCTCAGGAGAGCACAAAAAGTGCAGACTTAAGGTGAGAGAACGCAGGTAACAATCTCGAAAAATCACCTGCGAAAGATACTTTACAGAAGTTCGCGTTAACATTTTATAAACTCTATAACAACAGTTTAAATATTGTTGTTACTAAGGTAACTACTATAAAGGTTGCAGAATACATTATGAGACGTATGAAACCTAAGAAATGTTTGATTTATTTAATTTTAGGCTGTATTGGTTATTCATTCATGTATGGTTGTACTGCACCTTCGCCCTCTGCATCGGGTATGAAAGAGTATCAAAGCGCCTCCAGCATTGATCAAAGCACCTTTTCAATTACAGGTATACGGCACCAATCATTAAGAGATGCTGCCATGAGTGTTGGCGCACGTGGTGGTCTTGCTTGGCGCGCCCAACAAATTAATCAAATTATTACTCGTTATGACCATACTCTGGATCGCGTATTTAATTTTCACGCCTTAGTATTAGAACAAAATATATTACCGCCTGTGTTGATTGAGGGTCGTTATACCTATGAGCAATCTTCACCCGAAATTATTAGACTTGCCGATCGCTCTTTTAGTATTGTTCATCAAGCTAAATTTGTAAGTATGCCCCCTACCTGGCGTGATTATTTGTTTTTAAAATTCGTAAAACCAGAAATGCCTGATCCCTCAATGATGCCTCGTAACGATATTGAACGAAAAGTATGGGATAAATATGTCCAAGAAGGCTGGCAAGCAGGTATTAATCAAGCAGATAGCATATTTTCAGAGAATCTAGGTAGATTAAAAAGAGACTATCAAGGTATGGTTCGCTACCGAAGTTTGTTAGCACAAAATATGGTCTCCCCACCTTATGTTGCTGAAGTTAATTTGGGCATAACGGGGAACGATGGTGAAATGTCTGTAAATGACAGAATATACAAAATCACCGCCTTACCCGCTTTCCGTTATGAATCTAAGGGTGAGGAATGGGAAACGCAATCAAGCCCCGTTTACATTAATTAGGAGTATTCATGGCAGACGATTATTTACTCCCCGATGAACCTATTCGCTTTAATGCGCGAGAAATGGATCGATTGCTTGTGCATTGCACGATTAAAAACGCATCTGATATCACTGTGCAAACAGACTCAAAAGTATTAGCAGAAATTCACGGTCGGCTCTATCCCGTTACCCAGCGCGTATTATCAAATACCGAAGTGGGTGAAATGATCAATAGTATCTATGGCCCTAACGGTACCGCACAACTTTCTTCCGGTAAAGACGTGGATACGCACTATGAAGTCAGACCCGATAGACAAACCCGCTATCGTTTTCGTATTAACGGCACAGCCTGTCAGGTAGAAGGCAGAGATGGTATGCAGATCACCATGCGTACCATTCCGTCCGATCCGCCTTCGCTGTCTACCATGAATTTAGAGCAAATTGTTATCGATAACATGGCCCCTATGCAAGGCACAGTTGTTGTAACAGGCTCTACAGGTTCTGGTAAAAGTACTTTATTGGCAGCGATGTTAAGAGAAATTATTGGTGCACCTGATGCAAACCGTAAAGTACTCACCTACGAAGCCCCTATCGAATTCGTCTATGACTCTGTTGAGAAAATAAGCTCTATTGTCAGTCAATCTGAAATTCCCAAACATTTACCCTCTTTTGCTGCTGGTGTACGAAACGCACTCAGAAGAAAACCAGGCCTAATTTTAGTGGGTGAAGCCAGAGATGCCGAAACCATTTCTGCGGTGATCGACGCAGCACTTACAGGCCACCCTGTTTATACAACCTTACATAGTAACGGCGTTGCAGACTGCGTTCGAAGAATGATTTCTACCTTCCCAGCAGAAGAACGTCATGGACGCGCTATTGATATCTTGGAAACACTACGTCTGTGTATTTGGCAAAAACTCGTACCAACGGTCGACAACAAACGTGTTGCTCTGCGAGAATTTTTAATATTCGATGAAGAAGTACGTGATATCTTAGTTGAAACGGATGTAGACTCGTTAGCTGCCAAAACACGTATATTATTAAAAGAAAAAGGCCAACCGATGGTCATGGACGCTAAAAGAAAATTTGAAGAAGGGAGAATCAGCGAAAGGACTTATAACCTAATCGCAGAAAGCTCTAAGAAACTTGATAAAGATGCAGGGGTAAAATCTTAATATAGGTGTGATTATGCACATATATGGACTTTGAACTTTTTGCTGAGTTATTAACTCTCTGTCTATATTAGTTCTTAGGATTATATTTTTAGTGGGAAAGTTATAAATGCGAAATCCAGATACCGTTCATTGGCGTGATTCAGCAAGAATACCTAAGTTCTTCTTTTTAGATGCTTATTCAGCATTACCACTGCTATTCTTTTTATTGCATATACGTCTGTGGACGTTTATAACGTGTGTTGGTATTTGTATATTTTTCGGGCTACTAAATCGTTTTGGATTTACTTTACCCGTTTTCCTTCGTATCGTACGAGTGTTTCTTTCTGGCAATGTGCGTTCTGCGCGTCCTTGGTGGACGACTAAACGTAATAAATAATGGAATAAGGTAGTAAAGAGTATACGAGACTGTAATTAATCGATGCTATACTAACTTGAATTGAGCATACGGAATAAGCCAGTTAGTATAGTCACAACACATTTATGTGTGAAGGCTATAGCAATTTTATCTAAGGAGAGGCCTAAGTCATGGCTACAACAAGCGGTGATGTGAAATCAACAGAAGACAAGAAACCCAAAGTCGCAAAGCAAGCTAAAGAAAATTTTGCTCCCGCCTCTTTACCTTCAATGAAGACTGGTGGCCTTGATCTGGTCATGCTGAGAAATAATTTCTATCGAGATAATTTCCGTCGCATGATGATTTTCTGCTTATTATTATTAATTATTATTGGCGCTTTAATAGGCAATATTTATTACTTACAAACACACCAGCCCACACCTAAATATTTTGCAACAACGCATGATGGTAAGTTAATTGAACTCATAGCGCTTAACCAACCTAATCTTTCAACAAACGCATTGTTACAATGGTCTGTAGAAGCCGCAACAGCTGCTTATACCTTTAACTTTGTAAACTATCGTAAAGCACTGCAAGATTCTCGTATCTACTTTACGAAATTAGGCTATCAAAACTTTTTGAAAGCATTAACAGACTCACGCAATTTAGAAGCTGTCAGAACGAAGAAGCTCGTTGTGTCCGCTGTTCCAACAGGTGCACCTGTTATATTGAAAGAAGGTGTAACCTCTTCAGGACTGTTCGCATGGCAAGTTCAGTTTCCAATGCTGCTCACCTATCAAAGTGCGTCAGAAACAATACCTCAGAACATTGTGATTACCATGTTAATCACACGTGTTCCAACGCTAGAATCTCCTAAAGGGGTGGGTATTGCTTCATTCGTAGTACGAGAAGGTAGCCCAACCAGGTAAATAATCACGTTAACACTTTGTACAATAATTAAGAATTTATCACTTCATTGTGATTTAGATGAGCAATTGTAGATGAATGCAATAGGATGGTCTCAATATGAATAAACCGTTGCTATGGTTATCCTTCATAGCGCTTACAGTAGCATCTCCTGTGCAAGCCGGTATGCTTGGAGCAAAAATACCAGCAGCAAAACCCGAGACAGAACCACAACCCAGTGGATCTGTCTCAACTGGCACTGTTGGCTCATCTCGCGCAACAAATCCAAACAGTGCTCAACGTTCTTCAACCGCTATTGGCTCGCAGCGTAGCACTGGCACTGTCGTCCCCATTGATCAAAACACGGCAAAGATGATGGAAAATATGGGGATGACCCCACAAGAAGCGCAAGCCTTTCTTGAAAAAACCAAAGAGATGAACCCTGATGAACTGCAAAAATATCTCAGCTCTTTGCGACAAGGTCTAGAGAGTGGCAAAGTTGCGCCAAGCGATATTGATAGTTCAGTATCTGCAGACTACAGACCCTATCCTGAAAGACCACATCATGCAAATGATAAAAAGACCATTGCACAAAAACAAAATGAAGAAGCTTTTGATGAATTGTTGGGTGAAGTTTTACCTTTGAGTCCCCAACAAATTATGCAATTGCAAAAATTTTATGATTTAAGTTTGCAGGCAAAGGCAACACCGCCTACACCACCACCTACACCACATTTTAATTCTCTACCAGTAAATCTTGAACCTGGAAGCCAAGCCCCCGTTATTCGATTAGCGGCAGGCTTTGTATCAACGCTTTTATTTGTTGATAGAACAGGTGCACCATGGCCAATTACAGCTTATTCCTTAGGCGATCCCAAAAATTTCAACATTCAATGGGACAATCAAAGCAATACCATGTTTGTACAAAGCACTAAAAAATATGTGCACGCAAATATGGCTGTACGACTGGTAGGTCTCAATACACCTGTCATGCTAACGCTTGTTTCTGGGCAAAAAAATGTCGATTTTAGGGTTGATCTCCAATTACAAGCACGTGGTCCAGAAGCATTCCCTGCTGTCGTAGAAAAAACCCCATACTCTACTCAAGTAAATGCAGACATGATCAACATTTTAGATGGCATTCCACCCGTTGGAAGCTTAAAACTGGATGTGCATGGTGGCCCAGGTCAAGCATGGCTATTCCAAGACAAAGTTTATTATCGCTCTAAGGTTACACTGCTTTCTCCAGCCTGGATGGCGACTGTCTCCAGCCCAGATGGTACGCATGTGTATGAAATTATGCCAACTCCTTATTTGTTAGCATCTAAAGATGGCAAAACCATCAATATTAAGCTCACAGGGTTATAAAATATGGCTAAAAAACAGCTGCCTCTTATCTCTGGTTTAACGAATGCAAGAAATCGCTCCCTTGTTATCGCTTTGGCGGTTGTCGTCATAGCAAGTGGTGCTTTTGCTTTCACACAATTAAGCAAATCCTCGGATGATCCACTAGCCAGCCAAGGCTCAGTCTCATCGGGTGCTCCACGTATTAAATCCATTCCAGGTGGTAAAGCATCTGAGAAATACGTTGAGCTACAACGCCAAGAAAACGTGGAAAAAGCAGATCAAGCGATAAAATCTAAGAGTGCATCCATCCCCACGATTATTGGTGCCATTCAAGAAAACCAAGACGATGCAACCGCAATCGAACTTGCGGAAGTTGATCCGAATCTACCAGGCGGTCAAGACAGAGCAAGAGGTGGTAAAATCCAAATTGGTGAAACCCAATCTGGTACCTTTATCAGCTCTGGGCCTTTCGGTGCACAAAAAGAAAGAGAACAACGTCGTGCAGAAATCGATAAACGCCGCGAAGAACAAGTACAACGTGTTGAGCGACTCAAAAAAGAGCAACAAGACAGACAAGATAAACAAGTAGCGATGCGTGAAGCGGATAAACAACAAAAAGAATATCAAGCAACGGTTAAACGCATTCAGCAAAATATGAAAAAGTATTCTGAAGGTGCTTATAAAGAATGGGCAACTTTCAACCCACAAGCTTATAAAGCAGGTAAATGGGAAAACGAAGAATACAAACCTAAGGTTGCTCGCCTCTTAGCTGGAGAAAGCAGTGAAGATGGAACCGTTGTTGTGGGTACTGCTTTTGATAAAAACGGTGTCCCAATGGCGATCACAACACAAAAAGCGACATCACAATCCCTCAAACCACCTAAAATGGTTATCAAAGCAGGTACTGTATTGTTCGGTGTGCTAGATACGGCTGTTAACACAGATGAAAAAGGCCCTATTTTGGCAACTATTGTTCATGGAAAATACAAAGGTGGTAAATTAATTGGCAAAATCACGCATGAAGCGCGCCAAGAAAAAGCACTACTAACTTTTGATACGCTGTCATTGCCAACACACCCCACATCTCTTAGCATCAGTGCGGTTGCGATTGACCCTGACACAGCGAGAACAGCCTTAGCCTCTGATGTTGATAAGCATTACTTACTACGTTACGGTAGCTTATTTGCGTCTTCCTTCCTTGAAGGGTACTCTAAGGCAATTTCAGATTCAGGCAGCACACAGACAACAACCAACTCGGTTTTTGGTGCAACAACAACCAAAACAACACCTGAATTATCTGGTAACGAACAGTTGATGGTTGCGCTTGGTGAAGTAGGTAAAAAATGGGGACAGCAAGTACGCCCATTATTTAATACGCCCTACACCGTTACTATTAACCAAGGTACAGGTCTAGGTCTTTTATTCATAAGTGATGCCGATGTTACCTTAAGAGGGGAATGAAAGAATGGCAGATAATGATAATAAAAATGATGAATTCGAAGATGAATTTGAGTTTGATAGTGATGAAAATTTTGATGCAGACGCAGATCTCTCTTCGCAAGCTGATACAGCGCCTGTAGCTGAACGAAAAAAAAGCAGTTTTCCATGGCTCATTGCTGTTGCAGTACTAGGCGGTATCGGCTTTGGTGGCTATCAATTTATCAAATCAGGTAGTGATGAAAGTGTTGGGGAGATCACAACCCCTCCTCCTGCACAACAAGCAAAAACGCCTGCGCCTGCACCAACAGTTGCGCCACATGCAGCACTACCAGCACACGATCCAATGGCTTTAGCGGATGAACCCCCGGCTGTTGCACAATCTGAAGCATCTCAGCCATCCATGGCGCTTGATTCACAGTTGGATTCATTAGCGCAACAACAATCAATTCCCACGCCTGATACCGCAACTTCAACCGAGCTTGATGCCGCAGTTAGCAAGACCAAACAAGATCTTGAAAAATCCTTGGGTGGACTTAAAAAAGACATTACCTCTTTAACAGAGTCTAATACCCAAAAAATCAAAGACATCGAAAAAGACTTAGAGCTGACAGCAGGTAAAATGGTTAATGTTGATAGAAGTCTGGGCGATATTCATCAAGATATCAAACAACTTACCCAAATCGTCAAAAGCTTAACAGAGCAAGTCAATGAATTATATGCATCACGAGAAGCCTATAAAGCAGATCAAGCGAATAAAGCACGCAAAGCCCGTGTCGCAGCAAGCTCTGCACCTAAGAAAAGTACTGTGAGCCAATCTATGACTATTCACGCAATTATACCTGGCCGAGCATGGTTAAGAACACAAGAAGGTAAAACACTTTCTGTTGCAGAGGGTGACATGCTAGGTGAATACGGTAAGATTTTGAAAATTGACGCCCCTACTGGCACAGTTATTACCAGTTCAGGTGTTACAATTAGATAAGATCTCAGCTTTATAAGCCCTGTATCATCGTTATTTGATCACTATGATACAGGGCTTAAGCGCCAGATTTGCATCCATAAAACACAACCATACAATAATCAGAAGCCATCTTATGCTTGAAACAGAATCTTTTAATTTAGAAAGTGCCTTTTCAGCTCTCACAAGCTCATTCTACAGCTTAGAGAAAATGCTCCTAGTGTTATCCTATATCATCGGTCTTTTCCTTGTACTTCGTGGCCTTATGATGTATAGAGCATTTGCGAATCAAACCTATGGTTCTGCACAACGTGGTGAAATTGCTGGGCCAATGGTGTTTTTAATTGTTGGAATAATGCTTATCTATTTACCAAGCACGATGAACGCATCCTTACAAACTATTTTTGGCACCTCAGAAATTGGGCAATTAAGTAGCTTAGCTTCATATCAAAGCACTGATAGCTCTGAAAATTGGCTCAATCTTCAAAATATTTTTATTAAATATTTAAAATTAGTTGGCTTTATAGCATTCCTGCGAGGCTGGATTATCTTAAGTAAAATGGGGCACCCAGGCGCGCAACCCGGTAGCATTGGAAAAGGAATCACCCATATATTTGGCGGGGTTGTATTAATCAATTTAGTCGATACAATAAATATTTTAGGTCACACTTTTGGGATCATAGTTTAAAGTGGAGCAGTCAAAAACTTTAACGCAAAAATCAACACTTACGGATACACTCGAGTTACTACCTATCCGCCTCAATGCAATGAAGGGGAATTGGCTTTCTTTTCAGAGTCGCAAGAGAAATTCTAAATTTCAACTTATAAAATCCACGGTTTTACAACGAGATCATTATACTTGTCGTTACTGTGGTTTTTTTTCCAAGGAATTTCATGACGTTGTAAATATCGATCATAACTATAAAAACAATCATCTTAGCAATTTAGCAACTGCTTGCTGCTTTTGCTCGCAGTGTTTTTTTATTGATAGTATTGGCTTGGCAGATGGCACAGGTGGAACTATTATTTATCTACCTGAGATTAGTCAGTATTCTTTAAATAACATCTGTCGCGTATTATTTTGTTCTTCAGACAAAGATTCCGCCTACCGAGGAAAACTGAAGTCTGTAATAATGAGCTTTAGAGACAGAAGCAATGAAGTTTTAAATTGTTTTGGACCACTTTCGGATCAACCAAAAGTGTTTGGGCAAGCGTGGATAGATGCACAGCTTCCCAATATTACTCAAGTTCAAAACCATGAGATTCTTAGGCATTTGAAATTAATGCCTACTAAAGAGCCATTTTCTAAACAAATTGAGTATTGGAAAAAAACAGTATTTGCTAAAGTTCCATTGTAAAATAGTAGCTACAATATTATAAAGTTAGGAGTCTTTCATGCAGAATGCAAAGTCTGGTGTATTGCATTTTATATCGAATCGGATATTCATTTCACTCGTCCTTATGCTCGCTACCGGCTCAGCGCTAGCCTATGGTGGCCAAACACTAGGAGATGTGGCAGGGAATATTACAAAAAGTATGTCTGGACTTGCACGCTTAATCACTGCAATAAGCTATGTTGCGGGTGTGGGGTTTGCTATGATGGGTATGTTGAAACTTAAGGCACATAAAGATCAACCAGCACAAGTACCATTAGGCCAACCTATTATGCTGCTTGTAATTGCAGTTGGATTAATTTTCTTACCCAATTTGATTAATACGGGTGGAAGCACTATCTGGGGTGATCAAGCAAACCAAGCAGAAGCACGTTCAAGTTATCAAGATATTGATAACTTTGGCTAGTCATTAATATTATATAATAGTAGTAGCACAGCTCTGTATTAAACGACAAATGAAAATCTGTCGTTTAAAAAAGGTATAGCCACAGCACATGAGTTTTACCCGCAAGGGGCACAATGTCGGGTAGGCGTCAAGCCTCGAGCAACCTTCGTTCCCATAAAAGGACATGAGGATTGCGAGAGAGCGAAGCCCCCCCCCAAAAAAGGTCATGTGCGAAGACTATCGAAGGATTGCGATATATCGTACGATGCTCAAAAAGCTTCGAATCTATAGAATTGCATCGCAAAAGAGTACAAGGGAAAACTTCAGCGAGGTAACATGGGAACCTTTATCGATCCACTCTTAGATAGCATTGATGCAGTCTTAGCGTGGATGGGATCGTCACTCGGTCAAACCACAGATCATTACTGCACACTAGAAACAGCAGATAACCGTCACACGCTCGTTGCTCGAGACGGTTCTTTGGTTTCTATTATTAAGCTTTATGGTGCAACAGAGCTGGTTGGCTTGGCTGAATTTGATCGCATTCACAAGGGGCTCATTAACAGCCTATCTCCTGCACTTTCCAGACCCGGGCATGCCGTTCAAGTATTTTTCCATTACGACAGAGACACCGTAAAAAACGAAATCAGAGAAATTTTCCGCCCTGCAATGGGAACCTGTGAACGCCTGAATCTAAAACTTGATGATTTATTTGAAGAACGTATTAACCATTTATCTAAATTCACAGCATCAGAAGCTTGCTATTTTGTTTTATGGACACGCCCTTCTGCCTTAAATAAAACACAATTAGATATTTCTAACAAAAACAAGTTAGAAACAATGCGTACATCCAGACAGCCTATTATGCGTCATGCACAAAATATTATGGCTGCTATACCAGAATTGCGCGAAACGCATGATTCCTTTGTTCGTTCACTTGTCAACGATATGCGGGATACAACGCTGTATGCGGTTTTACTTGACGTGCATACTGCATTAAGAGAAGTCAGAAAAACGATTGATCCTGATTATACAAATGACGATTGGCGTCCAGTATTACCGGGTGATAAAATTCCCATTCGCAATATTCAAGATCCAGCAAGACGAGATCTCTCTGAAATTTCTTGGCCACCTTTGGTTCCACAAATTATTCCCAGAGATGGAGAAATTCTCAATCTAAGAACCTGTCGTATTGGTGACAAAATTTATACGACACATTTTATAGATTTATTTCCTCAAGAAATTAGAACATTTTACGAATTATTTAAGAAAACATTACAGTCTCGCTTCCCATGGCGTATTTCTTTCCTATTTGAAAGCGATGGTATTCGTACCCTAGGTATTAAGCCCATTTTAGCTTCTTTCTTAAGCTTCGCGTCCTCTGTCAATCCATTAATTACAGATGCAGCAGAGCTATTAAAAGCCATTGATACACGTACCGACTATGCGGTTGTAAAATTACGTGTTGCCTTAAGTACCTGGGCAAATGTCGGTGAAGAGCGCTTATTACGTGCACGCTCTGCTGAACTGGCAAAAGCCGTACAAGGCTGGGGAAGCTGCGAAGTCGGTGAAATTTCTGGTGACAGTTATGAAGCTGCACTTTCAACCGCACTGGGTATCTCAACCAATAGCGTTGCCACACCTTCCGTTGCACCTATCAATAATGTTTGTTACATGTTGCCTTTTGCAAGACCAGCCTCACCTTGGATCACTGGCGCAGCCTTATTTAGATCGCCGGATGGAAAACCTTGGCCTTATCAGCCTGGTTCAACTCAACAAACAACGTGGATTGATCTTGTCTATGCAAGACCAGGTTCGGGTAAATCGGTATTATCCAATACCATTAACCTTGCTCTTTGCTTACAAGGTGGTATTACGCGCTTACCCAGAATATCAGTTATTGATATTGGCCCTTCTAGTTCAGGATTGATTTCTTTGATCAAAGAAGCCTTGCCTGATGATCAGAAACATTTGGCCGCCTACCATCGATTAAGAATGACACCGGATTATTCCATTAATCCATTTGATACACAGTTGGGTTGCAGAAAACCAACGCCTCAAGAAAGAAGTTTCTTGGTAAATTTCATTACACTACTGGCAACCCCAATTGGTGAATCAAAGTCATACGATGGTATTTCTGATATGGCCGGTATGATTGTAGATGAAATGTATAAATCATTATCGGATAGCCATAATCCTAATAAATACACCAAAGATCTTGATCAAAAAATTGATGCAGCATTAAATGAAATTAATTTTAATGGCGATGCACATACCTCATGGTGGGAAGTTGTTGATGCTCTCTTTAAAGCTGGCAAAACACACCTTGCAACCGTTGCACAGCGATATTGTTCTCCAATGCTCGCCGATGCGGCAGCAATTTGTCGTACACAAGTTGTAGAAGATCTCTACGGTAAAATCGTAGCACCCACAGGTGAACCTCTCATTACCGCTTTTGGACGAATGATCTCAGCCGCAATTCGTGAATACCCTATTCTCTCTCGAATAACACAGTTTGACCTGGGGGAATCCCGTATCGTATCGCTTGATTTAGACGAAGTAGCGAAATCAGGTGGTGAAGCAGCCGATCGTCAAACCGCGGTTATGTATATGCTTGCGCGCTATATTATGGCAAGAAACTATTATCTAACAGAAGAAAATCTTGAAGATTTCCCTGCTGATTTCAAAGAATTCCATCGTCAAAGAATTCTTCAAATCCGAGAAGATCCTAAACGTCTTGTCATGGATGAATTCCATCGAACTTCTAAAGCACAAGCAGTACGCGATCAAGTACTTGTAGATATGCGTGAAGGAAGAAAATGGAAAGTGCAAGTTGCTTTATTATCACAATCATTGGATGACTTCGATCCTGTGATGGTGGAATTTGCAACCTCGATATTCATCATGGATGCAGGCCCTCAACAAGCCATTGATAAATCAACAGCAACTTTTGGTTTATCTGATACAGCCAAGTATGCATTAACGCATCGCGTACACGGTCCTAGAGCAGAAGGTGCAACCTTTTTAGCACAATTTGCAACAAAATTGGGCATGAATACACAGCTTTGTACCAGTACCTTAGGCCCAATTGAGCTTTGGGCTTTCAATACTACCGCTGAAGATGCGCGTATCCGTAATGCACTTTATAAGAAAATTGGTGCTTCAGAGACACGAAAATTACTTGCTATGCTCTACCCTGGCGGAAGTGCGGCTCATGTCGTAGAACAACGCTTGGGCAAACGCAAAGAAAGCGGCGAGAAATTAAATGCAGAAGCAGCCAATGGTGTTATTGATGAACTCATTGCAGAAATTCTGCAAGTATATGAAACAGCCAAGGGGCCGACTTAGGATAGTCTTCTTAGCTGGTTTCTCTTATCGATGAGCAACGCGAATCAAAATCCCACTTTTTGAAGGGGGACGCGCGTAGCGGAAGGGGGATTTATACTGAAAATTTCAGAACAAACAGCTAAATCCCTCTGCTCGTGCAGCATAGCTGCGCGAGCGTCTCCCTTTACAAAGTGAGAAAATGTTCGCTTTGCGAACGATGAGAAAAACAACAACAAGCAACCTTGCATATTTCCTTTGATAGGCTATGATACTAGTGTTCGTTGCATTGAATTTTTTGCTTTGATCTTATCTTAGCCTTCTCGCTGCCATTATATAGTCACAGCACATGATTTTTCGAGTAGGCGTCAAGCCTCGAGCAACCGGAGTGTACACAAAAGTACATGAGGATTGCGAGAGAGCGAAGACAACACCCTCGAAAACTCATATGCGAAGACTATAACAGCGTTAACGCTTGATGTCCTTCTCAAAATAAAGTGCCACGATTTTGACCGGACCAAGTGTATGCTGCGAATTGATTCTTCTGTCTATTCTGCCTCTACAATGTCCTGATATTAACTTTTTAATTACATGGTGCATGATGCAATACAAAGTATATGTTGGCAATCTAAATTATTCAGCAACAGAACAAGAATTACATAGCTTTTTCTCTGACTGCGGCACAGTCACTGACGTTGCTGTATTAATGGACAAAATAACAGGCAAGGCTCGTGGCTTTGCTTTTGTAACATTTGAAGATGCAGATGGCATGAACAAAGCAATCAGCAAAAACGGCAGCGATATGATGGGCAGAAGCTTGAAAATCAGCCAAGCAGAACAAAAGCCTAAAAGTGACAGCCATTCCTTTAACCGTGGCAGACAACAATATAGCGATTAGTCTTTAAGCGAAATCCTTGCTGATTGTTTTTAAAACGCCCTACTGGGCGTTTTTTTGTGCCAGAAAATGGCTTATTATCCATGGGGCAATTTCTGTTTTTTTTTAGATGTATAATACCTGCCTCTACCCGACTCTTCTTCTTGCTATCTAAAGATAATGCATCCAAAAAATTTATATTTATGCTATCTCTATACTAAGAATGCCTCTTTAATACAGTTCTTCTGCAAAACTGACCACCAACCATATACTGTTGAAATTATCTACCTTAATAATATATCTTCTTTATTAAGAGGGGAACTCTGCTGAAAATTTATTGTCTCAATATTGTAGTTTTAAAATAGCATGAGCTTCTTCTGCTAAAATTGAAGTAACAGTGTAGCTTCATGCAAGCGAGTCAACGATGATTGATACAAGCAGCTTTAGTTTAGATTTGGCACTACAAAATTTATCTTATGCCTTTACAAGCTTAAAGGCTTTAATTGTTGCATTATCCTATGTGCTAGGCGTAGGCATGGTCGTTAGAGGTCTGATGATGTATAGACAACTTGCGAACGTAACCATGTCATCCGCTCAACGAGGCGAATTAGCAGGCCCTATGGTCTGGATCATTGTCGGCGTTATTCTTGTTTACTTTCCCCGAACCCTTGAATCTTCCTTAACCACTGTATTTGCAACCGGCGACACAGCCGCAGCAAGCGAGCTTATTGGCTATGTCACCATTTCTGGTGTAGAACGCTGGCGTGAAATAAGTGAAATCATTGTAAATTACATGAAACTCATTGGCTATATCGCCTTTTTACGAGGTTGGATTATTTTATCTAAGATGGGACATTCTGGCTCACAACCAGGCAGCATCGGTAAAGGTATTGTTCATATTGTAGGCGGTGTATTGCTGATTAATGTCATTGATACCGTGAATCTACTGGCAAGAACTTTTGGTCTAACGGTTTAATTTAAAAGAGAACATACTATGGACCTACTACCAATTACATTAACCGCACAAAAAGGAGCTTGGAGAATATACCATGCGCGGAAAAAAAATAATAAATTCTTGCTAATCAAGAAAAAAGTTTTGCAACGTGATCATTATACGTGCAGATATTGTGGTTTTTTTTCAAAAGAATTTCACGAAGTTGTAAATATAGACCAAAATTATAAGAACAATAATATTGATAATTTAGCAACGGCCTGCTGTTTTTGTGCACAATGTTTTTTTATTGATGCCGTTGGGATGGATGGAAACTCAGGTGGAAGAATTATTTATTTGCCCGAAATAAGCCAATCTGATCTGCATAATTTTTGTCGCGTTCTATACTGTTCACTAGACAAAGATTCTGTATACAAAGGGAAACTGCAATCCGTTCATATGAGCCTAAAAGATAGAACAAAAGATGTTGTCAATTGTTTTGGCCCAGATGCGAGTGATCCCAAAATATTTGGACAAGGGTTATTAGATGCAAATTTAAGTAAAGAGCAAGCGCAACATGAAGTAATGAGACATTTAAAATTACTGCCTTCTCGAAAAGCATTTGCACCACAAATTGATTACTGGAAAAAAACGGTTTTTGCAAAAGTACCGCTTTAGTTGTTCTGAAATGTACGTTTATTGTTTCTCAATATAGAGGAGAGAGCTATGAAAAGTAATGTAATAACGGTGGCACCGAAGAGCCAAGGGCAAACGCTGCTCACGCTATGCGTTTACTTTGGTTCTTTGATTGCCCTATTTCTCATATCGGACTTAGTCATGGCCGGTGGTGGTGGTAAATCACTTGGTGACGTAGGTACCGAAGTAACTAAAAGTATGAGTGGTGTTGCAAAATTGATTACTGCTGCAAGCTATGTAGCAGGCGTTGGTTTTGCAATGATGGGTATGTTGAAATTCAAAGCACATAAAGACAACCCAACACAAGTACCTTTAAGCCAACCTATTGTATTGCTCTGTATTGCTGCTGGTTTGGTGTTCTTACCAAACATCATTAGTTCCGGTGGTCAAACCATTTGGGGTGACGGTGGTGACACTGGTCGTGCTGACGCAAGTGGTGGCGGCTTGAGCGGTAATGAAGGCAGTGGTTCGCCCTAGTCTTCAGCCCTAATAACCTAAAGCCGATACTAGCAATAGTATCGGCTGTTTTTTTTGCCTCAATTTTCCAAGTCTTCACTCTGATTGCCCATTAGACGCTAAATCTGATAACTGCTAATATAGTCACCACAGATGCATTTTTTGTTGATTAGCTACTTTGCATTTTACCATCATGATCCACCCAAAAAGAATGCTAACAAACTAATTATTCCTGCTTTCCTTAAAGGTATATAGAATAAATGAACAATAATTTACACTCTGATGCTGCATTGATGAATCTTATCACTCAAGCATGGAATCAAAGAGCCGATCTAAGCCCTACCAACCCCGTTTTTGACCCTATTAAAAAAGCCGTTACACAGTGCTTTAGCTTATTAGAAGTTGGTGCACTACGTGTGGCTCATCCAACCAGTACTGGCTGGCAAGTCAATGAGTGGGTGAAGCAGGCAATTTTATTATCCTTTAAATTGTTCCCCAATAAGCCAATTGATGGCGGCTTCACGCAATTTTTTGATAAGTTGCCACTTCAATTTCAAAATTTCACCCAGTCAGATTTTGAAAATTTGGGAGCACGTATTGTTCCCCCCGCCTGTGTTCGTATCGGTGCGCACCTTGCTAAAAACACGATCATCATGCCCAGCTACATCAATGTAGGTGCTTTTGTAGACACAGGCACGCTGGTTGATACATGGGCAACTATTGGATCTTGTGCGCAGATTGGTAAAAATGTACACATTTCTGGTGGTGTAGGTATCGGTGGCGTTTTAGAACCTTTACAAGCCTCTCCGACTATTATTGAAGACAATTGCTTTATTGGCGCACGTTCTGAAATTGTAGAAGGCGTTATTGTTGAAGAAAACTCAGTGATTTCAATGGGTGTTTACATTGGGCAAAGCACACGTATCTATGACAGAGAAACGGGCGAAATTTATTATGGAAGGGTACCACGCGGTTCAGTTGTCGTATCAGGCACGCTTCCCTCTTCTGATAAAAAATATAATTTATATGCGGCCATCATTGTGAAAAAGGTAGATGACAAAACCAGACAAAAAGTAGCAATTAATGAACTATTACGTGATTGTCATTTGTAGGAGCATTTAAGATATGGAATCAACCCTTGCATTGACTGAAGCTTTAATTCGCTGCCCCTCTATTACTCCCAAAGATCTAGGCTGTCAGGATATTATTATACAACGCCTGACTCAAATGGGTTTTCGTATCGAGCGCTTTGAAATAGAAGGTGTAAGCAATCTATGGGCGAGAATCGGAGATAAAGCCCCCCTGCTCGTCCTAGCTGGCCATACTGACGTGGTGCCTGTGGGTAATGAAGCACAATGGCATTATCCTCCTTTTGCGGCAATGCAAGCAGATGGATTACTTTATGGCAGGGGTGCCGCAGACATGAAAGGCGGCTTAGCAGCCATGATCACTGCTTGCGAACGGTTTTTAGCAAAAAATACGCTGAAAGAAAGCAGTCTTGCCTTTCTCATTACCAGTGATGAAGAAGGTCCTTCTATTCATGGCACTCGCGCTGTTTTAGAAATTTTAAAAAAACGTAATGAAATTCCCACCTGGTGCTTAGTGGGAGAGCCGAGCAGTGAAACAATCCTAGGCGATGTGATTAAAGTAGGCCGTAGAGGTTCGTTAACAGGTTTTTTAACTATTCGAGGAAAACAAGGGCATGTTGCTTATCCGCATCTTGCACGCAACCCTGTTCATTTTGCTGTACAAGCCTTAAACGAACTCTTAAACATCCAGTGGCAAAAAGCAGATCCTTTATTTCCAGAAACCAACTTGCAAATCGTAAATATTCAAGCAGGTACAGGTGCCACTAATGTTATTCCATCTCATTTGGATGTAAATTTCAATATTCGTTTCTCTCCGCCTTTAAACAGCAAAATTATACAATCTCAAATAGAAGCACTGTTGCATCAACAAGCTTTTGAATTTGATCTCAGATGGCATTGTGTAGGCAATACATTCTACACAGAGATAGACAGTCCATTGATAAAAGCACTGTTGAATGCAGTAGAATCAGAACAAAAACTAAAGCCCAGATGTTGCACCAAAGGTGGCACATCGGATGGTCGATTTTTTGCGGAATATGGTTGTCACGTTGCAGAATTAGGACTTATCAACGCAACCATTCATCAAGTCAATGAACATGTTCAAATCAGTGACTTACTCACCTTGTCCCGCATCTATGAGTCGGTGCTTGAGCAGTTGCTCACCTAGATCTTCAAGCAAAGAGTCTTTGAATAGCACAATTAATTGCGTGGCTTTTTGGATGATTCCACAGTTGTTGGTGACGCTGAATCTTTCTTTGTTGGTAATGACTCCATAGGTATCTTCGCAGCAAACACTAAAGATTTTCTATTCGTTTGATGTTTTTTTATTTCTTTGCTTCTTTCTCGCTGATTCAGCAAAGCTAATATTTCTGCGTCATTCATCGCATAATCTGATGCAGAAGCCCCCTTGCCATCTTTTATTGTTGGATCTGCACCAAGATTGATTAACTGAAGAACATTAGATGCGTTTTTATATTTAACTGCGACGATAAGTGATCTCGTTTTTTCTTGGTCATTAAGATCTTTAAACCACGCTACGTCTTTCATCATCATTATTTGCAAAACTTCGTCATTCGCATGATAAAACAGCGCATCTTTAAAATCGTGCACATTCGGAACCCAATCTTCTTGAGCAAGGATTGCTTTAGCAATTTCCGGATCTTGATATCCAATTGCACAATTAAGAAAAGTATTTCTATTTGCATCAATATCGCTAGGTTTAAGCCAACCATCTGTAAATAATTTTCTAATAAATGTTGGCTCAAGATTAGCTATTTCTCTAAAATTTAAATATCCAGAAAAATACTCTGATTTTGAAATACAGCTTAAAATATATTCCATTTGTTGACAAATAGCCATCCTCAAAGGTGTGATACCATGATTATCCGCCTGAAACATTAGTTGAGAATTGCGTCTCATAATTCTTGCTATCTCATTAGTGTTATTTGTCATCACTGCATAATGCAATGAGTTAAAACCATTTTCAGAATTTTTGGATAGTTTAAATCTGTTTTTGGCAAGATTTTTGGAATCAAGATCATTGGATCGTTGGTTATAGAATCTATAACCAACAAATCTGATATCCATAGAATCTTTACTTAAAAAATCTTCTTTTTTAAATGATTGATTAAGCATCATGTTTGCCAGTTGTGTGCTATTATTTATTTCATCAATTTGATTTTTAAAATTAGAATCGTAATATTTGAATTTTCCATCATTCGTAATATAACAGGTTACCACATGATTATTACAGGTAATATCAATGCTTGCTCCGTAATTTAGCGAAAATATATCTAATATCTCTTTTAACTGAGTCTCACTCACACCAGTAAATTCATAAGAAAATTCTGTTTTTAACTGGCGCTCTGATGATACATCTTTAATCAGCTCATATTGCTCAGCTCGTCCGGCCTGATGCCATCCAGCCAACTGTAAATCACTCGTTGCAGGAGATGAAAATTGGAGAATAGCCAACGCATTGATAATTTGATCAAAAATTTCTTCTTTATTTTTGTAATTTTTATGCAAGGTGTGGGTTATGTTATTCTCAATCAATGAATTTTCTAAACCATCCCAAGATGCTATTTCCGTTAATAAATTAAAAAATTCATTTTCTTTTTTCATAGTAAGATATATTTGATAGAGAAGTGCCCAACCATTACAATTACCACGATTATCAATAAGCTCTCTATCGTCGCGTTTCTTCAACTTTAAATATGCCGATAATTTTTCATTAAGAACTGATTGAGAAAGATCGAGGAGAGGTTTTCCGTAATTAGATAATCGCTGAACAACCAGTTCAGGATCTTTGCTGATTTTTCTAATAAGTTCATCGGCTTTTTGTCTTACAGCAAGCAAAAATGGGGTTTGACGATAAAAGTCTCTATCTTGTAAATGAGGTAAAAATCGCTCGTCTGAAAGTAGTAACATCGCTACTTCTAATTGATTAGATCTAATTGCAACGTGCAAAGCATTCTGTCTATCATTATTTATAGCAAGAATATCATCACTTTCCCATATTTCTAAAAAATATTTGACAATCTCTGTATTTCCTTTTGATGCAGCCAAAAGGAAAGCTGTATTATTGTCTTTGTCGCCTTTATTTAAAGCGCCTAGTTGATTTAATGCTTTCACGAGCGCTAAATCGCCCTTTTCAGACACAATATGCAGGGCTGTCTGTCCTTCACGGTTTGGTGTATTAATGTCATTTTTTGCCAAGATTTCAGTAGCAAAATCTTTGGTGATGATATTTTTAAGCTTAAGAAATTCAATTATATTATCTAAGGTTAGTGGCCTAGAGACATCATCGAATGTTAAGTTATCAAGATCATTTTGATTACTTGCTAAGCGCTCTTGCATTATTTGCAAAAATTCTACCGTGGCAAGATCAAACGGAATCTTACCATCAACATCTTGATCTAAAAAATGTGACTGAAAGTGTTCGTTATTGTATAGCAATTCAAAAGATTCAAGCTGCCCTTCTTTGGCTGCAATGTGCAAAGCATTTTGCTTTTTATCATTTGTATGAAGAATATCATTTTCACTCCAATTTTCTAGTATATATTTAATAATTTCAAGTTTCCCAGCTGCAACAGCTGAGGCAAGCACTGATTCATCATGATTGATGACTGCGCCAAGCTCAATTAACTCTTTAAATTCATTTAATAACCCGTTTTTTGCAGCATAGTGCAGTGCTGTAACGCCTTGGTTGTTTATGGAGTTAATATCTTCCCAGGCTAAAATATCTTCTGCTAAATCTTGTGGAATCGCCTCTTCACTTAGAAGTCTGTTAATACAGCTTTCTAGTCGATTTTTATCAAAAAAAACAGTAGCCACTTGAATTCCTCATCTTAATCATGCAGCGTTGTGTTTAAGACAGGAATACTCACAAAAAGTTCGATGTATCTACACCCTGGAGCGGAAATGCAATAGCTCTTGATAAAATCTTGTTTCAAAGATCAGTGTAGTCTGGATATGATATGTGAAATAACTTACCATCAGATAGTTTGTCAGCGCTTTTGCCCTGATGATGGTGAATGGCTTATAGTTTTAGGTAGGTTGCAAAGAATATCAGCCGTTCTTAATCTTTACCTGTGCAACATTGTTTCTGATATAATGTGGCAATAATTCTTCAGGCAAAACAGCCCCCCTACCCGCATTGATTGCCATCTCTGCCAGCAACACAATTTCTTTTGCGCTTGGATAATGATCACTCAATCTTTGATTATATTTTTCCTGCCAATTATCTACCCATTGTTCAGGAATTTTTTCACAGTATGGATCAAAACCGGAACCCACAACAATCAGTGGTTTATTTCTAAATTCACCCATATTCATTTCTTCAGGTGAAGATAATCTATCGCACAGCAAAGGCTGTACACCTAAATTAAGACAGGTTTGATAAAGCCCCCAGTAAATACCTTGCATACGTGCATCCCAAGCAGCCAAAATCAACGCATCCGGCGCACTCTTGCTCGCTTCAATGGCACTATAGGCCAAAGCGCTTAAAGTAGAAATAGGAAAAATAGGAATATCAAGACCAAAACCCAACGCCTGCGCTAACCCCACACCTAATCTCACACCCGTAAAGCTACCGGGCCCCACACCTGTTGCAATCGCTTGTACATCCGAACATTCAATCTCAGCCTCTTGTAACATCGACTGTAACATAGGCAAAATCAGCTCACTATGCATTTTGAGCGTTGAATTTGAGCGCGTGTACCATTTACCATGATGAAGGAGCGCTACACTAGAAACGTCTGTTGAGGTCTCAAAACCAAGGATTGTATGAATATTTGTCATTAAATACTAACTGGGTGCATGTACAAGAAAATCAGACTTGATATTTAGTCATTTTGATAGGAATTTGTCAATTAAATATCCACGTATACTCATATATCGAATAGGTGTCAAGCCTCTAGCAACAGGATGTGTGTGTGAGATATACCCTTCACAGATGAATCTTCGGTGTTGTTGGCTTCGCGTATCTCACAATAGTCATGTATTTTGTATACACTCCTATTGCTCGAACGCTTGCCGCCTAACCGAAGAATCATCTGTTGTGGGTATACATGAGAGGATTGTGAGGAAGCGCGCGCCCTTCTCTAAAATTCATGTGTGAAAACTATATCCATTGATAGAATCCCAGACCAATACGCCTAAAGCTTTAAACTTAGCAATTGAAAAGCCATTACGCTGATTATACGTGGTATGCCCTATTGCTTGGATGATATCATCTTTCTTTGTCATATAAATTTCATCTGGCTTATATTCTGCATTATAAACTACCAGAATTGCGCTATCCCAATTTCCCTCTAGACTCAATGCTCCCATTCGATGTCCTGACTTTTGTGGTTTAAAGATTACACGACTTTTAACAACAAATTTCTGTGAGGCAAATCGACCTGTCCCCAAAAAATCTACCCCCACTTCAGGATGTGTCAAGCTTTGCAACTCAAGAATTTTCTGAGCATCAAAGCGACCTAATTCATTGCTAATAGGGAGTGTTTTGCCGGTATTTTGGTAATAGGCATTCGCTATTTTGCGGGTTTCTTCCATTAATTTATCAATGGCGTAGGGGTTTTGAATTCCATTCATAATAATATCTCATAAAAAAATGGCGTACTATAGTCTTACGGTGACTATAGGTGTACGCCATTATAATTGTCTTACAGTTACGCTGCTTTTCTCATCTTTCGATGGGATGATTTACTCTTAAAGCGTGCCATTTTCTTTTCAACTGGGCGTTTTTTCATTACTTTTTTCAATTTTTTTTTCATTTTTGGTGCTTTTGATTTTTCTTTTACAGCTACTTTCTTAGCTACTTTTTTGGTTACTTTTTTCTTTATTCCTGATTTTGTTTTTTTACTATCCGCTTTCTTAAGCGTTTTTACCAGCATTTTAAATTTCTTTGCCATTTCATTCTTTGCTTTTAAATGTACTTTGGACTTTTCAGCAAGTTTTTGCTTCATTAATTTACGTGCTTTTAGAATTGCACTCTTATGCTTTTTCTGTAAATCCACTAACTGTTTTTTTAAGCGCTTTTCACTTGCTTTAAGTAGCTTTACTACTTTGCTCAGTGTTTGCTCACGCTTTGTCATTTTAACTGCTTTCTTCGTTGATGCTTTTTTCACTTTCGCCTTAGCTTTGGTCTTTGCTTTAACCTTTGCTTTGGGCTTCATTTGCATCACTTTTTTGTGTGTTGCTTTTTTCTTCATAACCATGACTTTCGTCTCCTCAATCAATATATAGCCTTGGTATTAGAAACATAGCACACGATATTTTCATTTTCATACCACACAAGAAATGCAAAAAATATTTTATAAGTTGCAAAATATAATCTAACAGTATGATTTTTATAAATTTTACTAGAAATATTCTTTTGAGCGTCTCAGCATATTTCTGTTAATTATAAGTATAATTCGCTATTTTTTATGTCATAAAAACATAAATTAAAAAAGTATATGCAAAAACAAAAAAATACCGCAACATATTGATTTATAACAATTTATCTTAAAAATTACTGTTACAATCCCAATAAAAATTTTAGATTTGTAATAAAAAAAATCAAAGAAATATAATGATTGAAAAAATTTCCGAAAAAAGCGTATTTAATATAGAAATTACTATAAATATATACGGAGTTTTTGAGGGAATATCTAATACTTTGCAAAGTGGTTTCTTAACAGAATGCCTGATGAGCACGAATCAAAATTCTACCGATTTAAGAGTCATTCGTAATGCAAGAAGGATTTATGCAGGAGAGTTTAAGTCCACTCTCTTCATATTTATTAACCCTCACCCACGCCGATGAAGCTACCAACTCCCAAAATGGATCTACGAGATATACACATCTTGTGTTGCAAGCGCGGACATACTTATCGATGAGCATTATGCGAATCAGTATCCCACTTTTTGAAGGGGGACGCGCACTGATAAGTGCGCAAGGGAGATTTATGCTGGGGATTTAAGGTCAAACAGCTTAAATCCCTCTGCTCAGCGCAGCTACGCTGCACGAGCGTCTCCCTTTACAAAGAGAGAAAATGTTCGCTTCGCGAACGAAGAAAGATATAAAGGTTTAAAATTCTAAGACTCGTCTTTTGAAACTTGTGCTCTAAGCGCTTCTATATCCAGTTGTTTGGCCTGAGAAACAAGCGCAGTCAAACTTGCTCCCGTTTGCACACCTGATTCAGCAAAAACAGCAAATTCACCTCTGAAGATCATTAACATTGGAATAGATCGGATATTAAAGTCTTCTGCTAATTGCTGCTCTTCTTCAATGTTGACTTTAGCAAAGACAACATCAGGGTGTTCAAGACTGACCTCTTCAAAAACGGGTGCAAAAGCCATGCAAGGGCCACACCATTTGGCCCAAAAATCAACGACTACAAGGTTATTGCCTTGAATAACTGCATCAAAATTCTCTGTTGTAATATCAATGACGGCCATACAAATACCTTTTGCTGTGTAGATTATTCTTACTCAAGTTCTTGTGCGATTTTTTCAAAGATCACAAGCGGTGGTTGTGAACCGTCTATTTTAAAAAATTTCAAAGTATTTGTCTTATCTGCGGCAGCCATACTTAAGTAATAGCTCGCTACAGGTTGCGTTTGTGTGCGATAAACACTTAAACGTTTTCGAATGGTCACTTCTTGATCATCATCACGCTGAACAAGTGGTTCACCCGTGAAATCATCCTTGAAGGGTTTACGAGGCGGATTGTTTTCTACATGATAACTGCGTCCAGAAGCAGGATGCACCCATCTTCCACTCAGGCGTTTTACAATAATTTCATCATCTAAATCAATTTCAATAACATGATCAAAGCTAATATTTGTAAGGCTTAATGCCTTCGCTTGTGCAAGCGTACGCGGAAAACCATCTAACAAAAAGCCATGTTCACAGTCAGTTTTATGAATACGTTCTTGAACCAATTCGATAATAACATCATCAGGCACTAATCCACCTGTTTCCATAATGAATTTAGCTTTACGACCAATTTCAGTATCATCTTGCACCGCCTGCCTGAGCATATCACCAGTTGATATTTGCGGGATGTTATAACGTTCTTTAATAAAATGAGACTGTGTTCCTTTGCCTGCACCTGGGGGGCCGAGTAGAATCAATCGCATTTTATCTCCTCACAATAATAAAAAGTTAAATAGTTACCCCTAACAGATGCTGTTTTGAATAACCCGGTATAAAGAATAATTTGCATTTAGTATACCTTGCTTAGTATAAGACACAAACAAATGCTTAAAAATACTCGTTACTATGCAAGTTATTCGACTCTTTATGAAGTACTTTTACCATGAACAGGCATGCTAAAACCCTCATCAATAATTTGAGCAAGATAAAATTCAACGCGATCCTTCGTAATACCTAATTTACTTGCCAAAAGATCCGCATCTTCAAGCTTTTCACCCTCACCAATGGCATGCTCACGTAAAACTGTGTTAGCTAACAATAAGATATTCACATATTCATGGTGCTTTGCATTATAATGAAGCGCGTGATGATGCTTTGCCATTAATTGTATTTCACTTGGCATTCCCCAGTAGCGCATCACCCAGGAGCCAATTTTATCATGGCCACGACTCATCAATTGTTGCGCTCCTCCCAAGCCTATTAACTTCTTCTCGAGCTGCTTTATGGATTCATTCGGATGCGCACTAAACCATCGATTTAATAAACGAAACTCTGGTGTGTACAAATGCCCAATAAATAATAAACCAAAATTATGTAAAAGCCCGCCCAAATAACACAAAAAGGGATCAACAGAAACAATTAAAGATGAATCTTGAGCAATTTGTGAACACAGTTTTGCGCAAAAAGTAGCATGCCGCCAAAAAGCTGGTAAGCCTAAAGGCCCTTCTGCATCAATTTTGAATTGGCTGTGCGAAGATAAGTCTAAAACAACATGGCTCACTGCACTAAAATCCAGCCAATGTTTCAAAGACTTTTTTAAAGAAGGGTTAACCGAAGCAAGTGCTTGTTTTTCTATGTAAACACGCTGCTCATTGTAATCTTGCAACACAGCAGACACTCGACGATCGTTTTTTAAGATTTCCATTAATTTTTCAGGAGAACCATCTGGCTGATGCGACAATACAATAATTTGATTGACAATCTCAGGCAAAAAATGTGGTGGCTTTGCTGCCCTACTCTCTCTGTGTATCGTATTTTTTGCAGATAATAAGGTATTTTTTTTGACACTTGTCTGCACATCTGGAATAGGGCGAGAAAATTGCCCCCAAGTGGCATCCGCCATTAAATAACAAAAATCTGATTTTTCTAAACCGATGATACTCGTATGAGAACCCGCTTCAAAAAATATTGTTTTATTATTCAACAGTCTTGCGTCAACAACCATATCTAAATGATAAGCTGAGCCTAAGGGTGGATGCGAGAGTGGCTCGCAATCATCAAAGAGTTTATCTGCCTCTTCGTGACAAACAACATAGACTTCACGCTTTAATAAGTTATTAAGCTTGGGAAAATCAATTTCATAATACAAAGGAACAACAATACCCCAATAATTCTTCTTATCCTTTACAACAATTGTTTTGGCAAAAGCAGAACCACTCATACCATGCTTCTGTGCACATTCTTCTAAACGATAGGTTCGAGAATGACAATAGAGTCGATAATCTACTCGATGCGATAATAAGAAGCGCTTTAATTTTGCAGCAATAGGAGTCATTTTTGCTCATTTCAAAAGCGAAAAGGTACTTTAATAATAGCAAGAAAATCCTCAATCGATAACAAAATTAATAGGTTATTATGCTAACCCGTATTACGCATACCCGCAGCAATACCAGATAAAGTAACTAACAATGCATGCGCATTTGATTCATCTGCGAAGGGTATATCATCGTCTACAGCTCTTTGTTTCGCAGCTCTGACTCTTCTTAGCAATTCTGCCTGCAAGAAATGTAGAGGGTATAAGTAGGTTGAACGTAATACAATGCTGCGTTTTAAAGGTAAATTATTATCAAGCAGTTGTTCTGTGCCTAAAGCCGCTTTAATCTCAGCTTTGGTTGAATGAAAATCCTGAATCAGCCGTTCGCTGAAAGCTTGTAAGGACTCAGGCACCAATAGTTTGTTATACATCCCAAAAATATCACTATCCACTTTGGCAAGTACCATTTCTATTAAACTCAAAAATGACTGAAAAAACGGCCAGTTTTTAACCATGCTTCTCAAAATATCAGGATTATCTTGCATTCCAGCATTGAGAGCTGCGCCCACACCCAACCAACCAGGCATTAAAAACCGTGTTTGTGTCCAGGCAAACATCCAAGGAATTGCGCGTAAATTATCAATATGCATTTGTCCATCATTGCGTTTTGCGGGTCGTGAACCAATACATAAAGCGCTGATCTCGTTCACCGGCGATACCGCTTGGAAATATGTCATAAAGGAATCATCATTCACAACTTGATGATAAGTATGATTGGCTTGTTTCGACAAAGTATTCATCATCGTACGCCAGGCAGGCTCAGGCTTTTGAGGCGGCAATAAAGTAGCCTCTAAAGTCGCACTGACATAAATTTCCAAAGTCCTTTGCGCTCTATCAATAAGTGCATATTTGTTGCGAATCACTTCCCCTTGTTCCGTTACACGAATACCACCTTCCATCGCTCCTGGAGGCTGTGACAAAATAGCCATATGCGTTGGCGCTCCTCCTCGCCCAACAGAACCTCCCCTGCCATGAAAGAATCTTAAAATCACATCTTGCTTTTTAGCAAGATCGATCAAAAGTTCTTGTGCTTGGTATAATGCCCAAGCACTGGTTAAAATACCCGCATCTTTTCCTGAATCAGAATAACCGAGCATAATTTCTTGTTTATGATCGATATACTGCCTATACCATTTAAGCCCAAAGAGTATTTTCATGCAGGTAGGTGCATTTTGCAGATCTTGCAATGTTTCAAACAAAGGTACAACTCTAAGTGGTTTTCTGATCTGAGCCAGTTTTTGAAAGAAACAAACTAATAGTATATCGCTAGGAACTTGAGTCATAGAAATAATATAAGCACCAACAGAGTCACTTGGTAGTGTTGACAACATGAGAAATGTTTCCCAAGTTTGCGATGCATTATCGCTCAATTCTATCTTTGCGTTTACAGAGCATTCTACTTTCTCTAATTGCTCAATTAAAAATTTTTGCTTTTCCGCTTCACTCCATTGGCTGTAGTGCCCCATATCATTAGCAAGTATGATCTCATTCATCAAAACCATATGCTTATCTTTATGCTGTCTAATATCCATCGGCAATAAAGTCAAACCAAAACACTGTACTCTGCGAATTAAATCTATTAACTCATCTTCTGCAATTGCCTCCGCCCCGCATTCTACCAGTGATTGATAGCATAATAATAATGGCTGCAAAATATCTTGCTTTTCAATCAAACGATTCACATCAATCGCTGCATTCTGAGACAACAAAGTCTCAATATATTCTTTTGCAACTAAAAGCTTAGTTCTTAATGGTCTCAATAATGCTCGATAAGGCTCTGATTCGTCTCCCACTTCTTTTCGAAGTTGTGTACTACAATCACTCATAGAAAGAGCGGCACTGATATGATTGATCTCTTTAAGATATAAATCTAATGCCATCCATCTTGCTAATAACGAAACTTCTTTACTTAAATTCGCATTGACAAAAGGATTGCCATCTCTGTCTCCCCCCATCCATGAACCAAAATGAATTGGCATTGTCAAAAGCGGCAAGCCTTTTTTACAATATACTTTTAAATGATAATCTAACTCCCTCAAAAAGCGTGGCACCGCTTGCCATAAACTACTTTCGACAATTGCAAACCCCCACTTTGCTTCATCAATCGGTGTTGGTTTCTTATGCCGTAGTTCTCCGGTTTGCCAAATGGCCGTCATTTCTGCATGTAATTTTTCTTTTAATAACATTTGCTGACGCTTAGGATTTTCTTTATCCATTGCTTGCAGAATACTGGCAATACCATAAAACTTCTGCATGAGCGTTCTTCTCATGACCTCTGTAGGATGCGCAGTTAACACCAAATCAATGTTAAGTTTTGAAACCGTTTCATAAATGCGCTGCATAGATACATTTGATTTTTTTAATTTCTCAAAACCATGTGCAATTGAACCAGGTTGTGGTTGTTCGGGATGCTTTAATGCGTACCAACGTATTCTTCTAATCCGGTGAATATCTTCTGCAATATTGGCTAGGTTCAAAAAATGACTAAAGGCTCTCACAATAACAACTGCATGTTGAGGAGAAATTCCTTTTAAAAATTCACTCAATCGTAATAGCGTTTGATTTCCATCATTTTGTAAACTATGCTTAGTTAAAAGGCGCGTTCCTTCTATCATTTCAAAGACATCTTTTCCAAGTTGTTTTAAAATAATTTGTCCTAATACTTCACCTAATAAACGAATATCTCTGCGAAGTGGCATATCTGGATGTTGTTGCTCATTTAACATTTTTTATCCTTGATTTACGTTTATCAAATGCTTCCTATTCATGTTTTATGCATGTTTAGTGATAGTAATAAATATTGAGTAATGATATATTGGTATCTGAAGCATCACAATAATTGAAATAGTTGAGAGGTTCCAAATGGACAAGGACAAGCGACCACACGCACCTTCAATTAACGACTCACAAATGGCAAGAGAGTCTTGGAAAGTTTTCCAAGTAATGGCTGAGTTTGTAGAAGGATATGAGCGACTCGTCCATATCCCACCTTCTGTGAGTATTTTCGGATCTGCGCGTTTAAGCCCAGATCACAAATGGTATCACTTAGCAGAAGATACTGCACAGGCCCTATCTGATGCTGGCTTTTCTGTTGTTACCGGCGGCGGACCTGGAATAATGGAAGCAGCTAACAAAGGTGCCAAAAAAGGACGCTCTTTAAGTGTTGGCTTAAACATCGTTTTACCAAACGAGGAATCAGCTAATGCCTATCAAGATATCTCTATTCGTTTTAGACATTTTTTCACTCGTAAAGTGATGTTTGTAAAATATGCTTCTGCTTACGTCGTCATGCCAGGTGGTTTTGGGACATTGGACGAAATTGCAGAAATTCTTGCATTGGTACAAACAGGCAAAACAAGACGTATTCCCATCGTATTGGTTGTCAAATCTTTCTGGGAAGACTTATTGAAATGGTTCGATAAGACACTTGTAAAAGAAGGCATGATTAATAAAGCAGATCTTGATTTGTATACCATTGTAGAAACACCACAAGAAGCAGTAAGCTACATTCAACGTTTTTATAAAGAAAGAAGTATCATCCCTTCTGAACATGAAAAAGAACTGATGTCTGATCTCTAGACTTTTTGTTTTTGGCTACTTTCGGGACGACACAACGGTCGTCCCCCTGAGCAACCCCCACGAATTTCTACTAGGCTGTCATCCCAGAATTTTGCGAAGCAAAATATCTGGGATCCACAGGCGTTTTGCGCCTGGTAACCCTTTGGGCTACTGGTGCCAGCCTTTAGTCACATTGTTGATTACGCTACAGAGTTATATTTTTAACAGAACTCTCGATGAGCGTAGCGAATAAAAAATCCCACTTTTTGAAGGGGGACGCGCACTGACAAGTGCGCAAGGGGGATTTATGCTGGGGGGGCTAAGTTCAAAAAGCTAAATCCCTCTGCTCGGCGCAGCTACGCTGCACGAGCGTCTCCCTTTACAAAGTGAGAAAATATTCGCTTTGCGAACGAAGAATAGGCAGCAATATTCTATATAAAACCCCAGAAACTCCTTAAGTTGACACATATGAGCCTTCGCTGACATGATATATCATCTGATTTTATCAGAATAAAAATTTTTTGGGGCTTCCTCAGGGGATCAGCCGTTGTATCATCCCGAGCCTTTACGAAATGAAAGAAAACCCATTCGCTTCGCTCATCGCCTCACTGCTTACCCAACCTTCGTGCTTCTAATACGTTCGGTATCTGCAAAATTTTATTTAAAACTGTCATTAAAGTATCTAAATCAGGGATCTCAATCGACAATGTTAACTGGGCAATATTATTTTCTCGATTGGTTCGAGTATTGACTGCCAGCACGTTGATCTTCTCATTGCTGAGTGTACTGGTTACGTCTCTTAAGAGACCTTGTCTATCATAAGCTTCAATGTAAATATCAACCAAATACAACTCTTTGGTAAACTCGCCCCAGTTTACTTGAATTAAACGGTGTGCCTCTTCTTCTTTTTCAAGTACACCTAAGCAATCTTGTCTATGAATCGTGACACCTCTGCCAATGGTAATATAGCCAATGATTGGATCGCCAGGCACAGGATTACAGCATTTTGCAAAATGGCATAATAAATTTCCAACCCCTTGAATGGTGACTTCTGTGTTCTTTTTCTTAAGATTATTAATTTTGGAAACAGAAACAGGGATATCATTGCTGTCATTTGTCAAAGAATGTTGTTGGATCAAATTCAAGATTTGCCCCACTCGAATGTCCCCACCACCAACACCTGCAAAAATATCATCCATATTTCGTGCTTGAAATTTCTGAAGATGGGGTTTAATGCTTGCCATATCCAAGTGCAGTCTCTTCAGCTCCCTATCGAGCGCTTCTTTGCCTTGGATAATATTTTCTTCTCTTGCTTGACGTTTAAACCAAGAGCGTACTTTTGAACGTGCTCTCGCACTATTTAAATAGCCTAACTGAGGATTCAGCCAATCACGGCTTGGCCCCCCTGTTTTTGAGGAGATAATTTCTACTTGCTCACCAGAATTTAAAATATAGTTTAAAGGTTTAATAGAGCCATTGATCTTGGCACCTCGGCATCTATTACCTAAATCAGAATGAACATGATAAGCAAAATCTAAAGGCGTAGCACCCAATGGCAAATCAATGATTTCACCTTTAGGTGTAAAAATGTAAACTCTATCTTCACTCAGCTCTTGCTTTAAGGCAACATCTGATTCAAACTCTTGCTCAGCACTCCATTCTAAAATATTTCGAAGAGAATTAATTTTGTGTTGATAATTAGACTCTTGCTTTTTACCTTCTTTATAAATCCAATGTGCAGCAACCCCTAACTCTGCTTCATCATGCATTTTAAAGGTACGAATTTGTACCTCAACAGTTTTTCCTTCTGGTCCAATAACCGCTGTATGTAATGAGCGATAACCATTTTCTTTGGGTGTTGCAATATAATCATCAAATTCTTTTGGAACATATTGCCATAAACCATGTATTACACCTAAAGCAGCATAGCAGTCCTGCACGCTATCAACCATAATACGAACGGCTCTGACATCATAAATGTCTTGAAAAGCAATATTCTTGCGAATCATTTTTCGCCATATACTATAAATATGCTTAACACGCCCTATGACATGCGCATTGAGATCTTCTTTAGCGAGTGCTTCTCTAATGATACCTAGAAGTTTCTCAATATAAATTTCCCTATCTAAACGCTTTTCATCTAATAATTTTGCAATATTTTTATAAGCAACTGGCTCTAAATAACGAAATGCAAAATCCTCTAGCTCCCATTTAATTTGCCCAATACCTAAGCGATTGGCCAAAGGAGAATAAATATCACGCGCTTCTAAGGCGAGATCTAATTTGACAAGACGATCTAGATTATTAACAGCTCTTAAAGCACTGATTTTTTCGGCGAGTTTAATTAAGACAACGCGAACATCTTCCACCACAGCCAACAGCATTTTACGGAGATTATCACGCTGTTCATCTGTTTGAGAAATGCTCGCCTTTGCGGAATGATAGGATAACTTGCTTACCCCCTCTACCAAGCTGGCAACTTGCTTACCCAAGGCTTCTTGTATGTGTTCGACTGTGAGCTCGCCAAAATCAACTGGAAAATAAAGAACGCACGCAACCAGGGTATCAATATCTGGTTTTAAAGCACTGAGTATTTCCGCCGCAGTCAATCCTTGCTTTAAACAAGACTCATTGACAGGTGTTAAATGATGCCCACCATTCTCAAGATTTAAATAGACAGCTTGTCGCAACAGCGCTTTGTGCTCTTCGGGGTAATTTTCCCCAACACGCTCCACCCATTTCTCAATATCAATACTACCATCCTGGGTTTTTGGTAAATCATCTCTGACCTTAACCATGAACGACTCCTTTCAATTCTTTTTTTGAGCTTGAGCATATTTTTTAATTGAATTGCTGATGAAGAGCGAAGCGAATCACTTCTTTCTTTGTAGTCAAAGAAAGAGGCACCTTTAGGTGCAAGAAGGATTCTAAAAAATCCATCTGCTCGCTTTAGCGAGCCTCTTCCCTTGACATCAAGGGAAGAAGATTATTCACTTCGTTCATTAGCAAAAACTAATGCTATCACCAAACCACGCTTACTTTTCCAATACAAATAATCCCATCGTTTCTATATGCTTGGTATGTGGAAACATATCCATGATGGCAACTTTTTCTAATTTGTATTTTTTCTGATGCACCAAGACAGCTGCATCACGCACAAAAGTATTCATGTCACAAGAAACATACAGTATAGACTCAGGCGCTAACTTCTCGATATTTTCTACGACTGCGGCCGCCCCCAATCTGGGTGGATCTAATAAAACTTTATTGTGCGCAATCGTAAACCAGGGTGCTTTAGAACAATCTTCAAAGAGATTGGCCTCATAAAAACATGCATTACTGATTTGATTAGATGCTGCATTCATACTGGCTTTTGCCGTCATTTGCGCATCTCCTTCAACACCCACAACCGCTTTTGCCTTCTGCGCAAGTGGCAAACTAAAATTACCAAGGCCACAAAACAAATCTAATACGGTATCGTGCTCAGATACCTGTAGCCAATCTAAAGCTTGACGAACCATTTGATTATTAATCACAGGGTTAATCTGTGTAAAATCCAATGGCTTAAAATGCATGGTAATCGCCCCATCCATCAAGCGATAAGAGAGTGTCTCTTCTTGATTTGGCCATATTTTTTTAACTGATTCAGGCCCACGCTCTTGCAAATAAAGACTCAAATGATGCTCACCAGCAAAGGCTATCAACTTATCAGTATCTGCTTGAATCAATGGTTGCAATATTCTAAAAATAAGCGCAACTTCTTTATCACCCGCAGCCACTTCAATTTGCGGGATATCTTTAAAGGCTGCTAATTCTGAAATTAACTGACGCAAAGGATCGATTAAATTACCAACTGTTGGATGCAATATAGCGCATGAATTCATTTCAACAATTTTATTACTGTGGGCTTCTCTGAATCCCACCAATACAACACCCTTTTTCTCTACATAGCGAACCCCAAGCCGTGCTTTATACCGATAGCCTGTTGAAGAACCTGTTAAGGTTTCATGCCATTCTGAAGGCACAATTTCAGCATGCGCTAAGAGTTTAGACAATTGTTTTTGTTTATGCTCAATTTGATGTTCAGTCGATAGATGCTGCATCTGGCATCCACCACATTCGCCAAAATGAGGACAAATAGGCTCTACTCTTTTTTCTGATGCTTCTAATACACTCTCTAATTTTGTTTCTAAATAGCGCGAGTGCTGCCTGATGACTTTGGCTTGTACTTTTTCATTTTCCAGTGCGCCAAAAACAAAAACCTTCTTACCTTCTAATGAAGAAATGCCACGTCCTTCGACGGAGATCTGATTCACAGTTAATTCAAGTGATTGATTGACGAGTTTTCGATTTCTTGACATGGTTATACAATCTTATGCTTGTTCCCATTCCTGCAAAAAAGCAGTTAAATGAGCTTTGTTTTCACTTCTTAAATAATCTTTCAGCAGGCTCAACTCTTGTTCAAGCTTATCCTCTAATAAATAACCGCGCATCTGCTGAAATCTTAAGTAAACCAGATAAGTGTTGATCACATCTGTTTCACAGTAATTACGAATTTCTTCAATTTTTCCTTGCTGGTAATTATGCCAGACTTTACTGCCATCCATACCCATTTTGCCAGGAAATCCTAGGAGTGTCGCAATATCATCTAAACGACTATAGGCACGCGGTTGGTAAGAGGCCAATACATCCATTAAATCTAAATGTCGTTGGTGATAGCGACTGATGTAATTATTCCATTTGTAGTTAGAATCTAGCTCTCCCGTATCCCAATATCGCTTTGCCACAACCTGATTGAGTAAAGCCCTATATTGTAACACAGGCAAATCAAAGGCTTGGCCATTCCAAGAAACTAATTGTGGTGTATATTTTTCAATACCATCAAAAAATCGCTGCACAAGCTCTTTTTCTGAAGCATCAGGACTACCCAGTGACCATACTTTGAGCTGATCGTGGGTGCGATAGACAGCAGAAATAGCAACGACTTGATGCAGTGGCAATCGGACAAAAGACTGTCCTGTCTCTTCTGTTGCTTTACGAAACATGAGTTCAGCTACTTCAGCATCAGAAATGGAAGAATCATGCAAGTTAAACAACTTTCTTCCAGCAATGATATCGGGAATTGTTTCGATATCAAATACAAAAATGCTCACCTAGAAATCCAACTTTTTCAAAAAGTGTTAATAGGACTTTTTCTCATAGTTCAAAGCCTTTGTCGAGAATATTTGCTCGACACGCTAACTTTGTTTTTTGCTGCAGCTAAAATGGCTGCTTCTCGAGCAGGCGCAGAAGGATGTGTAGCCATAAAGCTATCCCAACAGGCTAGCCAAGCATTCGCATCATACCATGGCGTTATGGGTAATTGTTCAAGCTTAGTCGAGTTGACAACGGCAATCGCCTTTCTTTGCTCAGATGTTAATAAAGCCTGCAACAATTTACCCGATTTTCTTTTTGCATTTCCTATTGAATGCAGGGGAATAAAACCATTTTTATATAAATGCAAATAATTACGAAAAGCTTTTTCTAATTTGTTGAATTTTTTAAAACGTCCTGGCTGTGACTTTTGTTTCTTCAGTTTTGCACGATTAATGCGTAAATACTGATCCAATAAATCTTGATTTAGCCCCAATAATTTCTCTGGAGACAATAGTTTTACTTGCATATAGCCAAACATATTTTCATAAAATTGAAAGCCCCATTTTGACAATATTTTTCTGATTTCATGAGTCATTCTCGAGGTGACGCCTGCATCTTGCGTAAGCTCAAGAGCGGTTAAATCTGCTCTAAATTCCATCGCTCTATCTATGCTCTTACTACAAAAATAAGTAAGCGCGCCCACAGCGACGATGCCAGATAGCACGCCATTTAATATAAAAAATGTTGATAATGCCGAAGCTCCTGTTGAAAATACTGCCACTAAGCCCCATACACAAGTCAAAATGGGTATGCTACATACAGCAATAGAAGCATAAATATAGTTAATAGAAGAAATAACAGCAAAGCACTGAGCCATAATTGCGTCATGATGCGCCGCATGCGATAACTCATGTGCTATGATCGCTTTTAAGGTATCTGCCTCTATCTCGTCTCTCACAAATGCTTTTAATAATCCTTTTGAAAGCACAATTCTATATTTCCCCCAATTTTCCAATAACAAACTGGCATTTACTGCTTTTGCCCTTTTATCATAATAAATATCAGGCAGTGGCATTTTTAATTGCTGAGACATTTCTGCAACAAAAGATGAGAGCATTTTCTGCTTAGATGGGGGCAGTGTTTTATAACCCGACAAGCTTCCATAGAAAGAATGCCCAAAACGCTTGATAAGGTGAAATGCTCTTACAAGCTCAAATATTTTCCGTGTAATCAAGGCAGCATAGCAAATACTTAATATGGGCAAAAATACGCTTGCACCTAGCAAGTAAATACCAAAGGCATTGAGTATTAACTGAGGTGCGATTATTGCAAAGAGATTTAGGCTAATTTGTAATCTTGGACGAGTCCATATTGGTAGAAACACACTATTTTTGTACATGCACGATTTTCTTACAGCCAAAGAAGCCGGTATGCTAACATAAAAATTATTTTACGAAAACCCAATTTATGTCAGTTTGTTTACCAAATCTGAAGAACAGGTTTGCGGTTACACTACTAAACAGCCTAAAATGTAGCATCTCATTAAAAAATAGAAGGTTAACTAAATATTTATGGCCTCTCAATCTAGCAGCGGAACAGTAAGAAGTGTATGGAGTTCTCGTTTGGCTTTTATTTTAGTCAGCGCAGGTGCTGCAGTTGGACTTGGCAATATTTGGCGATTCCCCTATATGGCGGGTGAGAACGGTGGCGGTGTATTTGTTTTAACCTATATTCTATTCTTATTTGCAATTGGCACCCCAGCCATGATTGCAGAGCTTATGATTGGTCGTCGCGGACAAAAAAATCCCGTGGATACCTTAGAAACACTGGCACATGAGTCGAATGAATCTCGTAACTGGAAGTACTTAGGTTGGTTGGGCGCCTTAACACTGGTGATGGTATTAAGCTTCTACAGTGTTATCTCAGGTTTTGCCATTGGCTATCTCAATTACGCTATACAAGGCACCTTTAACAACGCCAGTCCTGATGCCATTTCTGCTTTGTGGATCAATCTAATGAATCAGCCCATACTATTGATCGGCTGGCATACTATTTTTATGGTACTCACCATGGGTGTAGTCGCACTGGGTGTTAATCAAGGTATTGAGAAATCATCACGCTGGATGATGCCTGCCTTATTCATTATTCTCATTGTATTAGTGATCTATGCTGCCATCATTGGTAACTTCAAAGAAGCTTTTGTCTTTTTATTCTCTTTCAAAATACAAGATTTCACACCTATGGCCATTGTGGGAGCATTAGGACAATCCTTTTTCTCTCTGGCAACGGGCGCAGGCGCCATTCTCATCTATGGCTCTTATTTATCTAAAAATACCAACATGTTTAGTACTGTATTTATCATTGCGATATTAGATTTATTCGTCGCCATATTATCTGGTTTAGCTATTTTCCCAATTGTATTTGCGCATGGCTTATCTCCTGCTGATGGTCCAAGCCTAATGTTCAAAGTATTGCCTATTGCTTTTAGCAATATGCCAGGCGCTCAATTTGTTGGTATCTGCTTTTTCTTATTACTTATTTTTGCCGCATGGACCTCTTCCATTTCTATGGGAGAGCCATTGGTTTCACTGATTGTTGAAAAAACAAAAATAAAGAGAACACAAGCCTCTATTTATGTGGGTCTATTGGCGTGGGGATTTGGTATTATCAGCGCCCTTTCTTTTAGTATTTGGCGTGGTGTTGAAATATTTGAATGGCGCCTTTTCGAAGTGTTGCTTGGCATTCCAACCAATATTTTATTGCCGATTGGTGCATTATTATTCTGTATTTTTGCCGGCTGGGTCATGAAAGAAAAGCATGTAGAAGAAGAGCTTAATTGTTCTTCACCCGCACTTTATTTTGCGTGGCGCTTTGCGATTCGATATCTATGCCCTTTGTGCATTTTAATCATTCTCATTACAACACTTGTGTAATATAAAGAGAAAATTATATGGCAAAACAAGATAACAAATTCATGCCGATGGGCTTTATTCTATGCGTCTTGCTAAACCCAGCACTGCTAAATGCGAGTGCACCCCACCATTCTTATGGTTTTTTAGAATTGCACGCACAAAATCAAACCACATTAGAACATTCAGGGATGATCAATATTGAGAAATCTACCTTAAGCCAAACAACAACCATCAATGGATTCGTTGCAGCAAAGCATTCAACCTTTGAACATTTAACTGTCAATGGCGATGCTGATTTAGATCAAGTCACTGTTACAGGCAAAACCATTATTCATGGCAAAATAAACACCGATGACTCTACCTTTGAAGATGTTATCTCTATCCATGGGCAAGTAAGTGCTGAGGACAGCCAGTTTAAAAAAGAAATTACTATTTACGGTAACCATTCTGAATTTGAAAACTGTGCCTTAACAGATATTTTGATTGAAAAAACATCTGATCAAAAAACCTTACATCTATATTTAGAAGAGACCACTGTTTCAGGCAACGTGACTTTTTTAAGTCCTGGGGTTATTCACATGGATAAAGAATCAAAAATCGCGGGGAGAGTGACAGGTGCAACCATACAATGAGTATCATGATTGTCATGCGGAAATTAGAAGCGCTTATAAATAAAACGAAATAGCGCTTCTTATTATCTGGTATCTATCAATAAATGGATTTTCCCCCAAAAAGTGAACGATAATAATTGCCTAAAAATAATTTATCTAGGTCGAATTTTCAAACTTAATCTTTCACTCAATGAAACTTCTGATACAGACACTTCTAAATCCGTATTTTCTTTCTTATCCTCAAAATCATCATCACTCCAATTTTCCTCATCATCAGATTTTGGAGCACCAGAGGCTCTGGCTCTTTGCCTTTCAATGAATTTATTAACCCATCCATCATTACTATTTGATGAAGAAGCTGGCATCCCTTTTTCTGCAGAATCTGAATCAGATGTTGCAGCTTGACAAGAAAGTTGAGCTGCATTCTTCGTGAGCTGTAATGAGCGCATCCTACTGACAACCGCCTCAAAATCTTCTCCATTTCTTCTAGACGCTTTTTCAGCCGATTTTTCTAGCATAGATTTTAAATGTGCTTCTCTTGGATCTACAGGTTTCGCTTTCTTATTTTCAAGTATTTCTTGCTCTATAACTTGTTCTTCCGGCATGGCAAATTCCAACCTTTGAGCTTGCGCCATTTTTTGATTACGCTTCTCTTTAAAAACCCGTGCCTGATTTAGCAGCTGATTATTATCAACAGAAAAAGCTGCTTTAGCGACTGCTCTCACTTTAACTGTCGCCTGTTGTGAAGAAGACGACGAACATGTTGCTTTCCAAAGTGGCAATAAAGGCGGCGGTGGTGGCGGTGCTTCAGGAATTTTATTATTTGTTTTAACGGAAATAGAGGCAACCACATCCAATTGCACATCATTGAATGCATGGTGACTTGAAGAAGATGAAGAGCTTCCCATCCGAAACTCTGAATCTTGCGACAATCCTATTGGTTGTTCAAGTACTTTTTGCTTATTCAACCATAAATTTTGATAAGATGAAAAAATCATATATAAATATTTAGTATCTAAAGGCTGTGCAGCAAGTGTGTCAAATTTAACTCTAATTTCTGCACACAATTTCGTCTGTGACGTCATATTATAGAAATAACTCTCATGCGTATACAATTCAGCGAGTGTAGTCTTTAATAAAGCTTCAAATGCTTTATAATCAGCTTCTCTCTCAAATTTATTTTCACACCAATCTTGTAAATAGCTCATGTTTTCAACAGAGCTTTCAGGCAAAATTCCTCGTAGTTCTGAATTTTTTAAATAATGCTCTAATATTTCTTTGGCGCCCAAAATTCTTTGTAAAATAAGTGCTAATTTGTCCCAACGGTTTTGATATTTTTTTAATTCAGCGTCGAAAATAAATTCATTCGATAAAAATGGATTGGCTTCAATATGTGCATTAATGTCAGACTCTGATCTATTCGATGCCTGAATAGATTCTGCATATGTCGCTGTAACAAGTCGAGAGACAAGTTCTATTTTTTGATTTGCCTTATCAATAGGTCCACTAGCTGCCACGTTAATCCCTTATATGGTTGGTAACAGATGTTTGAAAGTATCGAACTCTATTAAGAATGTCAATGTAATAAGAACTTCTCATTCATTCCATTCATCAAACTTCCTAAATCCCAATAACAAAACTAGAAGCTGTCTCAAAAATAGTCATTTTTCGTTCAGCTAAGGCGCAGTTTACACAAATGTAAATGAGCAACACAACAGAATCTGCGATGAAAGAGCAACCCCAAATGGCATTTTTGAGACAGCTTCTACTTTACCCTACCCCAATCTGCACTTTCTTGCTCAGTCCACAAAGAAGGAAAATACATAATTTTCTGGTATTGTGGCGGCAAATAGCTTTGCCAATTCGTGCCCCCTGTTGCAACAATTATTTCTTGCTTGTCTCTTAGAAAAGCATCCGCTGCACCATAATGTGCCAAAAGCCAAAAGAGGTTTGCATTGAGATCTAAATTTTTCAGCTCTTTTATAATATCTGGATTATTTTTAATGTCTATGTGTGCTTGCAAATATTTAGAATTGATATTTTGTGTTTGCAATGATTTTGCAAGATTCAATAATATTTCATCATATTTTTCTTCAAACATGGTTAAGGTGAGCGTTTTCTTACCTGATTTTAACTCTCTATTACTCGATTTCCAGTAAATATGTTGATACAAAGTATTCAAACTGGCGTCTTCTTGAAATGTGTTGCGATACTTGAGATGCAAAAGCTGTCTTAAGTTACTACTGTATATTTCAATCTTACGATACTGCACAGATTGAAAACCGCTTGCAGGTAATAGCGCCATCCTAAATTTTCTAAAGGCATCTTTGTCCATACCTTGAATCATAATGTCAAAACTTGAAATAAGATGTCGAAAATAGCGATTAATACGCGACAAATGCTTGATCCATACTTCTTGTGGCTGTTCTTTATCTGTGCAGAGTTGCTCAGCCTCAGCAATAATCAAACGAAACATTAATTCTGTGATTTGATGGTAGGTAATGAAAATCATTTCATCTTTACAATCTGTTTTTGGTTTTTGTATGCTGAGCAATGTGTCTAAGTGTATATAATCCCAATAACTTAAAATATTAGAATACAACAATCCATCCAGATAGGACGGCATGTCTTGCCCCATCTCTGCATATTTTTTCTCAAGTGCCTCAATTTTTTTTATAATTGACTCAGGATATGCTTTCATTCTTTTAAAACCTTTGGCATGCTTGCTGTAATATTTTAATCAAGTGATCAATGTCATCATAGTCATTATATAATGGTACTGGCGCAATTCTAATTACATTGGGATTACGGAAATCAACAACAACGCCTTGCTGTATGAGAAAAGCACAAATATCTTTAGCATTTTTATTTTTAAAAGCAATAGAAAGTTGACAACCGCGCTGCGTAATATCTTCAGGTGTGACTAATTCAATGTCATTCTCAAAATTTTCTTTTACTGCCTGAATCAAATAGGTTGTCAAATCTATGGACTGCGCTCTTAGAACCTGAAGACCACCCACTTGATTTATTAGCTCAAACGTTGCCTTAAGCGGCACTAAAGAAAAGACGGCGGCATTACTCACTTGCCACCCCATTGCATTGGCATAAGGATCAAATGCTTCTTGCATCAGAAAGCGAGAAGATAAATCATTTCCCCACCAACCCTGCAATCTAAAATTTTTCTTATTTGTTGCATATTGCTCATGAACAAAACAACCAGCAACAGCGCCAGGGCCTGAATTCATGTATTTGTAATGACACCAAACAGCAAAATCAATATTCCAATCATGCAAGGACATAGGAATATTTCCCACACCATGTGCAAAATCCCATCCAGCAATAATTTCTTTTTCTTTCAAAATTTTAGTCATTTCAGCAATAGGCAAAACCTGGCCAGTATAGTATTGCACCCCAGGAAGCAAAGAAAGCATGATACTATCACCATGCTCTTCCAACACGCGCAGTAAATCTTCTGTCTTAAAGATACCATTTTTAGCTTTTACTTTGATTAAGCTTTGCTTAGGATCAAAACCATGCCACTGTATATGCGATTGAACCGCATATCGATCAGAAGGAAATGCACCCTCTTCAATAATGATTTTATACTTATGCGGAGAAGGCTTATAAAAACTTGCTAACATCAAGTGTAAATTAATCGTTAAGCTATTCATCGCAACAACTTCTGATGCTTTCGCTCCTACCAACGCTGCAAGCGGTGCACATAATTGCTCTGTTAAGCCGACCCAAGGTTCTTCTCCTTGAAAATAACTTAAAGCGGCTCCCTCTTTCCATTTTGTCAATTCTTTTTGAATAACATCAAAAGTGCGCTTGGGTTGCAATCCCAGGGAATGACCACAAAAATAGGTGGCGTTTTTTCCATTTATTTGGGGAATGTGAAATGCTTCTTTGGGTGTCTTAAATACGAGTGTCGGCCTTGATGACATGAGCTATCCCTTTCTTTCTGATGCAAGCAAGATCTATTAGCAAAAATAATAAAAAAGTTCAACATCTTCTGCTTTTCAGGCAATACTTAGAATAGGAAGAATTTAGGTAACTACTTGCACCCTAAATACCATCAAGGAAAGAAGTGAGTTACTGGAAATTTAGTTAAAAGCCCCCGCTGGATGTTCTGGCAATTCTGGAATAGGCGAACGCTGATCGAGTTCCGGCATAGAGATATCCGTGCTTGTTGCTGGTTTTCCAGTAACTTCCTTGGCCACTTTGTCACCTACATATTGCTCTGAATCTGCATTCAAGGTAGGTTTGGCAGGCAGCTCTACATATTGAGGCTGCTGTCTGCTTCTGAAATCATCGTTCCATTTACAAGCGGACAAAGGCAATAGCGTAAATAAAATAAGCAACCATTTATAGTTATTCACAGAGATAGCTTCCTTATATCTTTCTTAGTTAAGTGTAGCAGCTTTAAGAAAGATTTCTCTCTTGAATAAGTCATTAAACTATCTTTTTTGTAAAATCCTAAAACCTAATGTGGATGTCCTGTATTCTCTAGCTAAAAACCACAAATAGGTATAAAGATAACTATTTGTGGATGTCCCGATTAATTCTGATTAGTTGGCCTGATAGTTTGTTCATATTGGCAGCAAGATATAGGATAATAGACTTTAATATGTTTATAAGCTAATCAACTAATTAAATAATGATATCTGTAAAAGCGGTATTGCGCTGTAAACTGTTCCTTTTTATATTCAGTTTTCATACTATTGTATTGGCATCCTCCTCAAATGTTTTGCTGATATCCAGCAATAGCCACTTCGCAATGGTGCATCGCATAGAAGCCGCTTTGTTTTCTCAACCTTCTCCACGCCCCAATATCTCACATATTTTGGTCGATGAACTGCAAAATCCTGAACGCTTCCACACCCATTCAGAAGTTTCGTTGATTGTGTGCTTTGGCGCGGAAGCCTTAGAGGCTGTTTTAAAACTCAATACAGAAAAACCTGTGCTCGCTATTTTAATCAGAAAAAACACATTCTATAATTTACTCAGCATTTATCATCGAAAGATAAATGATAGCCAATACCCTATTTCAGCGATTTATCTCGATCAATCCTTGCAAAGACAGATTAACTTAATCCAAACTATCTTCCCTGATATCGACTATAAAAGCTCTGTTGGCGTACTCTTTGGCCCCGGCAGTATCAATCAACAAGAAGAATTATTGCAACTTGCGGCAGAAAATCAACTGCGCCTCAATACGATTTATGTCAATAATTTTGAAAATCCAGTTGCTGTGATGGATGCTTTTTTAGATGAAGTTCGCGTACTCTTAGCATTACCAGATAACCGTATATTTAACCCACACAGTGCAAGAGGTATTCTACTGGCAGCCTTTCATAAACATGTACCTCTCATTGGCTATTCTCAAAGTTATGTCAAAAATGGCGCCCTAATATCACTCTTTTCTTCTACGAAGCAGATTGCGCAGCAAACAGCTCAAGCAATTCTCACAATATTGGATCAGAATCAATTACCTGTTCCACAATACCCCAACGAATTTTCTATTGAAGTTAATTATCAAGTTGCTCGCTCCTTGAATATTAATATAGACAGTGAAACGGATTTACATCACAAACTCTTAGTCAAAGAAAAAGCAAATTCTCAAGTACTGATAAAGCAAGGAACTCAACGTGCGTGAATGGGGCATTAAAACACGGGTACTGTTTTTAACCTTAGTACCAACAATTGCAATTTCGATCTTACTAAGTGCCTATTTCACAAGTACACGTTTGCAAGACTTAGAAAAGGCACTTAAAAACAGGGGTTATGCAATCTCATTACAGCTAGCCCCTGCCAGTGAATATGGTGTTTTTTCAGGAAACACTCATACCTTGCAAAGAATTGCTAATGATGCACTCTCTGAACCAGAGGTTCGTTCTGTATCTATTTTTAACAAAGATGGCCGACTACTCGCACACTCGGGTCATGAACAAGCAACCCCAATGAATATTCTTTCAGTTACCGATTTGTCGCATGGCATTACAATGGCAGACACGGGACACTCTCTACTTTTCACAATACCTGTCACTATTCGCGATGTCATTGTTGAAGACTTTGCCTATGCTGATTCTGCTTATGTCCAAGCAGAAAATCATGACAATGTCTTGGGATGGATCAGTTTAGAGCTTGGGCGAATGACAACTACCATTCGACAATACCAAGTACTCTTCGCTTGTAGTGTCATCTTGTTAATTGGTCTGGCTATCAGCGGTTTCTTTGCTTATCGCATGGGGCGAGATGTAACAAGACCTATCTTACATATTGCACATGCGGTTGAGAAAATTAAAAATGGTAATTTAGATACACGTGTTTATACAAATTCAAGAGGTGAGCTTCGCCATTTAGAATCAGGTATTAACACTATGGCACAAGCCTTAAAAGCAGCACATGAAGAAATGCAGCAAAGCGTTGAGCAAGCAACTGCAGATCTACGTCAAACGCTTGAAACCATTGAAATTCAAAATATTGAATTACAGATGGCTCGTAAAGAAGCAGAAACGGCGAGTCGAATCAAATCAGAATTCCTCGCCAATATGAGTCATGAAATTAGAACACCACTCAACGGTGTGATTGGTTTTATTAATCTCCTGATAAAAACAAAACTAGACAACAGACAAAATGATCATGTCCACACCATTCAAAAATCTGCACTAAATTTACTATCAATCATTAACGATATCCTCGATTTTTCTAAAATTGAAGCAGGAAAACTAAAATTAGAGCACATTCCTTTTAATGTAAGAGAATGTGTTGAAGATGCTATTACACTCATGGCGCCCAATGCACATGAAAAAGGCTTAGAGCTTATTCCTATTATTTATCAAGATGTTCCTGAGAAAATTATTGGCGATCATCTAAGGATAAAACAAATTCTAACAAACCTTCTTAATAATGCGATAAAATTTACAACAGAGGGTGAAGTTATCTTACGAGTCATGATTGATTCAGAAGACTCGCAAAACATTACCTTGATGTTTAGAATATCTGATACGGGTATTGGCCTCTCTGCTGAAGAACAAAAATTATTATTTAGACCCTTTTCTCAAGCGGATGCCACAACTACACGTCAATTTGGTGGCACAGGTCTTGGTCTGGCTATTTCAAAGCGCCTCGTAGAGCAAATGCAAGGTGAAATTAATGTTGAATCTTTGCCCAATGAGGGCGCAACCTTTTGGTTTACCATTAAAGCACAACGCAATGAAAGCATTGAATTTCCTTTTAACCCACAACTCGAAGGTACACACGTTTTACTCTATGATAAACACGAGAAAACACGTTTAAGTTTAAATCATATCTTAAGTGCATGGGGCGTCCGTGTTACAGAAGTTGATGATCGCGATAAAATTGAAGAGCTTCTCAATCAATTTCATAATACAGCCAATAAAATACATATGGCATTAATCGGTGTAAATCAACCCGATCCACAAAGTAACTTTATCGAAAACCTGATCAAAATTTCAAGGGACAATTATGATTGCAAAGTAGGAGTACTTGCGAATACAACGGATCAGAATATTTATGACGATATCCATAACTCAGGTGCTGCTATTTGCTTAGCAAAACCTGTGAGACGACAATGTTTGCATGATGCACTAGTGACAACACTGATTGAAAAAAACAAGATCATTGCCTCACAACGAGGAAATGCGCCATCGCCAGAACCCTACATCTCACCCGTACGTACAGATATTCATATACTTGCCGTGGATGATCACCCTTCTAATCTAAAACTTGTTGCAGCACTTTTAGAAAATATGGGCTTAAATGTAAAATGTGCTAAAAATGGAAAAGCAGCGCTAGAATATTTTAAGAATCATACTTTTGATCTTATCTTAATGGATATACAAATGCCTGGCATGGATGGCATTGAAGTGACCAAAAATATTCGCAAAATGGAAAAGCCTGGTCAACACACGCCAATTTTTGCACTCACCGCACATGCTTTGGCCACAGAAAAAGAAACCGTACTCTTTGCTGGGATGGATGGCTATTTAACAAAGCCTATTGATGAAAAAACTTTGCAACAAGTACTAATGCAATGGTCTCAAAAGAATCTTACAATCAAAAATGAAATTCAAGCTTTACCCACCGAAAGCCAAGACCCAGTCATAGATTGGGAAAAATCATTAAAGCTTGCTGGCAATCAACCACAACTTGCAAAAGATATGCTAGTGAGTTTAGTAAAAGAACTCCCCATCGCTCAAGAAGCGATTAATCATGCTTACTCTGGCAATGATATGCTAGAGCTTAGAAACGAAGTGCATAGATTGCACGGTGTATGCTGCTACTGTGGCGTGCCCTTATTAAGAAAAACAGTTGCTGCTTTTGAAAAGGCAGTTGCTTATAACGATAAGCAAGCCATTCAATTTCATATTGTTGAATTTAACAAAGAAGTTAATCGTATTCTAGACTTAAGCAAAACACATCCAATCTTTGAAACAGAAGAGGAAGCAGTGCTTGTTTAGTAGGATTATTTTTCAACAAAATTCCTGATGAGCGCAGCGAATAAAAAATCCCACTTTTTGAAGGGGGACGCGCACTGATAAGTGCGCAAGGGGGATTTATGCTGGGGGGCTGCTAAGTTCAAAAAGCTAAATCCCTCTGCTTGGCGCAGCTACGCTGTTGCCAAGCGTCTCCCTTTACAAAGTGAGAACATGTTCGCTTTGCGAACGAAGAATGGATACCAATATTCTATATCAACCCCCAGAAATCCCTTAAGTTGACGCCTATGAGCGAAGCCTGGCATCCAATCAAAACTATATTTTGAATTTTGAAAAATCAATCTCAAGAAGAGACTCTTTCTCTTGTTTTTCTGCTTTCATTTTTATTGGTGCACTGATCATAAATGTATTTTTTGGCTTAGCCCCCTCATTGTTTCCAACTTTAGTTTTAGGCCATAAAAACATTGGTTTCTGATGTTCGAAATAATAACATAGAGCTGTATTTTCTTTTAAAGGACTATTTAGCGGCAAGCCCTCAAAATAGTCTCTTGCACTTTTCTTTTGAAAATCTTTAGATACTGTGTCTGCCCTTTTTTCACTAAGCAGCAAAGCTCTTTTTAGTTTTTGATTGATAACCGCATGATGGAGCGCAGATTTTCGAGAGCTGGGCGTATCATCTCGTTTATTCATTTCATCTGCTTTCCCTATCTGCAACAAAGCTCTAAATTCTGCGATACTATGCTTTCCTGCTGCACCTCTACGAATCGCTTGTGATAGAGAATTTGCGCCATATCTTTCCTTGATTTTCTCAAGATTTTCTACCTTCATATCAAGACGACCCATACTAAAATATTTTTCACATGCTTTAGACCACATGGGGCCAAGGAGTGATATATTCAACATTTGACGATACATATATTCATCTTGTTTTACATATATAGTATCCAGTGCTTTTGATAAATCCTCACAAATCACCCATGTTACATATGGTACCTCAGACAGATTATCCATTGGGCAAATCGGCTTGAGAAGTGTAGAAAGTTTCTGATCAAATGCCATTTTTGATGACGCTTTCATCATATAATAGCTAAAAAATGGAACATGCTCTGACTTACTTGAAAGGTCTTTAAAAAAGACAGAATAAATTGAAGCATCAATTTCTTGCGCAGCAAGTTTACGACTAAGCTTCTCTAAAAATTGATGCTGCATATCTATGCTATCAATATTGCCACATATGATTATCAATTTATGCGATTTTTGATCGTAGAAAGCATCCAGATACAAAATATTTCCTTGTTCATGATTCAAATAAACCATAAACTGACGGCGCGCAATGAGCGATTTTGCATAAAAAATATTATTCAATTCAATAGATAAATATTCTAAAACAGAATCATTTATTGAAGTTATTCTCACTAAAGCAGGATTCTCTTCTCCCACAACTTCGCCATTAAAAGCCAAATCAAATTGATTTGCTTCTGTCGTTCTGTTCTCGACCAGTGCACGCATCATCCCTAAACTGAGATGCGGCAACTTAAAATCCTCATAAAATACTGAGAACATTTCCAGATAATAGGCGCTGATTGTTTTTTTAAAATTTTGCAATGCTTTATCAAGCACCAAAGCCATACAGTCTCTCTCATAGCTCCACACCCATTGTGTTCCTCCTTTAAGCATTAGACGAATGTATTCTTCATTTTTTTGAAGTGTTTTTGCATGGAGGGCAATAGAGTTCATCGCCAGATGCGTACTCAAAATGAGTAAAAATCCAATGATCAAGTGATAATCTTTGTCATTTTGGAGAGATTTATTTTCTTGTGCTGCTTTCCCAAGAGACATCAATATATGGCTAACATTTTTATTAGCAAGACTCAATATCATATCGGCAGATATTTTTGATTTAGAGGCAGGGTTTTTAATATAATTTTTAAGCTTCAATACCTCATGAACAATCCCCAAAATTGTCTTATGTGGTGCATTTACGCCTAATTCATCAAATTTATTGCTAACTTTAATATGGCCATATTTTTTCTCACAGAGACTCATAATTCTATCAAATAACTGATTCTCAGCAGCCAATAATGCTCGTATTTTGTATGACATAGATTTCACATGGTAGAAAAAGAGGAACTGTATTCAATTTTTCTATTTTTTTCAATAAAAATTATAATTTACAAGATAGGTGTATTCGCAGAAGCACAAACAAGCACAACAAAAGCCAATGCATATTCTTGCTCATCAGACAAAGATACTTGGATTGACTGAATATTATGGGCTTGAACGAAAGCCAGAGCTTTTCCTTCACATTCAATATAAGGCTGTCCAGAAGCATTATTCAATACACTGATTTGATTAAAAGCCAAACCATCAGCAATACCAGTACCCAACGCTTTAGCAAAGGCCTCTTTTGCAGCAAATCGCTTGGCAATATACCCGACTAATTGAACTTCACTGGGTAAATGCATTTTTTCTTTATCCGACAGAATTCTATCAATAAATTTATTTTTATTGTTGTCTATATTTTTTTGAATACGAGGGACAGATACAATATCTGTCCCAATGCCAAAAATATTTAGCATAATCTGCCCATTTCCATGATATCCAATATTCTACTCACCGCTTCATGCATGCCAGACAAAATAGCTTCGCCAACAATCGCATGACCAATGTTAAGCTCTTTGATTTGTGGAATTTTAGCAATTTCAAGCGTGTTACGGTAATGTAAACCATGTCCTGCATGAACACGAATGCCTAAGTTATCCGCAAATTCAGACGCTTTTTTGATATCATTTAGCCTTTCTTCCGTCTCTTCTTTTGTAAAAGCATCCGCATAATGACCTGTGTGGATTTCAATAATCCTCGCTCCTGCTTCAAAAGCGGCTTCAATCTGTTTGACGTTTGCATCAATAAACAATGATACTTTGATTTGATTTGCTTCTAAACTAGCAATTGATTTTTTAATTGTATCAAAATGCGCAATGACGTCTAAACCACCTTCTGTTGTCAGCTCTTCTCTTTTTTCGGGAACCAAACAGCAATAAGCCGGTTTGATTTTCTGTGCAAACTCGATCATTTCAGGCGTATTGGCTATTTCTAAATTCAAATCAATTTCTAATACTTCTTTTAAAATTTCCACATCACGTTCTTGAATATGACGTCTGTCTTCACGCAAATGAACGGTAATTTGATGAGCGCCCGCTTCTTCTGCCATTAATGCAGCACGCACCGGATCAGGGTATTGTGTTTTTCTTGCTTGTCTTAAAGTTGCAACATGATCTACATTCACACCCAAACGTATCGCTTCAGTTCTCATTATTTACACCCTCTTTTTCAATGATTTTTTGAAAATCAGTCAGTAATTTTCTAGTTTTAAGTGTTTTTCCATCTAAATGATGCGCTATGGCACAACGCATTAATTTTTTTGCCTCTATTAATTGCCTATCATCTTCAAATTGAGCACCTTTTTTGAGCGCAATCAGTGTTGCACCCGAGACCATAATAGTGCGTTTTGACTGTGGCAATATCATCTGAGGAAAAAAACCAAGCCCTGGGTCATAACCATATAACAGATCTTCTACAATAGGTTCAGTTCTGGCATCTTTCTCAAAATCCAAACCAAAACCTAAAATTTCTAATAACTGACACTCAAATCTTCGTAAAATAATCTGCAATACTCTATCGTCATCATCACAATGACTTAGCCGCTGAATGGTTTCATGATAATAGTGAAACAATTCTGGATGTGGATCAGCTTTGTGTAATAAACTCAGTACCAATTCATTTACATATAATCCAATTAATACTGTTTTTCCTGAAAGACTGGGCAAAATGCTTTGTGCCTCAAGTTGCACAACGGTTTTAACCTCACCCCGACCCCGCCAAGCAATATTAACTAAAATAAAAGGCTGAACAAGACCTCGCCATTTTGATTTTGGTCTTTTTGCACCTTTGGCAACACAAGCCATCAGTCCCGTATTCTGACTAAAGCATTCTAACAAGACGCTACTGTCTTGAAAGCGCCGGCTGTGCAAAAAATAGCCTAGCTGTAATGTATCCGTACTCAGTTGTCATCTCCATAACCAATCAAATTGGGTAATAAATCGCTTTGTGTCGTCCAATTTGCTTTTACTTTTACCCACAATTTTAGACAAACTTTTTTGTCTAAAAATTTCTCCAGCTCAAGACGTGCTTTTGTGCCTATTTGCTTGAGCATTGCCCCATCTTTGCCTATCACAATATGTTTTTGTGCTTCACGCTCAACCCAAATAAGCGCGTGGATATGTGTGATGTTTTCTTTTACGTCACAATGCTCAATTTGAACGGCAATCGAATAAGGAATTTCTTTCCCCAGGTAAATCATTAATCTTTCACGAATAAGCTCTGCCATATGAAAGCTATTGCTCAAGTTACTAGACATGTCTTCAGGGAAATAAAAATGATCTTGAGGTAATTTTTCATCAATTGATTTTTCAAGAAAGTTGAGCTGCTTATGTGTTAAAGCAGAAATAGGAATGATTTCTGCTTGTGGCGCTTTCTGTTTTAACATTTCTAAGTAAGGCAGCAACTCTTCTTTTGATTTAATTTTATCAATTTTATTTACAACGATGATGATCGGAACAGACTGTTTGCTCAACAAACTCCACACTTTCTCATCTTCGAATGTCCATTTCATTGCTTCTACAACAAAAACAACCGCATTGACATCAATCAGCGCTTTTCTAGCAGATTGGTTCATATATCGATTGATTGCTTTCTTTTCTGTGATATGAATACCAGGTGTATCAATCCAAACAATTTGTCTGTTATCAACCGTTTTAACACCTAAAATTTGACAACGTGTCGTCTGTGGCTTGTGGGAGGTAATGCTCACTTTTTTATTTAACATGCTATTGAGCAGTGTGGATTTTCCCACATTGGGTCGTCCCATGACAGCAATAAAACCGCAATAAGTAACTGCGCCATCCATTTTCTCATATTGTTCAAGCAGATTAGGCAATTTTATTGGCATCATCAATGCTTCAGATTTATCTTCGTCTTTATCTAACATAACATCTTTACTCACTTCTTCACCTGCTCAAGAAATATTTTTGCAGCGCGTTGCTCTGCGATTCGACGACTCTCACCGGATGCAACAATGGGATTATCCAAACCCTCTACACACAGTTGTACATTAAAGATCTGTTCATGTTGAGGTCCTTCAATATTGATCACTTGATACACAGGCAAAGATTTTTGCTGTGCTTGCAACCACTCTTGTAAAACTGTTTTGGCATCTTTTTCAGGGGCAGTTTTTAGCTCATTCTCAATATCATCTGCAAACCAAATTTCTATTTTTTCTCTGCATACCAAATAGCCACCATCAAGATACAGTGCACCTAATATTGCCTCAAAGCAATTTGCTAAAATAGATTCGCGACGAAACCCACCACTGAGCTTTTCGCCTGTACCCAGCTGCAAATATTCACCTAAGTCAAAATGGCGAGCCTTTTCACCTAATGCTCTACCATTTACCAAATTTGCTCTTCTGCGCGTCAATTCACCTTCTTTTGCGTGAGGGAATCTCAGATAAAGAAGATCGGCGATTATGAAATTTAAGATGGCATCGCCTAGATATTCTAGGCGTTCATTGTGTTTTGAATTCGCACTTTTATGCGTAAGGGCTTGCAACAGCAATTTCTGATTTTCAAAAGAATATTGAATTTGCTTCTGTAAAGAACTAATTGATTTCATCACTACTCGACTAAAACGACCTCATCAAATTTAACCACTGCATCTACATTAAACATAACATGCACTCTTACCTCGTAATCCATAGATAAATACATTTTTCCATCGCGTTTATCTATATCCAAATCCGTTGCTTTTACATTTTTGATATTATTAACCTGGAACCGTCTCAACAATAAATCTCTAATTTTGCCTGTGCTTTGCGTTTTAATATCTGGCTGTTTCGCCAAATCTTGTAAAGATTTTTTGATTGTTAAGTGCTCCAAATACGGTGGCACCAAACTAAATCCTATAGTACCTGCAAAAATCAGTATACAAGCAAGAAACAAAATCTGTATAAATGAAATTCCTTTCTGATGCTTCATGATTTATCATCCTTTTTTCTTCTTAGGAGCGAGTCTCTGTGCCCGCCCTTATAATCGACATTCCAAACTAGTTAATAGCCGTACCAATCCGCTTCCAACGCACATCTTTAGCACTTGTATCCCAACTCATCCAAACATAGATGGCCTTACCAATAATAAGTTCATCTGGAACAAAGCCCCACTTACGAGAATCATCACTGTTGTCTCGATTATCCCCCATAACAAAATAATGGCCTTCAGGTACTATGACCTCAACGTTTGTATCTGGGCGCATATCATCTATATAAATAGAGTGTGCCTTTGTATCAAGCTGTTCAGTTATACGTTTAAGACTTTGCACCATACCATAATCATTCATATCTATTATTTGCTCTTGGAATGATTGCGCCATCATTTCATCATTAATATACAATTTCTTATTTTTGTAGGTTACTTTATCACCAGGAATAGCAACAACTCGCTTTATAAAATCGACAGAGGTATCTTTAGGATATCTAAAGACTAATACATCGCCTCTCTTAGGCGTGCCTTTCTCAATAATTTTCTTACCTAACAGAGGCATTCTAAAGCCATAGGAGAATTTATTAACCAAAATAAAATCCCCTGTCAGTAGTGTTGGCTTCATCGAACCTGAAGGAATTCGAAAAGGCTCTGCTAAAAAGGAACGCAATAAAAATACAACGAGTAAAATAGGAAAAAATGATTTTGCATATTCTACTATTTTAGGATCTCCAGAAAGAGTCACATCGCCATTTGCATTTGCCAAGCGTTTCTTCTTAAAAAGAATTGTATCCAACGCCCAGACAACTGCACACACAATGGTACCTATTGCTAAAATAACCGAAAAGTCCATATAGTATTTCATTACAGCAATTCCTTAATTCATTCTTTTTTCATGTAAGCGAAGCAAACATTTCCCCTCTACCAATTTTGGGAGAGCATTCTATTTTTCTTGATCCATTTTTAGTACTGCTAAGAAAGCCTCTTGTGGAATCTCCACAGAACCTACCTGTTTCATACGCTTTTTACCGCGCTTTTGCTTTTCAAGTAATTTACGCTTACGTGACACGTCACCACCATAGCATTTTGCCGTCACATTTTTTCGTAAAGCTTTTACGCTGGTACGAGCAATAATTTGCGCCCCAATTGCCGCTTGAATCGCAACATCAAACATCTGTCTAGGGATTAAATCTTTTAGCTTACTCGTTAATGCGCGCGCACGATAAGCCACATTCTGACGATGTACTATCAGCGCTAAAGCATCCACTGGATCACCGTTAATCAAGACTTCCATTTTAACAAGATCTGCTTGCTGGAAGCGCACAAACTCATAATCAAAAGAAGCATAACCACGACTAATTGATTTAAGCCTATCGTAAAAATCAAGCACTACTTCATTCATTGGCAATTCAAAGGTAAGCGCTACCTGAGAGCTCACATATTCCATTTTTTTCTGGAAACCACGCTTTTCAATGCACAATGTCATGATATCGCCAACATAAGCACGTGGTACTAAAATATGCGCTTCAACAATAGGTTCTCTCATCTCTTCAATTAAGCTAACAGCCGGTAGCTTAGCAGGGTTATCAATATGTAAAGTTTCACCTTTGGTTGTCACAACTTCAAATACCACAGTAGGCGCTGTCGTAATTAAATCAAGATCGTATTCTCGCTCTAATCGCTCTTGTATAATTTCCATATGCAAGAGGCCCAAAAATCCACAGCGAAAACCAAATCCTAGTGCTGTACTCGATTCAGGCTCGTAGTATAGCGACGCATCATTTAGGCTTAATTTTGATAATGCTTCTCTAAAGGCTTCAAAATCATCATTATTAACTGGAAATAATCCAGAAAATACTTTAGGTTGCACCTTACTAAATCCAGGCAATGCATTCTCGCATGGATTGTGATGATGCGTAATGGTATCGCCCACAGGCGCACCATTAATATCTTTAATTCCAGCAACAATAAAACCAACTTCACCCGTATTTAGCACTTCTTTGTTCAAGCGTTTAGGTGTAAAAACACCTAATTGATCAACCTGGTGACTCAAACCAGTCGACATTACTTTAATTTTGTCCTTAATGGCTAAACGGCCATTTTTGATCCGAACCAAGGATACAACACCTAAATAATTATCAAACCAAGAATCGATAATCAGTGCTTGCAAGGGGGCATTTTCATCACCCTTTGGCGCTGGTACTTTCTCAACCAATTCCTCTAATAATTCTTTAATGCCAATGCCTTCTTTAGCACTGACCCGAAGCGCATCTTTGGCTTCAATACCAATAATTTGCTCTATCTCATCAATAACGCGTTCTGGCTCTGCCTGAGGTAAGTCAATTTTGTTTAAGACAGGAATCACTTCTAAGTCTTGTTCAATTGCTGTATAGCAATTTGCCACCGTTTGCGCTTCTACACCTTGGGCAGCATCAACAACCAGCAAAGCACCTTCGCATGCGGCCAATGAGCGAGAGACCTCATAAGCAAAGTCAACATGGCCTGGCGTATCAATAAAATTTAGTTGGTATACTTTATTATCTTTTGCTTTATATTGCAAGGAAACACTTTGTGCTTTGATGGTAATACCACGCTCACGTTCTAAATCCATTGAATCTAAGACTTGCGCAGACATTTCACGAGAGCTTAAGCCACCGCACTCCTGTATAAGTCTGTCAGATAACGTTGATTTACCGTGATCAATGTGGGCGATAACAGAGAAATTCCGAATATGCTTCATATTTTTAGTTTGTTATATAACGTATTTGTTTGGAAACTACGTGTATTTTATGCGAAATGCGCTAAGGAAGGTAGTTTAGTTTTTAATCCATCATTCGATGGTAATAATCTCGCCTCGCACCACGATCTAACATGGGACTCATCATCCACCTGAACCGCACGAATAAAGATCGTCGTTGCGAGCAAAAGACGCAGGAAAAAAATGAAATAGGAAATAAACCATAACGTCTTTTGCGCGGCAATCCATCTTGAAGTCTTTCTTACAGTGCTTTTAAGGATTTCAAGATGGACTGCTTCGTCGTGAACGCCTCGCAGTGACGAGCCTAGAATTAAGCGCAAAAAATGTTGACATTTAAGACAACTACTACATGCTTTGCCGCTTGGTTTTATCAGCCACAGCAGCGCTTTCCAATAATCTCTGAAGACTCTCTGCATCAAGCTGCTTACCAGCCACTTCAACAGAGCTAATTTGTTCTTTGTTAATGCCTTTACTGATGAGTTGTTGCAGCACCTCAATGGCTTTCCCTTCAGTGCGTACTGCCAAATCATAAGTTAAGTCAAAATCCTTGGCAACGCTTTCTTGATAGGCTTGTACACAATTGAGCATATCTCCCACACCCTTACCATTTGCTTCAAATTTAACATCTTCATTTTGCATTTGAATATGGCATTTTTGGGCTGGCTCATGCTTCGAAATAATATCTATCGTTTTGCTGTCAGGATGCTGTATCTTCCAATCACTTACTGGATGGAGCTGATAAATTTTTTCGACAAAGGCCTCGGGGAATTCTGATTTAGGCGCATTTTGAGAGAATACTTTCTGCACCTTTGCCTCATCACTACTTGATAGCACTGAAGTTTCCGTTTTCTGAGATTTAGATGCTGGTTTAGAAGAGGCAGATATTTTAATCTCAGGTGTTACATCATCAGAAAATTGCTCATCTACTTTCACTTCAGGTTTTGGTCTTGAGTGCACTGTAAAAATAACCTCAGCATCTTTTATTTTAGGCGCTGAAGAAAAAGCGGAAAAATGTAATGGCGGATTTTTTCTAGGCTCATCGTTCAATGATGTTATTAGTGCAGAATCACTCTGAGGTCTTGCTTTTCTTGTTTGTTTAGCACTCGAAAGATCAGGCATTGATTTGCGTTTAGAGGGCACACTATCTTCTAGCTCTTTTCTAGGCGCTTTTTTCTTTTCTTCTTCCATCTGTGTCATATTCTGTGCAAAAGCTACGTGTTCATCATCCGCCAAATCAAGACCTGAATCAGGTATTGGTTTTTTTTCAGATTTAGCCCCTATACTACCTTGTGTTGGTAGAGAAAATTCAGGCATTCCCTCTTCAAGCTCATCAAGACCTTCATTAGGTATTGGTTTATGTTCAAGCTTGGGTGATGAACGTCGCATTTCAAAAAGTGTTTCAAGGCCACTATCGTCATCACTTTGCAACTCATTTGTTTCATCTAAGCTTGCAGACTGTTCTTCCCTCTCATCCTCCATTTGAGATAAAACTTCAAGTTTTCGGTATATTGACATTGTTTCAAGGCTATCTACTAGATCTGAATCTAGAGCCAAAAGCTTTGCATCAATATTTTTTTCATCTTCTAAACTTTCAATAAGTTCTTCTAACATTTCATTAATCTGAGTAGCTGTAAATTTTATTTTTAAAAACTGTGAAATAATATATCGTTCCTCATCTTCAGTTTGCATTTCATCTTCTGGTATCTCTAAAGCCACTCTTCCAATTTCTAACCAACGTTCTTCATCAAGCGTATCTTTCATGAACTCCCAAAACTCATTACCAGAAGTGATAAGTTGCTCATTGAAGAGATTATCTACTAATTTTTGTACAGACTCGTCTTTATCTGAAGAGATTGGATTTCGAATCCTATCTATCAAATCTTTTTCATGGAGTGCAACAACACCTAAGAGCATTTTATTTTGCTCTTCTGGATAAAATCCTTCTTTTGCTTTCTGAATGATCTCATTCCATTGCTGTTGAATCCGAGCAGCTGTATCTTTCTGCAAAAATGCAAAAACTTCTTCTTGCTGAGCTTCATTCAAATTCTTTTCTTTTATTTCCTGCAATACCCCTGCATCATTTCTAACCAAATTACGTGCCCAGTCACGAATAAACAATGTTATTTTACTCTTATATTTCTCTGTAGCTACTGCATCCCTATCAAATTGAGCTTCATTCTCCTCAAAAGGCACATCCTCTTGTTCTTCTGAGATTGCTTCTGCATCTAAATCTGCGTCTATAGATGTAGGCTCTATCTCAACAGTTTTTACGGTAGATAATCTTTCTTCTAAGATCTGTATTGCATTTGCAATACTTGGACGTTTTGCAGGATCTGCTTGTAAAAGAGGTTGATAAACATCTTCACTTAAAGCTAAGTCATCTTTTAACATGACACCCAACGCATAGACATCGCTGGCAAAAGAATATTTGCCGTCTGGTTCTGTATAGCCAATCACTTCTCCGTTTCCATCACGCCGCTCTGTAGCAATTTCTGGTGCAATATAACCTGGAGTTCCTCTGACGGCAGGATCTATGATAAAATCAACACCTTGTGGCAGTACTTTGGAAAGTCCGTAATCTGTGGCACTCACTGTAATCATTTCACCTTCAACATTTATAATGAAATTTTCAGGTTTAATATCAGCATGAATAACACCCTTATCATGCACTGATTGAACAGATTGCATTGCTTTTATTGCTATTTCCAGACGGACAGCTTCAGAAATAGGCTGTGGAAAGAAAGGCTTATAATCTGTAAAAAGCGAAGGATCTATATCTTTAGTAAAAAGATCAGAGTTTAGCTCTTTGTAAAGCTCTTGCCCCGGCAGAAATTGCTTTGCTGTATAGAATTTTTTATCTGCATGCCTTCCACTTGTTTGGAAAGTTCTACCATATTCTCTCTCTCCTCTACCAATCAGTTCACCGACAATACGCATAATATTATGTTCAGCGTCTTTTTCGGTACTATCACCATCACCCTGTATCTTAACAGCAAAGATATGGTTTGATTCATCTTTGATAAGCTTTACTTTACCAAAAGCACCTTGCCCAACATAAGGCCCTGTGTGCACGGCAAAGAGATGTCCTTCTATATTTAAAAAAGAATGCGACAAATTATTCTCATATTTATCACATTTTACACTCGTTGGGTTATCGTAAAAATATTGCTTTGCTTTAGCCCATGCTTCTTGACTTACTTGAATTTCTTCAAAAGAAGTTTCAGATTCTTTTGCTTTTTTACGTGATTCTGGTTTGTAATAATCTGCAATATCTTTTACCAAATCTTCTAAACGTCTAAAATCTTCACCACTCCATAATTGATTTCTTTGCTCAAACACTTGCTTAAAAAATTGAGCAGAATCTTCCATATCCCAACCATCTGGTGGATTTATCGTATTGATAAGCTCTAATGCTTCAGTGATATACCCATCATCCAAATACACTTCATGATAAATTTCTAGTGCTTTTTGCAAGAGATTAAGTTGCAAGCCCAAATTTTGATACTGAATAATGGTGCTTTGATTTGCCTTTAAATAATCTTCAATAAGGATTTCATCTATTGCATCTGATCCACCTAAAAATCCATTCAACATTTCAACTGGATTATATGCAGAATCATTGTTCAGCATTGTTATAGAGCGCAAAGCAGGTTTAATAAAATTATAAAGTTCTTCTTTGGTTTCAGGTGTTAGCTCTGGGTCTGCATCTGAAATAAACACATCTTCTTCAGAATAAGCTGGTTCTTCACCCCATTGTTCCATTATTATTCTTAATTTTTCACGCTCAGGAAGATCTGGGTCAATTTGATCGAATAACGCATTAATTCTAGCTTGTCCTTCCTCCGACATTTCATTCCAACCATTTAAGAGTTGTTCAAAATCAAAACCTTCCTCCTCAGCAAGCAGCGCCTCTTCAAAAGCTCCATCTTCTATATTTGTTGCCACATATTTTGGATCTTCTGGGTGCTCTTGAAGCTCATCTTCTGTTGCCTCTCGCTCTTCGAACTGCGCACTTAAGTCATAGTAGGCATTGTCTTTTAAGAAAGACTGTACATTTTTTTGATGATGAGAGAGAAACTGCTCAGCATAACGCTTCGCTTCATCGACAGTAATGAGTTCTTCTGACAAACCTTTTAGAATTGCATCTTGAATTTGCTGTACAGACGTCAAATATGTATTAACAGATTGGACAATACCTGTTCTGATTGTATTATTAAATTGACTGGCATAAAATTTTTCATTCCCTTTCATGCTGGTTCGAGACAAATCTACTTCCGCATCGGGAATATCACCTCTTTTAATCTGTGTGACTTCAGATTTCTCCGGAATTTCTCCAGATTGAATGTCTCTTAAAAAGCTATCCATTTGCTGTTTGCAGTCTTGAACCCTTGCAAAACATGCTTGTATAATTTCTTCTCTATTCTTTACTTTATTATCAACATCGAAGCTAATAGACAATTTTCTAATGCTTTCTGCATAGTTATTTAATTTTCTATTTTCACTGACAAAATCTTCTCTATCCACTGACAAATCTTGTATTTTTTTCAGTAAGGCAGTGCGCTCTGCTTTCTTATTTGTAGCAGAGACATCTTCTTCTCGTTCAACATTCCCTTCTCGTTTTTTAAGACGCTGCATTTGCGCTTGTAATGCATCTGCACCAATAGCAGTTCTATCTATAATAGTCTTTTGTTCTTTAGGCGTTTCTTGCAATTTTCGATCTTGTACATTTTTAAGTTTTTTACCTCGCCTCACTTCTTCTAGAAGTGTCAATGGCTCCCTTTCTGTGGCAAGTTTCACTTTAACATTTGCTTTAGTGCCTTTTTTATCGCCCTTTAATCTCTCGTGAAGAAAGGCATTGTCTCTTTCAACTTCTACAATGGGTGGTATATTAAGATCAATGGCTGGGCGAGTATTTTCTTTGTCTGTAGATTGACTGCCAATACCCATTCCTTTGGCTATTTTTTTTAACACACCACTTTTCTTCTTTTTTTTAGCCATTTTTGTACCCTCAACTTAGCATTTTGTTATTTATCTACGCTTAACCGGAATAAACCTCTGAATTTCTCCTGGGCGTGTCACTAACACTGGAATAATTTTTGCGTCTGACTTTATCAATAGATTATAAAATCTATCGGTATCCTCAACATTTTGATGATTCAAGCTAAGAATCACATCTCCACTGCGAATACCTGCTTCAGCCCATTCTTGATCAGTAACTCTCACAACAATCACACCTTTCTGATTCATTTCTAAACTTCTTTTTTCATAATCTTCTAGATTTCTTACCAGTATTCCTTGGCTTATACTCTTCTTTAAATCTTGTTGTGGTATTATCATTTCAGAGTAATTTGCTTGAATGACCTGTTGCTGATAAGTTTTAATCTTTAAAGACAACTGCATTTCTTTACTATTGCGAATCACAATCATATCGACCGATGTATCAATAGGGATAAGCCCAACCATCGGTGGAAGATCTGTTGCCTTTTTTACTTCATTGCCATTAAACTTGATAATGACATCTCCTAATTTAAGACCTGCAATTTCAGCAGGGCTGCCTGTAATAACCTTTGATATCAACGCTCCCTGCACCTTCTTAATGCCAAAAGATGTAGCTAAATCACGATTTAAGTCTTGAAAAGCAAGCCCCATCCATCCTCTTGCAACCGTACCTGTTGTTTTTAGCTGCTCAATGACTGATCGAATAACCTGGCTTGGTACAGCAAAAGATAATCCTGCATAGCCACCTGATTCACTGATAATTTGAGAATTAATACCAACCAGTTCACCCTTTAGATTGAATAACCCCCCTCCAGAGTTCCCGGGATTTATCGCAACATCTGTCTGAATAAAAGGCACATACCGCTCTGCCCCTAAGCTTCGTCCAGTCGCGCTGATAATTCCAGCAGTCACCGTGTGTTCAAACCCATAGGGAGATCCAATGGCTAAGACCCATTGCCCAACTTTAATGTTTTCTTCAGGGGCATAAACTAAAGGCGTTAAATCATCTGCTTCTATTTTAATAAGTGCCAAATCAGTACCAGTGTCTTTGCCAATTATTTTTGCTACATATTCTCTACTGTCATGTAAGCGAACATAAATTTCATCGGTACCTTCTACAACGTGCAAATTCGTAATAATGTAACCATCTTTAGAAACAACGCTACCTGATCCTAAACCAGGTGTCTTGCCTGATAGTTTTTCATCTAATTGGCTGCCAAACATCTCTCTTAATACGCCCATTAAAGGCGTATTTTCAATATCATCACGCAACTCATCAGGGATTAATTTTGTGCCTTCTCTTTTGATGGTAATAATATTCACAACAGAATCACCGACTTGATCAACCACCGTTGTAAAATCAGGTAAAGTATTGTTATCAGCAAAAGATCGAGAATGGGCACCAAACAGAAAAATAATGAAAGTAAGCATGACGGAATGGATGAATACGCGTGGAAAATACGGAATTGCTTTTAGCATATACCACTCCTAACTACTTGTGGTATTTCATGCTCTCGCATTGGTTTAGGGATAGTTTAGATTTGCTTTAAACAGTCCCTAATTCATTATGCTTTGAGCATAAATTTCTAAGGAATAAATCATTGTACCATTTGTTAGTTAACAACCAAAAGACAATAAATCCACAGGAAAGGAGAAAATATAGGTGCGGACACACGTATTCTAAGTCAGGATGTGCCCGACTTTTTCTCTGTATAATTCTCGGATGATGGGTTTTTATTAATAATGATTTCTGTTTGCTGTTGATGTTTGGAAATGGTGATATCTGACGCAAGCCAATCGACGCTACTACCCTCTTTAAGCACAGAAGAAATGAGCAACTGTGCTCGCCAATAACTCCTGAGTACATCGTTGGTTTTTAATTTTTCTATGATGATCCTTGCCTCTGCAATGGACAATTCATCATCAATCAATTGTAATATTTTTTGCTTATCTTGCAATAAAATATCTTCAGGTTCACCATTTTCCGTTAATAAATGATTACTATCCTGTTTATCCATGATCCCTATCCCTCTCTTAAATATGGTTTCACCTTCTTCTCAATGGCTTCACGTGCTCGAAATATCCTGGAACGCACGGTGCCAATTGGGCATGTCATGATCGTTGCAATTTCTTCGTAGCTTAAGCCCTCTAACTCCCTTAACATAATAGCGGTTCTTAGTTCTTTCGGAAGCTTTTGAATAACATCAAAGATAACCGCTCTAATTTCATTATCCTGAAGCACATTCTCAGGTGCTGTATAATCTCTGAAGTTAGCTTTCGTTAAAGTCTGTTCCAAATCTAATAATTCAACATCCGTTTCAATAATTTTTCTTGAGACATTCATTACATGATTTTTTGCGGTATTAATCGCTATTCTATATAACCATGTATAAAACGCGCTATCACCTCTGAACTTCCCAATTGCACGATAAGCTTTGATGAAAGACTCTTGTGCAATATCCATTGCTTCAACGGGATCTCTTACATAACGATTTACTAACTTGATGATTTTAAATTGATAGCGTTCAACCAATAAATCAAACGCCTGCCTATCCCCATTTTGAGCAGATTCTATCAGCTCTTTTTCTAGGGTGTCTCGATTTCTCATTAAGGAATACTGCCCCATAATTTTCACACTTATATTTGGCTAATTGTTACGTTGTAGAACTGGGCAGCCAACCATGGCAATCATCTCAAACTCTTGTAAATGCACGCTTCATGTACACTAAAACGTACCAAGATACCTTTTATATCGGTTGCCTCAAGAATTTATTAAGACAACTGATACAATAATAACTGATAAATTTCTAATGGCATACTGTCTTTTGGAACAAAAATTATAAAAGGCTGGCTGCGAGTAGGTACACGCAAATATAGAATGCTAAACCATCGACACCTAAAACTAGGTTTACTCTCGAAAGTTAGATAGTGGCTGTGATTACAAAGTTCAATGCGCCATTCACGTGCTGTAAAAGCTTGAAGCGCGATAATGCTCTGTGGGTGACAAAGAAAAACGTATTTTTTAAAAAGATAATAAAAATAAAACCCCCATATTGGCACTAATAACAGGCTGGCTTTATATTCTTGTACAAGAATATAAAAACAAAGTAATGTGGCCAATGCTAAAGCAAACAGGTATAAAAATAACAGTTTAGAAGGCTTAAGCAGAAATCTGTGATTTTTTGAAAATTCTGATTTTTTCGAGGATAAGATCATAATTTGAATGAGAAGGACTCTCTGTCTGCATTAACCAAGCAAAAAGTTCTGCATCGCTTTCAACCAATAATTTTTCAAAAATGATTTTCTCTTCTGGACATAAGCTATCATAACAATGCTCAAAAAAAGGTACGAGAAAAAGATCGCATTCCAACATTCCTCTTCTACATGCCCAACGAATTTTTTCTCTTTCTTTGTTTATAGTCATAGATTAATCATCATAATTGAAATGAGTAGTTGAGTTTTTAATAGAATTCTCGATGAGCGCAGCGAATCAATCTTCTCTCTTTAGTAAAGAGAGAAGGCGCAGAGCGCAAGAGAGATTTAGCTGCACGACCTTAAGTCTCTCAGCATAAATCCCCCTTGCGCACTTATCAGTGCGCGTCCCCCTTCAAAAAGTGGGATTTTCGATTCGCTTCGCTCATATTAAAAATTATTGAAGCAACCATTTTAACAAAAATTATTCGGCAATCCTAAAAAAACTAATTCTTCTTGGGTAGACTCTCTCTCAAGTATTTCGTTTCTCGCTGGAAACCTACCAAAGTTTTGGATAATAACATAACTGTCTGATGCTCTCCTATTTGATTTTTCCAAATAAGACATGCACCTATCATTATTCTCTTTTGCTTCCGCAATTAATTTCTGTAATAAAACAAGACTCAGACGTTGATGCGTGAGTTCTTCGGAATCAATATAAGGGGCATAAAAAAAGACTTTTTCTATGATATCAAGTTCTTTATCTAATTTTCGATCTCGACCTCTATCCGTTGCTTTAATGGCAAGGCCGTCAAATTGATAAGCAGTTGGAGAACCTCGATGCATCCGCTTAGGAAACTGATGCATCAAAATAATAAAAGCCAAACAGCTCTTAGGCTGTCTGAGCCAACTGTTTAATTTACCTTTCACTGCTAAATAATGCAGTCCTTCAAACTTGTGTTTTATAAATGAATCATACTCTGTACACTCTTCATCCCATAAAGCACGCGACATAGGAGAAGCTGAAGTATCCTCTTCTATAAACCAGAAATCTAAAATCTGTTTGATCATTTCAAGCATAGTTATTTAAAAAACTTATTGCTGTTTTAGCTATTACTTTATATTATGATTTTTCTATATACTTTAACTAGTTGTTTTTAGTTCATGCAAATATTTTGGTCCAATTATTTAGAAAAAAAAGTTAATAAACTGAATTTAAATCATGATTCAGCGCACAATATTGCTCTGTGCAGCCAAGAACAAAGTTATGCATTGGTCACAGAACAAACGGTTCTAATGCCACTTCCTTCGCTCGCTTTTATTCAAGTCAAAGGACAAGATGCGCAAAAATTTCTACAAGGCCAATTTACCTGTCAATTCAAAGAGGGTGAAACGATTCAAATGCGCTTAGGTGCGCATTGTTCTGAGAAAGGTAAAATTCAAAATTTCTTTAGAATTTTTAATTGTTACTGGGAAGATGAACCCTGCTATTTATTAATATTACAACTAAATACTTTATCAGACACATTAACACGATTAAAAAAATATGCTTTATTTTCAAAAGTCGTTATTAGTGATAAGACCAAAGATCTTGCTGCGTTTACACTTTATGGAGACAATGCAAGCATCTGGCTAGAAAATACTTATCTCTCTCAAGCACTCAACATAAATGATTATACAACACTGGATAAAGAACACAGCCTATTGGCGCGCATAAGAGGCGATAAGCCTAGATATTTATTTATTGCTCATTTAGACACCATTCCTACATTATGGGAAAAATGCAACACGCAATTTACCGCCATTAATTCAGAATTCTGGAACTTGCTTGAGATCAGAGCAGGAATACCCATGATCTTCTCTGAAACAGCCGATCTATTTTTTCCACATTATCTGAATCTGCCTACATTAAATGCGGTAAGTTTTGAAAAAGGATGCTATCTAGGGCAAGAAGTGATTGCGAGAATGCAATATCGAGGAAAAGTGAATAAACACTTACATCGAGCACTTATTTCAAACAGCACTTTCAGCCCACAACCCAACGACGAGATCCTCTATTGTGAAAATGAACAATCACATGCAGTAGGACATGTCATTGTTGCATCGCCAACGGCAGCAGGTAGTTATGAAATGCTTATTTTACTCAAAGATGATCATCAAAATTTTGAAAATTTATTTCTCAAATTAGTCGATGGACCTAAACTGCATCATCTAAACTTAACGTACACCTAAAAACAAGCAAACTACTTAGCCTATAAACAAAGGAGACAGCCTGGGTAGTTGCAAATAATAAAGAATATTAATTTGAAGCAAAAGGAAGTTACATCATGGTGGCAGTAAAAACACAGGCTCTGTACAACGAAATACTGGAAGCAATAGAGTCTAATAAATTACCCATACCTTCTCAGCCAGAAATTGCCACAGAACTACAGGAAGTAGTCAATGATCCAGGTGTTACCGTTGAAGATCTCTGCAAAATTATTAAAAAAGATCCCGGCCTTACCGCGCGTATTTTAAGACTGGCAAATAGCCCACTGGTTAGAGGTAGAGTACCCATACAAGGACTGGATAATGCAATCGCACGTATGGGTGTCGGCTTCGTTGGGAATTTAGCCATTGGTTTAGCTTTGGAACAAATGTTCAAAACTTCAAATAAACTCATTGCCCAAAGAATGATTGCAGCATGGGAACATTGTTCTTACGTGGCTTGTATTTGCAGCGCACTTGCGCTACAAAATGCTAAATTACCCGTTGATCAAGCAATGTTAGCGGGGTTATTACATGAAATCGGCATATTATCTATTTTATCCTTTGCAGAAAAACATCCTGAAATCTTAGCGGATGAGCAAACCTTAGATAAAATTATTGAAACACATTCTGCCAAACTCAGCCAAGCCATTATGACAGCTTGGCAATTTGCGCCAGAGCTTAGATCCATCCCTGTTGAACTCTACGACTATTATCTTAAAAAAGATAAAGCTGATTTAGCAGATACTTTATTGGTAGCAAAAATTTATGCACTTGATGATACTACTCACCCTTTGACTAAATTAAATAGGGCAGAATTACCTGCTTTTAAGCGTTTAGGCTTAGATCCTAAAAAATCATTGGATCATTATTCAGAGTTAAAAGAGGCTGTCGATTTAGCGCGAAAGCTTTTGGGTTAAATAGGCAAATCACAAGATATGTAGAATTTTCGGGACGACCGTTGTGTCGTCCCGCATTTTAATAACCCTTCAAGAACTTCAAAGTTTAAGCCTGCGGCCTCATTTGAGGAAACAAAATAACATCCCGTATTGAATCCGTATCAGTAAATAACATCACCAATCTATCAATACCAATCCCTTCACCTGCGGTGGGTGGTAAACCAAACTCCAAAGCAGTTACATAATCCTCATCATAATGCATTGCTTCTTCATCACCTGCTTCTAAACGCTTTACTTGTTCTCTAAAACGCTCTGCTTGATCTTCTGGATCATTTAATTCAGAAAAACCATTAGCAATCTCTCTTCCGCCGACAAAAAATTCAAAACGATCGCAAATCGTTGGATCTAAATCATTCTTGCGTGCTAAAGGAGAAACTTCCGTTGGATAAGCCGTAATAAAAGTTGGAGCAATTAGCTTTGTTTCAACTGTTTTTTCAAAGATTTCAATTTGTACTTTACCAATACCATAATCTTTTTCAAGATGAGCGCCTAATTTTTCTGCATAGTTCCAAAGCTCAGCATAATTATCAATGTGCTCTCTTTTAAAATCTGGATTATATTTTAAAATAGCTTCTTTAACCGTCAATCGCTCAAATGGCTTGGTTAAATCAAAAATATTATTTTGGTAATGAAGTTCAGACTTTCCTAATACCGTTTCAGCCAAATAGCGGATCATTTGCTCAGTGAAATTCATCATATCATGATAGTCTGCATAGGCTTGATAAAATTCAATCATCGTAAATTCTGGATTATGCCTTGTCGATAATCCTTCATTACGAAAGTTACGATTGATTTCATAAACACGCTCAAAACCACCAACAACTAATCTCTTTAAAAATAACTCTGGTGCAATTCTTAAAAATAAAGTCATATCCAATGCATTATGATGCGTTTTAAAAGGCTTAGCAGCAGCCCCTCCTGCAATGGAGTGCATCATTGGGGTTTCAACTTCAATAAAACGATGTTCATTTAAAAAATTTCGTATGCCTTGGATCAGTTGAGTACGCATACGGAATCGTTGCTGAGTTTGTGCATTGGTCATCAAATCTAAATAACGTTGGCGATAACACGATTCAATATCAACAAGCCCATGATATTTGTCTGGCAAAGGTCTTAATGATTTTGAAAGTAAATGTGCTTGACTGGCTTTAATAGAAAGCTCTCCAGTCTTTGTTTTAAAAACAGTACCTACCACCCCCACAATATCGCCTAAGTCCCAATGCTTAAAGGCATCATACACATTTTCTGGCAAATCGCTTTGTTTTAAATATACTTGAATCTGTCCAGTCATATCTTGCAAATGAATGAAACTTGCTTTGCCCATCAGTCGCTTGGTCATCATGCGACCTGCTAGGTGAACTTGTTTATTTTCCTGCTCTAACACATCATGCTCTAAAGACCCAAAAGCATCTATCAAATCCTTTGCATAGGCATCTCGTTTAAAATCATTGGGATAAGCATTGCCTTGTTCTCTCAAGGCTTTTAATTTATTGCGTCGCTCAATCATTTGCTCATTCAGAGAAATTTGTGGCTCATTTGCATCTTGATTGCTGTGATCTTTCGCTTGATTTGATTCGGTCATTTTATATCCCACTTTTTAAACTGGCTGAAATAAACATATCCAATAAGTTACCATCCAACATACCTTGAATATTGGTGGTTTCCACGTGTGTTCTTAAATCTTTAATACGAGAATCATCTAAGACATAAGAGCGAATTTGACTCCCCCAACCGATCGAAGATTTGCTGTCTTCGATAGCTTGTTGCTCTTGGTTGCGCTCTCGCATTTTTAACTCATACAATTTAGATTTTAATTGGCTTAAGGCTTGCGCTTTATTTTTGTGTTGAGATCGATCGCTTTGGCATTGTACAACGATGTTGGTCGGTACATGAGTTATACGCACTGCAGAATCTGTTCTGTTTACATGCTGCCCACCCGCCCCACTGGCACGATAGGTATCAATTCGCAAATCTGCAGGATTGAGATCAATCTCAATATCATCATCAAGATGTGGTGATATAAATACTGCCGCAAAAGAAGTATGGCGACGATTTCCTGAATCAAAGGGTGATTTACGCACCAAACGATGCACTCCAGACTCTGTTCTTAACCAACCATAAGCATAATCACCTTCTACTTTTACCGTAGCACTCTTAATACCGGCCACTTCCCCAGCAGAGCATTCTAGTAGGGTCAGCTTAAAACCTTTGCGCTCTCCCCAACGTAGATACATTCTAAGCAGCATTTCTGCCCAGTCTTGTGCTTCTGTTCCACCGCTACCCGCCTGAAAATCAATGTAACAATCATTAGGATCCATTTCTTTGGAAAACATCCTCTGAAATTCTAGCTTGTGCACAGCTTCTTCTAATTTTTCTGCTTCCTCGCACAGCTCATGAAAAGTATCTTCATCCTCATCTTCAATAGCAATCGCCAACAGCTCTTTTAACTCTCTTAAGCCATTGCGAATAAAATCCACATTTTCAATTATTTTCTCAAGCTGTACGCGTTCCTTATTAAAAGCCTGCGCTTTATCAGGATCATTCCAGATATCAGAAGAGCCTAACATACGCGTAATTTCTTCTAATCGATCGCACTTTTGATCATAGTCAAAGATACCCCCTGAGCTTTTCCAAGCGCTGGCTTAAATCTTTGATTTTGGTTTGAAGGGGTTGTGTCTCCACGGAAACCTCATTATTTTTTTCGTTGCGTCATTTTAAAGCAAGTTGAAGTGCCTCGCTATATTTTGACGCGCTTTAAGGCTCGCTTAGAGGCATAAAGTTAATAAATTATGAGTTTGTTTTTTAACTTTACAATAATAAGGCGTGTATATAAAAATACATGACTTTTGCGAGATGGCGAAGGCAGCCCCCTCTAATTATAGTCACAGCACATGATTTTTACCCGCAAGGGGCACAATGTCGGGTAGGCGTCAAGCCTCGAGCAACCTTCGTTCCCATATTAGTACATGAGGATTGCGAGAGAGCGAAGACAACACCCCCGAAAACGCATGTGCGAAGACTATACTTATATTTTTTGGCAATAATTAATCATGCAGACAAGACGCTTGTTGCCTCTAAATACCTCAACTTTGGGTACATAAACCACTTGAACCTCATCCCCAATGGCAATTGGAGAGATATCCTCTGCGCTGTCACGACAGAAAAACCAGACACCATTGACCCACACATCTTCTATTGAAAGACCAAGGCGTGCATGATTCTTTTTTTCACCCATAAATTGTAAAGTGGTAACGATGGCTTGTGCTTCAAATTGTGGAGGCTCAAACTCTCGACCAAAAGGTTCTAGTTGATTCATTAAGCCTTCAATAAAATCACAACTTAAAAATTGGCTGTCCAGCGCACCATCTGTCCATAAAACAGGGCCTAACTGGGCATGAGATAAAGTAGCGCCTACAGCCTCTTCAAAATGAGCAGAAAAAATTTCAAAACCTGATTTATAAATGGTGAGTCCAGCTGCCCCTTCATGCCCACCAAATTTTTCAATAATATCTGGACATCGCTCTTTAACCGCTTGTAATGCTTCTCTCAAATGTAAACCAGGCACAGAACGCGCCGATCCGGTTAAGAGATCTGGATTTTCTGCTTTAGGACAGAAAATAATCGTAGGTCTACCAAAAGCGTCTTTAATGCGACTCGCTGAAATCCCATGCACACCTGCATGCCCTTCGTTCAGGAGAATACTTAAGCTAGATTTCCCTTTCGAATATTGCAAAAGGGCCTGTTCTAATCCAAGCTGAGTAATACGTTCTTGAATCTCTTTACGTGATGCATTTTGAATTTGTAGATGTTCTATCCATTTTTTTGCTTCTACAATATCTTCGGCAAGCAAAAAGCTGACAGAACCAAAGGCACAGGATAATCTGCCATCACTATTTAATAAGGGGCCAATTTTAAAACCCAAATCCTCTGAGCGCAAAGGAGCAGATAAGAGCGGCAATACAGCTTTCCAACATGCTCTTTTGGCTTGTTGTATCAACTGCATTCCACGCATCACCACAATTCGATTATTTTTACTTTTTGCAATACTCACACAGTCCGCAATAGTTCCAACCGCCACAAAATCTAAGAGTTCACCCAATTTGGGTATATGTGGAAGAACTTTATGCTCTATTAATGCTTGTCGTAAGGCAGCCATAAACAACCAGGCCACCATACAGCCTGCAACAAATCTATCTGGATACTGGCAATCAGGCCGTGTTGGATTTAAAACAGCAACTGCGCTTTTAGGAATACCATCTACCGGAATCTCATGGTGATCGGTCACAATTACATCAATACCATTCTCTTTGAGTCGTGCAATAGAGACTTCATCTGAGGAACCATTGTCTGCCGTAATGATCAAACTTGGCTTAGGGCTATCTTCTAAAATTCTATCTACCAATGCTTTTGATAAACCATAACCTTCTTTTAAACGATGTCCAATATAAGAACGTATTTTCTCTTTTGGATAAGAGAAATAGTTGATAAAAGCTTCATAAATAACTGCATGACTGGTTTGACCATCACAATCATGATCGGTTTCAATACCAATTACTTCATTGCGCTGAAAAGCTAAGATAACCCGATCGATTGCTTTTTTGAGATCTGCTAATCCATTGGGTGCATCCAGATCTTTAAGCGACATAGAAAGTAATTTCGATGGTGAATAATTATCATCAAAAGGTCGAGAAGCAAGTATCTGGGCAATGACAGGATGTAATCCTGACTCAGTTGCTAAGAGGTTTCGCTGTGTATCTACTTCTCTTTTTTTTATTGTTGGAATAGGAAGATTTAGCATCAAATAACCTTGCTTTTAATTTACAGCTTCTACACTTCGCAAAAAGTTTCTAAGCTTCGAATACGTCGCCAAAAATATTTTAATTGATGCCGTGTCAGTGTATAAGATTTATTTCGGCCAACATTAAAATTAATTTCAGATAATTTTTTATTTGCTAATGCATGATAAAAGGCAGAAAAATAATTGTCTTCATATATTTTTAACAATTGTTGCCAGAGGGTGACATCTCCTTCACGCAGTGCATAGAGAAACCTTGTATCTACAACCAATACATTTTGATATTTGCTTTGAAATATCGTTTGAGGCTCTTCTTCCAATGAAGCAAATGTTGTTTGAGCGCATTTAGCCAACCCTCCCATAAAGCTTTCATTGCTCACAATGAGGTCAAACTCAGAAGTAAGATTTTTAGGTAAGCAACCAAATCCCCATAACCATAGCCCTTCTACAGTGGCAAGTGATTCTTCAACACGCTTTTGATTAAAGGGCGCATTTTTTAATAGCATCTGTAGTTCAGTCATTAAACGTTGCATCTGGGCCGCATCTGGCCCTGAAGGTAGACGCATGTGCAACGATTTCCCCAACACCTCCCACAAAGGGTTGGTTATTATATCGAATTTTTCACTAAGTCGAACAACTGCATTTTGTTCATCTTGTAGTGCGAATAATTGGTGCTGTGGCTCGATATAAGGTCTAATCAGTGTTTGAATCTGCTCATGCTCAGAGGGATCTAAAGCTCGATTTAAAACGGATTTTAAAAAAACTGTATGTGCATCTGCTTGAAAATGCACATAATCTGCGCAACAAAAGTGTGCATCCCGCTCATTTTCTTGCAAGATATTTCTGTAATGAGCAATGAATGCCGCAACAGGTAAATTGTCTTCTGTAATGGAAAAGAGCTGCTTCAAGGTAGCTTCTAATGAATAGACAGGCTCTTCATTCACTGAAGCTCTGGATAATAAGGTAGATAAATAAGTGTGTGGCTCATTCAACATCCACTTCGTGTCTGGAATGAGACCCGGTGCCACTAAAGTAATTTTTTTCATGTTAATTAAATATTCTTTCAAAGAAATAGTGCAATTGTACTCTCTTTCTGAAGGTTTCCAACTGAATTTCAACTTATTGTCAATAATATCGCTTTGCAGCACATAACTTATGTAGCTCTATGTTATGTATCGTGACAATATCAATTTCTGTTTACTTTCTTCGAGGGGGGCTTAGCCTCGACACTAATACCTCTATCAGCATCAGCGTCCACTCTCTTTCGTTTCCTTTTTGACTCCCTAGAAAAAGTGACGGGCGGCGCACTCCCTGATTTCTCACTTGACACAATGGATTGCGACAATTTACCTCGGAGCAGCTGAGCAAATTCAGGACTCGTCTGATTTAAGACAGCATTGTCAGCATCATCCAATTTTGCCCCCGCATCAATTAACTTACATGCAATTCCTAGATGCTTCTTTTCTATTGCGTACCTTAATGCCGTATTACCAAACCCATCTTTTAAATTTACATTTGCGCCGTTATTGATTAAAAATCCCACAATATCTTCACGTTCATTTTCTACAGCCCCCATCAATGCCGTACTACCAAAGGCATTTTGAACATTAACATTCGCCTTATGTGTGACTAAGGCCGTAACAATATCAAGGAAGCCTTTATTTGATGCAGCCATCAATGCGGTACTACCATATTTAGATAAACTGTTTACAAAGCTATGATTAATTAACTCAAATGAAAGATTTGTGAAATCTTTATCTATTGCATTGATTAGAAGATCATTGAAATTTCGAATATTTGCAAATAATTCTGGAATAAGTTCGCGTCGACCTTTCTCTTCTAAAAGTCCTACCAAATCATTAATAAGATGAACATTAGCGCCTATCTGACCGCCACGCTGAATTAATTCTATAACGAGCTCAGGATTAGGATGGGTTCTGGTGATAGCATTTTCTAGAAGCGTTATACCAGATTTACTGTCACAATTAACATCTGCACCACTTTCAAGCAATTTTAAAGCAATATCCCCATGGCGGTATAGTATCGCAATAGATAATGGTGTTGAACCATTCTTGGTTTTTGCGTCAATGATAGCGTCATTCTCGATCAATTTTAAAACAACTTCCATATTTCCATTCTGAGCTGCTATATGTAACGCTGTCCAGTCTTCGGTATCTTTAGCATTAATATCCGCTTTATGCTCGAGTAATGTTGAAACAATGTTTATTTCTTTTTTACGAACTGCTGCCATTAAGGGTGTACAGCCACTGTAATTTTTGATTTCAAGATTAGCACCTTGTTCAAGCAACGCTACTACAACTCCTTTCATATCATACTGCGCAGCATAATGCAGAGCTGTGTCTCCATTGCCATTCCTTAAATCAATGGTATTAGCACAAAGCGTCATTAATTTCAAAATAACTTCTTCTAGTTCGTTTTTGCCTTGCCCACGTTGAAGACGAATCAAAATGCTATTCATTAAAACTGTGTTACCATTTTCAAATCTTGCGTCAGACCACAACCAATTATTCTCAATATTATTTAATACCGAGTAATAATCGTCAGGAGGATAACGAAAAGCCGAGTCTATACACTCAAATTCATCTTCACGTTTAAATTCTTTAGCAATCTCGAGTGTTCTCTCAATCAAATCTTCTTTTTTATGAATAAATATCCAATTTACCAAACTCTTAAAGAAGTCTGACGCTATCAGCGGAAATGAATTTTCCATCACGCTGCGTATGGCTTGTTCCGTTGCCGTCATAGAATCCTGATCAGAATCATATAAATAAAACGGCTTGCTTCGTTCAACAATTGGCAACTGCTTGTTTGAATCACAGTAATCGTTATAGTCAGTAAATTCTTCTTTAGTATTTAATAGTGAAGAAACGCCAACAAAAGTGGACATACCCGAGTCAGCGCCACAAGCTACTTTATCGGTATATTCACCATCAACAAGGTTTTTTGAAAGTGTTATATAAAACTTAGATAATTTATCTATTTTTTTGAGGTATTCTGGATCTTTTCTGTCGCCGGATAATTCTATTGAATCAAAAACAATCGCGTTCGATTTGCTGCGCCACGCCCAAGATTGCCCCAACAATGTGTCCTGTACTGTTGGATTATTCACATCCCCTTCGCACACTACATAAAACCCCCCATATTCACTGGTCAGTCCATGAATAGTGCAGGGTTCACCTGCCTCACCTGACAGTGACTGGCAACAATCTGTTAGCTTTCCTAAGCATGCTGCACGAGCCGCATGCATTTCATCCATCACGGGAACCTTCATTAAATAGGTGCCAGGATGACCTATTGTAGCACCATCAATTCGAATATTCGGAATATGCTCATCATTGTCTTTACGCTCAAGCGCAATAAATTTTGCACAGTCTTTTTTTGTAAGACCATGCTCAAGCATATACTTATAAGAAGCTTGGCTTTCTTTCAAATAGTGTTCATTGCAGGCTTTTAAAATAGCTAAATCAGCATTTTGTATTTGTATACCTCCACTCATTTTATAGAGCGTACTAAGCAAGTCAGGAAGAACTTCAGCATTTAGATTATTTCGCTCTTGCATTTCAGCATATGTAATAATATCCGCATCCTTTCGTTCTAACTCTTTAAATCTTTTATTGTTAGTTTCGATTTCCTTCTTCATTTCTTTAATCATGTTTAAGTGCTTTCTACTTCTTACATCTAAGCCTTCCGCTGCTTTATTTTGATTTAATATGCGTTCTAAATCAGGCGCCCTGGATAACAAAACCCAAAACTGCATGTCATTTCTATTTTTTTGAAACAATTTTTTCCACTCAGAAAAAGTGCAATTTTCCACATCTGGCACAGTAAAAAGACAAGCATCATGCACCGACCCTTTTTCCTTTATGTACTTTATTGCATCTGTAGTGTTATCAAACATTAAAGAAAGTTTTAAGGCATGTTCTTCTGGAATACCATTATGCTCATATAGATGTGCTAGTTTGCAGTAATTGAGCAACTCGTTATATCTTGCCACATTGTAATATTCACCATATTGTCTTGCATGATCTGCAGGTAATGCTGATGAATCGTCACTACCATGTGCAGCTTCTACAAGCATATATTTTCTTTTAATTGATTCCACGATTTGATCAACATGCTGCTGTATAATGAAATCTTCTACTTTAATGTTTGCAGCAGCAACAGCGTCCTCTTGCACTTTTATTTTATTCTTCACCCCGTCTACAGCGCTACTACTCTCTTTGGAGGCTTCATCTGTTTTCTTCTTCAGGGCAAGCTTACTGTTTTTTAAAGCACTATAAAGTTTGTCTATATTGTCTATTTTAGCAAGTAGATCTATGAAGTTGTCATCATCCATACGTCATCTCCTATCACTTATTTTCAAAGATTTATAAAAGTTTCGATGTGGTTTTTGAGAAAAAGTTGCATTTAATTATTTGCAATTAATACAACGAGTTAGACAGATGTACCCACACTATGGTTATATTTTACGATCGAAAATGAATCAAGAAAGACTAGACATAAACAACATTATAAAAATATTTTGGTAATATTAAATATTTTTTTCTAAATGATTTTGAATAACATGTGCTTGTGGATTTAAGGTAACAATTGAATGTTGATGATGTTTCATGACAACATCCGAATCTTTTAAGCCATTACCTGTGAGTGTGCAAACGATTGTACTCCCTTTTTCAATTTTGCCCAAATGAATATCTTTAAATAACCCAGCAATAGAAATGGCGCTGGCAGGCTCACAGAATATACCTTCTACCCGTGCAAGCAATCTTTGTGCAGTGAGAATTTCTTCATCACTGATACTCGCGAACCAACCTGCAGAACCAATAGCAGCCTGTTGCGCTAACTCCCATGATTGCGGATTACCAATTCGAATCGCAGTTGCAAGCGTCTCTGGCGTTGCAATCGGTTTATTATGGATAAAGGGTGCAGCACCTTCTGCTTGATAGCCTAACATTTTAGGTAATTTTTTTGATTTTTTGAGACAAAAAAATTCTTTATACCCCATCCAATACGCCGAAATGTTGCCAGCATTCCCCACTGGCAAGGCATGATAATCAGGCGCCTCTGCTAATGTTTCTATAATTTCAAAAGCTGCGGTCTTTTGTCCTGCAAGTCTATGAGGATTTACAGAATTTACAAGTGCAATAGGCAATTTCTGGCTCAGCGCTTTCACCAATGTCATTGCATCATCAAAGTTACCTTCAATTTGAATAATCTCTGCCCCATACATAATGGCTTGTGCTAATTTACCATGCGCAATTTTACCGGAAGGGAGCAAAACAAAGGCTTTCATCTTTGCTTTTGCGGCATAAGCTGCAGCTGAAGCAGAGGTATTACCTGTGGAAGCACATATAATTGCTTTTGCGCCCACCTCCTTTGCTTGGCTAATCGCCACTGTCATCCCTCTGTCTTTAAAAGATCCTGTAGGATTGAAGCCTTCAATTTTAGCAAAGACTCTATATTGATTATTAAATAAAGACATCAAGCTCGTTAGCTCGACTAAAGGGGTGTTTCCCTCTACGAGACTGACAATATTTTTCTCATGTTTAATCGGCAAATACTGAAAATATTTCTCAATCAGAGAATAATTCATGTGCATCATTCCGTAATAATAATTTGTGTTCTGATAATTAATCTAATATTAAATTTTCTAGTCTTAAAGTAACAATATTATTATCTATACCACCACAGACTCTAATTTCATCAAGCGCAGCTCTTAACAAGCCTTCTTTGACTGGATGTGTAATGATAATCACAGGCACTTTATCATGAGAAAATTCTGCAGGCTGTTGCATAATGGTTTTAATACTAATATGTCGCTTACCAAGCGCCTGCGTTACCTTGGCGAGAATACCTGGCTCATCCTTTGCAGACAAGCGCAAATAATAAGCACTGAAGATATCCTCTTTAGGCATAATGACTAAATTTTCTAATAGTTTTGTCTGAAATGCTAAATAAGGAACCTTCATGTGCGCAGGAATATTCATATTACGAATAACATCTACCAAATCAGCAATCACACTAGAAGCTGTTGCATCTCCGCCCGCACCCGCGCCATAATAAAGTGTAGGGCCGACCGCATTTGCATGAATGGCCACGGCATTCATCACACCATTTACTTGTGCTAATAAACAATTTTTGGGAAGCAAAGTAGGATGCACGCGAAGCTCAACACCAGCGTCTGTTCTTTTGGCAAGACCTAAATGTTTTATGTCATATCCCAACTGACTTGCATAATAAATATCTATTGGATCTAGATTACAAATACCCTCGCGTATCACTTTTGAGTATTGCAGGGGTATACCAAATGCAATAGAGGCTAAAATCGCTAGTTTATGTGCCGCATCCATACCTTCTATATCAAAGGAAGGATCAGATTCTGCATATCCCTTCTCTTGTGCTGACTGCAATGCAGTATTAAAATTCCATTTTTGATCTCGCATCTGCGTTAAAATGTAATTACAAGTGCCATTAATAATACCTGCCAGCCAATTAATTCGATTTGCACCTAAACCTTCTCTAATTGTTTTAATAATCGGGATACCACCCGCTACAGCACCTTCAAAAGCAACGGTAACACCTTGGGCTTCTGCTAAGGAAAATATTTCATTACCATGTTCTGCAATCAGTGCTTTATTGGCTGTTACAATATGTTTTTTATACTCTATTGCTTTTAGAATGAGCGCTTTGGCAAGCGTGCACCCGCCAATCAGTTCAACAACAATATCCACCTCAGGATCTTCCACCAATGAAAAGGGATCGGTGGTCAATTTTAGATGAGAGATATCACAATCACGCTTTTTATTTAAATGCTGTACAGCGGCACCATATACCTTTAAATCCCGCCCCGCACGACGACTAATTTCATTATGATTGCGTTGCAACACTCTATAAGTCCCCGAACCAACCGTTCCTAGACCGAGAATGGCGATATTAACCGGCTCCAATTCGCTTCTCCTTAAAATCGACGGCACGCGTGCTGCGAATGAATGCTTCAAGCCTATTGATAGCTTCCACCATGCGTTGTGGACTTTCAATGAGCGCAAAACGTACCGCATGATCGCCAGCCTCACCAAACCCAATGCCAGGTGCAACAACCATATGCGCTTTGTCTAAAAGAACTTTGGTAAATTCCAAAGAATCCAAATGGCTAAACCTTTCTGGAATGGGTGCCCATACAAACATCGTTGCTTTTGGCGCCTGCACAGGCCAACCGATATTTTGTAGCCCAGCACACAAAACATCTCTTCGCTGTTGATATATATCACAAATGGATTGTCTATATTCATCACCATGCAAAAGTGCTTCTACTGCGGCAATTTGAATCGGCGCAAATATCCCATAATCATAATAAGATTTAATTTTTGTTAAAGCGGATATTAAGTTCACATTACCTGCCATATAACCTACACGCCAGCCTGGCATATTATAAGACTTTGATAGAGAGCAAATTTCAACCGCCACATCCTTGGCACCTTTAACCTGTAATATAGAAGGCGCACAATAGCCATCAAAACACAAATCCGCATAGGCAAAATCATGAATAATCCACGTTTGATAGTGTTTTGCTAAAGCAATGATTTCTTCAAAAAATCCAATCTCAACGCAATGCCCCGTGGGATTTGCAGGAAAATTTAGCATAATCGCTTTGATCTGCTTATTTGATTCTAGCTTTTGCTTTATCTCAACCAACATTTTTTGTTCTGACTGCACTGAGAAAGTATCTACTTGTGCCCCTGCAATTAAAAAAGCATAGGTATGAATAGGATAAGAAGGACTGGGTACTAAAACACAATCATGCGCTTCTGATATTGCTAAAGCGAGATGAGAGATGCCTTCTTTGGCGCCAATCGTTGCCACAATTTCAGAATCCACATCAAGACCAACGCTATAATTTTTTTCATACCAGCTTGCAACCGCACTGCGAAAAGACTCAATACCCTTGGGTGGTTTAACATAACGGTGTGTTTGCGGCAACTTCGCCGCCTGAATCAATGCCTCCACAATGGGCGCCGGGGTATGTCCATCCGGGTTTCCCATGCTCATATCAATGATATCAATGCCACGCTGAAGATATTCGGATTTTAGTTGGTCTACTTTGGTAAATACATAGGTGGGCAGCTTTTCGATACGGCTAAGTGGTTTCATACATAAACGTTCCTGTTACAGTATATTCCAAGTATAATGATAGTCTTTAGGCGCAGACTTTGCGCTGTTAAAAGACGAAGACTATATGATAATACAACAAGATGACAACTCTGCACTATTCCACATCGACAAATATCAACCTGGTGAAATATGGATAAACAATCAGCCTTACTACCACAGCGTGTTGATAAGACCTGACGCTTTAGAGTCACCATGGCCGGTTGCCTCTCTGGATGCCTTGGATGTATCCCACTTTGATGCACTCTTGAATAACCCACCGGATATATTTTTATTGGGTACAGGAAAATCTTTAATACAACCTTCTCCAAGACTCTTGAGTGTTTTATATGAAAAACAGATTGGGGTTGAGGTGATGGATTCATTGAGGGCAGCTTATACTTTCTTAATTTTAAGCTCAGAAGCAAGAAATGTAGCCGCAGGCATTATTATTATTTAATCTTATATTTTAAGCAGTCAATTCGTTTAAAGGTAATCATCTTTAAAAAAACTAAGCCATACTCATCGTGAGTACACACTTCACGCATCTCATGCCTTGCTGCTTTGGCCTTTTCAAAAAGATTCTGAGAGCAACGAGAATCCCGGTTCGTACTAAAACGGATAGATTCAATGGCATTATAAAAATCCTGTAACTGTACAACCACTTCTGACTCAGCAATGGTCTCTTTCGAAAAAATGCTGATGAGTTTTTCTAAATTTTGTGACATTCCATCCAATGTATCATTAATGGTAGATTTTCGAGCAACAACATAGCATCTTTTTAAAGCTTCAAAGATAGAAATTAATCTTAAAATAAAGGCTTTATGATTGGCATCTTTAATAGTGCTAGACTGATCTTTTAAAAAACTTCCCTTTGAGCCAATTACCACCTCTAAGCCCAATTGCTCACTGTAATGCAACATTTCAAGCTGCGACTGAGGTTTAGTGTTTATGAAACTCTCCATCAAACTTCTTTCCAAATTTTCAAGTTGGCGTATTGTTTCTTGCTGACAAGAATATTGATTTAAACTGCGAATCGCACTAATGAGCGCAGAAGCATCTAACTCTAAATTATGAACAGATCCAATGAAGCCTTGATGGTTTTTTAGTTTTTCAATCTTCATAGATTTTAAGATTTGAGTGATTCCCAAAATTGTTATATAGCATTGTTGAGCAGATTTCTTTGCTTGTAAAAAGGAAACTTCATTCAATGAACGTTTCAACTCTGTAAATTCATTCACGCGATACTGATAGCTATAAAGCTGCTCTCTTATTGTCACAAGTAACCTATCAATATGATATAAGTAAGTATGGATGGTTAATAAATCTAAATTAATATTTTTTGTGTTTGTAGAATCATAATTTTGTTTTAAAGTTAATACGAGTGATTGTAGCGAATCAACTGCACTGAACCATTCTCTCATATAAGTTAAAGTATCGTCTGTATCAGCCATTGCTTTCACCCGTAACACATCACTTCGACCCTGTATAGGCAATTCATTTTTATTCAGTCCTAGAATCATCCTTTTAAGACGTTCTACCCCTCGCTTCCAAATGCCTCCTAATCTGAATGTTTGTTGCTGCCCCTTTTTCATAAAAAGCATCAAATAACCTAAATGAAACTACTTTAATTTATTTGAACACATCTATAAAACAAAAAACAAGTTATGTTGTTGACACACATCCATTTATAAGGCCATATACTCTTATTGTGATCAGTAAAAAACGGTGAAAAAAAGATATTCACTAAAGATTAAACTTTTTATAGCGCTTCAGGGACTAAGTAAATAAGGAAAGAACGAATTGTGTATATAAACTAAAAGGTATACTATGGCAGCCTCTCAAAATCGCCGAAACAAACTAAAAGGCAAATATCATAAAACAAATATATCCAAAGAATTACAAGGAAAGATTGGAGCCGCCACCACACACCGAAAGCAGCGCCAAAGAGAAGCTGTAGAAGATACGGAAGCGTTCACACTCCTGCCCCCTGAAAATGATTTAGTATTAGAGGATTCAGCATCAGAACTATTATCTACAACAGATAAGCAATCCTATATCACACAACTGATACAAACACGTGACTACCTATCAGCGCAATTAGAACATGTCTCTGATGAAAGCTTCAAAAACGCTCAAAGCATTCTAAGTGAAAGCACTGAATATACACAACGCGATGACTATTTACTGTTAATTGAATCATTAACTACTGAGGTATTAGAAGGACAGCTGAACACTTACGATGATTATAGATATGCCATGGCACATTTACAGCTTGCAATCGAACATCTGCAAGAAATACAGGATTCTTATCAGCTGCAATCTGAAAGCCAATCATCTGTTGAGCTATTAGAAGAAGATGTCGACGATGGATTATCATCCATTGATTTTACAACAGAGCTAGAAAAACAAACCACGTATACAGAACAAGCCCATAGCCAAGCACCCAATCAAGATACCACAGAATATAACAAAGCTTTAGAAAAAAGTATCTTAGAAATTGTCAAGGCACATATTTCATTTTATGAAAAATTAAAAATCTATCAGCACTATATCAATGCAGAGCATAATGGTATTTCTGCAAATCATAACGCAACGCTAGAAAAATTCAGACAAATTCTTCAAAATCAATTCAAAGACATAAGCATCGATGAAGTTTTAGCCGCATTGAAGGCACATGAGGAAGAGAGAGAGACTCTCTCTTTAGAAGAAATTGCAGCATTAACCAGTTTAGCGATTCAATTTTCAAATACAGATAACAAGGGTTTATTAGCATATCTTCACATAAAGGAAGTGTTGCTTGATTTTCCCGACATTATTAGTGAAAATACTTATTTTTTATCCTCCATTGATATCGCCTGGCAAAATGCCATTCATATCATACCTGAACAAAGCGCAATTGTTTCTAGTACAATTAAAAATCTTGAAAGCACCATTATCAACTTACAATCTTTGCAAAAAGTACAAGCTCAACTCTTTATCTTGAGAAACAATAAAGTACTTGATGAGGAGATAAATGCTTTATCACAACTCAATGATCCTCAACATGTTCAAAGTATCTGCACGCAATTCGAGAAACGATGTGAAGAGCTGCGAATCAATGCACAACGTTTAGCCCTAGAAGCAAATATGCCTGAAAATCAAGAAAATACAAGTTTAAAATATCAGGCTAACACTGCACAAGAAGAATACAATAAATGGTTATTACATAAACCAAAATTCTCAAGCGAGCATTTTGGTACAGAATTAGAAAATATAAACAATATGTTTAAACAATATGCTGCGATGCTACAAACATTATCAAAAATACAAATTTCCTTTGGACATACCCATGACCCACAAAAACTAAAACAAATTCAATCACTTAACCTTAAGACTGCGCTTCTTTATAAAAAAATAAAAGAGCAATATACTGATTCACTCGATATTATTGAAGAAATATTAAGTAATCAATTAGAGTCCGAAGCACTGAGCGCACTCAAACCATTTTTTGAGAAACAAAAAATTCAATCCACTCTCAAACAAGCAAATGTACTCACACAATCTCTCAAAGACAATCCAAGTGCAAAAGGTGCTTTTGCACAACAATTAAAATTAGGCATTCTCTTTAATAAACGTGGTACTGAACAAGATGCGCACTTCTATAAAATGCTTAGTTTGGGGATGCTTGCTGATTTTTCAGAAAAAGAAATATTACAAATGGGCGTCGATGGATTGAAGCATTGCAGTCATCCAGACGATATTGAAAATGCCCTCCTCTTTATTCAATATTGTTTACTCAATGATACTGAAAACCAAACTGTTCGCTTTGACGAATATGAAAGCTATACCTTAACACAATTGAACGATATATTATCAAAGTTAACATTAGAACGACACCAAGCGTCTATTCATGCTATCCAAGATCTCATTGAAAAAAAGCATACTGAAAGAATCGCTTCTTTTTCCAATACAATTAAAGATCTGTCGCTTACAACGGAATTAAGCATCTTACCTCAAGATTTTAGCAGAATGATTTTCACGCAAATATATAAATTACAAAAAAGCAGCAAACAAGAGAGAGACGATATATATAATGAATTTCTGTCTTGGATTCATCATGCAAATGAAATATATTTCCAAATGCCAAACAATGATCTCAGTAATCCTCTACATGCGGCACTTAGTTTTCTTGATGAAGCAGCATCTAAAGGCATCGATGTGCACACCGCCAAAGAAATCATTTTTAGAAAAAAGCTATCTCCTTCCCAAACAAAGGAGATACCCACTCAGACAATCAATATTTCGTCACTCAGCGAATACAATTCTTTATTGCAAAAAATTGAACAGGTCGCAAATGGCACGTTGAGTGAAGAAGAGAAAAACATACTCAGCACACAGCTTATTGAAATGATTGAAGCCGCGCATACAAATGAACTCATTCAAATGTCTATCAGTGAGTTATCCGCTGCAGGAAATAAAATTGATAAAAAAAATATAGAAAAAGGCATTTATGCTCAGCCACAATCGCTTCATTTTAATAGAAACGAGCAAATCAGCAATAAAATTTATGCATTACTTGCAACGCTGGTTATGAACCAATATAAAGAAGGAGAAATGGTTGAAAGAGAAAAAGTGAGCGAGTGCAGGAGAATATATGACTTTTACAATCAAATGTTAAACGATGCCTATGCGCAACATCGCTATTATGCGTTTGAAGATATTTTTTATGCACAAGGCTATAGTAGCATTCCTAGATTTGTAGAAAACAATGCCGAGAGAGAACAGTATGCCTATTTATTTCAATACAGGAAAAAATATTTTACAAAGCTAAAGTCTGAACATAACGCTGCTCCCTCAACAGATATTTTTATCGACCGTTTTGTCAAAGCACAAGAAGGTATGAATTCTGATTTACTCTCAAAATATTTACTGATAGGACGAAGCACGAATCAATTCATTGATTCGCAAGCAACCGTTCGCAGAACGAATCAATCTATCTCACCCTTATCTGATTTTGAAGCCTTCGCAGACAGTGTGCTCTTTGATTGCTATCAAGGAGCTTGTGCTGTTTCTCCAACCACACTTACAATTGCTGTAAATGACACTGCATTGCAACAAGCCATACTCGAGCAATCCAATGTTATCAAACCTAAAAATTTACCCAAAGCTAAATCATTAGCAGCCTTCAATAGCATCACGGAATTGAATCATTATTTAAAAATATGTGCCAATAGAGAATGGGGTTATCATTTAATAGATGTCCCTGCTCAAGAAGAAATTTTAAACTTCATCAAAAATCATATTATCTTTTCAATACAGAAAACCTCATTGATACCTGATATCACTGAGATTTTTGAATTGCTTGATCACATGAATGAAATTCAAATATATGAAACAGGAGAAACCATCGATCCCAATAATGTATACAAAATTGTTTTTGAAGCTTACGATCAAGCCATGCAAGAATTACCTGAAAATATCACAAACACTATGCTCAAAAATTTTCATTCACAGCTTGAACAATCCTCTCATTTTTTAAGTATCGTTGAAAATCACCCAAAATGGTACGAGGTATTTTCACTTAAGAGAGCATGCTATAACAGTGCCATTCAGTTTGAAAATCATCTGTTAGACAAAATTGAATCCGCACCAGACTCAGTCATTGAATATGAAGAAAGCTCATCTTTCGTTAATCTTTTGAATATTGTTCTCTCAGGAAAGACGCCCTCTATTTTTAGTAATGATCAAACAATTGTTTCTGGAAATTTTGCAGCAATGATGGCAGATAAAGAATACTGGGTAACTCCTTATGACCCTGAATTTGTTGAACCCAGTCAAATATTTTTATCTTTATCACAAGAAAAGCAATCTGCTTTGGGAAATTTTTCTGCCAAAGCATTGAATGCTCAATTTTGTCAAGGCTTACCTTGGGCACTTAAGCTTGACTCTATTGATAAACTTAGTCACACCTCTGCATTGGATAAACCTAATTTACTGAATACAGCTCAACCTTTAGAAAAAGAAACACAATTAATCGTTATGCAATATTTGCTTGTATCTTTTGATATCATGGGAAAACTATGTGGTCGAGATGGCGCACTCACACTCAAAAATTATGATGCAATTGATGCAGTGGTTTCAAATATTGAAAAATTACAAGCTGATCTCAAAACCAAAGCATGCCTTAGTCCTGATTTCAAAAAGAAAATAGGTGCACAGCTACAATCATTACAAATGCAAAACCAGCAATTAAATGTGATGTCACAACAATCTAAGCGAGGCTTTTTTAATTTGAATATTGATGTGAATAATTTTTGCCATTTAAATGAAATTCTAGTACATCAATTACTTGGCATTCCTTTCAAGACCTCTTTACTTGCTCCTCAAGACGCTTCTCCCCCCCACCGAGATCTCATTACACAAGCTATGCAAAAACCAAGCACCAATGCTGGTTTTTATGTACGAGACAAAGAGAATAATGCATCTAATCCTATTGTTGAAGCCATACATGTTACGCCTAAAATCAAAAAGAATGCTAATAAACAGCTCAAATAATAGCTTCTAGATGATTTAGTTTACAAACAATAAATTAGTACAGAGAAATGGCTTATTGTTTATAAACTTTCAGATATAATACTAAACCAAAACAAACGCCTCACAATATGCTTTATCATATTATGTACAGAATAAAATAATAATTCTTAAAGATTAGTTACAAAGGAAACTAAAATGCAATTAATGAATAATGAGAAAAGATTTGGCTCACTCTCGAAATTATTACATTGGACGATTTTTGTGCTTTATGTGATCCAATATTTTTTAGTCTATCGCAGAGAATATTTTCCCAAAGATTCTCCTGAAAAATTACAATACATTTTATTGCATAAGTCTTTTGGTGTTTGTGTTTTAGCGTTAGGTTTATTTATGTTGATGTGGCGCCATGTGGGAACACGCCCCTCTTTGCCACCGATGCCTAAAATTCAAGTTATTCTTGCTAAGATCATGCATATTTTACTTTACCTGAGTATGTTAGTAATGCCTATTTCTGGTATCTGCATGTCTATGTTGTCAGGACGCCCAGTTTCTGTATTTGGTTGGTTTGAATTACCTATGTTACTTGCTAAAAATGAAGCACTTGGCGGTATTTTTTATAAGACGCATGTTTTTAGTTCTTATGCAGTTATCGGTCTAGTTGCTGGGCACACACTTGCAGCTTTATATCATCATTTTGTGAATAAAGATGATGTCTTAAAGAAAATGACTTGTGGGGTTTAACGCCCATTTAGGTGGGACGGCACAACGGCCGTCCCCTACAGCAGATCATATTATGGAGATAAACATTGTGATAACAGATAAATCTTCGTAGGGGATCGCCGTTGTGCCGTCCCGAATAAAATCATAAGGATTGCATAAGATTATACTGCTTTAATCGTCCGATAATACGGCTCCCACGTACCAGCACGCACCAAATTTTCAATAGATTGCTCAGCTTTGAGATCAGAAACGCCATCTCGAATGGCTTGTTCTGCAACTCTCACTGCGATATGGGAAGCCAAGCTTGTGATATCCACAACACTTGGTAATAGAGGCTCTCTTGGATCTTTTTGTGCCGGTGATCGCTCACAGATGGCTTGCACCGCTGCCCAAAGCATATTATCTGTCACTGCTTTTGCACGAGACACAATCACACCAAGCCCAATGCCAGGGAATGCTAACGCATTATTGCATTGTGCAATCACGTACTTTCGATCGCCAAGCATAACAGGATCAAAAGGGCTGCCTGTTGCAATCAAGGCTCTTCCTTCTGTCCACTTCAATACGTTTTCTGGATTCGCCTCACAATTATCATTTGGATTTGAAAGTGGAAAAATAATAGGCTGTGCAACATGTTTAGCAATAGTACGAATTACCTCTTCTGTGAAAGCACCACGAACAGTCGATGTGCCAATCAAGATGGTTGGCTTGGCCTGCTGAACAACCGTTAATAAATCATGTCCTGGTGGGTAATATTTAGCTTCTTCTTTGCTTCTTGCATATTTACGTTGATGCTCCATTAAACCCGGGGTATCTTCTAGCAAGACACCTGGTCTATCCATTAACCAAAATCTTTTTCTTGCATCTTGTGGATCCATCCCATAACGTAACATAGCATCATACAATTGATCGGCAATACCAACACCCGCAGTACCCGCACCAAAAATAATAATCTTATGATTCTGAATAGGAACAGAGGTCGCACCAATAGCTGCTATGATGGCAGCCAACGATATAACACCTGTGCCCTGCATGTCATCATTGAACATACAGTGATAGTCTTTATATCTGTCTAAGATACTACGTGCATTTTCTCTACCAAAATCTTCCCAATGTAAAAATACGTTTGGCAGTTTGCGATGCACAGCCTGCACGAATTTTTCAATGAAGGCATGGTATTTATCACCACGAATACGTTTACTACGCCACCCAATGTACATGGGATCGTCTAATAATTGCTGGTTGTCTGTACCCACATCTAACATAATGGGCAGTGTGCGATAAGGATTAATACCGCATAAACTGTAAACCACAAGTTTAGCAATCGAAATATCCATCGCCCCAATCCCTTGATCACCAATACCAAGCACACCCTCACCATCCGTTGCAACAATCACATCAACATCAGGATGTGTACGATGCTCTAATACATCATCAATCTCATCAATATGTGGATAGCTGATGTATAAACCACGCGGTTGGCGAAACTCATGACTATATTCTTTAACGGCTGTGCCAACATTCGGTGTGTAAATGATGGGTAATGCCTCTGCCAAATTATCTAGCAAAAATCGATAAAACAGCACCTCGTTACTATCATGCAAACCACTTAAATAAATAAATTTTTGCAGATTACTCGAGTAGCGTTGGTATTGTAGGCTAATACGTGCGACTTGCTGCGCTAAGGTTTCAATACAATTTGGCAGTTTGCCTAAAAGACCAAGCTCTTTACGCTCTTGGTCTGAAAAAGCTGTATCTTTATTGAGCAAAGGAGTTGTGAGGACAGGCTTGCCTCTTAAGGCGGTTTCTATCCACTCTTGCCCGGTCTTTTTATCAATTTTATTGATGTATTTTAACACAGTGTTTTTAACCATTCCCTTGCGTTGTAAAACATTTGCATCCATGGCGTAAATCTTTCTTCGCTGATGCTGTCCCATGCTTTAGGGTACCAAGACAACTGCCATGTTTTAATGACTCTTTCAGGATGTGGCATCATGATGGTTACTCTACCATCTTGTGTTGTTAAGCCTGTTAACCCAGAGGAAGAACCATTAGGATTAAATGGGTAATCATTTGTATACTGCCCCTGATTATCAATATAACGTAAAGTTGCTAGTTTTGCATCCTGACACTGATTTTCTTGACACTTATCGCTAAAAACCGCCTGCCCTTCACCATGCGCTACAGCAATCGGCACTCTCAATCCAGTCATACCTTGTAATAAAATAGAAGGTGAATCTATCACTTCAACCATACTTAATCTGGCTTCGAATTGTCTAGATTGGTTACGTGTAAAGGATGGCCAATGCTCTGCGCCTGGAATTAAATCTTTAAGGTTAGAAAGCATTTGACAGCCATTGCACACGCCAAGGGTAAGCGTGTCTTTTCTTTGGAAGAATCTAGAAAAGACATCATTTAATTTTTGAACATGCATGATTGAGTTAGACCAACCCTTACCTGCACCCAAAACATCGCCATAGGAAAATCCACCACAAACGGCTAATACATTAAATGCATCTAAGGTTGCACCTTTTAAGAGATCTTGCATAGTAATATCGTAAGCATCAAAACCCGCTAAAGTAAAAGCAGCTGCCATTTCACGATGCCCGTTAATACCTTGCTCCCTTAAAATAGCTACTTTGGCTTTACGCGTTGTTGTTGGCGGCAATAAATTAAACATGGGTGTTGCAACACTGTGCATACCTTTGTCTGAATTATTCTTGATACGCTCATAGGATTGTTCTGCTAATGCTGGATTATCTCTTAATGCCTGTATTTTGAAGCTCACGCTTGACCACGAGCTTTGCAAATCACTGCGCTTCGCACTATAAATCACTTTTTGCTGATATTTTATGTTCAGTTCATCGCATTGATTAATGCTTGCAATATTATAAACATGAGACGCTAACTGCATGTTCGCAAATACGGCCAACACCGCATCGTAATGTTGTTCTTTAATCTGAATCACAACACCCGCCTCTTCATTCAGCAAGGCCTGAATATAACTTTTTTCATCCACTGCATAATTTGAAAGATCAATATCTAAGCCCAGATGGGATGCAAAAGCCATTTCACAGACACAAGCCCATAGCCCACCATCGCTTTTATCGTGATAAGCGATAATCATCTCTTGGTCTTTGAGTTGCCTTAAAGCATGAAAAAATCGTTTTAGGGTGTCTGCCTCAATATCTGGACATTCATGCCCTATCTGATTGGTGACTTGTGCAAAAATACTGCCTCCCATACGCTGATGACTATTAGACAGATCAATCATCAAAAGTCTTGAGGCTTCGCTTGCATCCAATAAAGGTGTTATTGTTTTGCTAATGTCTGCAACGGGCGCAAATGCAGAAACGACCAAAGTAACAGGGGAAACAACTTGGTGTGTTTTATCTGCTTGTTGCCAAGAAGTTTGCATGGACATAGAATCCTTACCAACTGGAACCGCAATACCCAACTGGGGGCAAAAGCTCATACCAACAGCTTCTACCGCATCATACAAATCTATGGCTTGTTGCGACATTTGAGCATCTGCCATCCAATTACAAGATAATTTGATATCTGAAAGTGCATGGATATCTGCCGCTAAGCTATTGAGCACCGCTTCAGCAACACTCATTCTGGCCATTGCTTTAGCATTAATAGAGGAAAACATTGGGCGCTCACCCATTGCCATTGCCTCACCTGTCAGTGTGGTATAACAAGAAGCACTCACGCCACAATCTGCAACAGGCACTTGCCATGGCCCTACCATTTGGTCTTGCGCAACCAAACCTGTCACAGTTCTATCGCCAATGGTAATTAAAAAGCTTTTATCTGCAACCGTGGGTGCCATCAAGACACGCTCTAAACCCTCTTTGAGTTCAATCACACTTGTATCCACAGGTGGATAAGCAACTGGCTGTCTTTCTAAGGTTTTTTCAAGTTGTGGTGGATCAGCAAACAAAATACTGGTTGGTAAATGAACAGGTGATACTTCTGCATCTGATCTTTTCGCTGCAATAATAGGTTCATCTGTTGCCACACCGACTACTTGATAAGGACAACGCTCTCTTTTTGCAATGGCATGAAAGGCCTCAAGCTCGCTTGGATCAATGCCAATAATATAGCGTTCTTGCGATTCATTACACATAATTTCAAGTGGGCTCATACTTACATCTGCGACAGGCATTTTCTCTAACTTTAATGAAACGCCCAATCCACTTTCATGCACCAATTCAGAAATCGCATTGGCAACACCCCCTGCCCCAACATCATGAATACTCTTAATAATATTGTGTGACATCATTGTACAAGTACTAATGACCTCTTGTGCCCTGCGTTGCATTTCTGGGTTTTGCCTTTGTACAGATGCAAAATCAAGCTGCTCATCACTTTGCCCTTGTCCCATGGAAGATGCTGACCCACCACCAATACCAATTTTCATGGCGGGGCCACCCAATACAATAATCAAATCACCATTTTTTAATGCTAATTTTTTAATATTATCTGAGTAAATACATCCCATACCACCCGCTATCATGACAGGCTTATGATAGCCAAAGGCATAATATCGCTCTTTATCGTCAACAATGGCTTGCTCATAAGTTCTGAAATAGCCACAAATATTAGGGCGACCAAATTCATTATTGAAAGCAGCTCCCCCTATAGGTGCTTTTAACATGATCTGTAAAGCATCTTGAATACGATTGGGCACATGATAATTTAATTCCCAAGGCATTTTATAACCAGGTATATGTAGATTAGAGACAGTAAACCCTGTTAAACCTACTTTAGGTTCACTACCTCGACCTGTGGCACCTTCATCTCTGATTTCGCCGCCTTGTCCTGTTCCACTACCCGCAAAAGGCTCAATCGCCGTTGGATGGTTATGGGTTTCCACCTTCATCAATATATCTGCTTTCTCAGTAGAAAAATAATATTCTCCATTGCTGTCTCTTTTAAAAGAGCGCGATGCAAAACTTTCAATGACAGAAGCATTATCTTTATAGGCAGACAAAACCCCATCGGGAGAAGCACGATAGGTATTCTTAATCATTTGGAATAAACCAAGCGGCTTTTCATCACCATTGATAGTCCATTTTGCATTGAAGACTTTATGTCGACAATGCTCAGAATTAATTTGTGAAAACATCATTAATTCTGCATCTGTTGGATTTCTATCCAGATTTGTAAAGGATTGATATAAGAAATCAATTTCCACGTTAGATAATGCTAATCCTAATTGTTTGTTGCAAGTTTGTAGTGCAGTAATCCCTTGGCTTTTAATATCAATTTCTTCATGCATCAATTGTGCAGGTGTAGAAAATATATCATTCAATGCAGATGCTTTATCAATAAAAGATTCAACCATTCTGTCGTGCAAGATTTTCTTCAATTGTGCAATAACAATTTCATCCGGTGAAAATCCAGCTTCAAAGCTAAAATAATAGGCTAAACCTTTCTCAATACGCGCAACTTGCGATAGCCCTGACAAATGCAAAATATCAAGAGCTTTACTGCCCCAAGATGAGTAGGTGCCCATTCTAGGAACAACCCAAAATGTTTTATGGGAGGGTTTTATTTTTGCAGCATCCGCTTTTACTGCCTTTAAAATATCTAATACTTTTGCAAGATCATTATCTGTAAGATCTTCACTTAGCAAATAATACTCTGGATATATATCAAGTGTTGTTATCTGAGGGCATATTTGCTTTGACTCCAGAATAGTTTTGTTTAAATAGAGATTTTCACTTTCTAGACCTATCAGTCGCAACATCTTTCAATCCTCTTCAAACGCTTCTTTTTAAAAAATTCAGTTAATAAGGAACCACATGATTCTTTAAGAATTCCCCCTACAATTTCAGGGTGGTGGTTCAGCTGTGGCATAGATAAAATATTAATCACACTTCCGCTTGCACCGGCTTTCAAATCAAAAGCCCCAAAAACAACTCGCTTAATACGTGCTTGAATAATGGCGCCAGCGCACATGCAGCAAGGCTCTAAAGTGACATAGAGTGTGGTGTCTAATAATCGATAATTTTGAAGTCGAGTCGCTGCTTTTCGAATAACATTCATTTCAGCATGGCAAGTCGGGTCATTGTGGGAGATAGGCGTATTGTACTCAGCAGCAAGTTCAGTATCTTCTTGAATTAAAACAGCGCCCACAGGCACTTCACCTTGAGCTTGGCCTTGTTTTGCGAGTTCCAGTGCACGTTGCATCCAATAAATATCTTGCTCAAGTTGTTGTTTCATTGATCTTTAAATGGCTGAGTACCTTAGTTCTATGAGCTAACGTTATCTGGTCATGCCGGCGAAGGCTGACATCCAGTAGCCCTTCGGGCTACCCCTGTGGATCCCAGATATTTTGCTTCGTAAAATTCTGGGATGACAGTAAAAAAATATCTAGAAAATCCAAACTACTCCCATTCAATCGTTGCCGGTGGCTTACTTGAAATATCATAGGTTACACGTGCAATACCTTTCACTTCATTGATGATACGTCTTGAAGCCTGCTCTAACAGAGCATATGGCAATTCAGCCCATTTTGCAGTCATAAAATCTGTGGTTTCAACCGCTCGGAGTGTTACCACATATTCATAACGACGCTGATCACCCATAACGCCAACTGTTCTTACAGGTAAGAATACGGCAAAGGCTTGTGAAACTTTATCGTAGTAATTAAATTCATGTAGACATTCAATGAAGATAGCATCTGCACGTTGTAATATTTCAACATATTCAGCATGAATTTCACCTAAAATCCGCACCCCTAATCCAGGCCCCGGGAAAGGATGACGTTGAATCATCGGTTTAGGCAAGCCCAATGCTAAGCCAATTTTACGTACTTCGTCTTTAAATAACATACGAATAGGTTCGCAGAGTTTTAAATTCATTCTCTCTGGCAAACCACCAACATTATGATGCGACTTAATGACCTGCGCCTTCTTAGTAGAAGTACCGTTAGACTCAATTACATCAGGATAAATCGTACCTTGTGCTAACCATTTCACCTCTGGTATTTTTTTCGCTTCATTTTCAAAAATACGAACAAAGGTTTCACCAATGACTTTACGCTTCTCTTCAGGATCAGACACACCTTTGAGTGCTTCAAAGAATATGTCTTTCGCTTTAACATAAATGATATCGATATCAAAATGTTCTTTAAAGGTGGTTAGCACTTGATCTGCTTCATTAAGGCGCAATAATCCATGATCAACAAACACACAAACGAGTTTCTTGCCAATCGCTTTATGACATAAAGCAGCAACAACAGAAGAATCAACTCCTCCAGAAAGACCTAATAGGACTTTATCATTCCCTACTTGCTTTTGCAGATTATCAACCAATGACTCAATGATATTCAGCGGTGTCCAATCCGCATTACATTGACAAATACGATGTACAAATCGCTCTAAAATTAAATGCCCTACAACAGTGTGCGTTACCTCTGGATGAAATTGAAGAGCGTAATATTGTCTAGACTCATCTGCAATTGCACAAATGGGTGCATTATCTGTCTTTGCAATCACATGAAAACCCTTGGGAAGTTCTGTCACGTGATCGCCATGTGACATCCATACTTCTAAAGAAGATAATTCACTGAGTAAATCGCTGCTGCCTTCTAAAGTGATGGTTTGACGGCCAAATTCACGCTTTAAAGCACCTTCTACTGTACCCCCTAATTGCAGAGTCAAAGCATGCATACCATAGCAAATACCTAAAATTGGGCATTTTAAATCAAAAACGATCTGCGGTATGCGAGGTGCATTTTCTTCAAATACAGAATCTGGCCCACCAGATAAAATGATACCTTTGGGATTAAATTGAACAATATCATTGTCATCACAATCATATGCTTTGATCTCACAATATACGCCTGTCTCCCGCACTCTTCGTGCAATCAACTGCGTATACTGCGATCCAAAGTCTAAAATTAATATTTTGTTTTCACGTAAATCTTTCATTATGGTACCGCTTAATGTTAAGAATCTGTTCTGTAATTAGGTGCTTCTTTTGTAATAGAGACATCATGCACATGACTTTCCCTCATACCTGCTGAAGTCACGCGTACAAATTGTGCTTCTGTTCTTAAGGACTCAATGTTGCTCATGCCAGTATAACCCATGCTAGAACGTAATCCGCCCATCAATTGGTGTACAACTTGGCGCATACTACCTTTATAAGGAACTCGACCTTCAATACCTTCTGGCACTAATTTTTCCACTTCTTGTTCATGAGATTGAAAATAACGATCGCTAGAACCTGACACTTGTCCCATCGCCCCCAAAGATCCCATACCACGATATGATTTATACGAACGGCCTTGATAAAGAATGGTTTCGCCTGGCGCTTCATCTGTGCCTGCTAATAAACTGCCTATCATAACGGTAGATGCGCCTGCAGCAATTGCTTTTGAAATATCGCCTGAATAACGAATACCACCATCTGCAATCAAGGGAATATTATATTTTTGCAAAGCTTTTGCTACTTTCATAATGGCAGTTAATTGTGGGACACCTACGCCAGAAATAATACGGGTTGTACAAATTGAACCTGGGCCTATACCCACTTTGACCGCATCTACACCTGCTTCTGCCAATGCAATAGCTGCCTCGCCCGTTGCAATATTGCCACCAATCAATTGTACTTCTGGAAAATGTTTCTTAACCCATCTAATTTTATTTAAAACACCTTCAGAATGTCCGTGCGCTGTATCAACAACAAGCACATCTACACCCGCCTCAACAAGAGCATGAATTCTTTCATCGGTATCTTTACTTGTGCCAACTGCCGCACCCACACACAATCTACCTGATTCATCTTTGCTGGAAAGCGGTTTATCTTTGGCTTTTTCTAAATCTTTTACGGTAATAAGACCACGCAATTTGAATTTTTGATTCACCACGAGTATTTTTTCTAGGCGGTGCGTTCGAAATAAATCAACAACAATGTTCATGTCTGTGCCTTCTAGAACGGTCACTAACCTTTCTTTAGGCGTCATAATGCGTGAAACGGGCAAATTAAGATCTGTCTCAAAACAATAATCACGATGTGTGACAATACCTACCAATACATCTTCATCTTCGACAACAGGCACACCAGAGATGCCGTAATTTTCTACAATCTTGAGTAATTCGCCAATGCGCGTAGAAGGCTTAACCGTGATGGGCTGGCTGACAATACCACTTTCATACTTCTTTACTTTTTTAACTTCTTCTGCTTGTAGCTCTACAGACATATTTTTATGGATGATACCAATACCACCTTCTTGAGCCATATGAATAGCTAACTTGCTCTCGGTCACTGTATCCATTGCAGAAGAAACTAATGGAATGTTAAGGTTGATAGTGCGAGTGAGTCGTGTATTCAGTTTTACATCTTTTGGTAAAACAGCTGAATAAGCAGGTATGAGTAAAACATCATCAAAGGTTAGTGCTTCTTCAATCATTCGCATATATTCAAGTCCTCAAAAATGATGGGTTCACTTCAAAAAATTAACCAAGCATTATAATAGAAAATTATGAAGAATTAAAGATATGCAGCATTACACGGAAACAGATTCTCCCCTTATTGAAGAAATATTTGCTGTAAAAGACTTAAATAATTTAGTTAAGTCCATGCTTGAAGCAAATTTTTCAAAAATTTGGGTTAAAGGGGAAATTTCAAACCTAGTACAACCACGTTCTGGACATCTCTATTTTACGCTAAAGGATGAATCTGCACAGATCCGATGTGCCATGTTTAAAGGCCAACAAAGAGGCATCAACTTTAACATAAAAGATGGTATTGAAGTTTTAGTTGAAGGTACACTGAGTCTGTATACGGATAGAGGCGATTACCAACTCATTGCTAGCAAAATGACCCTATGGGGCGAAGGTCAACTCCAACAAGCCTATGAAGCCCTAAAGCTAAAGTTACAAACACTGGGCTGGTTTGATCAAAGCCATAAAAAACCCATCCCTCGTTTCCCTAAACATATTGGTATTATCAGCTCTCCAACAGGAGATGCCTTACAAGATATTTTAAGAATACTCAAACAGCGCTATCCTATTGCCCCGATTACTCTTTACCCCACTCAAGTACAAGGAAAGACATGTGCTACTGAAATTGCGCACGCCATTCGTTTAGCCAATAGCCATCAACAAGCAGATGTATTGATTCTTGCAAGAGGTGGTGGCAGCCTAGAAGATCTCTGGGGCTTTAATGAGGAAATTGTTGCAAAAGCAATATTTGAAAGCACAATACCACTCGTCACCGGCATCGGTCATGAAATGGATTTCAGCATTGCAGACTTTGTTGCAGATTTACGAGCACCTACCCCTACGGCTGCGGCTCAATTTATCACACCCGATCAACAAGAACTCATCGCCTCTTTAGAAGAAAAAGAGAGAAGCTTGGTACGCGCAATGCAACGCATGATCGATTTTTCCTATATGAAACTAGATGGGATGGAAAAAAGACTGGTTCATCCTAAAAACAAAATTGAAAATAATATTGAAAAATTAAAACATTATACAAGACATTTGCAAAACGCATTGCAAACATGTCTACAACAAGCGCAAAACAAAATGAATACATTAGATCGCGCATTACTTCATCATGCTCCCATTCGGCTCATTCAGACCTTATTGGAAAAGATAGCGAATCAAGAAAAATCAATGCGCTATCTCATCCAACATCAGATTAGCCAAAAAGAAAAACAAATGCTTCAATACTGCGAACTCTTAAATTCATTAAGCCCATTGACCACCATGAAAAGAGGTTTTTCAATTACAGCTGACGAGAACAATAAAAATATTCATTCTATTAAGAATTTACACACTGACCAAATCATCATCACAAAAGTGAATGACGGAAAAATCAAAAGTAAAATTATAAAGCTGATGAATGATTGATTTTAGCTCTCCTTAATTTTTGTCGATACACTTCTGACTGTGACTGTAGGGGCTGTTCAGGACGAGGCTCTGTACTTGAAGAGGACTGAGACTTACTAAAGCGCAGTACTTTAGCCATTTTATTTGTAGGTTGCTGTAATGAATCCCAAATTGCATCACGTGCGGATTAGAATAATGTTCAATTGCATTGTTTTCTTCCAAAACACGAAATTCACTCAGTTTTATGATTGCTTCTGGACGATAATGATTATTTTCATTCATTCTACGAATAACACTTTCCGCAACGAGCGGAGGAACTATATTCAGTATATTCAGGACATCCATATATAATAGGACAGCCATAAATATTAATTACAATAAAATTATTTATCAAAACAATCATACAATTCTGATATACAAATTAATTAAGTTTCAGAAAAGGTAAAATAGGCTGTTTTTTCTATTAGAAATTGAGTGATTGTATAAAGTGAGGAGTTAAGCTATCGCTTGAGGATTATTGTATATTTTCTTTGCTTGAGTAATACCTTTTAAAGCTTTCTTTCTCCCTTTAGCAAAATTAAGCAGTAAGATTTCACTCCCCACTGCATGAGAAAAACTTTTAGCTAAATTTTTAACTAAAGATATCCAATTCATGGGTTCGAATTGCAATCTGCTTAAAATGGGCGCTAGATGTTCTGGAATAGAACCCGCTTTTTTATCATCCCGAATCACTCTGCCTGTATAATCCACAAGCTCTAGATAATCAATAAGTTTAAAATCAATGGCATGTGAATGATTCGTTGCGATGTTTGTAAAAGGCACTAAGAACTTGGGTTGGGCGAGGCTATTATATATATCTACTTTTTCGCGCTTAAGCTGTTTAATTGATTTTGGCTGATTGATTTTTAATTGCTTAGAAATATGCTGAATGCGCTCATAAATGGAAGTAAATTCTGATTCTTCAGGCGTTTCTGTAATCACAGCTCTCACTGGATTTAAATCAACATAAACCATTGCACTCAACAATGCGCCTTCATCTAATAAAGCTTGGGACTTAAAACGCCCTTCCCAGAATCGTCCAGCAGTATCATCCTCTTCATTTACATCGCGTGCGATTCGTTCATTTAAACAACGCATAAACCAGCTGATGCTTGTCAAACGCTCTTTCCAAAGCTGAATCTTCTGTTTTAAGTGCTTATTTTCTTGAGCGTCTTTGGGGAAAATAGAAGCCCAACGACGGATGATTTCTGCTTCTGACCAATTCTCAGCCACTTTATCTTCTACATACAAAACAACATGATAATGATTGCTCATGATGGCATAGGCACAGATTTTGATGGCAAAGATATCTGTTAGATATTTTAATCGATTGACAATCCACGCTTTACGGTGAGAATAATCTTTCTGTGTTAGCTCATCAAAACCGCACAAAAAGCTGCGACGCACACAGCGATTCATGACGTGATAATACGGCGTTGCATTCAAATCTATTTGTTCTGAGCGAGCTAAAGTCATAACTTAATAAAATATCCCTATTACTGAAAGGAATTCTAGCTCAAAAATTTTGGGTAAAGCAACTTAATGTGGCTGTCCTGATTTTTATGCGAATATATCTACTTAATTATACTTCCTGACACCTTAGCCAGCTGCTAATATTTTTTTAAGAATATATCTAGACTGACTGACCATTTGTTTTCTCTGCTATAGCCTCATTTTCATACAAATAACACCTAACCATCTGTTTATGATCTGGATTATATTCGCCTGGATATGCGCTTTCACAAATACTCATTTTATGAGGACAACGCGGAGCAAAATGGCAGCCTTGGGGAGGATTGAGGGCAGAAGGAATCTCGCCTTTAGGTGGTTGAAAACCTTTTTGAGCGTGAGAAATAGAAGGAATAGCATCTATTAAGGCTTGTGTATACGGATGCTTTGGCTGATTTAGAACCTTATCGACAGTGCCATATTCAACAATTTTTCCTAAATACATAACAGCAACATGATGCGCAATATAACGTACGACATTTAAATTATGCGTAATAAAAAGATAACTCATGCCCAGTTCATACTGCAGATTTTTGAGTAAATTTAAAATTTGTGCTTGCACAGAAACATCTAAGGCGCTGGTTGGCTCATCACACACAATCAATTTTGGCCCTACACTTAATGCCCGTGCAATGGCAATACGTTGTCTTTGTCCTCCTGAAAACTCAAAAGGATAGCGCCATTTCATCTCGGGCATTAGACCAACCTGCTCAAGCAACACGTTGATTCTATCTTCCCGTTCTTGTTTATTACTCCCTACTTTTAAAGAGAGCATTCCCTCTTCTAAAATATCATGTACTCGCATTTTTGGATTCATAGAGGAAAAGGGATCTTGAAAAATCATCTGCATATCAGCGCGCTTTTTTCTTAATCGACTGCCACTCAACCTTAAGAAATCAATACCATCAAAAATAAACTTACCCTCCGGTTCTGTCAGTCTTATAATTGCTTTACCCACCGAAGTTTTACCACAACCGGACTCACCAACTAGCGCTAATGTTTGTCCTTCATGAAGCGACAACGCAATGCCATCTACTGCACGTACATGCCCAACCGTTCTTTTAAAAATACCTTTTCGAATTGGGTAATATACCTTAAAACCACTTAATTCAATAAATGGCTTTTCATCCATTGCAGGTTCATACAAATTCTCATCTATACTGACAGTCATTTCTTCTTTTTTAAATTGATCAATTCTAAAATTTTTAGGATATTTTTTAAGAAGCTCAGTATCATACCAATGACAACGCACTTGCTGTTTGTTATCCAGCATGAGCCAGTTCGGCATTGATTCTTCACATGCTTTAAATTGCACAGAACATCTAGATTTAAATCTACATAAGGAAAATGGTTTATTTAAACTAGGAACTTGTCCAGGAATAACCGCTAAAGATTCATTTTTATTTGTTTTTTCAGGTAACGCTTTTAATAATTTTTGACTATAAGGATGCAATGTTTGCACAAAAAAGGTTTCTGCTGAAGATTGCTCAATGATATGACCCGCATACATCACGGCAACTTTATCAGCCATCTGCGACACAACCCCCAAATCATGGGTAATCAAAAGTATTGCCATATGATGCATTTGATTTAATGATTGAATCAAATGGAGTACTTGTGCCTGAGTCGTCACATCTAATGCGGTGGTCGGCTCATCTGCAATTAACAAGTCAGGCTTTTTAGCCAATGCCATGGCAATAACCACTCTTTGCTTCATGCCTCCTGAGAGTTGATGAGGATATTCTTTAAAAATTCTTTTAGGATCAGGAATACGAACTTGGGAAAGCAAGGTGTAAGCTTGCTCACGCATTTCTGTGTATTTCAGTTTATGATTAGATTCATAGGCAATAGCCTCAATGATTTGTTCACCAATTGTCAGAACAGGATTAAGTGAAGCCATTGGATCTTGAAAAATAAAACCAATTTTTTTGCTGCGTATTTTTTTCATCTCATATTCTGACAGCTGATGCAAAGGAATGTCATCTAACCATAACTCACTACCTTCCATCATACTTGCATTAGTGGGTAACAAACGCGTAATGGCCATTGCCGTCATTGATTTACCACAACCGGACTCACCAACAAGTGCAAATATTTCTCCCGCATTAATGCTAAGATTGACGCCATCTACTGCGTAAACCCAACCATTTTTAACGCGCAGTCTTACCTGTAAATTTTTAAGCCTTAAAATAGATTCTGCTTTCATTTGCCCCCCGTGAACTGTGTACGTGGATCAAAAGCATCTCTTAATGCATCTGAAAAGATATTGGCAGATAAAACTAAAATGAACATAAAGATAAAAGCAGAACACAAACTCCACCAGACCATAGGCATACGTGCCATTTCTAATCGTGCGCCATTGATCATAGTGCCCCAACTGTATGTGCTCGGATCAACTCCAACCCCCACATAAGACAAAACTGCTTCAGCAAGCACCAGACCACTGAAATCCAATGCAACAGCAATGAGAATAATATGCATCACATTGGGAATAATATGTTTGGAGATAATAGAAAAATGCTTTAAACCAAGCGATCTTGCTGCCTGTACATACTCAATTTCCCTTAACTTTAAAGCCTCACCACGCAACAACCGACAAAGCCCTGTCCAACTTGTAATGCCAAGAATAACGCATAGAGCCAATAAACGAGCATCAGAACGCTCACTCATGGTTTGAAACCATGCTTCATTTCTTGTCATTGCAACTTGAAGCGTTAAAACAGCGGCTGCAATTAATAAGACTCCGGGGATTGAACTTAAGGTGGTATAGCTGTATTGAATCACATCATCTATCCAGCCAAGAAAATATCCTGCCATTACCCCCAGTAATGTCGCAAATGGCAGCATAATCAAAGTAGTTAAAGTACCAATAATAAGACCTGTGCGAATGCTTTTCATGCTTTGATAAAAAACATCTTCCCCTACTTTGCTCGTGCCCAAAATGTGATACAACGGCATAAGCTCTTGTATAAGTAATATGATAAATAGTGTTAAAAATAACAAAAAATAAAAAGTTTTAAAGGGAAATTCTTGTGTACCTCTGCCAAGAGATATCACAAAAACTTCAAAACTACACTTCTGTCTTCGTGCAAAATAAGCAGACAAGACAACAAAAAATGCAAGGCTTAATATCAAAGATTGCAGAAAAACAATTTGCACTCTATTTTTAATATCTTGCATTTTTAAATCAGGATTTTCTAAATGAATCCCACCATACCGCAAGCGTGGAAATTCTCTCACAATATCACCCTGCTCATCTATAGCACTTTCTTTGGTATAGGCATGTGTTGCAAAAGGAGCAGAATAGGTTTTTTCAGAATGCGTCAGTGCTGGCTTTAAAATAATATCTAAGAGGCTAATAATATTATTGGGATATTCTTTTTGTGTTGCGCTATCTGTTATCTCAAAATGCACAGAATCCAAAGTACCAATCGCAACATAGATACATAATATAAAAATAGCCATGCAATTGAGTGGTTTCATGACGACATTTCTCATTTGCTGACGTAGTACAGGGCTTTTCAATACTTTATAAACAAATGCAAAAAGCATGAATATCAGTACATAAAGCAAAATATCTGTCCATAAGCTAAACCATTTCATATATTTTCCTGTTATCGTCCTTTCAGGATAAAGTCGTTAATTAAAACGTACTCTTGGATCCACCAGTGTGTACGAGATATCTGTCAATATAAGTCCAATGACATAAAGAAATGCGCCTAAAAAGACCATAGAACGAACAATTGCAAAATCTTGCTGCTGAATAGCATCAATAGTATAGCTTCCTAAACCAGGGATACCAAAAAATGATTCGGTTAATAAACTACCCATAAAGAGTAAAGGCAGTAACACAACCACACCTGTCAAAATAGGAATCAATGCATTGGGTAAAACATGCTTAAATAAAACGCTCAATTCTGATAAGCCTTTGCTGCGCGCCATTTTTACATATTCTTTATTTACCTCCTCAATAAATAATGTTCTATACCAGCGCGTGCCTGAGCCAATACCACCAATCACTCCAATCATAACAGGCAAGAATAAGAATTTTGCTAAATTCCAATCAGGTAAATATCCAGAAATAGGCACCCATTTTAGTACTTTTGATAAAAAATATTGGCCACCCACAATGTAAAATAACAAAGATACAGACATCATCATAACGCATATAATAATGCCCAAAGTATCCAGATAGCTACCTCTAAAAAAGACGATTAACAAGGCAAAGCTAATATTAATCAATAAACCTAATATTAATGACGGTATGGCAATTGCAAGGCTAGGCCACATACGTTGCATAATGTCAGTACTTATGTCACGACCTGAATCAGAGCGACCAAAATCAAATACAAAAAGCTTTAGTGATTTCTGAAAAAAAATTGTTTCTGTAAACTGTTGTACACCAGAAGACTCTGCATCATAAAACAACGGCTTATCATAACCATGGTGTCGCTTCCAATTTTCCACATCCGCTTGAGAGACATGTTTATGCCCAAGATGCATACGCGCAATATCATCTGGTGTATTCACAATAAAAAAGAGTGCAAAAATAATAATATTAATGCCTATTAAAATGGGTACCATGTACATCAATCGTCTTAGAATATAACTAATCATTGTGTGATCATATCCTTTCTAATCATTTTTTAAGTCCATTATCTAAGCGCATTTTCTGATGTGTTTTTCTCCAATACTGTAGCATTGCTGGAATAATGAGAAGCAGTAACACCGCAAGAATAATAGAGATCGGCCATAAAATAGGATGGTTCCACGCTTCGCGTAACATACTTCTGGTTTTGACATCAATTGCAGCATATTTCAGTGTATTGCGAGACATGGCATTTGATTTAAACGGTGCCATCCATTGGTGGCTGAGCGTATATAATTTAGGATGATAACCCCATATCCACGGCGCATCTTCCTGTGCAATTGCCAGCATCTCTTCGATGAGCGCTAAACGTTCCGGGGAATTTCGCATGCTCTTTATTTTTTCAAACAATATATTAAATTTAGGATTATCATAATTTGATGCATTTTCACCATCAAACTTCACTTTGCCATTAGGTCCATACAAGAGGAATAAAAAATTCTCTGGATCTGGATAATCTGCATTCCACCCCCAAGAAAATATTTGAGCACTGCCATTACGCATTTTGTCTTGGAAACGGTTGTATTGGGTGTCACGCACTACAAGATCAATATTGATTTTCTTAAATTGTTTACGAATCCAAGCATAGAGTGCATTGGTATCAGGCCCCCCACCTACCACAGCATCCAAATAAAGTACCAAGGTTTTTTTGGTTTTAGGATCAATACCATCAGGGTATCCTGCTTCTGCCAATAATTTTTTTGCTTGTTCAATGGATTTTCTTTGATAACCTGTCGGCGAATCTTCAAAAACAACCTTATTAAAAGAATCCTCTACAAAGCCAAATATGCCTGGAGGCAACATTCCATGCGCAACCTGACCTCGACCATTTTGAAAAATATTAATAAACTCTTCCATATCAAAAGCAATGGAGATAGCTTGACGTAACTTCTTTTGCTTCTCACCCAAACCACCCACAACATCATCCAACATGTTGAAGCCCCAATAGAAGGTGGTCGGTAAAACAGAAGTTTGAAGCTTTACGCCTTTCACTGCTAACTCATCAGTTAAAGAGAAATTACCCACGGGATTGAGCTGAACGGCTTGATCAAAGCTATCTGATGAAATACCTGATTGATCATAATAACCTTGTAAAAATTTGTTCCAATAGGGAATACTTTCTTTTTCTAAAACAAAATTCACTTTCCTGATAAAAGGTAAGGGCTTGCCCTGCCGTGCGAGTAAACCTTGCGCTTTATCTTCTTCACTTCCTTCTGCAGGATACTTTTCACCATGAAAATTTGGATTCTGTACAAGCGATATTTGCAAGTTTGGATTATTTTCAGCTAATAGATAAGGGCCTGTGCCGATTGGATACCAATCCAATGAAATATTATGCTCCGCTAGGTAATCCTGGGAATAAAACTTCACCGCTTCCCAAGGCATAGGCGCAAAAAAAGGCATTGCCAACCAATAAAGCAACTGGGGATAATGTCCCTTTACTGTGATTTCATATTGATAGTCATTGAGAACCTTTGCACCGTCCAGCTCAATATCTCTAAAGTCTACAAATTCTTCATTATTTTTACTTGCGCCGAGTGCTTTATATTTTTGATCAACAACATCTCTAAATGTATTCATACCTACGATATATTCACTCATCAAGCCAAAAATGGGTGAATTTAAAGTAGGATCTGCAAGACGTTTAATTTGGTAGACAAAATCTTCCGCTTTTAATTCACGTGTACTTTGAACTTCAAAATCTTGAATCGTATCATATTCTTCTGCTTCATCTTCTGTTAGCGCGTGATAAAGATAATTTTGATTTTTATTATCTTTTGCAAAGGCAGGGTGTGGCTGATATAGAACATTGGGTAAAATACTAATCCGATATTTACTATAAGCGATTTTACTTAAATCATCTTCACTCACAGGTTGATCGTTCTTATCATAAAAACTTATTTCTGGCATTGCAGAAGCTACCAAAGGCATCAATTCATATGGGCGTTTTAAATAATGATATTGAAGTGGCGGTTCATAAATTTGATTGGTAATGATCCATTCATCAGAAGAATATGAACGAGCGGGATCAAGGTGCTTAGGACGCTCACTAAAAGAAGTATAGAGTGTGTTGTCCTCTCTTTCTGCATTGGGATAGGGACTATTCAGTGATCCCTCTCCACACCCCAAACTTGTCGTTAATATGAAGATATAAACACAACATTTAAGATATTTAGCTAACACAAGCACTCTTCCATGAATAGATTATCACCCTACCATCACTTATAATAGGGAACTTAGTTTGCAACTACGCGCTCTGAGCCCCTTCATCTATGCGGTTTAAGGAAGCCAGTAGTTATCTTAGTTTTTTAGTTTATAGTACTTATCGAGGCATGACCATGGGATTTTTAGCGGGAAAGAAAATTTTAATCGCAGGACTTATTAGTAATAAGTCTATTGCTGCCGGCATTGCAGAAGCAATGCATCGAGAAGGCGCTGAATTAGCGTTTACTTACCAATCTGATAAATTTGAAGAGCGAGTAAAAGACTTAGCAGCTCAATGGGATTCAAAGATCACTATCGCCTGCGATCTTTCAAATGATGAACAAATTGCCCACGCTTTTGAAACCCTAAAATCTAAATGGGATCATATTGATGTTGTTGTGCATTCAGTAGCCTTTGCGCCAGCCGATCAACTGACAGGCCCTTATCATGAAGCGGTTAACCGACATGGTTTCCAAATAGCGCATGACGTCAGCTCTTATAGTTTTGCTGCACTTGCAAAAGCTGCTTTACCAATGATGCAAGGAAGAAAGGGAGCACTGCTTTCTTTAAGTTATCTAGGCGCAAATAAAACAGTTCCTAATTACAATGTAATGGGTCTGGCTAAAGCAAGTTTAGAAGCCAATATTCGTTACCTGGCTGCAAGTTTGGGACCTTTGGGTATCCGTGTAAATGGTATTTCTGCAGGCCCTATTAAAACATTGGCAGCTTCTGGCATTAAGAGCTTTAAAAAGATGCTTTCTTATAATGAAAACACAGCGCCTTTACGTCGTAATATTGAAGCCATTGAAGTAGGTAATGCCGCTGCATTCTTATGTTCTGATTTAGCCTCTGCGATTACAGGTGAAATTATGAATGTCGATGCCGGCTTTAATACAGTTGCCATGCCAGAATTGGATGTTGTGGAATAAATTCTAAAAAATCCATCTGCTCACTAAAGTGAACCTCTTCCCTTGACTTCAAGGGAAGAAAATCATTCACTTCGCTCATTTTTCATATATACCAGTCCATCAGTATTATCTCCGAACTACTTTGTCACTATGCTTCTCAATATAAGCAATCCTCACAAATTTCTACTAGACTGTCATTCCAGAATTCTGCAAAGCAAAATATCTGGGGTCCACAGGCGTTTTACGCCTGGTAGCTCTTTGCGCTACTGGATTGCCAGCCTTCGCTCATATGCGTCAACTTAAGGAATTTCTGAGGATTGATATAGAATATTAGTACCTATTCTTCCTTACCAGCTACGTCCCGCGGCTTGTCCGCGGGATCCAGAGTTTTGAGCCTCTGAATGTGTGAATCAGCTTGTTTATTATGAAATGCATGAGCTGTACGTTGAGGCAGCCAGACGTGAAAAGCGTTTTAAAAACTGGTGCAGGCAGTGAAAATTGAATTTAATTGAAGCATTCAATCTGGCGTGGCGAGATCTCTGCGAAGAAATCTACTCATAACGCCTAGATCCCGCGGACAAGCCGCGGGACGTAGCGGTAAGTAGGTCAGCAAAATGTCAACAGTCCCTAATTATTCTGCTTTTTTTCTTAAGTTGACGCATATGAGCCTTCGCTGGCATGACACATTATCTGATATTTTCAGGATAAAGATTTTGTTGAGATCACTCAGATCACAATAACGAAGATGCTAAAATCGCTGACTATTTAATACCAATATAAATATCAAACACGGCTTTTTCAGGGTGTAAATCCTTAACATCAATCACTTCTAAATCTGCTTGATAGGCGCGTTTACCCCCCAATTCTTTTTCACCCATCATCCAAATTTGGCGCCAAGCATTGATAATAACCTCTGGGATAGCCCCTGGCTCAGTCGTAAATTGCTGATATTTTTGTGCAGGAACATTTAATTGTATGAAACCTGATGGAGCTCCATCAAAGCTGCTCACTTCTTCCCCAATAAAATAGGTGTAATCTCCTCTTTCATCACTGTCATATTCTGTATAGACGGCAAATGTCTTGCCTGGATTAACACGATTTTGTAGTTGATTAGGCAATCCTTCACCCCAATATCGCTCTGCAAGTTCACCTATTTTAGCGTATTTAGGGTTCATTTCATTTTCATTATTAGTACGCACTGTTAAGCCAACCAATTTCAAGGCGGCCATTTCATTTTGCTTCTTTTGCATAATTCATCCACTGCTGATTTAAAATAACAGTTTATCATAATAAGCGCATCTGCTCGCAAATACGCTTATTGATAAAACTTAATGAGTAATAGTTTTTTAGAGATATCTTTTTACTTAGTTCTTATCATCCGAAAGCGAACGATTCACAATCCCCTTTAAAAATTCAATTTCATCACTAATATCAGCAGGCAAATATGTGCCACTTGAGCCTGTAAAGGCAAATTTCATATAGCTTTCATATTCATTCAAGCATTTTCTAGCATATGAGTGACTTGAATAGGATAAGATACATTCTTTTAAATATAAATCTGCTAAATTATCAAAAAAACTATATTCTAAAGTTCTGTCACAAACCGCCAACCAATACAGTACCACAGGAATATCATTTTGCACGGGATTGTTATTAAGATATTCATATAATAAACCACGCAAAGTCATATAAAATACTTTATCCTTTTCAGAGGCAAAATAGCTTACATTATGTGATTTTAATTGGTTTAAGTAATAATCAATATAGGCTTGCCTTTTTTCTAAACTTTTTTCATCCACAATTGAGCTAGACTCCAACTCATTCAAACCTTTAATCCACTCATTTACTTTTTCACGAATAGATTTATTAATAGTATTATTACTTAAATATTTAGTTAAAATTTCAGCACCTTTTTGAGGCTCTTTTTTAACTTGAGCATAAATAACAAGAATTTTTTTCAGCGCCCTTTCAATATCTTCATCTTTAGCATTTTCCAACGAAATTAAGTATTTTTCATAATATTTTACTGCATTATCATAATCTCTGGTAACAAAACTAAAATCAGCATACTGAAGATCTGTTTTAAATTTTTTAGGATCGACAGATGGAAATAATTTCTTTTGTTGATTATCTTGAGTGTGGCATCCCGCACAAAGCTGAGGAACTGTCTTTAACATCCCACGCGCAAGATCTATATCCCCATGATTTACAACAGCCTGAATATCATCTAAATACTGAGCCATTACCTCATAAGAAATTTGATAGGCGACAGAATGTTGCTGCATATGTGGTTTAGCTTCGTTAAATAGCTGAACCATTTTTCCAACTGATTTTTTAAGATCTGTTTTGGAAGTGCCAGCCCTCAAAGATTCATCAAATACCTCTACATTCAGTAATGCAATTGTTTGCCCCAATTCAGACATTGTTTTATGAATAGGCTTTTCTGATGCCTTAGCGTATGCTGTCGTTGCTCCAATGAGAAATGACAATCCACATATCCATATAAAATTTTTCTTCATTATTTTACAATCCTACTAGTAAATGTTCTTCAAGATATAAAATATTTATCAAAAGATTTTAATATGTATTTGATAGTTTTGCATTACAATTATAGAAACTATCCCAAAAATGCCATTTTTCTTTGAGCCTTCATTGCAAATCCTTGTGCGCTACTCATTTATAGAGAGTGGGGACGCGCACTGATCAGTGCGCAAGAGAAACTGATACCAGAGATTAAGCAACATCTTCTTCATTGTAAAATGCACTAGCAGGCTCAACAATAGAATTGTTAAAACGCACTACACGAGAAGGCATAACAGGATCAATTTCATTGTATACAAGTTTGTGGCTAATCGTATCCGTTGTTGACACTCTTAATTCTTCTCCATTGCCACCAGAAACAAACACTACCTCATTATTGATTAGATCTCTCATTTGCCATCTTCCTTTTTAGAATAATTTTTATTATCGCTGGTTGAAAATAACCAGATGCGTGAATGTTCACAAATCATTTTGATATTGTCAACCAAATATACTCTTCAGTATAAAAATCGTTTTTGTTAGCTAACAATAAGCAAGTATAAGGCTAAATTCTTAGCTTCAAAAATAGTAATTTTGTGTTCAATCATTATTTTTTATACCATACAACACATGACCAGACACCACAGTTTGACTCACGCTTTGGCAATTTGAAAATTGATCATCAAAAAAGATGTCTGCATTAAATGCATTTAAAAACGAAGCTTTATCCAATCCACCTAAAAACAAAGATTCATCAATACGGATATTCCAACTTCGTAGTGTATTGATCACTCGCTCATGCGCTGGCGCTTGCCTTGCTGTCACTAAAGCGGTACGGATGGGTATAGGTAATTCTGGTATTTGCTGTAGTTGATGCAATGCTGATAAAAAAGCTCTAAATGGCCCTGAATTTAAGGGTTGATGTGCTTTATTTTTTTCATTTTCATTAAATGCATTCAAGCCTTCTGATTGAAAATATTGTTCTGATTCATCAGAGAATAAAACAGCATCCCCATCAAATGCAATTTTCAAGCAAGAGAGATCTTTCTTTTGATTGGGTGCATGATGTATATGAGCTGCGGCACAACCAGATTGAATCGCTTTTTTAACATCTTCTGCATGCAAAGATAAAAAGAGAGCTGCTTCAAAAGCTTGTGCATAAACATAAGGGCTTTCTCCACCAGAGAAAGCAGCGCGCGTAATATCCAGTCCATAATGCTCTATAGAATGAAAAACTCTTAAACCTGTATCGGCAGAGTTTCTAGATAATAAGATTACCTCAACCAAATGCTCTGATTCTTTTTTTCCTTGATTCAATTTTAAAAACTTTTCTACCAAATGAAAAGCTGGGCCTGGCTCTAAAATTTCATGCTCAGCGCTTAGCTGATATTTTTTATAGGACTCGACTCCTTCTGTTTTATATATCTGGTGACATTGATCTAAATTAAAGAGTGCACGCGATGAAATAGCGACGACTAGTTTTTTAGATTTATTTTTTGACATATTTTTTTCCAAAATAATATTTAGTTCTTCTTTGCATTATACTCTTTATCGGGCCGACACAACGGTCCGCCCCTACACAGAGCTGTAAATATATCATCCGTGTGTAGGGGCGGGTCTCTGTGCCCGCCCGATTGTGAGGCACAAACATACCAACAAAGCATAAAGCTCAACTACGAAGATCATATAGTCACAACACATGACTTTTACCCGCAAGGGGCACAATGTCGGGTAGGCGTCGAGCCTCGAGCAACCGGAGTGTACATAAGGGTACATGAGGATTGCGAGATGGCGAAGACAACACCCCCGAAAATTTATGTGTGAAGACTATATTCGTACCAGAAAGGAAGGGCTGGAAAATAAAGCCCTACTCTAACTGGCTGCTTCCAATAATGTTCCAATACTTTCTTATAACTTAATAACTGCTGTTTATATTTTTCAGCCTCAGTTGTGATATCAAATTGCTGCATTTCTTGACTGTGTGTTAACTTGAAATCAACCACCCATGCTTGATTATTTTCATCAATGAAAGCACAATCTACAATAATGTGTGCAATATTTTTTTCTTTTTTTAAACTGACGACACTAGAAAATGCCTTCTCAGCTAATCGATTTTGATGATTTTTATCAATAATCCAAAGCCCTTTTTCATCTGAGAATATATTTTTTAAAGCATGATGAATTGCATGACGAGCATTTTCAAATATTTCTGCGGCTAAGCCATACGGCCGTAATAAAAAAGGTACGCTACGAATGAGCATCGGCAAAGCTTCTTCAGCAGATAAAAATTGCTGATTTTGACAATAATAAGCAATTATGCGATGAAAAATAATACCTGCTATTCGTTGATGATGATATTCACGTTCTGGCCGATTGAGATCTAGCTCATCTTCATTGTAGGAAAGCATAGGAATACGATGCAAATCAATGGGCTGCTTAGCACGATACACAAAGGGTACAGGCGTGTTGACATTACTTATCTTACAATCCTCATGTATTTTATTTTCTGTGTCATCAGATATATTGATATAATCCCATAATAACTCAAGAAAGCTACCTGCTTTAGGTTCAATATAATCATTCGCTTCATTTTTTTCCAAACTAAAACATAGAAATAATTTTGATTTAGCTCTGGTTAAAGCAACATACAACAAACGTATTAATTCATATCTATTTTTCTGACCGACTACTTTGCTTAAATAGTAAAAAATACTTTTTTGCTGTTCTGTTTTATTGAGTGTTTTTGCGCCCATGAGAAATACTTTATTTTGACCATACCAACCTTCATGCCATTGTAATAAAGTAGAATCTGCTTTATTAGTTAGCATCTGCAAGCCAGGCAATATAACAGTATCAAACTCTAAACCTTTCGCTTGATGAATGGTCATCAACTGAATCTGAGTATTTTGCTCCTGAATAGATGCCCCTTCTGTCAGTGTATGAGATTGATCTGCATACACGGAGGTTAATTTTTCTTCAAAGGCATTAAAATCAACTTCATACTCCTGCTCAACAAATTTTTCAAGCAAAATAAAGACCTGATCAATATCTTGAGATACATCATTAGGATAACAAGTAGCACAGCCTAAAGCATTCCAAAGTCCTTTTAGCCATGCAGCAATACCACGACGTTGCTTGTGATGTAACCAATAGTCAATAATAGTAACAAAAGGCTGTAATCTTTCTATGGTATCTGTGCTTAAACCTATTTCTTTGGCGCGTACACTCTCTATCGATTTAATAATCTCCCAAAGCGAATGCGTGTCACTTTCCTGGATGATTTTATAAATATCTATTAATTGCAAACCTAACCATGGCGCACGTAATACAGATAGCCAAGCAATTCTATCATTCCAATTAAAGAGTCCTTTTGCCAATGATATAAGATCAATGACGTGTGGTCTCACAATCAGCTGAGAAATTTCCTTTGCGTAAAAAGGTATATTATTCGCTTTTAATAAAGCAATAATACTAACAAGATGTTTTTTCGCACGTACCAGCACAGCCAGTGAGTTTTGTGGCTGTTGCTTTTGTAGAATTTTTATTTGCTCTACGATATACAATGACTCATCTCTTAGTTTAGAAAAACATTTGACAGAAATACTTGCTTGTTCATCGCTGCTTATAGCAGAATAGGCTTTCTTATGTGTAACAGCGCCTGTTGCAAGATTGTCTTCTTTAGGAAAAATATCTTTAAGCTTATCTGAAACCCAATCAACCAGCATAGGCTGACTTCTAAAATTTCGTTTTAAAGAAATGCTCTCTAAAATTATATTAGCAATGCCATATTGTTGTGCATGCAAAAACACGCCGACTTCTGCGCCTCGAAATCGATAAATGGATTGCTGAGGATCCCCAACTAAAAAGACTGTTTTATACCCTTCGTAGATGAACGCTCGGTGTTGTTGGCTTCGCTCACTCACCCCAGTCATGCACAAAGCGTGCACTCCTGGGGCTTCGCTCTCTTGCCGCCTAACCGAACATTCATCTACTTTGGGTATGCTATCCGTAGGTGTCCACTCGCAAATTAACTGTTCTAAAAGCTGAAATTGTAATGCAGAAGTATCCTGAAACTCATCTACCAAAATATGTGAAATTGTATAATCTAAAGCTTGCGCTACTTCAGTAGGGCCTGTTTCATCTCTTAAGGCATGTAAAGCACCCAAAGACATCTCTACAAAATCTACCTTCCCTGTCTCTTTAAAAGAAATTCTTAAAAACCCAACAAGAACAGGCAAAACTTGCTGCAAAGCTATTAAAATATCTAACTCTTCTTTCGGTACATTGCTATCAGGCAAAGTCAAAAACTCATTCAAAGACTGATTTAACATCATATTTTCTGACATTATTTTTAATAAAGCTTCAAACTCGCTTTTTTTTGCTTTCCGTATTTCTTTATCTTGTTTAGATTTTGCACTACTGGCACTATAAAAACCTTGATTTTTGTTAACAACTTTTCGCCACCCACCATCTTTGACAAGCAATAAATCGCAAAGTGCCAACCATAAATCAGTGCTCTCTATCTCCGTAGGCAAGTACGTAAGATCAGAATACTCACAGAAAACATGTGTTTCACCGTTTTCAACATATTGAGAGTGAAGATAATTTAAGGTTTCTACAAGCGCCTGTTCATAGGGCATTATATCTGTGGCAATCTTTTCTATCACATGCTGTTTGATGGTATTAATACCCTTCTTAAAATAGCTCAGAAGATCTTGCTGTTGTGATTGAGCAAAAAGATAAGGCAGCCATTGATCTCGATTGGCCAGTAATTGAATAAACCAATCACACACTCTGTTCATATTGTCAAAGTATAGTAATAATTTTTCAAAACCTGGGTACCATTCACTTTCTCGCGTTGTTTCACGAATAAAACTTTCAATTGCTTTCTTATATAACACCTCAGGAGAATCATGAATCTCAGGTTTTCCTCCAAAATGTGACAAAATAGGTGTTCTATAAGCCAGCATTGTGCATAAAGCGTCAATCGTTAAGATTCTTAGTCGGCTGGGGTTTTCTAATAGATACCAGCTGTTTTCTTGATCTTTAACCAGAACGCGCTTTGCAATTTCAATTCTGGTTTTATCTTTTTCCGAATATTCGGATAAATTGCTAAAATCACACGAAGAAGCTTGTTTTAGAGCCTGTATGACTCTATGTTTCATTTCACTCGCCGCTTTTCGTGTGAAAGTAACAGCCACAACTTCTTCAGGATCTTTATGAACATAATTAAGCAATGTAAGATAACGCAATGTTAATAATTCTGTTTTTCCTGAGCCTGCGGGAGCTTCCACAATAAAGGATTGATTGGGCGTTAGTGCTTTAATACGTTCTTTCTCATCCATACATTTTCTCAGCTTGCATTTTATCTTGAATTCTACAAAAGCTACTTAAATCGCATAGTCGGCAGGTTTGAATACCATTTATTGGCTTGAGTGTTAAATATCCATCCACATACTCTTGAGACAATCGATTCAATTCATTGTGCCATACTTGTAATTGTGTTTCCCAAGTGGTTGAAATATTTAATTCAGATACAGGCACAATACCCTCAATATCCAAATCTTGTGCACTTATACCCAATAATCCATTTTCTTCTTTGCCAACAACAAACCATGCGACACCATTAGAAACAAACGTATGTTCACTCATTAAATATAAGGGTAATTGAGGAGAACGCAGTGGCACATCGACAATATTTTTTATGTGCATATTAGATGTTTTATAGTCAATCAATAAATATTGCTCATTTTCCAAGGCATCTATTCTATCAATACGAATATTAATGTGTAATTCACCCACCTGAATACTGTGAAAAGATTCGACAGCGCTGATCTGAAAAGATGGGCGTGTTTTTTCAATGGCCATGATGTCTAAAAGCATACCTTTGACACGCATTTTTTCCAGTTGCCATAAAACTTCCGTATAAGAAATTTTTCGTTTTTGTACAGCAATTACTTGGGAAATAATGCCCTCTAAAAAAGGCGCTAGATTATCTGACAAGGCAATCAACGCTTGTTGCGATTTTACCTGCTCCCAAAATTTTTGTAGACATTCATGAATAATGATACCTCTGATCTTTGGATTCACGCCCAATGTCTGTGGCTCTGAATTATTTGCCTTTAATCTGAATTTTGCAAATGCTTTAAACGGACACTGTGCTTGATATTCAAATATCTGACTCCCCCCCTTGATGCTTTCTTTGTTCTGTGCATTCAGCGAAAGAGGAATTGATTGGAAATAATCATCTATATATTCAATATTCTCAGCATGATTAGATATTTGTTCAATTCTTTGATCTATTCGCTGTATAGTATGATCCTCTGCCACGGCTAAATGACTGATAAGCTCACTGGGATAGACTGGGTTATTATCATGTAATAGTGGATAACTACAAATAATATGCGTTGCTGAAGTTAATAGTTTATCGGTAATTTTCTTTGAGAATTCATATTCTCTTTGTGGAGAAGCATGCGGCATAAAAGCTTGTTTTTGTAGTGCCAATGGCAAAAATGGATTAGGCTCTGCCTTAGGAGGCCAATTTTCATGATGTAAATTCATGAGCCATAATTCATCAAAGATTAATCCTGAAGCCTCTAATATACCTAAAATTTGTATAGGCGCACCTTGATTTTCAGGTTGAAAGGCAATGTTTGATGCAAATTTTTGAAATTTATCCAAAGCATCCGAATAGGTAACATTTCCAAACACCATATCCAATTGGCAAAACTCATCTAGAAATTTATAGAATCGATTAACCGCTTGATGCTCTATACTATTCAAAGCACGCTCACCCGGCCAATCCCAAAGATTTAAAACCTTTTCAAAATAACGAGACCAATTTGATATTTTCTGTCGTTTTTGATGTGTCGCCAGTGATTTTAACGCCATGATCACTTCAAGCAAGGGATTTGCATCGCTGTATTTTTGGCAAACACTTATCCATTGTTCAAGTGTTAGCTTGTCTTGATAGCTATCAGCGACTTTGGACTTTATTGCCTGATACATGTCTTGATGTTTAATAGAATCTTTAATATAAGCAGAATTCAAAACTAAAGAAAGATCGGCAACTGAAAACTCAAATTTTAACATTCTTAACAATGAGAAACAGATCTGTATACAAGGATATTGCGTGAGTGGTATTGCCGTTGAAATATTATATTCAGGAGAGATTTTGGCGATAGGTGATATTTGACTCTCTGTGTCAAAAATAGCATCAAAGGCTTGAACCACTTGCTCTCGATAAGCAGGTAAATTCGGTAATACAATGCCAATTTTTGATATTTTTTCACCTGGCTTTTTAGATAATAATTTTTCTTTTGCCCAAGCAGCCGCTCGCTTAATCTCATCTTGTACATCCTCACAGACTATACGACTTAGGCTGTCAGGAGTGATTGTTGTGGGAGAATCTATGTCTAGGATACAAGATTTTGACTCAATTAGTTTTAAAAATTTAGAAAACTGCGGTGTTATGTCGTCAAAACCATAACAAATAAGATGGCGGATATAAAATGCTTGAGTCACGCTTTCATCATTTTCACAATAATGCTGCATAATGTGATCGAGTAACTGAGCCTGATCAATAAGTTTAAATTGTGAGAGATGATGGCGATAATGCTTACAGAAATCCTGAAAGGCTTCTTGATCAACATTTTCACAACTGGCTTCTATTTGCTTTGATTCGCACCAATAATGCAATGTATTCCATGCACTTAATACCAGTTTTGCGGTTGTGTGGGGTTTTAGAAGTCTGTCAGCATAAGAAGATTTTTGAATAATCTCTTCCATTAACAACAAGGATTCTTGAGCTGTCATCAAGTAGCAGTCTGTATAACCAGAAACCTCTAAGTGTTGCCAATATTGTATACACCAATCTTGCAAACCTTGTATCTTGGGCATTTCCCAAGCCTGCCTTTGGGCTTCTTGCATGCTCGCATCAAAATCTTTCAGGCAAGCTGCAGCCAGACGTCGCGTAGGTGTTAAAAGAAGAGCTCCAGACATTAGTTTGTTAACCAATTCAAAATGCATCATGCAGATACCTAATTTTATGCTCGCAAGAAGATGTCTCTTCTACTAAAATTGAAAATAAAGTAAGTCGATAAATGAACTTATAATAATCACAGTAATCAAATCGCTTATATTTCCCCGAAAGATGCGCAAGAGGATAACAATGGATATTAAACACATAGCGCCTAAGCACGGACTCATCGGCCATCGAGGACTCGCTGGTTATGCACCAGAAAATACAATTGCTGCTATTCAAGCAGCTTATGAGCAAGGACTCAACTGGGTTGAGTTTGATGTTCAGCTATCAAAAGATCATCAACTGATAATATTCCATGATCATGATTTAAATCGTACCACTAATGGTAATGGATTAGTTTATGATTTTACCTATGCAGATATAAAAGCTTTGGATGCTGGTGCATGGTATGGCTCTAAATTTTCAGGTACTAAGATTCCAAATCTTGAGAAAGATCTTAACAAATTATTAAGATATAACCTTCATTTTAATATTGAATTAAAATGCCCTAACAACCCAAGCCAAGCCTATAAAAACGCACTCTGTAACTCTTTTTGCACCTTGATTGAGAAAAAATGGCCCAAAGCAAGAGCGTTGCCATTGGTTTCAAGTTTCGAATGGGACTTATTACTTCAGGTGCGAAGCAGACTGAAAGACATAGCAATTGGTTTTTTATGCGATGCTATTACACCAGAATTAATCAGACTGGCTGTGAAAACACCTAATGCCACGATTAACTGTAATCATCATTCACTAAATGATGCTGATATTTCTCGATCCCAGCACTTAAATATCCCTTTGTTAGTCTACACCGTTAATGATCAAGAAATTGCAAATCAGTTGCTAAACCAAGGTGTATTTGGGATTTTTACAGATTCATTAATAGAATCTAGACCCAGTATTCGCGAAGCTATTTAGAATCACCACGCCATCATAAATTAGTTATTAAACTAAAAACAGAGCCAGATTAAATAGGAGCAGCCTTCGTGCTTACCCTTATTTAATCTGGGACACCCACACTTTCTTCTCATGTAAAGGCGAATCTCTGTGCCCGTCCGTATTTAACAGCCGTATTTCTAAAGCCAGTGTTCTGTGTTAGAATCATTGGTTAATTTTCTCTTTGCGTAACAGCATGATTAGCATAAAAAATCTTTCAAAATCTTACTCATCAGGCATACCTAAGCCATCAGACCCACAAGCCGTAAAAGCGCTTGATAATATTAATTTGGATATTAAGCCAGGCGAAGTATTTGGCATTATTGGTAAAAGTGGCGCAGGTAAAAGTACACTGATTAAATGTGTTAATTTATTATCACCGCCATCCAGTGGCGATGTCATCATTGATGGTCAACCAACCTCGCATTTAACCGAAAACGAACTACGCATCACCCGCTTAAAAATGGGTAAAATCTTTCAGCACTTTAATTTGCTGCGCTCACGCACGGTTGAACAGAATATTGCCCTGCCACTTGAATTACTCAAAAAGCCCAAGACAGAAATACGCAAACGTGTAACCGACCTACTGATGTTAGTGAATTTAAGTGAACATGCTAAAAAATACCCCAGTCAATTAAGTGGTGGACAAAAACAGCGTGTTGCCATTGCAAGAGCTATAGCAACTACGCCTAAAATATTACTGTCCGACGAAGCAACCAGTGCGCTTGATCCCACCTCAACCAGAGATATTTTACGATTGCTCAAAAAAATCAATCAAGAATTAGGTCTCACAATTTTTATGATCACGCATGAAATGGATGTCGTAAAAGAAATATGTGACAAAGTTGCCGTTATTGATGATGGAAAAATTATTGAGCAAGGCTCTGTGATCGAAATATTTACAAATCCCAAGCAAGAAATTACCAAAGAATTGGTGAAGAAGACCTCCATGCTAGAAGTACCTTTGCACATTCAAAAGATGCTGCAAAAGTATAGCAAGCCAGGTTCAAGCCGTATCTTACGATTGGCTTATCATGGTGAACAAGCATCCCAGCCTATTATTAGTTATCTTATTTCACAATACCGAATCGTTATCAATATTTTGCAAGGCTATATTGAAAATATTCAAGATCAACCCATGGGAGTCATGATCGTTGAGATCCGGGGAGATCAAGACAATATTGAAAAAAGCATTCAATTTCTAGAACGTAATCGCTTATATGTAGAGACCTTAGGTTATGTTGAATCCGATCATTAAAGCAACTTTTGAAACGCTTGAGATGGTTTTTGTCTCAGGTCTTTTTTCCTTGATAGGTGGATTACCTTTGGGCATTTTATTGCATCTTTATGCCCCCAATCGACTCTGGTCAAGAAAACATTTATATCGATTATTAAGCTTGATTGTTAATGCGACACGCTCAATTCCATTTATTATTTTAATGATTGCGATTATCCCTTTTACCCGGCTGATGATGGGCACGTCTATTGGTGTCCACGCGGTGATTGTGCCACTCACCTTAGCAGCGATCCCCTTCTTTGCACGCACGGTTGAAACAGCGCTCAATGAAATTCCTGACGGACTGATAGAAGCCGCAAAATCGATGGGCGCCAATCATTTTCAAATCATTAGTAAAGTATTAATTCCAGAGAGCTTGCCCTCTATCATCAGTGGTTTGACCCTTACTTTAGTTAATTTAGTGGGCTATTCCGCCATGGCAGGCTTCAATGGCAGTGGTGGTTTAGGTACCCTCGCCATCAACTATGGCTATCAAAGATACGATACACAAATAATGATTATTACTGTGTTAATTCTCGTTATACTCGTTCAATGTATTCAAACAGTAGGTGATTATGTCTCGCGTAAATTACTTTCTCATTAGTTTAATTTTCCTATTTATCGTGGGCTGCCAACAAAAGTCTCGAGACGATCATGAAATTTACATTGGTACCATTAGTGGCCCAGAAACAGAACTGATGGAAGTCGCAAAAGTGGTTGCAAAGCAAAAGTATAATCTTGAATTAAAAATCTTTGAATTTGAAGATTATACAATGCCCAATACAGCACTTGCAGAAGGTGCAATCGATGCCAATATGTTCCAGCATCAACCCTTTTTAAACATCGTGAATCAAGAAAGACGCCTCGACTTGATAGCCATAGGGAAGATGTACATTTATCCTATGGGGATTTATTCTAAAAAATACAGCGAACTACAAAGCTTACCTATGGGCGCAAAAATTGGTATCCCCAATGATCCAAGCAACGAGGCAAGAGCGCTAAAACTACTAGAGAAAGCGGGTCTAATTACGCTCGCAGAATCAAGTGATCTGCAACTCACACCGAATAAAATAAGAAACAATCCTAAAAATCTTCACTTTCAGGAAGTAACAGCAGCACAACTACCACGCGCATTAGAGGACTTTGATGCAGCGTGTATTAACACCAATTATGCTTTAGCAGCAAGCCTATCGCCCGCAGATGCTCTCTTTAAAGAAGATAAAGATTCACCCTATGTCAATATTGTTGTTGTCAATAATTCTGAAAAAGACAAAGAAAAATTCGAAAAATTAATGCTATCACTACATTCTGAAGAAGTACAAGCGAAAGCAAAAGCACTTTTTGGAGAATATGCATTGCCTGGCTGGAAATAAAAAAACGCCCCTACTGACAACTCTCTTCCCCGTCCAGCTCACAAATTAGCTTCGGGATGACACAACCGTCGTCCCACGAGCATTTTCCCACTAATAATTCAGTCAATAAACTTATTTTAGTGAGGCATATTTCATTCAAATCACTTGATTAAAAACGCCTATGTATTTAGAATGCTTGCTTATTTTCTGTTGACGAGGCACTCCATAATATGTCAGGCCAAAATTACTCTGCTCAAGTATTCGCTCACATTCACAACGATCCACAATTAAGCGGCTCTCCTCTTGAAGGCTGTAGATTCAGCGAAACATCAAACTATTTGGCTAGCATATTGGCAAGACTCAGCAATAAAGAACTCCCCTCTCTCTTTCCAAACAGCAAACAATCACAAAAACTCACAGAATTTTCTGCCCGTCTTAACCAATATTCAGCACGATTTAAAGAATTTGAAAATATCAATCTGGAAAAAAATCATTTATACAAAGCTCTAAATCAATTTTCAAAAAATATTCTTCATGATTTAGACCAATACAACAGTGCTTTTATTCCAGGAGGCTGGAGTGATCCCACAAGTGGCGGGCACGCAATGCTTTATGAGTTAAGAAAACTCAGCAATAACAAAATGATCTTATTATGCTGGAACTCGGGAGCAGGCATTAACAATCATAAGCAATTTGACTCCAAAAGTGGCCATAAATTTAGCCCCGTCAAAGCATTTGAAATGCCTAATACGACAAATAAGAAACATTTAGAAGAATTTATTAGCAAACTTGTAGAACCGAGAATCGTTCCGCTCATTGATCAGAATAGAAAATTTAATGACAATACAGTTTATAATGAAATATTAACACACGTTGCTCTGTTCAATGGCAAAGAAGTTGATTCAGAATCATTTGCCCCACATACAACGCTTGGCCAATTTTCTGGGACATGCACATGGGCTGTATTAGTAGAAGTACTACTCAACTGTTGTGAAGATGAACAGATCTTTCATAATCAATACCTAAATATTTTATATTACTCACTTGCCGAAACACTGGATTATTTCAAAAGAAATACACTTCGCCAAAGAGATGCACTTCTTATTTCAATGGCAAAAGAAAATTTATCAAGACGTTTAATCGCTTTTGATAAGAAACATCCTATTCCTAACAGTGCCAAAGAAAAAATTTTAGAAACACTTGTTAAAACCGATACTTTGTTAAAAGCATACAATAAAGAAACAACGCTCCAAATCCAGAACTATGACAACACTGGACTCAATAATACGCATTTTTTATTAGAGAATATTCCAAGTGATATTGGCATTCAAGTATCTAAGCATCAAAATCTTGATGCTTATCAAACAGCTGATTTTCAAAAAACAGTCAGCAGAATAAAAGATATAAATGAACTCTCTTCTTTAATCGAAAAGGCGATTAATCAAAATGAAACTGCCTTTAATAGATCTTTTCTACAAAAACAGCTTGAGTCTATTTTATTGAATATTCCACTTGATGCAGATCTCTCGCAGCTTACAACCCAAGAACAAGATCAATTATTAGGAAAAATTGAACGTCTATTCAACAAATATATAGATATAACAAGAACAACAGATAGCACAGCTTATTCTGAACATTTAATAGCCTGCTACAGCGCAATTGCAATGATTGAGCGTATATTAACGGCTCGCTTTTACAACAGACCTGATATTTTATCAGAAATCATGGGTGCATCCTCTTATTGCAGACACCCCCTCTTTAAAAGCACACTGGCTCATCCATGCTTTACAATTGTGGATACACAGCTCATACAAAGATTAAATGCTATCAAACAAGTATTTATTCATCACCAAGGTATTATCCGTCATTACGATCAGAAAGAAAATTATATTCACAAAATTACTCGACAAAACAATGCCCTAAGAGAAGAATCCGAACGAGCAAGGATTTCATCTCCATCTACAGAAAAAACTAAGCCAGGATTATATTTTAAAGAAAACATCGATAACCCCAATTTTGTCAAAAAACATCAGCAAGTCTATAACGACATCAATGTATGTATCACCTATGATAAAATTAGATACTTAACACAAAAAATAACCAATACTGGCTTTAGAAATCTTATCCTTCAAAATAAATGGGATACTCTACGAATACGGAATATCAGCACTCAAGAAGTTGAAGATTCCGCCGTTGTCTTTGAAAGCGAAGGTTCTTCTGATAACAAACTGAATGATGATGCTTTATTTTGGTTCCAAGTGAATGCCTCCTCTTTAAAGCAATCATTAACGGCTGATATACCGAACGAAAACAGAATTCAGGCTCAATTCGCAAATCACGAGGTGGTTAACGATCTCGTAAAAAGGATTCTACATCTCAGAGTTAAAGCAGACACTCAAGTGATTGCCACACATGAAATGATTCAATCAGAAATAGAAAAATTAGAAGACAAGAATCTGCAAAATATTTTATTAGCGCTATTATTCCAATCTGGTTTCATGTTAAAGGAAATTGAAAATAACGCACAAGCCGTTGATCAGCTCATCAAACTCATTGAGAATGGTTTAAAGCTCAACAAAAAAAATAATACTTACAAACAACCTTTTGAATTTTATATACAATTGGCTATCTATTTGAATCGCTTGTTAAGCACCTGTGATATTCAGAGAAGTAGCAAAATTAAATTACAAATAAGTACACTCAATAAAATCCTACTGCAATTTCAGCCTAACTTAGATTCAATTTTAAGTAAAGGTCTTACAAAGAATCTTTCAAAAACAGAGCTACTCAATCTCAATCACTTTATCAATATTGAGATATTTCAATTTCATAGCCTACTCATTCAGAATAAAAGCTTAGATGAAGTGCAAATAGAAAGACTTATGTCTTTATTGTTTGCAAGAAATCATCACAGCCACACTTGCTGCAATGATTTATTGTCTTTCCAAGTTAAAAATTCAATTCTCGCTTTGCAAGCTTATTTAAATACCCAAAATATAAATATACCTTCTGTATTTCGTGCGATTAAACAATCCACTGGCACGGAAATATTGCCCAATACAATTACAAACAAACATCCATTGTACACAAGCAATAGATATGATTTTAATCCCATAACAGGCGATCTGCTTGATAAATTAGACAATAAACAAGGCTTACCCTTTGAATTACTTAATAATATTAATTTTAAGGAATTATTTAAAGCCCCTATTACTGAATCTAAAAAAATAGGCAATCATAGCTTTGAATTTAAGATGCTCGGCAACACATACCGTGTCAAACAACATCTTAATGCTCAAACAATTGATGTTTTTAGAGATTTCCCAGAAGGAGCGCAATCGCATTGGTACAAATATAACAAAGCACCTGATTTTCTCTTTAAGGAGAATCAATTACCACATACCTTAATGAATCAGAGTAGCATGGCATGGGTGCATATAAATTATCACAATACGCATAATGAAAAAATGTATATTATTCATAGAGATGCCAAAACTCCTACGTATAAATACAATAATGGCACACTATCAATGGTGTCTAGCACAACAAAAGAAGCATGGGAACTTGTCAACACAGATGGCATTAACAATACTGTTTTAGAAAATATTTATCAATTTGAATCTAAAGAATTTGTTGAAATCTGGAAAAATATAAACAGCAATCAAATTGAAATAAGATTACCCAGGTATAACATCGCATTAAAATCAATTATTGAAAAAGATAAAATGATTTTTGTCGATCAACAAGACACGGATTCTGTTTTACAAATAGATAATGAGCTGCCAATTGGAAAATTACAGTGCCATTTAAAGTTTGCAAACAAAAAAAATCCATCCGATACGAAATTCTTTTTCCCGAGAAAGAAATTTTATGTAGATAATGTGCTTATTGAAGATGATATTCATTACAAATTAAAATATGACACAAGAAATATTTATAATGCAGCGATTATTAACGAAGAAGAAAACAAAGATAAAGAAACGATAATTGAATACATCCCACCTTTTTCAGTAAATTTTCATGGCACTGAATCTTATCTTGTTGCGCATAAGTCTAACGATAAGAAACAGCCTCTTAGCTGTAATACTACTATTGATACCATACATCTTGCCTATTTACTGCTTTCTCAAAATAAAGCAAAGGATGCGCTAAGGTTACTGCGCAATATCAAAACTTCATTCAATGGAGATTTTGAGCAGTTTGAAGCACTCAATAGTATTCTCTCAGAAATACCTACTTTGCTTATAAACGAAAAGACTGCGCAGAAAGCAGTCTCAAACACACCTGAAAAAATTGCTACTCATGCATTCGTTTTAAGTATACTTGCCTCTTATTTTGCATCCGGTGCAAAATTCAAGCCTTTAAAAGGTGTAGAATTACTCAGCGAGTATGAAAAGAAAATATACAACCAGAAACTGAGAAACCTAGAAGACACAATTGTGAAACCTAAGCAATTTGAAAAAACTGCAATTGGAATTTACGAACAATATCTAAAAAATTTAAAATTTATTCCTAAGGACATGCGACTGACTACAAATGAGAATGATGCTTTGCTGTCCTATCTTCGTACCGAAATGCCAACAGAACAACCTGCATTTTTAGATATTGCACAACGTAAAGCAAAGCTGAATCGCTGGCTAAAACTCAAACAACAATTATCGTCCGCTGCAGATCAAGATTTTCTATCTGCTCAGCAAAAAGCAGATCAACAGTACACGATTGATATGTATGCAAATGATACAAGTAAAAAGAAAACAAAAATTATTCAAAAATCACTTTCTGAATTTTCATTTAATGATGAAAATATCAGAAAATCATGCAGTTTAATATCAGAAAATAATATAGAGAGTATATCCATAGATACGCTTTCTATATACAGTTCACCCATGGTGATTGCAAATAACTATCGATCGCTTTACCAACAAGCATGCAATAATACTGAACACGAGAAGAAACTAATTGATTTTCTAGAAAAAATGATAGCTTCAAATGCCAATGCACCAGACAATTCAAAAATTGCCGTCTATGGCACTTTAGTCATGATGCTTAAGCATAAAGACATTGTTAATCAAGTTTTTAATATAAAGAAAGACAGCCATATACACATAAACGTCGAAAATCAAATGCGCCTTATAAGTCGGTATCGACTCAATGCAGGATTATCATGCTTTTACTATCTATTTTCTCACTGCAAACTTCCTATACCGAAATCTAGTTGTATAGAACAAAATATAAAAAGCAAACAAGTACAAAATATAGAAAAAATCAAAACTGCCATGCCTATGCCCTCTATTGTACACAAAACTTCTTCTATCAAAGAGATATTGGCAGACTGTGGCTTAAGTCATCTTACAAAAGAATTTTCTCCTATTACAAATTCAAATAGTAAAAATATTTTTCATGCACTCGATAAAAGTGAAGCATTTGTTGAAACACTTGTTCAGGAAATAAATGCTGATTATCAAGCTGGCCTTGCACAAAATAAAGCAACAAGCCAACAAAATGCTTATTTCATCTCTACTTTAAGCAATAAAAATAACATTGCAAAATTGAATATTCAAATGACAAGATCAATCACGATTGATATACGTCAAACAGAAGCATTAGAAAAGAAAATACTTGAATTGCTAAACAAGAAACCAAGTGATCAAACAAAAAATGCCAACTGGCAGCTCAATGAACATGCAAATAATCGGCATGCCTTTGATATGCAAGACGCATTCAAACTATTTTTAAAGCAGCGTAAAAATAGCTATCAAAATCATTGCAATCTGAATGACACAGAAATAACTCAAGTTCATAATCTCATTTTAAGTTATTTAACAATAAGCACACAATTACAGCAAAAGAAACGTGCGCAAGACTTGATAGAAAAAATTGAGACCCACAAAGAAAATCAAGAAGAATTAAATAAACATTTATACCAACTTGGACAAATTCTAACCACTGAAAGATGCTATGATGCAGCAAAACAGCCAGAGATCTTAGTATTTGAATATTTAGATAATAAGCTACTTTATAAAAAGCAATTTAAAATGCTCGAAGCGCTGTTGTCTAAAAAAGATGGGAAGCTCCAAAATGTAATCATTAAACTTATCATGGGCGGCGGAAAATCAAAAGTTCTTCTCCCTTTACTTGCAAAAATCAAACCTAAGGGTGATAACTTAGTTTTTGTGGAAGTACCTCGAGAACTTTTCGAAACAAATTTCGAAGATTTAAAAAATACTTCTAAAAAAATATTTGGTCAAGAAGCCTATCCTTTCAAATTTAATAGAAACATGGAATGCGATGGAAAATTCTTTGCTCATTTAAAAGAGCATTTTCTCCAAATAATGGCCAATAAACAATATATTGTAACGACCAGAGAAAGCATTCAATCACTTGAGCTAAAGCTTATTGAGATCTTGTCTAATCCAACACAAAATTTAAATGATTGGATCACTCAAATTGATCACCTATCTCACATTATCAACATGATCAAATATCGTGGCGATGCCATACTTGATGAAGTTGATATTAATCTTAATCCAAAAGATCAGATTATCTACACTGCGGGCAGCCAAAATGCTTTAGAACAATATATTTTAGACGCTCAAGTAGAACTCTTTGATTTTATGAAAGAGGTGACACTTACTTCAAGCGACAATAAAAAATACAATCTGTTTGACATCGTTTCTCATCAGCGGAGCAAACCCAATGAGAAGATTATTGATCAATTGATCAACCAACTTGCGCAAAGTTTGATTAATAATACAAAATCTCCAATTCAAGCGATTACTCGTAATTGTTCAAAACAGCAAAAAAATGATGTCTATGCTTTTTTACTTGGAACAAATAAAAAGAAATCAGACTTTATTGAAAAATTAACAGAGCAAGATAAAAGCATACTAAGCTTATATAGAGCGCAAATTAAAGATGTGTTACCCATTGCTCTGAAACGAAATTATAATGAACATTATGGATTGCCACTTGACAAATCCAAATCAGAAACTGAAAAACTGCTGGCAATTCCATATAGCGGTGCTCAATCCCCAAGTGAATATGCTAAATTTAAAAATATATTGCTTGCACTAAACTATTCAACCCAGATACATCACATCAATGATGTGCATTCCAGTGTTTTTAAAATATTTATAAATCACTTTAAAAATGAAATGGAATCTGAGAATGCTATCAATGCACAAAAAGCAGATAAAACGCAGTATGACTATAGCACCCGAGATAAGTTCATTCATTTGCTTGGTATTGATCTCGCCACCTTTCAAAGATTAGATCTGGATTCCGAAGAAACAGTAGAAGCACTTTATCTTCAACATAAGAAAAACCAGAAGCTCAAAAGCTACTGCATATCGCAGTTTATCCTCCCTAACATTGTGACTCACGATGTAACGATTGGGCAAGATGCTCAAAACCATGTCGATATGTATCGTTCAACGATTGGATTTACAGGAACCGATTACAATTATAGAACCTTCCACTCTTCTATCATGAGAGATGATACTGAAAGTTTTGGTACAGATGGTCAAACCATTGATCACTTATTGCGTATCAGCTCAGAATATAAAGCGCAGAAGAGACAGGATATTCATACCTTAAAACCAAAGCACACTGTCTTTGATATTATCCGCAATCATCCTAAAATCAATGATTTGCGCGCTATTATTGATATCGGAGCTGAATTTAAACATTGGAAAAATATAAATATAGCGCATGAATTAGCAGATATTTTCAAGAGCAAAGGCAATAAAAAAATAAAATATATTTTATATTTTAATGAAGAAGATATTTTACATGCCTTACCCATAGATGGCGCTCATAAACACCCTATTAAAGTAGGTTCAACTGACAATATTGACCAAAAATTAAATTGCAAAGCTGACGAATACTTTAGCATATACGATCAGAAAAGAACCACAGGAACAGACATAAAACAAGCGGATAATACACTAGCAATTGCGACTATCAGTGAAAAAACCACCTTCAGAGATCTGGCGCAAGGTTGCAACCGCCTTCGAGATTTGAAAGGTTTACATCGCGTTGAATATGCATTAATGCAAGACTTACAAAAAGCATATCCTGAAATTAAAGACTGGAATACAGAAAAGCTTCTAAATATTACGGTGAACTATCAAGCACAAATATTAATGAATCTGCATTTACAAGGTGCAATGCAAAAAATCAATGGCTTATTTAGAAATCATCTTGTTTCTCAGATAAGAGATACTCAGTCTATTTCTCAAAAAATTATTTATAATGATGCTTTTAGAAACTATATCTACGAAACAGAGATTTCTAATCTCTACGAAAAATATGGTACACCAGAACAAATGGTAAGCATGAAAACAATGCTTGATGACTATGTTATTCGTGTAACAAAAAGATGGGAGCAAGCATTAAAAACTGCAAGTGCTTCGATTGCCTCTGCTGAGAAAAGAAAACTACTCACAGTAGCAAAAAATATTGTTTTCAAAGAAGTTAACTTCTGTAAGAAAAACATAAAAACACCCCTCATGGGAGCAACAGAATCTGAAGTTACTACACAAAAAGAAGTCGAAAATGAGCAAGAAAATCAACAAGAACTTGCACTACCACGTTTAAATACAAAGACCTATTGTTCTTGGAAAGCAGTGGATATGACTACTTGGAAACCAAATCCTTCTCTTGTGCGAAAAATCAGCAACACCACTATTCATAATCGACCAACAACTAAAACGCTAGAACAAATTGCAGCAACACACCCTGTCATCAGACAATGGAAATTCGACGCTAATATTCATGCATCTAATAATTTTTATGATTGTGCAGACATTAGTGACAAGCTTAATCAGCTTAAAAAACCTGCTTATTTTGTTCTCATGCAATATAATGGAACAGATCTACAATCAACCATAATCACCGCATGTGAAGCTGCTGAGATCAGAAAAAAGGCCATCATTCATAATGAAAAAAATACCGTCTGGATTGAAACAATGAGTGGTATTCCTTATTGGGGGCAATGCGCTAAAAATATACAAACATTGATATCCGCGCATAGAGAACAAATCCATTTCTTTAATGCAGACACGTCATACTTAGCAGCCAATCTAAGTAAAAAAGGATGGTTTACATCACATACTTTAGAAAAACTAGACTATCTGCATGATCATCTCATGCGACGCCATAGAAGCAAAAACAATATGTTTAACACGCTAAAACGTGAATTGGTAAGACATAAGATTTTAAATCCAACCGCTTTAGCGCAACATTCTATACGAACAAAAACGAACACAAATGATAGACCACTGATGCACTTAAATGTAGAAGCAATCAATCATAAAAAAATGCCTGATACTGAGAAAGTAAAATTAAGTGCTTATATTAAAGCACAAAATCTCGTAACGGCACCCATCGTGCGTAAATGGATGCGATTTATCGTTCTTGTAAGTAGTTTTATCTTAATGACAGCAGCAACCATTGTCAGCTACATATATAGAAAATCTCTTTTAAATATTGCACTCCATGCATTACGTTGGATAAAAGCGCTTTCTTACATGCAAATGACTATGTATGCCTTACCCATGATAAGTGTTGCAGCTATTGCAACCAGAATTTTCATGCAGAAGTATGCGAGAAAATTTTATCAAAATACACACGAAATCAAAAAAGTAACTAATACTGAAGAAATCTCTGCGCTCAATGTAGGGGCAGATGCTGTTACCTGGAAAGGCTATGCATGGAGCTATTTACGTGCTTCAGCTTATCTCCATCCTCTCGCTTATTATAGAGGCTTAGAGATTGCACAAAATAAAACAGATGCACCGCTTAAAAAACAAATACGAGCAAAACAACATTAATATTTAATTTCTGGAGAAAAACCATGTCATTATTTGGCGCACAATTTGACCCCGAAGGTTCTGAATATGATTCTACCGCCTGGGATGAACTTCTAGATTTCTTAGAGCCTGAATCTTCTTCTTTGCCTGAACAGTCTGATACGCTAAATATCTTTAACGTGACGAGTCAGACTACTACACCTCTCATCCCTAAATACTACTCATTGGAAACACAGTTATCTTCTAATATAAGTATGGCTCCAGATAATACCCCAACCACAAAGAGTGATCCCAAAACAAAAGATTCTGTCAAAAGGAAAGAAGAGAAAAAAGCAGCTGAACATACACATGCGATACTCAAATCTGAACCAATGCGAAAACGTCAAAAACTTTCAGATCCAACGTTGGATCCTTACATTGATTCTGTAGAAGCAATTCAAGTTCAAATTGAGTGCTTACATAAAGATATTGAACAAAACAATCAAGATTGCGAACAAGAATTAAAGCAGGCACAAAATGCAAAAGAGCGCCGTCTTCTACGAAATAGATTTTCTGCATCGACAAGCCGCATAACTTCAAAAATAAGAAAATTAGAAGCTGAAAAACTTATTTTGGAATTAAAAAATAAAATCTCACAACTAGAAGAAGAGAACGTGACATTAACCCAGAGAAATCTATATCTACAAGAAGAGAATGTATACTTAAAAACAAGAGAACAGCACACTCAAACATTGCAGTTTAGCAGCCATACTGCGCTTAATCTGCCACAAGAATTACTTTCTGGACAACAGGTTACTATTACAACAAGACATGAGCTACAAGCCTCACCAAACAAAAGAAACGGATATAAATCCTAGTACGTTGTAAAGTTAATTTTTGGTATGAGCAAAGCGAATGTTTTCTCAGTTTTTAAACAGAGTACTCTACACAAAATTTTATAATGAAAAAATCAGATAATATATCATGCCAGCGAAGGCTCATATGCGTCAACTTAAGGAAAACACAAAATACTAATAAGTGATTAACTTATTTAACCCTCACCCGCTTCTTCGAAGCACCCTCTTCCAAAATTGGTAGAGGGCAAAATGTTCGCTTTCCGAACGAAGAATTGGCAGCAATATTTCATATCGAATCGCAGAAATTTCTTAAGTTGACGCCTATATGCGAATGCTGGGATGACAATCTAGTAGAAATTTGAGGATATCTCAGTTCAAGAAGAAACCTACTTTATTTCTGAACCCAAGAACCATTCACCTGAATATACATACCAGATGCAGTCATCTCAATTGTCTGCTGACCTGCAAGTGCTTCAACTTGTTGTAAAGGAACATTTCTTTGTGCAGAGATTTTTTGATACTCTGCTCTTCGCTGTCCATTAACCTGATTAATCAAGGTCGATGTCTCAGCGCTTGGATTCACAACAGCACCTAAATAACCATTTGGCTGCTCACCGACTAAACCTTGTGACTTTGCTTCTTGAAGTGTCAATGCAAAAGCATTACATGAGAAAGCAAGCATAAGTGCTAAAAATATGGATTTCATAGAATTGCTAAAATATTTCATTACAAGCTCCTGATTTAGAATAATCCTTTCTCTTTGGATAAAACATTTTCAACGTCTTTTTCAACTTTGACTCTAACTTCATGATCAATTTTGACATTCATATCAATTCTGATGGGTTTATCCGGCGCTTCCAGTTTTACTTTTGGCGCACACCCCAGCAATGTCATGAGCAGCATTGCCGTAATTATCCCCTTCACAGATGAATCTTCGGTGTTGTTGGCTTCGCGTATCTCACAATAGTCATGTATTTGGTATACACTCCTATTGCTCGAACACTCACCGTCTAACCGACGAATCATCTGTTGCGGGTATACATTAATATTTATGTTCATACTCTTCTTTTCTTCCTTTTTAGCCTTCGCATAATAACTGTCTTTTTCTTCGTTCGCAAAGCGAACATTCTAAAAATGCTCTATATAATCTGCCCTGCTATATTTATTGACCAATGCCATACTCTTCAACAAATCTTTGATATTTTCATCCAAATTTAAATTAAATTCAACTGGACGTCCTTCGCCCAATAAATCACTCTTGCCTTTCAAGGATAAGGCTAAATTCATCCATCCATCTGTTTTATATTCTATTTTTGCATTTAAGGCGGAATACTGAAAATCTTGTAATGCTTTAAAGGCCATCTCCATACCCGCAATATCTGATTTGCTTCGATTCAAAGGGATATAGCTGATTTTTCCACCAGGCTCTTTTGCTGAAAATACACCACCTTTAATTTCAAAACCCTTTTCAGTAAAGAAGCAAGGTAATGTACCATTTAAGCTACCTGTTCCCGAAAGCCCATCTACCTTCCGCCATGCAAATAATTGCTCGAGCTGTATATTGCTGAATATTAGTTTAAATCCTTGTACAAGCTTTTTATCTTTGATAAGAATCGCTTCACTTTGAATATCCCCACCCAATATTTTTGCTTGCATATTTTGTATAGCATATTCATAAGCAGGTTTGCTGGTATTCATATTCAAAGTAAAGGCCAGTTGCTCTAAGTCCACACCTATTTTGAGCGGTTTTAGAAAAGTCCAATCTGATTTAAAATTATCCTTTTGCCATACAAAATCAATGTTCAGATCAATATCAGACACTTCAAAATCTTGCCATTTTACAGCTATTTGGCTTGCATCTAAAAGACCTTTTAATTTTATGGATGAAAAATCTATTTTCTCTAGCGAGATATCAAAGTTTTTTGCAATCAAGCTCTTATCATCCACCCTCAAATGCATCGGACTTATTTCAAACTGACTGGGCATTAGAGAAACTTGTCCTTCTTTTAAGATAAAATTAAGCTTATTTTTTGCCCAAATAGTCATTGGCTCTATTTTATAGTGATCCTGCTGATAAGCTTCAATCTCCAATTTACATTTGCTAATGACTGCTTTGCTTTGTTTCTCTGCAACATTTGCTGTGCCTTGTAGATCAAAGGTGACGTTTCTTAGATCAACAGAAGGATTTTCAATATGGCCAGACAGCTGATAGATATGTTGTGCAGCTGTGGAGCTTCCATGCGCGTTTATACTTAGCTTAGATATTTTTTTATTTGTCTCAGGTAACACTAAAGATAAATCGCCCTCCCATTGCCATTGTGTATCTTTCTTTATCAAAAATAGTTTAGAAAATTGACCGCTGAAGGTAAGATACTGATCTTTATCCCAATTCACGTCATTGACATCAAAATTTATTTCATTAGCAGTAATAGACAATGGTGAAGCTTCTGATAGCCATTGTATCTTTGTGGGTTCACTTAAAGTTGCAGTCACTAAACCGATTTTAGTATCTGCTTGTTGATAATTTTTTGCATCAATTCTAAAACCTGACTGAAGCACAATGTTAAAAGCATTTGGTTCAATAACAAGTGTCCCCTGCCATCTTATTTGCTCAAAAGGAAAAATATGAGCATTAGAAAGATAACCCTTAAGTGTTAAAGATTTTTGTTGATTGTCAAAATCAATCATCGTTTTTAAATGGAATTCTTGATTTTTTTGCGCTGAATTGATCTCAAAATTATTAATTTTGATGCCATGAACATTTAAATGAAGTGCGGGGATCAGCATCTCTTGAATATAGCGATTCACAAGTTCTGTTGTTTGGGTCTCTGTTAAACTGTCTCGACGTGTCCCCATGATAACGATCAAATCATCAATCTCTGCACTTTGAATATTCAGATAGGATTCCATATTCAATAAATAATTCACATGTGCGTTCTTTATGTTAATTTGCCAATCATCTTCTTTTGACTGACTCTTTAAAATCATTTCTTTAATTTGACAATTTTCCCAACCTAAAAAGCCAATATCTAAAGCATCAACAGTCAAGCCATTTTGCGCCAATAATTGAGCAATACGCGCAGCAAGAATCTCTTTGCGCTTGTAATAAGTGATAGAAAGAGCAACGACCAGCCCCATTACTAATAAGAATATGACTTTACGCATATGTAAACAAACCTCTTTTGTGTCAAGGCATTATCGATATAACAAAACCTACTGCATCAGCATTATGCAAGACAAAGATTACTCATGAGATTTTAGAACAACCAAAGCACGTTGATAGAAAATACTTATTAATAAAAGTAAACTGGCTTAATCTTTTAACAATACTTTTATCGACATTAAGGTGAATGAAATCCTAGCACAAGAGCCTGCCCCTAAGGTTCTTTCGCTCTTTGCAATAAGATTAATTTGTTTGTTAACTTTCCGCTTACATTCAAAAAACTAAGCCGATAAGCAATAAAAAAGGGGTCAATAGCCCCTTTTTTATTGCATCTATCTGAATTCTAAGTAGTATGTCTCTCATATATGCAACCTACAGACCGACTCACTTCAAAAAAATTCATCAACTATCAACTTGCAGGATGGTTATTTTGGTCCGTAGGTGCTCTCTTTTATGCCTATGAATTTTTTCATCGTGTTGCCCCGGGTGTGCTCACTACTCATTTACGAGAAATATTAACAATCGATGACAAGCAACTGGGCTTAATTGGCGCAATGTATTTATATGCTTATGCAGGCTTTCAACTTCCTGCTGGTATCTTAATTGACAAATATGGTCCAAAAAAATTATTGGTATTTGCATCCTTACTTGTCACCATTGGAAGTTTTGCTTTTGCTTTTTCCACGAACCACCATTGGGCCTATTTTAGTCGCTTCTTGATTGGGGCAGGCTCTGCATTTGCCTTTGTTGGCTGTCTAAAAATAGGATCACAATGGCTTGCAATGAGTTCTTTTCCATTGGTAGTTGGCTTAACAAATTTTTGTGGCACGCTTGGCGCTTTATCAGGGGGTGCGCCCTTTTCTTGGCTGATTGAGAAAGTTGGCTACAAAACTGCGCTCTTTGACTTAAGTTTTGTAGGTTTAGCTATCACCGCATTACTTTTCCTCATCTTAAAAGACAAGCCAGAAGAAGCAAGCAAAGAAGATAGCAACGCCAAAGATTCATCTGTAAAGGGTACTCATTCTATTTTCACAGGCTTAAGTCACGTGCTCAGATCCAAACAAACTTGGTATATCAGCTTATTTGGAACCTTATTAGTAATGCCCATTGCAGCTTTACCAGAAATGTGGGGGCCAGAATATCTTGTTGTTGCTTACTCAATACCAAAAACTCAGGCAGCTGCGCTAACACACACCATTTTTGTGGGAACGGCTATCGGAGGCCCATTAGTCGGCTGGCTAGCAACTCGCGTGAGTAATTTAAAATATATTATGTTCCCAGCAACTTTAGGTGCTTTACTCTTACTATCTGTCTTCTTATATGTCCCACATACAACACTCTGGTATTTATATCCGCTACTTTTTCTTTATGGCATTCTCACTGCAAACATGCTATTAAGTTTTTCAATTATTAAACAAAGCTATCCTGATTGGGTGCAAGGCTCGGCTATCGGTTTTGTAAATATGATTATTATGCTCTGTGGTGGCTTTGCACAATACGGAATCGGTTGGTTACTCGACAGATTTCGCAGCCAACACGATGGTATCTATTTACTCTCTGATTATCATCTTGCACTGAGTATTTTGCCGTTTTGTTTAATATTTGCGGTAGGTTTAACTATTTTAATTAATGGTAACCATAAGAATCTTAACTAAATGTGACTCAATTATGACTAAAAACATCTGTTCATTTGCATTATTATGCTTAATTTCTTTATTTTCCACGATTAGCAACGCATCAGAAAGCTGTACTCAATTTAGCTTAGGAATGACTGATTCTTATTTAGGCATTTTAACAATTATCGTATTTATCATTGCCTATTTTTTTGTCATGTCTGAAGAGTTTATTCATTTAAGAAAATCAAAGCCGATACTCTTAGCATCAGGTCTCATCTGGATTATCATTGCGCTGATGGCACGCAGCAAAGGTGTAAGCGAAGAAATCAATACCGCCATTCGACACAATCTATTAGAATACTCTGAATTATTACTCTTTTTATTGGTTGCAATGACCTATGTCAATGCAATGGAAGAACGCAAAGTCTTTGAAGCTTTACGAAGCTGGCTGGTACGCAAGCAATTCAGTTATAGAAAGCTCTTTTGGATAACAGGCTTGCTCGCATTTTTTATTTCTCCTGTTGCAGACAATCTTACGACTGCACTGATTATGTGTGCTGTCGTCATGGCCGTAGGTGCCGACAAACCCAAGTTTATACTGGTCAGCTGCATTAACATTGTCGTTGCAGCCAATGCCGGTGGTGCCTTTAGCCCTTTTGGCGATATTACAACCTTAATGGTTTGGCAAAAGGGTTACATCCCTTTTCATGATTTCTTTAAATTATTTGTACCAGCAGTTATTAGCTTTGTTATTCCTGCTTTTTTCATGCAGCTTTCAATCGCCAATGAAAAGCCACCTTTAATAAATAATAACACTGAAATGGAATATGGTGCGCTTGGTATCGTCTTTTTATTCTTTTTAACCATTATAACTGCTGTGGCCTTTCATAATTTCCTTCATTTACCTCCTGCCACAGGGATGATGACAGGTTTATCATATCTTTTCATTTATAGTTATTTTATTAAAAAGAAACAAGTGTACAATCCAGAGACACAACAAATGGAAATATCAAGCTCATTTGATATCTTTAGAAAAATTCAACGTACAGAATGGGATACGCTACTTTTTTTCTACGGCGTCATTTTATGTGTGGGTGGACTTGCAACCATTGGTTATTTAGATCTAGCCTCTAACGTTATTTATAATGAATGGGGTAGCAGCTTAGGTGAAATACATAAACAAACACCAGCCAATATTATCATCGGCATACTCTCAGCCATAATTGATAATATTCCAATTATGTTTGCCGTTATCACAATGGAACCTTCCATGAGTGAAGGCCAATGGCTGTTAGTTACCTTAACAGCAGGTATTGGTGGTAGCTTACTCTCAATTGGCTCGGCCGCAGGGGTTGCGCTTATGGGACAAGCTAAAGGTGCTTATACTTTCTTTGGTCATTTAAAATGGACTTGGGCAATTGCCTTAGGATATTTTGCCGCAATTGGTGCACATTTGTTACTCAACGGCCACTTATTTGAAGGGATTGTGACTTTAAATAAATAAAAATCCTGTCATGCCAGCGCCCTGGCTGGCATGACAAAGAAAGCAAAACTACTATTTCCCAGACAGTCTATAGGTAAAATCAATTCTTTTTTAAAGCTCTTCGTTTTGAAATTAAATATTGTGCTTCTAGCAACTCTTTCATCTCAGGTTCATAAGCTAGGCTGCATTGATATGGGGTAGCCTTTTTACCATGACTCAACAACAATCCTACAACACATTTACCATTTGCCTTTATCGCATTTTCAAGGAGAAGATCTCCGCTATAAGGACTATTTAAAATATCATTTAATATTTTGTCAGTTTTCGGAGAGGGTGAAGGTTTCATTTTCAGTAATTTTTCCAAAATCGATATTTTAGAATTATTAAGTGCATAAGCTGTTGCTTGATCAATGCCTGCTTCTGAAGGATTTTTTTCTAAAATACTCTCGACGAATTCATACCAATCATAATCAATTGGCCTTTTATTATTCATAATAAATCTAATCTGCGTATGACAAGGGTCATCAATTTTTTCTACAGCAGAAAACAAGGCTTTGTCTAAATCAATTTTGCTTTCAATAAGATTTTTAGCTGCTTTTTTGTCCTTAAATATTTGATCTACTTGAGATTGACTCATTACACTTTTGACGTTAGACAATGCATCTCTCATAATATTAATGACGACTTCGTCTTTGGTCATGATTGCATCAAAACAAACATCACCTGTAATATTTTTCTTATCCTTAACAAGCAGGCGAATCGCATTTATATTCCTATAATAAATAGCTTCTTTTAAAGCAGAAACTGGATTTTGTAAATTTCCCGAACGAATCATTACGCTCAACATATCATCGTTTCTTGTTTGTAGCGCTTGTCGAAATTGATGGATTTCTATTGATTTACCATGCTCTAAAAACATGCTGATCAACAATATACTTTGAGATTGAATTGCGTTTTCAAATATATGATTTCCATGATACGGGCTACTCAGCAATTCTTTTATAACTTCATCTGCTTTAGGAGTATATACTGGTTTTTGTTTAAGCATTAACTCTAACAATAGAACTTTACCATTGGTTAATGCATAAGCAATTGTTTTATCAATGTCTTCAGGTGGTGGATTTCTTGCTAAGATTTTTTTTGCAATCTGATACCAATACCAATTAACATCCCTACTTTTACCAAGAAGATGTCTAATATGAGATTGAGAGGGTTCATCTATAATTCCTGCAACCAAAAATAAAGCCGATCCAGCATTAAATTCTTTATTAAAGATCTCATCTATTAGATCTTTTTTATTAAGTGTAAATATTCTGGCCACTGTTTTATCAGAAAGAATATTTAAGGTATTCAGCAAAGAGCGAATAGGTATTCGCAGTTGCTCTTCAGGTACTTTTGAGAATGGCCCCATCAGACTTGGAGCAAGCATTTCATTTACCAAAGATTCGATGATATGCCTATTTGAATATTCTAAAACCATTTCCAATAAATCCATATCCTGGTGCTCTACGACATCTTTACTGATAGCAGCTTGCAACAAAAGCTCTTCAGATGGATTTTCTTGGTTTTTTAATAAATGTTTTAGATATTGTGCTCCACGCGCATAGTTTAATTTATTTACTGAGTGATCTTCTCTCTTTGATGCTATTAAGGTGAATAATTTTAATTGTTCTTGCGCTGTGCTAATCTTTATTCTGGGAATTAGAATATCTAGTATATCACAAATATTATTTGAATTTTCTTCATTATTCTCTAAATATGAATGACGCAATAAATCTAACATTAATTCAACTAAAGTCTTATAAGGATTAAAAAGTTCTGGCTTCAATACATGAAAAACTGATTGATTTGGATCTTTTGACAATAGACTTAAAAACAAATCATATCGACCAATCTTTAAATATCTTACTAAATTCAACTCAGGTTCTGAAAAGTATGGTTCACTTTCATCAAACATCACACTATGTTGTGGCACCTGCACTTCATCGAGAGTCAATTCACTCAATTTCCCAATATTTACATCCATATTTTTCAAATCAATAGGAAAGTGCAATGCTTTTGCTCTTAATATCAATGTTTGTTGTGTGAGCTGCCATTTTTGAAACTCATCAGGATTTTGTGGCAAGCTTCTTCCGGCATTCATATACCAATAGCTATAGAAGCCATCTTTCATTGGATTAAAAGGTGCAATAAAAAAATTTTTTCCTTCTTTTGTGTCAATTAAATAATTTTTTTCTGTTTTTTTACTTTTAATCACTTGCTTTGCATTAAAGTCTGTATGTCCGTAATACATAAATGACATATCACCTACATATCCAGATCCTTCTATATATTCTTGATAAATCGTGAAGCTGTCACTTTCTACTGTCAGGATATTGCTCCCTGAATCTAATACTAGTCTACGATGTTCCTTATCAAGATAAGGTAATGAAAAATTAAAGTGTACGTCTTCTACGTTATTAGGCACGATGAACAACCTTGGAACAGCAAGGTTACTTTTGTTTGTCTTGGCCAGTTGTTCTTGTAAATACAAAAGAGGTAAAACACGACCAAATTCCCTAATAGGTCTGACTTTAATCTTTTCACCTTTAACGTTGACCTCTCCATTTGCTGTATTAACAAGCGTCTCATCAATAAAATAGGGTTGGATTCTCTTGACTATTCTCTGCCCATAGGCTTTCAATTGTGGGAAATTATAACTCCAGTAAGGCTCATGAATATAATTCATGTCTGTACTATAAAGTCCAGGAGAAGCTTTTCTTAATTTTTCTTGTTCATGCAGAATGCCAGAAGACTCGTATAAAGACGCAACTATTTCTAAATTACCATCTAGATTAGCCTGGATATATTTTTCTAATGCTTGCTCACTCCTTTCAGTTTTCTCTTCGTTAGTTCGATTATTTTTAGTACTTTCTGGACCAGTTCTTTTCATCTTATACAACCCTTTTTAGCTGATGTATATATAACGTCAATACGTGCATACACAATTTAAATTGTTTAATACTACGAGCTACCGTTTTTAGTTTAGAAAACAATTTTTAATTTTTGTTCATTTAAAATTGGATACGCTACGAATAAAGATGTGTAGAAATTACACAGAAAAAATAGGCTGTTTTTAAATGCAGCAACAGAACCAAGAGAAATATCTAGACTTAAGAAAAATTATAAAGTAAGGATAATTAAAACGTGATGGTATGAGGACACAAAAATATAGTGAATGTTTAGATTTGCTTTAATATAATTTTAGCTATCCCTCAGTAATGCAGACAAATTTATAGCGCTCATGAAACACATCTAAGGCTAAACTGTGAAAGTAGTCTGTATATACTCTTCACTATATAGCGGCGCGTGGACACGATGGAAATAACAGAGCTAAGGTTCAAGCTCCCAAAGTGGCTCAACTCTATACTTATCTTTCATTTTTTGTAAAAACGCAGCATGCAACTCACATTCTGATTCATTGGCTGAACGTATTGGTAAATCACTTATCATAGTCGTCAATACCTTCTCTTGTTCTGTTTGTGTTGCTTGGCTTGTATTGCTGCTGTCTAGATCAAGTTTAGACTGCCCTCCTGTCATAGCCAAATAAACATCTGCTAAGATCTCAGCATCTAATAAGGCACCGTGCTTTTCACGGTGTTGATTATTGACTTGATAACGCTTACATAAAGCATCAAGATTATTTTTTTGACCAGGATGTTTTTTTCTCGCCATAGCCAATGTATCTGTTACTGTGCATTGTGAAGATAAATCTTCCCATGCTTTTAGATTGGCACGCTTGAATTCACTTTCTAAAAAGCCAACATCAAAAGGCGCATTATGGATAATAAGCTCAGCATCTTTTATAAAAATTGTAAATTCATCTACGATCTCATGAAACAATGGCTTATCTTTCAAAAAATCATTACTGATACCATGAACCATAAAAGCGCCTTTATCAACTTCACGCTCTGGGTTCAAATAGACATGAAAGGTTTTGCCGGTTAATCGCCGATGCATCATTTCAACACAACCAATTTCAATGACCCGATGCCCTTGTTCTGGAGATAATCCAGTTGTTTCTGTATCTAAAATAATCTGTCTCATTTATTGCTTATCTCTAATGGTTTTAACAGCATCTCTGGCGGCTTGATCAACTCTCTCATTTTCTGGATGCCCACTATGACCTTTTACCCATTGCCAACTTACACTATGCCTTTGCACTTGTTCATCTAACAATTGCCACAAATCAACATTTTTAACATCTTTTCTATTTGCTGTTCGCCAACCATTTTGCTTCCATTTAGCAATCCATTCTGTAATGCCATTTTTGACATATTCAGAGTCAGTAACCATCACGACTTTGCATGATTCCTTGAGGGCTTTTAAACCTTCAATGGCTGCCAGTAACTCCATGCGATTATTGGTGGTGTTCAACTCACCGCCTGAGAAAATTTTTTCATTTTCTTTATAGCGTACCAAAACAGCCCATCCTCCTGGACCTGGATTACCTGAGCATGCACCATCAGAATAACAAGTCACTTGTTTCATAGTATTTAAGCTTTTTTCATTATTTGTCATTCTTTTGCTCATTCATGCAGGTTTTTGGCGTGCTAAATCTATTTGCACTTGGTTTTGCGATCGTTTCTGTCTCTAACCACACTTGCTTTTCTGTTTTCCATTTTGCACGCATTAAGGTTAAGGGTATAACGCGTTTTACCGCGACGATGCTATAAGCACCGCCTAAAAACGGCCAATACTTTCTGCCTATTTCTTCAATTTTTTCTGTTTTCTGTATCATATTCTGACTGAGAATCGGTGGACGATAATAAAATAACCTACCCCCCGTTACTTGAAAATTAAGCAATTTTAGCCAATCTCTCAAGCGAGTCAATCCTAATAAATGCCCTGCTCTTGCTATTTTCCCTAGCATTTTTTTCCAACTATACCAAAGCCCCCAACAACTAAGGGGGTTGATACCTGTTATCACCAAGTAGCCTTCTGGTATTAAAATCCGATGTACTTCTCTTAGTATTTCATGTGGATTACGCACTTGTTCTAAAGTATGAAGTAATACAACAACATCCACAGATTCTGACTTAAAAGGTAAACTATCCAGTTCTGCCTTTACTTTATTTTTTTGCCCCGCAGTCGTAACAGTAGGATGCACCAACACACGATGTGAAATTAAACTGCCACTCATGTAATGGGATAATCCTTGTTCACTCAGTTGTATTAAATGATATCCATGCAAGCACGGCAGAATCTCATCCAATTCAGCTTTTTCTGCCTCTGCCAATCTAAAACCAGAGCCATGACTGTACCAGGCGTTTTTGTATGTATTTTCTGTTACCATAATTTAGGTGACAACACAATAATTAGTTAAATGAATAAAATTGTTCCAATCCCTGCTTTTGCAGATAATTACATCTGGGCTATACATAGTCTAAATGATTCTCAGGTTGCAGTCGTCGATCCAGGCGATGCTGAACCTGTGCTTCAGTATCTTCAAAAATCACAGCTCAGTTTAAATGCCATTTTAATTACACATAGACATTGGGATCATACAAATGGTATCACTCAACTATTGGAACATTTCCCAAATGTCCCTGTCTATGGACCCAATAGATCAGTTTATCAAATAACAAACATTATTGAGGATGGTATGTTTGTCACACTTGAAGCCCAAGAACTCAAGCTTTCTGTCATGGCGATACCAGGTCATACTTTAGATCATATTGCTTATGCCGGTGAAGGTATATTGTTTTGTGGCGATACTTTATTTTCTGCGGGTTGCGGCAGAATTTTTGAAGGTACACCTCAACAAATGTATGACTCATTAAATAAGCTAGCTAGCCTGGATGATGATACTTTAATCTATTGTGGACATGAGTATACCCTAAATAATTTAGCCTTTGCGCTTAGCTTAGAGCCTGATAACAAACTGCTCAGAACCAAAGCATTAGAAATTGCAGCTCTCAGGGTAGCTAATAAAGCCAGCCTCCCCAGCCGCTTAAGGGATGAGAAAACCTTTAATCCTTTCTTAAAATGTCATCTACTTGAATTTCAAAATCAGATTACTTTGCTGACAGGAAAGGAACTAAGTTCCCCTGTTGATTTTTTCACTGAAGTTCGAAGCATGAAAGATCATTTCAAAGCATAATATCTTGATTTTTTATGTTAATTTTGCTGAGCACTATTTTTCCGCTAAAAAAACATATATTTCTTGCCCTAATAGTAAATTTTATTTACTATTAGATCATAAATTTTGTCAGAACATCTGCTTAATATAATAAAAAATATACTTAATGCGCTACTTATTTTCACTGAAAGGCCACTTTGCAACACTGCTAACCATACTTCTTGTGTTTACTACTTGGTCTCACTCTATACAAGCAGAACCACATAGCAGCACATTTAATGCTTTTAAAAATGCTTTTTCTAAACCTTTTAAACATAGCGTATCTACCAACCATAACAACATTCGCGCGCAACAACCTGCTTTACTCTGGAATCGATTAAGAGAACAATTTTCATTACCCAATCATGAAAATGATCCTCGCGTACAATTTTATATAAAACGTTATACAAAATCACAAATTCACTTTAATGAAATGGTAAATAATGCTCGGCCTTATTTACATTATATTGCCGAAACTGTTGAAACACATGAGATGCCAGCAGAAATTGCTTTACTCCCCATGATCGAAAGCACCTTCAACCCAACAGCCCAAAGCGCAAGTGGTGCACGTGGGCTTTGGCAAATTATGCCAGAAACAGGCTTAGATTACGGACTTTCACGTGATGCGTGGTTCGATGGTTGTCAGGACATTGCTCTCTCTACAAATGCAGCATTACGCCATCTTAAATATTTACATCAACGTTACAACGGAGATTGGCTATTAGCGCTTGCTGCCTATAATTCTGGTGAAGGTCGTGTAACACGTGCCATTAATAAAAACAAAAAAATGAATAAAGCGACAGATTTCTGGGAGCTAAATTTACCTCAACAAACGGCAGACTATGTTCCTAAATTGATGGCTATCGTCAGCATTATCAAAACACCTAGTAAATATGGTGTTGTACTCCCCAATATTCTCAACCAGCCTTATTTTACACATATTGATATTGGCAAAGCGGTTGATCTCAAACAAGCTGCCCTGATGGCAAATATGCCAGAGAAAAAATTAGCAAATTTAAATCCTGGCTTTTACAACAAAAAGATGAATCCCAATGGGCCATACGAACTATGTGTCCCTGTACATGTTGCTGAAAATTTTAATGATTTACTCACAAATGTGCCCGCAATACCCAGCCCCCATGCAGCAAAACATAAAATTCAACCTGGCGACAGTTTAAGTAAAATTGCGCAACAATATGCAACAACAATTCAAACGCTAAAAACTTTAAATCAACTATCCAACGATACAATCCAAGTTGGCAAATATTTGACATTACCTTTAAAAGCAACAACCGTTGCTAACAACAATGCTGTAGATACTAAAATACACGCAGTAAAAAAAGGCTAGAAGCCGTCTCAAAAATAGTTATAAAGTCAGCTTGATATACTGATAGTTGACTGATCTCAGGGAGACCGCCACAATAGACCATAAACTAAATTTACAGGGTAGTTAGATGCAAAAATATATAAGATTTAGCTTAGTTTTATTTCTATTAAGCACATTTCAAGCCCAAGCAGTCTATTTAAGCCCACATATGGGGGTTGATTGGAAATACTGGGGCGCAAGCCTCAATAATGATCTCCCTAGACCATTGGATCATGTTTTTCCTGATATCAGTAGTGGTATGTCTTTCTATTTAGGCACGCGTATTAATGGCTTTTTTGGCATTGATTTTGGTTACGATCAATCTATCAGCAAAGAAAAATCACATGTATTTAATGGAAATGAAACCTTCCTAAAGCCTACAGTAGAGCCATTAGGAAATGCTTCTACCGTGGATGTTCGTTTTAAGGCATTCCATTTAAGCAGCATGTTTTATTGGCCTGTCATGAAAGATGTTGAAATCTTGGGTTTATTAGGTATTTCTCGCTTAGAGCCAGATGTACATATGTTTTATGTAACGGGTGGGCAACGCCTTGAAATATCACAAAATGCAAAAACCAAATACTCAGCACGCATTGGCTTAGGCACACAATACAATCCTTGGTGGTTCTTAGGATTTCGTGGCATGGTTATTTGGGATCAAACCAAACGTGTTAATATTTTGGGGGCTGATGAAACGCACGTTCCTTTTGATATTTCACCTTATAAGAGTGCCACTTCTTTTCATTTGGGTGTTGTTTTTACAATGGCAGATCCAAGAAATGTTTAACATAATTATCACACACAAAAAAATCAGATATCTTTACACCATAGACAAAATGTATATGAGTTTTTAGTTTTTATTTCGCCATGGTCTATCCTATTTCTGAGGTCTTGGCGATTTCCTTACTTCCGTCAACTCTGCACCAGGTTCGACTACTTTATTAGCACCAGTATCTGAGCTAAGTTGTTTATAAGGCGTAATACTCTTTTTTGTTTTACTAGATAAGCTCATAACTTCTTCTGGTGTTTTTGATTGCTCTATCTTACGCTGGGTTCTAACATCATGCACATGAAGCCCTATCTTAGCTCCCTCTATGCCAATAGAAGCAACAGAAACAGCTGGTGCTGTTATTACAGCAAGAGGAGGAACAACGGTTCCAACAAGGCTAGCTATCATCATTCCAATATCTGTTACTATTATTCCCTTATGTACTACAACAGATTTTTCTAACTGTGACCTCTCATAAATACCACTAATAAGTTCATTTGCAACCTCTGTTTGCTTTTGATAAATCGAATTTAACTCATTAGAGAGTTGAGTTTTATGCCTAAAGCTTGCTTGTTCCATTTGATATCTTTCTAATCCTTCTTTTGTCAATACAGATTCCAAAATAGTTTTGGTAACCAATGAATTAAGAAAACTCTTTTGATCATCTAATGATAAATTATCAAATTCTGCATTTTGGTTTAGTGCATCTAAAACAATTTTTACTACTGAAACCTCAATCTTTTTTAAGGCGCTAGGTGTAATAACAGGTGTGCTATTTACTGTATCCATACTCATATTTTCATAAGGAGAAACCAAGCTTTGACTGTATTGTACTAAAGATACATCTTTATGCATTAAAATAGATTTTTTAAGATTCTCTACAACATTTTCACTTCTTCCTTCATGCAGCACTTGTGAAGAAAAAATATCAAGAAATGCTTGTTGAGCTTGCTCATATCTTATTATCTGATTTTTCAAATTTTCCAAATAAAAATAATCGCCTTGTGCTTCTGCTGAACGTTCAAAAATACTACGTAGTTCTGGATCTATTCTTTCAAAATCAAAATGAATATTCTCATTTGGGGCAGACATTAATAGTATAGTCATTCGCTTAATTTCATCATTTAATTTGATGACCGCAGCTTCTTTTTCAGCAATTGATAACTCTTGATTGACATTAATGTATTCTCTTGCTTGCTCTAATAGACCTAAAATCACACGTGGCTGCTTAATAAAAATATCAACATTATCATAATCTTGCTTGTTCAAAACGACTTTTGAAACTCTATTACTCATATCAGCATCAAGTAACTCAAGCTGCTTTTTAGGACTAGAGTTCAAATGATGATTCATCATACTCGCTCTCAGCAAACTTATTTCTCCTTCATTCAACAGTGAGGGATTTTCAGTTAACTCAAGTATTTTATTTTTAGAAAAAATTGGCAAATCTTGAGAAAATATTTTTTTATGAAGATCATGATATTGCTGCATTTTTTCCTTGATTTCAGGGAATTTTTTTCTTCTAAGATCAAACTCAACTCGGCCTTTCTCATATTCTGTAATCAAAGATATAGCAACGTCGATATCAAGAATAGTATGTTCATAATCACTTTTCTCTATGCGATCTTGATTCCAATCATTAATATGATATTCCAAATCTGACTTTAACGATTGAAAGGCTATCAATTCATTTTGCACATCAGATTCATTCGCTAGACCAGTGATTAATTTATTGATAATTTCAATTTTTTCTGACTTGTAGATTGGTGTAAGTTCTGCATTATTCATAATTATCTTTCGATAATTATACAGTGCATCGTAAATAACTGATTGACTAAACAAATAATGTTGATACACGCTTTTTCTATCGTCTGGCAGTTTACGCATGATTTCAAGCAATTCTGATTTCGTAATTTGCTTAGCGCGCAATCTATCTCTTTTTCTTTTATCTAGCTTATAGTCTGTAAAATCGCCTATTACACTGGAAATAGAGGCAATACCTTGTACAGCAGGAATAGGCACAGCACATCTTACAATTTGAGCATATGCAGGAGCTACTGCAATGCCTTGCATACCAATTGCTAAAGCTTTCTCTCTATTATTCAGGTCCTCATTTTTTGTGGTTTCTATAATGTTGGCTGCATATCTATTCCTTGCATAGGAGAGAATACCCATTGTAACATGTTCGGAAAAATCACAAATTGCTCCAACTCCTTTCCCAAGATTAGAATCGGGTAAGGAATTTAAGGCATCTAAGACTTGCTCTGTTTTGGTGAGTACGGTTCTTTCATTTCCAGAGGAATTGGCATTTTTTTGATCATTCATGATAAACCTTAAAAAATACAATGATTTTATAGTAGAGACGACTAATGATCAGTAAAAGTTCGTGCCAATTTTTATTTATGCCAATTTTTATTTTTGAGAAATAATAGAGATTACAATAGATTAGCAACTTTCGATATTGAGCGAATCATTTGTAAATGCAACTATATAACGTGTATATGTCAGATGTGTTCTTAGACAGGGCTAAAAAACAGTTTTATGCTCTTTGGAAAAGAAAAAATTATGGTTATTATTTAGGATGCAATGCCTGATATACGGTTGCCGCCAAGCTTGCACTCATGCCAGGTACACGCTGAATCGCCTCTTCACTGGCAGCAAGCAATTCTTGCAAACCACCAAAATACTGAATTAAATTTAATTTTCGCTTTTCACCGATACCGGGAATATCATCCAAAACAGATGATTGAGATTTTTTAGCGCGTGCTTGTCGATGCTTGGAAATGGCGAAACGATGTGCCTCATCGCGGATCTGTTGCAAAATATGTAAAGCAGGATGATGAGGTACAAGGCTTACCTCCGCAATTTCCTCACCGTCTAAAATAAAGAGTGTTTCCAAGCCAGGTTTTCGCTTCTCGCCTTTTGCAATGGCGAGTAATTTAACGCCGGTTATCTGGCATTCTGCAAATACTTGTCGTGCACAATTCAATTGCCCTTTTCCACCATCAATGATAACCAAATCTGGTAGAGAATCATTTTTTTCTTTTAATTTTAAATATCGACGCGTCAGTACTTCTACCATACTCTGATAATCATCATTCGTCGCTGATTCTATTTGGTAGATACGATAGGCAGACTTGTCAGGACCATCTTGATTAAATACCACACAAGATGCACGCGTTTCTACACCTTGAGTATGAGAAATATCAAAACATTCCATTCGTTTACACTCTTCTAAGCTTAATAATTCTTTCAGGCTTTCAAAGCGTTTGATATATAAATTAGACTGGTTAAGTCTACGGTGTAAATTGGTCTTTGCATTTTCAACAGCAAGCTTTAGCCAATTGACTTTATCCCCTCTTTTTGCCACAGAAATTCGTATGGTGCGCTTTGCAAATTGTGTCAAAGTTTCTGCGATTAATTCGACATCTTCCATTGTTTCATTGGTGATAATTTCATTTGGCCAATTTTTATTTTCTTGGTTAATATAACCTTGCACAATAAACATTCTTAAAATTTCAGATAAATTGAGATTATCAAACTGTTTGGTAAAATAAGATTGGCTGGCAAGAATTCTTCCTTCGCGAATCAATAAATAATGAATGCACGCTTGTCCATGTTCACCTACAATGGCGCACACATCTAAATTCTGTGCACCCCCATAAATACTTTGTTGATCGAATACCGTTCTTAAGCTAATAATCTGATCGCGAATGCTCGCTGCTTTTTCAAACTCCAAATTATTTGAAGCAGCAACCATCTCCGCTACAAATTTCTGAATCATTTCATTATTTTTACCCGTTAAGAATAATTCAAGTTTTTTAACCTCTTCGTTATAGGGCTGGGGCCCAATATAACCGACACAAGGTGCAGAACAACGCTTGATCTGATACTGCAAGCAAGGCCGTGAACGAGACTTAAAAAATAAATCATCACATTGTCGAATTTGAAAGTTTTTTTGCAGCAAATTGAGTGTCTCTTTCACTGCCAAAGCACTGGGATAAGGGCCAAAGAAAGTCCCCTTTTCCTTTTGTTTACCGCGACAATAAATTAAGCGTGGATATTCATGTTTAGATAAGAACAAATAGGGATAAGATTTATCATCTCTAAAAATAACATTATAACGCGGTTTAAGGGATTTAATGAGTGAGGTTTCAAGTAGCAGCGCCTCTTTTTCGCTTGCAGTAACTGTTAATTCAATTTTGAATATTTTTTCAACGAGGCGTTGTGTTTTTATTTCAGGGAGATCACGATGAAAATAACTACTCAGGCGTTTTTTAAGATCTTTTGCTTTTCCCACATACAACACCTTGCCCTCAGCGTCTTTCATGCAATAGACGCCAGGGCGAGTTGGAACGGTATTTAGGAATGTTTTATAATCAAACATTAAAAGGGGTACAGCAGAAAAAGACTAAAGAATTGCTTCTTCCTCAGATTCTAATTTTTCAGAATCCAAAATGCCATGTCTAATCGCTAAATGTGTCAATTCAACGTCACTGTGCACATTTAATTTATCGAATAATCGATAACGATAGCTATTCACTGTTTTTGGACTTAAGCAAAGCTTGTCTGAGATTTCCTGAACTTTCAAACCACTGGTGATCATAATCATCACTTGTAATTCACGCTCAGAGAGAGAGTCAAAAGGAGATGCTTTATCATCTGATAAATGCTTCAAAGCAAGTTGCTGTGCAACTTCTGGGCTGATATAGCGCTTGCCATGATGCACGGAATGTATTGCTTGCACCATCTCATCTAAACCCGACCCCTTTGTTAAATAACCGGCAGCGCCTGCTTGTAACAATTTGGAGGGGAATGGTTCTTCACCATAAACAGTAAGAGCAATCACTTTGATGTCTGGATCAATTCTTAGGATTTTTCGCGTAGCTTCTAAGCCACCAAAACCAGGCATGCGCACATCCATTAGAATTACATTAGGGTGTTTTTCGCGAGCAAGTTTAACAGCTTCTTCACCACTTGCGGCTTCAGCAACAACTTTAATGCCATTAACCCCAGATAACAAACTACGTATGCCGGCTCTAACTAGTTCGTGGTCATCAACGATAAGTACTGTTATCAAGGCAATAATCCTCAAATTAAGTAATTAAAAAGGTAACTACTCACTCTGCATCACGGAACGTCCCTTTCGGGGCCATTTTGAACAAAGGGATTCAAGGGTAAGTAGCAAGTAAAAAATACATTGCCTCAAAGATAACGCATACAACCGCGTTTGACTAGGGTTATTTTTTAAGAAAAAATTATTTTACGTAATTTATAAAATAAACTTATTTGCAGGATAGCGGTGACATGAATGCTGGCGGAGAGGTAGGGATTCGAACCCTAGGAAGGTTGCCCTTCAACGGTTTTCAAGACCGCCGCTTTCGACCGCTCAGCCACCTCTCCGAAACAAGCGGGAAGTCTACCCAACCCTACGCACGATTGCAATATGTTTTATATACCCTGTTAAAAAGTTTAGATATATTTCACCTAAACCAACACCATTTTGTATGTTGCCAAACAAATAAAATGGGGCTAATTTAAATAAAAGACATGTAAATCAATACAATAGATAAAAAAAGATGATATGCACTTGAAAGTTTTGTGTCTATCCCTATTTATATTCCCATAGATGAATGTGTTATAATAATGTTAGTTTAAGATTGCTTTTTTGAAGGAGTAATAATATGGCCCATGACACCTCAGTGGTACAAAGAGCCCGAGCAGAATCGGTACTCGCCACGAATTCTGTTATTAAAAATACATACCTACTACTAGGCATGTCACTAACATTTAGTGCTGTTATGGCTGGTGTGGCAATGGCGACCAATGCACCTTCCTTAGGTCTTATAACCTTAGCTGTTTATTTTGGCTTGTTGTTTTTTATACAGGCCTTTAAAAATAGCGCATTAGGGATTTTAGGGGTATTTGCATTAACTGGCTTTATGGGATACACCTTGGGGCCAATGCTCAATGCCTACATGCATACCTTTGCAAACGGTTATCAGCTCATTATGACTGCCTTAGGTGGTACAGGTGCTATCTTCTTTGGTTTGTCTGCATATGCATTAACAACCCGCAAAGACTTTAGCTACATGGCTGGTTTTTTAGCTGCAGGCGCAATGGTTTTATTCTTAGCTATTGTCGTGCAAATTTTCTTCCCCATGCCTATGCTACAACTCGCCCTATCAGGTGCCTTTGTAATGTTCAGCGCTGGTATCATCTTGTTTGAAACCAGTCAGATCATCCATGGTGGAGAAAAAAATTATATTATGGCGACTGTAAGCCTGTTTGTTGCTTTATATAATCTGTTTATTTCTCTTTTACACCTGCTATCTGCCTTTAGCGGCAACAGAGACTAAAAAGTGCTAAGCCACAAATAAAAAAGCCTCCAGACGGAGGCTTTTTTATTTTACGACATAATATCAAACGAGTATTTAATGCTTTGCTTCATCCGCAAGCTGCGCCATTTTATTATGGTATTTGCAATACTCCATGTAATCGAAATAAGTTTCTTCATCATATTTATTCTTAGCAATCTCAAGCACCGTTGCACCAGAGAGATCTTTAGCATTCAGATCAACGCCTGCATTCAATAATGCAGAGGTCACGAGCTTTAAAGCAGAAAACTCATTACAAAACTCCACCGCTGAATGCAAAGCATTACGACCAACCAAATTGGTTGCCCGAACATCCGCTCCTTTACGAATAATGTGTTTCAGCACATGTGCTCGACCATCTTGAGCCGCTATATGCAAAGAAGTGTCCCCATAAATATTTTTAGCATTAATATGGGCACCATTATCAACGAGTAAACTAATACTCACTGGATTATTATAGTGCGCAGCACAATGCAAAGGCGTCTTACCTGCTTTATTTGGCAAATTAATATTCGACTTTTCTCTTAACAACATTTTGAGCATTTGCTCATCATAATGTTTGCAAGCTAAATGCATGGGGCTGTTACCATTATCGTCCTGCATATTTAAATCTGCATTGTTAGCCATGAGAATCATCGCTGACTCTAATTGATTACCCTGAATAGCTTCATGCAAAGGCGTACTATTAAAGTAATTATTGGTATTGACGTTCGCACCTTGAGCTAACAAAATGGACAAAATTTGCGTATGACCAAATCTAGCGGCCAAATGCATAAGGCTATCTCCAAAATAATCGCAAGCACTGATAAGTTGCTTATTGATGAGTTTTTTAAATGCATCCACATTTCCTGTGACTGCATAATCAAAAATAGCCATGCTATTTAAATCAGGCATTGTTCTAGCAACCATTTAAGCATCCAAACTTAATTTAATAGGGTTAAGACAAAATACTAGCTAAAAGATAACACAAAATAAACTTTTTTATTAAAATGTTAGAATCCTAAGTATTTTTAATCATTTTCAATAGGAGCACTCATCTTGAATCACAAACCTTATAAATATTTATTTTTTGATATGGATGGCGTACTGGTATTAAGCGAAAATCAGCATTTTAAGGCTTGGGAACAAATACTGAAAAATCATAACTTACCAACCAGCTGGATGAACTTCAATGAATGGATTGGTGTATCAGATACTACGAATGCGCAAACGATTATTAGCAAATTTGAGTTGAATACCTCTATTCAAGCATTGCATCACCAGAAGAAACAAGCTTTTATCCAGTTGATTGAAGAAGGCTTTGAAAAGCATCAAGGGCGTGATAGCTTCTTAAAAAATGCCAGTTCACATTTCAAATTAGGGCTCGTTTCCAGTGCAAGTAAAATAGAAATTGAAAAAATTGTTACTCGTGAAAACATTGCACATCATTTTGAATTTTTCATTGGTAATGAAGATGTAACACAACATAAACCTCATCCCATGCCCTATTTACATGCTTTAGAAAAAGCGAATATTCAATCCCATGAAGCGCTTGTGATAGAAGATTCTTACGCAGGCATTTCAGCGGCACTTGCTGCGGGTATTCCCGTCATTGGGCTTGAAACAATTGCAAGTATTCCAAATGCTATAAAATCTCAAGTTGAATTCTATAAGGATTTTAATGAGATAGAAAATTGGTTATTGACTCAGACAGGATAAAATAAGAGTGGTGGGTAGGCTTTGTTTTATATTTAACCCTCACCGCTTCTTCGAAGCCCCTCTCCCAAAATTGGTAGAGGGAAAAATGTTCGCTTTGCGAACGAAGAATATCTATATCAAACCCAGAAATTCCTTAAGTTGACGCATATGAGCCTTCACTGGCATGACAGAAAGATATTATAAAACTATGCCTCAAAAGAAGTGTCTACACCAATGCGATAAATATTCACTGATTTGTGAGGCGCAATATTAAATAATCCACTGCTATTTTTGTCTGGATGAATATGCTCAACAGAAGCTTTCACTGCAACTTTCTCTATCACATTCCATTGTATGCCCGCTGTATAGGCACTTTGACTACCCGCAGCAGGCCCATCCATTCCCTCTGCAACATTTTGCAAAACCACATCTAGAGTATTTCCTAAACCACCTGGTATAGGTGCTAAAGCAGCTGTATTCACAGCACCTGAAAAACGTCTCGTACGATTATCTGTAATACGTTGACGAGCAAAGCTAACATAAGGAATCAAATCAAGATGTCTCACACCGAACATGACATACCAAGCATTTAAATTTGGTATAATAGCAGCGCCTGATTTACGCCTTAAAAGTTCAGAATAGCTGATAAGCTTTTTCCATTGCAGAGAATAGCCCAGCGATTGATATTGAATGCGCTCGTTTACAACGCTTAAATAGTTTTGATAGTCTAAACCTAATAATCCACCACCAATCAATGTATTGTTAATAAAAGCATTGGTGAGTTCATTTGTAGTATTAGGCCCCCATGTTAATCTGCCAACACTGAAGCTACCATGGATTTTTAATACGTCATCCCCAAAAGTACCAACCAAATTGATTAATTGTCGTAATTTATATTTAAGATCGACATCGGTAACAGGCGTTGTTGTATGTTCGCTTAAAGCACCATAGGTGGCTTTGAGCTTGAGATTTCTCTTTAGAAAATTATATTTTACACCACCGCTGACACCATCCAAGTAATGAAAAGGTATCATATCGTAGAGGCTTTCTGGCAAAGTAATCCAAGGGTATTTGTTAGTTTCAAATACATCTTCAGAATGAATTAAATACCCAACAGGCACTCGCCCCATTTTCCAATGCCAATTATCGGTAGGACTATATTTAAAAAAAGCCCGTGTTGCATGCACATCCCAATCTCTTTTGCCCGCAACAACGAGCTGTCCTGTTGCAGAAAAACTTTCATCTATTTCTTTGACAAGCTGCATGCCTAAAACAGAATCTTTATCAAAGCTAATCTGTTTAGCGACATACCCTAAATATAAAGGCTCAGCCCCAGTATTTAAAAATTTAACATTAGAGGCTGCACCCGCAGCCGTTAAAAATCCTGACCATGTCAATTCAGCATTAGCGACAGGGATCTGACAAGCCAATACTGAAATAAGACCAGATAAAACTACTCTTCTCATGCGCAAATCCCTTTCTATTCTCTTGCTCTACTTACAAGCTAATTTTTTCCACACCGCCCATATACCCTTGTAGTGCTTTTGGAATACGAACATTACCATCTTCGTCTTGATAGTTTTCAATAACTGCAATCAATGTTCTACCAACAGCAAGTCCAGATCCATTTAATAGATGGACATATTCTGGCTTAGCATTGGCTTCTTTACGATAACGAGCTTGCAAACGCCGTGATTGAAAGTTTTCCGTATTTGAGCAAGATGAAATTTCACGGTATTTGTTCTGAGAAGGCAACCAAACTTCAATATCATAAGTTTTTGCTGCACAAAATCCAACATCTCCACTACAAAGCGCCATCACACGATAAGGCAATTCTAAACGCTGCAAAATAGTTTCTGCATTCTTTGTGAGCGTTTCAAGTGCTTCATAGGATTTCTCAGGCTCGACCACTTGTACCAACTCAACTTTTTCAAACTGGTGTTGACGGATCATACCTTTGGTATCTTTACCATAAGACCCTGCTTCACTTCTAAAACAAGGACTATGGCAAACAAATTTTAAAGGTAAATCACTCTTTTCTAAAATGGTGTCTCGTACCAAATTTGTAAGTGGCACCTCAGCTGTTGGAATCAATGATAAAGTTCTTTCACCTTTGATATGAAATAAGTCTTCAGCAAACTTCGGCAATTGCCCTGCCCCCCACAATGCATTGGCTTCTACTAAAAAGGGCACGTAAGTTTCTTGATAGCCAAACTCTTGGGTATGAATATCAAGCATAAATTGAATGAGGGCACGATGTAATCTTGCTATTTGACCTCTCATCACCACAAAACGAGAACCAGACATTTTTGCTGCAGCATTAAAATCAATTTGAGCTGATTTCTCAGTTAAATCGACATGGTCTTTAGGTGTAAAAGAAAAACTAGGAACGGTGCCCCAACGTCTTACTTCAATATTATCATTTTCATCTTTGCCAACAGGGACAGAATCATGCAACAAATTGGGTAACATAAGCTGTAAATTTGTTTGCTTTTCCAGTAGCTCATTTAATTCTATTTCTGCTTTTTCAAGCGACTCTTTCAATTGATTTACTTCGGCAAACAATGCTTGTGTGTCTTCACCTTTGGCTTTACGTTGCCCTATTGATTTAGATAGTTCATTTCTTTGATTTTGTAAATGCTGTGTAGAAACTTGTATTGATTTTCTTTTTTCTTCAATCTGTATTAATTGATCAAAATCAAAAGTCATTTTTCTATTTTTTACGGTTGCCTTAACTCTTTCAATGTCTTGACGTAACACTTTAGGATCTATCATGCTTCTTCCTCTTTCTTTTTTATGGGATGCACAGCATCCTCTTTCAAGCGCTTTAATTTGTCAGATATTTTTATCTCTAAACCATTTTGTGTGGGTCGATAATATACTTTTTCTTTAAGCTCATCTGGTAAGTATGATTGCCCCTTAGATACACCACCTATTTGATCGTGGTCATAACGATATCCCTTGCCATAATCCAGTTTTTTCATCATCTTTGTAGGCGCATTTCTAAGATGCATTGGAACGGCTAAAGAAGGCTTCGCTTGAATATCTTGCATAACTTGATTAAAACCAAGACACACAGCATTGCTTTTGGGAGCAACAGCCAGATAAACAACAGCTTGTGCCAAAGCAAGCTCTCCTTCAGGACTGCCTAAAGTATCAAATGCTTTATAAGCATCCAAGGCAATCGTCAACCCACGCGGATCTGCATTTCCAATATCTTCTGAAGCCATACGAATAATTCTTCTTGCCACATATAAGGGATCACAACCACCATCTAACATTCTACCAAGCCAATATAAAGCACCATCCGGTGATGAACCTCTTACTGATTTATGCAATGCTGAAATCTGTTCATAAAATAAATCACCTCTTTTATCAAAGCGACGATAATCTTGGCTAATGATCTCAATGAGCAAAGCCTCACTGATACATAACGCCCCCATCTCCAATGCTTTATTAATAGTGATTTCTAAGATATTGAGCAAACTCCTCGCATCACCGTCTGCAGCCATAATCAATCGCTCTTCTGCAGCTGGCTCTATGCTTAGCTTAATGTCACCTAACCCAGTACGTGGATCTGTTAATGCTCGTTGCACCAATTGTGATAGATCCGTGGCAAGCAAAGATTGTAAAACATAAATTCTACAACGTGACAATAATGCATTATTCACTTCGAAAGAAGGATTTTCCGTGGTTGCACCAATCAGCGTAACCGTCCCCTGCTCTACAAAGGGTAAGAGTGCATCTTGCTGTGCTTTATTAAAGCGGTGAATTTCATCAATGAACAATATGGGCGCTTTATGATTCTCTCCATCCATTTTTGTATCAATTTTTTGAATGGCATCTTTTACTTCCTTAATGCCAGACAAAACAGCAGAAAAAGTCATCAGCTTTCTATCGGAATGATGCGCTATCATTCTTGCAAGTGTTGTTTTGCCTACACCAGGTGGTCCCCACAAAAGCATAGAATGCAATTTCTGGGCAGCTAATACACTACGCAAAGGTTTTCCTATCCCAATTAAGTGCTGTTGCCCCACAAACTCTTCAAGGCAAGTAGGGCGCAATCTGTCTGCTAAAGGCTGTGACATGGGCTAGGTGCTCGGTTTAATCACATCAACACCTGCAGGTGGAGAAAATTTAAATAAATTTTCTTTTACATGACCATTGACTGTAATTTTCGTAAATTGCGTATGAATATGCTGCCCAAGTGGATCATTCATTTTCACTTCTACAAGCTGATTGTTGTTAAAGGTAAGTTGAATATCCTGGAATGTTTCATCTGCTTTTATAGGTGTTAAAGCAAAGCAGGATTTTTGACTTGACTGACATTCGCCTGTTTGCAATTCTGAAACTTTAAAATCAGTCAATAATTGATGCGTTGAACCTATTAAAACTGCCGCAGGACTGGAAGAAAGCGCCTTTGCAAGCTCTTGTTTGGTGACTTGTTCAAGCTCAATATCATAAGTCCATAAAAAGCTGCCATCTGCAACAACAATGATGGCATCAGGCGGGTTACTCTTCCAATAGAATTTACCAGGACGCAACACCTTAATATCGCCCTTCATGCTTGAAATAGAGTCACCTTTATCATCACTGATATTTTGGGTGAAAGATGCTTCAAAACTTTTAATATTTTCAACAAGCTTTACAAATTTTTGATCTGCAGGTATTGCATAAGCAATGCTCACTGACGTTAGTAATATAAAAGAAGTCACTAACCTTAACATAAATAAGATCCTCTACTCAGAAACAGGGGGAGCTAATACTTCACGAGTACCGTTAGATTGCAATTCACTCACAACACCATCGGTTTCCATTTGTTCTATTAACCTCGCTGCGCGATTATAGCCTATTTTGAGCTTTCTTTGGACGAGAGATATTGAAGCTCGTCGTGTTTCTGTCACAATTGCTACTGCTTGGTCATATAACTCATCATAAGGCTCACTGCCATTTGGTGAATCACCTGAATTAAAAGCGCTTTTAACAACGGACTCAATGTAATCTGGTTTACCAGATTTTCTAAGCTCATCAGTAACTTTATGTACCTCATCATCCCCAACAAAAGCACCATGAATACGCTGACAAATACCTACACCAGGCGGTAAAAATAACATATCGCCATGACCAAGCAACTGCTCAGCGCCTGATTGATCCAAAATAGTACGTGAATCAATACGCGATGATACTTGGAAGGCAATCCGCGTTGGAATATTTGCTTTAATCAAACCTGTAATCACATCAACCGAAGGGCGTTGGGTTGCTAAAATTAAATGCACGCCTGCTGCGCGCGCTTTTTGAGCAAGTCGAGCAATGTATTCTTCAACTTTCTTACCCACCACCATCATCATATCAGCAAATTCATCAATCAAAATAACAATGTATGGCAGTGGCTCTAATGCCTCTGGTTTTTCACTATGACTTGGATGCCATAAAGGATTCAAAATGGGTTTCTTCTGTGCTTGGGCGCGACGGATACGTTCGTTATAGCCAGTGATATTTCGTACGCCCAATGCCGCCATTAATTGGTAGCGATGTTCCATTTCTGCAACACACCAACGCAGCGCATTGGCCGCATCTTTTACATCAGTAATAACAGGCGTTAAGAGATGAGGAATGTTGTCATAAACAGCAAGTTCAAGCATTTTAGGATCAATTAAGATCATGCGCACATCTTTTGGACTTGCCTTATAGAGAATGCTCAATAACATAGCATTTAAGCCCACAGATTTACCAGAACCCGTGGTTCCTGCCACAAGTAAATGCGGCATTTTGGCCAAATCTGTCACGACAGGACGCCCAGATATATCTTTACCTAAACCAATTGTTACCGGAGATTTTGACTGCTGATAGCTAGGATCTGCCAATACTTCTTTTAAGCGCACAACCTCTCTTTCAACATTCGGGATTTCCAAGCCAACAACTGATTTGCCCGGAATCACTTCCACAACCCGAACACTCACCACAGATAAAGAGCGTGCCAAATCCTTTGCAAGCCCAGTAATTTTACTTACCTTAACCCCAGCAGCCAGATCAAGTTCGAAGCGGGTGACAACAGGCCCAGGTAAAACCCCAACCACTTTAACATCGACACCAAATTCTTTTAGCCTTGTTTCCACTAAAGAAGACAGTTGTTCAAGCTGATCAGAACTAAAACCTGTATCATGGGCTTCGCTCTGCGCTTCTAATAATGAAAGTGATGGAAATATGTGATCGCCTTCAAAATCATGGGAGTGCGCTTCATTTCTTTGTGCATACGCCGTATCCTCCCTGTCTGATTCAACGTTTTTGTTATGAGTAGGCTCTTTAATGGATTCAGGCTTAACTTTTTTATTAATCGCTTTTTTCTTTCGATTAAAGATGTCTAATGCTGATTGCTTTAATTTTTTGCCTTCTTTTAAAGGTGGCAAGTTTATTTCCTCGTCTTCCCAAGATTTTTCATCTTTTGAAATTGGCTTCAAAATATCTTGAATAGACGATTTTTTCCCAGAAAAAGAAGGTTCGGTGCTTTTTTCTTTCTTTAAGGGTGCGCTCGATGCTTTGCTTGGCTTTGTTTTCACCAGTGCAGGCAGTTTAATTTCTTGTACTTGTGCTATTGATTTACGACTGAAAGCAGTAAATTGTAAGGGAAATTTTTTTGCGCCCATGAACATAAAGCGACCAATGAGATCAGCAATTTTCACCCATGATACCCCTGTAAATAAGGTAACACTTGTTAAAAATAATGCTGATAAAATAATGGTTGCGCCCGTTAAATTCAAATAGCTAACCATACCCTGCTTCATTAAAGCGCCAATCACTCCTCCCGAACTCATCGGTAAAAATTGCAATGTTGTATTGACATGGATGCTGGTTAAACCACAGCTTGAAACCAAGGTGACAATCAAGCCTATCACTCGTAAAAACCAAATAATTGGGCTTTTATCTTTATCCTCTTCATTCTTTGTTTTATAAATAAAGATGCTCATCAATAAGACGGCTACAGGAAATAAATAGGCAATATAACCAAACAAGGAAAACAAAATATCAGAGCAGAATGCCCCTGTCCTACCCGCAAGATTCAAAACTTCTGACTGCATCCCCGTATGTGACCACCCCGGATCATTTGCATTGTAAGTAAAAAGAGAAATGAATAAGTAAATAGCTACTGAGCTTAATAATATAAATGCCCCTTCGCGTACTCTCTGATTAATTTGCTCTCGCCAGGTATTTGTTTGATGTCGCTTGGTAGCCTGCCTCATTTAAACCATTTCCCTTAAGTGGTAAGCCGAATTTTGACTTATTTTATCATGTACTTACCTTCACCGCCTCAATTCTTGTATCTGCCCCCCCCCTCCCCTTTCTAAGCCAAAATGACAATTTATTAATTCAGGACAGCCACCTTTATTTGTAGTTACTTTAATTACCCAAAATAAACAGGACAGCCATAATAGTTTTGACAGCAAATCATGAATAATCAAAGCTTTGAATTGTTCGCGTCTTTACTCCTTTATGAGCAATGGATTAACATAAATTCAAACTACTAAAAATAGGTAACAAAAATGACTCAAGCTCGGCATTCTAAGCTATTGATTCTAGGCTCTGGCCCTGCAGGATATACGGCGGCTGTTTATGCTGCTCGCGCGAATCTCAAACCTGTCTTAATTACAGGTCTTCAAAAAGGTGGTCAGCTTACCACAACAACAGAGGTTGATAACTGGCCAGGTGATGTTGAAGGATTACAAGGCCCGGCACTGATGGAACGAATGGAAGCACACGCTGCACGCTTTAACACGGAAATTATTTTTGATCACATCCAGAAAGTCGACTTATCTCAAAAGCCTTTTGTTCTTCAGGGAGATGGTAATAACACCTATACTGCGGATGCATTAATTATAACCACAGGCGCATCAGCCCAATACCTAGGACTCCCTTCTGAACAAGCCTTTATGGGTAAAGGTGTATCAGCCTGCGCAACCTGCGATGGTTTCTTTTATAGAAACCAGGCTGTTGCTGTCGTTGGTGGTGGTAACACCGCTGTTGAAGAAGCGCTGTACTTATCTAATATTGCTTCACACGTTACACTGATTCATCGTCGTGATAGCTTAAAAGCTGAGAAAATGCTTCAAGATAAGCTCTTTGAAAAAGTAAAATCTGGTAAAATTACAATAGAATGGGATCACACCATACACGAAGTGCTCGGCGACAAAAAAGGTGTGACAGGCGTTGAAATAAAAAATGTTAAAACCAATGCTCATACAAAATTGGAAGTCACAGGTCTGTTTATTGCGATTGGACACATTCCCAATACCCAGTTATTCGAAGGACAGCTAGAAATGCATAATGGCTATATCATCGTCAAAGGTGGTTTAGAAGGAAATGCAACAGCGACAAATATAGCCGGTGTATTTGCTGCTGGCGATGTTGCAGATCATGTCTATAGACAAGCGATTACCTCTGCAGGCACAGGATGTATGGCAGCTTTAGATGCAGAAAAATATTTAGATGATCTAAAATAATTAGACATGTCTTTGGTCATCTTAGACGCACACTCAAATTTATTCCCTCATCCAAGCACAGCGCATACAGAACCCAACGGCTTGCTTGCAATGGGGGGAGATTTATCACCAGAACGGCTACTTTCTGCTTATAAGCAAGGCATTTTCCCTTGGTACGATGCAACGACCCCGATCCTATGGTGGTCTCCCAATCCTCGCGCTATTTTGCGCATTGATGATCTGATTATCAGCCACAGTTTGAAGAAAATACTATCTAAGCAAAATTTTTCTTACCATGCAGACACTCAATTTGAAAATGTCATCAGTGCCTGTGCAGAGCGGATTTCAACAAACCCGGATCTTCCCAGCACTTGGATTACACCAGAACTAAAACAAGCCTATATAAAGCTGCACAAAATGGGGTTCGCACATTCTATTGAAATTACACAAGGCTCAGCCTTAGTCGGTGGTCTCTATGGTGTTTGCTTGGGTAGAAATTTCTTCGGAGAATCCATGTTTCACCGAAAAAGCAATTTTTCTAAGGTTGCACTTCTTATCCTTGCTGTGCAATTAAAGCGTTGGGGATTTAGCTATATTGATTGCCAAGTTGGATCTAAACACCTGGCTTCTTTAGGCGCGATTGAAATCGAACGCGACCACTTCCTTAAACTCGTACAAAATAACCTTGCTGAAGATACTCACTCTCTTACTGGACAATGGGCTTTAGATAATGATTTGCTTCCTTATCAAAAAATGTTATTCAAATAACATTTTTAACTTAACTGCGTGTGCTTTCATATTACGAAATCAAACTATATAATGGCTCCTCAAATTATCTGGAGGCAGAATGGCAAAAGAAGACTCAATTGAGATGGAAGGTACGGTAATCGATAGCTTACCTAATACCATGTTTAGAGTTGAGCTAGATAACAAGCATGTTGTTACCGCTCATATATCTGGCAAAATGCGTAAAAACTATATACGCATTCTTACAGGTGATCGTGTAACCGTTCAGCTTACCCCTTACGATTTAACCAAGGGTCGCATTATATTTCGTAATAGAGATAAAACCGGCGCAGATAGAGACAATAGCAGCGATTAATAATCTATTTTCTTCCTTGTAAAATCAAAGTTATAAAATAACAGTACTCACCCACTCTTTTTTGAATGGGTGCTGTTTTTTATTCAATACTCGTTTTATATCGTGTAATTACAATATAAAGACTGCTCATAAACTAAAGCTTTTTAGCCCCTTTCTATCATCAAAAAGTGAAAGAAGCTTCACACATAAATTTAGTTATCTGATATATTTTTAATATCCCTAATTAAAAATAATCATGCAGCTTTTTTAGCTGCCAAATAACCATGACAACACCCAAAATAGAAACAAAGCCTTTAGATCCAAAGCTTTGGCAGACTTATGACAATGATTATGCAGAATACCTAAAGCGCCCATTAAAATATAAGGCCAAAGAAGGCGGTGCTAAACAGGGTGGCATACACACAGGTGTATATACATTTAAAGGCAAGACTGATTCTGACAACGCGCTCATGATGCTCATAAAACAAGGCGATAGTTTAGGCGAAACAATTGCAGAATATGTGGGCGGTAACCTATATCAACTGACTATCTCCAATCATGCTGCCAAAGCAATTTTAGTGAGAGACAATTTATCAAAATCTCCCTCTGCACAAGATGTTTATGTCACCTCCATCTATGAACAAGGCGCAGGCAATGTTCAAGATGCTTATAAAATAGCCGGTTATAAAGAAAGGCCTCGCTTCGCCCGGGTGCAACATGCACTCAAAAAAGCCTTTGGATATGAAGACGAAAGCTTAATGAGAAAAATTCTCATAGACGATCAAACCATGGCTGACAATTCTCTTGGATATATCATCGCAAATGTACTTTGGCATGGCGATCACGATGTTCATATGGGCAATTTTGTCCGTATTGAAAAAGACGGTGGTGTAAAGTACTCTAAAATTGATCATGGTTTTAGCTTTTTTAACTTTGATAAAGAAATTGTTGATATTTTTGATCCACTTGGTGGAAAAAAGGTGGATGTCAGCTTAAAACGCGCTTTTAAAGGCGGAAAATTCGTTGAATGGTATCCTTTTAATCATTTTTGGGACTTAGCCGCTGAAAAAAAAGGTTTTTACTTTTCTGGCCCTTTTATTACAGGCTGTGAAGATATTGCAAGCTTAGATATCGATACAATAAAAAAGAATATTCATACATCACTGATAACTGTAAAAAATATATATGCAAATCAGTCAAATGAAGCTTTAATTGCTTTTGCAAAGCGAATGGGCATGAATAAAAAAGAGTTATACGGCAATGATGCAAGCACTACCAAAAAAGATCCAGAAAAAATTATCCGCAATATTGAAGATTTCATGATAGAGAGACTCAAATATAGACAAGCCTCTCTCAATAAGCTTGCACAAAACTGTAGAAAAGGTGCAGCAAAACTGACAGACGAGCATCATGTATTATCTCGTGAAATAGGGAAAATTATTATTGAGAAATTAGATAAAATTATTCAAATAAATACTCTCTCTAAAACAACAGATCTAGATGAGCACAAAACCCTTTATCACAAAGAAAAACAAGCATTAGAACAAGAAATTGATTTTTTAAAGCTTCTTGAGCAAGCCAATGATTTAGGCTATTTAACTGCAATGAATGGCAAGCTAATCATTTTTGGAGAATTTAATTACTTAAACGCTGGAAAAAAACAAAGAATAACACCTGCTATTTTTGAAGAAAAGCTTAAAAGCATTGTTCATTTCGAAACGTATATTACAGACGCAAAAGCAGAGCAACATAATAAAATTCCACTCTCTACACGTGGGCAAAATATGCTGGCTAGGCTGGCAACCGAACTACCTCGCTACAAACAATTACCTGCATCTCGTTTTGGCATTAAGGCAAAAATAAAAGAATCCAAAAGCCCTTCACCCATCACATCTGCTCAAACAATACTGCCTCAATCCTCATTTCACTCTTCACAGAAAAAATATCGCTCTAAACTATCCGATAAAATAACTAATAACTTAACAGCAACGGACTTCAAAAAAATCAAGGCTTTCACAGAAAAAATAACATGTACATTCTCAGCAAATGAATGGAAAATTGCTAATCAAGATAATATCACCTCTCTTCAATCTAAAAAAAATCCAGATGCCTTTATAGAAATAGAAAATATCCAAGCAGCAGAAGTGATTTTTAGCTCAAATGCTGAAAACTGCATTGAACAGCTTGTAAAATGCGCTCAGATTTATCAAGAAAATGTTTCTAACGACAATATTGAATACGATATTTTTGCAGAAAATACTGAGATTGCAGAAGAAATATTAAAAAATATGCTTCAACAAGGAATCAAAAAAGGCAATATAGGCAGTATAGAAATTAACGGCATTTCTTTAGACAATAAACAAATTCTTGAATTTATAGAGAAAAATCAAAGTGAAGCTCGCGCCAACTATAGTACAAAGAAAAGCAATAAATAATTGCAAATACACTATTGTATAAAAGAAGAGAAAAATGATTCCCTCAATTTTTCTAGGTTCATGGTCTAGACAATCAGATCACGAAAATTAGCTTTATAAACAGATTATTACTTGGCAAATACTGTTTTACCAAAAAATTTAACCATTACATGCAAAATTTTTTTTATGTTATCACTAACAATAATGCTGCATATAAGCTTGAATATACAACAAAAAAACCAAGACAATTCACGATATCTCCTCTCTAAACACTAAAAAATCTCTTTATTTTATTAGAATAGATTCGAATTAACATATTTTTTCACAATATGCTATATCATTTTTTAACATTGAACGCCCCCCCCTCAAAAGGTATCCTACCAACTCATTTTTTTTAAATTATAAGTTAATTTTTATGTCCAATAAATCAGCAACTCAAAATATCTTTGCAGCTATTAAAAGTGGCAACATAGCTACGTTAAAATCGCTCTACAACACTTTACACAAAAATGCTAAGACATCTACTTCAAAACCTATCGGCAAAGCCTCACATTTAGATAATCTTTTTTTTGATACAACTAGAAAAGCGCATATTTCCAAATTATTATATGCTGTATTATGCAAACAAGAAGCTGCTGTTCGCTTCCTTCTCAATCAAAACAGTGATTATTATGATATGTATAGCTTTAATGAGGCGCAGGAAAATCCAGTCATTAAAGCCATAGAGACACAACAACTTAATATTTTCAAAGCATTCACACAACATCGTGCTTTTCTCAAACAAAGTATCAAAGATGAACAAGGCAACTCTATTATACATTACATAGGCCGCATTCAAAATAAAGCTTTGCGTCAGCAATTTGCGCAATGCTTAATTGAAGCTGAATTTAATATACAGCTCAAGAATTATTCAGGAAAAAGAGCAAACCACATTAAAGAATTTGAAATGCTTGAAAAAACCTATCATCGCAGCCTGAAATATCTCTTAAAACAATGCAGAGAAGTAGCATATTATTTTTTTGCATTTGCATCTGCTTTGATGTTGCCACTCTATGCAATATACAATCCTGCTTTCGCTATTTCATATATCATGATTGAAATCATAGCTGTTGCCATACCCACCGCATGGATGAAGAAAAACTCATCTACACCACAGCGAATTCAAATGGAAGCAGAATTTATTCATGACATTGAAAATAATAAGCTCACAAAAGAAAAAATAAAGAAATTTGTTTGTTACAATGATAAAGAACAAAAAATATTTACTAAAAAAATTGAGAATCTATATGAAAGAGCCATGCAAGAGAGAAAAATATCAAAACAAAAGCAATCAAAAACAAATAAACCAATCCTCATTCAATTTAAACAAAAAAGTACTGCGAACATGAAAAATAAACCAATTATACAATCTACAACATCTATACAACCAAAAAGAAAATGCGCACGCTAATCTAAAACCCCAAAACACATTTGGAGTAGCTACTTCAAATGTGTTTTTTTCTTAATCGATTATTACTTGGCAAGTACACCATTGCCCCCCCCCAACAATCTAACATATCGCATGCAAGATTTTTATGTTCTCATTAACAATGATGCTGCATACAAAATTGGATATACAACAAAAAATCTCAAAATCAATGCACGATATACACAGAGAAAAGGCACATAAATTTGGGATAACACATTTTTTCACAATATGCTATATCATTTTTTATCATTGAACTCCTCTCTCAAGAAAGATATTTTACCAACTCATTTTTTTTAAATTATAAGTTAATTTTTATGCCTCAAAAATCAGAACCTACAACTCAAAATATCTTTGCAGCGATTAAACGTGGTAACATCACTACTTTAAAATCGCTCTACAACACTTTACACAAAAATGCTAAGACATCTACTTCAAAATCTATCGGCAAAGCCTCACATCTAGATAATCTTTTTTTTGATCAAACTAAAAAAGTACATACTTCTAAATTATTATATGCTGTACTCTGTAAACAAGAAGCTGCTGTTCGCTTCCTTCTCAATCAAAACAGTGATTATTATGATATGTATAACTTTAATGAGGCGCAAGAAAACCCAGTTATTAAAGCCATACAAACACAACAACTTAATATTTTCAAAGCATTCATACAACATCATGATTTTCTCAAGCAATGCATCAAAGACAAACAAGGCAACTCTATTATACATTACATAGGCCGCATTCAAGATAAAACCTTGAGACAACAATTTGCACAATGCTTAATTGAAGCTGAATTTGATATACAGCTCAAAAATTATGCAGGAAAAAGAGCCAATCATATTGAAGAATTTGAAACGCTTGAAAAAACCTATCATCGCAGCCTGAAATATCGCTTAAAACAACAATTCAGAAAAGCACCGCGTTTATATTCTTTTTTTGCTACGGTTGTGTTCGCATCTGCTTTGATATTGCCACTCTGCGCAATATACAGTCTTGCTTTTGCTATTCCATATATCATGGTTGGAATCATAGCTGCTACCATACCCACCGCATGGATGCAAAAGAATTCACCTACACCACAGAGCATCCAAATGGAAGCAGAATTTGTTCATGCTATTAAAAACAATACGCTTACAAAAAAACAAATAAAAACATTTGTTCTTCGAGGTGGGAACCTAAATAAATTATCAACAATATCAATCACCTTGGGTAATACCTTGGGTAATCTCAGCGCATTAGAACTTGCTGTACTCTTCTTGAAACCTGATATGCTAACGCTGTTAATGACCTCAATATCTGATCATGATAAAACGATAGCACCAAAATTTAGCCAACGATTATTATTGCTTGCCATTGGTTGCAATCGCCCTGAAATGGTTTCTCTCCTACTCCCTCATTATGAAAATATAGACTTTTCTATAAGAAAAGACTTAACGCCCATCATGCTTGCTTTACATCTCCCCTACAAAAAAGCAAACGAGGAATATATTAACAATCAATATGAGATTGTAGAGATGCTTTTAAAACGCAAAGCAGATCTTGGAAAAAATACTTTAATTGCCATAGTCAATGATGCTATAAAGAGAGACTCAAAAACACCATGCACAATCGGGAGCTATGCTCGATATCTTCATTCAAAAGGGATGCTTTCTGAAAAAATTGCAGCACTATGTGAAAGAACCCTGCAAGAGAGAAAACAAAAGCAAAGTAAAACGAATGAACCCATCCTTGTTCAGTTTAAACAAAGAAATACTGCAACGGTAAAAAACAAAGCAGCCATACAGCCTACAATACCTACGCCATCCAAAAAAAGATGTATTCGCTGATCTAAAATATCAGAAGCACATTTGGAGTAGCCACTTCAAATGTGCTTTTTTTCTCCTTCTTCAATTGAGTGCTTATGCTTATGTGCATTAGCTCATGATACAAGTGTAATTACAGCTAAAAAAGAATAATCTACTAAAAACGTTAAGCTCATGGTCTAGACAATAGGGGCACTTAATGTTAAGTTGATGACTGTTTTAATATAGCCGTTGATTATTGCATCATGCTTGATTTCATCACAAAAACACCAACTAATTATTCAATAAATCTTATGTGGATCAATTCAAAGCTTGATACCAATTCCCACTATATACTGCAAAATGCTGACAAAGATGCCGTTATTAATAAAATTTTAACTCCCGCCATTAAATGGAAAAAAGCAAATCCTGAGGCAGAAGTTAATTGTTGGTATGATAGTCATTCTACCAGCCTCGAGGCGCTCCAAAATACTGAAAAATTAACCGGCATATTACTAAATCCCCCAGAGCAAAATATTCTGCTCAACAATATACAATTTAGAGACATTAGAGAAATTAGTTTGGTAAAGAATAATCCAGATGTATTTTCTAGCAATTTTCCTCTTTATTTTATTATTGATCTCCTTAAATTAATCATTTGTGCACATTGCATTGAAAATCTTTCAAATGAATCTGCCATTTTTTCAGATCTTGAAATTGGAGATAAGAGAAAAAATCAAGACAGAATGAGCAAAGACGAATTATTTAATGATTCAGTAATGGAAAGATTAAACAATATTGGTGCCTTAAATGGCCCCGTTCATGAAAATCAATTTTTTCAAGTATTAAATAAGCCTGAAACTATCACCGCCATAAAACACATCATAAATGCAAATTTATATCGAGCCATAACTGCTTTGAATTATAAAGATCCAGATACTCGGCGGTACGCTATGAATAGCTTATCTATATTAGTATTTAATTCAACAAGATATGATTTATTCCATTATCTTTTGCATAATATTAAAGTTAAACCTCAATTAGTGGGTGAAGCTGGAACAGACGAAATTGATTATAATCCATTAAAGCATGGTTATATGCCTTTTGGTAATTTTTATCATAGCATTAGAAATATACCTTATATTAAAATGAATGGTAATTTTGTTGAGAGATTCGAATTAACCACATTTTCAAATATATTAGACGTTGATAAAGGTGAATCAGGGTATTGCGGACGCTCGGATTTAAAGGTTCGTTTAGGCAATGATCACCAATTTTGGTTTGATGATTCAAAAATAATTCCTGCAGCAGATGGTAGCACTGAATATAAGTGTACATTTTGGAATGTTTCAGAAAATGAACAAAACTACTTCATGGACGCTCAAAATAATTCGAACAAGGCCAGCTTAATTCCTAAATTTCTAATAAAGATGTGGCAAACACAAGCGTTGAAAAATACTATTAAACAAACCTCCATTGATATTCAACATAATTCGAACAATGCCACTTTACTTCCAGCATTAGAACTAAAGAAGCAGCAAGATAAAAATGTTAGAAAACGTAAATTTGAAACAATACAAAATGAAACAAGTTACAATGAACCTGAACATAAAAAGAAAAAGATTGAGAAAAAAGAAACGTATTTTAGCTGCTTAATTGCGTAATAAATCCTACTTAACTTCGTCTGCCTGCTTATTTAAAAGAGGCTTTTGAGCATGATAATTTATGCAACAAAGCCATATTGATTTACCTAGGTTTTGATTTACCTAGGTTTTTGAGTAACATTATTTCCAACGGTTGGTGCGCTTAAATAATCACCCACACTGTGTGCAGCATTTGAAAGTATGGCTAGTGGGCTAAAGGTAATATTAGGATGATCTTCAAGCATATGGGTCCCAATATCCATTCCGATATCCATCATTTTTATTCCGATTTTTTCGAACAAATCAACAATCTCAATAGAGATTTTTTGTCCAAATGGCAATATCACCAAAGGACCATATTCGATCGCATATTCTATAACGCGTGTTTCATTATGATAATACTCTGCCGAAACCAGTGGTGACCACATAATATCTGACCAAGAAGGCTCATTACCATAGATAAGTGGAAACCCCAATTCAGCAATTTTACGCGCAATGGTTGGGCTACAATAAAAAAAACCAAAATTCACAATGGCTGCAATTATACCTTTTATTGTATTTCGCCATGTTAACTGGTTATTTCTTGCATGTTCGTACATTCTATACAAACTAACTGTCGCAGCAATGTTCCAAGCATTGTTTACAACTTGCGTTAAAACATTTGTTATTAAATTTCCAAACATTATCCAGTGCTTCCACAAATAAATTCGTTGCATTACTTTAAGTCACACAAGTAAATACCTCAACTCTCCATTGACAGAAGCCTTTGCTTTAGAGATAAACGGTTCTTTTTAGAAAAATAGCAATTAAATAAATTCAGGCGAACTTGGCGTGATGTAAAATGAGTAGATACAAAAAAAATCCCAGACATTTTCATGTTTGGGATTTTTTCAACTGCATCCGTATCAATAGCTGGAAAATTTATAGATGTGCTTGTAACTCCTCAACCTTGAGACGAATATCATCTTGCTCAACGGTCACAGATACATGCCCTCCCATTACAAGCCGCCCAAAGAGAAGCTCATCTGCGAGAGGCTTTTTCAAACGTTCTTTGATAAGTCTAGCCATGGGGCGCGCGCCCATTTTTCTGTCATAGCCTTTCAAAGCAAGCCATTCTCTGGCTTTAGCATCTACGTCAATATCAACTTGTTTCTCAAGAAGCCTATCTTTCAATTCCAAAATAAACTTATCAACAACTTTATGAATAACTTCTTGATCTAAAGATGTAAACTGAATAACAGCATCTAATCGATTACGAAACTCCGGTGTAAACATCCTATTGATTGCAGACATACCATCAGAAGAATGATCTTGATCTGCAAACCCAATGGAGGCTCTCGTCATTACTTCCGCACCCGCATTTGTGGTCATAATCAAAGTAACATGCCTGAAGTCTGCTTTACGACCGTTGGTGTCTGTCAATGAACCATGATCCATCACTTGTAGAAGCAAATTGAATACATCAGGATGTGCTTTTTCAATTTCATCCAACAATACAACGGAATGTGGGTTCTTCGTCACCGCTTCTGTTAATAAACCACCTGTATCATACCCAACATATCCAGGAGGCGCACCAATCAATCTAGAAACCGTATGGCTTTCCATATATTCAGACATATCAAATCGAATCAATTCAACACCCAGTGACAGTGCCAGTTGTTTGCAGACCTCTGTCTTACCCACACCTGTAGGACCTGCAAAAAGGAAGCAACCTTGTGGCTTTTCTGGATCACTCAAACCAGAGCGTGCCATTTTCACTGCATCTGTTAAAGCCTCAATGGCTTTATCCTGGCCAAATACTTTGCCTTTGAGTTCCCGTCCTAATTCCTCTAAAACCGTTTTGTCTGAAGAAGAAACCGTTTTAGAAGGAATGCGAGCCATTTTAGCGACAATCTGTTCGATTTCTTTCACGCCAATAATCTTCTTACGTCGAGACTCAGGCAGCATGCGTTGGAATGCTCCTGCTTCATCTACCACATCAATGGCTTTATCCGGTAAAAATCTATCGCGAATATAGCGTGCAGACAGCTCTGCGGCCGCTTTAAGCGCTGGATAGGTATATCGAATATTATGATGTGTTTCAAAATGAGATTTAATCCCTTTCAAAATACGAATGGTCTCATCAACAGAAGGCTCTTTTACATCAATTTTTTGGAAACGTCTTGCTAAAGCATGATCTTTCTCAAAAATACCACGGTATTCTTGATAGGTTGTGGAGCCAATACAACGTAACTCTCCATTAGCAAGCATGGGTTTAATGAGATTTGATGCATCCATGACACCACCCGATGCTGCACCAGCCCCAATAATGGTATGGATTTCATCAATAAAAAGCACAGCACCTGAATCACGTTTCAAATGTTGCAACAATGCTTTAAGTCGTTTTTCAAAATCACCGCGATACTTTGTGCCCGCAAGTAATGAACCTAAATCTAAAGAATAAACAGTACAATGCTTTAGTGCTTGAGGGACATTATTATCAACAATTGCTTTAGCCAAACCTTCAGCAATCGCTGTCTTACCAACACCAGCTTCACCTACAAAAAGAGGATTGTTTTTCCTACGACGACATAAGATCTGAACGGTTCTTTCAATCTCACTTTCACGGCCGATCAGTGGATCTATTTTACCTAATCTTGCCATTTGATTTAAGTTGACTGCAAAACTTTCAAGTGGGCTCTTATTGGGTAAGTCCGCAGCAGTTTCGTGATCAATGGGTTGTTCTAAGTCTGGCTCTTCCATTTGCCTAGTCTCTTCTACTTTAGATATTCCATGTGATATGTAATTCACAACATCTAAGCGCGCAATATTTTCCTGCTTCAAGAAATAGACTGCCTGACTTTCTTGTTCACTGAAGATAGCAGCCAAAACATTTGCTCCGGTTACTTCTTCCTTACCTGCTGATTGAACATGAAAAACAGCGCGTTGTAAAACCCTTTGAAAGCCTAAAGTGGGTTGAGTCTCACGATGCGTTTCACCTGTTGGAATCAGGGGCGTGGTTTCATCCACAAAGGTTTGTAGATCACGACGCAGCCGATCTACATTTGCTCCACATGACCTCAAGACTAAAGAGGCAGCTGAATTATCAATCAGAGCCAACAACAAATGCTCTACTGTCATAAATTCGTGACGCTTGTCCCTGGCATCCTTGAATGCTAAGTTGAGCGTCATCTCAAGCTCTTTGCTCAACATCTCTGCCTCCCAGCTTATATCTTTAAAGTTTTAGTTAATATCGCTTTCTTCCATTTTACAAAGTAACGGATGCTCATGTTGCTTTGCAAAATCATTTACTAATGCTACTTTTGTCTCCGCAATGTCTCGCGTATAAACACCACAAATGGCTCTGCCCTTCTGATGTACGTCCAACATTATCTTCACTGCTTGGGAATACTCCTTAAAAAAATATTTTTGTAAAACAATGATTACAAAATCCATGGGTGTATAATCATCATTTAGCAATAAAACTTTAAACCGTTTAGGTAGTTTTAGCTTCTCGGCAGCCTTTTGCTGAATGACTGCTGGTGATTTTACCCGGCTAATTTCATTGCTCATAATCTGATGTTAGCCAATAATTGGCATCCCCGCCTGTGTTTTAAAAAATATCTTAAGACCATTCTCGCATAGAAAAGTATTTTTGGACAGCTGACAAACAATTTGAAGTTGTTTTGAAGTGCTTGACTGAATATGCGTTTATGTACAACAGTTATATCTTCAGAAATAATTATTGCGTATAATTTATGATGTATTTTGTATTAACGTATTTGACTAAAAGGACTTTGATATGGCGACTGGGATAGTAAAGTGGTTTAACAGCGCAAAAGGTTATGGATTCATCAGTGCTGATGGTACCGGTCATGACGTATTTGCACATTTCTCATCTATTGTCATGGACGGCTATAAAAGTCTAAAAGCTGGGCAGCCTGTGCAATTTGAAGTCAATGAAGGCCCTAAAGGTTTGCATGCAACCAATATAAGAGCAGACGAAACCAGTGACACACAAATAAGCGAGAAACAAGCTCATTTCCAGCGTGAAAGAGAAGAAGCCTAAAGTCGACTTTTATCAAAACACACTCCTTCATTTAGCCCCTACCTACTCGTTTTAAAGGCTCCGAAAGAGTGTGTTAAATGCTTTTCAACGCTCTTAATTTAGAGTGAGCTTTAGCCCTTTAAACAGGGCAAAATACTTTAAGAAAAGTGATAAGAGAGGGCGCTGTTGCACCCCCATCTTCATTTATTACTATTACATATGCTTAATAATGCAATCTCCGAATTGAGAGCAACTTACTTCTGTCGCACCTTGCATTAATCGCGCAAAATCATAGGTTACTTTTTTAGCAGTAATAGCCTGGCTCATGCCCTTAATAATGGCATCTGCCGCTTCAACCCACCCCATGTGACGCAACATCATTTCTGCGGACAAGATTAAAGATCCTGGATTCACTTTATCTTGCCCAGCATATTTAGGCGCAGTACCATGCGTCGCTTCAAAAACAGCAATATGGTCACCAATGTTAGCCCCTGGTGCAATACCAATTCCCCCAACTTGGGCAGCCAAAGCATCAGAGATATAGTCCCCATTTAAATTCAAGGTTGCTATCACGCTGTAATCTTTGGGTCTTAATAGAATTTGCTGTAAAAATGCGTCTGCAATCACATCTTTAACAACAATTTGCGCTTTGGTCTTGGGATGCTCAAAACTTTGCCATGGCCCACCATCAATTGGCTTTGCACCAAATTCATTACACGCGACCTCATAACCCCAATCTTTAAACGCACCTTCGGTAAACTTCATAATGTTACCTTTGTGCACCAAGGTCACGGAGCTTCTGTTATTGTCGATAGCATACTGAATGGCACGTCTTACCAAACGCTGTGTGCCCTGCTTGGAAACCGGCTTGATACCAATACCACAATGCTCTGGGAAGCGAATTTTAGTGACATCCAACTTATCTCTTAAAAAAGCAATTAAGGTTTTTGCCCCTTCAGAATCTGCTAGCCATTCAATCCCTGCATAAATATCTTCCGAGTTCTCTCTAAAAATAACCATGTCCGTATTTTCAGGCTCTTTAACAGGAGAAGGTGTGCCATCGAAGTATCGCACAGGACGTAAGCACACATAGAGGTCTAATTTCTGGCGAATGGCTACATTCAAAGAGCGAATTCCACCACTCACAGGGGTTGTCAGAGGACCTTTGATAGAAATTGGAAATTCTTCCATCGCCTTTAAGGTTTCATCCGGCAGCCATTGATCACCACCATAGACCTGCGTGGCCTTCTCTCCCGCATAAATTTCCATCCACGCAATACTTCTTTCACCCTTGTAAACTTTGCTCACTGCAGCATCTACAACTTTCTTCATAACCGGCGTTATATCCACGCCTGTACCATCTCCTTCTATAAAGGGAATAATGGGGTTATTGGGAATATTTAAGGTCTGATTTGAATTGATTTGAATTTTTTGGCCATCTTTGGGCACAACAATTTTTTGATAAGTCATTATCTATCCCTATTTTTATCAGAAGTGAGCATTAGTGTAACGAAAAGCAACTCAGACGAAAAATAAATTTTGCTGTGTTAGAATAGGTAGCCGTCTTAAATAGAAGTTATAAAGCGTACCCAAAGTGAGTTTATCAACAAACATAAAAGAACAAACCGTAATTGTAGGCCTTTCTGGTGGCGTAGACTCTTCGGTCACTGCGTGGCTGCTAAAACAGCAAGGCTACCACGTAGAAGCACTCTTTATGAAAAATTGGGACGAAGACAATGATAGCGAATACTGTAGCTATGCAGATGATCTTCGTGACGTTAAACAGGTATGCGACATACTTGAGATCCCCTTACATACCATTAACTTTGCGCAAGAATACTGGGAACGTGTATTTAGTTACTTTTTAGATGAATATAAATCTGGACGTACCCCTAACCCAGATATCCTCTGCAATAAAGAAATTAAATTCAAAGCCTTTTTAGAATATGCACAAAAAATTGGCGCAGATAAAATTGCTACTGGCCATTATGTGCAATGCTTTCAAGAAGACGATTTTGCCGTTTTGTATAAAGGTCACGATCTGAATAAAGATCAAAGCTACTTTTTGCATGCACTCAATCAATATCAATTAAACAACAGCCTATTTCCAGTGGGACACTTAGAAAAACCCCAAGTTCGTGCCATTGCCAAAGATTTAAAATTAACGACACATAGCAAAAAGGACAGCACTGGCATTTGCTTTATTGGTGAACGAAAATTCAAAGAATTTTTAAAAGAATTTTTAGCGGCTCAACCAGGCGACATCAAAACACCCGAAGGGAAAATTATTGGCAAACACGATGGCTTGATGTATTACACCTTAGGCCAACGCCAAGGCTTAAAAATTGGTGGTCTAAAAGAATCGAATGAGCAACCTTGGTACGTCGCAGCCAAAGATCTCAAACAAAATGTACTGATTGCAGCTCAAGGTCATGAACATCCATGGTTATTGACCCAAGAATTAGTAGCGCAACAATTAACTTGGATTAAAGGCACACCTCCTGCAACACATTTTAAAACAAAAGCAAAAGTACGCTATCGTCATCAAGAAGCAGAATGTGAAGTTGAAATTGACGCGTCAGGCAAAGCGCGTATTTATTTTTGCGAAAATCAATGGGCTGTTACACCCGGCCAATCCATCGTATTTTATGATGGTAACATTTGTTTAGGTGGTGGAATTATAGAATCAACACAATGCCCTGGTGGCATTTGGTATTAATATCGGAGACAAAATGAGCACGCTTTCTACTCTATTAGCTTTATCACCTTTAGATGGTCGTTATAGTGAAAAATGTTCTGAACTATCAAACTATGCAAGTGAATATGCATTAAATCAATACAGATTGCTTGTTGAGATAAAATGGTTGATTGCTATCACCGATCAAAAAGGAATTTCTGAGCTTCCACCACTCACAGACAAAATGAAATCAAAGCTATTAACCATTTATGAAAACTTTAATCTTGAATCTTGTCAACGTATCAAAGCCATTGAATGTGAAACAAATCATGATGTGAAATCAGTAGAGTATTTTTTAAAAGAGGCATTATCCCTCTATCCTGAATTTGCACCTTATCTTGAACTGATTCATTTTGCCTGCACATCAGAAGATATTAATAACTTATCTTATGCATTAATGTTAAAAGATATCCGCAATCAAGTATTAATGCCCACTTTAAAAACGATACGCGAAATGATTGGCGTCTTTTCAGAAAATTACAAAAGCTGCGCCATGCTGTCTCGCACACATGGGCAAACTGCATCCCCTACAACGCTCGGCAAAGAATTTGCCAATGTTGACTATCGCCTTAAAAGACAAATGAAGCAACTAGAGCATATTGAAATCTTAGGAAAGATAAATGGCGCAGTTGGAAATTTCAATGCACATGCAGTTGCATGTCCACAAGTCGACTGGATAAAACTTTCACAAACATTTGTAGAATCTTTTGGTCTAACTTGGAATCCACTCACAACTCAAATTGAACCACATGATTATCAAGCAGAATATTTCCATACTTTAATACGCATTAATACAATCTTCATAGATTTTGCGAGAGATATCTGGAGCTACGTTTCGATTGATTATTTCAAGCAAAAAATGATTGGTAAAGAAGTTGGCTCTTCAACCATGCCACATAAAGTAAACCCTATCGATTTTGAAAATGCGGAAGGTAATTTAGGTATTTGCAATGCTTTACTTGCGCACATGGCTGAAAAACTACCCATTTCAAGATGGCAACGTGATTTAACAGATTCAACCGTATTAAGAAATATTGGGGTAGCCATCGGGTATCATTATTTAGCGATGCAATCTCTCATCAAAGGGCTGAGAAAATTAGAAGTCAACGAAACGAAAATAAAAGAAGATCTCAATAGTCATTGGGAAGTCTTGGGTGAAGCCATTCAGACTGTGTTAAGAAAATACCAAGTAACCGATGCTTATGAACAACTAAAAGCCTTTACCCGCGGTAAGGAAATTACGAAAAACACATTAAGTGATTTTATTGATACTTTAAAATTACCTTTTGATGTTAAAAATAGACTCAAACACTTAAGCCCTCATGACTATGTGGGGCTTTGTTCTACGCTAATGAAATTTCGTAAAGATTAAATAACAGCTTCTTAATTGTAGGGAGATACTGCACCTCCCTACAATTGCAGAGTATTCATACTATAGTTCTTAATAATATATCTCTTTATTACTTAAGAAAATGTCATGAAAAACTGCTCATTTAATCAGCCATCACAATCCTTTCGCTTTGTGATTACTTGGGTATTCTTAGCTATTTTTATCCCCTTTGCTGCATTTGCTGATAATCAGATTTACTTAATAGACATAAAGTATCGTAGCAGTAATGACATTGTAAATGCCATTGCTCCCCTTCTTCCTAAAGACACAACACTCAAGCAATTTGAAAATAAAATATTACTGAAAACTGATCCAGAGACCTATGCATCCATAAAAGCCATTGTGGCAGAATTAGATGTGATGCCTGTACAATTGCGCATTACACTTTACCATGGTAATACAGCACCTTCTAATGTTGCTGGTATTGATGAAAACAACCAAACAGATTTAAGGGCTGGCAGTCTAGATAAAGGCACACGATACATACGCTCAACTTCTCGAGAAACAGAGCGTAAAACCGATGAGATTTTAGTACAAAGTGGTGAGGTTGCTTTTGTTAAAACAAATGTTACTTTACCTTTATTAAACCATCAATATGCCTATCAAGACCGCAGCCAAGCACAACGCAACTTAAACCAAAATGCAACGTCAACCAGCACAGGCCAAGAACTCACTTTACCTGCCGAATTAGGAACCAAGATTATTATTCCTACACCAAGCACTGCTACAGAGGGAGAAAATGATGGCACCCTTTTAAGCATAGAGAATCCAATAACAACTGATTTGCCTATTAATATCCCCGCCACGCCAGGCGCTAATTTTACACTTAAAAATGCCAACAGCAATTCCAGTTCTTCAACCGTTGCACAAGGGAATTTTCAAGCAAATCGTGGTGCCAATGCTCAATCCTATGAGTATCACCAACTCAACAGTGGATTACATGTCCGCCCTATTTATACACCAGGATCAGATAAAGTTATTTTAGAAATTTTAAGTGTTAATACAACACTTGAACAGCCCAATCAAATGAATGACAAAGCCTATAGTCAATATCAAATTAACAGCAAAATGATGATTCCCTTAAACGAATGGGTGTACATTGGCGGAAATCGATTAGACAAAATGGATGCAGCCAGCTATGAATATAGAACCTCAAGTCATGAAAAAAATAATCAACATTTATGGGTTTATATCAAAAAATCCGATTAATAAAGGAATTTAAAACAGGACATCCAATTTAATTATATGCTGTATTGTATTATATATAGGACAGCCATCTATATTTTTAGCAATAAATTATTATTCATATCTATCAAAATAATCATACAATTCTGATATACAAATTAATTAAGTTTCAAAAAAGGTAAAATAATCTGTTTTTTCTATTGAAAATTGAGTGATTGTATAAAGTGAAGAATAAATTAAGCTATCGCTTGAGGATTATTGTATAATTTCTTTGCTTGAGTGATGCCTTTTAAAGCTTTCTTTCTCTCTTTGCCAAAATTAAGTAGTAAAATTTCACTTCCCACAGCATGAGAAAAGCTTTTACTTAAATTTTTGACTAATGAAATCCAATTCATGGGGTCGAATTGCAATCTGCTTAAAATGGGCGCTAGATGTTCTGGAATAGAACCAGCTTCTTTATCATCTCGAATCACTCTGCCTGTATAGTCCACAAGCTCTAAATAATCAACCAGTTTAAAATCAATGGCATGTGAATGATTCATTGCAATGTTTGCAAAAGGCACTAAGGATTTGGGTTGTGCAAGATTATTATATATATCAGCTTTTTCGCGCTTAAGCTGTTTAATGGATTTTGGCTTATTGATTTTTAATTGCTTAGAAATATGCTGAATACGTTCATAAATAGAGGTAAATTCCGATTCTTCTGGGGTCGTGGTAATCCCAGCTCTGACTGGATTTAAATCAACATAAACCATTGCGCTCAACAACGCACCTTCATCTAATAGAGCTTGGGACTTAAAGCGGCCTTCCCAAAATCGCCCAGCGGTATCATCTTCTTCGTTTACATCGCGTGCGATTCGTTCATTTAAGCAACGCATAAACCAGCTGATGCTGGTGAGTCGCTCTTTCCAAAGTTGAATTTTTTGCTTTAAATGCTTATTTTCTTCGGCATCTTTGGGGAAAATAGCTGCCCAACGACGGATGATTTCTGCTTCTGACCAATTCTCAGCCACTTTATCTTCTACATATAAAACCACATGATAATGATTGCTCATGATGGCATAGGCACAGATTTTGATAGCAAAGATATCTGCTAGATATTTTAATCGATCGACAATCCATGCTTTACGATGCGAATAATCTTTCTGTGTTAGTTTATCAAAACCGCACAAAAAGCTGCGACGCACACATCGGTTCATGACGTGATAATACGGTGTTGCATTTAAATCAATTTGTTCTGAGCGAGCTAAAGTCATAACTTAAAAAATATCCCTATTACTGAAAGGAATTCTAGCTCAAAAATTTTGGGTAAAGCAACTTAACAACTTAATGTGGCTGTCCTGGAGGTGTGCTGGAGGTGCCTGGAGGAGAAGGGCATGGGCCCCCCCCCTATGAATCGTTATCGCACAAAGACATTAAAGAAGCATTACCACCTGACGCAGTTGTGTTCACAGATAAAGTGCGTTCTGTTGATAAACGAATCAAATAATGAGGTCCCCCTGCTTTAGGGCCTGTTCCAGACAAGCCTTCACCACCAAAAGGTTGAACACCGACAACGGCACCAATCATATTGCGATTTACATAAATATTGCCAACATTAACGCGTGCAATAATATAATCAATTGTTTCATCAATACGACTATGAATGCCAAGCGTTAAACCAAACCCAGTTTTATTGATTGAGTGGATGACTTTATCTAGGTCTCGACCTTTAAAACGAATGACGTGCAACACGGGTCCAAATACTTCATTCTCTAATACATCCATACTTTTGATTTCATAAGCACGAGGCGCAAAGTAGCAACCAACCTGCCCATCAGAAAGTTTAGCTTCACATATTTTTTTACCAAGCTTGTCCATCTTCATCGCATGTACTAACAATTCATCTTTTGCAGAACTGCTAATAACAGGCCCAATATCCGTTGTAAAATCCACAGGATTGCCCACCACAAGCTCTTGTGTGGCACCCGAATTGCCTCAAATTAAATCTAACTCTATGAACGCAAAGTAGGCTTCGTTGCCTCATATTAAAAGTAACCAGGGAACAGGAGGTTACACATATGGGGTATCAAGAAAAAAAGAGCTATCTTCAAGCGATTTTGTTGCGATACGTGAATGCTGATAGGTCAAAAAAGAGTGCAATACTCAATGAGTTTTGTGCTGTATGTGGATACAATAGAAAATATGCGATTCAGCTACTAAAGAAGAAACCAGTTAAGGAAAAAAAGAGAGCGGGATTAAAACCAGTGTATGATAAACCCGCCCTCTTAGAGCCATTAAAGCAGATTTGGTTTACCGCCGACCAACCCTGTGGCAAAAGGCTAAAACCCATCATTAAACTCTGGCTGCCAAGCTATGAGTCAACCTATGGCTCTCTAGCACCTGAAATAAGGCACCGGCTATTATCAATTAGCCCTGCTACTATCGATCGCTTACTAAAGCCTATACGAGCGACAAACAAACTTAAAGGACGCTGTGCAACCAAACCTGGCTCATTATTAAAATCTCATATACAAATACAATTTAGTCATTGGGATATAACACGGCCAGGTTATGTGGAAGCAGACACTGTTGCGCACTGTGGCGATAGTGTTGCTGGTCGTTTTGCTTGGAGTCTAACCGTTACAGATATTTTTACAGGTTGGACAGAAAATCGAGCCATGTGGAATAAAGAAGGTGGCCTTGTTTATGAACGTATCAGTGATATAGAAAAGGTTTTACCCTTTGAGGTTTTAGGGTTTGATTGTGATAACGGCGGTGAGTTTATTAATCATGCATTACATGATTATTTTACTAAAAGAGAAAAGCCTGTTCAGTTTACACGTTCACGCCCCTATAAAAAGAATGATAATGCTCATGTAGAACAGAAAAATTGGACGCATGTGCGAAACCTATTTGGGTATGACAGGCTAGACAAAAAGAAAACGGTTGTTTTGATGAATGATTTATACCGAAACGAATGGAGCCTGCTTCAAAATCACTTCATGCCATCGATGAAGCTAAAAAGCAAAGAGCGTATTGGCGCTAAATACAAGAAACAATATGAACCTGCAAAAACGCCTTATGAGCGGGTATTAGAGTCAGATTCTGTTGCAGATACCACAAAAGAAAAACTACAGGCTATTCATGCAACCCTTAATCCGTTTACACTTAAGAAAATAATAGAAACAAAATTGGTTGAAATATTTAAGCACATAAAAGTTAGTTCAAATGTGAGGCAACGACTCTAAGGAGAAGAAAGATGAATATTGCATATCTATTCAGCAACGGCCTCGAGCTTACTGTTTGTTTTTTATCTGCTTTTAACAAAATAAAAGTCTTTGAATTAAATGTTCTCGGTTACTTTAGTTATGAGGCAACGAACGACCCCTTGGGTTAGGTTTTGCTATGAGGCAATACGGCACCTTTTAACATCGTAATAATCTTATCGGCAATGTCTTCTTGTACAAACAATACACGTAGTGCAGAACAACGTTGACCTGCGCTTTTAAAAGCAGAAGTAATGACATCGCTCACTACTTGCTCTGCCAATGCAGATGAATCAACAATCATTGCATTTTGTCCACCCGTTTCTGCAACAAAGGGCACAATTGGCCCAGGTCTATTTGCAAGCAATTGATTTATATTTCTTGCTGTTTCTGTTGAACCTGTGAACAACACGCCTCGAACACGTATATCTTTTAATAAATGCTCGCTCACCAGATGTCCTGATGTTGGCAACAATTGAACAACAGCCTTCGCAAATCCTGCCTGGTGCAGAAAATCAATTGCACGCTGTGCGATTAATGTTGTCTGAGCAGCAGGTTTTGCAATTACGCAATTTCCGCTGGCAAGTGCAGCTGTTACCTGCCCTATAAAGATTGCTAAAGGAAAATTCCATGGACTGATACAAGCAATAATGCCACGCCCATGCAAGCTGAGTTGATTTAACTCGCCTGTAGGACCTCTTAAAGTGGTAGCCTGGTGATGTTTAAGTGCCTCTTGTGCATAATAACGACAAAAATCAACCGCTTCTCTTAACTCACTTACAGCATCATCTAAAATTTTTCCGCCTTCATACATTAAGAGTGCTAATAATTCAGTTCTATTATTTTCCAACAAATCAGCTGTTTGATTGAGTAAATGACTGCGTGTAGCGGCATCACTAAAGCGCCACTTTTGATATGCTTCATCTGCCTTATCTACAGCCAAGCCAATACTCTCAGGTGTTGCTTGCACAATCTCTCCTAAACAATGCCGTGCATCTATAGGAGAATAGCATTTAACAGCGCTTGGATTTTTTGATTCTAAAAAAGTAGGCTGTGCAAAATGCATCTTGTTGGCAAGCAATTCAATTTCTTTTAAAACAGGATAAAACGCTTTCGGTTGCGCTAAATCCAAGCCCTTTGAATTTAAACGCTGCTCACCAAATAAATTTTTAGGTAAAGGAATATTCGGATGTCGCTTGCTGCTATAGCTCTTCAGCTTTTCCATTGGGCTTTGAATAATCGATTCTAAAGGCAACTCATCATTTGCAATACGGTTTACAAAAGAAGAGTTAGCACCATTTTCTAATAATCGACGGACCAAATAGGCCAGTAAATCTTCATGACTACCGACAGGGGCATAAACTCTACAAGGTTTTTGACTTACAATTTGATCATACAGAGGATCGCCCATACCATGTAAGCATTGATATTCATAATGCTCCACATGATGTTGCTTACATAAATGCTTTACAATGGATACAGTAAGTGCATTATGCGTTGCAAATTGCAAAAAGAAAGAATCTTTATATTCGCATAGCTTTTTAACACAAGCGATGTAATTCACATCTGTCGTCACTTTACGGGTAAATACTGGATAATCTTCTAAACCTTGAACTTGTGTTAATTTAATCTCTGTGTCCCAATACGCCCCTTTGACTAAGCGCACACACAATTTTTGATCATATTTATCACTTAAAAATTTAAGATGATCAATCACTGCCAAAGCACGTTTTTGATAAGCCTGTACGGCCAATCCTAGGCCATCCCATCCTTTCGCAATGCCTGAGGCTAATATTTTTTCTAGCAACCTCAAAGAAGGCATTAATCGATAAGATTCTTCTGCATCAATGGTAAGGCCAATATTTTTCTCTTTTGCAAGTAGAATAAGTTTATTCATACTGGCTAAAAGTTCTGTTTCAACGCGCTTGGTTTTAGAGAGTTCATAGCGAGGATGCAAGGCAGACAATTTAATCGATATGCCAGGGCCAACAAAGGGGCCTTTTCCTGCGCTTTCTTCACCAATAGCTTCTATTGCACACACATAGGCATCCAAATAACGTTTTGCATCATCCGCTGTAAATGCAGCCTCACCCAACATATCATAGGAATATCGATAGCCCATTGCTTCTTTATCGCGTGCTCTTTTCAATGCTTCTTGAATACTACGCCCCATGACAAATTGCTTGCCTAATATTTTCATGGCCTGACTAATTGCTTGACGCACAATAGGCTCACCACCTTTTGTTGCTAGTTTTTTCAATGCACTCGTCAGTCCTTTACCATGATCAGTAAAAGATTCATGATGTGGCTGAGCAATCATCTTACCTGTTAACATCAACGCCCAAGTGGCTGCATTCACAAATAAAGAATGACTCTTACCTAAATGCGCACCCCAATTAGCAGAAACTAATTTATCTCGAATTAATTTATCAATATTTTCTTTATCAGGTATACGCAATAATGCTTCTGCCAAACACATCAAAGCAATGCCTTCTTCGCTGGATAAATCATATTGAAACATAAAAGCATCTAAACCACCCTTTGTGGTTCTTTGCTTGCGCAATTCTGTTACAAGCTGAATCGCTTCTTCTTGGATGGAACGCATATCCATATTATTAATGGCAGCTTTTTCTAAAAGCTCATTTACCAACTGCTCTTCATCTTGGCGATAAAGTTGATCTAAACGTTTCGTTTGTTCAAGGTTTGCAATGATTTCAAATTCAGAATTAGACATGATAAATCCTTACTACTTTTGAGATGCTTTGATAAAAGCCTTGACCTCATCAAATTGATCCGTGATTTCTTTTGCTGGCGGTACATCAAGCAAGCTACCAATAATCATGGCTAATGTACCCAGAAAAAAGCCTGGTATGATTTCATACAAATCAAAAATACCGCCTATCTTCAAATGCCAAATAATCACGGCGAATGCGCCTACCACAATACCCGCCATTGCGCCTTTTGCAGTCATTCTGCGCCAATATAAAGCACCAATAACAGCTGGGCCAAAAGCACTTCCCAATCCTGCCCACGCAAAGGCAACTAAGTGAATAACACGGCTTTCTGGATCTCTTGCTAAATAAACAGCAACCGCAGCGATAACTATAATTGCAAACCGACCAATCCACATGAGATGTTTAGGTTTTGCATTTCTATGAATCCATTTATGATAAATATCTTCTGTTAATGCACTAGAAGATGCCAACATCTGTGAATCAATGGCACACATGATAGAAGACAAAATAGCTGCAAATAAAATACCTGCTAACCAAGGTGAAAAGAGTGATTGAGAAAATAAAATAAAAATAGACTCAGGATGTAATTCTTTTTGATAGAAGTAACTTACTCCAACAATACCAATTAATACCGCTCCCATCATTGAAAAACTCATCCAACCAACGCAAATACGTCTCGCAATTGTTATGTCTTTGAGCGTTTTCACTGCCATAAATCGAACTAAAATATGAGGTTGACCAAAATAGCCTAAGCCCCATGCCATCAAATTAAAAAAGAGCAAAGCATTAAAACCTTGAAATGGTTTCAATTTTTCAGGCGTTGTATTCTGAATCGTTTGTGCCATTTGCGACCAGCCACCCAGTTCAGCTACTGCAATGAAGGGCACTAGTAGCAAGCATATAAACATGAATGAGCCTTGAAAGAAATCTGTCCAGCTTACTGCTAAAAAACCACCAATAAAGGTATAAGCAACAATGATAGCCGTTCCAAGCCATAGTGCTTCGGTATAGGAAATATTAAAGCGTTGTAATAAAACAGCCCCACCGACTAGACCTGATGCGGTATAAAAAGCAAAAAAGAAAAGAGTAACCAAGGCTAAGAGACATCGAATAATACCACTATTATCCAAGAAACGATTGTCTAAAAAAGCAGGGAGTGTCAAAGAGTCATTTGCAAATTGAGAATAAACTCTTAATGGCTTTGCGATGATACGCCAACTAATATAAGCGCCCACTGTAAGTCCAATAGGCAGCCATATCTGATTTAAGCCAAAAGTATACACCGCGCCAGGCAAGCCTAAGAGCAGCCAAGCGCTCATATCAGAAGCACCTGCGCTCAGCGCTGCAACCGGACCACCTAATTGTCTTCCCCCTAAAACAAAGTCACCTAAATTCTGAGTTCGTTGATACGCTACCAGCGCTATTGCAACAACAACAAGCAAATACAAACTAAAAGCGCTGACTGTAATTAAATCCATAACTCTCACTTTTAAATAAAATTAATTCAGGCCAAGAATTGAATTCCCAAATGAGGGAGAAAGCAAACTTCTAAGAAAATCTATTATAGGGAAAATGACAGCATCAAACTAGCCTCGATATAGTCACAGCAAATAAGCTTTCGGATAGACGTCGAGCCTCAAGCAACCTTCGTTCCCATATGCAAGATAGCGAAGACAACACCTCCGTCATTGTACCCATTGCGGGTAAAACTCATATGCGAAGACTATACAAGCAAATCAACTAAAGCAAGACGCCCTACAATTGCATATACTTGGGGTATGCAACTTTCTAATGCCTTCTCCAATCTTTGTCATCGATCGCAACACACAAAAAAGTTGGCCAAACAACTATTTGTGACTGGCGTATTTATGTATACAGCCTTCATTATTTTTGTATCCATCATTCCCCTGGAAGATTGGCAAGCACCACAAAAGCCCTTTCCCTACGCACTGCTTTACGGATGGCAACACCGCGTTTTCCTCTTCGATATTGTACAAAATTTATTACTATATATACCTCTAGGTTTTTTAATTACACTCATTTATCATCTTGAAAACAAATCTGCACTAAGATGCATGCTTGCCAGTTTTTTATTTGCACTGCTGCTATGTACTTGTATGGAAATAGTGCAAATCTACAATCCTATTCGCGTAAGCTCTTTATTAGACATTGCCTTAAATGCAAGTAGTGGGCTTATTGGTTCTTTAATTGGATTCATTTTTATTGCTACTTTTAGTTTTTGGGAAAGCCAATTCCGCTTGACTGTAAAAATCGATTATCCATCTCGTCTTTTACAAGCCTTTGCCTTTGCATTTATGATTATTGGGGTGCTTTACCATCTCTACCCCTATGTACCAACCTTGCATCCATCTCATCTTAAATCTGCCATAAAACCAATACGAGAAGTAGTCCATCATTGGTCACTATTTGAGAGCTATATCTTCTATAAATATGCACTACAGGGCATGTTTTTATATATTATCAGCATACCTTTGTTACAACCCAATCGAAGATTATTCATACTCTTATTATTGATAACAGGTGTGTTACTTTTAAAAGTAACGATGATCACAAGATATTTAACACTTGAGTCAATACTTGGACTAATAGCTTCCTTGATTGTTATGGAATGCCTGATAAGAATGTCAAAAATGAATTGGATACGTCGGACAAGACAGAGCACACAGCGCCTCTGAGGCATCCCAGAAAAATTTTTATACTGAAAAAATCAGATAACATGTCATACCAGCGAAGGCTGGTATCCAGTAGCCCTTTGGGCTACCAGGCGCAAAGCACCTGTGGATCCCAGATATTTTGCTTCGCAAAATTCTGGGATGACAATCTACTAGAAATTTGAGGGGATGTCTCAGACAGCACGTGAGTTTATTTCTTCTTGTTAGGCAAATCTGTCACAGTCCCTTCATACACTTCTGCTGCTTGCATCAGGGTTTCTGATAAGGTTGGGTGAGGATGGATGGTCAACGCTAGATCTTCTGCCTCACATCCCATTTCAATCGCTAATGCCATTTCAGAGATTAAGTCGCCAGCATGTACGCCAACAACCGCAGCCCCCAAGACACGATGTGTTTTATTACAGAAAATTACTTTGGTTAAGCCCTCTTCTCTGCCTAAACCAATCGCACGACCGCTCGCTGCCCAAGGATAAACACCTTTATCGTAATCAATATTTTGCGCTTTGGCTTCAGCTTCTGTCAGCCCTACCCATGCCACTTCAGGATCGGTATAAGCAACACTTGGAATACATTTTGCGTCAAAGAAATGTTTCTTGCCAGCAATCACTTCCGCAGCCAATCGACCTTCTGGAACAGCTTTGTGTGCCAACATAGGTTGCCCCACAATATCACCAATTGCAAAAATGTGTGGTACGTTTGTGCGCATTTGCTTATCCGTTGCAATAAAACCACGCTCATCAACCTGTACGCCTGCTTTTTCTGCATCTAACATTTTACCATTTGGAATACGACCCACAGATTGTAAGACACAGTCATAGCGAACGGGATCTTTAGGTGCATCTTTGCCTTCAAAGTGTACCCAAATACCATCTTGTTTCGCTTCTGCTTTCACAACTTTAGTGCTCAACCAAATATTTTTATATCGTTTTTGAACGAATTTATGAAATGGCGTTGCAATGTCTTTATCCACACCTGGCAATACAAAATCGGTTAATTCAACCACATCAATTTCGCTACCTAAAGCATGATATACCGTGGCCATTTCCATACCGATAATACCACCGCCAACGACAAGCATTTTTTTAGGAATTTCTTTTAATTCTAATGCGCCTGTAGAATCCAATACTCTTGGATCATCTTTTGGCAAGAACGGTAAGTGAACGGGTCTAGAACCTGCCGCAATAATCACATTTTCAAATTCAATGGTTGTCTGCTTAGCGCCAGAAACAAGCAATGTGTGTGTATCACTAAATTTTGCTTCGCCATGCACAACATTTACTTTACGTAATTTTGCCATTTGCTTTAAGCCAGCGTTTAGTTTTTTAACAACGCCATTTTTAAAATCTCTTAGCTTATCCAGATTGATTTTAGGCGCACCAAAATCAACCCCATGCTTAGCCATTTCTTTGGTTTCATTAATAATATTTGCAGTATGCAATAATGCTTTTGATGGAATACAACCCACATTCAAACATACGCCACCTAACTCTTCATAGCGCTCAACAAGCACAACACCTTCACCCAACAAATCGGCTGCTCGAAAAGCGGCGCTATAGCCACCAGGACCACTACCAATCACAACTACCTTGGCTTTGATAACGTCAGCCATATTCTCACCTCTTTTTTATTTATCATTTACTCTATAATAATAGTTTGCGTATATCTTGCAGTTTCGTACAAATATGTGTCATAAATTTTGCACCTTCAACGCCATCAATAACACGATGGTCATAAGAAAGTGCTAAGGGCAACATTTGTCTTGGCACAAATTGTTCATTTAACCATACTGCTTTTGTGCTTAGGCGCGAAACGCCTAAAATGGCAACATCCGGTGCATTGATAATAGGTGTAAATTGTGTTCCACCTAAATTACCTAAGCTGGTGATTGTAAAAGTATTGCCTTGCATTTCTGCAGCTTTTAACTCACCTTTCCTGGCTTTTTCACTCAGCTCACCTATTTCTTTGGCAATTTCAAACAATCCTTTAGCATCCGCATCTTTTAAAACGGGAACTAACAGACCATTTGGTGTATCCACAGCAACACCGATATTAAAATATTTTTTATATATCAACTCTTCACTATCTGTAGAAAGCGAAGCATTAAACTGGGGAAAAGTTTTAAGCGCAGACACAACCGCTTTGATGATAAAACTAACCGGCGTTAAATTAATGCCTTTATCTTGTGCTGCCTGCTTATTTCCTTTTCTAAATTTCTCTAGTTCAGTAATATCCGCTTCATCAAACTGAGTAACATGAGGAATATTCAACCAATTGCGCGACATGTTTCGAGCGGTTAGCTTCTTAATCCGCGACAATGATTTTACCTCAATCTCTCCAAATTGGCTAAAATCTTGAGCAGGAATAGGTGGAATACCTGTCCCAGTAGATTCAGGTTGCTTTTGCAAATAAGCTTTTACATATTGCTCTACGTCTTGAGTCGTAATACGGCCTTTGTGTCCACTACCCGAAACCTTTGACAAATCTACGCCCAATACACGCGCTAATTTACGTGTTGCAGGTCCCGCATGCCCACCTGTTCCATTGTATGCAACAGATGCAATAGAAGGAGAAGCTTGATTTATCACTGGTATAATCTGTGTAGCAGGCACTGAGGTTTTCTCAGCAGGTGCTGCTAAAGCTGTCTTTTGAGCGACCTCCGTAGCAACAGGCCCACTTACCTCTGCCAACATCTTCAATATTTTTGTGCCAGGGTTTGCTTTATCCCCTACTTTAACAAAAATTTCTTCTATTACGCCTGCTTCTTCGCTGGGTAACTCCAAGCTCGCTTTTTCACTCTCCAACGCAATGATGGATTGATCTTTAACAATCTTATCACCAGGTTTTACTAAAATTTCAATAACCGTTACATCTTTAAAATCATCAGCTTGCGGCAAACTTATCGTAACACTGCTGGATGAGACTGGAGCATTAACAGAAACAGATACTTCTGCTTGTGTAGTCGTAGATTCGAGTGATTGTTGCTCTACTGCTGTAGTAGTACTAACGCTTGCAGGAGGCTCAATTTTGGTTTCATTGGCTGTCGCTTTGAGCTTCAAAATCACATCACCTTGCGATACTTTATCACCTGCCTTTACCAAAATAGCATCGACAACCCCTGCCATAGGGCAAGGTATATCCATCGTTGCCTTTTCTGTTTCCAAGGTAAGGAGTGGATCTTCTGCAGCAAGCACATCACCCACTTTTACTAAAAGCTCAATGACTTCAACACCGTGAAAATCACCAATGTTAGGAACTTTGATATCTTCTAAAGCACTCAATGTATTCTCCGCTTTTACAAAAATCTAGGATCAAGTTTATCAGGCGCAATCTCTAAAGCTTCTCTGGCTTTCAACAAGATCTTCTGATCAATTTTACCCTCTTCAAATAATCCTACCAATGCCGTATAGGCAATCATATGACTATCTACTTCAAAATGCTTACGCAAGCGACTACGTGTATCACTACGTCCAAAACCATCTGTGCCCAAGGCATAAAAGCGTTGCTTAATAAATGGGTGAATTCCATCTACATAAGATTTCATATAATCTGTTGCTGCTATCACTGGACCTTGCACATCTTTCAAGAGCGTTTCTACATAGCTCAATTTCTTGGTCTTTTCAGGGTTTAAGAGGTTTTCTCTTGCAACCGTCAAAGCATCTTTTCTCAGTTCATTAATACTTGTCACACTCCAAACATCGGCGCTTACTTGATATTTCTCTAAAAGTTCCACTGCTTTTAATACTTCAAGCAAAATAGTACCAGATCCCATTAATTGTACATGACATTTTTGTATTTTCTTTGCTTTTTGAAGCAAATACATACCTTTGATAATGCCTTCTTCAACACCTTGAGGCATGTCTGGATGCACATAGTTTTCATTCATGAGCGTAATGTAAAAATATAAATTTTCGTTATCTTCATACATACGCTTTAAACCATGCTGGATGATAACGGCTAACTCATAAGAATAGGTAGGATCATAGGTAACACAATTAGGAATAGTGCCCGCTAAAATATGGCTATGGCCGTCTTGATGCTGCAACCCTTCTCCGTTGAGCGTTGTTCTACCAGAGGTTCCGCCAAGTAAAAATCCCTTGGCACGTGAATCACCCGCAGCCCATGCTAAATCACCAATGCGTTGAAAACCAAACATTGAATAATAAATATAAAAAGGAATCATTGTTTTTTGGTAGGTGCTATAAGCGGTAGCAGCAGCTATCCAAGAACAAAAAGCACCTGGCTCATTAATCCCTTCTTCCAGAATTTGTCCGTCCGTTGCCTCTTTATAATACATCACTTGATCGGCATCCACGGGCTGATACATTTGACCAACGCTAGAATAGATCCCAATTTGTCTAAACAAACCTTCCATACCAAAAGTACGCGCTTCATCAGGCACAATAGGCACAATACGCTTACCAATACTTTTATCTTTAACGAGTTGCGATAGAATACGTACAAAAGCCATTGTTGTTGAAATTTCCCTGTCTTTAGTGCCTTGCAATTGCGCAGCAAAAGATTCTAAATTAGGGATTTCAAATTTTTCATCTACGCTCGCATGGCGATAAGGCAAACTACCACCCAACTGCTTTCTTCTCTCTTTCATGTATTTGATGGCAGGATTATTCTCACCAGGATTATAGAAAGGCACTGTCTCTATTTCTTCATCGGAAATCGGTAAATGGAAACGATCTCTAAAGATTTTTAAATCTTCTGTGCTTACTTTTTTCACATTATGGGCAATATTTTGTGCTTCACCTGCTGCCCCTAAACCATAGCCTTTAACCGTTTTAGCCAAAATAACGGTTGGCTGCCCTTTATGTAAGGATGCACTACGATAAGCTGCAAATATTTTCTGTGGATCATGACCACCACGGCTTAAGCGCCAAATATCATCATCGGATAAATGTTCGACAAGTTTTTTAAGCTCTGGGTATTTGCCAAAAAAATGTTCGCGCGTATAAGCGCCACCTTTTGCTTTATAATTTTGATAATCGCCATCGACCGCTTCTTCCATGCGCTTGAGCAATAATCCATCTCTGTCAGCCGCAAATAAAGGATCCCAACTATCTCCCCAAATCACTTTGATGACGTTCCAATTTGCACCACGAAATACGGTTTCTAATTCTTGAATGATTCTACTATTGCCTCTTACTGGGCCATCCAAACGTTGCAAATTACAGTTAATAACAATCACGAGATTGTCCAAGCGCTCTCTACCGGCCAATGATAATCCACCGAGAGACTCAGGTTCATCCATTTCACCATCACCGCAGAAACACCAAACCTTTCGATCGGATTTTTCAACAAAACCTCTATTTTCCATGTATTTCATGAAACGCGCTTGATAGATAGCCTGCAAAGCACCTAATCCCATCGAAACCGTTGGGAATTGCCAATAATGCGGCATTAACCAAGGATGCGGGTAAGAAGATAGCCCTTTACCATCTACTTCTCTACGAAAATTCACCAACTGTTCTTCTGTGATTTCACCTTCCAAATAAGAGCGTGCATAAATACCAGGTGACGCATGCCCTTGAATGTAGAGTAGATCTCCGCCTGTAGGATGATTAGGACCACGCCAAAAGTGATTAAAGCCAACATCATAGAGAGTTGCCGAGGAAGCAAAGGTGCCAATATGCCCACCTAAACTACCATCTACTTTTTGTGCACGCACCACCATCGCCATGGCATTCCAACGAATCAATGCACGCCCCCTTTCTTCTGCTTCAGGATCGCCTTCTACGCTGGGCTGTTCTTGTACAGAAATAGTATTGCAATAAGGCGTATTTTTATGCTGTTCTGAACGGCATCCTTTTAAGCTGGCATAGTAGCTTAATTTATCCAACAAATATTGTGCGCGCGTAGCACCACTGTTTTTTACCACTGAATCTAATGCATCTAACCACTCTTGGGTTTCTGTTGGATCAAGATCATCAGGTCTTTGCATACCCTTTCCGTCCTTCTTCTTTAAAACTAAAAATTAATAACCATTACTTAAACTGAAGCTTTTGGCATCAGCATCTGCGCTCGGTAGCGCGACCAGTCAAATAAGGGTCCTGGATCGCTTTTACGTCCTGGCGCTATGTCTTCATGTCCCACCACCCTGTGCGGTGTTATAGCGGGATAAGCTTGCATAATCGCATGTGTACAAGCCACTAATTGCGCATATTGGATCTCAGTAAAAGGAATTTTATCTGTTCCTTCTAATTCAATACCAATTGAAAAATCATTACATTCCTTCTTGCCTTGAAAATCTGAGGCTCCTGCATGCCAAGCACGTCGATGAAAAGGAACAAATTGCAATACTTCGCCCGTTCTACGAATCCATAAATGACTCGATACCTTAAGATGACCAATCGTCTGATAATAAGAATGTTTGGCGATATTCAATTGATTTAAAAAAAAGTCTTTTACATCATCCCCTGAAAATTGATCCGGCGGTAAACTGATGTTATGGATAACGAGTAAGCTTACTTTCTCTTTTTCAGGGCGCTCGTCTTGATTTGGAGATGCAAAATATTGCGCTGCACTTAAAAGCCCTGTTTTTGAATCAATCTGCATTTTATGTTAGGCGGCATTATAATTATGTCTTTCAGTATTATAACAAATTTAGAAATCAGACCGTAGCATCTTAATGCCGCTTAAGCCTATATTCTCTCCAAGATGACGCTAAACTATCATGTAATATGCAATACATGCCGATTAGTTAATTAACTATAACAAGGTTTTGCTCTGTGGACAAATTACCAGCACCTTACAACGATCCAGATGATGATGACATACCACCTCTTCCAGAAGAGCCTTCACACTCACAACTTGGGCTGTGGATGGCTGTCTTTGCATGGCTGATGGTGATTGTTGTATTTTCTGTATTATTTGACAGCTGGTTGGCCAAAGATCTTAGCTCTAAAAATACCCAAGCAAAGATAACCACAATCAATGGTATAGCTCAAACGATCATAGAGCGCAATGTATACAACCAATATTTAGCTGAAGGCAAAATCAATGGAAAGCCTGTTATTTTTCTCTTAGATACGGGCGCCACAGATGTCGTTATTCCTGGAAAACTAGCACAAAAGTTAAATCTTAAAAAAGGATATAGAACTTTTGCAAATACTGCCGGAGGAAAAGTAAGTATTTATAATACTGAAATTGAATCGCTCGTCATTGGACACATTGTTATCAAACATTTGAGAGCAAGTATTAATCCAAGCATGCATGGAAATGAGGTTTTACTCGGCATGAGTGCACTCAAACACGTTAGTTTCACACAGCGAGGTAATACGCTAAGCCTAAGTGTTGAACCCTAAAATAGAAGCTGTCTCAAAAATACTATTTTTCTGTTATTGGGTGCATCACACTATCTTCTAAGTCTTGTGCTTTCGGAGATTTTCCAAGCACAATTTCATCAAATTGATGGAAAGAAGGTGAATTTGGAATTGTTTTACTTTCAGATAATAAAGTTTTACGAAGCATTTTCTCTGACAGATTAAACAACTCTTGCATACGCTCTTTTAAAACATGCTCATTTTTTTCAATCTGCTTGTGATACGCCCTCCACTCAGATAATGAGTGGGCTTGTGTATCAATTAAATCTTGGCAATTTTGCCATTGAGCTTGGATTTTTCCAATTTGGAAATGATGGCCGGCATAGCTTGGGATCAATATCGTCAATCTATGTTTATTTTTTTGAGCGAGGAACGTTGCTTGCTTAATTTGCTCTGTAAGGGACTGCATAAAGGTTTGCAATGTTTTAGAAATTTCTTGATCTGTAACGCGCTGCTGTATCTTTAGGGTCGTTTTGCTCAAAATATCAAGCATTACCCCTAAATGTAATTCAAATTCATGTAAATTTTGAACAATTAAAGTGACTATTTCAAAACCCGATAATGTTTTATCTCTGCAAGCTTTTGTAATAGTAGCGCCTTTATCTAAAGAAGCTACTAATCCCTGTGTGATACCTTTTTGTTCATTCACTATGCGAGAATGCTCTTTTTGATGCTGTGAAAGCGATTGGCACTCTCTTTTAAACTCTTCAAGATTTCTTAAAATCGCTTGTGTCAGAACGCTTGTTTGATTCGCAGCCAGAACAGGCGACACGTCATTTGCCAGAAGCGTTTGCTTTAAATCTGTTATTTCCTGTGTTGTTCCAATAAGCTTATCAATTAGTTTTTTAACAGAACTAATCCCTTTTTTCAAAACAGGATGCTCAAAGGAAGCTTCCTGTAGAGACTTATAAGAATGCCCTTTCTTTTGATAATAGATTTGAGATTCATTAATAATGTTCACAAAAGCAGCAACCTCAACTTCGATTTTTCTTAATCTAGCTGTTGTTTCTTTCAAAGCGTCTTCCAATCTCACCATTTCATTTTTAGAGGGTGTTATCACCTCTAATACATAACCAATCCATTTATTTTTTTCTTTCAAAGGCGTTATAATCCAATCGGCAGAAGGATCTTGTTCTTGCAAAAATCTTGATTTTTTCTTTGTTTTCAAAGCTTCAAGCAATAGAGATTTTACATGTACATTTTGATCTTCTATTAAGCTATCGAGTGCTTTTCCTTTCCAACTTGACAATTCTGATTCTGTTTTTCCAAGCACACGCAATAAAGCAGCATTTAGGTATTGAATATTGGACTGGTGATCAATAACCAAAATTGCATTCTGACAACGCTTGATAAAATACTCTAAAGAAACAAAGGATTCTGTTGGCGCAACGTATAATTGTGGCGCCCAATAATGTTCCGCTATCATGTCTGTGGAAGGATGAGTGTCGAGGACATGCGCATCAAACTGCGCCTCATGAAGCTCCTCTTCAAAGTTTTTCAAAAAAGTGGGATTTAATTCTGTTTCTTCAAGAAGTGTTTTAATTTGATTTTCTTCAGCAAATTGCCGTTCATATTGTTTTACCTGTTTCTTCAAATTTCTCAGCAATACAATTGAATAGACTGCAATAATTCCAGCAATAATCCATCCCCAAAACGGCACTCGTGATTGAAATGACAAATCAATAATAACAGCGCCGATGAGAGGAAAGACTGTCGTAAAAAAACTCAAAGAAATAATTTGACTGGCTTTGAAGCTTTGCACACTGGTTATCCTTTCAGGAATAAAGCATCTGAACCATGGTATAGTCACAGCACATGGGTTTTCTAGTAGGCGGCAAGTCTTGAGCAACCTTCGAGAGAGCGAAGCAAGCCCTTCTCTCCTAAAAAACTCATGTTCTAAAGACTATATATGGGCCTATAAGCTTAAGTGTAGATACAAAGTAATAGATTGCAAGCGCTGAAACTTGTTAGTTTTTTAACTTTTTTTGCTCTTTCAAGTCTTCTTTTGCTTGTTCAACTTTTAAAACCAAATGATACTCCCCTTCATCCCCTGTCATCGAAAACGCATTGACATGGTCATCAATTCTGCTGGTATTATTTTGGTTCGGGATACTCCACTCTTTTTTCAACTGAGTACCTTCCCACTTAAGCTTTAATTTGACAGAGCCAAATAAATCATCAACGTTCCAAGGTGGCACATCTCGCTCAACCAAAGAAATAATAAGCTCCACAGCTTCATCTTTTTCTAAATGTCTTTGCCACAAAGCAACATCATGCACTTTTGCAAGATAATCTGATAACCAGTGCGTAGGAAAATCAGGCACCTGATAATGGTTTGCCTTACCTGTGCTTGAATATTCTGTAATGCTGAAATAGAGTTCATCACCTTGCCGTTCTTGTGCCTGAATTCTCTCAATTGCTTCTAATTTAAGGATAAGCTTTATATTTTCAGTAGATTGAACCGCCGCTTGGGCAACTGATAAAGACATAAGTGCTATTGAAAAGGCACTAACTTTTGCTAAAGAACTCAACATAGATTGATCCCTAATTGTAAATCCGTATTGTACCGTTACTGTATCCACCTACTTATTGATACCATATATCCCGAATGAAAAAAAAGTATTGACAGAATATAGGGATTAAGATACGGTGAAGAGGCTATGAAAACACAACACAGACAATTACAAATGCAGTTAAATTTTTGGTGGCCTACCGCTTTCGGTGGGCTTAGTTGCGCGTGGATAAAAACAAAATAACATAGCGACAAATCTTTAAAAAGCCCACCTTTTGGTGGGTTTTTTTTTGCCTAAAGAAAAATATAAGGTAAGTAAATGAGAAAAGAATTTATATCTTTCAAAGATAAAATCAGCAAACTTAAGATAGGCAGCACAGTAAAATACAATCCTATTCAAGTTGGCAATCATACAATAGATAGCGATAGTTTTACGCTAGTAGCCGGCCCATGTGCGGTTGAAAGTTATGAACAACTGAAAATAACTGCTGAGAAAGTAAAACAACGTGGCGCACATATTTTAAGGGCAGGTGCATATAAACCAAGAACCTCACCTTATGCATTCCAAGGTTTAGGAATGAAAGGCTTAAGCATTTTACATCAAGTCAAAAATGAGCTACAAATCCCAATTATTACAGAACTTCTAGACAGTCGAGATTTACCTTTTGTTGCAGAAGTGGCGGATATTATTCAAATAGGTTCACGAAATATGCAAAATTTCAGCCTATTAAAATCTCTAGGTCACATTCATCAACCGATATTACTCAAAAGAGGCGTATCTGCAACCTTAGAAGAATTTTTGCTTGCTGCTGAATACATTCTTGACGCTGGCAATGAAAAAGTTATTTTGTGTGAACGTGGCATCCGATCCTATGACTCAGTAACGCGAAATCTACTCGATCTCAGCGCAGTTGCTATTTTAAAGCAAGTCACCCATTTACCCGTCTTTGTAGATCCCTCACATGCAACAGGTATTCCAGAAATTATTGCCCCCATGTCTATAGCAGCCAAAAGTGCTGGAGCAAATGGCATCATGATAGAAATTCACCCATCCCCTGAAGAAGCGCTATCCGATGGCGATCAAGCTTTAAACTTTGAAAGTTTTGATGATTTAATTTCTTCGCTCGGCTTATGCGCTTAATTAGGAAAAAAAATGAAGCAACGCACTCTGAACCATAAAATGCAGAAAATCGACTCTATCGATGCACTTTCATTATACGCACAATTAACAAACAACGGACGCAAAGCAAATAGCCTATTATTTAGCAATCATGAAAAAGATGACTGTGCAAGCTTCATTATTTCTCAATCTGCGCTAAAGATTGAATACATCGACAAGCATCTTATTTATCATGCCCTCACACCTTTTGGAGAACAATTGATACAAGATTATTTTCAACTACAAAACCTAACTAAACAATATACTATAGCGATTCAGGATCATGCCCCACTTTCATTCATCCATCCTGCACTTGAAAAAATCAATCAATTTATTAAAATATATAAAGTCAAAGTAGCTATTCTCTTTAGTTTTGAATTTTATGATTGCATAGAAAGTCTACCAACGACACAAGAAACAGAAAATAACTTCCCACAGCTTATTGTTTTTGTGCCAGAGCTTTATTTTGAAATCAAAACTAAAACCCAAATTTGCCTTGCACATTTTAATAGTTTTTCAAACAATACAAATGTCTTTGAAAATATTATTTCTAAGCTTGCAGAACCTCAAAAAACGCACCTTCTCACAAAAGAAAGCACACAAAAAATTGAGCCAACATTAAGCATACAACCTAATGATTCAGAATTTATACGTCAAATTGCAACCGCCAAGCAGAACATACAAAAGGGAAATGTATATCAAATTGTGCTTTCAAGAGCATTTTCACTCCCCTGCCCGAATCCTTTTGCTAGTTTTGAGCAGCTCCGAAAAAGCAATCCTACTGCTTATCAATTTTATTACCACTGCGACCACTTTATTGTATTTGGTGCCTCCCCAGAAACCAGTATCAAAGTAGAAAACCAAAACAATAAAAAGAGAATTACTCTACATCCTATTGCCGGAACAAAACCCAGAGGTTTTGATCATCAAAAAAACATTGCGACTGATATCGATGTGCATAATGAAAAAGCATTATTATCTGATCCAAAAGAACTCGCAGAACATATGATGCTCGTTGATTTAGCCCGCAATGATATATCAAAAATTGCTATTGCAGGTACAACAAAAGTGACAGCCCTCACCCAAGTATCAAAACACTCTGAGGTTATGCATTTATATTCCATTGTTGAAGGTGAATTACCCACTACTTTTGATTGCATTCATGCTTTTTCAGCCTGTTTAAATATGGGCACCTTAAGTGGTGCACCCAAATTAAAAGCCACAAAACTGATAAAAGAAATAGAACAAACGCAACGAGGCGCTTATGGTGGCGCTATTGGGTGGATAGCCGCTGATGAGACCTGTGATACCGCAATTATTATTCGTTCTGCATGTGTGCAAAATGGCATTGCTACCATTCGAGCAGGTGCGGGGATTGTTTTTGACTCAGATCCAAAAACAGAAGTGACTGAGACATATCTCAAGGCAAAAACAGTTATCAATGCAATATAGTCTTCTCACATGAATTTTAGAAGGTTGAGAATAAGGCACTGTTATGAAAAAAACTTTACACATTATATTGATCGATCACTTTGATTCCTTTACCTTTAATCTTGTTGACCTTTTTAAAAAGAAAAATTTTATGGTCACTGTAATTCGTGCAGATATGAGCTTTAAAAATGCTTGTTCCTATCTCAACAATCCAGATTATCAGGCTGTACTTGTCTTATCACCTGGCCCAGGAAATCCTACAGAAGCAAGCCTTGCCATCAAACTGATTCAACACTATTATTCTACACTCCCTATTTTAGGTGTATGTCTAGGGCATCAAATCATTGCCTATGCGCTTGATGGAAGCATTGAACAGCATACACAACCCTTACATGGAAAAGCTGTATATATCGATCATAATCGTGCAGGTCTATTTGAAAATATACCCACCCCCTTACAAGTTGGACGCTATCATTCCTTATTTGTGAAAAATGTGCCTAGCAGACTCAGTATAACCGCTACCTATGACAATATGATTATGGGATTCTGTCATAAGGACTATCCTGTATATGGCTTACAATTTCATCCTGAATCTATTCTAACCCCTCAAGGAAGCGGAATAATTGATAATTTTTTAGAGATATCTAAGAAATTTTATCAAAAGAAACAACAACCTCATAAGGTGGATGATCATGCATAATATTTCTAAGCAAGAAGCTTCCTTTTCACACATCCTTGAACATTTATGTTATAAACAAGATCTCAGCCAAGATCTGAGTCACCAAATGTTCAACAGTATTCTCTTAGATCAAATAAGTACAGCACAAGTGTCTTCTTTTTTAACCGCCTTAAAAATGAAAGGTGAGTCAGAATCCGAAGTGCTGGGTGCAATTCAATCCATTCTTGCTTTGAAAAATGATTTTCCCAATCGAGATAGACTTGTCAATGAGCATATCATTGCAGATTGTTGTGGCACAGGTGGAGATGGCAAAAATACGCTCAATATATCAACGGCTGTCGCCTTTATCGCCAGCACACAGAAAATTAAGATTGCCAAACACGGTAATAAAGCTGTATCTTCGCAATGTGGAACTTCAGATATTTTAACTGCGCTCGGCATTAATTTATTTATTCCTCCAGAACAAGCATACCAACAACTCATCAACCATAATTTAACGTTTTTGTATGCACCACATTATCATCCACATGTAAAAAATGTAAGCGCGCTAAGAAGTCAGCTCAAAATTCGCACCATTTTTAATTTAATGGGCCCCTTGATTAATCCTATTCAACCCCACTATCAACTCATTGGTAGTTACAACCCAGAACATACGCTGTTATTTGCCAACCTCTTACAAAAAAATGATGTTAAAACTGCACTGATTGTACATGGATCCGGAACAGATGAATGCGCCATTCATGATAAAACAACAGGACATCTTCTCAGCAATGGTGAAATCACAACTTTTGAACTTACACCAGAATCCGTTGGCTTAAAGCGTTATGATTTATCAAAGATCCAAGCTAAAGATCTGCACTATAACAAACAAGCATTATTAAAACTCTTAGAGGGCAAAGGTTCAGATGCTTATCGAGCTATGGTTGCTCTAAACACAGGTGCCTTATTTTATGTAACCTCTGTCACAAAGACAATCAAAGAAGGGGTTGAATTAGCACAATCTATATTATCTACCGATTTGGGAATGCAACAATTGCAGAAGCTCATTCATGATCAGGATATAAAATGCTAAGCAAAATTATTGAAACTCAAAAATTAATTAATCACAAAAATGAAATACTATACAACCATGCATTTTTGAAAAACAATGTTAAAAAATCAACCAAACCATTTTTAAAAACACACAACAAAAACAAGCATCACTATATTTTTGAGTGTAAAAAAAGCTCTCCCAGTCAAGGAGAAATAAACAAAAACTTTAATCTAATTTCACTCATTGATACTTATAATCCCTTTGCAGATGCCATTTCCGTGTTAACCAACGAACCTTTTTTTGAGGGAAAACTTGAATATTTGCGCAAGGCTCAAGACCATAGTTCTTTAGCTTTGTTGTGTAAAGATTTTATTTTATCCAAACATCAAGTACTATTGGCAAGATTTTTTGGGGCAGACGCAATATTACTGATGTTGTCTGTCTTAGAGGATGAAGATTATATTGCCTGTAGCGATCTAGCCAATCAGCTCAATATGGCAGTTTTAACAGAGGTTCATACTGAAGATGAGCTCATACGCGCTATCGCACTCAATGCCCCTATCATTGGAATCAATCAACGCAACCTGCATGATTTATCCATCAATAAAGAAATTATTTATCAATTAAGCCCGCTTATTCCAAAAGACAGAATGATTATTGCAGAATCTGGCATTTGTTCGCATGAAGATATTATTAAATTAAAACCTTATGTAAATGGTTTTCTCATAGGCACAACTCTCAATCAAACAACACGGCCAGATCTTAAACTAAGAGAACTGCTCTTTGGGCGTATCAAAATCTGTGGTCTCACAAGCCAAGAAGCAGCCATTGCAGCCTATCAGCAGGGTGCGCTTTATGGTGGCTTAAATTTTATATCCACTTCCAAAAGAGTAATTAACAAAGAACAAGCACTTAAAATACAACAAAGCGCTCCCTTACAATATGTTGCTGTTTTTGCCGATCAGACCATTGAATATATTGTTGATATGGTGAATGTCTTATCACTATATATCGTTCAACTACATGGCCATGAAACCCAAGCGTATATAGATGCTCTTCGAAAAAAATTACCCAGTACATGTCAACTATGGAAAGCCATCAACGGTCATCAAGCACTACCGAAAGAATTACCATTCAATATAGATAAAGTGATTATTGATAGTCCACAGGATTACGCAACAGGCGGAACCAACACCTGCTTTAATTGGGAGAAACTAAGAGACACCGCCATCTTAGAACATAGCTTTATCGCCGGTGGATTGAATGTTCAAAATATTAAAAAAGCCAAATCTTATGCGAGCTTTGGATTAGATGTTAACTCGGGTGTTGAAACCGTACCCGGCATCAAAGACAAATTTAAACTCAAAACTTTACTTGAACAATTGCGATAGGTAAACCAACATGTTAGAGAATAGATATTTTGGAGAATATGGTGGCTGCTTTGTGCCACAGCTATTAATGCCAGCGCTAGAAGCGCTTGAAAAAGCTTATTTACATTTTAAAAATGATGCTGTGTTTAACGAGAATCTCAATCAACTATTAAGCGATTTTGCAGGGCGCCCTACACCACTTTATTTAAGTCAAAACTTAGTAAAAAATACAAACTGCAAGCTCTATCTAAAGAGAGAAGATCTTGTTCATGGTGGTGCACACAAAACAAATCAGGTTTTAGCACAAGGATTAATTGCAAAATCACTTAATAAAACAAGACTCATCGCAGAAACAGGTGCTGGACAACATGGTGTGGCCACAGCCATGATTGGCGCACTCTTAGGACTTGAAACTACGATATATATGGGGGCAAAAGATGTTGCACGTCAAGCCTCTAATGTTGCACGAATGCGTTTATATGGTGCGCAAGTGGTGCCCGTTCAATCTGGCAGTCAAAGCTTAAAGGATGCTGTAAGTGAAGCACTACGTGATTGGGCTTCTAGCTTTCACGATACGCATTATTGCCTTGGTTCTGTGGTTGGGCCACATCCTTACCCTACCATGGTAAGAGATTTTCAAAAAATTATTGGGGAAGAAACCAAGCGTCAAATGCTTGCAAAAGAAGGTAGACTGCCAGATATTGTCATTGCATGCGTGGGTGGAGGCTCTAATGCAATTGGTATGTTTTATCCTTTTATTGAGGATACAAGCGTTCGTCTCATTGGTGTGGAGGCAGCAGGCAAAGGTCTCCACTCAGCACAACATGCCAGTGCTTTACAGAAAGGCCGTACGGGCATTTTTCATGGCACGAAAAGCATGTTTTTACAAAATGAACAAGCTCAAATACACGCTGCTCATTCTATTTCAGCAGGATTAGATTATCCCGGCGTTGGGCCAGAGCATGCTTATTTAAATGCTATTAAAAGAGCAGAGTACACAACCATTACCGATAAAGAGGCCGTATCTGCTTACCAACAATGCGCTCGTTTTGAGGGTATTATGCCTGCCTTAGAATCAGCACACGCACTTGCTTATGCATTAAAAATTATTAACACAGAACCCACAGATAATAAGATTATTGTTGTCAATTTATCTGGGCGTGGTGATAAGGACATAGATTCTGTTCAAAATTATAGTCTTCGCACATAAGCTTTCGGGGGTGTTGTCTTCGCCCTCTCGCAATCCTCATGTACTTTTTTTATGGGAACGAAGATTGCTCGAGGCTTGACGCCTACCCGACAACTCATGTGCTGTGACTATATATTGATAAAAATAAGTGAGGCATTATGCGATTTTCCATTATGTTCGAAAAACTAAAAAATACAAATTCTCTTCTTGTGATGCCTTATTTAAGCTTAGGGCTATTAAATGAGGATGCTACCATTGAGTTGATTCAATTTTTTGTTGAGCACGGTGCACAAGCAATAGAATTTGGTTTTCCTTTTTCAGATGCCATTGCAGATGGCCCTATCATTCAGCAAGCCAGTAAATTAGCCATTGAAAATGGCTTTAGCCATGAACAAGGTTTCTCTATCATTGCGCGCATTCGTAGTTTATATCCTAACTTACCAATTTGTTTGATGCTCTATGCCAATCATGTTTACAGCTACAGCGTAGACAATTTTTATGCTCAATGTAAGCAGTCAGGCATTGATGCGGTATTGATTCCTGATATACCTAATGTAGAAATGATGCCTTTTTTAAAAAGCGCAAAATCATATGACATCCAGCCTGTTTTATTCGCAACACCAAGCTGTGCTGCTAAAGAATTAGCATTTACAGCAAAGCATAGTGAAGGATTTGTCTATCTTGTAACAAGAACGGGTGTCACAGGCACAAAGCAAGCAGCCAACTTTGATCAAATGATACCGATGATTCAACAATTACAATCACTGCAAAGTGCCCCCATTGTTTGTGGCTTTGGAATAAAGCATGCGAGTGATTTACACAAAGCCCAGCAAAGCAATAGCCAAGGCGTTATCATTGGTTCTGCTCTAATGGAAGCCTTGTTGCCCACAGAAACTCATCCAGAGCCTTCTCTGAGTGTGGCAAAAAATGTTTTTAAGGACATTATTATGAACTAACTGCTTTTTGAGCATACAAAATAGGTGAGCACCTAAAAACATATTTTTATGATACAGTTGTGCACAATATCTGGGGACTCATCCCTGAATGACTTGTGGATAATTATATTTTCTCTGATAAATTCATGCATTCTATATGCTGTTCAAATTTTGTACAGCTTATGTGCTAAAGGTATGATAATTAACTCAATAAAAAAGCTTGCATCTACTCTCATAATCCGTACGATACCTTCAACCAAGCGTAATCATTGAGTTTTAGGTCTTTATGCTAAAAACACTACCCAGCCCCATTAAAGGTATCCTTAACGCACTTTTTCTTGCTGTGCACACCATTTTTTGGTGTATGCCAATGTACGTTTTTCTCATTCTGAAATTTATCTCTCCTAATAAATCTTTTCGAGCTTGGACGGATAAGGTTTTAGTCAAAATTGCCAACGGCTGGATCAGCACCAACAGTCTTTGGATGTTGGCAACACACCGTACCAAGTGGGATATTCCCAATATGGATCATTTAAAACTCAATGATTGGTATTTTATTACTTGCAATCATCAAAGCTGGACAGATATTCTGATACTACATAGAATTTTTTTACGCAAAATTCCATTCATTCGATTTTTTATTAAAAGAGAATTATTGTTTTTACCTTTTTTAGGTCTTGCCTGGTGGGCCTATGATTTCCCTATCATGTCTCGCTATAGCAAACAACAAATTGCAAAAAATCCTTCTTTGCGCGGAAAAGACTTAGAAGCCACTAAAAAAGCTTGTAAAATATATCAAAATTACCCTGTCACTATTTTAAATTTTCTAGAGGGTACTCGAAATACGCCTGCTAAACACAAAATACAAAAATCTCCCTATAAAAATTTATTGATACCCAAATTAGGTGGATTCTCATTTGCAATTTATGCAATGGATAAAAAAATTACCCATGTATTAGACGTTACCATTGCTTATCCTTATGGCAAACCTAATTTTTGGCAATTCTTGTGTGGGGAAGTAAAGGAAATCAAAGTTCACATGCAAGAATTTGAAATTCCTCCAAACCTACTCCAGTGGGATGATCTCGAAAACCCGGAACAACGCGCACAATTCAGTGACTGGGTTAACCATATTTGGGCAGAAAAAGACAAGCGCTTAGACTCCCTAAAAGCAACATCTTCAAAAGAAGAATCTTTAAAACCATCATCCTTAAAATATGATACTGGCTAGATTTATATTGAGCATAAGTGTATTTTTTAGATTTTTAAAGCTTCTCTACATTTTAGCCACGAAAAATGCACACATCTTATATTGCAAGAAGAGACATAAGATGTGTGCATCTCATAGCTACATCTTTGGAAGTTGCACTACTGCTTCTCCCTCAAGCACAACCGTATCTTTTACCAAACAGTAGGTATGTAATTTTGCTCGACGTTTTTCTGGAATGAGTTCTGTAATAACGGCTTTAGCATAAACTGTATCTCCAACATATACAGGGGCTTTGAAATAAAGAGATTGGCTAACGTATACACAACCTGGCCCAGGAAGTTTAGTGCCAATAACAGTTGAAAGCAGACCAGCACTTAACATTCCATGCACGACACATCCTTTAAAAACAGTTGCTCCCGCATATTCCTCATTTAGATGCATTGGATTGGTATCACCTGTAACACCAGAAAAATTGCGCAAATCTGTGTCTGTAATTGTACGACTATAAACAGCTGACATACCTACTTTTAATTCTTCAAAAGCGTATCCATTCAGTTCTTTTATATCTACCATTGCTATCCTCTTAGGTTATACCCATTCTCATATAGTCATAGCACATGAGTTTTACCCGCAAGGGGCACTGTCAGGTAGGCGTCAAGCCTCGAGCAAGCAACCTTCATCCCATAAAAGTACATGAGGATTGCGAGAGGGCGAAGACAACACCCCTGAAAGCTTATGTGCGAAGACTATGCAATCTCATATTTTTCTTTGTCACGATATCAGCATTACCCTGCCTTTCATTCATGACCAATTCTCCTTCAGTTCTAAAGGCAATACCAGCCGCATTAGCCTCATCCGTATCGATATGCATTTCTGTCACATAACCTTGCTTAGCTCGGATCAACGTATTAGAAAAAGATACGCCTCGTTCTCCATCGCCCAACTTTACATCAACATAATCACCATCTTTCAAGCCCATTTTCGCAGCATCCTCAGGACTCATATGAATATGACGCGCAGCGATAATTAATCCATCACTTTCAATCGCTCCTACGGTGCCACGCAATTTGATAATGGGTGTATTCTCTAGCTTACCGGAAGGACGCACGGGTGCTTCCACACCCAAGGTGAAGGTATCCGTCTTTGAAACCTCAATCTGTGTCTGTTTGCGTGTAGGCCCAAGCACACGCACCGTTTTAAACGATCCTTTGGGGCCAATGACCTCCACTGTTTCTTCTGCTGCCCAGCCTTCGGTTTGGCTTAAGCTACGCATCTTCTTAAGCTGATGCCCCTTGCCGAACAAGGCTTCCACAGCTTCTTGGGAAAGATGTACATGGCGAGCAGAAACAGCGACTGGAATATGCCATTTTTTAGTTTTGAGCTGACTTTTCTGTTGTTTTAATAGATATTGAACCTCTTGCGCGATCATGAGTTGTTCACAAGTTTGTGTAACAATAACTTTAACACGAGAGTCAAAGCTCTGTATTTGTGGTGCATCAAAGCTCTTGAGCTTTACGGCTTGGTTTTTATCTTCGTCCAGATACAACCCTAAAAAATCGAATTTGCTACAAATACGACGGCGCATAAAAGCAGAATTTTCACCAATACCGCCGGTAAAGACTAGGGCATCTACCCCTCCCATTGCAGCTGTGTAAGCACCAATATACTTTCTTAGACGATAGACACAAACATTGATCGCAAGTTGTGCATCAAGATCGCCTTTAGCAGCTTTGCTTTCAATTTCGCGAAAATCATGACTTCCAGCCAAAGCCTTTAAACCACTGTTTGAGTAAAGTTGTTTTTCAACTACTTCAGTACTAAGGCCAAGCTCACGGGCTAGATAACTAAACATACCTGGATCGACATCACCAGAACGCGTCCCCATAACCAAGCCTTCAAGCGGTGTCATACCCATTGACGTGTCAATCGAAAAACCATGATTGATAGCACATATGCTTGCGCCATTACCAAGATGACAACTGATAATTTGCAATTCTGTGATGGATCGATTTAATACTTGCGCTACTCGAAGCCCCACATATTTATGTGAAGTACCATGAAAGCCATAACGACGTAATCCCTTATCTCGCCACTCTTTGGGTACAGCATAAGTATAAGCAAAATCAGGAATGGTATGATGAAAAGCTGTGTCAAATACCGCAACTTGCGGTATATCCGGCCAAAATGTGCTACTTATCATGATTGCTTTTAGATTGGCAGGATTGTGTAATGGAGCTAAGGACGTACAACTTTCGATATATTGCAATACATTATGATCAAGCAGCGTAGCATCACGAAATTTTTCACCACCATGTGCTACACGATGACCAATTGCGTCAAAGACATCATAACCAAATTCTTTCAGAATTTCTGGCACACGCCTAATTGCATCTTCCACGGACGCTAAGGATTCACCGCGCTCTTTTTCCTCACCTTCTTCGCCTCCTACACGATAATGCAGTAGACATTTACCATTCTTAAAGTGCTCAAACTCACCTTTAAACACACGACTATCAGAAATAGCCATATCAAATACACCAAATTTTAAGCTAGAGCTTCCTGCGTTGAATATGAGTATTTTCATGACCAAAGATGTCCCTTTACATTTTTTCTAATATACAGCTATTACTTAGCCACCAAACATGTGACATCTATCTTGTAGAGGCTTTTTCTTGCTTGTTTCTAATTAAAATGACTTATTCAAAAAAGATGCTCGACAGACAAAACAGAAGCAATAGATAAACCTTACGTTGACACAAAGTCTGCTTCCATTCAAGCAGAAAAGAAAAGTCAAATATCAGGACAGCCATCTATATTTTTAGCAATAAATTATTATTCATATCTATCAAAATAATCATACAATTCTGATATACAAATTAATTAAGTTTCAAAAAAGGTAAAATAAGCTGCTTTTTCTATTGGGAATTGAGTGATTGTATAATGAGGAATAAGTTAAGCTATCGCTTGAGGATTATTGTATATTTTCTTTGCTTGAGTGATGCCTTTTAAAGCTTTCTTTCTCTCTTTGCCAAAATTTAACAGTAAAATTTCACTTCCCACTGCATGAGAGAAGCTTTTGCTTAAATTTTTGACCAATAATATCCAGTTTTGAGGCTCAAACTGTAGTCTGCTTAAAATAGGTGCTAGATGTTCAGGAATAGAAGCTGCTTCTTTATCATCGCGAATCATTCGCCCTGTGTAATCAACAAGCTCTAAATAATCGATAAGTTTAAAATCAATGGCATGTGAATGATGTTCTGAGACGTTTGAAAAAGGCACTAAGGACTTGGGTTGTGCAAGATTGTTGTATATGTCGGCTTTTTCGCGCTTAAGCTGTTTAATGGATTTTGGCTTATTGATTTTTAATTGTTTGGAAATATGCTGAATGCGTTCATAAATAGAGGTAAATTCTGACTCTTCTGGTTTTTGAACAATGCCCGCTCTGACTGGATTTAAATCAACATAGACCATTGCACTTAAAAGTGCCCCTTCATCTAATAAAGCTTGAGATTTAAAACGCCCTTCCCAAAATCTTCCTGCGGTATCATCTTCTTCGTTTACATCGCGCGCTATTTTTTCATTTAAGCAACGCATAAACCAGCTAATACTGGTGAGTCGCTCTTTCCAAAGCTGAATTTTCTGTTTTAGGTGCTTATTTTCTTCGGCATCTTTAGGAAAGATGGATGCCCAACGACGGATGATTTCTGCTTCTGACCACGCTTGCGCTTGCGTTTCTTCCACATATAACACAACATGATAATGATTGCTCATGATGGCATAAGCACAGATTTTGATGGCAAAGATATCCGCTAAATATTTTAATCGATTGACAATCCACGCTTTACGATGCGAATAATCTTTCTGTGTTAGTTCATCAAAACCGCACAAAAAGCTGCGACGCACACATCGGTTCATGACGTGATAATACGGCGTGGCATTCAAATCAATTTGTTCTGAGCGAGCTAAAGTCATAACTTAAAAAATATCCCTATTACTGAAAGGAATTCTAGCTCAAAGATTTTGGGTAAAGCAACTTAATGTGGCTGTCCTGAATAAAAATACTGAATCAAACATCTGTTAAGCCATACAACCTGTATTTGAACTCTAATATTTTTATTTTTCTGACCTACTTGCATTCATATAATCTTCGCTCATATAAGTAAAAGAGCTAATCCCCAGGGGTGCACAAAGAGTGTAGATTTAAGGTGAGTGAGCGCAACCAACAAAACTTACATTGTACTCCTTACGGGTAAAATTCAAATATGAAGAGTATACACATGAAAAAATACCTTGAAACACCACTTTAGTACTTATGTCCAATATCCAATAAAGAGGATATGGGATTTACTTTATCAATGTACATTTATCGAGCCTGACCAAGGTCATAAATTTACGTGATAGTTCACCTGTTGATTAGACATATGGGGCAAGACAATGAGTGATTCAATCAAACAAGAAGATCAAGACAATAATAACACAGACGACACAAAATCATTGTTCCAGCGTATAAAAGAAATGATCCCGACCTTATCAAAAGAAGCTGATGCCGCCGCATCACAAGCAGATATCGCAGAAAAGAAAGCGGTAGATCCAAGCGCAGTGCTAAACCAAGAAAAACCCCAAGAAGAAATCACTCAAGACGGAACAACAAATATTGCCGCGCCTAAAATTGAAGCTTCAGAAAATGTGCCCCAAGTAAACTCAGAAGCTGCAACAGATGAAACAACAGCGCTAGAAGACGATAGCAAAAAAGAAGATGAACAAGACGATGGAGAACTCAGCCTCGAAGATATTCAAAATTTAGATGCGTCAGCAGCAGGTGCAAGTGGTGGCGGTGCAGGTGGTGGTTTTACGATACCCGAGTTAATCGGTATCGGTAATAGCGCAGATGTGAACAGTGTTGCCAGAAACTTAGATATCAGTACGCCTGGTATTGCACAAGATGAAGAATTTATCCCACCACTGATCGCAAGAAGAATTAATAGATTTCCTTCTGCTGTCGATGATTCTGTTGATAGCCAAGGTGAAGCATTGGTATTTTTTGAAAAAAGCTTATCTGACGGCAGTGCACCTGGCAGCAAACCGCTCATGCTCTCTGGCAATATCTTAGCCAATGATGATTTAGGTGATGCACCTATTGCAATTACCGATCTTTCTATTCCAGGATTTCAAACCGACAAAAGCAATCCATCTGTTTGGGTTATAGAGACCAATGCAGGAAAGCTTACCGTTTATGTTGAAGATTTTAATGGATTTAATCAAGGTGATTTTAGTTATGAACTTTTTGATAATGATATGCATACGCCAGGTAATGGAGAAAATCTCATTATTGAAACCTTTTCTTATACATTTCAAGATTCAGATGGCGATCAAGCAAGTGCAAATATTATCGTTACCATCGTGGATGATGTTCCCAGTATTGAAATAGTAGCTACACAAACACCAGATATTATTGTTGACGAAAGTGATTTTAATATAGACGCTAAAGCTTCATTTTCTGTGCTCTTCAATGTAATACCAGGTGCAGATGGCATAGCAAGTCTAACTTATGATTTAAGTATTTTAGCACCAGGCATCGATAGCGGATTAATCGATACACTCACTCAAGAAGCCATAAAACTGTCACTAGAGGGTGGTGAAGTTGTTGGTCGTACCGAAACCTCAAATCTTGAAGTATTTAGAATATCCATCGATCCGAATACAGCAGAAATCACACTCAATCAAAGTCGTTCTATTGTGCACCCTGATAGTACAGATCCTGATGAAGCACTTTCTCCCGCCTCTTTTGCAGCAGAGAACTTAATTTCTCTCAATGTACATGTTGTTGATAATGATGGAGACAGTGACAATCAGTCTATTAACATTGGTCATGCTTTTCAGTTCAAAGATGATGGTCCTAGTATAGAACTTAATGATGTTTCTATGCCGATGTTACAAGTAGATGACAGCGATTTTTCCCAAGACGCTGTCGCCTCTTTTGCAGGGATTTTCTCCATTAATTTTGGAGCAGATGGCCCTAAAGATATTGATAATGATGACATAGCTGATATTGATGCGGTTCAATACACTCTCTCTATTAGCGCGGAAGGCACTAACAGCGGATTGGTTGATACGCTCTCTAATGAAAACATTATGCTTTATTTAGAATTGGGTGAAGTGGTTGGGCGTACTGAAAATGGCAATTTAGAAGTTTTTCGTATTTCCGTCGACCCACAAAGTGGAGAGATAACACTGAATCAAAGTCGCTCTGTTGTCCACGATAATCCAAATGATCCTGATGAAGCAAATGAACCTGCCACTTTAAGTTCGAGTGATCTCATCACACTGACATTAACTGTCATTGATGGTGACGGCGATTCTACAGATGAATCAATTTATATCGGTCAGGCTTTTAGCTTCAAAGATGATGGTCCTAGTATATCGCTCACAAACGTAGACATACCTGTACTCACCGTGGATGAGTCTGATTTCACAGCAAATGCAAGCGCTTCCTTTGCAGGACTGTTTTCAGCTTTATTTGGCAATGATGGTCCCAAAGATTCAAATAATGATGACGTTGCAGACGTAGATGCAGTTACTTATGCTTTAAACATCAGTGCACAAGATGCAAACAGTGGATTAGTCGATAGCCTTTCTAATGAAGCTGTAAAGCTTTTTCTTGAAGGTAATGACGTTGTTGGGCGCACTGAAGTAGGCAATATAGAAGTCTTTAGAGTCTCTGTAGATGCAAATAGTGGCGTGGTCACTTTAGAGCAATCTCGTGCTGTGGTGCATGATAATCCCAACGATCCCGATGAAGCAGATTCACCGGCAATGCTTTTAGCAGCTGATTTAATTAAATTAATTGCAACGGTCACCGATGGTGATGGTGATACTGCAAGTGCTGTCGCTGATATTGGTCAAGCTTTCAGATTTGAAGACGATGGTCCTAGCATCAATCGTAATGAGATTCCTGTTCCTTCATTAGTCGTCGATGAATCTAATTTTGCAATTGATGCAAGTAGCTCTTTTGCAATACTCTTCTCAGGACAATTTGGTGCAGATGGCCCTAAAGACAGCGACAATAATGACATACAAGATAATGATGCAATTACTTATATCTTAAGTGTCAGCACCCAAGGTGCTGACACTGGTCTAGTAGATACGCTTTCTAATGAGAACGTAAAACTTTTCCTTGAAGGTAATGAAGTTATTGGGCGCACAGAAATAGGCAATATAGAAGTCTTTAGAGTCTCTGTAGATGCAAATAGCGGTGTGGTTACTTTAGATCAATCTCGTGCAGTGGTTCATGACAACCCTAATGATCCTGATGAAGCAGACTCACCTGCAATGCTTTCAGCAGCTGATTTAATTAAATTAACTGCCACCATAACAGATGCTGATGGTGATACCGCAAGTGCTGTGGCTGATATTGGTCAAGCTTTTAAATTTAAAGACGATGGCCCTAGCATTGATCTCGGTTTAGCAGCTGTTCCGCTTGATCTTCTTACTGTAGATGAATCTAATTTGGCAGTGAATGCCTCCGCTAATTTTGCAGATAACTTTAGTATTGTCAGCAGTAGTTATGGTGCTGATGGTGCTGGTTCACAATCCAGTAGCTATGCTCTTTCCATCACTGCCAGTGGCGTAGACAGCGGCTTAAGCGATGTGGCCACCGGACAAAATATTTTACTCTTTATGAATAACGGCGTAGTTGAAGGCCGTGTGGGTGGCGTGAATGGCCCCGTTGCCTTCTCTGTTTCCGTTGATGCTTCCGGTATCGTTACTTTAGATCAAGTTCGCGCATTAAATCATCCAAATGCGGCCAATCCAGATGATGCTATAACATTAGCAAATACAAATTTAGTACAATTGACACGCACCGATACCATCGTAGATAAAGATGGCGATGCTGCTTCTGACAGCGCTACGCTGAATATTGGCCAAGCTTTTGTCTTCAAAGACGATGGTCCTCGTATTGATATTGCTTTAGCTGCTGTTGCAGTTGATACCCTTACAGTGGATGAATCTAATTTGGCTGTAAACGCTTCTGCTGATTTTTCTGATAATTTTAGTATAGTTACTAGTGATTATGGTGCAGATGGCGCTGGTTCACAATCCAGCAGCTATGCCCTTTCTGTTTCTGGTAGTGGCGTAGATAGTGGCTTAGATGATGTGGCTACCGGACAAAATATTTTACTCTTTATGAATAACGGTGTGGTTGAAGGCCGTGTCGGGAATGTGAATGGTCCTGTTGCCTTCTCTGTTTCTGTTGATGGTTCTGGCGTCGTTACCTTAGATCAAATTCGTGCCTTAAAACATCCTGATGTAAATAACCACGATGACAGTATTACTCTATCTAATCAAAATGCCATACAGTTGACCCGCACTGATACGATCATAGATAAAGACGGTGACGCTGCCTCTGACAGTGCTACGCTAAACATTGGTCAAGCCTTTGTTTTCAAAGACGATGGCCCTCATGCGAACAATGATTATTACTCTGTTGAACCACCTACACAGCCATCTTACAATCTAACTTTTGTTTTAGATGTTTCTGGCAGTATGAATACGGTTATTCCAAATTCTGGTGGAAAAACAAGATTAGATATCTTAAAAGAATCTCTCACAGGTCAGAATGCATTGCTTGACAGCTATGACGCTGCAAGTGCCGCGCTCAGAATTACAATTGTTACTTTTAGTGGCGACACAGATGGCCAAGATAGCGATGATGCGACAACCTCTATTGAGTTCAGTAGTGTTCAAGCTGCGAAAGACTATATTGATGCACTTTCTGCTAATGGCTGGACAAATTATAGAGCAGCGACTCAGGCTGCCAGCGCAGATATTATCCAAGATAGCCAAGATCCCAATTTGGATCATTTTGTTGACAGACTGTATTTCATCTCTGATGGTAGACCTGAACCCGCGGGCACTCAAGGTATAGACAATCGCTTAACTGATGCAGAAGAGCTTGCTTGGCGGAATTTATTAAATGAAAATAATGTTGAAGCTTATATTTTAAACATTGGTTCAATTAATCAATCAGATATTGACAATCATCTCAAGGACTTAGATGACGATCAACCAGGCACCGTTATTACAGTGGCTGCCAACCTGAGTAATTTACAAGAACTTCTGATTGGCACTATTAACCAAACAGAAACAACAGGAAATGTTTTAACAAATGACCTCAGTGGTGCTGATGGTGGATTGGAAGTCATTAATATCTATTTTGAACTTGCAAGCCCACAAGCTGCGAATAACTATATTAATGCACATCCTGAACTAGCAGGCGCAACTGCAAATGGAAATATTGTAACCATACCTGTGCCCAATGAAAGTATTACAACGCCCATTGGCAATGTATTGCATATTAACAGTGATGGAAGCTTTACTTACACAAGTTATCATAATGAAAACTCAGGTGCAGATGATATTTTACATTACACAGTCAAAGACAAAGATGGAGATACCTCTTCTGCAGAGCTGCGTTTTGATATTGATGGTGATGTAACCATCTTAAATCTAACCCCTAAAACAGAAGGTGGTGATGTTTCTGTTGATGAAGATGATCTTTTAGCAAACCGTGGTGTAGGTGAATCTGCAGGTTCAGATCCAGTGAAAGAATCGAATGTCGTTCAAGGTTCATTTACAATATTAGCACCAGATGGTATCGATATACTTTCTATTGGTGGCCACGCTATCATCACAAACGGTGTGTTTTCTCCAACCAGTTTCACAACCCCTTTCGGCAACACCTTCAGCGTTACGAATTTTAACAGCGCTACAGGCGAAGTCACTTACAGCTACACGCTGAATGATAACGAAAATCATCCTTCAGGCAATGGCGAAAATGATTTGTTCGAAGATTTAACTGTGATATTGAAAGATATCGATGGAGACACAGCAAATAACATATTATCTATTCGTATTATAGATGATGTCCCCAGTGTAACGGTAACCGCTATTGCAGCAGCGGATATTCTCACTGTCGACGAGAGTAATTTATCAACCAATGCCAGCGCCAATTTCTCTGACAATTTTAGCAGTGTTGCTGAGCCAGGCGCTGATGGATTAGCTAGCTTTTCTACCTCTTATACCCTTTCTGTTTCTGCAAGCGGTGTAGACAGTGGCTTAGATGATGTTGCTACAGGACAAAACATTTTACTCTTTATGAATAATGGTGTTGTCGAAGGCCGTGTCGGAAATGTGAATGGCCCCGTTGCTTTCTCTGTTTCTGTTGATGGTTCAGGCATTGTTAGCTTAGATCAAATTCGTGCTTTAAATCATCCAAATGCTGCCAATCCAGATGATGCAGTAACACTTACAAATGCAAATTTAGTACGTTTAACGCGTACCGACTCTATGACTGACAATGATGGCGATACAACAAATGGCGCCGCAACAATAAACATAGGCAACGCTTTATTCTTCAAAGATGACGGTCCCAACATTGATCTTGGTTTAGCTGCTGTTGCGGTTGATATTCTTACCGTGGATGAATCTAATTTGGCGGTGAATGCCTCTGCTAATTTTGCAGATAACTTCAGTATTGTCAGCAGTAGTTATGGCGCTGATGGCGCTGGTTCACAATCCAGCAGCTATGCCCTTTCTGTTTCGGCGAGTGGCGTAGACAGTGGTTTAGATGATGTGGCCACCGGACAAAATGTTTTACTCTTTATGAACAATGGTATGGTTGAAGGTCGCGTTGGGAATGTGAATGGCGCTGTTGCTTTCTCAGTCTCTGTCAATGGTTCAGGTATTGTTACTTTAGACCAAATTCGCGCCATGGCTCATCCAAATGCTGCCAATCCAGATGATGCTATAACATTAGCAAATACAAATTTAGTACAATTGACACGCACTGATACCATCGTAGATAAAGATGGCGATACTGCTTCTGACAGCGCAACCCTAAACATTGGTCAAGCCTTTGTATTCAAAGACGATGGTTCTCGTATTGATATTGCTTTAGCAGCTGTTGCGGTTGATATTCTTACTGTGGATGAGTCTAATTTGGCGGTGAATGCCTCTGCTAATTTTGCAGATAATTTTACTATCGTCAGTAGTAACTATGGGGCTGATGGCGCTGGTTCACAATCCAGCAGCTATGCCCTTTCTGTTTCAGCGAGTGGCGTAGACAGTGGATTAGACGATGTGGCCACCGGACAAAATATTTTACTCTTTATGAACAATGGTGTAGTTGAAGGCCGTGTCGGGAATGTGAATGGGCCTGTTGCTTTCTCAGTCTCTGTCAATGGCTCAGGTATTGTTACTTTAGACCAAATTCGTGCTATGGCTCATCCAAATGCGGCCAATCCAGATGATGCTATAACATTAGCAAATACAAACTTAGTACAATTGACACGCACCGATACCATCGTAGATAAAGATGGCGATGCTGCTTCTGATAGCGCTACCCTAAATATTGGCCAAGCCTTTGTCTTCAAAGACGATGGTCCTCGTATTGATATTGCTTTAGCAGCTGTTGCGGTTGATATTCTTACTGTGGATGAATCTAATTTAGGCGTGAATGCCTCTGCTAATTTTGCAGATAATTTTACTATCGTCAGTAGTAACTATGGTGCGGATGGTGCTGGTTCACAATCCAGCAGCTATGCCCTTTCTGTTTCGGTGAGTGGCGTAGACAGTGGATTAGACGATGTGGCCACCGGACAAAATATTTTACTCTTTATGAATAACGGTATGGTTGAAGGCCGTGTCGGGAATGTGAATGGGCCTGTTGCCTTCTCTGTTTCTGTTAATGGTTCCGGTGTCGTTACCTTAGATCAAATTCGTGCCTTAAAACATCCTGATGTAAATAACCACGATGACAGTATTACTCTATCTAATCAAAATGCCATACAGTTGACTCGCACTGATACGATTGTAGATAAAGACGGTGACTCTGCCTCTGATAGCGCTACCCTAAATATTGGCCAAGCCTTTGTCTTCAAAGATGACGGCCCTCATGCGAATGATGACTCTTATTTTGTTGCCGATCCTGGCTTGCCTTCTTATAACTTAACTTTTGTTTTAGATGTTTCTGGCAGTATGAATACGGTTATTCCAAATTCTGGTGGAAAAACACGATTGGATATCTTAAAAGAATCTCTCACCAATAATGGCGCATTACTTGATAGCTATGCAGATGCAAGTGCCGCGCTTAAAATTACAATTGTTACTTTTAGTGGCGATGCAGATGGCCAAGACAGTGATGATGCAGCAACTTCTATAGAGTTCAATAGTGTTCAAGCCGCAAAAGATTATATTGATTCCCTTTCTGCTAATGGTTGGACAAACTATCGAGCAGCGACTCAAGCTGCCAGCGCAGATATTATTCAAGATAGCCAAAATCCAAACTTAGATCATTTTATAGACAGACTGTATTTTATCTCTGATGGTAAACCTGAACCCGCTGGCACTCAAGGTATAGACAATCGCTTAACTGATGCAGAAGAGCTTGCGTGGAGAAATTTATTAGATCAACATGATGTTGAAGCTTATATTTTAAATATTGGATCAATTAATCAATCCGATATTGATGAGCATCTTAAAGATTTGGATGACGATCAACCAGGCACCGTTATCACAGTGGCTGCCAACCTGAGTAATTTACAAGAACTCCTCATTGGTACGATTAACCAAGTAGAAACAACAGGAAATGTTTTAACAAACGACCTCAGTGGTGCTGATGGCGGCTTACAAGTCATTAATATCTATTTTGAACTTGCAAGTCCACAAGCGGCTAACAGCTATATTAATGCGCATCCTGAACTAGCAGGCGCAACCGTAAATGGAAATATTGTCACCATACCCGTACCCAATCAAAGCATTACAACCCCCATTGGTAATGTACTTCATATGAACAGTGATGGAAGCTTTACCTACATAAGCAATCATAATGAAAATTCTGGTGCAGACGATGTTTTACATTACACAGTGAAAGACAAAGATGGTGATACTTCTTCTGCAGTACTCCATTTCGACATCGATAGTAATGTAACCATTTCAAATTTAACACCAAAATCAGAAGGTGGCGATGTTTCTGTTGATGAAGATGATCTCTTAGCAAGTCGTGGCGTAGGTGAATCTGCGGGTTCAGATCCAGTCAAGGAATCAAACGTTGCTCAAGGTTCATTCACAATAACAGCACAAGATGGAATTAATACACTTTCTATTGGTGGCCACGCCATCATCACAAACGGTGTGTTCTCTCCAATCAGCTTCACAACCCCATTCGGCAACACCTTTAATGCGATTTCTTTTAACAATACCACAGGTGAAGTCACTTACAGCTATACACTGAATGATAACGAAAATCATCCAGCAGGTAATGGTGAAAACCATTTATTTGAAGATTTAAATATCACCGTTAGCGATACTGATGGAGATACTGCGAATAATATATTATCTATTCGTATTGTAGATGACATACCCAATATTGATAGAAATCAAATAGATGCGCCTATACTGATGGTTGATGAGTCAAATTTTGCAGTTGATGCAAGTGCGTCTTTTGCTAATCTCTTCACCGGCATATTCGGAGCTGATGGCGCTAAAGACAGTGATAATAATGGTATACAAGATCCAAATGCAATTACCTACTCACTCGGCATAAGTGCAAATGGAGCGAATAGTGGTCTTGTTGATTCCCAATCAAAAGAAGCCATTAACCTATTTGTTGTTAACAATGAAGTGATAGGCAGAACTGCAACGAGCCATTTAGAGGTTTTCAAAGTTTCTGTTGATGCAAATTCAGGACTTGTTACTCTTAATCAAAGCCGCGCAGTCATGCACAGCAATCCTAACGATCATGATGAAGCAAGTTCACCTGCCACACTTTCTTCTGACAACCTCATCACCTTGACAGCCGTCATCGTGGATGGTGATGGAGACACAGATAGTGCAGTTGCCAATATTGGTGGTACATTCCAATTTAGAGATGATGGCCCAACGGCTGTTAGTGACTCTTTTGTTCTTGAAGTGCCACCCTTACCTTCTTATAATCTAACCTTTACGATTGATATCTCAGGTAGTATGGGTCAAATAATCAGTGGTACAGGTAAATCACGCTTAACACTTGTAAAAGAAGCTTTAACCAGCCAAGGCGCTTTATTAGATAGTTATGCACAAGCAAGTGAGCAACTCCGAATCAGTATTGTCACTTTTGCCGGCGATAGCGATGCTCAAGACAATGATGATGTGTGGATTTCTTCTGAATTTAACAATATTGCAGCGGCAAAAGCATATATCAATGCATTAACAGCAAACGGCAATACCAATTATCGTGCAGCACTTCAACAAACCTCAAAAGATATTGTCAATGATGCAAACGATCCAAATTTGGCTCATTTTATTGACAAAGTATATTGGTTATCAGATGGTCAACCTGTCCCCTCTTCTAAGATATTAACGGCTCAAGAAGAACTCGCATGGAGAAATTTACTTCAGCAAAACAATGTAGACGCAATTATCTTGAATATCGCACCAGCAGGTAGTCAACAAAATGTTAACCAACATTTGCAAGGATTAGCAAATCCTACAGATTCTCCAGCAGTCATTGAAGTAAAACCAAACTTAAGCAATCTTCAACAGCTCTTGTTGGATACAATTGACCCTGTCCAAACAGAAGGTAATTTATTAACCAATGATGCTGCAGGTGCAGATGGCCCTGCAACCGTTGTTGAAATTAAATTTACACTCGGCTCTAATCAAGCCGCCCAAACTTACTTGAATCAACATCCAGAATTGGCTGGCGCGACAAGAGACGGTAGCACCGTCATCATCCCAATTCCTAATCAAGCAATAGAAACACCACTAGGCGGCATGCTTCTTGTACTTGCAAATGGTAATTTCACTTATAGTGGTGCAAACGGCTCCATAGATATGGGTATTGATTCATTCCAATATACCATTAAAGATCAAGACGGAGATAAATCAACCGCTACCTTCATTTTACATGTAGCAGAGCAAGGAACACCTTTCGTCAGTGTCAATGATGCATCCGCAACGGAAGGTACACATTCCACCATTCAATTCTTAGTCACACTTTCTCATCCTGCAGATGAAAATATCACTGTCAACTATCAAGTGACACCCGATACAGCCAAAAACGCCAGTGATTATTTAAATAACATCTCAAATGGTTCTGTGACAATCTTGAAAGGATCAACAATGGCAACACTGGTCTTAAATGTTGTAGATGATAGCGTTTCTGAATCAACCGAAAACTTCTTTATAACCTTAACCAGCGCTTATAAAGCAAGTGGCGATGTTGTTGATATTGATGATTCTACAGGCACAGGAACCATTTTTGACAATGACACAAATGGATTAATGTCCTTAAAAGTTGATACTAATGCGGGATTAGAAGCAAATGACGATCAACAATGGGTAGAAATTAATAGTCAAATACAGGGAAATTTAATGCTCAATGATGTTTTTGATCACAAAGCTACTGTAATATCTGAAGTATCGTTTAATACTGCCGATGCGGATCAGTTTATTATTAAACATAATTTACTATCATTGGATGCATATGTAGATAAAGATGGAGAAACCGTTCATATTCCTTTACCCAAAGATGGATCAAATATTGAAATAGAAACACCTCATGATGCATTATTAACCATAAATAACCAAGGCGAGTATTCATATAGTGTTGGTGCACATAGTGTCGATGAGACGGAACATTTTGAATATACCTTGTTAAACACACATACAGCAGAAAGCGTATCTGCCAATTTCGATGTGAATGTATTAAGCCATCCTGGTTCATTGGTTAACCTTATGGGAACAACAGGTGATGATGTTCTAACCACTGCAAAAGTAAATGCTCAAGCAATCATTATGAATGGTGGGGATGGCATTGATGAATTTATTGTTGATGTGAGTGAAACAAACAATCCTGAAGTCATTGTGGTTCGAGATTTAGGTATCAATATGAGCAGATTGACCTTTATTAATGTGGAAGACAGCAACCACGATGGCACCGCTTCTTTCGCTGATGTTGTGAGTAGCTTTACGCAGGATGGTGATAATGTTGAAGTCTCTTTATCTAACAATACAACCCTCATTCTTGAAGGTATTGGCGTAGTAAATGGTCATGATGTCGCAGCATTAGAAAACCATTTGAACAATATAACTTTAGAAATGAATATAGTTTCCTAGTGCTTGACTCAGTAGGATATCTTCCTACTGAATTTCAAGCAGCGTATGGGCAGAAGATTGATTTATTATTCTGCCCATTTTTTTATAACTGAAAATTATTAATCAAAGCATCAACGTACTGTTGAAAATTTTTATTTTCACTATATTCTTTAAGCGTTTCACTCCACAAATTAATTGTAGATGCTTCGATAGTTAATATATTTTGGTTAAAAATAGATATTTGACTTAAGAGTGTACTGGGTGCAGCACTAAAATAAAAACTAAGCCCCATATGCCATTTCGTGATGGTTGACCTATCTACATATGCTTCTTCTTCTTTAATTATTTCTGCCAAATACGCTTTTACACTTTCCCAATCTGCTTTTGAAAAAGCAATTTGATCTTCAATTAATTTAACAAAAGTACCGCGGTGTTTAGCTGGCAATTTCTGTATTTCTTGATTAATAGCGTGCCTACTTAAAAAGCGTGCACGTGTAACATCGACATAATTATGAAAACGCATACCTTGTTCAAAGGGAGTTTTGCCAGCTTTTACCTCTTGTAAACTATCCGTTTTTATATGTGTTTTGCTTCTTGAAATGGTGCCCAAATATCTAATATCTGGAAATAAAGTACCCAAGATAAAATCTCTTTTTTGTAAGGGTGTATATTCAATACCATATTTTTCTAACCATTTTATACCAAGATAGGCATGCATGATTGGACCTGAGGCATGAGAAACAGCACTCACACTAAACAAACATATGAGTAGTCCAAATAATTTAAAATATTTATTAACTAACATAATTACCTTATAGATTGAAATAGAGCCAATAAAGAATCACAAGAGATGCTTAACAAAAAAGTTGAATAACTATTATTATTGGTTGTCAGCCATCTATCCAAAACCGATCCATGACTTATGCTCATTGAAATAACTCGAGTATATGTTGTTTTTTTTTAAGCAACCAGGTACAAAGGAACCTGCAGATTGTTAAAACTAGAAGTTGAGATACTTATGTCAAAAATCTTTTGTGGTGTGTTTTCCCCAATATTTTTATCTATTATACTAACTCTATCATTCTTATCACCTGCTTCTGCGGCAACCGCAAATATCGAAAAAACGACGCGAGATAATAACGAAGTTTCTATTTACGTTGCTTCTTGGTGCTCTCACTGTCGCAAAGCTAAAGAATACCTAGATCAATTACAAGTAACTTATACTCTTTACGACATTGATACACCCAACGGACAAGAAAAATTTGATGCATTACATGCGCAAGGTATACCCATTATTACGGTGGGAGAATATCGAATGGACGGATTTAACGCTGTTCAATTGACAAAAGTACTCTGCCAACATGCAGTATTAGAAAATTGCTCAGGAGCAGTCTCCTAAATTCCCGTTATAAGTTTTCAGATGCGGTATTTCATAAGTAGTTTGCTTTTCATTTTTGCTGTCTTGATGGGCAATGCTGTTTTGGCACAAATACCGCCACATCCGCTTCAGAATGAAAAAGATCTTCATCAAACACTGCTTAAGGTATACATACAGAATCCTTATACCACTTTTTGTAATGAATCATTCAATAAAGAGGGTTTATTGCAAACTTTCCCGATTCATTCAACCACTGCAGAACAGAAAATCCAATGGATGCCACTTGTAACAAAAAAAGAGATAGCGGCAACGCGCCCTTGCTTCGATAATAAAATATGCATGAATAAAAATGGGCAGCGTTTTAAAGGATTATTATGTTGCAAGCAATCAGATGCGCTTTATAAAATTATGTTATATGATCTACATAACCGCTTACCTGCGTCAAAACAGATTGTAAAATTAAGAGCCACATTATCATTTGACGCGATTACGCAGTCATCTGGAGAGAAAAGACAAGATTGCGCTTTTTATCTTCATGCAAAAACAAAAGTATTAGAACCCGAAGATGCGCTCAAAGGCGAAGTTGCTCGCATTTACCTTTATATGTACGATACCTATTCAATCCCATTGAGCCAAAGCAAAATAGAATTGTTTAAAAGCTGGCACTACCAATATCCTCCTAGTCCCTGGGAAAAGAAGAAAAATACTGCTATTCAAAAAATTCAAGGCAATGTGAATCCCTATGTGTGAAATAGTGCATTTTTAATAGAACTCCTGATGAGCAACGCATCTCCTAAAATAGTTTATGAGATGCAAATATTTTATTTAAGCTCAGTAATGCGTTTTTACAAAAAATGGATGGGATGGATTATGTAGGGGCGGACCGCTGTGTCCGCCCTGAATTTGACGGGCCGGCACAGAGACCGGCCCCTACACTGATTCACGTAGCAAATGATTTTTCGTTCAGCCAAGACACAGATTCTTTGAGCAACGCAGTTTACACAGATGTCAATAAGCAGCACAAAAGGATCTGCAACGAAGAATCAACGAAAAATGGCATTTTTGAGGCCACTTCTAATTTTTAGCACGTGCCTTCACATAAGATTCAAAGAAATTTAACGCTATTTTTGATGCAAACTTCTCTTCTGCATTTGTTAGAACAATGATACCCACATCATCTTTCACATAGCCCATAAAATTCCTAAAACCCTTTAGATGGCCTGAATGATAGATAACCTTTTTATTTGAATAATTCATTGAATGCCAGCCCAAACCGTAAGAACTATTAGTAATACGCCCTTTTACGGCTTGCCAAGCAAGTACTGCATTTGGATTTTTGACAACGGGAGTGGTTAACTTCTCAAGACCTGATTTTGAAATGATAGGCGATGGTTTTCCTAAATATAACTGCAAAAATGGAATCATGTCTTTCACAGAAGCATTAACCCCACCTGCAGCAGGAAAAGCATAATAACTTTTAGAGTATTTTGGCACAAGAACATACTTACCACGGCCATTGGGGACATGTGGATATGCTCTATCAGAATCTTGCATCATAGACTGATAGCCAACACTTGCATGACTCATACCAAGTGGCGTAAACAATTCTTGCTTAATCACTTTTTCCAAAGGCTTGCCTACAGCCTTAGAAGCCACATCACCAACCAAGCCAAACATGGCATTGTTATAAGCAAACTTCTGGCCTGGCTGAGCAACAACAGGAACCTTTTGCAATCTGTCAATAATTGTTTCGCGTGGCGCAAATGCTTCAATACGCTCATTAAATCCATAATTAGGTACACCCGTACTATGGCTCATTAAATGATAAATTTTGACTGGCTCACGCGTATTACGCACTTTGAAATTGGGCACAAATCGACTCACAGGATCTTGCAATGAAAGTTTACCTTGTGCTTGTAAAACGCCAAGAAGTGTTGCATGAACAGGCTTAGAAAGCGAGCCAATCTGGAAAAGCGTATTGGGCGTTATTTTATCTTTAGAACCTACTTTTTTAACACCAAAGGTTTTGAGATACAGTACTTTGTCACGAGATACAATGGCTACAGCAACACCTGGGATATTATTAGCCTTTATAATCTGAGCAATATTCTTTTCTAAACCAGGAATAACCTTGGAAACAGCATCGTCCGACTTAGTGTCAGCAAAGGCTACAAAAGAAAACAAAAGCATGCCAAATGCCAATGTTATGTTGGTTAACTTGTGCAAATTAATTCCTCAGGAAACAGGTGTTACTAAAATAAGTAGAATTACCATCTCAATCAAACTTTCAGATCTGCATATCGCCATCTATCATAACTATTATCAACATCATCTCTCAATTGAAATAATGTGCGTTCATTAAAGATTCTATCTATCATCACTTCTAGTGCTGATTTAACAGGTTTAAATTTATTCACTTGACGTGCAGGAATCAACAACTGTAATTTTTTAAGCGCTTGCAAATCACCACAGCAGGCTCTATCCGCTAAATAATTAAAATGGCGATCAATCTTCTTGTAGGTATGATAAGCCATTGCCTCAAACTGACTGTTAAAAAATGCATCCATCAATTCTTGTGGCTGAGCGCCATTTACTTGCGAAATTAATGCCTGCGCCTCTTTTAGAATACGTGATTTGGCGCGTTGTTTGGCTGCCTCTTTCAACTTTATGCTTAAGTCTTTTGCACGTTTTACATTTCTACGCATATTTGCAGCATTCGCACGGTTTACCATACTGACAGATAGCAACAACATAGCCTTAGCCATTAAACCTACGCAGGCCCCCACACCTAAACTCATCAACACAACGGTCATATTCATATCATTAAGAGATAAGCCTGAAACCAGGCTAAAACCAATGGCTGTAGCAAGCAACCCAAATAAGGCACCTAAAACGGTTTGACCAGATAAGCGATACAAAATTTCGCCAATGCTTCCATTGTATTGTGGTTTTGCTTTTAAGAATGCAAGACTACTACCGATCAAAGCACCCAATCCAAAGCCAATGGGCCTGAATAAATACTTAGCCACATCTTGAGCCACACCTTGGCCAATTGTAATCCCTGAAATAAGTTTTATAACTATTTCTACAGCCCTTATTTCAAATAAAATACGAACAATCGGGATCTCTTTTAAAAGTTCGTTGTAAATACTATCTAAACCGTTTGGAATAAAAGCGAATAAGCCAGCAAATAAATCTTCAAAAATGTCTGCCACCATTTTGCCCCAAACAAAGGTATTTTGAAGCTTAGGATAGGCATTTGACACAATGATCTTTGCATCTGATTCTAGAATTTTAGCTTCGCTTGCACTATCGTCGTTTTGTATTTTGGTATCTGTCATTATATTCCTCAGGCAAACTAGAAGTAAGAAAACTTTCTTCTCTAAAGCATTGATTGTGTATTATGAGTCAATTTCATAAACTGTAGCCATGTAAACTTATTTAATAATTTATATGATTAAAGTCGAAAAATTAACTTTCGATTATCCAAACAAGCGTGCCTTGGATAATATTTCATTTGAAATAGAACCACAAACAATCACTGCATTGGTTGGCCCTAACGGTGCAGGCAAAACAACCCTACTACGCACACTTGCTGCGCTGGATACGCCCCTTTCTGGCAAAATGTTTATTGATAACTATGATGTCTTACGTTTTCCCAAACAGGTTCACCGTTTATGCAGCTTTTTGCCTGACTTTTATGGTTTATATGATTCACTCACTGTAGCCCAGTGTCTTACTTTCACAGGCTTAAGCTACCACCTTGAGTCAAAAGCCTTAGAGTTAAGAATAAGCACCGTTTTAGAAAAGTTGAACTTAAGTGAGTATCGTAATAGCTTAGCAGGCCATCTATCACGCGGATTACGTCAACGACTCGCCATCGCGCAAGCAATCGTTTACCAACCGAAGGTATTATTCTTAGATGAGCCTGCTTCTGGCTTAGATCCAGAAGCAAGAATGCAATTGTCCACCTTACTAAGAAACCTACGCGCCGAAGGTATGACGCTCATCGTCTCTTCTCATATTCTTTCTGAATTAGAAGACTATTCTACGCATATGATGATGATAAAAAATGGAAAATTAATTAAGCACTGTGCCTTAGATATAAGCACAGAACAAGAAAAGTCAAATAACTATCTAAAGATCTCATTGACTGCTTTAGATGACGCCATTTTAAAGGCATTATCAGCTTTTAAAAATCTAACTCTAAAATCAACTGAAAAATTAAGCGTAATTGTTCGCTTTGATGGCAATGTCGATGCACAGCACCAACTGCTCAAAGATCTCATTGCGCACAATATCCCCGTCTGTGGCATTCAAGCAATTAAACCCTCAATGGCTGAAGTGTATTTAGATGCTTCTTACGATACAAGTGATAAAAAATGATGATATTCAATAATGCTGAATTTAGAAGAAATATATGGCTTGATTTTTCATTACAGCGAATCTTGCTGACTTCTTTAATCATTGGCCTAATCGTCTATCTCTTTCAACTAGCAGGTAGTCATTCTACAAGTGCGGCAATAGCATTTGCACTTGCATGCTATTTTATTTTCCTATGGGGCACCAAAAATGCTTCTGAGTGTGTCATTGAAGAAGTCAATTTAAACACGTGGGACTTTCAACGACAATCTGCCCTTACTCCACTTGAAATGAGTTTTGGCAAACTCATTGGTAGCACCGCCTTTGCATGGTACGGTACATTTATTTCTCTTATCCTCTATGTCTTCCTAGCGCTCAATACTTCAACAACTGCCACAGAGCTATCCCTTTACGGTCAACTGTTCAATGTAAAAACACTTGATATAGGCCATGAAGTTATTCTATTACTAATGGGAGGACTTTTAACACAAAGCATAGCACTCATCCTCAGCTTGCAAGTACTGTCAAAAGCACGACACGGCCATAACATAAAAACTTTCCGATATTTTCTGATTGCCATCTTTATCGGTGGCACCATCACTCATCAGACTTTTTTATTATCAAGCCTATCGACAACCATCACATGGCATCATATTGAGTTTAATGCTGCCTCTTTTATCCCTATTTCGTTGTTTATTTTTCTCATCTGGTCACTCATTGGTGTATATAGAAGTTTCAGCAAGGAACTTCAATATTCACAGATTCCATGGATATGGCTCATCTTCAACCTCTACTGTGTGATTTATTTTTCAGGCTTTACTTTTGCAGCCCCTTTATCTGAGCAATTAAATGAAATTGAAAAATTAAAAGATCTCCAAACCGTCTTCAAAAGTGCTCCCATTTATACAGCCTTTATGGTTGCATTGCTCTTATCTTACTGCGCTATATTGATCGATAACGTGTCTTACTTACAATACAAACGACTCATTACACACTTCAATGAAAAAAGAATTGTTGAGGCACTTAACTATAGCCCGCTCTGGATTATTTCCGTTGCTTTTCTACTGATAACAGGATTGATTGCAATAGCATCACCCCTACCTCTTTCTAAATTTATAGATTCTTTTTCTTCCTCTATCTTAATACTCACCACAATATTATTTTTGATGCGTGACATTGCGCTCATGCATTATTTTACCTTAAAACAAAAAAGTAGAATTCTAGGCACCTTTGTTTTGTATCTATTTTTACTTTATGTTTTATTTCCGTTCTTACTCAAAGTCTCACAGCTAAATAGCTTATTACCTCTCTTCATACCCAGTTATGGGCAAGGTAATTTTGTGGCATTTGCAGGTCTCTTTGCGCAAATTGGATTGATAGGGTTTTTAATTAAAATACAATGCAAGGCCTATCGGGTGTAAAAGTTCATAGAATAAGCATAAGTACTGTCTTTTTCTTCGTTCGCAAAGAGACGCTCGTACAGCTATGCTATACGAGCAGAACGTCACAGCAGATGTGCTTTTAGACTAGACGCTGAGTGTCGAGCAACCGGAGTTTACATATAAGTAAATGAGGATTGCGAGAGTACGAAAGCAACAACGTCTAAAACACATATGCGAAGACGAACGTCACAGCAGATGAGTTTCAAGCAAGGCATCGAGCAATCGAGTAACAGGAGCGTATACAGAAATACACGACTGTTAGGAGAATGCGAAGGTAACACAGCATGAAGCTCAGCTGCGAAGACGCTAGCGATACCAGAAGCACAATGCTGAATCCCAACTACACTCAATCGAAAACACCTGATGCAATTTCAAACGTTCTAATGTTGTAATTGGGCGCAAACTTAAGACCTGTGTAATAGAAGGTGTTTGATTAATTTTCTCACCGATTTTACAGAGTAAATCCTGAGTAAAACAAGTGGAGCAACTATAAACAATATTGGCTACACTCCAATCAATCTCCAAAAAATTATGCGCAATCAATGATAGTTGTCTGTTGTTCTCCCAAAAAAAAGGTAATTGCTGCTCTGCAATTTCTATTTTTTGTTTAGACTGAAGATATAAAGACTCCGTTGCTTCAATCCCGATCACTTTTTTCACTTGGCTTCGTAAAAACATTTGTAAAGCAAATTTTCCTAAACCAGAGCCGAGATCTAATAATACATCGCTATTACTTAACTTCAGTTTTTTGATCATTTTAACGGTACTGGGATAAAGCAATTCCCCATATACATAGCAAATGTCTTGAGACATATATTCATGCTTCTGGGCATCAGAATAATTTTGAAAGCCTTTTGAATGTTGATATAGTGATTCAACATAAGCGTACATTAATTTATCTATATTGCTATCTATCATATGCTTTTATGACATCCAAAACAGAACAGTTTAAACAGTTTTCACAATATCTTGTTCAGCATAACGTGATAGCTCACCAAGCTAAAGACTGTTATAGAAAATATTACAAGCTATTCTTTCTTAGAAGATTAGCTGAATTTATGCTTTCCAGTGTGTTTATTTACGTTGGAATTAACTTTCTTATTCTAAGCAAATTTAACCTACCCCTCTGGCCAGCAACAGGAGCAGCACTCAGCATTGCATTTCTAAGGGGGCATTATGCCTATTTTGGTTTTCTGATAGGCGCCATGAGTGCTTTTTATATTCATTCCAGTGATATTTTATTTAGTTTTTTTCAAGCGTTTGGCTTCACTCTTTATATTTATCTTATGCGAACACTGCTTTTACGATGGGTTGGTGCTATTCAACCACTTAATAGTTCCAAGGTAGTGATAAAATTTATTTACATTGTTGCAATACTGACGCTTATTCACATTATTTATACTTACATGATGATGCATCTTTTTAATTATAAATGGCCTTTTAATTTTAAACACATATATATTCATTGGCTATCAGAGCTGAATGGTATCTTATGCCTAACGCCCTTTACACTGGCCTTTGATCCTTTTGTCAGCAAAAAATATTTTAGTTTCAAAAGAAGAAATTATTTCTGGTTTGTATCTGCCATAATGATTATTGCATTACACTTGTCATTTATATGGCTGCACACACCACTTTATATTGCTTGTGCTTTAGGATTGTTGTTAGTCAGTATTTGCATTTTTGCTTATCAATTTTCTAAAATCCCATCAACGACCTTGCTCTTAAGTTTAGGTTTACTATATTTAGCAGGCATTACTGACTATGCTTCTAATATTTTCACAACCGCTTATGTATCTGAAACTTATCTTAGTATTACTTGTCTTTGCTGTTTGGTGATTGCCACATCACAATCAAAGAAACATAATCCTAGCGCTTAGGTCTGGGTTGATTTTATTATATTTATAGAAACCAACTCTGGTGAAAGCACCTGGTTTCTTGAATCTAAGAAAAATTTCCCAACACGTTGAAAACGCTCAATACCATCTGTCACCAAATATTGGATCTTGCCACAAGTGCTTTGTTGATTAACAAGATTATTTGCTGTTAAGCGTGCCAAAACAGCATCAGCAACAGAAAAAGCAGAATCAATGATAATTGTATTTTGATCAATAACTTTTTGAATAGCAGACTTTAAGACGGGAAAGTGCGTGCATCCTAATAACAAGGCTTTTTGTGCAGGATTATCAAGTTGCTGCCAAAGTGGTGTTAGCATATGCTCAATAATATCTTCTACTAAAGGGCCACTATGCCAACCTTCTTCAGCAAGCGCGACCAACAATGAACAAGGCCATTCAATGACCTCACGATTAGGACTCTGTTTTAGAATGGTTTGCGTATAAGCACGAGATTTAACTGTTCCCTCCGTTGCAATGACAGCAATTGGCCCTTCTGGCAACTGTGTTAACGTCATTTCAGCACTTGGCTGTATTACCCCAATAACAGGCACAGGATAAAAATCTCTCTCTAAGGTTTCAAGTGCAACACTCGAGGCTGTATTACAAGCCACAACCAGCAATTTAATGCCACGATCTATTAAATGCTTACTCGCATTATAAGAATAATGAATAACCGTGTCTTTACTTTTCGTTCCATAAGGCAAGCGAGCAGTATCGCCTAGATAAATAAAATTTTCATTAGGTAGAAGCTGCATTAATGCATTCAGAACGGTTAAGCCTCCCATACCTGAATCAAAAACGCCGATTGGCAATGTAGTATCTGTTTTAAAATTCATAAAAGCTCTCAGCCTTGCATAATTTCATTTAATCCACCCCATTTAGCAACCCATTTATCTTTATCAAAGTGTTTTTGTTTTGCACCAAGATTTAAGACCATATGCTCTATTAATCCATTTACAAATTTAATATTTGCATTCAGCGCAGATGTTTCTCTCAGATGCTCGCACGCTTCTTCTGCATCACACAGTGTAATCATTCGAACCAGTGATAAATGCTGCTCAAATATATTTTTCAATTGTAAACTAAGCGAGCGATCATTTTGATCTACAAAATCAGGTACTAACTCATATACTAAGCTATTTAAACATAGATTTGCTTCTTTCAAACCTAATAATTTATCTCCCTGTAGCGCGTACTCTTTAATATGCTCTAAACATAAGCCTTTTCGGTCAATAAAGTGCTCTAAGTATTGAGCTGTTTTTAAATTACCTCTAAAAGTATTTCGCTCTACTTCTGTTAAAATACCGTTTTTATTTATCATCACAATATTTTCACAGCTACCATTCTGATGACAATCAATCATTGTTTGCTTCACAAGCAATAAATCATTATCTAAAAACTGATAATAATCATTTGTTTTTATTTCTCTATCTTGCCATTGAGAAATAACTTGTTTTTTCTGCGCATCAAAAATAGGATTTTTCAAAGCTGCCACTGCTTTATGCTCTACAAATTCTGCGCTCTGATTATTGTAGTACCAATATTGATCACGTTTGATAGCGGATTCATCTTTCAATAATATTTCGAGAATGCCATCAAAATTATAATCGAGAAATACCAGAGCATCTTTTTTTAAGTGAGGTGATATGTGGCTCAGTTGCTGTACAGTTGTACCCTCTGCTGTCACAATTTTTAAAAAGCCATCCGTGGTTAAATCTTTTTCTTGTGAAGAGGCTTTGCGCCATAATTGAAAATGAAACGCCACCATGTGTGGATGCAACTGTTTTTTAACTTCCCAAACCATTTCATCCGCAAGCACAGCTCTAAATACAAAACAGCTGATTAAACTGATGAGTAAAATTCTCACTACTTTAGACATGCAACATTCTATCCTTAAACAATGCTTTCTTCACATATTTTACTGACTTTAATAGCAATATTATCAAAAAACGATAAATATTCATCGATCAACTTAATTCTTGAGCTTTAAATGACTGAGCCACTCTTTTAATTTTGAATATGAGTCATTTTTATCAATAATAGGCGTAAAGGCGCTATAGCCATTTTTAGGTGGAACATGACCTACTGCAGGCAAAACAAAATCATCCACAATATGCGCCCAATATGGATACCAAAGCGACTCCATAAATTCATGCTCAGAATCGATAGGACAATCTGGCGTTTGATTGATCTCAAGTAACCAGAGCTTACCCACATCATCCACAATAAAATCAAAACCGAAAAATTCTATTTTTTTTACTATACTTGGCTTTAAATAAGATGGAAATTCTTTAAGTAAAAGCTCAGCACACCGCCGAACAATCGCAGTCATCTGCAAATAAATTCTCTCAAAATCAGGCAGGCTATCCGCAAGTTTTTGCTCAATATGAGATAATTCTCCATCTAATACATAGTTCGTAACATGAACTTTGCGATTAGAGAAACCATCTTCTGCATTAAAGGGGTAAGCACTGATATTGGCATATCCTTGCTTATATAAATATACGCCTGCAAAATTACTAAATACAGAACAAACACGATAAGTAAATTTTCTTCCCTGGTAGAGTGCGGGATTTGTAATATATTGCTGAATAATTTGCTCACCACCAACACGCGCAGATGACTTAAAATGTTTTTTAAGCTCTTCAACGTTGTTAAATAATCTAATGTCATCACCATTATTTAAAGTGGCTGGCTTTAAAATCCATTTCAACGTTGAAATATTAGATTGATATACTTGATCAACCATATAATGATTCAATGTCATTTGAGACAAGACTTGACTACAGTTTTGATCATTAATGGTATAGGTTAAAGGCCAGAAATCCACTCGATATTTCTGCAATAAATCTGTCAACAAATGTTTATATTCAAAATGTTGAGAGATCTCGTCATTTAAAGACAAATTCTGTTCTGAAAAAAGTGCAGGCGGCTGTTCAAGCTTCTCCCACTTTCTTTTTTTTAATTCGCGAGCAATATGAAAGCGTGTAGCCGTATGATAAGTATGAAAATGAAAAGTCTGATCCATGAATATCAAGCTGCATCAGAGAATAAATGAATTATCAAAATACCTGATAAGATCATTGCCATTCCAAGGATAGCAGGAATATCAAGTTTTTGGCCATATACAACCCAACCAATGACCGCTATTAGAATAATACCAAAGCCACACCAAATGGCATAAGCAATACCCACCGGCAAAGATCGTAGGCTTAGCATCAAAAAATAAAAAGCAACAATATAACTAGAAACAACCAAGGCAGTTGGCCAAAATCTCGTAAACTCTTCTGATGCTTTTAAAGAACTGGTGGCTATTACTTCTGCCATAACGGCGATAGCCAAATAAATATAAGACAACACTAGAACCTCATTATTTTTCGTGCTCATAACTCCATTTCAGAGGGGGTAATTTAGTTGCATCCGTACAAGCATAAATAAGAGAATGGGTAATTTCACTACCATCTGCTGAAAGCCGATGATTTTTTAATCGCCCTTCTAATTCAAAATTAATCCTCTCTACAACTTTAGCACTTTTTTTATTTTGCTCTTCACAATTGATTTCTACTCGTTTAGCTGTTTGCACTTCAAATAAATAGCGAGTCAGTGCATTCATTGCTTCTGAAATCAATCCTTTTCCTGTAAATTTTTGATTAACCCAATAACCCACTTCAAAACTAGGCACTAGCAAATTAGCAGGTTTAATACCACTTGCACCAATGTATTGTTGATCGTCTAGATCGACAATTTGTAAAGGTTGCTCTACGCTTTCTCTGGGAATGCTTTGCCATAATTGCTCACCCTCTTCAAGATAAACAATTGTATCTCGCAAGCTTGCCAATGATTGCGCCCAAGGCATCCATCTTTTTAATACTTTGAAACTATCTTTCATTGCATCATGCATTAATTTTGCATCTGTTACACGGGCAGGACGAATCATCAAGCGATCTGTTTTGATATACTTAAGTTTGATCGGGCTTGTAAATATCATACTCTCTATTCAACCACTTTTTATTTTATATAGCTATGTATATTAACATTTTGACACTAAATTTGACTATATTTACCTGATTTTGACAATGGCAAGGTGTTAGTTTGCTTGCACATGTCTGCAAGATTTACCATTCTTTGTGCTCGCGAAGGATAAGCATTAAAAAAGCCCATACATCTTTGATAAAAATTGCGTTTTAATATTGTACTCTCACAAGATTCATTGTTAAAACTTACAGGGCAACAACTATTAAGTTGTAAAACTATTTCTTTTATCTTAGTTGAGTCAGGCGATAAGCGAAGTGAAGTTTTATAATAATGCAGCTTTTCTAAAAGAGGCGCTATTTGATAATCACTGTAAAGCCTAGGTTGCTCAAAGCTATCTTCAAGATATAACATTCCCCAATAATGGTAGAGCATTGGAAGCTCATCAAATATCTGCAACATCTTAGATGGATTATTACAAAGGGTTGCCGCAAAGCGATCAGCCTCTAGCTCACAAAAGCGCGCATGTTTTCGAATTAAACCTAACTGTATACCCCCTATAAAAAGCAGCAATCCTGTTAAGAAAAAGAATGAGAGCGCATTGAGCAAAAATAAAGATGAAACAATCATTGTCACACTCTGTATGATAAATAAACATTGCAGACCATTTAATAGCCATTGTCTCAATTGGTCCTTATAAACAAGATGTCCTACTTCATGAGCCAATATCAGTTTTAATTGCTCATCATCTAAACCTTTGCCATGCACCGTTAATAAATCCTCATTTATGATAATGGTATAATTTGGCAACATTGCACTCTCAGCTAATAACTCTGGCAGCATCTTATTTGTTTTTTTAATAACAAGTGTAGGTGTTTGCAGACCTATTGCGTCACTCAAATTTCGTATGAATTCAAATACAAGGCGATGCTTTGCATTTTCTAAATTCAGGGGAAAATATTCTTGTAATGCTTGCTCCTGGCAATGCACTTGATACTGGCTATAGAGTAGCCATCCTGCAATGCAAGCATGTATCACAGACAACAAGATAAGAACACCCACCGCATATACCCCAAAGAGCGCTGCTATCAAGGTGGGTAACATTACTTGTATAAAAACAGCAACTACAAAGATGTATGGCTTCCATCGGTGACTAATGCTCTGCTTTTTTAGCACTTTCATCTGCCATAGCCCTCATCCAATCATAATTTGTCAGCATAATTTCTAATGTTAGTTGATTATTAGAAAAAATAGAGCGTGTATTTACAATTGAACTTTTTCTATGAATGAAAGTCTTAGTGATCAAAATAGAACTTGGAGAAAATGACATGCTTAGTGAACAAATAGCCAAATTACGCTCAGAAATCGAAGAAAAAAATCAAAATATAGCCATACAACAAGCAAAGCTACTTAAAGAAATTAAGCCACTGAGAGATGCAGAACTTGCACAGATTGCAAACGATAAAGCTAAACTTTTAACAAAAATAGCACCTTATGCTAAAAAAATGGCAAGAAAGCATAGTGTACAATTTGATGAAACAAATCTAGCACCTTTTATCACAAATGTTAGAGCACATTTAAGTTTCTTGCAGCAAAGAAAAATTAAACCCCTATTACAAACCTATGGTCAATTATTACAAACTGAATCAGGCATAGATAACAAATATTCTGACATGCTCAATAATCGCTTAGCAACTTTACAAGCCGAAGTAGATCAACTTGATGCATCCTTAACACAGCTGAATCACGTAAAAAGCTTAGTGGATAATCCTACTCAATTTTTAAATAATAATATATTGAACATGATACCTCTTTACTCTAGTACACAAATTAACGCACAAATGCTTGCAAATAACTTAAGCAAAATAAACACTCTTTTCAGTGCAATACAAGCCGAAGATTTTAACCCAGAAATAGTTTCAGCTTTAGAAAAAATGATGACGACACTTGCAGGACAAAAAGCAATGAATGATTATCTCATCGAAGGGAATAATAATGATATAGAATTGATGCAGCAAACAAAACAAACAACAGATCCACGTTATAAAATAATGCAAGATGAGAATGTACGCAAACAAAGAGAAAATGAGGCTATCAATGCTATTACAAAAAACCTCACAATGCAGCTCGAGCATCAAAAGCAACTTGCAACGACTGCACAACACAAATCAACAGCAGCTAGCAGCACAAGCAAAACATCTAATAGTCCATCGGATAAACTAGAAAAAACGACAAACAAAAAACATCATCATTCACATAAAAATAAAGCAAAAGACGAAGAAAAAACAACTGATAAGAAAAAAGGTAAAAGCAAGCATCATGCAAAACATACCCATCATCAGACACGTCACGAACATAAGAGAAAAGCAAGTCGATCTCCCTCACCTTCCATTCAATCAGAACTAAAGCAAAGCCGACCTCACGTGCATGAAGAAAATATATTACCCAATACAAATCCAGCTATCGCATCACCTGTTGCAGAAACAGGCCTATCTAAAGCAACAACAATAGCGCATCAATATCAAGCCTCACGCCAAAACAATGGTGACAGACGTGTTCAAGCCTTAATTCAATTGCACCAAGATGCCATTAATCGCGTGGCCGAAGATGCGGATAAAGGGAGGTTTAGAAAGAAATAAACTATTGTTAATTAGCCTTTGTAAAAAAACGATGTTGATATGGAATAAATTTTATTCTTTATAATGTAAAAATGAACGAAGTGAATGATTATCTTCCCTTGATATCAAGGGAAGAAGCTTAACTGGAGTGAGCAGATGGATCTTTTAATCTTTGCTTTGAAAATCCCCCACCGCAGACGGCTGCCCCCTTTGATAACAAAGTGGGCGTAGGGTGCTTCGCACCAAAGCACATCTTTATATAGGTGCTAATGTTATATAATCGAATACCAGAAATTGCTTAAGTTGACGCCTATGAGCCTTCGCTGGCATGACAAGGCAAACCACTTAACACACGCAGCGACTTGCCTTAGGTTTCACTAGAAATTCTATCCAAAAGACAGAGAACATTATCAAAGCATTGGCTTAAAAACCATAAGATAAAATAATAACAATACCCCTGAAAAACCAAAACATCCTAATATTATCCATATTTTCATATAACGATGAAAACGGTTTGGAATTACGTCTTGCACTGATAAATTTTTAGATAGAGTTCTAAACTGATACTGAAGATATAAAACAGGGATCCAACAACACCCCACAAAGACAAATAAGCCCATAACAGATGCAAACCACATACTGTGATATGAATAATTCAACACATGCATTAACAATAGCCCACTCACCAATTGCACAATCACAGCAGGCAAAGTAAATAACCAATCTGCCAATACGACAAGTTGAGCATTTTGCTTAATCGCTGCCATATCTTTTTTCAAATAGGACATCAACATAAAAAATGCAATGCCAGCACCTGTACCCATTAAAACAGTAGCGCTTAAGATATGTATTAATTTTAAAATAAAATAATATTTCAATTACATTTGCCTTTCGGAAGTAGTATGATAAATATTCCATTTCTTAGCAAAGACATCAAACTCATCTAAACTAAATAAATTTGTACACGGCCTAGCACCACTTTCTAGTTCTTGATTTAGCATTTTCTTAATAATAATTAATGCGGGGATAATGGGAATATTGAGTCCATGCGCACTCTCTGCCACTAAGTTCCATTGAATTTCATAAGGTTGATATTGAAAATCCGTTCCATACAAATGCACATACATGCCACCTTTTGGCGTTCCCATCTTCTTAAACAGAAAACTGATTTTTTCTATGCCACCCGCAAAATAAGATAAATTTTTAATAAACTTCCAGCGCACTAACCACGACATCTTCCATAACATCAAATGTAAAAAACCTATCTCTAAACCAGCATAAAATTTTGCTGAAAGCAATTTAGGATAACGTTGAGGTAATAGCTCTAAATCAGGCACATCACAACAACTTTGCCAACGCATCCCAATATTATCTCCAAAATACTGACGATGCATTTGCTGCCATCCATACACAGTTTGCCATTTTCCATTATTTAACTGTAAGAAAGGCTTTCCAACATAATCAAAGACTGAACGCAAGGTTCCCAAACCTCTTTCTACTTTATTTCCAGGAGAGATGCCAAAATCAATATTTAAAAGCGTTGAAAATTTCAATGCAAATCCATCGATAACTGTTGATGCTAAACCTGGCACTGAGCTTGCGCCACTGATAACAACGACCCTATTTTCACTGGCTTTTTCATTTAAGCTTTTAATATTAACAACGTATTCTCTTGAATCAGCAATATCCACATAATTAATTTTTGCTTCAATACAAAAATCTGCGATTAAATAATCCTGATTTTGAAAAGGGCCGGCCGTATGTACTAGAATAGTTGCTTTGCAATCAATCAGCTTTTCTTTAAAATTATTATTTTTTCTATCCAGAACAAGTGTTTCAACATCACTCTGAGGAAATTCTTTTTTTAAAGCTACTTGCAGCAATGACGCTTTTTTTTGATTTCTTCCCGCTATAATGACACGAATAGATGCATTTTGCGCTAGTTCATGACAAATACGCTTGCCAAAATTCCCATAACCACCTAGCACGACTACAACTTGTTTTTTTTCTGTCTGCGTTAACATGAAGAGGATTACCTTTCAATTTGCTGTAATGCCAGATCAATCTGCGGATACTCAAAAGAGAAATGTAAATCCATTAATTTTTGAGGAATGACTCTTTGTCCTGCCAACAATAATTCTTCTGCCATTTGACCTAAAAGTAATTTTAACAGCCATCCTGGCATTGTCATAAACGCAGGCCGTTTCAGAATATGTGCATAATTACGACTAAAATCAAGATTAGTCACTGGATTAGGTGCGGTCGCATTGACTGCACCTTGTATACATGTATTTTCAAGACAAAATAAAAGTATATTCAGATAATCCTGCATGTGAATCCAAGACATCCATTGATGCCCCGTTCCCATCTTTCCACCTAAACCTAACAAATAAGGTAATCGCATTCGTTTTAAAATACCACCTGATTTACCCAAAACAAGTCCTGTTCGGACACAACAAGTACGAATATCTTGCTCTTGCGCAGTAAGGGCTGCTAACTCCCATTCTTTACATAGATCAGCGGCAAATCCTGTACCGGCTGGTGCCTCTTCAGTCAACTTTTCATCCGCACACATCCCATAATAACCAATAGCTGAACCACTGATAAAGATTCGCGGTTTAGGATTTAAATCTTGAAATATTTTAACTAAATTTTGTGTTAAATGAACACGGCTCTCGATGATTGCTTGTTTGGTCTTAGAAAACCAAGGTGTATTAGCAATGGGATGTCCCGCTAGATTAATAATGGCATCAATAGACGAGATATGTTTTATGTCAGAAATATCTTGGATACAATTTACCTGGAATGGTAATATTGCTTTAGCGTGATGCATGTCTCTGCTTAAAACAGAAATTTCATATTTCCTTGCTAATAACAAAGCACAAAGCTGTCTACCAATAAATCCAGTTCCGCCTGTTATCAGAATATGCATATGATTTCCTTTATGCACAAAACGCTTGTTATAGTCACATCATGTGAAAAAACTATATCATTATAGTACGAAATATTTTAGCACATGCTTTACATTTCAACTGAATTTTTGGTACAGCAGTTTAAGTATCTTTTGCTTGTAATACGCGTAAAATAGCCGCTGATAATACCGGCACATCTTCTACCATTTTGCGAGTAATCCGCTCATAAACTCGAGAGACTGCCGCTTGCAATACAATGCCTATAATCATAGCTGCATAAACATCTGCATCACCCTTTGGAATCTGATGCTTGTTCATTCCAGACACAACAACCTGCACAAATAAATGATGTGCACTATTTTCATCATTGGCGAGATATTTCATTTGATAGTGCTGTGTTAAAAGAAGATAACGAAATAAAATAGGATCTTCATCAAATTTTCTGGCAAATAGCATAACCATGTCATGAATTTTATTTTCTACTTTATTTAAATTCTCAATGATAGCTCTCATTTCTACCAAAATAGCTTCATAAGAATTTACAAATAAGCTTTGAGCCAATTCTTCTTTACTTTTGTAATGACGATATAAAGTACCTTCTGCGACTTCAGCTTCAGACGCAATATCTTTGATGGTTGTCGCAGTAATGCCTTTTTGCACAAAAAGATTTAAAGCGCATCTATCTAATTTTTTTCGCGTAGCCGAACCATCTCGCATATAAAAAACCTCTGTCTAAACTAAAGCCTTAAAACTTATTAAGAAGCGTATCTAAAGTTTATTGGAAAGAATGTCGCTTACCAGAACAATCAAGATCTATTTTTCAAATAGAGGAAAATTGCACAACTTTAAGACATATCCCCAAAAGATTATTCTTTAAATGTATAATAACCCAATACACCCACAACCCCCAAGGTTGTCCCTAAAAATGCCCCCAGGATTCCACCCAAACCTATATTTGCTAACATGTAGTATGGTTGTTGACTAGCAATACTTTGAGCAGCACTAGAAAGACCACCTAAGGTAGCACCCACAAGGGTGGTAGATAAATTAATCGTGGTAAATATCGTTAATGGCTCTATAGCACTTGTGTCTGCACCAGCGCTTACTTGATCTAATTCAATTATTTCTAAAGCTCTCATACTCAAATCCTAAAACAATACTTTTATTGCAATGTTAAACCTAATCCAAGCCCTGTTGTACCTCCTACCCCTGCACAGCAAGCGGCAACCAAGGGTGTAATTACAATCTGTGCTGCACTACTCATTGCCAATTGCATAGCAAAATAACCACCTGTAGCACCACCTACAATCATACCACCCAAGGTTGCAAATAAGAGCGTTTGTACATTTATTGCACCAGCAGAAACCATTTCTAACTCTTCCTGTGTCAGTTCTTTCATAAGAAATCCTTTTACAAAGCTTGTTAGCTATTTTTTGTGAATGTTTGCTCACATTACATATTTTAGCGCTTTGCTGCTATGTGTCAATCAATAATACGCTATTTATAGTCAAGACAGATGTCACTGCAGAAAAAGATCTACAATCAAGGATCAATACAATAGAGACATTTTTGAGGCGGCTTCTAAAAAGAAGTAACAAAAAAGGGGCATTAAAAAAGCCCCTTAAAAGAAGAATAAAAAACAAGAAAGAACTATGCAGTGACTGTGTCAGGTGTTAACCACTCTGGTGAACCATAAGAAATAGGTGCTCTTTTATCTTCAAAGGTCACCAGCTCCCAAGCACTCTTATTCTCAAGTAATTTTTGAATAAATTTATTATTTAAGGTATGGCCAGACTTGAAGCCACTGAACTCACCGATAATACTATGGCCCAACAGATATAAATCACCCACAGCATCCAAAATTTTGTGTCGCACAAATTCATTCTCATAGCGCAAACCATCTTCATTGACAACTTTATAGTTGTCTAAGACGATTGCATTATCAAGGCTCGCACCAGATGCAAGATTGTTTGCTCTCAACCATTCAAAGTCAGACATAAAACCAAATGTTCTGGCTCTGCTAATTTGCTTCACATAAGACGAACTCGTGAAATCTAAAGTAATGTGCTGCCCACCCTTTCGGATCACAGGATGATCAAATTCAATAGTAAAAGAAACTTTAAAACCATCGAAGGGAGAAACGCGAATAAATTTATCGCCATCTTTGACTTCAACTGTCTTCTTAATGCGAATAAACTTTTTAGGCGCTGATTGCTCTTCTATACCAGCAGACTGAATCAAAAAGACAAAAGGCCCAGAACTGCCATCCATAATAGGTACTTCTGGTGCATTTAATTCAACAATCGCATTGTCAATTCCCAAGCCAGCAAAAGCGGATAATAAGTGCTCAACTGTGCCAATTCTGACGCCATCTTTCGCTAAAGTAGTGCAAAAGCTGGTATCTCCGACATATTCTGGTTTGGCTGGTATCTCTACAACGGGGTTACAATCAACTCTTACAAAAACAATCCCAGTATTGACAGGAGCAGGGCGTAAAGTCAGATAAACTTTATGCCCTGTATGTACACCAACCCCTGTCGCTTGAATAACATTCTTGAGAGTTCTTTGTTTCATCGTTCTGAGCCCTTAGCACCAGCCAAATTAATCGCGAAAATTTTGAGAACCGAATGATACCACGATTTAGATCAATTTCCGCTCATTTTAATCAGATTGGCGTCTTAAAAATGCTGGAATATCCAAGTAATCCAATTCATTTGCATTGCTAGTCTCTTTCACGCGCTGTGAAGAATGATGCGCTGGGTGACTGCTTTGCTTTCTAAGCACAGGCTGATGCCTAGACTCTCTCATATTTTCTCTTGATTTATCAATGGCTTCCCTTTCAGAACCTCGACGCTCTTCTCCGCCTAAGCCGGTTGCAACCAAAGTAACACGTAATTCACCCTGCATGCTTGGATCAATAACGGTTCCGACAATCACGGTAGCGTTATCAGAAGTAAAGTGTTTAACAGCATCACCTACTTCTTCAAATTCAGAAATAGATAAGTCCATACCTGCTGTTACGTTTACTAACACACCTTTAGCACCGGATAAATCAACATCATCGAGTAATGGGCTTGAAATAGCAGCGTCAGCGGCTTCTCTTGCACGGTTTTCACCGGTTGCAGTGCCAGTCCCCATCATTGCTAAGCCCATTTCGGACATAACGGTGCGCACGTCTGCAAAATCTACGTTGATCAAACCAGGGCGTGTAATCAGCTCTGCAATACCTTGTACTGCACCTAATAAAACATTATTCGCTGCACGGAAGGCATCTAATAAAGTAACGCCTTTACCCAAAACTGTTAATAATTTCTCGTTAGGAATGGTAATCAGCGAATCAACATGTGCAGATAATTGACGTATGCCTTCTTCTGCAGCTAAAACACGTTTACGTCCTTCAAAAGGAAAGGGTCTTGTAACAACGGCAACAGTTAAAGCACCTAATTCTTTTGCAATTTCAGCAACAACGGGAGCACCACCTGTACCAGTACCACCGCCCATACCAGCTGTGATGAAAACCATATCAGCGCCTGCCAATACATCACGAATACGATCAACGTCTTCAAGTGCGGCTTGACGACCCACATCGGGATTAGCGCCTGCACCCAAGCCCTTTGTTACATCAGAGCCCAGTTGTAGTACGGTTTTGGCTAAAGAACTCTTGAGAGCTTGAGCATCGGTATTAGCGCAGATAAATTCCACACCCTCTACTTCCTGCTGAACCATATGCTGAATGGCATTACCACCACCACCGCCAACACCAATGACTTTGATTACTGCGTTTTGTGGATAGTTATCCATTAGTTCAAACATCTCGCTCATCATTTCTCCTTAGGCCCTACTAATCTAATTTGTTATTACTGTGGTATTTTTTAAAAGTTGCCTTGGAACCACCGCTTCATCCGACCCCAAACATTATTCACACCATGTCGAGTTACAATGTTAACTTGACGTTCTAGCTGCTGCTGGCGACCGTACAATAATAAACCAACGCCAGTAGAATAAATCGGGTTACGCACAACATCAACCAAACCTGTTACATAGCGCGGCAATCCTAAGCGAACGGGCATTCTGAATATTTCTTCGGCCAACTCAACAACGCCTTCCATTTTGGCGCTACCACCTGTCACTACAATCCCAGATCCTAACAACTCTTCTAAACCTTGACGCCTAAGCTCAGATTGAACGAGTGCAAATAACTCTTCATATCTTGGCTCAACAACTTCAGCGAGCGTTAATTTAGATAATCGGCGAGCAGGTCGTTCAGTAACCCCTGTCACCTCAATAATTTCATCTGGCTCAGCAAGCCTAGAAAGCGCGCAAGCATACTTAATTTTGATAGCTTCAGCACTTTGTGTTGGCGTGCGTAGTGCTACAGCGATATCATTTGTTACTTGATCGCCAGCAATCGGTATAACCGCTGTATGGCGAATCGATCCATGCGTAAATACAGCAATATCAGTGGTTCCCCCTCCAATATCAACCATACACACGCCTAACTCTTTTTCATCTTCTGTTAAAACAGAATAGCTAGAAGCGAGTTGCTCTAGGATAATATCATCTACTTCCAAGCCACAACGTCGTACGCATTTGATAATATTTTGCGCAGCACTGACACTACCTGTCACCATATGTACTTTAGCTTCAAGTCGAACGCCTGACATTCCAACAGGCTCCTTGATACCGTCCTGCGTATCTATAATAAATTGCTGCGGTAATATGTGAAGTATTTTTTGATCGGCAGGAATGGGCACTGCTTTTGCAGCATCAATGACACGATCCACATCTGCTTGAGTGACCTCATGATCACGTATCGCTACAATTCCATGTGAATTTAAACTTCGAATATGTTGCCCAGCAATTCCCGTATAAACAGAATGGATCTGGCAACCCGCCATTAATTCAGCTTCTTCAATAGCACGCTGAATAGAATGTACGGTGGATTCTATATTTACAACAACCCCTTTTTTTAAACCAATGGAAGGATGCGATCCGATTCCAATGATATCAACCGTACTTTCAGGTGTAATTTCACCTACAATAGCAACTACTTTCGAGGTACCAATATCTAAGCCAACAATTAAATTCTTGTCCGGTTTTTTTGACATGGAGCTTTTCTCTCCCAGTGTATCAATTTGTGATCGAGCGATTAGAGATCACGGATAGCCTTAATTAGTATAATCTCAAAAGACAAATTTATGACAATAATTATGAATAATAATTATTTGCGTATATTTGAAACTTTTGTATTAGTAGCCCAACCAACAGCCATCCCATTTGTATATCTTAAGTCCACATAAGCTATCGGGCGCGATTCCTGACTCAAGGCTTTCTGATAAGCGTCCACAAAACGTTGTAATCTAACTAAAACATCTTGTGTGCCCAATTTTATCTGAATTCCATTGCTAAGTTGCAACTGCCATGCGCCACGATGCGCTAATTCTAATGTAACTATCCGTAAATGTAATGAGGATATTTTCTCTTCGATACTAAGATATTGTTCCCAGACGAGCATGTGTTTGCCCTCTGGACCATGTAATCTAGGTAAGTTGAGAGATTGAATATCCGTTAATGGTGGAGAAAAAAGAATAGCTTCTCGACTCATTAGAGCTTCATCATTCCAAATTGCTTTAGGATCATGCTCAGAAAGATGGACAACCAATTGACCAGGCCATACCCTCCGAACATCCGCGCGCTTAATCCACGGCAATAATAGCAATTCTTTTTGCAACTTTGAAACATTCACAGAAAAAAATCCTGCTTGGATATGAGGTGTAATAACAGACTGGAGCGTTTGATGAGATACATGCGCCATGTCGCCGATCAGTTTAACGCGTTGAATGGGAAATCGATCTGTTTGAAAAAACCAATATCCTGTATTTAGAAGTGCAAAAAAAGCGCAAATAAAAGCAAAAATAAAAAATTTCTGCTTCCAGGAGCGCTTGGTCGCGGTAGCTCTCACGTTAGAACGCGTCGTTGCCTGGTGTTTTTGAGCTAACCCACCGTTTAAAGACGGTCTTCTAAAAATATAATTATAATTGAGCAAGATTACCCACTGACATTTGGTTCTCATTTAAGGTTGCTGCCAATATTGCCATAACCAAATCATCAAAGGACATACCCTGCGCAAGCGCAGACATAGGAACAAGGCTATGTGAAGTCATGCCTGGGATCGTATTGACTTCCAAAACCCAGAAATTACCCTCTTTGTCTTGAACCAAATCAACGCGTCCCCACCCCTCGCAGCCTAATGCTTTAAAGGCACGATAAGAAATATCGGCTAATTCACTTTCTTGCTCTTTGCTAATCGGCGGTGGACATAAATACTGTGTTTTATTAGATTCATATTTAGCGTTATAGTCATAAAATCCATTAGCGGGCTTCACTTTAACCGCAGGCAGCACCTGATCTCCCAGCACGCTGACAAAGAAATCGGCGCCATCTATCCATTGCTCAATCATCACTTCGCCATAAATAGCTGCACGTGCATAGGCATTTGCAAGTTGCGCCATATCCTCTACACGCGTTACACCAATGCTAGAACCTTCATTTACCGGCTTAACAGAAACAGGCAAACCAATTTTTTTAGCCAAAATATTTGCTTGTTCCAAAGAATAAGCGACACCAAATACGGGGGTTGGCACATCTAAGCCATGCATCACAAGTTTGGCACGCGATTTATTCATTGCAAGCGCAGAAGCAGCAACACCACTGCCTGTGAAGGGTAAGCCCATCATTTGGAGTGTACCTTGTACAATCCCATCCTCACCTTCTTTGCCATGAAGCATAATAAAGGCTCTATCAAATTTACCTAATCTGAGATTAATCGCTAAATCATCATCTGGATCAATAGGATGCGCATCAACACCGCTTCTTAGTAAGGATTCTAAACAAGCATTACCACTTTCAAGTGATATCTTTCGTTCAGAAGAGCGCCCACCAAAAATAACGGCTACTTTCCCATATCTTCGCACATCCTGCTTTCTGGCAGACTGCATACCCAATGCTTGTGTAGAAGGTTTATCCATAAATTCTTTTACATTTTGTACCAAACCTTGCGCTTTGCTTATCGTTTTAGTCATGGTTAAACACTCCTTGTCTTAGCAAATAGATCTGATTTACCAATTATTCTCACTTCTTTTTCCAATTTGATTTGATATTTTAGATACACTGTCTTCTCAACTTCTATCATTAATTGTTCAATATCATCCGAACTTGCATTATTTTCGTTAATAATAAAATTTGCATGTTTTTCTGAAACAGCAGCACCGCCTATTCTAAAGCCTTTCAATCCACAGCTTTCTATGAGTTTAGCGGCAAATTCTTTCTCTGGATTACGATACACAGAGCCACAATTCAAGGTGCCAATGGGTTGAGTTTGGGCACGCTGTCTTAAAAGTACTTTGATTTTTTCCAAACCATTCATAGATAGTTTATGCGGAAATCTAAAAAACGCACCCAAAAAAGCTTCTTTATCTAAATCTTTCATTGAACTATTTTGTTTGCTCACGGAACGATAAGCAATAGCATAATCATTAGGTGTTCTTTGTAGAATATCACCTTTTTGTGTAATGATACGCACTGCTTGAACCCATTCCCATGTTTCACCCCCAAAAGCACCAGCATTCATAGCCAAAGCGCCGCCGATGGTGCCAGGAATACCTGCAAAAAACGCCCCATCCTCAAATCCATGCTTACAACAAAAACGCGCAAACTTAGCGCAAGTTACACCTGCATCGGCATAAATACTGCCATCTTCTTGTAAGGCAAGTGTCGTCAAAGAGCGTGTACAAATAACCACGCCTTCTACGCCTTGATCTCGAATCAGTACATTACTACCTAAGCCTAACCAAGAGAGGGGTGTTTCGGCAGGCAAAGCTTTAAGGTAGTGAGACAATTGAGCACCCTCTGTAGGCTGAATAAGCACTTCAGCCGCCCCCCCAATATGCCAACTTGTCATTGCAGCCAGAGGAAAGATTTTTCTCTCAAAAATAACGTGTGCGTGTAAAGATTCTTCTGCGCTTGCACCTTTAGACATTTTCTAAATGCCTTCTTTGGCTGTTTTTTGTGCCAAACTTACGGCCATTGCACCAATATTACCCGCGCCTTGCATCAAAATAACATCATTTGCACCAACGACATCATTTAATATTTCTGATAATTTCTCAGGTTGAGAAATGAAAATAGGCTCAACACTCTTTCTTTGCCTAATCGCATGAGAAAGCGCACGACCATCTGCATTCGGAATAGGTGCTTCACCTGCTGAATACACTTCCATTAAACACAGAACATCTACTTCCGATAAAACTTCTGCAAAATCATCAAATAGCTGCTTAGTACGTGTAAAGCGATGAGGCTGAAATACCATGAGCAATCTCTTCTGGGGCCATGCCAACCGTGCTGCTTGAATGGTTGAGAGAATCTCCTGTGGGTGATGCCCATAGTCATCAACAAGTATTGCAGTTTGCTTATCAAAAGCGATCTCTCCATGTAATTGAAAACGTCGACCAATCCCTGCAAAATTTTCCATACCTCTTGCAATGGCTTCTAAAGGCACGCCTTCTTCTCGTGCAACAGCAAAGGCAGCTAAAGCATTTCTTACATTGTGCTGTCCAGGTAAGTTTAAATTTAACTCGATAATTTCATTATCTTCTTTAATCTGTATTTTAAATTTTGTTTTTGTGCCTGTTTGTTTAAATTCAATGGCTCGGATATCAGCGTCAGGATGAAACCCATAAGTAATATAAGGTCTGCTCACTCGAGGTAATAAAGAGTGCACAACAGGGCAGTCAATACATAAAACCGCTAAACCATAAAAAGGCAAGTTATGTAAAAAATTAATAAAGGTACTCTTTAAATTTTCAAAATCATTTTGATAAGTTGCCAAATGATCATTATCAATATTGGTTACAATAGAAATCATTGGATTTAGATGCAAAAAAGATGCATCACTTTCATCTGCTTCTGCAATAAAATAACGGCTATCACCTAATCGAGCATTACTTCCTGCACTGTTTAATTTACCACCAATCACAAAGGTGGGATCTAAATTCGCTTCAGCAAAAATACTAGATATCAAACTGGTTGTCGTGGTCTTACCATGCGAACCCGCAATCGCAATACCATAATGAAAACGCATAAGCTCACCGAGCATCAAGGCACGAGGAACAACAGGTATTCTTAATTGATGTGCAGTCTTGATTTCAATATTCTCTGAATTTACCGCACTCGAAACGACAACCACATCCCTATTTTGCACATTTTCTTCGCGATGCCCCAATTGAATCTCTGCGCCCAATGATTTCAAGCGCTCCGTTAAAGCATTGTTCGCAATATCAGAACCAGAAACAGAATAACCCTGCGTCAACAACACTTCTGCAATACCCGCCATGCCAACGCCACCAACACCAACAAAGTGAATATTTTTAATTCTTCTCATGCCAGGGGTTTTCAAACCAGGATTCATTCATGACTCCGTTTTTAAATATAGATAGTAGTAAAAATAGAAATACGTTTAATTATAAGGCAACGGTCAAACACTCATTTGCCACTTTAACCGTCGCCATTGGCTTCGCTAGATTTTTGGCAATCTCTGCCATTTGGTTACGTCTATTAGGATCACTCAAGGTCAGTAACGCCTCTAGGAGCGTCTGTGGCGTTAACTTATTTTCAGGTATCAATAGTGCTCCACCTTGATCACTTAAATATTTAGCATTAAATTTTTGATGATCATCAACAGCATAAGGATAAGGCACAAAGATACAAGCTTTACCTAACTGTGCAACCTCCGCAACCGTCAATGCACCCGCACGACAAATGACAATGTCCGCCCATAAATAAGCACTTACCATATCTTCTACAAAAGTGGTAAGTTTTGCTTTTATACCTTGTTGCTCATATAAAGCCATTGTTGAGTCTAAATGCTTATCTCCCGTTTGATGCTGAATTTCATACTCAGCGGGATTATCCAATAAGCATAGCGTGGCGGGCAGCATCTGGTTGAGTTTTTGAGCGCCCAATGAACCACCTAATACTAAAATATGAATTTTAAGGCTTTTTGCAGGTTCTTCTGATTTTTGCACCATATGCTGAATAGAAGATTGAACAGAGATTTGAGTGAAATCCTTTCTTAAGGGATTACCCGTCACAACAGCCTTATGGTTCGCATGCTCTAAAGTATCGGGATAAGCCAATAATACTTTTTTAGCAAAACGCGATAAGATTTTATTTGTCCAACCCGCAATTGCATTTTGCTCATGGATCACAAGTGGAAATCGAAGCATCCAAGCCGCCAAGCCTGCAGGCCCAGACACATAGCCTCCCATGGTCAATACCATATTAGGCTTTACTCGGATTAAAATACGCGCTGCTTCAAAACAAGCAATAGCAATTTTAATAGGCCCTAACAATTTCTGTAATATGCCCTTCCCTCTTAAACCTGAGATATGAAGATAAGAAATAGGAATATTTTTTTTGTTAACAACTTTATATTCAATGCCTTGCTTTGTACCTAACCAATGTACGGCAATCCCTTGTTCAATGAAATATTCAGCAACGGCTAAAGCAGGCATGACATGCCCCCCTGTACCGCCAGCAACGATTAAAATTGTCTTTTGCTTTGTAACCATAAGAAACTTAGATCATAAAGGTTGATTATGCTTGCACTCTTTTTCCATTCATATTGGCTAAAAAGCTATAGCCCTTGTGCGTAACTCGATTCTCAAAGTCAGTTCTAAACAAAAAGCCCATGGCAACGCACATAACAAATAAACTATTACCGCCATAACTAATAAAGGGTAAGGTTAAGCCTTTTGTTGGCAACATACCTGTATTTACCCCTACATTAATCAATGTTTGTAAACCAACCCATAAACTAATGCCATAACAAATAAAGGCAGCAAACCTATCTTCCCTTTTTTCGGCTTGCAAACCCACTATCATACCACGATACACAAGGAGCACATATAAAGATAAAGTACCTACAGCCCCCACTAAACCAAGTTCCTCAGCTAAAACAGCAAAGACAAAGTCTGTATGCGCTTCAGGAAGATAAAACAGCTTTTGAATACTGCCACCTAAACCAATGCCAAACCACTCACCCCGACCAAAGGCAATCAACGCCTGAGTAAGTTGGTAACCAGAATCAAATTGATTTGACCAGGGATCTAAGAAAGAAGTTAATCGCTCAATTCTGTAAGGCGCAGCGACTGCAATCAACCCCAACATGGTACCCACAATAAGCATCAAAATGAAAAACTGCCAAAGCGGTACCCCCGCCAAAAACAACAGAGAAAAGACCGTTGCCAAAATAACGACTGAAGTTCCAAAGTCAGGCTCTAAAATTAAAAGTCCACAGATAAAGCCAATTAGAATGAGTGGTCGAATAAAGGTTGAGACTTTATGTCGTAAATCTGCTTGATAACGCACAATATAGCTTGAGAAGTAAACAATGATGCCAAGTTTTACAAACTCAGAAAATTGAATAGAAACAAAACCTAGATTAATCCAACGTATACTGCCATTTACTTCTTTACCTACACCGGGAATAAGAACGACGATTAAAGATAAAATACATGCAATTAAAATAGGGACAGCAAATCGAAACCAAATTTTGATGGGTATGGAATAGACAATGAATGCGCCTATAATACCAAAGAGCGCATACACTGCTTGATGGAATGAATAATAAAAAGGTTTACCTAAGCTTTTCTCTGCAATCCCGATGGATGCTGAAGTTACCATGGTAAGCCCTAATAATAATAAAGATGCCACAGCAACCAATAACCAATAGTCAACCTTAGCTTTTTGAATTATTTTTGAATTTTTCATGACTATCCCTAGGCGATTACAATGTAAGCTTAGACACGGCTTCTATAAAGCACTTACCTCGATGCTCAAAATTTTGGTATTGATCAAGGCTAGCGCAGGCAGGTGATAATAAAACAATATCTCTTTCTTGCGCATGCTGTCTTGCTAAGTCTACCGCATCTTGCATGCCCATTGCTTGTGAAACAGTAGTGTGAGCCTTGAAAAGATTATATAGCTGGTCTGAGTTTTCACCCATAGTGATCACAGCACGACAATACGCTTTCACTGGCGCAATAAGCTCACCAAAGGCTTGCCCTTTACCTTGTCCGCCTAATAATAAAATGATTTTGCTATCTGAATGACTTTCTGGTGGGGATTTCAAAACGCTTCCTAATCCTAATAAGGCAGCAAGGCTTGCACCTACATTCGTGCCTTTCGAATCATTAATCCATCGGATGTTTTGCTTAACAGCCACAGTTTGGCAACGATGCTCAAGTCCAGAAAAAGACCGTAATGTTCGTACCATTGCATCTAAAGATAAATCAGCGGCAAAGCCTAAGGCCAATGCAGCCAGTGCATTGACTTGATTATGCTCGCCCATTAATTGCATTTCTTTTACATTTAAAAGGCGATCTGTCTTAAAGCACAGATATCGCTCCCCCGCCTCTTCTAGAAGACTAAAGTCCACTTGCTTATTACTATCTTTGCTAAATTCTAAGAAGGTCGGTGCTTTGTGCTTGCATAACGGCGGATATGAGAGGGAATCATCGCTATTGATAACGGCACATTCTGTATTTTCATAAATTTTGTGTTTAGAGGCAGCATAAGTAGCGAGCGTTCCATAACGATCTAAATGATCGGGCGAAATATTCAAAACCGTTGCTGCTTTTGTTTTTAAATAAGGTGTTATATCTAATTGAAAACTGGATAGCTCCATAACAGCCAAATCATAATCATGCTGAGGATTATCCAAAATCGATAATACAGGCACACCAATATTGCCAATGACAGCAGGCTTTTTCCCAGATGCCTTGGCCATTTCACCAACCAAGGTTGTTACCGTGCTTTTACCATTTGAACCTGTAATTGCAATGATTGGCAGATCACAGTGATTTGCAAATAAACTAATATCACTCGAAATCTGTTTGGCGTTTTGTATCAATGGCTTTAAAAAAGGATGGTCTTGTGCTATCCCAGGACTTAAAACTACATCATATTGTTTCAGTGTGGCAATTTCAGGCAACACACCACAATAAAGCGAAACTTCAGGATAATTTTCTTGGCACGCAGCCTTAAAAGGTGGCAATTCGCGCGTATCAACAACGCATACAGCATTGTTTTTACTTCGTAAGAATTTAACACAAGAATAACCGGTTTGCCCCAAACCTATTACGATATAGCTTTTGTTATGTTGATTCATATAGACATTCTTACTTAGCGAATTTTCAAAGAAGACAATCCAATCAAAACCAAGATAACCGTCATAATCCAAAATCGAACAATCACCTTAGGCTCTGGCCAACCTTTTAGTTCAAAGTGGTGGTGAATAGGTGCCATCCTAAATATTCTTTGTCCCGTTAATCGAAATGACAGCACTTGGAGAATGACCGATACAGTCTCCATGACGAAAACACCACCCATGATAAAAAGCACTATCTCTTGACGAACAATCACTGCCAATAATCCTAAGGCACCGCCTAAAGCCAAAGCCCCCACATCCCCCATAAATACTTGAGCAGGATAGGCATTGAACCATAAAAATCCAAGACCAGCTCCGACCAAAGCACCAGAGAAAATACAAAGTTCACTGCTACCAGGGACATGCAATATTGAGAGATATTTTGAAAACTCTACATGGCCTGCCACATAAGCAAACACACCTAATGCAGCCCCAACCAGCACAACAGGCAAAATAGCTAAACCATCTAAGCCATCTGTTAAGTTAACGGCATTACTGGATCCAACAATGACGAAATAGGCAAGGACAATATAAAATAATCCCAAAGGAATAATGGCTTGTTTGAAAAATGGCACTACTAAAGAAGTGTCTTGCAAAGAATGCTGCGTGAAATACAAATATAAAATAATACTGATGCCGATCAACGATTGGAAAAATAATTTCCACCGGCCTGCCAAACCCTTAGTGTTTTTCTTGATAATTTTTCGGTAATCATCTACCCAACCAATAGTCCCATATCCGATCGTAACGAAGAGCATCAACCAGATATAGTCATTGGATAAATCTGCCCACAATAAACAGCTAAGCACAATGGTACCCAAAACCATGATACCCCCCATGGTCGGTGTGCCTTGTTTACTAAAATGTGATTGAGGCCCATCTGTTCTGACTTGCTGTCCTAATTGCTTGCTTTTCAACCACTCAATCACAATAGGCCCAAGCCATAATGAAAGTGCTAAAGAAGTAAGCGTAGCGAGTATAGTTCGCAGCGTCACATAATGAAAAATAGATAAGCTATGATAATATTCAGATAAAAGATTACTTAAAAAAACGAACATAAATTGACCCTTAACTTACTAAAGCCGCTAACACTTCTTCCATTTTTGTGCTACGTGAACCTTTAATTAAAACGGTTGTCTTCGAGTCTAATAAAGGAGTCAAATCATTAACCAGCGCTTTTTTATCCTCAAATTCTTTAGCCCCCTCACCAAATTTCAATGCCGCAAAATGGCTCAATTTGCCAATGGCATATAATTGATCAATACCACATGCTTTGGCATATTGACCAATTTCAGCGTGAAAATCCTGACTACTGTCACCCAGCTCTCCCATATCCCCCATCACCAAAATTTTATTTCCTTGCGCACAAGACAACACATCAATGGCAGCTCGAAAGGAAGCAGGATTTGCATTATAACTATCATCAATGAGACAAGTACCCTGTTGGGTTCGCAGTCGCTTCAAACGCCCTTTTACACCCATAAAAGATTCTAAGCCCATTGCAATAATGTCTTTATCAATGTTTAAGCTCACAGCCACACTCGCTGCCGCCAACGCATTCATAACATTGTGCATACCAGGCACTTGTAGTTTTACCACAACCGTCTCATCTAAAAGCTTAAGTGTAAATTGTGTACTTTCAAAATCTGACACAATATCTACGGCTGTAATATCTGCGTTACGCAAACCAAAAGTAAGAACACGTTGGTTACTTAAATGAGATCGCCATAAATCCACATATTTCTCATCTGCATTGATAACGGCAACCCCATCTGCGCGCAAGTACTTATAAATGTCGCCTTTTTCAACAGCAACATTTTCCACTGTTTTCAAACCCGCAAGATGCGCAGGGTTAATATTAGTGATAAGCGAGTGTGTGGGCGACAATAATTTTGATAAGTATTCAATATCACCTAAATGATTTGTGCCTATTTCTAATACTGCAAATTGATGATCTTTATTCAGCTTCAGCAAAGTAAAAGGCAAACCAAAATGATTGTTAAAGCTACTTTGGGGAACCAATGTTGGCCCTTCTAATTCAAGAATAGTGCCTAACATTGATTTTACGGTTGTTTTACCACAAGAACCCGTAATACCTATCATAGGGATTTTAAATTGATTGCGCCAAAAATGCGCAAACTGCCCAAGTGCAATGGTTGTATCTTCTACTCTGATAACGGGAACTTTGACATCCTGTGCTTTAGATGTATTTTTGTTCACAATCAATGCATTTGCACCGCGTTGAATTGCAGCATCAATAAAATCATGCCCATCATGCGCCTCGCCTTTGAGCGCAATAAAAATAGTTCCAGATTTTAAGGTTCTAGTATCCGAGGAAATCTCAGTGTAATGAATATTGTTGCCAGTCAGTGTGCCATGCATCGCTTGAGCAAGATCTTCTAGTTTCATTGCAACCCCTAAGTAAAATTCTATCCGCCTTGAGCAAATATTTCTTCAACACATTCCACATCATTAAATGGCAATCTTTCTTTTCCGAGATCTTGATAACTTTCATGTCCTTTTCCAGCTATCACAATCGTATCGACAGACAATGCGTGTGAAATAGCGTATGAGATCGCTGCTTTACGATCTTCTTCTATTAAAATTTTCTTGTGCTCATTAACAGGAATACCTGCCATAATATCGGTGATGATTTGACGTGGTGACTCCATACGTGGGTTATCATTGGTCACAATAATTTTATCAGCCAATTTAGACGCAATTTCTCCCATTAAATGCCGCTTCTCTTTATCTCGGCCTCCCCCACATCCAAATACACACCATAAACGTCGTTTGCAATGTTGGCGGGCAGCAGTCAATGCTTTTTCCAAAGCATCAGGCGTATGCGCATAATCCACTATCACTTCTGGTAAATCACCCCGACCTAAGCGCTGCATTCTACCTGGCGCGCCCTGCGCACCAGAAAGCGCATTTAACACTTCTTTTAAGGGATAGCCTTGCGCACAAATTTCTGTCAACACAGCTAATAAATTACTTAGATTGAAATCTCCCATTAAAGGAGAACGCAACTCGCCTTCTCCCCACGGTGTTACAACTTCTGCAACAATACCATTATTATGAAAAGAATAATGTTTGGCATATATAAATGAAGTGGAAACAGGGTAGCTTCTTCTCAGCAGTTTAGGTTGATTCAAAGAATATATAAAAATAGGTAGTTTTGGATTAATTTTTGCTAAAACCTTATCAAAATAAGGTGAATCTAAATTAATGATGGCACGTTTTAACTCGGGTCTTTCAAATAACTTTTGTTTGGCTTTTAAGTAGGTATTCATATCTTTATGATAATCTAAGTGATCTTGGGTTAGATTTGTAAAAATACCTGAGTCAATCTTTAAGCCATTTAATCGATTCTGATCTAAGCCATGGGAAGATACTTCCATCGCAATTACTTTTGCACCTTCTTCTAATAAAGCAGCGTAATTTTGATGTAAAGTAACCGCATCTGGTGTGGTGAGGTTTTGAGTCTGTAATACTTTGTCGGCCATGCCATAGCCCAGCGTACCCATCAAAGCACTTTTACAATTTAATTTTTGCAAAGTTTGTGTGATTAAAAAACAGCAGGTTGTTTTACCATTTGTACCTGTTACACCGACTGTTGTGGACGCTTGATCTTCAGTTTGATAAAAAGAATGTGCCAATAATCCAACTTTATCGAGTAAGCGATCAATCGGAATGATGGGTATAGATGTCTCAACAGCGGAAAGAAACTGTTTTAAGCCTTGTGCTTCCGCTAAAATCACAGATGCTTTATTTTGTATTGCATCGTTAATAAAGGCTCGACCATCTTGCGCATGTCCCTTAATCGCTAAAAAAGCAAAAGCAGGCTTTATCGCGCTGCTATTTAAGGTAAGACCTTTTATGTCGTAATCGTCGCAATCAAGGCTGTTTACCCTCTCCCCGATGCTTTCAAGCAGTAATTTTAATTGCATATTATTTTTTCACTAAAATATATTCTTTTGAATTATAATTTTCCTGCGGTACATTTAAGATACGCATTGTGCTAAAAGCAATTTTTGAAAAAACAGGGGCTGCAACATCACCACCATAGTATTTTCCATTAGATGGATCATCAACCACCACAACAATAGCAACTTTAGGGTTATTCGCGGGAACAAAGCCTGCAAAGACAGATACGTGCTGGCTATCTGAATATCCTTGTTGGCTAACTTTCCTGACTGTGCCTGTTTTACCCGCAACCACATAGCCCGGGATACTTGCTCTCGTACCCGTGCCCCCTTTTTGCGTGGATAATTGTAACATCTTATTGATTGCTTCCGCGACACTCGGACTAATAACTTGTTCAGATTGGATATCACGACTGTGCTTTAGAAAGCTAATTGGATACTTTTTGCCATGATTAGCCAAGATCGCATAACTTTGAGCAATTTGTAGTGGCGTTACTGTCAAACCATAGCCAAATGCCATTGTGGCTAAACTTAAAGGGCGATTAAGCACTTTTTCATTCAAATATCCTCCCATTTCTCCTGGAAACAAGCTGTCTGTTTTTTGCCCAAAGCCCATTTTTCTAAAGGCTTCTAATAAACTTTCTGGGGGTAAAGACAATACTAATTTGGTAATACCGACGTTGCTGGATTTTTGCATGATGGTATTCAAATCAATTACACCATAGTTACGAACATCTCTAACAACTTTACCACTGATTTTCATCCAACCAGGCCCTGTATCAACATGCGTTTCAGGGTTAAATTTTCCAGATTCTAATATGTTCGCCATACTTACTACCTTAGCAACAGAACCTGGCTCAAGTGTATCTGTTACTGCACGGTTTCGAAAACGACTATCAACAACGTCAATTTTGGTATTAGGATTAAAAGAAGGCTGATTGGCCATGGCGAGAATTTCGCCAGAATTTACATCTAATACAATGGCGGTACCCGCTTTTGCTTGATGAAAATGCACTGCTTCCTTAAGTGCTTTATAGGTAGCATATTGTATTCTGCTGTCTAAGCTTAGAGTAATATTTTCACCATTTTCAGGTAATTTTTCATACTCTAGGCTTCCAACTTTTTGCCCCATGCGATCACTTAAAACTTTATATCGCCCGGGTTTTCCTGATAATTTCTCATTAAAAAGTTGTTCTAAGCCTTGAATACCTTTGTGATCGACACTGGTCATACCCAGCACATGTGCAAATACTTCACCTGTTGGATAAAATCGTTTATATTCTGTTTGAAGAAATACACCTTTAAGTTTTAAACGGCTTATTTTATTCCCCAAGTTAGGGGGTAAATGCCGTTTCACATAAAGAAAACGCTTATCTTTTTTACTTTTAATCTTTGTTTTAATCAAACCAACATTGCGATTTAAAAGTATCGCCAAATCTGTCCATTCTTTTTGAGATAGATCCACTGCTGTTGGATCAACCCAAATAGATTTAACAGGTGTGCTAATCGCCAGCGGCTGGCCATGTCTATCTAAAATCATTCCTCTAAAAGGAATAACGGGGACAGTATGAACCGCTCGCTTATATCCTTGATTTTGCAAGAAAGCTCTATCGTTTATTTGCAAATCCCATAATCTATATACAACTGCACTCAAAGCACCCATTGCACATAAAATGATAATCAACATCCTAAAACGAAAGAGTTGATTGTTCATTTTGCCAACACCACCACTTCTTGCGGTTGCGGTAGCACCATGTTCAATCGTTGCCGGGCGGCACGATCAACACGTGCATCTGACGCCCATGTCCCTTGCTCTACAAGCAGTTGACTCCATTCAACATGTGCATCTTCTGATGCTCTTTGCAAATTTTGCAATTCTGAAAAATATTGACGCGTTTTATGTTTAATAAAAATGACACTGACGGCAGAAGCGAAAACAAAAGCAACCAACACCACAATGAGCACGGATTGCATTCGCCCTCCCAATCCCTGACCAATACTTGCCATAGCAATTATTCCTTAGCATTTATCCTTTTCGAATGGCCCTTAAAACAGCACTTCTCGCTCTTGGGTTAATTTCACATTCATTTGAAGAAGGCATTGCTCTTTTTAAATGCCAATCAAATGGACGTTGAATCGCTTTTTCCATAATGGGTAGTTTTTTCGGTAAATTAGGTGTCACCAATTTTCTAAAACTTCTTTTTACCATTCTGTCTTCTAATGAATGAAAACTCATTACTGCCAAAATACCTTCTTTTTTCAATAAATTTGGCGCATCACTTAAGAGCTGATTTAAGGCATCGAGTTCTTTATTCACGTGAATACGAATTGCTTGAAATGAAAGCGTCGCAGGATGTATTTTCTTTTTGTGGTATCGTACTTTAACTTGAGAAATCAAATCGCTGAGGTGCTTTGTCGTCTCAATGGGTTGAATAGCTCTAGCCGCAATAATTTTTTCAGCAATACGATGTGCATCTACTTCTTCACCATATTGTTTTAAAACAGTTGATATTTCTTTAGAGCTTGCACTCTCTAACCACTGTGCAGCAGTTACTTGTTGTGATTGGTCCATACGCATGTCTAATTTTGCTTCATATCTAAAGCTAAAACCGCGACTTGGATCATCGAGCTGAGCAGAGCTAACCCCTAAATCAACTAAAATACCATCTATTTTCCCAGCATTATTACCCAAAAGCTTAGGAATATCGCTAAAACAAGCATGATAAATTTGAAAACGAGCATCGTGCGCATATTTTTGACGTGCATAAGCAATTGCATCAAGATCTTTATCTATGGCAATCAACTTTCCGTTAGGTCCCAGTTTATCTAGAATGGCTTGTGTATGCCCGCCTCTACCAAAGGTTGCATCAATATACCAACCATTTGGCTTAACTTTTAAGCACTCAATGATTTCATTTAACATAACTGGATTGTGTATAAACTTACTCATAGTGATATAGACATTAGACTGGGTGGTAAATCATCCCCATCCTTTGTCTCCTCCTTCAACCAAATTTCACGTTGTTTATCCCATTCAGCCTTGTTCCATAATTCAAGCTTCTTGCCTTGTCCTAAGAGGACAACTTGTTTTTCAAGGCCTGCAAATTCCCGTAAAGGAGGCGGAATGAGTAAGCGACTATGGCTATCTACATTCACTTCAGTTGCGTGGCCTAACAATAATCGTTGCACCTTTCTAGCATGCGCATTAAAACTAGGTAAAGCTTCAATTTGTTTTTCAATGATTTCCCATTGCGCCATTGGGTAGATAAGTAAGCAGCGCTCTTGTGTATCGATAGTTATGATGCAAGAGCCATGCGTTGAATCACTTACCTCATCATTTTCTATAACACTATCTGCTGATTTATTCTGTGTGGAATCTGTTACATTTGCTTGAGTTTTGGAGCTAAAAACAAGCAGATCACGATGTCGGGCCGGTATCGCTAAGCGACCTTTATTGTCCAGTGATAGTTCACTAACACCCCTAAACATACTATGCACCAAACCTTCCCTATCCCACTTTGATCCACCATGATCCACCTACTCACACTATAGGAAGGGATTCTAGAGGTTGTCAAGGATAGTTTCCACACTTACTTTAAGCTTTTTCTGATAAGACAGTGACTTATCACCATACTGTTAGTTAACTGCGCACACAAATATACTGCAATGCACTATTTTGAACGAACTAAGAATGAGGATAATACTTGGCTTATGACTCAAAAAAAACTATCTATAAAATGAAGTGGAAAAAATTAAAAGTTAATTTTAAAACTAAGTAGCCTGTATGTCTATCTATAATTTGATTTGAGATGAATAGGATAGATTATGTAGGGGCGGACCGCTGTGTCTGCCCTGAATTTGACGGGCCGGCACAGAGAGCGGCCCCTACGATGGTTTGAAATCTAATTAACTCATTATATTTTATGAATAAGATAGAGTTGGCCGATAAGCCGGGTTCTGTCATGGACAATCATTAATCTAGGCCATATGTCGCCATATGACTCATGCGACCTACCCGAACCCAATGCGGGCAGCATTATTAGGTTCCTATTTGGTCTTGCTCCAAGTGGGGTTTACCGTGCCGTAGAATGTTGCCACCTACGCGGTGCGCTCTTACCGCACCCTTTCACCCTTACCAGTCCTACTCTTCGTATTTGAACTTTATGCTTCGTTATCTTTGGCGATTCGCAATCGTCATGTACTTTTATGTACACTCCGACTACTCCTCGCCTCGATGCCTTGCCTAAAATTCAACTACGTTGAGTAGTTTTAGTCTTCGGTTTTGAACTCAAAAAGTCCAATCTCTCGGCTAATATCTTAATCTAAAAGATCAAGATTGTGACTTCGGCGGTTTGCTTTCTGTTGCACTTTCCGTAAGCTCACACTTCCCAGGCGTTATCTGGCACTTTGCCCTGCGGAGCCCGGACTTTCCTCTATGTTTTTCACATAGCGACTGTCTGGCCAACTCTGGTGGGTAAGCATACTAAGATGCAGATTGCGTGGCAAGAAAGATTTGCGATCTTTATTATAAATAATACAACTAACTTTATTAATGAGATAAAGGGTAACTAATAAACTTACCGGAATAATAGAGAGTGCACATTGATAGGATTGAACCGTATTCAAAACAATGCCAAAAGACTGCATCACAGGAATGCAGTAATCAATAATACTGCCAATGCAAGGCTGAACAAAAACGCCAGCCGACATCATGAACAAATTTGTCACCCCCAAGGTAGTGCCTTCGATTTCCTTTGGTGACATTTTTTTACTACTGACAAAAACCAACACATGTGAGCTTGCACTAAAGCCAAACACAAATAATACATAACGCATCCACTCAATGGGCATTGGATTATAAAGAATAATGGCACAACATAAAACGGCGACTAAGGTGCCTAATAGAAAGATTGGCTGCCATCTTTTAAAGGTATCAAATAAATATCCAAAACTAGGTCCACCGATAGACCATCCCAAAAATACCATGGACACATTCAAAGCAGCGGTTTCTCTATCAACTTGATACACTTCTTGAATGAAAGGAATACCCCAAAGATCGGCAAAAGCAATGATAGGTAAGAAGGTTGTAAAACCAATCAAACAGTTCTGCCAAAAAACTTTTGTTCTACCCACTTTTTTGAAAGTAGAAAAAAGCTGTGCAAAAGTTTCTACTTCTTTTTCTGTACGAAGTGTATTGGCAACTGGCATGTTCCTTTTGTCTTGCAATAGAAAAAAGAGTAAAAGCGCAATAACCCCACCAACTGCTGCACTATAGATAGAAATAGATTGCCAACTATGCTCATTCATTAAACGGCTAAGAAAGATCTGTCCTAACATCCCACTTGCGGTTCCTAACATCGAACACATACCTGCTAATCGCCCAAAATAATCTCCTGGCAACCATATAGCACCAATTTTTAAAACACCAATAAAAGCAAAGGCCGAACCCAAACCAATGATCAAGCGCGAAAGCTTTGCTAAGGCAAGGGAATCAGCATGTGCAAATAACAAGGTACCGAGTGCACACAATATGGCAGCCCAAAACAATACTTTTTTGGGTCCATACTTATCAACAAAAGGCCCCACCAACACAGATCCCATTGAATAACCACAATAATAAAAAGAAGAAAGCAATCCTATCTGTGTCGCTTGTATTGAAAAGCTGCTCATCAACTCAGGGATCATAACGCTAGGAGAAATACGCAGAATATATTCGTAACAATAAAAAGATCCGGCTAACAAAATCATTAACCAAGGAATAAACGAATTATAATTTTTTTGTTGATACATAAAATTCCCAAAATGTTAAGAGCCTTAAACACAAGGCTTATAAAAATTTATTTTTTCTAGATGGACATAAGAAATGCTATGTAATAAGCATCTGAGTAGAAAGCGCTAGCGTGGGGGTTTCATCAACGGCTATTTGTGGCTTTTGCTGCATTGAGCAAAAGTCAATCCAATGCATGTGGATAGAGACATTCATATCTTTGTCAATCATTCATCACCTATTTCTTTTTAATTACACTCATACTCATTGCTTATACAAAGTAAAGTGAGCGATCAAATGTATGTTTTATAGTTTAAGATTGATTCTGTATTGCAATTGCCAAATCATAGAGTTTATTTTTTGGGCAATCTGTTATTTCTGCGGCTATGTTAACAGCTGACTTTACTGACATTTCAGCAAGTAACATAGTTAATATTTTATTTGCTTTCTGATCATTCTGTTGATGATCTTGTAGAGTTTCCTTAGGAACCCCTTCAATAATGACGACAAACTCACCTCTTATTTCAACAGCTGCCGAGTCTGCGTCTTCACTCAAATTTTTCAAAGTACTAACGTAGAGTGTTTCATACTTCTTTGTCAATTCCCTGGCGACAACAACGCGCCGTTCTTCACCTAATATTTTTTTGCAATCGTACAGCATTTCTGATATCCGGTGCGGCGCTTCGTAAAAGACAATGGTGTATGGAAGATTTTTTATTGTCTCTAATTGCTGCTTTCGCGCCACTGATTTTGCTGGCAAAAATCCCAAAAATAAAAATTCTGTTGTGCTAAACCCAGCAACACTCAGCGCAGAAATTAAAGCACAAGCGCCAGGAATAGGCACTACTGAAATTTTATCTTCATGTAGCGCTTGTATCAGATGCGCACCAGGATCACTGATACAGGGCGTCCCAGCATCTGAGATCAATGCTCCATTTTGGCCTGCTTTCAAGGATTCAATGAGTTGAGTAATCCTGCTTTTTTCATTAAAATTGTGCAAGCTAATCAACTTTTTCTGGATATGATAATGATCTAGCAATTTTTTACTTTGCCTTGTATCTTCAGCAGCAATCCAATCAACCTGCTTTAAGATTGTGTTTGCTCTAAAACTTAGATCATCCAAGTTGCCAATAGGTGTAGCAACAACGTAAAGTTTACCTGTTTGATCTATCATCTACCATGGCTCGCTTTAAGGAACGGCAGACTTATGTGTAAAACGGCTAAAAAATCGATTTTGTTCCCCTTACTATGCATTTTAACTTTATTTTTTGCGATTGCATGTGAATCCTCCAGCGCAAGAAGCAAACAACCCATCAATCTTACGAAAGAAAGCCAAAGAATGCATGAGAAAGCTGAATACCTTTCTTCTGCTCAGCATTACTTAGGATTGTCACAAAATTCTCATCCAGCCCAGTCATTAGAGTATCAAATAATGGCGGCAGATATGTTTGTAAAAGCTGGTGAACCAACAAAAGCGGCATCACTCCTGGATAAGGTAAGTGATAGCGCGCTCGATGTAAACCAAAAAATTTTCAAACAGATGGTCTTAGTTGAGCTTGCCTTAGCCAGGTACAATCCTAAACAAGCGGAAACACTACTACAAAATATTCCACATCAAGCCAATCTCCCTGAAGCAACACGCTCTCGTGTGCTCTTTTTACAGGCACGTACTTATGAAGCCAATGATAATTATTTAGCAGCAGCACGTGCACGTTCCATCCTCGATGAATTACTTGTTGATCAGCAAAGCCAAAGAATTAATCGACAAGCCATACGACAAATACTCAATAAAGTGCCTGAACATGTTTTAAATCAAGCCCTCCAAAGAGAGCAATATCCTTTGGCTCCGTGGCTAAGTCTTGCTTACATAGAAAAATCTATTTCAAATCCAGCACAAAGAGAACAAGCCATTTACCAATGGCAACAGCAGTTTCCTAACCACCCTGCACAAGCCTTTTTGTCACAGAATTTAAATTATCCACAATATCAGATGGCTGCCAACAACACGCAAGCACAACAATACTATGTTGCAGCATCAGGCATGTCACCTCGAAAAATTGCCTTGTTATTACCCATGAATGGCCCACATGCAAAAGCAGCAAAAGCCATTCGCGAAGGCTATTTAGCGGCTTATTATGATAATGCTTCCGGTCAAAAACCCAGCATTCAAGTATATGACACTACGCTTGAAAATGACGTTATTCGCACCTATCAGCGCGCAGTTAATGAAGGTGCAGATTTTGTAGTAGGTCCTTTGGTGAAAGAAGAAGTGATACGCTTAAGTCAAATGCCAACTTATGCGCTTAAAACACCAATCTTAACTTTAAACGAACATCCACAAGTGCACTCTAACATTCGCTCGTTTGTTCAATTTTCTTTATCACCTGAAAATGAAGCCGATCAAATTACCGAAAAGGCTCGTAGCTTAGGTTACCGCAATGCAAGCATTGTTGTTCCTAATAATAGTTGGGGCAAACGTTTATCCGCACGCTTCAGAGATAGCTGGCAGAAAAAAGGTGGGCGCATTGTGTCTGAAGCACAAATCGAACCTTATAAGGATACGGCAAAACAAATTAGAGATCTGCTCGCTATCGAACAGAGTCAAAAACGCAGTGACACTATTAAATATCTGATCAAAGAGCATGTTGAATACCAAGTACGTCGCCGTACCGATGTTGATGTTGTTTTTATGGCACTACCTTCTGCTCAAGCGAGACAGATTAAACCACTGTTTGATTTTTACTATGCACATGATCTGCCTATTTTAGCTACATCCAGTGTTTATGCAGGCAACCCTAATTCAAATCGTGATCGTGATATGAATGGGATTCAATTTATTGATATGCCGTGGGTTGTAAATGCAAAACAAAGCCGTGTGAAAAAATTGATCAACAAACAAGAAGATAGCTTATCTGGAGAGTCAAGCCGATTGTTTGCAATGGGGGTTGATGCTTATGACTTAACACAATCCTTTAACCAACTACAACAATCACCCAATGCAATGATAGATGGTGCTACAGGTCAATTAAGCTTGAACGCAGATAATCGCATCCAGCGTAAAATGACATGGGTAAAAATCGCTAATGGTTCCCCTGTACTTGTTCAATAATACTTACCGATGAGCATAGCGAATCAGGCTCCCACTTTTTGAAAAGGGACGCGCACTGATAAGTGCGCAAGGGGGATTTATGCCGTGGGTTTAAGGCCAAACAGCCAAATCCCTCTGCTCGGCGCAGCTACGCTGCACGAGCGTCTCCCTTTACAAAGTGAGAAAATGTTCGCTTTGCGAACGAAGAATAGGTGCCAATACTTTATAATCGACTCCTTTCAGCCTCTTTTGCTCGCAACAACAGCTTATTTCAGAATATCTAGTTAAAGCCTAGGTTTGTTAGGGTTTTGCTTTGTATCAGGTGTTGTTGGTTTTTGTGAAAGGCCAGTTTTTTGGGCATGTAAAATTCTGCTTATAAAGAGGTCGAGCTTAGCTTTTTCTGCTTTATCGACCCCTTCTAAGCTCGTTGAGGGATCTGTTTTTTTATGCTCCGCCATCACAACACCCCATTCTTAACTTTTTACTTATTTATGCTCTAATAATTATCCTAGCATTTCTTAAATACATCTTCTATAGCTAACTAATTTTTAAAAGGCGCTCAATACACTACTTTTTAAATCAGAGTTTGAGTTTTGAGATGCATTTTTCCCATATTTTTCTTGTAGTAAGCGAATGTAGTGTAGACGCACGTTCTGCATGCCAGAGTATTCTGGTACTGCCTCACTTTTTTCTATTAAACATTTATCTCGCACAGTAAGGACATCCAGTTCAGGTAAAAATCTGTCTGATGTTTCGAGCAAGGTCACATCTTTATACACCGCGCTCTCAAAACTAGGATTATAGTGGCTGATTAAATTTTTTATCATGGGGACCTCTCTCATACACGTAAAAATACTATAGTCTTCGCACATGACTTTTACCCGCAAAGGGGCACAATGTCGGGGGTGTTGTCTTCGCCATCTCGCAATCCTCATGTACTTTTATGTACACTCCGGTTGCTCGAGGCTCGACGCCTACCCCAAAAGCCATGTGCTGTGACTATATGTCTTTATATGTGGTAGGCATAATGCTTTTACTAGAGCAATGCTGATAAGCGGTAGCTTGCAAATGATAGTCCGCTTTAGTCACTTAAGCGCTCTAGCCATCCCTCATTTTTTTCAATATAGGATAATGATAACTTTAGACTAGTAGCTTATAAGAAAGACCAAAGGTCTCAAAAAAACTTGTGATAATAAACATAAACACGTTACTATTTAATCACTAAAAATAATAAAATTTACTTACAATTATTATTAAAATTGAATGCTGAGGGGTATTACTGTGATATTGTCTCCAACACAATCAAAAAAATTATATGAATATTTAGATATTGCATTCTACCCTCCTGAAACAGGTCCATTAGCAACACTCGATTGGATGACCATTATCCAACTGGGATACAGCAAACAACTGACAAAAGAAGAACTCAGCAATGAATATCAATCTTGCTTAAAAAGAATTGCGCAGTTTTTCCAAGACGCTACAAATAAATCAAAAATACATCATCTAAAAACATTATTAGCCACCGACAATACACATCTTTCCCAACTCGCATTAGCAAATCAACTCCCAAATGATATTTTCATAGCCTATTTAGTTGCACTTGCCTTAGAAAAATTTACTGATCGTGTGCTCCCCGTATCCGTATTTTGTGAATCTCTCTCGCAAGATCAAGATTTAACTTTAGCACTGTCAGAAGAAGATTTTGCACGCAGCGCCATTGCAGACATACATAACAGTTCAATCATGGCAAAAATGCAAGCATATCCTCTAACATTAACGCCCAGTGAGATACAAATAGCCAGCGACAATGCTGCGGTTCATTTTTCCTACCTCCAACCACTAACGAGACAAGCTCAAGAACAAAAACTGAAAAAATTATTAGTGGAAATCAGCAGGAAAAATATTCCCGGCGCTATAAATTTAGTACAACAATTATCACCAGAGCTGCTCAACCAAAGAGATAAAGACACAGGTGCTATAGCTTTACAATATGCTTTAGCTTATCAACAGAATGATGTCGCTATAGCCATTATCGAAAAATTAGTCGCTGCACAAAAACCTTTAGATATATCAGATAATAAGTTTCGCACACCTTTTCATTATAACCCTGAACTTATTCTGCAAACACTCACAAAAGGCTATAGTGAATACGCTTGTTCAGATTATCTGAGATTTGAATCTGCAATTGCGCCCGGAAAAAAAGAGTGGATTGCCCAAAAAACACTGGAAATGTCTCAAACACGAGTTCAGCATGAAATGACTGCAAATTTAAGTGCGCATCCAAATGCTCATACACGCACATTTAGTAAAGCACAAATTCAACAAATCGCAGAAGATATTGACCAAGCAAAATCTGCATGCTGCACAACCTTTGCACTTTCATTAGCACAAAAATTATTAACAGCAGCACCTACTTTAGCATTTAGAATTGCGTCTTATCTCAACGGAATGAGTTCACACTGCTATATTTCATTCACAGCCCCCACAGGTACTGAGTTTTTACTTGATCCGTGGCTAGCAAGCTTAGGTTGGGGAACTGGAGTATACAGAAAAGAAGCATATCCATGGCAGGCAGTATTGGATTCAACAGAGATCTTATTTGATAGTGAAGCATCTCCCAAACATAGTTTAGCGCTTTAGAACCTCTATAGTCACAGCACATGAGTTTTACCCGCAAAGGGCACTGTCGGGTAGGCGTCAAGCCTCAAGCAACCGGAATGTACATATTAGTACATGAGGATTGCGAGATGGCGAAGACAACACCCCCGACAGTGCCCTTTGCGGGTAAAACTCATGTGCGAAGACTATATGATCGCTTGGATAGCTCCCATAAAACGACATCAAGCGTTAAATCTAAGCTTTCTACTTTTCTTAAGGCCTCTTTCTTGGAGGCTGAGGATTTCCAATACAATGGTGTCATTTTAAGAAGGTTATCAATATCTTGTTGTGAAGAAAGCGAAAAAGAAGCGCAAATTGATATTTGTTCTTTTATATCAAAGACAGCAGAATATTTTTCAATTGTTTTATCAACGCTGTGCGCTTCTACTTGCTCAAATAACATCGACCGTAGTTCTATCAAATGTTGCTTGGCAGGCGTTACCATGATCACTTTGCCTTGCGGAGAAAGAATGCGGTTTATTTCCTCCAAATAAAGTGGAGAAAAAACAGATAACACAATATCGACAGAACCCGATGCAAAAGGTAAATTTTTACTGCTCGCAACCAGCCATTTTATAGCCTTATAACTGCTTGCACATTTAATTGCTTCTTTGGAAATATCAACGCCCCAATAGACTGGGTGCTTCACACTGACATTTTCTTGTAAATAGGATAAATAGTAACCAACACCACAACCAACATCTACAACTTGTGCTCCATCTGCTATTAAAGATTCTTGCATACATTCATTTACTGCCTGTGCAATTGCTTTGTAAAAACCTTTATTTAAGAATTTTTTTCTGCTATCAACCATTTCTTTGCTATCACCCGGTAATAATGTCCGTTTTTGATGGGACAGCAACAGGTTAACATAGCCTTGCTTGGCTTTATCAAAGCTATGACCCTTTTCGCAAGCATAGTTTTTATCAAATGCTTGCAATGATGTAGAACAGGTTGGGCAAATTAAGATGGTCATTTTATTTTTTTACTTTCCAACAAGAAGCCGTATGGTCATTCACAATCCCAATTGCTTGCAAATAAGCATAGATAATCGTACTACCCACAAATCTAAAACCTCGCTTCTTCAAATCTTTGGAGATTTTATCGCTCAACGCTGTCTTAGTAGGATAGTCTTGTATTGAACGACGATGATGCGCAATCGTTTTAAAATCTGAGAATGCCCATATATATTTATCAAAAGATCCAAATTCTTTTTGAATTTTTAGAAATGCTTTTGCATTTGAAATAGTAGATTCAACTTTTAACCTATTACGCACAATACCTGGGTCTTGTAATAGCTTTTCAATCTTTGCAGGTGTGATACGAGCAACTTTTTCAGGAATAAAACCTAAAAATACTTTTCGGTAATGCGCACGCTTATTTAAAATGGTTTCCCAACTTAATCCAGCTTGCGCGCCTTCTAATGTGATCATTTCAAAATGCTTGACATCATCATGAACAGGCACGCCCCATTCTTCATCGTGGTATTTAACATAGAGCGGGTTATCAAGCTTAAGCCAAGGACAATATAGTCTTCTATGTATTTTTGAGGAGGTTGTCTTCGCCATCTCGCAATCCTCATGTACTTTCATGTGTACACTCCGTATGCTTTTCTTTTTTTTCACAATTTTTATACTCATGCTTTATTTGGGTAAAGGAATAAATTCAAGATCATCATTTGGAATGGCGGGAAATTTCCCTGTCAACCAATCTTGCTTAGCCTGCTCAATACGCTCTTTACTGTCTGAGACAAAATTCCACCATATATACCTGTCTTCCATAGGCTCACCACCAATCAGAGCAATTTGAGTATCTTCAAGAGCTTTTAACTGAATAGGACAATTGGCTTTAAAAACGGTCATCGAATAGGCATCAAGCTTCACACCACTAACCTCTAAACAGCCTTTGGCAACATACACGGCCCTTTGCTCAACATGCTCAGGAACAATGAGTGTTTGCCCTGCTTTGAGATGCGCCTCTAAATACAGCGTTGATGTATAACATTGCACTGGAGACTGTAGACCATAGGCTTGTCCCATCATGACACGGATTGTAACATCATCTACGACTGTACTTGGTATCTCTGTCTTTGGATAGTGATAAAACATAGGTTCTATTTCTTGTTGCGCTTTAGGAAGTGCTAACCATAATTGTAAACCATGTAATCTATGTTCTTCTTTGCGGCACCTCAAAGGACTGCGCTCTGAATGCACAATACCTTTTCCTGCTACCATTAAATTGATATCACCTGGCAAAATAGATTGTACACTCCCCAAAGAGTCTCGATGCAAAATTTCACCTTCAAATAAATAAGTAACCGTAGCCAAGTTAATATGTGGGTGTGGACGCACATCAAGCCCTTCCCCCTTTTTTAAATGTGCAGGTCCCATATGATCAAAAAAAACCCACGGTCCCACTTTTTTAACCTGCGTACTTGGTAAAAGGCGACGTACTGCAAAACCACCCAAATCTCTTGATTTAGATTCAATAATTGCGTCTATACCAGGACAAGGGTGATCTTTAAAATCACCCTCTGCATTTGGATGTTTGCTTGTAATACTCATTGTTATCGCCTTTATGTTTTGATTTAAAAACTATGCATGAACAACAAGCTCCTCAAAATGAGCTATCTTGCCTTCTTTCAGCTGCATATACCCCATGATTTGAACATCTTCCACACGACCATCTCTGTGTTCAATATTGATTGAGTATTGCAACCACACTTTATCACCTTTTGCTTCAATTTGTTTAAAGGGGGTAGAGTGCATAGATGCAAATTTTTCCTGAAACTCAACAAAATGTGTCGTATGTTCATCAACTCCCGCACAAATTAATTTTCCATTTGTCACCATACGGGCATCTTCTGCAAAATATTGAGCAACCTCTGCGTTTGATACTTTCTTTACCTTCCCTTCTTTTTGTATTTGCTGATTAAACCACTGAAAGGTTCTCTCAACGTGTGCAACATTTTGCGCTTCCTGCAAAGACATATTATTATCTTTTGCCTGTGACAGGCCCATGACCAAAAGAAGTAAAGCACAGAATGGGTATATACAATATTTTATTTTCGACATAATAATAACCTAAATTGTTAATGAGAAAGTAACAGCATAACACTGACCGACCGATCGGTCAAATGGAGAGTTTCCTTTGAGCACTGTTGAAAGTAAGAAAGAAAAGATATTAGAAGCCGCAAGCCAAGAATTCCTAGCTAAGGGTTTTAATGGTGCCAGTATTGCTGCCATTGCTAAATTAGCAGAGGTTGCTAAAAGCTCTGTCTTTCATCACTACCCAAGCAAAGAAGCCCTGTGGCAGGCTGTAAAAGCAGCGCACTTAAAACATATGACGAGAGAAGAGCTGACCTTACCTCTACACCCCTCTTCTTTAGAAAGCTTCCTAGATACAATTGTAAGTCAACGCTTTAAGGCTTATAGCCATAACCCCAATTTATCAAAGCTAGTTACTTGGCAACAATTAGAAACAGAAAGTAATTTATTAGCAGGTATTGAAAATTATCAACCTGATAATTGGGAAGCTGCAATACAACATCTGCAAAAAGAGCATCTAATCACTCAAGAATATCCTGCAGAATTAATCTGCATTATGATCTATGGAGCAATTTCAAACGCATTTTTTGACCATAAGCGAAGAATTTATAATGAACCAGAAAAATTAGAGGCTTATAAAGCGCTCATTATAACAGGGCTAATAAAAGCACTCTCAAACTAAAGAATAATACCCCCCTCTTATTTTCTCTATTCTTCATCATTAATTGAGGCTAGCCGACTGCTCAGAAAAGCCATATGATGCTAAAATCACTTCGAAAAATTATACTGGATAGGTAACTTAATATGACAGAGATTACACTCAAAGGAAATATTATTCATACGATTGGAACACTGCCTACAAAAGGCACCTCTGCGCCAGAATTTACACTGACTAAAAGCGATTTATCAGAGGCGTCCTTAGAATCATTCAAAGGTAATAAACTGGTCTTAAACATCTTTCCTAGTTTAGATACCGCTGTTTGTGCACTCTCTGTTGTAAAGTTCAACAAAGAAGTATCAACTTTAGAAAATGTCAAAGTATTATGCATTTCTGCTGATTTGCCCTTTGCTCACAGTCGCTTCTGCGAAAGCAACAATACAAAAAACGTTATCACACTTTCTAGCTTTAGAGCGCCCGAATTTGGTCATGCTTACGGTGCAACCATTACAGATGGCCCGCTAAAAGGCCTATTATCTAGAGCAGTTGTGGTCATTGATGAAGATGGAAAAGTCATTTACACGGAACAAGTACCAGAAATTGCACAAGAACCTAATTATGACGCTGTGCTAAAACTGATAACAGCATAGTGGTAGGGGAAGCCCACGAATTAAGAATTTGTCGTTGCGAACAAAAGACGCTGGAAAAAAGTGAAATAAGAGACAAACAATCACGTCTTTTGCGTGGCAATCTATCTTGAAATCTTTCTCACTGTGCTCTTCTTAAAAATTTCATGATAGATTACTTCGCTTTAGCCGTGATATTTTTGTGCTTTTTCAATCAATGATAGACGGCTTCCACTCGCAATGACGAACATTTATTTGTAGGGATCACTCAGGGGGACGACCATTTAGTATCATCCCCAAAATCCAAAGCAGATTTCCATCATTAACGCTCAATAGAAAAATATATTAAGAAAACATTAAATGAACTTGGCAACATTCATGCGCTCACTAAAACACACTGCGATTGAGAATGGTTGGTTAAAAGCAATTTACAACCACACTTGTCAAATTTACTCAACCGCAGCTTCAGAAGAATTATTCACAGCGCAAAAATGTGGCCTACAAAACCCATTTACACACCCTGAAAATATTACTCAGCACAGTGGCCCATACTGGGATATGCTTCATTATTACTTAGGCGTTGATTACCTACAGTCTGTACAAAATATAGCGACGACACTCAATGTAACAGCTGAAAACTGTGCTGAACATTTTTCAGAAAATGTACAATATGCGACGGCAGGCATTGCCGATTGCGTGCGCTCAGAAGAAATCGCAACTTATGTTCCAAGCTATCAGGCGATTGCGGGAGTGGCTATTGGCGTAACTGCCGTTAGCCTTGTTGCACTTTCTCTGTGCAAAAAGAACGCACCTAAAAAACGCTAAACACCGCATTTTAGGGAGTTCTTAAATAAGCTATAAAGCTTTCTCTTCATATCTATTAACACTTCAGTTTGTTTTGCGATATACTGATGTTCCTTATCTTACTTGTTAGGTCATAGCCCCTAACGCCGAGGTTAGTTTTCGTGCCTATTTTTAGGCTTCGTTAACAACACTCAATCAGATTTTTGTTTTTCTTATAACTAAAACTCGTTCGGAAAAAAAATGACTCATTTAATGAAATTTCTAACAAAAGTGCGCTTACCTTTATTGTTATTTTGCATTCTTATTTTTCCACTTTTTTTAGGTCCCTATGTTTCACCTTTTATAAAGTCTGTTCTCTATTCCATCAGTTTATCAATGAAAGCAATTTTGCTTTTTATTTTGCCTTTCATCATCTTTAGCTTTATTTTTTATTCATTAATGAATTTTAAGACAGGTGTTCTAAAATTTGTTTTTGCACTCATCATAATGATTTTTATTTCTAATTCAGCAGCCATCTATACGGGATTTACTGTTGGTTCATTGGCTTTGCCTAAATTAAGTATGCCAACCTATATTCCAGCACATCCAGATACGGCATTGGCGGCATTGTGGCACTTAGAATTACCCAAGTTAATTCCTAATCAAATAGCCTTGTTGCTCGGTTTTTGCGTAGGCTTATTCTTCTCTTTCAGAAGAAATAAATTAGCAGAAAAAACAGCTAAATCCTTACATCACGCTGCAACTTTCTTCTTAAAGAAAATTTTTACCCCCCTATTACCACTCTTTATCTTAGGCTTTGTCTTTAAACTTGAGCATGACAATATTCTAGAAACCGCTTTACAAACCTATAGACCTGTTGCACTCATTGTTATAGGAACACAGCTCTCTTATATTATTTTTCTATATTTAATGGTATCAAAGTTCTCCTTACAAAAGTTTTGGGGTTACATCAAAAATGTATTGCCAGCAACAATCACTGGTTTGAGCACCTTATCAAGTGCAGCAACAATGCCCATTCTTATTTTGTGCACAGAAAAAAATTTGAAAGATCCTGAAGTCGCAGAAATTATCATTCCTGCTACCATCAATACACACACGATTGGTAGTGCTTTAGGCGTCACGATTTTAACACTTGCCACTTTATTGGCTTTTGGCAAACCGCTACCAGATCTAGCCGGTTTTCTTGAGTTTGGATTTTTCTATGCGCTTGCAAAGTTTGCAGTAGCAGCTGTTCCTGGTGGCGCTATCATTGTAGTTACACCGCTCTTAGAAACATATTTTCATTTTTCAAGCGAAATGATTGGACTTATCACTGCCATTTATATGTTATTTGATCCCTTTGGAACAGCAACTAATGTAACCGGAAATGGCTTTTTTACCATCGCGTTTTCTAAATTATTTAAATTTAATTTTAACCATGACAGTGATACTACCCCTCTACCACAAAAAGAGTAGAAACTGTTAAAAAATCTCCTTTTTAATTGTGGCTTATCTATTCACAAGATAAGCCGCAATTAAGCAGCTAAACCCTACCCCTTATCTGTAATAAACACTTAAATTGACAAATGGATGTTATATTCTTCAGAGAACATTTTTAGGAAATTTAGGGGTCACAATGCTTAGCTTTAAAACCGTTCAAACTGCTTTACCACTCGCAACAAAAGTACAGTTAAATAACCTCGTTACAGCAATAAGAGATGCTAGCAAGCTTAATCCTCTACGTGAGATAGAAGATCTTTACTCTACGCAAGAGTTCTTGGCTGTAAGAAACATTTTAGCGCACCAAGGTGTTAACAATGCTTTAAAGGCACATGCATCGCTGGTTGCAGAGATCATGATTCATGCAGAAGCACATATGCAACATCCTGTTGTCATTTTACTTGCTGATGCCGGCGGACATATCGAGCCTGATAATACAATGAAGATTCCTTTTGCAGAAGAAATCAGGTTAAAATTTGCACATATTTGCCTGCACTCTCCAACAACAGACGTGCAGATCAATGGCTCTAGAGAACATGAATCTTACTCAATCAGACCTATAGAAAAAAGAACTAAAGACAAAGAGCTTTCCAGTTCTTCTTCTCGGTATCCATCAACACAATGCCCTGAAGTGACAGGACGCTTAACAGCAGAAGAATTGTTTGATTTTTTTAAAGCATATCAAACATTACCTGTAACACAGTCTAGCGACCAAGATTATCTAGAAATGATCCTTTGGACAATTCAAAATCGCCGTACTAAAGACATTGCAACAATTAAAAATAGTGCTTTTGAACAAGTTCAGTTTGCCAACCAGGATAAGATCATATCGCTTATTAACCAAACAAAGATGGAAGATGGTCAGCAATATGTAAGAAATTTTATTGAAAAATCATTAAAGGGCAACGAAGCAGCATTCTTAAAATTCATACAACAGATTGTCGCAAAACCTCTCCCTTATAATTTAGGCTGCTTAGAAGAATCCCTACAGCATCCTAGCACTATTGCTCTCCTAAGCAATAATATTTATACATTGCTGGATATTGCAAGATCTAATGCAAATCTAACTGCTGCTACTCTGTTAGAAAAATTAGAATCTAGCATTATATCTAGCGCTCCCGTCATGACCACTGCTTATGACACATCAATGCCAAGAGAAACAGCTATCATTCATCCAATATCAGAGGCTTCTTGCTCTTCTCAAAGAATGGAAGTGCCAACACAATCTATCTTATCACCTGAAGTGGCAGCAATTGTGGATGCATATACTTCTAAAGCCCATAAAGATGTAGTGTATGGCCTGAAATCAGAAGTATTGCATGTATTTAATGATTTAAATCCTGAAACAGTTCGTGCCTTTGGAAATATTTCAATACACACCGCTGCAAATGTACTCAAGTTCCAAAAAATGCCTATTGATACACAAATAGATACACTGCTTCAAATGCAGGCTTTAGTTGAACAACAACACGCTAAGAAAAAAATGCTGGCTAAATCATAAATACTCTATTCGTAGAATAATTTGCTGAACATCTTTTAAGATACTTCAGCAAATTTTACTGCGAAAGCTATAGCCGTCTACCTTAAGCGGTTCAGAAACGGATTCCGCCACTGTTGCAATCACTGCATTGCTTACTTGCACAGCAGATCTCTCACTGTTTGATGAAAAACGCTCCCCATATAATGGGTTAAAAGAACGAGTAAAGCCTAAATCATAATCAGCACTGACTTGGCTTTCTATATTTTTTAAATCTTCTGTAACTTGTTTTGAGGTCAAAGCATGGGTAGCTGATGCTTTAGGTAAAATAACCTCAAGTAAAGCATTTAACACTTTCCCGGCAATAATAAAGCCCGCATATACAATGCCTAACATTACACCAACAGCATGCGCCAAAATATTAGGTATATTTTCGATAATTGCTTTTGTGATCTCAAAAGCATTTTTAAACAAAAACTTAGAAAGTGACCAGAGACCTTTAACAACCTCAACCGTTAAATCTTTCATAAAGCGAAGTACTTCAGGTATGTGAGTCAATGCGTAAGCTGTAGCATCATAAAGTACTCGAAAAACATCCGGTAAATGTCTCATCAAATAAACTGCCGTATCATACATCAATAGCAAGAAAGCCTTGCTTAAATTAAGACCTGCCTTAAGAAAATACCAAGCATTTTTCATCAAATTTGGAAAATTTTGGGGTAAGTTTTTTAAAAAATCTGCTGTAGCAATCAGGCTTGCCGTAATAACAACAACCGTAGCCTTTGCGGCGGTTATCATTCCTGTTGCTACAGTATTTGCGGTATCTACAAAGCTCATCTAGGCTATCCTCAAAGGCGAATATCAAAAAAACAAATTGTATGTGAACAATCACTCGCTGTCAATGCATCACCCACCAAAAAGTTATTTAGCTAGTTTAATGTTACTCTATCCTCATCAACTTGAGTGCATTACGCTTTTTAAGTATTTGCAAAATATCTGCAAATACGACGCCTTTTAAACGCATTAATACTAATAAGTGAAACACTAAATCTGCAACTTCTTCAGAAAAAGAAGTACTCTTCTCTTTCATGGCCTCAATCATAACTTCAACCGCCTCCTCTCCTACTTTTTGAGCAACACGTGACAGCCCCTCAGACAGTAAAGTACTTACATAGCTTTTCTCATCTTGATTTTGCTGACGATCTAAAATAATCGCTTCCAAGCGATTGATTATATTCATATCCGCAGTCTGAACATTTGTAACTGGCATATTGTCAAAACAAGAAGGCGTGCCCTCGTGACAGGTAGGTCCATTGGCCTTGGCCAACACCAATAAAGTATCATTATCACAATCTGTGGTAATTGAACATAATGCCAAATCATTACCAGAGGTTTCTCCCTTAACCCATAGCCGATTTTTAGATCGACTATAAAATGTTACTTTAGCTGTTTCAATTGTCTGCACTAAAGCAGCTTTATTCATATACCCCATCATTAGGATTTGCATTGAATTTACATCTTGCACAATAGCTGGTAATAATCCATTCATCTTTTCCCAGGCGAGGGCATCAATCTGCTCTATATTCAGCGTATATCCTTCGCAGATGAATTTTCGGTGTTGTTGCCTGTGTTCGCTCACCCCAGTCATGCACTTTTTGTGCACTCCTGAGGATTCGCTCTCTTGACGCCTAACCGAAAAATCATCTGCTTTGGATATATTTATGTTATTCATTATCTTCTCACTTAAATTCTAAAAATAAGCCCTTGATCAACTAAATAATTTTTAAGCGCCCCAATACTCATTTGCCTTTCATGGAATACACTTGCTGCCAATGCACCATTTACTTTCGCTTGTCTAAAAACATCTAAAAAATCTGATTCCGTGCCTGCACCACCTGAAGCAATCAGAGGAACGTGTGTATAAGAGCGGATAAGCTGCAATTGCTTGATATCATAGCCTTTTTTGCAGCCATCTTGATCCATAGTATTTAGTACAATTTCTCCCGCGCCTCTTTCTTGCACTTCACGTACCCAATCTTTGGTTAAACGTTGTGTAATTTGTGTTTTTTTTTCAGATCCTGTGTATTGGCAGACTCGATAGTCATTATCTATCTGCATGCTATCAATACCAACTACGATACATTGACTGCCAAAAGCGGTAACCAACTCATTAATCAGTGATGGATTTTCTAAAGCAGGGCTATTTACAGAAATTTTATCCGCACCTTGATTTAAAACATATTCTGCCGCTTGCACTGAACGTATTCCACCCGCAACACAAAAGGGGATATTAACAATCTGCGCAACCCTCTTTACCCATTTTTTATCAACTGTTTTTCCTTGTGCACTGGCGCTGATATCATAGAAAACCAATTCATCAGCACCTTGATCAACGTAAAACTGCGCAAGCTCAACAATATCTCCCACAATACGGTGATTACGAAAACGTATTCCTTTTACGACCTTCTCTTCTTTTACATCTAAACAAGGGATAATTCTTTTTGCTAAATTTGACATTGTTCAAGTGCCTCAGATAAAGAAAATTTATTTTCAAATAATGCCTTACCAATAACGACCGAATTCAGACCTAATAGACGTAATTGCTCAAGATCTTGTAATGTCTGCACACCACCTGAAGCTTGCCACGACAGTTCAGGGAATTTCAACAATGCAGTTTTGTATAATGCTTTATTAGGGCCAGCCAAAGTGCCATCGCGAGCAATATCTGTGCATAATACATGCTTCAAACCAGAACGGTTAAACTGCTCTAATAAATCCCATGCGCAAAGCGCAGAGGACGATTGCCAACCCTGTGTCATGATAATGGGCGCGTTATCACTGTTTAACTGCACATCCAATGCTATCGTAATGCGATCAGCACCAAATTCTTTGATCCAAGTAATAACTGTCTTTGTATCTGAAACGGCTAAACTACCAATAACAACACGTTTTACACCGCTATTAAAATAATAAATAAGATCTTCACGTGAACGAATCCCCCCTCCTACTTGCATCTCTAAGGTAGTATTTTGTAAAATTTCATTCACCCATTCTTTTTGCAAACTCTTGCCAGATTTTGCGCCTGACAAATCTACCACATGCAATTCTTTTGCACCTTGTGACTCATATTTTTTGCATAATTCTATGACATCACACTCATATTCTGTTGTTTTCTGAAAATCACCTTGATATAGCCTAACACATTTCCCATCTTTTAAATCAATAGCAGGGATACAATTCATAGCTCAATGCCTTATTTACAAATTCACAAAATTATTTAGTATATTTTCACCAATCTTTCCAGAGCGTTCTGGATGAAATTGCACGCCATAAAAATTTTTATGCAGAACCGCAGCCGAAAAAATCTCCGCATAGCTTGATTGAGCAATGGTTTGCGGCAAACATGCAACGGCAAAACTATGCACATAATAGACATAACTATCATCAGGCACATCTTCAAACAAAGGCTCATTTTTCTTTATTTCGCACACGCGATTCCATCCCATGTGTGGCAATACACATTGCTGAGTGCTCATCAGTTTTTTTACCTGGCCAGGGATAATATCTAAAGTAGCAGTCATACCTTCTTCACTCTGAGAAAATAATATTTGCATGCCAGAACAAATACCCAAAACAGGCTGCTTTAAATTTTTAATGATCTCAGTCAAATTATTTTCTTTTAGTTTTGCCATTGCACGAGTTGCACTACTCACGCCTGGCAAAATAACATGCGAAGCAGTTTCAATGATCTCAGCATCATTTGTAACAATAGCTGTTTTGCCAATTCTCTCTAAAGCATAGACAAGAGAAGCGACATTTGTACCACAATCTTTCACAATAGCGATCATAAAATCCCCTTAGTGCTTGGAATACCAGCGCTGCTACGAGTAATGGCCTGCCGCAAACAGCGTCCTACACTTTTAAAAATTGATTCCACCATGTGATGCGCATTGTCACCACGTACATTGATGTGAATTGCCGCACCTAATGATTGCGATAAAGATTGAAAAAAATGCGGTACCAATTCAGTTGCAAAATCTCCAACTGTCTCCCGATTAAATTTTCCATCAAAGACAAAATAGGGTCTACCACAGATATCAATAGATACTTGTGATTGTGCTTCGTCCATCGGCAAAACAAAACCATAGCGCCCAATGCCATATTTATCACCCAAAGCTTGCTTTAAGGCTTGCCCAAGCACTAATGCAGTGTCTTCTACTGTATGATGCTCATCTACCTGAATATCTCCTTTAACAGAAGCATTGATGCCAAAATCACCATGCTGTGCCAATTGCTCCAACATGTGATCAAAAAAAGGCAATCCTGTTTGTATGATTCGCTCTTTATTCGCATCAAGCAAAATTCTTATCTTTATCTCAGTTTCATTGCTTTTACGCTGTACCACTGCTTGACGAGGTTTATTAATAATGAAATTTGCTATTTCCAGCCAATCTGGATATTTCTCTGAACCTATTTGAATACCATTAATACCCATGTTTTGTGCTAACTCAAGATCAGTATTTCGATCACCAATCACATAGGAATTTTCACGATCTATTATTTGATTCACCAGATAATCCATTAATAAACCCACTTGAGGTTTACGGCATGAACAACCATCCTTTGCAAAGTGAGGACAAATTTTAATATCTGCAAAATAAATGTTTTGTGAGCTAAATACACGCAGCATCAGGGTTTGCACACACTCAAAATTTTCCATCGGAAAACTTGCACTTCCTAATCCATCTTGATTGGAAACCAATACCAATAAAAATCCTGCTTGTGACAAACGTTGTAATGATGAGATTACATTTGGCATAAAATCAAGTTTATCGATACAATCGACTTGATAATCCTGAGGCTCTTTGATAAGAGTGCCATCTCTGTCAATAAAGAGTATTTTTTTCTGTTTCATTTTTCATCACTCAACTGCTGCAATATATCCAAAAACTTCTGATTTTGTTCTGCTAATCCAATACTTACACGAAGACAGTTTTTTAATAATGAATGCTGCGCAAAAGAACGAATGAGTATTTTATTTTTCTTACACTGTTCATAAATACGTTCAGCATCCTCAACCTGCATAAAAAGAGCGTTTGCATGGCTTTCCCATATTTTTTTCACCATTGGCAATGACTGAAGTTGTTGCTTCAACATATCACGTTCACGTAAAACATAATTGATTTCATCAGAGACAATCGCTAGCTTATTTGTCGTTATGACTGACTCTGCATATTCAAGCACTAAAGAGGGAAATAAATAAGGAGACAATATCGTTTTCAAACAGTTGATAATAGCTGCATTCGCAATAACAATGCCCATGCGCAATCCCGCCATACCCAATGCTTTTGACAGTGTTCGCAAAACAACCAAATTAGAATATTTGCTAAGCAATGTACTCATGCTTTTTTGTGTTGTGAACTCAAGATATGCTTCATCAACCACGACCAAAGTTTGCTGTTCCACTGCAGCACACAACTTACTCATTTCTTCTATGGATATCAAACTACCTGTAGGATTATTAGGAGAGCATAAGAAAATGATTTTTGTGTTAGGTGTTACCGCATCTAAGATACCCTGAAAATTAAGTTTAAAATTTTGTTCCTGCATTAAGGGTATATCTATTATCCCTGCACCTTGTAATTTTGCATATACTGCATACATAGCAAAGGTCGGAGAAGAAATAATAATATTATCTTGATAAGGTCTACAGAGTAATCTCAATAAAATATCTATTCCCTCATCACTACCACGTGTTAATAGTAATTGCGTGTTATCCACTTTATAATATGTACAAAGTGTCGATAACAATTTCTCTGAGGGAGGCTGAGGATAACGATTCACCGCAGAATCCCACGGTGATTCATTACAATCCAACCATAAACTATCTTCTGGCCGAGCATATAAATACTCTTTTGCCGCTAATAACTCGGGTCTCATCATTGATTTAATATCAAACATTTTCAAACTCACTTAATCGGTAACTAATTGCATTTTTGTGACCATTTAAGCCTTCCATTTCAGCAAGTTGTTGTGCAATAGGGCCTAGTTTTTTTAATCCAGCATCACTTACCTCTTGAAACCCTACCCATTTCATAAAATCTAATACAGATAATCCACTTTGACTACGTGCATAACCTGAAGTGGGTAGCACGTGATTTGCACCAGTAATATAATCTCCCATACTTTCTGCTGTATTATTGCCTAAAAATACCGTACCCGCAGATTCAATCATCGATTGATAGTCAAAAGTGTTTTTTAGTTGCAAACTCAAGTGTTCAGGCGCATAACCATTACTGATTTCTATTGCTTCTTTAATATCATCTACAATAATAATTAAACTGTTTTCAATAGATTTTTCTGCAATATTTTTTCTTGGCAATTTCTCTAATTGTATTTTGATCTCTTTTAATACAGTTTCAGCAAGTAATTTATCAGGTGTCGCCAATACGACTTGAGAAAGAATATCATGCTCAGCTTGCGATAGAAGATCTGCCGCCACAAAAACGGGATTGGCGCTTTTATCTGCTATAACAAAAAGCTCAGAGGGTCCCGCAGGCAAATCTATACTCACTTGCGCTTGTATTGCACATAATATTTTTGCTTGTGTTACCCAAGCATTACCTGGACCAAAAATTTTATCTACTTTGGGCACAGTCATAGTGCCATATGCCATTGCCGCAATAGCTTGAGCACCTCCAACTTTAAAAATCTCATCAATGCCACATATTTTTGCTGCAATTAATAACACTGGTGAAATATTGCCATTTAAATCAGGCGGTGTGCACAATATTCTCCTTTTACAGCCTGCAACCAAAGCAGGAATGGCAAGCATCATCACCGTGGAGATTAAAGGCGCAGTCCCTCCTGGCACATATAAGCCAACAGATTGGATTGGTCTTGCTTGACGTTCGCAACGAATCCCCTCTTCTTCATAAACATAAGCTTCTGGCAGTTGTCGAATGTTGTATGCCTTGATCCGTTCAATGGCTACTTTGATCGCTTTTAATTCGGCACTATCCACCTTAGTTTGTGCTAATTTAAATTCTGTCTCAGATACTTTTAATTCTTGCAAAACAACTTGGTCAAATTTTTCTGTTAACCGCAGTAAGGCAGCATCTCCTTCTTGCTTTACTGCCTCAATAATCTGTTGTGTTTTCTCAAGGATATCATCTCTTTGAGCACACTGATTTCTATTTATAATTTTTTCTTTATCACTATTAGATAATAGTTTCCATTCAATCGTTTTCATATCAAACACCTTAGTTATAGATCTTAAGCCATCATTTTTTCAACAGGTAGCACCAATATTGCACTTGCGCCTACTGTTTGTAATTTTTCTAAAGTGTTCCAAAAAACACTTTCACGGGATACAACGTGAACCGCTACTTTATCTTCGCTTCCTTCAAGCGGTAAAATGGTTGGTGATTCACAACCGGGTAATATTTCCCTGATTTTTGAAATAGCATCTCGTGGTGCATGAAAGAGAATATATTTGCTTTCTTGCGCTTTAATAACACTTTGTATTCTTTTTAAGAGTACATCATATATTTTCTTTTTTTCTGAATTAAATTCACTTGTTGATTTAAAAAATACAGCCTGGCTTTCTAAGACAACATACAATTCTTTCAAATTATTTTCTGCTAAGGTTCTGCCAGTTGATACCAAATCAAAAATAGCATCTGCCATATTTAACCCGGGTGCAATCTCTACTGAACCAGAAATAGAAACGATTTGTGCTGTAATATTTTCTTGTTTTAAGAATTGTTGTAGTAAAATTGGATAGCTGGTGGCAATTCTCTTATTCTGTAAGAAGTCGATAGTCTGATATTCTTGATCTTTTGGTACTGCAATTGATAGCCGGCAACGACCAAAATTTAAAGGCATGATTGTCTGAAAACAAGATGAAAATTCTAAATTTACTTGTGTTTTCTCTTTGAGAACATTGTCGCCCACAATCCCAAGATCACAAATGCCATCTTGAATCAACGTAGGAATGTCATCATCTCGAACCAGTAATAAGTCTATAGGATAATTTTCAGCAGAGTAGAAGAGAGAAGATTTAGAAGATAATAATTTTAAGCCACAACGACGTAATAATTCTATGGAGTCATCACTCAGGCGGCCTTTTTTCTGCAGTGCTATTTTTAGTCTTAGATTTGACATGGTTTTTCCTCTTTATTCTCTTATAAATGAGGTTGTACCCACCTTGTCCTAACATCAGACACCGTGCAACACGACCAATCGTGGTTACACTTACCCCTGTATCTTCAGCAATGCTTCGATAGGGAATGCCTTGTTGAATAGGTTCAACCACACGCCAACGATCTGCCATCGCTAAACGTTCAGTTGGAGTACATAAGTCCTCAAAAAATTTCTTAGCTTCTTCGGGATTACGAAGCGCTAAAATTGCCTCATACAATCGATGCTCAGATTCTTCATTTTCTGCCCCGTGGGCATGCGTATGTCGTGCCTTCATTTTCTCTCTCTTTTTTTGTAACAATGTGTTAATACAATAGAACAATATCTGTTTTATAACTCAGAGAAGAAGCCACTGTCAAGCCTTTCAAAAAACGATAGACAAAGGGTAGAGTAAAAAGGACAAAGCAGCTAACTGGCTTCAAATATATGGGACACCCACAGAAACTTATGGGACAGCCATAAATAAAAAATAATAATAATCATTATGTTATGTAAATTTTTATCTTAAATGTCTATAAGATGGGGCTTGCACCACTATATTTGCAGTGCAAGATAATTTAGGGGGTTAATAATGAATGAGATCTAAATTCAGAGGATAAACATTTTTAAGTTGCTTAGCTTCGTGTATTGTCATATCTGCAACCACACCTGTTGCTTCAGATTGTTCTACACTCTCAACATCTTTTGCATGACCTATCACTGTTAAATTTTCAAACACAAAAGGAACGCCATTTGATCCTAAAGGTGAAGTCGAATCAATAATATGAAAATGTAAATGTGGTGCAGAGGAGTTGCCTGTGTTGCCAACCTTGCCGATCACTTGCCCTTTTTTGAGTGTTTGTCCCTTCTTGACCTCTACACTGCCCGGTTTAATATGCGCATAATAAGCATAGTTCCCACCACCAATATCCAGCAAAACATAATTACCATTCACAGTTTGCAAAGTAATATCCGTAGGAAATTTCCCAGGCACTTGATCAGAAAATTCATCAACAGCCTCAATCACTAGACCATCTGCAACTGCTAAAATAGGTTGATTGTAACCAAAATATTTTGCATTCTCTAAAGGCATGCTTTGAAATAATTTATGATTATCATCCAACTGTATATAATCTAGTGCATAACGCTGCGCTAAAAATAATTTACCATTAATGGGCATCATTGCTCTTCGATGCCAACCATTAATCGCTAACCAGTTTTTCCCCTCTAAAGGCGCTGAAATCACAACTGGCTTTGCAGGATTGATAGGCGTTTGAGCAATGCGTATTTGCTCAACTTTCGCATCTGCCTCATATTCAATAAGATGAGAAATCGATGTAGGTATTTGGAGTGAATCTGCTAAGAAAAAACTTACCCAGAATATACTGGATTGACCAGGAGCAAGTGTATCAACCGCCTCATGATCCCCCACTCGTTGATTTTGTCCTTTAATATCAGAATAATCTCGATATACAATTGCAACATCATCTGTATTCACTACCGATAATTTCTTTAATACAATATTATTTTTATATGTATTGGTTAATTGAATTTCATAGGTAAAATAATTCTGATCGGTTGTCACCTTTACTGCTTGAGGCGCTGCAAAAACCTCTGCTACAATTACAGAGAAAAAATCTTTGCCTTCTTTGTTTATACTAGAAGCATTGCTTACATTTATGTTAAAGAATAAACATAGGCTAAATAAAAAAACAGATTGTGCACAGGATTTTAAAAATTTCATTCTGATTACCCATTTAAGCGTGCAAAGACCATAGTATTATATTTTGGAGATTACCATGACTCAATATCAAATTGCTGTTATCGTTGGCAGCATTCGCCGCGACTCATTCAATGCTCAGTTGGCAAAAGCACTCGCTAAATTAGCGCCTGCAAATTTTTCATTTAAACAACTAAAGATAGACGATTTACCGCTCTACAACCAAGATAATGATAATAATCCCCCCGAGTCCGTTAAAAGACTAAAATCAGAGATCGCATCAGCAAATGGCCTACTCTTTTGTACACCTGAATACAACCGCTCAATCCCAGGCGTACTTAAAAATGCCATCGATCATGCTTCTCGTCCTTATGGTCAAAGTGCTTGGGCTAAAAAACCTGCTAGCGTGATTGGTATTTCAGTAGGCGCGGTTGGCACAGCACTCGCTCAGCAACATTTACGCAATATTCTCTCTTATTTAGATGTGCCCACGCTCAATCAACCTGAAGTTTTTCTTCAAATTAAAGATGGTTTTTTTGATGCAAATGGCAATATTGGAGAAGGCAGCAAAGAATTTTTACAAAGCTGGATGGATCTCTTTGTTGATTGGATTAAAAAACATAATAGCTAACAACGTCATTTAAGAGAGCAGGAGTAATGATCTAATAGATTATTACTCCCTCTTTATATTTATATCTATTTCACTACTTTGAAGGACCAGATTTAAGTTTTTGAGCAGTTTTGGGTTCAACATCTAGATCTACTTGAGACTTCTTTTCAATTTGAGCCTGCAATTTTGTATTTTCTACTGACTCGGGCATCGAATCATAACTAAAAGTAAGATGGTTTTTAAAAGAAGCTTGCTCCCTTTCCTCTACTTTAGCTTTAGGTATCGGTATAGGCGCTGAACTCGTACGAGGAATAGGTTCTGCCTCAAGAATTGTCTTCTGTGCACTTCTCTCCATAAAAGCAGGAGCAGAAACAGTTCTACGCATTACGCCTTCTTTGTACTGCACAATCAAATCAAGTGGTGTAATGAGCTTTCCTATTTCTGCTTGATCTAGACACCAACCCGTGACTCTAGCAAATGAAGGTTTCTCTGGATGTATCTCCGCCAGAAAACGATCGTAATCACGTTTTGAAATCTTAAGTCCTTTAACATCAGGATTTTCTTTAGATTTCACCTCAATATTTACTATATCATTTGGCACAATCATAATGTTTGCTTTTGCTAAATGCCCTTGCTGTCTTTGCTCAGCATACCATTCTTTCAAATCATGCGTATTTAAATCACCTCTTCTCTCAGATTTCCATTTCTCAAAATCACGAGCAGCAAGCTTGAAATCAGGTGTGTCATCGGAGCCACACTCTCGCCATTTACCACTTTGATCTTTCTTAACAAAAACTAAATCATTCACAATTCTTATATAACTACCATTTGGATCCATTTCTTTTAAAATCTCTCTGGCCTGCTCAGAAGCATAACGGCCAATAAAAAATCCTTTAGAATCATAGACTTTCGACTCACAACCGATCTCTCGATTATTCATCTTAATACTATCATCATCAAATTCATCCCTTTCATTAAACCAAGCTCTACCCTCTCCCATATGCTTAACAGATATTTTGAACCGCTCATCTTTACTTGTCTCTGCAACGACTTCACTAAAAGCTTGAATAATCCTAGGATCTTGGTGATATGCTCGCATTTCATTTTCTTTGTATGCACCAGCTGCATCAAATCTTTTTAATAATGCACTTTCCGCAAAAGTTTCAGGTATCACTAAACTTAAACTATCTTCCTCAAGTGCTGCTGCTTTGACATACTCTTTGACAGATAATTTAGTATTTGCATGTAAATCGCTTATACCTTTGTAGCCTTTTGTCAAAGCAGCTTGTAACAGCATTTGACGCATTTGTGAAACTTCTCGCTCAATGCCACCATCTACAGACACAACATAATTCCCTGACTCATCTCCTTCTAAAGACGGCATTTTCTCTGCCATTGCTTTAACAGCACTGCTTGCGCCATAAGTTTTACCTGATGCAGACGGCCCTCCTACCCACAGTACTAATTTTTTATCCCATTTTTGCCCTTCATAATGCTGTACCGATTTTAAAAAAACAGCATCTCTAAAAGAACGACTCCGCATTTCTTCATTGACTGCGGCTTTATAAAGTCTCACACCTTCCTCGCCTAAGAACAATTTCATATCCGTTGTTGGCCTCGGCCTCGTGTTTTCCTGAGGAAGATTTAAATGTCTATTTTCAAGAAATCTCAAAAATGTATCTCTGGCATTTGTTTGCTCTTCACCTTCTGCAAAGGCACCCGTATATAATAGCGTTCTACTTTCATCTGAGCTTAACAACGCGTGAACAGCCTGATGTGCATCAAATTCTTCTATGGGCGGCGCTTCTGTTTCTCGCTGTAAAATAGCTTGTGCTTCTTGTGAGAGATCATATTCACCAATATGCTGCACCCATTCCTCTGCAGGCGCACGATGATAAATTTTATTTTCTGCTAACTGTATAATCTCTGAAAGCGTTTGTGCAAGTAATGGATCTTGATCAAATAAAATTTGTACATTTTTCAAAACCGAATTAAAAATCACAGCTCTCTCGATTGCAGATTTGTCTTTAGCAGTTTCTAAATCTTCTATCAGCGCATCAAAATTTTCTGCATCATGCTTTCCAGCCTCTATTTCTTTGTTGTTTAAAAAAACACTGATTAAGTTATCAATATCTGCATTAATCACTCTTTGAACAGCATCAGAAGGCATGTTATTTTCCTTTATTTACTAGATACATCTGCGTCTAATAGATTGATGCAATTACAAACAGAAAAGTTCAATTTACCAAAAAAATATCAAAGCGTGCAAATACACAAAAAAAATCAAATATGTTGAACTTATTTCAAGATAATTTTGCCTTATATGCAGAATTTTCAAACAATGGGGATAAAGAATGAAACCAATAATAAATATCGTAGGAATCATACTTATTATTTTAGGTATTGCCACCCTAGCTTATCGACAATTTAATTACACAGAGACAGAGAAAATTGCACAGATTGGTGAGATACAGGTAACCGCTAAAACAGAAAAAACCATTGACTTTCCTCCTGTACTAGGTGGATTGTCGCTTGCAAGTGGGATTGTATTATTAGCAATTGGTAATATTAAAAGAAAGAAGAAATAAATTTAGTATTACCTATATTATAGAAAGATTGAGCCTCAAAAAACCGAGGCTCAAATTGAGTACAGTCTTTCATTAAAAAGAAAAAAAGATCTATTTAAGATTTAAAGCGTGTTGAATTCCTGTGAATGGCTGGCTCAATTTGCGCTTGCGCAATATCTTCTCGTGAAGAAAATTGTTTGAAAGCATTTAGTACTGCCTTATTCGGCATCACTACATCTGCATCAAACTGTTTTGTCACAGCGATTGTAGGTGCCAATGTTTCTACTAGCGTAGTAGTAACATTAGAGCACCTCCAAACTTGCCTCATATTCACCATTGCGGTCGTCAAAACACCTGCTAATAGTAATGCAGGAAACCCAATCGTAGGAACTGTGAGCCAAAGAAGAGCCATCACAAATACTCCACAAAAAAGCGACATTGCACGTTCGTGTGCTCTTGAAGATTGCTGTGCTACAACTAAAGATTGTGGTTTTGAACCAGACTGCATTTGTGGTTTAAGCTGCATTTGTACTGATAAATGCTGCTTAACAATAGCAAAAGCCCAATCTGCCCAGGTACTTTGCTTCACTGCCTTATTATTTTCAAAAATTTGATTATTTTTAATATATACATCGATGGGTCTTTTATGTCGATCCGTGCCTCGCATATAGAAACTACCAAATTGTTGGCTGATGCCATAAACAATAATTTCGCCTTTGCGTGACTTCGCTTGCGCATGTTCTCCACGTTTCATTTTCTGCAAACAAAGCTTTGCTAGTGCAAAGATATTAGCCACATCAGCTGTAGTCATCACACTCGGCAAATTTACACCAGGTGCTACATAGCGGATTACATCTGACCACTGTTGCATAATAGTATTTCTAACGCCCAAAGGCATTCTCTCAGCCTGCGCTTGTTTATATAGCTGCTCTGGAGAAACAACTAAATGCTTTTTGTTTTGCTTGACCCACAATTCATTACGCAACTTCATCCATAAAATCCCAAGGCGATTAGCTCCACGACCATCAGCACCCCACCCCCAATTTTTCTCATTTCTTGAACCAGTATCTTCTACTAAGCAATAATTCTCTGTACTGAGTAGTTCTTTAACGATATGTGGGTATTGCTGTATTTTTGCCCGCAATGCCACCTCCATTACATTTTCTCTTTTTGCATCCCATGCCACAATTTCTTTGGATGTCCAATTTCTTGTCCACGCTCTAGCAATCGTTAATGCATCCATTGGGCTATCACCTGCACTTTTCACTGCTATCAAAAACGCTGCTCTCTGATCAGTAGGATTAAGAAATTTTTGTGCTTGAAAATAATGTTCTGGCGTAGGGTATACAAGGCCATCAACAGTAATAGGTGTTCTTGTGAAATTGGTAAAACAAAAGAAAGGTTGTTGCGCGTCATAAAAAGGAACAATAACCGTCTTACCACGTGGCAATAAGAAAGCATTCATATACACATATCCTGGAAATTCATGAACGGCAATACTACCAAAATTTAAAGGGTCGATGCTAGCAATGATTCTAGAAGCCGTCTCAAAAATGCTCTCATAGAACATAGGGAGAGCGCTCCTCCCCGTACGGCTATGAGGGGAGAAGGCTATATATTGCCTTGACTCGCAGAAATCTAAAGCATCATTTCTGAGATCTCTTGTAACAGAGAAGATTTTTCAGCGATATATTCAAAATCTGGCCAACCTTCTTGTGACTCGCCGCATTGTGCAAATCCCCAAGAAGTATATCTATGAATTGCAGTTTTATTGGTTGCACGTGTGTGTAAAAATATTCTTTTTGTGATAGGGAGTATTTTAAAAATTGTACTCATCAATAATTGTTCTAATCCTTTGTCATGTGCCGCTGCATCTACGCCATAGTAACAAACTTTTATGCTATTAGGCGCATAGTCAGCACTTGCTAAAAATTGAATAAGTCCAAGTGGCTCACCTGTTGCTCTGTTTTTGGCAATGACAAATAAACAAACATCATGAGAATTAGAGCATTTTGCAAAATCTGTTGTTGAAAAAAAATCTACAAATACTGTTTTAATTTGGCTTTTAATATGAGCCCAATCAATGTTCTGCGTGTCTGCAAAAAGTGGTGCTAAAGATTGTAAAAAATGTTCTTGAGCCACTTTCTCTGGGAATTTTTGTGCAAATGCTAACTCAACATCTGTGTACGTTTGAGCAAGAATTTCATGGCAATTTTGGATTTCTTTGTTGAATTTTTCTGAACAAAGATCTATTTTTTCCCATACCATATTGATAGCTTCACCAACTGTGTTTCTCATAACAAATTTACCAGATTTAATTGAGGTAAATTCTTCATGCACGCGTGTTATCCATGTGAGTGAATTTCTTCTTTCCATTTGTATACTCATTTTTAGCTTTTAATAATTTGAATGGGACTCTGCTTTTCAGGATACTTACCGATCACATCTTTGTAAAAGTCCTGCATGGTAAGCATCGCACTATCGATATCTGTTAACTCCGTTAAGATAGGGCCAACGCCCATCACTTGTCTTGCATAATCAATATATCCTAAGCCAATTGGCACCTCCGCAGCTTTTGCAATGTGAAAAAAACCACTGCGCCACCCTGCCTTCTTATGCCTACTACCTTCAGGCGCAATCGCTAAGCACAATCTATGTTTGCTTGAAGTGATAATATGAGCAATAGAATCAACAGCTTGCTGTGAGTGATTTCGTTCCACACGAATACCTCCCATGAACGTACTCAAGAATTTCATAATAGGTGTTGCAAATAATGACTCCTTTCCAAGCCACTTAACTGTCAACCCATAATGCCACGCACAACACATCATCATGAGAAAATCCCAATTCGACGTATGAGGTACGCCAAGCATGACGAGTTTATTGATGTTATCAGGTATTTTACCCTCTATCCTCCACCCTATGGCTTTTACTACTATTCTAGAGATCATTTTTAAAAGATAATTACGCAAAATATTAGGATGTCCATGGTAAAAATAGTAGGAATATCAAATTACTGCAGTAACATTTTATATCTTAATATACTTTTTTACGATAGACGACAACCACCTTCCAGAAACCCAAATAACTAACTTGATTACAAGTCAATCTACCATCAATGATTGCTCTATCAAAATAGGAGGGGGCACATAGTTGCTTTTAAGGCAGAAGATAAGTATGGAAACGCAAATATCCAGCACAGCATAAAGAGAATCTTTAGATTTACTAAAATACCATCAATCCCACCGTCTGTAGATTAACTCAGCTGCCTCGGCGTAAATGTATTGCTTCCCAGCTTATTGATTGATAAGATGCCAATTTATTGAAAATCATTATTTTTCATTCATTTTTATAAATTCAGTTTAAAATATGAATACACAGCAATCGAAAAAAGCAAATTTTAACATTCACACATACAGTCACTTCTGTAGACTCTCTTCTTGTTGCTAATCACACACTAGCACATTCTGTATTTTCACAATCATTGAAGTTCCGTTTTTGTCATTAACAAGCTATATAAGACGATTAGATCATCATGTGCATACAAACACATCCAAAACAGAAAAAGAAGTTCAACACTGCTTTAGTCTATTTATTTATTATCTTGCTGGCAGTTGTCTGTGGTTTATCTGATTTCAAACCCATACATGATATAAGTTTTGTCATTTCTGATACATTCATCAAAATATTCAAATGCATCAGTTTACCAATCATTGCTTTGTCTATTATCGTTACACTGTCACAATATAGTGCTGATAATGGTATGAGAAAGATATGGCAAAAATCACTCTTTTACACTATCAGTACAACTATTGTTGCTGCCAGCGTCGCATTCTTGCTGTATTTATGGATTTCTCCTAAAAATATCGCCACAACCACAGAAACCAATACAGCAACACAAGTTGTGCAACAAGGTAGTTATTTCGAATATTTAAGCCAGCTCATTCCAAATAATATCTTTTCTCCCTTTCTAGAACATCAAGTGATGGCGGCACTCTTTTTAAGTATTGTTGTTGGCATTGCAATACGCTACATCCCAGACAATGAATCTCGCCGAGCAATTGCGAATTTTTTCAAAGGTGCGCATGGTCTTTTTCTTGTTGTCACAGGATGGGTTGTAAAAATCATTCCCATTGCATTGTTTGGTTTCATCAGTACAACTGTCTTCCAACTCAAAAATGGGGTTGATATTAAAGGCTTAGCAGGATATTTAAGTGTTGTTGTGCTTGCAAATATCGTTCAAGGTTTTGTGATATTGCCACTATTTTTATATATGAACCGCATTAGACCCTTTGTAACGATGAAAGCGATGTTACCCGCACTCTCTGTTGCATTTTTCTCAAAATCCTCAACAGGAACCCTACCCGTTACAATGGAAACAGCGGAGCGTAATCTAAACATATCACCCAAAGTAAGCAGATTCGTATTACCTTTATGCACCTCAATTAACATGAATGGTTGTGCAGCCTTTATTTTTACGACGGTTATCTTTTTGATGCAAAATAATGGTGCTGATATTAGTCTATTAACGATGATGCTATGGATTATCATTGCAACAATCGCCGCCATTGGAAACGCTGGGGTGCCCATGGGATGCTTCTTCTTAAGCGCAAGCTTATTAACCAGTATGAATGTACCTATTACCTTGCTGGGTTTAATACTTCCTTTTTACAGCATAATAGACATGATAGAAACTGCGTTGAATGTATGGTCTGATTCCTGCGTTGCAACTGTCATTGATAAGCACGATAAAGCAGACACTGTCTATCAAGAAGAGGTCGTCGCTTAAAGACGCATTAGGGTGTTAGTTTCACATCTCTAACACCCTTTCTTATCGTTCTGTTCTCGCCTTTCTATATATAAATTAAGCTCTTTTACAATCGCTTATGGGATAGACAAGTACGGAAACTCATGTCGAAAAATATCTAAGACAGCGGAAAGAGAGTCTTTAGATTTAATAATCACTAAAATACTATCATCACCCGCAATAGTTCCTAAAATACCTGAATTTTTAGGTTGTCTAGGATTATAAGTTACATATTTTTGATCAATGAAATATGCCAAACTATTCGCATTACCTGGATGAGTATGAATAATAATTAATCCCAATTCTGATACTTGGATATTTAAGACGGTTGGTAAATTAGGCATATTCAGTTCCGTGACTTTGTATATACCTGACACTTTTGCTATTTTTAATTTCTTCAATAACCTTGATAAGGTTGCTTGAGGTACTTGGTAGCCTCGCTCTTGCAAAATATCCTGTAATTCTGCTTGTTCACGAATATTGCAACTTTGAACGATATTTAGAATATGCTCATCAACGATATGTTCATGTGCCATTTTTTGACAAATTATCCATTTTTTTAATTTATTTTGAAATTGTATTCACTATGAGTTGACAAAGCAAGTCTTACTCCATAAAATCAAAAAATGAATATTTTATGAATACATACTCATCATGAAGAACAATATATTATATGGGCTGCTTCTTTCGACAATTTCATTATTTGGCTGTAAAAATGGAGAAAATACGGCAAAAACACTGTTATTTGCCACTTCGGGAGAATATCCACCTTTTGAATATATGGAACAAGGTAAATTAAAAGGTTACGACATAGAAGTCGCCCAAATGATAGCTCAAATACTCGGCAAAGAAGCTCAGTTTGAGAACATGCAATTCAGTAGTATTTTACCTGCATTAGCGTACGGACATGTAGATGCAGCTATTTCCACTATTACCATCACCCAAGATCGCCAAAAAATCTTTGATTTCTCACAGCCTTATTATTTTGAAAGTATGAGTGCAGTCTTTAGAAAAAAGACGCCTATTCAAAATACCGAAATGCTTTTTCAAAAAAAGATTGCCTGCCAACTGGGCACTACCATGGAAATTTGGCTTAAAAAACAGAATCTAAAAGAAAAAATAATAACAACTGACAATAATACTCAAGCCATTGAAGCACTTAAAGCAGGACATATTGATGCGGTTGTCATGGATGGTGCACAAGCAAAAATCTTTAGCGAAAAAAATCCTGGCTTGTCTTATACAACGATTGCAAAGTCTGAGGATGGTTTTGGGATTGCGCTCAAGAAACATTCTACTTTAACAGCAGATATCAATTATGCGCTAGAAATCTTAAGCACAAATGGGCAATTAGAAAAACTGCAAACAAAATGGTTAGGCGATACAACAAAATGATCGACGGCATTCAAAATATATTATTTATTGGCGCAGGTATTTATATAACACTAAAAATTTTGCTGGGTAGTGTTTTGCTAGGGCTAACCATGGGTACTTTCATTGCGATACTCAGATACAAAAACATATGTTTATCAATAATAAAACATTATATTTCTATTATAAGGGGCACACCCGTTATCTTACAGTTAAGCTTCATTTATTTTTCTGTGCCCACACTTACAGGATTTAAATTAAGCATTGTATCTGCCGGTATATTAAGCTTTGGTGTTAACAGCTCTGCTTATATTGCAGAAATATTGCGCTCAGGTATAGAAAGTTTACCTGCGGGGCAATTTGAAGCCAGCAAAACCTTACAAATCCCAAGCTTTTATATGTGGAAAGATATTATTCTACCTCAAGTATTTAGAAATATTTTTCCCGCAATGATCAATCAGAGTATTACGCTTTTAAAAGAGACAGCGCTTATTTCCACTATTGGAGGCATGGATCTGATGCGCAGAGCACAATCATTAGCCGCAGAGCAATTCACTTATTTTATGCCTATGTGCATTGCTGCTTGCTACTACTATGGACTCATCTTACTCATTGAATATGTATCTAAAAAATTTGAAGAAAGGAGCTACCATGTTAAGCATTCATAATGCCTCTAAGCATTTTGGCACACATGCTGTACTAAAGAATATTAATCTTCAAATGAATACCAACAGCATTATAGGTCTTGCAGGACCTTCAGGTGGAGGAAAATCCACATTGCTTCGCAGCATTCAGCAATTGGAAGTTTTGGATTCCGGCGATATAACATGCCCAGAAAAAACCGGCTTTATGTTTCAAGATTTTCAACTCTTTCCACATATGACAGTACTGAGTAATTTAAGCTATGCCCCCACAGTAGGAAATAAAGCGATCGATCCTATGCTGCATCAAAAAAGATCTCTCGACCTACTAGAAATTTTAGGTATAAAAGAAAAAGCTGATTATTTTCCTCATCAGCTTTCAGGTGGACAGAAACAACGCGTTGCTTTAGCAAGATGTTTAATGATGCAGCCTAAGCTCTTATTATGCGACGAACCTACTTCTGGTTTAGATATCTCTTCTATTCGTGATGTTATCGGATTACTCAACAATATTCATGCAATGGGAGTCAGTATGATCATCGCCTCTCATGATTTAAATTTTTTGACCGAATTAGCCGATAGAATTCTTCTTCTAAAAGATGGTTTGATCCTGGCAGATATTGAGCCAAAAAAACTCATAAATCCAATTAAAAATTTACAATCCTATTATTAAGGTAATAACGTGAACACTGAAATAAGAAAAATCGTGCTTGCTTATTCTGGCGGCTTAGACACCTCTATTATGATTCCTTGGCTCAAGGAACATTATCAGCAAGCAGAAATCATTGCTGTTATTTGTGATCTGGGGCAAAATGAAGATCTCGTAGCTATTAAAACAAAAGCCATAAAAAGTGGTGCATCTAAAGCTTATCTTATCAATGTACAGCATGAATTTGTGACACAATATTTGTGGAGGCTGGTAAAAGCGGGTGCACTGTATGAAGATCAATATAGTCTTGGCACCATCTCCAGACCACTCATTGCACAAAAGCTAGCTGAAATTTCTTGTATGGAACAAGCTGACGCGATTGCTCATGGCGCAACAGGTAAAGGCAATGATCAAGTGCGCTTTGAATACACACTCAAAGCACTTGTACCACACCTTCATATCATTGCACCGTGGAGAATCTGGAATATTAGTTCAAGACAAGATGCTATTTTGTATGCCCAAAAGCATCAAATAGATATTCCTATCACACCTAAAGCCCCTTATTCCAGAGATGCCAACCTTTGGTATATTTCACATGAAGGCGGTATATTGGAAGATCCAGCGCAGCCAAAGCCAGATAACCTTCTATTAATTACCAATACACTCAAACAAACACCAGAACATAGTGAAGAAATTAATATTGATTTTGAACAAGGCATTCCTGTTGCTATTAATGGTGCATCCATGGATCCTGTCACACTTCTCAACTTGTTGAATCAAAAAGCAGGTATGCATGGCATTGGAGTGATTGATATGATTGAAAATAGATTGGTCGGAATGAAAATCAGAGGCGTATACGAAACACCTGGCGGAACAGTGCTATATAAAGCACATCAGTTTCTTGAAAGCTTATGTTTAGATAAATACACTCTACATCTCAAACAAAGCTTAAAACAAAATTATGCCAACATTGTCTATGAAGGCAGATGGTTTTCTCAAGCAAAAGAAGCGCTAGATGCTTTGATTGATATAACACAACAGCATGTTACAGGTACCGTCAAGCTACAACTCTTCAAAGGCAACATTATTTTTTGTAGTATGACATCCCCTTATAGCTTACACCACGCTGGCTTGGCTACTTTTGAAGCCGACACTGTTTACAATCAGAAAGATGCTGAAGGCTTCATTAATTTATTTTCTCTATCTGCTAAAGTATATGGTCAAGTTCATGCGCAAGAGGTCAAATATGAAAACTAAAGCTTGGGGAGGAAGATTTCAAAAAGCGCTCGACCCGCGCGTCGAGAAATTTAATGCTTCATTGCCTTTTGACCATGCCTTGTTTAAGCATGATATTCAAGGAAGCATTGCGCATACACACATGCTTGCACGCCAAAAGCTGATTAGCTTTGATGAAGCAGAATTAATCTGTGCAGGATTAGAACAAATACAAAGCGAACTACAACAAGGTCTGCATGTAATGGATACTGCTTGCGAAGATATCCACATGCTAATAGAACATCTATTAGTACAAAAAATTGGTGTGATTGGAAAGAAATTACATACCGGACGCAGTCGCAATGATCAAGTGACATTAGATCTAAAACTATATTGCAGAGAAAATGTAACAATTATTCAGAATTTGTTAGCAGCGTTATTACAGACACTTAAAGATTTATCAATCCAACATGCCACACATATTATGCCTGGGTACACGCATTTACAAGAAGCACAACCTATCTTTCTAGGCCAATATTTTTCAGCCTATCAAGCAATGTTTCAACGTGATGCAACAAGAATACAAGATTGGTTTAAGCGCATGAATCTATCACCCTTGGGTGCAGGCGCACTCGCAGGTAGCAGCTTACCACTTGACAGAATATGGGTTGCTCAAACGCTTGGCTTTGATAACATTGTAGAAAATGCACTGGATGCAGTAAGCGATAGAGATTATGTGATTGAATTGTGCAGTTTTGCCTCAATTCTTATGGTTCATTTATCTCGCCTATCTGAGGACTTGATCATATGGTCTACACAAGAATTTAATTTTGTTGCCCTAGATGATGCCTTTGCAACTGGATCTTCTCTCATGCCACAGAAGAAAAATCCCGATGTATTAGAATTGGTACGAGGCAAAAGCGGTCGTATCTTTGGACATTTAATGGCCATTTTAACAGTAATGAAAGCACTGCCTCTTGCCTACAATAAAGACATGCAAGAAGACAAAGAAATTGTGTTTGACACCATTAAAACCTTAATAGCGTGCCTTGAGATTATGCCTCTTTTTTTGAATAGCTTGCAGTTTAATACCAAGCAAATGGAAAACCGTGTAGACAAAAGCTTCATGAATGCAACCAATATTCTAGAAAAACTTGTATTAAAAGGTATGGCATTCCGAGATGCGCATCACACCGTAGGACAATGGGTTCAAATGGCAAATACACAAAATAAAACGCTGCAAGAAATCATGCAAGAATACGAATAAGAATCAATAAAAAAGAACTTACTCATACAACCGATTAAAATACGCATGAATATGTTAAAACTCTATTCACTGGAAACAAGCTACTGCCAAATGAGTGATTGGAGACTCTCATATATAAATCAGGAAATTATTATGACTATACTAGATAGGCTATTTAGAAATACATACTATTAATTTCTTAATTTAAGGTCGAAAACGCGTAGAAATCGGTTGTTTTTCAAGTGTTATTTGTGGTTCAATTAACTCAATTGTTATGTGACTTGAAATAAAACTATTTAAGTAATTTTTCAGTTGTTTAAAAGGTGGCACAGATACTTCTTGGCCATCCTCGTTAAATACAATCACAGAAGCCTTGAGATGCAGATTACTATTTGCAATGAGAGAAAACATGTCAAAAAATGTGCCAAAACGTTTACTAAAATCAATTTTTTTACATGCTCTTTCAATATTTGTAACTATTTTATCTCCATTTGTCTGAGACTTAAATAAATCAATTATTCTAGTCCTATATTCACTTATAAATTCATCAAAATTAAAGTTCTTGTTTTCAGATAGTAAATCATGCCCTCTAAAAAAAGCATTCTGCATCGAAAAGGATGTATAATCAAAGACTGTAACATTCATTTCTGGATTTTTTATTTTAATTGCCGCCATTAATTCATTTCCATATGTTTTCTGAAGAAAATGTATGCTATCGCAGATAATCACTTGAGCATAGTCGCTTAAATCAGAGATCTGTTCATGAATAAAGGCAGTGTAAGAAGCAGGATTGTTTTGCTGAAGTGTATATTGTACGCGTTTTAATGCATAAGCCTCGCCTTCTTTTCTTTCTGCCTGCATATTTACTGACTCAATATCAACACTGATAATTTGCACATGATGATTCTGCTGACTATATTGTTTCACAAACCCCATGTTACCCTCAAAATTTGGCTCAAATCCTGAGCCAAGTGATACAAAAAGAATATTAGCCATTATTTACGATACCATTTTTAATAATAAATTTGATTGTATTGAATAGACTAAGGTTCCCTATAAAATTTCTATGCAAATCAAACAATTATATTTATTTTCTTTCAAAGCTCTTTTGAATAAATGGACTACTCATATGGCTGAAGAAACTTTATAAGTTTGAAAAGCACCATAGGTATCTCTCTAAAAGCTGCTAAACTTCGGTTTTGAGTAGTGCTAAGTCAATCATTCTATATTATGGTATAACCGTATAGCATCTGATGTATGAATCTTGTCTATTGGCAACCTGTATTCTACAATCAAATATTTGGCTTTCTAAATTGGTCAGAGATAATAGGCTACTTTAGTTATTGACTCAGAATGGAGCGCAAGTGAATCATTTGGAAGCAATTCTGTTTGAAATGAGGCATCTCTTATGGGGCAGCTTTTTGATTGGTCTTATTGCTGCAATGGGGATCTACTTAACAATATCTCTTAAAGGACTTCAATTTCGTTATCTGTTCCATAGCTTACACTTGCTCTTTTTCCCACAGAAACACAAATTGAATCCTGAGAGTTCGGGCGATCTCTCCCCTTTTCAATCTATTATGACCGCGCTCGCGGGATCCATCGGGACTGGCAGCATTGCCGGTGTAGCAATTGCTATCAGTATTGGTGGTTATGGGGCTATCTTTTGGTTGTGGGTTACCAGTATCTTTGGCATGATCATCGCCTATTCAGAAAATGTGCTCGCCATAAAATACCGCGTTCAAAATGAAAAAGGCCAAATGTCAGGTGGTCCCATGTATGCTTTAAGAGATGGTTTAAAACAGCCACTTTTAGCAAAAGCATTTGCACTATTTGGCGCGATCGCTGCTTTTGGAATTGGAGCGACAGTACAATCCAATTCAACAGCAGGTGCTATTGACACACTGTTCTCTATTTCGCCTTGGATAACCGGCATTATCATGGCATTGATTGCTGCTCTTGTGGTCTTAGGCGGTGTTCGAAAAATTGGTCAAATAGCAAGTGTCATGGTGCCGCTCATGACAATACTCTATGTAGCAGCAAGCCTTGCTATTTTAACCGTCAATTGGCAAAACATATTACCCAGCTTACAACTTATCATTACGAGTGCTTTCACAGGTCAAGCGCCTTTGGGTGGATTTGTTGGATCTTCCTTACTCGTTGCGATGCAAATGGGATCAGCTCGCGCTGTATTTTCGAATGAAGCAGGTTTAGGTAGTAGCCCTATTGCTGCTGCAAATGCTAAAACACCCTACGCTGCATTACAAGGCATGTTAGCCATGGCAGGCGTGTTTGTTGCTTCTCTTATCATTTGTACAATGACGGGATTGGTGTTAGCTGTTACAGATTCTTTAGGGCTGGTAGACAGCGCAGGCATTTTAATTACCGGCGCGCCACTTACTATTGCGGCCTTTAGTCAAAACTTACCAGGTGCGCCCTACATTGTGTTGGGATGCTTAGTCTTATTTGGCTTCACAACCCTCATTGCATGGGCTTATTATGGCGAAAAATGTATAGAATTTTTACTAGGCGCAAAATCGATTAGTAGCTACAGACTCGTCTATCTTTCTCTGATCATTGTAGGGGCTGCTGCAAATTTACATTTAATTTGGGCCTTTGCAGATATTGCCAATGGACTCATGTGTATACCTAATCTCATTGGTGTTATTGGTCTTATAAAGGTTGTTCGCTATGAAACCATGATCTACGAACAGTTTCTCCTGAGCCTAGCAGACAAATATTTTAAAATAACAAAAACACCTATCTAATTTCAGCAGCGGCTATTGCCGCTGCATTATTTTAAAATTATTTAAAATTGATACGCTCTCTTTCTCTTCTCTCTATGGCAACCGTTTCAAAGCTTACATTTAGCGCAGGCTGAGAACGATGTTGAGAATACAGTCTTGTAAATACAAGAGGATTTTGCGTAATAAAATATTTATCTTTTGTTAGCGCAAATAAATCTTCTAGGTGTGTATGCATTTTTTTTGCATTGTGTTTTTGTTCTATAAAAGATGCTTCTTTAGCATTTAACTCTGTGAATAATTCTAGTAAAGGTTGAATCATAGATCCAATGGTAAAAATTTTTTTCTTAAAGCAAATCTCATGAGGTATTGTTTCTGTTTTTGTAAATTCAGACAAGATATTAAATAACTTTACAAGATTATCAATCTCATCTAAATCCAACGGCATCTCGCTGGCTGGAGCGACTGCGCGACAAGACGCAGCATACTGCTTTGTTGCAATATCATCCTCATCAATATTTGCATAATTTTTTAATAAATGTTGAATTAGATCTGTTTTAAAAAAAACTGGCTTATAATGCAATTGAGATTGAATCTCTAATATTTTTCTAAATATTGCCCCCAATGTTTCAGCAAGTGCTAATGGATTAGTTTCATTTCCTTCAAAACACATTACAATATCTTTAGTTATCATCCCAGTAAACATAAAGGTCGTTTGAAAATTATTAGTAACTTCTCGCTGCCACTTATAATTAGATTCAGCACCACTTAATATTTGTATTTGTCGCAATATACTATTAATTTCACATGGCAATTGAGATAGCATTGAATTCATTCTAGAAATAGGATTTTTTAAAAGTGCCCCAACAATTTTAGATAGGCCATTCATATCTGGCCCTGTAGTATCAGCAGAACAGCATAGTTCTCTTGCAACAAGAATGAAAAAACTAAGTGCGCGTGGAATATCTATCGGAGGACATACTAATATTTCATCCACAATAAAATTTGAAAGCATATTGTACAGCTGTATCTCCTTGTTAATACTAGAATATGCTTCATTTGATTGATTTTTTTTCCATGCAAGATTATAAAATTCTGATACTCTTAAGTCTTGATAAAAGTGAATAGTTATTTTTCTAATCTCATTAGCAAAAAACTTAAGCCACTTCTCTTGCTCCGCGCCTTCACTTTCAATACCATTTTTAATAATCATTTGCACAGATATCAATTTTTCTGACAAGCCTGGTATTGAAATACATTCTTGCAAGCATCGATAATTACTCGCCGCCCGATGGTAAAAAATATTTTTCTTTTCATCAAAAATCTGCAATAGCTTTTCAGCAATCTCATCCCCATCAGCAAAGACATCTCTAACAGTATTGGTGAATTTCTTTATCGCGAAGAAAAACTCATCAGAACATACCATGATATTAAAAATATCATCTCGCATTAATTCTTTTACAATCATACAGGCAGTTAAGCGTTGCTGAACATCAAAATGTGGAAAAAGTTTAATCAAACAATCCAGTATTTCAATAGGACTTAGTGTATTTAAAATACCCTGTGCAGTAATAGAGATTAATGTTTTATCAAAAACACGCGCTGCTTGTTTATTTGCCTTACAAGCACATAGCAAGTCAAAAACCTCAACTATCTCTTCTTTAATTCCATAAATTTCAGACAATTCATGATAGTCTAATTCTCTAAATATATCGGGGATTCTAAGACCCAATCCATTTCTATACAATATTCTATCTAAATGTGAGCCATAGATAGATAACTGATGACGATGCGCCAATGCCTGTGCTCGTAATTGCCATGACAAATGATTCATTCCTCCTTGTAATATAGGCAAACAGTTTGGTCGATCGCGCACTAAAGCCTTAAAATTTATTTTGCTATTCTGATTTTCTAATAAGCCATACTCTAATAATAAGTAAAACTGCTCTGTTAAAGCGCTTGCATTTTCAGAATGTTCTGATGATGCGGCAAGGATGAATGCTTGAATAATAAGTGGGCGGCTCAAGAAAATATTTTTATCTGGATCTCCTCCAGATATTAAATATCGTCTTAATTTATCAACATGCCCCTCTCTTAAGTCTGCAAGTGTAAAAACAATTTCCTCTTGCGTATCTTCTGCGCTTTTTTCTGAACTGTTTGATGCTCCTGCAAGCAGGGTAGGACTAGACAAATCGTCACTTCTATCAGAATTTTTGCTGGACGAAGGTGTCTGTATACCATCACTCTGCGTTCTTGAGGATTCAGATGATAGATAACTGATATCATCCCAACTATCATCACTCTCAGATGCCAACCGTAACATTGAGAATCTTTCTGTGAGTTGAACCACAGCTTCTCGTGAAGTATGCTCGCCATCAAGTACAGGGAATTGCTGGTTAAAATGTAGATTATTTAAATTAATCGATATCAAAGCCTCAATTAATTTAGGTTGATCAACAGCATAATCTCTGGAAGTTTTAGAACTTTCATCTTTTCTATCTGGATCTGCATTGTGTCTAATAAGCGTTTTTATCGCTGCTACCTTCCCGTCAGAAACAGCCAAGTGCAATGCTGTTTGTCCTCTCTTATTTGGTATATCTATTAATGAAGGTAAATATTCCAATAATAAATCCAACATTTTTGTAGAGCTTTCAAATTTTCTCACTGCATAATGAATAACCGTTTCTTTTTTACGATCTGCTTGAAAAGCCAGTGGTTTGTATATGCTATCAAGCATTCCTTTCATCACGACTGCCAGATCTTTCAACACGATAATATGAAATAAATGTCTTTTTAAAATATATTCTTTCTGTATTAAACTTGGATCTATTTTCAATGTATTTAGCAATGCATTCAAAATAGATTTTTCTTTTTTGTCGGAGCTTAATAGTGCAAGAAGATCCTTTTTTGGCTCTACTCTTTGAGTTTTAAACATTTTAAGCACGGTACCAAACTCCTTTTTTTATATTAACTGATCCTGTTTGCACTATATAAATTACAACTCAAAATCACAATATTTTTATGTTTTACTGAAGCTTAATACAAAAAATAAAAGATGGGGAAAATTATTTAAAATGCCTTTAAAATCAAGGGTGAGGCAAATCACAAAATAATCTTTAATTATCGTCTAGATACAGTGTATTTTCCTCTTGGAAAAGTAATTTTTTCTGGTAATGGAACTTTGTAAATTTGCGAAACTTTTTCTGCTAATGTTTTAAGATATTGCTTAGTAATTGGTCGGCCATAAACAAGTTTTTCAGAAATATAGGCTCTTAGCTCATTTTGATACACGCCTGCATCACCTTCTGGCAAAGGCTCATCTCTGTTCAAATAATGATTCACTTCGTGTGTAAGCGTTTTAGCAAATTTTACAGGATCTAAATTAGAGTCTATATAAATTCTATTCTCAATACATAATCCACGAAATTCAACTTCAAGTTCTTTAATAACTTTATTTTTTTGATGTTTTACTAATTTTTTTAGTTTAAGGCGCTTTGCTTTACTAGATACCCAATCCAATGCAGAATCAATATCTGGCAGGGTGAAGTCTGAAAAAGGCATAATCACAACTTCTTTACTTGCGATTATTTTGAGTGTACTTTCTGCAACATAGGTGCCCCATTTCTTTAATAAAGTGATCGCTTCATCTAATTTTTTTTGCCAAACTGCTTGACTGCGTAAATACATGTTATGCCTCATCAAATGTGTTCAATCATCCTTGATGAGAATCTATCCCAAAAAGCCAGCAATCCTACCAGATTAGGCTTGGGTGTCAAGAATAAGCGTATATTCACTTATTTTAGAAATTCAGAAAATAAAGATAAATAACCTTCTAAAGAGAGTCGTACCATTTTACAAACAGTGCTAATCAGTTTTTGAATGAACAACTATCTCAAAGGAAAAGTTTATTTATGAATTGAGTAAACATGAACATAGAAATTATGGTAGTTAGCTTCGCATTCATGCACAAGCCCCGCTTTTTCTGCAACTCTAACTGAGCCAATATTTTGAGGATCAATAATAGAAATAATTCTTTCAAGGTTTAAATTTTCAAAAACATAATGAATGCAAGCAATAGCTCCTTCCGTTGCAAAACCATTACCCCAATATTCCTCAGCAAAACGATAACCCAGCTCAATCTCTGTTTTATCATTAATTTCTTGCGGAGACAAACCGAAAAAGCCAATCATTTTTTGGTTTTCTTTTAATTCAACAGCGTAAATACCATAAAATTGTTTTTTATAACTGCTAATCGTCTCTTTTAGTAAAGTTTCTGTTTGTGCAAGCGTATATGAGCCATGAACAGAATATCGCATTACTCTAGGATTGCTGAGAATCTTATATAGATCATTCAAATCATCAATTTTAAATTCTCTAATAGTGATTCTGTTTGTTTCAATATACATCTTTTGATTTTCTCTTATCTACGATATTTTAAGCAATTCACAAAGCACTAATAATTAGTAGTTAAAACTACACAATACAAAATTTGGAACATAGAAACAAACCCTAATAAGCAATCCTAATAGGATTATTGTTCATTAGATGCATTTTTTAATATTCAAATCTCTACTGCTACTGCGAACATTCTAGCCAATTAATTTATATCACTTTAGCCCAAAGAACAACAGCCCCCTAATTTAAGCAACGATGGATGTCTATATATACTTACAAGTAAAAATAACAAGACACTCACCTATTCATCAACGGTATGTACTCTTAACTAGAAATCTCAACCGTTTATCAAATCAGCTTAATTTTTTTAAATCTTATTTCAATAAATTGGCTTGTCTAAGTAACTTTAATCAAATCTTTTTTTGAGAAAATGGCAATATGGTAATTTCTGATGTTTGTCGTAATAAGCTTGATGATAATCCTCTGCTGGCCAAAAAGGAGAAACAGGCTTAACCAAAGTTGAAACATTAAACCCTTTTTGTCTCAACAGCTCGATTAATTGTTCAACAACTTTTTTTTGTGCATCATCATAGTAGAACACAACAGATCGATACTGTTGCCCTAAATCAGGACCTTGGCCATTTGTTTGTGTTGGGTCATGAATCTCGAAAAAATGTTTTATAATTGACTTGTAATCTATTTTATCCTTATCAAATAAAATTCGTACCGCCTCATAATGCCCCGTTTCGCCTTGACAAACTTGTCTGTAGCTTGGGGATCCAATAAAACCACCGCTATATCCTACTTCTACCTTTAAAACGCCTGTAAGTCTTTTCAAAAAATACTCAACTCCCCAAAAGCACCCACCCGCAACAATAGCCTCTTCACTGTCGATAACATCGCTATTTGCTACAAAATCTAAAGAAGCAGAATTAACACAATGGCGAAGGTTTTTAATAGTAAAGTGCTCACCCTTAAAAACATGACCTAAATGTGCTTCACAACGACTACAAAGAATCTCAATGCGATCCCCATCTGAATCAGGTTTTTGTATCACAGCATCTACTACATTTTCATCAAAACTTGGCCAGCCACAACCAGAATGAAATTGATTAATTGCACGAAATAAAGCTAAGCCACAGCGCCGGCAAAGATAAGTACCTTGAGTAACAGCTTTATTATATTCGCCTGTATGAGGATATTCTGTTGCTTTATCACAAATAATTTGCCGCTGAACAAGGGTAAGGCTTTGTAGTTTATCAAGATAAGATGCTTTCATCACAACCTTATAGTACTGTTGAAAAAATGGTTTTTATTTTGCAATAACACTTAAAAACTGCAATTGTGTTCAACTAACAAACAACCATCTGATAAAATAAAAATAACTATATAGTAGTATCATCAAAGTAGTAAATTAAATCAAAAGCTCATTTACCGTTTGCCACCTGCATGGCAGTCAGGAGAACATCCTCCTTTAGCAGCTCCTTTCGCCCCCTCACTGCAGAACTCACGACATGATGTATAGAGGCTGAAATAAGATTTTTTTAGAGACTATCCATTCTTTACGATGTGAATAATCCTTATTGTTATAGCTATGGTCACAACTTAATTTACAATCCTTAATCAATAATTAAATATTTTTATTCAATAATTTTTATTAAAAAGCTGTGGGTGTCTAAATAATCAAGTGACACATATTTACAGTTACAAACAAGCATATAAAAAGTTAAGCTTAAATTAAGTAATATGGAATTTATAAAATCATATAGGTGATATTAATGATTGGGTTTACCGGAGATTTTCAGTCTAAAGTGCAAGTTTACATTGATAAAATAAAATCAAATACGCCTCTTTTTCAAGGGCTACTATTAACAGCTAATGAGCTAAATACAATCAAACAAGCTTTTGCTTCTACCCCCATTGAAATCGCTAAAATAAAAAGGGGTATCCATAGCCGCTATTCAGTCATCAAAGATAATGATGGTAAACATTATGCAATTTATACAGGTGCAGAAAGCGCTGTTGCCTCAGGCGCACAAGGACTAATAAAAGTGGCACAAAATTTAGAAACGGGTGAATTCTTATTAGTAAAAATCTCAAAATCAAAAAATATAATATCTAAGCTCCATCCTATTGAAGACGCAAGAAGAGAAGAGCTATTCCTCAAAAAAAGAGGATACTTTGCTGGCTCGCAAGAAAGAGCAAGCCGTCAGTTTCCATTAAAACATTATACTTTTATGGATACACTGCCTGGCCTTACCGCAGAAGAAATGTTTAGCTACATCTTTCGCAATAATATTGAATTAACAGACTTCCAACAAATCGAACTCTTAATACAGTTTTATGAAGCGCTATTAATACTACAATCTGAAAATATAATACATAGAGATTTGACACCCACTAATATATTAATCAGTCCAGAAGACTTAACTGTGAGGTTTATTGACTTTGGCTTAGCCTTGGAAGCTGGCAATGATGGCACTACTTTTGATTATCTGCCAGTAGATACAAAAAAGGAAAAAGGAATGATTCAATATGCTAATGGAATAGATGTAAAAAAAATGTATGGGATAGTGTTAATGTTTATAACTAACGAAGATTTGCAAAATCTAGTTGAGCCAGAATATTTGGGCACTTTTAGCTTTGATCAGAACCGAATCAGTGAAAAATATCCCAAGGGAAGAATACAATATCATCCAATTGATATTGAAGCTGTCCTGCATACGCTAAAAGCAAAAAAAGAAAACATGCTTAACCCTCCCTCTCCAAGATCCAATTTATAGGCTTTGGGAATTATAGATTAAGAGTTAAAGTGCTATGTTCCTAAACTGAAGTGCCCCCTTAAGTAGGGAAGACCCGAAAATCATAGTTTGATTTGATGCCATTTATTATGAAAATAAATGGCGTCCCCAAGGGGATTCGAACCCCTGTTGCCGCCGTGAAAGGGCAGTGTCCTAGGCCTCTAGACGATGGGGACCTAGATGTTGCTTGAAATAGCTTTTGCCATTTTCTAGCATTTTAACTGATTTGTCTACTAAAACCCGTTGCTTGGTGGAGCTAGGCGGGATCGAACCGCCGACCTCTTGCATGCCATGCAAGCGCTCTCCCAGCTGAGCTATAGCCCCGGGAATGAGCGGATGATTCTAAGGCTCCGCTCCCCCGCTGTCAATAAAATTAACAACTTAATTTTAAAATGACATTCTGCAATCTTTCTAAGGTGCGTAACTTTCCTAATAATCCGAGTGTAATATCAATCGGAGGACTAATTGTGTTACCACAGACCGCAACGCGAATCGGTTGCGCAATTTTACCTAATTTTAAATCTAATTCAACTGTTACTTCATGTAATGCTTGATGAATATTTTCAGGTGTCCAATCTGTGATCGCATTTAGCTTCTCAACATAGGCTTTTAATCCAGGTAGGCAACTCTCGTTGAGATTTTTTGCAGCAGCAGTTGGATCCATCTCAATCTCTGACACAAACCAAAATTTGCTCTTCTGCGCCATCTCAACCAAAGTCTTAGAACGCTCTCTTTGCGCTTCTACTACAGCTTCCAGTTGTGGGCCTTGTGTGAGATCACATCCTTCTTTTTCGAGGAATGGGCGCAAGCGTAATGCGATTTCAGACGCAGGCATGGTCTTCAAATAATGCTGATTGATCCACAATAGCTTGTCTGGATTAATTGCAGCAGGTGCTGGTTGAATATTATTCACATCAAAAAATTCTTTTAGCTCTTCAATACTAAAAATTTCTTGATCACCATGAGACCAACCCAATCGAACTAAATAATTAATTAATGCCTCAGGCAAATAACCTTCTTCCCGATAATCTAAGACACTTGCAGCGCCATCTCGTTTGGATAATTTTTTACCCGTAGGGCCTAACAGCATTGGCATGTGACCATATAAAGGTAGCTTCGCACCCAAGGCCTCTAAAATATGTATTTGTCTAGGCGTGTTGTTAATGTGATCATCACCGCGCAATACATGAGTTACCCCCATGTCCCAATCATCCACAACAACGGTGAAGTTATAAGTAGGCGCACCATCGGTACGAAGAATAATTAAATCATCAAGTTCTTTATTTTGGATAACGATTTTGCCTTTAACGAGATCATCAATAACCACTTCACCTGCTTCAGGTGTTTTAAAGCGTACAACATGAGCTTGATCTTTATCTTGAGGATTATGTCGGCAATGACCATCATAACGTGGCTTTTGTTTATCTTTGATTTGTTGCTCACGCAACGCATCTAAACGTTCTTTGCTGCAATAGCATTTATACGCTTTACCTTCTTGCACAAGCTTCGCAATAACTTCTTTGTATCTATCGAAACGCTTGGTTTGATAGAAAGGACCTTCATCCCAATTTAAATTAAGCCAGGCCATACCTTCTAAGATAACGTCCACCGCTTCTTGGGTTGAGCGCTCTAAATCTGTATCTTCAATTCTTAAAATGAATTTACCGCCGGTTTTTTTGGCCCATAGCCAGCAAAATAACGCTGTTCTAGCACTACCGATGTGGAGATAGCCTGTTGGACTGGGTGCAAATCGTGTAACTACCATTTTGTATCTTTATTGTTCTATGTATATGGATTAAGGCGCTTATTGTAGCAATGATAGTGAAGGGGCAACAAGCCTATACTCAGACGGGACGGCACAACGGCCGTCCCCTACAATAGATGAAATTACATACAAGTGAGTACAATATCCTCTTAGCTTATTGCCGTCCCTAATCAAATGAGGATTGCGAAAGACGCAGACAACAACACCTAAGGATAAAAGGCGAAGACTACGAGAAAGCTTCGTGTAGCCAATTTAGTATAACACCCGACGTATTTCTCCGTGCTAATGGCTGACAATGTCCACCTGCACCTTCTGCTTCTGTAAAGTACATATAATTCTTCAGGCAGGTCAATTCTTCAAACATTTTCTTTGCTTGCCCTTTACTTAAATGCTCCGACTCATTATCCAATACCAAGGTTGGACAAGTGATTTGCTTAACAGAATCTTTAAAATGATACTGCAATGCCAAATAGAGCATTTCACTGATACTAGCCGCACCGTAACGATGGCAACGGCTATTGAGTAAGAAATATTGCTGTGGGTTGGATTTCTTTAGTTCATCAAAATAATCTTCTGTCTTCGCAAAATTCTGTGCACGCACATTATCTTGCAGATCCTGAGAAAATTGACTCATCAAAAATGCGCTTGGCTCTAAAATACCAGGATCGCAAATTAGTGCATCGATACGTTTTTCTTTGGTAGCAGCACGAGGCGCTAAATAACCCCCAAAGCTCGTACCATATAAGGCTTTATGAACATATTTAAAAAAGTCTCTCGACTCACAATAATCTACAACCGCACTTACCACATTTTCCCAATCAGGTCGCAAGGGCATGTTTCTTTGTCTTAACACGCTGCCTTGGCCTGGCCCTTCAAAAGTCACATAATGAAAACCTTGAGAAATAGCTGGTAAAGCATTAAAAAATAATTCTTCTAAAATAGAATCACCACCACCTGTATCGATGATCAAATCTCTTGGCTCATTCACAAACTGAAAAGCATAATAAATGATCCCTGGCAGATAGGTATTCTCATAAGGAATTTTAATATATTCAAATTTGATACGAGAACTTTCTAAGGCTTTACGGAAAGAATCCTGCGCAAAAGAAATAAGCTGATTAATTCTGGCATCTTGAGTTCCTTCTAAGAAGAAGAAGGCTGTGCGTGCATAATTAGATGCTGCTAAATAATCTTGATTGTATTTGGCTATGGGCGAATATTTCTTTACACGTTCTGCACGCTCATAAGCTCTTTGTGCAAGTGCCCACCATTGCTGATACCAGACTTCATAATCGCCAGCCGGTATATTTTCGCAAGCGGCCAAACATTCACCAATCTCGGCACCCCCATAGGTGACGTATCCCAATGTACGAACGAGTTGCTTATGGAAAGCGGGATCTGAGGCTAGTAATTTCATAATGGGTTATTACCCCAACTATATTTTAATTATTGTTCGATTTTTAACATACTAAAATTCGGTTTTATTGTATACACTCCCAAAATTACAGCATCAACATGACTGGTATTAATTGCCGTATCTTCAAATTTTCTTTATCATACTGATTTAATTCACTTAGCTAAAAAATGCACGCAACAAAGATTATCGCAGAAATTGGATTGATTTTTAGTCAGCCAGTTACTCTAGTTATTGCTTTTCTCTTAGGTACTTTCTTCCTAAATACAAAAGCATTCAGTAAAGCCTTCATGCTGATGCTATTCACCATGATTTACAATTTATACCTCAAATCAATTTGGCAAATTCCTTTAGAGCCTCCTTTGGAAGGTTGGGCTTTTCCCAGTGGCCACATGCATGCAGCATGGGTCTTTTGGGGATGGTTGGTTTGTCACTATAAAAAATGGTCTTTATTCGCTACCTTCTTAGTAGCAATGAGCTTGGCTACTTTTGGCATGATCGATCATGGCTACCACAATATTATAGATGTGCTCGGTGCAATAGGATTTGGCTCCTTGTCCTTGCTTATTTTTTATGGGCTCAATCGTACAGTTGTATTCAAAGAGAACATGTTTGTGGCCAGCGTACTCATCAGTGGATTAGGATTACTATTTTTATGCATGATGCCTGCATCTGTGCAAACTAAGCTCCATATATGGCAAGCACAAGGCGGATTATTAGGGCTTTCTTTAGGATGGTTATATTACAATCCTTCTCACACCTCGCTAAAGCTGTATCATAAAGTCATTATGCTACTGAGTTGTGTTGCAGGTATGGCAGGCTTGCATTTCGCACTCCTACATCCTCCCACGCAGTTCAACGCACAGCTATTTACAGCCATCAAAACATTTCTATTGGCTGTCTGGATACTCCTCTCTCAGCGCTTATTCACACATATTTTCTGTAGGTATTTCAAATGTTAGACAGTTTGAGTTCAATTACTAAAGTTCAAAAAACCATTCGCAATTATTTAGCTGAAAAGAAAATTTTAAGCGCAACTATCGAAATTCAAAAAATAATTCGTGGTTATTTGCTTCGAAAAAAAATAAGGATAAAAACCATCGGACCAGGCATTGTCAATACACATATAAAAATGCAACGACCAAGTGAACTTTTAGGCGAGAAATTCCAACCTTTTGATAATATGCGTTCTGGTTTTGAAATAATGCTCACAAGCATTGATCCCTCACAAGCAGAAGTCGGCTTAGTCACAGATCAAGGCACCCCAGATCATTTAATGAAGTATCTCAAGCAAGAAAATGCCACCTATGGCGCAATGATTAATGGTGGGTTTTATGCCATTAATGGATTTTATCATTTAACACACAATGTCGTTATCGGATTACATCGTTATGAAAAAAATTACCTAGCATCTAAAAAAACATATTATAGCCTTGGTAAAAAATATGATAATACCAGCGCTTTTTTTCAGCATACAGAAGACAGCGTTTCTGAAAAATTTGAGGGATACGAACAACACACAGAGATTGAAAGTCAACTGCATTTAAAGACGCAATTGCCCTCCTCTGTGAGAGAAGAATATGGCATTATCCGTATTAATTACGACGGCATTATAGACATTCAAAGCCTCTCTTCTTTTCAATCAGCCGAAGCCTTTGATACCTATCAAAAAAGCGCAAAATATTTATTAAGCTCTGGCCCAATCTTGGTACAAAATAATCAAGTTGTATTCACGGAAGATAAACTTAAAGACAAAAGATTCCAATTTGATGTCGTGAAAAAAGTATTTGGCACTCATCCTGGCTCTGTGCCACCTGGCAGCTTCTATCACGCCGATCAGCCCAACCCACGATCAGCAATTGGCCTCACAAAAAAAGGCCAAATCTTAATGGTGACGTTAAAAGGAGACGAATCCCCTAGCACAAGAGCTGGCATGACCTTGCCACAATTTGCACAGTTAATGAAAGCCTTCAATGTGGAAACCGCTTTGAATTTAGATGGCGGTTATTCTGCATGTCAAGGCGTATACAATAAACAAACGATGTTCACGCCCAGATTTATCAGGTCGCGTACCAATGAAAGAGTTTTGCCTTGCTCAATTGTAGCCAAAGAAAAATCATCTCATGCTAAGAATAAGAAAGAAGAAATAGAAGTGCCTAAAGCACCGAGAGAAGTGAAACAAATTACCATGATAACACTCAAACCTAAGAGACTTAACTTTTTTGCATCTGACTTGTAAGAAGATCTTATTAAAAATACTTAATGAAATGAATAGCTGATTAACTTATTTAATCTTCGCTCGCCCTTTCAAGGCCCCCTCTCCCAAAATTGGCAGAGGGGAAAATGATCGATTTGTAAACTGCGAACAAAGAAAGAGAAATCTTAAACAGGTTTAGGCTGCTCTATTAAACCTTGTGGGGTGAATAAGAAGATTCTATCCGCTGAGCGAATGGTCTCTGGTCTGTGCGCAATAATGATCCGTGTTACTTTTAGATTACGCACGGTTTCATTAATAGCCTTCTCAAGCGCTACATCTAAATGACTGGTAGCCTCATCTAAGAATAATATTTTAGGATTTTTATACAAAGCGCGTGCCAAGAGCACACGTTGCTTTTGTCCACCCGATAAGGCCATTCCCATATCACCAATGAGGGTGTTAAAACCCATTGGCATCGCCATAATATCGTGTGCGATCACCGCCATATTAGCACAGGCTTCAACACGTGTTTGATCAAATTGTGGATCAAAGAAGCTGATATTCTCTCCCATCGAACCCGACAAAAGTTGATCGTCTTGCATTACAGCCCCAAACTGTTGACGGTAATGCTTCGCCCCTAATTTATCAATTTCTAAATTATCAATAAATACTTTGCCAGACTCAGGCTTAAATAAACCCATCATGATCTTCATCAGGGTTGTTTTACCACAACCTGAAGGTCCTACCAAGGCGATAGATTCACCAGGCTTAATAGTGATATTTATATCTTTTAGAATCCAAGGCTCGCCTTCGTTATACCGAAAATTGATACCTTCTAAACGAATTTCACCTTTTAGCTCAGGCGCATCAATTAAAGTACCATCCTGTGTCTCTTGCTCTTCCAATGCGATATCACCCAAACGCTCTAAATGCAAACCTAACATTTTCATCTGAATTAAGTTTTCAATAAAGGCAACGGCTTTGCTCGTAAACTGCTGTTTATAAGACATAAAAGCGTACATCATACCGACAGATAATTGCAGATCGATAACAAGGCGTGCTGCAAAATAAACAACTAAAATATTTTCTAAGCCAAACAACAATGCATTGATGGAAGAAAAAGTAATATTGAGCTTACCCAGCCTAATACCCGCATTGATTTTATCAGCATAACGATTTTGCCAAAGCATCTGACGTTGGGTTTCTTGTCCAAATATTTTAATACTTTGGGTTGCACGAATGGTTTCAATAAAGTTTGAACTTTCTTTGGCTGCTGTAACAATACTTTCTTCATTCAAAGACCGTAAGGGCCTATACCATATGGCTCGAATCAAACCATAAAGTGCTAAAGCAGTGAGCACTAAGAATGTGAGTTTTGGCGAGTAGATAAATAGCATAACAACCGTTGCAATTGCCATCATACCGTCCACAATTGCCTGCACAATGCCTGTGGTTAAGGTTTTTTCAATTTGAGAGAGTGAACCAAAACGAGAAACGATGTCACCGATATGACGTTTTTCAAAAAAGGGCAAAGGTAAGCGAATCAGATGTCTAAACAGATTTGCTGCCATTTGCACACTGAGCATACTGCTTAAGGACAATACCACAAAGCTTCTTAAAGCCGTAGTACCCAATTCAATCAACATCAACAAACCAAAGCCAATGGCTAAAACACTCAACAAATGTAAATCATGGCTCAGTAAGACTTCATCTACTACCAACTGCATAAAAAGCGGGCTGATCAAGGAGAATATCTGTAAAGCCAAAGACATGATGAAAACTTGGATTAACGCACGCTTTAAGCCAACGATCTTTTGCCAGAAACTCCAAATAGGAATTTTGCGCACTTCTTTCTTCGGTGCAAAACTTGAAGTAGGTGTCAGCTCTAAGGCTACGCCAGTAAAATGCTTTGACACTTCTATCATGGGAATCTTACGCAGCCCCTGCGCAGGGTCATGAATCACAATATATTTTTTACTGACTTTTTTCAGCACCACAAAATGATTCATATCCCAATGCAAAATCGTTGGGGTTTGCAACTGATCTAATTGCTCAAGTTCCAAGCGTAGCGGTCTCGATGCAAAAGCCATTTTATCAGCGGTTTGCATGAGATTTTGTAAGGTTGTACCCCTTAAGGAAATGGGATATTGACGTCTTAAGGTATTGAGATCAATTAGGTGGCCATGATAGCTCGCAACCATTGCAAGACAGGCCAGCCCACATTCCGCGACTTCCGTTTGCAAAATGACGGGTAAACGTGACCCACCGGAAAATTTTAATAACTCTAATGGGTTTTGCATCAAAATCGACCTTTTAAGCTAAACAATGGATCTAAAATCCAATCAAACAACGTCTGTCTATCCAAAATAATATCTGCTTCCAGTGCCATACCAGCTTGTAGCGGTAACTCTTTACCATAGGCAGTTACAAATTGAGCATCAAGCTCGACCGTCACACGATACACAGGCTCTTTTAATTCAAGCGGAACAGGTAATTCAGAAGGCAATAATACATGCTTAGAAACCGTAGCTACCTTACCTTCAAAAATACCAAAACGCTGATAAGGAAAGGCATCAAAACGTATTCTCACTGTTTGGTCGTCTTCAATGAAACCAATTGCACGCGTTGGAACAAAGAGCTCTACTTGCATTTTGGCATCATTTGGAAATATTGCTAACAAGGGAATATTGCTTTGCCACTGCCCTTCTCTAGCTTGAAGCGCAGTCACTTTTCCTGCGATTGGGGCACGAATTTCATATACTTTACGACCTTGCACCTCAGCCATACGCTGATTCAATTCCGAAATAACATCTTCAATTTCATTAATACGCGATTCAACACGAATTGGTAATTGTAAGATTTCGACTTTGGCTTGGATCAATGCATTTTCTTTATTGGCCTTGCCACGCTCAAGATCTTGCAATTGCTGTTTTTGTATCAGCATTTCTTCTAGGTATTTTTGATATTCATTTTCAGACATACTTTTTTGCTTGAGGAGTTTTTCTGCCCCCTCTAAACGAGTCTGTAAAATCGCTAGACGTTGTTGCTGTGTTTTGAGACTTTCTTCAATTTGAAACAACTCTTTCTCTATACCATTGATGGTATTTTGAGCCCGCTCTGTTTCTGAGGTTAAAAGTGATTTTTCTGCAATGATACGCTTTAACTGATGTTCTTTTGACACTTCTAGTTCTTTGAGCAACATGCTATCAACGTCACTACCCCCTTGCACGGATCGCTCAGAGATAACGGTAATCAAGGTTTGTCCTTCGATTACATCTTGCCCTTCTTCTACATGTACCTCATAAATAGTGCCAGGATTAGGGGCATATACTTTAACAATGCCCTTATCGGGCACCACATAACCACGCACTGTTTCTTTGCGGGCATAAGTACCCCAAAATAACATGGCAATAATGAGAGAGCAGACAATAACAACGGTTGCAACGAGCACGCTGATAGATAAAGGCTGCAATAATATGACATCGCCGTACAATCTATTCTTGCTGTGTTCTAATGCTTCTTTTCTAAAAAGGGAAGACATCTTTATAACTTATATAATGTTGACTGGCAGCATTTTAACATAAATTCAGCGAGCAGCCTTTTTGTTTTGTCGAACCAAAAGACCGCTTGTCGGAGATAATTGGATGTGAATGCTTAATTCAGAAATGAATGAAGAAAAAATATTCACCGATGAGCAGAGCGAATCAAGATCCCACTTTTTGAAGGGGGATACGCGTAGCGTAAGGGGGATTTATGCTGAGGGCTACAAAAAACTAAATCCCTCTGCTCGTACAGCTACGCTGAACGAGCGTCTCCCTTTATCAAAGTGAGAAAATTATTCGCTACGCTCATCAATACATGATTGGAGAAGATGGATTGTTTTAAATCTTTACTTCGCTTCATCAAAAGGATAACGATGCGCTCTTAAATACTGATCGATATATTGATAAGAACGTGGCATTACTTTATCGGGATCACAATAATAAGCTCTAGCACGTGCCACATTTTTGGTAATTTGATTTTGTTGGTTCACCCATATTACGTGGCTTGCCCCCAAACTAGCCGCCTGATCCAAGGCGCGATATCGAGCTAGCTGCTCTCCTTGCGGTAAAAGCGTAATTTTTGAATTACCCGCAACTTCACCCAATAAAGCACATTCTGACACCATCTCTGGCTGTGCAACAATAATGCGCTGCGCTCTATTACTTGGCTCAATGATGCAACCTGTAAGCAAAAAAGCAAGCCCAATTAAGGCGAATAGTCTCATGTGTCTTCCTTGACCACTTGTTGACAATTTGTCTCTTTGAGTAAAAAGCATAAAAAGAATGCAACCAAGGTAAGTATAGGCAGAATAAACATAGCTGCACGATAATTATCAGCAGAATATACTTTCATCGCATCAATCATCAATCTATCGCTATTCCAAGCTCTATCAAGTAGTACCCCCACCAATTCTTGGAAGAAGAATCCACACACTACGATAAAATTCGTTATTGCAACCACTGTGCCCGCTAACCTCAACTGGCAATTTTCTCTACCAATGGCAAAGCAAATAATTTCTACACTTGAGAAAAAGCCTATGGCGAACAACAAGATACCTACTTGGAAATAAGTAAGTGCTGGATAGTAAATAACAAAAAACAACAAAATCGTTACAACAAAACTACCCAACCATAATAATGGCTTGCGCTTTTTCATTCTATCAGAGATAAAACCAACTAAAGGTCCACCGATAGCCCAACCTAAGAAGATCAAGGAAACTGCGCGAGTAGATTGCTCATTTGTTAATGACAGTACTGTCTTCAGATATGAGACGCCCCATAACTCAGCAAAGACAACGGTAGGCGCCATGATTAAGCAACCAATAACACCGTTAATCCAAATTTGCTTATTACGCATCGCAAATAAAATATCTTTAAAGAGCTGTGCATAAGAAAGAACTTTGACTGTACGTGGATCTATGGATGCAGTTTCATTTGAAGGTGCATCTCGAACGATAAACCAAATAACGGGGAATAATATAAAGCCAACATAGCTGGAGTAATATAAAGTTTCTCTCCAACCTAAATCCATGATCAGAGCACTCAAGTATGTGCCACCAAACATTGCACCAATCATTCCAAGCGTGGTTGTTAAACCTGATACAAAGGCAAATCTATCAGGTGGCAGCCAAGTGGTCGCAAGTTTCAAGACTCCGACAAAGGCAAAAGAAGAACCAAATCCAATCAGAAAACGCCCTGCTGCGGCAATACTTGGATTATGTGTGGATGCAAAAATAAGTGTACCAATCGCACAGGAAAGTACAGCGATGGTTAAGATATTACGAGGGCCATACCTGTCCATCATTAGACCAACAGGCAACTGCATTGGCGTATATGCATAGTAGTAATAAGCACTCAAATGCCCAACTTGGGTTGCATCTAAAGGCATTCCATTCTTACTAAAAGCAACCTGTAGATGTTCTACCATCAAACCAGGCGTAATACGCAATAAATACTCATAACAATAAAAGCCCGCAGCTAAACCACAGATGATCCACGGTAGTAGGCGCGCAATTCTATTTGAGAATGATTCTTGTTTTAATGTTTGGCTGTTTGTCACTGTGTTTATTTCTAAGTAGTAATTCAGCTAGTAAATTTCAAGAGTAAGCACATTAAGCGATTAAGCCATTTGGCGCAAGTATTAGTTAGTCAAAAAAAAGTTTACTAACTTAGTTCTTGAGCAGGCTTCGCAATGTAATAGCCTTGCATGCCATCCACTTTCAATTGCTCGAGCATGCCATACTCTTGCTCTGTTTCAACTGTTTCGGCGATTACTAATATATCTAAACTGCGTGCAATATCTACTAAGGAACGAATAAAAAATTGATTGTCGTCGCTTTCATGAATATTGCGCACAAAACTACCATCGATTTTTAAGTAATCTAACCTGAGATTATTGAGATAAGCAAAAGAACTAAAATTTTTCCCGTAATGATCGATTGATGTTTTAGAACCAAGTTGGGAAACTTGTAAAAACAGTGCTCTAATTTTATCAATACGATGGACAACGCCATATTCTGGCAACTCAATAATAACGGAGTTTGCCTTTTTCCCTAAGGATTTAATTTTTTCAATTAGCCACTTAACGAAATCGGCATCATCTACTGAGCTAGGAGAAATATTAACATAATAGCGTGGACTAATCTTAGCGTTTTCTATTTTTTCGAATAATAGATTAATCATACATTTATCAAGTTCAGTGATACGGTTTAAGCGCTCAGCCATAGGCATAAACATGCCTGCACTAATGACGTTATCTTTATCCAGTTCAACACGCATTAATGTTTCATACAAATCTGATGTTTCTTGTAGCATTTTGATCTTTTGAAAATGTAATTTAATTTTGTTGTTCTTAACAACCTCATCAAATATCTTAGACCAATCTTGAGCGCCCCGAACTTGCTTATCATCAATGATCTTAATAGCATGTATGGCATTGGGACCTGCATTTTGCGCTTGCCTTAATGCCATATCCAACTGAGACAAAATATCTCTCTTCGTTTGGTTTGTATTGAAGACAGTTAGACCAATGTGCGCAATGTCATCTTCTTTGGCAATTCCTTTTTGCTTGAATTCAGAAAATGTTTTACTCAATGAATGTGCAATTTCAATACCAACATCTATCACTTTATCTTGCAAAATAACGGCAAAGGATGCCCCTCCTAAATGCGCAATCAATGCATTTTCAAAGGATGACAAAGAAGCTTCTATCTGTCGTGCAACTTGCTTTAAAAGATCATCTCCTGACTCATAACCATGTTTATCGTTATACGCTTTAAATTGATTCACTTCTATTAGCAAGGCAACACCTGTATGACTATGTTCTTTGTCCTGTAATAAGTGATCAAAATGAATATCAAAATAGCGTCGATTAGCCAATTTAGTAACAGGACTCTTAAAAGCTTGTTCTCGCAATTCTTCTGTAGTCTTCGCCTGCTCTTCAAACAAACGTTTTAAACGTCTTGACATATTATTCATTGCTTCAACAACTTGTCGTAAATCAATGGTCCAAGGCAAGCTTTCTTCTACGAACTGCTGATTACAAATAGCGGTTGCTTGACGCGTAACCGCGCGCAATGGTTTTAAAATAATAAAGAGTAAAAAACCACCTAGAACGGCTGCAATCAAAGCAGTAATCACAAACCATTGTAATGCATCAATGAAAGTAGTCCATAATTGCTGATAGGCAAAACCTGGATTACTTTGAACAATAACCTCACCTTGTTGCAACCAACCTGATTGAATTTTTGCTCGCTCTTCTTTGGTTTTCACTTCAATATAGTTAATGAACCAATTAGGCACTTGATATACTTTTACCTCCAGCTGTCTTTCAATCTCAGCTTTTCCTTTTAAATTTACAATCATGATTTTCTTGTAGTAGCCACTATCCCATACAGCATCTACAATACGATTTGCAGTAGGAATATCAATTTCATTACCTTCCATGGCCAAAGATAAAGAAAGACCTAAAGAAGTTGCAGTGTCTTTAGCATGTTTCCCAAGCTGATGATCGACAAAGGTTTGAGTATTATCTATCACGTAATAAAGCATACCTGAGAATATGCTTAGCAATAAAAACAGACCTGATAATAATAGTTGTCGCGTTAAAGTCATGCTTAGTTTAGCTCCTCAAAGCCATTCACCTAAAAATATTATTCACATTTTCTTGCAAAGACGAAATTTTTTCTCAACCTCAATCAATGTTCTATAATGCCGCTTTGTTAAGAGAACATTGGCATTTAATAACATTACGAATGAGCGAAGCGAATTGATTTTCTTTCTTTGTTATCAAAGAAAGAGGCGCCTTTAGGTGCAGAGAAGGATTTTTAAAATAAAGATAAAAAAAATCCTTCTGCTCAAACAAGTTGAGCCTCTTCCCTTGATTCCAAGGGAAGAATATCATTCACTTCGTTCATTTCTTAACTGACTGGCATTACAATCAATGCCCTGTGTCTTTAAAGTGGATTAAAGTTACCTATCTTGCCACTCTTCATTCGCTCTTGCATATCAGCCCACATATTCACATCATCTGCTGTGCCTAATTTTTTACCTTTACTTAGCTCTTTACTACGCCAAAGCCCCGAACCGTTAAAGCTGTAAATAGGTCGTAAATCCGATCGTTTGTCAGCAGATAAAATTTCTTTTTTAATGTTATCTAAAACCAATGGAATACTGGTTGGCGTTTCATAATAAGTAAGTACCATGTGTGCTTGTTCATAACCACCGTATTCAGTGTATTTAACATAGGTAATGAGTAATTTTTCATCATCTACCCCAAGCTCTCGTAGGGTAAAATATTTTGCAATTGAAAAATCCTCACAATCACCTGCACCTGATACCAAGAATTCTAAAGGTGTCGCCCAATAATCTTCTACATTCCAATGAGCTTTATCTGAAAGATACTCCAATAAATTAAAAAATTTATTCACTTTTTCTAACTTTTCGGCTTCTGAGACATTTTGATTTTCCTTCATTAATTTTTCCCAAGAGATAACACGTTTTTTAGCATAGTCTCCATATTTTTTTTCTATATTGTTTAAGAGTGATTCAGAAAATTCAATTGCACTGACTAAAAATAAAAATGAAATTGGCAGAATAAAAAAAGTGAAAAAGAAGAGATATATCTTATTTTTATGTTTGGCATTTAACAAAATGGTAGTTTCCTATTTAGTTAAAACCTAATATTTATGCAGGTGTTTAATAGGCATCTAATAAAGCAAAAGGGGCTTTGCCCCTTTTGCTTTTCGCTATGCATTTAATCTCAAATATCTTGAGCGCATTTTTTAGATAGCATTATCAAAAGACTTATCAGTCTTTTCAAAGAATGGGCCAGAACCATCAAATTGTGCATCTGCTGACTTGACCGCAGCTTTAGGCAATGCAATGCCAAAGTACTGAGTAATGGTTCCCATTGCATTCAAGATTCTGTACATACCAACAAGCACGTCTGCTTCACCTTGGAAGTAATTACTACTTGCAGTAAAAAGTTCGTTTTCAGAATCCAATAAGTCCAACAAAGTTCTTTGACCAATATCAAATTGCTTTTGATAAGCTTCTCGTGTTCTATAACTCGCGTCACGGTGAGTTTTTAAATCAACTAACTGACGACGCGCTGTATCATACAAGTTCCAAGCATAACGAACCTGCTCAATAACTTGGCGATGTGCTCTATTTCTAACTTCTTGAGCTTCCTGGTTTTTGTGTGCAATTCTGCAAAGGTTAGCAACATCACCGCCGCCCTTAAACACATTCCAATTAAACCTTAACATTGCAAAGTTTTTATCGTTGTCGCCTCTGGAACCATCAATATTTTGGTTACGTTGTATACCTGCATCTAAAGTCACTCTTGGCACGAACTGCGAACGTGCTGAACGATATTCTGCACGTGTTACGTCTACATCATAATGGGTTGCTGTCAATTCAGGATTATTGTTCAAACCACGATTAATCGCTTCTTCAAGATCTGCGGGAAATCCTGATGAAGGCATCTCAGGTTTTTCTATATCAGTAGGAATCTTGCCAACTACACGAAGATATTTGGTCTCCGCATCGCGCAAATTAGCCTGTGCCCCTAATAAATTACTACGAGCAAGTGCTAAACGACCTAAAGCTTGATCAAGATCGGCTTTACGGCCAATACCACCTTCACTACGCTTTTCAATTTGTCCGTAGATAGTTTGGTGGGCACTTAAATTACGTTGTGCAATTTCAACAATGCTTCTGGTTAAATGCATTTCAATGAAGGCATCAACAACAAGCAATGCCTGCTCTTGAGCGCTGCTATTTACACGTAGTGCAGCTGCTTTAACACGTGATTTCTTACCACTGACGTTATGCATCACGCCAAAGCCATCAAACAATAATTGTGAGGCTGTCGCATTAAACTCACGGCGCGACATGGTTCTGTAGCTAGCACCATCTAATCTACCACCACGTGTGGTTGAGTTATTTGTATTTTCTTGCCCCGTGCCACCATTAACATTAATTGTTGGTAAATAGTCTGCATAAGCACTTCTAAATTCTTTATTAGCTTGCTCTCTAATTTGCACATTGATCATAAGATCAGGTGAAGTTTGCAAAGTATAGGCAACAGCCTCTTGAACCGTATAGGCCTGTACTTGAGATGCTGCGACTAAGGCTAATGACGATAAAACTATCTTCAGCAATTTGTTTTTTTGCATAAATTTGTTCGCTTCTCTTAATTCCGACTATCCCTAAACTATGGAAGCTTGCTTAGAAAATTACTTTTCTAACAGGTGCGCACTTAACCATGTTACCTAAACAAAGATTCATTCTACACATATCAGTTTGAGCAAGAAACATTTTTATAATCACAATCAACTCATTTTAAAAAAAATAATAAAAAATTTCTTTGCTAAACTACTTACTTTCTCACGCAATGATGCCTATTTTTCACAACTTAAGCAATCAACTTAATAAGGTAAATGTATTTACAGTATTTCTTAAGTCTAAATTCTCTACAAAAGTTGACTATGAGCAAACTATTCGCAAAGTGAACATTATTGCCCCTACCAATTTTGGAAAAAAGATACACACATTTTCTCTAAACAACAGAATATATTGTGTCATGCCAGCGAAGGCTCATAGGCGTCAACTTAAGGAATTTCTGGGGTTTGATATAGAATATTGGTACCCATTCTTCCCTACCAGCTACGTCCCGCGGCTTGTCCGCGGGATCCAGAGTTTTGAGCCTCTGAATGTGAATCAGCTTGTTTATTATGAAATGCATGAGCTGTACGTTGAGGCTGCCAGACGTGAAAAGCGTTTTAAAAACTGGTACAGGCAGTGAAAATTGAATTTAATTGAAGAATTCAATCCGGCGTGGCGAGATCTCTACGAAGAAAGCTACTCATAACACCTGGATCCCGCGGACAAGCCGCGGGACGTAGCGGTAAGTAGGTTACTAAAATGTCAACAGTCCCTAATTATTCTGCTTTTTTTCTTAAGTTGACGCATATGAGCCTTCGCTGGCATGACAGCACAAATGACTTAATGCAGGTGATAAAATGACATAGCATGCAATAACCAATTTATTTTTAAAAATAAGATATTTGCGTTCCATAGACCAAAATTAGCAGAAGCATTATGACTCGCTCTGCTTATCAATCAGAAACCAAACAATTAAGGATCTTTCTTTTTCTCTTCTTTATGAGAAGCAATTGAATGTGTGGAGGGAACATCATTTTCTTGATGCCAAATGGAACTAATTTGTTGATGACGATTGATAAATAAAGCTAATTGTAAACGATCGACAATATTTATTTTTCGAAAAATAACGCCTAAATGTGCTTTAACCGTACGCTCAGAAATATTTAACTGCTCTGCAATCACTCTATTACTCGCACCACCTGCCACTAATTTTGCGATTTCAGTTTCACGCGGTGTAAGAAGTGATAAGCCTTTGTCTAATTGTTGTGCTTCTGTGTGTTGTGCTCTTGCTATCCCTTCAATTTCTCCAAGTAATCTAGAGACAAATTTTCTATCTACCCATAATTCATCTGCTAATACGGTTCTTAATACTCTTGAGAGCATTACATCATTAATATCATATTCACAATACGCTTTAGCGCCAAAGAGAATACTTGCTACTTCTTCTCTTTGTTCTGCAATATCTGTCATTAGAATAAGCCGTGTTTCTGGTTGAATTTCGTGTATTTCTGATAGTTCGTGAATACCACCTTCACCTAAAAGCGCTTTGTCTAACAGTACTGCATCAATAGAAATTTTTTTCAGACAGATCTCAAGTGTTTTCTTATCACTGACAATCAACTCGTATACTGTATACTCAGCAGATACATATTGTTGCCATCTATGAGCACGTTGTCCATCATCCGTCGCTATTAGAATCATGCTTATTTTTCTCGCATTGCATTCCTTTTCGCCTTAATAATAGGTTTGAGTAAATATTCAAGCACCGTTTTTTGGCCCGTTAGAATATCCACTGTTGCCCCCATACCCGTTTGAATTTCTAAACGTTCTCCACGCTTACCAACTAAATAATTTTTTTCAGTGGTTCGCACACGAATTTGATAGTAAGGATCTCCTTTTTCATCCGTAATAGTATCAGCGCTGATATTTTCAACCGTTGCTTTTAAACCACCGTAAATTGAAAAATCATAGGCTGATATTTTGACGGTTGCAGGTAACCCAGATCGTAAAAATCCAATATCGGATGGACGAATATTTGCTTCGATCAGGAGGGTATCGTTCAATGGCACGATATCAAAGAGATCTTCACCCGGTTGTATCACCCCCCCAATCGTCTTTACATGTACACGATTAACGGTGCCTTTTACAGGAGAGCGAACAACTGTTCGTGAAAATCTATCTTGTGCTGCTTTTTGTGTCTCTAGCAGTCTTTTATATTCAGCTCGAGTCTTATTCAACTCAGAAATACTTTCTGTTTTAAAGCTGATATATAACTCGTCTATTTTCTTTTTTGCGCTGCTTAAAGCAGATTCCAAGCGAGGAATGGATAGCTGAGTTTGCTCCAATTCGCCAGCTAAATCATTAACCGTACGCTCTAATCGTAACACTTCCACTTCAGAGACTGCACCATCTTTGGCCAAGGGTCGTGTCAGTGCAAGCTCTTTTTTCACTAAATCTAAGCTGCGTTGAAGCTGTTCACGTTTACCTTGCATCTCAAGCAATTCTTGATTTTTTCTATCTTCTTCTTCTTTTAAAAGATTTACTTTAACCCCCAATTCCTTTTTTCTTGAGTCAAAAAGACTGGTTTCATTTTGCACATATTCTGGGTATTCCGTTTGAAGACGCTCAGAAAATGATATTTCTCTCTCAGAAATCTCTGCCTCTAAGCGATGTATTTTTGCTTCTAATGCATATATCTGTGTTGCACCTTCTTTTAAACTGGACGAAAAGCGCGTGTCATCAATGATCATTAATATTTCATCACGCTCCACAATTTGGCCAATTTTTACGCGAATATCTTTGACGATACCCCCCTCAAGATTTTGTACGACTTGCATGTTGGTAGAAGGGATTACTTTGCCCTGCCCAACCGTCACTTCATCCAAAACAGCAAAATTGGCCCAAATAGCAGCAACTACCAAGAAAATCGCAGCCGCCCATAAAATAAAATGGTAGGCAATAGGCACCCCTTGCATCATCGCTGCGCTGGTGTCAGTCATAAATTCAATATCAATTTCTTTGATTTTTTCTTTCATATTAAAGTGGCTTAACTCAATTTAAATAGGTTATCAGCTTATCGGCTTGGAGAATGTAATTTTCCTTCTGCCAACGCCTTTAAGACCAAATCTCTAGGGCCGTCTGCAATAATACGACCATTGTCCATTAAAATTAATCTATCGACCAAAGAAAGTAAGGAACCTTTATGGGTTACTAAAATCATTGTTTTATTTTTTGAGACCTCTTGGATCTGCTGTTTAAACAATTCTTCTGTTCTATTATCCATCATATTTGTGGGTTCATCTAAAACTAAAATAGGCGGATCTAAAATAAGCGCACGCGCAATGGCGATTGCTTGACGTTGCCCACCTGATAATTTTTCTCCACGCTCACCAACTGGCATATCAAAACCTTGAGGATGCTTTGCTACAAATTCTGTAACCCCAGCAATTTTAGCAGCTCTTAAAATACTCGTATCATCTGCAAAGGGCGTGCTGAAAGTAATGTTGTCTTTTACAGAACCATAAAACAAAACAATGTCTTGAGGTACATAGCCAATGTTGCGACGCACAGATGCAGGATCAAGCTGACCAATTTCTGTGCCATCTAGCAAAATACTACCTGCCGTTGACTGATATAAGCCTAAAATCAATTTTTCAATAGTGGTTTTGCCAGAACCAATTCGACCAATAATGCCAACTTTCTCACCTGCTGTAATCGAGAAAGAAGCATCATGCAAAGCGGGCACATCTTGTTTAGGATAATTAAAGGCAACATGCTTAAATTCAATATCACCTGTTAGAACAGGTCGATGCAGGGGCGTTTTACCTTTTATACGTTCCGTTGGCATTTTCATTACATTGTCTAAAGACTGTAATGCCGCCATGGATTGATGGTAGCGTGTTAATAAACCAGCCACTTGCGCCAAAGGTGCTAATGCACGCCCCGTTAGAATCGTACAAGCAATTAAAGCCCCCATGGTCATCTCACCTGCAGAAATCCGATACACACCGACGATGACAACCAAAACACCCGCAACTTGTTGTGCCCAAGCTGAAAAACTCACAGCAGTAAGCGATAAACTTCTGATTTTAGTACCCAGCTTTGCAGACATGCCAACGGCATGCTCCCATTTTCGCTGTAATACACCTTCTGCTGACATGCTCTTGACTGTCTCAACACCTGCCAATGATTCAAAGAGCATTGCGTGTTTTTGTCCAGAATAACGATAAGATTCTTTGACAATCTTATTTAAAGGTCCTTGAATCAAAAGTCCCATACCAATCACAATGGGCACAGCCAGTAAGGGTACAATGGCAACATAACCACCAATTGTATAAATAATAATCAAGAAAAAAAATACGAACGGCAGATCGATAAGCGCACTGATGGTAGTTGAGGTGAAGAAATCTCTAAAAGATTCAAATTGTTGCATATTATTTGCAAAGTTACCCACTGATTCTGGGCGAGACTCCATTCTTACACCCATCATTTGCTCAAAAATATTGGATGAGATCAAAACATCCGTTTTCTTTGCAGCAATATCGATAAAATAGCCTCGCAGCATCTTCATTAAAAAATCAAAACAGAAAACAACTAAGATACCAATCGCCAGAACGGTCAGTGTATCCGTTGCATTATTCGGCACGACCCTGTCATACACATTCATCACAAACAAGGAAGAAGCTATTGCAAAAATATTAATGAAAAATGAAGCTACTAATACTTCAGAATACAATTTCCATGTTTTGGCAATCACACTCCAAAACCAATTTTTAGGGCGCTCTTTGAAGCCTTCATCGGTACGTTTATCAAACCTAAAGCTGGGTCGCGTAAAAATAGCGTAGCCCGTATATTCCCTATTTATCTTTTCAAAGCTAAGTGTTGTTTCGCCTTGCTTGCTCTCTGGCTGAATAATCTTGACTAATTTTTTATTGTCATTTTTTGCCACTAAAACACAAGCTTGTTTGCCCTTGAGTAATAAGACACAAGGCAATACCAAAGAAGAAATATCTTCAACAGGACGATTGATAATTTGTGAGGAAAGACCAGCTCGCTCAGAAGCACGAATAAACAATTCAGGTGTTAACTTGTTTTCAACCAGTGGTAAGCCTGCAATCAATGCTTCTGGTGAGAAAGGATTATGCTCTAGGCGTGTTAAAATCATCAAACAGCCTAATAAAGGATCATGCCCTACCAAATGAGGTGCGGGTGTCTCCCATTTTTCAGCTTCTACTTCTGGTGTGGCTTCACTTTCATTTGATTGCACTTCAGGAATATTTTCATTTTGCTCTTGAGGCACATCTGTAGATGCTTGCGGCATATCTTGTGAGGGATCCGCCTCTGCTTCTTTATTTTTTTCTGGTTGCTTTGAGTATGCCATAAGAGTACCTATTAGTGATTTCGAGTATTTTTCGATATCTGATCAACAACAAGCTGCATAGCTTGACTTGGGCTTAGTTTGGCTAATATTTGGTGCGCATGTTGCACTTGCAGTTTAAGTTCATCTTTGTCAACTTCCTTCTCAACAAGTTCATGCCAACGCTCATCAACCTCTGAAATAAAGGTTGCACTTCTTTTTAGCAAACATAAATGCTCAATACCTAAGGTATGTAACTGCTTGTAAATATTTTCATGAGTATAGTATAAAGTAATTTGATGGTTGCCCGCCTCCAGCAAGCAGAATTTTGCAATAGTACCATAAATAGTGCTATCTAAATTGAAAGATTCTGTCAAATCTATCCAGAGTGGCTGCGACTGCCGCTGTTCAGAAACAAGTCGATAAGCCTCCTCTAAGACAGCTGAGCTAAGTAATCGAACTTCTCCACTTAGTTTGATAACAGCCAAAGTATCAGTGACTATATATGATATCTTACTCATTGTATTTGTGACCTTCTATTGCCTCACACCTATTCATAAGCAAAAAAGTAATATCGTCAGGCCTAGATTCTGCCTCTTTAATATTAAACGTTTTTTTCAAAGCTTGGGTAGATAAATAGCCGTTTTCTTTATCAATACGCTCAATCGCAGATAATAATATTTTCTCTTTATCATCCAAGGCTTGCCCTGCTATGACCTCCATTAATCCATCTGAAAATAATGCCAGTTTTGAATTCATTGGAAAATCAATTGCGAGATCTTTAAAGGCAGCATGCTTTACCATACCAACGGCGAATGCTCTACCAGGCAAGAATTCAGCTTTTTGTGCTTTGATCAAAATAGGGTTTGGATAGTGACCTGCAACACTATAGCGCAAACGATGCGTTTCTGTATCAAGCACAGCATAAATCATCGTGACATATTTGCCTAAATTTGCTTGCAATAAATAGTCATTGGCAATCGCAAATACTTTTTTTGGCTGCAAAATAACTTTGGTTCTTTTTTGTTTATAGTTTAGGAGCAACTGATCAAAAAGCGCTTTAATCATAACCGTCACAAAGGCGCTTGAAGCCCCATGTCCTGAAACGTCCGCAATATAAAATCCAATATGTTTTTCTGAAATAGTAAAATAATCTACCATATCACCACTCAAATAGAGTGATGGCATAACAAAATTAGACAAATGATAATGATTAAATAATAAATCACTCGCTGGAAACATTTGCGCTTGTACTTTTTTTCCTGCCATTTGATCATATCTTAACTCATGCAAGCTATCTTCTAACTTGCCATTCATTTCTTCTAATTTATGACGATATAATTTATTTTCATTCACAAGTCTGGCACGTTCCAATGCTTTACACACCGAGTGCTCAAGCTGTGTTAAATTTTCAAGTGGTTGTTCAATACAATCCCACGCGCCTAATCGCAAAGACTTCAAGACTTGCTTTTGATGCGGAACGGTTAAGGTAATGATAGGCACATCTGGATAAATATGACTAAATTCTGATAAAAACAATAAACCATTCTCTGGATTTCTCTGTAAATCACTGATCACTAAATCTGGGCCATTATGCTTCATCAAATGTTGTACTTGCTCGAGGGAATGCGACTGTGTAACCGTAAATCCCAAATCAATCAAAAATACTTGAAGACTTGCTTGAAGCGCATCATCCTCAATGTATGTCAGAATATGACCATATGATGTTTGCATAACTGTTTATTCTGCCAGCCACAATGTATAAAAAGTTAACTTTAATATTAAAGATACATATTGTTATCGGCTTGAATCTTATTCTCTAGAATTTAATAGTTGATTTGCTTTCTAGTGTCTCGTGGTAGGTTACATAGAAGCTGTCTCAAAAATAGTAATTTTTTGTTCAGCCAAGGCGCAGATTCTTTGAGCAGCGCAAAAGGAGCTGCAACAAAGGATCAACGAAAAATGGCATTTTTGAGACAACTTCTAATATTTTGAGCTTAGCCAAGCTAGGATCTACATTTTTATTCAGTTAGAATGTTTCTCCTGAAAATATATCCTGATAGTGTGAAGTCGTCATATGCCATGTTGTACAGTCAAACACCTAAGCCATGTCTTTTGCGCAAGCATCATTGCATGCTACAGTATTCCAAGCTTTTCAGCTTACCAATCTATTTATCATAAGCCAGAACAGCAGGCGAACAGCTTTTTAGATATCCTCAAAGAAGGACATGCCAGTCTTTATTTTCGGGGTCGATACGAATATGCGAACGATGATAGCCCCCAACCAGATAGTAATCCCATTGATCCTATTTCTTTTAAAAGTAGCCGCGCTTATACCTTAACTTCACGCTTAGCTTACACAACGGCACATATGTGTAATTTCTGGGGATTAATGGAATTTAATAATGTCTCTAGTTACTGGAATAAGCATCACAACAGTGGCGCCTTTACAACGCCACAACGAAAAGAATTTACTGAAATTCCAGATGCTAAAGGAACTTCCTTAAATCAAGCACTCATTGCCTATCAAGGTCTATACAATACACAGCTTATTTTAGGTAGACAGAAAATAAAATTAGACAATGGTCGATATGTGGGCAGTGTTGATTTTAGACAAACACCTCAAAGCTTTGACGCCATTACAATCGAAAATAAATATATTACAGGACTTGAACTTTTCTATTCTTATATTGACAGTGTTAATACTGTTTTACAAAATCAAGATACTGCATTATTTGCTAAACGCAGTAATCATACGCATTTATTCAATAGCAGTTATGATATTTATCCTTTTGGCACAATAACAGGCTATTTTTATTATATTAAAGACCAAGCCGTTGCAAGCTTATCAAGCAGCACTTACGGCCTACGTTACAACGGAGCTATTGATCTACAACGTGCTAAATTTCTATTTGTCAGTGAATATGCTTTTCAATCCAGCAATTCTTATAATCCTGTTGATTATAATGCCGAATATTATTTAGTAGAGGGTGCTTTTAGCCATCCTATCTGTGATATCGGTTTAGGATATGAATGGCTTGAAGGCAATAAGCTTTCCACTGGAAAAGCCTTCATGACACCGTTAAGTGATTATCATATTTTCAATGGTTGGGCAGATAGATTCAGTGTTACACCAGCGTTGGGCTTAACAGATTTCTATCTATACGCAAATGCACGTTATAGACAAATTGAATTTGAAGCGGCTTATCATAATTTTCATGCTGAAGCGAATAGCACCAAATTCGGTCATGAAATCGATCTTGGCTTATCCTATTCGTTCTTAAAATATTACAAAATTTACGCAGGCTTGGCTGATTTTAGAGGAAAAACATCAAATAACATAGCAGACAGTCAGCGCTTTTGGCTCAGTCTCAGCGCTGAAATTGCTTAGTTCTTATTAAAAAATGTGAGGCTGTAAAAGCGCCGTATGCTCCCTTTGTTGTCAAAGGGAGTCGCTGTCTGCAGCGGAGGGATTTTTAAAATATAAATTAAAAAAAATCCATCTGCTCACTAACGTTGAGCCTCTTCCCTTGATTCCAAGGGAAGATAATCATTCACTTCGTTCATTTTTTAACTGCGCAATATTATATTTGAAACATGACTTTATGCTCATTACTTGATTGTAAATCACTGCTTCCATGATAGTTTTTTTGATAGGTTATTTCTCAGTGGCGCAAAGCCCCGTATGCTCCCTTTGTTCTCAAAGGGAGTCGCCGTCTGCGGCGGAGGGATTTTTAAAATATAAATTAAAAAAAATCCATCTGCTCACTAACATTGAGCCTCTTCCCTTGATTCCAAGGGAAGATAATCATTCACTTCGCTCATTTCTTAACGAGCAGCATTAAGGAGCTGTAGGGCTTGACTCTAAAGTATCAGGATTGACCATTTGCTTCGCAGCATCTATGGCCTGCTGATCTTCTTTGCTATCTTTCACTTCATCATCATAGCCATCCAGATCATCCATTGGATCTTCACCTTCTTTGAAATCACTTTGGCCATCTGTACTTAAGAAAGTTCTATGCTGCAAATAAGCATCTCGGATCAAAGAATATTCATCGATAGCAATGGTATCGAGAATGGTTTCTTTGTTGATTAAACTTGCTCTGGTATCAATTAAATTAAGCCCCAATAACCCATAGCGTGCACGATCGGACTCTATCCAAGGCCAAACGCTCATTCCAAAGTAATCAACTGTTAAACCAATACCATCTCTAAATGTGCTGGGTCCAAGAAGAGGCAAAACAAGATATGCTGATTTTTCATAGCCCCATGTATAGAGCGTTTGACCAAAATCTTCTTTTCTTTTATCTAAACCAAGCTCTCCGGCAACATCAAACAAGCCCAATAATCCAATCGTTGAATTAATAACCAGCCTAGCAAAATCATGTGTGGCATATTTAATTTTGAATTGAAGTATGTCGTTACCAATGGTCGTTACTTCGCCTAAGTTACCAAAGAAATTACCCACGCCTGATTGAATAGGTCTAGGTATGAATGTCTTATAGGTATAAGCAACTGGCTTAACAAGTGTTTTATCAACAACTTTATTAAAACCATATACACCACGATTTAATTTTTCTAGAGGATCTTGCGGATGCTTTGGATTACTTGAACATCCTGCTAGCAGAATGCTCAAACTTAAAAGCCCGATTTTAATTTTGCGTTGCATCATATTTATAGTGGCTTTATTGATTTATTTGTAGTGCATAATTTCATTCTAGTTAAACTTCAGCTAAATCCAAGAAGTTTATACGATATTTTAACGCACGAAGATAATAGATGCTATGCAATTACTATTTTATTCACTCCATAAAAAAAGCCCTGCATAAGCAGAGCTTTTTTTATGCAATATGACCAGCTTTCACCGGCCATATTAGAAGATAAACTAACTGTAGATTACCAGTTAACAATCGCTTTCAAGCCAAAACCGTTAATATCAACAGATTCTGGGAAATTCATGCGAGAGTAGTTAGCCATTAATCTTACATTGTCATTGATCCACCAGTTCACACCGAAAGTGGTTGCATGGCTAGCACCAACGATTGCATTAGGATCAACACCACCGACCAAGGTTGCTGGACCAGGCATGCCTGGAGCAGGTGTAGAACCAGGAATCAGGGCAGTATTGTCAATTAGATCTAAGTAGCTATGTCTGATTGCAACTTCCCAAGCACCTTTATGTGAGCTTGGTCTAACGCGTCCAAAGGTACCGCTTGCAAAATCATATTCTTTTGCTTCGCCAGTAATCACATAAGAAGCCATTATATAGTAGCCTTTAAACTTAAGATCGCCACCTGGTAGACGTGGATCAGCAGCTAAAGGAATATTACCGTCTCTATCAACTTCAGAGAACATGTATTCACCAGAAAGCATCAATGGTCCAAAACGACCTGCAGCTTCAAAGCCCCATGTTGTGTAGTCATTTGCAGAGTTCAATGGAATATTGCTAAACAATATTGGTGTCTGTCTTGAACGAACTTCAATACCTGAACGATAGTTAAATACGTTTGCATGATTACGTAAGTCTTGATATTTACCAGACAAACCTAAATGGTAAACAGTAAAGTCATCATGCACAGGTGAGAAAGTAACGCGTGCACTGTAGCCTAAAGGATCGCTACCTGGGTTACTACCTAAAGGACCATTACCTGGCAATACACCTGGTTGTGTTGATAATACATCACCATATTGTGTGGTGCCTGCTTCAGGTTGGTAAACAGCCCCCGCTACAGTAAACATGTTGCCATGCCATTCAACATAAGCACCGATGCCGTATCCGGGTGTATCGAATGCTTGAGAAGCCATAGAATTTTCCATAAAGGTAGCATCGTTAGCGCTAGCCCATGCTTCTAAACCAAAGGGTACGCTGATTTGACCTAAAGCAAGCCAGAAATTCTTGCAGCCATTGTAACCAATGAATGCTTCACCGAAGCTTACATCTCCAGTGTCACCAAATATGCTTAGGGTTCCTGGAGGATTACCCACTTGGCCATTACCAAAACCAACAGGTCTTCTTAAGGCACGATCTGCGAAATCAAGATCTACTTTGTAAACCCAAGCGTTGCCCACACCACCTTTGAAGGTTAAACGTGCAGAACGAATCATTGAACCACTTGGAAATTTAGAACGGTCAGAATCACTGCCATCTAAGAAAGCTTGTGACAAATGAAGTCTGCCACCAATTTTAAACCAATAATCTGTGTCATCTAATTCAAATACTTCTAAACCACCATTTGAATCGACCGTCATGCCAGCTAGAACGGAACCAGACGCAAAAGCACCGAGCCCTGCGAGAGCCAACGTAGCCAGTTTACTCTTTGTCAATTTACTCATCTATCATCTCTCCCATAGGAATGCATAACGGTAGAAGAACTTACTTCTAAGTGAGTCCTTAGGTTACTAAAAGAAATCTTTAATCGTTGGCACACAATATAACCCGCATCAATTAAGCTTTCAATATGATTAGCCAGCATAGATTTTAAAAAACTAAGCATATGATAGCAACGGCTAAGTTACCAACTTGCAATATCCTATCAAAAAAATATCTAATAACAAAGTGATTGAAATCTGAATGCAAAAATAATTTTATTTTTGTTCATTATTTTTCCACAAACCATCTTTTGAAAAACAAAGCCACGCCCATTGAAACCATTTCAATAGTGAAAAAGCAAGCCAAAGTGCCCAAACTAACATCAATAATCGATAGACAAAAAGTGGTATAGAAAGAACCCAAACATTCGGCACACTGTTATGCACTTGATCTTGATACCATTGCAATTGATATTTAGCATCCATGATAAAATTTGAATACACTAAACCTGTTTGAGGCGCTGACAATTGCATTTGTGGGTTGCCTAACAATCCATTAGTAATACAAAGCAGTAAACTAATAACAAAAATGCCTGTGAGTATTACAATACTAATTTGAGAGAGCTGAAACACAATCGTATCCATGTTGTGAGAATATTTACTGCGTAATTGCAGCACAACGAACCAAGCAATCACAGCAAGTGCAGAAAGAGGTGTACTCAATGTAACGCCCAATCCTAATAGTAACCATTGCCAAGTTGCCAAAGGTGTTAAGCCTGAACGCCCTAAAGCGACTGCAATAATCACTGTTAGAAAGAGAACTGCCCAGTAACGCACAACAGGCCCAATCTCAGGCCCTCCTAAGAATAGAATCCATCTATCCTTACTGATATCAAGTTGCGTTATATGATTAGAACTCTGACTATTAAGCAGGAGCGAAGGCGATATAAGATAAGATTTCAAAGCATCGCCACTTTGCCATCTGAGTTTCACATTTTGCTCACCTGGACGAACTGGAAAATTAACTCTATTTTTTTCTAAATTGATCGCTTGACTCACGTCGTTAATCAAAACATCTTGAATACTAATACCTTCTGGTAGATCAAAGTAATGCTGCCCTCCTTGGCTGCTTCGCAACATAACTTCTAATTCATATTCTGATTTGCGTTTGCCCGGAATAATTGTATAACGACTACTATCAATGGTCAGTGTATTGCCAGCCAATGCCTCTGGTTTAAAAACCTCAATCTCCAGTTGCTCTTTGGGCCAAGGATGCCATACAGGCAACCATTGTCCGACATTACTTTGTTGATGTATTAAAGGAATACCTTTAAATTGCACATGCCATATCGGACTTGCTTGTAGTTGCCAAACTTCTTTTACATTTGCAGAATGATTGGCAGACAACTGCAACAATGGTGTGATAGGTAACTTAGTATACCAGACGGTACGTGCCTGCCCTTCTGATAACTGAATTTGAGCCTGATTGTTAATCACCTTTATATTGGATGAAAGTACTTTTTCATCTTTTAGCAAAGGTATAGAAACATGAATGGCACCACTTTGTGGAGATATGCGATTTATTTCGTTCATCACTTCCCAATCAAGCCCTAGACGAATCGTTCTTGTCAGGCTAACAAAAACAGGCATTTCTCTGGGGGACAACGATTGAGAATTATCTTTTAAGCGACTGTCTGTCACAGCCGCTGTTCTATTAAATTGCAGTGACTGCCCTATCAATCGTCCTTCATTTAAACCATTTACCGACCAGCCTTCAGACTTATCTATCTCCACAGAAACTATTTTAGGCACTAAGCTAAAAGCCATTTCAAATTGCAAAGAGCCATCTACTTTGCCGGACATGAGAATTTCATGCGTTCCTTTTTCAAGATATATCCATAAATGACCTTGTTCATCTTTTTTCAAAGCAGTTGCAGAATGACCATCTACCAAAATAGTGTCTAATCCCCAACCTTTCTCATGATGTGGCAAAGGTACAGCGACTGCCTCTACTGTTTGAATCATTAAACGCACTGTTAAAAGCCCTGATTGGATGCTGATCTGCGCTTTCTGGTAGTCAGCACAATTTGGCATACATTTCGGTGCTTGTAACAAATACTCTCGCAATTCTTGCAAAGTTGAGGGATCCGGCACCTCTGCAGATGCATCCTGCATAGGAAGTGCATTTAAAACAAACACGACAAAGGGGATAACAAGCACATTAGCCACAGAGCCACCTAATATACTACCCTTTGAATGCCCACTCTCTTGCTTATCTTTCTTATAACGATCATAAACAGATCGTGTTAATCCCACGATCAATCCCAACACTAAAAATACTTGTATAAATTTCATAATAGATACTATCCAAGCTGGCATAATCCATAAACGAATCGTTTGATCACGGGTGACAGGTCCTTGCCAACTCATCTCAATACGTTGCCATGCCCAATTAGGGACACCTGGCCCAGTTTGTATTTTTGCATTAGGATCATAAGTCTTCATTGCTTCTTGCCTTACTTTAGGCAAAACACTTTCTGCTGTTGATTTCATGGCTTGCATGGGTGCACTCATGATTTCTCGTGCATCACTCAACGCACCTCCTGCCATATTACTACTATCTGCTGCCATGCCCTCCATGACCAAGGCTTTACTTCGATCACTTTGGGGCTGCACCCAAGTATCCGGTGGGTTTAATTGTGGATATATCGCAGTTTGTAACTGTGTTGCAATAAAAGGTATTGCAATTATCATCAATACAAATAAAAAGAATACCGTATAACCCTTCACCCAAAGCATTGCTGCCCCTTCAGGGATCACGCGTAATACACCTAAACCTGCGAGCACTGCAAGCCAACTATAAACAGGGGCTGATGGCTCTTGATAAGTCAGTATGAGGGTAAGCAATGCAAACAATCCCCATCGCAAGCCTAATAATTTGAAAACAGATAGGCCGATTAATAACACCAAAAATAAATCTAACAAATTCCAATTTCTTAACCAGGCATTGTTTACTTTATCAACCCCCATGACATTCCACAGTTTCCATCCAGGTGGTAAATGAAGAATAGTCTTTAATTGATTAATATCACGATGCCAACCAATAGCAGGCATCTGTTGGGTACGAGAAGCTAAACGACTTATTGCAGATAAGTCCAAATAGCCATTTCGTATCTCAACCCCAGGTTGTTGATTATCTGGCAAAGTCGTAATCAACTGATCTTCACCATTAATCGTCACGCGTCCTAATTGCAAGGGGGGCAATAAACTTAAACGCCAGTTCTCTTCAATCACACCACTTAATTGATCTCTAAATGTCATTCCTTTACCATCAAAATCTAACCAAGCTTCTCGTGTCAATTGTAGGTTTTCACCACGCTCTGATATTTTACCTCTTTGCTTTTCTTCCAAAGACAAACTTAAATCTTGCTTCATTAAGTAGCTGGGATATTGGCGCCATTCTCTTGGCATAGCTGTTTGGCTAGGATCGATGCTGATAGCATCTTTTACTTCCACCTGACGAAATTCAGGTTTTGCTTCAAAAGACCAAATTTCTTCTGTTGGCCAATATTGTCCAGCAGCTGTATATTCAAAATGATTAGATTGATGAAGGTAACGGCTATTAATATAAATATCCCAAGTTCCGGGTCTTACTTGTAAACGCAGTTGCCCATTTTCCTCAAGACGCGCTGGTAAAGAGGTGCTAATATTGATAGGTAGCATTTGATCACTAATGACTGGCCCTATCAGCTCTTCTCGCTCTTTGCCTGTTACTTTAATGCGTAGTAATGATAAATTTTCTTGTGGTATTGTGTCTCGCAGTTTCCTATACACCTGAATGCTTAAGCTATCTGTTTCTTCTTTAGCCGCTTTCTCAATGCTGGCTCTTTTTAACCATAAATAACCCGCATTATCTCTATCGATAGTAGTCATTTTATTTTGGTTCAATGATAAATGCACCAAAGCAATAGATTGAGGAATAGCTAATCGTTCTGGAGCTTCGTTAAAATTAAATTTACCCTCAATTTGATAAGCCCCCTTCTGCAAATAAACAAAAGGTCTGCCATTCATTTCTACAATAGATAACAGTTGATTGCTTAGTTTTACATCATTAGGCCAATATTGCCTTTCACCTGGCAACATGAGCCAACCATCTTGATACAAAATGCCCTTTTGTACAAAATCTGCTTGTGTTTGTACAATATTTAATTGAAGCTCTGCAGGCCAATCACATAAAAATTTATTGTCTTGATTAAAAGGTCGAGGACAGACTCTATCCTCATATCCCTTTAATACCCAATTTGTCCAGGGCTTAAGTTCATCAGGAATCACATCTTGTGACCATGCTATCACTTGAAAAAAACAAGTGAATATTATCAAAAATCCTTTTACCCAATTGAACATGTAAATGCTCCTGTTGTTGTATAGTCTTCTTCGTTCGCAAAGCGAACCTGTTCTCACTTTGTAAAGGGAGACGCTCGTTCAGCATAGCTGTACGAGCAGAGGGATTTAGCTTTTTGAACTTAGCCTCCAGCATAAATCCCCCTTGCGCACTTGTCAGTGCGCGTCCCTCTTCAAAAAGTGGAATTTTTTTTATTCGCTTCCGCTCATATTAAAAAGCGTCACTCACCCATCAATCTAAAAACAAATCGAGCTTTAACTGAGCGCTCGTATCCACTGCATATTTTGAGAAATCGGTCTCACCCTGTGCTCTTAAAATATCTTCATCAATAAAAAATTGACCCGTGACTTTTTGTTTTAAAATGCAAAGTGCTGCTTGAGCAACAATTTCTGGTTTACGGCTTGCTTGGTAAACCTCTTTTGGAAAATTATATTGAATCGCTGCGGTTGCAATCGTTGTTTTAGGCCACAATGCATTGACTGAAATATTAGCCTCACGTAATTCTTCGCTTAAACCTAAAACACACATACTCATACCATATTTAGACATGGTATAAGCAAGATGATCTTTAAACCACTTAGGATTGAGATTAATGGGAGGAGACAGTATCAAAATATGAGGATGGCTACTTTTTTTCAAATAAGGAATGGCGGCTTGTGAGGCAGCAAAGCTTGCACGAACATTTACATCAAACATTAAATCAAAGCGTTTCATTTCTGTTTGGGTAGTATCGCTTAAGCTGATTGCACTAGCATTATTAATGAGGATATCAATACCCCCAAATTCTTGTGCTGCGATGCTCATTGCATGCTGAATCGCTGCGTCATCTCTGACATCTAAAGCAAGAGCCGTAACTTTAGCACCTGTCTGCGCAATTTCATCTCTCGCGCTATAAATAGTGCCTTCTAATTTAGGATGTGCTTCTGTTGTTTTGCCCGTAATAATAATATTTGCGCCGGCTTTTGCTAAATGTAATGCTATTTCTTTGCCAATACCACGACTTGAACCCGTAATGAATACTGTCTTCCCTTGAAAGTCTTTCACATCCCACACTCCTTTTGATAACATAGTCACAGCACATGAGTTAATGGTTTAACTCCCGCCAAGCACGTCTACCAATTTTATCGTTTAGATCTAATTCAGTCCATGCAAATGATCCATCTGATAATCCATGCAAAACCAAAATCGGTTGTTTAAGCCCTTGAGAAAAGACAAGTGGTGCTCCCACAAATGTTAAAGATGACTGAGTCGTGGACTGAAATAATGGCTTTTTATAGTTAGTCTGAGCACACGTTTTTGATGAGTGCATATCTTTAGCAATCAACTGATTCGCTTGTGATGCAATAAGCAACTGTTTATTTCGAACAAGAGGATAAACATGATCATATCCAATAGGCATATACCAATTTTCAGTCTCTGTACTGTTAGAATAAGCGGCTAATTTCAATGTATAAAAAAGATGCGTCTCCTTTCTTAAATGCGCATTCTTGTCCCAGATGTTAATCAAATAACGTTGCTCATCATTCGGATATTTTGCAAGAAAGCTAATTAAAAATCCTTGCTCAGGATGCAGCACAATTTTAGGCTGAGATAAGATTTCCCCTGATACGCCATTATCATTCATTTTAAAGAGAGTCGAATACTTGATAAATTCACTGTTTTGCAAAAACTGATTCTCTAAATCAAATTTCCACAGTTTCCCCAAATTATCACCTGCATACAGATAATCAACATAGCCTCTGGATTTTGAATCAATGGCTGTCATGGCTGAAAATTGAATTCGGTTCTTAGAAGTTTCATTCTTATTTTCTATGGATATGGCCCTCAAATTTTGGGAGACAACCCCTGTTTTAAAATTGATCATTTTAAAACCAGCAGATAAATGATTATTATCTGAACAACCTGATTGAGCTAAGATAAGATACCAAACATTATCAACCATACGAGAAACAGTCGGCCAACTGAAAAAACTATCTCTATCTTCTAAAGTCCATAAGAGATTTAAATGCTTCTGTGCCGCAGCACCAGACAATGCAGTGGTCACCTCTATGCAAAATACTGCTTGATGCTTAACCCCCACTATGCCAACCAATACAGAATGCCATTGATTATCATAAAAAATATCCGCATGCATCAGCTCTGGAGCTATCGTAGTTTCTCTATCCTCTTTATCTTTTTCGATGAGTGATCTTGTAAATAGGCTTTTTAAATCAAAATCAATGCGTGATTTTCCTGTCTCAAGCTCAAAAGCATGTAAATGATATTCACCATCTATCTGATAAACGATAGGCGATCGACTTATCTGTTTTTGAGAAAAATCAGAATATTTTTCTGCATACATAGCATTTTCAGGTGGATGCGGTTTATTGCTTGTCGATGGCCAACAATCTGGGAAAGGGAAATTAGGATGTCCCACTAAAACAGGTTGAGATGCAGGCTTGGGTAATTTTCTTTGCCACAACTGCTGCATCTTTGGGCTTATATCTTTATTCGTATATCCTAAACGTGTCGCCCGTGTAATATCATGCTTCTCTGTTGCATGCGAGAGAATCGTTTGAATAATTACAGGTTCTGCATCTAAATAAGATGAACTGCTTATTAAGTTAAAAGAAAAAATACATGAAGAATAAGTGATCAAAAAGAACAAAAATAAATGATACATATAAAATATTTTTACTGCCGAATTGCTACCACGGATTGCAAATGTGTTTGTGCGCCCTCTAAATTTTTTTGTTGAATATCAAGTTGGTAGTATGTTACTCCTTGACGTTCTCCAAATTCTAGCGTTTCAGGAACAAATTGCAATTTTTCAAGCTCCCCAACATCATTGGAGGTATGATAAGCTTCTTGCAATACTTTATTTTCCAATCTTTGCAATGACTGCTCAGCGCTCATAAAATTAAGCACTTCATTTTGATAATTTCTGCTGATTTTAGTTTGTAGCACACTTGTTTCTAAAGAGATCATTACCATCATGCTCACAACAAGCGACAATAATAATACCACGATGAGTACGCTACCAGATATTTTTTGCTTGTTTATACCCTTGATCGTATTGCCCACTCTTGTTCCCACCATTTCCGTATCAGTTTATCCTTTGGCATCACATCAATGTCTTTCTGTTTATAGGCAGTCGGCACGCTTTGCACATCCTCCACAGAATTTAATAAGAGCTTGATACGTACAGCATTTATTTTTTGTTCAGGTGTCCACATAGCTTGCGGATAATACTGATCTGTTTCAGGGACACAGCAAAATTCTACAGACATATCTTCTACACCTTCAACAAGTTCCAAAGTTCGTCCATTTAGATCTGTTGCATAAAGCGAAAAAATGGGATTACCATTTTGATTTTTTCTTGCTGTATCACCAATGTAAATCAGCTCCGATTCTAATTTACCTAATAAAGCACCCGGCGGATAAAGCTTAGTCAATGATGGCTGTTCTCCCAGGTGAATATGAATATCGGTTGTAACTTGTTGTGGATGAGTATTTACATCTTTAACAACTTTGAACACATCTATATTCTGGCAATCTGTTAAAAACAAAATATCATTTTTGTTATAGCTTGGTTGTCCCAAAACTGAAATTTTACCATCCTGCGCATCTTGATAATCGTTTAGTTTATAAAATTGATGAATACGATTCATCAAAATAATATCGGTATTTTCTTTAATACGCATCAAGGTTACAGCAGATATTTTTGGATTATGGCGCAATTTTTCTATGGTTGTTGGGTATACTGGATGCTCTCGGTTGAAATCAATATCAGTGGCTGTCATGCCAATCCAGCGCAAAGCCATCTGCTCATCTAAACGATTACAACCATAATCACCCGCGCCTCTCAACCATTGTCCAAGCAGTACAGATGAAACTTGCATATTTTCTTGTATGCGACTGATGCCTTGCTGGTATTTTGTCGTTTGCTTAATACTTAGGAATATATGAATCACTGAAGCAATCAAAAAAGCGCCTAGACCTAAACCAATCAGCAGCTCTGTTATTGTATAGCCTTGGCACTTTCTAATAAGAAGTTTCAGATTCATGATTTAATTCATTTGAGTAGATAGCTGTGATCTTTCAAAAGAAGTTGAATGCTCATTTACAGCTTCCGTATCCCGTAAACAATCTCTACATCTTTGCAAAGCATTAAGCGAAAATGCCATACAAGCGAGTAGTACTGTAGAAAAAATACTTAAAGAGACTAAAACCTCAATCAGCGTCATGCCACTGACAGTAATAATAAATTCTTCCCTTTTCATTTAACGAATATCCATAACAGATGAATTTACGAATAAGCACTCCGCTCCCAAGCAAAGGCAGTGTATACAAAATACATGAGGATTGCGAGATAGCAGCAAACAATAATTCAAAAATTCATCTATGCACTTAGGGTGTATCAAGACTGGATGCTGTAGACAAGCGCCTGAATCAAATCTCTTTCTTATGGATGAGCAGCGCGAATCATAATGCCTCTACCAATTTGGGAGAGGATGGCTGAAAGCCAGGTGAGGGTTAAATAAGTTAATTAGCTATTAATTTTCTGCCTAAAAAATATGTTTTAAAAGAAAATCGATTATTAAGCGCTGTGTTGTCACCTATATTAAATGATTTATGTTGTCACATCAGTGAAGGCTCATAGACGTCAACTTAAACAGTTTTTGGGATTCGATTATAAAACATTAGCACCTATATAAAGTATGTGCCCTGGTGCGAAGCACCCTACGCCCACTTTGTAATCAAAGGGGGCAGCCGTCTGCGGCGGGGGATTTATATCAATCTTTTTCTGTTCCAAACTATTTTATCTGTTCTATGGTAGGATTCAATTTTTCAAGTACACCATCTATTTGATGCTTAACTTCATAATTATTGAAGCTCAATACATATATTTTTTCCTCTCCAAATATGCATCTCGAAATTTATCCTGATCACAATGCATATCATTTTTTTTGTAGATATTTAGCTTAACCTGAAATTATAAATCCCCCGCCGCAGACGGCTGCCCCCTTTGATTACAAAGTGGGCGTAGGGTGCTTCGCACCAGGGCACATACTTTATATAGGTGCTAATGTTTTATAAAAGAAATATAAATTAGAGATTCGACTCTAGACCATTAACCAAGCAAGCTTGGATTATCTTTAGGTTGGTGCCGATAAACCTTCGCTGGCATGACATATTATATATTTTTTTCAGCATAAAAGACCGTGTATATAATTAAGCGTCTAAGTCCACAATTAAGGATAGCAAACATGGTTCAAAATTTCAGTATCTTTTGTGGTATAGATGTTTCTAAAGGTTGGAGATTAGAACTGCTTATGAGTGAAGAGAAAGTTCATATTTAATGAGGATGCAGAAGAATATCAATCCATTTATAGTAGATAGAAGAAGAAAAGCAATGAAGCGCCTTGAGAGCACACCCAAAATAGGACGGTTAATTAACTGGGATGGTGTCTGTATTTGACCTTAAGAGCTAACCTAAAGAGTGACTGTTACTACCCGGAATCTCATCGTTCATCGCAGGACACAAAGAGATCTCGCATCACGCGCTACATACAACCACCTGCCCTTTGGGCAGCTGCATATGAATCGCCGTGCGAGATGACATCATTTAAAGCGCTACGTGTGACTACCTATACTCATAACAGTCTATTTTTACCCACAAGGGGCACAATGTAGGTGAGGCCAACAAAACCTAAAACTCGAATGCGAAGAGTATATACCTTTCACGTTACCGCATCACCGTGCGATCCTTTCTCCATTTTTTTTCTTTTTCTTAACTCCAATATTTTAGACACATGAAATACAAAAGTACAAAATATAATACCAGACCCAAACAATGTTATTTCAAACACGCTAGGGTATATCGGCCAACCATCTATCATATAAAAAATAAAATGGTACCCTATGAATAAAAGCAACATAAAAAGCATGAAATATCTAGTTTTCATAAATTTATAACGCTGCATGATAAAGCCCATTAAGCACGACATTATGAACATGGCTGTTAATTGCATGATTATATTAATATTCCTGTGATATTAATTGCCCACTCGTAGTAATGGCTTGGACAGCAGGCATCCATACAGCATTTCCCACTACCCCCCCCGCCAGCAGCAGCTCCTAAAATCCCACCAACGCCTCCACCTAAGGCCCCTGTTCCTGCTGCGATTCCTATTCCTAAAGTGCGCAAGGGGGATTTATGCTAGAGGCTAAATTCAAAAAGCTAAATCCCTCTGCTCAGCGCAGCTACGCTGCACGAGCGTCTCCCTTTACAAAAGTGAGAAAATGTTCGCTTTGCGAACGAAGGAAAGGGCAGTTACTATGCTTATAGTCCACTTATGTAGAAGAGACAAGCTTCAAAAAGTGGGATTTCTTATTTGCTGCTCAAATCATTCAAGCTCTTTAATTATTTTTTGTTTAGAAACAGAAGTTATAGTACCCAGCCTTTGTGCGAAATGCGAAATGCGTAACTCTTCTATCTTCCAAGCAACATTGTTTAATTTATGACTCAATTCTGAAACAGGTAAAATAGCCGTATCTTTGATATCTGATAATTTATTGTCTATGACTTGCTGCAAGCAACGTCCTAAGAAACTCGTTTCTTTGGTGATTAATATATCTTGCTTGATATTAGCAGGAAGCTTATCCAATCTATATTCAATGGCTTTCATATAAACAGGATATCGTGCAAACCACTGCAGCCCTGCTATCAATAAACATTTATTTCTATACAAATTTTTCAACTGTGTTTGAATATCTACAATAGAAGCCTGATACTCATTCTTTTGCCTGTATTTATTTATTTTCTGCTCAATAACTTCACGCATCATGATACTTTGTTTTAATATAGCTGCGTAACTATCAAACGTGGTTGTCAATTTATTTTTATGGCTATTCAAGCGATTATCAAATTCTATTTTACTTCGAATAGGCTCAAAGCCTCTAACAAAACATTCAAAGATTGCAGCATCAATCAACATATCTTGTATTGTATTCTCTGGATTGTCTTGAGAAAAATAAAGCTGCGCTTTTTTAAGTAGATTCTTATCTATCAACTGCTTTTTAAGATATTTTACATCGGATTCAAGTGCCAATCTAATCAGCTTCATAATACCTGTAACATGGTATTGCAAAGATAATTCAGAAGTATTAAAAAATTGAATTGCTACTTTTTCTTGCTCTTCAACAAGCGCGGGATACACCAATACTTTTTTATGGTTGATTGTTTTATATTCACTGAGCGGTAAATCAGAAAATGACCATTCCAAATACAATGCAGCCTCTTTACGAGAACCAAGCACCTCTTTGACCAGACCTTGTTGCTTCAACGTTTGAAAGAGACTTATAGAATCATCACCACTGATGATTTCTTTATTATTCTGAATAACAGAGTAATGCCAACGCAAATAAGAAGGTGTATGAATTACATCTCTACTAAAATAATCTTTGCCTAATAATATCTGGTACTGCTTTGCTAAGAAATTAGCCAAAACTTCTTCATAATTACCTTCTCGATAAACAAGTGACTGAAAAATTGTCTCAATCAATTGTTTGCTGGTTGGTAATTTATGTTTATATTGACGCAAAATATTTCTAAGATCATAGCCTAATTTATCTGTTAACCATCCTAAAATTAACCAAGAATTGTCTTGATTTGCAATAAAGGGAAACACATCCAATGGGATACACAAAGTTGCACCATCTTTAGAATTCCCTGGATTGTATTCATATCGAATGGGGATCTTAATATTTTCCAGCTGCCACTCATCTGGATATTGCTCTTTAATCTTTATTAATTCTTCTTCCGTAACAAAACTTGAAAGCGAAAGCTTGAGTGCTTGATTATGATTTTTATTTAACCACGCTTTCAAGCCTTGCAAACTTGCGACTGAATCTGGCAAATTTTGTTTATAATGTTCAAACACACTTTCTTGGTTATGAAAAACATAACGATATCGTGTCTTTTGAGCTATCTTCTCTAACTGGAGAGCAATTTGCTTATTGTGCACATAAAAATCAAGTGATTCACTTAATTGCTCCTCAAGCAAGGCCTCTCTGATAAAGATTTCTTTTGCGAGACGAGGATTCTTCTGTTCATAGAATACTTTTTTGCTTTCTACAGCCAAGCCAAAGAGACTGGATTTTTCAATTGCAACCACTGACTGAGTTTTAAGATCAAAATGTGGATCTAAATAAGATTTCTTTATTAAATGCTTAGCTTGCTCTGTTAACCAATGTGGTTCAATAGCAGCAAGTGTTTTAGAAAAAGTTTGTGAACTATGAAATAATTCTGCACAAACAATCCATTGTGGTAACTTTTTAATAGTTGTCGAGGGATGTACTACAAATTTTAATTCTCGCGCCCCTATATAATTTTTATGTTCATCTTTCTGCCCAATATGATCTAACATTCCTGAAAGAATAGAACGATGAATATCAGTGTAACTCCCTGCTACACTGTTTATTTTGTAATTTAATCGCAATACAATACGCTTGAGTTCATCATACAAATCCATCCATTCGCATACACGAATAAAGGATAAGAAATTTTTTTGACAAAGTTGAGCAAAGGCTTTGTGACTCAATGCAGCTTTATTTTGATTCACAAAATCCCATAATTTTAAAAAACTCATGAATTCTGATTGCTCGTCTACAAATAGCGCATGCTTTTCACGTGCTTGCTCTCTTTTATCAAAAGGGATGTCTCTGGGATCGGCAATACTAAGCGCACTGACAATAATCAAAATCTGTTGCAAACATCCTAGTTTATTCGCTTCAATAATCATCCGAGATAATCTTGGCTCTATTGGAATACGTGCCATCACATGACCAAAAGGCGTAAGCCTTTCTGTCTCATCCAAAGCTTCTAACTGAGACAATAAGCGTAAACCATCTTTAATATATTTATAATTGGGTGCATCAATAAAATCAAAATGACGAACATCTTTAATGTTCAAAGCTAAGAGGTTTAAGAGTACTGTCGCTAAACTGGTTCTTAATATTTCTGGATCGGTGAATTCTGCCCTACGCTCTAAATCCTCTTTACTGAACAATGCATAATAGATGCCTGGCCCTACACGCCCACACCGACCTTTACGTTGTACATGACTTGCCCAACTGATAGGCTCAATTTCTAAACGATGTAATTTATTTTTGTAATTATAGCGACTGATTTTATGAAAGCCGGTGTCAATTACAAATCTAATATTTGGAACAGTAATCGAAGTTTCAGCTACATTGGTTGAGACAACAATTTTTCTACCAACCATATCTTTGAAAATCAATTGTTGCTGCGCTGAGCTTAAGCGTGCATAAAGTGGTAGAATAGTTGTGTTATTTAATTTAAGCCCTTTTAAAACCTCTATGGTTTCCTGAATCTCTCGTTCACCACTTTGGAAAATTAATATATCACCTTGACCTTGCCGAATCGCGATTTTTACTGTTTCTGCAATTTGTGCAATCACATCAGATTGTATATCCGTATCCTGAGCGTCTTTTTTAGAATTACTATCAATTTCCTCTTCTTTGGGTTCAAAGGGAAAACACATTTCAACTGGAAACTGTCGACCTGGTACTTCTATGATAGGTGCATTATCGAAAAATTTAGAAAATTTTTCTAATTGAATGGTTGCAGAAGTAATAATAACTTTTAATTCTGGTCTTTTCTGAAGAAGATTCTTTAAAATACCAAATAAAATATCGATATTTAAACTTCTCTCATGTGCCTCATCAATAATAATCACTTCATATTGCAACAGCAATTTATCCGTTTGTCTTTCGCTGAGCATCATGCCATCAGTGACAACTTTGACTAAAGTCAGTGGCTGTGTCCTGTCTTTAAACCTTATTTTGTAACCAACTTGTTCCCCAAGCTTAACCTTTAACTCATCCGCAACACGCCTTGCTATGGCTTGTGCAGCAATTCTTCTAGGCTGTGTATGCCCTATCATACCTTTTGTGCCAAAACCAGCTTCAAGACACATCTTTGCAAGCTGTGTACTTTTGCCCGATCCCGTCTCACCTGCCACAATAACGACAGAATGTTTTTCGATCAAAGAAATGATTTCCTGTTTTTGCGACATAATAGGCAAAGCAGAATAACTCAATTTTGGTACTAAAGACTTTTTATGCTCAAGCATTTCTTGAGATTGCTTCAATTTTTCATGCCAGCGAGACAAAGCTGCTGCTTGTTGCTCTGTTGCTTGATGTTGAATCTTTCGATATTGCTTAGCCAGAATCACACGATCGCGATAGCAACAATCAGCAAGCTTTTCTTCAATATTCATAAGGTCTATTTTAGCCAATCATCTAACATTTCTTTTTGTAAGGGAGAAAGATAATTCATTGGACTCATTTTAGCAATCTCTAACTGAGGTGTTGCGAGCTTTACTGAGATATTTTTAAGTAAATTATCTCTAAAGAGTGTGACAACAACCGTTTGCTCACTTTTTAGGCGCTTGGCCAATACGTCATAACTTCTTTGTGTGGTTTTAAAACCATCAATAGCCACGACTTCATCTCCTGCACAAATACCTGCTTGGCCAGCCGCCCCGTCTGCAAGTACGGACATAACGGTTACAGCAGCATCAGACTTTTTGAGTAGCCATCCAAAAACACCCTGAGTAGAAGACACCGGAGGTGCATCTGGATAATAAACATCAATCTGACTATAAGGCGCAAAATCAAGTTGCAAACCAAATTGTGAAAAAACATCTTCAATCGGAAGCAATGCACACTCATATACAGCTTGTTGCAAAAATGATTTCTCAACGCCCGAGTCTACTAATAAATTTTCAATATCTGATTCTGATATGCCCTTACTTTGCTTGGCAAAATCTTCCCACAGTATCCTCATAATACCATCTAAAGACTTTTGATTCTGGCTCTTTAATCTTATTTGCATATCAAGCAGACAAGCGACTAAAGATCCTTTAACATAATAACTCACACCTTGATTGATTGAGTTTTCATTTGGAAAATAGTATTTAGTCCATGCATCAAAACTAGACTCGGCAAGAGATTGATAATCTTTACCCGGCAATCGTGTATAACGAACGATTTGATTTACCAATAAAATAAAATATTCTTCTCGAGTAATAACACCTGCACGCACCAATCCTAAGTCATCATAATATGCAGTAAAGCCTTCAAAGACCCATAGGAGCGTTGTGTATGCTGGCGCATTCAGATCTAAGTTTATAAAATTATTTGGCTTAATACGCTTCACATGCCATGCATGGAAATATTCATGACTAAATAAACCTAACAGCGATTTATATTCTTTTGAGCGATCATTCCCATCCATAGGCAAACTCTGTCTTGATGCAATTAAAGCAGAAGAGTTACGATGCTCTAATCCACCATAATTATCATCTACAAGATGAAGAATAAATAAATAAGACTCAAAAGGTAAGACATCTTTAAATACATTAGCTTGTGCTTGACATATTTTAGCAACATCCTCTGTGAGCTTTTGAGTATCGCCTAAAATTCTCCCAATCATACAAATAGCATGTGGCACCTTATCGACTAGAAATTCTTTAATATGTAGATCACTGATTGCAATGGGACAATCAATCAACTCATCAAAATTATTGGCAAAATAAGTACCCCAACCCCAGCGCGGCGCATCTACTGGTTTAAGTTGTGTAGCCACTTGATACTCTGGATTAATGCGTTGTTTGTTGAGCTTGACTTGAAGAGGCAAAGACTCAAAGCCTGACAAAGTCATAAAAGCGGCACTGCCATTGATAAAAATTCTATCAAAATTGCAATAACAGCCTCTGATTGAATTATCGTTGGCATACAAGATATAACATACTTCTAACTGTGCTGCGCTTTCGCACTCATAAGTATTATTATTGATTTTTCTAAGCGCTACTTTCTTATGCGTGGCTCTATCTGTAGCCTGAATAGAAATAATATGCTTCGTATAATCTCTTATACAATAGCTACCAGGTGTCCAAGCAGGCAAAGAAAGTGTTTGCCCTTCTTGTATGGGTTTATTGACGAGTAATCTTATTTCAATCTGTCGTAGGGATGGATTAAATGTAATATCGTATTCTATAAGCATCGATTGTTTCATAATATAACCTTAATTTTTTCAATCTGCGTCAACCAACGTTGGTATTTTTGATGGGATTCATCACGACAAGAGGCGTTTGGCTTAAAAGTACTTTCTACTGTTGGTAATTTTGCAGCCTCAGACAATGATGAAAATAATCCTGTGCTTACCCCTGCGAGCAAAAATGCACCAAAGGCTGTTGCCTCTTGATTACGTGCTTTTAATACATCGATATTGAGTATATTTGCCATGGATTGTAAAAACCAATGATTCGCGACCATACCCCCATCTACTTTAATGTTTTGTAATTGAGTTCCTGTATCACGATTTAAAGATTCAATCAGATCTTTAGTTTGAAAACAAATCCCTTCTATAGCAGCCTTTATAATATGCCCGATTGAAGTATCTTGAGTCAGACCAAACATTGCACCTCTTGCATAAGGATCCCAAAAAGGCGCACCCAAACCACAAAAAGCAGGAACAAAAATAATATCATTGTGATCATGAGCACTTGCAATCAGCCCATCAATCTGAGACTCCACCTCGAAAAATTTTAGTGAATTTTTTAACCATTTAATCAAAGAACCTGCAACAAATACACTGCCTTCTAAAGCATAGGTTGTTTTACCAGACACTTGATAAGCAATGGTTGTTAAAAGCTTATTTTTTGAATAAACACAAGTTTCACCCGTATTGAGTAACATAAAACAACCTGTGCCATAAGTAGATTTTGCTTGATTTTCCGCAATACAGCCTTGACCAATACTCGCAGATTGTTGATCACCTACCATAGAAACAATAGGCAGCTCCACACCCAAAATTCTCCTTGATATATTACCAAAGGCATAACAACAATCATGTACCTCAGGAAGCATATTTTCAGGTATATTAAAGAATTTTAATAACTCACTATCCCATTGTTTAGTTTTAATATTAAATAATAAAGTACGTGATGCATTGGTAATATCTGTGGCGTGTATTTTTCCATCGGTTAAATGCCAAAGTAAAAAGCAATCCACAGTCCCAAATGCTAATTTATTGGCTTGCGCCATGGCACGCGCATTGGGAACATTATCTAGGATCCAAGTTAATTTAGTAGCAGAAAAATAAGGATCGAGTAATAGACCTGTCTTTTCTTGTAATGTTGACTCAATACCTGACTGTTTTAATTGTGCACAAAGATCGGCTGTTCTTTTGTCTTGCCAAATAATTGCTGGATAGACTGCTTTACCAGTCGTTTTATCCCAAACAAAGGTTGTTTCACGTTGATTACTAATACCAATGCCTCTCACAGCATGAGCAGGTTTATTTGCATTTACCAATACCTGTTTTAATACTGTTTCAACACTTTGTATGATGGCTTCAGGATTTTGTTCTACCCAACCATTTTCTGGAAAAGAGGACTCAATAGATACACTTGCTTGCGCTAATAAAATGCCTTGTGGAGAATACAGTATGGCACGTGTACTGGTTGTTCCTTGATCAATTGATATATAGTATTCTGACATTTGTTTATTCACTTATATGTGAGTCTCGGCTAAGATTTAAGATGAACAGAGATTAAAAGCATCATACTATGATACGCTTTATAAATGTATTTTAAGGGAGGCTATCTTGATATACGACATCGCCATCATCGGTGGTGGCATTAATGGCGTTGGCACGGCATTAGAAGCGGTGAGTCGTGGTCTCAGCGTTATACTGTGCGAGCAAGATGATCTTGCCAGTGGCACCTCCTCTAAAAGTTCAAAATTAATCCATGGTGGACTGCGTTATCTAGAGCATTCTGCTTTTGGTTTGGTTAAAGAATCTCTACAAGAAAGAGAAGTTTTGCTTCACACCGCTGGCCATATGGTAGAGCCAATTCCTTTTATTATTCCTTATGAAAAAGGCCTTCGCTCTGATTGGCTCATTCGATTAGGACTCTATTGTTATGATTTTTTGAATATTAACAGTCAGCTTAAAAAATCTAAAACACTGCATTTTGATGATTCAAATGAAGTGTCTCAAAATATGAATCCCATTAAGCGCTCTATTAAAAAAGCCTTCCAATACTCAGATTGTACCGTAGATGATGCCAGGCTGGTTATTTTGGTTGCCAAACTTGCATCACAATTGGGTGCAAAGATCATGACAAGAAGTAAATGTGTAGATATACAATGCGATGGCAATCAAAATTGGAATCTCTACATTAGAAATATGCGTGATCCCTCTTGTCCACTTACAAGTATCAAGGCCAAAGTGCTTGTCAATGCATCTGGACCTTGGATCAAGGACACTCTAGATAAAATTATTAAACTACCTAGCAACTATCAAGTAAAGAAAGTAAAAGGCAGCCATATTATTGTTCCTAAGCTGTATGAACAAAAACAAGCTTACTTATTACAACATCGCGATGGACGCGTTGTATTTACCATCCCCTATTTAAAGCAATATACAATTATCGGCACAACAGATATCGCTTTTGAGGATGAACCACAAACCGCTAATATTACAACTGAAGAAATTGAATATTTATGCAAAGTGGTAAATCAATATTTTCATCATCCCTTAAAAGAAAAACAAATCATTGCAACTTGGGCAGGTGTCAGAGCATTATGGGATAATGGATCCGTTAATCCTTCACAAATATCAAGAGATTGTAAAATTGATACTCAACTCAATTCGATTCAACATCCACCACTTATTAATATATATGGCGGTAAATTAACAACCTATCGAAGCTTAAGTGAAAAACTGATCAATCAATTAGCAACATTCTTTCCGCAGCTTAAAAAAAGCTGTAGCAAAGAACTTATTTTACCAGGCAGCATGCCTTACAATACCTTTGATAATTTCTTTGCATCCGCTCAAAAGCTGTATGGCTTTGTACCGACAACAATACTGCTCAGACTTGCACGCAATTATGGTTACAATATCAATATAATTCTTAAAGATTACCAACAATTCACTGATTTAGGCGAAGATTTTGGACATGGACTTACACAAAAAGAAGTTGAGTTCCTTATACAAAATGAATGGGCAGAAACTTGCGAAGATATATTATGGCGCCGAACAAAATTAGGATTAATTTATAACAATGTTCAAATTAAGCATCTTGATGAATGGTTAAAAGCACACAAAATCATTTAGTAGTTTATTATGATTGTCCTGTTAGATATTAGTCTGGCTGTCCTTGTAAGAGGATGAGGATTGGTATTTGATGAGGCCATTTTTGAAAACTAGCAAAGTTCCTTTTTCAACAACATTCCATACCTCATTATCAGTTAAAGGCCGTGTGGCAATGATTGAAATAATGTCATTGTTATGTTGGATTTTATGAAAATCCACTTCAATATCTTCATCCACCAGCTTTGCTCGGCCAAAAGGTGAACATCGTTTGATCCAAACAAGTTTGGTCGAACAGTGTGCAAATAAAGATTTTGAATCCGACAATAAAAAATTAAACACTCCTAATTGTGCTATTTGTGCAGTTAACTTTTCTATGAATAACCATAACATGGTTTCTTGTTTGGGTGGCTCAGGGAATTGCTCTTTAATTTGTGACATTAGCCAACAAAAAGCATGCTCGCTATCTGTCGTTCCAATGGGTTGGAAATGTGTGGGAATGAGTATTTTTTTGATACCCTTTAATTGCCCATTATGTGCAAAGCACCAATTTAATCCCCATAATTGTCGCATAAAGGGGTGTGTATTTTCTAAACAAACACGACCACGATTCGCCTTACGAATATGGCAGATAACATTTTTACTATGGATAGGATAATTTTTTACAAGTTTAGCAATTTCTGATTGCGCACTGGGGAAGGGATCATGAAAAACACGACAACCTTTACCTTCATAAAAGGCAATACCCCAACCATCTTTGTGAGGACCAGTCGCCCCTCCTCTTTTCATCAATCCGCTGAAACTAAAACAGATATCCGTGGGGACATTCGCACTCATACCAAGCAATTCACACATAGCAATAACTACTTTTACTATTTCTGAAACAGTCTCTAGTCACACTATAATAACATTGCCGGATTTTTTCGCGCCACAAACAAGGCTGGAATAATACCGGCAACAAGCCCACATAACACTGAGGCTGGTAATATCCATAGCATATCAAATAAACTAATCTCATATAATAGGTTTAGCTTATTCACAATAAAGTAGGATGCAGGTACACCCAATATAAGACCAATAACACCACTAATGAAGCAAAAGCTCATGGACTCTCGTACAAACATCCATAGCAAATCTTGTTTAAGCGCCCCCACGCACAACCGAATCCCCATTTCGGGCACACGCTCTTCAATTAAAAGCACTAAAATATTCACTAGAACCAGAATGCCTAATGATACATTCATAACAGCAATCCACTTCAAAATATTAAGCGTCAACGTAATTTGTGATAACATGGCATGCATATACAAATTGGCATCTTTAATAAAGACACTCGTGAGCTGAAACTTGTCATTGAGATATTGTTTAAAATGTTTTTGAGTCTCGTTTAAAGCCCCATGACCACTCACAAAAAAAGACTGATAGGGACTGCTGCCCAAGACAGGCAAGAATGAATAATCAATCAATATTGATTGATTCAAATCAAAATCAACCAAAGGATTATTTACCGCATTTTCTAAAACACCAACAATCTCATAATAACTACCTCGAATAGATATTTTTTCACCTATTGGATTAAAACCTCTGCATGCATAATCTTTGGCAATATTTGAGCCAATCACAATCACTTTTTCTTGATGTTCATTCTGAGAAAAAAAATGCCCTTCTTTGGTTGAGACATTTAAAAAATGTAATAATTGTGGATAAATCAACACAAGATCTGCTTCTAACACCTCCTGAAAACGCAATGCTTTTTCATATATTATTTGAAACGGCAAAATCTGCGTGGCTGCATGTGTCTTATTCTCTGCTATTTCTGTTATAAGCGACAACGCTTCATTCACCTCTGGATAAGAGAGATATCGCTGAATATTTTTGCGCTCTGCCGCGCTTTTAGGCGCAAGATGAGCTACAAAATTAGACTGAGACACCTGTGAAAATACTTGTTCTAAATGCGCCTTAACAGAAGACTGCAAAATAACAAACATCGTAAAAGACATAATACCAAGACTGATCACAAACAGTGCTAATGCAAATCGAAGTTTATAGTATTTCAATAATAAGAGAAGCTCAGTTAACCAAAATAAATTCATTTTAAATCACTATTTGATGTTGACAAAGTTGTGCTATCGTTGAGTTATGCGTAACCAATACAAGCCCGCATCCACTTTCTTTTTTGTATTCAAATAATAACTCTAAAAATTTATTTTGCGATGTTTCATCTAAAGCAGAAGTCGGTTCATCTAAAAAAAGTAACTTGGGATGATGAATCATAGCGCGCATAATCGTAACACGTTGCTTCTGTCCGCCCGATAATGTGGTGGGGTATCTCTCTGATAACTCTGATAATTCAAATCTCTCTAATAGTGCAGCAGCGCGCTGGCGCGCAAGTTTAAGCGCTACTTTCTGATAAAAAAGTGGCAATGCAATATTATCAAGAACTGTCAAATGGTTCACAAATAAAAAATTTTGAAAAATAAATCCAAAATATTGATTACGAAAATTCGCTGTTTCTTTTTCTGAAAAATTATTTATATTTTTACCAAACAAATAATAACAACCTTGGTAATCAGTATCTAATAGCCCCATCAAATTCAACAAAGTGGTTTTACCACGCCCAGATGCCCCCATAATAGCAAGTGTATCACCTTGCGCTATCTCTAAAGACAAATCAGAGAATACCAACCCATGATGGGGCGGGTAGCTTTTGTAAATATTTTGAAGCTTAATGATTGAGGTAGACATATTGATCTGCTTCTAATCCACTAATGACTTCTACGGAATCACTTGTTGTCTTAGCAATCTTAATCAAAGCTTTCTTCTCACCCTTATCAGAGTTCACTTTACAAAAAGGCATTGTTTCATCATAGTAAACAGCAGATCTAGGTATCACCCAACCTTGAACGGGGATATTTTTTTCAAATGAAGCCACTACACTCGTTCCAAACTGAAATGTATTTTTTATCTCTGGTTTATCTACCAATATAGAAATCATAAATCCAGCTTGAGTATATCGTTCATTACTGATCTGTGGTTTGATTTCAATAATTTTTCCCTTAAAAATATCCTGTGGATAATTAGGAAAATAGAAGCTTGCTGAACTGTCTTTCTGCAAACCCACGACATCAAGTTCATCTGCTCGCACGACAACAACAAATGGTTGTATTTGAGCAAAAGTTACAATAATCTCGCCCGCTTGAAATGTTTTTCCAGGTGATAAAATACCTATATCATAGGGATTGTTTTGCTCTTTGGCGGGGGGTAATAAAATTGCTTCAAAAGGACTGTAAACGCGTAATTGGTTGCGTTGCTTTCGCAATGCTTTCAATTGGTTTCGCTGTTTAGCCAATTTTAGCTTCATTATCTTTTTTGATTTTTCTTTATTTTTCACATACTCATCATAAGCTTGTCTATAATGCAGATAGGTTCTTTTAGATTGAAGTAGTGCTTTTCGCTCATTTTCCAGCTCATCTTTGGCAATAATACCTTTTTGCCAAAGTACTTTTGATTTCCTATAATGTGCTTTCAGAGATACATATTGCTCTTTTGCTTGTACATAATTATCTTTAAGCCTCACTGTCTCGCTATTTTGTTCCCAGTCAATCACAGTACCAAGCTCTTCTTCTAATCTCAACAAATCCATTTTTGCTTCTCGAATATGATCTTTAAGCTCAGGCGCATCTAAACGCATCAACAATGCATTAGATTCAATTCTATCACCATAATGATAGTTCATCTCCACAAGCGTTGTTTCGATAGGCATTTTAAGTTCTTGCATAATATAGGGCATCACTTTACCATCCAGCTGAACTGTTTTCTTAAAGCTTTTTGATTCTACTTTATGCAAAGTGTGATGAGCCATATTTTGACTTGCGCCAATACTAGGCAAGCAAAATGCAATAAGGCTTATTAAAATTTTACTGTATTGATACATGCCAGCTTTCAAGTAATTTACCTGCCAATTGTTGAAATTTAATCTGTGATGACAACAAAGATAATTGTGCTTTCGCTAAGTTTATAGAAGCAAGATGATGGCGCTCTTTGGCACGCGTTACTTCAATAATAGGGATACGCCCGATAGAATATTTTTCAAGAGAACTTTCATATTCTAGATCGCTAAGAGTTAATTCCTCTTCAATCAACTGTTGTTGCTGCTTTTTCAAATCAATATCTTGAATCAAATTATCATACTGGTTTCGTAGATTTTTTTGACGCTGATAACTTTCAATTTTGTTTTTTTCAATGGCAGTATTTTTGACAAGTAATTGTTGATAATATAAATGCTTCTCCCCTAAAGGGATTGATAAATTTAAAGAGGCGGCATAACCTTTATTATGCCTGTGCAATGAATGATAATATCCATATTCAATTAAATTTTCAAAATAGTGGTAATGGCTTCTTCCTAAATGCATATCTGCCTGCATATTAAGATCAAATCTTTGAGCGTCTTTGGTCACTAACAACTCTGATTGTAATCTTTTAGCATTGACTGACAATCCATTCATCATTACATCACTCTGTAACACCTCTTCAAAGCTATAATGCATATCATCGCCATTAAGCTTAAGAATAAAATTCATATCAATCGCTTGACCCAAATCTTCAATGCCAATAATCTCAAAAAGTTGTTGTCGCATTCTTTTACTTTCAAGCTGTGCTAATAAATAAGATTGTTTGGCTTGTTTTATCTGTAATTGTGGCGCGATGAGATCATTTTCGGCGACTCTGCCTTGAGCAAATTTATCACGCATCTGATTATAAAATTTCTCCGTTTGCTGGAGAAACTGCTTTTGCAAATCTTCCGTCCACACTGTTTGCTGGTAGACCATAAATTGAACGATCAAATCTGCTACAACCTCTTCAATCATTTTTCTAAAATACATTTTTTCAAGATCGTATTGTAATTGAGCATTTTGAATCGGCCACTGATTAATTGATTTCTTAAATCCTTTGGAAAGCGGTTGCTTTACAATCAGTGTTACCGCATGATCATGATGTTTTGTCTGATTTTGAATATGACTATTTTGCTCTACATAAGCTTTAAAGCTTGTACCCATCGTTGTTTTGAGTTCGACACTGGGATACGCTTTTATCAGCTTGTTTTTTTGATTTAATTCTGTCCGCTCCTCTTGCACAACCCCACTCATTTCAATACTGGGTTTAGCTAAAAAAAGAGATTTCTGATAGTCAATTTCACTTAAAGCAAGATTTTTATCTAAACAATGTGTTTGAATATTTGGATTGTGAATTAAGGCAAGCGCAATGGCATCTTCTAAGGAAAGCGATTCGGCAACAGTGACGCTACTGAAAACACAAAATAAAAGGCCAACAACAAAATACAACACGCGTTAGGTACAAAACTAAAATTTAAAAGGAAATTATACGCTTCTTAAGAATATACTCAACGCAGTTTACTCTTAGAGTTTGAATTGTTGTATAAATTGATAAAAATACTATGCACTAAGCTGGTTGACTATGCTATCTAAGCCATCCTTTTTAGATAACAATTTTTCTAAAGCTGCTTCAGCTTGTTCTGCACTCATAGAAAGCGATCCCAGTATTTCCGGTGGCAGACTATCCTCTGTCGCATCTCCCATGTTGTATCGTTTCAACAATCGACCTGCTATACAAGCTAAATTTGCATAAACAGCATGCTCATTGGAATAATCCCCCTCATGATGCCACTTTACAGCAGCCAGTACTTCAGCGGGCATGCCCCAATTCTGCAGTAACCAAGTGCCGATTTGAGTATGCGTCACCCCCAAAACATGCTTTTCAATTTCATTAATGCTTACTTCAGGATTTACTTCTAAATAGCGATTCAGCAAAAAATGTTGTGGCGGAAACAATTCCGCTAAAACTAAATGGCCGAAATTGTGTAATAACCCAGATAAATAGGCCAACCCTCGTATTGGGCGCATTGCTTTAGGCATTTCATAAATCAAGTTTTCAATCAGTGTGGCTGCGTAAATAGAGAATTTCCAATAGGCTTTTAAGCCCAAAGGCCCATCCAAAGGCACCTTCATAGAACGGTTTAATGCTAAACCAAGCGCTAAATTAAGCACCAAATCAAAACCAAGCACTTTAATGATCGCATTTTCAACGGAAATAATTTTGCCTGAATATCCATAATAAGGCGATTGTGCCCATTTGATAAGTTGTGCAGCAAGGCTTGGATCTTTCTCAATAATAACCGCTAAATTCATTGCTGTTGCATTTGGATCGCTTCTTAACTGTAATATTTTATCAGCCATGGGCGGTACCGCAGGCAACTCAATGGTTTCCTGTAATCTATTTTCAAACCGTTTAGGTGTGAATTGATTAATTTGCGCTGCAAGCTGACTATTTTCTTTCATCTCTGTCAAGCTTGCAATGGGTGCACTAAAGTCACCTTGCCAAGCATTATGCAATAAAGACAAAAAGTCTTGTCTTGTCATTTTAATCAATGTGTGATGATTGCCTGGTTCAAAATAGACATCTTCCAATGATAAAATTGATTTGTCCAAGATAGCATCCATTTCAAAATAATCAGGTAAAGGAGGATAAGAGTTAGCTTCACATTCTTTAAATATTAATTGTAAACTTTCATATTGCGCTGGTGCTAAATCTCGGTTCAGTGTTTTACACAGCACAGAAAAATCCAATAGCCTATTACAAGGCAAAATAGCCATGAGCGCACCATGCTCTTCGGATAAAATGACAGTACGTAGTAATTCAGTGCGAGGAATAGCACACAGCTGTGCGGCTTGTTCTAAAGATCTGGTTTCTGCGTGCTCAATCACTTCATAGGATAAAGCCAAGCCATCCAAATATTCGTAAATATTACGAAACCTTGCTTTACTTTCAGGAGTAATAGAAAAAGTATTACTGAGATCCGACATGTGTTATCTTCCAACTGATTGATTGTCCAGACTTTATTACCCTAGTCACTGCTCTATAAATATAGTTCCATAGCTTGATATTTGCTATATTCACACAAATTGTTAGCTTAACAAGTTAATTATCTTACAATAAATTGTGCATATACACTTCTGTTTATATAGCTTTTTCTACTGAATTTCTTATAATTCTTATTTTTGGTAAATTACTTATTTGGTATTAGCCGTCTATGGACAATCAACCCATGTCGACCATGAAGAAGTTAACTCCCTGGATTATATGGGGTCTAGCTGCATCCTTTTTCTTTTCACATTATGTAGTACGCGTGACACCAGGCATTATTGTCGACGATTTGAAGTTGGCTTTCATTAACACAACAGAATTAGAAATTGGTTTTCTAGGTGCTGCTTTTTATTTACCCTACGTTATCATGCAAATGCCTGTGGGTTATTTGGTTGATAGGTTTGGCCCGCGGCTATTACTTACAATAGCTGTCTTTTTATGTGGAATCAGTAGTTTACTGTTTGCCTCTGCCTCAATCTTTGATATGGCTATTGCCTCTCGCATTGTGTTAGGTTTTTGCTCAGCAACAGCCTTTGTCGGTGCCTTGAAACTCATTACAACCTGGTTTAAGCCAAGTCAGCTGGCGATGATCGTTGGTATTACACAAGCATTGGGTATGGCAGGTGCTTCTATTGGTAATGGTTTGGCTCCTTACCTCGTCAATGCAGTGGGTTGGCGCTCTGCTTTTACTTGCTATAGCGTGGTATTTTTTACCTTATCTGTACTCATTTTCACAATTGTTCGCAATCATCCCAAACATAAAACTGCTGATGCAAGCGCATCAAAGCCCCCCGCCTCACGCCCAACAGCTCAAAAAGGCGCTTTTAAAAAAGTACTCTTAAACAGATATACTTGGCTCAATGCCATTTTTGCAGGCTTACTCTATGCTCCCAGTGATGTGATGGGCGAATTGTGGGGTAAGCAATTTTTGAAAAATATACATCTCATCACAGAACACCAAGCTGAAATTGCTGTTTCTTTACTCTTTGTCGGTTGGGCTGTCGGAGGTCCCATTGCAGGTTGGCTCGCCGATCACTTTGGAAGACGTCCCATTATGACCTTTTCTAGTCTTTGTAGTTTAATCATACTACCCATTATTTTTTATTGTCCAAGTATCCCCTTATTCTTATTATTCATTCTAACCTTCACTTTTGGTTTAACCAATACAGGCTTGATCGCGTCTTATACCATTGCTGGTGAATTGCATGACAAAGAGGTGTCTGGTTTTTCGATGGCAATTGCAAACATGTTCTCCGTTCTACTCGGTGCCATGCTAATGCCACTCTTAGGCTGGTTAATCACCTACCACTCTCAAGGTCAAGTCATTAATGGATTAGTACAATATTCTTCACAAGATTATCAAAAAGCAACGCTGATATTGCCTATTTGTGCATTGCTGGCTTTTGTATTGTCCTTTTTTATCAAAGAAACTTTAGCGAAAGAAAAGAGAAGTTAAACTAATATGTCATCCGTTAGCCAGATACAAGAAAGCAAACAACGATTCATGCTAATCAGCATCACAACGATTGGCACACTTTTAGAATGGGCTGAATACACTTTCTATGGCTATCTTGCTCTAAAGTTGTCTAGCCTCTTTTTCCCTGCCCAAGATGCTTTTATCGCAACCATTAAAACCTACGCTATTTTTGCAATTGGTTATGTGATGCGCCCACTCGGTGCAATACTCTTCGGTTATATCGGCGATCACTTTGGCAGAAAGCCCGCGCTTAGTATTTCGATGATACTCATGGGTTTAGCTACATTGATGATTGGTTGCTTGCCTGCATATGCCGATTGGGGCATAGCAGCACCTCTTTGCTTACTCATTTTAAGAATGTTGCAAGGTATTGCTGTCAGCGGTGAATTTAATGGTGCTGGCATTTTCTTGACAGAAAAAATTGGTTCAACCAACCCATGCCTTGCCGGCAGCTGGGTAAGCAGCGCTGCTGCCTTTGGAATGGTATTGGGTGGATTAGCTGCCTTTATCGTTAGTTTACCATCAATGCCTGCGTGGGCGTGGCGCATACCCTTTATCATGGGAGGACTGAGTTGCTTTGTAGGTCTTTGGTTGCGTCAAGGCATTGCAGAATCAAGCGTATACTTAGAGCAAAGGCACACCCAAAAAGCAATCACACTCTCTCTTTTACAATTATGCAAAACATATAAAAATAGCTTTTACTATGTTGCTGCAATTGCTGCATTTACGGGCATCTATGTTTATATTTTAAATATCTACATTGTTGCTTTTTTAACCCAAAGCGTTGAGCTACCCACACATCATGCAACATTTTTTGCGATATTCGGTGAAAGCACAGTATGCTTATTCATCCCCTTATTAGCATGGGTTGCAGATAAATGGCAGCCTGAAAAACAATATCAGCTCAGCTTGCTCATGATTGCAGCAACCACACCCCTGCTTTTCACGCTTATGTTAAGTGGCAACTACTTAAATATTGGCTTAGCGATGCTACTCTATGGTCTTCTCAATGGTTTGATGTGTGGGCCAATTGTAAAGTTACTGGTTGATAAATTCCCCATTAGGGCACGTTACACAGGCATTTCCTTTGCCTGGAGCTTATCAGCCGCTGTTTTTTCTGGCACAGCCCCCATGGTAGCTCAGTACCTCAATAATACACAAAATTGGCAAATGGGCCCTGCTTACTATGTTTCATTCACAGCACTGATTGTATTTTTTATAATACAATTTACTAAAACAACACCTGTTTTCGAAGGCTATACTCAAGCGATTTTAAGGAAATAACCAACTACTTGCTTCTCATCTTATAAGGGAAATAATATGATGCTCCGAAAAAGTCTTTCTTTCTGCTGGCTTGCACTCTTTACCTGCAACGTATCTGCAACAGCAGCCAATAATATACAACCTAATTACGAAAATCTTCCTTCACAAATCACGCAATTTGTGCAAGAGAAATTTCCAAATGCTCAAGTAGGTATTGTTATTCAATCTGCAAAAACAGGCGATATACTCTATCAACAACAAGCAGATCAATATTTCTATCCTGCAAGCAACACAAAACTATTTTTAGCTGCCGCGGCACTCAAAACCTTAGGTGAATCTTATCGATTTCAGACCAGATTGCTGAACGATGAAAAATCACTCTATGTGCAATTTCGCGGCGATCCTACTTTACGCATGGAAGACCTTAATCAGCTGATTGCAAAATTAAAAGAAAATAAAATTGACACGATTTACGGCGATGTCATTATTGATGATCATACTTTTAGTGGCCCTGTTTATAGTCAAGGTTGGACCTGGGATTCTTTGCCTTGGTATTATTCAGCGCCTATCAGTAGCATTATTATTAATGAAAATAAAACACAAGTTAAAATACAGGAAACCAAAACGCTTAAAGAAGCCGTTCATTTTGAAGCTGCCAACAGTTTCCCAAGCCTTAAAATTAAAGCAAATGTAATGGGTGTCAATAAAGCAACCGCCGATGCGCATTGCCAGCTGAATGTCTATCAAAATGCTAATGAGGTAGATATTTCTGGTTGTTGGTCAATTGAAAAAACCCCTCTGACTTTAGAGCTGTCATTACAAGATACACGCCTACTAGCAAAACAAGCCATTCAACATGCGCTCGAAACGAATAAAATCGATCTAAAAGGTGATATTCATTTTGGAAAAATTACAGAAAATGCAAAAGTAATTGCTGTACACGCCTCACAACCTTTATCTCAACTCTTAAAACCTGTATTAAGTGACTCTAACAATATTGTTAGCGACGCAATCACCAAGACACTCGGGCTTGCGCGCTCTAATCAAGGCAGTTTCCAAGAAGGTGTCAATGCCATCAAAGCAACGCTCAGCGAATCTTTTAATTTACCTGCAGAGCAATATCGACTCTTTGATGGATCTGGCGTTTCACGTTATACTCTCATCAGCCCTGTGTTCATTTCTGAATTATTGTATCAAATGCAAAAAGATCCTACTTTTTCCACTTTTCAAAATGCACTCAGTCATTCAGCAGAAAGTGGCAGCTTAGCATTTCGTATGAAAGAGCCAGCCTTGAAAAACAAAATAGCTGCTAAAACAGGTACGGCAATGGGAACTTCTGCTTTGTCAGGTTATTTGCAAGCCAAAAGCGGTCAAAAATATATTTTTAGTATTATCATCAATCAGTCTTTAGAAAAAAGCGAAAATTTGAAATTAGCTGAAGATAAGCTGTGTGAACTGTTATTTGAAACCTTATAGCTCATCCCTCCTCTTTGGATGGGACGAGCTTGTTCGTCCCATCCACGTATAATCACTATTTTAAACCATGTCCCTTTTGCGTGAATAATTCTGTCTAACAAAAAAACAGGACAGCCATAATTAAAAATTCTTTATACCAACAATAAAAAATAAATAAACACACAATAATCGAATAATAAATTGGCAGCTGCTACCATCATTGGTAGCTTTAATTATGAATAATATATCGAACGAATGATTCTCAGATGAATGTGGGTAAAATGTTGAATTAGGCGACGTGTGTACTTGAATATAATTTCTTTGCTTGAGTAATGCCTTTTAAAGCTTTCCTTCTCTCTTTGCCAAAATTAAGTAGTAAAATTTCACTTCCCACTGCATGAGAAAAATTTTTAGCTAAATTTTTGACTAATGATATCCAGTTTTGAGGCTCAAACTGTAATCTGCTTAAGATGGGTGCTAGATGCTCAGGAATAGAACCCGCTTTTTTATCATCACGAATTATTCGCCCTGTGTAATCAACAAGTTCTAAATAATCAACCAGTTTAAAATCAATGGCATGTGAATGATGTTTTGAGATGTTTGCAAAAGGCACTAAGGATTTGGGTTGGATGAGGCTATTATATATATCTGCTTTTTCACGCTTGAGCTGTTTAATAGATTTTGGCTTATTGATTTTTAATTGCTTGGAAATATGCTGAATGCGTTCATAAATGGAAGTAAATTCCGATTCTTCTGGGGTCGTGGTAATCCCAGCTCTGACTGGATTTAAATCAACATAAACCATTGCACTCAGCAATGCACCTTCATCCAACAAGGCTTGAGATTTAAAGCGTCCTTCCCAAAATCTCCCAGCAGTATCATCCTCTTCATTTACATCGCGCGCAATTTTTTCATTTAAACAACGCATAAACCAGCTGATGCTCGTCAAACGCTCTTTCCAAAGCTGAATTTTCTTTTTTAAGTGCTTATTTTCTTGAGCGTCTTTGGGGAAAATAGAAGCCCAACGACGGATGATTTCTGCTTCTGACCAAGTCTCTTTATCTTCGACATATAACACAACATGATAATGATTGCTCATGATAGCATAAGCACAGATTTTGATGGCAAAAATATCTGCCAAATACTTTAATCGATCGACAATCCACGCTTTACGATGCGAATAATCTTTCTGTGTTAGTTCATCAAAACCGCATAGAAAGCTACGGCGCACACAGCGATTCATGACGTGATAATACGGCGTGGCATTCAAATTTATTTGTTCTGAGCGAGCTAAAGTCATAACTTAAAAAATATCCCTATTACTGAAAGGAATTCTAGCTCAAAGATTTTGGGTAAATCAACTTAATCTGGCTGTCCTGGATTTTTTTTGAACTCTTTATTTAAAATATGACTCTAATAAATATAAGTGAGTGATTCAGAAAGCAAAATAATGGGATAAGATGTATATATGCCAGATTTTATTAAGATTACAATCACAAATAAAGACAGGCAATTTCAGATAAATGATGGTTCAAATACGGTGCTTCAAAATACAATTTTTGAACAAGATAGAAGCCATTTTCTCGATCTTTATTGCGAAATACATCATCAAGCAAATGCACATCCCAATGCGATTATTCATTTAGAATATGTGGGAGGTATGCAAAATAAATATTTTGATTTGCAAAATTTGATCCATGTTTTCTATAAACATCCTCATTTACTGCCAACAAATGTACAACTAAGCCTGTCTGATGGTACGCATAAAAACAATCCTATTCCCTTTAATATCATGATCTACGGTACAGGTGGAATTGATATTCATCCTTCAACAACTGCAAAAAATTTATTCGCAATGCTTGATAATAGCAAAGATTGTGCATACAAACTCTATGCACTAAATCATGAAAATATTGCTTTAACACGAACAGAAATCATGCCAGTAGAAAATATCTCTCTTCATGAAAATCAATCTATACCTATTCGAGATAGAATCGGACAGCCACAGCATTTTGTACCCACTGATGTCGTAACATGGGCATCCAGAGACAATCCAAGCCATGTTTCACGCATCATTTTACATATGCAAAGTGAAATGAACCCACCTCATCCAGGGCACGTACAAATGCTACTCATTATTGCCACAGCAATTGCAAAAAAAGAAGCACAAAAGGGTCAAGATGTTGAGCTAATGATTGTTGCAGAGCTTGCGCCTGAATGGTATTTACAAAGTAAAATGGCTCAAAAAAATGATGAAATAAAAAAAACACTATCATTCGAATCTCGTAAAAAATTGATGCAATATTTAGGAGATGAACTCGTCCAAGCACAAATTGCACTATTTAAACAAGAAAACGCTGCTTTAGTGGACATCCAGTTCTTAGTCAATCCTAACAATATTATTTTTGACCATCCTGACAGAATAAAGCAAATACAACAGGCACTCACGAACAGGGGCACAAAAGTATATTCTGTTCAAGGCATTGATTCACCCGCATGGACTTATGAACAATTAAAAGAATCTAGTTTTTTATCTCTTAGCCACAGCAATGATTTTTCACAAAAAATCACACCCCCAGAAGAAAATAACGCCCCAATAAATATTATTCAAGCAATGATTGAATTTGATCACGAATTAACGATGTTTAGCTCAAGTAAACTATCAACCCTAAAAGATCAACATCTTGTCGATTTTATCAAAAAAATTACACCCATCTATACTGATTTTTTCTTACAAAAATTAGAAAATAAAATTGCCAAGACAGTATTTACTGAAGCTGGCATCCAAGATCCAGAAAGAAATGCAGAAAAAGAATTGCACTTAGGTAAAAAGACTGGAAAAACAAGACCCATTGCCTATGATGATTTAACACCTGATATGCAAGAATTCTTGTTAGCACAACTGAATAAACAATTAATCCTCATTGATTCCATAGATATAGCCTCAGAAACCCTCCATACGCCTCATCAACATTTTGCACTAAACAAAAAAAATGAAACTGAAAGCACTGTATTTAAAGTCCTTCTAAAGCAAATCAATGCAAAATTAAAAAATATCGCCGAGAAATCAGCGCCTAGCCCTGCGAAAGATATGCTGAACAAAAAGCTGAATAGAGATCCATTTTTACATGTACTCTTCTATAAAAACCCTGATCCAAGCTTAACGCCTAGCAGCACAAAAAAGAGCAATATATATCAAAGGAGAAAAGCTCGATAATCTATGATTAAATATCATTGATTATCTTTTTAAGGCTCTCATTATACACTAGACTGAATAATATCTATTTGTCTTTCTATGTACCTATACACTCATAAGAGTCGATTTTTACCCGCAAGGGGCACAATGTGTGAGGCGGCAAGGGTGCGAATCCCCAGGAGCGTACAAATAGTGCAGATTAAGGTGAGGGAGCGCTGTCAACAAAACCTAAAATTCGAATGTGAAGAGTATACGCACAGGTGTAACTACTTGATCCATAACCTTCATAGGAGAAGATTTATCTTTAAAGTTGGTTCAGATCAGGGAACTTCTGTTATACAAAATAAATCATTATACACAGACTGTTTATAATTTCAGAACATTATTCGAGAGGGTACTATGTCAAACCAAGGGCCAACCATTACTTCTCCTATGGATTTACTCATTGCCATCAATACAAAATTAGAGGAAAGTGGAAAAAATGTAAAAGATATTATAGATGGAGACAGAAGACGTTTCTTTAATGAAACCATTAAAAATTTAGAAGGCGACAAAGATAAAAATAGCCCTACCGCATTACAGAATGTATTCAAAGTTGGATTTTTAGCGCATTGTCCTGGTGCCAGCGATTTAGAAGATCTATTAAAAGATATATCAGGCACGCTCCTACCAATGACAGAAGAAAATACACAAAAAATTGATGCTGTCTTTGAAAAATTGGACAATGGTCTAAAATCAGATCCCAAATGGAATAAATTTTGGGAAGATGTTGCAAAGAAAAATGATATCTCTCCAGAAGAGTTATCAAAAATTCAAGATACTATCATTAGCTCTTATCGCTTTAAAACCCTACAATATGTTTCTATAAAAATGATGCAAGAAAAAACAATAACAGCAAGCCAAAGCAGAGATATTAACAATCTTTTACAGGCCATTAATGGCGCACGCCTAAATAAAAAATTAGGCGACACGGATACACCAATTTTCCAAGCCACTGTTGATTATTTACAAAAGAATTATTTGTTAAATTTTTCTTCCGATATTAACAGAGAAATTTCTGCCGCACAAAAAGAATTAGCTGCAGGACGCTCTATCGAAGATATAAGAAAAAACATTACTGAAGCACGAGAGAAAATATTTACAGAACGACTTCCAGCAAACAAATTTGCGCAGTTGGTTGGCACTGAGATAGCAAGAAATTTATACGATCAATTGCTACCCACAGATAGCATCCTTGAACGCATACAAGATTATCATACAAAAAGTAAAGAATTAGGTTTTGATATAGACAAGCATGCAAGTCTAGCCAAGCAATTTTATGATAGCCTAGGTGGTTCAGCCCCCAAAGAAGAAAAAGATATATGCTCAACGTATATTGAGCAGCTTAAAAGTTTTTCTTATTTTCGAGAAGAAAGGGTCTCAAGTGACGATGATGTTCTTAGAAAGACAGCACTAGAAGACTATGAAACAGCAAAGAAAGAATTCCTAATGCTCGTTTCAGAAAAGATGTTTAAACTTGCCCAGGATGGTGAGCTTGATAATTTTGTCAAAGGCCTTACCCTAAATATCGTTCCACTTGATACAACAAAAGAAGGCAAAACGCTTTTAGACACCCTCAAAGAAACAGGGAAATTTCCTGAATTGCAAGACCTTATAGCAGAAAAAATGTTTGTAGCTGCAGAAAATGGTGATTTTGAAGTACTAAAATCTTATTTATCGCAAGATATTGCTCAATCAACAGCAAGAAAAGAAGGTAAGACGCCATTAGAAATTGCAAAAGACTCTGGAAAATTCACAGAGGCACAAATAGATACACTCATTAAAGCATCTAGCAAAGAGGTACAAGCAGAGTACAATCTAGATATGGATCAACAAAATGATATCTTAAAAACCTTTGCTAAAGATGTGGGGGCTGGAGAATATTTTCCCTTTGCAGCAGATCTCCAGACAATGGAAGCACTCGATGCCGCTTATAAAAAAGACCCTTCTGAAAGCAATTTGAATGCTTTAAAAGATATCACACTCAAAATTTCTCAAGATTATTTCCCTAAAAGCGATGGTTCTATTGGTTTTGATTCAGAGGCCGTTGTGCCACTTAATCTTTCTGGTGCAGGAACACCTGCTTCTCTCGTAAAAGCAGGTGAGGCAGCTATTGAAAATACAGAAAAAACAACAAAAGAAAATATAACGCCAGAAAAGATACAAGAAATGCTAAAAGTATTTCAAGATATTCGTCGGGATTATAGTATTTATCAAAGATCGGGTATGGATTCTGATCTATGCAATGATACCGCTCAAAAAATCATTCGAAGCTCTTATCCATTACACGAATATTTGAAAACTGATCTTACAAAATCCAGTAAAGAAGATATGCTACAAAAAAAATTACTCCCAATCTTGCTAGATAAATGCGACCTGAGTCAAAAAAATAAAGAAGGGTTCAAGGCCTTACAGCTGGCAAACAGCAAAGATAAAATAGATGCTCTATTAAACGCGGGTGCAAAAACAACACATTATGAGCGTTCTTTTGGTACACGTCTGGGAGATACCTTGAAGGGACTATTTTCAGGCAAAGGCTTTACACAATGGAATTCACCACCAGAGCGAAGTGTGTCTGAAATCAGTAATATAAGTGGCACTGTAAAGCATGATGCTATAATCAAAGAAAGCCAATCTAATCTTGAAACCTATAAAACTCAAGAAAGAGCTAAGGCACAAACAGTCTCGCCTGAGTTATTGGATAAGTTCAGCAAAATAACAGAACCTAGTATTTCTCAGCTAGAATCTTCCGGCCCACAAGACGCTCTAGGTCAACATGCTTCGTCACTAACCGTTTCTTATTCTGAAGGCCCCAAAGCCACTGTATCAGAGATAACAGTAAAAGAAAAAGATATGGAAATAGAAGGCCCAAAACCTCAGGAGCAAGAACCTGAGCCAGAAGCCTCTAGAAGTGCTTCTTTCAGCAATAGGTAAAACAAGCTAATACTTCTTATCGACAAATGTGCCATGCTTCAAAAGAATCATGGCACCCCCACTTCTTAAAAAGCACTTTTTCTTCTTTTGCTTGTGTCATAACAAAGGTTTTCATTTACATCTACAAATTTATGAAGCGGCAATCCTACTTTTTCTAAACACTGGCGCGTAAGCTCAGCCCTTCTCTCATACACCGATTTATCACCTACCACTGCATGAAAAGCGCCGGAATTGTTATTAAAAAAAACAATCTCTGCGCTTTGAGTATTTTTTTGCGTTACTGCAAATTTTATATCCCCTGCAATAACTACATTATCGATATTTTCTGGCTGTGCTAAAAAAACATGACGCCCCATACCTATGCGTAACTTAAGATTATTGTTTAAATCTTTGATGACAACATAAATATAAGAACCATTTGGAACAATAACTTCACGAGATTGATGATGTTTAACTAAGACATATTGATTGGGTTCACATTCCTCTAAGGCCCAATATCGATCACCCTTATATTTGGAATAAATGCGTTGCTCTGTTCGAGTAAATCCTGCACTTGTTTTACGAGCATGAAATAAAAGGGTTGGCGGAATTAGATGTGTCTCTCCTGCCTCCCCCATTTCTATATCTTTAGGATTTACAAGACCATTATCATCAATACTGCTTATCTGCGTGAAACTAAGCTTTGGCATGTTAATTCCTCAAAATATCAGTGTTTGACTGTCCTCCACCATAACACTTAATAGCACTCTTGATAAGCGCATCAAATCATTTTTAATCAAAGATAACCGTTTTATTACCATCTACAATGATTTTATCGTCCAGATGATAATCTAACGCTTTTGCCAATACATTACGTTCTACATTGCGACCTAACTCTTTAAGGGTATAGGGACTATCACGATGTGTTACAAGTGCAACATCTTGGGCAATAATCGGTCCCATATCTAAATCTTCTGTCACATAATGCGCGGTAGCACCTATCAATTTTACACCTTTATCATAAGCTTGCTGATAAGGATTTGCGCCCACAAAAGCCGGTAAAAATGAATGATGAATATTGATAATCTTGCTTGGGTATTGCTCAACAAAATCTTTAGACAAGATCTGCATATAGCGCGCTAAAATAATACCATCGACTCTCTCTTTACATAAATTCAAAATCTCTTGCTCCGCCTCAATTTTCCGGTCTTTTTCAACAGGAATATAATGAAAAGGTACTTTGAAATGCTGAGCGAAATGCTCCAACTCTTTATGATTAGAGATAATAAAGGGAATTTCTAAGGCCAACTCACCTCGCGACCAACGCCATAAAATCTCAAGCAAGCAATGATCATGCAAGGAAACAAGCACTGCCATACGTTTAAAAGGTAATGCATAATGAAATTCATAATCCATTTTAAACAATTGTGCTACTTCTTGTTTAAAAGTCTCTTCTAGTTTGTGCTTAGAAAGATCTAAATGCGGCGTTTGAAACTCAAGCCGCATAAAAAATTTACCACCCTCAGGATCTGTTGAGTGCTGCTGTAAATCAGTGATGTTAGCACCGTGGTTTTTCAAAAAAGTAGTGACTGAAGCCACGATACCAGGTCCATCGGGGCAACGAATGAGGAGTCTTGCAATATGCTCAGGCTTTAATACTTTCATTTTTTAGCTAGATAACTATTCAGTGTAAATATAGTATACCAGCCTCAAGAGATTAACTAAAATCAGTGTAACTATATTCCTTTACTGATGAAGTTTAGGGAGCAAACAGTGACAAATCGGTTAAACTTAAAAGTAGAAATTGTACATTCAAAAGGACTTAGAATGACATTTAACTTCGATCAACCTCATAACGGGCCAGAGCTACTTAAATACAGTTTAAAAGCTTATATATGCTCTTTGCCCAAAACTGCTTTTATTAGCGCCTTGATTATTGTTTTGGGCGTATTGATGGTAACGGCTCCCCAACTAGCGCCCCCTGCCTATCAAAGCAAAGCAAGCCTGGCAGTCATGTTTACAGCCATTGCCATATTGCCACTCTTAGGCATGATTGTAATGCTTATCAATAATCACATGGTACAAAAGCCTGCATCACTGATTTCTTTGTTTCTCTATTCTCTAGAACGCTTTATTAGTTTAATTGGCAGCATTGTCTCTGCAAGCGTATTACCACTTCTGATTATTATGGGGTGCATTCTGCTATTTTTTGCAATTAATCTACCAGCTCTAAAGCTCCCTACCTTGCCTTTGCTCATTTCTTTCCTTGCACCAAGCATTATGTATACCTTAGTTCTTTTAGCACTCATTCCTAAAATTTTTGCCTTTGTAATGGTTTTTACAGAAAGACTCGATGCCAATGAGTCTATAGAAACCAGTGAAATGATGGTAAAAGGTTTTTATTGGAGAAGCTTTTTATATACAGTTGTTGCCTTTGTAAAAATTCTTTTTATTGCCAACATTCCAGAAATGGCACATTATTATTTTCCAGTAACCAGCCAATTACTGCCCAACTGGAGTTTTTGGGTGATTCAAGCAATTTTACTGCTTTTTACAATTCCTTGGGTTATTGCATTATGGGTATGTCACCAAAAGGATTTATACAGTCATTATCTTAAAAACAGCCAGCCCGCTCAAAAATCAAAGCCCTATGAAAAAGTAGGCTTAAAGACCAATATAAGGCATGAGCAAATAAAAACCACATCCAAGGGAGGTAGTAATGACGGGGATAATTCTGTGGGTTTTTAACTGTTTCTTTTCTTAAGTTTTTTATTTGAATGGGGCTTTACGCCAAATGTTTTTAAAAGGGGTAACAATTCAGCTCGTTTGTGCGCTTCAGCGAGCTGATAAATACTCATCCCTTTCTGTACATGATTTGCATCAGCACCTAACTCCAGAGTACGCTTCACCGTTTCCTTCGAACCCATAACAATTGCAATGCAAAGCCTATCTTCTAGGCTGAGGTATGGCTCATTCTCAAAAGAAAATTGTTCCACACTTCCATGAAAATCTAAATCAACACTTAATTTCCTGCATGATTCTATGAGCTCCTTGCGATATTGTGATTCTTTATCGTTTTGTGTACTCATTGTTTGATCAGCCTTTAATGTGTGCTCTGTACATCTAGAATATAACCCAATTTTAGTCGCTCAACAAACACATTTTGAAGATTTTTTTCTTCAATGTGCCCTTTTTTCAGATAAAAGTGTTTCTTTAATGTGCAACTACACTATAATGGCCAGCGATGTTTTGATGTAAATACAAAGGTGCTATCAATGGGAAGCTCAGTTGTTTCTCCAAATATTAATACACAGTTATTAAATGACTTCCAAGTTGCATTTCAAAAAGATTTAGGGGAATTGATCGAGCTTTATTTAATAGATGCGCGTAAGAAATTTTCAAACTTACTTTCTGCCTTAGAAGCAAAGAATTTAGAAAATTTTACAGGGGCAGCAAGAGAGTTAAGACGCAGAAGTATAGATGTGGGCGCAATCTCTTTTTCACACAGCTGTTTAGCTTTAGAAATCTCAACCCAAGAAATGCGCTTAGAACACCTTAAAAAAATTGTATTTCAGTTAGAAATTCAGTTTAATGAGGTAGAAGAGGAACTACTACATATTAAAGCTGCACATGTCGCTAAAATTAAAAAACCATTTTAAATGCTGTTTTAAGGCATTTTTCATGAAACCTCAATTAAAACGTCGGTAGAAGAAAATAAAATTTTTACGAGAATCTATAAAGATTTACCTCGCACATTTTTATTGTTAACCTCTGTTCTTCTGTCCGTGTTAACAAGGAATCAAAATGGCTCAGCAGGAATCTATTATTTGCCAACAACGTGATAATGTTTTAATCATCGAATTCAATCGCGCCGAGAAGAAAAATGCATTGTCTCGAGCCATGTACCAATCCTTAACACAGGCACTCCTTGAAGCAGAACAACAAGATAGCATACATGCAGTCGTACTGAGTGGCAGCGAGACCTGCTTTACCGCAGGCAATGATCTATCCGATTTTATCGACGCAAAATCTATGCATGATCTTGAACCAGTTTTAAATTTATTAATGCTATTGCCTAGATTTAAAAAACCACTCATTGCAGCCGTGAATGGTCTCGCAATTGGCATTGGTACTACCCTACTCCTACATTGTGATATGGTGATTGCCGATCACAGCAGTCAATTTCAATTACCCTTTATTAATTTAGCTGCCTGCCCAGAAGCTGCTAGCAGTTTTCTTTTACCTCGATTAGTAGGCCATGTAAAGGCAAGTGAATTGCTCATGCTAGGCGAGAGATTTGATGCACAAACTGCATTGCAACTTAAGATCATTAATGAAATTGCACCCATTCATTCTGCGCTCACGATCGCACTTGAGAAAGCCAATAAAATAGCAAGCAAATCGCCTAAAGCCATACAATTAACCAAAGCACTGCTCAAAAAACCTATATTAGAAGAAGTCTCTTCTGTTACTGCTTATGAGGCAAAGTCCTTTTTTGAATGTTTGCAATCTAAAGAAGCACAACTTGCATTGCAAGCTTTTTTCAAACAATAAAGTATTCTCCATCCATCAATAATATGGTGTAAGGATTTTCAAAATGACAGTTGTAATTTCCGGTACAGGACTTTTTACACCCACTCAGGTGATCACAAACCAAGAATTAGTGGATTCCTTTAATTCCTACGTCGATGATTTTAATCAGAGCAATAAAGATAAAATTACCAGTGGCGAAATTCAAGCTTTAGAGCCTTCCTCTGCTGGCTTTATTGAAAAAGCTTCCGGTATTAAGCAACGTTATGTCATCGATAAGAAAGGCATTCTCGATCCCACTCGTATGCGTCCCTTTATTGCGACAAGAGCGCCAGAAGAACCCTCTTTGCAATGTGAGATGGCATTGAAGGCAATTAATCAAGCACTTGATGTTGCGCAGATAAACCCACAAGAGGTTGATGGCATTATTGTAGCATGTTCTAATTTTCAACGCGCTTATCCCGCCATTTCAATTGAAATTGCCCATTTCCTACAATCTGCTGCTTTTGGCTTTGATATGAATGTAGCATGCTCTTCTGCTACTTTTGGAATAGCAACGGCAACAGCCATGATCGAAGCAAAACAAGCGAAAACCATTATAGTGGTTAATCCTGAGATTTGTTCTGGACATTTAAATTTTAGAGACAGAGAATCGCATTTTATTTTTGGGGATGCTTGCACCGCATTAGTATTGCAAGAAAAATCCCTTGCAAAAGTACCACATTTTCAAATTATCGATACTAAACTAACAACCAGCTATTCGAACAATATTCGCAACAACCAAGGCTTTTTGACACATACAGAAGTTGCAACGCAAGAAGCAATTCCTCATCATTTGTTCATGCAACAAGGGCGAAAAGTATTTAAAGAGGTCATTCCATTGGTATGTGAACATCTGCTATCACACTGCAATAGTAATCACATTCAACTCGAGGATATAAAGCGTCTTTGGTTGCACCAAGCCAATCGTAGCATGAATGAATTGATTACTAAAAAAGTCTTAAACAAAGAGCTCAATGAACTTGATGCTCCTATTATCTTAGATACTTTTGCAAATACCAGTTCAGCAGGTAGCATCATTTGCTTTCACCAACATCATCATGATTTTATAGAAAATGAAATCGGTATTATTTGCTCATTTGGTGCAGGCTATTCAATTGGTAGTGTCTTAGTGCGTAAATTTAATTAATTTTCGAGTAAAAAATGAATTTATATCTTAGATTGATTTGGTTGTTATTGCGCTTCCCTTTTATGCAAAAACCCGCAGATCCACTAGAGTCCACACAATTAGATATGCGCGTGTGGCCAAACGATCTTGATTTAAATATGCATATGAATAATGGCCGTTATTTAACGGTTATGGATCTCGGCCGTTTGCATTTAACTTTTGTAAATGGCCTACTCGGTGCTTGTCTAAAACGTGGCTGGCTACCAGTCTTAGGGAGCGCTAAAATTCATTATTTAAAACCCTTAAACCTATTCCAAAAATACAAGCTTGAATCTAAAGTCATCTATTGGGATGAAAAATGGATTTATATGGAACAACATTTTTTTAAAGAAGATGTGCTCTGTGCAACTGCACTGCTGAAAGCACTTTTTGTGGGAAAAGAAGGCAAAATTCCTTCTCAACAATTAATCGATCTCATGGGGAAAGAAATTGCCTGCCCACCAGCACCTGAGGTACTTAAACGCTGGATTGAATGCGAAAAGCGAGATGAAATTTGATAGCATATGTAAACATTTGATTAATAATGATTTATCTTTAAATTGCGCTAAAGAATTGATTTGACTATTCTATATTAAAATATTGAAAAGTCTTGACTATTCGACATTTTAATATAGAATAGTCAGTATGGAAAGAATTCAATCATCGGCTATTCTTAAAGACCTAAAACGCAAAATGGTCTTAATCACAGGTCCTAGGCAAGTGGGCAAAACCTTTTTGGCTAAACAACTCGCAAAATCATATCAATATCCGGTATATCTCAATTTTGACAATTTACAAGATAGAAATATCATTCATGATCAAGCTTGGCTATTCAATACGGATTTATTAATACTCGATGAAATACATAAAATGCCAAACTGGAAAAATTATTTAAAAGGAATTTATGATACTAAAGCAGAATCAATGCATCTTCTTGTTACAGGTAGCGCTAGATTAGAAATCTTCAATCATATTGGAGATTCATTAGCAGGCCGTTACTTTCTGCATAGACTTATGCCACTCTCTTGCGCAGAATTAAAACAATTAAACAAATCTTATAATATAAATGATCTAATAGATAAAAGTGGTTTTCCAGAACCTTATTTAATCAATGATTTAATTGAAGTTAATCGCTGGCGCTTACAATATGTAAATAGTTTACTAGCAACAGATGTTTTTGATTTTAATAAAATACAAAATATACAAGCAATTAGAACATTATTTGAGCTATTAAAAACTAAAGTAGGTTCTCCAATTTCTTATCAATCACTTGCCGAAGATATTGCTATTTCTCCCATTACTGTTAAAAAATATATAGAGATTCTCGAAGCATTATATATTATTTTTCGTATAACACCCTTCTCAAAAAATATTGCACGAAGTTTATTAAAAGAACCTAAAATATATTTTTTCGACTCAGGATTAATCAAGAAAAATGAAGGTGCACAATTAGAAAATATTGTTGCAGTTTCCCTCTTAAAACATGTCTTTGCGAAGATTGATTATCAAGCAGAAAACTATGCATTACATTATTTGCGGACAAAGGACAAGGAAGAAGTTGATTTTGCTCTAATCAAAGATGAAACCGTACAACAAATCATTGAGGTCAAATCATCAGACAAAGAACTTTCAAAACCTTTATACACATTTCATAAAAAATATAATTTCCCCGCTACGCAACTTGTAAAAAATATTCGCATTGAGAAAATGATTGACAATATCAAGGTTCAAAGAGCAGAAAATTTTTTAACAGAATTAATTTTATAAGTTTAGGTGTGACACAGTGGTCGCCTCCTACACAAAATTTATAGTGCCATACCATCATTTCTTTCAAAAAAATCTATGAGGCAATCACAGACTCTATGCTTGCTCGCCCCTCTCCTAGTTTAGGAGAGGATGGCTGAAAGTCGAGTGAGGCGTTATACAAATTAAAAAAAGCTCGCTCACTAAGTACCGTGAAACACGTCTTAGCTCAATTTTAGAGGGCAATTATCTTTAAGTTGAAGCCTATGAACCTTCGCTTGCATGACAGGCTCAGTTCAAGTCACAGGATCTAATATTAATTGCTCGATCAAATAAGCCAATTTCTTTTCACAAGACAATACTTTTGCCTCCATTTCTGGCGTTTTGTTATATTTACCAGCAACTCTTACAATGATACCAAGCAATATGTAGTCTAGATCCAATTCTCTGGCAAGTGCTGCTTCAGGCATACCAGTCATACCCACAACATGACACCCATCTTGTGCTAATTTCTTAACTTCAGCAATGGTCTCAAATCGAGGCCCTTGTGTGATGCCATAAGTTGCATGCTGATGAAGCTCCAAATCTAATTCATGCGCTTTTTTAATAATTTTTTGGCGCAGAATCTCGCTATAAGGCTCAGCAAAATCAACTTGAGCAATATGATCTTCTCCAAAGAAAGTATTATCCCGACCATAGGTGTAATCAATCAATTGATCAGGTAAAACTAAATCACCAGAATTATATTGTTCTGTAATGCCTGCGATTGCCGCAGTAGCGATAATAGTTTGCACGCCAGCATCACGCAAAGCCCAGATATTTGCTCTAAAATTGATTTTATGGGGCGCCATCGGCGTTTCTGTATCACGCCGAGGCAAGAACACTACTTCTTTGTCGCCACCCAACATACCATAATTCAATGGTGCAGAAGGCTCACCATAAGGTGTGCTTACAGTGGTTGAATGGGTTATAGCAAAATTTTCGAGTGTAATAAAACGCGAACCACCAATAATAGCTACTTTATTCATCTTCCCCACTCACCGCATAAATCCCCGGTGCGTTTCTTAAATAACGCTTGTAATCCATGCCATATCCATATACAAATTTATCTTCTACTTTAACGCCCGTAAAGTCTGCTTTTTGCACAGCATCTTTATGTCTTGTTACTTCTTTTTCAACTAATACAGCGGTTTTAACAAGGCTAGCTTTAGCGTCATAACAATATTTCACAATACCTGCGAGCGTTAAACCACCATCTAAAATATCATCTACCACTAAAACCACACGGCCTTCCAAAGAAGCACGTGGCTTTACAACCCATTCCAAGTTCTGACCTGTAAAGGCATCACCATATCGTGTCGCATGAACATAATCAACTTGTAGTGGAAAATCTAATCGTGTTAAAAGCATGCCTGTTGGGATAATTCCACCAACCATAACACACAATACAATTGGATTTGAATCATGCAATTCTGTAGAGATTTCAGATGCCATGCGATCCAGCGCAAGATCAACTGCTTGCGCGGAATGAAGCTCTGTTGCTCTCTTTGCAACTGCTTTAATATGATTCGGATCTAATATTTGTGACATTGTACTTCAACCTTACATTTAACTAAAATGTGTAACGATTCAATTATCTAAAACTTAAAATTACTGCAGCGTGTCCCAACTGCCGATCTGCTCCAAGGCATTCCTAGCTTCTTTCCATTCAGTATGCTGATGCAGCTTTTCCCATGGAATCATTGTCTTTGGATCAGACAGTAATCTCTCTCTTCTTTCCACTACTTTTGGATCAAATGAAGCCGTGATGCTTGATAGTATTTTTTCTGCCTGCGGTCGATTATTACAAATTAAAATATAATCTGAACCCGCACTGAGTGCTAATTTAGCGCACATCACAGGATCGCCTAACTCTTTTGTGGCATCCATATTCAAATCATCACAAATAATTGCCCCATTAAATTTCAATTTGTCTCTTAATATCGTTTGCAACCAATACGGTGAGAAAGTAGCAGGTAATTTTTCTATTTTAGGGAATATCAAATGGCCTGTCATAATCGAAGCAATCCCATGCTTAATCAAATGAGCAAAGGGTAATAAGTCATCTGTAATCTCAGAAAAATCACGTAAATCTACAGGCAAAGATAAATGGGAATCTGCTGTAACTTTTCCATGCCCAGGAAAATGCTTACCACAGGCTTGCATACCTGCCAACAACATACCATCTACATAATGACTTGCAAGCAAGTTAACGATTGCAGGATCAGAGTGAATAGCCCTTGTTTTTACAACAGGATTTAAATCTGTTGCCAAATCAAGTACAGGTGCAAAACTTAAATCAACCCCTAAACTTCTGAGTTCCATAGCCATTAATTGGCCAATTTGTTTTACGACTTTCAGCACAGATTCTGCATTCAATTGCTGCTCATCAAACAATCGTCCCAAGCTTTGCATAGGCGGTAATTTGGTCAATCCCGTAACAAAGCGCTGTACTCTCCCCCCTTCTTGATCAACCGTAATAAAACAACGTGGGCGAATCATTCGTATATGTTTGATAAGATCCATTACTTGTTCTGGGTTATCATAATTTCGTGCAAATAAAATAATCCCTCCCAAGCTTGGATGCTTGAGTAGTTCAATATCATCTTGTGTGAGGGTTTGCCCAGCCACATCTGCAATCACGGGACCAATCTGCATTTCCATTTAATCACTAACCTCTTATTAGTACGGTTGTTCCCACGGGCACATCGCTATACAATTCTAAGATGTCATTATTGTGCATATTGATACATCCTTTTGAACTGGGCACGCCCATCACTTTAGTGTCTGGACTGCCATGTATATAAATGTAACGTTTCATTGTGTCACAGTTTCCAAATCGATTTTTGCCAACCTCTAGACCAGATAGCCAGAGTATACGCGTCAATATCCAATCTCTGCCAGGGTAAGCAGAAGAAAAGTCGGGTGAATAAATTTCTCCTGAGGGCCTACGCCTTACAAAAACAGAGTTAATCGGCTGATTATCGCCAATTTTAGCTCGGATAATATGCCATCCACGCGGAGTTTTTTCACTCCCCATTTCTTCACCAACGCCATTTTTAGCAGTTGAAATCAAATATTTTTTTGTTATTTTACTATCTTTGAAATGATATAGAGCTTGTGTCTCAACATCAACCAATAGCGCATGTGCTACCATGTACTGCCTCAAAATCAATGTGATTTGTTTAACTTACGATTACTGTTTATATTTATGCTTCTATAATACAAGGAGTCTCAAAGATGTATCAGTATAACAGTAAAAATCGATTAAATTCGGCTATTTATTCAGGGTTATTTTTAGCTACTTTAGCACTTACAGGCACGTCTTATGCAGCAATGCCTGTGTCTCAGATCGTATTTAGCAATGAAACACCCATTGCTCTAAACACATCTATTGCTGGTATACCAGGATATGGTATTGAAGCAAATACCAGCAAACCTGTGGGCTTTGAAAAAGTAACTATGGGCTGCTTCTGGGGTGGTAATATGCAAAACTGTGGCATCAGTTTTACAAACAAAGCAAACGGCCAGCCTGTAGCTACAGTTTATATTAATGCAAACACCGCAACTTTAACGCAAGCACCCGTGTTTCATGGCGACTATGCTGCTAAATATGAAGTGATGGGTTGGGAAACATCGCCTGTTACGCATATCACGATTAAAGAAAAAGCTTAATGCACATCCCTAGTTTGTTCCTAGGCGTTGTTAGCTTCACGTCACTCATAAAACAGTCATGTATTATTCATACACTCCTGTTATTCGGACGCTTGCTGCCTAGCCTAGAAACAAATTAGTCGAGCATTTTTCTGTTTTTTTTGTTTCTGGTGAGGTTGGGTAAACATTACTTCAAAAAAAAAGCTCCCGAAGGAGCTTTTTTTGAAGATTGATTACTGATTTTTAATTATTCAGCAAAGGCTTCCTCTTGCATAACACGTGATGACGCATGAGCAACCGCTTCTTCACGCACAGCAGGCATTTCAACTTTACGTTTCGCAATACCTTCTAACCAAGATTGTAATTCGTCACATTGACGTTGTGCAATCTTAGGATCTTTAAAGGTATGAGTTAGTAAAAACATACCTTGCATTCCAGAAAGAGTATGCAATGCATGATTTGCTGCACGGGGTTCTTCTACGCCCAAAGCTCTGAACTGTTCTTCAGACCATTTCAACACGTCATACAATAATTTTGCTGCAAGATCAGACAACGCACCACCTTGCTTACCAAGTTCTTGGCATAAACCACCTACTGGGCAACCAAAGCGAGCTGTAATTTCTAAATCTTCCAAACCATATCGAACCATAGACACTAATCGAGCTAATGGATCAGAAATTTCTGACCAAGAAGCAAGTCTTTCAGACCATTCAGCAGCGCGTTTTTCAATAACAGCGATACCAATGGCTTCTTTTGTCTTAAAGTAATAATAAACATTGCCTAAGGGCACATCCGCTTCCTGAGCAATATCCGCGAGGGTTGTCAGGTTAAAGCCTTGTTGATGAATGAGCACCTTAGCAGCTTCGATAAGTCTTATTCGTTTATCTGTTTTCCGTGGCATAACGTCTACAATCCATTTCTCCAGTGGAGCATTACTTCGTGAACAAAAGATAAGATTCTCGTTAACAACAATTCACCTTTATCTTTAGTTCACATACTCCAGACTTAAACAACTTATGATCAATGCATAACCACCAACCATAACCCCTTTTTATCGAGTAATTTACTAACTCAACAATTATACAAAATCGTAGCGAAATTGAACACCTAAAATATTAGCATTGCTCTTATAATCTGCGGTTAAGTGCGCAGCAGATATTGGAACACCGCTGATAGCATGAGGGCCGTTGTCTTCTAAGTGTGCATTCTTGAAGAACAAGTGCGCATAACCAACATCAAAGCGCCATTGTGGATTCAAGGTATATGCTGCACCAAGGCCTAACCACCAACGATCTTCATCTGGCAATCTTGCAATACGATGCTCATCTCTTGTAGGTGATTCATCAAAGGCACCGCCTACTCTAAAACTCCAATGATGATCATAATTGTAAATTAAGCCCAACGCGATACGAATAGTGTCTTTGAAGAGTAAGTTGGTATTGGTATCAATACCTTGATTACCTGGCCCACCCGCAACAGGAGGACTAAAACGTAATCCTAAAACATCTGTACGGCTCCAGTTTGTCCAATGCACATCACTGGTTAATGCAAATTCATCATTAAACTGATGATATAAACTGAAAATTAAAGATTCGGGCAGTGCAACTTGTGTTTGAACTGTACGAACGCTGAATACATTAATTGGAGCACCTGCGGGTTGTGAAACAATTTCACTATCACCCTCTGCATGTAAATTAATCTTAGATCTGTAGCTTAACCCAAGTCTTGTCGAAGGCATAACTTGCCATAAAACGCCCGCATGGAAGCCAAAAGCCCAACCTTCTGCAGAATTATGCTGGTAACCATCTGGTATTAAACCATTCGCACCAATTACAGCTTGCAAGTCAGCTTTGCCCCATAAAGCATCAACACCTGCGCCAATCGACATGCAAGGCAATACTTGATAGGCCAAACTGGTGCCAAAATTCCAGGCTTGCAATTTAGATTTGGTTGCTACATAACGAGCAATACTGTCATCATCATATTCAGTTGTTAAACCAAAAGGAACGTTGACATCAAAGCCAAGCACCCAACGATCGCTAAAACGCGTTGCTACGTGAAAAGATGGTACTGCAACAGGGCTTGCTGCATCATCATTTGAGCCTGTAGCGGGGACATTAGGGATAGAACTATTTGCATTTCTAGCGTCATAATCAAAAGAACCCAGGATGCCAACAACAGAGCCTACAATTTGTGTACCCTTGATGTGTGATAAACCTGCAGCATTCCAAAAACCAGTGGAGGCATCTTCAGCAAGTGCAGCTGTACCACTATAAGCTAAACCTAATTGAGATGCGTTTTGCTCTTGAATTTGAAAGCCAGCAGCAAAAACTTGGCTGGATAAACATGAAATGACCAAACTTGAAGTTAAGATCCTTAAGCCGGACTTAATCGTTCTGGATTTAAAGGGTATTGCTTCCCATTTCCTTGCCACTGTTATCACTCCCTCAGGTATGCACGTTAACGTTAATTTTGAAATTTAACTTATAAAGGTATTTCTAGTAACCTACTTTACCGAGTTACTAGGCTGTTGTGAATGCTTTGAGTTAAAAAAATTAATTTCAAGATCTTTTTTAAACTTTTTTTGACAAAATAATACGATGCCTTTGATGATTAGACGCTTAAATTTAAATGAATTTTATCTGAAATTTAAGGTAACTTAGAGCCATAAGAAAAATGATATACCCTTTTGCTTATGATGATGTTGTTTACTTTCTAACTTTAAAAGCTAAGAAACAAACCAAATCTGATCTATGCTTGTACCATAATGTGGGTCAGTTAAGAAATGAACAAAGTGAATGATTATCTTCCCTTGGAATCAACTACGGTATGCATACATTTTATTTAAGCTCAGTAATGGTTTTTTCTATACAATCAATTTAATTGCAGCCAAGCCACACAGGAACCAATTCATTCGTAGGGGCGGGTCTCTGTGCCCGCCCTTTTTTCATCCGCATTTAAACGGGCCGGCACAACGGCCGGCCCCTACATCAGAAGATCTCATAAACATTTTAATGTATAAAAGTACATGAGGATTGCGAGAGAGCGAAGACAACACTCCAGAAACGCCATGTGCGAAGACTACAAGATTTCAAAGATACCAGCAGCCCCCATACCCGTCCCAATACACATCGTTACCATACCATAGCGCTGATTACGTTTACGCATACCATGTATAAGCTTGGTTGACAAAACAGCACCTGTTGCCCCTAATGGATGCCCCATCGCAATGGCTCCCCCGACTGGATTGACACGATTCATATCAATGTCTAAATCTTTTATCACGGCTAAACTTTGCGCAGCAAATGCTTCATTGAGCTCTATCCACTCAATTTGGTTCAAGCTTAGGCCACTGGCTTTCAATGCTTTAGGAATGGCTGCAACAGGCCCAATTCCCATATATTCTGGCAAAACACCCGCCACTGAAAAGCTCATTAAACGCGCTAAAGGTTGTAAATCATGCTTCGTTAGATACTTTTCACTCACTAATAATAATGCACTCGCACCATCACTCATTTGTGAAGTATTACCTGCTGTTACACTACCATTTTGCGCAAACACAGGACGCAATTTTGACAAAACTTCAAGGCTAGTATCCATACGAGGACCTTGATCAATACGCACATCTTCTCTAATAATAGGATTTGTTTGATTTTTTAAATTGGGGAAAGCCTTTTCAGTTGAAATTGCCGCTATTTGATCTACGAATTCACCCTTTTTAATAGCTGCGATTGCCTTTTGATGACTAGCATAAGCAAATTCATCTTGTGCTTCACGGCTGATTTCCCATTTTTTAGCTACATTTTCAGCGGTAATCCCCATCCCAAATGAAAGTGCCACATACTCTTCATCATTTTCAAAGTATTTTGGATTTGCACTAAAGTGATGCCCGCCCATAGGCACCATGCTCATGCTTTCAACACCACCTGCAATCATCACATCCGCTTCACCTAATGCAATTTTGTCACGCGCTAACGCAATGGCTTGTAAGCCAGAAGAGCAAAAACGATTAATAGTCATAGCGGGGACACAAATAGGCAAGCCTGCGAGCAAGGTGGCAATACGTGCGACATTCATGCCCTGCTCCGCTTCAGGCATTGCACAACCAACAATAACGTCTTCTATTTCTTCTGGTGCAATTTGCGGATTCAAAGAAACAATTTCGTGTAATACGACACTCAGCAAATCATCTGGGCGTGTAAAGGCAAATGCGCCTTTGGCTTTGCCAATCGGTGTTCTAATAGCAGATACAATGTAAACATCTTGTATTTGACGCGTCATTACTTTATCTCCATTCATTTTTTAGCAGCTTAGTTGCGAAGCGGTTTGCCAGTTTTCAACATATGCTTAATACGCTCTTGTGTTTCATCATGATGCAACAATTCTAACAACGCATCACGCTCTAATTTGAGCATCCAATCTTCGTTAACAATGCTGCCAGATTCTACCGTGCTACCACACAATACTTTTGCAATTTGCTGACCAATTAAGTATTCGTAATCCGTGATAAATTCACCTTCGCGTAAATTCACCAACATTGTCTGCATATTAGCAATACCTGCTTTGCCTAAAACAGCAAATGGTTCTGATACGGGGGGGGCATATCCAATGCTGGCTAAATTTTTTGCAACCTCAAGTGCAACAAAGAGTAATTCATTTTCATTTGCACAAATAAAATCACTCTCTTCTAAATAACACAATTGTTTTGCTTCATTGGCACTTGCAGAAACTTGAGCTTTTACGATTTGCTCAAAGAATTTGCCAACAGGCTGATCTAATCGACAATAACGAGAAATTTGATAAGCTTTACGAGCAAGTTCTTTAGTGCCTCCACCTGCCGGCAACAAACCAACGCTCACTTCAACCAATCCAACATAGCTTTCAAAAGCAGCCACTCTTCGTGTTGCATGCATTGCAATTTCACAACCACCACCCAATACCAAGCCTTTTAAAGCACATACTGTTGGTATGCTGGCATAACGCAGCATCATTGCTGTTTTTTGAAATTCTGTAACAGCATGTTCAAGCTTATCGTATCGCCCCACCTCTAGTGCCTCTTTTACTTGCACTAGATTAGCACCCACACTAAAGTCTGCCTCTTTATTTTGCCAAATGACCAGCCCCTTCAAATCTTTTTCTGCACGCAGGATGGCTTCTTGGGTGCCTATTAAAACCTCATCTCCAATACAATTCTTTTTAGATTTAAAACTTAAAATACCGATCTCTTTATCACGTGTCCACAAACGCACGCCTTCATTTTCATACAAAGTATCCCCATCCATGTGTTTTTCTGTTAAAACCCTATCTGGGAAAATCTGACGTTGATAAACAGGATTATCTGAACGTGGTTCATATTGATCAGAATGCGGATCATAGGATTGACCTTGATGATAAGCACCCGTAAAAGTAGCCTTCGTTGCCCATGCAGGTAGAATTGCCTCAATGGCTTCTTTATCCTGCTTTTCAGCACTGATCTGATTAGCTATTTTATGCCAATTAGCGGACTGCCATATCTCAAAGGGACCTTGTTCCCAACCATAACCCCAACGCATTGCTAAATCGACATCACGCGCCGTATTTGCAATTTCTTTTAAGTGGTATGCACAATAATGGAAGAGATCTCTAAAAGTTCTCCATAAAAACTGGAGTTGCTTATCATTCGATGTGCTCATCATTGAAAATCGAGTTTCCCAGCTCTTTTCTTTAAAACAATCTTTCACTGCTTGGCTTAATTCTGCATGAATCTTACGATATTGTTTGTCATGCGCGTCAAAAACACGAATTTCATCTTTCTCTTTTTTATAAATACCAGCTTTAGCTTTTTGCCCCAATGCGCCTTTTTCAATTAAGCTTTGAACCCAATTAGGTAATTTAAAACGATTAGACCAAGGATCAGCTTCCAATTGTGTGCTCATCGTTGTAACAACATGCGCTAAGGTATCTAAGCCCACTACATCCATTGTTCTAAAAGTCGCACTCTTCGGGCGCCCAATCAGCGGGCCTGTCAATGCATCTACCAAATCGGGAGATATATTCAGCGATTCAGCATGGTATAAAACAGACAATAAGGAGAAAACACCCACTCGATTTCCAATAAAATTGGGAGTATCTTTGGCAATAATGACACCTTTACCCAATCTTGAAACCAAAAACGATTCTAATTGAGAAATAATATCTTGGCTGGTGGATGAATGCGGTATAATCTCAACCAACTTCATATAACGTGGTGGATTGAAGAAGTGAATACCACAAAATTGATTTTGCAATACCTTTGGCAAACCATCTTTTAATTGTTCAATACTAAGTCCCGATGTATTACTTGCCAATACAACTTTATCATTTAAATAAGGAGATATTTTTTTATATAGATTTTTTTTCCAATCCATTCTTTCTGAAATTGCTTCAATCACCAAATCACATTGCTTTAAAAGCTCTAAGTGATGATCATAATTAGCAGGTATAATGCGCTGTATAACAGTCGCAGCACCTAGAGGTGGTGGTTTTAATTTCTCTAAACTTTTAATGGCATTTTCAGATATTGCATTTGGCTGATTTGTATCGCCTGCCAAATCAAATAAAATGGTTTGAATACCTTGATTTGCAAGGTGGGCAGCAATTTGAGCACCCATGACACCAGCGCCTAAAACGGCTGCTTTTCTAACCAAAAGTGATTTCACACTGAACTCCTTTTAAATATACTGAGTAGAATTTCTATGTTTATATCTATGCGTATTTGTCTTTCGCAGTGATTAGAGATAATTTTTATAGTAATGGTGGACACGCTTAACGCTTTATCCACCCTACATAATTGTAAAATTAGTTTCTGCCAATGAACGAAGTGAATAATTCTCTTCCCTTGTTATCAAGGGAAGAAGCTCGCTTTAGCGAGTAGATGGATTTTCTAAACTTAATTTTAAAAATCCTTCTCGCACCTAACCGGTGCCTCTTTCTTTGATTACAAAGAAAGAACATTGATTCGCAAAGCTCATCAATCCGGAAGCATAAAATTAAACTGCGAAGCGTTTAGGCAACAGCTCCACTTTTCTGCCACCCTTCATCTGCTGCAAAGCGATTGCCATAACGAGATTCTAGATCTTCCAACTGTTTCAGCATTCTCTCTTCTCCTTGGTTACGAATATAATTCATTGGACCACCTCTAAAAGGTGCAAATCCAAAACCAAAGATGCAGCCCGCATCTAGCAATTCGCTATTTTCAACAATCCCTTCTCTGAGACAAGCAACCGCTTCATTTAATAAACGAAACATTAAACGATCCGTTGTATCTGATGGCATGCTTTCTGATTTAGAAATTTTGGGCTTTTGACATTTACCATTCTTGTAATGATAGAAACCTTTGCCTGTTTTGCGTCCTAAATCACCGCGTTTTACATAGTCTCTTAATTTTTCCGGCACCTTAATATCTAAGAAGCCAGACATTTTTTCCAATGCATTTAAACATACATCTAAGCCAACCGTATCTGCCAGCTCAATGGGTCCCATAGGCATACCAAAATCAACAGCCGCTTTATCAATCATAGGCCCTGAAATACCTTCTTCTAATAAAGCAACCGCTTCTAACATGTAAGGGAACAAGATACGATTTACAAGGAATCCTGGTGAGCTTTTAACAGGTAAAGGTAATTTGTCGATTTTTTTGACAAAGTAGACCGCATTTTCAATGACTCTTTGCACTGTATTTTTACCATGAACTACTTCTACCAATGGCATTTTTGAAACGGGATTAAAGAAATGTATGCCAACTAAGCGCCCCGGTTTTTTCAAAACACTGCTTATCTCTTCCAATGGTATCGTAGAAGTGTTGGTCGCTAAAATAGCCTCTGGTTTCGCTTGCTCTTCTAGCATTTTGAATAAATTTTGTTTTGCTTCTAGTTTTTCAGTAATTGCTTCAATAATCACATCTGCATGCGCAATACCATAACCTTCTACATCAGGATTCAATCTGTCCATCGCGGCTTGAACCAAATGCTTTTCTTTGAGTATTTTTTGCGCAAGATCATAAGCACGCTTGATAGCGCCCCCAATAAACTGTGGAGATTGATCTTGCAAGGTTACCTTTAAGCCTTTTATTGCACACCAAGCAGCAATATCTCCGCCCATCACGCCCGCACCCACAACATGCACATGATTCACAGAAAAATCTACACCGCGTGCAAGCCCTTTTAGTTTTTCTTGCATGAAAAATACTTTCACTAAATTTTTAGAGGTATCTGAAACCAATAAACTACCAATAGACTCAGCCTCTTTATGCATAGCTTTATCAGCATAAACATTGTAATTAATCCAATTCTTAACAACTTTAAAAGGTGCTGGATAATGTTTTTCTTTGATTTTCTTTTTAAGCTGCGCTCTAAATAATTTTCCTAAGATAGGTCTCACCCATTGCACATTCTGTAATTTTATAAACAAAGAAGGTTTTGACTGCTTTGGTGGATTTAAAGCATAAACAAGCGCCGCTTGTTTGAGTAATCTTTTAGGCACTGCTTCATGAACAACACCTAACTTTTTAGCAACTTTGGGTCTTAAATTCTTGCCTGTTAAGATAATGTCCATCGCTGTCATAGCACCTGTGAGTTTGGGCAAACGCACTGTGCCGCCCCAACCTGGATGTATACCTAATTTTACTTCCGGTAATCCCAACTTCGTTTTGCCTGAATCTTCAGCAATACGGTAAGTACAGGCAAGTGCTAATTCTAACCCTCCCCCCAAACAGAAACCTGAAATCAACGCAATGGTTGGAATAGGAAGATTTTCTAATTTATTAAATATCTCTTGACCTTTTTTAATTAACTGTGTCGCTTCATCCGCACTGCTTAATTGCTTAAACTGGGAAATATCTGCCCCAACGATGAAACCTGTCTTTTTCCCAGATTGAATAATAACCGCTTTGGCTTGTTTTTTTTGACCAAGCAAATTGAGAATGTGATCAAATTCTCTTAAAACTGGCTCATTCAAGCTATTTACAGCACTATCGCTTCTGTCTAAGGTAAGCCAAGCAATATCTTGGTTATCAATATCTAATTTCCAATGTTCGTATTGTCCCGTCATATTTTGTTCCATTGTTAAACCCCAATTACGCGTTCGATCAATATGGCACCACCTTGCCCCCCACCAATGCAAAGACTTGATAATGCTCTTTGTTGGCTACGTGCTGTCAGCATTTTAGCAGTGTGACATACCAATCGTGCACCCGATGCGCCTACAGGGTGCCCTAATGCAATTGCACCACCCTCTGGATTCAATCTACTCTCATCAAAGTCTCCCATGATATGATCTAATCCTAATTCTTTTTCACAATAATCTTTATCTTGCCATGCTTTTAAGCAAGCGATTACCTGAGCTGCAAATGCTTCATTGATTTCCAAATGATCAATATCTTTTAAACTCAACTGTTGGCGAGTCAAGATAGGTGTCATTGCATGAACAGGTCCTAACCCCATAATACTGGGATCTAAAGCACCCCACTGAATATCAACAATTTTAGCCAATACTGGCAAGTTATATTGTTTAATGGCTTCTTCACTTGCCAAAATAACCCATGCAGCACCATCTGTAATCTGTGAGCTATTGCCGGCTGTAATATTTCCAAATTTATCAAAAACAGGCTTTAATTTTGCTAGCTTATCAATACTGGAATCAGCACGCGCACCATCATCAAATTCATAAACCGAACCATCATTACCATATAATGGGATAATTTCATCTAAATCTTTATTTTTCTGAGCTTCGATAGTGCGCTGATGGCTTTTGACAGCAAAGGCATCCATTTGTTCGCGCGTAATATGAAAGCGATAAGCAAGCTCTTCAGCGGTTTGTCCCATGTTTAAATTGACAACCGGATCTGTTAAGCCTTTTAAGAGTGCAATAACAGGCACTAGATATTGTGGTCTGAATTTTAAAAGTGCTTGTAATTTCTTACCCATTGTTTTTGAGCGCTGTAATGCTGAAATCCATAACACCATTTGTTTGTTAAACAAAAGAGGGGCACGACTCATGGCTTCTGTACCACCTGCCAATACAAGATTAGCACTACCACTCGCTATACTTTGAAATGCACAATCCACAGCTTGCAAACCAGATGCGCAATTTCGTTGCACAGTCCAAGCAGGCATATGTTTGCCACACCCTAGTCTTAAAGCAATAATTCTTGCGATATTGGCTTCTTCTTCACTGGGACCAACACAGCCAACAACGACTTGATCGAAATCCTGTGCGCTAAAAGGCTGTCTGGCCAATAATCCCCGCCCAGATTGTACACCTAGATCAGCTGCTGAAAAGGGTCCAGGCTCGCCTTTAAATTTTAAAAATGGCGTACGTGCTCCATCTACGATATAGACTGTTCGTCCGCATGTTGTTTGCTTTGGTTGTTGCATATTTCACTTCCTAAAGGGTAGTCAGATGGAAATTCATCTACAGCTATTGCTTTTACACGAAGCTGTTCATACTCTTCTACAATATTCACTTCATGCTGTGTCAAAATATTTTTAGCCATCGCAGCTTGTAATTGTGCTCTTAATGACAAAGAACGATGAATATTGCCCGCTTTAACTGCTTGAGCCAACTTTTCTAAAACTGGCTTAGCAATTTGTAACTGCTTAAAAGTTTCTTCAATTAATCCCATAGGATCTTCTAAATCACCAATGTAGCATAATTGAGAAAAATGTTGCCTAATTGGGGTTTCAATCAAAAGTTTTTTAGCCACTAGATGAGATAATTCATCATTTGGTTTAGAAAACCTTCGTCCATAGGGAAAAATGACCCATCGCATTAATCTGCCAAGCAGTTGATTGGGAAAGTTTTCAAACAATCCATAATAAGCTTCTTGGCATTGATAAAGGTTATGTTGTAAGCCCCAATGTAAAAGATTTCTTTCTTCAGCACTTTTTTCACCGTCTTGATAATATTTTAAAAGTGCAGAGCTTAAATATAAATGGCTTAGCACATCGCCTAAACGCGCCGATAATAATTCTTTTCGCTTTAAAGCGCCCCCCAAGGTTAACATCGCAATATCAGATATCCATGCCAAACTGGCACTTAACCAATTTAATTTCTGTAAATAGCATTTAATATCTTGCTTGGCTGTGAGCTCTGTTACTTTCCCCAACGTTAACGCCAAGGTAATTGATCTTACAAAATTTGAAATGGCATACCCAATATGCTGGATACAAATTTTATCAAAATGTTTTAAGGCCAGCTTTTGATCGTCTTTATATGCATCTAAGACTAATAATTCATCTTTCAAATAAGGATGACAACGTATGGCACCTTGTCCAAATATCATCAAACTGCGCGTTAAAATATTAGCACCTTCTACTGTGATAGACAGTGGCATTGCTTGATAAGATACACCTAGATAGTTCGAGGGTCCCATCATAATGGCGCGGCCACCATGTATGTCCATGGCGGCATTATTCACTGCACGAGACAATTCTGTCATATGATACTTTGCAATGCTCGTTGCAACCGCAGGACGCTCTTGCAAATCAATAGCCTGTGCTGTAAATACTCTAGCGGCATCTAACTGATAAGCAAAGCCACCAATACGTGCCAACGCTTCTTCTACACCTTCAAATTGACCAATTGCTAAATTAAATTGTTTACGAATGGCAGCATAAGCACCTGTTGCAACATAAGACAAGCTTGCAGTACCTGTACTTAAAGCGGGCAGAGAAATACCTCTACCGACAGAGAGACATTCAAATAACATTTGCCATCCCTTACCTGCCATTGCCACACCACCAATAATCCAATCTAATGGTATAAATACATCTTTACCACGTATGGGACCATTCATAAAAGCTAATCGCAGTGGATGGTGTCTTGCCCCAATCTCAACACCTGGGTGAGAAGCAGGAATGAGTGCTAAAGTGATCCCTACATTGGTATTCGTACTCAATAAATGTTCTGGATCATAAAGTTTAAAGGCTAAACCAACTAAGGTCGCAACGGGCGCTAAAGTGATGTAGCGCTTATCAAATTGCAAAGAAATACCAACTATTTCTTTGCCTTCAAAAGTACCCTTACAAACAATGCCCTGATCAGGAATGCTGCCTGCATCACTACCTGCTTCTGGCGCTGTTAAGGCAAAGCAAGGTATTTCTTTTCCCGAGGCTAAACGTGGCAAGAAATATTGCTTTTGTTCTTCTGTGCCATAATGAATCAATAATTCACCAGGCCCTAGCGAGTTTGGTACCATCGTTGTGACTGCTAAACTTACACTCTTTGTGGCAAGTTTAGCGATAACACTTGAATGCATGAGAGCAGAAAAGCCCAGCCCACCATATTCCTTTGGAATGATCATGCCAAAAAATTTATTATTTTTCAGATAATCCCAAACCTCCTTAGGCAGATCAGCTTTTTCATGCGTAATTTCCCAATCATTCACCATGCTACAAAGCGTGCGAACTTCATTATTAAGAAATGCTGTTTCATCTTGAGTCAGGGTAGGCTTTGGCATGTTCCATAGTTTTTGCCAATTTGCTTGTCCTTGAAAAAGCTTGCCCTCCCACCACACGGTACCAGATTCAATCGCAGCTTTTTCAGTATCACTTAAGGGTGGAAGATTTTTTTTGAAAAATTCAAATAAAGGTTTGGTAATCAGTTGTTGTCTTACAATGGGTAACCATGCGATAAGAAGGCTAACAATTGCGACAGGCCATAACAACAGACTTGCCCCCCATGACAAACTACCAATATATTGTGCATCAGCAAGCAATATAATAAGTATGGGTGACCATATCAGCCGTGATAATCGAAAGTAGGCAACAGAACCTAATAAAATAATGCTTAATGTGAGTAATAGTAGCATGCTCATGTGTGATCTATTCCTAAGCCTATTATTTTTTCACTTTTTCCATTTTGATGAGAGACTCACTTTCCAAGCATTTTCGCAAGCGCGAAGACTATACAAGTCGAAAAACAAATGTGTGTCTCATAGCTAAACGCAGCACCTCAAGACGACCGCTCTACTTTACAACCCTTTTAGCTCCTTTGCACGAATGCCTTCGGAACAGCCCTGAAACGAGTTGTGTGGCTTCATCATTTTAGGATTTACAATAGTTTATTTTTAGTTATTATTCCAGATGACTTTTTCTTTATACAGTGCTATCGTTTAATTAATAAGTGCATTTTACAATGCCATTGCTCCACAACCATTGATAATCAGGGGAGATAAGGTTATGCGTCACAGTCACCAACCTTATGTTGGAAAATGGTATAGAAATCATGATATTAATAACATATTTGAGGTTGTTGCCTCAGATGATGATTCTGTTGAAATACAATATTTTGCTGGGGAAATCGAAGAATTAGATCTAGATACCTGGTACGATCTTGATCTCAAACAAATACCCGCCCCGGAAGACTGGTCAGGCCCCTTCGAGTTAAGTCACGATGATATGGGTTATTCTGATGAAACCCTACACCCTGAAGACTGGTCAGGTCCATTGGCTGAACTCGAACCAGATGACGACTACTAACGAATAGGCACTTTTTCTGACAAAGAATTAGTCTTTCTCTATTGATATGAACAGCTCTTTTTGTCCACACTTACACTGTATGCAGTACTCTTATATCTTAGTTATAAGCAAGCTTAAATTAGCCAAAAAACTAATTTAAAATTGAAATTTCGAAACCCGTATCTTTCACTGTGTTGAGTGCAGCATGTATAAAACACAAGTACAAGGGATTACTCGCAGTAATTGGGTTTTAGGCGAGGCGCCAAGCAACGAGCGACCGGAGTTTACAGTTGGTAAATGAGGAGCGCGAGTGTGCGCAGGCAACAAAGCATAAAACACAAGTACAAGGAATTACTCGCAGTAATTGGGTTTTAGGCGAGGCGCCAAGCAACGAGCGACCGGAGTTTACAGTTGGTAAATGAGGAGCGCGAGTGTGCGCAGGCAACAAAGCATAAAACACAAGTACAAGGAATTACTCGCAGTAATTGGGTTTTAGGCGAGGCGCCAAGCAACGAGCGACCGGAGTTTACAGTTGGTAAATGAGGAGCGCGAGTGTGCGCAGGCAACAAAGCATAAAACACAAGTACGAAGAGTAAAAGGGTTTCATCAGGTAGTAAAGCGGATTGGCGAACCCCTTTTAGGGAAGCTATACTAAATCTGTGCCTTTAAACAGGAAAAAAACGCTATGCCTACAAGCTCATCTACACAAGCAATCTCATTGACACGTCGTCAGTCTGAAGTGTTACAAGTAATAAGGAATCATATAGAGCAAACAGGTGCGCCTCCAACGCGTGCAGAAATTGCCAAAACATTGGGATTTCGCTCAGTCAATGCGGCAGAGGATCATTTAAAAGCTCTAGCACGTAAAGGTGCGATTTCTTTAGCACCTGGCACTTCTAGAGGAATACAGTTAGCCAAGGAATTTGGTATTGGTTTACCCATTATTGGAAACCCTACTTCTGATGGCCCATTATTCTCTGAACAGAATATTGAAGCCCGAATGAGAATCCAAAATGAGTATTTCACACCAAAACCTGATTTCTTACTTAAAATTCATGGCTTAAGCTTAACCGCTGCAGGCATAAAAGACGGTGATCTTTTAGCAGTGCATGCAACAGATAAAGCTGAGAATGGAAAAATTGTTGTTGTAAGAGTAAATAATAAAACTGTGGTAAGACGTTATTTTCGCCATGGTGATCAAATTGAACTAAGAGCTGAGCACCCAGATTATTCTCCCATTTTCGTCAATACGACAGTACAACCTGTAAGTATCGAAGGAATTGGTGTTGGCGTTATTAGAACAGCCTCTATTTAAGAAAGGTCTCGAAAATTTTCAATTAAGGCGTTGTAAGTTTCAAACGCCTTTTCTTTTTTTTCCCAGTTATTCACAGTGGGTTCTTTGACATAGGCTTCAACTGCATTTGCGTAATCACGGTACAACTTGTCTCGCACATCCGAATCCATCCAATCCTCTACTTTAGCTACTGTATTTACTTTAGCCATAGACGCTCCATATCGGATTTTTCAAGCCTTATTTTAATAGTAATTTAATTCCTACGATATCGCAAACCAAATTAAGACAATATCTGAATGCTCCAACCAAAATTTTTATATTGCTTTGTTATTCAATGGTGACTGTGCTGGCTAGTACATTATTACGATCTTAATAAAATACTGATGAGTGCAACGAATCATTTTCTCATATACAAGTATGTGTTTTGGTGCGAAGCACCCTACGCCCACTTTGTAATCAAAGGGGGCAGCCGTCTGCGGCGGGGGATTTCCAAAATAAAGATTTAAAAAAATCCATCTACTAGTTAAGTCTCTTCCTTTAACTTCAAGAGAAAAATCATTCACTTCGTTCATTTTTAAAGACTTAAAAAATTCTGTAGTATCTTCTTACCTTCTTGAGTCAAAATAGATTCTGGATGAAATTGCACGCCAATCACTGGGTGTTGTTTATGTTGTATCGCCATGATCAAGCCTTCTGCATTACTTGCAATCACTTCCAAACAATCTGGCAATTGCTCAGAAACAACTAAGGAATGATATCGCCCTACCGTCAAAGGATTCGGTATGCCATCAAAAATACCGCTTTCTTTATGAAAAATAACATCAGACTTGCCGTGCACAGGCTTTGGTGCACGTATAACCTCACCACCAAATGCTTCTGCAATCGCTTGATGGCCTAGACATACTCCTAAAATAGGCATTACTCCAGAGAAGCAAGATACACAACTCATCGAAATACCCGCTGATTTTGGCTCACCTGGCCCAGGCGACAATATAAGATGACTGATAGGCAATGCTTTGATTTCTTCAATACTGATTTCATCACAACGTTTTACTAACATCTCAAACCCCAGCTCCACAACATATCGAGCTAAGTTGTATACAAATGAGTCATAGTTATCAATTAAAAGTATCATAATTCTTTACTGCACTTAGTTATTTACAAACTTTGATAATAATAACAGATACTACAAAAAATTAGGATTATAAAACTGCAAAATCTCATTGATGGAAGAAGCATACTTCATATCCTATGCTTACTATAACAAGAGAGGATAACTGTATATTTATTGATTGGCATTCGATATAACAGATATGTTATCACCTTATTAATAACATTAATTATTTATAAAAAAACTACTATGGCAAACAAACTGAGTTTATCGGTCAACTTTATTTTATTGCTGATATTTTCAATGTCCTGTGCACATGGTAGTGCGCAAGATATCACTTCAATGCGTCAAAATTTTATAAAAGCAGAAACACTTATAACTGAGAATAAATGGCAAGAATACGAGCGACTCAAACCCAAACTTATCTTGTATCCACTTTACCCTTACCTTATTTACAAAGAACTTAAACAGAAAATCCAAACCCGCCAAAAACCATCTATCACCTATGAAGAAATTTTGCAGTTTGAAAGAGCAAACCCTGATTTTCCTTTTCGAGATACATTGAAAACAGCTTGGGCAAGACAACAATCAGAAAGCAAAAACTGGGATAATGTCATTAAACTTTATCAAGATGGAAAGAATCTCAAAACAACTGAAGATGAATGTTATTATTTACACAGCCTTTACCAAACGCGAAATGATTCTTATATTCTCACTAAAATTGAAGCACTCTGGTTCGTAGGTCACTCTCAACCCAATAATTGCAATATTCTTTTTACTATTCTCAAAACAAAAGGTATTTTAACCACCAAAGACACAATAGAACGTATAAAGTTAGCTCTCGCCAGACAAAATTATAAATTAGCTGAATTTTTAGTATCATCCTTACCGCCTACTGAAAAAAGATGGGCAGATAAATGGATGATATTTGTCCATGCTCCAGAAAATATTTTTGATCAAAAGAAGCTTAAAGCAGCTTTTTTTCCAGAAAATATTAAGACAGAAGTCCTAACCACCGCACTACAAACATTGGCCAGAAAGAATCCAGCAAAGGCGTTAGAATGGTGGAATGCACATGAACGAAATTATCCATTTTCCAAAGAACAAAGCCAAAGAATAAAAAGAGACATTGGTGTATTTCTTTCACATCAGAAAACAAACACCGCCTATGCATATATCAGCCGCCTCCCTGAAGAAAAACTGGACACGGTTGCAAAAGAATGGCGTATTCGACTCAGCTTATTTGAAGGAAAATGGTCAGATACCTTAAAATGGATCCGTGCTTTACCAGAAGCAGAAAAATCAAAACATATTTGGCGCTACTGGCAAGCAAGAGCTATGGAATCATTAGGATCGAGTGAAAGCGCAAAAGCTATTTATCAAGAGGTTGCTACTTACAGAGGTTATTATGGATTCTTATCCAGTTTAAAACTAGCTCAACGCCTTACTTTAAATAACCATAAATTCAATGTTTCTACGAGCACGCTGGAAAGCCTGAAACGTCTTCAAACCGTGCAACGTGTAGAAGAATTGCTGGCACTGGATAGAACACGTATTGCGCGTGTCGAGTGGTATCAGCTTACAAAAAATACGCCTGATTTGCAGCTCTTGCATTTAGCACATTTGGCTTTTACTAAAGGTTGGTATGACCTAAGTATCCTTGCACTGACTAAATCTGAATATAAGGACGATATTTCATTACGATTTCCACTTGCACATCAAAAACCTATTTTATATTACGCACAAAAGTTTGATTTAGATCCAGCATGGATATTTGCGTTAACACGCCAGGAAAGCGCTTTTTTTCACAACGCAATATCGCCTGTTGGCGCAAGAGGACTCATGCAACTCATGCCCGCAACAGCAACGTATATAGCAGAGAAACACAATATTAATATTCTTTCTTCGCAACAGTTATTTTTACCAGAGAAGAATATTGAACTGGGTGCAACCTATTTAAAATATCTGAATGACAAATACAATAAACACCCCATACTCGCAACTGCCTCTTACAATGCTGGCCCCGGCAGAATAAAAAGATGGATGCCAAATCATACAATGGATGCTGACATATGGATTGAAAATATACCTTATGCAGAAACCAGAGATTACGTTAAAAACATAATGACATCTACAAGCATTTACCATGAATTACTCGGACATCCAGAAAAACTGAGCACTTATATGCAACCTATTTCAGGGAAAAACTAGAGGATTGTTTCATATGATTCACCTTCAAAAATCTTCCTTACAGGAAAAAGATCTTTCTCAGTATGAACAACTTATTCCTATCTACGAGGCAATCTCTAAAGGTATTATTCAATTAAAATATTTCAGCTTTCAGACCTTTGAAGAAGGTCGAAACACCGCACAATTTATATCAAACTTATGCCCCAATCCACTGAAGGCTGAGGCAGGATTAAATGAATTATTTATGAATGCCATTGAACATGGAAATTTAGGCATTACTTATGAAGAGAAAAAAAACATACTCACGAAGAACAAGTGGCTCAACACGGTACATGAAAAACTCTTTTTAACTGAAAATCGTAACAAAAAAGTTAAGGTTATTTTTGAAAAAACACTTGATGCCATCACTATCTTTATTAAAGATAATGGAAAAGGCTTTAATTGGAAAGATTTTTTATCTCATCACAATACGCTCAACTACAATGGTCGAGGTATTATGATTGCTAGGCAATATGCTTTTGATGAAGTGGATTATAATAATCAAGGGAATGAAGTGACCTGTCGGATTTATAATGTTTAGCGAATTAAAATAATTCTTATTGTAGGGGACGACCATTGTGTCGTCCCAAATTTCCAGTTCAGATTCGGGACGACACAATGGTCGTCCCCTACAATGGCTCTATACAAGGTTCATTCAATTACGAAGGCTATTTAAATTTCCCAAGTATGACCGTGATTTAATACCTCTTCTAACGATATTTTTTTGTCTTGTTTTGCTTTATCAATATGATTTTGTATTTGACCATCGAAAGTAGGTCTTTCTTCTTGATAAAAAATGCCGATGGGGACAGGGACATTGGGATCTTTGATTGACGCTAATTGCACCGCCATAGCCAAATTGGACTCATACACTGTAATACTTTCTAAATCTTGTTGAGATTCAATTTCTTTCACTTCTATGCCATGTGGGTGCACAATTAATCCACGTTTACTATCTTTGCCAAATAATAAGGGCTGGCCTGGTATTAAGGTGATGGTATTTGCGTCTCTTGCACCTTTGTCTCTGATACTATCAAAAGCACCATCATTAAAAACATGGCAATTTTGATAGATTTCAATAAAGCTTGTGCCCTGATGCTTCGCTGCTTTTATCATAATATCTGGCAACCCCACAGCATCTATATCAATGCCACGTGCCACAAAACTGCATTGTGCTGCCAAAGCAACCATAATAGGATTTAAAGGAGACTCAATTGCCCCAAAAGGCGAAGACTTGGTTTTAAGACCTACTTCGGAAGTTGGCGAATATTGACCTTTGGTTAGGCCATAAATTTGGTTATTAAATAATAAAACCTTTACATTTACGTTGCGGCGCATGAGGTGGATTAGATGATTAGCCCCAATACTCAAACCATCGCCATCACCTGTCACAAGCCAAACTTGCAATTCAGGTTTGGCCAATTTTATACCTGTCGCAATACAAGGTGCACGACCATGAATAGTATGAAATCCATAGGTGCTTAAATAATAAGGAAAACGACTGGCGCAACCAATACCAGACACAAATACAAAATTTTCTTTAGGTGTATCCAATTGAGAAAGCACACGTTGCACTGCTTTTAAAATAGCGTAGTCACCACAGCCCGGACACCACCGCACCTCTTGGTTACTCGCAAAATCTTGTGGGTTGAGCATTGGCTTTTGAAGATGTAGCTTTTTTTCATTTTGCATAATAATAACCCACTAAGACAATGCTGGCGCAAAGAATTGAGATAATCTATCTACTAATTCTTGAACCAGAAAAGGCTTACCTTGAATTTTTGAAATAGAGACTGCAGGTACTAAGAATTGTGCACGAATAAGTTGGCAGACTTGTCCATCATTTAATTCAACAACAAAAATATGCTTAAATTGCTTCAAATACCCTTCCAACGCTTCTTGAAAAGGATACAGAGACAATAAAGATACATAGCTAATAGAATGGCCTTGCCGTTGCAATTGTTGTACAGCTGTCAATGTCACACCATAGGTACTACCCCAACCTATAACAAGCACATCACCACTGTCTTCCCCAATTAATTCTAAGGAAGGTAATAAAGTTTGTACGCGTTTTATTTTTTCTCTTCTTAAACGAACCATTTGCTCATGATTTTGCGCACTGTAACTAATTTCACCCGTAACATCTTTCTTCTCAAGTCCGCCAATACGATGCTCAAGACCAGGTGTACCAGGAATCGCCCAATTTCTTGCCAAAGTGTCTAATACTCTTTTATACGGAGCAAAATTCTCACTCTCTTGATGGTAGTGAATTTCTAATGTATCAGCCTCTAACTGCTCACTGCTAGGAATTTTCCAAGGCTCAGCACAATTTGCAATATACGCATCGGATAATAGTATAACGGGTGTCATATACTTTACTGCGATTTTAAAGGCCAATCGCACCATATCAAAACAATCACCGGCTGATTTTGCTGCCAATACCGGCACAGGACACTCGCCATGTCGGCCATATAATGCTAAAAATAAATCTGATTGCTCTACTTTGGTTGGCATCCCTGTTGAAGGTCCTGCACGCTGTACATCAATAACCACCAAAGGCAACTCAACCATCACTGCCAAGCCAAGGGTTTCACCCATCAAATCAAGCCCTGGACCACTGGTTGCCGTTAAAGCCAGTTCACCCGCAAATGCAGCCCCAAGTGCTGCACCCACTGCCGCTATTTCATCTTCTGCTTGGAAAGTTTTTACACCCATATGAGGATATCGTGCCATCTCATGCAAAATATCGGAAGCAGGTGTAATAGGATAACCACTCATAAAGAGTGACTGTTGATTCTCATCTGCTACAGCAAGGCATCCCAGCACAATAGCTTGATTACCTGTTACTTGTCTGTATTTACCTTTGGCAAGTTCTGCCTTTTCAACGGAGTAATACTCTGTAAAAAGCTCAGTCGTTATTGCATAGTTATAACCAGCTCTTAAGGCTTGTATATTGGCAGCCAACAGATCAGGTTCACTTTTAAATCTGTGTTGAATCCAATTTTTAGTCGGCTCTAATGGTCGATTGTATAGCCAAAACAATAAACCCAATACAAACATATTTTTGCATTTTCTTGCTTTGGAGCGAGATAAATCTATATTTTCCACACTTTTGAGTGTCAATTGCGTCAAAGGTATCGCAATGATACGAAATTGCTGCATTTCAGGTGCCAGCAATGGATTTTCACTAAAACCAATTTTCTCATATTCTTTTTTAACAAATTTATCTTCATCAACCAGTAAAATGCCTCCCTTCTTCAAAGCACCTATGGTTACCGTAAATGCAGCAGGATTCATTGCCACCAATACATCAAATTGATCGCCTTGTGTATAAATGGAATGCGAAGAAAAACTAATCTGAAAGCCTGAGACACCTGCAAGTGTCCCTTGTGGTGCACGTATTTCTGCAGGATAATCAGGAAAGGTTCGAAGATCATTTCCAGCAATAGAGCTGGCTTCGCTAAAACGCATGCCTAATACTTGCATACCGTCACCCGAATCCCCTGCAAAGTGGATGTCGACCTGGGTTAAGGCCTTGCGATTAGACTTGGCTTCAAGTATGGTTTTTTCAAAAGTAGGCATATGTTTTTAAGTGGTTAAAACTAAAATTGAGTAAATCATGTGATACTATACCATTTTAGTTGGTTATACCAGACAGTCATAAACAATTAACTAACTCACTTATAAAATAAGCGTGGAGACAAGGAATGCGTAGGGTCATTTTTAACCAAAAAGGCGGTGTAGGAAAATCGACAATCACCTGCAATCTTGCTGCTATCAGCGCCGAAAAAGGGCTAAAAACACTCGTTGTCGACCTAGATCCACAAGCAAATTCAACGCAATATCTCTTAGGCAACAAAGCCAATCTCTGTAAGCCAACCTTAGCGGACTATTTTAATGAAATCTTAAATTTCAACTTTAGCTCATCTCAGGCACAAAATTATATACACGCAACGCCTTTTAAGAATTTATACATATTACCAAGCTGTCATGAACTTGAATTTTTAATGACAAAGCTGGATACACGACACAAGATGTATAAATTAAGAAATCTACTCGATCAATGTGGCCACTTTGATAATATTTTTATGGACACTCCGCCAGCCATGAATATTTTTACTCAGTCTGCCTTAATTGCAACGGATACCTGCCTTATTCCCTTTGATTGCGATTTATTCTCTCGTAATGCCATCTACCATCTCTTTAAAGGTGTGACAGATATTAGAGAGAAATACAATAAACATTTACGTGTTGAAGGCGTTATTGTCAATCAATTTATGCCACAAGCAAGCTTACCCAAAAAATTAGTCGATGAACTTATCAATGAAGGCTTACCCATCATACCAACCTATTTAACCTCAAGCGTCGTGATCCGAGAATCACATGATAGTGCGCTACCTATGATTCACTTTGCTAAAAAACACAAAATCACGACTGAATTTTTAAGAATCTTTCAAACCCTTCAAACTCGCGAGATTACGCAACCTGATGCCTTTCGCTCATGCCCTAAAGTTGTAGAAAATCCTGATAATTTTATTGCGCAGCATGATTTTTCCAATTCTCCCAATGCACTTGAAGAAATTGAAGAAGAAAAAAACGTTTTAGAAACAGCTGATTGTTAAGCTATGTATGAATAAAATAATCTACGCTTGCACAACCTTCTTAAGTGCTTTTTTAATTTTTATTATCCAACCCGTCTTGGCCAAAAGTCTACTTCCCTCTTTTGGTGGCTCTGTCTTTGTTTGGGTAGTGTGTATGCTGTTTTTTCAAGGTGGCTTATTACTCGGTTACACTTATGCCTATTTGCTTTCTAAACAAAGCTTCAAACTTCAAGTTATTGTACATTGCTGCATGTTGGCACTGTCTTTTTATTTCATCGATAATACTTTACCAAGTTCACTGACCGATTCTCAACAGTGGCCACCTCTCATATTAATGCAATTACTCACGATCAAAATTTTGCTGCCATTTGCCCTACTTTCTTCGACAAGTCCCTTATTGCAAAGTTGGTACTGTCAGATAAAAAGAACTGATTTTCCTTATTATTTTTATTCTATTTCAAATGCAGGTTCTCTCTTAGGTTTATTTTGCTTTCCTTTTGCTCTGGAATGGTGGCTAAGATTAGATCAACAAATAGCGGGTTGGAATATCTTATACTTTATCTTTGCTGCTTTGTGCACCTTATCTGCCCTACCCTTACTTGGACTAAAATCTAAATACGTTGAAAAAATAGACACAATCACTGCTGCACCGAATCATAAAACTATATTACTATGGCTGGGGCTTACCACACTCAGCAGTGCTTTTATGTTGGCCAGCACTAATTTTATCTTACAAAATATTATTAACATGCCTCTTATTTGGATATTGCCACTCTCACTCTATTTAGTAACTTTTATAGTGACTTTTGCTAAGCCTAAGCAATATAACCGAAACTTCTGGGCGCTCTCTATTGGGATATGGATTTTATTATTAGCATGGTCTATACACAGTAATGCAATTGTAAATAACTTCTTAAATGGAGTCACTGTTGTTCTAGCTTTACTCTATTCTGTATGTATGCTGTGCCATGGAGAATTAATTCAACGCAAACCAAGTACACAATACTTAACCTTATTTTATTTAATCATGTCACTCGGTGGTGTGCTGGGCGGACTCTTCGTCACACTGGGCGGCTATTGGCTCTTTAATGATTTATGGGATTTCTATATTCCCTTTATTATAATTGCTGGTATCAGTACATATATATTATATAAGCAATACGCTACAACACAGCATAAATGGGATTTATTTGCTATATCATGTAGCGTGCTTAGCCTATGCGCTTTTGGATTAGTGCATCTGGAACCTATGTTTAACAATCATATTCATCTCATAACAAAAACCAGAAGTGCTTATGGTATCATCAGGGTAGAAGATGTCCATTCTGTAACGCACCCAGATAATAACCATAGGCGCTTAGTACATGGGCCAATCATACATGGTAAACAATTTCTAGCTCCTTTCCATAAAAATATCGCGACCACCTATTATGGCAAAAAATCTGGTATAGGTTATTCCATTCATTTTTTAAGAAAACGCACCCCTTCTTTAAAGATAGCTGTTGTAGGCTTAGGCACGGGTACTATTGCAGCGCTGTGTAATAGCAAAGACCAGATAGATTTCTATGAAATAGACTCTAAAATGCTATCCATTAGCCAAACTTATTTTAGTTTCATTCAAAATGCAAAAGTCAAAACAAATTTTTATTTAGGTGATGGCCGAATTGAAATGCAGGAAATATTAAATCAACTTGGATCACAACAATATGATTTGATTGCCCTTGATGCTTTTAACGGCGACTCCATTCCTTTTCATTTAATCACTGTGGAAGCACTAGAACTATATCGACAACATTTAAAGCCCAATGGCATCATTGCCTTTCATACTTCAAATAAATTTATTGATCTAAAGCCAATCACTCAAGCGCTCGCGCAACACAAATCACTCTGGCATTTCTGGGTAGAAACAGCTGGAGAGCTTAAAAAAGGTACATTACCCTCTACCTGGGCATTGCTGTCTCGCGATCCTGAATTAGCGCCTTGGCTCTATAAAGTCGATCACTCAATCAGTTTATCCCAGAAAGCGAAAAGCTCTTTACTGTGGACAGATAAAGAAAATAGCATGTTGCCACTTATTATCTGGAATCCACCTAATTAGAAAATTTTTAATGTTCAATTTTCTATTGTTTTTTAAGACGCATTGTTTTTTCATTAGTTTTTTCGGGTGCCACTTCAACCAAAGGCGCAGCTTTTCGGAGCTGGCCTGAATGACTCTGTTTAAACTCAGGAAGATACACCTGTCTTTTCGTTTGTTGAGCATTTATTTTGTTCGGATCTATATTTTCATCTGTTGCAACTGGCTCAAGAGGACGAGGTACGATAGACGAAGCGGTATTTAACACAACCGAGTTTGCTTTAATTTGTTGTTGACTTGGGTACGGAGGAGCACCAGGAATTTGGAAAGCCCACGTTCTTGAACCACCTACTTCATTTTCATCTTTTTTCAATGAGCCTTCTGATACAGTCCCTCTTATTGCATCTCGGAGTGATGTGCCATTTACATGCTCGAAATAAGCATCTAAAACAGTTACCTTATCATTTTTATCTTTTACAACAACAACATTATGATCTTCGGGACTACAGTTTGCAAAGTCATCTTTGTTCGTTCCATGCGCCATCTTTGTATACAATATTTTTGCTTGTTTATCCGAAGCAATAACTTCATAACCAACGTTAAGAAGCGAAGCATAAGTAGCATTAGTAGCACGACAATCCGCTGTTCCAGCTTTTATTAAAGCATTTGTTGATATAGTGCCATGCATATTCTTATTATCATGCATTACCACATTGGAAAATAAAGAGTTTATTAATCCACCTGCTGATCCAACGTGTCCATAATTTCTACCTCTAATTTTTTCATTGGTACTCAACATATAGTCATTTGAAACATCTGTTTCATTTAGCATCATTTGTGTAATTCTTCTTGTTATTTCTTCCAAATTGGCTTCTTTCTCTTCTAGAGACAAACTATTATCGTTATTAATATGCCCTGCGATTTGTTTTACAAAATCTACAGGCGTTAAATCTTGACTATTCTGGATAATAATTCCTTTTAAATTCAAATAATTATCTAGTGCAGCTACTCTCTCTTCACTATTGTGCATTAATGAAAGTTTAGCTCGGAAATCAATCCGTAAATTAGGCGCATAGCCACCGAAAGCAACATTATTATAACTAATAGTAATATTCCCACTTTCTATTTCTGAAACAGGTAATTTAGTCGCTCCTTCGTATATATCACTATCCGTATAATCATTAAATGACAAGGTACCACTGCCAAGTTTAGTGTCCTTATCAAACTCAAAATTGAGATCATCATGAGCTAAATTGTGTAAGTCGGGTGCGCTTTGCGATCTTGGCATTCCGCTCACTTCTCTTTTTACAGATTTACTACGCCTGGTGGACTGATATTCATTATCAACATAAGGATTACTTGCTAATTCATTTCTAGAGATTGGTAATGAAGATTCTATAAGGCCTTTCTCATTAAGCCGCTTAATTTCTGCATTCATTTTTTGAATAGACTCATCTATATCAATGTTTATGCCTGTTTTTCCCCAGGTTTCTTTTAATTTACCGAGCTCTACTCTAGCTTTTTTTTCATTACCATTAATAAGGTGATTAAATGCACGTATATATGCGGAATACGCCATAACTTTATTGACCATGATCTAATCCTCATCTTATCTGTTAACTTTTAAGACAAAAAAAAATAGATTTAGTTCAAAGTTCGAATTGCTCTAGTTCGTACGCGAATTGCCTCAAATTAAATCTAACTCTATGAACGCAAAGTAGGCTTCGTTGCCTCATATTAAAAGTAACCAGGGAACGGGAGGTTACACATATGGGGTATCAAGAAAAAAAGAGCTATCTTCAAGCGATTTTGTTGCGATACGTGAATGCTGATAGGTCAAAAAAGAGTGCAATACTCAATGAGTTTTGTGCTGTATGTGGATACAATAGAAAATATGCGATTCAGCTACTAAAGAAGAAACCAGTTAAGGAAAAAAAGAGAGCGGGATTAAAACCAGTGTATGATAAACCCGCCCTCTTAGAGCCATTAAAGCAGATTTGGTTTACCGCCGACCAACCCTGTGGCAAAAGGCTAAAACCCATCATTAAACTCTGGCTGCCAAGCTATGAGTCAACCTATGGCTCTCTAGCACCTGAAATAAGGCACCGGCTATTATCAATTAGCCCTGCTACTATCGATCGCTTACTAAAGCCTATACGAGCGACAAACAAACTTAAAGGACGCTGTGCAACCAAACCTGGCATCTCATATACAAATACAATTTAGTCATTGGGATATAACACGGCCAGGTTATGTGGAAGCAGACACTGTTGCGCACTGTGGCGATAGTGTTGCTGGTCGTTTTGCTTGGAGTCTAACCGTTACAGATATTTTTACAGGTTGGACAGAAAATCGAGCCATGTGGAATAAAGAAGGTGGCCTTGTTTATGAACGTATCAGTGATATAGAAAAGGTTTTACCCTTTGAGGTTTTAGGGTTTGATTGTGATAACGGCGGTGAGTTTATTAATCATGCATTACATGATTATTTTACTAAAAGAGAAAAGCCTGTTCAGTTTACACGTTCACGCCCCTATAAAAAGAATGATAATGCTCATGTAGAACAGAAAAATTGGACGCATGTGCGAAACCTATTTGGGTATGACAGGCTAGACAAAAAGAAAACGGTTGTTTTGATGAATGATTTATACCGAAACGAATGGAGCCTGCTTCAAAATCACTTCATGCCATCGATGAAGCTAAAAAGCAAAGAGCGTATTGGCGCTAAATACAAGAAACAATATGAACCTGCAAAAACGCCTTATGAGCGGGTATTAGAGTCAGATTCTGTTGCAGATACCACAAAAGAAAAACTACAGGCTATTCATGCAACCCTTAATCCGTTTACACTTAAGAAAATAATAGAAACAAAATTGGTTGAAATATTTAAGCACATAAAAGTTAGTTCAAATGTGAGGCAACGACTCTAAGGAGAAGAAAGATGAATATTGCATATCTATTCAGCAACGGCCTCGAGCTTACTGTTTGTTTTTTATCTGCTTTTAACAAAATAAAAGTCTTTGAATTAAATGTTCTCGGTTACTTTAGTTATGAGGCAACGAACGACCCCTTGGGTTAGGTTTTGCTATGAGGCAATACGGTACGCGAATTGGCTCATATCAAAGGTAACCGAAAAAGGAAAATAAACGGTCGTTGCCTAATATTTAAAGTAACCGGGAGGTGAAATATGGGGGCATTTGAAAGGAAATCGTATTTAATTGCTATTTTAAGCAGGTATCCATCTGCTAGTCGTGTAATTAAAACAAAAATACTGGATGAATTTTGCGCTGTTTGTAAGTACAACAGAAAATATGCCATCAGAATATTAAATCGTGGTCTTGCAACAAAAAGAAAGCGTTCTGGTCCTAAACCTGTGTATCAAGAGAGTCACATTTTAGATATTTTAAAAAGGATATGGTTTGCTGCAGATCAACCTTGTAGCTTAAAACTGAAGGCGATGATACCAGCTTGGTTACCAAGCTATGAAGATAGGCATGGAGCTCTGGAAAATGAAGTTAAGGAAAAATTGTTATCGATTAGCCGCTCTACCATCGATAGACTTTTAAAGCCTGTACGGACAAAGTCAAAGCCTAAAGGACAATGCACAACAAAACCTAGCATTTTCAAAACTAAGATACCGATTCAAATGCATCAAACTGGTTCATAAAGAGCGTATTGGCTCTAGGTATAAGAAAACAAAGGATGTATCGACTCTTGTAGATATGAAAAGAAACGTTACACGTTTTATAATACAATACGGTTAAGATTCTTTATGAGAAACTTGGCTCAAGATTTCTTTAATCAGGGCGGGTCCTTTATAAATAAGACCCGTATATATTTGTAAGAAATCAGCACCCGAACCAAGCTTTTTAACAGCCGTTGCACCGTCCGTTATACCTCCCACGCCTATCAAGGTCATGCGCTTACCAACAGTTGCTTTGATATGACTTAAGATCTGATTCGATTTCTCAAACAAGGGTGCACCACTTAAACCGCCTTGCTCATTCTGCAGGCTGTCTTGAAGATTCAGATTTCTCGCAATCGTTGTATTTGTTGCAATAACACCTTCAATTTCATAGGTCAAAAATGAATCTAACATTGCTTCTAAATCATTTATTTCTATATCAGGTGCAATTTTGACACAAATGGGTAAAGGTTTTTTTGTGGAACTATATTTAGATTGTGCTTCTTTGAGTTTGTGTAACAAAGTATTCAAATAATCTGCTTTTTGTAATTCTCTTAAGCCAGGCGTATTGGGAGAAGATATATTAATGGTAATATAATCTGCGTAAGGTGCTACCTTATGAAAACAGGTTAAATAATCCTCATCTGCTTTTTCATTGGGAGTATCTTTGTTTTTACCAATATTCACACCTAAAAGCGCTTGTCCTTGGTAGCTCCTAATATTCTCTACTAATGTATCAACCCCAAGATTATTAAAACCTAAGCGATTAATCAATGCTGTATCTTGCACCAAACGAAACAAACGCGGCTTAGGATTGCCCATTTGTGCTAAGGGCGTTACCGTACCTACCTCAATAAATCCAAACCCGAGCTTATCCCATACCTTTAATAACTCACCATTTTTATCAAGACCAGCAGCTAAACCTAAGAGGTTGCGTACTTCTAACCCCATCATTTTTTTCTCTAATTTTGTTTTTTGTTCTGAAGAACAAAGAGTGGCTGGCCACCACGCTAAGCCTTTCAATAACTGAAAGCTTAAGTGGTGGGCAGTTTCTGGCGGTAATTGAAATAACAGCGGTCTTAATAAAGGATAGGCAAAAAACATTAAACAGCTGTATCCTTATTCGCTTGTAAACGCTGACATTCCAAAGTGCTAATATGTGCTAATTCCATTAATTCACGCAATGCAACGGAGAACATCGTGAAATCTCTGTTCGTAATAGATTTTAGATCAGAAATCATAAGACGCCATCTATCCGCAAACACCTTGTGATGTGTAATCCACGCATCAATTTTGGCATCTACATCATCTACATTACCATGCATCAACATGATTGCGACTGTAATGATTCTTTGCTGTCTATCCAAATCGTCTCGAATTGCCGCTCTGGCTAATGCATCCCAATGACTGGATACTTGATGGCGTTTTACTTGCTCTCTAAACCAACCTAACTCCAAGCGAGAACCAACGGCATAATAGGTAATAATGACAGATTCCACAGGTAACTTATAATGCATCGCAGCATCAACAATATCTAAAGCAGAGAACATTGCGCTCATTTGTGCAGCAGCAAATGCAATCTCTTCTGGAACGCTATCTTTTATCAACTCATTGGCATATTCACGAATATATTCTTCCGCATGTCCATGTAAGGTATGACGCAAGCTTTCGCGCACAGTTTGTACTTTAGGTTTAAATTGATCAATCGCCTCTTGTACATTCATATCACCGACTTGATGCCTTAAGAACCAGCGAGCCCCTCGTCTTACTAATCGGTTCAATTCATGTAGCATACGCGTTTGTATGTGCGTAGGCACAATCAAGTCCAAGGCTTCAACTGCCTCTCTAAATTGATGCGCTTTAAAAACTTCGCGAGAAACCATATAGCAACGAACAATGCTGGGAACAGATGCACCCGTTTCATCTTGCAGACGATGCAAAAATCCAATGCCCATGTCATTGATAATCATATTCGATACTTGCATTGCAATGAGCTCACGTTTCAAACGATGCTCAAATAAGTATTTTCGATATTTTGTTTTTAAAATTTGAGGAAATGCTGTCACCATATCTTCTGCAATATGTGCATCCTCAGGAACATCAGAAGCTAAAATCTCACTCTTCAGTAAAGTCTTAGTGTAGGCTAATAAAACAGCTAATTCTGGGCGTGTCACACCACGATTTATAGTTTGTTGTCTTGTAAGCAATACATCGTTACTTGGCAAGTATTCAATTTCACGGCTTAAGTTAGCATGTTTTTCCAGATACTCCATCAAACGACAATGCATTTGAACATTTTTCTCAGATCTAAACTCAGCAATACTTAATGCTTCTGTTTGAAAACGATTGTTATCCAGAACTAACTCTGCAACTTCCTCTGTCATCTCTGCTAACAATTCATTGCGCTGCTTCTCAGTCATATCTCCTTGAGAAATAATACCATTTAATAAGATTTTGATATTTACTTCATGATCAGAACAATCCACACCACCTGAATTATCAATTGCGTCAGTGTTGATCTTTCCACCTGTCAATGCATATTCAACACGACCTAATTGTGTGAATCCTAAATTCCCCCCCTCACCAACGACTTTACATCTTAGTTCATCGCCGTTAACTCGAAGCGAATCATTTGCTCTATCACCCACTTCACTGTTGTGTTGATAGGATGCTTTCACATAGGTACCAATACCACCATTCCAAAGCAAATCAACAGGCGCTTTTAACATTGCTCGTATTAATTCATTTGGAACTACTTTTTCTTTTTGCAAGCCAAGTGATTTGCGAACTTCTGGCGATACAGTAATGAGCTTCGTAGAGCGAGAAAATATCCCACCCCCTTTAGAAATAAGCTTCTTATTGTAGTCATCCCATGTTGAACGCGGCAGCTGGAACATTCTTAAACGTTCCTTATAACTGGCTTCTGGATCTGGGTTAGGATCTAAAAAGATGTGTTGATGGTTAAAAGCACCAACCAGTTTAATATGTTTAGATAAAAGCATACCGTTACCAAACACATCTCCGGCCATGTCGCCAATACCTATCACCGTAAAATCTGTCTTTTGAGTATCAATATTATATTCTCTGAAATGTCTCTTGACAGATTCCCAAGCACCTCTTGCAGTAATACCCATTTTCTTATGATCATAGCCAGCAGAACCACCAGAGGCAAAAGCATCTCCCAGCCAAAAGTTATATTCGCGAGATATACTATTAGCAACATCTGAAAAACTTGCGGTACCTTTATCTGCTGCAACAACTAAATAAGTATCATCTGCATCATATCTAACAACATTTTTAGGTGGAACTACTTTGTTATCAATTAAATTGTCTGTTAAATCGAGTAATCCAGAAATAAAGGTCTTATAGCAAGCAATACCTTCCGCCAAGATTTCCTCTCGAGTTCCATGAGTTGGCAAGCATTTTGCAACAAATCCACCTTTTGCACCTAAAGGTACGATTACAGCATTTTTAACTTGTTGTGCTTTCATCAAACCTAATACTTCCGTACGGAAATCTTCTTTTCTATCAGACCATCTTAATCCACCACGCGCTACTTTCGCACCGCGCAAATGCACACCCTCTACCCGAGGAGAGTAAACATAAACCTCAAACATTGGCTTTGGCAGTGGAATTTCTGGGATGGCACTTGAATCAAATTTAAAAGATAAGTAATCCTTTAGTAATTTTTTACCGTTGAATTTTTGATAAAAATTCGTTCTGATCGTCGCCATAATGACATCAATAAATTTTCTTAAAATACGATCTTCGTCAATATTAGCAACCGCTTCTAAGTCATTTTTAAGTTTTTGTCTAATTTCATTAACTTTTGCATTTCGATCTTCATGTGCAACATTTGGATCAAATCGTGTCTTAAAGAGCTTCGTTAAATCAATTGTAAATGAAACATTTTTAACTAGCACTTCTTCTATATAAGCTTGCGAAAAAGTAAAGCCTATTTGCCACATATATTTTGCATAAGCACGCAACATCATCACTTCGCGCCAGTTTAAACCACCTTCTAAAACTAAGCGGTTAAAACCATCGCTTTCAGCATGACGCATCCATATATGATAAAATGCCTCTTGGAAAACCTCTTTTAATGCCTCTACATTCAAGTCATGACCTTGAGAATGAACCATAGCAAAGTCATTAATCCAAATACTCTTTCCTTTTGTGGGTGTTATTTCATGAGGACGTTCACTCAGAACGCGCACTCCCATACATTCCAACATTGGAATCACATCAGATAGTGGTACAGCACTCCCCATGTGAAATAATTTAAAACGAATGGTACCTTCTGATTCTTCTAAAGAACGATAGAAACTCATTTCCAATAAGTTATCATCATTCAGTTTTTCCATATGTTTAATATCAAAGACTGCAGTACGAGAAATAAATTCTTCTCGATAACCGGCAGGGAATGCACCACGATATTTAGTATATAAGCGTAATCCTTTGTCCTCTCCGAAATTCTCGATCAACGTATCCCGTGTACTGTCTTCCCATGTACGCGCAACCTGAATCAGTTTGTTTTGCAAATCTTGCAAATGATATTCTTTAGCGCTGTCTTCTTTGAAGCGAATCACAAAATGAATTCTTGCTAAAATCGATTCTGCAAAATGCGTAATAAATTCTACATTGTAGCCCCCCAACTCTCTCATGAGTATATTGGACATTTTTTCTCTTAATCGAGAATTAAATCTATCCCGGGGTACAAAGACTAGGCATGAGAAATACTGCGCAAAATCATCTTTGCGGATAAACAATCGAATATGCTGACGTTCTTGCAAATGCAAGATGCCCATAGACATGTCATAAAGCTCTGTAACAGACGCATGAAATAAATCATCTCTTGGAAAAGTCTCCAAAATATTCATCAATGATTTACCATCGTAGCTATCATAGCTCATCTTGCCACGCTCAAAAATCTTGCTTACTTTTTTGCGCAGCAAAGGAATGTTATGAGGACTTCTGTTATACGCATCTGCTGTGTATAAACCAATATATCGCTCTTCTCCAACAACATTCCCTTCTTCATCAAATAATTTAATGCTGACAAAATCTGTATAAGCAGGTCTATGTACATTGGAACGCTTCAGTGTTTTACCTACAATAAGCGGATAAGATGAAAATGCAACTTCTTTTGCACGCTTAGAAAGATCATCAAAAACTTCAAAATAGCTGTCAGCATATACGCTTAAAATACCTAAGGTAGACTCTTTTTTAACTTGACAGTCAATTGTATTCTTACTCTTTATAAAATCACGACGACAATAACCTAAAAAAGTGAAATGATTGTTATTAACCCACTCTAAAAACTCAACAATTTCTTCAATTTCTTCTTTCTTTTCTTGAAATTTGGATGTTTTTAATCGTTGAATGGTTTCATTCATTTTAGCAACCATTGGCTGCCAGTCCTGCACAGTTGCACGCACTTCTGTTAAGGTCTCATCGATAGATTGCCTTAACTGCTCGATCACTTTTGCATCGTTCTGTCTATCAATTTCAATAAAGATAGGCGTTTCTGCTTGATGATTTTTAGCTTTATCTTCTTGGATGTCGCTAATTTTAGTGATATAACCTTTTTCATTACGCTCAAAAATCACACCACCAATATGCAGAATAATATGTATGTTCAATCCAATTCTATTTAAAACAATACGAATAGATTCAAGAATAAAAGGCATATCGGGATGGATAATCTCTATCACCGTATGCGTTGACTGCCAACCATGTTGTTCAAACTGCGGGTTATAAACTCTGACATAATGCTGGTTAGACTTTGCATGATTAATAAACTGCCAATGTGAAACAAAAGCACCATACAAATCAATCACACTACGCTGGTTTATATCCTCTGGCGCAGCCGTTGCGGCATAGCGCTTAATAAACTCCGATAAAAGCTTAGCCTCTGAGACAGGTAATTTTTCCTCGACATGCTTGATGACACGCAAAATCAGTTGATCTCTAGTTTCTTCTTGGCGACGAGTCATGTTCTTTTATCCTTTCCAGGCTCTTAAATTATTAACTTTATTTTCTAACTGCAAAGACTACCATGCTTAATGTTTTATGCAATATATGTACGATTTTAAAGTATCGACAGAATTTTTAAGTCAGAAAAATAGCAATTAAAAAAATTGATGATCCCACACCCATTATTTACACAGCTGTTCAAATTATTGTGAAAACATATATATACTCACAACAGATGAATCTTACCCGTAAAGGGCACAATGTCGGCTAGGTGGCGAGTGTTCGAACAATAGGAGTGTATACAAAATACATGACTATTGTGAGATACACGAAGCCAACAACACCGAAGATATCTGAAGGGTATATCGGCTAGCGTTATTATATCTATAGATCCTGACCCTATATAAGCTTCCCTGACATCATTATTCCTACAATAGCCTTAACTCTATTGCACAATTGTTGTCCATTTTTGTTACTTTAAAAAAAAGAGCAGTAGATGCAGAATCCCAAAAAATGTTAGTTGAATGATTTTCAAGAACCTTAGTTATTGACAATTTTTTTGATTCTGTTGAAAATCTCAGTGTCATTAACTACGTATGGTATCCAACATGATCTCTGCCTCAAAGCTTATCCGCTCGATGATTTTCGGCGCAAGCGCATTACTTATAGGCTGTGCACAAAACCCTGTGACCAAACAGTCTGAGCTTCATTTAGTTAGCCAAAATAAAGAAGTTGCTATCGGCAATGAACACTACCCCTTAGCACAGCAAATGAGTGGGGGTAAATATGTCATTGATCCAGAACTCACTACCTATGTACAGAGCGTAGGCCAACGCTTAGCCAAGGTCAGTGAACGCAATAGCCTACCTTTTGAATTTGTCGTTTTAAATGACTCAACACCTAATGCTTGGGCACTTCCTGGCGGGAAAATATCTATCAACCGTGGATTACTCATTCATTTACAATCTGAAGCAGAACTAGCAGCTGTATTAGGTCATGAAATTACACATGCAACTGCTCGCCATGGCGCAAAATCCATGGAACGCCAAATGGCTTGGGCAGCAGGTTTAGGCTTAGTTCAGGCTATCTTAATTACTAAATCAGATAATGAAACCGCTCAAAGCATTGGAATGGCAGGTGCAGCGGCAACCATTGGACTGCTGTCACAGAAATATGGTCGAGATGCAGAACGAGAAGCGGATCACTATGGTATCGATACAATGGTAAAGGCTGGATACGATCCCAAAGCAGCCGTACAACTGCAAGAAACCTTTGTCCGATTGATGGATAATAAAAATTCCAGCTGGCTAGAAGGGCTATTTTCTTCGCATCCCCCCTCTCAGGAGCGTGCAAAAGCAAATGCGGTTTACGCACAAACTTTCCCACAAACAAATCTCACCATGGGCAAAGAAGTTTATCAGAAAAAAATTGCTTTACTGAAGAAAAGACAGCCCGCCTACGATGCCTATGATGAAGGCCGCAAGAAACTAGATAAAAAGGATTACAGTTCTGCTTTAAGCTTTGCTGAAAAAGCCATTAAAACTGAACCCAAAGAAGCATTATTCTATGCCTTGAAAGCAGATGTTTATGCCGCAGAAAATAATCCAACAGAAGCCGTAAAATGGTATACGCAAGCAATCAATAGAGATAGCAGCTATTTTTACTACTATCTACAACGCGGCTTAAGCTACGAAAAATTGAAGCAGCACGACCAATCTAAGCAAGATCTGAAACAGTCACAGAAATTGCTGCCGACAGAGGTTGCGCAAAATGCATTGAATCGATTGACTCGGATAAAATAATTTTTGCAAAAGATGCCACCCACTCTGGAGAGTCATTTAAACAAGGAATAGCTGTTAGTGACTCTCCTCCCAATGATAACCACAATTCTTTTGCACGCAAACTGATCTCTTCTAAGGTTTCAAGGCAATCTGCAACGAAAGAAGGGCAAACTACCAATACATTCTTTTTACCTTGCTGAATCAATGTTTTGAGTGCTGATTCAGTATCAGGTCCTATCCAACGATTCTTACCAACACGAGACTGAAAACTTACGCCGTAATCACTTGCTGCCAAACCAAGCGCTTTCGCCAATAATTCTGTGGTTTGATAACATTGTGCTCGATAACAATTTCGATTCACTTTATTTATGGTGGGGCAAGCTAAGTTTTTATCACAATTTACAGGTGTGTTTGCTTCAGATTGTTTCACTTGCGCAAAAGGCAAGCCATGATAACTAAACAAAATACTATCCCACTTTTCCTTTAAAAATGGCCTTATAACATTGGCTTTTGCTTGAATATATTCCTGACGATAATAAAAAGCATCTATGGTCTTTAAAACAGGAAAAATACTTTGCTGCTTCAAACCATCAAAAACAGCTTCGAAGGCAGAACTTGTGGTGGCACTGGCATATTGTGGATAAAGAGGAGCCACAATGATTTTATCGACTTGCTGAGCACGTAATGTATCAAGCGCAGTTGCAATACTGGGACTACCATAGCGCATACCCAATGCAACCACATATTTTTCGCCTAGATGCTGTTGCAGTTTCTCTGTAAAAGATTGGCTAATGCTCAATAAAGGTGAACCTTTATTTTCATCCCATACACTTTGATAAGCATGCGCAGATTTTGAAGAACGAAACGGCAAAATGAGGCCATATACCAAACAAAAACGTAAAAGAGTGGGCATGGACACCACTCTTTTATCCATTAAGAACTCTGCTAAATACTTGCGGACAGAAGCAGTATCTGGGCTAGCAGGAGTACCTACATTAATTAATAAAATTCCTGTCTTTTTGCTAATGGGCATTTCAAACAAGTTTTGCTCCTGCTTTTTTCTTTTGCTCTTGAGATGTTTTCACAACCTGAGACTCTGATACTTCTTTCAGCTGCACTTTTGTCTCAGCATCTTTATCGAAACTAGGCGTAAAAACAACAATGCGTGGCTGACCCAGCACAAGATCTGCATCCTCTTTCAACTCAAGCTGAGGCTTCTTTTGCAAACTCACATTTCCTGTTGCTGTATCAATGACGATATCTACTTGACTAAAGATATTTAAGGTTTTTGATAGTGGCAAATCCCCATAAATCTCTGCAATTTGTTCTTTTACTGCAGTTATTTTAAAGCACAGTGGTAATTTGGGATCTATTTTTCCTTCTGTTCTTAAAACTTGGTATTCCACAAATGCTTTTAAATAAGCCGGCAAAATACCCACAACATCCACAATGGATAAACCGTGCATCAGGTTATTCGCCATGCTTTTTAACTGCTTTGCATTTTCATGTATAACCGCACTTTTAAGAACACTATCTTGGGGATATCCTTGTTTGCGCCAATCCATGATATTGCTAAATAATGCGGGGGCATAAGTAGGTGTGGGCATATTTGGATCAATTGCCTGAAAAAATGCCTCTATCAATTTCGCACGCTGCTCAACAGGGATTAAACAAAAACCCGCATAAAGGGATTCTCCTTCCATTGGGCTAAATAGCCTTAGCATTGCCCCAATGTGTGCTAAAACTTGCAACTCTCTGGCACTGAGAGAAAATCTATCTAAAGCTAAACCCTTCGCTCTTGTTGCTAAATACGCACTCAATACATCATGTGTGTGATCTTGAAAGAGTTCTTGCAGTTCTGCATCTAAGGCTTTAATCGCTTGGTAGGTATTTTCTGTTAAGTAAAATGCACCTTTAGACTCAATATGTCCTCTAAAGCCTGTTATATTCGTTATCCAAAAAGCCCACCATATTTGTTGCGATTCTTCATCAAATTTGTTCTCTTTGATAAGCGCCCGCATTTGGGTGAACATATTCTGATTACCCTCAGTATACATCATATGACGATAATGCATGGGTAAAAATACGTTGGTGAGTAATTTAGAAATTCTTGCTTGTTGCTCAGCCTCTGGATATTTTGCTAATAAATTACTAATTAAAGGAAATATAGCTTTTGCCTGCTCAAAATCTTTAAAGCAATCTGCCATAAAAAAGACGCTATCAACTGTATAATTATTTACGCCTAAAACTTCATTGGCTTTTTTACGAGCGTTGGGAGACAGGGAAGTTGAATTAATAATGGTTGCAGTTTTTAATACATCAATAAACAAAGGATCAAAGGCAGCAAATTTATCGCTAAAATATTGAAAACCTATTTGTGTTAAGGGCTTATTAAAATCATCTTCTGTTTTTTGAGACTGAATGAAAGACAAGTATCCTGCTTGCTTCGCCAAAATTCTTTCTAAACTATGTAAGCGCGATAATGCTCTTTTAACTTCAATAAATCGTGGCTCAGTAATGTTTACCACGCCTTGTTCAGGTGTAGAGCTATCATGAACACACCAAAGTAATTGTTCAACTTGTGCATCACTGAGATGCAATTCATCGTCAAATGTTTTGGTAATAAAATCAGTTATTTGTTGAAAGAAAGGGGAAGCACCTTGAATCATTATATATTAAATCCAAATTAGTTAGTTTTCTATAAAAAATCACTTTGACAGCTAAGTTTAATAGCTTTGTATATATTAAACAACTTAAACTTGGGAGCTACATTTTTTGAATGCTATATAGCTTGCCACTGTTATCATATTGAATTTCAAAAAATCCCACTACTCCCTCTGTCCCTACGATGGAACGGAGATACTGCGCGGGGAATTTAACGGTTTTTCCCTCAAGAGTATGAGCAATAACAGATTGAGCATGGCCTTTGTAATATTCCATCACTTTGTCTTTGCTGATATTCAATTCAACGATAATTTTGTTCATGCCTATTCAATCCATCTTTAGCATTACAGCTTTTTTGAATCTTTGACGGGCGGGCACAGTGACCTACCTCTACAATACTTTCATTTCTATTTACAAAAAATACAACACCTTTGTAAAGACAGACTGCAATGCTATTGTGTAGCCATAAAATCGAATGGTTTTTCCACAACAAACTGGTCAGATGATTCTCCTGTTAGAACGCGGTTCATATCCACTCCAAGGTCAAGTTTTTGTACGGACGCACCCTTGGTGAAGTCAAGCTTTTCCAGATCCACCCAAAAAATATTAGGTGATGTAGCAGACTCACCATAAAATCGTTTGTTCTTGTGGTCGGCGACAACGCGCCAGCGGGTTGTAGAAAGATTAGGCGCTTCAGGAATACTCACCCCATAAGGAGCAGAAACGTTGCGAATTACACTGAACACAGCCGCAGCAGCAATTCGTGGATCGGCGCTTTGGGTTACAGCATTGACGTAGAAACCAGCGCGCACGAAACGATCTTCGGAACGGCCGCTACCGGGCAGGAATTTAAGCGGGTCAATCGCGCTCCAGTATTTCTGATTGGCAAGCTGTTCGTTATAGGGTGGATCGTTTGTTACCACCTGATAGGTGCGATGATGATGAATATCCAGCTTACCGTCGATCCATTCAAGAATCGCACTATCGCCAGTCACGTCCGAAAGCGTCAGGTGCAGCGGTGCAAGGTTTCCGGGCCGACCTGGAACTTCCCCACTTACCACATCTATAGGATTATTGCGTGTGTAAGCAACGGCTTCTGCAACCGTTGCGAACTGGTCAAGATAAAATTGCGCCCATATAGCAAGCGACATACGCGGCGTTTTACCGTCATCTTTGGGAAAGCTTGTAGCGTTCAGCCATAACAGACTAGCATTCATGCCTGCTTCATTCATGCCATCAACTGTGGATATATCATAACCAGAAACAGCCAAACTGCCATATTTCGATGTCCATTTCAGCGAACGCTCGCCGGCAACTCCGTGCCGCTCCATTCCGCGCGGAAAAACCCATAAATTACTGACCATTGGATCTTTAAAATCCATGTTACGGCCTGTTATGTTTCGTCCATCCGGTCCGTGATAGACAATCCGTGTGCAAGCAACAACCTCAGGGAGCATCATTAGCGCAGCAATGGTTAAGGTGGTAAGGGCGTATATGAATTTCAGCATTTAAGGCACCTGTGTGTTAGCGTTGGAGTTGCTGTTAACAATAGCTGCTCCATTTAAATGCGGATATAAGCGCAGCATCACATATACCCTAAAGCATTACAATAAAGAAAGTCGTCAGCATATAAGATTCATTCCAAAGTTCGCAACTTAAGAGAATTATCAGGAAACTATCTGACCTTTATTCAGGTCACACGCACACTCAGGCTACCAATGCCATCAATATTACCTTCCATTAGATCGCCCTTTACAATCTTTCCCACACCAGCTGGTGTGCCGGTCATAATGATGTCTCCAGGCTGAAGTTCCAAATAGCGCGATAACACAGCGATAATCTCAGGAACTTTCCAGATCATCTGATTAAGGTCGCCCTCCTGATGGCGGTGGCCATTTACATCCAGCGTGATTGCTCCAGATGTCGGATGACCGATAATAGATGCCGACACAACCGAGCTACAGGGAGCTGACTTATCAAAGCTTTTTGCAACCTCCCAAGGACGCCCCAGTTTTTTAGCCTCGGCCTGAAGATCTCGTCGTGTCATGTCAAGGCCAACGCCGTACCCCCAGACATATGAAAGTGCGTCCACTTCTGAAATTTTTGTGCCACCCTTTCCCAAAGCAACGATAAGTTCAATCTCGTAATCAACGCTATTCGTCTCGGCCGGATAAGGAAAAATCCCATCAGATGTAATGTTGTCGAGATTTTTGCAAAAGAAAAACGGCGGTTCACGATCCGGATCATGTCCCATCTCAACAGCATGAGCGGCATAGTTCCTGCCTATGCAGAATACACGGTTCACAGGAAAAAGTTGTTCGCTTCCCTTTACATGCAGCTCCGCACGCGGCGGCGGGTCAATAACATAGGATACAGATTTATATGGAATGTTGGACATCGTTTAAAAAATGGCACCGTAGTTTCTGGGCTCTAATGCTTGATATTTTAACGCGTTTAGCGATGTAGGTACAGGCAGACGAAACCCGCGACTAGCGCGGGTTACAGGCAAAGCTTTCACAAAATACCTTTGACAAGGTCGGATCAATCTTCATTTCTACAACAGTACATAAGGATTGCGAGAAGCGTAAGCACAAAGCATAATGCTAATCACGAAGTCTAGATCAGAGATTTGCTGACAATCTCATACACATCCTCCGAAAGCTTCTCTTGCTTTTTAATAAGCTCAAGAGAACTTTTCATTAGCTCAGCATGTTTTTTGTCTAATTTCTTCCACTGTGTTAAAGGTTCCAAAATTCTGGCTGCCACTTGCGGGTTATCTTGATTTAATCGAATAACCTGTTCAGCTAAAAACTGGTAACCTTTACCACTAGGTTCATGAAAAATAATCGGGTTGCTTGCACCAAAGGTTCGAAGCAATGCATAAATCTTATTCGGATTTTTCATATCAAAAGCTTTATGCTTCATCAATGCTTGTATTTTTTCTAAAGTATTGGGCAATTCAGATTGGGCTTGTAAGGCAAACCATTTATCAACAACCAAATTATCTGATTGATATTTATCATAAAACTCATCAAGTAAAACTTGCCTTGTCGCGTGAGCAGAATGATTAATAGCCCACAATGCTCCTATTCTATCTGTCATGTTTTTGGCTTTACGATACTGCGTTTTTATCAATGCAATCACTTTTTCATCGTGAACACGACCAAGCATCCCTAAACAAATATTTTTCAAGGCGCGATAGCCTATATATTTAGATTCAAAATGCCCATTATCTTCACGAGCACATCTTTCGTAAATTTGAATGAATTTATCTTTAAATTCAACGGCAATTGCTTGGCGTAAATCAGATAATATTTTATTTAGTTTTTCCACATCAATCGATATAAGGTTTTCAGCAATATAATAAAAAGAAGGCAAAGCGATTAATTGAGCCAACAATGCAGGATCTGTTTTCTCATCAGATAATATCTCTTGATAAATTTCTTTAAAAATATCAGGTAAAACAAAAGAAGTGTCTGACGAGGCAAGCAGCTTTTCTATCAATGCACAACTCAAGGCTTGGCTCTTATCCCAGCGATTAAACCCGTCTTCATCATGCTTGATAATGAACGCAAGCTCTCGCTCTTCATAAGCATATTCTAATTTAACGGGCGCAGAAAAATCGCCTAATAAAGAAGGGATTACTTTCTGTGTCGCATTGTTAATAATCAATTCATCTTCATTTTTAGATAGAATAAAGTAATGACCGGCTTCTGTTTGAGTGATACGCGGATGATTTGACAAGTCAATTTTCTTAGCATTTTCCTCATATAAATTAATCTTGATGGGAATCAAAAATGGCTTCTTTGTCTCTTGCTCAGGCGTGGGTGGGCAAGTTTGAACAAATTTAAAGACAATGCTACCGTCTTGCGCATTTTTTTGCTGCGTCACATGAACACGTGGTGTGCCCGCTTGCGTATACCAATTCATGAATTGATTAAAATCAATCTGCGTATCATTGAGATTCGCATCATGCATTGCATTTACCAAATGCTCAATGGTCACGGCTTGACCATCATGACGCTGAAAATACAAATCCATACCCTTTCTAAATTTACGCTCACCCAACATAGTGTGGAGCATACGGATTACTTCAGCTCCTTTGTAATATATCGTCATCGTATAGAAATTGTTAATTTCAATATAAGAATCAGGTCTAACGGGATGCGCCATTGGCCCACTGTCTTCCGCAAATTGACGTGTACGGATTTGTCTCACATCATCAATACGTTTTACAACTGTGCTACCCATATCTTGAGAAAATTGTTGTTCACGAAATACCGTAAGGCCTTCTTTCAAACTCAACTGAAACCAATCTCTTAAAGTAACTCGATTACCCGTCCAGTTATGGAAATATTCATGGCCAATAACCATTTCAACACCCATAAAATCAGTATCCGTTGCGGTATCCATATCTGCCAAAACGTATTTGGAATTGAAAACGTTTAGACCTTTATTTTCCATTGCACCCATATTAAAGTCATTCACAGCAACAATCATGTAAATATCTAAATCATATTCACGACCGTATTTCTCTTCATCCCATTTCATAGAATGCTTCAATGATTCCATGGCATATTGGCATTTATGAATATTTTGTTTTTCAACATAGATGACAAGTTCTATTTTTCTATCCGACGCGGTCACAAAATGATCATTAATATGTGCTAAATCCCCTGCCACTAAAGCAAAGAGATAAGCCGGCTTTTTGAAAGGATCTTGCCATTTTACCCAATGTCTATCACCTTGTTCACCTTTATCAATCAAATTGCCATTGGAGAGTAAGATAGGGTATTGCTGCTTGTTCGCGCTGATCGTTGTTGTAAAAGGTGCCATTACGTCTGGTCTGTCCAGATAGTAAGTAATTCTTCTAAAGCCCTCTGCTTCGCATTGGGTACAAAATAATTCGCCAGAGCGATATAAACCACTGAGCGCTAGATTCTTCTGTGGATAAATTTCCGTTTCAATTTCAAGTTGGAAGGAATCCGGTACACTTAAAAGTGTCAATGTTTTTTCATCGCGTTGATACTCCGAGGCTGTCAGCGGAATATTATTTAACTTGATAGATAATAATTTTAAGGTTTCGCCATTTAATATGAGCAGTCGTTGATGTTTTCCTGACATCTGATTACGATTGATATGCATGACAGAACGAATAATGGCTTTTTCATCTTGCAAATCAACATTTAAGTCTATGTTTTCAACCAAGAAATCTGGAACTGTGTAGGCTTTTAAATGGACTGCATTAGGCTGATTTGTTTTCATTTTTTTCTCTGCTCTGGATTAGAATTTGGGTTCACTATAACCTTTCGCGCAGGTTGAATCTACTCTGCCCTATCCTGGCACTAGAGGTAAATTTTTAATGCTTTCAAACTAATATTATTATATTTAGTTGCTTCTGATTTAGTTACAGACATACAATAAACTTAATCATCCTGCTTAATTTAAGGAGAGCAAATGGACGTTCTAAGCAGTTTTAAAGATCGGTACGATGGTAAACATGCCGATGAGGAATTAACACTTCAGGAATACTTAGATCTTTGCAAAAAAGATCGTATGGCTTATGCCAATTCAGCAGAACGACTTGTTGAGGCAATTGGCGAACCCAAATTAGTGGATACAAGCAAGGATAGACGCTTAAGCCGTATTTTTTCCAACAAAGTTATGAAACTTTATGACTCTTTTGAATCATTCTATGGAATGGAAGAGCCTATAGAACAAATCGTGTCCTTCTTAAAACATGCCGCACAAGGTTTAGAAGAAAAGAAACAAATTTTATATCTCTTAGGGCCTGTTGGTGGCGGTAAATCCTCTTTAGCAGAGCGATTAAAAGCGCTCATGGAAAAAATCCCCTTTTATGCATTAAAAGGCTCTCCTATTTATGAATCTCCCCTCGGATTATTCGATCCAGAAGAAGATGGCCCTATTTTACAAGAAGAATATGGCATTCCTAAGCGATACATCGAAACAATCATGTCACCATGGGCAGTGAAACGCCTACACGAATTCAATGGCGATATTAATCAATTTAAGGTTATCAAAATATGGCCTTCTCGCTTAAAACAAGTTGCTATTGCAAAAACGGAACCTGGCGACGAAAACAATCAAGATATTTCTTCATTGGTCGGTAAAGTGGATATCCGCATGCTTGAAAAATATGCGCAGCATGACGTCGATGCTTACAGCTTTTCAGGTGGTTTATCTCGCGCGAACCGTGGTGTTTTAGAATTCGTGGAAATGTTTAAAGCCCCTATTAAAGTACTACACCCATTATTAACAGCGACCCAAGAAGGTAACTATAATGGCACAGAAGGTACTGCTTCTATTCCTTTTGATGGCATTATTTTAGCACACTCAAACGAATCAGAATGGCTAACCTTTAAGAACAACAAACACAATGAAGCGCTCTTAGACCGCGTGTATATTGTTAAAGTTCCTTATTGCTTACGCGTAACCGAAGAAGTTCAAATTTACAAAAAACTGTTACAAAGCAGCTCTTTGAAAGATGCGCCTTGTGCACCTAGCACCTTAAAAATGATGGGGCAATTCTCAATTTTATCAAGACTGAAAGAGCCAGAAAATTCAAGCATCTTCTCAAAAATGCGTGTTTATGATGGTGAAAATCTGAAAGATACCGATCCCAAAGCAAAATCTTATCAAGAATACCGTGATTTTGCCGGTGTGGATGAAGGGATGAATGGCCTATCAACACGTTTTGCGTTCAAAATACTCTCAAAAGTATTTAACTTTGATACCACAGAAGTTGCTGCAAACCCTGTACATTTACTGTATGTCATAGAACAGCAAATTGAACGCGAACAATTTCCACCGGAAGTACATGAACGATATATCTCCTATCTCAAAGGCTATTTAACGCCACGATATGTTGAATTTATCGGTAAAGAAATTCAAACGGCCTATCTTGAATCTTATTCTGAATATGGCCAGAACATATTTGACAGATATGTCACTTATGCAGATTTCTGGATTCAAGATCAAGAATACAGAGATCCAGATACAGGTGAAATTTTAGATAGACGTTCGCTCAATGATGAACTTGAAAAAATCGAAAAGCCTGCAGGTATTAGTAATCCTAAAGATTTCAGAAATGAAATTGTAAATTTTGTGCTAAGAGCACGTGCTAATAATCGCGGTAAAAATCCAAGCTGGACAAGCTATGAGAAATTAAGAGTCGTGATTGAGAAGAAAATGTTCTCCAATACTGAAGATTTACTGCCGGTCATTTCTTTCAATGCAAAAGCTTCTGCTGACGAGAAAAGAAAGCATCAAGATTTTGTGGACAGAATGGTCGACAAGGGTTATACACCCAAGCAAGTGCGCTTACTATGCGAATGGTATTTGCGCGTTCGTAAATCATCATAAGTAGGTTTTGATATGTCTCGATTTATCGATAGACGCCCTAACGGGCGTCATAAGAGTGCTGTAAACCGACAACGTTTTATGCGTCGGTTTAAAAAGCAAATTCAAGAGGCTGTGCGAAATGCTATATCCGGCAGAAGTATCAAAGAAATAGATGAGGCTGGTGAAAAAATTACCATTCCTGCTCGAGATACTTCTGAGCCTAACTTTTCTTATGGGGATGGTGGCGTTCGTAATATTATTCTGCCTGGTAATAAAGATTTCATTCCTGGCGATCTCATTAAACGCCCGCCCTCCGGCAAAGGTGGTGGCAAAGGCTCCCAAGCCAGTCAATCCGGGGAAGGCACGGATGATTTTGTCTTTGAAATATCCAGAGACGAATTCTTAGAATTGTTTTTTGAAGATTTAGCACTGCCCAATTTGATAAAAACACAAATTGCAAAAATTCCATCCTATAAAATGGTGCGTGCAGGATTCACTCAAGAAGGTATCCCTGCAAACATTAATATTATTCGTTCATTAAGAGGCGCTTTAGGCAGAAGAATTGCTTTAGGTGCGCCTAAAAAAACTCGGATAGAAGAATTAGAGGCCCAATTATCTACATTGCGCCAAACAGATCCAAATTCCAAACAAATTCCTGTTATTGAAACAGAAATACAAGAACTAAAAACACGAATCAATGCTATTCCTTTCATTGATCCCTTTGATTTAAAATATTTTCATCGTATAAAACGCCCTCTGCCGTCAACGCAAGCGGTTATGTTCTGCTTAATGGACGTTTCTGGCAGTATGGATGAAGCAAAAAAAGACATTGCAAAACGCTTTTTTATTTTACTCTATCTGTTCTTATCAAGAAGTTATGAAAATGTTGAAGTTGTGTTTATACGACATCACACCTCTGCAAAAGAGGTAGATGAGGAAGAATTTTTCTACTCACGAGAAACAGGTGGCACCGTGGTATCAAGCGCTCTGGAACTCATGAACGATGTGATGAGAGAACGCTACCCCACTTCAGATTGGAACATATATGCCGCACAAGCATCAGATGGTGATAACTGGAACAATGACTCACCGCGTTGTCGCGATTTACTGATGAACAGCATCATGGACTATGTCCAATATTTTGCATATGTGGAAATAATGCCAAGACACCATCAAAGTTTATGGGAAGCTTATTTAGCCGTGAAAGACAGCTGTCCAAACTTCGCTATGCAACATATTGAAAATCTAAAGGATATTTATCCTGTATTCAGAGAGCTGTTCAAAAAGCAAGAATTCGCCTAAACCATAAATATTTTGTACCCAAAAGGCCACGCTATGGTAAAAAAAAATAAAGTAATCTCTGACTCTTCTGAGTGGACCTATGAACTACTTGAAGTATACGACAAAGAAATCGCCCGTATTGCGCAAAATTTCAAACTCGATACTTACCCCAATCAAGTAGAAGTGATTAGCGCAGAGCAAATGATGGATGCTTATTCATCCGTAGGTATGCCACTCGGATATAACCATTGGTCATTTGGTAAGCAATTTTTAAATGTAGAAAAAAGTTACAAGCGTGGCTACATGGGTCTTGCTTATGAATTAGTCATTAATTCAAATCCCTGTATTGCTTACTTGATGGAAGAAAACACACTGCCTATGCAAGCGCTTGTTATTGCACATGCTTGCTATGGCCATAATTCTTTCTTTAAAAATAACTACTTATTTAAAACCTGGACAAGCCCAGACTCCATTATTGATTACTTAGTTTTTGCTAAAAAATACGTTGCTGAATGTGAAGAAACCTACGGTATTGATATGGTAGAAGCAACATTAGATGCAGCGCATGCTTTAATGGGACAAGGTGTTGATCGGTACAAACGACCTTACAAAATTTCCCTGAGAGAAGAAAAAGCACGCCAAGCGACACGTTCTGAATATTTGCAATCTTTAGTCAATGATTTATGGCGCACCTTGCCTACCTCCCCCTTAAAAGAAAAAGAAGAAAAAGAACAACATTTCCCAGAAGAACCGCAAGAAAATATTTTGTATTTCATTGAAAAAAATGCACCACTCTTAGAGCCTTGGCAACGAGAACTCATTCGCATCGTGCGTAAAATGGCGCAATACTTCTATCCACAACGGCAAACAAAGGTAATGAATGAAGGTTGGGCCACCTTTTGGCATTACACCATTATTAATCAAATGTATGAAGAAGGTCTTGTGAACGACGATTTTATGATGCAGTTCTTACACAGCCATACCAATGTCGTTTACCAACCTCCTTTTGATAGCCCTTATTATTCTGGACTTAATCCTTATACACTGGGTTTCATGATGTTTACAGATATCAAACGAATCTGTGAAAATCCAACCGATGAAGATAGAAAATGGTTCCCAGATATTGCTGGCTCAGACTGGTTAGAAACACTCGATTTCGCAATGAAAAATTTCAAAGATGAAAGTTTCATTGCCCAATATCTGTCCCCCAAAGTAATGAGGGATCTAAAATTATTTTTCATTCTGGATAATGATCAGAAAGAATCATTAGAGGTAAATGCCATTCACAACGATGAAGGCTATCAGAAAGTAAGACAAACGCTTTCTGAACATTATAACATTGGTAATATTGAACCAGATATTCAAGTTTATCATGTTGACAGACGAGGTGATCGATCTTTAATACTTCGTTATACCCAACATAATAGACGTCCTTTAGCAGAAGAAACAACGCAAGAGGTTCTAAAGCATTTATATAGTTTATGGGGCTTCCCCGTTAAACTTGAAACCTTAGAAGAAAATGGAAAAGTATTGATGACTTATCAGTGCCCGCCTGTTCCAAAGCCTGTAACAACTGAATAAGATATGAAAGCAAAATATTATATTTTACTCTCTATCTTTATCATTGGCGGCGCAAGTGTCTGGCTTTATTCATCTCAAAGCTCAATCGAAACGAATAAAGCTCAGACCAATCAACTGATCACTGTTAAAACTATCCGAGTTCAAACTCAAGATATTTCCGATGAAATCGAAGCATTGGGTACTACTTATGCAGATGAAGCCGTTAACATTACTGCGGATGTAACAGACACAATATCTGAGATTAGCTTTAAGGATGGGCAATTTGTAAAAAAAGGTGACGTGCTGGTCAGGTTAAGTCAAGAAGAAGAACTGGCTCAAAAACAAGGTATTGAAGCTCAATTATTAGAACATGAGCGTGAGCTAAAGAGACTCAATGACTTACTTAAACGTAACGCCACAGCTCAGCGAGAATTTGATGCTCGAAAAACCTTAGTTGCTATCTCAAAATATCGCCTTAGTGAAATAAATGCAAAAATCAGAGATAGGACAATACGCGCTCCTTTTGATGGCATACTTGGCCTTAGGAAAATAAGTGTTGGCTCACTTGTTCGACCCGGTGATGTTATTACAACCTTAGATAATATCAGTCAAATAAAGCTTGATTTCTCTGTACCCTCTTCTTATCTAACGGTACTGAAAGAAGGCTCAACTATTTATGCAACAGCAGACGCTTTTGACAATAAGATTTTTCGAGGCACTGTCACAAAGATAAGTTCTCGCGTCGATCCCAGCACGCGCTCCATTGAAATCAGAGCCATACTTCCCAACCCCGATTTATCAATCAAACCAGGACTCTTAATGTCCATACAGCTTTTAAAAAATAAACGTAATGCCATACTTATCCCTGAGGAAGCAGTTACACAGCTGAAATCAGAGCATTTTGTCCATGTTGTACGAGATGACAATCATCAGATTGAAAGAAAAAGAATCACAATCGGTGTACGAAAACCAGGCTGGGTTGAAGCATTATCAGGTATCGAGCCTAATGCAAACGTAGTTATCAGAGGTTTCACCCGTATACAACCTGACCAAACTGTCAATATTGAAGAAATACCTTACGATCATTATTTAAAAACTAATAGTGCCACCACCCCGATATGATCTTATCTGACATTTCTATTAAACGTCCTGTATTAGCCATTGTACTCAATGTCCTCTTAGTTGTATTTGGCATTGTCTCTTTTTATAAATTACCGCTCAGAGAATACCCTAATATTGATCCTGCTGTTGTTTCTATTAGCACTCTCTATCCGGGCGCATCTTCAAGTATTGTAGAAACACGTGTTACACAGATTATCGAAGATAGAATAGCTGGCGTACAAGGCATACGCTCTATCGCAAGCAGCAGTGAAGATGGACGCTCACAAATTACTATTGAATTTCAAACGGGCCAAAATATTGACAATGCAACCAATGATATTCGTGATCGCGTTTCAACAGTACTCGATGAGCTGCCCCTAGAAGTTAATGCGCCTGAAATTCAAAAAGCAAGTGCAGATGATGACGTCATCGTCTGGTTCAATTTTTCAGCTACTAACCTGTCCGTCATGGAGCTTACAGATTACGCAAATCGCTATCTTGTTGATCAATTTTCAACCTTAGATGGTGTTGCAAGAGTACGTATTGCGGGCGCAAAAGATAAATCGCTACGCATCTGGATAGACAGAAAAGCGCTGGCTGCACGTAATCTTACCGTTGAAGACATAGAACAAAAATTACGCTCAGAAAATATAGAACTGCCAGCAGGCCAATTACAGTCTATTCAAAGAGACTTTACACTGCGCATAAAAAGACCTTTTGTTTCTGAAAATGAATTTCGAGATTTAGTATTAGCCAAGGGCGAAGATGGTTATCTTGTTAGGTTAAAGGATGTAGCACGTGTAGAGATTGCCCCCGTTGAAGAGCGCGGCTTCTTTAGAGGAAATGGCGCACCTATGATTGGCATAGGCATCATTAAACAATCAACAGCGAATACACTTACCGTTGCACATCTCGCTAAAGAGAAGCTTGCAAGCATCAATCAACAGTTACCTGACGGAATGCAGCTTGCACAAAGCTACGATAGCAGCGTTTTTATTGATAGTGCTATTCATGAAGTATATTTTACTTTATTTGTGGCAATGGGCTTAGTGATTATCATTATCTATTTGTTTCTAGGTAGTATCCGCTCCATGCTAATTCCTGCTGTGACATTACCTGTCTCACTCATTGCAACTTACATTATCTTGTTTGCCTTTGGCTTCACAATAAATCTACTCACCTTACTTGCACTTGTTCTTGCAATTGGATTAGTCGTAGACGATGCCATCGTTGTATTAGAAAACATTCATCGTCGATTTGAAAACGGCGAACATAAATTAGTTGCAGCCCTTAAAGGCACGCGCCAAGTAGGCTTTGCTGTGATTGCAACAACACTTGTGCTGGTAGCAGTATTTGTACCTATCACTTTTTTGGAAGGTAATGTTGGCAGGTTATTTTCGGAATTTGCTGTTGCAATGGCAGCATCGGTTATTTTCTCCAGCTTTGTAGCACTCACCTTGTGCTCCATGATGTCTTCTAAAATACTCTCTTCATCTGAGCGTAAAATATTTTTCACCCGTTGGATGGATAGCTTTATTGATTATGCACGAGAAAAATACATATCTTCTTTAAAATATTTTCTGCAAAAACCTTTTTTCATTTTATTAACCTTCTTCAGTATAGCTATTGCTTGCTATTTCTTAGTCAAAACAATCCCGGCTGAGTTTACCCCTAAAGAAGATAGAGGTGTTATTTTTCTTAGTATCTCAGGGCCAGAAGGTACTTCTGATGCTTATATGACTGAACATATGAACGAAATCGAAAAGCGATTAATGAAATATGTTGAAACAGGTGAATTTAATCGTTTGCTTATTAGAGCGCCACGATCACTCAACAATACGGCCTCTTTTAATACAGGTATCGGTATTATTGTTCTGAATGATTGGGCATCTGGCAGAAAACCTATTTGGGATTATGTCAAAGAATTACAAGAGCTGACTAAAGACTTAGTGGGTGTTAATATTTTCCCGGTTGTGCGACAAGGATTATCGCGCGGCACCAATAAAAGCGTTCAATTTGTGCTAGGGGGTGCCACCTATGAAGAGCTTGCTCAAATACGCGATATTATTTTAGAAAAAGTTAAAGAAAATGATAAATTAATTGATATTGATTATGACTATAAAGAAACAAAGCCACAAATCAGCATAAAAATTGATCGTAATCGGGCTGGCGATTTGGGTGTGCCCCTCATTGAAATCAATCGCAGTCTTGAAAGCTTATTAGGCTCTAGACGTGTCACGACTTTCACGCAACGTGGTGAAGAATACGATGTCATCATTGAAGGTGAAAAAACACTCCAGAAAACACCGATTGATATTAGTAATATTTATGTTCGTTCGCATCTTAGCAATCAACTCATCCCTCTTTCGAATCTCATCACACTTGAAGAATCTGCGGATGCAGCCACTTTAAATCGTTACAATCGCTTAAGAAGTATTACGATAGACGCAAATCTTGCTCAGGGATATGCGCTCAGCGATGCTTTGAACTATCTTGAAACAATCGTTAAAGATGCACAAAATGGCAAATCCGATACGATATCAATCGGATATAAAGGCGAATCTTTAGATTATAAAGAATCAGGTTCTTCAATATTTTATATTTTTATCTTGTCGTTAATCGTTGTCTTTTTAGTATTGGCAGGACAATTTGAAAGCTTTATTCACCCTTTCATTATTATGTTCACCGTTCCTTTAGCACTCTTTGGTGCTTTGCTTGGATTATGGCTCTTCAACCAAACACTCAATATCTACAGTGAAATTGGGCTTATTATGTTAGTAGGGCTTGCAACCAAAAATGGTATATTGATTGTTGAATTTATCAATCAATTACGAGATGAGGGTTTAAGTTTTTATAATGCCATTATTGAGGCATCGAAAATTAGATTTCGCCCCATTATCATGACATCTACAACAACTATCATAGGCGCACTGCCATTAATTTACTCTTTTGGGGCAGGCGCTGAAACGCGCTATGTGCTTGGACTTGTGATTCTCTTTGGTGTGCTCATTATGACTTTTTTCACACTCTTCATCATACCTGTTGTGTATCAGCTGTTTGCCAAAAACACCAGCACGCCTTTAGCGGTTACACATCAATTAGAAGAGTTGCTAAAAGAAAGTCCTAAGTCCTAATTTTTGAAAAACTAATAAGTTAAAAAGCTAATTATATGCATTTAGTTAATTGTCTAATATTGAGGCAACGATAAAACTATTAAGTCGTATTCTTTAAAATACGATATAAATTTAAAAAATTTATTATTAAATTCAATTAATTAGGAAACAATAGTTTTAGTGTATCTGCACATATGTTTTACTCAGCTATTTATCATTACAAATTGACTAAGTAACAGTGCCTCCGTAAAATGTTGATTTTTATTTGTAAACCTACCCAACATAATGATAGAACTAATAAAAACAAGCCTTTCTTTATACTTCTTTATCCCCGTTTTAGCCATTGTTGGCCTCTATTTTTCCATCAAATTACGATTTGTACAAATTACGCATATATCACGTGCGTGGTCATTCTTCATTGGCGATAGAGAGCTCAAAGAAGATGGTCATGCGACTTCATTTAGCGCATTATCCGCGGTGTTGGGTGGCAACCTTGGAACCGGAAATATCGCTGGTATTGCTGTTGCACTTACAATGGGTGGTCCAGGGGCACTATTTTGGATGTGGGTTATGGCAATCCTTGGCTCCGTCCTAAAATTTGTGGGTTGTACTTTGGGTGTTTTATATCGCACCCGAGATGAAGCAGGAGAATATGTGGGTGGGCCTATGTATTACCTACATAGAGCACTTGGCCTTAAAAAGACCGCTAAATTCTTTTGTATTATTACAATTCTCACAGCATTTACAGTTGGAAACTTTGTGCAAATGAATTCTCTTGCCCTTCCTATTATGGAGGCAGGTATCCATCCAATGCTGATTGGCGTGCTTATGTCCATCTTAGTCGGTGGTGTTATTTTAGGCGGATTACACCGATTTTCTGCAGTTGTCTCCAGAGTGGTTCCATTAATGGCTCTCTTCTATATAGTAGCCTGTGGATCACTGATACTGATGAACTTCGAAAAAATCATTCCTTCTCTTGCATTGATCTTAAAAGCTGCATTTCAACCCTTACCCATGGCATCAGGTGTCATTGGCTACACCGTATTAGAAGGCATAAGAACTGGATTTGACAGAGGCTTGTTTGCAACAGATTGCGGTGTCGGTATTGCACCTATTTTACACTCATCTGTTGACAGCAAAACAAACCGTGTACGCACAGCATTGACTCAAGGTTTGATTAGTACACTTTCACCATTAATTGTCATGATCGTGTGCATGCTGACAGGCTTGGTCTTGATGGTAACAGACGCATGGCTTATTACTGACTTAGAAAGCACAAATGTATGTATTGAGGCCTTCAAAAAAGGTTTTGGATATGATTGGGCCGGACATTTAATCACTATCACACTCTTTTTCTTTGCTTTTACTACTATTTTGACATGGTCATTTTGTGCGGATAAAGCAATTGAATTTTTATTTAGTCGTAAATATATTAAAGTTTTTCAATATATCTTTATTTTATCCATCCCATTGGGTGCTTACTTCACTGTAACTTTTGTATGGACATTAGCAGATTTATTCATGAACTTGATGTTGTTGATTAATATCTCTGCACTTGTGCTGCTATTCAATCGTGTATTGCGTTTGATTAAGAAACCAGACTGGAATATGGTAATGAAGAAGGCAAGCAAATCAGATACAGCTAGGATAGTTTAAAGTAACAAGGGGGCGGACACGCTTTGCTTTGTCCGCCCTACAATACTCTCAAAATTCATAGAAAAATAAACCAACTATATCCCTCCCTTTGCAAAGCGCTTTCCATTATTTAGGGGCTTAAACACACGATATCGTGTCGAGTCGAGATTGGATTCATTATCTCTGGTTTAGTAATTGTTTGACTGATTTCATAAATACGTTTAAGAGAAGTGCTAGACTCCACATAAATAGGTTGATAAGGAATATGAGTATCAACAAATTTCCCCTGCATCGTCAAGTCGCAACTTAAAAGTCCTCCATGGGCTTTTATGAGTTCAATGTTATACCGAATCATTTCTAAATAATCATTTTTTTGGCTATCGCTTACTAAAGATAAATCATGGCAAAGTTTCATCGACGCTTCATACTGAGAGGCAGTATAACAACGAGGTAAATCTAATTTATGGGCCACCGATAGAATTCGATAATAAAAATTTCTGCGTTGACGCTCGCTGGCGTCAGGATGGTTATTAATACCAAATGCACCGTCAGATTGCTTTTCATAACTGGGATTTCCCATATATCGAACAACATGTTTTACACGTTCTGCCATGTGTGCGACCTCAGGCAACTGCATATTTTTTGTTTTATTCACGAAATCTATAAAATGAGTGGCTGATGACTCTCGATATCTATCATATCGTTCAAGATCGCTACCAGCATTAATCTCACTTTCTCGACCAGTTACACTAAAAGCGGCCGCAACTCGAAGCCATTCTATTTCTTCTAAAGAACATTCTTGACAAAACTCTTTAAAATCATCCTCTATCGCATATCGAGAAAAATAATGAATCACTAATTCAATGGCATTTTTCACCCTAAATACATGCGGTAGATTATGATTAGGTCGGTTAATATTTTTATCTCCTATCTTAATAGTACTCGGACACTCTTTATATGGCTTAGATAAATAATGTTCTAATGCCCATTGAAGCGCCTGATCTGACCAATATTGATTTGCCTTTTCTAATGAAGGGCTATTTATGATTCGTGCAACATAAAATCCAGGCCCTTGAGTGGTTATGATTTGTTCTCCTTGTGAAAAAAGAACCTCATTTTCAAGCTTATTTACAATTGGGAGTACGCTAGGAGGATTTTCTAACTTTGTTCGAACCATTCCTGCTTTTTGAAAAGCAACCGATCCTTTTTTGCTTGCACTAAAACTAGTCAACGCCGGAAAATACCAAGGATTCGCTAAACGCCCGGCAAGTACTTCGTTTGTTAAAAACTCAGCTCTATCAAGAAGAATATCCTCGACTTGAGGAGGAATTGCTAAATTATTAAGTTTATTAGTTGCATCATTAATTAAACAACCCAATATAAAACAAAGTAATGCTTCTTTATTTTTATGTTCTGCAACTTTGATAATTGAAAATTTATCATCAAGTGCCTCAGCTCGGAAAACAAGCCCAATATTTTTATATCGATAATTACCTATATACGTATACAATGCTTTTTTCAAACAATCATTTAATGTTTGTACAGTCTTTTCTGCACGACCAAGCATTTCATCCCATTCTGAATAAATTGATTTAATCATTTTATCTATTGAGTTTAGGAGAGAATCATTGAGTTCTAACTGGCTTAAATTGGCATTTCTTAGGAGTAAGCTTATATTGATAGTCTCCTGATTGGGAAGCGTCAATACATAACAACGCCAATCAGTGTAATCAAGACGAACACCCTCTCCATTACATTCAGCTATTTGTTTTAGAATGCGCTCAATTTCGTAAGTAGCAGATGCCTTCTTAAGAGGGCCTTCCACAAAGCTGAACTCCTCTCTTAAAAGAGCGTTCAATTCTTTTTTCTGCTGGATAAACCCTTCATCAATGGGCGTTAAAATGACATTTGTATCAGCATATTGAACTAGTTTTTTAATTTTTCTTATAATTAGGCTACGATTAGGATTTAAAACAGTTAATAATGAAAATATATCATTAAATAATGAAACATGATCTTTGGGATTAAAAATGATTAAATTATTTATGATATATTGGGCAAAATCAGGATAAAGTATAGAAGCATGATAAAAAGATTTAAACTGCGTGTAAGGAAATACACCCGCATTAAAACTTCTACATTTTATTAAGAATAACTCAATATTTTCTATATTATCCAAAAATTTCTGATACAACAATGGGTATTCTGTATATTCAAAACCTATTTCTTTAAGCAGCTCAAATCCTTCAGCTATTTGATCAGCCATAGAGGGTCTGTTTGTTAATTTCCAGTAAAGCTGCTCATGTTCTTCTAAGTTAAAACCAGAGTCTTTTAATAAAAGAAATCCCTTGAGGAGCTTTAATGAATAATCAGAATTGTTTATTACAGACAAAAAAAGAATCTTGCTTTTTTCTAAGGGAAAACCAAAGTTTTCAATTTCTTTATAGCACCCTATACATTCTTTAGCTTTTTCAGGCATAGCTGCTATTACATCATAAAGCAATGAATGGCTCTCATAGCTAAATCCCGCTTCTTTTAAATCTTTAAAAGCCTGAACAAGTTTTCTAGCCTGATGAGGATAATCAATTAAACTATCATAATATCTTTGATGCTGAGTATAGCTATATCCCATTTCTTTAAAATTTTGAATACATTCAATCAATTCTCTAGCAAAAGAAGCTTGATGCATTAAATTGATATACATCTTTTTACATTCAGAATAGTAAAATCCCTTTTCTTTTAAATATTTCAAAGATTCCATTAATTCTTTAGCGTAACCAGAATACTCAATCAATTTTGAATAGATGATTTCATCTGTAAATCCCATCTCATTGAGTTCTTTTAAATACGGAAATAAATGATGAGCCTCTTTTGATTTTTCAATCATTGGCTGAAGCAAAAATAAGCCTTTTGTATTAAGAGGAGCTTCTATTTTTTCAAAACATCCAAAACTTTCAGTTAAATCTTTAGTATAACAAGCATATTTAATTCCTTTGCAATAGTATATTTCATATTCCTCGAAAACATATCCGCATGCTTTTAATTGTTTAAAATAATCCACCAAATCTTTCGCATAGTTGGGATTATTCAGAAGTCCCATGTACAATTTGCTGTGTTCTGCTTCATTCCACCCCGCTTCTTCGAGCAAGCAAAAACATTCATGTAATGTTTCAATAGAAATTTTAGTATAAAGCGGATCTTTAATTACCGTTTGATATTTTTCTTCAAGTGATTGATTGTTAAATTTTATTTGGTTTTCTGCACTGTCTTGAGCTTTCTTTTTTTTATACATTAAATTAATATCTTCAGAGTAATCCATTTCATCTCTTTTTCGTTTCATCTCTGTGTCTGGACCGGACTTCATGTTTACCTCACGAATACATAATGACTTAATGAATAATCAAAAATACCCATTTTACCAAAGTTGATCGTCTAAATTAAGATAAGGAGTCAACTCTTGTCTTGATAAAGACAACGTTGGTCAAGTACTGAAGAAGTATTAGGCATAGAGTATGCTACTTTATTCGCGATGGCTTGCTTTGGGCCCACCAAAACAACATGAAAAACCAGCTCAAGAATATCCGCTATCAGAGCAATAAAAGCTTAAGGTTATATCCCCCAAAATTTCGCATATTGACAACCCCAACATCAAAGATAAGATATTGTCCCTTGATGCCAAGCAAAGATCCTTCAATTCTAGGAGTCTTATCAAAAGATAAAGAAGTCACTTTGCTTGGATATTTTAAAACTGGATACTGAAATTCAAAAACCTCATCTGAACGAACAATGTTAATCTGTTCGTTAGGAAATTCGGTGCGTGTTTTTTCAAGTAAATCTTGAGTTGCTGTAATCAGTTTATGTTTTTCTGCAACAAGATTGAGTGGCGGTATCCCCCCCTTCAACATCGCTTGCCAACTGGTTCTATCAGACATACTTTTACCCATTTCAGCTTCAATAATTCCAGAGATACGACGTGTAGAAACCTCAAAAACAGGAATAGCAGCAACAGCACCTTGATCAATCCATCGCGTAGGTACTTGGTTTTTTCGTGTAATACCAATTTTTAAACCAGATGTATTGGATAAGTATACGACATGAGGAATCATACAATGTGTCTCTCCCCACAGAGGCTCTCGACAAGTGCCTTTATGATAATGGCACAATACAGGCTTAAGAATGCATAAGTCGCATTGTGCTAATTTCCGAGTGCAGGGAAAACAATAACCTTGTTGGAAGCTTTTTTTGATCTCGCGACCACAAGCAATACACTGAATAAGACCAGTAAACTCTAATGCGAATGATTTACCAATTAAATCATTCAATGGCAATAAAAATTCTCCAAGGGGAAGCGCATAAGATACTGGCGATGTATGAGACACCACCATTTTAGAAAGTCTACCAATTTTATTCACAAATACAACTATTAAGATAAGTTTCTTTAACGAACTATACCATAATTATCAGCTTATAATATATCATTCAAACTATCCGGTTTCTCTGCGTCGTTTGGTGTTTTTCTAAGTACTTTATATTTACCGGCATGAAAGCCACGCGTCATGTTAACCTGGCGATCTGAGACAACAACAATATTCCTTCCTTGTTCTTTTGCATGATAAAGTGCTTCATCACCCGCCGATACCAGTGATTCTGAAGTAAAAGGAACGTCGGGCGATGAGGTTGATACGCCAATACTTAAGGTCACAAAACCCCTCAGCGTACCAATATTTTTAAGTTCTAATAACTGTACTGCCCCTCGAATCCTTTCTGCAATCGCAGCTGCCACTGCTTGCTCTGTCTCTGGAAGAATAATGGCAAACTCTTCTCCACCATATCGAGCAATAATATTTTTACTGCCTTCCACAGGGGATTTGAAAGTACTTGCTACTTTCTGCAAACAAATATCACCGGCTTGATGTCCATAAGTATCATTATAGGTTTTGAAATGATCTACATCGATCATTAAAAGAGAAACAGGCTTTCTATTCTGTATTGCTTGACGGCAGATGCGCTCTAAATTTTCTTCAAACGCTCTTCGATTTGCCAAGAGTGTAAGCGGATCTTTCAGTGATAACTCCGACAATAATTGATTAGAAAGTAATAATTTATCATTTACTTCCCTCAATTGATGTCCAAAATCAATGAGATTCTGCCTATAAGATACCAGTCTACGCATTGCCTTGATAGTTGCTTTTAATAATTGAATCGACATCGGCTTACGCAGAAAAAAATCTGCACCTGCCTCGATTGCTTTTGCGATTGTGTCATCCTCTAAGTTTTTACTCATAAAGACAACAGGAATCCAATCTGTAAAATCATAGCAATTTTCTTTTATCTTCTTTGTTGTCTCAAAACCATTTATATGTGATAAATCTTCACTGATCAAAACCAAATCAGGCTGCTCGATGCTGAATTTTTCTATTGCATCTATACCATCTAATGCAAAAATTGATTTATGTCCCAGTTCTAAAAAATTTTTCTCTATCATTGCTAGATTTACATTATCGTCATCACAGATAAGTATCTTCATGAAAGCTGCCTATATTGCCAGTTCTTAACCATTGAAAATGTCTTTATTAGATTAAAGGATAGAGCAATAAGAACATTTTTTAGGAAAAAACGAAGAAAAAGGTTCATTTTTATCAGATTGGATAAAAATGAACCTTCTCTTATTATGTAGGGACAGCCCCTACGAATTCAGCACTTAACTGACCAGCATTACTCTCGTATGGAGTAATTTCTTCGACTTTTTTAGCTCGTTTTCTTCTTTACATACTGTCCAGGAGCATCCTCAAGAGGAGGATAAGTCGCAGAACCAGGTATTCTAGCAGCAATGGATTCTCCAGAGCGATTGAGTAACCATTCTCCCCAATGCGTCCACCATGAGCCTGGAAAGCTTTGAGCATGCGCTAGCCATTCTTCTGCTGTTTGATATTGTCTGGTATTTTTTGAGGTGTATTTATAACCATATTTCTGATTATTTGGAGGATTCACAACACCTGCAATGTGGCCTGATCCACCTAATACAAAGGTAAGATCACCTTGTAAAGCAAGTGCACCTTTAAACGTTGTTTGCCATGGCGCAATATGATCTTGCTCTGTAGATAAAAAATATGAAGGCACAGCCACTTTACTTAAATCAATAGGTGTATCTGCTAACACTAATTGGTTAGGCTTAACCAGATTATTTTTTAAATACATATTTTCTAAATAGAATTTATGCATTTCATAAGGTAAATTGACGTTATCACAATTCCAATAAAGTAAATCAAAAGGAAAAGGTTGTTTACCACATAAATAATTATTGATATAAAAAGACCAGAACAGATCGTTAGCACGCAACAAATTAAAAGTCAGCATCAATCGTCTGCCACTCAATACACCTTCTCTTTCCATCAATTTGCTTAGATTATTCACCTGCTGTTCATCAATGAAAACTTCAACATCGCCGGTATAAGAGAAATCTATTAGTGATGTCAAATAAGTTGTTGATTGAATATCATTTCTATTGTGTGCTTTGAGATAACCCATGGTTGCAGCCAAAAGCGTGCCACCAATACAAAATCCAAGTGCATTAATACTAGATTGATTGGTGATCTCTTTAACCACTTTGGTCGCTTCTAATACACCCGCTTGCATATAATCTGCAAATGACGTGTATTTGTAGCTTATATCTGGATTTACCCAAGAAATAATGAAAACTGTGAAACCTTGATCAACAATCCATTTTACAAATGAATTTTTTTCTTTCAAATCTAAAATATAATATTTATTAATCCAAGGCGGAACAATAAGTAATGGAATGGCATGGACATTTGGCGTTGTTGGAGAATATTGAATCAGTTCAAACATTCTATTTCTGTATACGACTTTGCCTTTGGTGACAGCAATGTTATCGCCAACAGCAAATGCCTGCATATCTGTCATTTTAAACTGATACTGACTACCATTTTGAACCACATCTTTCATAAAGTTTTGAAAGCCTTGAACAACACTTTCTCCTTTAGACAACAAGGTTTGTCTAACGACTTCTGGATTTGTTAAATGAAAATTACTCGGAGACAAGCCATCGATCCAAAATTGAGTAAAGAAATCGACTTGCTTATTTAAACGGCTATTTTCAGTTTGATGCCCAGTCATAAATTTCTGCATATGCTTTGAAAACAGCAAGTAATTTTGCATCCAGAAACTATAAAGTGGTTGCTTGTGCCAATCTTCACTTTGAAAACGTCTATCGGCTAAATCTGGTTTAATATAGGGCACATTGTCATCTGATGTGGGCGTATCTGTTTTATCTTTAAATTGCCCCTGAAAATGCTCAACAAACTTAAAATAATCTTGCACATAATCAGATTGTACTTGCATGAAATGACTCACATCGCAAGACTGCATCCACTGCATATATTTATTCATAATATTTTGAAATTGAGCCATTGCAAATTCTAAGTCAGTTGGTTTATTGTCAAGATAGTGACTTAAAAATTGTTGATATAGTTCAACGAATTCTACGTTGGTAAGTTTTATATTTTCTGTAATCATGATTCCATTCATATTGAAAGCAGTGATGTGAGGTTAATGAATCTAAGCTTGTCAGCTATGCAACGATAAATTATGCTATCAACAAACAAGTATTACAACAAGCTAGATGTAACTTCACACAATGTTAGAATCCGAACTTCGAATTAATATCGTTAATACCTTTGATTCTTTGACAACACACGTTAATGCGCTTTGTGATGCCATTATGGCAGATGCACACTTAGTCTCTTGGATGCAAGAACAAGAAAAACTCATCTCCCCTTCTTCTTCTCATCGTGATATGGCCTGTGCAATTATTCGGCAACTGGAATATCTTGATAATCAAGCCCCCAGAGAAATTCTTATTTCAGCAGGCTTTATAGGCGCATCTCAGCATACGCTACAATTAGTTTCTGAACTTAATGATAAAAAAAATGCTTTCAAGCAGGCAATGTTATCTCTAAAAGCATTGAAACTATCAACGAAAGACAATTATCTACTAAAAGAATTCAATGTTATACTCAAGAAGCGTTCTCAAACAGCAGTCCATACACTACAACCATTGGGCTTATCAAGAATACATTTAAAGCAATGCTATCGACAAATCCCCATTTTAGAAAGCGCTCCGCAAAAGATCAGTTGGACTTGGGCACATACGCGTTCTATCAAAAAAATTACATTTCAAGAAGCTGAAAAATTACTCATGCAAAAAGGCAATAGCCAAAGTATTGAGCTACAACGTAAAAAACTATACAGTCTTTCTCCACATGAACACCTGGCGATTATTCAAGAACTTGCCCCTCATTTGAGAGCCAATATTGTTCTCAATATAGATAATCATATTAAGCGTCTCATGATTAAAGGCCCTATGCCCATTTTCTTCCCTGCAGATAGCAATACACCTTATCCTAATTTTAAAGCTCCCAAACTCAAACAAGAAAAAGATAAAAACAGGGTCATTCGCAACGATGTAAAAATAGATCCTACGCCATTTTTACCCGCTATCCGAGCACATAGGTATATTCATAGTTTTTGACCGCACCTAAGATCTACGAAATACACACATCTTGTGTGTAAGGTCTGACATACTTATCGCTTTATGTGCCCTTAGAGTACATTCAGGGAACGTCATTGCGAGAAGCGTAGCGACGAAGCAATCTATCCAGAAATCTTTAAGAAGAGCGCGGTAAGAAAGACTTTATAGTTTATCCCTTATTTCATCTTTTTCTAGCATCTTTTGCTCGCAACGACGGGGCATTAGAGCGTTTTGATTCGTTGCACTCATCGAGAACAACGAAGTGCTGCTGTCTCCTCCAAAGTGCTCTGTACGTCCATTTTTTCACTCGTGTGATTTATATAAGTATCCAACCCATCTCTTACTGCTCTGTATTGATACAAAATTGGTTTAGCATTCTGTGCTTCAATGGTTTCTTCCATCTTAACACTTATTTTTTCTTCATCGTCACTTTTAAATTCCTGTTTATACACATTGACACAAATTGCCAATACAGGAACAATCAACAAATATCCCAAAGGAATTAAAGCAAGATAAGGTGTAAAAAGAATCGTAGGTAGCCAAAAATGCGGCAACGGCAAGAGTGGCAAACTAAATATAGCTAATAACCCACCATAAATCAAAATATTTAACGACGCTCTTGATGCATAGGATGCAGCATTATTTCTATCATTGGGCGCTAGCTCCAATAGAAATTTCGTTATCGGTCTCATGATATAATAAAAGCATTCATTTACTATTGTTCGTAAAAAACGATATGGCATGAGCAGCAAAAATATAATATTTAAACTAAATACAATAGCACTCATGGGAAAGGCAATCAGACCATTTTTTAAATCACCCGTGTTTTCTGATAAGTATTGAATCCAATATCTTAAGCGTTGCATATTCGCTTTAAAATAATATATCTCCATCTGTAAAAATAAAGGTAAGCGATTGCTCCCATTTAAAAAATACCAAAGCAAATTTGGTTTATAATTATTTTTTTGATCTTTTGTGTGTCCCACAGTGATAGGCGCATGTTCTGAATGAAGCTGAGCCATAAGCCATTTTAAATTCTCTTTATATAAAAACTGGTCTGGCTCGTTTATTAACCCTTGCTGCAACTTATCATGCATATATAAAATCAATGTTTTTTGCAACAATTTCTTAATAATTGCAACGTAATTTCCTGGATAAAATGAGCTAAGCGTAAAACCATGCTGCTGATAATAAATATTTTTGAAGCAGGCATTCTCAAAATCTTTTACCAAAGCATCAATATGCTCTAATCCATTAAGCAATGGTAATAGCTTTTCTGAAGGATATTCTATATCTCTAGAAATATAAGAAAAATACTGGCGCAGGAAAATAATTTGCAATTGTAAATTTGAAATTTTTTGCTTTGCAAAAAACTCTTTTTCCACCAATCTAATAACATAAGATTTTAAATGCTCAGAATAGTAATCCAAAAACCATCTTTGTTGCTGGTCATTCAGAAATAATGTCTTCGCATAAGGATATATAATCGAGTTTACATCTAAGCAAGGCTCGTCTGTATTAGACATTTTGCCCATCCTCCCTGAAGGACGGTATTGTCTTTACCTTACCTAAATTAAGTCAAGATTACCGTCAGCAAATCGATGAGAAAAATATCGGAGATATGATCGCTATGCCAGACGTTAATAGGCAAAATTAAATACCACATTTGCTTAAGAGAATCAAAAAAGTTATTCAACAAACAATAAAAATGATACGAAACCAAAGCTCTAATTAACAGCTATTCATCAAAATTTCTCCTATCTCTTAAGATACTTTGCAGTAAAGAATAATATTTCTGAGTATTCTCAATTAAAAATTATTCTCTCCTACTGTGCCGTGCATACACACTGAGCGAATGCAAAATAAGCCATAAACATAAAAATAGCAAAAACTCAATTTATATCAGACATTCTTTAAAATATTCTTGACCTTATTATCAAAAAGCATTAGGTTGGCACGCAAAAGTATATATTATGAGGTTAAATAATAAATGAGCACCAATGGCGCATATTCAGCCCCAACTTTAAATGAACTATTAGCAGCCAAAAATGAAAAAGCGGCTTTATCATTGATAAAAAAAGGGGGCGTTGACTTAAAAGAAAGCGATTCTTCAGGCTTAAGTCCTATTCACTGGGCAGCAAACCAAGGTTTTAAGAAGGTTTTTGCAGCTCTGGTAAAACGAGATGTAAGTCCTTTCACCCCCGATCAACATGGCTATGCGCCTTATTATCATGCGACTATTCAGCAAAGAGAAGATTTCTTAGATTTTTTCCATAAAAACTACCCCTTAAGTTTACCTAAGAGCACGACTACATCTTTTAATCAAGATGTAGATAATGCATTGCGTAATTGTGGTTTACATAGCTTCTCTATAAAATTACCTATTTTTGAAGACTCAACTGAAGAAAAAATCGATGATAATGTAGAAAAAACTCTTGTCTCTGATAAGAAAAAGCAAACAGCCATTTTTTTACGCAGTCTTTTTACACCTATCACTCTCGACGCAAATAAGCGAAAATCAGATTCTAAAAGCGAATCACTCACAGAACTCACACCTGCATTTCTGTCTCAAATCGCATACGGCCTAGTAGAAGAAATGCATCCTTTAGAGATTCTAAAAATGCTTACTCAAGATTACAAAGAAATGACTTGGGAAGCAAAATTATCTTGCATCTATCTTATAAAAGAATTAATCCGCATTGACAACAAGAATGAATGGATAGCAACACCAAAGTTTCAAGCAGCACTCGAAAAGTTTCTCTATCCCTTGAGCAATGTGATCGCCATGGCATCTTTAACAGCAAAAATTAAACAACTATATGGCCACAACTCAATATCTTCTGTTGGCTCTCATCAATCTGCTATTGCTTTGAGCTTTGATTTAGCAAAAGCATTTACTGAAGCAAGCTTGCAACTAACACCACAAAATTTTCTCGCTATAAATATACTCAAGAAAGCAGAAAGTAACGCTGCGTTTCAAGCAATATCTACGCTCACAAATAAACTCTCGCAAATGGTTTGCATGGACATATTGCTTGCACCAACCATAGAGATAGCAATACAGCAATATAAATTTTACCTAGATGTCATCAAACATTGTCTAAAAGAAGAACCTTTAAGTACAAGCAACAACATGCCATACAATTTTGCAGCTGCATTCGCTATATATACTGGCCTACAATTCAATGTGATACGGCGTTTGGAATGCATTAACCAAGGGTTATTAGCAGAGGATAATAAACAAAGACTACCCAAATATGATGGCATCTTACAAAGACTACAAAGATATGACAATATCTTCAGTAATCAAGGTTCTTTCAAAACACTTCGTGATTTAACCTCTCAGTTTCCTGAATGTATTCCAGTGATTGCAATATATTCTGCTGATAAAGATAAAATTTCAGAAAATACGCAACTTACAGACCGAATTACGCTGTTTGGAAAATTAAATCAAAAATTTTCCGAGCATTTTGATTATTTATGCACATTACGACATCTAAGCGCAACATCTTATCAAACAGATTTCATGCGTAAATTAGAAGATTTTGTTTATTCTGAAAGGGCAACCTATTGGTATTCTTATCAATTAGAGCCAGCAAAAATCATTCAACTTGACGAGACACTTGATCTTCATAAACTTGAAGAGGTGTTAAAATTCTGCAAAGACATACATGCGCCCCTTGTTGTTGAACAAGCCTCAAAGCGATACACTGGCAAAGAAGCAAAAAAACTGCTATCCAATTCTTTAATCAAACAAGCAGCGCCCCAAGAAACAATTGATGTACTTGTTAGATTATGCGAAGTGATCATCAAAAATTTTAAGGCAGACATGCCAAAATCTGAGATAGTCGATGCGCCACAAAAAAGCAAATCTCAAAAGCCAAGTACCAGCAGAAAATATCACGATGCAGATACAGTCACTGAATTAACAACAAATATCAAAAAACTCAGTTTAGATCCTCAACAAGAAATCATTGATACATCGATAACCTCGCGCCCACGAGCTCATACAACCACAATGGGAACCCCACGTCACGAGCGACGTAAAACAGAAACGACCCCTAAAAAGAAACGCTCTCCCACTCCCTCCTCATCAGATCAAAGAGATGATTCGACTTTTTTAGAATCTATACCAGAAATTGGTGAATTATCACTCGACAGTTTCTCTCCTAGATACACGCCCTTGGCCTTGGCATCTGCCAAACAACGCAAAAAGGATTCATTCTCTTCTTCATTCTCAGAAGAAAAAGACTCACAAACCAAGCCCCCTTCCAGTAAAAAAGCTTTAGAACGCAAATAACACTCCCTTCTATCTGTCTCATCTCTATTACAAATGGATAGAGACGAGACAGGCTACAGCTATCATCTTGCAATAACGGCTAATCGTCTCGCCATTTTATAGCTAAAATGCATTTTGGGTACATCAGCGCCATCAATATCTGTAATATATCCTTTTTTTACTGCTACTTTATGGCTGTAATAACCACGATAGATTTGAACAATACGTGCTGATTGGTCGGGTCTATACCAATTACGATCATAGAAAATATCTTCTCTCTGCTCTTTCAATCTTTTCATGAGTACCATGAATTCTGAATCTTTTTTGATATGTAATTTAATATGCTGAGGACATCTTTCATATAATTCACATGCAAGCAATGCCTCTTGATCATCTTTAATATAGCCCCTATCTTTACCATGATGCTCATGGATAATAGCTTTTACTAAAACTGAATAAAAATTTATCAAAGTTTCATTTTTTGCGTAAAACATATTTTTGATCAATTCATCAACTTCTCTTGCTCGTATAAATCTTGTGAATTTTTTATATTTGGCTCTACGCACCTCATTCAGTGCAATAGTTTGTAGTTCTTGATCCGTAGCAAAGGGTGCTATTTGCGAAAGGATAATAAAAGCTTCATTGATAGATTTCGGGTTTGCAAAAGTGCAATTACCACGTTTTTGAGGCTTAGAGCGCAAATGAACTAAAGGATTGTTCAATCCAACGACAGTGCTTAATAACTTATTAAAAACGGCTGAATTTTCAATACTACCAACAAGTGCTTTAATGAATTTTTCATTGATTAATTTGGGATTACTTATTGTATAAATTTTAGTCCCATACCGTGGATCACAAGCTTGCCCACGATTTGCAACAACGAGAAATCTACCATAAAGCCCAACAGCGACCGTATGCCCATACCATCCAGATGAAAGATAAACTAATTGTTTGTTGTGATAGTCTTTCAAAAACTCTTTTGTGGCTTCAGGTTTGTATTCATTTGAATTATATTTGATAAATCCATAAGAACGCTTCATCGCTTTATAAATAAATTCTATGGTAGTAGATGGCTCATATTCTCTATACTGCTCTAATTTTTCTACTAGAATTTTCATCGATACTTCATCATACTCACCACCTGGTTTTAATAATATTTTTTTACCCTCTATTTCAATTTCAATGGCCTTTGTCAAACCTAAAACATGCCCAGCTCTATAAGTAAAATAATACATATCCAGCAACGGAGTTGCTGTGCTCTTCCAATGGCGTATAGGATTAAAATGATGGTACAGTAATTTAATGGTATCGTACTTTAGCTCTGCTAATTTTTGAATATCATTACATAAGAAAATTAGATCTTTTGACATGAAACAGCTTACGCTTAGAATCAAATCTCGCACTTGACTTTTATCCAAATTTTTTATCAAATAAAATAATTGTACTCTTGTAAATCTATTTTTTTGGAAATGTTCAATGATTATTTTCTGTTTTTGTGCATTTAGCAATGCCGGATATAAGCCATTTGCGCTATAGGCATGAATAAATTTTTCAGCTGAACCCAAAGCAATTGATTGATTATTTGCTTGTACCTCAATTGATCGTGTTGTACTCAATAACACAATGAAATTAATCATCTGATCGTTATCACGAAAAAGCGATAAAAGATGAATAAGCTCTCTATTTGTTAATGTAGTAGGTGTTTTAATCTTATAATCGGTAGGCAAACTATTGTTTTTGAGTTTTCTTTTAATTTTTTCTATTGTTAGAATATCAACCATGTAGATCTATCTTTAATATACGCTATATAACTTGTGAAAATAATACAGAGTATCTTTGTTTGCAAGTGCTTATTACTCTCTATATAGTCACAGCACATGACTTTTACCCGCAAGGGGCACAATGTCGGGTAGGCGTCAAGCCTCGAGTAACCGGAATGTACATAAAAGTATATGAGGATTGCGAGAGAGCGAAGACTATACCTCTCTGACTCTTCTACACAAGTATGTTAGCGAAGAGTCAGTACTTTTTTTGTAGCAATTCATCACGCAAAGGAACATACGAAGCACCAACCCGCTTTCTCCAGAAGGAAAAGCGCACCTGCGATGATGATAGCGTCTAGAAGTATTTAAATAACTTATTTCTTACAACCTATTCTAACAGTCTTCTCAACACTTCTATCAACCGCTTTAATGACTTCAACAATGCCAACTGTCGCACTTTTTTTGAATTCACTTCCAACATTACCAGCCTGCTTTAATAGGCTTTTTGCTTTGTATAAAACAGGCTTTTGGAAAACAGTTAATTTATCTTCTGAAATTTCTGCAATTTTTCTTTTTCCCAACAATGTTTCATTGCTAAAGATCCTATACTGCTTCCCCACAAGTAATTCACCATATTTTCCAAAATTACAATCACCATGTGCTAAATGCAAAGGGCGTAATCCATTATAAACAGCGGTAGCACCACCAATGATGATACCGGGTACGCCACCCAAAAGCATGCCACTGGCAATCCCCGTAATGGCACCTGCAAGAGCAGATCGATTAAGATTGAGACTGCGATCTTCAATCTCCAGATAAGTCACATCTGCATTACACGATGATAAAGAATTTCCTTCACCCAATTTGCTAACAATATCAAGTGTATTTCTCAAAAATCGACCTATGATATTTTTTCCATTTAACTTTAAAATATCTGCCAATACATTAGTACTGTGTTCAACTGCATTGCTAACACCAATTGTACTCCAGCTATTTATTTTAAATGTGCTAATTCTTGAAAAATACCGATAATCCTCAAGCGCTATTTCTTGCCTTTTAAGACAGTATTGCTTCAATAAATATTGCTTAAAATTTTCTTGTATATTTCCAATCAATTCTTGTGTATCAGAATCAACTTGTTTTTCTTCTAGGGCAGTTTTTAAATGAAGTGCAGAAAAGAGCATAGTGGCATTCAAGCAATATTGACTCAATGCACTGCCTAAACTATGACCAGAAATAATCAGCTCAACTTCTCTCTCTTCAGAGCCTGATGCTTCTGCAATCGCCTGATTAATTTGCTTCATGATCTGCGGTAAATGGCGATGAAAAGACTCTTCCCCTGCGCAATGCTCTAAATCTAAATGAAAAGTTGCCGCAGTATGAGAATCTGTGCCACGAAAGTTAACATAAACACGCGCAGCATTATTGTGTGAAGACGGTATCAAAATGTTTCCAACGATACCACCATGACCAGAATCAAGCGTCACAATTTTATAATCTCGAAGATTATTGTCTTCTTCAAGCAATGGAATAATATGTTGTTGTAAGCTTATCGGTCTATACGCAACATCAAGCGCAAGCCTTTCACCCAAAGCAAATTCAAGCCTATGTTGGGCATCAACTAAGCTTTCTGCTTGATTATCTATAGAGGGTGTTTTGGGTTTTTCTTCAAAAGTACCTTTTGCCATTGCATTTAATTGCTTTGCTTTTTTGACAAATTTTCCTGTTAAAGTAGTAGGTTCTTCTTGCGTTGTCTGTGAGCCAATATGGCTGGCAATATCTTTTGCCATCAAGCTTATAGATTTTAACATTTGAGAGAACTCCTACAAACATTGTCAGTCAACTTAACTCATAAAAATATTCCTTATTTTACACGCTTGCTCTATAAAAAACAGCTTAGCTATCTGTGCATTGTTAGAGATCTTTGGTTTATTGTTATTTTTTTGCACACATTGTCATATAAGATACAAGAATACCATCTCTATCAATCATGCTATATCGTATGCACGCGTTTTGGTATTACCTTCAATCGTTTGCCAATCAATCGTTAAAGTAGTGATATTATTATCTCATCTTATTAAAATATTTTATAAAGGTTGTCTTTTAATTCTTTTGGTTAAGCATCCTTAAATTTTTATCAAGCCCTTCTCAATCCGTAATTTATGTAATGTTATATATTCAATATCTGCCAAATACGTTAAGTGATGGCCTGCTTGCATGTTCAATACATATTTTTTATTTCCTTCTCGAGCAGATTGCATTAAAAAACTCAATAAGGCTTGTAATCTCTCAAGCATTAAATCAACCAACCCAATTCTACTTTCTTCATTCAAGCCATATGCATTGCAAAATAAATATGCTCTTAAAATTTGATCTTCGATTCCACCAAAGCTTTCTATATTCTTTGGATTTGAAAAGGGTGCAAATCGATACAGCGCATAGACAATATCCCATACACGTGGGCCTGGATGCGCTGTCTCAAAATCAATAATGCCAACCGCTTGCTTCCCCTCAAAACAAATATTATAGGGTGCAAAATCACTATGACATATAACCTCTTGGGGATCTCGACAAGACAACATCCACGTTTGATTAGTTGTCGTAATCTCGTTTAAAAAACTTTGTGAAACATTATGATAGGTACGTAAAAGCTTTGCTGCAGATACTAATGCCTCTAGTGAAGCTACCTCATCTGATAAGGGATAGTCACATGTCTGTCCTTTTACGAAACTGACAATTTCTCGTCCCTGTTCATCAAATCCTAATGGCTCTGGCGCTTGCGTGAAACCTTGCTCTCGTAAAAAGTGAAGAAATTGATGAACTTGTTTGGTCCAGTAACCGCTTTCTCGATGAACCTCATTGTTTAGGACTAAAGCCATCTTCTTCTCCAATAAAGCAATACACAAGGTGCTTGAACACATAGATCTCAAATGTATTCTAAAGTCAAAAAAAGAGAATATACACACTAAATAGTGTAAATACTTGTTTATATTATTACCGTTATGGAATTAAGGAATATTGGTATTATGGCATTTTGGTGCTATACTTAATTAACTAAAGAATTAACTATAAGGACAATGTGCTATGAAAACATACACAACCGATGCATCTGGCCGGCTTTGTCTTGGTAAAGAGTTTGCAAATAAGATGTTCTCTCTCAATGTAAAAGAAGGAAATATCGAATTGATACCTGTTCAAGTCATTCCAGAAAAAGAAGCCTGGCTATATAAAAACCAAGATGCTCTTACAGCGGTAAGACAAGGGTTAGAGCAAGCCAAGCAGGGTAAAGGACAACCTCTTAGCTTCAATTTAGAAGAAGATGAAGCATGGTTAGAAGAGACTGAAAAGCAAAGTAAAAGGACGCACAAATGAGCTTTGAACTTCTTTATCAACCTGTTGCGCAAAGTACACTGCTAGATTTAAGGGAAAAAGCAAAACAAAGCTCACAAAACTCTCGTCAATTTGGGTTATACAAACAGATAAATAAGGCATTAAGATTGCTAGAGGCCAATCCAAGGCATCCTGGCTTACAAACGCACGAGTATTCTTCGTTGAACAACCCATTTAACCCAAAAGAAAAGTTTTTTGAAGCCTATGCTCAAAATAATACACCTGGTGCATATCGAATATTTTGGTGTTATGGTCCCAATAAGCAACAAATTACTATCATTGCAATCACTCCGCACCCATAATTTATCAGCAATGCATCTTCGATTTTGAAATTTATCATAGCCCCCTATTCCTCGAACAGCTCAATCTTTATATTTTCCTCAGAAGCACTTATTTCACATAAGCCACCAATTGGAAATGTAAATATTGGCATCGTATGACCAAAATCTGCATTCGCGATAATAGGTATATTCCGTAATTCTTGCTTTGAGCTAATAATGAATTTTAATTGTTCTAAATTCATATTGAATTTTTTTTCAAATCTACCAATCAATATTCCTTGAACTTTATCAAAATTTGGTTGATGTATAAGCGATTGAAGATCTCTATCAAACTCAACAACATCAAAATTTCCATCCGTTATCGCATCTGCCTCAATAAATAAAATAGAATTTTCAAGTGACGGCATATACGACGTTCCATGAAGTAATTGAATCGTACTTAAACTCCCACCCACAATTGTGCCTTTGGCATTGCCTTCATTAATAAGCCAATATCCCTCATTATCATAAAATGTTCTATCATCTTGGTTCAAAAACCAAGCATCATCTGCCCACTGCTCCGAAGGCATTAGCTCAATTCTTTTCTGCTGAAAGAAGATTTTTTTGAAATAGTCTAATGAATATTCAAACCCTTTTTTCATCCCGAAAGTACTAAAATGAGGGCCTGAATAAGTGATTAATCCTGTTCTACTGTAGATTGCATTTTGCAAAGCTGTGATATCTGAAAAGCCACAAAATATTTTTGGATTCTTCTTTATCAAATCATAATCAATATAACGGAATAATTGATTTGAATTAAAACCACCAATGACAGTCAAAATCGCTTTAACATTTTTATCAGAAAAAGCCTCATGTAAATCTTCTATCCTAGAAGCAATTGAAGACGATGACATCATATCAATTTCATTGACATTTTTTCCAAAAGTTACCTTTAAGTCAAGCGCTTCTATTGCGTTCACTGCATGGTTGATATTTTCTTCAGATATGATTTTTAAACTTCTGGAGGGAGCAATTACTCTTAGTTGATCACCTTCGACTAATTTTTCTGGTATTATTTTCATGTTAATTTTCCCTTAATAAAAAATTAATACCTACATAAGTATGTAATTTGTTGGTCAGCTATTTCTTAGTGGTGCAAAGCGCCCTATGCCCCCTTTGGAATCAAAGGGGGTCGCCGTTTTACGGCGAGGGGATTTATCAATCTCTCACTGTTCCAAACTGTTTTATCTGCTCTATGACATCATTTAATTTTTCAAGCACACTACTCATCTGATATTTAATTTCATGATTATTGAATCTTAAAACATGTATTTTTGCTTTTCTTAAATATGCATCACGAAACTTATCTTGCTCGCAATGCTCCTTTTCAAAATGCTGTGAACCATCAATTTCGAGGACTAATCTTATAGAAGGTGCATAAAAATCAACTATAAATGGGCCAAGATGTTTTTGGCGATAAAATTGGATATTATTTATTTTTTTCCTGCGAATGTAATACCAGATTAACAGTTCATGCTCTGTCATATTAGCACGCAAATATCGTGCGTTATTTTTCATTATCGATTTGTCACAACTCATATAACTTTCTATATTAGCTTAATCTGAAATGATAAATCCCCCCGCCGTAAAACGGCGACCCCCTTTGATTCCAAAGGGGGCATAGGGCGCTTTGCACCACTAAGAAATAGCTAACCAACAAATTATATATTTGTATAGGCATTAATAATCACAAAAGAAAGAAACACTTCTAATAATAGCTTCACTTGTTGGTGATGTTTTTTATCCAGACTGCTTTGATTAATCTCTTTTAAATGAAGTTTTTTAGTTAGCTATTAATACAAATACAGTGATCAAAGCCTGCCTCAGCCTTATTGATGGAAGCTCATTTTCTTAAAAAGTGAAATGTTAAATATGCTAGAAATTTTTGGAGAATTTTGGTCGGGACGGAAGGATTTGAACCTTCGACCCCATGCACCCCATGCATGTGCGCTACCAGGCTGCGCTACGCCCCGATGAAAGAAATGTAAGAGTAGGATTTTACCTACTTTTCTTGCTAAGTCAAAAGAAAGTGGACAAAATTTTAGTCCTCGTCTCCAGAATTGTGATGCGCAACCTCACCTTTAGGCGTTTCAACCCTCGCTTTTAGTTTCTGACCCGCTTTAAAGGTCACAACACGTCGTGCACTGATCTCAACATCCTGACCTGTTTTAGGATTACGCCCAGGTCGTTGGCTTTTATCTCTTAATTCAAAATTGCCAAAACCTGAAATTTTGACAGACTTGCCATTCTCTAAAGTAGCTCTCACTTCTTCAAATAGACAATCTACTAACTCTTTTGAATCACGTTTATTCATACCAAGTTCGGTAATGAGCGATTCAGCTAATTCAGCTTTAGTCAATGTCATATTTATTCCCTCAGTTCAGCTGCGAATTCCTTCTTCAACCCATCAATAATGGACTGCATTAAGGTATTAACCTCATCATCCACTAGAGTGCGTGAAGGATGTTGTAAGATCAAGCCTAGCCCAATACTTTTTCTACCGTCTGCTATGCCTTTGCCTTTATATTCATCAAAAATATTAACACTTTGCAACAACTCATCAGTCATGCTGCCAACAAATTTGGTAAGTGCTTCGCTTTGTACGTTATTATCAACAATAACCGCAATATCCCTTCGAATTTCAGGAAATTTAGACGGTCTTAGCAGTTTTGGAATTTGCTTATTTAAAAATGGTTCTAAAAGACATTCAAACCAATACACATCGCCTTCTATATCTAATTGCTTCTGCAAATGTGTGTTTAATTTACCCACTAAACCTATTCTGTTGCCTTCATATAAAATAGCAGCAGACTTACCTTTTTGATTCAACAGATCATCCACAGCTTCAAAGCTCAAAGGTGTGTTAGCTGTTAACTGCCATAATGCATTAATGTGGCCTTTGAGATCAAAGAAATCTACAGGACGCTGCTCTTTGCGCCATGTATCAGCGTAATGCATACCGACACAAAGCCCAGCAAGTGCTTGTCTTTGTTGTGATTGACCTTTTTCTTGGTAATAATAATTACCCAATTCAAAAATCATAACTCTACTTTGTTGTCTTCTCTGATTGTATTGCAATGTTTTGAGCAAACCCGGCAACAAGGCTAATCGCATCGTATCCATATCTTGAGAAATAGGATTTAATAACGCTATGGGTTCACGATCTGGAAACAATAATTTTTGCCAAGTACTATCAATAAAACTATAGTTAATAGCCTCAAGGTATCCGAGATCAACAAGTGCATGCTTAATTCTTTGCTCAGGAATTCTTTTTTCATTTTGCTTAGGCACACTCAAGGCAGCTATCGGTAAATGCGTAACAATATTTTGATAGCCATGTATTCTTGCCAACTCTTCGATTAAATCGACCTCTATGTTCAAATCATATCGGTTTTGTGGTGGTAATACAGAAAGAGCGTCTGATCCATTCGCATTGCATTCACAACCAATGCGAGATAAAAGCTCAATAGCCAAGTTTTGCTCAATATTTATCCCTAAAATCTTAGTAATTCTAGGTAAACGCAAGCTAATCACTTCTTTCTTTGGCAAAAATGCTGCTTGTGTCACTTCTTGTATTTGGCAAGGTATGCCGCCACAGATTTCTAAAATAAGCTGAGTTGCTCTTTCAATGGCATTTACTTGTGCTGTTGGATCGATACCGCGCTCAAAGCGATAGGATGAATCAGTCTGCAAACCATATTGTCTGGCTTTGCCTGCTTGCATACTATTTAGAAATAAAGCACTTTCCAGCAAGATATCTTGAGTATCTTCAGAAACACCGCTGGATAATCCTCCCATAATACCTGCAATCGCAAGTGGCCCGGTGTTATCGGCAATAACCAAAGTATTATCTTTTAAAGTAATTTTCTGTTCGTCTAACAGAGTGATATTTTCTTGTGCTTTGGCCAAGCGAACACTAATAGCCCCCTCAATTTTACTTAAATCAAAGGCATGCATGGGCTGGCCCATTTCTATCATGACATAATTTAAAATGTCTACGACGGGATGAATTGAGCGTATGTCACAACGACTGAGTCTTTCTTGCATCCAAGAAGGTATTTGTGCGTTGCTCTTAATATTTTTGATAATACGCCCAACATAGCGTGGACAATATTCCGGCGCTAATACTTGTATATCTACGCTATCTTGCCCTTGTGCAGGGATCTCTGGATAGCTTGGCGCATGAAAAGCTTGCTTGGTAAGTACAGACAACTCACGAGCAAGTCCTCTTATACTTAAGCAATCCCCTCGATTGGGGGTTAAATCAATTTCAATAATTTTATCTTGCTGTGTTGCAGCTGTTAAAGATGTGGGGCTGATTGAGCCTGGTACTTCTTCTACACTATCCACCTCAAGGCCTGCCATGGTTAAAAGCTCAACCACTTGCTCAGTACTTGAGAGCACACTCACATATTCTTGAATCCATTGTTGACTAAATTTCACGGTTTATACGCCACTGAATTGTTTTAACACTCTAATATCATTTTCAAAAAACAGTCGTAGATCGTCTACTTCGTAACGAAGCATGGTCAGTCTCTCAACGCCCATACCAAAAGCAAAGCCAGTGTATTTTTCACTATCGACTTTTACATATTCCAGAACTTTTGGATGCACCATACCGCAACCTAAAACTTCTAACCAACCTGTTTGCTTACAAATCCTGCACCCTTTGGCTTTACATTTTACACAGCTCATATCCACTTCAGCGGATGGCTCTGTAAAAGGAAAATAAGAAGCTCTAAATCGCGTTTTAACATCTTCTTCAAAAAATGCCTGTAAAAAAGCTTCTAAAATACCTTTTAAATGCCCAAAATGAATGCCTTCATCTAACATTAAGCCTTCTACTTGATGAAACATAGGCGTATGGGTCACATCAGAATCACAACGATACACTTTACCAGGCGCAATAATACGAATCGGTGCTTTCATCTTTTCCATGGCACGGATTTGCACAGGTGAAGTGTGTGTACGCAGTACATGCTTATCATTAAAGTAGAAAGTATCATGCATTGCACGCGCAGGATGATGCTCAGGAATATTGAGCGCTTCAAAATTATAATATTCAGACTCAATATCTGGGCCTGTTTCAGTATGAAAGCCCATCTGACTAAAGATTTGAGAAATTCTTTCTAAGGTAGTGCTGATTGGATGAAGCGCCCCTATCTGAATAGGATGACCAGGCAAGCTAACATCAATTGATTCTTTAAGTTCTTGTTTATTGCGAGCTACTACGTCTAATGTGTCTTTTCTTTGTGCAAATGAATCTTGAAATTTATCTTTTGCAAGATTGATATCTTTACCAACTTCTTTGCGTTCTTCTGGGGATAGATTTTTGAGGTTTTTGAGAATTTCTGTGAAATGCCCTTTCTTACCTAAATATTTTACACGAACGTGCTCTAAACTCTGAGGATCAGTTGCCTCATTTATTTCTTTCTCTGCTTGATGAAGTAAAGAATGAATCTCTTCCATTTAATCCTCACAAAAAAAGGGAAATACTTCCCTTTTTTAATATGCTTTGAGTATACCCATTTGATCTGAGTATAGATCTTTGTATTATGACTTTAGGCACGTATCAGTAAAGAATCGCGCCTAAAATTACATACAAAGATGGGTAGTTATTAGGCTTAAGCGGCTAATGCTGCTTTTGCGTTATCAACGAGTGCTTTGAAAGCTGCTTTATCAAATACAGCCAATTCAGCTAAGTTCTTACGATCAACATCGATATTAGCTTTCTTAAGGCCATCCATGAAACGACTGTAAGACAATCCAAACTCTCTTGTGCCCGCATTAATACGAACAATCCAAAGAGCACGAAATTCTCTTTTCTTTTGCTTTCTATCACGATAAGCATATTGACCCGCACGGGTAACTGCTTGTTTAGCAACTTTATAGGTACGACTACGAGCGCCGTAATAACCTTTTGCTTGTTTTAAAATCTTTTTATGTTTTTTGCGAACTGTTACGCCACGCTTAACTCTTGCCATTTTCTGCCTCTACTTATCTTAGGTTCTTAACATTACAAGTACTAATTTGCCATCTTGTGGGGTTAGGACACCATTAGCTTTAGCGTGTCTAACTCTCTTAGTAGATTGTTTAGTTTTGATGTGGTTACGATTAGCTTTTCTGTAACGCACTTTACCTGAAGCAGATACTTTAAAGCGTTTGCAAGCGCCACGATTCGTTTTAAGCTTCGTTCGTACTTTCTTAGTCATTTAACTCAACTCCGCATTTATTTTTTAGTTTTAGGTGATACCACCATTACCATTTGTCTGCCTTCCAATTTAGGTTCTTGATCAACGACACCCACTTCAGCGATATCGAGTTTTAAACGATCAAGTAACTTTTGCCCCAAATCTTTATGGGTAATTTCGCGGCCTTTAAATCGTAATGTGATCTTAACTTTATCCCCGTGGTCTAAGAAGCTCGACAGGTTGCGTAGTTTTACCTGGTAATCTCCTTCATCAGTAACGGGTCTTAGCTTAACTTCCTTTAATTTCTGAACTCTCTGCTTTTTCTTGGTTTTTCTAACACCAAACAGAAACTTCCCGTAATCCATTACGCGCACAACAGGCGGATCAGTATTCGGTGATACTTCGACTAAATCTAAACCCATTAGATTCGCAATTTTCTGCGCATCAAATCGGCTCATGATACCAATATGTTGGCCAGGGCCTAAAATACGCGGGTCTAGAATATTATCCGGATCAACTAAACGAACATCTCTCGCTGTGATCGCCTTGTTAATTTTAATGTCTGACTTTTTTGAGCTAATTGCCATTCCTCCTTCACGTTCCTTATCATTTATTAACTACGTTTAAATGTTATTTAGACAATTGTAAATCATTCGTAATTAACACCTCAAATTCCTTTATTGGTTTGACACCTAAATCAACCCCTTCTCGGGTACGAACAGACACAGAATTTGTCTCTCGTTCTCTATCGCCCACAACCAATAAATAAGGCACACGTTGTACAGTGTGCTCGCGGATTTTAAACCCTATTTTCTCGTTTCTCAAGTCAGCAACAGCTCTAATGCCTAAATTAGAAAGCTGATTAGCTATATTTGTAACATATTCTGCTTGAGATTCGGTAATATTTAAGACAGCTACCTGGACAGGAGAGAGCCAAACAGGCAATGATCCCGCATATTGCTCAATCAAGATACCAATAAATCTTTCTAAGGAGCCTAGTATAGCTCGATGCAATATGACTGGCACCTTTTTGCTGCTATCTTCTGCAACATATTGAGCACCTAATCTATCCGGCATAGAAAAGTCGACTTGAATCGTACCACATTGCCATACACGCCCTAAGCAATCTTTGAGAGAGAACTCTATCTTAGGTCCATAAAATGCACCTTCTTTAGGATGCAGCTCCCATTTTAGTGCTTTACTGTCCAAAGCAGTCTGTAAAGCGAGCTCTGCTTTATCCCATACCTCATCCGATCCAACACGCTGATCGGGTCGGGTAGACAACTTAATTAATACTTCTTCAAAGCCAAAATCTTTGTATACCTTAAATAAAAGATCAATAAAACAAGACACTTCATCTTGAATTTGATCTTCTGTGCAAAAGATATGCGCATCATCTTGCACAAAGTTACGGGCACGCATAATGCCATGCAAAGCACCTGAAGGCTCATTTCGGTGACAACTTCCAAATTCTGCTAGACGAATGGGTAGTTCGCGATAACTTTTGATGCCTTGATTAAAAATTTGCACATGGCATGGGCAGTTCATAGGTTTAATCGCAAAGACTTTCTCTTCACAAGTAACCGTAAACATATTTTCGCCAAACATGGCCCAATGCCCTGAACGTTCCCACAAAGATCTATCAACCAATTGTGGTGTATTCACTTCTTGATAGTCATTTTTAGTAATGAGTTTTCGAATGTATTGCACAATTTGTTGATAAACAACCCAACCTTTAGGATGCCAAAATACCATCCCAGGTGCTTCTTCTTGCATATGGAAAAGATCGTATTTTTTGCCAAGCTTTCTGTGATCTCTTTTTTCTGCTTCTTCAAGACGAAATAAATATTGTTTCAACTCTTTTTGATCGGCCCAGCAGGTACCATAAATGCGCTGTAGCATTTCATTTTCAGAATTACCTTCCCAGTAAGCCCCTGCAACTTTCATTAATTTAAAGACTTGAATTCTGCCAGTACTGGGTACGTGGGGCCCACGACAGAGATCGATAAAATCTCCCTGTTGATAGAAAGAAAGCACTTCACCGGCAGGAATTTTCTCAATGATTTTGACTTTATATTTTTCACCCATCAATGTGAATTTATCAATAGCTTCTTCGCGCGTAAATTCATGGCGTGTGACTGTTAGATTCTGTCTAGACAGCTCTTGCATCTTTGCTTCAAATAAAGCTAAGTCTTCAGGTGTAAAGGGTCTGTCAAAGGCAAAGTCATAGTAAAAGCCATCTTCAATGACAGGGCCAATTGTTACTTGTGCTTGAGGATAAACAGATTGTACAGCATGCGCTAATAGGTGAGCTGTAGAGTGTCTTAATACCTCTAAACCCTCTGGATCTTCTGATGTCAGAATGGTGACTTTAGAATCTTGCTTAATAAGCGTAGATAGATCCACTATTTTGTCATTTAACTTAGCAGCAACTGCGCGTTTAGCTAATTTTTTACTAATCGTTTCAGCAACTTCATGGGCTGTTACAAAGTGATCAAACTCAAGATTTTTGCCATCAGGTAAAGTAATTACCGTCATAGAATGCTTCCAATTTCAAAAAGTTACAACAGAATACGTCATCTTATCAAATTAAGGAAATGATTTGAAAACAAGCACGCTTTATTTTAATTCTTTTTTAAGATCCTTTAGATATACTCTTCACATTCGAATTTTAGGTTTTGTTGGCTGCACTCTCTCACCCCAGTCATGCACTATTTGTGCACTCCCGGGGATTCGCTCCTTTGCCGCCTCACCTAAAAATCGACTGTTATGAGTATATGTAGTCACAGCACATGCGTTTTATTCACAAAAGGATGACACTGCTTAATTAAACATTGCCTAAATGTACAATAAAAAAATAGTCTAATATTATTATTTAGTATGCGAGCTTGGAATACTCAGAATCGTATTGGAGCTTTAAAAATATGGCGGATATGCAATCTATTATTAATCGGCTACAAGATGACATTCATCACAACAAAATAAAATTGCCTACTCAACCTGAAATTGCTGTAAAAATTAGGGAAATTGAAGAGGATAAAAATATCTTGCCTGCTAAAGTTGCAAGCATCATCAGCCTTGATCCAGGATTAGCAGCCAGAATCATTCGCATTGCAAACAGTCCACTCATGCGTGGCACAACAGAAATCAGCTCATTACAGAATGCCGTTACGCGCTTGGGCTTAAGCTTTGTATGCCATACCGTAGTTGGGCTTGCAATGGAACAAATCTTTCAAGCAACGCATGAACTTATTGATAAATATATGTACCAAGTTTGGAATGAAAGCACCGAAGTTGCAGCTTATTCTCACGTCATTGCCAAAAATTTTACATCCCTTCCCCCAGAAATGGCATCATTAGCAGGACTGATGCACCGCGTTGGTATACTTCCTCTCTTAACTTATGCATCTGATCATGATGAACTACTTGAAGATGAAACATTACTTAAGGATTTGATCCAGACCTATCACCCCATGATTGGAGAAAGTATACTCAAAGCCTGGGACTTCCCAGAAGAAATTGTAAACATTCATAAAATCTTCAACAACCACAAAACAAAAGTACTGGCTGAAAATCGTGCCTGCTTTAGCGATGTTATCGCTGTTGCCATTGATCAATATAATAAAAAACATCAATTACCAATTGAAATACAAAATAGCGAAATCTTTTACAAAAATTTACAGCTTTCTGCTGACAGCGATTTTATCAACACACCTAATATCAGCACAGAATTAAATGCCGCACTTAAAATGTTTAGTAAACACTAATTTTTTTACTGTGTAGTTACTCTTAAAAAGTTAGTTACTAAAAAATATTCTTATTTCTTTTTTGCCGGCTTTACTCTATTATTTTTGTTTGCTTTTAAATAATTAGGTTAACTAAATGTTTTTGCGACGTTTCTTTGGATCATTTATCTCCAAAATTATCATGCCCGCTCAGCGGCTTTATCCAGCAGCACCACATGATCCAGCAAATCAATCTTATTCTGATAGTATATCGAGCCATTTGAAATTGATTAAATCATCTGGAAATGCCCAGATTGGAGTGCGCCAATTCTGCTCAACAGATAAACTAAAAATCACACCTGATACTAAAGTCATTCTACATGCCTTTGGTAATGCAGATTGTGTTGAAAATCATCAATTTGAATTACAAGAAACAAGCCTCTCTTATAAAGAGACTATTGTTACGAGCATGAACTTTAGAAATGTTGGAAAAAGTCAGGGCAGCGTTTCTTCAGAAAAAGATTGGGTTGATGATGCTGTTGCTGTCATCAATCATTATCGCTCCTTAGGTATTCCTCTAAAAAATATACTATTAAATGGTCATTCATTAGGTGGTGCTATTCTAACGATGGCTGCCTCTACTATCTATAAAGAAGAACTTGCCACTCTGCAAAAAAGCAAAAAAACCATCACAGACAATGATAAAAACGAATGTTCACCGCGTCTTATTAACAATCGTTCTTTCTCAACACTTGCCGATGAAATCATGGTTAGTATATTACATGGTTTGGGTACCGGATTGCTGACAGGCATCATATACGGCTTGCTTGCTACTTTATTCGTTACCACAAGCACCGCTTGGATAATAGGCGGTGCATTACTCGCCAGTGGCCTCATTTATCCACAAATACCTGAATTTTTCTTCCGCCCTATACTCAATACTGTTTTATGGTTAAGCTTTGGTCGAATGGATGCATTTAGTGCTTATCAAGCTTTACCTAATGAAGCAAAAGACTACATCATTGCAAAAGATGACGGAGTGATTTGTGAAAGAGCAACTATTCACTATCGTTTAAAAAGCCAAAGAAAAACACAGAAGAAAGAATTAAAGAAAGAAATCTCAAATACAAGTGATGAAAATGAAAAAGTATCCTTGCATGCAAGATTACTTAACATAAAAGACTGCAAATTGCGTTTTGCGGCTGACAATAGCATTTCTGTGGAAGCTCATAATTGCCCAATGAATTATTTAAAAACTTTCCATAAACTCAGAGATGGGACTACACCTAATAACCATCAAACCAGTGGTGATATAGTCATGAATAACAAATGCAGAAAATTGCTTAAGATCTAATCCTCTTCTATCTTTCATAAAAAAGCGGGTTGATAACCCGCTTTTTTATTGATGTCACTATAAATTTAAAACCAACCACCCCAAGGTTTTGGCGCACTACTAGGCTGAGCCGTTGTATTCAAATTAATGTGTGTAGCGGTTGTGCCAGCTGCTTGTAAAGCAGCAATAATGTCAGCCACACTAATGCTAGTAGGTGCAGTAACCGTTAATCTCTTATTTTCAATACTAACACTAAAATTTGCATTAGTTAGGTTTAAAGCACTCAAACCTGTTCTAATTTTTTCAACACATTTTTCACAACGCATGGGAGATACTGAAAAAGAGTGGGTTTGTTCTTCAGATTGTGATCCAAAAGCAAAATACATGTTATTTTTCTCCTTAAGTTAAACAATTTGCATCATAATAATTTTTTTAGCTACTCATTTTTTTCAAACGCACATCAGCGTTCAACAAAGCTTCTGATGACAAAGCTGCAATGCATTTCTCAGTATTGGATAAAGAAACGCTTCTAAAAGCAGGGGCGAATTCCTTTTTACTCGTCAAAACATCGCCCATTAATATCTTCTTCACATCCCTGATTAATATCGCCATACGACCCGTATTCATATGATTTTGTTCTGCATATTCTACAGCTTTAGAGGCAAGCGGATAAAGCTTTTTCTGTATTGATTCAATATTATGATTTTTAGTTAAATTTTGACTTACAGATATAAAGCAAGAAAGAGATCTAAGCATTTTCTCATAACGAATAGGGTATTGATTCCAGCCATGTTTCGATAAATTATTGAGATATTTCTCGATGCTGAGAAAATAGGTTTTCATGAATAAATCATGCTGCAATAATTGCGTAATCTCTACATCATTGACAGCATATTGCTTTGAAGTACTACTTGCAGCAGGATGTACAGGTATCGGAAACATCCACCAATCATAATGAAAAGTGGGTTGGTGAAAGGTAGTAGGATTTTTTAAAAATACTTGTTGATAGGTATTTTGCTGCTGTTTGATAAGCGTGGTCAGTTTTGAAGTGCTTGACTTAGATTTAGCATTCAAATCTGATGATGTAACATACGCTTTACTGCCCTTAGGATTCACTTTAACATCCTGTCCTAGAAGCAATCCTATTGTAATGCCAAAGAAACAAACAGCGAGTGCTGGCACCAAACCAAACACATTCGTTGAGAACAAATAAATCGCAATAGATATACTTAAAACGATACAGAAAAAAGTATTTAACCAAGTTTTCTTAGGTACCATAGGAAAAGCGCTATTATATGAAATGAGGGGTTTGAGCATTTAAAAAAAAGTTAATTCTCAATAAAAAAAGCATGATATCGCACCCCATCGTTTTTTGAAAGTTTTCTTAAACATATAATGTATATACTCATATTTATCTAGGACAGCTAATATTTAAACATAAGGATATATTATTCAGGACATCCACTTTAATTTCTATGAACACAAATAATGTAAAATTAATAACTATAATAGATAATCAATCAAAAATATTAATAAAACTGGGGTATTCGCTATATAGCAGAGATTAATTTGATAATTATATTGGTAATTATATTATGGCGTAACGCACAAGAGACAAACTAAACTATGCGCATATTCACATAGTATATGCTTTTCTTTGCTTGCATAATACCTTTTAAACCTTTGTGTCCCTCTTTTCTGAAAAATTAACCCAGAAGCAGTTATGCTGCTGGGCTTGTATATTAACGTAATTTAATGCTTTTTTTCTGATCAGCCTTTTGTGATGCTTGCTGTGCTAATTTTAATTGCTTAATTACTTCAGGAAGCTGAATCCTCTTTTCATAGTCAACCTCCAGCATGCTGTTTACAGTATCGTTCTTGATACCAAGATCATCTCTCAACATAATACCGAGAGAATAAACATCTGCGGCTGTCGAATAAATTCTGTCTTTAAATTGTTCACGATCAGAATATTTATGTGTTCCCTCAACCTCAGGCGCCATTCTTCCATTCGTTCCTTTTGGAATATCCTTTGTATAGTCTTCACGTATTTCTTGAACATTTTCAATACTCAAACTAGTACCAAAATCAATACGGAAAATATTAATAGAATCTCCCGTATCATCAACCATAAAATTCTCTGGCTTAACGTCTAAGTGAATATAGCCTCTATCATGCATGAATTGAATGCTCTCACAGGCTTTAATTGCAAGATCAAGCTCCACTGCTTTATCAGGCCCAAGCAGCAAGAACTCAAATAAATCTGTGCCTTTATAAAATTTAGAAATCATCACTAATTTATCATCTTCTGATTTAAAGGTACCTCTATGCTCTCCTAATGCTTCCAGTACTTTTCCTTCACTCTCAGCGTCTGCATCGACATTATGTAGAATTTTGATTGCAAGCAATTCATCTCTTATCAACGACCGACCTACATGCACTTCGCCAAATGCACCAGAACCAGCAATAGGCCCAATACAAATAACATCTAACTGTTCTTCACTATCTATATTAACAATATAGTCATGACTAAAACCTGTTTGTTCTTTAGAAAGGATCTTTGATTTTTTATCCTTATTTAAAGCTAAAATTTGACTTGCTCTCTCAGCATTTATTATGGCTTCGGCCTCAAATATCTGTGGATACCAATCTCTCTTCGATAAATTTTTGAGATTCAAATCTTTATTATATTCGCCACCAACCGCATGCACATGATTTGTGGCCAAAAATTTTGCAAATAAGTAGCTGTATTCTTCAGATATGAATACCTTATCATCTGCAACTTCAACACCACTTTCTGGTTTTTTCTTTAGTATCAATCGACTAATTTGCTCAACAACACTGATTTTATCTTTGTCTGCTTTGTTTTGAGCATTTTCTACTGCATCAACAAATGCTTCTGAATAAATATCAGAAAACAACATTGGATAATACCTACTATAATCTGTTTTTTGTCCTTTAGATAAGAGTGCCATGATAAAAATAGCCATACTTGGGCTGTCCATTACACTCTTATCAATGAGCAATCTACCAGTCTCAGCGCATCTTGCTATTTCAAAAATAGGCGTTTCAATCTTCTGCGCTTTATATTGAATAAATTCAAGACACTTTTCGAATTTTTGAATTCCATTTGTGCTGTCTTCTAGCTGTGCAGTTAATGCTTCTTCAATCTGAGTTGTAGCATCTTGTATTGTAAGTTCATCAGGCATATCTCGATCAAAAACGCTCTTATACAGTTCTTTGATTTCTACTAAAGTCACCTCTGGATTACTTAATTGTGCACACTGTTCTTGTTGCTCATCATTTTCTTGTCTATACGCATCAAGCATTTCTTTAAGTAATTTCTCTACAGCAGAATATGTTTTCTGTATTTCCGTTGCATCTGTTGCAAATCTAAAAGTATTAATTTGTGCATCATCAGATGTTTCTAATAATAAGGTAGGCTCAAGAGTAACGGCTTGGATTAAGTCTTTGCTCAATAATGCTGTGCTTGTTTGCGAATGAATTGATTTGAGTGCTAAGAAAGCACCTGCAGTTAAACTACCGGCTATCACCGTTGTGCTGATCACAGGATTTTCATAAATTATATCTGTCAGTTGTTGTAAATAACCACTGTCATTTTGAAATAAGTGATCCCATAACCCCTTGCTTCTTAATTCATCGTAAAGAAATGCTGGGCAGTAACCTTTGCATGCATTATGTACTGTTTCTGAACTAAAGAAATCTAGCATAAAAAGTTACCTCATTGCCTCAGGAAAATAGTTAGTTGATTGGTTTTTTGGCAGTTTATCTACTAACATATTGAATTTCAACTAAAATTGCCTATTAGATGACAAATGGTCTAGACCTTGTGATAAATCACTTAAGTGCAAATACTTGCTTTTATCTCACTCAATTGTAAACTCAAGAAGTAGTTAGCTATTCTTAGGATTCAATAATCACAAATAAATAGGATCTCATATGCTTGGAAATGGAACACCTAAACTTTTTTCAACAAGTGCAAGAAAGGTCTCAGGGGATGACAAATCATCAAGAAAGAAAAAATTAACAGCAGAAACTTTCTTAAACGCTCAGCATGACGATATCGAGCATGTAGAAAATGGCGTAACCCAATTAAAAAGTTTAAGTCTTGATATAAATGAACTCATCAATAACCAAAATGAAATGGTAGAGCATATTGCTACGAATACAGAAATTGGCAAAGAAAATATGAATCAAGGCAATGAAAACATCGAAGATGCAAAGAGACATCACCGACATTGTTGCTGTACAGTGCTTTAATTTTAAAGTTTTCTATTAGCCACTTCGTTTTTTAATTTAGCAGCAACTATCAATTTCTTTTAGCCTTAAAAGAATATGGCTCTAAATAAGATCGATCTCTTTCTTGAGCTGAGTGTGCAAAGGAAGGAATAACTAAAGCACATAGCGTTTTAGCAATGAGATCATCGATGTTAATATTCACATATTCTGAACAGTCTGCATCTGTTCTTTTCATGCAACTATGTGCTTTTTCTTTAAATAGAGTTTTTAACCCGTCAAAACCACTTAGTAAATCAAGATTCTCTATTAAGGTATAAATATCATCAAAATCAAGGCCAGATAAATTCTTCGGCTCTTGTTCATAAGCAAGACCAAAATCTATTAAATGCACATTCAGTGATGAGTCAATTAATATATTTTCATTATGAATATCGCGATGCACAATCCCTTTTCGACTGAGTGAATCAAGCATCAATAAAAATTGGTACACAATCTCTAAACACTGTGTTGAGTTTAACCCCTTTGCATCAAACTCAGCTAATGGCTCCCCTGGAAGCTCCTGCATGAACATATACGTTTTCAAACGATGATTATGAATAATATGTTGAAATCCATGAATAAAATCACATCGATATAATTCACTTATTCTCATTTCTCTAATAATATTAGAGAGTGCTCTGTCTAATAATTTTCTATCAGGCTCTAAAATACAACATATTTTTACTAAACAAAACTCTTTTGTAAATAGATTTTGAGCAATACGAATGTCTCCCTGCGCACCTGAATTGATAGTTTCTTCTGTGCCACGATAGGGGTTATATAACGCAAAAGGCGTATTTTTACGATCAAATATAATGGAATATTTAAACTTGCTCTCATCTTTTCTCGAAATTTTAGGGAAATTCAAAAGAGAGGGATTGATTGCTAATATCTCAGCAATGGTATTATCATCAAAAAGAGCATTTTGAACAGGATTGCCAGGCTCATTTATTGCATTTAAAAAATCAATTATTTTTTGCAAAATGGCACTCTGTCACTTCTAAGAAAATTACCTTAAATTATATCTACTCAAAAATAAAATTGAATTGCTCATCATCGGATAACTATTACATTTCATCTAAAATTGTTCAATTATTTTTAAAAAAACAATTTTCTACAAGACGATGAATTACTTTGCAAAGTAACTTTATCACTAGCAACTACTTTTTTCTTAGGACTTGTATATTTAATGGCTCGACTAAACATAATCGATTGTGTAGAGGCAGCAAAAATATTTTCTTCTTCTTCAGGTGTCATCACCTCTCTCGATGAGTCAGACACTATCACTTCCATGGATGAATCTTGTAAAAATTGCCCTAAATCTACAGAAAGAGGGCGAATTCTTTTATTCAAATTACTCGCATTTCGCTTTGTTGGAGAATATTGAAATTTTTCAAGCTGTTCGGCTTGTTCAAGGTTTTCTTTAAAAGAATGTTGGAATAAATCACGTTTTTGAAATAGCTGAACAACATAATCCTTCCACTCTTTTTTGCGCTCTTCTACTTCCAGATCCGCCAGTGGGTAGCAAATTTCAGGTACTATTAACTCACCCATATCCTGCCACAACCCAGGCGTATTTTGCATGTAAATCATCAATGCCCAGGATGAGACTATCTTAGAATCTAATGGCAATAAAAATGGATATTGTTGCACAAATTCTTCAATAGAAGGATATCGCTCATAGTTCCAGGCAGACAATGAGCAAGGATAATGGCCATCTTTGACAGCATTTTCAGGTAATTTTCCATAAGGTTGATACTCATCTGGATTATTGGCACGTTGAAAATAAGCCCAATAGTTCGAGTGCGGACTAAACTTATACTCTATCACTTCTGGTGAAATGGTTGTTTTATCTGTTACCCAATTTGCATTGATCGTATCTAAAGAATGCACTGCATCTGCACAAAGTAATGTTTCAATATTGTATGCCATTGCAATTGCTTCACTACAACGAGCACCTTCATTCTGTGCATCGCTTACCATAAAAGGCTGGTTAGGATGCGAGGCCATGGAAATATATCTATAAAAAATAACATCAAAATCTTTCTTCGCATGTTCCAACTGATTTCGACCACCTTCTACAGGATGGCAATTCGGATATGCATCTATAAAATTTGAATATATACCATCTGACTTTTCATGGCTAAAATTGAGTCCATGGTTTACCCATGAGAGCATCCTACGTGTTACTTGTATAGCCAGATTAAAGTCTGAGCATCGATATACTTTGTATGGGTAAGCATCTGCTTTTAATCGGGTTGTCATTACAGAATTGTACGGTTCAGAAACAGAATGCGTGAAGCATTTGACTGGAGTAGTAAAAGAGACGCAGATGTTGCAAATAACAAAGCCCTTTTGTTTATGGCTAAAGCAGGTAGCGCGTATCAAGCTAAGCAGAAAATGCTTGCCGATTATAAAAACCAGATTAAAGCGGTTGAAGAGGATACAATGGAAGGACTCAATCACGTATTTGCAAAATTAAAAATTAGCTAATTACTTTGCATCTGACTTGATATGAAAGCAATACTCTTGTATTCAAGAGAACTCATGATAAAAGAAATCAATTTTTATTTTATTCATACATACTGAATAAATAAGAATTGGTTTCTAATATCTTTTGTTAGATAGTGTTGTTCTCAAAAAATCACAAGAAAATCTTGAAAATCAAGCATTTGAAATTTATTTCTGTTTAAACGCAGGAATTCTTAAACTGTAATGATACGGTTTTAACACAATTTTTTTTAGCTTATCAGCAGGATCAAATATATCAACTTCAATAAACTCTGTTTTTAATAACGGATCAATTTTCATATTACTAATTGGCCACCCGTCTCTAAAGCCAAGGCGATACAGTTCATTCTCTTTAGAAAGTCCTATTATTCTATTCTCAATAAAAGTAGCCACAACATTTAGATTATAATTTGGCATGTTAAAATTAACAAAGTCAAGCGGATAACCTTTTAACTTCAAATCTATTTCGTCTCCAAAACATTCACATTTAATAAAATACTTAACATATGCTTCATAAATATCTAATGATACTAAATTGGCTAAAGCATTTATTAGGTCTTTTTCTGTAAAACGCTCTTTATAATAAGGGCTGTTAGGTTGAGATAATAATGATATTACATCTAATAACGAGCGATTTTTTTCTTTTAAAATTTGATCACAAAATTGTGCAAACAAATGCCCTTTTATATAAGGGGCGCCGTGAAGCTCTGGGTTATCCCAATAATATAACGCAACATTCTTATTCGAAATAGCTTGAAACGGTGATACATAATGTGCTTTCAACAGCCTATTCTTAATATCAACATATGCATTTTCTCTTAAAAATTCTGATTGAAAAGCTAACTCAATGCTTATAAAATCATTAAATCCTTCAAAAAACCACATAGATGATAAATAATCATTTGATGCCTTTATCTTATGGCCTATCCAATAATGAAAAAATTCATGTGCCATATGTCTAATTAATTCATCTCTTGGCAAAGATAACCAATCATCACCATAGACAAATAACACACTATTTTTTAAATGTGTTGCTGAAAAAATCTTATCTAGCTCTATAATGGAAGGAATAAAATAATATGGAATATTATTATCTTGCATTGCTAATCGCTGAGCCATGATTAAATTCACAGCATCTTTTTCGTAATTAGATCGAGTTGAATATTCTTGGCTATAAGAAAATATAATTTTATGATCACCATCACCATGTAGAGAAATAAAAAGATCTCCACCTTGAAAAATACCTTCTAACAGCTCTTCTTTTGAAATTTTTTGACATTTCTGATCTATGCCATAGCTATTAACTAATCGATAGCTTTTTTGAGCCTCTGGCACCAGCCATTCCAATATAATGTTGTTAGACTCATTATCTCCTTGAAGCTCAGGAACGATGAATGCCGTTTTCCCAATAAAAGAAAAATATTTTTCATTGATATGAGGCTTAAAATTATGCTGACTATTGTCAATCAAATCATAAGTTAATTTAAGCTCAGTGTTTGGCGGGGAAATAATATATTTTTCAAATGGAAGAGCACTATCAATGAGCCAAACATTTTGTGTTTCCTTATTCTTAAGGATAACATTAACAATATTTTCAAATAAATGATCTGCATCTGTCCATTTATCTGGGAGCAATAATTTTGTTACGCCACTTTTATCTGATTGAAAAGTCATTTCTATATGAACTAAATTTTTTGCATCCACTCCTTTAGATTGAGATAGCTGATACTTTACCGGCTGACAATAACTTTCTAGGTTACAGAATGAAACCAATAAAAAAAATACAGCTTTCAAGGTATAGTTCATTTTAAGCAGCTTCTTTATTCAGATTTTCAATCATATGATCAATGCTCATTCTCCTTTTAATTAATTCGATACTTACAGTTCTATAAAATATCTTTAAATCATTACAAAAAACAGATGGGTTATCAAATTCTCTAGCAGCAGAATATCTATTCACTAATCCACCGCCTTGACAAATATTTTTCCACAAGCAACTAGCACAATCTTTAGGTAGTGTATTGAGCGATTTGTCAATTTTTTCAAAATTATCATGCTTTAATAATTCATCTAGCTCAGAAGATGAACAATTCATATTGGTGTTCATAAAATCCATTGAGGTTGATCTAAACTCATCTGAAGGAGACAATGAACCATCACTTGATATAGTGACCAATGGCAAACATTCTAATTCTTTGGTTGAACCATGCCCATATGTATAATATGGTTTTCCTAAGAATCGGTTTAATATCCCATTAAAATACCTAATTGATATTTTTTGTGGTCGATCATTAATCCATAACATAAACAACTCAGATAAAAAATTTCCAAGTTGATTCTCAGAAAAATTAGATTTTTCGTCATGGGTATTATCTGGAATTAGAAAATCAACATTATTCAAACATAATTCATTAAAAAAGAAATTATAAATCTCATTCGCTTCAAAAAACTCACTAATAACTGATAAAATTGAAAATCCTTTTAATTTATAAAATTCATGCTCACGTAAAAAATCTATTTTTCTTCTAACTCGATTAAAAGTTCCTCTACCAGCATGATCAATTCTATATTTATCATTAATTAATTTAGGGCCATCAAGACTAATGCTTATATTCACATTAAATTTTTGCAAAAGATTCAGCCATTCGTCATTAATCAATAAACCGTTTGTTTGCAAAATAAACGACACTTTTAAGCCTGGAACTAAATTATCAACAATATACAAACAAAATTTTTCAAACTGATCCTTTTTCTGCATCAATGGCTCACCACCATGAAAACAAACAACCAGATTTTTTATTTCAAATTTTTTACATCCATTTAATATAAAGTCAGCAACTTGAAATAAAGTTCCTTCTGACATCAAGGGTGGATGCTCTTTATATGATTGATCATTTTTATTAAAAAAATAACAGTATGTGCAATTAATATTACATCGCTCCACTGTCTTTAAAACAAAGACTGCTTCAATTTTACTCACAAAGATTTACTTCCATTTACTATGACTTTTCTTCAATTACTAAAGAAGAGAAAATAAAAGTGATAGATCTAAATCAGTTCTATCACTCAAGAACAAGAAAGGACTCTTAATATGTAACAGGACCAGCTTTTATGAATGTAGTATCTTTAGAACCATCGGCATTTACTTTCTCATGCCTACCGCCTGATACTTTTTTGATTAGCTCAGACTCAAGGACGGTGAGATTTTTTTCTGAGAAATGTTTTGCTACAAAATTATCCAAATCAAATCCAGAAACTGCTAATTCTTTATTCAAAAGTTTTAGAATTTTGCTTTTATTATTCTTCATAACTATATAATCCTTATATTTTAGCATTGCTCAATAAAGAGCGAGTGACATCGTAAATATCAACCAAGCTAATGTCAAGTAATGTAAATTATAATGATCATAATTATTTCTCTACAGAGAAAATACAATATATCCTCATTTGCCATAATGAAATAAATGCTAGTCCATCAGTATTGTTTTTTCCTCATTCTCTTCAAATTTAACGCCATCAACCTTTAAACCATACTCTAGGATTATCTTCGCTTTAAATTTGTCTTCTTTGATAGGCTGTTTTCCATCAAATTCACACTCAATGATTATTTTTCCATCTTCCTCGGAACTAAAACCATTTTGACATCGACAATGACATTATCATCTTCAAATAACTCAGCATAGTATTTTTCAAGCCTATAAAAATACTCATCGGCAGGAAAGCCTTTTTATTATCATGAAATTGGAGACTGTCTCTAAAAGAGATTTTTGACAAGCGTGAAGGATTTCTTTCTTCTCAGAATTTTTTCCCTGTGCTTCTGTATGTTCTTTTTCTTCTATATCAGCATTAAGAGGATATTATTTTTATTTTCTTAGCCAATCAACAAGCTCTAACGTTGAATTACAATTATCAATATTATATTCTCGGTTCTATTTTTATTCCAACCAATTATCCCAATCAAATATTTCTATATAATGATCTTGTAACTTTTCTTCATAGCCTCAAAAATATTTTGATCAGCATTTCAATAATGACAACCTGATCATCACCATATTATGCTCATACAATGTTCCTTTATTCGCTAACAAGACCATCATTAGATTGTCATCAAATGAGATCTCACTTACTTCTGTTAGTTTTTTAATCTTAATAGTGCTCCATCCATGCAACAAATTGAGAACGCATATGAAAGATCATATCAGAAGAAGAATAACAGTAGTTTATCTATGTGCTTTTAGTTATCTTTTCCATGACAGTACCCTTTAAATTATATAATCGAAAAATTACTCTTTAGTAATAATTCTAAATACATATTTTCATTTTAAGTTGACACTTAAGCTGCAATAATATACCTTTCTCGCGCATCATTTATATGCTTAAAAGATGGAATAAAATTTATATACATGAGGGAGTATTACATGTACAGTAAAAAATATATTGACTTTATTACCCAAATGGAAAAAAAAGATCAAGCAACACGTTCCAAGCCTAATAAACTACCTGCCGAGCTTCCCCCTCATAGCAACTTAACAGCCAATGCTTTAATGCAAGTGAGCGGAGGCGCACAATGCAATGATTGCGTCTATTTATCATTTTCAAAAAGTTTAAATTTTTAATTTTAATTTTTTGAGACAACAATTCAAGCGCTTAAGTAGCTTAAAAATCACCTAGGCGCTTTCTTGGAATACATCATGTTCAATTTCACCTATCAATTAACAAAGCTTAATAGGCTAGAGGTTGTTTTAAAAACAGTCGAACGATGCAATATTAATTGTTCATATTGCTATTTTTTCAATGACAAAGATAAGTCCTTCCTAAAACATCCTAAATATATATCTCTTAAAATGATAGAAGATGTTTGTCATTTTTTACGAGTAGGGATTGAAAAATTAAAGATTGAAAATCTAGTTATTATCTTTCACGGTGGTGAACCACTATTACAAAAAAAAAAGATTTTGATGTAATGTGCAAAATTTTCCGAGATAAATTAGCAGAGAAAACAAAATTATCTTTAAGTATACAAACAAATGCTACTCTGATAGATGACGATTGGATAGAATTATTTCAAACTCATGAGATTGCTGTAGGAGTGAGTATAGATGGGCCTAAAATTTACAATGATCAATATCGCATTGATCATAGAGGCAAAGGGACTTACGACAGACTAAAAATCGGCATCGATAAATTATTTGATGCATGCAAAAAAAATAAAATTAAGGAACCCGCTGCTTTAAGTGTAGTCAATCCTAATTTTTCTGCCACTTTAATCTATGAACACCTTGTTTATGACCTAGGGTTTAAAGTATTAGATTTTTTATTACCAGATCTTTCTTATCAAACTATTTCAAAAATAGAATCAGAAAAAATAAATTCTTTTTTGTTAGATTTAATTTATGCTTGGAAAAAACAGGATGATCCTAGCATTCATATTCGTATTCTTGATTCAATTGTTAAAAAATTACTTACAAGTTTAAGACCTAAACCAACTATTAAAACCATCAATCAAATAATCAGTATTTCAACAAATGGTCATGTTGTTCCAAATGATATTCTACGAAATACCCAATTTTGGAATGATAAAGATGAATTTTCTATTTTAGAAAATAGTCTTTTTGATATAGTGAACTCGGAACTATTTACTTTTCTAAGACAATCTGAAGCAACCATCCCTAAAAATTGTACTGACTGTTGTTGATCAGATTTATGTAAAGGCGGTGAATTAATTAATCGCTATAACCTTGAAAATGATTTCAATAACCCCTCCATTTATTGTTCAGCATTAAGAGAATTATACTCTACTATAGCTAATTATTTGCTTTCTACTGGTGTTTCACCTGAAGTTATATACAATAGCTTAAACCTTAACTAATATTAAAAGAAATTTATGTATTTAAAAAATCAATTTTATCTTTGCATATTTATTTTTTCTAGTTTTTCTCCAGCAGTTAACGCACAAGCACAAGATGCTCAAATAATTAACTTAAATATTTCTCATTATATTCCATTGATTACTGGCCAGATCGAAGAAAAAGAGATCAAATTATTATTTGATACAGGATCAAATGCTCCATTAATTTTGAATGATAAAATATTACAAAATTTAAACACAGTAACAAAAACTGGGAGAACTAGAAAATCTATAGATTCAAGTGGCAAGATCACTTCAACAGATGAAGTCATTATTCCAAAGCTCACTCTAAGTTCAATGACAATACCTTGCATCAATACTTATTCGTACCAACCTTGGGGTTTAAAATTTTCTCCCGATAAAACCACTAACACAAAAGAAGAAGGTCTTATTGCAGATAATTTTCATGAACAACAAGATGGCATCATTGGAATAAATTTATTTTCAAACAAAAAAATAATTATTGATTATTCAAACCAAAGAATAATAATTTTCGACCATGATGCCATACCTTCTCCTTATAATAAGAAAAAATGGCAAAAAATGTCTTATCAATCCAGTAGCGAAAGCCTAGTTATATCAGGAAAAATAAACAATCTTAAAGCAGCAACTTTTTTGCTAGATACAGGAGCAACAGCATCAATTCTCAAGCCAACTATTTTAGGAAATATTGATCAAAACTTAGTTAGTCTCAATTTTAATAATTTCAAACTTGAAGATCATTTTTTTCATAATATTGAATTTCAAGAACCACAAGTAGATGGAATTTTGGGTTATAATTTTTTTAATACTACTTTAGTATTGATCGACTTGGTCAATCAGAATATATTTTTGGCTGGTTTGTAAGCTGCAATAGATTTGAAAGATGCTTATTTATTTAATCTATATTAAAGGTTAAGCTGTCGAAGGCAATCAATTGCAGATTCTATGCCTTTGAAATTAAAATTTTAATTCCCTCAAATTTGAGGGAATTAACGCTACCGTCCTAAATTTTCTCCATTTGAAAACCCTAATAATATCGATAGCAAAAGAACCAAAGGTATTGATAAAATCAAAAAATAATAAAAAAGTTCAGTTTTTGATTGCTCTTCTCCATAACGATTTTTACCTTTTGTGCCAGGCCAAAAACATAAAAAAATCAAAGAGGTAATATTTCCCAGAATTGGAATTATATTAATTAATAACCACCAACCTGAACGATTTGAATCATTTAATCTTCTTATTCTTAAGCCAAGAAAATTGGGCAATATTAAACAAATAATAAGCGCTTTCACACCTGATGACATAATAGCTACTTCTTGATCGATAAGCACTAACATAAAAATTATGCTTAGCCAAAATGAGTTTAATGCAATATATTTTAATCTGTTTAATCGTGGTCTTAAGCTGTAAAATTCAAGTTTATTCCAAAAATGACTGATTGGATTTTTTGTACTTCTACTGTTGTTCTTGATGCCTTCTACGGTCATTTATCCTCCTATATTCTACACACTTAGCCTTACATCAGCAGAATCGATGTTTACTAATTTTAAGTGACATAAAGATACGCTGTTTTTTGTGCAAAGCAATATTTTTTTAAGAAAAAGCAGTTCTTAATGATTTTTAGCATTTTTGATAATAGGAAATCCTTATTAATGTTTATCAATAATTTTGATCGGTTGGCTCTTGCTTAATTATTGAGATGAACTACTATTTAAGCCTGTCAATTCAGCACTAAAGATCTCAAGAGATAAGCATCATGCCATTTGTATTGCTCGAAGTTAGAAAAAAATATTCTCCCGAACAGGAAATAGCTTTAATGAATGCTGTTCACTCTGCCATTCAAGACGCTTTTAAAAAGCCTGATGATATCAATATTCGACTTTTAGCTCATGAGCCTCACCGCTTCCCAGCGCCATCCACTAAAACTCATCCTGAACTATATATGAATATCAGCATTGATTGCATTGCAGGCCGCTCTATTGCTGCCAAGCGAAACCTATACCGTCTGATTATTGAAAATTTAGGGCAATTCGGCATTCCTAAAGATCATGTCAAAATTCTTTTAAGGGAAACGAGTAGTGAAAATTGGGGCATACGGGGTGGACAAGCCGCATGTGACGTAGAATTAGGCTATACAATTGAAGTTTAAAGAGGTGATACGACCTTTGATAAAACTTACTTCTTCTCGGATTTGCGTCAATAAGTCCCATCCAGCGCTCGTGATAGCTGGTGTAATGTACTTGGAACAGATGTCTCGTTCGGTGAGGCTTTTTTATCAGTCATTTACCTTCCAATAATCTCCCTTATCAGGGCCAATACGTTCAATCTTTTTGCTTTTCTTTAGTTTCGATAACTGCATCTCAATGTTTCTAGACGCAATTCCAATAGCATCAGATAGCTCTTTTATAGTCATCTTAGGGTTTTCCCGAAGAAGATGTAATATCACCTCTTCCGTTTTCTCCGATCTTTTGCTGGAAGCTGATAACTCAGATCGGTGAACTGTGGCAATAAACAGACATCCATCCCTATCATCTACAAAGCTAATCATAGACATTTGCCTCAAGTGCCCGTTTAATACCTGAACCAAGTCCTTTATAAGGCAAAAGCCCCTTGGCAATGAAAGAAACTAATATTGGGTTGCGAATGTTTGAGTTGCCCGTATTCAATGAAAAAACCGATGAAACGCCTGCTTAAGTATGGTAGTAGTGAATTCAAGTAAGCTATAGTCTCATGGCTTACTTGAAGCTTTGTCAAACTACATTTTATTTTCCTATCAAAGAACAAAAAAAATTGCTTTTTCTCGCTGTAACAAGTAAAGCTAAAGTTAATTTATAAAAAAATCATTAGCGGGTTACTATGAAATTAATTTGGTTAACAGATATCCATCTTAACTTTCTAAGCAAAGAAGATAGAATGGATTTTTATCAAAGAATAATAGCCGCCTCTGGCAATAAAATTCTGATTAGCGGTGATATTGCTGAAGCACCTTCGGTATCCAAAATCTTAAAAGAAATGGCTGATATCATTCAAAAACCCATCTATTTCGTGCTTGGCAATCATGATTATTACCATGGCCAAGTCGACTCCTTACGCCAAGAAATGAGTGCTCTCACCAAGAATAAAACATTACTTCATTGGCTTCCAATATCTGGGGTACAAGACTTAGGACATCAAACTATTTTGTTGGGTGAGGATTGCTGGGCTGATGGGCGTTATGGTGATTATGCTAATAGCCGTGTCATCCTAAATGACAGTCGAATGATCAATGATTTATTTCAAAGTAACATACTTGGCAAATATTCATTGCTTGAAAAAATGCAGCAATTAGCCGATAAAGACGCAGAGCAATTAAAAATTAGTCTGGTTGATGGAATAAAAAATTATCATCCTAAAAAAGTCATAGTCCTCATACATGTTCCACCTTTTAGAGAAGCGTGTCTGCATGAAGGGAGAATAAGTAGCGATGATTTTCTTCCATTTTTCTCGTCCAAAGCCACCGGCGGTATACTCATGCAAATTGCACAAGAGAATACTGATATCGAATTTTTAGTGCTTTGCGGCCACACACACAGTAAAGCCCATTGGCAAGCATGTGATAATCTTACAGTTAAATCTGGCTCAGCAGAATATACTAGACCTGAAATTCAAGAAATTATTGCATTGTAAAGAAATTATAAAATACACTTTTATTGAACAGAAAACTGAAGATCATCGTTTAAAATAATGAATTTCTTTGAATAATGTCCTTTTGCGTTAAAACTTGACTATACCCAATATGGGTACTATCATACCCATATGAACACACATACTTATAATCTTTCTAACACCCTTTTTTCTAAAGTACGCCAGCAGGTACTAGGACTGCTGTATGGCCGACCAGACCAGGATTTTCATACAAATGAAATTATTAGGTTTACGAACATGGGTTCAGGTGTTGTCCAAAGAGAGTTAGAAAAACTATCACGTGTAGGATTGATTAATCTTCAATCGGTAGGAAATCAAAAAAGATACAAAGCCAATCAAGGATCTCCAATATTCAACGAGCTACGCAATATTATCCTGAAAACCTTTGGAATGTCTGATGTCTTACAAAAAGCATTAGAACCCTTACGAAAAAAGATCGATATTGCCTTTATATATGGCTCCATCGCTAAACAATCTGATAATGCACATAGTGATATAGATATCATGATAATAGGTGATGATTTAACCTATAGTGATTTTTTTAAAATAATGACTGATGCTGAATCAATACTTCAGAGAAAGATAAACCCAACCTTTCATACGCCACAAGAATGGAAACAAAAAATGAAAGAAAAAAATCATTTTTTAACCAAAATAATGACACAACCTAAAATTTTCGTAATAGGCACTGAAGATGAAGTCAAACAGCTTAGATAATCTTGTGAAAATAGGACAACTTAAAAAAGAATCATTCAGTCAAGATGAATTTAATGGACTAGTAAGCTCTGGAAAAGCTCGCCTTAAAGATGCTGAAATAGATTCACTTTCTCCTGAGAGCCGATTCGATCTAGCTTACAATGCAGCTCATGCTTTAGCATTAGCTGCTTTACGAAAATGTGGTTATCGTAGCACCCATCGTTATATTGTCTTTCAAGTGTTACAGCAGACAACTGGACTTGGACCTGAAATTGGGCGAATACTTTCCAAATGTCATGATCAACGCAATCTTGCAGAATATGAAGGGCACCTTGAAGTTAATGATCAGCTTTTAAAGGAGCTATTATTAGCTAGCAAAACTTTATTAAAAAAAGTAAGTTCTTAAAATATATAGAACATAATTTAAATGTATTAACTAGCTGATTTTTCGGAATCTGTAATTGACCAATCATCTCAGTCAAAAATCAAAGAGTGAACTGTGCCAGTTAGTCTTAATCATCTTTTAAGGAGTAAGCATGATGAAAAATAAAGACACAATTAAAAGCATCTCAAAGAAAAAGTGCACCCTTGCAAAATCACTTTCGAAAAAAATTTTGACAAATGAGGAAGTTCAACATGTCTCAGGTGCTGCAATTTGCAAAGATTGTAGGACAAGTTACTGGGCAACAGGAAGTAATGGGATAACTAAGCAACAATGCGATGAATTCTGGTGTTGAAAAATAAGAATATACTCATTATAAACACTTATAAGGATGTCCATGCTATTGCCGTTGCAACGGCAATAGCAATAAAATACCAATTAAATGTAACTCGATGGATAATGCCAACTCCTGGTAATATACAAAACCATTCACTACACATTAATAATAACATCTCCAAATGGGAAACCAATATTGCATCGAGCTTTGAATTTGATGCTGTTTGGTTAAGACGGATAGCTTTTCCTAAACTGAATGATCCAAGGCTTTTAGACGAAAGATCTCTTATGGAAAAGGAGTTGCGTATATTTTTAACTTCAATATATTCTAATATTGCTACACCCTCATCTTTTTGGATAAATCCTATAAACTCACTATTAAAAGAAAATGATAAAATACATCAGCTTCAGTTAGCAAAAAAAGTTGGATTGGCTATACCTAACACTCTTTTTTCAAATGATCCAGCAGCTATTAAGACTTTTATAGGTTCAAAAAAATCATGTATTTATAAAGGTTTTTCTCAAATTATCTGGACAGATTCTGTTTTTTATGCTTCAAGAGTAACAAAAAATGACTTACCTGATGAACTTTTTTTACAAAATATGCCTGGTATCTATCAAGAAGAGGTACTGAAAAAATATGAACTTAGAGTTATGGTGCTTGGCAACCATACGATTGCAGTAAAAATCACTTTAAAGTCTAAAGAAACAGATTATGTGGAATGGGGTAGATTTTCAGATGATGAACTATTGCGAATTGCCTCAAATTAAATCTAACTCTATGAACGCAAAGTAGGCTTCGTTGCCTCATATTAAAAGTAACCAGGGAACAGGAGGTTACACATATGGGGTATCAAGAAAAAAAGAGCTATCTTCAAGCGATTTTGTTGCGATACGTGAATGCTGATAGGTCAAAAAAGAGTGCAATACTCAATGAGTTTTGTGCTGTATGTGGATACAATAGAAAATATGCGATTCAGCTACTAAAGAAGAAACCAGTTAAGGAAAAAAAGAGAGCGGGATTAAAACCAGTGTATGATAAACCCGCCCTCTTAGAGCCATTAAAGCAGATTTGGTTTACCGCCGACCAACCCTGTGGCAAAAGGCTAAAACCCATCATTAAACTCTGGCTGCCAAGCTATGAGTCAACCTATGGCTCTCTAGCACCTGAAATAAGGCACCGGCTATTATCAATTAGCCCTGCTACTATCGATCGCTTACTAAAGCCTATACGAGCGACAAACAAACTTAAAGGACGCTGTGCAACCAAACCTGGCTCATTATTAAAATCTCATATACAAATACAATTTAGTCATTGGGATATAACACGGCCAGGTTATGTGGAAGCAGACACTGTTGCGCACTGTGGCGATAGTGTTGCTGGTCGTTTTGCTTGGAGTCTAACCGTTACAGATATTTTTACAGGTTGGACAGAAAATCGAGCCATGTGGAATAAAGAAGGTGGCCTTGTTTATGAACGTATCAGTGATATAGAAAAGGTTTTACCCTTTGAGGTTTTAGGGTTTGATTGTGATAACGGCGGTGAGTTTATTAATCATGCATTACATGATTATTTTACTAAAAGAGAAAAGCCTGTTCAGTTTACACGTTCACGCCCCTATAAAAAGAATGATAATGCTCATGTAGAACAGAAAAATTGGACGCATGTGCGAAACCTATTTGGGTATGACAGGCTAGACAAAAAGAAAACGGTTGTTTTGATGAATGATTTATACCGAAACGAATGGAGCCTGCTTCAAAATCACTTCATGCCATCGATGAAGCTAAAAAGCAAAGAGCGTATTGGCGCTAAATACAAGAAACAATATGAACCTGCAAAAACGCCTTATGAGCGGGTATTAGAGTCAGATTCTGTTGCAGATACCACAAAAGAAAAACTACAGGCTATTCATGCAACCCTTAATCCGTTTACACTTAAGAAAATAATAGAAACAAAATTGGTTGAAATATTTAAGCACATAAAAGTTAGTTCAAATGTGAGGCAACGACTCTAAGGAGAAGAAAGATGAATATTGCATATCTATTCAGCAACGGCCTCGAGCTTACTGTTTGTTTTTTATCTGCTTTTAACAAAATAAAAGTCTTTGAATTAAATGTTCTCGGTTACTTTAGTTATGAGGCAACGAACGACCCCTTGGGTTAGGTTTTGCTATGAGGCAATACGCGAGTGGGATCTCTACCTAACAAATTTTTGCTTGAAAAACCTGAGAAAAATCAATCTTCTGCTTGAAGACCTAGATAAAATTGTACCACTGAAAATACCCTGTATGAAGTGCATATACATAGTGAAAAAGGGAGGATCTTCACCTTTCCTCCTGTTTATAATATAATCTTGAAGTCATATGTCTTTTGTGTAATACTTTAGTAAGGTTTCTGAAATGTGGGAAGTAGAGTACACCGATGAATTTGGTGATTGGTGGGAAGACCTAACCGAAGAGGAGCAAACCGACATCGATGCTTCTGTCAGGTTATTAGAGCAATGTGGCCCTAATTTAAAATTTCCCCACTCTTCTGGGATAAATGGATCAAAACACTCTCATATGAGGGAACTAAGAGTTCAACATAAAGGTAGACCTTATCGAATCCTTTATGCATTTGATCCGAAACGTGTGGGTATCCTCCTTATTGGAGGAGATAAAACAGGAAATAATCGTTGGTATGAGGAATATGTTCCCAAAGCTGACGATTTATATGATGAACATATTGAAACTCTAAAGAAGGAAGGGTAATACAATGGCTAAACCTTTCAAAAATTTACGCGATAAAATGTCGCCACAAGCTCAAAATGCTTCTGAAGAAAAAGCTAAGAAAATGCTTAGTGAAATGCCTTTGCAAGAACTTCGTAAAGCTCGTCAATTAAGCCAAAAAAACATAGCTGAAGTATTGTCTACCGAGCAAGCTAATATTTCTCGTCTTGAGCAAAGAACTGATATGTATATCTCTACACTTCGTAGTTATATTGAAGCTATGGGCGGTCAGCTTGATATTATTGCTCGTTTCCCTGATGGTGAAGTGCATATTAGCCAGTTTAAAGAAATTGAGTCTTTACAAAATTCAAAATCAGCTCAAAGTTCAGGCTAATTTATGGCAACTTTTGATGCAAAATCTTCAGTAAATATTACTGAGTTTAAGAAAAATCCTATGGCCGTTTTAAAACGGTCTAAAGGAAAACCTGTAGGTATTTTAAATCGTGATGTGCGTGTTGCATACCTTATCCCAGCTAAAACATACGAAAAAATGCAAGATACACTTGAGGATTTTGAACTTGGTGAAATAGTAAGGAAGCGCCAAAAACAGATAAATAAAGCCATTGCAGTTAAATTGGAAGAGTTATAAATCGCCTTCGTCTTCTACTACATTTTTAAGATGGTCGGGACACACCCCTCAAATGAGTGCGATTAAATGGCTATTTCACCTCAATACCAAAACATAATTATAAAGCGTGCATATACCTAAGTCATCTTGTTGACAAACTGTTAATTTTATGGTAAAAGATGAGAGGTACGAAAAATTAAATACCTCTCATTACTACTTCCTTCCTTTTTTGCCGTGTATAACCCCATTCCCACAATCACTATGGGCTTTCTGGCATTTATGGATAATTTATATTTTTTTGCTTTAAATGCTCCTACTCCCCTCATTTATTGGGTTTTCAACAAAAGAGAGGTATTTCTTCCTGCCAATTTCGCTTGAAGCCCGGGAAAACGCTCGCGTTTTCCCGGGCTAAAAAGAGAATTCGCAATTTTCAAAAGAACAGCTTAAATGAAATAACATGTATATCAACTATTACCTTCTAGATCGCAAACACAACTAATTGGGCTATTACTTTACTCAAAGGTATATCGAATTGGTGAGGTAATAAATGCCAGATTCAACAGTATTTGTATTTACGTACGGTAATAAAGGCCGCGGAGCATTTCTAATAACGAACGATAAAGGGGATCACCTGTGTGAAATTACTGATATCCCAAATGATGATAATGAATGTGAACCATTTGAAGCTGACTGGGAATCAGCAATAAAAGCTTTGGAATTCATAGACAAGAATCGAAGCAGTCTTAATGTGGAAGGCAAGCTAAACATCAAAATATTTACTACTTTTGAGCAAGTCTACAGAACCACCTCGGGAATAACTAAAGAAGTTCAACCTGATATTCAAGAAAAATTTTTAAATAGATTTGATAGCCTAAGAACCACTCTTCAATCAAAAAATATTATTGGCAAACAACACAATAAACTTATGTCTTTCTGGGTCCCAAAGGAATTTTATAATAAGATGGACGAAGTAATTTCACACGTTAAGCGTTCCAAGCCAAGGCCATAATGTAAAGCACGGGTTATTTAGAGTTTCCCCATACATTTGCACTTACCGCATCATAATAATATGCATTTAATAGCTTCTTACTGCTATTCTTTTTTTTGTTTTTGTTCAATTCATCTCTTTTTAATTTCATTTTTTCAACGTTTGCAATTAAATGCTTATTTCCCGTTGAGGCGATGTCACCATACACACTTAGATAAATATGAGTAATATCGCTGTTTACAATAGCGTTCATAATATGCTCATCATTCTCTTTGAAACCCATGCCATATACAACAAGCGCACCACCGATATTCCCTATACTTTTAAATGAACTAGCTAGGTAGGTATTATGGTTAATTTTGGTTAGCTTAGATTTCGAATCACCTTCGCTAATAAACAAGGGAAAAAGTCCATTATTTAGAGCAGATAATATTTGATCTTTTAGTTTAACGCCTGTTCTGGCCCAGCAATATTTTCTATTTTCATATTTTGCATCATACAAGTGGAGAGCTCCATGTAAGTGATGAAGTTTAAAAGAAGATGACTCCCCTGGTGAACGACTTACGTAATCCTTTTCATAGTAATCGCTTGGGTCTACTCCTGTCATAGGATCATGAAACCCGTCAGTAAACCCTAATTCATCAAGATATTTCAATACAACCCAATACAATAGCAAATCGTAGTTGACGGTATATACGCTCTCAAAATGGCTTAAAAATTTTTTACAGGCAACATATTGTGATTCAGTTATTTCATTAGGAGAATTAGGATGATTGGATGTGATAGCTTCAACCAATATTTGTTTCAATTTTTCGATATCGTCATTAATACTTTTAATGACGCTTGGATCATCCTTATAATGCGGTAAAACTACCGTAGCATGCGCAAGTAGTTGCATTATATGTTCGAAGTCAAAGGTATCTAGCACTTTAAATAAATCTGGGATAGCTTTTGAGACTTTTTCAAACAACTGTTTCGATAATGCTTGTTCAAAAAGAGAGCTGTAAGAAAAAATATTCGGGAAAAGTGATATACTAAAACCATTTCCTAATAATAATCGCAGATGCCCCTTCTCCAGCTTTGCTTTATCAAGCACTTGTTGGAACGTAATAACTTCAACCATAAACTATCCTTGTAGTTAGAAATATTTAGCATTATCCATCAACTTTGAAACCTAAGCAACTCAAAAATTTCACATAAGCTTGCCGTCATTGAGCCTTATCAAAAGCAATTGCCCTATATAATTCATTAATTACTTTCTCTTCACCTTGACTCCAATTTAAGGCCATCTTGTTAGCCAAACTTGGAGAATAATCATAAACTTCTGCTGGAGATACATCTACCCACACTGGCAAAATGACATTAGATTTTTCAATAATCTCTTTGGTGAAAACAGAATCAAATTCCGTTTTGGTCCATCCACTGTTTGATATGAAATTTTTACTTATTATTAAAACGCATTTTTTAGTTTCTTTGATACCCTTTTCAATGCTTTCGCGTAAATTATCCCCAACTTGCAATGAAAATTCATCGTACCATACTGGGCACAAGAGTCTTTGTAATCCTATAGCGATGGGCAGTGCAACTTGTTTTTTATCACGTGAATCATGCGATATAAAGGCTAATGGCTTTTCAACTTCTGATTTCTTAGTCAAATATGTATTATCCCTAATTGTAATGGCCAAATTCTTCGATTTAGCAATGCCATCCAAATGAACCAAATCTGTAGGATTTAAGTTATTATCGAGGTAGAAATATACTTTATTTGAAAAAGCTGCAAAATCACTGCCCACATTTCCTAAATGTATATCGCTAATAAAGCCACTAGTTACTTTAATGGTATTTGATCTAGCAAGAAAATCGTCAATGTTATTTAATAGTTCCAAGCAAACCTGAAGCGTATGCTCATTTCCAGGAATATAAAAAATCAAAAACTTAGAATCTGAATACGCCTCCATTCCCACTCTAACAAGTATCTCTTTTGAAAGATCGTGGATTAGCTGAAGGTTGAAATCCAAACTCATGGCAGTAGGAAAATCTTTTGTAAAATATTCTTTTAGTGTTACCACGTTATCTCAACCCCTTTTAAAGGGTACAATGTTAAGCTTTTCTATAGCTTCTTTCAATATTTGCAACGAAAACCCATCTCCATACCGTCCTGTCGTTTGGCTCGCATCATGATGACCCAATATCGCCCCCACTATTTCTCTAGGAACATTGCTATTTGTTAGTCTCTGCGCCACAGTATGCCTAAAGGAGTGATATACTTTTCGAGTATCATCAATGCCACATTTTTTAATATATGTTCGGCAAAACCACTTAGTCGCATAATGCGAGTAATTGTCTTTAACTTTTTTCAATTCGGGGAATAGCCTGCCATGCGATGACTTGGCAAATTCAATAAAGCCAAGTTCAGCCAGCTTGGAATGCAATGGTACTTTTCGAATAGAAGATTTATTTTTGACTCTTTTTTCACCAGCTTCATTAATGCTTATGTACCAAATATCGCCTTCTTGAACCACATCATTTTTTGTCAAAGAACAAAGTTCATTTAAGCGGCATCCAGTATATAAACCTAAAAGTGGGATCCAATAATGAAATGGCTTTTGGTATTTGCCCGTATGGTACATTTCCGTGCCAAATAATAGCTTCAAATCACTATCAGAAAATGGTAATCGCTCTTCCTTGGCACTTTTATGCTTGGGTAATTGCAGCCCCTTAAAATAATTTTCTTTTACATAGCCATTCTTTTTACCATATTCCCAAATACTAGCTGCAACGCCTAATGCCCGATTAATTGTCGTAATGGACATCGTTTGCGTAGGTTCTGTCGCAACAATCTCATCAATGGACATCCCTTTGTATTGCTCATTTTTGGTCATATGGGCGGGTAGTGCCATTAGGATTTTCTTAAAATGTCTGGCTTCATCAAAGCCAATGCTGGCCGCCCCCACATCCCCCAAAATCTTTATGATCAATTCACCGATGTAGCGGTTGTCTTCTTGCGTTCTTTGCGACCAAATGCCAGATCGGATCTTCTCTTGTGCATAATCGCTAATAAGCGAGGAGAGCTGAGGGCCAACTACTTGGTTTTGAAGTGATTCAGGTTGAGGCTCTGTATGAGTCACTCCATTTACTTTCCTAGGAGTGATTTCAATTGTGCCCTTTTCAGAATTGAAGTTATCTTTGAGCTGCACCAGCAAACCTTCCAATTCCTCACGGATAACGGCTCTAATCTGCTCGATGGGAAACTGGGGTTCATTCATGGTTGACCAACGCATCAAGTCATTAAACTTAGATTGCAACAACCCTGCGGCCAAGTAACAACGGATCTTAGCCTCAGTGGGTTGTCGGGTTTTTAGGGAAACCTTAATAGACTTCTTATCGTAATAATGGGATAAGCCTTGAGGCAGCTTAAATCGAGCATAATAGACGTTGTAAGGTGAGCGCTGTAAGTACTGCGTATTTCGCATGAAAACCTCTGAAGTGTACCGCTAAAGTGTCCCTGTTTCAGGTTGCTTCAAACGATATTGATTATTTCTTCAGATGCTTCAATTACTTACAGTAAAGTTGGTAGGCACGAGTGGGATTGAACCACCGACCACCACCATGTCAAGGTGATGCTCTACCACTGAGCTACGCGCCTACAATTGAGGCGATAACTTAACATTTTGCCTCAAGCTCTGCAAGTATATCTTTAAATTATCAGTTTGTTTACTTAACAAAAACCTGCTCTTTGAAGCGCTGCATCTCATCTCGTATCAAAGCTGCATGCTCAAACTCTAAATTTTTAGCGTATTCATACATTTTCTTATCCCAACGCTTAAGGTGTTGAGCAGCCTTTTCTGGAGCAATGGGTAATTGCGCTAACATGGCACGCATTTCCTCAACCACAGGATTAGAAATTTCAAATTTCTCTGCTTTGGATTTTGCTTTCTTGCCCATCTTCTTAGTAACAAAAGCACCGCCCATAATATCGGTAATTTTCTTTTCAATAGTTTTTGGCGTAATACCATGTTGTTTATTGTAGGCTGATTGTTTTTTACGTCTACGCGCCGTTTCATCCATCGCATATTTCATGCTTTTAGTAATATTATTCGCATACAAAATTACTTTACCATTCACATTACGTGCAGCCCGACCTATGGTTTGAATCAATGAGCGACTTGAGCGTAAAAAGCCTTCTTTATCTGCATCAAAAATAGCCACACAAGATACTTCTGGTAAATCTAAGCCTTCACGAAGTAAGTTAATACCCACCAAAACATCAAAGACACCTAAACGCAAATCACGCAGAATTTCAACACGCTCAACCGTATCGATATCCGAATGCAAATAACGCACTTTAACTTTTCTATCTGCCAAATACTGCGTTAAGTCTTCTGCCATCTTTTTCGTTAAAGTTGTGATCAAGACCCGCTCTTTAATTTTGACGCGTTGATTAATCTCAGACAGCACATCTTCTACTTGCGTATCTACTGGGCGTACTTCACAAATGGGATCTAATAAGCCCGTTGGTCGTACAATTTGTTCCACCACACGTGTGGATTGCTCAATCTCATAATCTCCGGGTGTTGCAGACACAAAAATAGCAGTAGGGATAATTTCTAAGAATTCTTCAAAACGCAAGGGTCTATTATCTAAGGCGGAAGGTAACCTAAAGCCGTATTCAACTAAGGTTTCTTTACGCGATCTATCTCCCCTATACATCGCCCCCAATTGTGGCACCATAACATGCGACTCATCTAAAATAATCAGCGCATCTTTAGGTAAGTAATCAATCAAGGTAGGCGGTGGCGCGCCTGGTGCTCTTTGGCTTAAGAGTCTTGAGTAGTTCTCAATACCATTGCAATAGCCTAGCTCAATCAGCATTTCTATATCATATTTGCAACGCTGTTCTAAGCGTTGTGCTTCCACCAGTTTTTGCAGGCTATTTAGCTCTTGCAAACGCACAAACATTTCTTCTTTAATTTTTTCAACCGCTTCTAAAATAACCTGCCTGGGTGTCGCATAATGGGTTTTAGGGTAAATCGTAATGCGCTCTAAAGTATCTTTAATTTCGCCCGTTAAAGGATCGAAAATACTAATGTGCTCAAGCTCATCACCAAACAATTCTATGCGTACTGCCAATTGCTCTGATTCAGCAGGGAAAACATCAAGCACATCACCACGCACTCGATAGTTACCACGATGTAGTTCTAAATCATTACGGGTATATTGCAACTCTGCAAGTCGTCTTAAAATTTCACGTTGATCAATGCTATCGCCTTTTTTCAAATGCAACATCATCTTCAAATAGGAGTCAGGATCACCTAAACCATAAATGGCAGACACCGTTGCGACAATGATGGCATCTTTACGCTCTAACAAAGCTTTAGTCGCAGACAAACGCATTTGTTCAATATGCTCATTGATAGAGGCATCTTTTTCTATAAAGGTGTCAGAAGAAGGAACATAAGCTTCTGGCTGATAATAATCATAATAAGAAACAAAATACTCAACTGCGTTTTTAGGAAAGAAACTTTTCATTTCCCCGTATAATTGAGCTGCTAAGGTTTTATTGGGGGCTAAAATGATCGTCGGCTTTTGTACCGCCTCAATGACATGCGCAATCGTAAAGGTTTTTCCTGAGCCGGTTACACCTAAAAGCGTTTGGAAAGGATCACCTGCAAGCACACCTTTAACCAGCGCTTTAATTGCATTCGGTTGATCACCGGCTGGTGTATAATTGGATACAATTTCTAGTTTCTTCGTCATTCTTTTATCATCTTTAAAAGTGTGTGCACATTACATCTTACTAACAAATGTGGCATAGTGCGCTCATCAAAATTATCATCATTATGCTTAGCCCAAGGAGAAAAAATTGGATATTCAACTTGCTAACAGAGTCAATAAAATTAAACCTTCCCCCACATTAGCAGTCACACAACGTGCACAAGAACTCAAAGCACAAGGTAAAGATGTCATTGGCTTGGGTGCAGGTGAGCCTGACTTTGATACCCCAGACCATATCAAAGAAGCAGCTAAGCGCGCAATGAATGAAGGCAAAACCAAGTATACCGCAGTTGATGGTACACCAAGCTTAAAAGAAGCAATTATTCAAAAATTTGCGAATTTTAATAAGTTAAGCTTTAACCCTAATCAAGTGATTGTTTCCACCGGCGGCAAGCAATGCATTTATAATTTATTACAAGCACTCATTGATAAAGATGATGAAGTGATTATTCCAGGCCCCTACTGGGTTTCTTATCCTGATATGGTTTTATTAGCAGATGGTAAGCCTGTCTTTATTGATGCAGGCATAGAGCAAGATTTTAAAATCACGCCTCAACAACTCGATGCTGCTATTACTCATAAAACTAAATTATTTTTTATTAACAGCCCCTCTAACCCAACAGGCTTTGCTTATTCCAAAGAAGAATTAATGGCTCTGGGTGAAGTGCTGCGCAAACATCCACAAGTCCTGATCGCAACAGATGATATGTATGAACACGTTTTGTGGAACGGGAGCTTCTATAATATCCCAATGGTTTGCCCCGACCTCTTAGAACGCAGTATTGTGCTATCTGGCGTTTCAAAAGCTTATTCTATGACAGGTTGGCGTATTGGCTATGCTGCAGGCCCAGTTAACTTAATCAAAGCCATGAATAAAATCCAAGGACAAAGTACTTCCAACCCTTGCTCTATTGCACAAGCTGCTGCAGAAGCTGCTTTGAAAGGTAGCTTTGATACTGTGTATGAGATGGTAAAGCATTTCAAACAACGTCATGACTACATGGTTGAAGAACTCAATAAAATGCCCGGTATCAGCTGCAAGCCAGGCGATGGTACTTTCTATGCTTTCCCTAACGTAGAAGGCGCTATGCAGCGTTTAGACATGACTGATGATGTGCAATTTGCAGAGCACCTATTAACGACCGTTGGTGTAGCAGTTGTACCAGGTTCTGCCTTTGGTGCGAATGGTTACATGCGGTTATCTTATGCAACTAGCATGGACAATTTAAAAGAATCTATGAAAAGATTATCAGTTGCCTGCAAAGCTGCTTGACTTGAGTTACGCGGCAACGTAGTATGCGCACTTAATCCTTGTTAACATATTGTTAATAAGGATTATCTTCCCCGATAGCTCAGTCGGTAGAGCAAGTGACTGTTAATCACTGGGTCGGCGGTTCGAGTCCGTCTCGGGGAGCCAATTTAAATTAAGCAAGCTTACAAATTATCCGTTTATTATTTCTTTCTTTTTAAGAACAGTTATCACATAGCAGAACAATTTCTCTTCTAGAATTATGTTTGTCCAGCTATAAATCAGATTCTTCAATCACCCATTTACCAAAATCTTCAAGTAAATTTATTAGCTCATCCCTCACCGGTAGGATTAGTGATTAAAGCTTTAACTTTTTGCATTTTATCAGCCTTACGTGGATATCTTTTTACAAAACAATCTACGCAAAGATCAATATCTCGCGAAAATTTACCAACATCCAGCATGATTAACCCAAAAGATGCGCGTACTATATTTTTCATAATTCTTTTGCACCAATAGGCTACATTCTGCTCAGATGAATCATTTTTGATTGCTTGACCAGCTGTTCACTGTTCTTAGGATCTCAACCCGAAAAGTTCGAAAATCGTCCCACTCGGGGGAGTTAATTTAAATTAGAAAACTTACAAATTATTGTGCCAACTTTTTCCTACACCAGCAAATCCAATTAATATACAACATCTTAATTCACATGAATTACCATATGACTCATGGTTTTGTATACGATACTAAAATGATTAAAACCAGCTTCACTGGTGACTTGCTGTAATCGTGCAGGCGCAGCTTGAGCGCCTAATGCAAGACCTGTTTCTAAAGCAGTAGTCTTCGCTTGTTCAATAGAGCCTGCATGAAGATCAAACCCATAAAATTCAGAGTTAGGAAATGCTTCTGCCATTAATAATGTTGTTAAACCACTGCCGCAACCTACATCAGCGACTTTTGCGCCCGCGTTTAGTTTCGATACAATGCCAGGCAGCTTAGGTAACCAAGCTGAGATTAACTGGTTTTTATATTTAGGACCCGATGAATCCGCTAGACTACAGAACAAACATTTTTCACGATCGTTCCAAGAAATACCTTGCCCTGATTTAAATGCTGAAATAATTTTTTTGAGATCCAGGTGGCAAGCGTCAAATATCCCAAACACACCCTGGAAGTACATTAAACTATTTGAATCAACAAATACTGTCGCTTGCTCAGGCGTCAAATGAAATTCTTCAGTTTGCGGATCATAGTCAATCCAATGAGCAGCAGCTAAAGCAGATAGCCACTCTTGCAAATACCGCTGATGCATTCCAGTATGGATTGATAATGTTTCAGCTGTTACAGGACCATAATCACACATAGCCTTAAACAAGCCTAACTTATCACCAATAATTGCCATAATGATACTCATAGCACCACGGGTGCTTGGCAAAATATTATCAAAAACAAATGCCTTTAATTTATTTTGATCTATTGTATTTTCATTTTTCATGGCACAACTTATTTTCAGTTGTTTTAACTATTCCAATATTCTTATAAGTAACTTATAGGTACCGCATCTACATCTCGGGATAATGGTATATCTTTTTCTGCTAAGCACACCACCATTCCACGCCCCACATTTTGTTGCAATCCGCATAAAAATTTAAAGTTTGAGGGGGCATTGGCAGCTGGGTTAGCCGTTTTTTTCATCTCAATTGGATATAGGGTATTATTTTGATCAATGATCAAATCAATCTCTCTGTCATCCTTATCGCGATAAAAATGAAAATATGCCTCTTTACCATTGTGCCAATAGCTTTTTAGTATCTCAGTAAATATATATGTTTCTAAGATATGCCCTGACATCGCTCCTGCTTCCAAAGAGTCTACAGATTGCCATCTTGTTAAATACGAACACAAACCAGTATCTAAAAAATAAAGTTTGGGAGTTTTTATTAAACGATTTACTACGTGATTATGATATGGACGTAGTAAATATATTATCCCAGAAGTTTCTAATATATTTAACCAGTCTTTTACTGTTCTATGATTTATATCTGCATCTCTAGCAAGATCAGCATAATTTAGTAATTGTCCAGTGCGAGCCGCGACTGCGCGTAAAAAATTGTAGAATCCTGTCTCGTTGGTAATATTCGTAATTTCACGCACATCGCGCTGAATATAAGTTTGCACATATGACGCGTAAAACAAGTCACGATCAGTATTGGTTTGCAATACAATTTGTGGAAATGATCCACTCCATATTCGTTTATATACTTCCATTAAACTGAAATCTGACCTTGCATGCTTTCTAGCATTAATTAGCCATTCTGATGTTGGTATTAATGGTTGAGTATCGTGTGCGTGGTTAAATATTTCAGCTTGAGATAACCCTAGCAAATCTAATATGGCTATTCTACCTGCAAGTGATTCAGATACATTTTGCATTAAATGGAATTTCTGAGATCCTGTTAACCAAAATAAACCATTTTTGCGTTCACGATCACAAATTATTTTGATGTAACTGAATAATTCTGGTGCGTACTGAACTTCATCAATTAAAATTGGCGGAGGATTTCTTTTAAAGAATAGTTCTGGATCACTTTTTGCTAACGATCTATCATTCAGATCATCTAATGTAATATAGCGCCTATTTGATTCCGAACAACGTTGTAATAGAGTGGTTTTTCCTATTTGCCGAGGCCCAGTTACCATTAGCACTGGGAAACTACTAGAGGCTTTTGCTATGGTTGCCTCCATGGTTCGTTTTATATACATATTTCGTCCAATCTTGTATTTAACTACAATATTAGCCGACAAAAGGAGCTACTGTCAATTAATAGGTGCTATTACACCTATATGGGTGAATATCTCAAGTCCAGATAATACCGTATTACTGATCTCAACTCGAAAAGTTCGAAAATCGTCCCACTCGGGGAGCCAAATTAAGTAAGTTTACATAGTTTATTGAGTCTATTGTCCTTGAATTCTATCTGTTAAATCACGTGGCGATCTAAAAACAAAACTTTTACCCTTCTTTTCTTTCATTAAAAAATTAAATTTATCAGATAGCTGTAACAAATCAGTTCGTGCTGTTTGATACACAATCCCATGGCTATTTTGATGCTCTGTTATTTTATATATAAATCCTGGATGCTTTAAAGCATGCTTAATCAAAGCCAATTGACGATAATTAAGCTTATCTTTTAATTTTTTAGAAGTAGAAAATAATTCTTCTGCTGAAACAATTTCTTTGGTTTTTTTATCAATATATAGGTACAAATCATTAATTGCCTCTTTAATTATTTCAAGTTGATGAATGATAAAATAAGTTAAATCATTTTCATCTGTTTCAGTATGAAGATAAGCTTTTCCATATTTTACAGGAGCCTTTTTAATTATTTTTGAAATTGAAATAAATTCTATTAACCAATAATTTTGTTGAGCCATACTCCAATAAAATAAAGCTCTAGCTGTTCTACCATTGCCATCGACAAAGGGATGCTCATAACCAATTAAGAAATGTAAAATTATTGATTTAATGATGGGATGGAGGAAGATATCTGAGGTAGCTTGATTTGAAAAATCGCATAAATTTTTTACTCGTTGTGTAAGTAATTCAGCCGCAGGTGGAACATGTAAAATATCCCCGCGATAGCTTACAACCTTTACGTCATCTTCCACTCCTCTAAAATAACCTGAATGACTTTCATCTTCCAAAGTATTTTCAGTTAAGATTTTTTGCAATTCCAACAGTATCTGTGGAGTGAGCTTTTCTTGTTTATACTCTCTGATAAATTGCATTGCAATGTAATTATTATATATCATTTGTTCATTTTTATCGGAAGGCTTTCTACCTTGCCTTAACATCTCTTTTGCTACTCTCCAAGTAGTAGATGCTCCCTCTAATTGACTAGAAGTGATAGCTTCTTCTATTAAAGATCTAATTAAATAAGTATTTTTCATTTGTGAACTAACAATAGGCTGAGAAGATCCAATCATTCCTGAAGCATTTTGATCTAACCAGTGAAGACTACTCATTATTTCATCGCTATACAAAAACACAAATGATTTTCCATTTGGATCGTTTATATTTATATGCTTATACATTTGTCTGCGTGCATGTTTAATAGAAGCCCACCATTGTTCCGAAGAACTGCCTTCAGGTGGTGATAAAAATCGAAGTTTGTCCCAGTGTAAATAGCGACCTTTACTATCAGTGATATTACACTTTAAAGCAGACGAGCTGGTTAACACCTTTGTATCAAGGTCAGTTTGTGGTGGAAAGGCTGGAATTCTCAAAGCTTAGTACCTTCATTATATACAGACATACAAATACTAATTTGATACTAATTTTCAAAAATTAGTATCAATATTGTCAATATAATATATTTACTACTAATTTACTACTAATTTTTAAAAATTAGTATGATTTTATACACACATAAATTCAGAATGAAAGCCAGTAGGGCAGGAAAGGTTAATGGTTAATAAATGGTTGGCATTTCTATAGACTTTGGCCAGCTTCTAATCACTTCAAGTATCTCAACCCTAAAAGTTCGAAAATCGTCCTACTCGGGGAACCAAATTTAGTTTACAATCAAACTTGATATTTAAGAAAAAATATCTCCGCACCGACTAACTTCAAGCACAAAAAATTATTCAGTCTTTATCTAAAAACTTCTGAATGTGTTGCAAGACCATGCCTCTTGTTGTTTCATCGCTAAGATTATGCTTCATTCCAATTCCAAGGAAAAATTCTGTTTTATTATTGATCTTATTTAATTCATGAGCATATCGCTTACAAAGCTCAGGAAAAACAACGTCATCTGCTGCACCTGATAAAATATCAATTTTTGCTTTTGGTGAAATAAGATTAATATTTTCAATTGGAGATAAACTATGCTCCCAATCGGGTCGCCATTGTTTTACGTCACATGGACAATTAATTAGTAAAACCTTATCTATTAACTGGGGGTAAAAATTTAAAATAAGCGCTGCTAGAGCAGCCCCTCCCGAATGGCCAATAACAACAACTCGTTTTGACTTATAATTTTTCTTTAAATTTGAAATAGCATCAGCAATAATATCAACATTCTCGCGCGTATAGCTATCTAGCCTTCCCGTAATCTTTGTACTTGTAACGCCTAATGAAGAACCTGAAGAAAAATTGCCATTATCATCAAAATAACCTGGACGAATTAAAGCAATATTCATGCGATTTGGTTTTGAAAAATGAGCAGCAATACCACTCATGTAACTAGATCCTCCAATACCATAATCACCATGCAAATAAATAATTAATTCATCCGCTTGCTTCTTTGAGAGATCCGGACTGACCAAACGAATACAATGTTCTTTTAAACTAGATACTGCTGAATGATAATCGCTTTCGCATGAAGTATTGTTCATATCAATGTGTTTAATGGTTGCAAGGCTAAGATGAGGAAATGCAAGCATAGCTATTATGAGAAGATTTTTATTTAAAGCCATAGAACGTATTCCTTGTAATTTTTTTCGTCTTGAAATCTATAATATTTTATGAAATCTCATCTAGCAAATGATAACTCGTACTTCGTCCACTACCAGGATTTTGTATAAATATTCCCTTTAACTTTAAATCTTGAATATCTCTGAGCGCAGTATCATTTGAGCATTTAGCCAACTTGGCATACTTTGAAGTATTCATATATCCTTCAAAATTCTCTTCCAACATTTGGTTAATAATAAGGCGCTGTCGCTCATTTACAGGATTTTGGTTAATCATGCCCCAAAGTCGCGCTTTAAATAGTACTTTTCCCAATGATTCTTCTGCGTTAGAAATAGCACGACCAAGACAATCCAAAAACCATTCCAACCAATCGGTAATTTCAGGGGTGCTTCGTTGCTGTTTTTCTAATTGGTTGTAATAATCTTTCCTCTCAAATGCAAATTGCGTGGAAAGACCCAAGCCTTTATCTCACTAATATGGGGCAGGCGATAAGGGGTTTAGGCCAGCTTTTAAGCGTTTCTAGGATCTCAACCCGAAAAGTTTGAAAATCGTCCCACTCGGGGAGCCAATTTCTAGCTTACTAACAAAGTGAATGCACTAGGCACTGCCTTGTTAAAAACTACAGAGATTACTCTAAACGCACTTTAGACAAAGAATTGGACGATAAATCCATATCCATATAATCATAAAAATTCTGTACTTGACCATACTTTCGGACTTCATTTAATTTATCAAAATCCAGCGTTGCTTGAACTAGTGCAGTTTCATTTTTCTTCCCTTGGGTGAGAATACCTTCTGAAAAGCCGACGTCAATTGGAGTAAAAATATTAGCTTGCCCTTCTAAGGTATAAAGTGTATCGCCTATTTTGGTCCGTCCAACAGCGCTTGAAGTCAGTACATAACATTGATTTTCAATGGCACGTGCTTGGCAGGAATAATATACGCGCAAAAAGCTTTCTTGCGACGGTGTAAAACTCGGCACTACAATTAATTTTGCGCCTTGTCTCGTGAAATTACGTATAAGCTCAGGAAATTCACTATCATAGCAAATCGCGATGCCAATTAAGCCAAATGAAGTTTCGAATAAAGTTTGCATTGTGCCACACGCCAGCAAATCATGTTCTTTTTCATCAGCAATAATCTGCATTTTATCTTGAAAGCCAATATCACCTTGTGGCCCGAATAGATAGGCACGATTCATGAATTGTTCTTCAGCGCTTTTAACTATAATTGATCCGGGTTGAATATAAATCTGATGTTTTTTAGCCAAAGATTGAAAAAAATCAATATATTGTGGCAACAAGGGTTGAAGACCGTTAAATAAGGCTTGATCCGTTGCTTCATATTGAGGATAAATTTCAATGCCTCCATATTCCGGCAAAACAAGAAAATGTATTCCTTGAGCTTTCGCTTGTCCTACAAGTACATTCATTTTATCAGCAAAGGACTGCCAATCGGGCAACAATTCAATAGCATATTGACTGGTAGCAACGTGAATCACAATTTTTTCATCCAAAACATCATAGGTTTTAAGGTTGGTTTAGGAACACCTACTTCTTTCCATTCATAGTGTGCAACTAATTCAGGATGCCGCTCATAACCAAAATGACGCCATACTATATCCAATGGGCTATAATCTTTTGGTTGTCGCTTATCTGCTTTATCACGAACAACACTACAAAAAGCGACAAGTTTACTGCCATAGTTTTGCGCAGTTTTTTCCCGATTATCAAAGAAATGACGATAGACACCCCGCTTACGATAAGCTGGTAACAATACAGATTCGCCAAAGTAAAATATATCGCGCAATGGCAGGTGATTCTCGAGAAAAGGTTTTTGACATTCCGGTGTCTCAAATTCTAGGGGAACAGCAGTTGAAGCGCCAACAATTTTTCCAGCATCCTTCACGACAATGAGTACAGATTCTTCAGATTCAATATATGTATTTAAATACTTTTTTTCATATTCCATGTTTCCGTCATAGAGATACGGGTACTCTTTAAAAACAGTCAAGCGCAAATTTGCCACATCATCGATCACATCTTTAATCTGTTTTCCCTTCAATCGCTTAATTCCTAATCCTTCCATACTATTCCTTTATTTGCTTTAACCAGTTTTGCATATTGTAATAATTGGTCACACGTATAATTTTATTACTTTTAATTTCGAAAAAAGCACCACAACGTAATAAGTAAGATTGATTGACTGCTAGTGGCAATCCTCTATCGGTTGCCTTATAGATTCCATCTATAAAAAATTCTGCAGCAGCCCTTGTGCCATCCTCTGTAGCCATAACAATCAATTCTTTTACTGTTTCCTCATAAGATTTATTCATTCTGTCTATGAAATCCGAAAAAGCATTCACGCCTACTTCGGTTTCACTCTGATTAATATCATGAACGATATTTTCGTCTAGTAATTCGAGAAAAGCAGTAAGATCACGTTTATTAAAATAATCATAATATTTATTAACTAATGAAATTGCTTGCATTCGCATAGATTCTCTTGCCTCTCCAGCACTATTTTAATTTAAACACTGCGTAAGGATCCTTTGCTGAAGTACCAATACGGATAATAATACCTTTTTCCATCATTTTCCTGAGCCGTGTTCTGGCTGTTCTCGTGGTCACTTTCCATAATTCTGCTATATCTGTTGTTCCTAATTGATTTTTTTCTTTTAATTTTTTAATTAAAATATTCTCCCATGACTGTAGGTTAATAGCTAACGTATCCATACTATAGAGGGTTACTCTAAAATGTGTATTTAATTTTTGAAATAAGGTTTTTTTTACCTTTGTTTTATCATAAACGTTTAGTATTCTTTTTAATCCAGTCCCCAATTACTCGATTAACTTGATTTCGCGAAATAACCGACCTATTATGCGATTACGCATCCGTGATATGCCAGATAGAGCCAATTCCATTGTTTGTCCATAAGGCAATCCCCCTGGATTAGTAATCTCGATGAGATCAGAAAATACTGCCACCTGAATTCGACTTCCTCTCATCACATAATCAGCATGCACAATTGAATTAATCACAGCTTCTCGAATCGCTTCATGAGGATAATGATCCGGTGTTTTCTTTGCATTCCAAAGTTCTATTTTCGTTCTGAGACAGTATGGCTTCTAGCACGGCACTTTTAGTTTATATAATAAAACATAACTAAGAAATTAACACGGAAGTACTCGGAAGGAAAATTTCTTCCGTGTTGAAATTCGGTATAGAAGATATATGTAAGTACACTATATTTATATCGATGCTCTAGCAATTAACCCATTAGGCCAATTATTAACTGTTCCTAAGATCTCAACCAGAAAAGTTCGAAAATCGTCCCACTTGGGGAGTCAAATTAAATTAGAAAACTTACAAATATTCTTTTGCTAATTCCTCTGTCTTAAACAAAAAATTCTCTGCAATAATAATTGCGAAACAACTTGCGTCATTGAACTGTTCGGAAATTCTGAATAATTGCTTCTCTTGTCTAAACTTCGAAGCTCTTCTACATTGAAAATGTCCAGAAATGCCGGACAGTATCTTTAAACTAAAAAATTTCATTAACGAAATTCTGGCCTTAAAGTACTTACGCCCCCATCAATCAACAAGTCTATCCCTACAATATACTGATTACTTGACAAGAACATAGCCGCATCTGCTATTTCCTCGGGTGTAGCAAATCTTTTGATAGGCACCAATTCCGATGCAACAGGTATCACATTTTTATCCGTAAATATTGGCGTATCGGTAAATCCTGGAGAAATAGAATTAACGCGAATACCTCGATTGATTAAATCTGCTGAAAAACTTTTTGCAAGTACGCTTATTGCCGCTTTTGCGGCAGAATAGACGCTCAATCCCTTCCATCCACCATGACAAGCCATCGAAGAAATCATCACAACTGAGGCGTTCGACTTTAAAAATGGCACTGCTTTTTGAACCGTAAAATAAGCCCCTTTTAAATTAATATTCATGATTTCATCAAAATGATGTTCATCAACTTCATCAATTATTTGGCCACCTGCAATCCCAGCATTTGCGACTAAAATATCTACCTTGCCATGAATATCATTGACCGTTTTATAAAGCTTATCCAAGTCTGACAGCTTCGTCACATCTCCTTGAACTGTTGTTATGTTCCCAGAGAACTCTGTTGCAACACTTTGTAACTTGGATTGGTCGCGCCCAAATACAACAATCTTAGCTCCTTGAACATAAAATGATTTTGCTATCGCTTTGCCAATTCCGCTGTTACCGCCGGTTATGACTACAACTTTGTTCTCAAATGATTTCATTTATTTTTCCTTGCTTGACGATTTAATATTCAAGTGATAACGCGTACTTTTGAGTTCTCCTACCTTCAGTAACAGCTTTTTTTCAACAAGATCTTGTAAGTCACGGGTAGCAAGAGCTTTCTCTTCGCGTCAATAGTTTGGGAGAGTGCAATGAGTGTTGGTTCTCCAAGATACTCAGCCAAGGATTTTTCAGCCAATGCTCTACCTATCCGTCCATTCCCATCTTCAAATGAATGAATAGAGACAAAGTAAAGATGAGTAATCCCTGCACGCGTTAAAGCTGGTAGGGGTTCTGAACCATATTTATAACTCATAAAATAGCATATATATGAGCTATACATCCATTTTTTATAACTCAACGGATATACACTTGATCCAGTTACCCCATGCAAATAAGAAAGCCTTCAGCAAACAAATTCCTTCCGTGTTGAATTCAAATGGCTTAACTTAAGGGATATCAAGCTTCCTGCCTCTTAAAACCAAGTTCGAAAATAAGAAATTCACCAACTCCCTTTTTTCATGCATTTTCAAACTTTCAAATATGTGGCTCGCCTTGTATTAAAGCAACATCATTGAACTAATACCCTACTTTGACACACTAAGTAGTATCCTTTGTACATGAGGCTCATAATGTCGGTAGCACTGAGTGTTTTTATCTTTGAAAACAGAGCTGTTTTGCTGGAGTTTTTAACAGCAGACGATCTGAATACACTCACCAAACAATCGGATCCAAGAGCCTTCAGATTGGCTCTTCTTTCAGTCAAAAATGGATCTAGCCTCATTGATCAGATTATTGCACCAGACGAGAACTTAAATCATGCGGCGCTAAAGAAACAATTGTTAGAAAAAATAATCAACAAGCTCACGCCCGCGCAATGGTACCAGCTAATACTCTCTGAACCTGTATTTTCACGTGTGCCAACACTCATTGAAAAATATTTTCAAAACAATTTACAACCAGATTGGCTATTAGATATGCTCATGTCGAATATGCCAGATAATAATGCAAAAATAGCGCTTCTGACGAAGCATATTGCAAATGAAGATACCACTTTTGCATTAAGCAACAGAGTCGCCTTTGAAAAAATAGCCGCATTAATGAGCACTTTTAATGATGAAGAAAAAAAGAAAGTGATCTTATTTCAATCGAGCGACAATTCAACGCTCATACATAGAGCTGAGCTTGAGGGCAAAGTAGCATTATTGTTAGACTCGATAGAAAGTCCTGAAATAAAAAGAGAACTAGTCGGCTTTTTAAGAACGTTTAATGTAAGACAGCGCACCACACACTTTCTTGGACTGCAAGATAGAGGAAGTACTTTTGAACATCAACGTAATCGAAGTACTTATCAAACAAATGCGCAAAGTATGGGCTTTGAAGGGATGCTCCCTGAAGAAGCGATGAGAACGTTTATTGAAACACTTAATCAATATCAACCGTCGGATAATTTTTCAAGCGAATTTGATAAGATAAAAGATGCTTTTAATAATATTGATCTGAATACTTCTTTAGGAACTCAACTTAAAATACACGAAGCCTATTACAAGAAAAATAACTTTGTTATCCTTCCCAGTGGTTGGCCTGGACATTCTATTACCATTGCAGCGACGAATGATTATTTGATAGTCGCTAATCGAGGTCAAGGGATCCAAAATGGAAAAGGATGCATTGTCTATCCTTTGATTCAACCCTTAACCAAAGAAGATATAAAAATATTCTGCGAAGAAAGCAGTCAGGATTCCATCGAGCAGCGCATTCGTACTGTTGCGAAAAAAGACAATGATGATAATCCTATTATATTCCATGCTTTTCCATTAAAAGCGCAAAAATATGGTACCTGTGCAATTGCTAATAAAAAGGCAATTATTGTAGGATTGCTACCAATATTAAAAAGTCCATCCATAGAACAAGATATATTAAAGGACGCCAAAACAGAATATAAGCGTTTTACCCATGCTACACGATTATCAGCATTGCAAGAATTGCTGGATGAATTGAACCAAGGTTCATCAGATAAAAAAATGTTATTAGACGCAGTAATTGATTACTGTAATCAACATCTTGATTTTAAAAGTGAGTTTGAAGAGAAATTAATTCAACAACTTATTCTAAGTGTGCCAGAAACATTATGGGAAGCTTTTTTAGGTCAATTGTCCTTAGAAGCTAAAATAACTGTACGCTATCTTAAGGAAAACATGACGGGAAATGCGTTACCTTATTTTATAAAAGAAATTACCAATAAAAATGCTATCCTAAAACCAGAAATCTTTTCTTCTTTGTATGAATATTTTAAAAACAATCACCCTACTGAGTTTAAAGAATTTTTGGTTTATATCGCTGAAAAAAGGAATCTTAGAGAAAGCCCACTGATTCTTGCAGCTCATGCGGGAGCATACTATTATGCAGAAGAAATCATTCAACATTACAATCAAGATGAAAAGCTCAATGCATTAGTCATGGCTTTAGATAATGAGCGATGGGACATGGTTCAATTTTTGATTGTTCAAGATGCTAAGATTAATAATTTCATTTTGGAAAAAATACTCAAATCTGAAAATAAAGAAACAATCAATGTCCTGTTTGTTAAACATCCAGAATTAATAACCAATGCCCTTTGCTATGCAGGAAATGGTAGCCTTGACCTTGTGCAATTTTTACATGAGAAAGGTGCAAAATTTGATGCAGTAAATGAGAATGGCGTTACACCTTTAATCGCTGCTATTGAAGCAAATAATTCTATACTTTACCACTTTTTAATTTCCAACAATGCAGATATTCATAGAAAAACAATGAAAGGCACGGCGATGAGTGTCGCATGCAATCATTTGACCGAAAAACATAGTGACATCCTAGTTGATTTGTTCAACAGAAATGCTCAACTTCCTCCGCCAGCTCGCTTTAGAGGGCCAGCCAAAGATTTGCCATTGCATGCGGCAATAAGACTTAATTTAAGCGAGCATGTGAAAATATTGGCAGCTCAGGGAAATAACCTCAATGTCAAGGGTAAACTTGGCTTACCGCCACTCATGCTGGCAATTAAATATAATAATAGTCAGATAGTTTCTATTTTATTGACGGCACTGAACGAATTAAATAATGGAGATCCCTTCAGAACAATACAGCATGTAGAAAGAGGTCTTTCATTTTCCATAGAAAATGGACATAGTGAAATGGCAAAACTATTTATCGATATGATTGAAGGTCAGATTGTTATTCCAGATGATGCATTAATAATGATGTTAGAAAAGGCGCTACAAAAAAAACAAGATGAAATCGTTCTTATTATGATGAAGAAATTTTCAAATCTTATTCAACATGACAAAGTATATAAACAAATATTATTTTCAGCGATTAACAACCAAAGTCTTGATATTCTAAACCAACTGCTCACACAAAGAGATCCAAACACATTAACGTGGAATCCTTCTGAAGAAGCCCCTTTATTTAAAATAATTTCTTCAGGCAATAAAGAAAATTTTCAAGCTTGGATTAAAGCATATCCAGACTCTATAAAGGACTCACTTTTATTTTCCTTCCGCCAAAATGAGAACGAAATGGCTATGCTTTTGATGGACGCTGGTGCCAATATTAATGTCATTAATAAAGATGGAATAACCCCGGTTATGGTAGCTGCAACAAATGGTAATATTAAGCTTATTAGAGAGCTTCTTAAAAGAAATGCACAGATTGATAAGATAAATTATGCTGGTGATTCAGCATTAACCTTAGCAATAAAAAAAGGAGAATGGGAAATAGCCTCTCTTTTAATCAAGCAAGGTGCAAGTGTAGGATTAGATTTTATGAAAAAGCATCTCCTTACCATTATTAAAGAAGCGAAATCATTTCCTCATATTGCGATATCGTTTATAGAACAAATGAATGAGTCTGATGTTAATCAGATTATGGATGAAAATCAATCTACGGCATTGCTCTGGGCCTCACAAGAAGGACCACCTGCAGTAGCTCATGCACTCTTAGCTAAAAATGCAGATATCCATCATCAAAATGTATTGGGTAATACGGCTTTAATATGTTCTGCAATGTATAATCAGAAAAATATAGCAATGGCTTTACTCCGACACGGTGCAATAGCACAGAGCACAAATAAAGACGGCAAATCTCCGCTTATGTATGTTAATAATCTGAAGTTGGCAAAAGCACTTATTGATAAAGGAGCTTCCATTGAATATTGTGATGAAAATGGACAGTCTGCCCTTTATTTTTCGCTTCTTAATAGTCATGTTGATATTGCGAGTGAATTAATTGCGCATTCAAACAGTCAATACCTTTGTGATGAGTTTTCAAAACCTAGCGTTTTGAGCCTCTTTAATAAATTACCAACAAAAGCTCAAGCAACTATTCGAGCTTCTTTGCGCACGAAGCTAACGAATGATCAGTTTGTAGCATTAAGAGAAATGACGACAGAACCCCAAGCAGGTACAAGTCATATGACAAGATCAAGGAGTTACAAATAAATCTTCGATTCGTCAGGACTGGACTCCATGCCCTTTCTTAAAGACTAATGTTTATCTGAAATAAACGTCCGATTTATTATCCTTTCATATGCTTCTGGACTTGTTCCATAGGTATTTTTTTAAATCAACACGACCATTGATCACCAATACACCTTCTGCATCTAGCTTTTTACATTGAGAAAGAAATTTTGTTGAACCTGCAACAAAGGATAATCTGCCATCCGATTTTATAATTCTTTGCCATGGCAGATTATATTTATGAGTACTTGAATGAAGAATCCAACCAACCGCCCGAGAACCACGTGGGTTTCCAGCAAGTTTTGCAATAAGACCGTAAGTTGCAACTTTACCTTTTGGTACAGAAAGAATGAGTTTAATAACACGTTGTGTAAAATAGTTCTGTTTAGTTTCCATTGTAAAGATGCCACACCACAACCTGACTCCGACAGTCATAATGGTACTTGAAAATCTATAACGACTGATTCTTGGAACTCAACCCGAAAAGTTCGAAAATCATCTCACTGGGGCAGTCAATTAAAATTAAGACTATTTACAACAGCGTCTTATAAAATGGCTTTGCTAAATCCATCGCTATGTCCTGCTCTTGATTGGTGCAGACAAGATCCACTTGTGCAAGAGCAAATTCGAGTGTGACATCTTCATACGCAGCTAAGAAGCCCATTAATCCTATAATTTTCCAACATTCACAACTAACACCATCAAGACTATTTCCGCCTGAAGCTTGTTTAGTTTCAGCAATATTTAATAGTTTCATAAAATTTCTCCACAAGACCGTTGCAAGTACTGATTGCTTGATAAAAGGAAGCTTTATAAGATTTGATATAAACCAAATCTCATAAGCCCCCCTTAATATAAAAATTACTTCACTTTAAGGACAACTTTTCCGTGACAATGCCCATTTTGAACTAGATTTAATGCCGCTTTCACTTCATCTAGAGGAAAAGTTTTTTCAATAGTCGTTTTAATTAATTTATCATTGATCAATTGAGTGATAGAGCCTAATTGTTCGCCATTTGGTTTAACTATCATTGAAACGGCCTCAATGTTTTTTGCTTTGGCTTTTGCAATAACTTCGGGATCATGAGGCCCTAAAAAAGAAATAATTTTCCCACCATTCTTCATGACGTTCAGCGAACGTAACGCAGTATCTTTATCGCCAACAAGGTTTAGTACGATATCAACATTTTGGACTTTATCTTCAAATTTTTCTTTTTTATAATCAATAAATATATCAGCCCCAAATGATATTAATAGCTCACTGCTTACACTTGAAGCTATTGCAATTACTTTGGCACCTTTCCACTTTGCAAGTTGCACAGCAAATTGACCTACGCCACCTCCTGCGGCATGAATAAGAACTGTTTGATTTTTTTGTAGATTCGCCACTTCAAATAAAGCTTGCCATGCTGTTAACGAAACAAGCGGAGAAGCTGCGGCATGAACATGGTCATAATGAATGGGTTTAAGGCATATTTGAGCGCTTGGTGCCGTTACGTATTCTGCAAATGTTCCTGCAGGCTCAAAGAACCGGATTAAGCCATACACTTCATCCCCTAGCTTAAATTTCGATACGTTATTACCAATAGAGATAATTTTTCCTGAAAAATCCCAACCCATCGGAAAAGGAAAGCAATCATTAGAATTGTCTGAAAAATACCCCTCGCGAACTTTCCAATCAATCGGGTTTACGCTGGCAGCATGCACTTCAACTAATACATCATGCTGATCTTGAATAATTGGAATTTCTTTGTCTTCAATTTTTACAACATCGACATTTCCAAACTCACGAATACAAACAGCTTTCATGATAGACACTCCAACAAATTAGCTTTTATAAAGGATGTTTTTTAAATAATTGTTGCATTAAACAGGACAGAAAACAGTTATGCAACAGACACCATACCAAAAGATTCAGAGCGAATGCATACTGTCTAGAGCAATAAGCATATTATTTGAAACCATAAAACAACTGCTTTTTGGATTTCAAGCCGAAAAGTTCGAAAATCATTCCACTCGGGAAGCCAAATTATAGCTTACTAACCACGTTTAAGTTCAATGTCCAAACCTTCCATTCTACTAAGCAAAAAGCAAGATCTTTAATAAAGCAGTCAATCAACTTATCATCTTGCTTTCTGATATAATGCTGTATCTTCAAAATATGATGTCCACAGGCACAAAAGGTCTAACATGAGTAATGATATTTACGTTGAAGAAAACGTACCACAATTTGAAGCTATCTATGGCAAAGGTTTGATCTCGTTAGGTGGTTTTGAAGCAATCAATAAGATGTTTGCTAGATCCGATCTAAAAAATAAGCAGATTTTAGATGTGGGTTCAGGCATAGGCGGTATGGCTTATTATCTTGCAGAGCAATATCACTGTAAAGTTATTGGTCTTGAAATTCATCAATGGATGGCAAATTATGCCACAGCTCATGCCCCTAAAAACATAAAACACAACTTGAAGTTCATCAGCTATCCTCCAAATGGATCCATCCCTGTCAGCGACGAAAGTATTGATATTTGTTGCAGTAAAGGTGTTTTAACCAATGTTGAAAAGAAACTCCAACTATTTCAAGAATTACATAGAATCCTCAACAATAAGGGACAAATCGTATTCATTGATTGGCTGGTTCCAGAATCCACTGGCTCAAAATACGATCGCTTAAGATTAGGTGATATGTCATTCAAGGAAACGCAATCTAGCTATACACAGATCCTAGAAAAAGCAGGATTTAATAATATTCAATTTATCGATAAAAGCAAAGAATACTTGGAATATGTAAAACAGCTAGATGAAATGTACCATTCTTCAGAACATAAAAAAACATATGCTAATATCATTAGCAGGTCTCTCCGAGATGATCTTATTCTGGCAAATATGGATTTAAAAAAATCGATTGAATCTGACCAACAGCTTTCTATGCTAATCCTGGCAGATAAATAATTTTCTGTACGCATAGGATTTGCTATTGCTTGTCCATATTAATCCTACTCTATTAGGTTTATATAACATTCTAGAAAAATTATTAATATAATCCTGTTATATTAAGATCAATTAATGAAAAATATAAAACAGCAAACTGCGACAAAATCTTTTTATTTATAACTCAAGTGAATATACATAACTACAAAAACAAGTTAGTTAATTTGGTTTTCCAAAGGAACGCTGTTACCCATTCACCACGACATCGATGGTTATAAAAAATCGATGCCTGAATTTCGGCGGCCACCTTTAAAAAATTGCGTATAATACAAACCAAGCCCCCATTTATAGCTGCCAACTTACAAGGTAATGACTGTGATATCGCCCAAAACTAAAAAAGACTACTATCAAGCCTTAATCGCTAAAAATACCGAATATGAAGGTGTTTTTTATGTGGGCGTAAAAACAACGGGTGTATTCTGTCGCCCTACCTGTCCAGCCAGAAAGCCTAAATTTGAGCATTGTGAATTTTTCGAAACTGCTCAACAAGCACTGTTAGCCTCATTTCGGCCTTGCAAACGCTGTCGCCCTCTTTCTCATCCTAATCATGTTTCAGCGCTTGTCCAAACTCTTGTAGAGGCAGTTGAAGCAAACCCTGAAAAGCGCTGGAAAGACAAGGATTTTCAAGAGTTATCTGTCGATGCTTCTACGGCTCGTCGTCAATTCAAAAAGCGCTTTGGTATGACCTTTGTTGAATATGCAAGAGCTAGACGCATGGGGCTGGCTATGAAGCAAATCAGAACAGGCACAGCTGTCATTGATGCGCAACTTTCAACAGGATATGAATCAAGTAGCGGTTTTAGAGATGCGTTTTCTCGTATTATGGGAGCAGCACCCACGAAGCTAGGGCAAACCACTCTCTTAAAAGCAACATGGTTAGATACACCACTTGGCCCAATGGTAGCCATTGCAAATGAACATGCACTTTATCTTTTAGAATTTATAGACAGACGTGGTCTTGAGCGGGAAATAGAACGGCTCCGACAAAAAACAAAATCAGCTATTGTCCCTGGATTGACACCAGCAATCAGCTCCATTGAGAGTGAGCTTAGGCAATATTTTTCTGGAAACTTAAAAAAATTTAGAACACCGCTTTCTTTACTTGGCTCACCTTTTCAATTACAAGTTTGGGAAGAATTACAAAAAATTCCTTATGGCGAAACCCGATCTTATTCTGACATCGCAGCTAAAATTAATAAACCTTCTGCATTTCGCGCCGTAGCAACGGCAAATGGTGCCAACCAACTTGCCATCGTTATTCCATGTCACCGTGTCATCAATACCAATGGTAATCTTGGTGGTTATGGCGGTGGACTCTCTCGCAAAGAATGGCTGATTAATCTTGAAAAAAAACAATCTTGATGAGAAGAGCTATATGATTACTTCCATGCTCTGATGTCGTAACCCAAATCAATAATCCTTCCGCATTTCAGGCTACAGCAAGGGCAAATGGTGCAAACCAATTTGCCATCATTATTCCATACCACCGTGTCATCAACATACCTGCTGTACTTATATTCATCTTGATTAAATTCACATGACCTTTTCCTTTTCGCAGTACATAACTAAACATAATCTGTAGAACTTTATGTAAATACCAGGGTCAAAAACAATAAGGGCAAAGAATAAGAGAGAAATTATGAGATTTCAAACTAAAGATATTTTATTATCTAATAGCGCACATCAAGAGATAATAGACGAGATACTAGGAGACTCATTTGTATCGTCAGGCATTAACATAACTGTCTTGGATTCATTAGATTTTCAAACTCAACAAATACCTCTAGCGCTTAGAATTATTTTAGAAGGAAAATATACGCGACCAGGAAATGAAGATTTTTTAGAGATAATTAGAAATACAATATTAAAAGCACCTAAATTTTTATCAAACAAGGCTTCTCTTGATGAGCTATCTTTGATTCAGCTACATATGCTCATAAATAACTATAATGACCCAGATCTAAATCGCTTCATAACTGGAGATATATCTCAGGCAATAGAATCTATTGATGAAATTATTGATAAGCATGAACTAACACCGCTTGTATTAGATTTATCGGAAATCCACGATGCCACTCCCTTAAAAACGCTAGAATCTCTTCCTGAACAAGAACGCTGGCGTTTATATATTGATGGAAATAAACAAAGGGATCCTCTAGAGCGTGGTTGGCAAGCTTATGAAGAGAGAGAAAAAAATTGTATATTATCAATGCATAATTCTTTTAAATATGCGCTTTCAGAACATGCAAAGCCACTCACAGTAGATACAATAATGACAATCCATGATATCGCCTTAGGTGGCATAGAAGGTGATATGATTCAGGGGTTAAGAGATCGTGGCACTCATACCGCATTTGATTATTTATCATTAGACAGAGTCATGCAAGTCCCACCTTATGCTGAAACAAAAAAATATGATTCAACATTAGGGATTAAATCTAACTACATAAAAAGAAGCTTTGAATATACTTCTCCAAAAGACTTAATCAATTTCATGAAAAACACTTTATTGGAGTATGAAAATAAACTTTCAGAGGCTGGAGACTCTATTGAAGGGAAATTAGATGCAATTGTTGACCTTGGTTATGATATGCTTAAAAAACACCCTTTTTGCGATGGCAATAGCCGTACATTTATCACTATCATTCTAAATAAAGAACTCATGAGAAATGGCTTTTCAGCTTGCATTTTCGATGATCCTCTTATTTTTGAAGGTTATGTAGGAAGAAATGAATTAAAATTAGAAGTTATTAATGGGATCAAAAACTTCAAAAAACTCATAGCTGAAAATACCATTGAAAACCTTCCTCCAAACTTAACCACAAAAGAACTTTCTAAACAGGCTTCCCCTCCTATATTATCAAGTTTTAGTGCGGATGAAATGCTAACATATACCCCTAAGAAACCGAAAAGATAATACAGGAAGACACAATATGAGCGGCATCCTTAAAATGTAGATTTAAGCTCACTGCCTTTGAAATATTTTGTTGTTGCTCATAGTCTTGTGCTCTCACTTTCTAATAGCATTTTGAGAAATCCTGCAATAAACCAATTTTGCATTTCTTTGCTTTTATGATGAGTAGCAGCCTGTAATCGATGAATAGCCAATGCGCAAAAAATAGGATGTAATCTTAGAATATTTTGATAAATCATCTCTAATTCATCCATATGAGCAACATCTCGCCAACAAGATAAGCATTGTTGCTTGATTTTTTCTAAAAACTCTCCTTTTAGCTCTAATTTGTATCGTCTTGCAATACTCTGTAAATGGGAAGCGATTGAGAAAAAGGGATGTGCAATAACACTTTCACCCCAATCTATAATGGAGATTTGTTGTGTTTTTTCATTTATCACAAGGTTATTTTCATTAAGATCACTATTCACCAATGTCTCTTTGAGTGTTTGTTTAGAAAGAGATTCACAAATAGACTCTATGATTGGCAACAACCTCATAAGCTTGTCTATTTCATTTTGCCTAAGCCCTTCATCGAGCATCAATGCTTTATTTTCTAATAATTTAACATAAAGCTGCGGGACTTGATTGATTCGCCAATCAGGAACACCTATTTCCTCTAACACATCCAAATTTTGCTCAAACGATCGAAGAATCTTAAAATAATTATTTAAACCACTAATGAGCAAATCAGGATTTATTGTCCCATTAAACTTTGTACGAAGTGAATGGTCACCACAACGCCTCATGAGAAAACAATGCAGCTCAGCATTTTCAAATAAAATCGTTGGCGTAAGTGAGCTTGGCATATTATATTGAACAGCCTTTATGATTTCTATTTCAATAAATAAATCAGCAGGCGTTTGTTTTAAATAAAAGCAATCCTCTGCGGTCAAAAATCGAGCCACTGTAGACCAAGGCGTTTCTACCACAACTTCAGGATCGCCTTCTATTTTATAACCCTTAGAAAGCAGGCAGTTTAAACCCCACTCAAGAATTTTATTTCTCATATTAATATCCAAGCTCAATCAAATTTTAAATAAATATGATATTTTCACTTACCATTTAAATCTTATGCCAACACTTCCTAAGTTATACTTTTGAGCATCTAGTTTCACTTGCCAACTACTCGTTTCGACATGGTTAAGAAACAGCGTTGAACCAAATAAGAAATCAGTGCTTGCTAAATATAGCCATCGATACTCACCAAAAAGACTTAGATACTTGTTGATATCATAATTTAAACCTAGCTTTAGCTGACCAGCAAAAGTCGATTTAGTATCGCTGATACTTGTATTGTAATGATTAACATCCGCTTCAGGTGGATTTATCTGCATAGCGTATGCATCTGAAATTTTTGTAATTGCATTACCAATACCAAAACCAATATAAGGATGAATAGGGAGATTTGCTTTCTTAAAACTTAAAACAGCATTTACAAGAAACACAGATTTTTTCATTGGATATGAAACCATAAAATCATGTTCAGGAAGTCTGACAGTATTGTTATTAACAAGGGTTCCGCTAAATGAACGCTTGTTCATAAAATATCCTTCCAATTCAGCAGCAACGCCTAATGCCCACTGCGAAGAAGCGTTTAAAGGTATCTCTTGTGCCTGATAACCAAGCTGAAAGCCTAAAAATGCTGTTTTTTTACTATTTAATTGACCAAAAGCATTGATTGATAAAGGCCCACCCATCGCTTCTGGAAAGAAAGCTGTACCAAACTGGCTAGCCTTAAAATGATTGGATGAACCACCGCCACCAAAGGCACCAAGATAAAACTTAGCCACAGAAGTAGCAGCAGGAGAATGACTTGCAAAAGCCGTGCTTGTTAAAGCAAATAAAAAGACAGATGAAGAGATACGTAATTGCATTTTAAACTCCATTTAATATTTTATTCCATAGACTCTGATTATTTTATTAATAAAATGATATACATTTGATTGCTTTTTAACTATGGAGAAATTATCGCCTCCTCCCACACACCATCATTCAAAATATATTGTGTTACCTGAGAAAAGCTATCTTGCCCTAAACAATAGAAATAAATCCGACTAGGAATGAAGCGATAGCCACAATAACTTTCACTCACAGGGATGTTTTGATCCTGATATTTTTTTTCTAATGTTTCATAATCAAGCTGTAAATGATTGAATGTTTCAATACGCTCACCAGACTTATAAACACAAAAGCGTAACTGGCGTTCACGAGACAAGCTTTCCCAGTAAAGCCTGTTTTCATCATGGCTTAACAATTCTACTACTCCATCTAATACAACCTCACGTCTTTGTAATGCCAACCATAAAGTCATAGAGGCAGAGGGATTTTCACTCAAATCTTTTACTTTTCTACTTCCTTTTTGTGTAAAGAATAATAGACCTGATTCTGTTATTTCTCTAAGGGCTACAACCCTACTATGCACTTGACCATTGGAAGACGCAGTTGCTAGCACAATACTCCCTGCTTCTTGTGAACCTAATTCTTTTTCTTTTCTTATCCAGTTTTTAATTTTTTCAAAAAGAATAATGCTTTCCATATCACCATCAATGTTTCATTTTCAATAGCAAATCATAATAGCATATTATTTAAAGTAGCAAGCTCAAATCCTCTTAATTACAGCTAAAAAATTACTATGCGCAATATAATACTTAGTCATCACTTCAGCATTTATTGAAATTTGATTGACTTAGCAGAAGTTATTTAAGCTGCTAGATATACCTAAAATCTTGGGAAAGCAAGTCCTTAAGTAATGCTTGTTTTTTTAAACAGGAGCCTAAAACTAAAATGGAAAAAAGACAACAATCATGGCATAGCATGTTGAATGATGAAGTATTAGAAACAACATCAACGAGCTTAGAAGGCTTAAGCACTGAAGAAGCTGCAAAGCGCCTAGAGATGCATGGGCGCAATTGTCTTCCATTAAATATAGGTCGCGCATGGTATGTAAGACTATGGTCCCATATTAACAATATGCTCATTTGGATCATGTTGGTTTCCTCTATCATTGCAGCGCTACTGGGACATGAAGTAGATGCAATAGTGATCTTAGCCGTCATTATCGTCAACACTATCATTGGTTATGTGCAAGAGGGAAAAGCCGAGAAAGAACTACAATCCATTCGTAATATCGTTGCGCCGCGTGCTTCGGTACGCCGTAATGGAAAACGATTTACAGTGGATGCAGAAGAAATCGTCCCAGGCGATTTGATAGTACTAGAAGCAGGTGATCGTGTGCCTGCTGATTTGCGCTTGGTACATGCAAAATCTCTACGCATTCAAGAAGCAGCTTTGACAGGTGAATCAGTTCCCGTAGAAAAATCAACGGACACTGTAGAGGAGAAAAGCCCACTGGCTGAGCAATCTTGTATGGCTTTCTCTGGTACTTTTGTTACAAATGGGCAAGGCACTGGTGTTGCCATTGCTACTGGCACATCCACAGAGCTGGGCCGCATTAACACAATGTTAGCCAATGTAGAAACACTCAAAACGCCCCTGCTACAGAAAATGAACAAGCTGGCAAAACAACTCACTTTTATGATTCTAGCTGTGGCAGTTCTTCTCTTTGGCGCAGCTTACTTCTTAAGAGGCTATGATATCGCGGATGCTTTCATGATCGTCGTTGGTTTTGCTGTAGCGGTTGTTCCTGAAGGCCTACCTGCTGTCATGACGATAACGCTTGCGATTGGTGTCTACAGAATGGCAAAGCGCCAAGCTATCATCCGATATTTACCAGCCGTAGAAACACTAGGCTCAATATCTGTCATCTGTTCTGATAAAACGGGTACACTAACGCGCAATGAAATGATGGTACAAGAAATAGTAACTACTGCTGGCAAATTTACAGTAACAGGCACTGGTTATGAGCCAAGTGGAGACTTCCAACAAAACGAACAGACCATCCATATTAAGAATGAAGTTACAATACAAGATCTTTGTCGTGCTGCACTCCTTTGCAATGATGCATCTTTAAATCACACAGCAACAGGTTGGCAAGTCGTGGGCGATCCAATGGAAGGGGCGCTAGTGGTGTTAGCACTTAAAGCTGGTTTTGAATCAGCGCTTCTCAAAATACAATTCCCTTATAAAGATGGAATCCCCTTCGATGCAAAATACAGATTTATGGCAACTTTGCATCATGATCCTCAAAACGATAAGAAGCTCCTGTTCCTGAAAGGTGCACCCGAGCAAGTGATTGCAATGTGTAACACCGAAAACCATAACAAGGGCGAGCAACCTATCAACACTCAGCACTGGTTGCAATATCTTGAAGCACTTGCTGCGCGTGGACAACGCGTACTAGCATTAGCAACAAAAACATTCGATATCAATAAAAATAATCTTGAATTCGACGATACGAAAAATGGCTTCACCTTATTAGGTTTGGTTGGCATGATAGATCCTCCTCGCACAGAGGCGATTGAAGCGGTACGCCATTGTCATACAGCAGGGATTCGGGTCGTTATGATAACAGGCGATCATGCCATTACAGCAAAAGCCATTGCTCAGCAATTGGGCATCTCAAGAGACCCAAAAGTTCTCTCTGGCCAAGAGGTCGATTCAATGGATGATGAAATGTTACGCAAAGCAGCAAAAGAAATCACTGTATTTGCGCGTACTAGCCCAGAACATAAATTACGCTTAGTAAGAGCTTTGCAAGCAGATGCCAATGTTATTGCAATGACAGGTGACGGCGTGAACGATGCACCCGCACTTAAGCAAGCAGATGTTGGTGTAGCTATGGGAAATAAAGGTACTGAAGTTGCGAAAGAAGCTTCAGAAGTAGTGCTGGCAGATGATAACTTTGCCTCTATTACCGTTGCTGTGCAAGAAGGACGAACCGTTTATGATAACATACGCAAAGTCATTGCATGGACACTTCCCACCAATGTTGGAGAAGTACTTGCCATTATCGTAGCAGTCATGTTTGCGCTCCCTTTGCCAATTACGCCGGTTCAAACACTATGGGTAAATATGGTAACGTCTGTCGCTCTAGGCTTAGTGCTTGCTTTTGAACCAACAGAACCTGGCACAATGCAACGCCCACCACGCGCAAAAGAAGAGCCAATTATTTCTTTATTTATGCTATGGCGAATCATCTTCGTATCCATATTATTCATGCTCAGTGCATTTGGCATGTTCTATTATGCTATTGCACGCAATATGCCCGTAGAGGTTGGACACACGCTTGTTGTCAATGTGATTGTTGTATTAGAAATATTTTATCTATTTAGCGTCAGATATGTATATGGTACTTCGCTTACTTTAGTCGGTGTTTTAGGCACATTGCCTGTATTATTAGGTGTAATATGCATCACACTTGCACAAGTCGCAGTAACCTATATCCCTTTTTTCAACTATGTGTTTGGAACACGTCCATTACAATTTCTAGACGGGATTATGGTCATTGGTACGGGCGTATTACTACTATTGATAATTGAAGTTGAAAAGAAAGCATTCAGATTATTAAGATCTTTTATTTTGAATAGCTCAAGATTGGTTGCACTGAAAGAGCTATACATGCGATCAAATAAAAGATCTTCATGATTAACTAGAAGCTATCCCCAAAATGCGCCCAGACTAAACGCAGAAGGGGCATTTGGGGGACTGCTTCTACTTTTCTGGTTTTATCTAATATGCTTTAACAGATGAAACAAAGCCATTTGGCTTCAGTGCCAATAATGAGCAATTGATTTTTTGCACCACATTCTCAGCAGTATTTCCAATTAAAAATCCTTGAATCCCTGTTCGAGATACCGTTCCCATAATCAGAAGATCTATGTTTTTCTCTAACACATAATTGGGAATCACTTGATCAGGAAGGCCTTTGAAATGCCCTATATTTATTTTTCCACTGATTTTAGATTCTTTGATAAGAGAATCCAAAGCATGGTGATTCTTTGTTTGCACCTCTGTTATTAAGTTTTGCAGCTTCTCTTCCGGCATATTCACCCAAAGATTATGTCGAAGATAATCTTCTAATTCATAATCCCAGCATGAAACCACATTCAACTCTTCGCCATAAGTATCTGCGAGTGAATGTGATAATTTTAAAAGACGCAATGAGAGATCATGCGCAGATTGTTCCTCACTTTCTGCATCAATAGCTACCGCTAAATGAATGCCCTTTTGTAGATTTGCACGTACATTGGGTCGACACAACCAAACAGCACAAGGACATTTACGCAAAAGCTCCATATCAATGGATTTAAAACCTTTTTCAACTGCTTCTACATCTTTTATGACCAAATCATGCTGATTACGCAAAACATGTCGGATAATACGAATAACGGGTGTAGATCCATATTCTATATCTATATTGATCTGCCCCTGCTTGTTGTCTATTTTTAATTCATCACAGATCTTAGTGATAAAGCTCTGAAATTGATCTCTAATAGATTGCTCAAATTTTTCTTTATATTCACTCATTGCACCAGAAAATTCAGGGCACAGAATTAATATTTTAATGGGAACCTGAGTACTATTAGCAAGCCAAAGAGCTTGTTTAAGTGCTTCAGTGCGCTCAACATTTCCTTTGCTGACAAATAAAATATTTTGAAAATTTTGCATATATCTCCCCCTCCTGAAGAACACTTATTATCGAAGTATAACAGGACTTATAAACACTGGTGAATACTGTGCCCCCCACATATAATACTGTCATCATATACAGACAGATATCTAAAACTAATTTAATGCATTGACTATTTTCATCCAAAGAAAAAGTAATAGCTCTAAATGAATACTCTCTACTAAGGCTTATAGCCTTCAGTCTATAAAGTAAAACCACAAGTAAATATATTTTTAGTCTTTCAACTCTAGCAAAGTTCGTATCTACACCAAGCCAACAATAGTCTATTCTTGTAATTAGTTATTCTGAAGCAACCTCATTTCAAAATCTGATTATTTTTACAGATATTTTTATTTTCAAGATATTACCGAGGAAGATTTCAGGTTAACAATCATCAATTATTGGGGTAGACATTTGGTATCGCAAAAAAAACCACCCAAGTTGCTGAAACCAATTTATCGGTTTGTTGTTCACAAGCCTTGGGCCTTACCATTTCTTTTCGCGCTTATAGGCGTGCTTGCTATCCTTTTGCTTAAAGAACAACTGAGTAACAATGCAATGATTGCTTTGTCTAGCTTGGGTATTGCTGTACTTGGGATTTTATATATGACTTTAAATGGCATACAGTGGCACTTAGAAAGAAACAAAACTTTACTAGAAGAACTGCACAAACAAAATGATGCACTTGAAGAAAATGTTGATAATAGAACACATGAATTAAAATCACAGAATCTTCAACTTGAAGAAACAATGCAACATTTAAAAGAAGCTCAAGAAAAGCTTATCTTACAAGAAAGAATGGCTTCTATTGGCATGCTAACCGCCGGTATTGCTCATGAAATCAAAAATCCCTTAAACTTTATTAACAATTTCTCAGATATAACTGTAGAACTCGTTAATGAATTGAAAGAAGTCCTAGATACTGTTGAATCCATTCCAACAGAAGTGAAAGAAGATCTCTCAGCGATACTGGAAGACATTAGTACAAACTGCAATAAAATTAACGAACATGGTAAACGTGCTGAATCCACAATCAAAAACATGCTCATTCAATCAAGAAGCCAAAAAGACGAAAAATCTAAAACTGACATTAATAAGCTCGTAGAAGAATATCTCAATCTGGCTTACCATGGTATGCGTGCACAAGATGCTGACTTCAACGTAAAAATAGTCAAAGAACTTAAGCCAAATTTAACTGAAGTTGTGGTTTCTCAACAAACCATTGGTCGTGTTGTATTAAACATTATCAATAACGGTTTTTATGCTGCAAATGAGAAACGTGAAAAAAATCCTAATCTACCTAAAGATTTTATGCCCACCGTTACAGTTAAAACCGATGAAGATGATTTCAAAATTTATATTCATATCAAAGACAATGGCATCGGCATGACTCAAGAAACGAAAAAAAAGATATTTCAGGCTTTTTTCACAACCAAACCCATCGGAGTTGGCACAGGATTAGGCTTAGCCATTTGTCATGAAATTATTGTTGATGATCACAAAGGCGAATTAAAAGTTGACTCTGTTGTAGGTGAATACACAGAATTTGTTATTGCTTTGCCTAAAGATAACAAGAAATAAAACAGGAGCTTGTCGTGGATAAAATACTCATCGTGGATGACGAACCTGATGTAGAAGTACTGATGAAACAACGATTTAGGCGACAAATAAGAGAAAAACAATTCTCACTTTATTTTGCACACAATGGCATTGAGGCTCTAAATGTTTTAGGGACTGAAAAAGATATTCGCTTGCTCATTTCTGATATCAACATGCCAGAAATGGATGGCTTAACCTTACTTAAAAACATCGGGGAAAAATTCCCAGAGGTTATCCCTATTATTGTATCTGCCTACGGAGATATGAATAACATTCGACAAGCAATGAATTTAGGTGCTTTTGATTTTGTCACCAAGCCCATTAACTTTGATGATCTAACGGTCACAATACAAAAAACGATGAAGCACATTCAGAATCTCATCGAATCAGAAAAGACTAAAACAAAATTAGATGGTATTTTGCATGAACTCAATGTCGCAAGTGAAATCCAACAATCCATATTGCCCAGAGATTTTATCAATGATAACTCTTTACAAGTCTTCGCTAAAATGACTGCTGCAAAATCTGTCGGGGGTGATTTTTACGATTTCTTCTGGATTGATGATGAGCGCAAAAAACTTTCCATTGTGATAGCCGATGTTTCAGGCAAGGGTGTCCCTGCAGCTTTGTTCATGACAGTTTCTCGTACACTCATTCGCGCAAACGCACTCAACGACTTATCACCAGGGCAGACATTTACCAAGGTTAACATTGCCCTTGAAAAAGACAACACGAATATGATGTTTGTAACAGCATTTTATGGTATTTTGGATACGGAGTCGGGAGTACTCACCTATTGTAACGCTGGACATAATCCCCCTCATATTATTCGGGCGGATAGCATCGAAACCATGAAAATTCAACATGGTATGGCCTTAGGCGTTATAGCTGAGCAGACTTACAAAGAAGACACCATTACGATTCAACCCAATGATTTACTGTTTCTTTACACTGATGGGGTAACAGAAGCAGAAACAGGTGATGGTAGATTTTTCGGCGATGAAACGCTTGTTACTTCCTTAAACGCCAATCGAGGTTTGGCAGCAAGCGAATTAGTTAATACAATAGGATCAGAAATAGTTAATTTTGCAGCGGGATGGCCGCAAAGTGATGATATCACAATGCTGGCATTGCGTTATTTAGGCAAGAAAACAAACTGACATGGACAGCACCAATGATTAACAATCACATTACCTTACATTTTGCAAATAATGCAGAGGAAGCGCCCAGAGTTGCGCGTCGCGTCGAACATTTCTTACATGAAAAACATATTCCTCAATCAACAATTAACAAAATTTTGTTGTGCGTGGATGAATTGGTTACCAACATCATTGGGCACGCCTATGTTGATAAACTTGAGCATGCTGTCTGTTTGGAGTGTCGTGTTTTTCCTGAGCATATTGAGTTAGAACTCAGAGATGATGGCGTTGCCTTCGATCCAACGAAGCAAAGCCGCCCCAATGTCATCAAGTCTATTGACGATCGCGAAATTGGTGGTTTAGGTATTCACCTAGTCATGACTATCATGGACAAGGTAGAATATGTACGCGAAGGTGATTACAATGTACTTAGAACAGTTAAAGTAATAGATTAACTAACAAAGATAAAGGTCTACCATGGAAATTTCTCAAGATACCGTCGATGGAAAAGTCGTTGTTTCTCTTAGTGGCAGAATTGATAGTACCGCTGCAGTTGAGTTTGAAGAACAGCTGATAACAATCATTGATCAAGGGAACAATGTAATGGCTGTCGACTTTTTGAATGTTCAGTTTATCAGCAGTGCTGGTTTACGCGTGTTGCTATTAGCAGCGAAAAAAGTAAAGCCATATGGCGGCAAGCTGCATCTTTGCAATATGTCTAAAGATGTACGAGAAGTTTTTGATATCAGTGGCTTCTCTTCTATATTTGATATCCATGGCTCCGTCTCAGACGCGGTGCAAGCAATTAAAGCCGGATAACAAAATATTTTATATAGAGCTGTAGAATAAAAGCTTAAAGATACCACTTTGAATAAATCAGTACTGACCACAGCTTTAGCTTTTATTCTATTTTCTCCTGCATCCTATGCACTTCAGCATTTAACCTCCATGAGTGTCCAAGGCGGTATTTCACAAGTTCAAGATAGATCTACTACACATGACACAACGAGTACTCAACTAGGCGCCATTCAAGTACAACAGCAACATAAAAGCGTTGCCTTTGGTTCCAACATTGGCGCTGGCTTTGGACATACTATGTTGGGAGAATCATGGACCTTTGGCACAGAATTACGTGCCACACTTTCTGAATTCACACATACTCGCATACTAAACTTAAGTCCGATGCCCAATGGTCAGTCCTATGAACTGACCCATACAACCCAAATCAGTAATTTATACCAGATTTTTCTCAAGCCCGGATTTTTACTCGCCTCCAATTCAATTGTTTACACTCCGCTTGTCTTTGCTATTGCACCAGCACACATAACAACCTTGCAAAACATCACTCAGAACAACTTTCTGGAAGGCGTAGAATCACACAAAAGCCAAAAATTACCTGCAGGAATGATAGGTTTAGGATTAGAGCTTATATTAAATCCTAACATTTCTGTATATCAGGATTTTATCTTTGGTTATTTGAAAGGTCTTGAACTCAATGAAAACAAAAGCATTAATGGTGTTCAATATAATATTCAAAATTCTGCTCATCGATTATTGTTTCAATCTGTCTTTGGGATTAAATGGCACACGCCCTATCGTTTTATGGCACAATCTAATCACCCCCTATCAGGCTGGTATATTGGAGCTGGTTTAGGACTACTACAAGCAAATTTAAATGCTTCATTATCAAATTACAGCCTACAACAAAACTATGTGCGCTCTAACCACAGAACCTCACTGCTCTCGCCTGATATTGATATTAAAATAGGCAGAAATTTTGTTCTTGAAAATTTAGTGTTATTCACAGAGATTTTTGCAGCATTTGATCCACTAAAATTAGATCACAATCCTGATATTCTACTTATAACCAGTCAAGGCGATGTGGGGCAACTACAAAATAGCTTAAGAACAGGTCCCACCTATGGCGTATTAGTAAAACCAGGCGTGCTTTTCTTAAATAGGGCACTTTATGTGATACTGGGCTCTGGTAGTACCACCATTAAAATGAATCAAAATAAACTCACTCACCCTTTCCTCTATCTCACAGGTTGGGGACTAGAAACAAATCTTAGTTCGCAACTCAACCTCCGCTCTGAATATCAAATTGCCTATGCAAATCGCGTATCTGATATTCATATTGGCAATATAACAAAGCACTCTGAAAAGCTGATTCAACAAAAAGGCACCATGAGCTTAATTTATTATTTTGCTTAACCCCCCCCCCTCTTTCATATCTTACTAAGCTATTGAGCTGTAAATATTTTTTCAAAAAAATATAGGACAGCCATGTTTCAAGGATATTTGACGTATATACATATAAGATACATTTCTGACAAGTTGAACAAATAACTTGACTATCGGCAAGGTATAAATTAATATCTCCAACTTAGTTGCTACAAATTATGCGTTTTAGATAAGGCCAGACAATGAAAGTACTACATACAGCAGAAATTGAACTTGTTTCAGGTGGATTTAGCTTTTTTAAGCCAGCCCCAAAACCAGCACCCATTATTGATTTAAGCCCTTCACAATTAGGCTATTTAACCGTTATGGTTGCACAATCTGCGGTAAGCATAGCGGCTGGCAGCCCCGCAGGCATAGCTGCTAAAATAGGCGTTGCAGGCTTGCAAGTTCTTGCTACTGCTGGCGCAAACGTGTTCAGTAATTATTATTTTCCAGATTCAAAATAACAATTAGTAACAAAGGTATATTCGAGTTATGTCAGAATTAAAGTATGGCCCTTTAAACAAAGATCTGCATACTCAAATGTACGAGTTGATTGTAAAATGCATTTTAGAAATACCAAATAGCGTGCAACATAGCATTGAATCAGATAAACACGGCAAGGATGCCTTGTTTACACATATTGGCAATGCTTCTATCAACTTATCCGAACTCACCCAAAAAATTAATTTTAATCACTTATCCTTTAATCAGAATGACAGTTATCATTTTGAACAAAGTTACTCTCCCTATTTTTTTAATCGAGAATTTGGCAATGGCCATCATAACCAATACAGTAGCTTAAGTTACGCTGAAAAATTAGCGATTTATAATTATACTGGATCTTATTATCACGATATTAATTCTTTCTTGCATGGTAAAGTAGATTCTCTGCATTATGCCTGGGACTATTGCTGCGCGCACCCCACAAATTTAAATGACACAGCAAATGAACTGATACTCAATATGGGATTTTTAGCCTCTGGCCTTAACAAAATAATGCCAGAAACCGATCATCATAGTCACACCTACCGAGGTGAGCATTCCCCAAGCCATGATGAAATCCAAATGCGAATACAACTTGCACAGATAGAAGATGGCATTACACATGAACCTGCTTTTATGAGTACTTCTCTTAATAGCTATATCAGTGAAGGTTTTTCAAGTGGCAGTCTGATTATTTTTGATCACACCTATGGAAAAAATATTACAGGTCTCTCACAATTTGAAGGGGAAGAAGAATATCTTATTCTACCAGGGCATATCTTGTGGGAAGCCTATGACTATCATTACGGAACCTTCCGGTTTCAGGCAAAAGTTGTTACTCCATTACTAGATGATGCAAATACACTTTCAGAAAATGAACTAATACAATTTAAAAATCTAATTGATTTTGCAGAGCAAAATTATATAAAAATAGATTTTTTAACTGATTTTAATCAAGAAAAATTAACACACAGTCTCAAAGAAGTGAGTCTTAAAACTGTCGTCGATAATCACACTATTTGCTTTGATGAGGTGCTCTCTTGCGTCTCAGATAATAATATATTGGATGGCACATTAGATACCCTCCCATTATCATATGCTCATTCATCTGTATCTGAATTATTTTCTCAAACAAGTGCGCTACTTGAAGTTTTTTAATGCAAATGATTGCTAATTAGCATAATTTAGCATAGCCTAATTGCTATATAAATCATATATAAATAATTGTAATGTTAGGAACACGATTCTTACAGTGCTTTCGCATAAAGCCGCTAATAAAAAAACACCATTATACTGAATCAAAAATAGATCCTAAAACAGATCTTGATGATCTATGTCATCGGATCAACGCATTAAAATTATCTCAAAAAAATACTAAGCCAAAAATTTCTTCTAATGAAACATATACTCAGCCACAGCATTGGATGAGAAGTTCTTTATTTTATTACAGAAAAGCAAAATATTATCAAGGTATTCGATTCTATCACACCAGTATTATTTGTCACAAAAAGCCCAAAATACTGCAAGATGCAGATCATATAGATGCAAATGGTTGTATTAAAAACGAGCTTATTCAACAAAGAGAAGCTTTTTTAAAAAAGCATGACATGATGCAAAATAAAATATTACATGAAAATAGGATCGTTTATGCCAATTATCATTTGTATGATATTGGGCAATTAGATGCAAATGGAAATACTAATTTGCAACGCATGCAAAATGGCAATTGCCCTGTGGGTTTAGATGGGAGAGATTTAATCGTTATCCATCATCTTGATCAATCGCACGATGGAGCATGGATCATACTCACTAATTCATTCCATCAAGATTATCATCCTCAACTACACAGCAATATATCCCCTATAAACCGAGTAAAAAGAGACTTATTTCAAGAAGAGAAAAATTTCTTTTGGAAAAACCAGGCTGCTATGCACCTTGATCTGGATAAAGAAAATCAACCTATGCGGCGTTATGGCCGGTGATGAAAGCTCAAAATAAATTCAGGACAGCCATAATTAAAAACAAGAAAAAACATGCAATAATCGAATAATGAATTGGCCGTTGCTACCATCATTGATGATCTTCGGGTAAATATCTTGTGAAATGATTAACAGGTGAGTTTGAATGAAATATTGAATTAAGCGTGTATGCTTGAATATAATTTTTTTGCCTGAGTGATGCCTTTTAAACCTTTCCTCACCTCTTTGCCAAAATTCAACAGCAATATTTCACTCCCCACTGCATGAGCAAAGCTTTTACTTAAATTTTTGACTAAGGATATCCAGTTTTGAGGCTCAAATTGTAATCTGCTTAAGATTGGCGCCAGATGCTCTGGGATAGATCCTGCTTCTTTATCCTCTCGAATTACTCGGCCTGTATAGTCTACAAGCTCTAAATAATCTATAAGTTTAAAATCGATGACATGAGAATGATGTTTTGAGATGTCTGCAAAAGGCACTAAGGACTTGGGTTGTGCAAGACTATTGTATATGTCCGCTTTTTCGCGCTTAAGCTGTTTAATGGATTTTGGTTTATTGATTTTTAATTGCTTAGAAATATACTGAATGCGTTCATAAATGGAAGTAAATTCTGATTCTTCTGGTTTTTGAACAATGCCTGCTCTCACTGGGTTTAGATCAACATAAACCATAGCGCTTAATAATGCACCCTCATCTAACAAGGCTTGAGATTTAAAACGCCCTTCCCAAAATCGTCCTGCAGTATCATCCTCTCCGTTTACATCGCGCGCTATTTTTTCGTTTAAGCAGCGCATAAACCAGCTAATGCTCGTTAAGCGCTCTTTCCAAAGCTGAATTTTCTGTTTTAGATGCTTATTTTCTTCGGCATCTTTAGGGAAAATAGAAGCCCAACGACGGATGATTTCTGCTTCTGACCAAGCCTCAGCTTGCTTATCTTCCACATATAAAACAACATGATAATGGTTGCTCATGATGGCATAAGCACAGATCTTTATAGCAAAGATATCCGATAAATACTTTAATCGATCGACAATCCATGCTTTACGATGCGAATAATCTTTTTGGGTTAGCTCATCGAAACCACACAAAAAACTACGGCGTACACATCGATTCATGACGTGATAATACGGCGTTGCATTCAAATCAATTTGTTCTGAGCGAGCTAAAGTCATAACTTAAAAAATATCCTTATTACTGAAAGGAATTCTAGCTCAAAATTTTTGGGTAAAGCAACTTAATGTGGCTGTCCTGTATAGTAATATTAGCGGCTTGTGCTGGTCCAAGGGCTATCCTTAACCCTAAACCGCCAAGGCAACAACTTATGCTCTTGTGCATAGTCTATCCCAACACGAGGACTGGCAATAATTTGCTTCTGTGCAAAATGAATACCACGATCTTCAATCCAAATCCTATCACCAATCAATGAACATCCATCAATCTGCGTGGTAATGCCTAATGCTTGCGACAATACACCTGGTCCTGCAGTTAAGCGTGACTCCACTTTTTTCATATTACGGCGCTTTATCATGGTTGAAATTCCATCGACCGGCTCAACGGCTCTAATTAAAACAGCATGAGGTGTTCCAGCTTGTGCCGTTACTACATTAAATAAATGATGAATGCCATAACATAAATAGACATAGCCAATACCACCTGCTTGATACATCGTTTCTGTGCGCGCAGTACGTCTATGATTGTAAGCATGAGAAGCCTTATCTTCAGCGCCTCGATACGCCTCCGTCTCGACAATCATGCCTGCTGTTAATTGTCCGTCAAAGCATGTGACTAAAAACTTACCCAGCAATGCTTGACTGATACCCACAACATCATCATTTAAGTAGAATTTTTGAGTCAGTATAGTCATTGTAATCAAAGATTAAGCGCTGCAACTTGTTCTTTGTTTTCTACTTGTTCTTGTCTCAATTTTATTATTTTTTTCGAATTTTTTAGCATTTCTAGACTGCATTTTAAATTTTTCCTGTGCATGTAAAACGGTACGTGCTTTTTCTCTGATCAAATCGCTTATCTCTGCTGCTTGAATAGCCTTGCTAACAGCTGGCTTATGATTGATAAAACGCATCATCGTATTTTTACTGGGATCACCTGCTCTTTGCATTGTCTGATCGCATACTATTTTTCCAAACCCATACTTTTCTAATAATTTATTCCAGTGTGCAAGTGAATGGAAATTTCTGACTTCACCTTTTTCTTCTTGTAAAGAGACACCCATGACAGCATTATAAATACTATGTGCCATATTTGCCATCGCACGATCTTTTTCAGATCGTACATCATGATCAACCAACATGAAACTACCACCAGGTCTTAAAATGCGACGAATTGATTTCAAAAAGCCATCCATCTTATCTTCAGGTATATGATGTAACCCAATAAAACAAGTTACCATATCCACACTATTATCTTTCAATTTTTCACTATCAAAGGGAGCATAATCATTAATAGGCAAAAACTGATCATAAGGTCTTGGAAAACCTGTTTGAATATAATCAGTTAAAGATTCTTGATCGTTTATCACCGTCACAGTACCTGCGATCTTATGATTTTTTCTTAAGGTGCCAATAAACCGCCCGGGATAACCTATTTCAACCAATCCATTGATGGTATCTACTTTGTTAGATTTATCTTGCATTAAAGTTGCAACTTGTTGCCCAAGATCGTGCTTAATATCACTCAATGAAGACAGAATTCTTGTAGCACTCCCTATAAAGGATGGCATAACTTCAGAAATTCTTTTGTGCAATTCACAATAAATATCTTCATTAGAATCTGCATAAGATAAAATATCATCCATCAATGCAAAGAGTTTATCTTTATCAACACGCTGCAAAACATTGTCTAAGAATTTCCCAAATTCTGCTTTCAAGCGTGGAGATTGAAAGATGGCCTTATAAAAATTAACTTCTTTCTTAAAATACTGTGTGCTAAATCCACTCTTAAATCTTCCCTCAGGATCGATTTCTTGTTTTTTCTGAGCAACTTCATCATAAGTAGGGTAAGACTTTTCAAATTGCTCATTTGAAGCAACCGCTTGATAAGGTAGATAATAAGCGCCGCCATGCGCTAAAGTTAAATCAATAGACTCTTTAATCCATTTTTTAGCTTTAATAACTTCATGCGCCTTTAATGATTGATTAAAGCATAATACAATCGCAAATCGATCGCCTTGATTTGCATAACCCATTTTAGAAATTTTGTCTTGCTTTACATAGCGAACAGTTGCATTAATCAAAGGAACTTTATTTTTAGTTAATAACTCGCCTAATGCCTTTCTAAAACTATCTAAATTTTCACCTGGAATAAAATATTCTTGTAACCACTCTGATTCACTCTTCGAGTTATTAAACATAGCATTAATAGGGGGATGCATAATTTCATTCGTGGTTGTTAGCGTTTCATTTTTTAATAATCTATTTTTTTCATACATCCAAATAAATTTTCTAAAGAAAGGAAATCTTCTCGCAAAATTTACCAATATACGCTCTAACCGTGTTCCATGAATTGGCTCTTTACTAAAATCTTTTGTTGTTGCATTTTGAGTCGCAGGAATTTCCTCATAGTTAACAGCAATACCTTCACCTAATAGATTTTTAGGATCAATAGATAGTCTATATAAATGCATCTTTTTTTCATTATTTTTTTCTACGTTCTTTTTAAAATAATCAACGTAATTTTCTGGCTTAACGACAATGCTTCTTTCTACTAGAGATTGATTATCGGCAAGCTCAATTTCAGCATCAAGAATAATGCCAAACTGACCGAAACCACCTACCACATAAGCAAATAATTCATCTTTAGGCGTCAATTTTTGAATTTCGCCTCTTGCATTTATAATTCGGATCGCACGAATTGTGTTTGCAATCGTGCCTGTTTTATTCCAGCCATGAATATTGGTACCGATAGAGCCACCAATACTAAAGACATTAGAGGCTTGCATCACTTTTACAGCTAGCTGTAATGGGTTTGCAGCAACTTGTAAGTCACCCCACGTTGCACCAGCTCCAACAATGGCAGTTTTTTCTTTGGCATTGATTTTAATATGATTAAAATGACTCATATCAATGGCAATACTCTTTTCATCGGCAGGAAGAAATTGCTTTCCTTGGCTCCTACCTGCGCCAATCACGCTGATCGTTTTATTTGATTGATTCGCTTCTTCTAAAATACGAATCAATGCTTGTTCGTTTTTTGGTGCCTCAATACTTGTTGTTTGATGATATAAACCACCACCTGAGACAATATTATTCTGATTTTTTTCTTTAGGTATAAAATAGAAGGAAACCAGCTGAGGGTTAAAAAAGCCAATCAGTGACGCCAGAAAAGCCAACATATTTTTCACAGCTAAATCAAATGACTCTGAAGCTTGGATATTGAGAGTGGCTTTTGAAGATGCATTTTTCGACAATAGCGCTCTTGTTTTCGCAAAAAGTGAATAACCTACATTAAATATAACATCAGCAACCGCAAAAACAGGGAAAAAAGCAATAAAAATCAAACGTGTTGAAACAAAATCTAGCGTTTTAGAGAACCATGAGGTTGTTTGTTTCAAATGAATATTATCTATCCATCTTGCAGGCAAACTACTCAAATTACCCAATCTAGCAATAGAGGATTTCATATTTGATTTTAAGTTTTGATAAAATGATTTCATGATAAGCATCGCGGATCCTAGTTTAAAAATCGTGCATGTTTCTAATACGAATACGATCTTTTCTCAAATTTCGTACCGTTTGATTAAATTCTTTAGTTGTCACATCAATTTCGACAATCTTTTTATTATCAATGTAATTTCGATAAGCATATAACACATGATATCGTTCTAATGGCTTATCATCTGTAAGCTCAATTTTAAATTGAATCTTATCTTGCCCTGCTATTTTCTTAAATTTTACATCGTGACGAACAAGTTTGGTGGCTATTTTTTGAAATGTGGCATAACGCGGAACAGTAATGTGATAGTATTGATTCTGTTTGAGCGCATCTGTTTTTTTCCACTGCTCAATGATTTTAATTTCTTTATCAATTCTTTTTAAGTTCAAAAGAGGATCATCTACCTTAATAAGTAAATGTATTCTGTCAGCGGCAGCATTTTGAGGTTGGCTATACCACCAAGCAATAGGAGCGGAAATTGCATGTCGGCATAGCAATTCTATGGTGGTTACACACAAACTCACAACGTCAGCTAAGGTTTTATTTGGACTTAACCAAAAAGCATTATACACAATCGACAATTTTGATAAATAATTAAAATAATAAAATGGCGTATGCTGTAAAAAGTTGGCATATTCTGTCACTAAATCAGCCACACTGTCTTGAAAAGCTGTTTTATTTTTTCGATTAAGCACGGGATAGAGTAATAAGGACAATATCCCTTTTAGAATAAAACTTACTGTTGTAAATGCACTGATAAAAACATTCATCAGCATATATTCAGAAAAGATCAATTCTGAAACCGTATGATGTCTACGCGCAGTACGATAGGAATCAACAAAAATTCCCCACAATCCAAAGAGCTGTCGAAAGAAAGGGAAACGATAAAATGCATGCCCTTCTTTTAAAAATGTGCCTAATTCTTGCGCCATTTCAACATTACGCCATTCTGGTACTGTCAGATAAGTTTGGTAAAGTTGACGCTCATAATCCGCATGCCTGCGCTTAGTGTTCTGATTTAATACTTCAGTGTATTTTCCCATAGTGACTTGCTTAAAATCCTTGGTTTCAAGAGAAAGGCATTATATGCGAGCAATCACTCACATTCAAGTTTTTTTGACAAGACATCTGAATTTTTTAGCCAAAATATTTCTACCTATTGTTAATTCAATGATCTTTATGCAAATATTTTCTAGAAGCTGTCTCAAATACCCTTATGAATATCCAATCATCTGCTATTGTTTGTATTTGCTAACTTAGTTGTTTAAAATGTGGGCATCTCCCAAAACAGACACACAAAAATTTCACATGCTGCAATTTATTCTTTCTCATAAATCAGATTTTCAATTTAAGCCAAATCACTTTTATCAGAATATCTACAATGAGATTCAACAGCTCATCACTTTGGCAGAACAAGAATATTCGGGTATCGAAATTGACAAAAAGCAAGTTGAAACATTCCTGGAAACGATAGGCTCCCAACTGCTCTCTGATGTGCACAGTTCAACCCATACAGTACCGGAAGCGTTGAAAGCACTTGCCTGTTTTTATATGCTAAAACAGAACCAACTTTTATTAGATAAAGCACGAATTGCATTTTCAAAATACCAATCACAATTGGAGCAATTTCAACATTTAGGTGATCCAACAGATGAAAATGCAAAAGAATATGACACATTAGGTGCAAGTGCTTTAGCTTCTAAAAAAATAGCCGATGAAGGCAGCAAAGAAATCTTACAGCAACTCGCTACTTGCGATATCATATTTCCCAATACCTTAAGCAATTACTCTGAACTCTCCAATCTATTAAAAACCTGCATTGCAGATTTTAATCATTATTTTGTATCTAGTATCAACTATTATCGCATACTCAATCATCATGGCTGTCAACTCTTTGCAGAAGATATGAATGTATTTGTCGAACAAAAAAATGCCAGACATCAAAAACTAGGTGGCCCTTTTCATGGCAAAGTGATCTGCAGCCAAACGCCCTCATCCCTTGCTTTGCTTGATCCCATTGCTTTTGACACACTCTCTCAAGATATTCAAGACATCCAAACAGGATTCAAACCTCGTACACAATTTTATATCTATGCAAATGTAAATTTTTCTCATTGCATGGCCTTAGATATTGAAAGAGAAGAGGATGGAACACTCCACATTCTTTCTTTTGATTCTGCCCAACATATTGCACAATATTATTTACTAGAAAAATTGACTGCTTTTTTAGAGAAAAATAAAATTAATTTTAAAATAACTGCCTGCCAAAGCGGGCTGCAACGTTCTATGATTAATTGTGAGATATTCAGTCACCTGTTTTTGCAAGATAGCGCTAAAGTGCGTTTAGCCCCCTTCATGGCCAAGTTAGCAGAAATTGAACAACCTGCTTTTTCCAGCATAACCCCCAAATTTGTCAAATCTTATGCGCCCTTATCAAAAGTCAAATGGTGTTCTGTGGCTGATTTGCAATTTCCAAAATTACTATTGAGCCGACACGGCCTATCGCAGCTTGAAGTGGACATTCATACACTCGGCGAGAAACTAGGTAAGATTCGCTTAGGTGACGATCCACATTTGTTCACTGCGACAGAACTAAATCAAGAGCATAGAGAAGTCTTTGTTCATAATGAACAAAATACTTTTATTGCAATAAAATTCAATCGCTTTTATCAGAAAATCAAAAACACATTAGCTACTTTTGATATTGCAACGCTTAAAGAAAACTACAAGCGTAGAGATGCAGATCCAACACCAACTGAATATTTAGCATTACGATTAGCCGCATCAGGTCAAAGACCCAAACCTTTGATGGAACAGCTCATTGCTTATCTTGTTGCGCAACCCAATGGTGCCCAAAACCTAGATACACAAGATGATAATATTCAAAAAAGAAAAACAGCGCTACACTGGGCATTAGACAATGGCAATGCAATGCGCGCGGCTATGCTGATAATTGCAGGGTGTAAAATAGATATACCCGATGCACAGGGAAGAACAGCAAAATCTATTTACGCAGAATCAACGGTTAAATCGATACAAGATAACCCAGTATTGCAACAAAAATTAGGATAAAAATGCTATATTTTCAGAACCCACAAACAGAAGCTCTATTAAGTGAAACCAGCAGAGCCGCATTAGCGTCAATGGAAATGCATCATGGAACACTCTCTGAATGCTTGGGACATAGTAATATCAAAAACATTTTCCTGATTCAAGATGCCTATGAAGCAGGACATTTAAATTATTTATGTGAATTTTTAGAAACGCATCATTACAATGACTTGAAAGCAATTGTAGGAGCAACACTTTATCCAGATGTGTTTTTCCTAGGCTCATTCTATAATCCCAGCTATTTTGACATGAAAATGTTAGACAGCGATGGCATGCAAACCCTATTTTCTAGACTGAAACCTAATGTAGATGCGAGTAATGCATTGCTCTCTTTATTAAAAGAAGGAACTCATTTTACAGATTGTCGTGCAATGGCAATGATGGCGCGTATGCTCACTATTTGGGATTTTTGTATTCACTCACAAGGCGAACAAAAGGGAACCGTTTTATTCAATCAAATGTACGGAGAAGCTAATGCCGATACCGTCACCCCAGAATCACGTCGCTTACTCTTTTCACAAATGGCTGAGTTCTCTGGTCTTATCTCCGTTGCTTCAGCAGGAAAATCACGATCATCCAGTCAATTTCCAATAAACCCATTGAGCTGTTTTGTAGGCTATCAATCAACACCCGCACCTATCTCTAAAACAGATCTCAATCTTAATATTGGTAGCGCTTTCTTTTTTGCAAACCACCCAGATTATTCTATCAAACATCCTGCAGGAGCATGGGCTGGCTTTGACATGTTTTACTATGGAAAAGGAAAATTTTCTGGTTTTGGCTTGAAAAAAGGTGTTCGCTTTTTATCTCAAGCGGAGATTAATCAACTTTTTATAGATGCTTATCAACAACCTCACTCTCGCTATGAATTATCATTCATGCGCGGGCTTTCGCTCCCGATCATAGCCTCTTGTAGAGAGCGCTTAACGGTAGAAGATCTGCCAACCTACCTCTCTCAGCCATGTACCTTTAGACCAAAGCTATTACAAATGTTCTGTAATGATGATCTCTCCTCATACTATCCAAGCCTTGAAAGATTTATAGCACAGCCTTCAAAAGCCCAGTTAAAACTCATCAAAGCACAGATCGCCATTTCTCAACTTAAGATCGATTCAATAACAAAGGAAGAAGATAATAGTACCACACACACAAGTAGTACAGCCTTGCTACCCGCTTATAACCGCTATCAAGAGAGCAACGCTTCCACACCGCCAACCGATAATACTACAACACCACCCACTAGCATTCATCGAAAGGCTATGACACAGTAAAGCAAGAACAGAGCAATCACTAAAAACAACGATAAAGCAAATAAACCGCAAGTAGTTGGACATCTTTCTTTTGATATTAACTGTCATAATATGCACCAACACTTCTTTGAAAAATCTGTTATCATAATGAGCATCTTAAAGACATATATTGATCTGGGTCCGACATGTTTGAAAATATTGACCCCGCACTACTTTCTCGCATTCAATTTGCTTTCACCATAAGCTTCCATATTATTTTCCCCTCTTTCACTATCGGCCTTGCAAGTTGGTTAGTGGTCATTGAAGGTCTATACCTAAAAACAAAGCATCCTATTTATAAAGAAATTTATCGTTTCTGGGTAAAAATTTTTGCTATTTCATTTGGGATGGGCGTCGTATCTGGTATTTTCATGTCCTATCAATTTGGCACCAACTGGTCCGTCTTTTCTGACAAAGTAGGTAATGTAATTGGGCCACTCATGGGATATGAAGTGCTTACTGCTTTTTTCCTCGAGGCGTCTTTCTTAGGAATCATGCTCTTTGGTTGGGGACGGGTTAGCAAAAAAATGCATTTTGTTGCTACCCTCATTGTAGCTATTGGTACGCTGACTTCTGCATTTTGGATTTTATCGGCAAACAGCTGGATGCATACACCAACTGGTTTTCGAGTTGGCACTGATGGCTTATTTTATACAACCAGCTGGATGTCTGTTATTTTCAATCCCTCTTTTCCCTATCGCTTTGCTCACATGGTCATTGCCTCTTATCTTACAACAGCATTTGTTGTTTCTGGGGTTGGCGCTTGGTATCTCTTAAAACATACCTATGTCCATCATGCGCGCATTATGTTTGCAATGGGTATGCTAATGGCCGTTTTTGTCGTGCCCCTTCAAATCATGATTGGCGATATGCATGGCTTAAATACCTTAGAACATCAGCCTGTTAAAGTCATGGCAATGGAAGGTATTTGGGACAAAGAAAAAGGTGCCGGATTACGCCTCTTTGGTTGGCCAGATGAAAAAACAGAAAGCACAAAATACAGCGTAGAAATTCCCAAACTTGCAAGCTTGATTCTTACGCATTCTTCAGAAGGTGAGCTAATGGGTCTAAAGCACTGGCCCGCTCACGAAAGACCACCTGTTGCTGTTGTATTCTGGTCATTTCGCGTGATGGTAGGCATTGGCCTGCTCATGATGTTAACCGGCGTATTTGCCGTTATCCTATTTTTCAAGAAGAGGCTCTTTACAACACGCTGGTTCCAACGATGGTGCATTGCTTTAACACCTGCGGGCTTCATTGCAATACTTGCAGGATGGTTTGTAACTGAAATAGGTAGGCAACCTTATCTGGTATATGGCCTGCTTCGCACCAAAGAAATGATTTCACCTGTTGATCCCACTTTAGTCGGTATATCACTCTCTGTTTTTATCGTCGTATATACTATTATCTTCGGCTCTGCGCTTTATTACATCCTTGGGCTTATCAAAAAAGGTCTAGACACAGGTGTCTGGGAAGAGACCTATGGTCAACATGGTCTGAAAAAACCTATTTCAATCAGTGATATTTTTCCAAAAGCATTAAGGGGAACAAATGATGTTTGAAGAGATTCTCAAGCACTTGCCCCTCATTTGGGGAGGCCTTATTGTATTTGCAATATTTCTATATGTTTTGTTGGATGGCTTTGATATCGGCATCGGCATTTTATTTCCATTTGCGCCTGAAGATACATGTCGCTCCAAAATGATGAATTCTATTGCCCCTTTTTGGGATGGTAATGAAACCTGGCTGATTTTAGGTGGCGGCGGTTTATTAGCAGCCTTTCCACTCGCTTATGCCATTTTAGCTTCTGCCTTATATTTACCCATTATCTTTATGCTTGTGGCACTTATTTTTAGAGGTCTTGCCTTTGAGTTTAGATTCAAAGCAAGCCTCAAATCACGTGCCATTTGGGATTATTCTTTTCACTTTGGTTCTTTATTTGCAGCTTTTTGCCAAGGCATTATTTTAGGCGCCATTATTCAAGGCATCTCAGTAGAAGGACGATCTTTTTCTGGCGGTGCTTTTGACTGGCTCACTGCTTTTTCTTTGATGACAGGTTTAGCGATGATCGTAGGCTATAGCTTACTAGGCTGCACTTGGCTCATTCTAAAAACCGATGGTATTACACAAGCATGGGCGCGCAAAACAACACTTTATATTTTAGCCTACTTTATCTTCTTTATGGCAGTTGTCAGTTTATGGACGCCCTACTTAAATTTCCATCTCTATGAGCGTTGGTATACGTGGCCTAATATTCTCTATCTTTCGCCCATACCACTTGCTTTGGGTATTTGTTTTATAGCCTTTATTCGCAGCATAAAAAATAATAGCGAGCGTATGCCCTTTTTCTTAACCATTCTTATGTTTATGCTTAATTTTGCCGGCCTGGTGGTTGGGCTATGGCCTTGGATAGTGCCTTATCAAATTTCATTTGCCAAGGCTGCTGCTGCGCCTGAATCACAATTATTCCTTATTTCTGGTGCAATTTTCATATTACCCATTATTCTTGGCTATACAGCCTATTCTTATTATGTCTTTCGTGGAAAAGTGAGTCATGAACAAATGTATTAGCTTCATCACAGCTAAAATTCGAATGATGCGTTGCCCCGCCAAAGAATCTTCTCAAGCCCAATCATCTCTAACAGCTTGGGCTTGGTTTATTGGTTTATGGCTTGCAAGCTTAGTTGGATTTTCTCTTTTCGTTTATGGACTCAAAGCAATCGCTAAATTTTTACTGCCATAAAAAAAAGGGGTTATATACCTAATACCAGCCAGTTAAAACATGAACAAAGTGAATAATTTTCTTCCCTTGAAATCAAGGGAAGAAGCTCGCTTTAGCGAGCAGATGGATTTTTTAGAATATCTATTTTGAAAATCCTTCTCTGCACCTAAAGGTGCCTCTTTCTTTGATAACAAAGAAAGAAGTGATTCGCTATGCTCATCCGCAATTCATTAAATGCTTACTAAGCATATGATTACATCATTGCATATAAAGCACTACTGGCCCTAATCCCATATTTAAGACCAAAATAAACTAACATTAATCCAGCACTAAAAGTAATGAGTTTAATGAAGCGGTTACTAAAAAATCGTTTTCCAACCTCTAACAAACCACTTAGCAATACACCCCACAATAAGACGCCTAAAATAATCGCTGAATTCTGAAATAAACTGACTGCGTGACTTGTATAAGCATCAGGCTGATAACTTGCTGCAAAAATACTGATCCAAAACATAATGCCAATGGGATTGGCAATCGAAACAACAAAGCCTGTCATCAAACCACTCAAATAGGAATGTGTAGCAGATTTTTCTGAAAAATTAACATCAATGTTTTTTGTTTTAAGCAGAGATTTAATACCTAAATAAATGAGAACCATAGCGCCCAAAAGCGCACAAATATTCATAATGACAGGAGATTGCGTTAATAAACTCAAACCAAAGGTTGCCATAATGAGGCAAAGCGTATTACCAAACGCACCCCCGACACGAACAATAAAGGCACTCAAGAAACCATGGTTCAGGCCTCTTCGGATCATTTCTAAAGATACAGGGCCTATGGGAGCAGCTAAAGTGACACCTAAAACAATTTTCTCTAACAACATGCACTACCCCTAAAACAACCACTTTTGTACAAAAATCATTCTAAATTTGACTAATTATGCTATTTTCTAGTTAGAAAGAATAGAAAAGTTAGACGGATGGTAATTTAGAGAAATACCAGATTAAATACAACAGCTAGGTGAAAATATATTTTCCTCATAAATTTAGGTGTGACTACAAAAATACGATGGATATCCTAGGCTTTAACATAGAATAGCTAATTTGCATGAGTAACTTATTCAACCCTATCATTGGCGGGATACTTAATCGCATTTAAGGCCATTTTTTCTAATACAGCCTGTTTTAGATCGATGTTAACCATATCTGCAAAACAAACCAAATAAAGCAATATATCCGCAATTTCCTCGCCAATGGCTTGTTTTCTATGGAGATCGTGATGCGCTACCTCTGCCTCTGTAGAAGAAAGCCATTGGTAAATTTCTACCAACTCTGCCACTTCCACAGAAAGCGCCATCAGTAAGTTTTTAGGATTATGGTAAGGCTCCCAATTCCTCATTTTTGCAAAAGATCTAATTTTTTCTTTTAACTCATTAAAATCAATAATGTCATTCACTATTTTCATCCATACCAATTATCTTTGAATTTGAAAAATTACTATACACTGACACAGATTGTATGTTAAATAGTGCTCTATGAGAATTATATCTACCTCAATGACATTGCTAGCCTCCCCTCTAGCCTTTGCTCCCTTAGCTTATGCTAAGCGCATTGTTACACCTCGAAAGCCCCGCTAGGGCGCACATATAATATACCTAATTTTTTATTTTTATGACGAAGTTTGAAGTTTCTTCAAGGCTTCTACATTTGACGCTAAATTTAAATTGGAGCATATCATTAATGTCTCATGCCGTTTCTCCTACTGCGCCTCGTAGATTAGGAATATTACAAACGACTTCATTGGTCACCGGAAATCTCGTTGGTTCTGGGGTATTTTTACTGCCAGCCACTCTTGCTCTTTTTGGTAACTTAAGCCTAATTGCCTGGTTATTAACCGGGTTAGGCGCGCTGATGCTCGCCTGGATCTTCGCCCAAATGAGCTTATCTTACCCACAGAACGGTGGTCCTCATCATTTTGTGACGGAAGCTTTTGGCCAAAAATATGGCTACTGGGTTGCTTGGGGCTATTGGGTTCTCTCCTGGATTTCAAATGCCGCTTTAATTGTTGCAGCGGTAAGTTACATTGGCCCCTTGCTCGGCAATCTTTCCAGCTTTCAAATCTTAGCACTAGAATTGGGTATTCTTTGTGTAATTACATTGATTAATATCTTAGGCATTCAAATAGCTGGTAAATTTGAGTTTATCATGACTAGCTTAAAGCTCATCCCTTTGGTTTGCATTCCGCTTGCAGGACTCTATTTCATAGATTGGTCAACGCTGTCTTTTAGCTTACCTGACACAGAGATGAAATTTGATGGGCTGAAAAGTGCAATGTTCTTAACAATCTGGGCATTTGTAGGGCTAGAAACAGCCACCGTTACTGGCGGAGAAATCAAAAATCCTACTAAGACCATTCCTTTTGCAACCTTGTGTGGTACAGGCCTCGCACTCTTAGTCTATTTATTAGGTAGCTTTGTTATGCTTAATTTACTAGGCGCAGAACCACTCAGTGTTTCTAAAGCACCTTATGCTGATTTAGCTGGATTATTATTTGGTGGAAGCTGGACTACCTTGATTGCAATTGCAGCAATTATTTGTTGTTTAGGCTCATTTAATGGTTGGACAATGGTTGTCGGCAGAATTGCCCAAGGCGCTGCTGACCAAAAACTCTTCCCTAGCTTTTTTGCTAAAACGGACAAGAATGGTACTCCAGTTATCAGTCTTCTGATATCCGCTTCCTGTACATTGCCAATGTTGATACTCTCTCTCAGAGAAGATCTGATCAGTCAGTTTAACTTAATCATTGATGTATCTATTACACTTATTTTATTAATTTATGCTGCATGCATTTTTGCATTTTTCAAATTATTTTATAAAAAAATACAAGCACAACATATTGCAATTGGTATAGGAAGTTTATGTTTTGTATTTTTCTCCATTTGGGCTGCTGGTATAAAAATGATTATGCTATCACTCATTCTCTTGATATTGGGTCTGCCCATGTATCTGCTGCAAAGAAAGCATGCCCTCTATCGCACGCTGAATACAGAGCTGACGCCTAATACTTAATCAATAATATAGCCTTTGATTTTTCTTCATAGAGAATCGTCAAAGGCTAGCCTCTAGCTATTTGCAAAATGCTGAATTTTACTGTATTACTTGATAACGAAATTATGTTTCCTGCTAAGGCAGACAGTATTTTATGTCAGGGAGCCAAGAAAAAATGACAATAAAAAAAGAAGAGTTAGAAGCTATTCAAGTAGAGTTAATAAGTCGGCTTAGTGCATTAGCAATTGCCGCACAAGAAGGTCGCATAGAAAAAAATGAAGCTTTTTATCGTGATCAATCTTTAGCTGCAGAATTGCTGCGCAACGTCAATGAAGCTATTATTTCTTTTTTCAAAACCCCCTATTGGATCTGGCAAAGTATAACCGACATTCAAAATACTTGTAGAAATAGTTTTTATAGTCCAGAACTTGAACACTACCGCAGTGAATATCTTTTCCCATTTGTAACTGAGGCTATTCAAGCAAGAAAGACAATATGTTCCAATGCCATTGCCAGTATAATTAAAATACATGCTGGTGAAACAGAAGAAGTTGCTATCTCTCCTTTTTTGCTCTCTTTTTTTGAACTTGATAAAGATAATGAGAAATTACAGGAAAGATTATCCAGCATTCCGTTACAGAAATTTTGCGCCACACTCATTCAAGAATTATTAATTGACAGATCTACAGTACACGCACAGCTCGGTATAGGCTTATCTAGAATGCTCCCCATACATGGCAGAGAAAGTGACATTTATAAAGAAATCTTGCAAGCAAGAAATGCTTTTGCGACACCAAGGCACGGCCCAGTTGAATTCATACCCAGTCCTCGCCTTCTGTTTACAATACGCAATGCGCATTCGCAGCCCAGTACGCCTCATCAAGGACTGATTGAGGAGCATGAAGTGATACGCCCTATATCACGATCAATGCCCAACACACCAAGCAGCGCACAAACAGAACAATCTCTACCAAAGCTTAAAAGGCAAAGCACCTCCGAGATGCCATCCTCTATCCCAACAAGTACTATCGAAGAATCTGATCCTATGAAGAGCGTACTTTCTACTAAAAGCAAAACTGTCGTGCCTTCTTTAGAAGCGCATTTTGAACGCCTTCAGCTTGGTGGTGGTAAAAAAACTGGGGTGAGCAACAACACTACCCCTACCCATACAGTGCATAAAACCCGTAAAAGCGTAACAAAAAAATAGTTTTCTACTTTTCATTCGTCACAAAACAAAGTTGACTGGCTTATTTTTGTGGCGAATTGCTATGGAAACTTCTTGAAATTCATCCAAATTAGGTTAGACTACCCAGCATTCATCCAATTGTTTTCAAGTCCATCAAATGGGTTCTCCCCTTTGATTTTTGATATAAAAATTGAATATTACAGTCATTTTGGGATATGCATGGAAAAAACGTTTTTTACACTGATTGAAGGTTATCAACTCTTTAGAGAAAAATACGCCATCGGTGATAATTCCATCATGCGATACCTATCTCAAAACGGTCAACAACCACAAGCCATGGTAGTAGCCTGCTGTGATTCTAGAGTTGATCCTGCTTTGATTCTACAATGTGATCCGGGTGATTTATTTGTTACTCGAAATGTAGCCAATATTGTTCCTCCTTTTGAAAAAGATGACAGACACCATGGTACCAGTGCTGCTTTAGAATTTGGTATCTGCTTTCTTAAAGTGCAGCATTTGATTTTATTAGGGCACAGCCAATGCGGTGGAATACAAGCTCTATTCAATGAGGCTCCCTTAGAACAAGATGATTTTATATCTAACTGGGTCTCTATCATTAAAAAGAGCAAGAAAAATGCTCAAGACATCGATGAGCTTTCAAAACGTGCGCTCAACGCATCATATGAAAACTGTCTGACTTTTCCTTGGATCAAAGAAAGAGTGGAGAATAAAACCCTCTCTATTCATCTATGGTTTTTTGATATTAAAAAAGGCAAAATTTTTGTCTATTCACCCAGTTCACAACAATATGAACCACTGAGTGAGCAACACCCTTCTATATAGTCTGCACAATCGTTTTATTTTGTAATGAGTACTTGGATTTATGTCAAATCTCTGTTAAAAAATCAAAACCTAATAATAGTAACGACTTGTCCTCTAAACCTCCTCTTGTATAGAGCACATGTTATATAGCCACAATAGATGATTCTTCGGTTAGGCGGCGAGTATTCGAACAATAGGAGTGTATACAAAATACATGACTATTGTGAGATATGCGAAGCCAACAACACCGAAGATTCAGCTGTGAAGGGTATACATAATAAAGATAAAAAGCTGAGTCCTTATGCCATTAACCTTAGAAGAAAAACAACGCATTGATCAATCTGCTACAAAGCTACTAAACAAACTTCTTGTCACTGGAAGGGCTGCATTTCAGCTTACAATCCAGTCACTAAGACAGACCGTGTTGGGTGGTACAAGCGCTGTCTCAAAACCTGTGCCAATAGCCATCCAAATCCGTGTACAAAAAATAAAAACATTATTAGATTCTGCGAAAAATCAATTTCCCACTAGTATTCAAACGCAAAATGAATTCAAAAACAGAGTGAAACGGCTTGTTAGGCAAAAAATTTATTTTTATAGAACACTGACAACAGCACAGAAAAAAGCATATGTCATTGAACAGCGAAAACCTCTTTCTTTTGTGGAAAAAAATCAATACGCAACGCTTGTACAAGAAACGCTGGATAAAATTCGTATCACAAGTAAACGCGCTTTTTCGCTTATTATTAATGCTTTAAAAAAAGAAGTCCTAAAAGCACCAATAACAACAAATAAAAAGATCCCCTCTGAATTACTTGCAAGCGCACAACGTGTCAAAGAGCTAATCACCGATATAGAAGATTTATGGATTCCACTCAATCCCGCAAAAGCAGATAATCCTGCCTATGTTTTTAAAACTCGATTAAAGCAGAAAGAATTTTCTAATCTTGTAAAATACAAAACTCAAGAATGGATTAACCAAGTAGAAAATTTATCACGCAAAGAAAAATCTGCATTGGTAAAACAACACCGTACCCTTGTCGAGACGCAAAAAAATAGAGCCACAGCAAATCATCTCAAACCACGCCAAAGCTCTGTGGAAAGTGAAGGCTATGTAGAAGAAAGAGCACAATGGCGTATTAACTTGATGTTTCCTATGGAGGGTGATGGTTTAAGTGAACATGAGATGTGTCTACTCGCCAGTATTATCGATCTAGAAAAATATCCTTGGGGCTATGCGCAATTATTAACCGCCGATATTCCTTTAGCGCAATGGTTAAGTTCAGAATCTATCAATAATTTACTCATGGCGGATAAATTAAACTTTAGTGAACATGGTGCCCTATTAACAGAACCTAGTCAGGAAGAAAAAGATTCGCTCCAGACATTAGCGCCTTTTATCTTAAGCAATCAATTGAGTGTAAGAAAAGCTTTAGATACTTATATCTCAGAAGAAGCAAAACAAACGCTTTTAGCACCAGAGTTCATTGCTCGAGCAACATCATCTACACTCAACGATAATGATTTTGCTCTACTCATCAGTATGAATTTGTCTTTAAACAACGAGGATGAACGAGAAGATGAGCCAGATGAATTCTCTGACAATATATCCAACAACTATAGTGATGAGAGCGATGAATATGAAGAGAGTGAGAAAAGTGAAGAGAGAGACAGTGATATAGATGATTATTCTGCCTTTTTCAGCTATCCAAAAGCAAAGCCTAGGAGATAAAAGTAGATTTGTGAACCAAGATTTAAGCTTTAACTGCTATTCTAATATGTATTGATGCATAGTAAGTAGCTGTCTTTTTCTTCGTTCGCAAAGCGAACATTATTGCCTCTACCCAATTTTGGTAGAGGTATTTTGATTCGCTCCGCTCATCGATAAAAGAACACTGAAATGAATGAATCAAGTAGTAGGAAGGAGAGGCCATCGCCCCCCCCCTACTCGCTTTTACATTCTGCAAAAATAAACTTAGCAACAAACGATAGATTGTAAATACTATGGACGAAGCTTATAAGATGCTTCATTCACCGTCTTCACATCTTCAGGATAGAAAAATTCAGGATTTTGATTCATCATCTTTCTGGCATAAGTATGGGTTAACTTTAGATGTTGCTCCAATTCTTTAGCATCCATAGGCTTATCTGCTTTAGAAGCCAACAATTCTGACAGATGCTGCTCTAACTCTGGCAGAGTTTGATGGTATGGCGCATTTATGCCTAATAATTTACCCCATCCACCTGCAAGAGATGCCTTTTCCTTAACCGGCACACCTTCTTTATTTAATTGGAAATTCAATTTCATTTGACCAAAAAAGCCTTGCAGCATTACGTCAAACAAGAAGTAACTTGTTAAAGCAATTGCAGCAAATGCAAATACGCTCACAGCAAAACCCACAACCACAAGCGGAAAAACAACATGCGTTGCATACATCATGAAAGCCATAAAGGCAGTTTTACTTAAAGCATAAGTCCATGGGAAGCGATGATTTAAACGAGCGTTATTAATCACAGGTTTTGAGGATATAGAACTATCAGGCGTTGATGTAGGCTCATCATCACCTGCTTGACTACCTGGTTGATCCTCTGGTTCAGAGGGTTCTATATCTTCTTCATACTGAAGAGCAAAGTGCGGAATACGAATTTGCTCGTCTTCTGGAACCTCTGTTACATTTGGTTCATTCTTAAATAATATCTCATGTGCATTTGCCACAGAGGTATTTTCTGCCAACATTCTTAATTGCTGTGAAGAGGGCAATTCGGCTTTCTTTTTCAAAACGCCATGGCGAAATATATTATAAACACTCCAATCACCACAGGTCATACCCTTTTGAATTTTAGATTCAGCACGAACAAACGTTGCTTTTTCAGACGTGTGATTCAATATAAAATCACCACATGCAGCCTCAACCGTGTCATGATAACCTGTTTTGGTGCCCAATGAATCAAAATGCTGTAATTGAATACTCTTTGCATCTAGTGGCAAAGCCCAATTAGACAAGATGGCATCATTTGTATCCTTGTCACGATGATTTAACAATATTTGCTTCTGCTCTAAAATAAAATTCCTAACATTATTAACCCGAACACGCAGCTCTTTTTCTTCACCACTATCTGTTTTGTTTTCACCAGTGCTTTCGCTATGTTGTTGATACGCTTCATACAAGGCTTGATATTGTTGTTCATTAAGGCTTGAGAACTTCGCCAACATTGAAGTCCAATGACCATTGTTATGATTTATATAAAAGCCAAGTTCAATATTTTTTTCAGGTAATTTTTTGATTTTATTTGCAATAAGATACGCAACGACATCTAACATTCTCTCTTGTAGGTTGCTGCCAATTGATTGCTGCGAGACCGCTGCTTGGTCATCTGTAATTTCAGGACACGTAAATGCCATGAAAAGAGCATTATTGTCTGTTCTAATCAAATGCCCTTCTTCAAAGGCACCAAAATTCCACTGATTATCCTGTACAGGCTCAACACCTTGATGTTCAATACCTTTAGATTTTAAATATGCTAACAAATAGCTTCTGGATAAATCTTGCAAGTTAACATTATCTAAAAACTTTGAGGTATCTGCACTCATCTAATCACTCCGCGCATTTATTGCATTAAAAAGGATCTTCACAAAAAGATTTAAGTTTGTAACATATATTAAATATGCGCTCAAGGCTATATCGAAAAAATACTCCTAGATTGATAAAAAATCTAAACTTTACAGTTCAAACACTATCATCTTGCGAATAGTCTACGTTTCAGCATCCATGATAGACATTTCTAATCTCTTGATAAAAATACTAACAACTGCAATAAAAATGCCAGTTAATCAACTTATTTTTTAATTAGATTTCTCATATTTAATTGAGTTTATCTGCTATTTACAAAGGATCATCTTAATTCAATAGCCTTTTTTGTGGGTTATTCATAACATTTCATTTTTGAAAAAACACTGGGGATTTACATGAAAAAATCAAAATTAATTGAACAAAAATTGAATCAATTGTTTCAACATCAAAGAGAAAATCAAACATTACTAAAGCCTTATGCTTTAGAAGAATCTTTTTTCTCAGAACAAGATTGGAAGCATATAATGAAAAAATTCAAACTCCCTTCTGCGGAACAACAGCGCGGCTATCAACTCTCTTTACTAGATGATTTAATTTGTAATGAACAATGTTTAACACAATTGTGTGAGGACTTAAGGCAATTAACAGCATTGAAAAATCAACTGATTGAATTTATGCATCAAGTCGTTGCCCAACAACAAGAAATGCTGCATCACCTAGAATTAAATTCATCTTCCCATAAGCATCATTAACAATTCTAAAACTATAGTCATCACACATGAGTTTTACCCGCAAGGGGCACAATGTCGGGGGTGTTGTCTTCGCCATCTCAAAAAATCATGTGCTGTGACTATATCACACCCATTATTCAAATTTGGAAAAGCGTGATAGTTTTCACTAAACATCATAAAAACATGGATACCACTTATCTTAATGAAGGAACCATCTATCAGTCTAAATTTGAACACAATAAAAAAATCACAATAAATATCAATTAATTGTAAAAATCCTCTCACATAAAATCTATTTTTTCTTATTTATTTACTTAGATCATCAATAATTAAAATGTATAATATGGCTATTTTAAATCTTAAGTTATCATTTATTTGAGGTCATTCATGTCAGCATCAGGCGCGCGCCCATCAAACACAATCAATATTTCTAGTTCTATTTATGCAAAAATGGAACCCATCAAAGCAGAAAAAAAGCTAAAGGCTGCACTTAAAGCACAATACGAAGAAAGCGGCTATCAACCCAATCAATTATGGCTTTTAAGAGAATCACGTGTTGATGGCTGCTTAACTTTATCCAGTATAGAACGGCAAGAAAATGGATCCTATAAAGGCTTCGATCGTAGGTATGCTTTAGTAGAAACCAGTGAAGGTGTTTTTGCATGGAACAACGTAAGTGATGAGGAAACACTACATGCATTACAACAAGAACAAAAAATTGTTTTTATGAATATGCACACAGCTCGCAAAGTGAAAAACATCGAATTGTGTACTTTATTGTTCGATAGTTTCAAAGCGATAGGCTTTTTACCTGAATATTATTTAAATCCTTCACCACAAGATAGCTCTAGAAACAGCATATATGTCCATGTTTCACAATGTAATTACATACAAAACCAACTTGATCATCTTCCTGAAGCAGATGCTGAAATCGAAGCAGATGCTGAAATCATTGAAAGACTTAAACGCACAACAAGAGAACTCGCAGAACAACATGAAGATCAAATATGTCCTATTACCTACGAAATGCCCCAAGGCGTTGCCGCCATCTCACAAACCCCTCATTTATATAATCAAAAAGAACTACAACTTTGGGTTGCTGAACGTGGCAGCGATCCTATGACTCGAGCCCCTATCACAATGAAAGATATCCTTCTCACGCATGCCCCAGAAAAAATGCATACGGCATTAGAAGAGACAACACGCCGGATAGCAATGCTTCATATGAAAAGTACTTAGTTTTCATATCAAATTCAACTGACTTTTATTAGCTACCATGAGTTTATTTCACCTTTCTCATGGTAGTCAGTTGATTAATTGGTAGCCTAGCATTTCAAAAGTCGTTAAAATTTGCCTCTTTGAAATAAAACGCATTTATGATGTAGATGAATCAAGAGGGCAAGGCTATTAGTATTTCAATCTCAACTCCAAATCAAAGTGTCTCCCCCACTAAACATTTGTTTATAGAAACATGGGGCTGCCAGATGAACGAATACGATTCCAAACGTATGGCAGAATTACTAAAGGCAACTCATGGTCTGGAGTTGGTTGACACACCAGAAAAAGCAGATGTACTTCTAATGAACACCTGCTCTATTCGAGAAAAAGCACAAGAAAAGATTTTTTCCCGTTTAGGACAATGGCGCCCCTTAAAAGAATCCAATCCTAAGGTCATTATTGGCGTAGGTGGCTGCGTCGCAAGCCAAGAAGGCAAAGCAATACGCCAACGTGCACCTTATGTCGACGTGGTATTTGGTCCTCAAACCCTACATCGACTCCCTATGCTGATCAATCAAGTATTACATAATGGTAAACCTGCGATTGATATCAGTTTTCCAGAAATTGAAAAATTTGATAAGCTGCCTGATCCCACAGCCAAAGGCCCAACAGGTTTAGTTTCTATTCAAGAAGGTTGCAGTAAATACTGCACTTACTGCATCGTGCCTTACACACGTGGCGAAGAAATTAACCGCCCCTTTGATGATGTGATTGCTGAAGTTGCTGTCTTAGCGGCTCAAGGCGTAAGAGAAGTGACTTTATTAGGCCAAAATGTAAATGCTTATCGTGGTGTACGCCATGACAACACCATTGCTGATTTAGCGCTTTTAATTCGTTATGTTGCACATATTGATGGAATAGACCGCATACGTTTTACAACCTCACATCCCACAGAGTTCTCTGATAGTTTGATTGAAGCTTATCGAGATGTACCAGAATTAGCCAATCATTTACATTTGCCAGTTCAAAGCGGGAGTGATCGAGTGCTGACACTCATGAGCAGAGGCCATACTGCTTTAGAATACAAATCAAAAATTAAGAAATTACGTGCGGTAAGACCTGATATTTGTATTTCAACAGATTTAATTGTCGGTTATCCTGGCGAAACGGACGAAGATTTTGCTCAAACGATGGATTTGGTTGAAAAAATAGGTTTTGATATCTCCTACAGCTTTATGTATAGCGCAAGACCCGGTACACCCGCTGCCACCTTACCCAATCCTGTTCCAGAAGAAATTAAAAAGCAACGCTTACAAATCCTACAGACGCGTATTTTGCAGCAAGCCGCTGCAATCAGTCAGCAGATGATAGGCACAACACAACGCATTTTAGTAACAGCGCCTTCTAGGAAAGATCCAGCTTTTCTATCCGGTAGAACAGAAAACAATCGTGCTGTTAATTTTAAAGCACCTGAACATTTAATTGGGCAATTTGTAAATGTACGCATTACAGAAGCCTTACCAAACTCACTTCGAGGGGAACTGCACGAGACGTGTTTTTCATAAGTGACTGAGTTAAAAAGAAAAGATTATTACACTGCTTTTATTTAGCTTTTCAGCTAGATGTAAAAGGTATATGCTTAAATCTATAAGGTTGTTAAGTGAATAATGATTTATTTGAACCCTTGAACAGTAAAATTACGTCCAGTGAAATCTCTCTAACGCCCAGCGATAACCATCGACTTATGAACCTATGTGGTCGATTTGATGAGCATCTGCGACAAATAGAAAAACGCTTGCACGTTGAAATAAATAATCGTGGCCATATTTTTCAAATTATGGGTGAAGAGAATGCGGTCAAATTAGCAAGCAATCTCATTAAAACATTATATGAAGAAACCAAAAGCAATCATGAGCTAACGCCTCATCATATTCATCTTTTACTACAACAGTTACAACAAAAATTACCCGAGAAATTACCTGTTGCAGCCTCTGAATCCCAAAATACGCCTAAACAAGAAAAGCCGCAGACGCTGATTAAAATTAAGTCTGGTACCTTTAGAGCACATAGTAAAAATCAAGAAAATTACATTAAAAGCATTCTTTCCTGTGATATTAATTTTGGTGTGGGTCCCGCAGGAACGGGTAAAACCTATTTAGCAGTTGCTTGCGCAGTACAAGCCTTAGAGCAAGATCAAGTAAAAAGAATTTTATTGGTACGCCCCGCTGTCGAAGCAGGAGAAAGATTAGGATTTCTACCAGGTGATTTGGCTCAAAAAATAGATCCCTATTTAAGACCACTGTACGATGCACTCTATGAAATGCTAGGTTTAGAACGTACCCTCAAATTAGTTGAGCGTAATGTGATTGAACTAGCACCACTTGCTTATATGCGTGGACGCACGCTGAATGATTCCTTTATCATTTTAGATGAGGGGCAAAATACAACACCAGAACAAATGAAGATGTTTTTAACACGTATTGGCTTTGGATCAACCGCTGTTATTACAGGTGATATCACTCAAGTTGATCTCCCCAACGGACATTATTCGGGTTTACGTCACGTTATTAATGTATTAAAAGGCACAGATGGCATCAGCTTTACCTTCTTTGACTCTCGTGATGTTGTAAGACACCCTTTAGTTCAAAAAATTATTGAAGCTTATGAAAAATTTGAAGACAATCACCCAACGAAGCATAAAAAATAGATCCGATATGTCAAAGCAAGCATCAAACAAAGTGAAAATTAAAATTGATTTATTGAATGAAGGATTTCAAGGGCCACAAGAAGATGAAATTCTACATTGGCTTGAACCTTTATTTGCTGATCCTCAAATCAAAATTAGTAGAAATGAGGTTTATATTTCCTTTAGCATGATCACCTTGAATGACATGCAACAGTTAAACAAACAGTATCGACAAAAAGACAAGCCAACCAATGTGCTCTCTTTTCCATGCACCATTCCAAATGCGCCTCACGGCTTTTTAGGAGATATTGTACTGTGCGCGCCTCAAATTGAAAAAGAAGCCACAGAACAAGCTAAAGAACTTAAAGCACATTGGGCACATTTAGTGATTCATGGTACCTTACATCTTTTGGGATACGACCACGAAACCGAACAAGACGCGAATATTATGGAAAATCTTGAAATTACACTGTTAGAAAAATTAAGTTTTCCTAACCCATATGGAGAATTGCATGAGTGATGACGTTACGACTTCTAACCGCACTTGGTTAGAACGAATTGGCCAAGTTTTATCAAATGAGCCAAAAGATATCAATCAACTACTTGAGATACTACGAGATGCAGAACAACGCAATTTACTCGATAGTGACGCGCTCAGAATGATTGAAGGCGTACTTCAGGTTTCTGAAATGCGTGCTGAAGAAATCATGATCCCAAGAACGGAAATGGTGGTTGTCGAAAAAGATGCAACATTGGAAGAAATATTACCCATTGTTATGAAATCAGCACATTCAAGATTTCCTGTCATTGGCGATAGTAAAGATGAAGTGATTGGTATTTTATTAGCCAAAGATTTACTGCATTATCAAAGCCCAGATAATAAAGAAAAATTATCTATCAAAGATGTGCTCAGACCCGCTATCTTTATTCCCGAAAGTAAACGCTTAGATATTCTATTAAATGAATTTAGAAAAAACCGCCACCATCTTGCCATTGTGGTAGATGAATATGGTGGTGTCAGTGGCATGGTCACCATTGAAGATGTATTAGAGCAAATTGTCGGCGATATCGAAGATGAGCATGATGTCAAAGAAGATCCCTGCATAAAACAACATAAAGAAAACAATTTTTCACTCAAAGGTCAAACGCCCATTGCGGAATTCAACCAATATTTTAATCTACAGTTTAGTGATAGTGAATTTGACACCATTGGTGGATTGGTTCTAAAAGGTTTTGGTCATTTGCCCAAGCGAGGCGAAACCATTACCATCGAAGACATACCTTTTACCGTACTTCGCGCCAATAGACGTCGCATTCAGTTACTAAAAATAACGTATCAACTAAAAGACTAATATAGTGTCTTTCGTTGTTAATAGAATTTTCGATTCGCGAAGCCAATCATAATGCCTCTGCCAATTTTGGGAGAGGCTGGCTGACAGCAGATGAGGGTTAAAGATGAATAGTGAGTGAATGAGGGTACCCCTCACTGCCCTTGCAGGGCGCCCTTCTCAATTGGTAGAGGGGAAAATGTTCGCTTTGCGAACAAGACAGTTCACTCATAATCAATTTGTAGCGACATTTTTGAGACAGCTTCTAATATATAGATAATAATAAATGAGTATTACAAAGAAGATAAAGCCTTACTTTCCCTTTCTATTGAGTTTTGGGGCAGGTGCAATTTTAACCTTCGCTTTTGCACCCTATTATCAAGGCTGGTTAGCATTCTTATCACCTATACTTCTACTTCGTGCAACAGAAACGGCTTCAGGCAAAAAGGCCTTTATCCATGGCTTTAGCTTTGGATGTGGTTTTTTTGGCTTTTCTGTCTATTGGGTCTTTCATAGTATCTATTATTTTGGTCAAACGACACCATTGCTGGCCTATCTGATTACAGGATCAATGATTGCACTTTTAGCGCTTTATCCTGCTTTCATGATGTCATTAACCAATTACCTCTTTAAAGGTAAAACCATTCAGCGCGCTTGTATAGGATTTCCAGTCATCTGGGTTCTAGCAGAAATGGTACGTGGTTACTTTCTAACTGGTTTTCCATGGGCATTTTTGGGCACGACACAAATTGCAAATGCTGCTTTACGCGCCTATGCGCCGATTGGCAGTGTATGGATGGTATCGTGGGTGATTTTGATCTCTGCGGGTATTTTATACTCTATTATTTTGTATTTAAGCGAGCACCGTGAAAAACCTAAACAGCTCTATCGCTTAGTGGCTGTTTTTGTCTTCATTTGGGTTTTAGGTGGCGCACTTTATAAGATTGAGTGGGTCAAACCAGAAAATGTAAGCTTGGACGTTGCACTGATTCAAGGCAATATCCCACAAAGAATGCGCTGGTCTCCTGAACACGTTGCCCAGATTATGAATGTCTATGAAAATCAAACGAAAAAAGCTTTATCGGCAGATGTGATCGTATGGCCAGAAGGTGCTATCCCCCTACCACTTCCTTACTCAAATAATTATTTTCAAAACATTCAAAAAATTGCAAAAGACAATGATGTTGCCCTAATTGCCGGTGTTCCAGAACAAGCAGCCGATCAAGATTCTTACTATAACGCATTAATAGGACTAGGGCTTGCAAGTGGTATTTACTATAAAGAACGTTTGGTACCCTTTGGTGAATTTGTGCCCTTTGAAAAAATGTTGCGTGGTTTGATTGGCTTCTTTGATCTACCAATGTCTAGTTTCATCCAAAATGACAGGGCCAATAACCAACAATTGACTATTTTTGGACTCAAAGTAGCACCCGCCATTTGTTATGAAATTGCCTTCCCAACTATTGTGCGTAAAAATGCATACGATGCAGATTTTATCATTACCGTCAGTAATGACACTTGGTTTGGCAGAACAAATGGGCCTAAGCAGCACCTTGAGATTGCGCAATGGCGCGCCATTGAAACAGGCCGCTATATCCTAAGAGCCACCAATACAGGATTAACTGCTATTATCTCCCCCAATGGTCACTCAGATATAGCACCACAATTCGAGCCTGCAATCTTATTTGGCAAAATCTTCCCCATGCGAGGTCAGACACCATGGGTCACTTTTGGGATAACACCACTATTGGCATTATTATTGATAACCTTGAGTATACCTTTGTTACCTGGCTCAATGCCCAAGCTACGATCACTACGTGACAAATTACAGAAATATACCCGCAAAAAAGTTAGCAAATCGACAAATAGTGGGGCACGCAATAAAAATAGACGCAGAAGAAAATAACAAAATAATTAGCTAGCTTTATTAATCGCGGTCTGATGCTTCTGCAGCCGCAGCACCCGCTACCTCTGCAGTGGCACCCACAACGGCACCAGCAAGGTAAAGAGGCATTTTTACCGCCGCCAGTGCAGTGCCACCAGCAATACTTGCAGCGGTACCACAACCATATAAGGCTGGTATCATAAAACACATGTAAATAAAGAGCCGTTTCCCTTTCATATTCACATTCCTTATCATAAACTTAGCAAAATTCGTCTATAGGCAAATAAATACTTATGAACATCGAGCTACAATACCACCCGCAAAAAATTGAACCACAAGTGCAAAATGACTGGGATAAGCAGCAAAGCTTTGCTGCAAAGGAAGATCTCAGCAAACCTAAGTTTTATTGCCTAAGTATGTTTCCTTACCCAAGTGGCCATTTACACGTTGGCCACGTCCGTAATTACACCATAGGTGACGTTATAGCCCGTTTCCAGCGCATGCTTGGAAAAAATGTTTTACACCCCATTGGATGGGATGCTTTTGGCTTACCCGCAGAAAATGCTGCTATCAAACACAAGGTTCCCCCCAAAGACTGGACCTATCAAAACATTGCTCACATGAAGTCCCAATTAAAAAGTTTGGGCTTAAGTTTTGACTGGTCAAGAGAAATTGCCACGTGTGATCCTGATTACTACAAATGGGAACAGTGGTTATTTATAAAAATGTATGAAAAAGGCCTAGTCTATAAGAAAAAATCCATGGTCAATTGGGATCCCGTTGATCAAACCGTTTTAGCCAATGAACAAGTGATTGATGGTTGTGGTTGGCGCTCTGGTGCAAAAGTAGAAAGACGCGCTATTTCTCAATGGTTTTTGAAAATTACAGATTATGCAGAAGAATTATTAAAAGATTTAGCACAATTAACGGATTGGCCAGAACAAGTTTGTACCATGCAAACCAATTGGATAGGCCGTTCTGAAGGTGTCAGCTTTCAATTTGCAGTAGATCATCCCAATACAGCACCGCTTGAAGTCTACACTACACGCATAGACACACTCATGGGCGTAACCTATGTTGCCATTGCAGCAGAACACCCACTGGCACAGATAGCACTTTCACTCAATCCTGCTTTACAACCCTTTGTTGATAAAGTGAAACAAATGAAAGTTGCTGAAGCGGATATGGCAACCATGGAAAAAGAGGGACAAGCCACCGGACTCTATGTTATTCACCCTATCACTCAAGAAAAACTACCCGTTTGGATTGCCAATTATGTACTCATTGATTACGGGACTGGCGCAGTTATGGCCGTTCCTGCTCATGATGCCAGAGATTATCAATTTGCACAGAAATATAATTTGCCTATTAAAGCAGTGATTCGCCCACAAGACAGCACAAATCCCGATCTATCTGAAAAAGCCTATACAGAAGCGGGTGTTTTATTTAATTCTGCACCATTCGATGGGCTATCAACCACAGATGCCAAAACAACCATTGCTCAAACATTAGAAGATAAAAAAATCGGGAAGAGAGAAACACACTATCGATTGCGTGACTGGGGCGTGTCTAGACAACGTTACTGGGGTGCCCCCATTCCAATGATAGAATGCCCTCATTGTGGTACAGTCCCTGTAGCGGAAAAAGATTTACCTGTTCAATTACCTGAAGATGTCACAACTTTTGGCCAAGGCTCTCCACTTGCAAGCTCAGAAGATTTTTTACATACCACTTGCCCAAAATGTAATAGTGCGGCACAGCGGGAAACAGATACTTTTGACACTTTCATTGAATCTTCTTGGTATTATTTACGTTTTATGTGCCCAGACCAAGAGACAAAAATCTTTGATGAACGTGTAAGCTACTGGCAAAATGTTGATCAGTATATCGGTGGCATCGAGCATGCTATTTTACATTTGCTCTATTCCCGCTTTTTTCATAAAGTCATTCGAGATTTAGGGCTTATCCAAAGTGATGAGCCTTTCAAACGATTGCTCACACAAGGCATGGTCTTAAAAGATGGTGCCAAGATGGCAAAATCAAAGGGGAACACCGTTGATCCCCAATCATTGATTGATCAATATGGCGCAGATACCGTTCGTTTATTTATTATGTTTGCATCCCCCCCCGAACAATCTCTTGAATGGTCTGACGCAGGCGTAGACGGCGCTTCTCGGTTTTTGAAAAAGCTTTGGCGCGTTGTCGCTGATCATGTTCAAAATGGACACTTACAAAATATTGCTCAGGTTGATTTCTCAAGCATGACACTCAATCCACAGCAAAAAGCATTACGACGCAAAGTGCATGAAACGCAGAAAAAAATCACAGATGACTATGAGCGACGTTTTGCATTTAATACAGCAATTGCCGCCGTCATGGAGCTTATTAACGAGATTACAAAGTTTAATGTAGAAACAACAATAGACCAACAAATCTATCAAGAATCACTAGAATATGTTGTTTTAATGTTAGCGCCCATCGTACCACATATCACCCACGTGCTTTGGCACATGTTAGGTCATAATGAAACAATTATGCATGCACAATGGCCATTACTGGATGAGGCTGCTCTACAAAAAAATGATGTTGAAATTGTCATCCAAGTGAATGGTAAAGTGCGCGCAAATCTTATTGTGCCCATTGATGTGGAACAAGCGTACATTGAAACCGAAGCTAAAAACAATGAGAAAGTAGCTAAGTACTTAGAAGATAAAACTATACGCAAAATTATTTATGTACCACAAAAACTCATCAATATTGTGGCAAATTAATAATGATAAGCAGTCGTATTGTTTGTTTTTTGAGTGCATTTTCTGTCGTCATTATCAGTGGCTGTGGCTTTCATTTAAAGAAGCCACAGCCCTTGCCATTTAAAGAAATACAGCTCCAAATGTCAGGTTGTACACAAATACAAAATGCTTTGCATTCGTATTTTACTTCTCAAAAAATACGCGTCAAAAGTAAATATCGAGCATCTAGACCTGCATTGACTGTCCATTGCCCAACTCTAGAAATACAACCTTTAGTCTATGATGGCGAAGGACAATTACGAAGACAGCGTATGTTTTATGCTTTCACAGCAGAATTCACTACACCACAGTCACAGTCATACACTTTTGAAATTAAAACAACCAGAGAACGGCAGCTTAATAGCCAGCAATCGCTCGGCGATGCTGCCGAGAACACCATGATCCTAAAAGAAATGCAAGAAGAGCTTTTTCATCAGTTATCTGTAAAATTATCGCAGCTTACAAACAATGCAAATATCTAATCTGGCACTTGAGCAACATTTGGCATCGCACACACCGCAATATTATCTATTATGTGGTAGTGAGTCACTGCTTATAGAAGAAAGTAGAAAGACCATTACGGCTCACTTATTTGACAAGAACGATGTTACAGAAAAAGAACTGATAACCTTTGAAAACAAAGAAAAAGCACTACAATTACTGATGGATGTAAGCAATACAGCCAGTTTGTTTTGCCAGAAAAAGCTGATTATTTGCTTGGTGGATGTCAGCCTCAAGCCTGAAGAACGTAAAATACTGGGCACACTCCTTGGCAAGCTACCAGAGACTTATTACCTTCTGATGCAATTTGATAAGATACCCACGCCCCAACAAAAAGAAGCCTGGTATCAACATTTCCTTCAGCATGGTATTGTTGTACCCCATTGGCCATTGAGTCTTGTGCAATATAAGCAATATTTAAGCCAACAGGCAATAAAAAGAGGTATACTTCTAAGCTCAGGCGCGCTTACCACATTGACTCAAATTACAGAAGGCCATGCTTTAGCGGGAGTACAAGCGCTTGAAAAGCTCTTACTACTTTCAGACGAGGGTAAAATACAAAAAAATCAGTCGATAACGGAAAACGAGTTACTTGCTGCCATTAATCAGCAATCCCGATATACCCTCAATGATCTTTATACGGCTATTTTAGAAAATAATACGGAGAAAACTTATCAAATCATTGAGAACTTTGAAGCAACTAAAATGCCATTGCCTTTGGTTATCTGGGGACTGCATCAGCTAACCAGCGCTCTATTTGCACATCATTTTGCAAACAGTGGTCTCTATGGGTTTCCGGTACTACCGAAAACAAATACTTTTCAAGGTTTAATACATAAAAACCAAAGAATACTTACGAAATCGACAGGAATATACTTAATTAATCAACTACACAAACTGGATATAAAGCTAAAATCCTTTCAAGCCGACCAAGGCTGGCAGGATTGCCTAACATTTTGCCTATATTTTACACGGCCTACACCCCCAGCCCTATAAACTTAAGCTCAATTGCTTGATTGTTGCGAATTATTTCTCTAGAAACTTTGCAGATCGGAAATTTAGGTTTATATTATAAGTAAGGGTATAGAAAAAATGGAGGATATGCATTAATCCTGTTATGTCTAGTAAACACCAACACATAAAGGGTAAATATGCGAACTGAAGACCTGTTACATTGCACATTAAACGATCTCTCTGACCTCAAAGCTGTTAATGTACGTCCTATCGACGTTAGAAAAATCACCCCCCTAGCCGACTATATGGTTATTGCAACTGGCAACTCAAGCCGTCATGTGCGCTCTATTGCCGAAAATTTAATAACCCATATGAAAGGTCGCATGGTATGCCCTGGTGGCATTGAGGGCGATAAAGACGACGAGTGGGTATTAGTAGATTTGGGTGATGTGATTGTTCATATTATGCAACAACGAACCCGAGACTTTTATAACCTCGAAAAATTATGGGCACCAGTCTATCAAGACCAAGATGAAGAAGTGGCATTAGCATAATGCCACTTCAGATAATCAGCGTGGGTCAAAAACCACCTCGCTGGTGTGAATTAGCACTTGATGAATGCTTGAAAAATCTGCAACACTTTTCAAAGGTGGTGTTGACAGATATCTCCATCAGCAGTAATCACAAATCAAATAACATCCCAGCTGCCAAGAAAGAAGAAGCAGATGCAATTTTACACCATATTCCTAAAGATGCTTATGTGATTGCTTTAGATGAAAAAGGTAAGCACTTTAGCAGCATGCTACTTGCTCAGCAGCTCAATAAATGGCTAGTACATCATTCAAAATTAACCTTTATTATTGGCGGACCAGCAGGACTGCATGATAGCTGCTATCAAAGAGCAAATGCACTCTGGTCGTTGTCTGATCTAACCTTTCCGCATCGTTTTGTTAAAATCATACTCGTCGAACAATTGTATCGTGCTTATTCAATACTCAATAACCATCCCTATCACCGAGAGTAGTGCAAACAGCAATCATCGTCCATAAAATAATCACAGAGAAACACAAATTTTTGCCCTTGTGAGATTGATTTTCGGGACGACACAACGGTCGTCCCCCTGAGTGTTCCTCACGAATAAATGTTCGTCATTGCGAGTGGAAGCCGCCTATCATTGATTGAAAGAGCACAAAAACATCACGGCTAAAGCGAAGCAATCTATCATGAAATCTTTAGAAGAGCACAGTAAGAAAGATTTCATGATAGATTGCCACGCAAAAGACGTGATAGTTTATCTCTTATTTCACCTTTTTCCTGCGTCTTTTGCTCGCAACGACAAATTCTTAATTCGTGAGGATTGCTCAGGGTCGTCCCTTACATAGATCTACTGTGAGTCTTACTCTACGCAATGAATGTATTTTTCTATAGGACTATAACTGATCGATTATGAAAAAAAATTTTGAAGGATACCTCGCTTGTAGGGGACGACCGTTGTGTCGTCCCAAGATCAAAGCAATTCGCGAACGCGAATCATAGCGCCTCTCCCAATTTTGGGAGAGGATGGCAAAGCCAGGTGAGGGTTAAAGATGAGTAGCGTAAAAAAGATTTATGCTTGAAGATTCTGCTAAACCAATAACAAACAAATATTACTCTGATTGTGAACGCGCATTCTTAGCAATATATTTAGCAACAATCTCAATATAATCTTTTTCTTTATTTTTTAACATTTGATCGCCAATGGCTTGAGTTTTCAAAGAAAGTGCAGGATGCGTGCTAATTAATTTTTTCCCAAGTGGCGTTTCGTAAAATTTAACCAACTCTTGTAACTCATCAATAGAATAATATTCTGAATAAGCGCTTGCTAATGCCAGCATTGTCTCTTGAGAATTAAACAATTCATAAAAGAACTGCTTCAAATCCAAGAGCAAAGGCTTACTGACATAGTTGGCAAGCTGAGGATCTTTTTTCAAATCACGTTCAAATTTATCTACGGCTACTTGTGAGGCATTTTCCGCAAAATTAGTCGTTGTAGCCCAATTTTTCATCACTTTTACATATAATGGTGATGGAGCTTGTGGGTCAGAAATAGCAGCAGCTAAGGTGGGTAAAGTAAATCCGCACAGTAATATGATCAACAAATAAGAACAATACTGCTGCATTGATGTGAAAGCTTTTTTCATATCCTCTCTCTATAAAAAGTAATAAAAATATAATGGGTTAAATTTATTATTTGGGTTTCTTACTTTAGTTTATAATATAAAAATAAGTAATTCATAAACTAAAATAATTTACAGCCTTGACCAAGGCACGACTTCTTATTGTCACTGTTACAAAATCAATGCATCAATTCAAGTTTAATTTATAACCCTTAGCTTATAGGTGTCTATGAAGAGAAAAATAAACCTTGATTCTGCCAGCTTTCGTTTATAGATAGTTAACAATCTTTAATGCACTCTTTTTTTCACCATTAATCTATTTCCTTATACTAAATGTTTTTGTTATATCTAAAAATCTCTATAATTGAGGTCATTCAAACTTACACAGCAATATAGATAGGTTAGTAACTATGAAACGAATTTTAATAGCAGTTTTCTGCTTAGCTGCAGTTATGCTCTTAAATACAGCTTTTGCTGCAGAGCGTCTTTTAAGCGAACGTAAAGATGTACAACAATTTATTCAACAAATGGTAGATAAGCATCAGTTTGATAGAAAACAGCTGACCCAATGGCTTAATCAAGCAAGCATTAATCAAAAAATTATTGACTCTATCTCTAAGCCTGCCGAAGGTTTACCTTGGTTTAAATACAAGAAAATTTTCATTACTCCCAGCCGAATTGAATCTGGCGTCGCATTTTGGAAAGAACACCAAGATACATTAAAAAAAGCAAGCGCAGAGTATGGCGTTCCAGAAGAAGTCATTGTTGCTATTTTGGGCGTTGAAACATTTTATGGAAAACATGCTGGTGGACATCGCGTGATTGATGCCTTAGTGACCTTAGGATTTGACTACCCTCCTCGCTCTAAGTTCTTTCTAAGTGAATTAGAAGAATTTTTATTACTCACACGAGAAGAAAAATGGGATCCTATGACTATCAAAGGCTCTTATGCTGGTGCAATGGGTAAACCACAATTTATTTCTAGCAGCTACCGTCGTTATGCGGTAGATTTCAACAAAACAGGACGTCGCGATTTATTAAACAGCTCTGAAGACAGCATTGGTAGCGTTGCGAATTATTTTAAAGTCCACGGCTGGAAAAAGAATCAACCCATCATTTTTCCTGCAGCGGTAAAAGGTGAGCAGTTCAAGTCACTTATAACCAATCTTAGAGCACCTAAACCTACCTATTCTTATAATGAAATTGCAGGTGCGGGTGTTGGTCTTGGTCTAGGCGCAGGCATGAATGTAAACACCTCATTGAAAGGTGAAAAATTCGCATTGGTTTCTATGGAAGGTGAAAATGGTTTGGAACATTGGTTAGGGCTTGAAAATTTTTATGTCATCACTCGATATAATCACAGCTCCCTATATGCTATGGCAGTTTATGAACTAAGCCAAAACATTAAATCCGCCTATAATAAAGAAAGGGGAATGGCGACAAAGGCTGCTGCTAAAGCAAGTTAATGTAGCTTTTTGTCTCCTATAAACCCTACAGGGAAGCTTCTTTTGAGTCAGTTTGGCTTGAAAGGAGCCTTCCTTAATACAGTCTGAGCAGTTACCTTTAATCTTTATTGGGAATGAAAACCGATGGCAAAAGGAAAATGGATTGGTGCACTATTATTTTGTTCGGCATTTCTTAGCGGCTGTACACTTTTCCCTAAAAAGCATGATCCCTACCAAGTAGATGGTCCTCCATTGGTTGAAAGAGACGTATCAAAGATCCCAGATGCACGTCCCAAAGTTGAGCCTTTTAGTAAATATGGTAACCCTCGCTCTTACGAGGTATTTGGTCAAAAGTATCACGTCATGGCTTCAAATAAGGACTACCAAGCAAAAGGCATCGCTTCCTGGTATGGACGTAAGTTTCATGGCAAAAGGACATCAAGCGGCGAGCCTTATGATATGTTTGCAATGACAGCCGCACATAAAACCTTACCTATACCCACCTATGCAAAGGTAAAAAATCTAAAAAATGGCAAAGAAATTATCGTTAAGATCAACGATAGAGGACCATTTGCCGATGATAGAATTTTAGATCTCTCTTATGCGGCCGCTAAAAAATTGGGCGTATATGACAGTGGTACTGCAATGGTGCAAGTAACAGCCATTGACGCACATAGCTTCTATAAGAAATCTTCTTCTACTGTCGCATCCTCGGCAACAAATAAAGCAAGCACTACGGCTATAAGTACTGCCGCAGCATCTTCAACACCTTCTAAAACAACAACCGCTGTCGCCTCAGCATCTTCTTCAAGCTCTGGTGCTCAAAAGCCTGTTTATATTCAGCTTGGTGCCTTTAAGAGCAAAGAGAATGCAGATAAACTAGCGGCTCAAGCAAATCAAATCACTAACAAATGGGAACAAGTGATGATTTCTGTGTTATCACCAATTACAAACTCTCCTTTGTATAAAGTAAGAGTTGGGCCTATCGTTGATTTAGAACTGGCTGAAAATGTAAAAAATGAATTAGCACAATTATCTTTATCTAAGCTTGTCTTTGAATAAAAGCGCATCGCTCACAATGATTGAGTCTGGCGTTAATAAGTACTGTCTTTTTCTTCGTTCGCAAAGCGAATGATTTTTCCTCTCCCAAAATTGGTAGAGGAAAAATCATTCGCTACGCTCATTTTATTAGATGAATATGTTAGACTATCTAAAGGCAATTTCTTTTCAGAATAATATGCAGGGTAACTAACATGAATAAATTCTCAAGATACTTGAAAGGCTTTTATTTAGCTTTATTTTCGCCACTTGTCTTTGCATTTTCTGTTCCAAGTGCGCCTGACATGAACGTTCAATCATATATTTTGGTTGACTATCATAGTAACAAAGTCTTAGCAGAAAAAGATTCTGAAAAACGGATCGACCCAGCCAGTTTAACCAAAATGATGACTGTTTATATTGTTGACGCAGAACTTGAAAGTGGTCGTCTCTCGCTTGATCAAGAAATTGCCGTATCTGATAAAGCATGGCGCACAGAAGGCTCACGCATGTTCGTTGAGACGGGTAAAAAAATTAAAGTAGATGACTTATTAAAAGGTGTCATCATTCAATCTGGCAACGACGCTTCTGTTGCATTAGCAGAATACGTTGCAGGTACAGAAGAAGCATTTGCAGAATTAATGAATCAACAGGCTGTCAAACTGGGAATGAAAAATACGCATTTCACAAATGCCACAGGCATTCCTGATCCCAATCATTACACCACAGCAAAAGATTTAAGCATTCTCTCTCAAGCGTTGGTACGTGATTTTCCTGATAGCTATAAAGTATATTCTGAAAAATGGTTTACCTTTAACGGCATTAGACAACCAAACCGCAACCGCTTACTCTGGAGCGAACCTACTGTAGATGGTATTAAAACAGGCCACTCTTCCACTGCAGGATTTTGCTTAGCAGCTTCTGCTCTTAAAGATGGTATGCGCCTCATTTCTATTGTTGTTGGTGCAGAAAATGACAATACCCGCAATCAATATAGCCAACAACTACTACGCTACGGCTTTAGATTCTATGAAACACATCGTCTCTTTGAAGCGCAAAAGCCTATTGAAAGTTCACGTATCTGGATGGGAACGAAAAAGAATGTTGCTCTCGGTTTAACAGAAGATCTCTATATCACTATCCCACAAGGTACATACAAAGACATCGATGCAAAAATTCATGTCGATAAAAATCTGCAAGCACCTATTGTCAAAGGCGCTCTACAAGGCAAACTCACCGTCAACATTGGTGATAACCTTGTGGCTGAACAACCTCTTATCGCACTTGAAGGGGTAGACAAAGGTTCTTTATGGATGCGTATTCAAGACTATGTCAGCCTTGGATTCCATAAAGTATTAAAATCTAAGGAAAGTGAAGCCTAATGCAGGGGGGAAATTCAACCCCACTTTCTTTCCCATGCGAATTCATCTTTAAAATCATTGGTGAGTCTAAAGTAGAATTTGAAGGGGAAGTGGTTGCGATTATTCGTAAACACTTCCCTCTTTTGGGGGAAGGCGCAATACGATTTAATAGTAGTAAAAATGCTAAGTATTTATCGCTCACGGTTACTGTGCAAGCAAGTTCTCAAGAACAACTAGATGCTGCTTATCAAGACTTAAGTCACAATCCACTCGTACTCTTTGTTTTATAAAAATGCTAACAACATCCTCTCTAAGCCCTATGGATATACATCTCCAAACTAAAATTTTTCAATCCGCTCAGCCTTATACGACGATTTTCCAGCAGATGAAAGATTTTACTATCAATCGCTTAGCAGATACTCAAGATCAATTATGGCTACTTGAACACTTGCCTGTCTTTACTCAAGGTCAGGCTGGTAAGCAAGAGCATATTCTCAATCCTGGTGCTATTGAAATCACACAAAGTGATAGAGGGGGTCAAGTCACCTATCACGGCCCTGGGCAGTTGATGATTTATGTTTTATGGGATGTAAAGCGTTTGGGTCTAACAGTGAAAAGCCTCGTGTGCCTGCTAGAATCTTTTGTTATATCTTTACTAGCAGAATACAGTATCGCAGCACATTGTATACCGGGCGCACCTGGTATTTATGTTGAGAATAAAAAGATTGCCTCCTTAGGACTGCGTATTAAAAAAGGGGCTTGTTATCATGGCATTAGCTTAAACGTCGCTATGGATCTAGAGCCTTTTTCTCGTATTAATCCCTGTGGCTTTAAAAATTTAGAGATGACTCAAATTGCAGCTTATAGACCCGACATTAGTCTTACACAAGTTCAAACAGATATTTTAAGCATTATTCAAGACTGGCATAAACAAAGACAGCAATCTTAACATTCTAAGACCATACCCTTCACAGATGACTTTAGGGTAGTAGACATCAAACTTCAAACAAGCGAATGTATGTAAAAATACATGAGAATTGCGAGCTGAATCCTCTCAACAAATAAAGGTTCGTCATTGCGAGCGAAAGCCGTCTATAATTCATTGAAAAAACACAAAAATATCACGGCTAAAGCGAAGCAATCCATTCAAGATCTTTAATGGAACGCGTGGTAAGAGAGACTTCAAGATGGATTGCCGCGCAAAAGACGTTATAGTGTATCCCTTATTTCACCTTTTTCCTGCGCCTTTTGCTCGCAACGACAAATCCTATCATCCAGATTAAGATTGAAAGCGAGAAGCCCCCCCCTTACATTGTGCCCCTTGCGGGTAAAATTCATGTACGAAGACTATATAGTCACAGCACATGAGTTTTAAGGTAGGCGTCAAGCCTCGAGCAACCGGAATGTACATTGAAGTACATGAGGATTGCGAGAAGGCGAAGACAACACCCCTTACATTGTGCCCCTTGTGGGTAAAATTCATGTACGAAGACTATATTAAAACTTATTAGAGCACTGGCTATACACATGATACTGCCGTGTTGGATACAAAAGTGTCATTTGCTCATACCAATACTCAATGCCTTTTGTATTTTGTCTACCCAGTTCATACTCCATCATTTTTGCTTGTGCAAAGACATTCTTGTCTTTGGCTAATTTTCCAAGTCGACTGCGCTCACATGCTTGCAATGTATTATCTGCTTTGATTTGAAGATCAGGATCGCTCGGCTCAGTTAATCTTTTATTCAAACTAATTAAACAACTCGCCATCACCTTTCTCATCTGATTCAGCGCATCATCCTGACAATGCAAATTGTCATATAAGATATTATCTCTCTTTTTGAGAAGTCGATTATAAAAGTGAATATAGAGCAGATTATCCTCATTTGTTGACATGTGTTTCATCACCATCATTGTGCATAGCTCATCAAGTTGACATCCCACCAAGACGGCTAAAGCTTTCTTCATACTTTCAGTGTGTTCATTGGGTGTTAATACAACCTCATCACGCGCAGCTTTTAATTCATCGTACAAGCGAATTGAAATTGCATATGCAGGAAATGACAATGATACAAGCGTAGCTATCATGATTGTAAACTTTATAATTTTTTTTTGTGCTTGCATGAACACTTGAAAAATTTTATCTATTTTGTATGACATACACCTATCCTTAACTACATACTCTGTGAGTAGGACACCGTATGAAGAGAGAAGTTCAGCAATATGTAAATAATGTAGCGGGAAAAGTTAAAATGTCCTGTAATAATAATCACTTATTGAAGTAAGGAACCTGTAGATTGAAATATTTCAATAAAAAAAACATCGAGAGACAAGCATTGTCCCTCGATGCTAAGAGAGAGCATCATGACGATGCAAATAGAAAAATTCTAACTTTCAATTGTTATTTTACGCGTTTTCTGCTCACTCAGCTTAGGTAATATAACTGTTAAAACACCTTGTACAGCTTTGGCTTGAATACCATTACTGTCCACTGTTTCTGGCAAACTAAATTGTCTGCAAAACTTACCAGAAGCACGCTCAAGTCGATAATAATTATCTTTCTTTTCTTCTCGTTCTATCTTACGCTCACCTTTAATCGTCAAGGTATGACCATCCATTTCAATATCGATATCCTTAGGATCAACGCCAGGTAAATCAACATAAACAAGATACTGATTTTTATCTTCTTTTACATCAACACGGGGTGACCAATTTTGAGCACTTATATTTTGATCTGGGCTAAAACAGCTCGATAAAAAAGGTAATAATTCTTTTTCAAAATCATGTACCCAATAATTAGGTTGGTGACGAATAAAACTCATATACACCTCCAGTAAGATTTCATTTTTGCTTGGTCTCTGTTATTTATAATGAGGAGACAATATTTATTTTCAAGACAAGGAGCAGAAAAAAATGATGTTCAGCAATTCTGTCTATATACACAGTTTTGTAGAGAGCGTACTTTAGTGTATACCCTTACCTAACCCTTTGTGGCACATTCAGCTCTCAACGACTGAGTCAGGCTCCAACTACATCGCTTTACATCAACGCTTAAATATAGGCAGACTGATAAAAGCTAAATATGAAGCGTTTTTGTCTATTTATTTTTAAAACTCTGTATGGTAACTTAACTTCAGTTTAACAATCCAAAAGGAAAATTCGATGGCCGCTAGAAAAACAACAACGAAAGCACAAGCTGCAAAAGCTACTAAAACAACCAAGTCTAAAACAGCAAAAGCGACATCCGCTAAAGCTGCAAGTAGCCCAGCTAAAAAAGCCTCTCTAGCTCGCCCCAAAACACTTGCAAAGGCAATCGCAGGAACTCAATTTCCTCATAAAGCAATCTCTGACAAACAATCTAAATCAGAAATTTACAACGAAATCGTTGAAATGACTCAAGTAAGTCGTAAAGACGTTAAAGCAGTCTTTGCTGCGATTAGAAATGTGATTGAACGCCACGTTAAACCTAAAGGCTCTGGTGAACTCACCATTCCTGAGTTAGGCATTAAAGTACGCCGTGTTATGAAGAAAGCAACAAAAGCACGCGTAGGCAGAAATCCATTCACTGGCGAAGAAATTCAAATTCCAGCAAAGCCAGCTAGAAAGTCAGTTAAAGTTACAGCACTGAAAACACTAAAATCTATTATTGAAGAAGCATAGATTTTTGTTAGTAAGCATAAAAAAGCAGACATTTGTCTGCTTTTTTTTTTGAGTATGCTTTAAACCTTACTCAGTTCTACACCCCATTTAGGCGTTAAGTCATGCGTAATATGCAGCTGATCTAGGATACGCGCAACGACAAAATCCACCAAATCCTCAATTTTTTTAGGATTCAAATAAAATCCTGGGCTTGCAGGCATGATAACCGTCCCCATCTGAGATAAGCTAAGCATATGTTGCAAATGAATGGAAGAAAGTGGCATTTCTCTTAACAGCAAGATCAGCTGCCCTCTCTCTTTCAAAACAACATCAGCAGCTCGCTCCAATAAATTATTGCTTGCACCCAAAGCAATGGCTGATAAACATCCGGCGCTACAAGGGCATACAACCATTTGACTGGGGGCACCACTACCACTGGCTAAAGGAGAATACCAGTCATCTTTGCCGTAGACTTTGATAAACTCAGAAGCAACATCTAGCTTTTTGACAATATATTCTGTCATTCTAATAGTGCTGCCTGGCAAGTCTTTATCGACTTCATCTTTAAAAACCATTGCCCCAGCTGGCGACATCACAATTGAAACTTTACGCTTGGCTGCTACTAGTTTTTCTAATAATTTCCAGCCATATATAGCCCCGCTTGCACCCGAAAAAGCCAATGTCACTTCATTTTGAACCATATCTTCAAGCTACCGTACGACTATCATTAAGCGCTGTTAATAAGCGCATATGCAAGTTATCAAATCCACCATTGCTCATAACACACACATGCATATCTTGCTGCGTTTGCTGAACGATACTCTGAATAATATCATCTGTCTTATTCAAAATATTGACTTTTTTGCCCAAAGAAGCAAAAACCTCCTCAACAGGCCACTCGATATCAGGAGAACGATATATCCAAATCTGATCTGCGATCGATAAAGACTGCACCAAACTATTACGATGTACACCCATTTTCATTGTGTTTGAGCGCAAATCTAAAACAGCTACCAAGGGAGCCTGACCAATATGATTCCTGAGTGCTTTTAGGGTTTCATGGATCGCTGTTGGATGATGTGCAAAATCATCATAAATAGTAACCCCATTCACACTCCCTTTCTTTTCTAGCCGTCTTTTAACGGATTTAAAGGATTCAAGTGCTTTGCAGGCCGTTGCAATCTTAACGCCTGCTGTAGATGCTGCTATCACTGCCGCTAATGCATTTTGTGCATTATGCTCACCTAGCAAATTCCAATGAACCGTACCTTGTAAGATACCCTGATGATAAATAGAAAAAGCTGATCCATCACGCTTCTCTAACTTTACTGACCAATCATTACCTGTATCCAAAGCAAAACAAGTCGTTTGGCTCCAACATCCCATTTCTAATACAGATTGAGCATTTTTATCATTTTCAGGATAAATCACAGTACCTTTTTGTGGGACAATTCGAATCAAATGATGAAATTGTTTTTTAATTGCCGCCAAATCATCAAAAATATCTGCATGATCATATTCTATGTTATTGATGATACATGTTTGTGGATTGTAATGTACAAATTTAGAACGCTTATCAAAAAATGCAGTATCGTATTCGTCTGCTTCAATGACAAAATAAGGTGCTTGCCCCAATCTTGCGGACACACCAAAATTTTCCGGTACCCCACCAATCAAAAAGCCAGGATTCAAGCCTGCACATTCTAATATCCAAGCCACCATACTTGAAGTCGTGGTTTTGCCATGCGTCCCTGAAATAGCAATGACATGGCGGTTTGCAAGCACATTCTCTTTGAGCCATGCAGGGCCAGAGTCATAGGCAATACCCTCATTTAAAATATATTCTACAGCTGAGTTACCTCGTGACAATGCATTGCCGATGATCACTTCATCAGGTCTCGGAGTGAGGTTGGCTGCAATATAGCCTGATTTTAAATGAATACCCATCTCTTCTAATTGTGTACTCATGGGAGGATAAACATTCTGATCGGAACCTGAAACCTCATGGCCTAATTCTTTTGCAATTTGTGCAATGCCGCCCATAAATGTGCCACAAATTCCTAAAATATGAATATGCATAAAATTACTCCTTTATTTTGTTTTATTTGACAGGCGCTTGAGCTGCAACTAAGGAAAATACAATTAAGCTCTGAGGAATGTAAGAAAAACATTCCATAGCAAAGGCTATCAACACACTACTACTAAATTTAAACTCTAAGCCTTTTCTAAAAATGTTCCCTTTAATAGATAAGATCCATAACATAATTATTGCAACAAGAGGCGCAGGCACTTGGTTGTTTGGCAATATTAATCCCAACGGATATATAATTAACGACACAATAATCTCTACACCCAACATAGCTGACAAAAGTTTATGGAATCTATCTGGTTTCTTATTGAATGCAAGTAAGGCATAAATAAAAACCGCAAGTAAAATTAAAGATGCCATGCTCGTTATTATTTTATCTGTCCAGTCAATCTTGAGGGTTGTGCCAAAAGCAATAACTCTCATAAACAAGCAAATGCCCATTACCAACATCAATTGCAGATGGGAATAGGGCAATGAAGCCGGTGAGTCTTTAAAAAAACATAGGCGCGTATAAACAATCATCGCTTGAAATAGTTGATTAAGCATTCATTACCCGATATCTAAGTTAACAAACAAATACTGACTCTGGCAATTTTATCGCAAACATTGTACCCTTCGAAACAATTTAGTGCAGTTATTTTAAGGATCTTTCAAAAATGCCAAAAAAGAACATTTTATACGCACAATCAGGTGGTGTAACAGCAGTTATTAATGCAACTGCCTCAGGTGTGATCAGCGCTGCAAGAAACCAGTCTGAATTGGGCAAGGTCTATGCCGCACGAAATGGTATCATAGGCGCGCTACGCGAGGAGTTGATTGATACTTCAGTACTGAGCAACGAAGTCATTGCAGGCCTTAAATACACGCCTTCTGGCGCTTTTGGTTCTTGCCGTTATAAACTCAAAGGCATTCAAGAAAACCGCGAAGAATATGAGCGCCTTATTTCTGTCTTCAAGGCTCATAATATTGGCTATTTCTTTTACAACGGCGGTGGTGATTCTCAAGATACGGCTCACAAAGTTTCTCAATTAAGCCAAGAAATGGGCTTTCCAATCACCTGTATTGGTATTCCTAAAACCGTAGATAATGATTTGCCTTTTACAGACAACTGCCCAGGTTTTGGCTCAGTAGCTAAGTATGTTGCAATTTCAACCTTAGAAGCTAGTTTAGATGTCGCATCCATGTGTGAAAGCTCGACAAAAGTATTTATCCTTGAAGTGATGGGCCGACATGCAGGCTGGATAGCGGCAGCAAGCGCTTTAGCACAAAAACGCTCTGGCGGTGCCCCTCATATCATCCTTTTCCCCGAAGTTATCTTTGACGAAGAAAAGTTTTTGGATGAAGTCAATAAAGCGGTTAAACAACACGGTTATTGTGTGATCGTTGCCTCTGAAGGTGCAAAATATGCAGATGGACAATTCCTTGCTCAAATGGGTTCTAAGGATGCATTTGGTCATGTGCAACTCGGTGGCGTTGCCCCCATGTTAGCCAATCTCATTAAATCTAAACTCAAATTAAAATATCATTGGGCAGTAGCAGATTATTTACAAAGAGCTGCACGTCACATTTCTTCTCATACGGATGTGGAGCATGCTTTTGCCTTAGGTGAGGCAGCTGTAAAATTAGCACTTGAAAATAAAAATGCTGTTATGCCTTACATTAAGCGTGACTCTAGCAGCCCATATCGTTGGCATATTGAGAGTGTTGAACTTAGCAAAGTTGCAAACGTTGAACGCACCGTACCGCCCGAATACATTAGCGAAAATGGCTTTGGTATTACCGAAGCGTGCCGTGAATATCTTGCACCATTAATTGAAGGTGAATCTTATCCATCCTATCAAAATGGTCTACCACTTTATGTTCGTCCTACTTTTACCATGCTGGAAAAGAAGTTAGAGCAAGAGTTTGTGATTAGATAATATCTTCGTTTGCAACGCGAACATTATCTCCCCTCTACCAATTTTGGGAGAGGGTGCCCTGTCAAGGGCGGGTGAGGGTTAATTTCTAATGCAATACTCATTTCTAATTTAACCCTCACCAGGCTTTCAGCCAGCCTCTCCCTAAATTGGTAGAGGCTCTTTGATTCGCTTCGCGAATCGCCTATAAGTCAACGTGTGCTTTTTTGCGCAGAAGCTCTAGATCAACGCACACACGATATTAAAAACCGCTAAAAAGAGAATCACGAGGAAAGTCCCTAGCATACCAAACAGCCTTCCTTTTGATACGCCAGATGATTTTGCAATACCAAGCGCATGCCAAACGCGACAAAAGAATCCAACGGAACCAACGACATGCAGCAATAATGGGCTTGCAGCATTTGATTCCGCCAAACCCATGAGTATCAGTAAAATAGGGATCGTTTCTGTTGCATTACCATGCATGCGAATTGCTTTTCTTAAAACAATATTACCCTCATCTAATAAACCTATTTTATGTTCACGACGCAAACGAACGACATTGAGCGTTAAACAGAGCAATAAAATTGCAAACAACCCAGCATATAAGCTTGTGATTATCATTCATTCACCGTAAAAGAAACGGCTGTTTCGTTGTTATACAAGGCTTTATAAACACCAGGCTGCACATCCACCATGCCACCTAATGCACCTGTGATAAGTAAATAGCCCTTTTCAATGACCCAACCATGTGCAATCACTTGATTTACCAACCATCTCAGCGCCTCCCACTGATCACCCAAGGCATCTCTACCTTGGCCTTGTAGGACAATGCGATCATCCTGTCTTAAAGTAACTGTTATGTCATTAATGTCTTGACCTAACCAATTGACATTATCACCGGGAATAAAATAAGCAGATCCTGTATTGATCGCAACTAAATCAACCCCTTCGGTAAGTGTAGATTCAAAGCAAACTTCAGGTAATTCAAGCACAGGCACAATTTTTTGCACATAAGATTTTAGCTCATCAACAGAGTTAACTTTTTTTGATATTTTTCTATCAAAAATGAAGCCTAATTCTGCTTCAATCATTAATCCTCTATAATCATTGATCGCAAATTCACTTTTATCTTGCTTCTGACCTTCTTTAAATAAAATACCAATGATGGGTCTATTAATATTAAAACTCGATTGCGCTTCATCCGATGTCAGGCCTGCTTTAAAGCCTGCAATATGCTCAGACTGCAAACGTGAACGCACATAAGATTTCTGTACTTGATATGCCAAAGACATATCTAGCTCATGCTTTTTCGATAAATTTGGCATAGGCTTTTTTTGCTGATAGGCTTGATAAACTTCTTGAGATATTGCATCAACACTAGGAGCAGCAGCATAAAGATTGCTAACCACTAAAGTAAATAAATTTAGCGCTATTACTGCTCTATAGCCAATCATCTCCACCTCATTCGAGCAAAATTTAGTTAGCAAATATATACATGCATACGATGTAGTTTATCAAAATCAGCATCAAAACGTTAGAGCCTTCATATCAGCTTATCTATTTGATTCTAATTAGAAATTAATTGAGGATGGGTCTTAAACTTTCTTTGCATTGCAATAAATAACGATTTATAGGCATATTTCTGAGTGCGCATGTGCCCAATCGTAAATATTACGTGGCAAAACAGCTAATCCTGCACGCCCCATCATAACGCCAATATGGCCACCTGGATGCTTAATTCCTTGATAAAGAGAAGGAGGAATATGATGAGAAAGTGCTGCAGCACATGCCATAGGCCATATGGGATCATGAACCGCATAAATATTCAGCACAGGTATCCGCAGTGATTGAAGCTTTAATAGCTTTCCATCTATAACCAAACCTTGATTGACTAATGCATTCTCTTGAATGCAGTTTTTGGTGAATTGAAAAAATGCCTTGCCTGCTTGTGGTGGACAATCCCAAGCCCATGCTTCTACTTTCTTTATAAGTTCAGACTCAGAGGTCAAGCCAGTCTCCTTGCCAACCTCTTTTAGTAATTTTATTTTTTTAAGTGAAAATAAAAATGGACTGACTGAAAAAATTGCTTGATTAATACACCAACCTGGCACATTTATCATTCTTTTTTCAATATCATCCAAATTCATATATTTGATCATTTGATATATGCGATTACCTGGGACATGAAAATCAATGGGCGTTACCAATAAAATGATGCCACAAAGTCGCTCTGATCTTCGCAAGGCATAACATAAATTAAAATAACCGCCTTGGCAGATCCCCATTAACAATAGTTTCTTCCCTTCACGCACATATACATTTTCAACAGCAGAATGAATATCTCCCATAATATAATCATCTAAGGATTTAGAATGATCGCTATGCGTTGGTACACACCATTCAATTAAATAAATGCTAAAGCCTAAGTTTAAAAGATGATTGATAAAGGATCGCTCAGGGCTAATATCTAAGATTGTGGGAGAATTCACGAGTGCAAAAGTAATAAGGATGGGTGGCAGGTCAAGTTCAAGCTTTTGACTTGGATAATAGTATAAATCAAAGCCTTTAGCTTGGGCTATTTTATGCCTGATCATATCTTTGCATGGTAGGCATAATATTCATTAGATTTGTACCAAGCCATTTCTGCACTTCATCCTCCTCTAACCACTCACCGTAGGCAACATCTAATGACAGCATCCACTCTTCAAAAAGCCCTTCATTTTCTAAATGAACATAGTCAAAAGACCAATAATAAAGGCTCAGTTTATAATAAAATAAACTGAGTGCTCGCATATAAAATTTTTTTTGGTGAGGCAAAATCAGTGAACAGAAATGACTTAAAAAGTCATTCTGTTCATAAGGGAATGTAAAAAAAGAATCAGGCCTTAAATCCATTTACTGCTATTCTATGACTCAAGAAGGTGCAGTTTCGAGTTCAGTTTCCAAATTCTTCATACTGAGTTTAATGCGACCTTGACGATCAATTTCAAGTACCTTCACTTTGATCATTTGTCCTTCATTCAATACTTGTCTGATGTCGCTGATACGCTCATTTGAAATCTGAGAAATATGCAACAAACCATCTTTACCAGGCAATATGGTTACAAAGGCACCAAAATCAACTAAGCGTGCTACTTTACCCTCATAGATCTCATTTAATTTAACATCCATCGTGAGTAATTTAATACGTCTTAAAGCTTCTTCACAAGAAGCAGAATCATTCGCTAAAATATGAACGGTACCATCATCTTCGATATCAATATTAGCGGTTGTTTCTTCAATGATTGCACGAATCACTGCGCCACCTTTACCAATAACATCTCTGATCTTGTCAGGATGAATCTTTAAGGTGTGCATACGAGGTGCAAATTCTGACATTTCAGTACGATGAGAACTGATAGCATTTTTCATAATGTTTAAAATATGCAACCTGCCTGCTTTTGCTTGGTCTAAAGCAACAGACATAATATCTCTGGTAATACCATCAATTTTAATATCCATCTGCAAAGCGGTTACACCATTCTCTGTACCTGCTACTTTAAAGTCCATATCACCCAAGTGATCTTCATCACCTAAAATATCAGACAATATTGCAAAGGTATCTTGCTCTTTGATAAGACCCATCGCAATACCAGCTACAGCGCCTTTCAAAGGAACACCTGCATCCATCAATGATAAGCTTGTGCCACATACGCTTGCCATAGAGCTTGAGCCATTTGATTCTGTAATTTCAGAAACAACTCTCATCACATAAGGGAATTCTTTTGAATCAGGTAATACGGCTTGAATAGCACGTTTTGCCAAACGACCATGACCAATTTCACGACGTTTAGGGCTTCCCATCATGCCTACTTCACCCACACAGTATGGAGGGAAGTTATAATGCAACATGAAAGGATCTTTCTTCTCACCACAAGCACTATCAATGACTTGTGCATCTCGGCTTGTGCCTAATGTAGTAACCACAACAGCCTGGGTTTCACCACGTGTAAAGAAAGCTGAGCCATGCGTTCTTGGTAATACGCCGGTTTGAACAGATATTTGTCTGATGGTTTGTGTATCTCTACCATCAATACGAGGCTCGCCTTGTAAAATACGACTTCTAACAATTTTCTTCTCAAGAGAAGAGACAGCAGCAGAAATTTTAGCATCGCTATATTTCTGCTTGCCTTCCTCATCTAATTCTACTTTCAGTGCTTCAACAACTGACTTACGCACTTCTTTCAACAAACGATATCGCTGTTCTTTATTGGGAATTAAATAGGCTTCAGTCAGCTTTTGTTCAGCTACTTCTTTTACTTTTTCATCAAGTGCAGAATCTCGCTCAGGCGCTTTCCAATCCCAAGCAGGCTTACCCACCGCATCTTTGAGTGCTTGAACTGCTTTAATGATAATTTGCATTTGCTCGTGACCAAACATCACGGCTTCTAACATGGTTTCTTCTGAAAGCTCACTTGCTTCCGACTCAACCATTAAAACGGAATCAGCCGTTCCAGCAACCACTAAATCTAATTTAGATTTCGCTAGTTGTGAATTTGTAGGATTCAGTACAAATTCGCCATCAATGTAACCAACTCTTGCACCACCCACAGGGCCACTAAACGGTATTCCAGAGATCGCGAGTGCTGCTGAAGCACCAATCAACGAGGGAATGTCTGGATTAATCTCAGGATTAATAGACATAACAGTTGCAACAATTTGTACTTCGTTGAAAAAATCATCTGGGAATAAGGGGCGAAGAGGTCTGTCGATAAGGCGGGAAGTGAGCGTTTCACTCTCTGATGGGCGTCCTTCTCGTTTGAAGAAGCCCCCAGGAATGCGGCCTGCAGCATACATCCTTTCTTGATAATTAACCGTTAAAGGAAAAAAATCCTTACCCGCAGCTGCATCCTCAACGCCAACAACTGTTACTAAAACAACGGTGCCATCCATGTTAACCATGACTGCCCCGGTTGCTTGCCTTGCGACCACCCCTGTTTCAAGGGTAACGATATGATGGCCGTACTGAAATGTCTTAACACATGTTGCCACTAGAAGATCCTTTTGGAATAAGTTGAAAAAATGTACGCCAAAGCGCTACTCGGATTAGCGACGTAATCCTAAAGTATCGAGTAATTTCTTATAGGTTTCTGGCTTCGTACGCTTCACATAATCGAGTAATTTTCTACGTCTGGCCACAAGGTTCATTAAGCCTCGACGAGAATGTTTATCTTTTTTATGGTCTCTCAAATGCTCAGTTAAATAATTGATTCGAGACGTCAACAAAGCAACCTGAACTTCTGGTGAGCCGGTGTCGCCATCAAATCGTCGATAACCCTCAACAATTTGGGCCTTAGCTTGAACTGACAAAGTCATATACCACTCCTAAACACGACACAATTTTAAATATTTTTTAGTTAGTTATTTTATTTATATTAAAATACAAATAAATACTCTTGGATTTTACCACAAGAATTTCATTGACAATACCCTTTTTCGAAGGGACAGCAAAGCACTTAAGTTGTTGCAACTTGAAGCAACCGTCGAGGCGCTACACGCCCATCTTCTAAATATTCACCAACCCCCATAAACTCACCGAGGTGGTTTTTCAGAGAGATCCAACCTTCACTACGTTGTCCAACCCTGACTGCTTGACCATTGCGCAAATAAAATGCCATTGCTTCAGGCAATATTATTTCTGGATAAGTCGCAAGCGCTGTTTCAATCGGTAAAATATATTGTCTAGCTTCCAGACCAGCTTCTTCTATTGCATTTAGTGCAATCATAGAATTATCTTTAAAACTTCCTACCCATTCTCTGCGCAAAGCAATCACGTGTGCACCACATCCCATCGCTTTGCCGATGTCTTCAACTAAGGTTCTAATATAAGTACCTTTGCTACATTCAACAACTAAAGATAGCGTGCTCTGCTCTTCAGACTGCTCAAAACTTTCTAGCTCTAATTTAAATATGTTAATTCTACGCGACGGCCTTTCTACTTCCTGACCCGCGCGCGCTAGCTTATACAAGGGCTGGCCTTTATATTTCAATGCAGAATACATAGAAGGAATTTGATCTATCTCACCTCTGAAATCAGCAATCATAGATTCAATATAAGTATAGGTAAGTACGGGAACAGGTCGCGTTTGTATTACTTCACCTTCGCTATCACCTGTCTTTGTTTGTTCACCCAATTTAGCAACAACGCGATAGCATTTATCTGCTTCTAACAAAAAACGCGCAAATTTAGTGGCTTCACCAAAACACAAAGGCAACATACCACTGGCAAGAGGATCTAAACTGCCTGTATGACCTGCTTTTTTAATCCCTAAGAATCTTTTAGCCAAGCACAAAGCTTGATTTGAAGAAATACCACTGGGTTTATCTAACAGTAAAATACCATGAGAGGAATGACTCTGATTAAGAGAGCTCATGCATTACTCCGAATTATTATCGTTATCTTCTTCAGCAGGAGATGCGTTGAATGGGTACACTTCATCAAGTAGCTTACCCACGCGATTTGCTTGAATGGTAGTATCGTCATAATAAAATCTAAGATTTGGCAGCGAACGAAACGTTACGCGCTTGGCAAGTGTTGTGCGGATGAATCCTGCTGCATTATTTAAAATGCGCACAGATTCTTTTGCTTTATCATCCGGCAATACAGTAACGTAAACTTTAGCATGCTTCATATCTTTAGAGACAATAACCCCAGTTACCGTCACCATTTTAGCAAGCCTAGGATCATTGATCTCTTGTTGGATAATGGTTGCGAGTGAGGCCTGCATAAAATCTTGTATACGATCAATACGACTAAAATCACTCGCCATAACAAAATCCAACTATCATATAATTACTACTTACAACACGCTTAGATTTCAGGTTTAACTTCAACCTTTTCATAAACTTCTATCATGTCTCCGGGTTTAACATCATTGTAGTTCTTAACACCAATACCACATTCAGTACCGTGACGAACTTCTTTGACATCCTCTTTAAAACGTCTCAATGATTCGAGCTGACCTTCATAAATAACGATTTCATTTCTCAATACTCGAATTGGCAAATTACGTGTAATCATACCTTCAACGACCATACAACCTGCAATAGCACCGAACTTAGAAGAACGGAACACATCTCTTACCATTGCAAGTCCTACAATTTGCTCTCTAAAGATAGGTCCAATCAGACCATGAATTGCAGATTTAACGCTATCAATCACATCATAGATAATACTAAAGTAGTGAATTGAAATGCCTTCTCTTTCTGCTGTTTTACGTGCAGTACTATCAGCGCGAACGTTAAAACCAATGATAATGCCCTTTGAAGCCATTGCTAAATTCACATCGGATTCATTTAAACCGCCCACACCTTTAGAGACAACATTCACAGTAACCTGTGGTGTAGACAATTGCTGTAAAACTTCTGCTAAGGCTTCAACAGAACCTTGAACATCTGCTTTTAAAACAATGTTTAACTGTTGAACAACGCCTTCTTGCATGCGTTCCATAAAGCCTTCTAATTTAGAAGCTTGCTGTCTTGCCAGATAGGTTTCGCGGTATTTACCTTGTCTAAAGAGAGAGATTTCTCTTGCTTTACGTTCATCTTTGACAACCGTCATTTCATCACCCGCTTGCGGAGCGCCTGAAAGACCGATTACTTCAACAGGAGTAGAAGGACCTGCAGATTCAATTTCTTTGCCCGTATCGCCTATCATTGCGCGCACACGTCCATAACAAGAACCTGCGATAATAATATCACCTTTGCGTAAAGTGCCTTCTTGTACCAACAGTGTTGCAACCGAACCTTTACCTTTGTCTAATCGAGACTCAATGACCACACCGCTGGCTGGACAATTTTGAATCGACGTAAGTTCAAGTACTTCTGCTTGTAATAAAATTGCTTCTAATAAATCTTCTACGCCCTGGCCGGTTTTTGCAGAAACCGGAACAAACATGTAATCACCACCCCACTCTTCAGAGATAACCTCTTGAACAGAAAGTTCGGTTTTAACACGATCCATATCAATACCGTCTTTATCAACTTTGTTGATAGCAACAACCATAGGAACGCGTGCAGCTTTTGCATGCTGAATAGCTTCGATGGTTTGCGGCTTAACGCCATCATCTGCTGCAACAACCAATACAACGACGTCTGTACATTTTGCACCACGCGCACGCATTGCACTGAATGCCGCGTGACCTGGGGTGTCTAAGAAAGTAATCATGCCGCGTTCTGTGTTTACAGAATAAGCACCAATATGTTGCGTAATACCGCCCGCTTCACCCGAAGCAACTTTGGTTCTACGAATATAATCAAGTAAAGAGGTCTTACCGTGATCCACATGTCCCATAATGGTAACAATAGGTGCTCTGTTGAGCTGTTCACCTTCATGAACAACATTCAACTCATCTTCAACGGTATCCATATTTTGCAGAAGTGCTTTATGCCCCATCTCTTCGCAAATTAAAACAGCAGTATCTTGATCAATGACTTGATTGATCGTAGCCATGATACCCATTTTCATGAGAACTTTAATTACTTCTACAGCTTTTACAGCCATTTTTTGGGCTAAATCAGAAACAGTAATGGTTTCTGGAATGACAACATCCTTGATAACCGGCTGAGTTGGTTTTTCAAAACCATGCTTAGAAAGTAAATCTTGTTTTTTAGATTTGTCTTTCTTACGACGCTTACTACCACGAAAATCTTCTTCGCTATTGGCAACAGAAACGTCACGAATCTTCTTACCACCAGGCGCAGGCTGCTGCTGCTTGGTTGCAGGCTGCTTAGCTTTTTTAGCAGCATTTTTGAAATCTTCTTCTTTAGAATCTTTCTTTTTCTTAAGGTCTTTTTTGTCTTTTTTATCGTGCTTGTCTTTGCTCTCAACAGCAGGCTTTGCTTTATCCGCAGGAGCAACAGCGCCTTCTACATCAGCAAGCGCACTGGCAGTAATCGTTTCTTCAGAAACAACAGGCGCAGCCACTGCTGCCTCTGTGTTTTCAGCAGATTCCGATACAACAACTGGCTCATCTAGTGCCACATCACTTTCTTGTGCAACAATAGCAGGAACGGCATCATCCGCTTGTTCAGTAAGCTCTTGTGCTACTTCTGTAGGTAATTCTTCAACTGAAACGTCTAATTCTTCTTCTTGAATACCACCTTCTTCAAGGGGTTGCGCACGCCGAATAAACTGTCGACGCTTTTTACGAACAACGGTAACTGTTTTAGCGCTAGTAGAACCTGGTCTTTTCACACTTAAGGCGCTGACCTGTTCTCTTGTGACGGTGAACTGTGTGACGCCTCTTTGCAAAGTACTTGCATCACCATGATCCATTTTTAACTTTTCGAGTAGTTTTTGCTTTTGCTCATCTGTAACTAAATGTTGCAAGCCTTGCCCACATTCAATGCCTGCGGCTATTAGTTGTTCTAATAACCGCTCAGGGGAAATTTTTAATTTTTCAGCATACTGCGCGACAGATATTTCAGACATAGGCGCCTCCAGATATGTGTCGACCTAATTCTCTATAAACCAATGTGCTCTCGCAACCATAATAAGTTTTGCTGCTTTTTCTTCATCAATACCCGCGATTTGCACAAGATCATCAACTGATAACTCAGCCAAATCATCTCTTGTCACAACGTCACTTGTTGCTAGTTGATAAGCAAGCTGTTTGTCCATACCTTCTAAAGCTAACAATTCTTCAGTTGGCGCTTTTTCTTCTAAACGTTCTTCTTTCTCAATTGCTTGCGTTAACAAATTGTCTTTTGCTCGCGATCTTAATTGATTGAGCGTCTCTTCATCTAATCCTTCCACTTCTAAAAGCTCCTGAGTTGGCACATAAGCAATTTCTTCAATCGTCGTAAACCCTGCTTCTACAAACCCAGCTGCTAATGCTTCATTAATTTGTAAATTATCCATAAAGAGGCTAGAAATTCTTTCAAACTCTTCTTGTTCACGTGTTTGCGCTTGCTGTTCTGAAATAACATTTAATTCCCAACCTGTTAAATGGCTAGCAAGCCTCACATTTTGGCCATTTCTACCAATGGCAGCAGACTGTTGATCTTCTTGAACAATTACGTCCATTGTATGAGTATCGTCATCGATAATGATGCTTGAAACTTCAGCTGGTGCAAGTGAATTAATAACGTATTGAGCAGGATCATCATTCCACAAGACAATATCAACGCGCTCACCACCCAATTCATTTGAAACTGCTTGAACTCTGGCACCACGCATACCAACACATGCACCAATTGGATCAATTCTGTTGTCTTTGGCTAAAACAGCAATTTTAGCACGACTACCAGGATCTCTGGCAGCTGCTTTGAGCTCTATTAAACCATCGCCAATTTCAGGCACTTCAATTTTAAAAAGTTCAATCAGCATTTCAGGGCAGGTTCGACTGATAATCAGCTGTGGTCCTCGAGCGTCTTTTTTTACATCTTGTAAATAAGCGCGCACTCTGTCCCCAATGCGTAGCATTTCTTTAGGTAACATGTCGCCTCGTTTGAGTAAGGCTTCCGCATTATTACCTAATTCTATAATTAAGAAATCGCGTGTTACTTTTTTAACAGTACCTGCAATTAATTGGCCTACTTTCTGTAAATATTCATCTGCGACTTGATCGCGCTTCGCTGCTCTCAAGCGCTGCGCAATAACCTGCTTAGCAGTTTGAGCAGCAATACGGCCAAAAGCAATAGAATCAATTTTTTCTTCAATTATATCGCTAATGGCAAGCTTAGCATCGCGTTTATGGGCTTGTTCTAAAGTAAGTTCTGCGTCTGGATTTTGAACACCAATTGCATCACCAAATTCATCAACGGCATTTTCATCTACAACTAACCATAGACGAAAGGTTTCATAATCACCCGTTTGACGATCAATGACAACTTTGATATTCCACTCTGCGCCATATCGCTTTTTAGTCGCAGACTCTAGTGCTGCTTCTAATGCCTCAAATACGACTTCTTTGGGCACATTTTTTTCATTTGAAACTGCATCGACAACTAATTTAATTTCATTATTCATTTTTTTGAGCCCCGTTCTTTCTGGCCTTTGCCAAAATTGACCTCAGAAACAAGTCGTGCTTCATCGATCTCAGAATATGGAAAAACAAATAATTCTGAATCAATTTTTACACTTGCTGCTTCATCCGTCGCAGCTTCCAACATACCGACAAAATGCTTTCGGTTGTTTTTTAGCATACCCAACTTAATTTTTACTTTCTGACCAATTTGTTGCTGAAAATGCTTAGGTGTAAATAAAGGCCTATCAAGTCCTGGCGAAGAAACCTCTAAAGTACAATTCTCTAAATCCATTTCCACACTCAGAACCATCTCGATTTCTCTTGAAGTCTTAGAGATGTCATCAATAGTGATGCCACCTGGCTTATCAAGATAAATTCTAAGTACAGCGTGATTACCATCACCGCTTTTGACTACGCCAACCAATTCAACTTCACTATCCTTCAAAATGGGATTAATAATGGATTCCCATTTAGCGTCATATCGCATGCTTTAGACTCTCTAACGTAATATCGTGATCGCTTGAATGAAGAAACAGAGCGACTTGGAAAATAATAATTGACTAACTCATTAGCAAAAAAGTGGGACTTGCCCACTTTTTTGTTATTTTTTTTATAAAATAAAAAAACAATAAAAAACCCCAATAAGGGGCTTATACTGACTGAAACTGGTAGCGGGGGCAGGATTTGAACCTACGACCTTCGGGTTATGAGCCCGACGAGCTGCCAGACTGCTCCACCCCGCGTTAAGTGCTGTAGATAATACGCCAACCGACAAAATGGTTCAAGACATAATATGTTAAATTACACAAAAACATTACTTATTAAGCAACCAACTTACTAAAAACTTGCTGACATAGGCTAAATAAGGGTGCCGGCAACAAGCCTAAGGCAAGAACCAATAGGCCATTCAAGCTGAGTACAGCTCTTAAATCAAGCGCTCCCCCCACTCTATTCACAATCTCGGGCTTCTCAAAGTACATCAACCATATAACACGCAGGTAATAGAAGGCACCGATAATCGAAAAAACGACACAGACAGCAGCCAGCCAAACCATACCCGAATCAATCAAAGCCTTGAGAATCACAAACTTTGCATAAAACCCAACCAAGGGTGGTACACCCGCTAAAGAGAACATCGCCAAGAGCATAATAAAGGCCAGCCATGGACTTCGATGACACAAGCCTTTTATATCTTCCAAAGTATCTCTTTCGACGCCTTTGGCGCTCAATAAAATAATCACACCAAAAGCACAGCAGGCCGTTATTGCATAGACAATGGTATAAAATAGCGCAGGCGCAAAACCAATAGAAGGCGCAACTACAAAGCCTAATAATATAAAACCAATATGCGCAATTGTTGAGTAAGCCAACATACGCTTAATATTCGTTTGCGCAATTGCCGTAAAATTACCAACCGCTAATGAAAGCAGTGCTAAAACAATAAAGTACTGAGACCAATCCTGTGACAGCCCCATCAAGGTATCATTCAGCAAGCGATAGGCCATCCCAAAGGCAGCGAGCTTAGGCGCTGAACCAACAAGCAAGGTAACATTCGTTGGCGCACCTTCATAAATATCAGGAATCCACATATGGCAAGGCACAGCGCCTAACTTGAAGGCCAAACCAATGACAATAAAAACTAATGCAAAGAGTAATAGTCCCATTTGATCTGCATTTGCCTGCTGAATATAGCTAGTAATTTGGCTTAGTTCAATGCTGTTTGTAAGACCAAATAAAATAGAAATACCATATAACAATAAACCAGAAGCCAAAGCACCTACCACAAAATACTTCATGCCCGCTTCTACAGAATCTGCAGCATCTCTCCTTAGGGCAACAAGCACATATAAAGGCAAGGTCAATAGCTCTAAGCCTAAATAGAGCAGTAAGAGCGTATTTGCAGAAACTAACAACATCATTCCAAGGGTAGAAAACAAGGCAAGGATATGAAACTCACCACGCGCTATCGTCCGCTCTGTTACATACACACGGCTGTACAGAAACACGATAAACATTACACCCAACATAAACAGCTTTAACATTTGAGAGAGTGGATCAACAACCCAATGGTTTGAGAAAGAAACACTCGGCGCTTGAACCTCTGTTTGCAGACACACAACAAAGCTCACAACCAGCGCCAATTGACTCAGAAAATAAGTAAGGCCTCGCCAGTTGGGCTTAATAAAAACATCGACCAATAAAACAATACAGGCCGCAACTAACAACGTGATTTCTGGCATGATCAGAGAAAAATCAGCTTGCATATTTTTGTCTTATCTCAATTTAGTCTGAGCGATTTGCTCTATTAGAACCTGTGTGCTGGTTTGGGTCACTTCTATCAAAGGCTGTGGCCAAATGCCCACCAAAAGAACAAAAAGAGCCAGTACAGCAAGAAACATAAACTCTCGCCCATTGATATCTTGCAATGCGGCCACTTGGGTATTTTTCACCTCACCAAAGATAACGCGCTTTACCAGCCATAAGCTATAGGCAGCACCCGTGATGAGGGTTGTCGCTGCAATAAAGGCGTACCACATATTTGCCTGCACGGCTGAAAGAATAACAAAGAACTCTCCTACAAAACCGGAGGTACCTGGTAATCCAGCATTCGCCAAAGCAAATAATACAAAAAATGCAGCAAAGACAGGCATACGATTCACGACACCACCGTAATCAGCAATTTGCCGAGAGTGCATACGATCGTATAAGACCCCTACGCATAAGAATAAAGCACCAGAGATAAAACCATGAGAGATCATTTGCACATAAGCACCTGCCAATCCCATTTGCGCCGCATCTTGTGCATTTGCAGCGATCAAAGAGAAAACAACAAAGATACCTAAGGTTACAAAGCCCATGTGTGCAATTGAAGAATAAGCGATCAGTTTCTTCATATCTTTTTGTACAAGTGCTACAAGCCCAATGTAAAGCACAGCAAGGAGCGACAAGATAATGACAACGAACTCAAAATGGCGGCTTGCATCTGGCACGATAGGCAAAATAAATCTTAAAAAGCCATAGGCGCCCATTTTTAACATAATCGCAGCCAAAATAACGGAACCACCTGTTGGCGCTTCCACATGTGCATCTGGCAACCATGTATGTACGGGAACCATCGGAATTTTAACAGCAAAAGCAACAAAAAATGCTACAAATATCCATTTTTGCTCCACTAAACTTAAGGGTAATTTCTGGAAGGCAAAAATAGAAAAAGGATCAGTCAGTCCTGCTTTAGAAGATTGAATATTGAGATAAATCAAGGCAATCAATAAAAACACAGAGCCTAGGAATGTGTATAAGAAAAACTTTATCGTTGCATAGACTCGATTTGCTCCCCCCCAAATACCAATAATTAAAAACATTGGTATGAGCATAGCTTCCCAAAAGAAGTAAAACAAAATAGCATCCATTGCAGCAAAAACACCACACATCAAGCCTTGCATGATTAAAAAAGCTGCTAAATAGTGTGCTACCCTATCTTGTATGACCTGCCAGGCAGCAAGCACTACAAGTGGCGTAAAAAGACAGGTTAACGCAATTAATGGCATTGCAAAACCATCAACGCCCAGCGCATATTCAATGTTTAAATTTGGAAACCACGGACTTTTTTCTATGAACTGAAAAGCAGGTGAAGCAACGTCAAAACCTTGCCATAAAGGCACACACAAGCCTATACAAATCAGAGAAACGACAAAGCTTAACATTCTTGCCAATTGAGGATTTTTTTCACCTCCAACTAGAAAAATAGCAAAGCCGGCTACAATCGGCAGCCAAATCAACGTGCTTAATAATGGGAGTGCAAACGGTACCATGCTGTTCCTCTATTTTAATGTAACGTGAGCCATAACAGCAAAAGAATAAGTCCGCTAATCATGGCAAAGGCATAATGATATACATAACCGGATTGAAGTAGTCGAATTAACTTAGATCCTTGGTGAACGACTTTGGCTGTACCATTTACAACAAGTCCGTCAATAATCACCTGATCACCAACCCGCCAAAATAAACGCCCTATACCTCGTATCAAAGGTGCGATCACTTTTTGGTTAAAAATATCAAAGCCATATTTATGCTCAAGAATGAAAACAACTGGCGAGAAAACAACCCGTGCAAATCGAGATATCGATGGAATCCATACATAAGCCACTAATGCAGTGAACACACCCGCTATTGCTAAGTAAAAAGGCAATCCTTGAAAACCATGTCGTCCCATGGCTACCGCACCATGATAGTCAGCAGAAAATGTCTTTAATACATCATGCTCCGGTAATACAAAGATTGTTTTTGCAAAATAGTTCCCAGTGAAAAGAAAATCGGCAAAAAATAAACCTGCAAAAACAGAAGGGATCGCTAATAAAGCGAGTGGTCCCCACACAACGGCAGGTGCTTCTCTTAGTTCTTCTTTCGTATGCTCATCCATTCTTGGTTTGGTATGAAATACTAAAAAGAACATTCTAAAAGAATAAAGTGCTGTTACAAACACACTGGATAATACTGCCCAATATGCAACAGTAGAGCCATAAATTTCACTCAAATGAATTGCTTCAATAATTGTATCTTTGGAGTAGAAACCAGAGAAAAATGGGAAACCTATCAATGCTAAACTTGCAAGGAACATCGTCCAATAGGTAACCGGCATGTATTTTCTCAAGCCACCCATGTTACGAATATCTTGCTCATGATGCATGACAATAATGACTGCGCCTGCGCCTAAGAACAACAATGCTTTAAAAAAGGCATGCGTCATTAAGTGGAACATGCCCGCAGCATAAGCAGAAGCACCTGTCGCAGCAATCATATAACCTAATTGAGAAAGGGTTGAATAAGCAACAACGCGCTTAATATCATTTTGAACAATGGCTATTAAGCCCATAAAGAAGCAAGTTACAGATCCTATGAGTAATACAACACTTAAAGCCGCTTCAGAATATTCAAATAAAGGTGACATTCTGGCAATCATAAAGACGCCCGCTGTCACCATGGTAGCCGCATGAATAAGTGCGGATATGGGTGTGGGGCCTTCCATAGAATCAGGCAACCACACGTGTAAAGGTACTTGCGCAGATTTGCCCATTGCACCTACAAACAGTAACAAGCAAATAACCGTAATAACGTTCCAAGTTTGTCCAGGAATGAACTCAAAACTTAAATTCTGACTCGCAATTTTAGGTGCTGCTTCAAAAACAGCATTGTAATCTAAGGTGCCAAATACAGCCAAGACAGCGCCAATGCCTAAAAGAAAACCAAAATCACCGACACGATTCACCAAAAATGCTTTCATATTTGCAAAAATAGCTGTCTCTTTGGTGTACCAAAAACCAATGAGCAAATAAGAAACCAAACCAACGGCTTCCCAACCAAAAAATAGCTGCAAGAAATTATTGCCAAGCACGAGCATTAACATCGAGAAAGTGAACAATGCGATGTAACTGAAAAACCGTTGATAACCAGGATCTTCTTCCATATAACCAATTGTATAGATATGTACCATCCAAGAAACGAAGGTCACAACATTAATCATTAAGATGGTCAAATGGTCGAGTAAGAAAGCAATTTTCAGGTCTAATTTTCCAATCGATGCCCATTGGTACAAAATATATTCTGTGCCTTCCGCCAAGGTGTTATCGACGAGCATCATCTTAGCAAGATAAACCGAAGCACAAAAACTTAAGCCCACTGCTAAAATTGCTATGCTATGAGAAAGCTTTCTGCCCAACTGTTTACCCAAGAGTCCCGCTAACAAAGCAGAGACTAAGGGTGAAAACACCACAACCAAGCAAGCATAAAATGCATTGTTTTGCATATTAACCCTTTAATACGTCTAGTTCTTCGACATTAATGGTACGACGTTTTCTAAATAAAACGACCAGAATAGCCAAACCAATTGCCGCTTCTGCTGCTGCAACGGTTAAAATAAAGAATACAAACACTTCGCCAACCTGATTTTGCCAAAAGTGTGAAAATGCAACAAAATTCGTATTGACTGCTAGTAAAATTAGCTCAATACACATCAGCAATATGATCATATTTTTACGGTTGATATAAAGGCCAGCAACACCAATACCAAATAATACAGCAGCTAAGCTTAAGTTCTGAGCCAGTGATATCATAATAGCCTCTCATCTGCTTTCATTTTGACGATCTCAAGTCTGTCTTCTTTCTTAACCATAACTTGCTGATTCACTTTCTGAAAACGTGATGTTTGGGCACCTCTAAAGGTAAGCCCAATTGCCGCAATCATGGCAACCAATAAAATCACACCAGCTATCTCAAAGGGTAACAAGAAATCTGAATATAATAAGTGTCCAAGCGCTTTCACATGGCTATAGTCCGCAAGCTTAGCTGTTGGCGCAGGCATTGCTTCTGGACTAAAACTATATTGCGTAACGGCAAGCCCCATCATAACGATAAGTACACAAGAAATAGCTAAGCTAATCGGCCAATACTTCACAAAAGGACTGAACAGATTCGGGGTTTCGATATCAATCATCATGACCACAAACAAGAACAGCACCATAACAGCGCCCACATAGACCAAAACCAATGCGATCGCTAAAAACTCAGCCTCCATTAACATCCAATTGACAGCCATTGCAAAAAAAGTAAGAACTAAAAACAAGGCAGCTCTTACTGGGTTTCTTGCAATCACCACGGATATAGCAGAAACAATCGCGATAAAGGAAAAAAAATAAAAAACCATTTGTTGCAAAGTGATGCTCATTGTTGTGCCCTATTAGCGAAATTCTGAATCTTCTTCTTTCTCTCTCGCAATTTCTGCTTCATAGCGATCGCCTATTGCGAGCAGTTTTTCTTTATCTAAAATATTCTGCCCTCGTTCCAACACAACATAGTGAGGTAGGCTTGTTTCAACAATGGAGTCAACAGGACAAGATTCCTCACAAAATCCACAGTAAATGCATTTGAATAAATCAATTTCATACCGTGTGGTTCTACGTGAACCATCCGCCCGTTCCTCAGAATCGATGGTAATTGCCAAAGCGGGGCATACTGCTTCACATAGTTTACAAGCAATACAACGCTCTTCCCCATTTGGGTAACGTCTTAATGCATGTACGCCTCTAAATCTTGCTGAACGTGGCGTCTCTTCTTCAGGGTATTGAACTGTAATTTTTGGCTTAAAGAAGTGCCGCATGGTCACAGCCATACCTTCTAGCAGCTCCCATAAAGCGAAGCTTTTAATATAATGAGCAATCTTTCTAAACATTTGAAACCTTAAAACCAGGGTTTTAGCTGTAGTTTGATCATGCACACTTCGACGACAAACCAGAAAAAAGTCATAGGAATAAATATCTTCCAACCTAAACGCATGATCTGATCGTATCGAAATCTGGGGAACGTCGCTCTAAACCATAAGTAGAGAAATAAAAAGAATCCCACTTTCAGAAAGAGCCAAGCAATAGGAGGCACCCAAAAGAGCATTTTATCCGCCCAAGCATATCCCTCAAAAGGAGATAACCACCCCCCCATGAACATAACTGCAGCAACAAAGGCCAACAAAATCATGTTGGCATATTCTGCTAAAAAGAAAAGCGCAAAACTAATACCCGCATATTCAACATGAAAACCAGCAACAATTTCAGACTCGCCTTCTGCAACGTCGAAAGGTGCACGATTTGTTTCAGCAACCGCAGATATCCAATACACAACAAAAAGAGGAAACAAAGGAATAAAATACCAATGCAATAATCCCCCTTGTTGCGCAGTGACAATTTCACCTAAATTCATACTGCCAGCGGCCATCAATACACCAACCAAGGCAAATCCCATGGCAATTTCATAAGAAACAACCTGCGCAGCCGAACGTAATGCACCTAAAAATGCATATTTTGAATTAGATGCCCAACCCGCAATAATAACGCCATATACCCCCAAAGAGGTCATTGCTAATAAAAACAATAAACCCGCATTAACATTTGCTAATACCGCTGTTTGCGTAAAAGGGATCACCGACCATGCAACCAGAGCAGGCGCGAGCGTTAAAATAGGCGCCAATATATAAAGGATGCGATTTGCTTTGAGAGGCAAAATCACTTCCTTCAGGAGTAGCTTCACCACATCCGCAATGGGCTGCAACAAACCCATCGGCCCAACACGATTGGGTCCAATACGGATTTGCATGTAGCCTATCACTTTTCTCTCTAAAAAAGTTAAATAAGCCACACCTAAGAGAAGTGGTAGTATAATCATGAAACACTTGGCAACAATCCATAGTATGTTGATTATCGATTCATCAAGCATCATCATCTCACCCTTTCTCGCTTAGGATTTTTACAAAGTTATACCCTGCACCTAATTGGCCAGTCGCTTGAATAGCACTATGCACAAGAATCGTTTTATCAGGTAATCCAGCAGAAAGTTGAACACTTAATGGCTCTGAAGCAACACCATCTTGCTGAATGCGTATGCGATCGTTTTCTTTAACACCGTGTTCAGCAGCCATCTGATCATTCATCCAAACTTTGTCAGATTGAGCCAGAACCGTTTGCTGCAAGGACTTAGCATTTCTAACCAATGGATCTACAGCATAGATAGGCACGGGCGCTAATCTTAAAATTTGCTGTTCACTTTGTACATGAGCAAGTGTCGCTGGTTTAAATTGCAATAAGCTTTCTTTTGCAACAGAGATTTTTGCATATTGCTCTTTAATTTCTGCCATAACTTCAGTCAAGCTTTCATAGTCCATATTTGGAATATGCCAAAAATTACCTAAGACACGTAATACTTTCCATAAAGGCTTACTGTTCGCTAAGGGAGCAGCAACGGCTTCAAATCCTTGCCAATCTCCTTGGGCATTTACAAAAGTACCTTTGGTTTCTGTATGTGGTGTGATGGGTAAAATGATATCTGCATATTTTCTAAGGCTAGGGCTATCAAATGCACTACAGGCGACAACACACTCTGCTTTTTCTAATGCTTTTTGCGTTAATGCAGGATCGATAAAATCGTATTCTGGATCTACTTGAACCAGCAAATAACCTGCTAATGGATTTTTCAACATCTCAACCGCATGCTTACCTTTAGCGGTTGCTTGTAAAAATGCGCCTTTGTGTGGCAACACACCCGCTATCCAACAACCTGCACTATTAGCACCTTGGCTAAGCTCACCAAAGCTTGCTCCTGTCACCTCACAAAGTGCTCGCGCTAAATAGCAGAGCCAATCTGCTTGCGGAGATGAAAGTGCATAAGCACCTAAGATTAAATGCTTTTTCTCACCCTCTAGCAGCTGTTTCGCTATGCTCAAAGCTTCATCAGAAACAGTCACTGTATTTAAGTATTGGCTAACTTCTTCAAACATAGTCAGAGAAGCATTTGAATTTAATTGATAAGCCGCTTTTAATAATTGAGCAAGACTGAATGCCAAATTACCCTGTGGCTCAATTAAACGATGATCAACCTTAAAGTTAAATTCAATGAGAAGCGGATTCACGACGGATACCGTCGCGCCTTGTTTAATCGCTTTTCGAATTCTATGAGCTATCAAAGGTGCTTCAAAGCGCACATCACAACCTACCAAAACAATGGCATTTGCTTCTTCTAAAGCAGCAAACTTCACCCCTAAAGAAGGTTGAACTTGATGTTCTTGATGGCTAAAGCTTAGTTGTCTTAAACGGTGATCAATATTAGCTATCGCTTTGTCTCTTAATACTTTTTGTAATAAATAACCTTCTTCTAAGGTTATATTAGGCGATAACAGTGCACCAATCGCTTCAGCGCCTTTTTTATCTATAATGTCTTGAAATTTATTGGTTATTAATTTTAAAGCTTCTTGCCATTCGACTGTTTGCCAAACACCGTCTTTCTTAACAAGCGGATCGGTTAATCTGTTTTGATATAAAGCTTCATAACTGTAACGATCTCTATCGCTTAACCAGATTTCATTAACGGCCTCATTGTCTTTGGGAACCGCACGAATAACATTTCCACGCATGGTGTGATAAAAAATATTTGAGCCAACGCAGTCATGCGCAGAAACGCCAGATTTTGCCATCATTTCCCAGGCTCTCGCTTTAAAGCGAAAAGGCTTAGAGGTCAATGCGCCAACCGGACATAAATCAACCACATTACCCGAAAGCTCAGAACTCACATTCTGCTCTATGAAGGTGCCAATTTGCATATGCTCACCACGGCCTGTTGCACCTAGCTCACGCTGTCCAGCAATTTCCTCACCAAAACGAACGCAGCGGGTACAATGAATACAACGTGTCATTTCTGTGCTAATTAAAGGCCCAATATCTTTGTCTTTGACAGATCGCTTAGCTTCATCAAACTGTGAATAGGATTGTCCATACCCCAAAGCAACATCTTGCAATTCACATTGCCCACCTTGATCGCAAATAGGGCAATCCAAGGGATGATTAATCAATAAAAATTCCATTACTGCTTTTTGTGCATCTATTGCTTTTTTAGAACAGGTTCGGATTTTCATTCCTTCCGAAACTGGCGTTGCACAGGCTGGCAATGGCTTAGGTGCGTTTTCCACTTCAACCAAACACATTCTGCAATTAGCGGCAATGGATAGTTTTTCATGATAACAAAAACGTGGAATTGGAATACCTGCTTTGTCAGCAACTTCAATAATCATTGAACCTTGATTGACTTTTATTGGCTTACCATCAATTTCAATTTGTACCATGTTCAACTCCAGGTTCAGTGCTCAAGCTAGCAACCAAGGGACGTTTATATTGAATGTAATGTTCAAATTCATGACGAAAGTGTTTTACAAAGCTTCGAACAGGCATCGCAGCAGCGTCTCCTAAGGCGCAAATAGTCCGCCCCATAATTTTTTCTGCCACATTGTCTAAAACAGCCAAATCTTCCATATTACCTTCGCCATGTAATATGCGATGTATAATGCGAGATAGCCAACCCGTTCCTTCTCTACATGGCGTACATTGGCCACATGATTCTTCGTAATAAAAATGAGAAATACGTGCCAATACAGAAACCATACACGTGGTCTCATCCATAACAATCACAGCACCCGATCCTAACATTGAGCCTGCTTTGCTGAGAGAATCATAATCCATTGTAAGCTGCATCATAGTGTCACCAGGCAAGACAGGTACAGAGGAACCACCAGGAATAACAGCTTTTAATTTACGTCCCTCTTTCACACCACCGGCTAATGCCAATAAATCTTTAAAGGGTAAGCCCAATGGCACTTCATAATTCCCAGGTTTATTGACATGCCCTGATACACAAAATAATTTCATACCACCATTATTAGGTTTGCCTAATTCTAAAAACCATTGACCACCATTTTGTAAAATAACCGGCACAGAAGCATAGCTTTCTGTATTATTAATATTGGTTGGTTTGCCATAGACACCAAAATTTGCAGGGAAGGGTGGTTTAAATCTAGGCTGTCCCTTTTTACCTTCTAGGGATTCCATTAAGGCAGTTTCTTCACCACAAATGTACGCGCCTGCGCCAATCACATTATGCAATTCAAAATCAAAACCAGAGTTCAGAATATTTTTACCCAAAAATCCCGCGTCTCTCGCTTCTTTCAGTGCTTGTTCCATTCTATCGAAAGGCTCACAAAACTCACCGCGTATATAGTTATACCCAACAGTAGTGCCCATCACATAACCTGCGATGATCATACCTTCAATCAGTTGGTGTGGATTGAACCTTAAAATATCTCTATCTTTAAAAGTACCAGGCTCACCTTCATCTGAATTACAAACAATATATTTTTGACCAGGTTTATTGCGAGGCATAAAGCTCCACTTTAAGCCAGTAGGAAAGCCCGCACCGCCTCTACCACGCAAACAAGACAACTTCAATTCTTCAATGATTTTTTCAGGTGGAATATTTTCAGTAAATATTTTTTTCAAAACCTGATAACCACCAACTTTTTGATAATTTTCAAAAAGCCATGGCTTTTCAAATTGTAATGTACGAAAACAAATCAAATTTTGAGGAATGGTCATGGGGTTAATCCAAACTATCTAAAATCGTATCAATTTTTTCAGGGGTCAAATTCTCATAATAGGTTCGACCAATCTGCATCATGGGAGCGCCGCCACATGCAGCCAAACACTCAACCTCTTTAAGTGAAAATTTCCCATCTGCGGTAATTTCGCCAAACTTAATGTTTAACTTCTTCTTCAGATGATCCACTATTTTATGGCTACCAGATAACATACAAGAGACATTGGTACAGACACATATCTTATGTCTACCTACCGGCTTTAGCTCAAACATGCTATAAAAACTAGCAACTTCATACACCGCAATTTTAGGCATCCCTAAGTAATGTGCAACCGCATCCATTAGTTCTGTTGTCAAAGAGCCATTATTTTCCTCTTGAACAATCGTAAGTGCGGGGATCACAGCTGATTGTCTTTGCTCAGCAGGATATTTGGTTAACCAGTGATCAATCTTTACTCTGGTTTCTTTTGATAATAGATCTGGGGACAGCAATTTAGCAGTGCTCATTAGCGATCAACCTCTCCAAACACAATATCTTGAGTACCAATAATAGCAACTACGTCAGCCAGCATGTGCCCTCTGGTCATTTCATCAATAGACGCAAGATGCGCAAAACCGGATGCTCGCACTTTGAGGCGATACGGCTTATTTGCACCATCAGATACTAAATAAACACCAAACTCACCTTTAGGGTGTTCAACGGCAGCGTAAGCTTCACCCTCTGGTACACAAAAGCCTTCTGTAAATAATTTAAAATGATGAATCAATGATTCCATATCCTCTTTCATTTTGCTTCTTGAGGGAGGAATAATTTTGTGATCATCAATAATGACAGGACCAGGATTCTTTTTAAGCCATTCTACGCATTGCCTAATAAGATGATTAGATTGTCGCATTTCTTCCATACGAACTAAGTATCTGTCGTAACAATCACCTTCTTTGCCAATAGGGATATCGAAATTAAGTTGATCATAAACTTCATAAGGTTGTTTTTTGCGCAAATCCCAAGCCACGCCAGAACCACGTAGCATAGGTCCTGAAAATCCCAACTGCATCGCGCGCTCAGCACTGACAACGCCAATACCAACCGTTCTTTGTTTCCAAATGCGATTGTCGGTTAAAAGGGTTTCATAATCATCAACACATTTAGGGAATCGTTCTGTGAAATCCCATATAAAATCTAACAACGAACCACTTCTATTTTCATTGAGTTTCTTCGTATCTTTTTCTTTGTGCCATTGTGATGGTTTATATTGCGGCATACGATTTGGCAGATCTCGATAAACACCGCCGGGGCGATAATAAGTTGCATGCAATCTCGCACCACTCACTGCTTCGTAGCAATCCATGAGATCTTCACGTTCACGAAAGGCATATAAAAATACGGTCATTGCACCAATGTCTAAAGCATGCGCACCTAACCACATTAAATGGTTCAAAATACGTGTTATTTCATCAAACATAACGCGAATATATTGCGCACGAACAGGGGGCGTTATGCCCAATAACTTTTCAATAGCAAGTACATAACCATGCTCATTACACATCATAGATACATAATCTAGACGATCCATGTAACCAATGCTTTGGTTATAAGGCTTGGTTTCTGCCAATTTTTCAGTTGCTCTATGTAACAAACCAATATGGGGATCGGCTCTTTGTACAACTTCGCCATCCATTTCTAAGATAAGTCTTAACACACCATGTGCGGCAGGATGTTGAGGGCCAAAATTAATTGTATAGTTTTTAATGTCACCCATTAGCGCTTCACCTCTTCGCTAGATGCCTCTTCATTCGCTTTACGGATCACTTTAGGAACCAAGGTTCTTGGTACAATATCCACAGCCTCATACACAACGCGTTGTGCTTTAGCATCGTAGCGAACCTCAACAGTACCTTCTACAGGAAAATCTTTTCTAAAAGGGTGCCCAATAAAACCATAGTCAGTCAGAATACGACGCAGATCTGGATGCCCTTTAAATAAAATACCAAATAAATCAAAGGCCTCTCTTTCATACCAGTTTGCACATGGCCATACAGCAATCACACTATCTAACATAGGCTCACTGTCTGGGACGAAGGTTTTAACACGTATACGATGATTGTGTGTAATAGACAATAAATGATAAACAACGGCAAACCTGGGCTTACGCCAGCTACTTTTTACAGTATCTCTCATAGACTGCACACCGCGCTCAAAACCATGATTGGTTGAGTGGCTTGTTTCCCATTCCGTTACACCATAATGTAAATAGTCGACCCCACAAAGATCCATGAGCATTTCAAATTTAAAATCTTGATGATCACGCAATGTTTCACAGATACTCACGATTTCTTCTGCAGCGACTTCTATCGTAATCTCATGAAAAGATGTATGAACTATTGATTGTATTTTAGAGCCAAATTGCGCTAAAAGCTGTTCTTTGAGTGTTGCTAACTGTGTCATGATATTTCTCGTGTAATCACGTTCTTATTACGAATTTTATTTTGCAATTGCAAAATACCATACAACAGTGCTTCAGCGGTTGGAGGGCAACCAGGGACATAAATATCGACAGGGACAATGCGATCACAGCCTCGTACCACGGAGAAAGAATAGTGATAATATCCGCCCCCATTTGCACAAGATCCCATTGAAATAACCCATTTAGGATCAGGCATTTGATCATATACTTTACGCAAAGCGGGTGCCATTTTATTACAGAGTGTGCCTGCAACGATCATAACATCACTTTGTCTTGGGCTAGGTCTGAACACAATACCAAATCTGTCCAAATCATAGCGAGCAGCGCCCGCATGCATCATTTCAACAGCACAGCAAGCTAAGCCAAAGGTCATCGGCCACATAGAACCTGTTCTTGCCCAATTCATTAAATTCTGTACAGAAGTCGTTAAGAAACCTTGCTTATGAGCAGTCATTACTCCCATTCTAATGCCCCTTTCTTCCACTCATAGATAAAGCCGATTAACAGCAGTAATAAAAATATCCCCATTGCGATAATAGGGGCCCATGATAGTTCTTTTAAAATAACGGCCCAGGGGAACAAGAATGCTACTTCTAAATCAAAAATGATAAATAAAATAGCAACTAAATAGTAACGAACGTCGAATTTTAAGCGCGCATCTTCAAAGGGCTCAAAACCACATTCATATTGAGAATATTTTTCTGGATTAGGATTTGTGGGCGATATTAAAGAACCAATACCCACTAAAAGAACGCCAAAGCCCATGCTGATGATCATGAACACCAATATGGGGAGATAATTTTCTAACACAGTTCAGAACCCTTACCAAGCAGTATGATTAAGATCCACAATATCTTATCGATGTATATTCGTATATTAAAGCGCATAATTTCTCATACTACGCTCAGCCATAAGCGCTGAATGTAAAATTTGAGGTTTGTACACTTATGGTTCATCAGACAAGAATGTAAGCAGGAAAGCTTTTGTTTAGTCATTAATGGTGCCGAAGGCCGGACTCGAACCGGCACAGCTTGCGCCACTACCCCCTCAAGATAGCGTGTCTACCAATTTCACCACTTCGGCAATGAAAGATTTTAAGTTAATTTGCCAATTCTATCATTCTTATAAGATTTTAAAAAACACTAAAAATAATTTTTTTAGTGTTTTAACAAATTTAAATATTACTCAGGGCTAGGCACGTCTGATGGTATGTCAGATGTGTTACCTATTTGCGCTGGTGCACCTTGTTGAGTGCCCGTTGCTGGCACAGTAGCCGTCGTCGTTGGCACGACTGGCGTACTTTGCTCTTTAATTGTTCGATTTACAATATACGCTAGAGCAAGATTCAAAATAAAAAAAACAACCGCCAAATAAGTAGTCGCTTTACTTAAAAAGCTACCCGATCCTTGGCTTCCAAAAACTGTTTGAGATGCACCACTACCAAAGGCAGCGCCTGCCTGAGCGCCTTTACCTTGTTGGATCAAAATGAAGCCAATCAAGCAAACCGCTACAATAACATGAATTGCTAATAATACACCGTACATAAATTACCTAACTTAATCTTATGAAAGCACCTTAAAGTTCCGTGCTATCTATTTACAGCAGCTTCACAAATCTGAACAAATTCTTCAGCATTTAAAGAAGCACCACCTACTAATCCACCATCAATGTCTTGCTGAGCAAACAAGCTAGATGCATTCTTAGCATTTACACTACCACCATACAAAATTGTTATTTTGCTGGATAGCTCTCTATCATAAGCTTGCAAACAATGTCGAATAAAGGCATGCACCGCTTGTGCTTGTTCAGGTGTAGCCGTTAATCCAGTCCCAATTGCCCAAATAGGCTCATAAGCAATTGTAGCCTTTGCAAAAACATCTACGCCACAGGCTTCAACAACAGAGACTATCTGCTTTGAAATGACTTCTTCCGTCACACCCTGCTCACGCTCAGATTTTGTTTCTCCCACACAAAATATTGGGGTCAAACCAAAATAAACTGAGGTAATTAACTTTTTACTAATAACCGCGTTGTCTTCAAAACAATACTGCCGTCTTTCTGAGTGGCCGATGATAACATATTTACAACCAATATCGGCAAGCATCTGTGCAGAAATTTGCCCTGTATAAGCACCATTTGCATATGAACTGACATCTTGCGCACCTACTTGCAGTCCAGAACCTTGCAATTTAACTAAGACACTCTCAATATGAATATAAGAAGGACAAATAACTATCTTGCTATTTTGAAAGCGGGGATTTGATAATTTAGAGCGAAGCCCCTCAATTAAAGCATCTACTTGTAAAGCACTACCGTTCATTTTCCAATTTGCAGCAATTAATTTCTGTCTCATAAAATCCTTTCATATTGAATCATTGGGGAATTTAATATACTAATTTAAGATAAACTTGTAGCGGACGATCTTAACTGAGTTACTGATTTATTGGCAACTCTACAAGTGGTCGGCCTTCTCTTTAGCTAAAAAAGTAAGCCTTCCGCCTACTATCTCGCAAAACAAAGCGCTTTCAAGATGCTGCGAGATGTTTTTATCGCAAGGATGTTTTTATTGCCAGAAGGAGAAAAAGTCTTGGTGAATGCAGATCTTAAGCGGATCATTTCAGATACTTCCTATGTTGTCCCCGCAATGCAAGGATTTATAAAGCAAAAGTCTGGATTAGAAGTTAGCAATACAACTACTGCTAAAATGCTTGCACTTCATTCTAATTTACTGAGTAGTTTTTTTAATGATGATGATGAAGATAAGTATAACACCGCGCATTTATTATATGTTTGGTGGACACTGTTTAGTAGATTATTCTGCCAAGAACAGCCTAAGTGGGATATAGCTTATGCTACCAAGACAGAAAAAGAGACAGTGATCATTGACTTGTTTACGGGCAGCTTATTGCTCGCAGCTAAATATAGCCTTGAGAGCACACTTTACACTTCTGATTTTAGCTCACTCATGATTGAAAGCATGCCTCAGGCATATAAAAACTTTAGTGAAACAACACAACGACTTAAAATGCTTGAACGACAATGCCTAGATGCTTTAGCCTTTTGCTTAGCACCTCAGACTCATTTTGACACCAAAGAACAGACACTCATCGCCATACAGCAAGTGCAATCCTATGCTAAGGCCTATGTGCAACTCAAAAAATATTCCCAAGATAAGAAAAGCAACCAACGATTTACTTTTCTTCATCAAAGCATAGAAGAAAGCATTCTCAAAAAGTTATCTGTTTTTCAATCTTAACTTCAAGCCTATGCGAGTGTTTGAGCTACTTTTTCAACCACATCTGCCATTTGATCAGCTATATTGTTCACAAAGATGGGATCTTCACCTTCCACCATAACACGAATCAAAGGCTCAGTACCTGATGCACGCACTAAAATACGCCCTTTATTTTGCAAACTACGCTCCATTTTCGCAATAGCATTTTGAAGTGTGTCATCCACAATAATCGATTGAGGTTTCGTTACTTTGACATTCTTAAGTACTTGGGGAAACTTAGTCATTCCTTGCTTAATCGTGTGTAAGCTATCATTTTTTTCACACAACGCTTTTAAAACTTGCAAAGCAGCAATGATACCATCGCCAGTGGTCGCATGCTCTAAACAAATAATATGCCCAGAATTTTCTCCACCTAATACCCAATTATGCTCCATCAATTTATCAAGCACATAGCGATCACCCACTCTTGCGCGCAAGAAAGCTATTTTTTGCGCTTGAAAAGCAAGTTCTAATCCGAAATTACTCATGAGTGTACCAACTACACCGCCTTGCAATTTATCTTTCATATGCATGGCAATAATGAATAAAATCTCATCTCCATCTACCAACTCACCTTTGTGATCGACCAGAATTAATCGATCCCCATCGCCATCAAAAGCAATACCTACTTCTGCACGATGTTTCAATACTTCAGCTTGTAAACTTTGCGGGAAAGTAGAGCCACATTTATCATTGATATTAAAGCCATCGGGTTGATGATTAATCACAATCACATCTGCACCCAATTCTGTAAATACATGGGGAGCAATATAAGAGGTTGCACCATTGGCGCAATCAACCACAATTTTTATACCTTTTAGATCGTAATCTTTTGGAAAAGAATGCTTACAAAATTCAATATAACGACCCGCAGCATCTTGCAAATAGGTTTGCTGCCCAATACGAGTGCCTTCTACAGTCACAAAAGCTTTATCAAGATAAGACTCAATTTTGCTTTCAACCAAATCCGGTAATTTTTTACCGTCACCACTAAAAAACTTAATGCCATTATCATAATAAGGATTATGCGAAGCACTCACTACCGCACCTATTTGTGCGTTTAAAGATTTTGTTAGATAGGCAACGCCAGGGGTTGGCATCGCACCCAGTAAATGCACATCCAATCCTGATGCTGTCATACCAGCTTCTAAAGCAGCTGATAACATATAACCAGAAACCCGTGTGTCTTGACCAATCAGTACTTTACCACGACCATCTTGCGCTAATACTTGCCCTACAGCCCAACCTAATTTTAGAGCAAAATCAGCCGTAATGGGGAACTGTCCTGTTTTACCGCGAATACCATCTGTTCCAAAATATTTACGCATATTCTTGCTCACTCCCTTTATTTTGCAATGTTTCAGGTGCATGCCAAAAAGGTTTCACTGCTTGATACACTTCTAAAATATCTTTCGTTGCTCTAACATCATGTGTTCTAATAATATCTGCACCTTGTAACAACGCGAGCATCGCAGCCCCCAAACTTCCGAATAATCTATCTTCTGCTTCTACGTTTAATATTTTGCCAAACATGCTTTTACGAGAAAGTCCCACGAGTATTTTGCAACCTAATTTTTTAAATTGAGATAATTTACCCAGCATCATGAGATTATGATTTAGCGTTTTACCAAAACCAAAGCCTGGATCAATATAAATATTGTCTTTTGCAATACCACTTGCTTCACATATATCAATACGATGCTGCAAAAATTGATATACCTCATCCATTACATCTTTATATTGAGGATTTGCTTGCATGCTATGAGGTAAGCCCTGCATATGCATCAAGCAAACAGGTGCTTGGACAGAAGCCACATATGCAACAGCGCCTTCATCTTGTAATGCCATCACATCGTTAATCATCGTTGCGCCACTTTCAATGGCATATTTCATGACACGGGTATGACGTGTATCAATAGAAAGAGGTACGACTAATTCTTTGCGTAACACTTCAATGACAGGAATAACACGCTGCAGCTCTTCGTCTATGGTCGTGGCCAGCGCACCGGGCCGTGTTGACTCACCACCAATATCAATAATATCGACGCCTTCTGCAACCATTTGCTCAGCGCGTTTTAATGCATTTTCAAGAGAATGGAAATGACCACCATCATAAAATGAATCGGGGGTTACGTTGAGAACCCCCATAATGAATGGCTTATGTTGCGAATGAAGTAAAGCAGACATGAATACAACCTTTAATGACGATACTTAAATTAATGCGTTTGGAGTGTATCACCATCTTGAATATCACGTTTTTCTTCATCTTGCTTTTTATCAGCAGAACGGCTTGCTGAAGATAAACCACCGGATGCATCATCTTTAGAGATTGAAGACCAATCTTTAGGCTCTCTTGGTATTTTACCAGACATTAGGTCTTCTAACTGAGAAGAGTCGATTGTTTCGTATTTTAAAAGCGCTTCTGCCATCTTATGCAGAATATCGATTTTCTCAGTTAAAATATCTTTAGCAGTCTTATATGTCTTATCGATAATACTTTTTACTTCTTCATCGATGATTTGAGCCGTTTTTCCAGAGATCTCTTTACGTGTCGTAACACTGTGACCTAAGAATACTTCGCCCTCATCATCGCTGTACATCAGAGGTCCTAATCTTTCAGACAAGCCCCATTTTGTAACCATGTTACGAGCAATTTCTGTGGCATGTTGAATGTCACTAGAGGCACCTGTCGTCACATTCTCAAAACCAAAAATAAGTTCTTCTGCAATTCGACCACCAAAACAACTTGCAATTTTGCTTTCCAATCGTAGCTTAGAATAACCATATCTATCCTGTTCTGGTAAAAACATGGTTAAGCCTAAGGCTTGAGCACGAGGGATAATGGTCACTTTATAAACGGGATCATGTTCAGGTACAGTCAAACCTACAATGGCATGGCCGGCTTCATGATAAGCCGTAATGGTGCGTTCTTGCAGTGTCATCACTAAACTTCTACGTTCAACACCCATCATAATTTTATCTTTGGCAGCATCGAACTCAGCCATATCAACCAAGCGTTTATTGTGACGTGCTGCGAATAATGCCGCTTCATTCACTAGGTTGGCTAAGTCTGCACCAGAAAAACCAGGGGTACCACGCGCAATAATTTTTGGCTCGACATTGTCTGCCAATGGAATTTTACGCATATGTACTTTTAAAATCTGTTCACGGCCACGGATATCCGGCAAACCAACAACAACCTGTCTATCAAAACGACCGGGTCTTAATAAAGCTTTATCCAATACATCAGGTCGGTTTGTTGCAGCAATAACGATGACACCTTCATTACCTTCAAAGCCATCCATTTCAACAAGCAATTGGTTTAAGGTTTGTTCACGTTCATCATGCCCACCCCCTAAGCCAGCGCCACGATGCCTACCTACCGCATCAATTTCATCAATAAAAATAATACAAGGCGCATGCTTCTTCGCTTGTTCAAACATATCTCGCACACGAGAAGCCCCCACACCCACAAACATCTCCACAAAATCAGAACCAGAGATAGTGAAAAATGGTGCTTTCGCTTCACCCGCAATTGCTTTAGCAAGCAAGGTTTTACCTGTACCAGGCTGCCCTACCATTAAGACACCTCTGGGAATACGGCCACCTAAACGTTGGAATTTGTCTGGGTCTTTGAGGAATTCAACCAGTTCTTGAACCTCTTCTTTAGCTTCATCAACACCTGCCACATCGGCAAAGGTTACTTTAACCTGATCTTCTCCTAACAAGCGTGCACGACTTTTACCAAAAGTCATTGCGCCACGGCCACCACCGCCTTGCATCTGGCGCATAAAATACAACCAAACACCTATAAAGAGGATAATGGGGAACCAACTAATGAAAATACTCATGAGTAAACTTTGTTGCTCAGGTGCTTTGATGTTCACCTCAACCTTTTTGTTAAGCAACTCACCCATTAAAAATTCATCGGCAATCATATTCGTAGAGAAGCCTTCTTCATTACGCGTCATACCACGAATGATGCGACTACGTTCATCTATTGTGACGCTTTTAACATTGCCGTGCTCAACTTGCTCTACAAAAGTAGAATATGGGATTTTTTCCACATGTGCATGTCGTGGGCCAAAATTGCTAAAAACAGAAATTAATATGACTGCTATTATTAGCCATAAAACTAAGTTTTTTACCATGTCGTTCAAAGTGTAGCCCCTGTCTTTTTTTACTGTGAATGCCTATCATAAGGCTATAGATTAAATATACAACAAAACCCAATAGTTGGCTTGCTGTACTTAAGGTTCGCAGCGACCGATCGCCTTAAAGCCTTGTGCTAAAATGTAAATCTCTCTTGATTGGCTGCGGGAAGCGTCTGGCTTTTTCACCGCGACACGACGAAAGTGCTGATTGAGTTCTGATAAAAAGGGTTTCACCTCATCTCCTTGGAATAGTTTAATTAAAAAACCGCCATCCTTTGCTAAAACTTGAGTTGTAAATTGCCACGCAGATTCGGCAAGCTCCATTATTCTGGGTTGATCAATATCTATAACCCCACTTAGATTGGGCGCCATGTCAGAAATAACCCAGTTGACTGCATTGTTTCCAAGCATTTCTTTTAGTTTAACTTGATTTGTGGGGTCATTGAAATCACCCTTAATAAAGTTAACGCCTTGAATGGGATCCATGTCTAGTATGTCTAGGGCATATATCTTAGGATTTTTGCCTAAGAGGTTAGCCATCACTTGAGACCAGCCCCCTGGCGCCGATCCCAAATCAACAACACACATTCCTGCGCGAAAGAGTTTATGTGCTTGATTAAGCTCTAATAATTTGTAGCTTGCGCGAGACCGATAGCCAGTTTGCTTGGCTTTGATCACATATGGATCACGCTTCTGCCTAGCTATCCAACTAGTTGATTTTTTCTGGCTCATTGTACGTCTAATAAGAAATGAGATAAAATGCTTTGAGTCAAATTACATTCTAAAACAAAATTGCCATGATGTTAACGCGTAGTTTCCAAAAAACTTTGATTGCCAAAGCGCATTCACTAAAACCTGTTGTTCAATTGGGACAAAACGGCCTAACCCCCGCTGTCCACGATGAAATAGACGTCCAGTTACTTAAGCATGAGCTCATCAAAATCAAGCTGAACGTTCAAGATAAAGAAGCCTTCGAAGAGTTGGTTCGACTGATACCAGAAAAGCATCAAGCCTTCTGTATCCAGTCTATAGGGCGTACTATCGTGCTCTATAAAGAGAATCCTAACTTACGAAAATAGATGAATGCTATTTGATAGAGCGATCTTGATACAAGACGCTCTATCATTGGAATGAATTAGGGAATGTATTTTACATCCACAACTTCATATTCAATTTCACCACTAGGTGCTTGAACAATCACAACATCACCAACCTCTTTGGCAATTGCTGCACGCGCAATAGGTGAATTGATCGAAATCATGTTGTGCTTCAGATCAGCTTCATCATCACCCACAATCTTATAAGTCACTTCTTCATCGGTGTTGACGTTTACCAATATAACGGTTGTGCCAAACACGACTCGACCATTCTGCGCAAGCTGGGTAACATCAATAATTTCAGCCTGGGACAGTTTATTTTCAACTTCTGAAATACGTCCTTCTAAGAAAGATTGCTGTTCTTTTGCTGCATGATACTCAGCATTCTCTTTGAGATCGCCATGCGCGCGCGCTTCAGCAATCGCCTCAATAATTCTTGGACGCTCAACTGATTTTAATCGAATCAATTCTTCACGCAGTTTCTGCGCACCCTTCTCCGTCATTGGGAATCTTTTCATTCTTTAAAACCTTGGTACTAATAAGTAATGAATGCAAAGCCTGTATTGGCATTACATCGTATTGGTGTTGATATTCTAGCGCTAAAACTTGCGCTTTTGCACCAGCAATGGTTGTTGTATAACTAATTTTTCGCTGTACAGCAGCCTTTCGTATCGAGCGAGAATCTAAGGTTGCTCGACGACCTTCCGTCGTATTGATAATAAAATCAATTTTATCATTTTTGATACTATCTACAATATGGGGTCGACCTTCGGTTACTTTATTAATATGAGTGACAGACAAACCATGCGCTGCCAACGCCAATGCTGTTCCACGGGTTGCTAAAATCTTAAAACCCAAGCTATCTAATCGTTTTGCAATTTCTATCATGCCCTCTTTATCTCTGTCTTTAACGCTGATCAGCACCTGACCTTGTTCTGGTACTTGCGGCACCCCACTTGCCAGATCACTCTTAGCATAAGCTTTGGCAAAGTTTTCACCGACACCCATTACTTCACCCGTTGAACGCATCTCTGGCCCTAAAATAGGATCCACACCAGGGAATTTTACAAAGGGGAAAACGGATTTTTTGACTGCAAAAAACGGAGGCCTAATCGTTTCAGTGCACTGCTGCTCAACAAGACTTTGACCGATCATGCAATTTGCAGCAATTTTTGCTAATGAACGACCAATGACCTTAGAAACAAAGGGTGCAGTACGTGCAGCACGTGGGTTCACTTCAAGTATATATATTTCATTATTTTTTATGGCAAACTGAGCATTCATTAAACCAACCACCTGCAACTCTAAAGCAAGCCCTTTAATGGCATCTTCCAAACGTGATTGAATTTCTTTGCTCAAGCTAAAAGGTGGTAAACAACAAGCTGAATCACCCGAGTGAACGCCTGCTTGCTCAATATGCTCCATGATGCCAGCAACCCAAACATCTTTACCGTCACAAATGGCATCGACATCTACTTCTGTTGCATCATCTAAGAACCTATCAATGAGCAAAGGCACTTCTTTACTAAACATTTTTGAGTTATATAAATATTCATCTAACTCTTCTTCATTAAAGACAACTTCCATAGATTGTCCACCCAATACATAAGAGGGGCGTACAATAATGGGGTAGTTAATTTTTGCAGCAATTGCCTTTGCTTCTTCAATAGTCGTTGCAATGCCATTTTCAGGCTGATTAAGCTTTAATTTATTAATCACCTCAATAAAACGGCCTCTGTCTTCTGCTCTATCAATAGCATCTACGGAAGTGCCAATAATAGGGACACCAGCCTTCTCAAGTGCTTTAGCTAATTTTAAGGGGGTTTGCCCACCAAATTGCACAATCACGCCCGTAGGCTTCTCAAGATGCACAATTTCCAAAACGTCTTCAAGTGTTAAAGGCTCAAAATACAATCGATCAGAAATATCATAGTCTGTGGAAACGGTTTCAGGATTGCAATTTACCATGATGCTTTCAAAACCAGCTTCTTTCATCGCAAAAGCGGCATGCACGCAGCAATAGTCAAATTCAATTCCTTGACCAATACGATTAGGACCACTCCCCAAAACAATGATCTTTTTGTTTTGCGTAGGAAGGGCTTCACATTCAGACTCATAAGTAGAGTACATATAGGCAGTTTGCACTGAAAACTCTGCGGCACAACTATCAATACGTTTGTATACAGGATGCAGTTTTAAATCCCATCTTGTTTGACGTATTTGATCTTCTGTTTTTGCTAAAAGCGTTGCTAATCTCTTATCTGAAAAACCTTTTTGCTTGAGTTCAAATAAATATTCTCTTGTCAGTGGCATTGTACGTTTAGCAATCACATCGGCTTCTGTACACACTAAATCTTGAATTTCCGCTAAAAACCATCTATCTACTTTAGAAATGCTATATATCTCTTCAATACTCATTCCAAAACGAAATGCATCTGCAATATGCCAAAGGCGCATATGGTTAGGACGCTGTAGTTTGAAATAAATATCTGATTTAACTTCTGATTTTGTGAGATCTATCTGTGGCTCCAAACCATACAAACCAATTTCTAAGCCACGAATTGCTTTTTGTAAGGACTCTTGGAAAGTTCGTCCCATTGCCATCACTTCACCAACTGATTTCATCTGTGTGGTCAAGTAAGGATCGGCCTGTGGAAATTTTTCAAAGTTAAAACGTGGAATTTTGGTAACCACATAATCAATCGTTGGCTCAAAAGAAGCGGGTGTTTTTCCACCTGTGATTTCATTAGCAAGCTCATCTAAGGTATAACCAATTGCTAATTTTGCTGCAACTTTTGCAATCGGAAAGCCCGTTGCTTTTGAAGCCAGAGCAGAAGAGCGTGAAACTCTTGGATTCATTTCAACAACAAAGAGTTCTCCTGTTTCAGGATGTACCGCAAACTGAACATTCGCACCACCTGTTTCAACACCAATTTTTCTTAAAACCCTGACAGCTGCATCTCGCATACGTTGATATTCTTTGTCGGTCAAGGTTTGCTGAGGCGCTACAGTAATCGAATCACCTGTATGAACGCCCATCGGATCTAAATTTTCAATGGAGCATACGATAATGCAATTATCATTTTTATCGCGTACAACCTCTAATTCAAACTCTTTCCACCCAATAATAGATTGTTCTATCAAAAGCTCATTGGTTGGTGATAAATCAAAACCTCTTTTACAAATTTCTTCAAACTCTTCCATGTTATAGGCAATGCCACCACCCGAACCTCCTAAGGTAAAAGAAGGTCGAATAATGGTGGGAAAGCCAATTGCCGCTTGTGCTTCCAGAGCCTCATCAAAATCATGCGCAATATAAGAGGTTGGCATTTTCAAACCAATTTCATACATCGCCTTTCTAAATTGTTCTCTATCCTCTGCTTTATCAATGGCCTCTTTTGTTGCCCCAATCAGTTCAACGCCATATTTTTGTAAAATGCCTTCTCGCACCAAATCTAATGCACAATTTAAAGCTGTTTGCCCTCCCATCGTGGGTAACACAGCACAAGGGCGCTCTTTTTCAATGATATTTGCAATTACTTGCCAGTGTATAGGTTCTATATAAATCGCATCTGCCATTTGCGGATCGGTCATGATGGTGGCGGGATTAGAGTTTACGAGAATAACCCGATACCCTTCCTGCATGAGTGCACGACAAGCTTGAGCACCGGAATAATCAAACTCACAGCCTTGACCAATCACAATAGGGCCAGCACCAATAATGAGAACAGATTTGATGTCGTTACGTTTTGGCATAATTATTCGGTTACCATGGTGAGTTTTAGGGCATCTTTATTTTTTTGATAGCTGAGCATCGAGTCAATAAAAGTTTGAAACAGCACCCTAGCATCGTTGGGACCCGGGCCTGCTTCAGGATGCCCCTGAAATCCAAAAATAGGCAGATCTTTGTGTCTAAATCCTTGTAAGGTTCTATCAAACAAAGAACGGTGTGTTGTGAGTAAATTGATAGGGAGTGTTGCCTCATCGACAGCAAAACCATGATTTTGACTTGTAATGTACACTTGTTTAGTGCTTTCACACTGCACAGGGTGATTACCACCATGATGACCAAATTTCATTTTAATGGTCTTTGCACCCAGCGCCAAACCAAGTAATTGAAAACCTAAACAAATACCAAACAAGGGAATCTTTTCGTTAACGAGTGCTTGAATTGTCCTAATCGCTGTCGTACATGCTTTAGGATCGCCTGGACCATTAGAGAGAAATACACCATCAGGATTATATTGTAAAATCTCTTCTGCTGTTGTGTCATAGGGCATTACCTGCAAATGGCAGCCTAATTCATCTAAGACGCGCAATATGGTTTTCTTAATACCATAATCCAATACCAATACTTTAAAATGTTTTTCAGTGGCATTTTTTTGTGGTTTTGGGCTATCCCAGAATCCACCTTCTTTCCAAACATAAGGCTCAGTAACAGATACTGTTTTTGCTAAATTTTTACCATTTAAACCTTCAAAGCTTTTGGCTTTAGCAACTGCACTTTGAATTAAACTTTCATCAATCACGGGAGCAGCAACAATACAGCCATTCAAGGCTCCCTTCTCTCGCAATACTCTCGTCAGAGCGCGTGTATCAATATTGGCTAAACCAATAATTTTTTGCTCTGCTAAAAATTGTGTGAGTGTTAATTGCGAACGCCAGTTGCTTGTTTGCTTTGGTAATTGGCGGACAATAAGCCCTTTGGCGTAAATTCTGTTAGATTCTCTATCCTCGGTACTAATACCAACATTGCCAATTTGAGGATAGGTTAAAGTGATAATTTGATCAGTATAAGAAGGATCGGTGATAATTTCTTGATAGCCAGAAATGGATGTATTAAAAACGACTTCGCCTACTGAGAGGCAAATAGCTTCAGTAATATGTCCAAACGCAATTCCTTTGAATATTGTCCCATCCTCAAGCGCTAAAACTGCCGGATGATTTGTCAAAAGCCCCTCCCCGCTGAGAAAAACACAAACGGCGAGATTCTAACGGATATTGCCAGAGATGTCTACGAAAGAGTGTTAACCACCCGATGACTGGTTTGGAAAGGGGGTTAGCCTTGCGGATTGTTTCTTAACTAGCTTTTCTGCATCTGTCATAATCAAACGTTGCTCTTCTAGGCTATACTCCTTGACATCCAGCTTGGGCTTTAAACCTACCTTGAGTAAGGCTGCACTGATTTGAATGGCTATTTCCCTATCTTTATTAGAGATTACTTCAAATTCTGTTTGCCCGGTTTGCTGCGAATATTGCAAAGCTTGCTGAGCAATCAGCAGAGCGGTATTTTCTTTATTTCGACTGATTAATTCTTTTTGGGCAACACTGATATTACCCAAGCCCATGTCAGAAGCAGTTCTCATATCCATTTTAAAACTTGTACCTTGTATTTTATAAGAATACTGTAATGGATCTGACCATTCTGCTGCAGACTGCTCAATCACATAACCTTGAGCGGCCAAAGAATCCACAAAAGATCTCGTTAGGGCACGCGCAACTGTTTCTAGATTCAATGGGCGAGAGGCTGCTCCACTAACATCGGTATTTTCTGTTGTTTCCTTCGAAAATAACATACTTGGAGAGCGTACAGGAGACAATCCAGACACGGTTCTAGACAAATCACCTGTTGCTGTATCCAAATCAGCACTTCGTTTTTTCTTCGCTTTCTTCTCTTCTTTCGCTTCTTTCTCTAAATCATCCATCTCTGTTGTTAAAGATCTTTCACTTTTTTGTTCTACTGCCACTGCTTTTCGTAGCTTTTTAAAGTGTTCATCTGGTAATGGTTTTCCATTCAATTCTCTGTCTTTATAGTCTTTTAATTGTGATTTAATTTGTAATTTCAAATCATCTGACAACTTTGCATTCGCCATTTTTTTCAGAATATGTTTAACTGCATCAATTTCACTTAGCAATTCTAAATTAGAGGGTTGACGTTGTCTTTCTAATTCTAATAGCCTTAATTCCTGAATAAAGAAATAACCCAACTGCTCCATTGCTTCTGGCTTAGCTTTTTTAATGGTTTCATTTCTTAGTTTTTTATAGTATTTTTTCATGGTTTTACTGGAAACCGCCCTCTCACGATTCCATAAATATCCATTCATCATATCAACTGTGCTGGTGTTGATAGAAAATTTACTTTTAATTTTACGCGTAAAACGTCTAGAAGGTTGAAAACGTTTTTCATGTTTAAATAATGCATCAGATGTTTTTTTGCCAATAATACTACCTAAAAAGGCACCTAATACACTCGTGCCAATAACCCCTCCCACTGCAGCCAAACCCGTTGTAATTGCCCCCCCAATAGCCCCTCCAATTAATGTGCCTAAGCCAGGAAATACCAAGGTACCCAATAACGCACCAATACCAGCGCCAGCACCAATAGATCCAACAATGGTCAGAGAAGTTTTAACTTTGCGCCAAGACAAAAAGTCCCACACTGCATACGCAATATCTTGCCCAATATCAATAAGTGTCTCAATAATGAATGTTTTGTGAGAGGCGTCTTTCAAGCCTTTTACGGCTTTAAACTTTGCAATCTGATCCAGATCAAGCCCTTGTTCTAATAGCTCCTTCACTTTAGATTTATCAATTCTACTTTTAGCGCCTTCACTTGCTTTAACAGGCCTATACCATCCTAAAAGCTCCAAAATTTCTTCTGGGGATTCTTTATCTTCTAATTCATCATAGGCGCGCTTTAAACGACCTAAATCTGCGGGTTCATAAACTTTGGGCATGAACTGCTCCTACAGACAGCTTATTTAATCAAATAATCCTTCAATAACCTTAAAGTTCCTTTTCTTACTGCTTGGACTACAGCGCAATCAAATAATTCCCTTTAAGCTTTGATATTTTCGTTATAGATATCTTTGTATATACAAGTTTATTAAGTAACTTCTTGGGGTGTATATACATAAAATTGAGAAGAATGTGATATTATTTGAGTCTAGGGAATTGTTGATACTAAGGACAAAGAAAATGCACGCCTTAAAAAAATGCTTGTTGAAGTTTCTACCCACAGCACTCTTAATACTTTTATTGCCCTCTGTAACGCATGCCGCTTATTTTTTTGGATATCCTATCTACCCCTATTTAGGCTTAGATCTTCAGTACCGAGAAACACCTTTGCATAAGGGACAAGGCGATAATATTTTTGCATCACAATTTCATCAAGGCCAATTGTATACGGGTGTTCGTTTTCTTGAATATTTTGGTTTAGAACTTACCCTTAGTAAAAGCAATATCAAAAATGAAGCACGTGTTTTTGGAGGCAACAATGTCGTTTTAGGCGTTTTTATTCCACCTGCTGGACCAACAGAAGCACATCAGTCCCACGCAGAATTCAAATCCTTCTCAGCCAATGTCATTGGCTTTTATCCTATTCCCTTTGATAAACGCTGTAGAACAGAGTTAATTGCAAGTATGGGTGTTGCACGTTCTCACCCTAAATTTATCGATGATTTAACAAGTCTGAATGGCGTACCCTTAGCTGTTCCACAAAGCTTTACTTTCGATAAAAGAAAAACCATTTTAAGATTAATGGCAGGATTACAGTATAAATTAACACACAATATTGGTTTAAGAGGCAGTATTAGCTTCGAAGATACTTCACGCTTTAACACTTTTAAAAGCAATCAGCCTGGAAATATTCGCATCATCTCGCTTAAAGACAGTTTTATTTTCGGTCTAGGTATTTATACAAATACCAGCAAAGATTAGATAGGGTAATTGATATATCTAAAAGCTGTTTCAAAAATAAGAAATGAACGAAGTAAATGATTATCTTCCCTTGGTATCAAGGGAAGAAGCTCACTTTAGTGAGCAGATGGATTTTTTTAATCTTTATTTTATAAATCCTTCTCTGCACCTAAAGGTGCCTCTTTCTTTGATAACAAAGAAAGAAAATCAATTCGCTGCGCTCATTCGTAATTCTATTAAATGCCAATTTACTCTTAACTGATTGGCATTTCTGATGATTAACGCAATTTTACTTTAGAATCAACATCTGCACCGTCTAAAGCCTTAAGTAGTTCAATTTGTGCTTCTGTATTCATCTTTTGGAATTTCAGGAGTGCTTGACCCAGTTTTCTTCCAAACGCAATCACTTGCCCTTCAGATAATTCGTTAAAAACCGCTAAGACTGCTGGACTCATTTTGCTAACGGCTTCTTTAGCCCCAACATTATTATACCCATCAACCAATTTTTGATGAGAAGGCTTTACTACAAATGCAACAGCGTCGCTTGTATCGCTTGGCTTAAGTACTCTAATCAATTCTTCTGTGTGCGGAATTGTTTTCTCATTTGAACGATTCATAACTGCTTTAGCAGCAGAAGTAACACCATACATAACCGCAACAGTGCCTGCCACTGCACTTGCAACAATGGTTAAATAAGATGCATTTTCAGATAGGCCAGACATATCAGATACACTTTGCGCAGCATTAATCAACATATCTGATGAATGTACTTCATAACCATAGCCTTCCAAGGTATTACAAAGCATATCTGCTGCTTTACATAAAGGTTCTGGGGTATTACTACTAAAAAATGAAGTGATAAAATCAAGCATAACAAGCCTCTCAATGATTCAATGATTTAAAAGTTCAATTGAGGGCGATTATAGGCTGTTTCAAAAATTGGTCAATCAGATAACTTTTACAAGACAAAGAAGCTTAATAGGCAGCTAAGCGGAAGAAATTTATGGGTTCATCAGGACTAAGAACTAAAAATAGGCTTATCAAAGCCCTAATACATCTTGCATCGTATAAAGCCCCGCAGCCTTATCTTGAATCCACCGTGCGGCTGTTAATGCACCTTCTGCGAAGGTATCTCGGCTGCTTGCTACATGCTTAATTTCAAGGCGCTCACCTGATAACGCAAAGATTGTAGTATGCTCCCCCACAATATCGCCTGCACGAATCACCGAAAAGCCTATTTTCTTTTCTCTCCCTGATTCAGAAATACCATGACGCGAAAAACTTGCAAGCTCTTTCAAAGGCTTGCCCAATTCCTTGGCAATGGTTTCCCCCATGTTAAGCGCAGTGCCTGAAGGCGCATCTTTCTTATAACGATGGTGTGCTTCTAAGATCTCAATATCTGCTTCGTGACCAATGACTTGCGTTAATTTTTCCAACAAATTAAGCGTGATATTGACACCTCTACTCATGTTAGGTGCAAACACAATGGCAATTTCTTTAGCATATTGCGCTAAGGCTGACTGCTTTTGCTCGTCCAAGCCAGTCGTACCTATGACAATCGATTTTTTAAGTTCAGAACAAAGCTTCACATGATGCAGAGTAGCCTCTGGTGTTGTGAAATCAATCAATACATCAAAGGCATCTCGTTGATCTTCTAGATGGTGTATAGGAAAAAAGTCATAGCCAGGTGATGCAATCATTGCCCCGACGGTCTGAGTTGCATCTTGCGAAGGAGAAATTGTAGCGACTCGAAGCTGCAGATTATGTGCTGCAGCTCTTTTGGCAATCGCAAGTCCCATTTTTCCAGCAATCCCTGCAATGGCAATCCGAACATCCTGTGACATAAAAATCCTATTTTAAGTTATCCATAAACTCTTTGACACGTCCCATCCAACGGTTAATGCGCGGATTATGAGCACCATTGTTGTTGATCTCTGTCTCAAATTCTTTTAAGAGTGTCTTTTGTTTACGATTTAAATCCACTGGCGTTTCAACAAAGATTCGGCAGTTAAGATCGCCAGCTGCACCACCTCTCACGGGTTGAATGCCTTTGCCTTTCAACTTGAATACTTTTCCAGTTTGCGTTTCTGCAGGAATTTTTAGCTTGAGTTTTCCTTCTAGGGTAGGTATTTCTACTTCCCCTCCCAAAGCGGCTGTAATAAAAGTAATGGGAACTTCACAATATAAATGAGACCCATCCCTTTCAAAAATAGCATGCGGTTTGATCTGTACTTGAACGTATAAATCTCCAGCAACGCCACCTCTTGCAGGCATTTCACCTTCACCAGAAAGTCGAATTCTATCACCATCATCCACACCTGGTGGAATTTTAACTTGTAGCTTCTTCTCTTCTTGTGTACGACCTTGACCTCGGCATGAGGTGCAAGGATCACTGATTACTTGCCCTTCGCCTCGACAAGTAGGACAGGTTTGTTGAACAGAAAAGAAACCTTGCTGCATACGAATCTGGCCATGACCATGACAGCTAGCACAGGTCTTAGGATGCGTGCCCTTTTTAGCACCACTCCCTTCACAGGTACTACATTTCACCCAACTGGGTACTTTGATATGAACAGATTTACCCTTAGCGGCTTCCTCCAAGGTCAACTCTAAACTGTATTTATAATCTGCACCTCGTGAATGCCCTTGACCGCCTCGACCACCTGCAGCAGCTCCAAAAATATCGGAAAATATGTCATTAAACATATCTCCAAAACCACCGGCTTGCCCACTAAAGCCACCAGCCCCACGTCCAAAACCAGCAGAAGGATCGACACCCGCATGCCCAAATTGATCATAAGCCTTTCGTTTTTGCGAATCAGACAACACTTCATAAGCTTCTGTCGCAGCTTTAAATTTTTCTTCAGAAGCTTTATTACCCTCATTGCGATCAGGATGATGTTGCATCGCTAATTTACGATAAGCTTTTTTTATTTCTGCTTCTGAAGCCGAGCGTGCGACCCCAAGCGTTTCATAATAATCAGGTTTAGACATTCAACTTACCATCCGATAATTTTATTCAAGCCCACCAAAGGGAAACCCGGAGAGATAGACTACTCCGGGCTTATTTCATTTAAGCGTTCAAACAAAGAAATTAAGATTTATTTTCTTTCACTTCTTCAAAATCAGCATCAACAACGTCCTCTTCCTTGCCGCTTGCGTGCTCAGCATCACCTGCAGCACCTCCACCTTGATTTGCTTGCGCATCAGTTTGTGAATACATTCTTTGCGCTAACTTGGCAGAAGCGTCTGTGAGCTTTTCTGTTTTCTTTTCAATCACACCTTTATCATTACTCTTAATGGCTTCTTTTAGCTCAGAAACCGCAGATTCAATATCAGCGCGCTCTTTAGGATCAACTTTATCGCCCAGTTCTTTCATAGATTTTTCACTGGCATGGATCAAACTGTCCGCATGATTTCGAGCAGAAACAAGTTCATGGAATGCTTTATCTTCTTCAGCATGTACTTCAGCGTCTCTCACCATTTTTTGTACTTCATCATCGCTTAAACCGCTTGATGCTTTCACAACAATGGATTGTTGTTTACCTGTGGCTTTATCTTGAGCAGACACATGCAAAATACCATTGGCATCGATATCAAAAGTCACTTCGATTTGTGGTGTTCCTCTAGGTGCTAAAGGAATATTGGTTAGATCAAATTGACCTAAGAATTTATTTTGTGCTGCTTGCTCACGCTCACCTTGGAAAACACGAATTGTAACAGCGGTTTGGCTATCTTCAGCGGTTGAGAAGACTTGGCTCTTCTTCGTTGGGATAGTGGTGTTTTTCTCAATCAATTTGGTCATCACACCGCCCATTGTCTCAATACCCAATGATAAAGGTGTTACGTCGAGTAATAAAACGTCCTTCACTTCACCCGATAAAACAGCACCTTGAATCGCAGCACCTAAGGCAACAGCTTCATCAGGGTTCACATCTTTACGAGGCATTTTACCAAAGAAATCTTGTACAACTTGTTGTACTTTAGGCATACGTGTCTGACCACCTACTAAAATAACGGCATCAATTTCAGCGGCAGTTTTACCTGCATCTTTCAATGCAGTACGGCAAGGTTCTAATGAACGTTGTACCAATTCATCGACCAGCGACTCAAATTTCGCACGTGTTAAACGCACATTCATGTGCTTAGGGCCAGATGCATCAGCTGTGATATACGGTAAATTAATATCGGTTTGTTCGCGTGTAGAAAGCTCAATTTTAGCTTTTTCAGCGGCTTCTTTCAGACGTTGCAAAGCCAAAGGATCTTTGTGTAAATCAATACCTTGATCTTTCTTGAATTCATCGGCGAGATATTCAATTACACATTCATCAAAATCTTCACCCCCTAAGTAGGTGTCGCCATTGGTGGCCAATACTTCAAATTGTTGTTCGCCATCAATATCAGCGATTTCAATAATAGAAACGTCAAAGGTACCACCACCCAAGTCATACACAGCGATAACGCTATCGCCATTTTTCTTATCCATGCCATAAGCAAGCGCTGCAGCGGTTGGCTCGTTAATAATACGTTTAACTTCAAGCCCAGCAATCTTACCAGCATCTTTGGTAGCTTGACGTTGTGAATCGTTAAAATAAGCAGGAACAGTAATAACGGCTTCCGTTACTTCGTGTCCCAAATAATCTTCAGCTGTCTTTTTCATTTTTGCTAGGATTTGAGCAGAAATTTGGGGTGGCGCTAATTTGTCTTTACCACGACCTTGTACCCATGCATCACCATTGTCAGCCTTAATGATTTCATAAGCTACTTTTGATTTTCTCAAAGCAGCGTCATTGTATTGACGACCAATCAATCGCTTAATCGCATTATAGGTATACTGCGGGTTGGTCACAGCCTGACGCTTAGCTGTTTGACCTACCAGTCTTTCATTGTCCGTGGTGAAAGCAACAATAGAAGGGGTTGTTCTATCACCTTCACTGTTCTCAATCACGCGAGGCTTGCCATTTTCCATGACCGCGACACAAGAGTTGGTTGTTCCCAAGTCTATACCCACCACGACGTTTCTTGCTGACATGCTCTTACTCTCCAATTCAAAAATAAATAAATCTAGTTACTCTGTATAATGTGGCCATGATGCGCGTTTTCAAGCGCATCAACTATCATTTTTTTGTATTATCTGCTTCATCTTTAGGCGTAATTGCACGAGAAACAACTACTCTTGCAGGACGCAACAATCTTTCATTCAAAATGTAGCCTGGTTGAAACACAGACACCACCTGATTAGGGGGACAATCATCTGTTTCAATGATAGAAATGGCTTCATGGAAGTTAGGATTAAAAGCTTGTGATTCAGGGTTGATTTGTAAAATACCCTCTTTTTCCATCACATCTAATACAACTTTACGTGTTAAAGCCATTCCTTCTAATACATCTTTTGCTGTCACGTTGTCATTATTGCATTGGGTTAAGCCCTGCTCGATGCTATCAACAACTTGTAGTAATTCGCTAGCAAAGCGTTCTAGCGCAAACTTTTTTGCATTATCAACTTGTGTTTGTGAACGTCTTTGAATATTTTGTAGATCTGCTTCTTTTCTGAGCAATAAATCCCAATTTTTTTGTGCTTTATCATTTGCTTCATTGTAAGCTTGTGTTGTTTTCTCAAGCTCCGCCTTCAAGGACTTGAGTTCTTCTTCTAAACTAAGCTTAGGCTCTTGAGTGGGTGCAGAATCATCAAATCGTTGCGGAGGCATATCTCCCTCTTCTTGCTGACCTTGCGTCCATAGACTGGTAGGAGAATCATCGTGTGCAGCCATTGTTATTAACCTCTATAAAGCTAGTATAATTGCTTAAATATATAAAATACGAGTGAATAATGGGGTCTAATTTTCATTATCCAAGGCTGTGCTCAACATTTTTGCAGCCAAATCTACGATGGGGATTATTTTGTTATAAGGCATGCGTGTAGGGCCTATCACACCCAGAACACCAACTAACTTTCCATCCACCGAATAACGAGAAGTTACGATGCTATAGTCACTGAATACATCGTAGCCAGACTCATCACCAATGTACATTTGCACGCCATCTGTCTGTAGACACTTATCTAAAACGTGCAATATCTGGTGTTTTTCAGTAAAAGCTTGAAACAGCTTTTGTAACTGGCTCATTTTGACATAGGCGGGATCAGATAACAAATTTTGCTGTCCAGCTAAAATATAATCTGGGTTATTTTTAGCACAAGTGAATGCCTTTCCAGCAACATCCACAACCGCTTGCATGAGGCTATCCATTTGTAATTTATCTATCTGCAAAGATTGTAGAAGTTCCTGACGTGAGCTTAGTAAATCTCTACCAACAAAATGCTGATTTAGAAAGTTACTAGCCTGAGTAAGTTCACTTGCCGTATAAGGCTTATCAGTAATGATAAGACGGTTTTGTACTTCTCTTTCATTTAAAACCAAAATAACTAAAACACGATTGTCTGAGAGTGGCAGAAATTCTACGTGCCTTAAAATCAAATGCTCTCGCTTGGGCAGCGTTACAACCCCAACCATGCGTGTTAATTCTGATAAAACTGTTGATGTCGTGGTTAATAAATCATCTGACAACTTATTTGCTTCAAATTTTTCCTGAAATTGTTTTAGATTAACTTCATCAAGCGGATAAATAGTACGCAAACTATCGACAAAAAATCGCAAACCCAATGACGTAGGAATTCTACCAGCGGATGTATGCGGAGAAACCAAATAACCTTGATCTTCCAAATCGCCTAATACTTTCCTAACCGTTGCGGGGCTCAATGAAGTAATGGCTTCATTCACTAATGTTTTGGAACCCACAGGAACGCCATCTCGCAAATACAGCTCTACTAAATGCTTGAGCAGTAATTGTGCACGTTTTGAAATTATCAAATCACTCATAACATTCTTTAATCTTTGAAGCTATATGCGTTTTGGGAATTAAAATTAATTTAATCAATTAACATAAAAATACTTTCCTCTTAACTTACTTTACAAGAGGAAACTTAAAGTTAATGATATGATATACTAAATTTGCTCATTATTTAAACAACTAGCATGGCTAATTTATTTTCGCATATCGGAATTATTGGTAGACCAGGCAATCCTGAAGTACAAAGTACTTTATCCTCTTTAGTACAATTCTTGCAATCTCAGCACCATACTCTTTCACTTGAAAGTGAATGCGCTGAAATTATCAGTATTAAAGTAAACAAATTAAGCAAAGAAAAGCTAGGCGAACTCTGTGATTTAATCATCGTGGTCGGTGGTGATGGTAGCTTTTTAGATGCTGCACGCTCCATTGTGAATTGGGGACGCCCCATGGTCGGGATCAACCGTGGTCGATTAGGTTTTTTAACCGACATATCTCCTCAAGCATTCAAACAATATTTATTACCTATCTTGCAGGGAAAATACCAAACAGAAAGCAGGTTTCTATTGGATATGACACTGATGCGAGACAATCAAGCGATTGGATCTAGCTCAGCCTTAAATGACGTAGTGCTCTATTCAGGTGATATTGCACGTATGATTGAATTTGAGGTCAGAATTAACCAACAGTTTGTTTATCGACTACGCTCAGATGGCCTTATTACAGCAACCCCTACAGGCTCAACCGCCTATTCACTATCAGGAGGAGGGCCTATCTTGCATCCAACACTTGAAGCCGTTGTGCTGGTGCCCATGCATCCTCATACACTCACCAGCAGACCCATTGTGTTGGATTCTGACGATAAGATTGAATTACATATTACGTCTGCAAATATTTTGCACCCACGTGTCAGCTGCGATGGGCAAGTTAATTTTAATGTGCTACCCAACGATCGCATTCTAATTTCTAAGAAAGATAAGCTATTAAATCTTTTACACCCACTGGATTATGATTACTACCACACTTTAAGAACAAAACTGAATTGGAGCATTTAATAACACGTATGTTGCAGCATCTCACTATTCGTAATTTAGCCATCGTTCAAGAAGCAGAATTAGACTTTAAAAAAGGTATGACTGTTATTACAGGCGAAACAGGAGCCGGTAAAAGTATATTACTCGATGCTTTAAATCTGGTATTAGGGCATCGTGCTGATATTGATCTCATCCAGCCCGGGCAAGAAAAAGCCGAAGTAACCGCACTCTTTGATGTGAGCCATCTGCCAGGTGCTGTTTTATGGTTAACTGATTTAGAGCTGAACAGCGAAGAAACTGAAAGCTGTATTTTACGACGTACCATTTATCAAAATGGTCGCTCACGAGCTTATATCAATGGCATTCCCACAACAACGCAACAGTTAAGGCTCTTAGGCGAATATCTCGTCCAAATGCATGGTCAGCATAAACACCAAGTACTACTACAACCACGTGAACAACTCCGCATATTAGATACGTATGGCAAACATACACAGGAAGTTGATGCATTAAAAACGCTGTACTATAAAATAGAAAAATTACTACATCGCAAACAAAAAATTACCGCTACCGATGGTTCTGCGGACTACCAAATTGAATTATTACAATATCAAATTGAAGAAATAGACAACCTACAACTACTCCCCAATGAAGTTCAAAGACTTTATCAAGAACATGATCAGTTAGCGCATGCAGATCATACTTTACAAGCCTGCCAAACAGCGCTTGACTCGCTGGATAATGAAGAGTGTGGTAATGCGTTGCAACTTGTTCATCAAGCCAAGCAGTCGCTCAATAACCTATTTGATAAATATGAAGCGCTTAAAAATGTAAAAGAATGTTTAGAGAACGCTTGTATACAACTGAATGAAACTGTATCAGAACTTTCTCATTTCATGGATAATTTAGAAATTAATCCAGAAAAACTCAGCGATATCACGCAAAGACTAGACAGAATTCACGACATTGCAAGAAAACATAAGATTGAGCCAGAACAGCTTTATGCTTACCATGAAACATTAAAAACCAAACTTGCCACCTTAATTGAACAAAATCAATCCATTGATGAAGTGGATGCTCAAATTGACATATTAACCAAAGAATATCTGAAAATTGCAAAACAGCTCCGTCAAAAACGCAAACAAACTGCAAAAAAATTGGAAGATGAAATCACCAAACATATCCAGACCTTAGCTATGCAAGGTGCGGAGTTTAAAGTTTTATGCGAAGCCACTGCTGAAGCGAATGGCTTAAGCCCTTCTGGTTTAGATGAGGTAACCTTTTGTATTTCAGCCAATATTGGACATCCACCCAAACCCATTCACAAAGTTGCTTCCGGTGGTGAACTATCCAGAATCAGCTTAGCGCTTGAATTAACAACGCTGAAAGATTTACCCTCTCCAACTTTGATCTTCGATGAAGTGGATGTGGGCATTGGTGGTAAAACAGGTGCAATCGTAGGACAATGTTTACATACGCTCAGCCATAACCAGCAAGTAATCTGTATTACCCATTTGCCACAAGTAGCTGCCTTTGGCGATCAACATCTTTATGTATCCAAGATGAAAACAAAGCAACAAACCCAAACCACTGTGCATGAATTAACGGAAGATGAACGCGTTGATGAAATTGCCAGAATGCTGGGGGGAATTGATATTGGTGCGGAAGCACGTGCTCAAGCAAAGCATTTGCTTAAGCAGGAAAAACAGGCTGTGGGTGTTTAAAACATGGTTAGTTTAAGCATTCCTAATATATACGATGGCATCACGAGTTATTTTACTAATGAACGAAGTGAATGGCTCTCTTCCCTTGAAATCAAGGGAAGAGGCTCGCTAAAGCGAGCAGATGGATTTTTTAAAACATTATTTTGAAAATCCTTCTCTGCACCTAAAGGTGCCTCTTTCTTTGATAACAAAGAAAGAAAATTGATTCGCACAACGAATCAGTGTTGTTCATTGAGAAAGGAAGCAACACCAAAAAATGAGTGGCGAAGGCTACTGACAATCTCCGCATGTACCATACAAATAAAGACAATGATCTGTAATTTTAAAAGAAAGTTTTTCTGCTATTTCTTGCTGACGCTTTTCAATGATATCGTCAACAAATTCTTGAACATGACCACATTTAATGCAAACTAAGTGATCATGATGCTCGCCTTGATCCAATTCAAACACAGCATGCCCTGTTTCAAAGTGATGTCTTACGACCAAACCCGCTGCTTCAAATTGTGTAAGCACACGGTATACAGTAGCCAAACCAACATCATCTCCAGATTCTAATAACTGCTTATATACATCTTCAGCACTGATATGACGAGTAGCAGAACTTTCCAAAATATTTAAGATTTTGATCCGGGGCAAAGTCACTTTTAAACCCGCTTTACGTAATTCGGTATTTTCTAGTTTGACATCTGTCATATCACTAATGCCCTTGCTTAAATTATTCGCTAAAAATCCAGAGTAAGCTATCACAATTATTTATCGTCTGCAAGATAAGCGCGCAATACGAAGGATATAGTTGATTGATGAAGTTCAGCATGTTAGCCTTTGCATGCTTAAAAAATAATTAACTATGCGTCTAAAAAACTATGAAAAAACAATTAATAAAAGCGATTTTCGTTGGACTGACACTGTTACTTTTAAATAATTGTGCTTTCAAGCCCTATCGCTTTGCAATTCAGCAAGGCAATACTATATCTGAAGAGAAAGTTGCTCAACTTCAACCTGGTATGAATGAAGATCAAGTACGCTTCATCATGGGAACACCTCTGTTGCAAGATGTATTTCACAATCAACGCTGGGATTATGTTTATTATTTAAAACCTCGGCATGGCGACATTGAGCGCAAGCACCTTGCTGTTTTCTTTGTAAATGGCAAAGTCGATCATGTCATTCACGATCAATCACCTACTCATGCAATGAAGCAAAACGCGTAGGTCTTACTTTTTTGTGCCTGACTTTCTGACGCGCTTTCTTCTGCTGCACTCTTGCTTTGCGCGCATCGATTGCACTTTGTTTTAAAGGCAAATAAATTTCTACTCTGTCCCCATCTTGTAAAACAGTATCCATTGTCGCAGCTTTGCTATAAACACCAACAGAAAAACCACAAGCCTCAAGCAATGTGACTGTAGGAAAGTCTGTAAAATAGGACAAAATACCTGACAATTCTATCGCTTGACGTATATTTGCATTAGCTTCAATTTCAATTGCAATTATTTTTTGCAATTCGGTAGTCGCAGCAGCGACTTCAATCTTAATCATATAATTTTTTCGCTCTTTTACTAAAAATTTCAACCATGCTATAAGCCAAGGCACTAAAGACAGGCCCCAAAGTCAATTTCAACAATGTATTCTTCATTTCAAAATCAAGCTTCAGATTAACATCTGAGCCTTGAGAGCGATCCGTAAATACCCATTTCCCTCTCAAATATTCAAAAGGCCCATCTAATAGAAGCATTTCTACTTGTTTATCTACAATCAAATTATTTCGTGTTGAAAAACTAAACTGTAAAGGCCCTTTTTGAATAAATAATGTGGCACAAAGCTCATTCTCTGTTTTAGATAAGATCTTTGCATCAACACACATGGGCAAAAACTCAGGATAACGTTCAATGTCATTAACGAGCGCATACATGTCAGCAGCGTGGTATGGCAGTATTTGTTGTTGTGTAATGATAGGCATAAGCTTGAAAATGTAAACTATCGTATTTTTTGCAGGGAATGAGCTTTATCTTCTTTCCGAGAAGCTCGACGACTGGCCTTATTGTACTATTTTCTTTGATTGTTATATAGTTTAAAATCGCATAGATATTTAATTTAGTTCAACGGCTTAATCCGGCAGATACATCATGAAAAAGAAAAAAACTGAAGAAAACAATCAAATTGCCGTAAACCGCAAAGCAAAATTTGAATATAGTTTTGAAGACACCTTAGAAGCAGGTATTGCGCTCACAGGTTGGGAAGTAAAAAGCCTTCGAGCTGGGAAAGGAAATATTGCGGATAGCTATGTTATTTTGAAAAATAATGAAGCATGGCTCCTAGGCTCTCAAATTGTCCCTTTAAATAGTGCATCAACCCATGTCACAGCGGAGTCACAACGTACACGAAAACTTCTCCTAAATAAACGTGAAATAAGAAAGCTTATCGGCGCAAAAGAAAGAGATGGCTACACCATTGTCCCCTTGAAAATGTACTGGAAAAATAGCTTTGTCAAAGTACTCATCGCAGTTGCGAAGGGTAAAAAGCTGCATGATAAACGTGAAACCATCAAAGAACGCGATTGGCAACGCAGTCGCCAACGCATCTTAAAAAAGTAATCTACATCTTAATTTTACTTTTTTCTTTTAAAATAGCGTCTAAAAGTACTCGAACCTCCGCAATAGCATCCGATAAATTAGGTCTATCTTTAGGATCTGACTCTATCATCCGTCGAACAAGTTCACACCAAGGCATATCAGATTGGACTCTTAATTTTTCTACAATAGCCTGATAATGTTGCTGATATGCTTGCTTATAATCAGCAAATTTTTTATCTCGGTAGGCATCAAACACATCTTTGGTTAATAATTCGTACAATAGCATACCTGCTGCAAATACTTCTGTTTGTAAGGTGAAATCACACAAATCTGATGTCTCATTTTGTAGAAACAACTCAGGTGCAATATGTGTACCTCTGATTTGACCTTGTGCTGGCTTTCCCATTTCATTTTTGAGTGCGCATCCAAAATCAATGATGTGTACGGAGGGGAGGGCAACATCTGTTTTAACAGCTGAATACAAGATATTCCAGAGATTTAAGTCTCCATGATAATAACCAACCGCATGTAAATTTTGCAGCGCTTCTAAAACCTGCAATCCAACCTCAAGACTTTCTTGGTATGAAGAAAGCATATGATTTTGTTCATAGAGATTTTGTGCGTCTACATAGTCAATGAACAAATAACGCTTCCGCATACCTTGTGCATTTTTTCGGTATAAAGAACCATGAAATCTGCCCAAAGCTTTATTGACTTGCTCCTCAAGCATGAGCTGCTCTTGTACTGCCTCCCCAATCTGAGCTCGTGCTTTTTCTAGCTTTAACTGAATTTCTGTCTCTTCTATTTTTTGTGAACCCAGTTTTGAGCAATACAGATCTTGGCAATAAGCGACTGTATCATCAACACGCTCTATTTTCACAACAACTGCCTGTCCTGAGAGCAAATCAAGTGCTTTTTTTACCACACCATAAGCGCCTGCCCCTAAACGCTTTAGCAATGCAAAATAACGCTCATTGCTTGTAATAACAATTGAATGCTCTATTGTGCCTGTTGTATCAACATAATTGGTACTATCTGCGCGTTCAACAGCAGAAAAGGCTCGATAGCGATGAATTTTTAAGATAGTCGCAGAGCTGTTTTTAATTTTACGTACAGATTCAAGCATATATTTTTTACAAGCCTATCCAGTGTTTAAATAAATTGTATTTGTGTCAAAGAATAATGAAAGTTAAATAACAACTAAAAATCAGATGACTCACATTGCTAAGATCTATTAGGGTATAGTAAAAATTAACTCAAGGTAATATCGAAGGTAATATCTATGCTAAACGGCACAAATACTTCTAAAGAATCAGAAGAAACAAAGACAGGCAATGATGCAACCTCTTATGCCATTGTGCCATACATAGGCCAACCATCAGCAAGGTCTACAACACTTGAATCCGAATCTGATTCTTCTTTTTTTGCTAAATTTCAATATGGATTTACTTTCTACACTGTATCTGTTCTCCCACGTATATTACCTATTTTAAGAAATAACCGACCTTGGTGGTCTACTATCATTCCCGGTTTGAAGCTTGGTGCAATCCCCATTGCAGACTGGGAGCATGGCTCTTTATTATTGGAAGAATCCTTCCTAGAAAGCAGAAAGCTTGGCTTGGTTGTTTCTTGTTGCGGAGATTTTGAGTTAAAGGGTAATGGGCTACTTGCACTCACCCCCGTATCACCACACTTTTGGGTAGAAAAAGATGTCACACATTTGCAAGTGAAAATGCGTGATTTTGGCGGCGATGTACCATTAGAGCAAATTCGTATTGCAGTAGAACAAATGCATCAATGCATTCACAATGGAAAAACCGCCTATGTGCATTGCAAAGCAGGTAGGGGTCGCAGTGTCGTTATGGTTATTTGCTATCTCATGCAATTTCTTGATTACACGCCTGAGGAAGCAATTGCTTTTGTGCGAGAAAAACGTCCTGAGATCTCTTTGTCAAAAGCACAATATCATTTTATTGAACAATACAGAGCTGAATATAGATCTGATCTCACACCACTCTACTCAAAAACATCAGAACAAGAAATGATGCTTCGCCCTGTGAACATATCTCCTTCTTTTGTGAGTACACCTTCTTGGCTCGCAAGCACTCTTTGGTATATCGTGACGCTATTTAATCGCAACACTGTTGATCAACATTGTCGAACTTTGGAAACCTATTTACTTCAAGATTTTAGCGCGCTATTAAGAAATTTAAATGCTGGCCAAATACGAACTTTGCATGCAAGTCTGACTGGACAAAGGCCTTATACACAAGATCTTGTTTGGTATTATCCCATTTATGCAGCAGGACAAGCAGCAAGAAATAACAATGTACCACAGGTCGAAGAGCTTACTTTAGAGCTAGATAAGAAATTAAAGCTCTAAACTATTTTTCAATAGATGCTTTACTTTTATTAACAGTATGTCTAGAATTTTCAAACGATAGCCATTAGTACTTCAATTTGTAACGATGGCTTAAACTCTCGGGGTGCACAGTTGTGCTGAGATGATCAATTTATTTGATTGAACCCGCTGAACCTGCTCTGAATAATATCTGCGGAGGGAAGAGAAATGTTTGACTATGCTTTATTTTTATCAATTTCACTTATTAAATACTTACCTTATTTATTCCACATGCCCGATCGTTGATCGCATCTTATTATTTTGAAATTTTCAAGCAATTATAGTCTTCGCACATGACTATCGCTTTTTCTTTTGCTTTGCATTTCAAAATATTACTTCAATTCTTTTTCATTAGAAACTGTCTCAAAAATAGTAAGAGGTGCTTATGCATGTTCCTTTTTTACTCAATTGGTATCTAAATCCTTATCACGCACCTTTAGTGGTTGCTCAAGAAATGGGATTTTTTGAAAAATATGGTATCGATCTTGCCATTATAGAACCAACCAATCCCAGCGATGTCACAAAAATCATCGGAACGGGTGCTATTAAATTAGGGCTAAAAGCCATGGTACATTGTTTCGCTGCACGCGCACGCGGTTATGCAATTCAATCTATCGCTACTGTATTAGATGAACCGCCTACAGGACTTATTTCTCCTTTAAAGCAGCGTATAAAACACATCGCAGACATTCAAAATAAACGCATTGGTTATGTGGGTGAATTTGGAAAAATAATGATTGATAATCTTGTACAAGAAGCAGGTTTTCCGATTAATTGCTATGAAGCTATACGCGTTGGTATGGATGCCACACAAGCCATTTTAACAGGTCACGTTGATGCTGCAATTGGTATTGCTAGCTTCCAACAAATAGAACTTGAAGCAGCGGGCATGCCTTCCTATTTAATGCCTATTGATGAAATGGCTCAATTAGGATGTTGCTGTTTTTGCTCTATTCAAGTCATCGCACATGATTCATTTTTACAAGACAACCATCAAATGATTCATCGCTTTTTACAAGCGTTACAACAGGGGTTACAAGTAACAAAAAAAGATCCCGAGCAAGCGTGGAAATGTTTAATAGCGACAAAACCCAGTTTAAATAGACCTGTTTATCAGAAAATTTTTCAGGCAACGCATCCTTATTTCTCTTCAGACTTAAAAAATGTTGATAGAGATTGGCAAAAAGTAAAAAATTATGCACAGCGCCTAAAGATCACAGACGCTCAACTCTCCCTCTCAGAGTGCTATACCAACCGTTTTTTCTCTCCCGTTTAATCATTGCAGTACAAGGAAACAAATGATGTTTACACAGATCGATGAAAAAGAAATAACACGCGCTATTATCCATGAATACCATGCTCAACTTGACTCAGCGGTTGAATCAGATGTGATTATCGCTGGTGCAGGCCCCTCAGGACTGGTTGCAGGTCGATATCTTGCACAACGTGGCTATAAAGTCACCATCATAGAAAGAAATAATTATCTGGGTGGCGGCATGTGGATCGGTGGCTACTTAATGAATAAAGTCACTTTGCGTGCCCCTGCTCAAGCGATTTTAGATGAATTGAATATTGCCTATAAAGAATATAAACCAGGGCTTTTTGTGGCAGACTCCGCTTTTTTTGCTTCTGGTTTAATACGAGGTGCTTGTGAAGCAGGTGTTACATTTTTGAATATGACCATTGTTGAAGATGTTGTTGTTAAAAATAAAGTATTAACTGGCTTAGTCATTAATTCTATGCCTGTCACACAATTGCCCAGAATGATCACTTGCTTAGATCCTATCATCATTGAATCTAAACTCGTCATCGATGCAACAGGGCATGATGCGATTATTTGCCGATTGCTTGGTAAAAGGCAAATGCTGGAATCTAAAGGGATGGGCCCCTTGTGGGTAGAAGCCTCTGAAAAAGAAATTGTAGCACGCACAGGAGAGGTATTTCCTAACTTAATCATTTCTGGGATGGCTGTATCAGAAAAATGTGGCTTACCACGAATGGGACCTACCTTTGGTGGTATGCTGCTCTCTGGCAAACGCGCGGGAGAAATTGCTTGTACGGCACTAGAAACTAAGCAACGAGAAACAACTAAGTAGGATATCTATACAAATACCTGCCTTGGCGCGCTTATACACAAGGCAGGTATACAAGTAATGATTTACTTGCCTTCTTTCTTTTCTTTTTTAGCTTGACGCTTTTCTTTCAAAGTTTTTGTTGGTTTCTTTTTTTCTTCTTTTTTCTTATCTTGACCTTTTGCCATAATAAGCTCCTCATTAACTCGTTTATAACTAAACTAAGCTTGATATTTTAACCATTATAAAATAATTTATCTAGCCATACGGGATTTCATGCTTAGTTGTTAAACTAAAGGTAATATCATGTCCTATCAAATTTCCTTTGAATCTTCCCCTTCTCAGCAAGACACCCAAGTACTCTGTGACGGCATTTCTACGCATGCTCAGAAAATGAAAGGCCTGCAGGTCATCGACTTTTTTGCTTTTTTTATTCGTGATGCACAAGGAAAAATTCAAGGAGGCTGCAATGGCGACAATTTATATGGCTGCTTATACATTGGGCAACTCTGGGTTGCAGAACTCTTACGCGGACAAGGCTATGGTACAAAATTAATGCAAGCAGCTGAACAATATGCAAAAGAGCGGAATTGTAATTTCATGACTGTGAACACGATGGATTGGGAAGCGCTCGGATTTTATCAAAAACTGGGCTTTGAGATTGAATTCGAACGGCATGGCTTTGCAAAGAATTCCGTTTTCTATTTTTTGAGAAAAAATCTTATCACACAAGAAAAAAGCAAACCCTCTCCTGAAGCTTAAAAGCTCAGGGAGAAGGTTTATTGTGCATGTTCTCTATTGTGAAGAGCGAGGTGTTCGAGGTGGCGAGCGATCTTCGGATGACAATTCTCGTTCTTTATCTGGATCGGGCACAATTGCTGTTGTCGTCGTGGTTACTCCGACAGATGGCATAAAGGCACGCTCCGTATTTTCTATCATTGCAAACTCATCATCCGATACTGTCGTATCAGAATCTGTTGTTGAGGGACTGGATGGCAAATAATGTTCCAAACGCCTCATAGAAGCCGTTAATTCTGAACGAGTATGGTCAAATTTTATACGGCTCTTTTCAAAATCTTCTATATCTCTATGTAGCGCGTCTAATCGTTCTGATAAACTTTTATAATGTTCTTGCTCTCTAAGGAGTGCTGCTCTCGTTTGTGCTAAAAATTTCTTCTCTTCGGGCGTTTTCTTATGAAGCAGTCCGCCTCTTCCTTTTAATTGGTCTTTCTGGTTTTTCAATGTATCTAAACTACGCTCCGTTTGTTTTATTTCCCCAGTAATTTTCTCAAGTAATGTCATCAATTTTTCTAAAGATGCCCCAGTTTTTTCAGTTTGGCTTTCAACTGCAGTTATCATTCTTTGACGGGAATTGAATTTTACTTCAGCATATTTTTGATCAAAATGTACATCATAATTACCAGATTCAATGCCAATACGAATCGCATCATTCACTAAACTTGCTTTTGCTGCAGCACTCATCACCAAAGCGGGATCACCTGCAGCAGGGATGGGGACTAAATTTAAAACTTCATTCATTCTAGGGCCAATCACAATTGCGCAATTGTTTGTAGTCATCTTATTTGTTGCTTCATATTGAGAAATAACTTTTCCCAAATGCATATAGTTATGCAAAATTTCTCCTAATGACTCTTTATCTATGTCATTACTCCTCGCTAAATTATCAACAAAGTCTTGAAATGCATTTGCTAATGCTATTTTTGAAGTTTCTTGATCCGACACATTCGCAGCAATCGCTTGCAGTGTGGCTAGTCCTGTCGTGTCTATAGAGGGGATTCTTGTTGTCATGAGTGACAAACTTCGTTTTAGAACATCAACGATAGTATGGATATTTTCACTTGTAATAGGCGGGACTTTCCCTGTTTCCAATATTGTTTGAGCAGCATCGTGGCTGCCAGCAACCCTTAATATACCGCGTATATTCAATAATTCTTCATTATTTTCTATTTGTCCAATAATATCTCTCACCATGTGTAGAATTTCATTATTGCTTAAATCATGTGGTCCTCTTGCTGCCATTTCTGCACCTCAAAAGTTATTTCAAGTTAATTGATATCTTAACGAAGCCTAATATAAAAAAGAAAGGATATATTTAAAAACAACTGAAAATATTAGCTAATATAATGATTACCATCAAATATCTTATAGAATAAAAATTATCAAGCGCACAAGAAAAACTGTATTATTATACAGTTTTTCAAAATAAAACCGCTCATCATAAGTGGCTAGAAAATAGGATGCTGATTAAAAAAGATTGTGGATTTATCTTTTTTTAGGTGTTGTTGCATTTTGGCGATCTCGTTCTTTACGCACACTCTCGCGCTCTCTATCACGCCTTTTTTCACGCTCATGATCATGATCATGGCCTGTTTCTTCTTTATGATAATGATGGCTTTCTGTTCGCTCATCATGATCAGGAATATTACGATTGCCCATACTGCCTTTTCTCCATAAAACTGTACTTAATACTTATATCGTCATTTAAAGGATTTATTAAAGTTTTAAAGAGGGGCAGTAGATATACAGTTTGTTAGTTTATGCAGATATCTTAGGCTAGTGATACAGGTAAATGGTGAAATCATGTGGCATGTAGTCTTGTCTTAATACTACATTCGAAGTGATTTTTTTACAAAATTCAAAAACTTTGATTGGATCTGGATAAAATATCTCAGATTCTTTTTCTATTGATAAAGCACTCAAACTATTAAAAGCAACTCCTTTTTTGGAACATAAAAATAATTTCTCAATTGTATTTTGCATCGAAGACCAGTTTACAAATGTAAAAATGCCACTGGCAATAACATAATCATATGCAACATCCTTCATTGCATCTAGATCGTTGGTTTCAAAATTAAATAGCGGATAACGCTTTTTGGCCTGAAGAACCATTTGATCAACGGTATCAATACCTTTGTACACACCACTAAATTGATTACTTTGCAAATAATCAATCAAGTGGCCTAGGCCACAACCCACATCTAAGATTGAAGATTTAAAAAAATTCTCTGCAATTTCACACAATACTTCAAATCTGATACGTTGAGATTCTGCACTTGCCCACTTTACACCTCGGTGATCAAAAGGATAAGCCTTAGCACTTTCAAAATATATTGCATTATTTCGAGCAATCAATTCAGTCATATTCTTCTCATTTCTTAAAAACTAGGCTTTTAGCTTAATTTATAGTATTTTTTTGATATAGTTTCTCTAGAAAAATCTTCAAATCCTAATGGATCTAAATCTTCTAAATAGTATTGATTAATTTTCTGCATCATCTTGCCAAATTGACTGTTCTTAAATCTGCCAAAATTACCAGAACTGATACTGGATGTGCTTTTACGAAATGCCTCTTTATCATTCTCATTTAAATCTATGAAAATAGATGAAACAACATCCGAGATTTTCATTCTAAGCGTATTTGTGCCAGTTGCATTTATGGCACGTGCTTTGGTTAAAATCATATGTAATGCAACAAAACGAGAAAGTTTTGTCGATTCTTTCTTAGATGATAATAAACTATCTAATGTACCCAACGAATCAAAATTTACATCTTGAAATTTAAGTGCTAATTTATCATAGCGTGTTTGCAATATTTGTATAATTTCTGGACAAATACCTCTATCAGCCATAATTTCTTCTGAAGATTCTGCAAGTGTTTTTTTTGATTTCTTGTTGACGAGTTTAAAATGCGGCAGCATTTCTGCTATGCCATAATATTTCTTACATTCATCAATCATGTGCGAAATTAAAAATTCAATATGCTCTCCATTTTTTGCAGAGATCTCTATCGCAGGTAATCTAAGCGTTGAAGCCAATATACCTAATTCTGATTTTTTTACCTGCCACTCTACTTCTGAGATGTCAGATTTAGCAATAAGCAGCATTTTATAGGCTGTATCTCCTATATATCTATTTGTATCATTCAACCAAAATTCTGCATTTTGCACGGATGCTTTATCACAAGGATCGACGACCAAAAGTACAGCATGCATACCCTTTGGATACAAAAGGGCATTCACTCTACTAATACCTTCCGATGGAACAAAATGAAAACACAATCTAATATCTTTATGCACATGCATCTGACCTTGTGCGAAATCATCCGCTAAAATTTCACTATATTGTCCCTCTACCATCCTTTGTATGAGATGCTTCTTACCAACCTTAGGGTCTCCAGCAAGATATATATTAAAAAAAAATGCTCTAGGCCCAGATGCGCTCATACAATAACCCTAGTTAACAATAAAAGTTCTCTACTCAATGTGGAGCATCTAATTTGAAATTGGTAATTTATTCAAACAATTTTCTACTTTTTGTAGTGTCATTTTCACAAAAAGATCGTCATCATCATGTTCAAAATACGCCTCATCTCCATAGAGTGCTTTCATCCACTCTTTGGTTAAGTATTGTGGACTATATATTTCTGAAATTGTGCAATATGAAATGTAATTTGGATGCTCTTTGTTGTATACCGATAATTGATAGATATAGGCAGTGCCTTTGCTTCTCTTTGCCTCATGCATCCATTTCATTGCAGGGGCAGATAAATTTATTTCTCCAAAATAAATAGGTGTTTTTAGGATTTCCCAACCAGCATTTTTCAAGGCTCTTCCAATAGATTCACCAGACTGAATCTTTTGATCATGCACAGCACGTAATAGTTCAGGAATGGGAGAAACATAATCAACAACCGCAAAAGTTCTCGTGATTTTCTGTTTATCATGCATCGAATATAAATTTGATATACGGCTATCTGGGAAAATATCACTACATGCATTAATGGTTTCCACACCATAGTTACCAAAGAAATGCTCAATACGTTCACTATTTAATTTTGGTTTTAATGCTGTTGCTGTTTTATCATTAGGTGAAGGCAAGGAAGTGGCACTTAGCATGATTGGAGAAATGAGCGCTAAACAAAAAACAGAGACAGATATACATTTATTGATAATTTTTGTACGCATGATCGTGCTTATTGCAAATAAAAAGATGATTATATCAAATTAAAGCCAGCAAAAAAGTGGCGTGAAGCCTTTAAAACCCGCAAAAATAGCAAGTTAGTTAACTTTTGCAAATCAGGACAGCCATCATTAAGATATCCAAAATTAGAACATCCAAACTAAAAATTCACATAAAATCAAAGGAAAATTAGACGGCCACAGTTAAAAAAATGCAATAATTGAATAATGATTAGCAATTGTGCCTCATCATTGATGACTTTGATTGTAAATAATCTATGATGCGATTAACGGATGAAATATTGAACTAAGATTTGAATGAGTACCTTTTAAGCCTTCGATTCATGACGTGATAATACAGCGTTGCATTTAAATCGATTTGTTCTGAACGAGCTAAGGCCATAAGCTAAAATAAACTTCCTTGTTACTGAAAGAAATTCTAGCTTAAAATCTTCGGATCAAGCAACTTATTGTGGCTGTCCTGTATTTTATCTATTTCTTCTTCGCTCTCTTGAAGCGCTAGTACGAGGCGTTGGATCTTGAGGCTGAGGATGTATACTAATATTTGGGTTACGCAAATGCAAAAACGCAAGTAAACGCGCGGGAATAGATCTTTCTAACACATTTTCTTGATTTTCTTGCTCATTCTCTTGATTTTCCAGAAGATTTCCAATATCTCCTCTCATATTTCTTCTATTGTTACGCACAGGTATAAATGATTGTAACAATTCACGCTGCGCTGCTGGTTCCATGTCTGGCAGAACATCTTCTACATTTACTATCTGAATTCTATTTGACATATTTTTTATCTCCAAATATAAAATAATTGAATATTGCGGTATTTTTAAAAAAAAACAGAGTAGCATATATAATAAAAATTTATTAGATGCTATTATTAGAACTAATTGTTCGATTGGATTAAATAATGATTGATGAGTTACGTGCACTTGCAATCTTTGCCAAGACAGTAGAAGCAGGCTCCTTTCGCAATGGAGCAAAAGAATTAAAGCTGTCCCCCTCTGTCGTCAGCCACCACATTTCTCAACTCGAGGAACGATTAGGGGTTACCTTACTTTATCGCTCTACGCGAAGTCTTTCTCTTACCCAAGAAGGTGAACAATTATTCTTTTCTGTTCAGAAAATGGTACAAGCCGCAGAGAATGGGCTTAATATCATTACTCAAAAATCATCTGAGCCTTCTGGTAAATTAATTATTACTGTGCCAGCTGTTCTCACTCGAAGTTCATTGATTAAAGATCTCGCTCTTTTTGCCAAAACTTTTCCTAAAATCACATTATCAATTAGCTTCACTGATCTGCAGCAAGACTTAATTCGAGAAGGTATTGATCTTGCGATACGTATTGGGGATTTAAAAAACGACACATTAAAAGCGAAAAAGCTTTTTGAAATGAAACGAACACTTATTGTCGCACCAAGTTACATGCAGAGCAGAAAACATCCACGCAAACCCCAAGATCTTATAAATTGGGATTGGATCGGACTTAAAACACGCCCCGATCAAAGAACCTTAGTCAATAAAACAGGCAAACAGTTTCAAATCAATTTTAAACCAAGAATGATTGTTGATAATCTAGATGCTATTTGCCAATTTGCTACTGCAGGATTAGGGCTTGCCACCCCTCCCTCATTTCTGGTCGAAGAAGATATACGTCAGGGCTTGCTCATAGAACCACTACCCGCATGGTCCATCCAATCACTTGGTGTCTATGCGGTATGCCCACCCAATGCAGCCAAAGAATCTTTAACCTTTCGATTGATCAATTTTTTAGAAACGCGAAAAAGCAGCTTATAATCTAAGAACCAAAATTTAAAAAGATGAGCTAAGCTATTTTCTCAATTTCTTAAAATATTCATTTAATTCAAGGGGTGCTAAAACCTCAGCCTTACCTTCTTTACTAAAATCTGTACCTTGATATATCTCACATTTTGAGAAAGATCTATTTTTCCAAGGGTTATGGATCTGTTTGCCTATTTTTGATTTTTCACTATTAAAAGTAACCGAATTTACTAAATCTCGTGCCTTGGTTTCAGAAACAGCACGCACAATAATAGAATCTAATTTTTTAAATTCTGCAGTGGGCCACTTTGGATTAAATGGTGTTAAAATAAATAGCTGCATTTTTTCTTCTTATTTAAGGTAATACATCAGTATTAATAGCCTGGATGGCTTGCTAAAAATTCAATCTCCGCGCTTGTACTTTCACGAGATAATGTTTTATTGCGATGGGGGAAGCGCTGAAATTTTTCTATAATCAACCGATGATCTCTAGCATAATTCAAAAATAACGCTGCAATAGATTTATACTGCTCTGGTGTTTCATTTAACAGCTGCTCAAACAAAGCAACACTTTCATTTTGATCATTCATATTTTCAGAATGCTCTAAAGGCAAGTACATAAAAACCCGCTCTGTTAAAGTCAATGTCTTATCCAGCCCCTGCTTTAAAGCTCTTTTAGCAGCGCTCAGTGCTAAAGCATCATATTCAAACATTTTCGGTGTATCTCTAAAGAGATTGCGAGAAAATTGATCGATTAAAATAATATAAGCTAATGTGCCTTTTGGCAATTCTAAACAATCATCTAATTCGCCTTTTATTGCTTTTTCCCTCAGCAAGCCAAATTTTTCCCTAAGAATATTATCTACTTTTTGATCTTTGACCCACCATATTTTACGATTATAAATAGGTGCCTTTTCATGTTCATAATCGAACCAAAAATTTAATATTTCATCCATTGTTTTGTCTTTTCCTCAGGTTTGATGTTTAACCGTACTATCATTATACAAAAATACATACCTAAATGGATTTCTTAATACTCGCTTATTAGCGAGTCTAGCTATAACCGTGAATATACCCTTCACAGATGATTCTTCGGTGTTGTTGGCTTCGCGTATCTCACAATAGTCATGTATTTTGTATACACTCCTATTGCTCGAACGCTTGCCGCCTAACCGACATTGTACCCTTTACGGGTAAGAATCATCTGTTGTGGGTATATAAAAAGAGTAATTACATCCTTTAATAAATATAAACACAGACTCAAAGCGGTTTGGATGGGTTGATCAAACACATAAATCTTGACAATACAGGCTTCTAACTATAGTCTTTCTGAGCTCATAGAACGCTCAATATTTATTAGAAAATAGGAACTTTGCAAATGCCTTTCAATCTTGATTTAGCGCGAGTAACCACTGAATTTACGATTACTGAGCAGGACAATGCGCAAACAAATCCTGCGGATAGAATAGCTTTAGTCAATGCGTTATTGGAAAATAAAAATTTGCTAAAAATAAATAATCTTGGGAATGGCTTTGACGAACAGGCAAGAAAAAGATTAGATATGCATTTAACAAGCAACTCTCGAGCACTTCTTGACCATACTCAGATAGAAGTTATTTTCTACGGCAATGATAATACTAAAAAGACTCGTAAAAATAACTTTCGTTTTGATGATCCTGCTTTTTATAACGCTAAAAAGATTATATTCTTAAAATTTAGACTTTCTGAGGGTGTTAGTGAAGCAGATCTAAAGCTTGCAACATTAAAATCCTTTATGTTAAAAGAACTCCTAAAATGTCGCCATTTGCAAGACTGTTATTTTTGGGGCTTAATAAATAAGCCTACACCTTTCTTAAATCATCAACAAGAAAATTTATTAGCGCGAATTATATATCGAAACAAAAGATATCTTTCAAAATATAAATTCGATTGGCCTCTTTGGACAGGAATAGTATTTGGCGTAGTAGGCTTAAGCACTCTCTTTTTACCTGGATTTGGTATACTAAAAGGCTTACTTTCAGCTGTTGTTCTTTTCGTCGGTGGCGTTAATGTAGGAGCCACTATTTCATATTTTCGTGAACGATTTTTATTTAAAGTTGGCTATAATAAACTGCAAGAATTAAAAGAAAACAAAATCCCTAATGATGAATCAATAAAAGAATGTTTAATCGTTGGTCAAAATGCAAAGCATTGGAAGGGATATTTCAATAGCTTTTTGAATTGGAAAAGTTATTCACCCCAAAATTACTCTGCTTACGCAGCTGGACTCTATGCCGGCGTTCATCGTTTAAAGGATCAGGAAGAAGCTATTAAGAAATTTCGCCCTAATTAATATTTATTCAACCATTAAAGCAGTTGGCATTAAGGTCTCAAGACCACTCTGTAAATGATTAGTTTTTACCTTAATGCTTGCATCTTCTCACTCAGTCAAAAATCCATTTATATCTTCGACATAGTTCAAGAAAGCCTGTGCAATACCTTTGTCTCGTGAAAAAATTCTATAACCCCGTTTAAAATATGAATACGCTGAATTCATGAATGGTAGAGCCACGAATTGATTGATACAAATAGAATAGCTAACTGACTACTTGAGGTATACCTCCATTCATATTAGATTGGTGTCATTTCATTCTCAGACTATTTCATATATGGCTATTAAAACTGCGCTCATTGGTTTTGGCTTTTCAGGATCGAAATTTCACGCCCCTTTTTTAAAAGCGGTGCCTGGTTTTGAAGTGACGCATGTGGTTTCAACCAGGGAAGAAGAGATAAAGTCAGTTTTCCCCAAAGCACAAATTGTGTCTCAAGAGAATATAGACAATCTATTTGAATCGTCAAAAATAGATTTAGTGATCATTACAACACCAAATTCAACACATTATCACTTAGCTAAGAAGGCTTTATTATTCTCTAAACATGTACTTCTTGAAAAACCATTCGTATTAACTTTGCTTGAGGGACAAGAATTGATCGAGATTGCAAAGAGAAATAATAAGATCTTGGCAATCTATCATAATCGGCGTTGGGATAGTGATTTTCTAAGTGTAAAGAATATCATTAGCTTAGGCGTGTTAGGAAAAATTAGTTCTTTTAACATACGTTATGATCGTTATCGCCCTGAACCCAAACCTCATCGCTGGAAAGAGTCTAACGATGTTGGCTCTGGGACGCTGTGGGATTTAGGGGCACATCTGATTGACCAAGCCCTGAACCTCTTTGGTATGCCAAAATTTCTTAATGCTGAACTTGCGGTTCAAAGAAGTCATGCAAATGCTATTGATTTTTTTGACATTCGATTTATTTACGAAAACAAATTACAAATTCGCCTTTCCTCCAGCTCCATTTGTCTTTTTCCAGGACCTAAATATGAGATTCATGGAACCACTGGGTCATTTATAAAATTTGGTCAGGATCCACAGGAACAAGCGCTCATTGAAGGCAAGTCACCAGAGGATATTGATTTTGGGAAAGAATTTGAACAGTTTTATGGAAAATTAGTTACTTTAAAAAATGGAAAAGTAGTCAGTGAAATTGTTCCTTCTTCGAAGGGTTGTTATATACAATTTTTCAAGCATCTGAAGAATGCTATCAACAATGGAGTGAATTCACCAGTACAACCTGATGAAGCATTAAACGTGATAAAACTTATTTTACTATGCGAAGAAAGTAGTAAATATAAAAAAACTCTTTTAGTAGAGAAAAATTCTGATAATAAATTGATTATTGAAAAGCAAAACTGAATACTGAGATTGATTGCATGCTGCCAGAAGTAAGTGATAGTTTTTGTCGGTGCAACGCATGCAAAATATGATTGGCATTATAAATTATTAGAAAAATATAATGTCCCATTGCTTAAAACTGCAAGAGAAATTATATCATTTATTAATTTGGCGGAGTCGATTGCGATATGAAGCTAATGGCACAAGCTTTCAGAGCCTTGATTAGTTTGAAATTTAAGAATCTTTGAACAATGTATAGAATATAGCAATCAATACAAAAAGGTACATAAGTGACTCAATATTCTCCTGCGTGGCCACATGGTGATCTTAAAGAAGTTTTTCCCAATATATTTTTTGTAATGGGGACTAATCTTACTACCCATGAAGGCACAAAACTACAGCATAGCTGCAACATGGTAGTAGTGAAGAATGCCAACGAGTTAACGCTTATCAACACGGTTAGATTAAACGATGAGGGCCTTGCAGCACTTGAGAAATTAGGTCACATTGCCAACGTAGTTAGAATAGGGGTATTTCATGGTAGGCACGATGCATTTTATCTTGATAGATATTCAGCAAAGCTATGGGCCTTGAAGGGAGTGAAACATGAAAATAACAAATTCACCAACAACGAGCTTATCACTAATGGTAAAATGCCATTCCCAGATTGCTCTTTATTCGTCTTTAAAACCTCCATTCACCCTGAAGCAATTCTACATATAAACCGAGAAGGTGGCATTCTCATCACGTGCGATAGCATAAAAAATTGGATCACGGTTGATAAGTTTTTTAGTGAAGAAACTGGAAAATTATATGAGAAATTAGGATTTTTGGGTATGGCAACCATTTCAAAAATATGGCAACAAGCATGCAACATTCAAGCCCAAGATTTTGCAGGATTGAAACTACTGACTTTCAAACATCTTCTTAGCGCACATGGAGAACCTTTGTTTAACAATGCCTATGAAAAACTCGCTGTTACCATTCAGCAAGAATTTGGGATTTAAGTTTATACATCATTATTAGGGAAATACAGCATGCATTCATTAGGTATCACAGAAATTCGTTTTGAGGATGAGTGACCTGCCCCCCATTCAGTGGACACCGAACTACGCAGCTAATACGGCTCTTTCTACACTATCAGGTGTTTGATAGTCCAGCGTTGAGTGCAAACGGATACGATTATAGAACACTTCGATGTAATCAAAAATAGCTAATTTTGCCTCATCACGTGTTTTAAATTTGCAGTGATAGACAAGCTCTTGCTTTAAAGTGCCAAAGAAGCTTTCAGCAACGGCGTTATCCCAACAATCAGCCTTACGACTCATACTGTGAACCATTCCATTATTTTTAATAACTTCTTTAAAAGCGTGGGAAGCATATTGAACACCTCTATCAGAATGGAATAGAAGAGCCTTAGAACAATCAACTTGTTTTAGTGCCATCTCTAACGCAGAAACAGCCAAGTCAGCTGTTATGCGCTCACCCATGGCCCAGCCTTTGACCTTTCGTGAGCACAGGTCGATGACTGTCGCTAAATAAAGCCAACCTTGTTCAGTCCAAATATAGGTAATATCGCCAACCCAGGCAATATTCGGCTTTATCGCAAAGAATTTGCGCTCTAACCGATTTGGCTCGATTGGCAGCTTGTGGTTTGAGTTGGTTGTGGCTTTGAATTTTCTCTTTACTTTGGGGAACAGCTTTAATTCTTTCATTAAACGGCTTACCTTTTTATGATTACAATCGATACCTTCGTTTTTAAGTGCTTTCTGCATGCGTCTGAAGCCATAGCAACATCGACTCAGCAAAAAGATAGCGTTCATCCTCTCTTTTATAAAAGTGTCATTACACTCAGGTTCGACTGGTCGGTTTTTCCAAGCATAATACCCACTTCGGGAGACCTGCATACATTCGCAGAGCAAAACAACATCATAATGATGACGTTCTTTCTCTATGAATTTGAATCTTTCTTCGGGTCGTTCGCGAAGTAGGCTGTAGCCTTTTTTAAAATGTCGCAGGTATCCCTTAGGCGTTCATTTTCCTTGCGTAGCTTCAACAGTTCTTCATGAAGTTGCTTTAAATCAGGAGTTTCATCCTTGACCTCAGGGATATTTTTGTCTTTTTTAGCCTTGGATATCCAGTTATAAAGCGTTGACTCAAGAATGCCGAGATCTTTCGCTGTCTTTGAGGTGGGTTGTTCGGAGGTCAGTGCTAGCTGCACTGCTCTTTGCTTAAATGACTTATCATACTTCTTATACTTGGACATACACGTCTCCTAACTGATATTTAGTTTATCAAATTAGGTGTCCACAGTCAGGGGATCAGATCAGAGAGTCGTAAATTTGAAAATAACTAGCCCCTCCTTAGATGTGACGGTTTTGTACCCTACTGAAAAATCAGCATTCAAAGAAGGCATATGGCTTTAGACATTTTGAGAATTATAGATTAAGAGTTAAAGTGCTACGTCCATAAACTAAAGTGCCCCCTAAAGTAGGGATGCCCCTTTAACTTCGGTATTGGTTAAAGGTTTTGTTGTTCTGGCCATATTAGTAGTACCGCTTTTAGAGTATCGCTATGGTACTACTAAGGGAACTACTAAAAAAGTAGGATCTTGTGAAATGTCTTAAACCCTTATAGGCATAAAAAAACCCGTAATCTGTTAAGATTAGGCTTTTAAGTTCGTTCTGGGTTCTCGTTGAATCTATAATTTGTGGCGGCGGGAATCGAATTTATATACTATAGAATTGATTTAATTGAAAATTTTTACAGATATATTTATACAAGCCCCCATATTAGCGCCTAAAAAAAGCTTTAACTGAATCTAGATTAAAACCATTATTTCGTTTTCAGTTGTAATAAATCTTTATCTGTTAATTTGGTTCTCTTAGCTTTATTGTGAACAAAATTATAAATTTCTTCTGGTGGGATTGATAGAATTTCTTCAGATAATTGCGCTTCTAATTCATCTAGTCTACTGCATACAATAGAATGAACCTTTTTAATTAAGGTCTTTGCCTCCATATTTATAGAATCCACAGTAATAATTTGATAAAGCTCACTTAAAAAAACTGGTGATGCTTGTTTACCTTTTTTAATTTTCTCATACGGAGGGATTACAAAAACTGAATTTGATTTTTCAAATCCTTCGCCAGCATGAGCTACGTACTGGTGGCGCATAGTATACAAATACTCATGTATATTCTTTAGGTCAGCAGGAATCCAACTTTTATCTAATTTGGTTCTACGTCCGTCAGCCGAAACGAAACATTTACCATAAGTTATAATAATTGCTCTTACTAATGCCTTAATTAATACTTCGTTTGAATCAAAATCCCCTATCAACCTGTCATATTCTTCAAAAAAATTAATTGTTTCTCTTAAATCTTTTTCGATTAATTTAAAACCATTAACTTTTATAGATAGAAATGTATCTATTTGAATTACTTTTGAGGGTCGGGCACTCTTTGTTTTAAAATGATATGTGACTTTCACATCACCTGATTGGGCAATAAATAATTTTTGCCACCATATATCGTTTTTTAACCTTTTCCAATATATTTTTCCAGTTAGAAACATTTAAAAAAACCAATTTAAAATTATTTATTAAAGATACAATTATTAATGTGTCTACACACAGTCATAATTAACTCTAAGCATCATTAAATTATACTGCTTTGAATATATTTAAAAAATGGTATTTCGTTTTTGGTCACTATTAAATATATAAAAAAATGGATAACAATACTATCCAAACATAAATACATCTTAAATATAGGAACTTTTAATACCAGGCAAGGTCTTTTTCATTAAGATAACCCACAAAGAAGTGCTGATCAAATGTATCTTGCACAAACTAATCGAAAAAGATCCATTACAGCAAAAGCATATTTAAAGCTATCAGTTTCAGCTAGGAAAGAAATCAAAGATGCATTAAAGTGTATCGAATGCGGAAATAAAGTTTTCTTTGCTAGTGGCCCTATAAATCGGGCGCACTTTAGACATTTTGTGCGCCAAACATCAGGTATTTGTTCGAAGCAAAAAAAGTATATCTATAAAAAATCAGATCCAAGTGATGTCTCAAGAGTAATTAAAGATATTGGTTTTATCAACATAATTGGGCTTCGAAAAAAAAATTCAAAGACCTCTAACTCAGATAAAAAATATTCAGATGAAGATCAACCGGGGAAACATGATAAAGTTGATGAACCTGAACAACACCCCAAAATTACACTGCCAAATAAAACTTCATTAAAATTAGAAGATCTTTTGAAATTCCTGGTTTCAGAGGAATTTCAAAAAATTGATAAAATATTATTAGCTGATACAACAGTTCGAATTTTAGGACATGAATTGTTTTTTAATGATGCAGTTGTTCATATTGAAGAAGTTGATTGGCATTCTGAGTGTGGGAAGTTTGTCAAACCGTTGCCTAGAATTTATTGGGGCAAAATATACAATAGCCGTTGTTTTGATTCTCATAATCATTTGCTGAAAATGCAGGAAGTTTCTTTAGGTGGAGATCGATACAGGCTCGCAATCAATTTTGGAAATAGGCAGCATAAACGACCCAATGTATATTTTAATGAATCTACAACTAAAAGTTTTTTAAGTAAATTTCATTCTGAAGGAATCGATGATATTAAGGGCTACTTAGCTACATTCTCTAATGGATTACAGTCTGCTCACGATTGTCCTAAAATTAAAATTAGTAAATTTAATGAAAATACTTTTTGTTTTTTAAAAAATTAAAATTGGTTTAGTAAATTAAATATTTTTTTGGAAAACTAACTTCCATTAGATTCTTCAATTACTATAATTCAAATATTCCGTTTATAATTATAAATATTAGTTATAATTTACTTGTCATCTGACTTAATAGAATTTATGAATCAACAATTTCAACTTTCTGATTTTAATATTCGACAATTAGTTCTCTCTCGCTTAAGTGAGTACTATTTTGACACTAATACTATAGCTGTTGAAGAGCTTGATTTGTGTTTAGGTGAAGCACGGATTGATATAGCAATTGTAAATGGGATTTTGTCTGGTATTGAAATTAAAAGTGATAAAGACAATCTAAGAAGATTAGAAAAGCAAATTTATATTTATGGGAAAATCTTTGATACAGTTGAGATAGTAGTCGGTCAAAAGCATCTTGAAGAAGCTCAAACAATGGTTCCAAGATGGTGGGGAGTTTCTGTCGTTAAGTTTTCTGAAGATATCAAACTAAGCTATAAAAAGATTAGAGAAAGTTCTCAAAATTTAAATAAGGATCCACTGAGTGTCGCTCAGCTACTTTGGAAGAATGAAGCTTTAGCAATTCTGGATAAGAAGGGTATTCAAAATAAACTTAGGTATAAAAGCCGTGATTTTATCTTACACAAATTACTAGACTTAATATCAAGTGAAGAACTCTATAAGTTTGTTAATCAGTCTCTAAAGTCTCGTCAAAATTGGCGATTTGTTCACCAACTAATGTAAGGTGATGGTTTGTATCCACTGCAATCCATGTGGTTAAGTTCCCAGGACCTTCTGTAATATTATTTGCGCATTTGAATAAATGGTTATCTCCCCATGAATACTCTCGTCCTTTATAATGTGGGGATTCAACTATTTGTTTTGATAAGGATCTGTATTGCTGATATTTTTCTCCTTTATGAAGACCATGTCCCTTAAAGATAAGCCATTCTTTCTCCACGGTTTGTCTTATTTTTCCTGAGCCTCTTACTTTTGCAGGATCTATCTCAATTTTGTTTGGGTTATTAATACTATAATCGCCAAATCGTGGTTCTCGACCGATTAAAGGATAAGCCATAAGAACGGCTTTCCACAGTGAAAATTCTACTCGGGGTATAGTTTTGATCGAGTTTACAGGAATCCCTGACATATCTGCTGGAAAGCTGCCTGATGCAATAGTAAAAGTGAGCCAATTATTAAAAGGCATATAGAGATTAAATTGAGATAGATCTTCGATTAGAACATCAATATCATTTTCTGCCACATAGCCAAAATCAATAATCAAATGACAACTCTTTGAAGTAATTCCTAATTTAGACAATATTATATTAACTTCTTCTTTGGTTTCAGCAGGGTTAATAAAGTCCTCTTTTAATAAGCGAAAGCAGAGATTCTGTTTAGGGTAATTATCTAAGAATGCTTTCATTTCTTCTATATAGCAAAGATCTCGATCCGTACCGATTGTTGGTACAAATTGCATTCCATGCATTAATAATTGTTCACAGATATATTTAAGAGGATGAATGCCATCATCAAGTCTATGCTCTAGATTAAAATTTGTGCAATCTATGAAAAATAGTTGGTCTTTTGGCCATGATTTTTTTAAATTGTTTAGTATTTTGTCGATATGCTCTTTAAGCGTTTTTTGTTTTTTTTCTTTTTGTATAAATAATCTATGAATATCAAAAAAAGGAGTGATCCTTTTAAGAGCTTCTTTCGATAAAGCTTTTATAGCGTTTAGCTCACCTTGTTTGGTAGCTAAAATCGGGGTGTAATGCTTAAAATCATTCATTATAATACTCTTCAATTAATTTTCTTACCTTTCCTTGACCAACAAGATCAGTGAATTTGTTGTAATCCTTTGTTTCAAAGCGTATTCTCCCAGCAACAATTGCAGGATGAATGCTGAGGGTTCTTGCTAATTCAATAATTGACTTGTTAGTCTGAAAGTTAAAAGCATCGCTTCGCTTCCATACTGTTTTCGGAATAAATGATTCTTTAGCTATAAGATCTGCTTCTCTTTCCTTTAAATCTTTATTATCTTCAATATCAAATTCGTCCAGAAAGATATCATCATTATTATTTAAGTGCTTATAAATATGAGCAAGCTCATGTAATAAGGTATGCCAAAAATAGTCAATTCGATCGTATCGGAGCGTTATTCCTATAACGGGTTTTCCTTCTTTATCTAAGAAGCATCCACCATCAAGATGGGTCTTTGATAAATGCTTTTGAAAAATTAATTTGATCCCATGTTTTGCTAATTTTTCGATTGCGAGTAAAGGACCTTGTTCATACTGGCTTAGCTTCGCTATTTCTTTAAGAAAATCCTTTGTAATTAGGTTATGATCATAATCACTAACCTTTATTTGTGCAGCCAAAAGTATAACACGTGCCGACCAAGCAATAAGGCCATATAGATGAGACTTTCCTTCTTTTTCTATATTGAATGATTTACGCCACATTACACTTTGAGGAGCAAGTCCCCCTATAGGTTGTAAGAAGTGTTCAACTACTTTTTGAGGAGTAGTTTTAATGGTTTCTTTTGTTTCTGAAATCCATTTTCTTTCTAGCATTTCTTTAAATGGGAATTGAGAAAATTCCATATCATGCATCTCAATTTTATTAATTCTTTTATTTGATTCTTGAATTAATATTTCAGCTGGGATCTTAAGGTACTCATTAAGGGCACGAATCATAGGTACGGTTAGTTTTCTTTTACCAGATAGTATTTCAGAAACTTTACTTTTGCTACCGATATAGGGTATTAAATCATTTTGTTTCAGATTTTGTTCTTCCATACGAAATTGAATTGCTTCAATGGGGGTAGGCTTTTCGAAAAAGAAATGCTGAGCTTCGTATTCCTTTACGGCAATCATGAGTAAGGAAAGACGTTCTCCCTCGGGAGAATCTGCCATGGGATCATTTTCAATAAGCAATTCGATTTCTTTGAGGTACGTTTTATGTTGTTCCTCATTTTGGATAGGGAGCATTAACATATTTAGCCTCTTTAATTTTCCCATTTATCATATTCAGCATGCGTGCCAATTCGTTTCACTAAAACTGATCCAGTATTATATGCAACAACAACTTCTAGCCTGTATCGATTACCTTTCACATCAAAAATTACTTTATTGTTACTCAGGAAGTCCACGCTTCGATATTTATCTTTAATGTCTTGGGGTGTTTTCCATGTAGAGCCCTCAACATCTGCCACCCAGTTATCTATCCATTTACTTGCATCAGCATGTTTTTTTTTGAATTCATCAAGGAGGTTTTTACCCGCTATATTCATCCTTGAAATTCCTTGTTTAACATAACAATCCTAACTTCATTGAAGCACAAGTTCTCAAATTTATTTTAATATAATAGTTCATAATTTGGGAACCATCAAGTGTATCTACAATTATTCGGCTCACCCCCACTAAAGGGGGCACTTTAACCATAATGTATTAAGTTAAGCATTTGAAAATACTAGCAAAATGAGGTTAAAGATGCCCCGTACCAATCTTATTTTATTTTTTCCTGGTTTTACAATTAGGAAAGTCTTAAATGCTTCACATTTAGTTATTTAAGTTACTTATAATTGGAAGCCCAAATGCCCTTTCTGTGATGGCTCTAAATTACGCATCAAGCACTCCTTCATGCGTGAGGTAAAACATGAATCCGTTGGTCTGCGTCGTGCCTACATTAGATTCAAAGCACATAAGTTTTATTGTTATGCTTGCAAGCGTTATTTTAATCAACGCTTTCCCGGCATCTTAAAATATCAACGCGCTACAGAAAGCTTAAAAGCTCAGTAGATGGTATCAGCAGCATTAGCATTATTTATTGCGTGCTCAGAATATTAACGTGTCAAAATAGCTTGTATTGATTTAAGTGTTACTTATCGAAACCTCATTAAGAAGCACTTCCCTAAAGCCTTAATTGTAACGGATAGGTTTCATGTACTAAGACTGATTGAACAGGCTTTTATGAAAACTTGTCACAGTATCCATCCACAAATGAAGTACCACAGAGGAATACTGGCTATGTTTAGAACGCGTCCTGAGCATCTAACCGAAACCAAGAAGCTTAAACTTAAACAGTTCTTAGATGAACATCCTGCCATACAGGCGCTTTATCAGGTTAAGGAGCAGCTCTTTACACTTCTAAAACATAAACATCGCAAGGCAAAGGAATGCAAAAATCTAATCCCTATTTTCCTTGATATGGTTAAACAGCTCAAAGCAGCCATCTTCTTACCGCTTGTTAAGCTCGGGAAGACCTTATTTAAATGGGGAGAGGAAATAGTAAGAATGTGGCGATTCACAAAGAACAATGGGATTACCGAAGGATTCCATCGCAAGATGAAGCTCATTCAAAGAAGAGCATATGGATTTAGAAATTTTGAAAATTATAGATTAAGAGTTAAAGTGCTATGTTCGTAAACTGAAGTGCCCCCTAAAGTAGGGAAGACTCCAAAGAGCGGCGGGAATTGATTTAAGCGCCTATCTTTTTGATATATTATAAATTAATCAAATCATGGTTTTAATGATACTACTATCGGTACTTCTAAAGCAAAAAGTCATACAGTTTAAGATAGTGTACTTACAGCTAAAATAAGCTAGATTTTTGCTTCCATATGTCCCTTTTTAGTTAGCTCGTGTAATATACTTAGTATTTAGTCTAAGGTGTTCTAGGTGGTGCTAAATACCCCTAAGAGGTACTGTAAAAGGTGAAGTTCAACGAAGATTCAAGAGTGAAGATACCCACAATCCTGCATTTAATGCGGTTGGGTTATGGCTATCTGTCTCTAAAAGACCCAAAGGTCACCTGGGACGAATCAACAAACATCTTTATAGGCATCTTTTTACAAAGCATAAAGCGCATCAATCCGTCTATAAACGACTTAGAAGCCCAGCAATATCTATCTGATATCTCCCCCTTACCCTAGAGAACGAAGACCTCGGCAAAGCCTTCTATGAAAAGCTCATAGCTAAATCTGGTGTACGCCTCATCGATTTAGAAGACTTTAATAACAACACCTTTCATGTTGTCACTGAGCTACCTTATAAAAAAGATGATGATGAATTTCGACCAGATATAACTCTACTGATTAATGGGTTGCCGCTGGCGTTTATAGAAGTTAAGCGGCCAAATAACCAAGATGGCATATTAGCAGAGCACAAACGGATTCAGACTCGATTTCAAAACAAGAAATTTAGAAAATTCGTTAATCTTATTCAATTAATGGTGTTCTCTAATAATATGGAGTATGACGATAGCTCGCCCATCCCTATTGAGGGCGCGTTTTATGCTACCGCGTCATATCAGAAGCCTACATTAAACTATTTCCGTGAAGAGCAGGTATTTGACTTAAATGCTTTGCTTTCAGTGGTTGATGATGATGAAGAAACCGCAGTGCTCAAAGATAATAACTTGTTGAGCATAAAACAATCGCCAGAGTTTGCTAAAAATAAACGTCCAGATACTCCAACAAATCGTATTTGCACCTCGCTATTCCAGCGTGAGCGTATTGCTTTTTTACTTGAATTTGGTGTCGCCTATGTCAAAGAGCGGTCGGGTATACAAAAGCACATAATGCGCTACCCACAAATTTTCGCCACAAAGGCAATAGAGCAAAAGCTCCTAGAGGGCGTTAAAAAAGGAATCATCTGGCACACCCAGGGCAGCGGTAAAACTGCACTTGCTTATTACAACGTAAAATACCTTTCAAACTACTTTCAAAATAAAAACATCATCGCCAAGTTTTATTTTATAGTTGATAGACTCGATCTGCTTATTCAAGCGAGTAGAGAGTTTAAAGCGCGTGGATTAATCGTACACAATATCGATTCGAAAGAGGCCTTTGCCAGAGACATCAAACAAACTGTCGCTATTCACAATGACAGCGGTAAAGCTGAAATCACCGTCGTCAATATTCATAAGTTTAAAGATGATCCCGATGTCATTAAAAATGTTGACTACAACCTTAATATTCAGCGGGTATTCTTTTTAGACGAGGTACACCGCAGCTATAATCCAAAAGGCAGTTTTTTAGCCAATTTGGAGCAAGCCGACCGCGACGCGATCAAACTTGGTTTAACCGGTACACCGCTATTGGGAGAGGAATACAATTCTAAATTGTTGTTTGGCGGATATATGCACAAATACTATTACAACGCATCCATTAAAGATGGTTATACTCTGCGTTTAATCCGTGAAGATATTGAAACAAGCTATAAGATCAACTTGCAAAATACACTCGCTGCCATTTATGAAGAAACAGAGATTCTAAAAGGCAGTGGCAATAAAAAATTAGTTTACGCACACAAGAAATTTGTCGAACCAATGCTGGATTACATCATCAAGGACTTTGAACAAGCACGTATATCCATGAACGATAATACCATAGGCGGCATGGTGGTCTGTGATTCTTCGGAACAAGCTAAAATGATGTACGACATCTTTCAAGCGCAATACGCTAAGCCAGAAGGGTTAGGAGAGCAGGAGCAAACAACCCCATATAGTACTAAGCACAAACTAAATAGCCAGGTTAATAGCGCCGCAGTTATTCTGCACGATATTGGCACTAAAGATGAACGCAAACAATTAGTCGAAGATTTCAAAGAAGGTAAAATTGACTTCTTGTTCGTATTTAATATGTTACTTACCGGCTTCGATGCTCCACGGCTTAAAAAGCTTTTCATAGGACGGGTTATTAAAGCTCATAACCTACTGCAAGCCCTTACCCGTGTGAACCGACCCTATCAAAATTTTAACTATGGTTATGTGGTAGATTTTGCAGACATAGAAAGTGAATTTGAAAAAACTAACAGAGATTACTTTAAAGAATTGCAGTCTGAATTAGGCGATGAAATAGAACACTATACCAACCTGTTCAAATCACAAGAAGAAATTCTAAAAGAAATACAAGAGATCAAAGAAGTCTTGTTTCATTTTGACACTACAAATGCTGAGATGTTTTCGAGTCAAATTTCACAAATTAATTCTCGTTATGAAATGTTAAAAATCACTCATGCCTTAAACAACGCTAAAAGCCTGTATAATCTTATCCGTTTGTCTGGCGATTTTGAAATGCTTGAAAGGCTGGATTTTAAAATACTCAATATATTATCAAGAGAGGCAGATAGACGCCTAGCCCTTATCAATACCAAAGAAGCTCTAGAAAACAATGTTGATGCTTCAAACTTGCTTAATGTTGCACTAGAAGACGTTATCTTTTCTTTTACCAAAGTCAATGAAGCAGAGATGGTATTAGCCGATGAGCTAAAAGACGTTCTTCAAAGAACACGTGAGGGCCTAGGTGATAATTTCGATCAGCAAGATCTAGAGTTCATTTCTCTAAAGGAAGAGCTTGAACGCTTGTTCAAAAAGAAGAACTTAAGCGAGATCAGCAAAGAGCAGATGGAAAGCAACATTAAAGCTTTGAACGATATATATAATCGAGCAAAAGAACTGGAACGTAAAAACCAGCTATTAAGAGCCAAATATGATAACGATGAAAAATATGCCCGTTTACATAAACGCCTAATGGAAAAAGACCCCTTAACCGATAGCGAAAGCAAACTTTTTGATGCTCTTAAAGGCTTAAAAACTGAAGTAGATAATCAAATACAGCAAAATGCAAAAATGTTAGAAAATGAAAGCTTTGTTGAAAAAATGGTTACGCGTATTGTTATCGACCAATTTAAAAACAAACATCACATTCCCTTAACTGCCGTCGCAACCAAACGCATCAACGGCTTAGTTGTAAAAGAATACATGAACGAATACTACGGGAGAGCGGCAACGGCTCGCCTATAACCTAAAAAATAATAACGAGTAAATAATGACGACGACACAGCAATTTGCACAACAAACTAAAAAACTGATTGATGACTTAAAAAGCGTCTGCGCTAACTATGGCTTAGGTAACGACGGCAATGAATTTAAAATCATCACGCAGGTATTTTTATATAAATTTCTGAACGATAAGTTTGTCTATGAAATAAAACAATTAGACAAAAGAATCGGTAATGCCAAAAATTGGGAAGCCGCGCTTAACAAATTAAGCGATGATGAATATGAAATGCTAAAGATGCAGCTAAAGGAGAGTACTGCTCACATCAAGAAAGATCACTATATTTCAACGCTATTTGCTAGGCAGAACGAACCAAATTTTGCCGACATTTTCGATAGCACCCTAGTTGATATTGCTCGTGATAACAGCGATATCTTCTCAGTGCTTACCGGCGGTGGTGAAAAGATCGTTCTATTCGAAAATCTAAGTAAATATGTCACTGATAAACGTGATGATTTTTGTAAAGCCATTGTGAATAAGCTCACAGGCTTTAGCTTTGAACATATTTTCAACGAGAAATTTGATTTTTACGCCACTATTTTTGAATATCTAATTAAAGACTACAACACTAACAGTGGTGGTAAATATGCCGAGTACTTTACCCCGCACGCAGTAGCTAAAATCATGGCGCGTTGTTTAGTGCCAAAGAAGAATGGACGAAAAGTTCAGAATGTGACCTGTTATGATCCATCAGCAGGCTCGGGCACCTTATTAATGAATCTTGCTCATGAGATAGGCGAAGATAAATGCACCATCTATTCGCAAGATATCTCACAAAAATCATCGGGCTTATTGCGTTTGAACCTGATTCTTAATAATTTAGTGCACTCAATACACAACATCATTAAAGGTAATACTATACTAGAGCCTTACCATAAAAAAGATAATGGCAAGCTAGAACAATTTGATTACATTGTTTCGAACCCACCCTTTAAGCTCGACTTTTCGGATTATAGTAAAGACCTAGAAAGCAAAGAAAATCACGACCGTTTTTTTGCTGGTGTACCGAAAATTCCCGAAAAGAAAAAAGAGTCAATGGCAATTTATTTGATGTTCCTACAGCATATTATCTATTCGCTAAAAGCTAAGGGCAAAGCTGCCGTTGTTGTTCCGACAGGGTTTATTACTGCTCAAAGTGGCATTGATATGAAAATACGTCAAAAGCTGGTAAATGAGAAAATGCTAGCGGGGGTGGTGAGTATGCCTTCAAATATATTTGCCAATACTGGCACCAATGTTTCTATATTATTTATAGACAAAACTAATAAAGAAGACGTGGTACTTATTGATGCCTCAAACCTAGGCACTACTGTTAAAGATGGAAAAAATCAAAAAACTGTTTTATCACATACTGAAGAAGACCAGATTATTAGTACGTTTAATAATAAAGAAGCTGTTGATGATTTTTCAGTAGTTGTGAGTTATGAAGATATTGCATCGAAAAATTATTCATTAAGTGCAGGGCAGTATTTTGAGGTTAAGATTGAACATGTTGATATAAGTTGTGATGAATTCAAATCAAAAATGAATGACTTTACGAATTGCCTAGATAAGCTATTTTCAGAATCCACAAAACTGGAACGTGTGATTAAGAAACAGTTATCAGGATTAAACTATGAATAAAATGTCTATTTCCAAGCGTGTTGCTTTCGAATATGGTTATGCTGTACGTGTTAATGATGAAAACACTGGTCAATATCCTGTCTATGGTTCTAATGGAATTACAGGGTATATAGACTCATATAAAGTTGAAGGCCCGGGTGTAATTATTGGAAGGAAAGGTAGTGTTGGTAAAATAACCTATGCAAAAAAACATTTCACCCCAACTGATACTGCTTATTACTTAAGACTGCTCGATTCCAATAAAGATAATATGTGTTTCTGGTACTACTTCCTTGGAACCTTGGGGCTTGATAAATTGAACACTCATAGTGCTGTGCCTGGTCTGTCAAGGAGTATTGCATATCTTTTAGAGGTTAAAATCCCAGAAAAAATAGATCAGTTAAAGATTGCAAAAGTGCTTTCGTTGTTAGATTCCAAAATAGCTCTCAACAACAAAATCAACACCGAGCTAGAAGCCATGGCCAAGCTCATCTACGACTATTGGTTTGTACAATTCGACTTCCCTGGTGCCAATGGCAAACCTTATAAATCCGCTGGCGGCAAAATGGTTTACAATGAAGCGCTTAAGCGTGAAATTCCTAAGGGCTGGGGTGTTAAAGAGTTAAATCAGTGTGTCGATGCTATCCTTGATCATCGCGGAAAAACACCTAGAAAATTGGGTGGTGACTGGACGGAAAGGGAAGATGGTATTATTGCGCTTTCAGCAAAGCTAGTTAAAGGTGGAAAATTATGCAATCTTGAAAAAGCAAACAAAGTGGATCAAGCGATGTTTGATAAATGGATGCCTGAAAAATTAAGAGATGGCGATATATTAATGACCTCAGAAGCTCCTGCTGGCGAGTTTTATTTTATCCATGGTAAAACTGACTACTGTATGAGCCAGAGGTTATTTGCAATAAGAGCTAAGCAAACGTTATTAGCTCCGACATATCTATATTATGAGCTTTCAAAGGGACATGGCTATTCTCAAATATTAGGTAGTTTAAGCGGGAGTACTGTCTTTGGTATTCGGCAAGATGTTCTTAGAACAATAAAAGTCGTAGTTCCTGACTTCGCTTTACAGAAAAAATTTGATCGCTTTGTATTGCCGCAATTAAAGCAAATTAAGAATTTGGATCAAGAGAATCTTGAATTATCAAAGCTCCGAGACTGGCTCCTCCCCATGCTAATGAACGGGCAAGTCACAGTGAAAGGAACACACCAGTACAAAAAAGGGAAGTTAAAACATGGCAGCTCAATACTCTAACCGTCAATTCTTTAGAAAAACACCTAATTTATATCTGGCTAAATATTTTGAAGCTAAAGGCATACAGCTTGAGGTTAATGTTAACCAATTACAGGAGCATGATGTTGATATCTTGCAGAATGCCTTGAGCAACCTACCCCCTGACCAAATTGCTGGTATAGAGGCCGAGTTTCAAGATATAAATGCCTTAGCCTGTGAAGGGGGTATTTTAGCCTTAGTTGACGAGGCAAGCTTTCATAATGACGATGCTTTTATTGAGGAAATTGCCGCTATAGATGGTTTTCATGCCAAAGCTATTTGGGCATTTCTCAGTAAACCTAAATATTGGCGGGGCGCAGTGAGGTTTTTGCATGCCGATAATGTAAGCGCGTCGTTTTGGAAGAAACGTAACGATTTCCTCAATTTACCACCACACCTTGAAAATGATGATACCGACGCTTTTGCCGAAGCAATTAGTGCCTATTTTTCAGGTAAGGAAGGGGTAAAAATTGTATTGTTGAGTCCTATCACCGCAATCAAAAAGAATATCTCTTTGTTCATCCAGAGGACTTTGGACAAACCACCATTGAATGGGTTTGTGGTACTTTAACAAACCAAGCGCATAACCCAGCATTTGAGATTATATTTGTATACTGTGAGGCGGAAGGTTCGCTAGACATATACGCCCCTAAAAATAATCAAGCGATACCAGATTTACAGGCATTATTTGCTAAACATATTTTAAAGATGCTTTTGAATTAGAAAATATGCCTTATTTTAACCTCCATAGTTTTCGGAATACCTTAGCAGCTTTAGATGAAAGCTTATGCCAGTCCGCTGAGGAATTTAAAGCATGGAGCCAAAATCTAGGCTATGAGGGCGTACTGACTACATTTTATAGCTATGGCGAAGTGCAAGAGAGCAGACAGACAGATATTTTGAAACAGTTAAAACAACCACGCGCTAATAAGATGAATACTAATGGAGTGGCTGAATTGGCTAAAGCAATCGCAAAAGAGATGGCGAACCAAAGCACTTAGTTACCTGTAATCTTGATTACAAAATCTATTTTTTTAAATTTGGCACCTACTTTGTTAGCTTTGCGTTAGATTGCTTTTTATCATATATAAAAACACATTAGTAGATTCTTGATTGCTAAATTCGTGCTTGATAACCATGAATATTATTTCATCCTAAGCGATTCATATTAGCTTAGTGAACATTTGCCAACAAAGAATGAATTATTATACCAATTGAATTTAAAAGATAACTTCAAAACTCTTAAATAATTTTTGTGATTTGCTTACAATAAAGCAAGTATGCAACGCCTTATATCAACATCACAGACTTATCATGAAAGAAGATGAAGCAATTAAGAATTAGTTACAGATGGAATCCGCTGATATCTTTCGTTGTAAATCCTAGTTTTAATAGCACCATAATGATTGCGATTAGAAATGCAGCTTTGAACAGATGCCCCAAGAGAGAATCTTCAATTTTTTCGATATTAAATCCGGTCGCTTTTAAAAGATAAAATGGTATTCTCAATATCGAGGTCAACCATGAGCGAGGATCAAAAATTTGAATAAAACTTGAAGCGCGAGCAGTTTTTAATATCCCTATCATTTTATCTAACGTATCAAATCTTGTTTGCCATTTTGTTTCTACATGCCCCAGATCTTCAAGAGCGCTACCAAAAATACATATACCTATTATTGGTCCTCCTACAGCTAGCGCAAGGTATGATTGTCGTGAAGTATTTATTGCGATTTGGCTTGCTACAAAACATATTCCAGGTATTTCTTCGGCGACTTGAGTGCGAAGTGATTCATATTGAACACCGTATTCTTTCTTGCATTTTAATTGTAAACAATATTGTGCCTCTCTTGGAGATAATATAAAGGTGGGTTTAATATTGACTGAAATCTTTTCTTCCATTTCGGAGAAATTTTCTAATTTCGCTTTAAATGAAGTTACTCGACGCAAATAAAGAAGATATTTAGCAAACCTCAATATCGGGCCACTTAAACCAATAATCAACAATCCCAACGAAATATAAATCATTTGTTGATTCATTCCGCGTCACCTCTTTACTACTTTAATGAGATTTTTTTCTTTTTATTGCGAAATGTCTGAATGGTTATCCAAGCCCCAGAATTTTCGTTAAATTTTCTTCAATTAGGCTAATATCAAGAGTTGAAAGTTTATCAACCTTATTTAAAAATCTCGTTTTATCAATGGCGCGTATTTGGTCACAAATAGCAACAACACGCTGCCCCTTCATCGAAACTTTAACACTCAGCGGTGGCCGCTCTGAAGCTGAGGTCGATAAAGGTATTGCTATTATAGTGCTTCGAGCGCGATTGATTGCGTTAATTCCCATGATAACCCATGGCCTTTTTTTGCGAATTTCTGAACCGGAATTTTCCAACTCTTCTACCCAATAAACCTCACCTCTTTGGTGCATCTTTTAGCCCCTTGACTTAGCATTTGGATCCTGTTCTTGAAAAACGGATTCATCAAAAACATCATTTTCTAAGCCATCATTAGCAAAAGCTTTATTAATTTCCATAACTTCAATTAAAGCTGCCGCATCTTTTTCAAGCGCAAGTGCTGCTTGATAAATCGCTTCTTCCTGTTTTGCTAATTCTGACTCTATAAGCCTTGTAAAAACCTTGCTTCTCTGTCTCTCAGGAATGCTTGCGCGCATACGCACGTATACATCCTCTGGCATAGAGATCAAAACCTTATGCATTTTCATCTTTTACACTCCTCATAAGTATATAGATAGTATAGGTTATAGTATATACGTATATCCACAACCTTTCGTCGGAATTTCCTGTTACTTAAATACCAATATATTTATATAAATAACTTCAAAAAATGATAGGTTGCAGCAAGATTAGTGCACTTCCATGCGTCTCTTCACACAAAGTACACAGTTGAACGACAATTTATCCAGGTAATCCAACCAAGAAGGTGAATTAATCGGAATCTACCCCAAAAACTTTGGATATTCGTCCATTAAACACCCTTCCGGGAGCTGAACCATAGGGTCAGCACTTAAAAGAAGCTGTTTCACTAATTCGAAATTATCAATTCGCCATTCATTAAAACCAACCTTAAATTTCACCTCTTTAATTTCATTTCGCTTTTTGAAGTTTTTTTCAGCGCGCTTAAGAAATTCATTAAGTTCTCGATTTTGCTTTTCAGCATATTTGGCACTCAAATACATACCCCCCTTTCTCAACATACCAAACAACATACTGAATAGCTTTAGTACTTTGGACACCTGCTGAGATATAGTGCTTTTTTTAGATGCATCAATATAAAAAATCGGATAAGTATACCTATGGCATACACCAAATGGACATATGAAAAGCTGGTTGAAGAAGCCAGAAAATACCAGACAAAACAGGAGTTTCGTGCCAAGAGCAGCTTAACTTATGCCGCAGCCAAATACCGAGGCATTATAGAAAAAATTTGTTCTCATATGTGCCCAGCCCGTATGTCTTGGTCTGATAAAATGTTGGCAACTGAAGCAAAGAAATATCAATCTAAATATGATTTCAAAAAAGGTTCTAACGGTGCATATCAAGCAGCTCATAACCGAGGGCTTATAGATCAAATCTGTACTCATATGGATAACCTGCATCCAAAATGGACAGATGAGAAAATAAGAGATGAAGCCTCTAAATTTACAATGAAATCAGAATTTCGTACCAATAGCCTTGGCGCTTACAAAGCCGCCTGGAAAAGTGGAATTTTAGATGAGATATGTTCACACATGGATGTACTGCATATTAAATGGACTGACGAAATGATTCTTGAAGAGGCAGCTAAGTTTAAATCACGAAGTAACTTTAAAGAATCAAGTCCTTTAGCATATGTAGCAGCCCAAAGAAGAAATATTCTGGATAAAGTATGCAATCATATGGAGTTTAAAATCAAATACTGGTCAAATGAAGAGATAGCTCAAGAGGCTCAAAAGTATGAAACCAGAAATGAATTCCAAAAATTTTCTACAGCTTATGGGGTAGCAATCAACCGAAGTATTTTAAATGAAGTTTGCTCTCATATGAAATACACAGAAAGAGTAAATTGGACACCGAAATTATTGGCTAAGGAAGCATTAAAATATTCAACTAGAAGAGACTTTTATAGAAAGAATAATAATGCCTATGTAGCAGCCAGGCGGTTTGGAATACTAGATGATATTACAGCGCATTTAGAATATTTAGATAGATATAATACGAGAGATGTAGTTTATTTGTGGCATGCGGAGGGTGACATTTATAAAGTGGGCATCACGAGTGAAAATCTGGGTGCTCAAAGAATTTATGACGTTGCCAAAGTCGCTGGATTCATATCTGAGTTAATTATTCTAGAAAACGTAGGTACTGTAATGGCCAAGAAAATTGAAAGCAAAATTCTTAAGCTTGGTGAACCTGTATCATTTAGAAGCAGCTTTCCTGGTTCTAGCGAATTTAGACACTTTTCATCAGCAGACCTAAATAAGGCAATTAAACTTATCAAAACTGGAAATTGAACGTTTTAGATATAAAATTGATACCTGTTAGTCAGCAATAGTGGCAAAAAAGTAGGGTTTTATGAAATGTCTTAGAGTCTTATTGGCATAAAAAAACGGCTCAACCCCAAAGAAGGGGGCACTTTAACCGTAATGTATTAAGCTAAGTATGTGAAAGATTTAGCAAAATGAGGTTAAAGATGCCCCGTACCAATCTTATTTTATTTTTGCCTGGTTTTACAATTAGGAAAGTCTTAAATGCTTCACCTTTAGTTATTGAGACTACTTATAATCGGAAGCCCAAATGCCCTTTCTGTGATGGCTCTAAATTACGCATCAAGCACTCCTTCATGCGTGAGGTAAAACATGAATCCGTTGGACTACGTCGTGCTTACATTAGATTCAAAGCACATAAGTTTTATTGTTATGCTTGTAAGCGTTATTTTAATCAACGCTTTCCCGGTATCTTAAAACATCAACGCGCTACAGAAAGATTAAAAGCCCAGGTCTTTGAACAACATACACAAGGGGTCTCTCAATTAGATTTAGCCAAGCAATTAAAGCTCGGTAAATCCACCATTGAACGATGGTACCAGCAACATTATTTATTGCGTGCTCAGAATATTAAAGCCCAACACTGGCCTAAAATACTTGGGATTGATGAACACTTCTTTTCTAAAAAACAACGATTTGCCACTACTTTTTGTGATCTAAAAAACCACCGTATCTTTGATATCGTTAAAGGCAAAAGTGGCTCTGATTTATTGCCTTTCATTAACCAATTACCAGGCAGAGAACGCGTCAAAATAGCTTGTATTGATTTAAGTGTTACTTATCGAAACCTCATTAAGAAGCACTTCCCTAAAGCCTTAATTGTAACGGATAGGTTTCATGTACTAAGACTGATTGAACAGGCTTTTATGAAAACCTGTCACAGCATCCATCCACAAATGAAGTACCACAGAGGAATACTGGCTATGTTTAGAACGCGTCCTGAGCATCTAACCGAAACCAAGAAGCTTAAACTTAAACAGTTCTTAGATGAACATCCGGCCATACAGGCGCTTTATCAGTTTAAAGAGCGACTCTTTACACTTCTAAAACATAAACATCGCAAGGCAAAGGAATGCAAAAATCTAATCCCTATTTTCCTTGATATGGTTAAACAGCTCAAAGCTGCCATCTTCTTACCGCTTGTTAAGCTCGGGAAGACCCTATTTAAATGGAGAGAGGAAATAGTAAGAATGTGGCGATTCACAAAGAACAATGGCATCACAGAAGGCTTCCATCGAAAGATGAAGCTCATTCAAAGAAGAGCATATGGATTTAGAAATTTTGAAAATTATAGATTAAGAGTTAAAGTGCTATGTTCCTAAACTGAAGTGCCCCCTTAAGTAGGGATGACCCAAAAAAACCCGCAATCTTCTAAGATTACAGGCTTTTAAGTTCATTCTGGGTTCTCGTTGAATCTATAATTTGTAATTTGTGGAGGCGGCGGGAATCGAACCCGCGTCCGAAGCATCTACGCTGAAGGGTCTACATGTTTATCTAGACCATTATTTTAACTGGCTACACCCGATCTAGCAGGGTGCAAACAGCGAGTCTCTGAGTTTTAACCAAGGACTTCGAAACAAAGCCATTGGCGATCTTGTAAAAGTTACCCCCTGTCTAACCGTACAAGCCCGGCTAGGAGAGAGGCTATCGCTTAAGCAGCGATTGCGTAGTTTTCGTCGTTTGCAATTATGACGATTGCAGTTAAGTTTAACGAGATTAATTGCCTGCTCGACATGCACCTTAAGTTTCAAGTACCCCGTCGAAGCCTGGTCGCCCCCAATTGATGATCATAGCTAATATAGTTATTTGTGTCAATTTGTCTAGCAGTGCAATTAGGCTAGGCATCAAGCTTTTTTAAGGTTTGCTAGAGTATTTGGATGACTCCAAGCCCTCTTGCTCTAAACGTTCATTGGTGGCTTTATCTTCTATGCCCTCTTCAGATACAGGTGAATCAGAATCTTTGTTGGCAACTGTTTCAAAATGCGTTGTTAAAGAAGAACGCATATTTCTGGGGCCACTCTCTACTTCTTCCGTCTCAGCCACTGTCTGCGTCTCTTTTTCCAAAGAGGCTAAATCAGCCTCATCTGATTCTGGCTGTCTAACAACACCTACATCTGTCTCTACTTTTGGATGCATAGGTACAGATATCTCCATTTCTTTCTTTTTCCCCAAAAGACCAGAAAAGAAAGAACCAATGGCATTCGCAGCACGCTTGAACAACCCAGGCTCTTCAACGGCAGCTCGCTTTTTCTTCTCAACAACCTCTTCTACATTGGGAGAAACAGCATATTCTACTTGCCCCTGAACATTTTCCACTTTCTTGTTTAACTTATAGCCTTTCCAGGCAAGTTTTGTGCCTTTAAATGCAGCAACAGCAGCAGGCAAAGCAGCAACGGCACTTAAAGCACCATATACGGGCACAGCCGCAGGTGCAGCAGGGGTAGCCAGCATAATCATTGGCACAAAGGTCGCAACTGCACTCAATAAGACGGCAACAACGTTCCAACCAATAATCTTTAAACGATCACCAGCACTTTCTGACAAAGTATGTAGTCGTTGCCTTCTTTTGAACAAATCCATTACTTCGCCATAATCTTCTTTAAACTGCTTTTCAGTATTTTCTTGGCGCCATTTTGTTGCTTTTGTCATCCAATCGCCAATATTTGTAAATTTAATATCTGGAGACTCAAAAACAAGCGTGTACATTAATGAAGATTTATCTGCTTTAGGAGAATTGATAAAATAATCTGCAAATTTTACAACAAAGTCTCCAGCTTTTTGTTTCTCTTCTGGTGTATTTAAATTTGTCAAACTTTCTAAATATATTTTTAATTCTGCTTTGAGTTCATCCGGCAAACGATATTGCTCTACCAGTTGGTATTGATCATGTGCATGTCGTAATACTGCTATTTGAGCTTTATCAAAACCTTTATCCAACAGCTCTTTTTCAAAATCAACCTGTGGTTGTTTCAACCAATCCAATGATAGATTTTTTCCAACCAACATCATCATGATCTCATTTTGCAAATGTGCATCATTTAAAAACTCTCGATGCTGTTCTAACTTATCTGCAGGCAAAGAAAGCAAATCAAGCGTATTTTCAAAACTTTCTTTTGAAGCATGTGGAATCACAGACATGATGCCACGAATTTTTTCTTGTTGTGCTTGGTTTCTATTGATCGAGTGATTGATAACACGAACCATCACATCTCGCATTTGTCTCTCAGACATATGCTTTTTATCTTTTCTATAAATGAGGATGTCTTTTATTTCATTTCGTAGGCTTTCTGGCAATTGTGCTGCAGCAATTCTTTTTCGTATTTGGCTTGCTTCTTGAAATGTCTTAATTGTTTTCTCGTCTATATTTGCAATTTTGCACATTTTCTCAATGTCATCAGGTTCCGACTCAAATAGTTTTTGAGGTAAATGACGATGTGCCTTTAGAAGTGAAGTTGCCTTTTCAAATTTCTCATATTCAGCTTGTAAATCTTTAGGAATACCCAATTTATCTATCAGATTTTCTATTTTTTCTTTATTTTTAAAGTCTTTTTTAATACGTCTTTTTTCCCATTTCTCCGAGAAATATACAGAAATGTTTCGTACCAATGTAACCGTTGAACCGACAAATGCCAAAATAGGCACTGCTGCCGCCAAGGCAAGCGCCATGGTCACACCTGTTGCAATAGATAACGCAGCAGAAATACCAAACAAGGTGGCGGGAAACAACTTCTCATACCAGGATAATTCTTTGTTACGCAGTGTTTCTACCATAGAATAGGCAAACATGCCTGCACCAACAAAATGAAAAATATTACCAAAGGCAGCACCTAAGCTACCCGAAGCACTGGCAACATTACCAGAACCTAATGCACTAATACCTTGTCTTAGGTTGGTTGCTAGATCTCTGATACCTGATAATGCCATATATACACACTTAAGTTAATTATGGTACTTATAATATAGTTTATTACATTTTCAAGTTAATTTACTAAAATATATTTTATATAGAATTCAAAGCATTAAAATGCTATTTTGTCGCATGTACACATAATAAAATTATGCTTAAAATAAAAATTGTTTCTATATCCAGCTTGTTTTTTATATAAATGAGAACTCTATGAAAAGTATCAGCCCCGTTAGCGCCGAACTCATCTGCATTTTTCAAGCACATACAAATGCAGAAATAGAAAATGCAATTCTCAATGCACACAATGCCTTTAAAACATGGCGCAACTATTCTTTTGAGCAACGTGCAAGCTGCCTCAAAAAAGCAGCAACAATACTCAGAGATAACGCAATAGAACATGCTACGATGATTAGCCAAGAAATGGGAAAATCATTTAAAGAAGCGCTGGCAGAAATTGAAAAGTGTGCTGTGTGTTGCGATTATTATGCAGAGCACGGTGCTACGCTATTGCAAAACGAAAATATCTCAACGGCAGCACAAAAAAGTTATATCAGCTACCAGCCTTTAGGCGTTATTTTATCGATTATGCCTTGGAATTTTCCATATTGGCAGGTATTTCGTTTCGCTGCTCCCACCCTCATGGCCGGCAATACTGCGCTTTTAAAACATGCTTCTAATGTATCAGGTTGTTCTGTCGCTATTGAAAAAATATTTATGGATGCTGGTTTTTTAGAACATAGTTTTCAATCATTATTGGTAAAATCAGCAGATATAGAACCCATCATTGCGCATCCCTTGGTTCAAGCGGTTACGCTCACTGGCAGCACACAGGCTGGTAGCAGTGTTGCTCAATTGTGTGGAAAATATATTAAAAAATCTGTATTAGAATTAGGCGGCAGCGATCCTTATCTCATTTTAGAGGATGCGGATTTAGAAAGTGCTGCTAAACTCTGTGTACAAAGTAGAACCTTAAATGCAGGGCAGAGTTGCATTGCAGCGAAGCGCTTTTTAGTAATGGAATCTGTTTATGAACAGTTTGTCAGTTTATTTGTAGATAAAATGCGCGCTATCCGAATGGGTGATCCCTTTTCAACGCAAACGCATATTGGCCCAATGGCAACACATGCATTACGTGATGAATTACACAAACAAGTGACCCGCTCTATTCAACTAGGTGCAAACTGTCTATTAGGGGGCGAACTTCCAGATAATGTGGGCGCCTATTATCCTGCCACTGTACTGAGCAATGTAAAACCTGGCATGCCTGCCTTTGAAGAAGAATTATTTGGCCCTGTTGCCAGTATCATTAAAGTCAAAACGCAAAAAGAAGCGATTGAAATTGCCAATGCCAGTCATTTTGGTCTAGGAAGCGCTGTTTTTACAAAAGATATTGCAAAGGGACAACATATTGCCGAGTATGAACTTCAATATGGCAACTGCTTTGTCAATGATTTTGTGCGCTCTGATCCCCGCTTACCTTTTGGTGGCATAAAACAAAGTGGCTATGGCAGAGAGTTGGCGCATTGTGGTATACGAGAATTCTGCAATATTAAAACAGTTTATATTCAGTAAAGCCTTGCCACCTTTCTATCTATAACTAGAAGCTGTCTCAAAAATAAATAAGGTGTTAAACGCTTCTGATGAATACGCAAACAAAAAATAATAACGCAGCAAATACCTGGCTATCTAATGTATACAAGTATGGCAAGTCTGTTAATAGTCACGATGCACTCAAAATAGCTGCGATTACTTTGATGTTTATCGATCATATAGGTTACTACCTTTTTGACAATAACAGTGTCATGCGCTTGATAGGTAGAAGTGCTGCCCCTCTTTTTTATTTTTTGATTGGTTATACGGGAAAAGTAAATTGTAAACCAAGCCTACTCATCTATGGCGGCATCTTATCATTAACGGGTTTACTGTTTGGTCACACCTTCTGGATTAATATACTTTACACCTTTATCTTTGCTTATTTAATCTTGCTGTATATTCCGACAACCAAGCTTCCTGTTTTCGTGTCTATAGGTTTGATGGTTGCTTTGATTGCAGCAAACTCTGTTCTCTATCCTTATGTAGAGTACGGCACACTGGGTATTATCATTGCGATTACTGCACATTGGCTAAAAGAGAAAGTACCTTTAGCAGGTCTCTGGCTTGCCTTGGCCTTAGGCTTGCACATGTTTTGGCAAGCATTGGTATTCAATCTCTTTCGAACCACCGTATTTACCTACGGCACTCTTTTCATAACACTGTCACTTTGGTTAGTGTTATATAACTATAAGCTGATCAGCCTTAAGATCCCAAAGCTATGCATTTTTCCCAGCCTGCTTATTTCTCGTTATTCTTTGGATATTTATTTTTATCATGTGTTTTTGTTAAAAGCCTACCATCTGGCACATAAGTACGGTTATTGGTTTTTTTAAAGTTTTTTTCATGTACAACAAGCATATATATAATACCTACTTTAATTTCAGTATTTTTGCGAATATTGAATAAGATCATATCCTTAAAGCTTCGTGAAGTATCACCTTTGTTTAGCTATACCAACCAAAACACATAGCGCCTTGTCTTTACAGCAAAAAACCTCAGCATTGACTTCATTTTTAGTATTTAGTTTAATAACCAAATACGCTCTTTTTCAACTTTCTGATGTCGTTAGGTGTCCCCATCATGAAACACAAATTTATTGATATGCTAAAAACTTGGTTAAAAACACTTTCTAGTAGTGATGTAAAGAAAACAACTGTGCATTCACCTTGGCAAGAGTATGAAACATTATCGCTCATACCCTTGGAAGAATTAGAAGAAATGATTAAAAAAGAAGAACAAGAAACAAAAGCAACGCAAAAAAGAGATGCTCTTAGTGATATGAGGCTAGAAACAAACACAACAGAAAGCGCTGAAGGTCCGCATATTGCCGATCTCTCTAGCAATTACCCAATGCCACCTGTCATTACCTGCTTTACCATTGATGACTCGGTTGATCCCAATTTACGCATCACTCATTATCCACCCAGTAATGCTTTGCATTAATTTTTTTAAAGTGAAAATTAGAAATAAAAAAAGCGAGGTTACCCTCGCTTTTTTTATGACACAATGAATCAAAGGATTATTGTAGTTTACTAGAAGTTTTCTTCTGTATTTGTGCTTGAACCATTCTTTCCATATTACCAAGCATCTCAATCTTTTTATCTTCTGATAATTTATTGAATTTTAAAATATTCGAAGCTGCGTTTTTTGATTGGTCTCCAAAGGCAACAACTGTTTGGGGACTCAATTCGTTAAATGCTGCCAATACAGCGCCTGTCATTTTAGCAACAGCCTGTTTGTGAGCTTCATTAACATATTTGGCAACCAATTCTGCATGAGAAGGCTTCAAGCTAACAACAACAGGTGTTTCATCAACATGCGAACTGCTGCTTGCGCCACCACTAAATATAAAAGGCTTTGGTTGTTCTTTCTTAGCTTCAATGCTTGGCCCAATCAAACTAACAGGCTTAATAGAATCTAGATCTTCAGCCAAAGGCTTAACAGTGATTTTTTCATCACTAGGCTTCATAATATTTTTTACAGCAGCAGTAACACCATAAATAGCAGCAACAGTGCTTGCAAGTGTGCCTGCAGCAACGGTTAAATAAGATGCGCCTTCAGACATGCCAGTCATATCAGATAACCCTTGTGCTGTATTAACGAGCATTTCTGGCGAATGTAATTCAAAGCCATAACCTTCTAAGGTTCTGCAAAGTAAATCTGCTGTTTCACAAATAGGTTCAGGTACACTGCTGCTACCGAACATAGTTTGGTAAATTTTTACTGGGTTGATGAAATCTAACATGGTCTCGGTTCCTCTCAATTATTAAAAAAAAATCACTTCAATGAAGACGATTATAAGCAGATTTTATTATTGGTCAATCGAATAACTTCTGTTTAAGATGAAGGGACTTATTGTGCGGTTAAGCGGAATAATTGCTGAAAAAATTGATAAAAAATTATTTCTCGTCACTGTTTTAGACACTTATTATTTGCTTTTTTGAAAAAGATAAAGAGAAGAATCTCTATAAGGCATTTAAGCATGGCACAACATCTTCTCGTCTTTGCGAGAAGCGTAGCGACGAAGCAATCTATCTTGAGGTCTTTAAAGAGCACGCTGTAAGAAAGATTTCAAGATAGATTGCCACGCAAAAGACGTTATCGTTTATCTCTTATTTCACATTTCTCCTGCGTCTTTTGCTCGCAACGACGAATCTTAATTCGTGAGTATTATTCAGATTGTAATGGCAGAAAATGGGCACATAACTTTCCTAGGCACTTAAGGTTCAGCGCTGTTTATCATAGGTCAAGCAAACAAAAAACAACAGACAAAAAAAAGCAGGCTTTCGCCTGCTTTTTCCATATTAAAGATTTCTCTTTAGTATTATTTGCTGTACTTAGAAGCTAAACGTGCTGAACGACGTGGGCCTGTTGTTTCAGCTTTTGTTTCAGGGTTTTGAACAGAAGAAATTTCCTCAGAACCTTCAGCTTTTTCAGATTTACCAAGAATTGCATCTTTGTTCATGTATGCAGCAACACCACCAGCAACTAAAGCTGTACCACCAGCAATTGCAGCGATTGAAGTTAAGTAAGGAGCAACATAGCACTCATAAACACTCTTGCAAACTTCTTCTACTACTGGGCAATTGTAACCAGCTGTTGAACAAGTTACGCCTTTGATGAAATCTAACATAATATATACTCCGAGTTGTGGTTGAAAAATTATTTAAGAGACAAGGCTAAGTATAATGATATTTTGTTAGTTGGCAATCAAATACAGGTCAATTGAGATAAGTGGTAGCGCTTTTCTTATAGGTGGTAAAAATCCCTATTTTTAAGCTGTTTTTCGCTTATTTTTTAGTCATTACTGACAGAATACATGTATTAAAATCACTAAAATAACAGCGTATACTGAACGGCGGCCACAATATTTACTCTATACAAACAATTCTGAGAGAAAAAAAAAGCCCGATATTTATCGGGCTTTTTAGCATTTTAATCGACTTTTACTTTATCTTAAAAAGTAACTTTTACACGCGCACCATTATCTTCTTTAGGAGAAGGCATACCAATTGCTTCTGCAAGCGCAAGATAATGCGCGTCATCTTTAGGATATGAACCATCTCTAGGCAAACCTAATAATGCTAAAGCATCTGCCGCAGAGCGCTGAATTACTTGCTGTCCATAAAGCACTTTAGACTTAGGAAAACCTGGCAACTGCTTAAGCCTAGCAACATTCTCTTGAGAAATTCCAAGTGCATCCGCAATGGAAGAATGATGCTCACCAGTATTTGCTTTTAAATAATCAAATACTTTACTCAAAATTGTAGCCACAGGTAATTTTTTAGGCTGAACAATAGGATCTTTCATTTCTTGTTCTTCTTCAACAGAGCTTCCTGTACCTGTATCAGTATGATCTAAATCTCCAAGCACGCTATTCTCATCTTCGCTAACAACCTTAATCTCATCTGCTACATTTAAATCAGATGCTGTTTTAGCCTTAATTTTTTGAACAGCAAAGGCAGAGCCAACAACCGTACTACCGATTAAAGTTGCTGCCACAAGCGCCGATGTTGCTGGATTTTCTCGAACATAATCCATTAATTGTTCACTAAAGTCTTTATAGAATAGATGCTCCCACCAGCCTTGGCCTCTTAAATAGTCATATACAGCATCTGGACAATAATTTTCACAAGTATCATGGAAAGCTTTTGTTTTAAAAAAATCTAGCATATTTGTACCTATAAAGTGATGAATGAATTAGTGGTTTCAGAGCACTTTAATACCATTAAGCTAGTTAAACAAGTTTATCGCTATAAAAAGAGACCAGTGGTTGAAATTTTCTGTTAATTGGTGGGAATTCAATATTTTGGCCGCAGGCAAGCTACGGCACGAATGAAGTATTTAAATAGATTACTCTACACTTATTTCATCAATAGGCATTTTAACTTCTTCTCTACCATATTGATCATGAAAACGCTCAATATCATCTTCACCCAAATAAGCACCAGACTGTACTTCTATGATTTCAAGTGGAATTTTGCCAACATTTTCTAAACGATGCATAACACCGGTAGGAATATAAGTAGATTGGTTTTCTGAAAGCAAAAAGGCTTCTTCGCCACGCGTTACTTTGGCAGTACCTTTGACAACAACCCAATGCTCAGAACGATGATGATGGCGCTGCAATGATAATTTACCACCGACATTCACGGTAATATGTTTTACTTGAAAACGTTCACCATTATCAATCGACTCAAAACATCCCCAAGGACGATGCGTACGCTGATGCTGAAATACTTCTTTGCGGTTTTGTATTTTCAGCTGAGATACTACTGTCTTGATGGATTGACTGTGCGCTTTATTTAAAACCAATACCACATCAGGTGTTTCAATAATAATCAAGTTTTCAACACCAACAGCAACCACTAAACGCTGCTTAGACTGTAATAAACAATTCTTAGTCTCAACAGCCAGCACATCGCCTTGGCAGGCATTACCATCGGTATCTTGTGGGTATATTTCAGCCAAGGCATCCCAAGCACCGACATCTTTCCAAGCACTTTGCAAGGGCACAACCACCGCATCTGTTGTTTTTTCCATAACCGCATAATCAATAGAATCACTCGGGCTTTTTTCAAAACTTGCTATTTGTGGTCTGATAAAATCAATATCTGTCATTCGATGCTGAAAAGACCGTTGTGTTGCCTGATAGATTTCAGGTGCAAAAGTCTGCAACTGCTCTAAATATACTTTGGCTTGGAATAAAAACATACCACTGTTCCAAAGATAATTCTGGCTTTCTAAGAATTGCACGGCTTTATCTAAATTTGGCTTTTCTATAAAACCTTGTACAAGACAGGTATCTTCTTTATATTTTTTTCCTTTTTCAATGTAGCCATAACCCGTTTCAGGCGCAGTCGGTACTACACCAAAAGTAACAAGCTTGCCTGCTTGTGCAGCACAAATACCTTGTTCAACTGTTTTCTTAAAACCTGCCATATCAGGGATGATGTGATCACCTGGCAATACAAGCAAAATGGCTTCTGAGTCTTGTGTCAATGCATAAAAAGCAGCTAAAGCAACAGCAGGTGCGGTACTTCTCATCACGGGTTCAATCAGAATAGGCATGGGAGGAATATTCAGTGCACGAATTTGCTCTGCAATTAAAAATCGATGCTCTTCTCCCCCCAAAACCAAGGGCGCAACAGGTGCTAAACTCAGTGCACGTTGAATCGTTTTTTGAAATAAACTTTTGTCATCTAACAAATGTATAAATTGCTTAGGATAACTTTCTCGAGACAGTGGCCATAATCGACTCCCTACCCCTCCCGCTAAAATAACAGGTACTAACATCCTTTTCTCCATCATGATGATTTATTATTTTTTTCCTCATCCTAACCTGAGCTTTATTACTAAGCAATTTTATCTCATACTAAATTTATAAATTAAACAAACTAATTGTGGCTGTCCTGTTAAATCTATGGGTGTCCTATAAGTAAAAAAAGAAGACATGAAAGATGACTTTCTAATTTATTACCGTTATGCTTTTAACATCAAATGATAGCCTCTATTAGTCGTGGATCAGGCTCAAAATAAAAAAGGGACGTTCCGTTATACGGAGTGAATAGTTGCGATGCAAGTTAACTTGATTTAGGGATGATTATGAGGATCTATAATCTCGGCTCGTTAAATATAGAACACGTCCATCAAATAGAAAGCACGACCACCAATGAAACCCAATCTTGCAATGACTACCATCGTACACCCGGTGGCAAAGGCTACTACCAATCTATTGCCATTGCGCGCGCAGGCGCACCTGTTTGTCACATCGGTTTTATTGGTCCTGAAGGCAGCTTTATCAAAAAAAGCTTAGCAAGCAACGGCGTGGACACAACACATATCTACAAAGTTGATCATAATAGCGGTCAAGAATTTGTACATGTCACTCCAGAAGGACAACTTCATAAAGCACGTTATCAAGGCGCGAATGCTTCCTTTGAAAAAAACTTCATTGATAGCATATTTAAAGGTCTGGATCCTAAAGCTTTATTGCTCATCCAAAATGAAATCAATGATATACCCACTATCCTCGAACAAGCCAAAGCCTATCACTTAGATGTTAGCTTTCACCCCTCGCCCTTTACACCTGAAACCTTAGACTATCCCTTTGAATTAGTAGATACCCTTATCTTCAATTTGGAAACAGGCAAAAAGTTAAGCCATCAAGAAGAACCCAATGCCATTATTGAAGCTTTAATGAAAAAATATCCAAATCTAGCCTTGATCTTAACACTGGGTGACAAAGGTGTCTGGTATGTCGATAAAACACAAAAGATCAAAGTTCCAGCAGATCCTGTGCATGTCATTGATGAAAATCAAGCAGGTAATACCTTTGTTGGTTATTACTTAGCGCATAAACTGAAACAACACCCCATTGAAAGCTGTTTAAAAATTGCGAGCCGTGCCAGTGCCTTATGTGTAACACGCAAAGGAAAAAGTGCAACCATCCCCTATCTTGCAGAGATCAAATAACTTTATGAAAACACAAAATCAATTCCAGCTATTTAAAGAAAGAAGATTTCTGCCCTATTTTTTTGTACAATTTTTTGGAGCATTAAATGATAATATTTTTAAGAATGCCCTATTAACATTGATAGCTTTTGGGGCATTCAACCAAGAAACAAGAGAACTGCTCACCAACTTAGGTGCTTTACTCTTCATCTTACCCTTCTTTTTGTTTTCTGCCTTAGCAGGACAATTGGCAGATAAATATAAAAAAGCACACATAATCCGCTACATTAAGTTTGTAGAAATTCTTATCATGGGCTGTGCTACCATTGCATTTTGGCATCATCAACTTGCATTACTGTTCGTTATTTTATTTTTTATGGGTTCACATTCAGCGTTTTTTGCACCCGTAAAATATAGTATTTTACCACAATATTTAGAACGAGATGAGTTAGTAGGTGGCAATGGATTGGTTGAAATGGGAACCTTTGTTGCTATCTTATTAGGCACTATCCTAGGGATTTTGTTGATCCGGATACACACAAGCACTCTATTCATCAGCATCGCTATTATGCTCACTGCTGTTTTGGGATTTATGACTTCATTATGGATCCCCAATCAAAAAACAATTTCCAATCCAGATTTAAAAATTAATTGGGAACCTTTCTCTCAAACCTGGTATGTCTTAAAAAGAGCCGCATCACAACGAACCATATTTCTAACCATTTTAGGTATTTCTTGGTTTTGGTTTTTTGGCTCAGTGATTATCACTCAATTATACAACTACAACCAAGATATTTTGCATGGCAATGAAGCGGTCATGATCTTAATGATTTCTATCCTATCCATTGGTATTGGACTGGGTTCGCTCTCTTGTGAAAAATTATCAAGACACAAAGTTGAAATCGGTTTAGTGCCTTTTGGCTCTATTGGACTCACACTGATTACAATTGATTTAAGCTTTGCTCATGGTCTATACCCTGAGCAAGTCATTAATGTCAGTACTTTTTTGTCTCATTGGGAAGGCTGGCATATATTAATTGATTTGTTTTTCTTCGGTATTTTTGGAGGATTGTACAGCGTGCCGCTCTATGTATTGCTCCAATCTCGCACCGAAGAAAAAGAACGCTCACAGATGATTGCTGCAAACAGTGTCTTAAACGCGCTCTTCATGGTAGTAGCCAGTTTATTCTCTATTGCACTTCTTACACTGGGCTTATCCATTCCACAACTATTTTTAGTGATTGGCTTTTGTAATCTAGCGGTTACCATGTATCTATACAAACTACTACCCGAATTCTTGATGCGCTTTATTGCCTGGTTGCTCATCAATTGTATTTACAGAGTAAAAATTACAGGAATTGAAAACATTCCTGAAGAAGGGCCCGCTATTATTACTTGTAACCATGTCAGTCTCGTTGATCCGATTGTTGTAATGGCCTCCTGCCACCGCCCTATCCGCTTTGTCATGGATCACCAAATATTTAAAATACCCCTCTTAAAATTTGTCTTTCAAACAGCTGGATGTATCCCCGTTGCCTCTGAAAAAGAAAATCCAGAAATAAAAGAACGCGCTTTTGCTCTGGTGAAAGAAGCATTAGACAGGGGTGAATTGATAGGACTCTTCCCAGAAGGAAGCTTAACCAGTAATGGTAATATTCAACAATTTAGAAAAGGCTTAGAGCGTATCTTAAATAACAATCCTGTACCTGTGGTACCCATGGCTGTACAAGGACTGTGGGGTAGTTTTTTCAGTAGGCGCTATGGAAAGGCAATGCTACATTGGCCAAGACAATTCTTATTTTCCAAAATTGGTCTGCAAATTACAAAGCCTATCCCACCAGAGGAATTCAATCTTGAAGAACTAAAAAATATTACCCAAAATTTGCGCGGAGATTGGGAGTAGTTTTTATCTAAGCTCACCCGCCGCGCTCTCCTAAATTTAAGGAGAACGTTCATTTTTGAGGTCAGTTTGAATAAAAAATGGGTTCAAAAAGCGGAGCATACACCAAGTATGTGAGCAATTTTGGAGCCATTTTTTATTCAAAATGGCCCAAAAAGGGGCGTTCCGTGATACAGAGTGCTGTGATTAGCACTGCCATATGATAGGCGTAGGCTTCCCCTTGTCATCAATCGCCACAAAGGTAAACAAGCCTTCTGTTACTTTATGCTTAGTGTTATCTAACAAACGCTCAACCCATACTTCTACTTCTATGGTGACTGAAGTATTACCACGCTTAGAAATACTCGCATAACAACATACTACGTCACCAACATAGACTGGCTGCAAGAATACCATTCTATCAATCGCAACTGTTGTCATACGGTTACGAGAGCATTTATGTGCTAAAACAGCCCCCCCTAAATCCATTTGTGAGACTAACCAACCACCAAAAATATCTCGATAACGATTGGTATTTTTAGGCATGGCAATATTTTTGATGACTAATTCGCCTGTAGGCTCATTTGCTTCTTGCGTTGAAGTTGGGTTTGCACTCATCCATCAATCCTTAAAACTATTTAACGGGTTTAAAACTCGGCGTGTTGCAGAAAATTGCTTAGGAAATCTTGCAATACCATCCGCTCTCATTGATTGAGCATAGCGCTCGAGATAATACTTCAATGCTATTTTGTCATGCATTTCATAATGCACCACAACCTGCCTTGCTTGCTCTAACACAACTTCATTCTTTTCTTCAGCTAATAACCCTTCAACTTCTTGGGGATCATAAACCACCGCTCGAATAAAGCCTTTTAATTTAAGCATCTCACCAATATGCTCATACAACCAACTCATAAATTCATGTTGGATTGCGGGTTCTATTCTTAAGTTTACTTCATATATAATGGACATGTTTTTTAACTCCATTTCTTGAAATCAAATCACCGTGCGAAATACAACGACTGATAATAATCATCGGTATCAAACTCGTGGCTTTCAATCCACTGAGCAAGAAATACCCTCTACATCAATCCGAAGACGTTTGATTAAATTCGGCTTTATTGTATTTTTGCTTATTTTAATCGTCAGGCTTTTTACATTACACATTACCCAGAATGATTTCTTGCGTAAACAAGGTAATGCAAGAACTTTGCGCACTATACAAATCCCATCTTATAGGGGATTGATTACAGATAGGCGCGGCGTTCCCTTAGCGGTCAGTACCCCTGTAGACGCTATTTGGATGAATCCTAAACTATTCAATCCAAGTGATGAACAATTACACAAATTATCTAGTTTACTAAACTTAGAAGCCAGAGAGATATTATCTAAACAAACTCAATATGCCACGAAATCCTTTGTTTATCTAAAGCGTGGACTCCCTCCTAATGTTGCTAGTCAAGTGGCTGAACTGCGTATTGCTGGTTTGGGGAAAAATAGAGAATTTAAACGTTTCTATCCTTCAGGAAAACAAGTTGCACAATTAGTTGGCTTTACAGATATCGATGATGTAGGGCAAGCCGGATTAGAACTCAGCTTTGAAAATCATCTTAAACCTAAAATCGGCAAAAAACGTGTCTTAGAAGACAGAATGGGCAATTGGATCCAAGATATCGATCAATTTGAAGCGCCTAAATCAGGTCAAAATATCGCGCTTAGTATTGATCTCCGCATACAAAGCATTGCGCTTCGTGAACTCGAAGCAGCTGTTGAAAAATTTGGTGCAAAATCAGCAACGCTGGTCATGATAGATATCGAATCCGGCGAAGTCTTAGCAATGGTCACTGCCCCCTCTTACAATCCCAACAACCCTAAAGAACGTGTTGGCGATGCAGTACGCAACAAAGCACTGACTGATCAATTAGAACCAGGCTCTACAGTAAAACCCATTTCTGTCTTAAGTGCCTTAGCATCTGAACAATTTGATCCTAATACTATTATCGATACTTATCCTGGTACCATGCGTGTTGGTGATCACGTTGTCCGAGATCTACGCAATTACGGCAAACTATCGATTAAAGAAATTTTAGAGCGCTCTTCAAATGTGGGTGTAAGTAAAATTACATTGAGCCTTCCTTCTAAACAATTAATCAATACTTTCGACAAATTAGGCTTAGGTACCGGAACACTCACCTCTTTTCCAGGTGAACAAGGCGGAAAACTCCCACCACCACCTCACCCTAAAAATCCTTTTGGGCATGCAACCTTAGCATTTGGATATGGATTAGCAGTCACCCCCATACAGCTTGCACAAGCATATGCGGTCATTGGCGCCAAAGGCATTAAACGACCAGTAAGCTTGATTAAGCAAGAAGGAAAGCCTCAAGAAGAACGTGTGCTACCTCAAAATATTTGTGAGTCAATGTTAGAAATGTTAGTTTCTGTTGGCCACAGAGCAAAAGTATCAGGATTCCTCACAGCTGGTAAAACCGGCACTATTCGTGTTGTCGGTCCACAAGGTTACGATCCTAATCGACATATTGGATTATTTGCAGGCGTTTCTCCTGTTAAAAATCCTAAACTTGCAACTGTTGTGATCGTTGAAGAGCCAGATGAAAAGCATTATTACGGTGGTTTAACCGCAGCACCTATTTATAAAAATGTGGTAAGCCAAGCGTTGATTGTGCTCAATGTACCACCAGAATTCGAACAGGCTCCCATTATGGCCAAAAATGAAACTGTACCTGCAACGCCCGTTGAAAATAAAGTTGTTGCTACAACGACGAACAAATCATTGCTTAAAAACAGAAGAAATGAAGGCGCGGGTAATCGGGCTTAGGTTTTTAAGAGAATTTCCGATGAGCGAAGCGAATAAGAAATCCCATTTTTTGAAGGGGGACGCGCACTGACAAGTGCGCAAGGGGGATTGATGCTGAGGATTTAAGGTCAAACAGCTAAATCCCTCTGCTTGGCGCAGCTACGCTGCTGCCAAGCTTCTCCCTTTACAAGGTGAGAACACATGTTCGCTTTGCGAACGAAGAAAAAGACATTTCCTCGCTCATTGTCAGCTTGTGTAGAAAAGACTACTTTACACTGTTAATAAATACTTAAAGATTTTATCAAGCGAGAAGAGTACTAGACAGTACCAAACATACGGTCGCCCGCATCTCCCAACCCCGGTCTGATAAATCCATGCTCATCCAACCCTCTGTCTAAACAAGCAGAGAAGACTGGCACATCTGGGTGCTGTTTAAAGAAAGCTCTTAATCCTTCAGGTGCAGCTAATAAACAAACAACCGTAATATCTTTCACTTGATTTTCTTTTAACGTATCAACAGCACGTATTGCGGAGCCACCTGTGGCTAACATAGGATCACAAACATAAAACGGTCTTTGATGACTCGTTTCTGGTACTTTAAAATAATAGCCTTCTGGTTGAAGCGTTTTCTCATTACGAAATAAACCAATATGCCCCACTTTAGCGGAAGGCAAAAGAGATAACATTGCTTCCACCATACCAATACCCGCTCTTAAGATTGGCAAAATAACAGGAGCAGGACCTGATAAGACAGGTGATTGCATCATTTCCATTGGCGTACGGATGTTTTCTAATGTGAGTTGTAAATTCTGTGTCGCTTCATAAGCAATTAACAATGTCAGCTCATGCACCAATTCACGAAATAATTTATATTCTGTATCTCTGTTTCTCAGCAAAGATAATTTACTAGAAACCAATGGATGCTTTACTTGAAAAAAATACGGAAATTCATGATTCCGAATAAGTGCCATTTTCCCCTCTCTTTAATGATAAATTCGTTTGTCTTCTAGTAATAAAGAAGCAGCTATGGAAGCTTTATATAAGATAAAAGGATCAGAATGATTTAAACCATCTTGAATATCTTCAATATAAGGATGTCTACGACCAATTTTTTCCCAATATTGAGATAAAAAGCTTAAAGTTTCTCTGAGAAATACTATATATTCGTTGAAGGACTGTTGACTTCTCATGCTATATTAAACTCTTTATGAAGCCAATTAATCCACCAAATACACCACCCCAAACAACCAGCCACCCCAAATGCTCTCTGATCATTCTTTGAATGATTTGCTTTATATGTTGAGGTGTTAATTCTTTTAAGCGATCATCTATCATAGACTCTACTGTATCTCGAAACGCTAAACGCGTGCCTTCATTCATCTGCGCATTTGATGATTGAAAATCTTCAATGAGTTTCTCTAAGACAAGTTTAATTTTTTCTTGAAGTGGCGCTTTCAATTTATCAAGGGCATTTGCCCCACCAAACATACTCAGCATAGCGCCAATAGAAGAATTCTGTATTTCTTGCATTAAAGACTGATAGATCTTTTCATAATCGATTTGTTCTTTAAAATGTGTAACTGTTGTTTGACTAAGCGCGGCCAAAGGATTTGCTTTAATATGTGGTGCATCAAAAAACTCGCCCATCATAAGCTGCTTTATACCGGCTTTAAATTGATTAAATTGAGTCGGAATCACACCTGAACCATATAACCCAGGTATCTTTTCAAATAACATGTAAATTGCAAGCCAGTTGGTCAATGCCCCGGAAAAAGCAAAATAACCTATGTTGCTTAAACACGCTGCAGATGCCGGATTATTGATAACAAAACTAGCAGCAATACACAACAAAGCCACAACATTGGTGGCAAAGCTTTTATTGAAGAAAATAGCTGTAGGAGATACTGCTTGCATTTATACACTAATTACTGCTCATTTAAGTAGTTAGGAGTGTACCACAAGCATAAATACAATTGAATCCAAACCAAGACAAGGTGATTGAAACGTCTGACAAGGCGGCAATATTTTGCTGCCTAACTACGAAGATGCTTCTTGCTCGACCGTAATAGCTCTACTTCACGTTTGATTACATGCTGAATAAGTCTTTCTGAATCTTCACCTCTTATTTCAACGAAATTCACAGCAATTCGGAAGGGGTTTTCAGCTGAATAGCCAATATTTTCAGATAAAGCTACTTTTTCACTGCTAACAATCTCACCCAAACACACAATATACTGCCTACTAGGCAATAATATTATTTCAACCTGCACTGTTTGCCCTTTTTCTATGGGAGTAGGTGCCATAAAGCTAATACCACAACCGCTGAGGCTGACTGTTACTGGCTCTCTATTGAAAATACTGCTATTTTTTCTTCGATCGTTAGGGGGGCCTTTTGCAATGACATTTAGTTTTCGGTTCAATAATTCTATTGCCTGCGAAAGTAAAAGATTTTCTTTCTTTGATTTTTTAATAAGATCTTGGATATCTGATTCGAGCATTACAAAAGTATGATAGAGATCTGGACATAAATCTTCTCCAGATTTCAATTTTCGACTCTGAAGTTGCTTCTCTTCTTCAGATAAAGTTTTATAGCTAAGAACAACCTTGTCTTCAATGCGAAAATAGCGACGACGCTCTACATCATTCCTAGGTGCTTTAGGTGCAGTCATGATATTCCCTAAAAATTGTATCCATTATCCCTGCGTTCTTAATGATTATACCTCAAAATTCACATTGACAAAAAGTTAAACTCACTGAGTATCTATTTAACTTTTGTATATTTTTAGTCATGCAACAAAAATTTCTGATCAACTTCTTGAGATTTTATTGGTTTGGCTGGCTCAATATACACTGAATCTTTCATTGACTCTTGGTTTTTAGGTATTGAACGCTTAATGCCAGCACTGGGTATGGAGGTCACTTTTTTCTCTAACACAGGCCCAAGTGCAGGCACTATTACTGACTTAAATTCTTTTGTCAACTTCTCTTGATTAAGCTCATGACTCATATTATTAACATGAGCAGTAGTATTTTGATCTAATATAATTTCAATGCGCCGATTACTCGCTCGATGTGCTTTTGAATCATTCGCGAACAATGGTTTACTGTCTGCATGTCCCAAGATAGAAACTCTTTTTTTATCTAAAGTGCTATTTGGGTTATTTAATAACAAATGCGCCACGCTGGCTGCACGCACAACAGAAAGATCCCAGTTAGAACGAAAATCACTTGTAAAAACAGGCAAATCATCTGTATGTACTTCTATGCTGATATTACCATCTGAATGCTCGAGGATTCTACGAATTTTATTTAAGATAGGCATAAATGAAGCACGGACTTCATTTTCTCCCGTAAAAAATGAATCTTGTTCTAAAATACGGATCACAATATGCTGCTCGTGTGGTTCAATCTCTATCGTGCCATTTAAAATCTCATTAACCAGCTGTTTTGCTATATCTATAGCGGCTTGTTCTGATTTCTCTTCCCTTTCTTTTTTTTTCTTTTCTTTTACTTTTTCAAAAATAGCTTCATCCAATTCAACTTGATTGGGCATAGCCACCATTTCTGTCTTCACTTCATTTAAGGTGCTTGCTTCGTTGCTTGGATTAAAGCCTCTTGCAATCGCACGTACCTCTTGAGGCAGTGCATCCAAGCCACCTTCTTGTCGTGCACCAAAGGTTTCAACCATAGATATAGCTATTTTTTTAAATTTTTCAGTTTCTATTTGAGAAAAAGACAGCTGTAATACAAAGAAGCACATCAATAAAGACATTAAGTTACCAAAAGTCACAACCCAGGCGGGAACACCTGGCTTTTCAAGCTTTGCAACATCCTCTATATCATTAGATATCATAGTCAATTACTAATCCCTTTTGCTCATTCTCTTCATTCTTTCGGGCTTTTGGTGACTCTCTTGGAGTTAGGCATATATTGCATTAAGGTTTCCTCAATGAGACGCGGATTGTGACCCGACTGAATACCCAATAAGGCGTCCAATACCAATGCTTTTGAGCGTCTTTCTTCTGAGGATCGAAGCTCTAATTTATCAGCAATCGGGTTTGCAATCATGTTAGCAAGCATCGCGCCATACAAGGTTGCTAAAAGTGCAATTGCCATAGACGGCCCAATAGCGCTTGGATCAGACATGTTACCAAGCATCAAGACTAAACCAATCAATGTACCGATCATACCCATCGCTGGCGCAACTTCTGCAAGAGAACGAAATACTTTTTGTGCAACCATATGGCGTTCAAATGCTAAATTCATATCTTTTGATAACATCAATTTTACGACATCCGGCTCATGACCATCGATCATTAATTGTACGCCTCTCTTCATAAAATGATTTTTGACTTCAATGCCTTCTAAGGCCAATAAACCACTTTTTCGTGCAGCTGTTGCAATTTTTACAGCCTCGTCAATACATTCTGCAGGATTAAATTTCTTAAAAAGAAATATTTTACCTGCCGATTTAAAAGCACCAAGAAACTGCTTGAAACCAAACTTTGTCATCACAACTAAAATACTGCCTAAAACAACAATAGAAATAGAAGAGATATCGAAAAATGAGCCTATGCCTCCCCCCATAATCATGCTATAGGCAATAATGGCAAAAGAACCAATCAAGCCAATAAACGTTGCTAAATCCACACTCATTCTCCATGATAAAAACAGATGTTTTGCCTTACATTTTAGCCATGAAAAAGCGCACTTGCTGCAAATAGCGGCCCTTGCTCACTTTTGCAATTTCGATGATCAGTACCCTTTATTGGAAATCCAACTAAATTATTCGTTTTGTAGATAATGACTCTAAATATTGACCACAGAACAACATTTAAGTTATTTTTGGCGTTTATTTTCGATTGATGAATCCTGTGGCTAACAAAAAAATATCTAAATCTGTTGATTTTGAAGGTTCTTTAAAAGAACTAGAAGAAATTGTCGCTAAAATGGAAGGCCAAGAACTGAGCTTAGAAGCTGCACTTGCTCAATTTGAAAAAGGCATTTCTCTAGCTAAACAGTGTCAAATCACTCTACAAAATGCCAAACAACGAGTTGAAAAGCTCATTGAAGAAAACGGCGACAATAGCGCTCAATGAAGGTATTGAATGTATTATCAGGTTCATTCGAAGACAAGCTTTCCCAAGTACAAGCTCGCCTGCCTGAATTATTAAAAAGCTTTCTCCCCCCACCTAATACTGTTTTGCATGAAGCAATGCATTATGCCTGCTTAAATGGTGGCAAACGCTTAAGGCCATTGTTGGTGTATGCCACTGCAGAAGCCTATGCACTTCCTTGGGAGACCTTGGATGTCTTGGCGGTCGCTGTAGAGCTGATCCATTGCTATTCTCTCGTACATGACGATTTACCTGCAATGGATGACGATGATCTAAGACGAGGTAAAGCAACCTGTCACAAGGCTTTTGACGAGGCAACAGCGATTCTCGTGGGCGATGCGCTACAGGCGCTGGCTTTTGAAATTCTATCTGACACCACAAAGTCGTGTATTTCCCCTCATTATTTATTGCCGATTATCTGCACCCTTGCCCAAGCAATAGGGCCTCAGGGTATGGTGCTAGGACAAGCCTTAGACATGGCAGCAACCGCTCGAACCATTTCTACACAAGAATTAATTACTTTACACCACGCTAAGACTGGGGCATTGATCAATGCTTGTGTACAATGTAGCGCTATCGCATGCGGTGAAACAGACTCAAATAAGTTAGCCTTATTGCAAAATTATGGTCGTTCGATTGGATTGGCATTTCAGATACAAGATGACCTCTTAGATGTTACAGGAGAGAGCTACGTGCTTGGCAAACAAACAGGTATGGATCAAGAAAATCAAAAAAATACTTTTGTGTCTATATTTGGCCTTGAACACGCTAAAAAACATGCAAAAACACTTTTCATAGAAGCAACTCAATATTTAGAAACATTAAATAAACCTAGCCAAACATTACACGACATCGCTTATTATTGTGTCGCAAGGGTTATGTAAATGACGCTCAATGCAAGTCACATTTCATTAGAGAATATTTATTCTCCTGAAGATTTAAAAAAAGTACGCGCACAAGACTTGCCCATACTAGCAGAACAATTGCGCCGATTTTTATATGAAACACTCAACAAAACAGGCGGTCACTTCGCTGCAGGTCTAGGCGTGGTTGAACTAACGCTTGCCCTACATTATGTGTTTAAAACACCTGAAGATAAAATTATATGGGACGTGGGTCATCAAGCCTATCCTCATAAAATACTCACAGAAAGACAATCTCTATTGCATACTATTCGTCAAAAAGATGGTCTAGCTCCTTTCCCGGTGCGAGAAGAAAGCCCCTATGATGTCTTTGGTGTAGGGCATTCAAGTACTTCTATCAGTGCTGCCTGTGGTATGGCGCAAGCCAATCAATTATTGGGCAAGAAGGATAAAGTCATTGCCGTGATTGGCGATGGCGCCATGACAGCTGGCATGGCTTTTGAGGCACTGAATCATGCGGGTGATTTGAAAACCAATATGCTGGTTATTTTAAATGACAATGATATGTCTATTTCGGGTAACGTTGGCGCACTTTCTAATTATTTTGCACGTATTTTATCGAGCAAAATGTATACTTCAATGAAGCAAAACTCAAAACGCGTACTCTCTCGTATTCCGCCCGTGTGGGAATTTGCCAGAAAAACAGAATCACATTTAAAAGGTATGATAGCACCTGGCACGCTTTTCGAAGAATTAGGCTGGAATTATCTAGGACCTGTTGATGGGCATGATATTCCTACTTTATTGAAGACTTTGTCGAATCTAAAAGCATTACCAGGTCCACAATTACTGCATGTGATCACGCAAAAAGGTAAAGGCTATCCCCTTGCAGAGCAAGATCCTATTAAATATCATGCTGTTAATAAAGGTTTTTATAGATCCTCAACAGGCTGCTCACAACCTGCCAGCAGTGCTAGCCCATCCACTGAAAAATCCATGCCCTCTTATTCAGATATTTTTGGTGCATGGCTATGTGAAATGGCAGAAAAAGACGATCGTATTGTGGGTATCACACCAGCAATGTGTGAAGGCTCAGGCATGGTGAACTTTAAAGAAAAGTTTCCAAATAGATACTTTGATGTCGGCATCGCAGAACAACACAGCGTTACCTTCGCGGCAGGCTTAGCATGCGAAAATATTAAGCCAGTTGTAGCAATCTATTCAACCTTTCTACAGCGTGCTTATGATCAATTAATCCATGATGTGGCTTTACAAAATCTCCCTGTGCTCTTTGCTTTGGACAGAGCAGGATTGGTGGGCGATGGCCCCACACATTCAGGCAGTTTTGATCTTAGCTTCTTAAGATGCATTCCCAATATGATTATCATGGCACCCAGCGATGCTAATGAATGTAGGCACATGCTCTACACCGGCATCGTGGCGAATGGTCCAAGTGCAGTGCGTTACCCACGTGGCTCAAGTCATTGGGTAGAGTTAGATAAAGAATTAAAGGCTTTGCCCCTTGGCAAAGGCGAAATAAAGCGCCAAGGTAAGCATATTGCTATCTTAAGTTTTGGCAGCCTCTTACAAACCGCATTAGAAGTGGGAGATGCACTCAACACAACTGTTGTAAATATGCGCTTTGTAAAACCCTTGGATGAGGCATTAATTCTCAAATTAGCTGAAACGCATAGTACAATTGTAACACTTGAAGAAAACGTCGTAATTGGTGGCGCAGGACAAGGCGTAAGTGCATGTTTAAATCAACATGGCTTAAATGTTAAGATAATAAATCTGGGATTACCAGATTATTTTATAAGTCATGGGGATCCTAAACTCCTGCTAGCCAGCTGTGGACTTGATAAAAACAGTATCATTCATCGCATTATGCAGGAAGAGACTTGTCAAAAGGTAGTAAGTACCGTAAATTCTTAAACTTTCTGTGATGCTAAGGTTTCTTAAGTTGAATAACACATTTGAAGATATCCAAAATTGGCCTGATAATCGCAACATTTCTGTTGATAGAGTTGGGATCCGTGGTATCAAGCACCCTGTTCGATTCGAAGATTGGGTAGAACAAGGCAACATTGCTAGCCAACATCTGACTGCAACCATTGATATGATGGTGAATCTACCCAAAGATGTAAAAGGCACACACATGTCGCGTTTTGTAGAAATACTCAATGCACAAGAAGTTGTACTCAGCATTGCAAATATGCCTTATTGGTTAGATGCCATGGCGACTAAATTAGAAGCACAACATTGTTTTTTCAAAGCAAATTTTGACTATTTTCTAACGAAAACGGCGCCTATTTCTAAAGTCAAAAGCTTAATGGACTACCAAGTAACACTCAATGGTGTTCTGTATGAAGGTGTTCCTCAAACCATTGTAACGGTTGTTATTCCTGTTACCTCATTGTGCCCATGCTCTAAAAAACTCTCAAAATATGGCGCACATAATCAACGCTCACATATCACGCTTACCTTAGAAGCACGTCCAAATCTTTCATTACAAAAAATCATTCAATTGGTTGAAAGTAATGCTTCTTGCGAACTTTACGGCATTGTAAAACGCAACGATGAAAAATATATCACTGAAAAAGCTTATGAAAATCCGAAGTTTGTTGAAGATATGGTGCGAGACGTGGCACACGCTTTGAGCAAAGAAGACACCTTATTGGGCTATAAAGTTGCTTCAGAAAATTTTGAATCAATACACAATCACTCTGCTTACGCTGAAATTGATTGTTTAACACTCCCTGCTATGATACGCGCGCTGTAAGAAATTGTAGAATGCTATTCTCAAATTCTTTACTTTAAAAACACGAAGAGCCAAGTTCCAGTTATTATCCTGAAATTGGCTCTCATTTGAGAAAGTTACTTCATCAGCAACTACTCTCCTGCGTCTGATGAATGACCTTCGTGTGAACCTTGTTCTTTTTCTTTTTGGATACGCTGGTAAATTTCTTCACGATGTACAGAAATTTCTTTAGGCGCATTCACCCCGATTCGAACTTGGTTGCCTTTAACACCTAATACCGTAACCGTGACATTGTCTCCGATCATGAGGGTTTCACCGATACGACGCGTCAAAATGAGCATTGTCAATCTCCTTTACAACAAAACAAGACGCCTTAAGCGTCTTGTTAAAAATAATCTTTTTATTAAACGCTACTAGGCACGTATGCGTGATGGGTATTCCTCTTGTACAGGCGCTTTATGCAATTCAAAGGCATCATGCAACGCCCTAACACCCAACTCTAAGTACTTTTCGTCCATCACCACAGATACTTTAATTTCTGAAGTTGAAATTAACTGGATGTTTATACCTTCTTGTCCAAGAATTTTGAACATAGTACTTGCAATACCAGCATGTGATCGCATGCCTACACCGACAAGCGAAACTTTCGCTATCTTTGTGTCTCCGACCACACTTTTTGCTTTCATCTCTTTGGCTACTGCTTTCAGAATCTTTAAAGCTTGATCATAATCTCGGCGGTGAACGGTAAATGTAAAATCAGTCGTACCGTCGTCCCCAAGATTCTGAATAATCATATCAACTTCAATGTTTGCATCACTGATGGGCATTAAAATTTTGGCAGCGACTCCCGGTACATCAGGAACCCCCCGAACAATTAACTTCGCTTCATCCCGACTAAATGCAATGCCCGAAACCACCGCATGTTCCATATTATTATCCTCGTAGGTGATTAAAGTGCCAGGCCCCTCAACAAAGGTTGAAAGCACTCTAAGCGGCACATTATATTTCCCAGCAAACTCAACGGCACGGATCTGTAACACGTTCGCTCCCAGACTTGAAAGCTCCAGCATCTCTTCAAAAGTGACGCAAGACATACGCCGAGCATCAGGTACCGTTCTTGGATCGGTAGTATATACACCATCGACATCCGTATAAATCTGGCACTCATCTGCTTCTAAACGCGCAGCCAACGCTACAGCGGTCGTATCTGAACCACCACGCCCTAAGGTCGTAATGTCCCCGTTTTCATCAACGCCTTGGAATCCTGCAACCACGACAACAAAGCCCGCCTTGAGATCACGACGAATATTTTCTTCGTCTATAGCAACAATGCGTGCTTTATTAAATTGGCTGTCCGTTTGAATAGGTACCTGAAATCCCATATAGGATTTCGCTGGGCATCCGATGTCTACCAGAGCCATACTGAGTAGCGCAATCGAAACTTGTTCACCTGTAGATAATAAGACATCCATTTCTCTGGGATGAGGATGTGCACATAAATTGGTAGCAAGTTTCTCTAATCTATCTGTCTCATGTCCCATAGCAGAAACAACTACTACAAGATCATGACCTTGCTTCCTCGCCATCATGACTTTTTTGGCCACATAGCGAATAGAATCCAGATCTTTTACTGAGGTACCACCGAATTTTTGTACTATTAAGCTCATCAACTTATCCAAACAAGGCTGAATTCTAAGATGTTTAAAATTTTAGGCAAAATTTGAAGATTTTCCACTATTAGCCTATCCACTTTTTTAACCACTTTCTACAAAAAGCTGACAAATTCATGACTTTTCTTAGTGGTTAGCCTTAAGCTTGGCTTCTATCCACTCAGGTACAGAGGCTAAGGCCACTTCTAAGCACTCTGGTTTACTCCCTCCTGCCTGTGCCATATCTGGACGTCCTCCTCCAGAGCCTCCCACTTGAGCAGCTAAATGCCCTATCAGTTCACCCGCTGATACTTTTTGTGTGCAATCCTTCGTAATACCGACAATCAGCTGAACTTTAGCGTCTGAAACAGTTGCAAGCACAACAATACCGGATTTGATTTTATTTTTTAAATCGTCTACCAATTGTCGCATCAACTTAGGATCTACACCGTCTAATTTTTTTACCAGTACTTTCATGCCCTGAATCGTTTGAGCATTACTCACTAAATCACCACCGGATTGTGAAGCCAATTTATGCTTAAGGCCTTCGTTTTCTTTTTCGACTACTTTCAAACGTGCAAGTAAATCATTTGATTTTTGCAAAATATTTTCATCATCTGCTTTAAAGTTCTCTTGCAACGCCACTAAGGTACTTTGCTTATTCTTCAAATAATTCAAAGCACCAAAGCCAGTGAGTGCCTCAATACGGCGCACGCCTGCTGCAATACCCAACTCTTGCACAATCACGAAAAGGCCAATATCTCCTGTTCGCTCAACATGTGTACCACCACATAATTCAATGGAAAAATCTCCACCCATTGAAAGTACACGTACTGTCTTACCATATTTTTCACCAAAGAGTGCCATGACGCCTTTTTTGGTTGCTTCATCAAAAGCCATTTCTTCTATGATAACAGGGGTATTTTCCAAAATCTTCTCATTCACAAGCAGTTCAATCTGCTTTAACTGTTCTACGCTCACCCCTTCCGTATGAGAAAAGTCAAAACGAAGGCGATCAGCACTTACCAATGAGCCTTTCTGAGTAACATGGGTGCCTAAAACCTTTCTTAAGGCAGCATGTAATAGATGTGTCGCAGAATGATTACGACGCGTCGGCTGCCTTGTCGCTTTATTGACTTTGGCTACTACGGGCATCTCTTGACTTAGTACACCTTGTCGCACAATACCTAAATGCAAAATAGCCTGTTGTGATTTTTGCGTGTCACGTACTTCAAAACTGCCACCTGCAAAAGTAATTTCCCCGTGATCTCCTAGTTGTCCGCCTGATTCTGCGTAAAAAGGTGATATGGGTAACAACACAATGCCTTCTGCCCCTTCTTCTAAGCGCGTGACCACTTTACCTTCATGTACTAATTTTAACACCTGTGTTTTTTCTTCTAAGCTTGTGTAGCCGGTAAATATGGTTTTCTCATCAAAACTTAATTGTGTATTGTAATCCACCGAGAATTGACTGCTGGCACGTGCACGCTCTTTTTGTGCCATCATCAACACTTCAAAACCTTGCATATCGATGGCAATGCCCTTTTCTCTTGCAACATCTGCCGTTAAATCGATAGGAAAACCATAAGTATCGTAAAGCTTAAAGGCAAGATCGCCTGAAATAACAGCATTTTCACATTCATTCATGCCTGCTTCTAATATCTTTAGGCCTTGCTCAAGGGTTTTCTCAAACTGTTCTTCTTCACGTAACACGACCTTTTCAATTTGCGCGCGCTGCTCAATCAATGCGGGATAGGCATCGCCCATTAATTCGCACAATGTGACAACCATTTTGTAAAAGAATGCTTTCTTTGCACCCAATTGACCACCATGTCGTAATGCACGACGCATAATACGTCTTAATACATAACCTCGCCCCTCATTTGAAGGCACAACGCCATCTAAAATTAAAAAGCAGGTTGCACGAATATGATCAGCTAAAACTAAGTAACTCTTGTGCGCAATATCATGTTCAGGCAACAGTGTATGTGCCCGCTTAATCAATGCTTGGAACAAATCAATTTCATAATTACTATGCACGCCCTGCATCACAGCGGCCATACGTTCTAAGCCCATGCCTGTATCAACCGATGGCTTGGGCAAAGCTGTCATGCTACCGTCTTTCGCACGGTTAAATTGCATGAAAACTAAATTCCAAATTTCAATATAACGATCACCATCCGCATCTTCACTACCTGGAGGGCCACCAGGAACATGTGGACCATGATCATAAAAGATTTCTGTACAAGGCCCACAAGGGCCTGTATCACCCATTGCCCAAAAATTATCTTTTTCCCCACAACGAGAAAAGCGCTTGGGATCGATCTTCACATCATTCAGCCAAATATCTTCTGCCTCAGCATCTTCCTTAAATACAGATACCCATAGTTTCTCTGGCGGAATTTTGAGTTCTTTGGTTATAAAATTCCACGCGAAGTGAATAGCCTCTTTTTTAAAGTAATCACCAAAACTGAAATTGCCCAGCATTTCAAAAAAGGTATGATGGCGTGCTGTATAACCCACATTATCTAAGTCATTATGTTTACCGCCTGCTCTCACACAACGCTGACTACTCGTAGCTTTCGTATAGTCACGCTTATCTTGCCCTAAAAAAACATCTTTAAACTGCACCATACCTGCATTGGTGAACAACAAAGTTTCATCATTATGGGGTATCAATGAACTACTAGGCACAACGGTATGACCATTTTTTGCAAAGTAATCTAAAAATGCTGCTCTTAAGGCACTTAACTTCATTTGTTCACCTAAAATTTCGAGTACTGTTTGTTTAATTGTGACTATTGTTATGCGAAAACAATATGTTCCGGTAAAAATCCACGTTGAATTAAAAATCGATATTGCTTGCTTTGCTCTTGCATGTTTTGGGGTTTATCTTCACCAAAACGTTTTATTTTTGCTTGTTGGGCAACTTGAACCCAATCGATTATCTGCCAATCTTCATCTTTCTCAATTTCTCTTTGAGCAATACCATGCCGTTGTAATTCTGCAATAATTTTAAGAGGGCCAACGCCTCGTTGGCTTCTCGTACGGACAATACTACCAATAAATCGAGACTCACTGAGTAAATCTTCTTGTTCGAGTACGTCTAACACTGCGTTAATGGCCATATGATCAAAACCACGTAAAGCTAGTTTTTGAGCCAAGTCACGACGCGAATGCTCGCGTCGTGCCAATAGCCGAATTGCCGCTATTTTGACAAGATTTTTAGGACGCATCATCCTCGGTCGCTTTTTCTCCCACTGCTTTCTTGCCAACGACACGACGCGCTTCCTTTTTGAGAGGCGCAATAGCTGCTTTCTCATCTGCCGTTTTTGCTTTCGTTGCTGCAAGAGAATTAGGCAGCAATTGAGCACGAATTTGCTGCTCTATTTCTTGTGCTAATTGTGGATTTTCAACGAAATAGGCTTGCGCATTTTCCTTGCCTTGACCAATACGATTGCCTTTATAACTGTACCATGCACCTGATTTTTCGATTAATCCAAGTTTTACACCAAATTCAATGACTTCACCTAAACGTGAAATACCTTGGCCATACAAAATCTCGAATTCTGCTTGTTTGAAAGGAGGCGCTACCTTATTTTTTACTACTTTAACGCGTGTTTCACTGCCTGTTACTTCATCGCCTTTCTTAATTGAACCTGTGCGACGAATATCTAAACGAACAGAAGAATAAAACTTCAAAGCATTACCACCTGTTGTGGTTTCTGGACTACCAAACATCACACCAATTTTCATACGAATTTGGTTAATGAAAATAGCCAATGTATTGGTACGCTTGAGATTTCCGGTTAGTTTGCGCAAGGCTTGAGACATCAAGCGTGCTTGCAAGCCAACATGATGATCGCCCATTTCCCCTTCAATTTCAGCTTTAGGGGTTAAGGCAGCGACTGAGTCAACAACCAAGACATCAATACTGCCAGAACGTACCAGCATATCTGCAATTTCTAAGGCTTGCTCACCCGTATCTGGTTGAGAGATTAATAAATCTTCAAGGTTAACACCTAATTTTTCAGCATAAACGGGATCTAAGGCATGTTCCGCATCAATAAAAGCAGCAACCCCACCTCTGCGTTGACATTCTGCAATCACTTGCAAGGTAAGTGTTGTTTTTCCTGAAGATTCTGGGCCATAAATTTCAACGATTCGGCCTCGTGGCAAACCACCTACCCCAAGCGCAACGTCCAACCCTAATGAGCCAGTTGAGATGATCTCAATATCAGGCATGTCATTTTTATCGCCTAGTCGCATAATCGAACCCTTGCCAAACTGCCGATCGATCTGCATCAACGCTGCACTTAGTGCTTGCTTCCTATTTTCGTCCATTACTTGGCCCCTTAAGTCACGAAATTAACATATATTCTAAATAATTAAAGAATTATTATTGCACAGAAACATAGCAGAAAAAATTTTTGCTATTATAGTCCGTAAATAAATAGAAAAGTTAGATATTCTTATGACAAATAATAAAAAAGAAGTAACCTCTGCTCACACCCCAATGATGCAACAATATTTGAACATTAAAGCACAGTACCCTAAAACACTTTTGTTCTATCGTATGGGCGATTTTTATGAATTATTTTACGATGATGCCAAGAAAGCAGCTGAGTTACTTGATCTAACTTTAACCGCACGTGGCCAATCTGCTGGTGAACCCATCCCGATGGCTGGCCTTCCCTATCATGCGTCAGAAAGCTATCTTGCAAAACTCATTCAGCAAGGGGAATCCATTGCTATCTGCGAACAAATCGGCGATGCAACGAGCAAAGGCCCCATGAAACGAGAAGTCGTCCGTGTACTCACACCTGGCACAGTGACAGATGAAGCTTTATTGGATTCTCACAAAGAAGCTTTGCTATGCGCACTTTATCTCACAAAAGATAAAGTAGGTATTGCCACACTCGAATTGGCCAGCGGAAGGTTTGCACTTTCTGAAACAACCGTTCAGAACTTAAATAATGAATTGGCTCGATTACAACCTGCAGAAGTCCTATTACCCGACTCTTTTGCCAGCAGAGCCAACAGCGAACACACAAGTCAATTAACACGTGTTCGATGCCGAACTCGTCCAGAATGGGATTTTGATTACCAAGGCGCTTGCCATGTATTATGCGAACAATTCGGCGTAAAATCCCTAAAAGCCTTTCAATGTGATACTCTCACACTCGGCATACAAGCCGCTGGCGCGATACTCAGATTCATTCATGAAACACAAGGCAAGCAATTAACCCATATCCATCGCATTGAAGTCGAAACAGAACACGCGCTCTTACAACTTGATAATCATACGCGCAGAAATTTAGAATTGACCCAAAATTTACAAGGGAATCGAGAATATACGCTTATCTCTGTATTAGATAAAACCAAAACCCCCATGGGCAGCCGATTACTCAGTCGCTGGTTGAATCGCCCTATTACAAATACCACCCTTTTAAATGAGCGTTATGATTCTATCACTGTACTACAACAAAAATATGCACTTGATGAATTACAAACCATACTCAAGAAAATAGGCGACATGGAGCGTATCCTGGCGCGCATTGGTCTCCAAAGCGCCAGACCACGCGATCTCGTGAAATTGAAAGATGGCTTGATGGCGCTGGTGGACTTAAAGAAACGGCTTAAACACCCACTGCCTTTTATGAAAAATATGCCTCTTATGCTGCATGAAAACGTGGTAGAAACTTTGGAATGCGCCATCATTGATAATCCTCCAATGATTATACGAGATGGTGGCGTTATTAAGCCTGGTTTCGATGCCACACTGGATGAGCTGCAAGCGCTCAGTGAACACAGCGAAGCTTTTTTAACCCAACTGGAAATCAAAGAGCAACAAGAAACCAAACTAAGCACTTTAAAAGTTGGTTACAACCGCGTACATGGTTTTTACATTGAACTCAGTCGACGTGAATCAGACAAAGTGCCCAAACACTATCAAAGACGACAAACCCTTAAAAATACCGAGCGCTTTATTACTGAAGAATTAAAGGCATTTGAAGACAAAGTACTTAGCGCACGAGAAAAAGCATTACAACGAGAAAAAGCCCTTTACGAAGAAATACTGCGTGGGTTATTGAAAGATCTAACCAGCATGCAAACAACTGCAAGCCACTTAGCGGAACTCGATGTTTTGGTTAACTTGGCCGAAAGAGCACAAACCTTAAATTACAGTAAACCAATGCTCAGTTCAGATGCAAGGATACAAATCAAAGCCGGCAGGCACCCCGTCATTGAAGAGGCTGTCTCACAAGTAGCCTTTACTCCCAACGATCTACATTTTGACGCAGACACCAAGATGCTACTCATTACTGGCCCCAATATGGGTGGTAAATCAACTTATATGCGCCAAATTGCGCTCATTGTTATTTTGGCACATATTGGCAGCTTTGTACCCGCACAAAGCGCTACTATTGGCGCTATTGACAGAATTTTTACGCGCATTGGTGCACAAGACAATCTTGCCCAAGGCCATTCAACCTTTATGGTTGAGATGACAGAAGCTGCAAATATTTTACATTATGCGACTGAAAAAAGCTTAGTACTCATGGATGAAGTAGGACGTGGTACCAGTACTTTTGATGGACTTTCTTTAGCATGGGCTTGTGCTTACGCCTTAAGCCAAAAAATTAAAGCTTATACTTTATTTTCCACCCACTATTTCGAACTCACACAATGGTCACAGAGCTATCCAACTATTAAAAATGTCCATCTGGATGCCCAAGAGAAAGATAATACCCTGATTTTCATGCATACCGTATCACCAGGTCCCTTAAATCGCAGCTTTGGTATTCATGTTGCAAAACTTGCGGGTATTCCTCATGAGGTGATTCATTTTGCAGAGGCTGTTTTGCAAAAATTAGAGCAACAAACAATGAGTGGTGCCCAAACACCTACGCCCATGTCCAGCACACCCAGCAAAGCTAAAAAACAGAATCCAAACCATCGTAAAATAATAGAAACACTAGGCAAAATAGATATTAATCAACTACGGCCTATTGATGCATTGCAAGTATTGGAAAATTTAAAAGCAATTGCTGAAAATGAACCTGTTGTATAAAGGAGCACCTATGACTCAACAACTCATTTATGCCCTTCCCAAAGCAGAACTACATTTGCACATTGAAGGTACCTTAGAACCTGAATTAATGTTTAAATTAGCGCAGAGAAATAAGATTAAAATACCTTTTGCTTCACCAGAAGAAATTAAAAAAGCATATGATTTTCATAACTTACAGTCTTTTTTAGATATCTATTATCAAGGCGCAAATGTATTGCAAAACAGTGAGGATTTTTTTGATTTAACCTGGGAATATCTAAGGCGCGTACATCAAGATAATGTAAAGCATGTAGAAATATTTTTTGACCCACAAACCCATACAGCGCGTGGCATTCCCTTTGAAACTGTCATAACGGGCATAAAGCAAGCCTTAGACAAGGCGCAAAGAGAATATAAAATGAGTTCTTATCTTATTTTATGCTTTTTAAGACACCTCTCTGAAGAAGAGGCCTTTGCGACACTTAATCAAGCGCTCCCCTTTAAGCATTGGATTAAAGCAGTAGGATTAGATTCCAGTGAAATAGGACATCCACCCCAAAAGTTTGAGCGTGTTTTCAAGCAAGCCATGCAAGAAGGATTTTTAAGCGTTGCACATGCAGGTGAAGAAGCACCCGCTGATTATATCTGGCAAGCATTGGAATTACTCAAAGTTCAACGTATTGATCATGGTGTACAATGTATCAATGATGATAAATTAATAGATTATTTAAAAGATAAGCAGATCCCACTCACGGTATGTCCTCTTTCCAATATCAAATTAAAAGTTTTCCATTCAATGCAAGAGCATACGCTCAAAAAACTCTTAGACAAAGGCTTATGCATCACAATTAATTCAGACGACCCCGCTTATTTTGGAGGATATATTAATCAAAATTTTCAGACAGCAGCAGAAAATTTGCATTTAACTAAAGCAGAATTAATTACCTTGGCAAAAAATAGTTTTAAAGCAAGCTTTTTACCAGAACATGAAAAAACACAACACATAGAAAAGATTAATAATCTGACACTCTCAACATAAAGACTAGTCGTTGGATCATCACGACTAATTTAAAGCCTTTTGTGCAATAATGGTCTTAGCAATTTCTTTTCTGAATTTTGTATAGTCCATCATATAATGCTTTAATTCTTCCGTAGTCGGCGTTTGTCCGTGCGAACAATAGTGCTGTGCAAATATCTTAGCCCAATAGCAAATCGCCGGCCCACAGTCATAATCATTTAATTGGCTTGGGATTTGGATGTGTTCTGCAATTAGCTGTTCATCAAGCACACCTGGCAACAATTGCTTCACTAAAGGGTAGGCATATTGCCGATAGATATCAAAGCTATCATCATTTTGGAATAAATTATAACTATCTAGCATATAAATACTAATATCCTGCTTAGCAGCATACGATTGATCAATGATAATTAAATGCCAATGGCTATTCACAAGAAGAGGCCAAAATATTAGCTGCGTTTTTGCAAGATCAAAATTAACGCGCCGTGTTGTTTGGCTTGAGATTACCGCTATTTTAGGACTAAATTTGATCAATGTTTTAAAGAAATCGTTCACAATCTCTTCATTAAACCAAGCACGTTCTATTGTAAACTCCCGTGTCAGTAAGGGCAGCAATAATCTGTGACTATACGGCACTTGCGGCTGACTGAAGGTTGCTGACACTGCAGCATAACAGCGATCTAATGTTTCTGTTAGGCAAAGTAAATCACTTATTTCATATATATTATTTTGTGTTTTCATGCATGTTTAAAAATCAGAGATACCAGATAGATTATTTATTGCCCTGTATTATGCCGATTTATCAAAAATTTTCCACACAAAAACCACTTCATTTAGAGATATATGACGAAAGGTTAGAAACAAATGATTAAGAACTTATTGTTTTATATCTTAAAGATAATTCGCATGAATGATTCCAAACACTCATATTTCTTCAAAGAATAGGTGCAATTAATCTAATATAGCAAGCACTCAATATTATGGGATTGGCGCATTTCATATTTTCTTAAAACAAGCATATACACCTTTATCCTATATTCAATGAACTATCCCCTTTCTATATGGTCTTAATTGGAAACAAACTATATTGCACAATGCGATGTTCAAATAACCAGGGGTTAATGTTATGACGCAAGATTCAAAGAAAGCTAAGGTGCAATCTAAAGACATACAGCAAAGTTTGAGCAAGAAAAAACTTAAAAAAATCGGTCAAATAACAACAGGAGAAGTAGTTACGCCAGAAGAATTCGCTGCTTCGCTTAGACAATTTAGCTTACAATACCTGCCAGAGATGACACCTGAACAATTACAAATGGACCAAAGAAAAAAGGGCCAACGAGGCGCATTAGACAGTCATATTGATGCACAAGAAAAATTAAAGCAATTTGTTGTTTTAGATCTTCTAAGACAGGAAAATCCTAAAAATATGCAGAAAACCTTTGATTTTTACCTGAAAGTATTAGAAGAAAGTATAAAAAATAACGATTTTCAATCTGCAGCCACATTGTTGGGCGCATTGAAAAGCCCTTCTATTCTGAGACTCAGAAAAGAAGAAATTATCTTGGCAAAAGTTGGAGAACCACCCAAGGTCATTGATGCAGGAGATAATAAATGTATTAAATTAAATAATGAACAAATAGAGCTTTTATGTGACGCAGAACTACTATTTAGTGGTAGTAATATATTCGAAAATTATAGAAAAAAATTAAACGAACTACGAGCACAAGATAAACCTTTTGTACCGATGACCAGTACTATTCAACAAGTTTATGCCCAAGCACTCGGTGGCAGTAAAACTTATAAAGAGGCCGACATTGATAGCGATCTTTCTCGTGATAAAGAAAGTGCTCGCAAGCAAATTGCTGAGGCAAAACAAGATACAGCGCTCATTACTATTCTTAATGATTTTCAGGTAATTGACAAATTTGATAGCTTTTCAGATAAAAGAAGTTCAGATATTTTGCCTAGAGGTCAAGATGCTCCTCTAGTTTTTAAGGAAACACGCCCCTTTCATAAAACTGCAAAACAACCAGAAATGGTTTCTCAAATGAATAGTTTATTTCAAATTCAAAAACTGAAAAAAACGCAGATACAAAACTCATCAGATCAAAGCTCTAAAAAAACTACCCGCATAGAAAAAAATTCCGCTACTCCAATTTCAGAAATCTCTCTCTTAGTAAAGCCTATCGGTAATTTTGCAATTTATTCAGATCCAATTGAACAACTCATGTCTGGATGGAAACAGAGCACCGCTGCAGAGCAACAACCTTATACAACAAAAGAATTTGATGATATTGCCACAGCATTGATTTTCAAAATGCCAGCACAAGAAATTATAGATCGTCTTGCCGCCATCAGAACAAGAGCGCAAGCTGAAGATGGTCATCTTCAGTTAACAACCGCTGATGATCAACTTAATTTTATCTCACAAACCATGATGCTGATAGGTAGTATTGCAAAAATTTATCCAGATGCCTTCACTGAGTGTAAGTTTGATGCTCTCACTCGTAATAGCAACCTGTCAGAACATGCCATACACGCTGTTATTAAAGCCTCAACTCATAAAATACAACCGATTGAAATGACTGTTATCCCAAATCCTTTAACCATTGATGACTATTTAAGTACCAAAGTTATAGATAAACCAGAAACTGCCCGCGCCATGGCTCAAGATTTATTCAGAAGTAACTTAAAGTTAATGACTCAAATACAACCACAAGAATGGATCAACCAAAATTGGACTCGCGGAAAAAGCCCTAATATTTCAGCAATGGCTGATTGTTTTAATGGTTTAGAAGCCATGGTGCGACAAGATATTCTATTTGCTCGCTCCGAAAAGCATCAAGACAGAATTTTTCGATTCTATATCGAAGTTTTAGATCAAGCCCTTGCAAATCATGATTATTTATCTGCCTATGCTATTGGTGCAAGCTTACAACATACTAGCATTAGCAGATTGACTTATCTTGGCAATGATAAACGATCTACCGAAGTACTGGAGAAGTTTAGAATACTCTCCAATCCTACTGAAAATAAAAAAGCTTATAACACTGAACTCATGTCTTTGGGAAATACAGCATATGTACCCAATATATCGTTTTTATTACAAACCTTCACATTTATTGATGATGGCAATCCAGATAACCTAAAAATAGGCGATTCAGAGTATACCAACCTAATCAAAATCAGTATGGATGGCCGAGAAATTAATAACTTCCAAAAACAACAAGCAGCAGCCCAAGCTTACCTGGCAACATTACCAGCCAATAAACCAATACTAACAACCGATGTTTCTACACGTATAACAAATCCCTATTTAGATGCAGAAGAAGCAGAAAAACAATCCCTTGCTGTAAAGCCCAGAGGCGAAGGCGCACAACCTACTTTTTCTCAGGAAAGAATCGATTTATTACAAAGCTCCATCCCTAGCATGGCGACTGTAAAAAAGGCTTTGACAGATCATATTAGTAAAAGAATCCAAGAATGTGAAAATATAAATCAAGCTCCTGAATTTATAGAAGCAAAATCCAAGGGAAAGCATCTTAAATTTAGCCACAAAATAAATTCACAAGGTGAAATTGAGCTTAGCTTTGAAGCATTAACACTCTCACATTTAAAAACCATTCAAGGTGGTCATTTTTCAAAATTGTTTGCCAAAGAACTTAAGGATGAAGGATATTCAATATCAGATGCTGACTTACAAGCCGGAAAAGTAATTCTCAAAGGTACTGATGTTGTAAAATTCTTAAATGCAGCAGGTGTTACTGCGGCAGATATTACACTTGCTTATGAGGGTAAAGGTTTCGATCCTAGTATCTTAAGCAAACCACCAATGACACACTCTACAGGCGCATCAACTGCTGCGCTTGAATCTATCGCACAAGAGGAATTAGAGCAAGAGATAGACAACGATGCTGACGAACTATTTTCAGTAAAAAAATCTGATTTAGGAGTAACTATTGATGTTCCATCAATAGAAACAATTTTTCCCTCAGAGGAAGAAGAAGCACCAACTGAAGAAGAAGAGGCAAAAGCTGAAACAAAAATTGAAGGTCGCCCACGCAGAGGTGATGATGTTTCAAGACAACCTCCGCGTCCAAATACAGACATCCTACCACAACCTAAAGCAGAGGAATTAGAGCAAGGTATGGATAACGATGCTGACGAACTATTTTCGGTAATAGATACAACCCACACAATCAAAGAATCTCTTTCAGAAGAGGAACAAAGTGAAGCTGAGGAAACAGAGGTACGCCCAAGAGCTATGAATCCTGAATCTCCCCCTGTGTTTGTTGACCCTGCCATAACAAAAAGAACCCATATATTAAAGGAATTCGCAGCAACTGAAGAAAGCTATTTAAAAAATTTATCTTACATAGCAGACAATGAAAAAGCTATTCATAATATAATTGAAAAAAGCCCATACATGTCTGAAGAGCAAAAGAAAACTTATAAAGAATTCATAAGCATTTTAACAAGCATACATACCGCCAATCAAAATATCTTAATTGATCTGGAATCCCTCAAAGATCTCTATGATGCAAAACCAATCAATGCAAAAGAAATACAAGAAACGATTGAGCGAATTCAAAAAAATATGACCATCATTGTCCCGTTTTATGGTAGACATGCTGAACTCTTTAGCAAAGTAAATACACCAGAATTTCTAGACGCTTTTAAGCAAGTTACAAATCCCAAAGCTGTTCCAGAACAACAAGATTCAACTGCCAAGAATATTAATAAAGTACTTACTATAGCTGGAAGCTCTCTAAATTGTTTTGATATTGGAATCACACCCATACAAAGATACCCAAGATATTGCCTGCTTACTCAAGATCTCTTAAAAAATACCTCTGAGGCACACCCAGCATATACAGCAACATCAGAATTATTAGATGCTGTACTAAAATCAGCAGACAAGATAAACACCTTTGTTAAAGCCAGAGAGAGGGTCAACAATATCGGTCAATTCTTAGCTATAAAAGCAGATAATCCAAAATTAGATTCCAAAAAGACGCTCAAAATTGAATTTGTAGATTTACCTATAGCCACATCATCTACCACTCTTTTTGAACAACTCAAAGATATTCAAAACTCAGGTGAACACCCAATTCATTTTGAATTACAAGAAAATAAAGATATTGCAAAAAATTCAATTCGAATTTATTTAGATCCTCACAAAGAAGCCATAGCTACCATCTCAATTCTGAAAGAAACTGCTGCGTCCAATCCCAAGATAATCATTGAAACTAAAAAAAATAATCTTAGTTATGATGCCTTAGAAGTCATAAACGGTATAGCGAATTATTTAGAAGATGAATTTAAAAAATCCCCTACTTTCACAAGCAAAGACCCAGAGCTTGTAAAACTTTATACATTATTAAATGACTCTAAAGCACATACGGTGGAGCTAGCTTCTCCTGCTACACAAGATTCTTCTATTGCAGCAAATGATCCCCTTGACCCCGATGAAAAGGAAGAAATGCAAAAACTAGCAGACGTTTTAACGGTTCAATACACAGAACCCAAAGATAAATCTAAAAAGTCCACCTCACCTCATGTTGCTATACTCAATCCAGAGAGCAAATCATCGCTACGTACTACCCCACTTTCTAGTCTAATGGATGAAGAACCACCACTTACGGTTTCATTAGAAGATCAACCAACCTCTCATGTGCTAACAAGTGTATCTAAAATGACAGCAGATCCCATACCCTTGGAAACAGATCCTTCTGTAATACCAATAGACGAAAGCTTGCTCGTAAATAATGAAGAGGCAGAAGAAGAGGTGGTAGATGCAGAAACAACCTTTGATATGCCATCTACCAGCAAAGCCCCCAGCATTTTGCCTCCTCCGCTCCCTATTGGAGCAGTTGTAAAAGAACTTCAATCATTAGAAGGAGAAGCTTTAGATGCAGCCATCACTAAACATCTAGCAAATATGAATGCTATTTTCACTAATCAAAAAATGCCGATGCCTGCTCACGATACTTCAAAGTCAACTGCAGAAATAGGCAAATTATATTTGGATGCACTTGAAGCTAAACAAAAAGAAAATGATAGCCCTATCCTAAAGGGTCATATCCAACTCTTATCAAAAATCCTTGAGATTCAAAAAGAAAAAGCTGCAGCGCTCTCATCAGAGAAAGCTACGCATAGAGTGGATGAAACACCCCCCATAATAAGTCGACCACGAGCACACTCAATGCCTTCAAGCACTACTTCTGAACCATCCATAGAGAGAAAAAGAGCTGCATCGTTTTCTGGCGATACAACACCTATTTGGAAAAAACCACCTTCCAGTATGTCAGACAAACCCTCTGATAAAAAATCAGATACGCCAATCGTACCGCAAAATCCGAGTACTTTTACGAATGACTCAACTAAAGCTAAGACAAAGAGACCGCTCGGAAATGTTACTATCGGTGAGCAAAGAATCAAAGCTCAGACTCACGCACAAACTGATACTATTGCCTCACAAGTGATAGACCCACATTCCGATGCTAAAGTAGATCCATCTACTGTTACCTCACAAGTGGTAGAACCACGCTCTGATGCTAAAGCAGATCCACCTACTGTTATCTCACAAGTGGTAGAACCACGCTCTGATGATAGAACAGATTCACCTACTGTTATCTCACAATCTGATACAACAGTTTCAGTGGAACCCAAGGGCGAACCAAAGAGCCCTCCTTCTAGGCGAGAAACACCGCTCTTACAGCAAAAAATCGGTTTCCCGCCAATGGTCAGTGATGAATTTGGCCAAAGCCAAAATCTCTCTCTTCAAAAATTACATGATTTTGCACAGGCACACCAAAAAGCATTTGATATTAAAGAAATCAAAAAATTTCCTGAGCAACAAAATGAAGGATTAAAAGGTTTAGAATTTGTATTTCAAAGAGATAAATCAGACAGTAAACCTGTCTCTGCTTATGCAACGACAGGGGAAAATCAAAATGTTAAGTTTTCTGTTTCTAAAAGCTTATTTACGCATGATCAAGATGCGGCACAAGAAGCCATATGGAAAATGTGTCGCTTAGCTGTGAATGCAGCAGAGCCTAATGCCGTATTTACAATCCCTGAAAAGATGTCTCCTCCTGAAAAAAGAGAAATGGTTAAAGCCTGCTTCGAAAGAGCCATTCAAGAAGCTTTAGAAAAACCAGATACAAAATTCACAACAGAAACAATACCCAAAGTCGTCGATAAAGCGGCAGAAGACCCGAGAAAAGACACACGTCTAAAAGGTGGCTAAAATATTGAAAGTAGCGATGGTAAACGATCGCAATTAATCTCTTTCTGAGCATATTTGACCCTCACCTGCTTCTTCGAAGCGCCCTCTCCCAAAATTGGTAGAGGGGAAAATGTTCGCATTGCGAACGAAGAAAGACATGACTTCGTATTAGCTACATTTTTGCTCACACTCTAAAATTATTTTTTAATAGAATCCTCGATTCGCGAAAGCGAATCATAACGCCTCTACCAATTTTGGGAGAGGATGGCGAAGCAAGGTGAGGGTTAAATATGAAAGAAGTAAACTTAAAATCTCCAGCATCACCCTCCCTTACTATGCTTGACCTCCATTCAAAAAACTGAGACATCGCCAAAATTTTTTATACTGAAAAAATCATACAATATGTCATGACAGCAAAGGATGGCACCCAGTAGCCTTTTGGCCTACCAGGCGCAAAGCGCCTGTGGATCCCAGATATTTTGCTTCGTAAAACTCTGGGATGACAATCTAGTAGAAATTTGTGGGAATATCTCAGCTTCAAAAAGTCAACCTTTGATCCGCCTTGCTCATCAATGAAATGATAACTATTTCAAAACTGATTGACCATCCACAAACTCAAAGGGCAGCGTTGCATTGTTATCTTGATCAACAATAATTTTATTTCTAAAGGCCTCCTCAATCAAAGCAGCAATTGAATGATTGAGTTTATGGTCATGATTCTCCGTGTTTGCAACTGATTCAAGGGTAGAGTCTGCACTGACTGCACTGGAATAATATTGCGCTAGTTGAGCTAATAATACAGAAGAACCTTGAAATGCACCTTTAGCCGTAAAATGTTGGATATGTGAATTTTGGAGTGATGCATTCAATTGTAAAGCACCATACTCATGCGCATCTAATTCAAGCAAAGCCACTTTCAAGGAGAATTGATTATATGTCTTTTGATCTGACTTATTCTCAGCAGCGACAGAATGTAAAATAAGCATGTGCTGATTCTTTGAACGTGCTGTTATCTTATTGATAAAGAGTTTATTATCTTCTTTGATAATAGGATTCCCTGTGGCATTCACCTCTGATAGATGTTTACTGTCATAAGTCAACAGTAAATCTTCAACCCAATACTCTTTTCCTGCTGTCTCAAGATAAAATCCAGGTATTGTCATTTTGCCAGTCATTGTCTTCAAGTCATCAGTGAAATGCCATATGCCCTCTACACCTTGCCAAATCGTATGCTCTGCATTATTCTCAGTTACACTGATCGGCTTGGATTGTAAGCTCAGATGAATATCGTTATCCATTGAAATTTCTGTGGTTACAGATATAAAATCTTTTTCCCCAATTTCTTGTTCTAACAATGCTTTTGCTTCCTCAGAAAGATGCAATTTTGACTGAATGAGCGCTTGAACAAATAACCAATCCTTCCAATTCCCTTTTGCCTTTTGCACAAAAGGACCATGCTCAATCTCATGCTCAAGTACTATCTTAAGTGGTCTATTCATCGCAAAATTTTCTGGTGCTTTTGACGATTCTTCTCCCAATTCATCGAGAAAAGCTTTAAGCATACCATTCGTTAAAGTAATACGTGTTTTGGCATATGATTTACGCCATCCACTTTTATAATCCAGTACAGTAACCACTCCATGCTCAGGATGAGAGAGTGCTTGCGCAAAAGTGTGGAAGCGGTATTTTACCATTTGGCCAGTGAAGTAAGGTATTCCAACAACTAATACAGCAACAAGTAAGCCATAGAGAAATAACTTTCGTTTCATTGTGTGTTCACTTAATAGCTAATTTTTATGTGGCTCTAAGCTTTGAATCCAGGTGCTAAAATTAGATCAAAGTAAGAAAATCAAATTAGTAACTACGCCTCCGTAAACCTTATGGACGGAGTCAGCGGTTATACAAATTATAAGAAATTTTACACCTAAGTAGTATTTTTTATCTGAATCAAACAGCTAAGGCTATCAACTTTTGTGTCCCTAAACATAATAACGGGTATATACTCTTCACATTCGAATTTTAGGTTTTGTTGGCTGCACTCTCTCACCTTAAGTCTGCACTATTTGTGCACTCCCGGGGATTCGCTCCTTTGCCGCCTCACCTAAAAATCGACTGTTATGAGTATATAATCTTTTTTTTGATAAAAGTTCGAGTATTTGAGGTTTTTAACTACAAAAAAGGTAGTTAAAAAACTATTATTCATGGAGGCAGCAGATATGAGTACAATTTTATGGCTAATAGCGTGGGTTGGTGTATTAATTGCACTTCCCTATCATCGACTTTCCTTATTAACCAGCACGGTTGCGATTGCAGCAGGACTCATTTTAACCAGCGCTTTTAGTGGTTTATCGTGGCTACCTTTAATCGTATTATGGGGCGCATTCTTAGGTGTGGCAATATTTCTCCATCATCCTGATTTAAAACGACGCTTCATTACTTTACCCATTTATAAAACATTAAGCCGCTCACTCCCCAATCTCTCTGAAACAGAAAAAGCCGCTTTAGATGCCGGTACAGTCGGATTTGAAGGAGAATTATTCAGAGGCAATCCTAAATGGGAAAATCTATTTAAAATTCCCAAGCCCTGCCTGTCTGAAGAGGAACAAGCCTTTATTAATGGTCCCGTTCACACCGTATGCGAAATGGTCAATGATTGGGAAACAACACATGTCAACCATGATTTGGCACCTGAAGTGTGGAACTACTTAAAGAACGAAGGTTTCTTTGGTTTAATGATCCCAAAAAAATATGGCGGTAAAGCCTTTTCTGCGCTTGCTCACTCTGAAATTCTCACCATTTTAGCTGGGCGTAGCATTGTACTTGCCTCAACTGTCTCTGTGCCTAATTCTTTGGGACCTGCGGAACTCATACATCTCTACGGTACAGACGAACAAAAAAATTACTATTTGCCACGTCTTGCCAAAGGACAAGAAATCCCTTGTTTTGCACTCACAGGGCCTGATGCCGGTAGTGATGCAACGGCAATACCAGATACCGGCATGATTTGCCAAGGGCATTTCGATGGCAAAGAAATGATTGGTATAAAGCTGAATTGGAATAAACGTTATATTACGCTTGCACCTATTGCCACTTTATTAGGGCTTGCTTTTAAATTATATGATCCCAACCATTTATTAAGCGAAAAAGAAGAACTTGGTATTACTTGCTGCTTAATACCAACACATTTACCCGGCATAAAAATTGGTCGCAGACATTTTCCGATTAATGTGCCCTTTCAAAATGGTCCCACCCAAGGTCAAGATGTATTCATCCCACTCGATTATATTATTGGTGGTATCGATATGGCAGGCCAGGGCTGGCGTATGCTCGTGGAATGCCTCTCTGTTGGACGCGCTATTTCCCTACCTGCTTCCAGTGCCGGTGGCGCAAAAACAGGCTCAATGGTAACCAGTGCCTACAGCATGATCCGTCGTCAATTCAAAACACCCATTGCCAATTTTGAAGGTGTGCAAGAAGCATTGGCCAGAATTGGTGGATTCACCTATCTGATGGATTCAGTACGTTATTTAACCGTTGCAATGATTGATCAAGGCGAAAAACCTTCTGTACCTGGTGCTATCACTAAATATCACGTGACTGAATTGGGCAGAAAAATTGCCAATGACACAATGGATATACATGGTGGTAAGGGTATTATGATGGGTCCTAATAACTACTTAGGAAACCCTTATAGTAGTGTACCCGTTGGTATTACGGTTGAAGGTGCAAATATCTTAACACGTAGCATGATTATTTTTGGGCAAGGCGCTATTCGCTGCCATCCCTACATCATTCGACAAGTAGAGGCGCTACAACAGGAAAATATTGAAGAATTTGAATCTCTCTTGAACAAACATATTGGCTACACACTTTCCAATATGTCGAGAGCCTTTTTCCATGGCATCACTTTTGCCCGCTTTGCCTCTAGCCCTGACACAAGGCCTAAAATAAAACGCTATTATCAACGCCTTGCCAGAGCCAGTAGCGCTTTTGCATTGATCGCAGATCTCTCTATGGCGCTTATTGGTGGTAAATTAAAATTCAAAGAAAGTCTCTCTGGTCGTTTAGGCGATTTACTTTCTATGATGTATATGATGTCTGCAACCTTAAAACGATATAAAGACCAACAATATCCAAAAGACGATTTTGCTTTTGTACAATGGTCTTTAGATTATTGCCTCTCCAGATATTGGGATACGATGGATGACATCTTAAGAAACTTCCCCAATAAACGCGTAGCCATTTTGTTAAAGCTGCTCATCATGCCATTTGGACATGCATGTCGCCCCCCCAGTGATGATCTTAATAGAAAAGTCGTCAAATTAATGACTACTTTAGGTGAAAGCAGAAGTCGACTGATTGGCAAAGTATTTATATCAAGCAATCCTGAAGACAGTGTCAGAATTGTTGAAGATGCTTTTAAAGCAGTTCATACACACCAACACTTAATTAAGAAAGTGTATGATTCCATCAAAAATCAAAATGTGGTGCAAAGTACTTTTGAGTTTTGTATTGAATATGCTTTCAGCGCAAAAATTCTTTCTGAAGAAGAAGCTTTTCAACTAAGAGAATTAAATGAGCTGGTGCAAAAAGCTATTGCTGTTGACGATTTTTCAGCGGAAGAATTACGAGGCTTCGGATTTAACAGAGCAGAATATGAAGAAACCCCAAGGCTCAAAGTATCCGTTTTGAATCCTTCCTCTCAAAAAATAAGAAGTTAATATAGTCACAGCACATGATTTTTCGAGTAGGCGTCAAGCCTCGAGCAACCGGAGTGTACATAAAAGTACATGAGGATTGCGAGAGAGCGAAGACAACACCCTCGAAAACTCATGTGCGAAGACTATAGAATGACGGATAGGCAAAGTGAATTACTTCGCCCATCCAAAACTTTCTTTAGTATTTCTCTCTTCTCTCTTCTCTCTTCTCTCTTCTCTCTTCTCTCTTCTCTCTTCTCTCTTCTCTCTTCTCTCTTCTCAGAAAAATTTTCATATTAATATGAAAACTAACCAAATATATTTTATTTTGAAACCTAACAATATAACAAAACAAAAAGGGCAGAGTATAAATGTTGCTTATGTATTATGACCATGTTAGCCTTCATGTGCTGAAAATTTATCCGTTATTTTTCTGCATTGTAGCAATTAATATCTAGGAACAATTACCAAAATGACAACAGATGTAACCATCAAAACATCTCCTGCTTTGGCATTAAAGGGTAGCCTATTTACCTTAACTGCTATTCAGCTCTATCGTTTTGATTTACTTGAAATTGCTAATGAATTAGACAGCAAGATTAAACAAGCCCCTAATTTTTTTCAAAACACCCCGATTGTAATTGATCTACAGTCGCTTGAAATTGATTCAAGTACCCAAGTTACAGAACTCATTGCCTTATTTAAAAAGAAAAAACTCATTCCAGTTGGTATACGTGGGGCAAGCAATCGCTACAAAGATCTGGCCATCGAGGCTGGCTTAGCCATCCTGCCAGAAGCAAAACCAGCCCCCAAAATTGCTAAAACTGCGAAGCAAAGCGCACCTGAAGAAATCTCAGAAGCAACACCACATACATCGATTAAAGCAGATACCATTGAAGTGACAGAAGCTTCCAACCAAACAGGTAGCCGATTAATAACAGCACCTGTACGTTCTGGACAACAAATCTATGCACCAGGTGGTGATTTAGTGGTACTAGCCCCAGTCAGTCATGGCGCAGAACTTTTGGCAGAAGGTCATATTCATGTACATGGTCCATTAAGAGGTCGTGCACTTGCGGGTGTTAATGGCGATAAAACAGCCATCATTTATTGCAAAAGTTTAGAAGCCGAACTTGTATCTATTGCAGGGCAATATAAAATTATCGAAGATTTGAAAGAAAGTGATTTATGGAAACGCTCTGTTTGCATAAAATTAGTAAATGATCGCTTGCAGGTTGAAGCTCTGTAGTAAGCAAAATTTATAAACCCTAATTGTAACTACTTGCCTCTCTAACTTTATAGGTGAAGAGGTAAATAGTTGACCTAATTCTTAACATGAGTGAGGTATACCTTGAACGAAAAGCTAGGAAAAGTCATTGTTGTTACCTCCGGCAAAGGTGGCGTTGGTAAAACAACATCTAGTGCAGCCATTAGTGCTGGTTTAGCGGCTAGAGGACATAAAACCGTCGTCATCGATTTTGATATTGGCTTGAGAAATCTTGATTTAATCATGGGCTGTGAACGCCGCGTGATTTATGATTTTGTTAATGTCATTAACGGTGATGCAAATATTACGCAAGCGCTTATTAAAGATAAACGCATCGATAAACTTTACATCCTACCCGCCTCTCAAACACGAGACAAAGATGCCTTAACAAAAGAAGGCGTTGAAAAAGTCTTAAATGAATTGAAAAAAGAATTTGATTACATTGTGTGTGACTCACCCGCCGGTATTGAAAAAGGTGCACTCATGGCCTTATATTTTGCTGATGAGGCCGTTGTCGTCACAAACCCAGAAGTTTCTTCTGTGCGCGATTCTGACAGAATCCTCGGTGTGCTCGCCAGCAAATCAAAACGATCAGAAGATAACCTAGAACCCATTAAAGAACATCTTCTCATCACACGCTATAGTGACAACCGTGTTAAACGTGGAGAAATGCTATCTCTTGATGACGTATTGGAAATTCTATCTATTCCTCTGTTAGGTGTTATTCCTGAATCGCCTGCTGTACTCAATGCTTCTAATAGAGGTATTCCTGTCACACTGGATACCCCTAGTGACGCACGTACTGCCTATGAAAGTGCTGTAAGACGCTTATTGGGTGAAAATATACCCATGGAGCAATTCAATAAAAAATGGGCACGTAGGTTATTGGATAAACTCTCCTTGTTTAGGAGCCCAGCATGAAGCTACTAGATTTTTTAAAATTTAACTTTAACAGACCCAAAAAAACAGCGGCACAAGTTGCCAAAGAACGTTTGCAGATTATTGTTTCTCATGAGAGTGCTCGCAAAGCAAGTCCTGACATGATGAAAAAATTGCAAAAAGAGCTTTTGGAAGTCATTTGTAAATATGTTCACATCGATCAAGACAAAATCAAAGTACAACTTGAACGTCATGGCGATCAATCTGTACTTGAGCTGAATGTAACTTTACAAGAAGACACGCTTGAGAAATCAGTTGCGAGTCTGTAGTTAGATCTCAATTCAAAAAAATCTGAGAAAATTTGTAGTGGCGGACCGCTGTGTCCGCCCTCTCATTTCTAAGACCGACACAACGGTCCGCCACTACACCTGAATGAACCTACAAAAAGACTCGCTTGAGAAATCAATTGCGAGTGTGAGTTATAACAAGTTACTTCTCAGTGGCACAAAGCGCCGTATACTCCCTTTGCTGTCAAACTACGAGATGCACACATATTCTTAAGTAGAATATATTGTGTCATGCCAGCGAAGGATCATAGGCATCAACTTAAAGATAATTGAGATCTAAAATTAAGTTGAGACGCGCTTCATGCCACTTAGTGAGAGTTGTTTTAAATTTGTATTAACCTCACCCGGCCTTCAGCCACCCTCTCCTAAAATTAGGAGAGGGACGAGCAAGCACATAGTTTGTAATTGTAGGATGTTTTTTTTGAATTGAATAATGATATATGGCACTTTCCCTCTCCTGTTGACAGGAGAGGGTGCCCGTAGGGCGGGTGAGGTTAGATAAATACATAGTCGAGTCAAACGAGCAATGATTATGGCAGTAATTAAGAAATTTAAGTTGACGCCTATGATCCTTCGCTGGCATGACAACACAAATCAATTAATGCAGGTAGTGACACAACACTCAATAATCAATTTATTTTTAAAAATGAGATGTGTGCATCTCGTCTCGTAGCAGCTATCAAAGGGAGTCGCCGTCTGCGGCGGAGGGACTTTTAAAAATAGATTTAAAAAAATCCATCTGCTCACTAAAGTTGAGCCTCTTCCCTTGATTCCAAGGGAAGATAATTATTCACTTCGTTCATTTCTTAACTAACCTGCATTAGGCACAATACCCTATTTTTCCTCTCTTAACGCACGTCTTAATACTTTACCAACGTTCGTCTTTGGCAGCTCATCTCTAAACTCAACCTCTTTAGGTACTTTATAATTGGTAAGTTCAATACGACAATGCTCAATCACTTTCTCTGCCGTTAAGTTTGGATCACTCTTGACAATAAAGGCTTTTACCTTTTCGCCCTGTACACCAGCATCCACTCCTACAACAGCCACTTCTTTGACGCCAGATAAGCTGGCAATCACATCTTCCACTTCATTTGGATAAACATTAAAACCAGAAATAATGATAATATCTTTCTTTCTATCAACAATCCTAACAAAACCCTCTTGATCAATTGTGGCCATATCTCCCGTATATAACCATCCATCAATAATGACTTCAGCTGTTTTATCTGGTTGGTTCCAATATCCTTTCATGACCTGAGGCCCTCTGACACACAGCTCCCCTGCTTCTCCAATCGATACTTCACGTCCATTTTCATCCACAATTTTGACTTCTGTAGAAGGAATAGGTAAACCAATACTGCCATTAAAGGTCTTATTTTTAATTGGATTAATGGTAACAGCTGGACAAGCTTCCGTCAGTCCATAGGCTTCTACCAAAGGCACACCTGTTACCTTCTGCCATTGCTCTGCAACGGCTCTTTGCACAGACATACCACCACCAAGCGTAAATCTAAAATTTGAAAAATCCAATTGCTTAAATGCTTCATTGTGTACTAAAGCATTAAATAAAGTATTGACGCCCGTCAATACAGAAAAAGGTTGTCGTTTCAATTCTTTTACAAAGCCTGGTATATCTCTGGGGTTTGTAATTAAAATATTGGGGATGCCCACTTTTAAAAAGGTTAAGCAATTTGCCGTCAATGAGAAAATATGGTACAGCGGTAAAGCTGTTACAATGCCGCCATGCAAATTATTCCTATCTAAGGGGCTAATCCAAGCCGTTGCCTGCAAAACATTACTGATCATATTTCGATGCGTTAACATAGCGCCTTTTGAGACACCTGTTGTGCCACCTGTATATTGTAAATAAGCAATGTCACTACCATTTAAATCTGGGCGTTCATATTGCTGTATATACGATGCATTTATTGTCTGATTAAAAGATATTGCTTGCGGAATATTCCAAGCAGGCACCATTTTCTTAATATATTTTACAACCAAGTTTACAATATGCCCTTTTAGACCCGGAAATAAATCGCCAATTTGTGTCACAATGACATGTTTTACATCTGTTTTTGGCAAAGATTTTTCTACTGTGTGTGCAAAATTTTGTAATACAACAATCGCTTTAGCACCAGAATCCGCTAATTGATGCGTCAATTCACGTGCTGTGTAAAGTGGATTTACATTTACGACTGTTAAACCTGCACGCAAAATACCTATCATTGCAATTGGGTATTGCAATAGATTAGGCATCATAATAGCCACTCTATCACCTTTTTTTAACTGGCACTTCTTTTGCAAAAAGCCAGCAAATGCCTTACTCATTGTATCAATTTGATCATAACTTAAATCCACACCCATATTGGTATAGCATGTTTTATTACGATGTTCATTGAAACATTCTTCAATATAATGCATTAAGGAGGGCACGCTATCAGGATTGATATCTTTACTCACACCTTCTTCGTAACTATTTAACCAGATTTTGTCCACTCCAGACTCCTTTCTCATTTATAAATACTTATACTCTTCACATTCGAATTTTAGGTTTTGTTGGCTGCACCCTCTCACCTTAAGTCGGCACTATTTGTGCACTCCTGGGGATTCGCTCCTTTGCCGCCTCACCTACATTGTGCCCCTTGTGGGTAAAAATCGACTGCTATGAGTATATTATCAGATCTTAAATTCTATGCCTTGTGCTAAGGGCAATGTTTTACCCCAGTTGATTGTATTGGTTTGTCGACGCATATAGGCTTTCCAAGCATCTGAACCTGCTTCTCGGCCACCGCCGGTTTCCTTTTCGCCACCAAAAGCGCCACCAATTTCTGCACCACTGGTTCCAATATTTACATTCGCAATCCCGCAATCACTTCCCATGGCAGATAAGAAATATTCACTGTTTTGAATAGAATCAGTGAATATCGCAGAAGATAAACCTTGAACAACACCATTTTGTAATGTAATGGCTTCTTCGATACTTTGATAAGACATGACATACAGAATAGGCGCAAAGGTTTCTTCTTGCACAATTGGCCACTCATTTTTAGCTTTTACTAAGGTGGGTTCAACAAAATAACCTGGCATATCCAGGCGCTTACCACCAAAAATAATTTCACCACCTTGTGCTTTAATTTTTTCTATGGCAGATAAATATTGTGAAACAGCGGCTTCATCAATAAGAGGTCCCATCAAATTTTTTGTATCCAGTGGATTACCAATGCTAATTTGTGCATAAGCATTTTTCAAATGAAGGCACAATTCTTCATAACGGCGATGATGAACTATTAAACGCCGAGTTGATGTACAACGCTGCCCAGCCGTTCCAACTGCACCAAAAACAATGGCAGGAATAGCAAGCTTTAAATCAGCTGTTTCATCAACAATGATTGCATTATTTCCGCCTAATTCTAAAATAGTTCTCCCCATTCTCTTTGCAACGCTTTGATTCACCTGAATACCTGCTTTGCAAGAACCTGTAAATGAAATCAAAGGTACACGCTTATCTTGAACAAAAGCATCAGAAACAGAACGGGCTTTAGGAATAATAGAATAAAAGACACCTTTTCTACCAAACTGCTGCATCGCTTGATGGCAGATATTTTGCACAGCCACTGCACAAAGTGGTGTTTTGGAAGAGGGTTTCCAAACAACAGTATTCCCACAAATAGCAGCAATGAATGCATTCCAAGCCCACACAGCGACTGGAAAGTTAAAAGCAGAAATGACGCCAACCACTCCTAATGGATGCCACTGTTCATACATACGATGCTGCGCTCTCTCAGAATGCATCGTCAAACCATATAACATGCGCGACTGCCCCACGGCAAAATCGGCAATATCAATCATTTCTTGTACTTCACCATCACCTTCTTGTTTACTCTTTCCCATTTCAAGTGCGACCAAGGATCCTAACGCATCTTTGTTTTGCCTTAATAATTCACCCATGATACGAATCAGCTCACCCCGTTTAGGAGCTGGTATTTGTCGCCACTCATTGAAATCTTGCACTGCAACGCGCATCACCTGCTCATATTGCGACAAGCTACAGGCTGCTATGCTTGCAATAGGTGTCTGTTGACTGGGATTTTCAGACAGGATTAAATCGGCTTGTGCATCAGATATTAGCCACTCACCCGCACTTGCACCACTATTGACGTTTTTTATAGCTAATTTACTTAAAAACTGATTATCCACAAACGTCATTTGCAACTCCCATCCTTACATCTGTTTATCAAACTCATTCGAAATAATCTCTAAGCTATACGCTGTCACTTTTTATCAATTAAGTCAATTAGGTAAATTCTCATAATGATGCCTACAACAAATGATTTTCCACTCAAGCCCCACCCTAAAACCTACATTGTGCCCCTTGCGGGTAAAATTCGAATGTGAAGAGTATATATTTATTGCTACAATCCTCCAGTGTTTGAAATGAGTAAGCAACACAGATCTCATTAAAGCATACAGATGAAAATAGAAAAGCAAAGAGAGAGGGGGGTTCATTGGCTACGCACGCATCTAAAGGTAATGCCGCATCACTTGGTATTTTTACGCTGGCCATGATCAGTGTCTCTGCAATTATTGCATTGCGCAATCTCCCTACACTCGCTAAAAATGGCACGAGCATTATTATAATACTCAGCTTAGCTGCTTTCCTATTTTTTATACCCGTTGCACTGGTATGCGCAGAGCTTGCTGCAGGCTGGCCCAAAGAAGGCGGAATTTATGCTTGGGTTAAAGAGGCTTTTGGTGAGCAATATGGTGCTTTAGCAGTATGGTTAGAATGGATTGAAAGCGTGGTATTGCTACCAACCGTACTATCCTTTATTGCTGCTAATATTGCTTATATTTTACAGCCTGAATTGTCCAATAATCGATATTTTATGTTTGGTGTAATGGTTACCGTCCTATGGTGTGGCTCGTTACTCAACTTCCACAGTACAAAATCTTCGGGCTTTGTGAGTACGATAGGGATCATTGCTGGCAGTGTCATACCTGGTATTGCCATTATTCTGCTGGGCGCCTATTGGTTTCAAAGTGGTCAGCCCATTCAAGTTGAATTAAGTATGCAAAGCTTAATTCCAGAACTCAACTTCTCAACGCTCGCATACTTTACTGTCATCGCATTAGGTTTTGCCGGTATTGAAGTAGCTGCTTTTTATGTTCAAGATGCCAAAGATCCACAGCGCACCTTTCCTATCGCAACCTTTATTTCAGCAACGATTATTATCATTATCTATATGCTAGGCGCTTTAAGTATCGCAATGGTCATACCTAAAGATGAGCTCAATTTATCTTCAGGTATGATGCAAGCCATGCAGAAATTTTTTAATTTGCTTGAAGTACCGTGGGCAACACCTTGCTTTGCCTTTCTCACCGTCGTTGGCGGATTAGCATTATTGAATACTTGGATTTTGGGGCCAAGCAAGGGATTACTATCCAGCGCGGAGAATGGTAATTTACCGGCTTTCGCTAAAAAAACCAATCGACATCATTCTCCCGTTGCTATCTTGCTGATGCAGGCTATTATCGGAACGATGCTTGTCAGTATGAATTTATTTATCCCTACCATTAACCAATTCTATTGGATATTTCAAACCCAAGCAGCTCAGCTTATCTTGCTCATGTATTTAATGATATTCTTCAGCGTCATTAAACTACGCTACTCTCAACCCAATACACCACGCAGATTTCGTATTCCAGGAGGCAAGCTTGGTATATGGCTCATTGCGGGCACAGGCGCACTTTTTAGCCTTTGCGCTTTTCTGGTGGGTTTTGTGCCACCGAAAGAATACCAATTTATGGATCCACTCCTTTATAGCGGGATCTTAGTGGGTGGTATCATCCTTTTCTCTTTACCACCTTTTGTTTGGCATACATATAAGAATAAGAAACAGAGTCATTCTCCTATTTAAAAAATTCCCCTCCCAACACCACAGAAGATTAGGGTAGAGGAGATTACAAAGACCTCTACCCCAACAATTAGTTGATTAACTTATTTATCTCTATGATCTTTTTAACAAAATTCAATCATATGTTGACTTTCTAACTACCGATCTTTATACTTCAACGGACTAAATAGCGGGATGAACGGTATTGCTGAAAATAGCAGATAAAATATACTTTCCACTTAATAAATTCATAAAATTATCATTCAGACGGAGAAAATCATGTTGTTTCGAATTTCCCCTACCACGGAAACCAATCTCAAATCCTTTGTGGCATTTGCTGCCATGCTCACTCTCACCGGCTTTATCGGTAGCTATGTAGCGGGCGGTTTAGGCGTATATCTTAGCTTAGGTTTTGCCTCTACCTTCACATTCGCAACACTCTGGTATTGCCGTGAAATTTCACTCTGGCTCATGAATGCAAAGGAAGTAAAAACAGGCAATAAGCCAGAAGGCTTTGATTTAAATAAAATGGTAGAAGAACTTTGCAGCAATCCTAACATTAATCTTAAAACCAAACCTAAAGTTTGTGTGATTAAAAGTGATAAGAAAAATGCTTTTGCAACAGGTAGAAGTAAAAATCATACAGCTATTGCTATTACAACAGGATTATTAAAAGAAGCCAAAGAGAAGGCCGGTGGCGATATGCTCAAAGCGTCACGTTGGATAGAAGCAATCTGGTGCCATGAATTAGGTCACATTGTTCATCATGATGTTGCAACCAAAGGTGTCGTTTCTATTCTTTCAAGTGCATTGAGAATTTTAAGCGAATATATTTACGATCAAAGACGTGATCGTGAAAAAGATAAGAAAAATAACAGCAAAGATAATAAAGATAACCAAGAAAGTACTTCTTTTCTTCAAATCGTTACTGAATATCTTTTATTTTACTGGGTTATTCCCTTCACAGGTACTTTACTGAGCTTATGTCTTTCTCGTGCACGTGAGTTTGCCGCAGATGATATGGCTAAAAAATGTGGTCGTGCAGAAGACTTAGCACAAGCATTTGAGAATCTTTTAACAACCTCTGAATTCAAAGGCGGCAAGCATTCGCATTCACATACTCACCACACTTGCCCACACATGGAAGCTTTAAGCTCAATGATGTGCTTAAGTTTAGATCCTGAAGAAGATCAAAAGCGCGTAGATACGCTTGCTGACAAAAACATTGGTTGGTTCAAGTGGTCTTGTTTACAATTAGCGCAATTAACTTCTACACATCCAGCCATGGAAGATAGAATTAAACGCTTACGCACCAACGATGATGCAACAACAAATACGACAGAAAAACCTGCAGCGGCTGTAAGAGCAACTGCTTAGTATTTGGTGTAGGCGTATATACACAGTATAAAAAGGCCGAATTACTTAATTCGGCTTTTTCTTAATTTAAATAGCATTTTCAAGGTTCCTAGCATATTCTCTCTGTATAACTTTGATGCTAAGATGAGAAACTTATTTTTCATCTGGCCTCTAAGATCATGCTAAACAGTCTTATAAAAATTATTCAAAATACCCAAATTGACGAAGAAACTGCGCTTGCGCAAATTAATCTTCTCTTGTCCAAGAACCCTATTGATCTTGATGTGCCATCACTTAAAGCCATTACAACACCTTTAATTGAAGCTGCAAAACGAGGCTTCACCAAACTCGTTGCCTATTTAAGTGCTCAAGGATTGCCCATCAATGAGGTTTCACAAAATGGACACACCGCATTAACAGCTGCCATTTTTGCAGAAAAAATCGATACAGCGCTTTATTTAATTTCGCATACGCAGCAATTAATACCCTCCTTACAAGGACACACGACGCTGCATGACGTTGTTGAAAAAGGCCAAATCTCTTTAATTTCTCCTTTATTAACAATACACCCTGAACTGCTTAATCAAGAGACAGATGAAGGTGAAACTGCATTATTTCTTGCTGCCAAACAAGGTAACTTAGCGGCTATTCAGGTACTTTGCGCACAAGGCGCCAATCCAATACAAAGCAATGCGCATGGAATATCCCCTACAGCGATTGCCTTCATTGAAGGACATATAGAGACACTCGCCTTTTTAATGAACGAATGCCACACCAGCCCTCTTGCTTCGGATAGCATTGCAAATCAACATCACATTCTTGATCAAATGGTGGTGAACAAAAGAAATTTACAAAAAATAAAATGCTTAAAATTATTTATTGCAGCAGGTGCCGGTTTATCGGTAGATTTTTTATCGGATGCGGCGCTCAGCATTTTAAAATTAAAACGATCACAATTACATGATTTTTTGTTACTCGTTAAATCAGTAGATGCACACAATGCAATCACAGAACGATTTATTACGCATCGCACACAACTTGAAAACACCCTAAAAAGCTCACCACAATTCTTAGACATACAAAAACTTGTTAATATCGCTCAACATCATTTATGCATTGAAAACAATAATATAAAAAAAACACAGCAATTATTACTGAAATATTTACCTCAAATCTCTTTGTCCTCTGACACCTCTGATTTAACTGTATTTGCGCAAACAACAGAACATCACTCGCATGATAAATTACCCAGTAAAAGAGAAATGATATACTTACATCAAGACGTTCTTTTACCTTTTTTATGCGATGGTTTAAATCGCCTTGATAGATTAAGCAACACCTTAGAAAGAAAACTCTCTTTTAGTTGTGAGACACTTTGCAAAGCCAATCAATCAGATAACGGCATAGAAAAGACGCTCACCTATTGGCTCAATACCCTACAAGATCTCATCTATGCAGCACATAATCCTGCAACTCGAGAAATCACATTTAACAAAAAGCTCATATATGACATTGTGCATGATGAATTTGATGCAATATACAACAAATTCTTACTACTCTTTCAGATTACAAAAAATGATGGCACCATCACTAAGCATGCTGCCTTAATTGATCAAAAATTGCGTCAGATCTTAAAAGAAAACAGTGCAGCACTGATATATTCAAATGTGGGATTCTATAATTCACTATGGGATGCACAAGCGCTCGTTACCATCAAACTAGCACATTGGCATCTCAATGAAGGGAAATACAATGAAGCGCTAGCACTCTCATTAGAATCTCTAGAATTTAATGAAAAAATGCTAATAAACAATCCTTATCTACAAATATCTGCTAATCACACAAAAGGATTGTGCTTAAGTACAGCCGCCTATGTTTTTATTCGACACGGATGGACAAGCAAAGCAACACATCAATTACAAGAAGCAATCGCCTTACAAACAGTTTGTAACTTGCATGATCCTTTGCTATCTGAAAGCTGTCTCTTGCTTGCAGATGTCTTTATAGAGCAGAAAAAACCAGAAAAATATACAAAGATAATTACTATCCTAGAATCAACGCATCAATATCTGAGCAAATTAGAAAAAATTGCGTCAAAAGACAAGCAGGCTTCTATACAAATAGAAAAAAATAAATTAAAAGACAAAATATCACAACTCAAAAAATTGTATATTCAAAATAAAATTGCTTTGATGAGAGAAATGCTTTCCCTATTTGGTACTATTTCACAGCAAAGCAACGAAGTGATTTTTCAGTACAAGCCATATATCCTTCATGATTCTAATAAGCATCTATTTGATATATTTATTAAGAAGAATGCGTTTATCACAAGAAGGAACAAACGAAAGATCGTATTTAATAATAATTGTTTATTCAATGCTGATTTTCTCGAAACTTTAACTGAACTCAAAAATATTCTAGCTATAGCCAATATTGTAACAGAAAAAGCGAGTATTAAAGATACTGAGCATAAACTTGTTGATCTGCTACATGATAAACTACAGGGCTTAACGCTCAGCGCATCCTTAGACGAACTTGTAACAGAATCAGATGATATAAAGCACACAAGCGATCAAATATGTGCTTCCTCCATTCAAGAGGAGATTCAAAGTTCTACTTTAGACTCAAATATAAAAGATGAAACCACACTCTATACACTTTCAAACTCAAGCAGACAAGAAGATGAAATTGTATTAGATACGCCTGAAGTCATTACACCACATTCTGTCGTATCTTCCACACATGCATATAGCAAAGCTCAAACTCATGAAGCAGAAAATTTTGGATTCACACCACTACCAGGCTTTACGCCTATCGTTGCTATTAGCTCTAATCGCTTGGCCAAACATAGCTTATTCATGACAATGCCTGAAGATTCACGCGTCTTTGCACCTTTTTACAAACTCATACGCAATGAGTCAAGCACAGATTACTATGATATACCCGCTATCTCTGCCAAAGGCCATAATAAACAAGGTATCAAAGTAGGCACCATGCTTGTCCAACATCCCAAAAAACGGGCTGAGAAAATTGCATATGGTCGACTCAAAATTTTAGGCAAAAGTATTGGCACACTGCGTGCCCATGGCTTTGTCGAACAAACCATTACGCTACCCAATAATAAGCAACGCAAACTTTTTGTTTTTAGAGAGGAAAATGTAACGGACAAAAAAGCAGAACAAAGAAGTAATTATAAATTCTAAAAAAGTCGGCAAAAATAAAAAGGCGGATGTAAGATCCGTCTCCGTACCGAGTCAAAAGCGATTAAAATACAACTCATGCCTTAATTTTAGTATAAAACTGTCATAATATGACAGTTTTATACCTATTATTGTGTAGATACAATTAACTATGTAACTAAGGACTCTTATAAAGATTCAAATGAATTATATAACTTCAACCTGATAAGTGGTTAAGCTATAATCTAGCAACCGTACAACCAAAGTGCTACACTTATGATAAAGAAGGCTAAAAAAATTGTTGAATATACAGCATATGATGGTGAACAATTCACTATCGAGTGGTATTACAACAAACAATTAAACAGCGATGCCCTAGATTATTTTGAGGACTTAGATCAAGCAGAACAGATTGAAGTACTTAAGCTCTTTAAACGGATGGGGGATAGTGGCGAAATTAAGAACAAAACTAAATTTCGTAATGAAGGCGACAAAATATATGCTTTTAAACCATCTCAAGATCGATTTTTGTGCTTCTTTTTTGATGGTGGAAAGATAATTGTTACAAATGCTTTTAGGAAAAAACAAAACAAACTACCAAAAACAGAGAAAGAAAAAGCAGAAAATAGACGAAAAGACTATATTGAGAGAATGTCTAAAGGAGATTATTACGATGAGTAAAAAACCATCTACCTTTGAAAGAATGATGAAAGACACTTCTTTTAAAAAAGAATTTAACAAACAATACAAAGAGTTTCTACTTTCAGAACTGATCATTGCATTGATGGAGCATGATGGCAAATCAGTCAGGAAATTGGCCAGTGAATGTGGCTTATCAACCAATGTAATTAACAAGCTAAGAACAGGAAAACAAGAAGATATTAAGTTGAGCAACTTTGTTTCTATATCTGAATCCTGTGGATATCACTTATGCTTGCAGAAAAATGATGAAATTATTCCTATCCAACTTGTAAGAGATTAATAGAATTGGAGAGTGTTTACTGAACTGTGTCGGTCTCTCTATGTCCCTGTTCCTGCTCATATGCGTCAACTTAAGGAAAACACAAAATATTAATAAGTGATTAACTTATTTAACCCTCACCCGCTTCTTCGAAGCACCCTCTCCCAAAATTGGTAGAGGGAAAAATGTTCGCTTTGCGAACGAAGAATTGGCAGCAATATTTCATATCGAATTGCAGAAATTCCTTAAGTTGACGCCTATAGGCTACTACATCGTTTCTACGGAATACGGGGAAACTGTTCGCAGCAGCGAACAGTTTGGCGTTACATTTCTAACATTTTACTGCACAATTAAATAACTGCTAGGCTGTATCCCTACCGATTTTAACCAGCGTTCTGATTGATTTCTTCTTGAACCGTACGAACAGGTCTTACCCAAGGCTTAGCGCTACGCTTTACACTAGAAGGTAATTGGCTCGCAGCAGCTTTTGCCATTTGCTGATTCGGATAATTGCCATAATAAGCGACATACCAATCCGTGCCCGCAGTATTTTTCTTTACAATATGCGCATTTCCATCTAATTGATTTTCGCTAATAAATTTATCAACGCCTTCTTTATCACGCGCGGCAACTAATTGCAGCGTATAAAAAGATTGATCCATCGACAATAATGCTTGCTCATGTCTAGTTGCAGAAACACGAGTACGCGTAGTTGCTTGGCCAATTGTTGCATTGGGATCTACAATTTGCTCAGAGCTTATGGGTGCTTGGGCTACCGCTGCAACAGAACCAAGTTGATCAACATAACTACTATCTGCCTGCTGTATTTGAGGCATAGATGAAGCTGTAGATGCGATAGTTGCTGCCGCTTGTGCCTTATCTTCACTATAATACCAATCGTTTTCAGTGATGATTTCATTTTGCTCTGCATCTGTGCCGTTACTCACAGGTATCGCAGTAGATGCAACTTGGGCAACCTGAGTTGTTGGCTGATGTAACACCGCATCATTTATCTGATAACCCATTTCATCCAAGCGTGCTAATAATTGTTTAGCGTTTATATGTCCTTGAGAAGCAGCTTGTTCTAAGAGTCTAATACCATGTTTTTCATCATGCTTTGCGCCAATACCATAAAATAAATCATAGCCTTGCTTATACTGCTGTTCACTTGTTGTGGCGGCGGTTTGGGTAAATTGAGGATTATTGGTAGATTGTTGAGATGTTGTTACTAATGGCGCTACAGCATTTGTATTTGCAGCAGCAGTGACAATAGCATCTTGCTTATTGGCCGCTGCTTGCTGAGTTGTTTTGTGCGTTTTATAGAATCCCGTTTTAAGCGGATTTTTTTCGCAGCCCACTGTTAAAAGTGGAACCGCGACTATCAATGTCCATAATGCTGCCTTTCTCATCATTACTTATCTCCTTGATTCCCTGTATAAAAAACGTTTTCTATTTTGCTACATTTAATAAAAGCTCATTAAATTTCTTAACAAAAGTAGCTGGATCTTCAAGCTGACCGCCCTCTGATAAAACAGCCTGATCATAAAGAATGTAACTCAAATCTTTAAAATGCTCTTGATTGCCTTCTTCTTTTAATCTTTGCACCAATAAGTGCTGAGGATTAAGCTCCAAAATTGGCTTCAACTTGATGTCTTGCCCAGCAGATCGTAATAAGCGTTCCATTTGGCTTGTCATTTGATCTTCATCAACAACAATACAAGCAGGCGAAATAGTCAAACGTTCTGTTAAACGAACATCTTTGATTTTTTCTTTTAAAATCTCTTTGATCTTTTCTAAGGTATCTTTAAATCCTTCTAATTGCTTTTCTTGCTCTTCTTTTTTAGCTTCTGGAGATTTTGCTTCTTCAGAAAAATCTAAACTATCTAAAGCACCTTGTGCAACAGACTGGAATTTTTTGCCTTTGTATTCTGTTAAATGCGACATCATCCATTCATCAATTCTGTCGTACAATATAAGAACTTCAATGTTCTTTGCTCTAAATACTTCTAAATGCGGGCTGTGACAAGCGGCATTAAAGGTATCTGCTGCCATGTAATAAATTTTATCTTGATTGGGCTTCATGCGCTCAATATATTCATCTAAAGAATGTTGCTGTTTTTCAACATCTGTATGCGTAGACGCAAATCTTAATAAGCTAGAAACTAATTCTTTATTTGCAAAGTCTTCCGCAGGGCCTTCTTTTAAAACCAAACCAAATTGGCTCCAGAATCCAAGATATTTATCACTGTCACTTTTAGCAAGTTCTTCTAATAAGCTTAAGGATCGCTTCACAATATAGCCACGCATTGCATCTACAACACGATTGCTCTGCAAAATTTCTCTGGAAACATTAAGAGGAAGATCGTTACTATCAATAACCCCTCTGACAAATCTCAAATATCGAGGTAAAAATTGTTCTGCATCATCAATAATGAAAACTCGTTTAACATATAATTTTAAGCCACGTGTACGATTGGGCTGATACAAATCAAAAGGCGCACGTGCAGGAATATAGAGTAATGTTGTATATTCTAAACGTCCTTCTACTTTGTTGTGTGCCCACACCAATGGATTCTCAAAATCATGTGCAATATGCTTATAGAATTCTTGATAAGCAGATTCTTCAATTTCTGATTTAGGGAGCGCCCATAAAGCAGTTGCCTTATTTACTGTTTCCCATTCTTTTTCTGGGTTAATCTCTTTCTTTTCGTCATCATCATAAGATTCTGCTTTCATCATAATGGGTAAACCAATATGATCTGAATAAGTTGTGACGATATGGCGCAATCTCATCCCTTCTAAAAACTCTTCTTCTCCATCCTTAAGCTCTAAGATGACTTCTGTGCCACGTGTAGATTTATGAATATTTTCAATTGTATATTCACCATCACCGAATGATTCCCATTGAACCCCTTCCTCTGCGGTTAATCCTGCACGACGCGTCTTAACAATTACTTTTTTAGCAATGATAAATGCAGAGTAAAAGCCTACACCAAACTGACCAATCAAATGATTATCTTTGACTTGATCGCCAGTTAAGTTATTTAAAAATTCTTGTGTACCTGATTTTGCAATTGTGCCTAAGTGACTGATGACTTCTTCACGGGACATACCAATCCCGTTGTCACGTATGACAATGATTTTCTTTTCTTTATCAAATTCAATTTGAATAGCAAGTGGGTTGCTGTCACCTTCAAAATATTCTGGATTGCTAATGCCTTCAAAACGCAATTTATCTGCAGCATCTGAGCCATTAGAAATTAATTCGCGCAGAAATATTTCTTTATTGCTATACAAAGCATTGATCATAAGATGAAGCAGCTGCTTTACTTCTGTTTGAAAGCCACGTGTTTCTTTGGTTTGTTCTGCCATCATGTTATTACACCTCTGAATTTTTCTTAACTAAAAACTGTTTTTTCATATTTTTTTGACTAAACTCTCACCTGTATTAAGTGATTATTGTCATGCCAGCGAAGGCTCATAGGCGTCAACTTAAGCAATTTCTGGAATTCAACTATAAAAATTGGTACCCATTCTTCGTTCGCAAAGCGAACATTTTCTCACTTTGTAAAGGGAGACGCTCGTGCAGCGTAGCTGCGCCGAGCAGAGGGATTTAGCTGTTTGACCTTAAATCCACAACATAAATCCCCCTTGCGCACTTATCAGTGCGCGTCCCCCTTCAAAAAGTGGGAGCCTGATTCGCAATGCTCATCGATCAATATGTCACCCCTTGCAACACAAGATACGTGCATCCCGTAGCAAAATTGGGAGAGACAAAGGATTCACTTCGCTCATCAATACGCAAATCTACAAGTCGTCACAAATTACCAACAACGCACAATATTCACAGTCACAGACGAAAAAAATTAAATATTAGTGCGATCTAACAAAGCCTTGGCCAATGTCCCCTCATCCACATACTCTAATTCCCCACCCAGAGGGATCCCATGTGCAATACGGGTTGCTTTTAAGCCTCGTTTTTTAATGAGTTCAACCAAATAATAGGCTGTTGCTTCACCTTCTACGGTTGCAGAAAGGGCGAGCACCACTTCTCGCACCTCTTCATCTTCAATTCTTTGGATGAATTGCTCTATACCAATTTCTTCAGGCCCAATACCATCGATCGGTGATAAATGGCCTGATAATACAAAATACAGTCCTTGATACATGCCTGCATTTTCAATGGCAATTACATTTGCTGGACTTTCAACCACACAGACAATACTTTTATCTCGTTGTACATGCTTACAAATGCTACAAACATCGGTTTCACACAACATACGGCAACGCTGGCATGTTTTCACTTGGCGAATTGCTTTTTGCAAAATATGTCCAAGATAATGACCTTTTTCTTGCGCTTGTGTCAGTACAAAAAAAGCCATACGCTGCGCAGATTTAGGTCCTACACCTGGCAGCGTTCTTAATGCATCAACCAATTCTTGTATGAGAGGGCTTAGTATCATATTACTATCAACGCTTAACCAGAAAATGGCATAGGCATATCTTTGGGCAAGCCCATCTTCTGTGTCACAGCCATCATTTCTTTTTTAACCATCTCTTGTGCCTGTGCAATCGCTTGGTTTGTTGCAGCGGCAATCAGCTCGCTCATGACTTCAGGGCTTTCTTCAAATACAGCAGGTTTTAATTCTATGTTTTTAACTTGCAATTTTAAGGTGACTTCCACTTTTACTAAATCACCCCCAGCCATACCCACAACGGTGCGATCTTTATGCTTTTCAGAAATTTCTTGATAGGCGCCTTTTAAATTTTCTTGTAATTTTTGAGCATTTTGCATAAAAGATGCCATCATTGATTGGAAGTCCATATTTTTAGTATCCATTATTCACCTCACTTAACTACTTTTTCATAAGAAACGTTTTCAATCGTTGCATCAAATGTCTGCATAATTGTTTGCACGCGTTCATCATTCAGCAACAATGCTTTTGCATCTGTTTGTGCTTGCTCTTCTTTTTGTTGATCTTGTTGCAAAGGCGTGGATACCGTGCCTTTATGTTCAGCACAACTAATCTTTAACACAATATCTTTACCTAAATAATCAGATAGCGCTTTTTGAATTTGCATTTGCCGGCTTTGATTCAAGCAAGCCTCTTGAGAGATATCAAGCGCCAAATGAATACTCCTCTCGCCCCAATGCGACACAGTGCAATTTTTAACCAGTATTCTTGTCAAGCCGGTTAATGGCAATCCTTCTATGATGTCATTCCAGCTTTGATTGGCTGTCAATGCTTTGGCAGGAGCAGACACCTCTTTCGCTTCTACTTGTTGTCTTGCCTGTTGTGCCTCTACTCTGGGTGAGCTTAGGGCAGGTGGTGGTACAGCAGAAGAAAAGCTTTTACTTGAAGCTCTATTGTCTTGAGATGGCTTAGTGACTGGTTTAGACATTGGGGTAGTCGCATGTTGCTGGGTAGATACGCGAGTAACAGGCGTGCCAAGCTTTCTTTCATCCGGTAAAAACGCAATCATGCGTAATATCGTCATCTCCAAACCTATGCGCGTATTAGGCGCAAACAGCAAATCACGTTTGCCATTTAATCCTATTTGATACAAGAGTTGTAATACTTCTGGTAACGGTATTGTTAGATTTTGATATTTATTACTGTGCAAGGCACTCTCTTTTTTTAAGAATATGCTTTGCATAGACAATTCATGCAAACTCTCTAAAAATGCTTGTAATACACTCTCTGCATCAGCCCCTATGTCCATCATTTTTTGCACAAGTGCAACCGCATTTTCAATATTTTGCTCAAAAACAGCTTGAAGCAATGGTATTAAATACTGGCGATATTGCATGCCCAACATAAACTCAACATCTTGCAAGTTAATGTTTTCATCTTGGCAATAGCTCACGGCTTGCTCAAGCAAACTCAGTGCATCTCGCATACTGCCTTTAGCAAAGCAGGCGAGCAACTGAAGCGCTTCAGCTTCATAGCTTTTACTTTCTTGTTGTAAAATGAGGGCAAGTTGCTGACTTATTTCATTTTCACTTAAGGCACGCAGCTGAAAATTCAAACATCTTGATAAGATAGTGACTGGAATCTTTTCTGGATCTGTGGTTGCTAAGATAAATTTAACATGCGAAGGTGGCTCTTCTAGGGTTTTTAGCAGCGCATTAAAACTATGACCAGAGAGCATGTGTACTTCATCAATGAGATAAACTTTATAACGTCCTGCAGCCGGTGCATATTGAACATTATCTAAAAGTTCGCGTGTATCCTCTACTTTTGTCTTAGATGCAGCATCCACTTCAATCAAATCTAAATAACGCCCACTGTCGATCGCTCGACAAGTGTCACATGCATTACAAGGCGTTGCGACAACCCCTTGTTCACAGTTTAAACATTTGGCAAAAATACGTGCGATGGTGGTTTTTCCGATACCTCGGGTACCAGTAAATAAATAGGCGTGGTGCAGCTGATTACGGGCTAAAGCATTCATGAGCGCTTTGGCTACATGATCCTGACCTTTTAGCTCAGCAAATGATTTGGGCCGCCATTTTCTTGCGAGTGCTGAATATGACACGATGCACCTTTTGAGTTTGCAGATTCACCGCCAGCTATTTGCAATATTGATAAGACGATAGTCTAGTTGCTTAGCCTGGCGCTTTCTCGAATATTTGCCTCGAGAGAGAAGATGGTGGCAACCTTACCAGCCACATCCCGGCACACGCGTCCATCACTACCGCTGCTCCCTTCCGGGCCTGACGGGGTTTGCAATGTATCGTTGCGAGAGGACCGGCAAGGTCACCATAAGCTAATTAGGCAAGAATTTTACCAAGAAACAACGCGTTATACTAGGCATACATCAGCAAAATGATGGATTTTTAGGGTTGCGAATCATTGCACCTATTATTTTGATAAACAACTTAATATAGAGCATGCAGGCATGGCGCTTTCTATAATGTTGGCTAAAGTGTTTTTGGTAGTAGTGATGCCAACTTTTCCATAAACCATCCAACTGCTTCAGGGAGACCTTTGTTTTTGACAATGAAACACCAGAGGATTTAAGCGCCACATGCCCAAAGACATCCCCACCCGCCGCATGCACACGTAAACACAAGTCTAATAATACATTGCCATCATTACAGGCTGTATCCAAAGCACCCATTTCTTGCACCATGTCATAGGAAACCAAAAGACAATCTGGCATGACCGAGATAACATGATGTATCTGCTCTTTTTCTAAAACAGAGTTACCCTGCTTGTAAAAACTATTTTTCTGAAAGCGAAAAAAGGGATCAAAACTTGAATAAAAGGCAGATTGAATCCCCATTATCCAATGCGAAGGCTTGGTTAATCCAGGTGCCAATAATTCAACCACAATATTTTTAGGTAAAAGATAAGGGGCTGACAGCAAGAGCAAATACTTGCTAGTTGAATGTCTTAAACCTAGGTTATAAGCTTTAGATAAACTTAAATCTGGATTTTGAAACAAAAGAAAAACGCGTGGGTGCTCACGTGCAATGTCATATAACTTATTATTTAAAGCAACTGAGGCGGTGCAACTGACAATAATAATCTCGCGAATAAGATCTTGTGAAAGGATCGTATTCAAACTTTGCAAAATAGCCTCGTCTGTTCCTCTTGCAACAAAAATTACACTAATACGATAAAGGCGACGGTGCGTTTTCAGAGCATGCCGCTGAATAAGTGAAACTTGCCGACTGGCTTGCTGCCAAGCAGAATGCAGATCAATAATATGCGCCAATTATTCTTACCTTATAGGTGGCAAAGCCACCATCTTATTATGCAAATGCTTCACTCATATGAAGCGTATTTAAACTTTCATCCCATGCTGGAATATAAAAATGCGCAGCTGTCGCAGATAGGGCTGATTCTGAAACAAGGCTTGCAGTGGCCAAAACATCAAAATCATGCATAATATCACTGTCTGCATGAATAACGTCATGAAAGGCAATCTTCTCTTGATTTACATCAAAAAACATCACTTCATGTGTCTCATCTGATTGCCAATTGTATTCACGTACACCAAAGCCTTCATACTCTGGCATATCTCGTCCATAGCATAATATAACGACATTACCATTTTCTTTGACACCTAAAACCACGCCTGTATGACCACCAATCCCAACATCGTCTAGATGATTCGCATCTGCAAATTCTCGATAAGCAAATATCTGCCCAGGATGAATATCCACTAAAGGATTCTCAATATACACGGGACTATAAACGGTTTGCATTGCTGCTTGTCTGTCGCTGCCTAACCAATCTGAGTAAATCAAGACTTTTTCATCGCTTGGGAACTGCATGCGATAAGTAAACAACTGATCAATCGTTGAGAAATCAACATCACAATTTGTGACTTTTGAAACCCATGATGAACAATCTTCAGGCCCCCAATTTTTGCTTTCGTCAAATCTCACTTCACCACGTTGCCCACCAAAGGCATAGCCACTGTGAATTAAACTTAAACCATCTTGCATGAGCGCATCTGAAAAGTAATAACTAAATTCTGTTTTAAAATCCTGACCTACGCTTTCTAAGGCTACAAAAGCAGGAATGGGTGTGATGTGGGATAATGCAGAATAATCCATCCACACAGTATCCATTGAATCTGACAAGGATAAGTGGATCGGCAAATCTTCAATATGCGTATTTTCACCCAGTAAAGTTAGATTAATTGTCAGCAAAGCAGCTGATAAAAAGCTTGCTTCGCTTGAACCATAAATCGAATCTGTATCCCCTAAAATAACAGGAAATTGGAAGGTATTATTAAGCATAGGAGGGCATTCGCCTTCCAAGAGCGCTATGAAGGCTTCATCATCCATAATAAGTTCTCTTGCACCCGATAAAACCAATTCCATTTTATTGGTTTTCAGACTCCAGGTAAGACCTTCTCCTACATCATCACTAGCAGGATAGCTTTTTAACAATTGGTTAAGTTGTTGTATGTAGTAAATATCTTGATCAAGACGCTCTAAGGTTTTGGTTTGTAAGGCATGATAATCATGATCAGGATATGCACCCCACTGCTGATTTGTGAGGGCAAATAAAGCTTTTTGCTCTTGATGCAATTGTAAATTGTAGTCATACTGATCTGATCCCCTGACTGTGGACACCTAATTTGATAAACTAAATATCAGTTAGGAGACGTGTATGTCCAAGTATAAGAAGTATGATAAGTCATTTAAGCAAAGAGCAGTGCAGCTAGCACTGACCTCCGAACAACCCACCTCAAAGACAGCGAAAGATCTCGGCATTCTTGAGTCAACGCTTTATAACTGGATATCCAAGGCTAAAAAAGACAAAAATATCCCTGAGGTCAAGGATGAAACTCCTGATTTAAAGCAACTTCATGAAGAACTGTTGAAGCTACGCAAGGAAAATGAACGCCTAAGGGATACCTGCGACATTTTAAAAAAGGCTACAGCCTACTTCGCGAACGACCCGAAGAAAGATTCAAATTCATAGAGAAAGAACGTCATCATTATGATGTTGTTTTGCTCTGCGAATGTATGCAGGTCTCCCGAAGTGGGTATTATGCTTGGAAAAACCGACCAGTCGAACCTGAGTGTAATGACACTTTTATAAAAGAGAGGATGAACGCTATCTTTTTGCTGAGTCGATGTTGCTATGGCTTCAGACGCATGCAGAAAGCACTTAAAAACGAAGGTATCGATTGTAATCATAAAAAGGTAAGCCGTTTAATGAAAGAATTAAAGCTGTTCCCCAAAGTAAAGAGAAAATTCAAAGCCACAACCAACTCAAACCACAAGCTGCCAATCGAGCCAAATCGGTTAGAGCGCAAATTCTTTGCGATAAAGCCGAATATTGCCTGGGTTGGCGATATTACCTATATTTGGACTGAACAAGGTTGGCTTTATTTAGCGACAGTCATCGACCTGTGCTCACGAAAGGTCAAAGGCTGGGCCATGGGTGAGCGCATAACAGCTGACTTGGCTGTTTCTGCGTTAGAGATGGCACTAAAACAAGTTGATTGTTCTAAGGCTCTTCTATTCCATTCTGATAGAGGTGTTCAATATGCTTCCCACGCTTTTAAAGAAGTTATTAAAAATAATGGAATGGTTCACAGTATGAGTCGTAAGGCTGATTGTTGGGATAACGCCGTTGCTGAAAGCTTCTTTGGCACTTTAAAGCAAGAGCTTGTCTATCACTGCAAATTTAAAACACGTGATGAGGCAAAATTAGCTATTTTTGATTACATCGAAGTGTTCTATAATCGTATCCGTTTGCACTCAACGCTGGACTATCAAACACCTGATAGTGTAGAAAGAGCCGTATTAGCTGCGTAGTTCGGTGTCCACTGAATGGGGGGCAGGTCATACGCCTCTTTCAATGCAATTTGTACCAAAGGAGAGGTCTGATAAGCCTCTGATAAAATATTATTTATCTCAGCGTCGCTTGAATTAAAACTAAGGCTAATGGACTCAGGGGCTTGATACAACAATTCACTCATAACAACCTACAACGACTTCCATATTAAAAAATATCATAACTACCCTACGAAATGAGCAGTTACAAAAAAATCATTGTATAAAAAATGTCCTTAATGTCAATCAATTAAAACTAAGTTGCCAAACTAGAATATCTTTCAACAGTCATTGTGCATATACAATCATGTAAATCATACCTTAACTATAAAGAAAAATCACAACCCATTATTAAGTTGACACAGATAAGCAAGGCAGATAATATCGCAAATACTGAAAATATCAGTATTTTAACAAATTCCTGCGGAGTTCAAAAAATGAGAAATTTAAATATCGCTGAAACAATCGGTGTTTCTGGTGGCGACTTATGTGACGGCGGCATGTGTGTTCAAATCAGCACAACGGGCATCCCTGCAAATCACTACCAAACTATAAATTCAAACATACAATCTATCATTAATGATCCGCTATGCTTTGAAAAAGCAATCATGAATATTCTCAACGCAGGCGCTGGTGAATATTTAGAAACTTATTTTAACAATTTAGATAGCAGCACCCATTTCTACTTTGTATAAAACTCACAGTGATCAGGGATGATCATGTCATTTCTTTGCGCTTATTTTCCACTCCAAAATATTTAAAGACAGCTTCCTTAAACGTTAATACTGGCTTCCAATCTAATAGCTGCTTTGCTTTAGCAATATCCACTTGTAATGGCTCAGATAAGCGATTAAAAATAGCTCGCCTTCCCAACAATATACAAGCCATTTTTAGTAATATGATCGGACAATTGAATAATTTTGCTCTACCCATCCGTACTATCTGTAAGGCTTTGATCAGTGTTCTTGTCGATTGATCATCATCATCCGAAATACAAAATATCTGATTTTTTGCATTTACATGAAAAGCACAAGTAAAAATAAAATCACATAAATTATCAATCGCAATAAAGCTGCGCTTGCTCAGAAAAGCAGCAAATGGAACTGGCAAATGCATATCAATCAATTTCATTAAGCTTGCAAAATTAGCCTTAACACCTGGCCCATACACCAAAGGCGGACGTATGATAACCCACTCCATGTTTGCCTCCATCGCAATATCTTGCACATAATTTTCAGCAAACCATTTAGAACGACCATATACATCTAAGGGGTTAGGCGTATGCTGCTCATTAAAGGGTTCATCCAAGCTTCTTTCTCCATTGACCTTAATGGTGCTAATATAAACAAAACGCTGAATGTTATACTCCGAGCAAATAGAAATGAATTGTTTGGTGCAATCTGCATTTACTTGATAATAAGTCAGAGGATTTAAGTGCTTAGATTGATGCGCTAAGGCCGCTAAATGAACAACAATATCTACCGTCTCCAGTAAATAGCCATAACGTTTTATATCGTTTAAATCAAAATTATGATATTCAAAATTTGGATGTTGAATATTTAAGCGTTCTTGACGCCCACACCCAATGACTTTTAAGCCTTTTGCCAGAAAGTATTCACAAACACGCTTGCCAACAAATCCACTCGCGCCCGTAATGAAAACTGATTGAGAAACTGACTTAGACATTATCAAACTCCAAATCTTGCAAGATACTGACTTGCTCTATTCAAGAGTTTATGAAATACAAAGGGTAATAACGGAATTGGAATATGTAAATCTTTGGCTGCCTGTAAAATGTGTCTATTTTGAACCCAAATATTTTTTAAACTTTGATTAGATACACCACCCATACGCATTTTAACAAGTACCTCTGGAATATAAAAAGACTTAATTTTTTCCTTTTCTAAAAAGCGCATCATCAATTCAACATCATTACCCATTTCAAGCTTCAAATTAAATCCACCGAGTCTCTCATAGACTGATTTTCGCACATAAAAAGTAGGATGAGGAGGACACCAACCTTTAGCAAAATCACCTTGTTTGAAACGACTGGATTTAAAATAACGAACAATTTTATCGTGCCTATTTTTTCTAGAAAAATAAACGAGATCACCATAAACTGCTTCTGCATTGCTACTTTCAAAAACATCTACTATTTTTTTAATGGCATCTGGATGTGCAAATAAATCATCAGCATTCAAAAAACCTATGACTTCTCCAGTCGCTTTTTCTATGCCTTTATTCATCGCATCATAAATACCTGCATCTTTTTCTGAGACAAGTACATCAATTGTATCTCGATATTTCTCTACAATGCTCAGCGTATTATCTTTTGAAGCCCCATCTATCACAATATATTCAATGGGATAATAACTTTGAGACTTTACAGACAATATCGTCTCTTCAATGGTTTTTTCGCTATTGTAGCAAACCGTTATAATCGATACTTTTATCACAAATATTCGCCTTTGATAATATTTTCATAGTGCATAATCTGCTGTGGTACAATTGAAGCAGGCGTGAATTGTAAAGAAAATTCATATGCATTTTTACTCATATCCATATATTTTGGATGCTCAAATGAAGACAATAAAGTTTCTTGCAACTTATCCTCATCCGATAGTAATCCATTTTCTTCATGCACAATAAAATCCTTGCGTGTACCAATATTAAAGCCAATCACTGGTACACCACAACTCATTGCTTCTAAGATTGTCAAGCCAAATGTCTCATAATAAAGAGAGGTATGAATCAGATACTTAGCGCTTTTCAAAAGTTGCATTGCTTTTACATGCTCAAGTTTACCTAAGAAAATGATATTTTCTTGGGTGTATTTATCTTGTAACATTGCTAAATCTTCACCACTGCCAATAATTCTGAGCACAAAATGTTTGGGCAAGGTCAGCCAATTCTTAAGCAAATATTCTATGCCTTTCCCAGACTCAATTCGCCCAATAAAAACATAATCCTCTCGCTTAATGTCAGCGCTATAGTATTCCAACTGTGGCATTATAAAATTTGGTTTTAAGAGCAATTGCTGAGAATTTAGTCCAAAATCAATAAGTTTATTCTTTTGAAAGTGCGTCAACACAAAATAATGGTGGATATAATTTTGGTATTGCTTAAGATGGTACCAATACTGCGCCATCGCATGTACGGTACTCTGCAAATAACTGTTCCGATAGCACCGATGCACAATACCAGGCCACTTCATTTTTTGATTCACGCATTGTTCACACAAAGCATTCTGTCGATACAAGATTCCAGACAAACATTGTCCGCGAAAATTATGCAAAGTCTGAACTACTTTAACACCCTGCTCATAGGCTGCTTTAAATACTAAGGGTGTTAATAGTGGAAATTCATTGTGTACGTGTAAGAGATCAATGCCGTTTTTTTTAATTAGGTCAACGATCTGTCGCGCATGCGCCTGATTGCCTCCAATATTTTTAATTAGGGAGATAGGTGAAATATTATCATTATAAACATAGTATGTGTGAACATTAGCATCACCTAGATGCTGTTTTAATGCGGCAACCTCGTTCAAAACAACTGTATCTTCGCCACCAATGTGTTCCGATCGATAAAAATTATGCGCAACTAGAATTCTCATACAAGCACAGTCTTTGTGTAGCTTTTTACTTGTTGAGTCGCTCTTGCTTGGAAGTCAATTTTAGCTATGCGTTCACAAAGTGCCGTATAATTTTCTATTGTCCATTTCATAGCCTCTTCAAGTTCAAGCGCAGATACAGGGTTAAAAAGTCTTCCAACCCCATAGGCTTCTATCATATCCATACTGGCACCTACACGATGAGATGCAATCACTGGTAAACCATGAAACAGAGCCTCTTCAACAACCAACCCCCAAGGCTCTTTAAAAGAAGGTAAAATAAAAATATCATGCTGATGATATATGTCAGCCAATGTTTGATAATGAACATGCCCCAATACATGGATATTGTCTGTTTTTGTTTGCTTAATTTTTTCGCGTAATGGCCCATCTCCCACTAAGGTTAACTGATAATGTGGGAAATTTTTAAATACTTGTAATAATAATTCAATATTTTTTTCTGGTGCTAAACGCCCTACATACAGAAAACGTTTTTTTCTTATCCAGTCTTCATTTTCAACAGGTTTATCGACCAGCATCTGAGCCATATGCATCAAGCCAACGCCTCCTGTTTGTACCATTTCACCTTGATAATTCAGAACTTCAAGTAGTTGTCGATGCGGTATTCCAGAATAGAAAACGCCTTTCATGCGTTTTAAAAAAAACTTTTTGATCAGAGCTTTACTGCCTATTGTATGACTCTCAAAAATGCTTGACTCTAAGGCTAAATAATTTTTTTTCTTCGCCTTTAAAAGAGCAATCAGCCAATATTCAGGCAAATCCCAACCGCCCACTATGATTTTTTGATACCGCAGTTTTGCCAATAACTGCCAAAGTGCGCTCAAACTTTTAAATACAGAACGCCCTTCAAATGCACCCGTATTGAGCGTCACAGAATCAAAATTTTTCTCTTGCTCGGTGAAATCATTTGCTCTTGAAACAGAAGCTTGTCCAATGAAAACCACAAATACACGATGTGTTTTGGCGAGTTGATTGTATAAATTTATTTTATAGAAGCTTGGTAAATGAGTTACAAAGACATAATCAAAAATATCCCTCATTATTTTTACTTCTTCTGTGTCACAAAAAGAGGATATGCGCCCCAACGCCCCATCCATTTTGGAAATTTTTCTTCAAGTTGATATATGCCTTTTAAGAGCGTTTTTCCTAAAAACCATCGATGAATATAAATCTTTAGAAATGGCACATTCACACTCCGCCAAACATAAAGCTCTGTTGCATACTGCGCATTTAAGTGATTCTTAAACCATCGATAGGGATGCGCATAAAAATACAAAGCTGCTTCTTTGTTTTGAAGTTTATCTATCGCACGCTTCACCAACTTAAAGGGTAATAAAAATATGTTCATCAGAGCCGAATGTTTACCCCAGCTATAAACAATGATTGATTTACCACCTGGTTTTAATACACGATATAATTCATCAAATGCCTTTTCTTGTTGCTTTTGAGGCACATGATAGAGTGTATGCAAAGAAACAATGGCATCGATCTTGTTATTTTGCAAAGGTAATTGAGTGATATCACACAGCAAATAAATACCTTTCTTGCCCAATTTTTCTTGTGCACGCAAAAGCCCTGTAATAGAAATATCTGCACAAATACGATACTCATAATTACTTGAATAGCTGAGATAAACAGGATACTGAATAGGACCAGATGCCACATCCAATAAATACTTACCTTTTTGAGGCAAATATTTATTCACGCGCTGATGACATTGGTTGATATAATCTTGTGAAAAGCCACGCAAATCTTCTGAATCCTTTGCATCTTGAAAATGCGTTTCTGCGGTATGCCAACCTACCTGATCATAGAAAGTTTGAATTTCCTGCTTGATATTTTGATTTAATAAATCTTTCTCTAAAGCCACATGATTCAAATCATTGACGATTGCAAAGTTGGGCAGCAAACAGAAAATATTCTGCTGTATCGGATAATAGATTTCCTCCGACTCTACCTTTAATAGATCTTCGTATATGGTTTTAACCGGCAAGCCATCCCCTCTAAAAAATGCGCCTGATTTTATTAGTTGATTAACTCTTGTTACTTCGAGTTCTGACAAAAGTTTTAGGCTTTTGCCAGTAATAGGACATTTTAATAGTGCGATGATTTCTGCATTCATGATTCGATCAACAGGCTCATTGGGTTATTTCTGGAAGGCTAGTTTATCAAAATTTCTCAAATGAGATAGGTTTAGGATTATTTTAAAAAAGTTTATCACCCAACTTTTTTGTAGCTCAAAATATGGGACACCCATCTTTAACTTATCTTTAACTTTAACCCTCACCAGGCTTCTAGCCAGCCTCTCTCAAAATTGGTAGAGGCGCTATGATTCACTTCGTTCATCTGACTTAACTAACAAATCAAAGTAGGATATGCGACACCCATGATTTAAGAGGAAACTATTTTTACTTTAACCTCTGAAGGCTTTAAACTTAGCCTTTTTATTTGAAGTAATGGAAAGGTGTTGTTTGGCTACCATTTTAGGGATATCCGCTTTTTATCATGATAGCGCTGCTGCGCTTGTTGTCGACGGCAAAATTATTGCTGCGGCGCAAGAAGAAAGATTTACACGCAAAAAACACGATCCTGGCTTTCCTGAACATGCAATTCAGTATTGCCTACAAGCAGGTCAAATTACTTTAGATAAAGTAGACTTCATTACTTTTTATGACAAACCACTTCTCAAGTTTGAACGCTTATTAGAAACCTATTTAAGCTTTGCTCCCCAAGGCTTTCAATCTTTTATACAAGCAATGCCAGTATGGCTAAAAGAAAAACTTCTTTTAAAAGCAACCCTTAAAAAATCTTTCTCACAGCTTTCTGGTTTAAAAGAAGGCAATTTACCCAAGCTTTTATTCACGCAACACCATCAATCACATGCTGCCTCAGCCTTTTTTGCCAGCCCTTTTCAAGAAGCGGCTGTTCTGTGTTTAGATGGCGTTGGAGAATGGGCAACCACGACTTGCTGGCATGGTAACAATAATCAATTAAAACCATTATGGGAAATCCAATTTCCACATTCGCTTGGTTTACTATACTCAGCCTTTACTTATTATACCGGCTTTAAAGTTAACTCCGGTGAATACAAACTCATGGGACTTGCCCCCTATGGCGAACCCAAATATGTGCAGCAAATTTATGAACATCTGATTGATGTCAAAGCAGATGGTAGTTTTCGACTGAATATGGATTACTTCAATTTCGCAGTTGGCCTCACAATGACCAATGAAAAATTCCATCAGCTGTTTGGTGGCCCACCTCGCACTTCAGAAGGCGAAATAACCCAAAAAATGATGGATATTGCCAGCTCCATTCAAGTTGTCACTGAAGAAGTGGTCATAAAATTAGCAAAAAATATTCGCACAGAAACAAACTGCAAAAATTTATGTTTAGCGGGCGGTGTTGCCCTCAATTGTGTTGCAAATGGCAAAATCTATAAAGAAAAAATATTTGATGAAATCTGGGTGCAACCTGCTGCCGGAGATGCGGGCGGTGCTTTAGGTGCAGCACTCAGCACATGGCATGAGTATTTGCAAAAACCACGTCAGCTTCAAAAGCCTGACAGCATGCAAGGCAGCTTATTGGGTCCTCGTTTTAGTAAGCAACAGATTGTCAATTACTTAGATGAAGTCAATGCAGTTTATACCGTATTAGAGGATGAACAGTTAATTCCACAAGTTGCGAAATTGCTTTCTGAAGAAAATGTGATTGGTTGGTATCAAAATAAAATGGAATTTGGTCCTCGTGCTTTAGGTGCGCGCTCTATCTTAGGTGATGCCCGCAGCACAAAAATGCAATCGATCATGAATCTCAAAATTAAATATCGAGAATCTTTTCGTCCATTTGCACCTGTTATAAAAGAAGAGAAAGTGCATGAATGGTTTGAATTTGAGCACAGCAGCCCTTATATGTTAATGGTTGCCAATGTAAAAGAATCACATCAAACTGCAATGACCGATGCACAAAAGCAATTATTCGGCATTGAGAAACTCAATATTCCAAGATCTTCTATGCCTGCCATTACCCATGTGGATTACTCTGCTCGCTTACAAACCGTGGCAAAGGATGTCAATCCACGCTACTACCAATTACTCGATGCTTTTGAGACATTAACAGGCTGCCCAGCCCTCATTAATACTTCTTTTAATGTCAGAGGTGAGCCCATCGTATGCACACCAGAAGATGCCTATCGCTGTTTTATGCGCACTGAAATGGATTATTTGGTATTAGAAAATGTCATTCTCGCAAAACAAGATCAACCCAAGTGGCAAGAAGCGCATAATTGGCGTGAAGAGTTTGCTTTAGATTAACCTAAAAGTCTGAGTTTAAGATAAGTGGCTAACAATATGATGACACAACAAAATATCACATCTAAAGAGTTAAGAAATTTTGGGTTTATTTTATCCTCTATTTTTGTAGCACTCTTTGGCGTCTTTCTGCCTTTGCTGAAAAGCCAGCCTTCACCGACCTGGCCATGGATTTTTGCAAGCACACTACTTGTTTTTGCTTTCTTTGTACCCAAACTCTTAAAATTTATCTATTTACCCTGGATGAAGTTGGGTGCAATCTTAGGCTGGATAAATACACGTATTATCCTAGGTGTTATTTTCTTTATTGTCATTACACCGATTAGTTTTGCACTGAGATTAGCAAAATATGATCCTTTAAAACGGCATTTTGAACCAGAAGCAAAATCATATCGTGTTCAAAGTGAATCCCAAGCTATCAAACATATGGAGCGTCCCTACTAATGATTGATTTACTCATAGATCTTTGGCAATTTATGCGTGCACGCAAGAAATTTTGGCTCGCACCTATTATTAGCCTGTTATTGCTACTCGGTGCACTGATTGTATTTACGCAAGGCTCTGCCGTTGCTCCCTTTATTTATACTTTATTCTAAAAATAATCTAATAGATTCTTATGTCCAAAAATGTATTTGAAAAATATCCCAAAGTAACAATAAGTTTTCTCTTATTGTTACTGGGGATTGCTTCGTTGTTTATGATTGAATTCTTAGCCCGAGGTTTCGGCTTAGGTAATGTCGTTATTTATGATTCACACCCAGTTTATGGTTATCGCTTGCACCCTAATCAACAGGTTGCAAGACAAGCCAATAAGCCTATACAAATTAATAATCTTGGATTACGTGCTCAAGCCGATTGGGACATAACAGAGACACAAAACAAAATATTATTTGTAGGTGATTCTGTCACCTATGGTGGTAGCTACATTAATAATACTGAACTCTTTTCATTCTTAGCTGTCAGAAATTTGCCTGGTTACCAGAGTGGAAATGCAGGTGTGAATGGTTGGGGCGTATTGAATGTTCATGCCTTAATCAAAGAAATGCATTTCCTACCTGCAGATATCTATGTCAGTGTTTTTCCTGAAGGCGACTTTTATAGAGGTTTAATGAGGATTGGTGGCCAACCTTTTTGGACGCGTGCACCTCGTTCAGCCTTGGAAGAATTAGCACACTATTTTTTATATAAAGTTCAGCTAACACAAACACCACCTGTTCTTTTTTATACACTCAACGAGGATGAGAAATTTCAGATTGCCGATCATGCAGCTTATTATCTCAAAAGCTACGATAACTACTTAAAAAATGCCGGTAAAAAGCATTTGATTTATATCTCACCCAGTCGTTCTGAGCTTTTGCATGACAGTGAGAATGATCAACTGGTACAAAAAGCATTAGAGAAACATGAGCTGCAGGTTGTATATCTGAGAGAAAAACTAAACACTCAATCTGCCAAAGAAATAAATGCATTGTTTCATGATGAAATACATCTGAGTGAACAAGGTCATCAGCAATGGGCACAGCTCATTGAAGAAGATTTAAAAAAACTCATTTCATAAATTTCCTCTCTCAATTTTCTATGAGGTTCATATGGTTAAACTGATGTTTGAGAAATTATTGCTGCTTTCCAAACTATTTGTGATTCTACCTGTTGCCTTTGGTATCTTCAGCTCGATCATTTTATTTATATATGCAACGGGCGATCTTATCTCCATGGCCTTTCATCTTTGTAAATATATTTGTTATTTGCAAATCCCTGAATCTATGCATGCAGATGTTGTGAGTGAAATCATTGGTGCAGTTGATTTATATTTAATTGCAATTGTATTGTTAATCTTCAGTTTTGGTTTATACGAATTATTCATTTCTGAAATTGATGAGACTGACCATGATAAATCAAAACTAAAAATCCCACCTATTTTGCTGATAAGCTCTTTAGATGAACTAAAAGACAAATTAGCTAAAGTCATTGTGATGGTTCTCGTTGTTAGCTTCTTCCAACGTGTTTTATACGTCAAATTTGAGGGCGCTTTAGAGATGATGTATTTTGCATTTTCTATTTCTGCACTTTCTATCGGTGTTTATTTATTACACAAAGATGCAAAAAAAATAAAGTCGAAAAAAATTATTGAAAAGAAATCATAAACAATACTATAAAAATACATAAGGATTGCGAGATAGCAAAGACAACACCGCCAACATTGTACCTCTTGCGAGCTGAGCAATCCCCACTAATTTCTACTAGGCTGTCATCCCAGAATTTTGCAAAGCAAAATATCTGGGATCCACAGGCGTTTTGCGCCTGGTAGCCCTTTGGGCTACTGGTGCCAACCTTCACTCATAGGCGTCAACTTAAGGAATTTCTGGGGTTTAATATAGAATATTGCTACCCATTCTTCCTTACCGCTACGTCCCGCGGCTTGTCCGCGGGATCCAGAGTTTTGAGCCTCTGAATGTGAATCAGCTTGTTTATTATGAAATGCATGAGCTGTACGTTGAGGCTGCCAGACGTGAAAAGCGTTTTAAAAACTGGTACAGGCAGTGAAAATTGAATTTAATTGAAGAATTCAATCCGGCGTGGCGAGATCTCTACGAAGAAAGCTACTCATAACACCTGGATCCCGCGGACAAGCCGCGGGACGTAGCGGTAAGTAGGTCAGCAAAATGTCAACAGTCCCTAATTATTCTGCTTTTTTTCTTAAGTTGACGCTTATGAGCCTTCGCTGACATGACATATTATTTGATTTTTTCAGAATAAAAATTTTGTGAGGTTCACTCAGCTTGCGAGTAGTATTCATATGCGAAGACTATGCTTTATCTTGTAGCTAAGAAATTATTTTGCATAACAGGCTCGATACAATAGCCCAATTTTTTTAATTGTTGTACAACTCGATCATCTTCAGGGGATAAACTTTCGAACAATATAGTGTTAACAGAAAAATTTGTTAAAAAATGCATTGCACCTTCAATCACCAAATGCTCTGCACCTTCAACATCAAGCTTGAGCATATAACTATGCTCTTTGGAAAAGTTCTTTTCTCGCACAAATTCATCTAAAGAAATGGCAGGAACTTCAATACATTCATTTTTATCAGAATCAGGCATTATTGTGTTAATGGGACTACCTGCTTTAAGATTGGAAAAATGAACCGTTGATTTTTTGTCTGCAACCGCTTTTGGAATGACAAAATTTGTATCAATCTGATTGAGTGTGAAGTTATTAGTCAATAATGTGACTGTATCAGGATGTGCTTCAAAAGCATACACAGCCTTTACTTTATCTCTTAGAAGCAAACTATAAAAGCCAATGTTAGCACCTATATCTAAAAATATTGTATTATCATTTGCTAAGCTTCTTAATTTTTCTAAGGCTGGCTTATCAGGATAATCTGCATAGACCAAACAAGAAGCACTGGGTGAATGAGGCGTTAAATAAGCACGTTGTCCATTAAAGAGCGTTTTAATTCTAATTCGTTTTATAAATCTTTTTTCAATTTGCCATAAAACTGCACCCATCAATTTAATAGGAATGTTCCAGACATCATTGTTTTGAACAATATATTTCCCTATTTGTAAAACTGCTTGCATTATCTATACTTCCCTTCCTAATAACTTCGATTTTACAAATAATTTAAAAAGATTATATTCATGAATACTTTTCAACATGAGTTTTGATGCTACTTTATGGCGCATTTTAAGATGATGATATTCTTTTAAAACAGATTTAATTTGGTGTGTTCCAATACCACCTGCCTGCCAATTTGCAACAATTACTGGATATATCTCTGTACTAGGAAAATTATGGTAGGCTCTTAATAAAATTTCATAATCCATTGCATATTTTACATCTAAAGCAAATTCTCCCCACTTCTCAAAAAAACGACGATGCGTAAATAAGCCTTGATGTGGCAAAGTGAGTTTAAATAATAATGCTTTTTTATCGAATATTTTGGGTATGCTGCGCGGAGCAACCCATAATGCTTCACCCTCAAGGCTTGTTCGAGCTACCTGACCACAAATAAGCTCAGCACCATCAGAAGCATGATGAAACAACTGTGCAATACTATTCGGCTGATAAAAACTATCGCCCGCACCTTGAAAATTTATATATTCGCCTTTGCTCAAGCGAATACCTTTGTTAAAGGCATCACTGATACCTTTATCCGGTTCGCTGATCCAGTGTGTTATGAGACCTTCATTTTGTTTAATAACCTCGAGCGTTCCATCAGTAGAACCACCATCTATCACAATATATTCTAAAAATGGATAGCTTTGCGCTTCAATACTAGCCAATGTATGCAATAAGCCTGCCTTATTGTTCTTGACAGCTGTAATGATTGAAATCTTAGGTTGAAGCAAGGTCATAGATACTCACTGCAAAAGCAAGATAATTGCATTTATTGTCCTATATTTTCTGTTGTTATGCTAAAAATTAGAGAACACTCTTCATATTAAACCCTCACCCGCTTCTTCGAAGCAACCCTCTCCCAAATTGGTAGAGGGGAAAATGTTCGCGTTGCGAACGAAGCTTTAAATTCTGATCACCATTTTGTACTCATATATTGATGAGCATAGCGAATCGTTGATCCCTCTACCAATTTGGGAGAGGGTGCCCGCAGGGCGGGTGAGGGTTAAATAATTAATCAGCTATTAATTAATTGTTATATAGTCACAGCACATGCTGTTTTCGGGTAGGCGTCAAGCCTCGAGCAACCGGAGTGTACATAAAAGTACATGAGGATTGCGAGAAGGCGAAGACAACACCCCCGAAAACGCATGTGCGAAGACTATACCTCAAGAACAGAACCACGCCCTATGCCGTAATACTGTATTCCTCTCTCTTTCATGAGCACAGGATCATAAATATTTCTGCCATCAAAAATAACTTTATCAGAAATAGCTTTTTTGAGATGAGAGAAATCTGGACTTCTAAAGATACGCCACTCTGTTAATACGATGAGCGCATTTGCACCTTCTAATGCTTCTTCAGGTGTTTGAGCGTAACTGATAAGTACATTCTTATGAAAAAGCTTCTTTGCCTCATGCATGGCCTCAGGATCAAAAGCTTGAATTTTTGCGCCATGAGCTATTAACGATTCAATAACATTGAGACTTGGCGCATCTCGCATATCATCTGTTCCAGGTTTGAAGGCAAGTCCCCAAATAGCAAATACCTTACCCTGTAGATCTTCTTGATAATGATTTTTTATTTTTTCAAATACTCTATTTTTTTGTCTGGCATTCACTTGCTCTACAGCACGAACAATATCGCAACTACTTTGATAATCTTTAGCGGTATGAATTAAAGCCTGCACATCCTTACCAAAACAAGACCCCCCATAACCACAACCGGGATAGGTAAAATGATAACCAATGCGCGGATCAGCGCCCATACCAATGCGCACCTGCTCAATATCAGCACCTACTTTTTCTGCTAAATTAGCCATTTCATTCATAAAGCTTATTTTCGTTGCCAGCATTGCATTTGATGCATATTTTGTAAGTTCTGCTGAGCGCCTATCCATCACCAATAGGCGATCATTTTTGCGATTAAACGGTGCATATAAATCTCTTAATATGGCTTCTGCTTGCGGGCTTTCTACCCCTAAGACAATACGATCTGGCTTTCTAAAGTCCTCTAAAGCCGCACCCTCTTTTAAAAATTCTGGATTTGAAACCACATCAAATGAAATATTGGCATTTCTTGTCGTCAACGCATCACGAATAATCGTTTGTACTTGATCAGCCGTACCAATTGGAACGGTTGATTTATCAATGACAATTGTGTATTCATCCATATGCTGTGCAATACTCTTAGCAACAGCATACACAAAAGCTAAATTTGCCTTACCTGTTTCATCGGGTGGCGTTCCCACAGCAATAAACTGACAAGTACCATGTTTAACTGCTTGTGCAACATCTGTCGTAAAGCTAATACGCTTTGCTTTTAAATTCCATTTTAAAAGCTCTTCCAATCCTGGTTCGTAGATAGGACTTTTACCTTGACGTAGTAATTCTATTTTTTCTGCATCGATATCAGCACATACAACATGATTACCTACTTCTGCAAAGCATGCTGCAACGACTAAACCAACATAGCCTGAACCAAAAACCGTTATATTCATGTATACCTACCCTGTTAGACAATCATCGCTTCTTCTTGCTGTTGTGAAGTAATCTTTTTCACAGGCAATTGAAAATCATCTAAAAAGCTAATAGGTGATTCACTTGTGTAGAAATATAAATTTGTTCTATCTGGAAACACAGTTTCTAGCACAACAACATGCTTAAAAAATGACTTTAATAAGAGCTGGAGATCTTCTTTAGATTTAAACTCATATTCATGATCATCATGTGATGCACCATCATCTCTTTCTACAATTGTATAACCACTTAAAATACCAGTTTTACCTATGCGCTGTTTTACTTCATTTAGAATTCTCGTGATTTCATCAATCGTGAAGTGTTCTATTGCTGCATCCCAAATAACATTTGTAAATGGTCCTTTAGGTAATCCTTGTCGAATATCATGGCATTGATAGACAACATTGTCTGCTTGGAAATTTTGCTTAGCATGCGCAATGGCTTTAGGATCAAAATCAATAGACAAAATATTCTTTACACGAATAGAATAAAAGTGATGTGCGTTAAAACCATCTCCACAACATAACTCCAATACAGTGCTCTCTGGTTTCAAGGCAAGCAAATTAAAAATACCACGCTCCCAGCCCAGTGGGTTCCTAGAGGTATGCCATTTATAATATTGATCAAGATAATGATCAAACCATTCTGGATTTGGTTTAACAGCCCATTGCAAATAAAACTGCGTTTTATGGCTAAATTTTGCAAGACCACGGATAAATCGATTGAAATAAATTACCCCTGGTAACAATATTGGGCGAGCAATAGTTGCAAAAGTTCTAAGTATTTTTTTAAAAGTCATTTTGATTTTCTTTAATAGGTAATATGCTGTTTATAATGATCTCAAATTGATGAATTCTGTAACTGATATAGTCGGTTAAAGCCAATACATTCTTTCCCCAGTATTTCTAATAATCCACTATTATCAGAAATACAAAAAATCTCTTTGTAACGCACTTGCATTTTTTTCTCAAAGATTTGTTTAGAGACTAAAGCAAAGGGGAATTCCGATAATCCATCTTTCATTCCTTCAGGCTTTGGACCAGGACCACTGTCGCTGTACAAAGATTTATGAATAACCCAAAAATGCTCAGCATCTAAACAAAAGCTAGAACGCAAAAAAACAAGCCATGGGGCATTCAACGATAATAAAAATTCTAGTGTTTCTGTTGGATCGGGCACATGCTGCAAAGTTGCAGATGTCAAAACAAGATCAAAACTACCCAGTTGTGTTTTATCTATGTTTTCAAAAGCTATAAAACTTAGATTTTTGTCGTTTAACTCTGATCCTCTTTTGGCAATGGCTGATGTTTCAATAATTACCCAATCAAAACTAATGTGAGGAAAAAAATTACGAATAAAGAAATAATGTGCGCCAAAAGCGCCGCCCAAATCTAACACTCGAATATGCGATTGATTCATCTTTGCTATAGTTGCAACTAAAAATGATTCTGGAATACTCAAACTTGATATTGTCTTTTGTTTGAGTACTTCTCGATATTGCTGTGTCTTAAAAAAAACCATATCTACCAGTGCTTGCCCTTCAAATCCTTCACTATTACATGCTGCTTTGGCTTGTGCAAAAGATGAATATATTTTTCTATGGTTCTTTAAAGCTCTTAATGAACGTGTTAGAACCGGCGGCAAATAATCTTTTATTAAATACATGGTAGCATTTCCAATCATTAATTATTTTGATATTTATTAAGATACCAACATACTGTTTGATATAATTCTTCTGAAAATTGGCTTAATAATTTCCAACCTAGAGTTTGAATCTTGTCTGTATTCACCGCATAGCGAAAATCATGCCCCAATCTATCTGTAACAAAATTAATTTGCTCTGCATAGCTAACGCGATCTGCACGTGGTTTTATATCATCAAGTAACGTACATATCTTCTTTGCAATCTCTAAATTACTCATTTCTTGATCACCGCCAATGTTATAGTTCTCACCCTTAATACCATTATGCAGCACCCAATCAATTGCATGTACATGATCATTCACAGACAACCAATCTCTAACATTCAAGCCATTACCATAAATAGGTATTGGCTTATCTGAAATTGCATTACGAATAATCGTTGGGATCAATTTTTCATCATGCTGCTTAGGACCAAAATTATTAGAACAATTCGTGATCACTGTGTTGAGCTGATAGGTTTTATGATAGCTTCTTACAAGCATGTCACTACTGGCCTTACTTGCACTATAAGGTGAATTTGGCGCATAGGGAGAAGTTTCGAAAAAATAACCTTCCTTACCTAAACTACCATATACCTCATCAGTAGAAATATGATGAAACCTAAATAATGATGAATGATCTTGGTCTGCTTTTTGATGCCAGAATTTTTTAGCCGTTTCTAACAACTGAAAAGTACCATGAATATTTGTTTGTATAAAAGCATCTGGCTTTGCAATAGAATTATCAACGTGAGATTCTGCGGCAAAATGCACAACAGCATTTATTTGATAGGCTGTAAAAAGCTCTTCTAATAAGGTGGCATCTAAGATATCACCTTGAATAAAGATATGTTTAGGATTATTGAGTACATCGCTCAGATTATCTAAAGAACCTGCATAGGTCAGCTTATCTAAGTTAATGATGCGGTACTCAGGATAATGCTTTAAAAGATATTCAACAAAATGGCTACCGATAAAACCTGCACCACCTGTTACTAATAAATTCAGCATGTTTGAGCCTGCCTAACAATTTGTTGTAAATAGTGTCCATACTGACTCTGACTTAATTTTTCAGCTAAATTTTCAAGATCAGATAAACTAATGTATCCCATGCGATAAGCAATCTCTTCTAAACAAGCAATCTTCAGTCCTTGCCTTGATTCAATAACATGCACAAATTGGCTGGCTTCAAGCAAACTTTGCTGTGTTCCTGTATCTAACCAAGCCATACCGCGGCCTAGATACTCAACATTCAAGGATTTTCTATCTAGGTACACATTATTTACATCTGTAATTTCTAACTCGCCACGTGCCGATGGTTTCAATTGTTTTGCAATTTCAATCACACTGTTATCATAAAAATACAAACCCGTCACAGCCCAATTTGAAATAGGTGTCGATGGCTTTTCAACAATCCTAGATGGCTGCTTATTTTTATCTAAATCAACCACACCATATCGACAAGGATCTTGCACATAATAAGCAAAGATCGTCGCACCTTCTTTCAATTGTGCATGTTGTTGTAATTGTTTTGGAAGACTATCACCATAGAAAATATTGTCACCCAAAATAAAACCCACTGAGTCATCCTGAATAAATTCTTCAGCAATAATAAAAGCTTCTGCTATACCACGCGGTTCTTTTTGTTCTGCATATTGAAGAGAAATGCCAAATTCAGAGCCATCTCCTAATACAGATTTAAAACGCTCAGAATCTTCTGGTGTCGTAATAATGAGTATTTCTCGAAGTCCTGCCAACATTAATACAGAAAGTGGATAATAGATCATCGGTTTATCATAAATTGGCATTAATTGTTTTGAGACAATTTTTGTCAAAGGATATAAACGCTTACCACTTCCACCGGCTAAAATAATTCCTTTCATATTCTAAACTCATTCATTAGTTGAATAACGTATTCTATGTCCCTTTCAGTATGACCAAAGGAAATGGGTAAACTTAAAATACTCTTATGCCATTCATCGCTGATCGGATACGATTCCGTAAACATACCTTTAGTTGCTTTTTGTGCATAAGGTGCTATTGGGTAGTGAATTTCTGTTTTTACACCATTGTCTAGCAAATACTTCCTTAATTGATCACGCATTGGGTGACGAATCATAAAAATATGATATACATGACGCTTGTCAGCGACAGGTTTTGTTCTGTGAAATTGTTCATGTAACTGGCTTTGATAAAGTTGTGCTAAACGCTCTTTATGTGAGGTAATATCAGACAAGCCTTTTAATTTAACATTCAAAAACGCAGCTTGCATTTCATCCAAGCGTGAATTGTGTCCCAAATATTCATTTTCATATTTTACAAATGAACCATAGTTTCTGAGCGCTCTTAGTTTATTTGCAAGCACATCATCGTTTGTAGTGATAGCACCACCATCTCCCAAAGCACCTAAATTCTTGGTTGGATAAAAACTCCAAGCCCCCAGATTACCTTGTGTACCAACCATCTGACCACGATATAATGCACCATGTGCTTGCGCACAATCCTCAACAATTTTCAAATTATATTGCTGAGCTAAATCTAAAATAGGTTGCATATCGCAGGGATTACCGTACAGATGAAGGGGTAATATTGCCTTTGTGCGAGGGCTAATCGATTTTTCAATTTTAGAAACATCGATATTACCATCTTCAAGATTTGGCTCAATCAACACAGGCTTTAAATCCGCTCTGAGTATTGCCAAAATAGTAGCAATATATGCATTTGCAGCAACTAATACTTCACTCCCCTGGGGTAAATCTAATGCTTGAAAGGACAGATATAAAGCATCTAGACCAGAGGCAACGCCTATTGCGTGTTTTGTGCCAACGAATTCAGCAAAAGCTTTCTCAAAAATTGTGACTTGATTGCCTAAGATAAACCAGCCAGATGCCAAAACCTCGTTAAAAGATGCTTGGAATTGTGTTGTGAACGGTGCATTTACTTTTTGTAAATCTTCATAGGCTACTGTCATCATAATGGCGTACTTATATAATCTTGTGCATCATACTCATGAGAAGCTAATACCAGGAGAACACTATCGGACGAGAAATTATCTAAGGTATGCCAATCTTCTGGAGGAACCAACAAGCATTGCTGAGGGCTATCCAAGCTAATACACTGTTTTTCATGATAACGCTGGATGTTAATATCCACACAACCATGCATACAAATAAATGCTTGTTCAGTCACCTTATGCCTATGGCCACCACGACTGCTACCTTGCGCCCCATAAATCCAATATAAACGTTTCACTTGGAATGGTAGTATTTTCTCAAGAACCGTTAAGTGACCCCGGCTATCTGAGTGGGTTGGCAAAATTATTAATTCGGACATTTTCAAAACTTCTCTCAAGATTTAAAATATTAAAACTTCCTTTTGCGAATCTTTTGAGACACTGTATCCAAGTCGGTTCAACAGCGAAAGCATCAACAAATGGGTTTTCCAACTTACTTTCTAGCTTCTTACTAATATTATATAAGTGTTTAAGATAGGGAAGATAGATCCACTTAATTACATTACTATTAAGCTGATACTGACCTAAATCAGCTCTTAGCTTCCTATATAGTTTCAAACCATGAAAATGATAAAAAATAACATCTCCTGTTTGAGCACGAAAAACACATTCCAGCTTATCTGTCTTCTTTAAAAAATGATATTGCTGAACATTCCATGGCGCAATTCCACCACCCAAATGTTCCGAGATATGCACGCCAGAGAAACGAGTACACCAGTCATCTAAATATTTTTGATCTCCAAACTTTCCATCTTCTACACGGTTATAACACCATGCTAAACATGCTTGGCGCCACCAATTCAAGGCCTCTAAAGAATCAGGTTGGTTTTTAAAAGTCATGAATTGCACGCAAAATCTACCAGACAAATGTGCATTATCGTAGCGTGCTGTATAACGATGCTCCGTCAACAAAATAACAGATTGTTGCATTTCTTCGATAAGTACCGCAGGATTTGAATAAAAATAAATATCTGCATCTACATAGGTACAAGAGGGGACTTGGTAATTTTTCAGCACGTATAAAATAGTTGAAGGCGTTGATGTCCAGCAATATTCTGCTTTAGTTCTATCTGATTTAACGCTTAATAATTCTGCATCTTCAAATGCTGCTAAACTGATCAAGGTCATATGTGGTAAATGCAAGTCGGACAACGTCTCAAAGCTATCCTCATCAAAACAAAAAATATACAAATGGAAATCAGAACAATGTTGACGCAAAGATTCGTAAAGTGCCAACCCTCTCGTGAAGTAATTCTTATCAAATAAAGTACAAAAATGGTACATGACTGCCTTATTGTAGAATCGAATCAAAGATACGTTTTGTCTTGCGTAATAAACGTGTAAAAATAGGTGGATTTAGTCTTTTATAAAAATCTTGATAGGCTTTAATTGCCAAACTACATTCTGTGACAGGAATAGATGCCGCGAAAGTAATTGGCTGATCTGCAACAGCGGTAGAATAAACATCTGTTGTAATACAATGCTCACCACTATTATCCGTGCCAATATTATTAACTAAACTACGCCCAGGATTTAGAGTTAATTTATTAGCAATAAATAAAGATGCGTGCCAGCGAATAGCCCAAGAATTGTTCTTAGCAAGTACTTGCGCTTTGAGCATATCAAGGTTACCTGCAACACCACCCATATCAAAAGCATGCTCTAATTTTAAATCTTTTAACTGTGTTAACAATTTTTGGCCGTCTTTTTCAAAGAGATCCCACGCTCTCTTCCATGTTGCCCATCCCCAACAATCCGAACCTCGAAGAAAAAATGCTTCTGGTAATTTAATTTTTGTGGGAATCAAATAACCATGAATAGAGCCAACGGTATGATTATCTTGATAACGCTCTAAATTTTCATTCATAAATTTTAAAAAATAAGGAGAAAGCACCAAGTCATCTTCTAATACAATTGCTCTATCATGTTTAGCAACCACTTCTGTAACACCTGCAATGATATTTTGAGCAAGCCCTAAATTTTTCTCTCTTTGAACCAAGGTTACTGATTTAAAACCTTTTAAACCCTGGAATAAAGAGCGCACTTGTTCTACGCTTACCTCATCCTCCACACGCTTAGCACCATCAGCATACACATAAAGATCTGTGTTAGCTGATTCTTTATTTCCCAAGATACTTTTTATGGTTTCTTTTGTATGATAAACACGGTTATATACAAACAAAATGATAGGCGCATATTTAATTGCAGTCATAATATTTCACTTAGTTTTCTGAAAAACACCAATCCATCCATCGCGCTTACCCACAAACTTACAAGTAAGCAAATATACGCCCACAAATGCCAAGTTTATTGCCTGTATCATATGTGTGTATTTGGTTTTTATGTACATTGAACTAAAATTTCTCAAGGCCATAGGACTAACGCGAAATTTCAAATCCACTAGTTTTAGTTTATGCTTTGAATAATATTGAACCTGTGCATTATTCTCACCATACACCATCAAGATCCCTGTCGGCAAATATGGCTTAACATGATCAAAATCATCATGAAAGTAATTTGACAATAACGGCGTTGCAATCAACAAATAACCATTTTCAGTTAATCGATTTAAATAATAGTCTAGAAAAGATACTAAATCTAAAGGCGAGAAATGCTCAATGATATGAGACAAAATAATAAGGTTATATTTCTCATCTTGCTTGTCAAAAACTTCAAAATCATAGCACTTTAAACCATCTTTGGTATTTGCTTTTACGATGGTACTATTTTTTTCAACACCTGTAATTTGATACCCTTTTTGCATGAGTGGCTTTAAAAACCGCCCATACCCACACCCTACATCTAATATTTTATGCTGCTTACTTGTATATTTATCGATAAATTTTAATATTAAATCTTTCTCATAATCAAAAGATAAGAGTGATTGAAGATATTTTTTCACAAAGTCTTTACCTTACACCATACTAAAACGATACCGTGTTTGATTTATTCTAAAACAACATGAGGCTCAATATGTGAATTTGACTGAAGTGCACCAAATGCATTCCTACAAATCTGAAAACTTTTTATGGGCTTACCCATTCTTTTAGCAAGCACTAACCCCATGGTTGTAATCCCCCATACTTCCTGTGAAATTAAAATCAATATCTCTAAAGGATCTGTTTCATCAACAAGATGATAAGGAACATTTGTATCATTCCAAACCTTACTCATTATTTTTGAAAACAATCTTAAATCTTGTCTTGGATGAGGTTTAATCAATACCATAATCTGCTCATCTAATAAACAAGATAACTGCTCATACATTGCTGTTAAATTTTTTTCTAAGGTAAATCCAAAAGATTCTTGAGTATTTTCTGGGTCTAACAAAATTAAAACCAATTTTTGCGCGTCTATCTTATATTTCTCTTTGAGCTGCCTTAGCGCTGTCTCAGGTATCTCTGAAAGATGTTCCATTTTATGCTCAATGGCTAAATGTCCTGTAATCACTGCCTCGAAGCATATCTTAGTTAAGCCCAAACCTCTTACCCTCTCCTCAAACTCATCTTGGCATAGTTGATCAGGAAAGAATACATAATTAGGCATCAAAATAGATTGGCTTAAATTATCAGTAAAGTGCTCAAGATAGTTCTTCCAATGATCAAAAATAAACACTGTTGCCATTGAAACTGTAAGTGATTTCTGCAAATAACCATAAGTAAGACCAAAATCAAGCTGCGAGCCTAATACTAAAATATCTTGCATTGCAATTATATCAAACTTGATCTGGCAAGGGTCTGAAAACGTAATCTCAGAATGCGTAGCAGCCCAACCATCACAATAAAAACAAACCTCAATACCATGCGCTTTGAGTAGATGATATAAAACAGACAATACTGCGTATGCACCTGGATCTGCACAATACAAATGTGCAGTTTTATATTGCTTAAAAATATCAATTATTTTCTGTCTTTGTAACACAGCTATATCCCTTCTTCTATTGTAGGGATAAGAGAAAGTTCTTCGCTTATCTTTAGTGCCAATCTTTCAGAACGCAAAGCTTCTTCTAAGTTCAAAAACCGGGCTGCTTTATTATCAAGTGCTTTTAATACATTCTCTACAAGATGATTGGTGCCCTTATGATGTTCAATAACAATATCTTTTTCAAAAACTAAACGTTTACCTAGTGGAGTACCTTGATTTTCACTCACACAATAAACTGAAAGTATTTGATGGTCAGAATGAATGGTATATCTGTTTTGATCTGTAAAAACATCTACTTCAAAAAAAACATAATCATTTTGATTTAAGCCTTGCAATACAATATTGGCACAACTATCCGTCTCGAAATATATACTTACTGTTGGATCATCTATCTTATAATCATTGGCTGAAGAAAGTATTTTATATGCCCGTATTTCACCAAATAAAAATCGTATCAGATCAATTGCATGCGTACCATTATGTTTTAAACCTTTTGCATACCGAATTGAAACAGCTCTAAGAGCTTGTGAAGAAAATGCTTCTTTTAAATAATAATAAGCGGATAGATATCTACGTGTATAATTTACAGCAACAATAGTATTTCTTTTTGAAAAAAAATGTTCTATCTTAGAAAGGTCATTCAAATTTAAAGCAACTGGTTTCTCTACAATAATCGCTTTAGGAGAATACTCTGCGACTAATTCCATTTGTGTTGCATGCATAAAATCAGGAGAGCAAATGGATACTATATCTGGCTGCTTATCACGCAGCATAGATTCCATATCTGAATATCCCTCTACCTCCCAATGACTTGCTGCTTTCTCAAGATTTTCAACAGAGGGGTCAAAAATAGCCAATAACTGACATCGAGGATTATTCTTAAAAGCAGCTGCATGAGATACAAGTTTGTCATCTATACCTGCTCCCATTTGACCAGCGCCAATTACAACTGCCTTATATACCTGCATCCTATCCCTCTAATGCTTCTTTTTGTCTAATCTCAGCATTCACATGAATAATGCTCTGATCCATATCAATGGCATGCAAAATATCTATTAAACGAAAGTCTTTTTTTCTGACATACAAGCGTTCATAAAGATGTTTGGCTACTATATAATCTTCAGGCTCATCTACTGTTAATCTTAAATTGGGTCTATGATGATGCGCTTCTGCTGACCAAGCACGCAGCTGGTATTTCTCTGGATTGCGATAAATATAATAACTACCATGCACCAAGTCTATTGGATCCTGCGTATTCTCTGCAACCGATTCAAGTGCTGCTCTTGTAAAGACTCTAATGTCTAAACCTCTGGGATAAGTATCGATAACATTGTTGCACACATAATCACAACCAGACTCTAGCAGTATGGAAAGCGCTCTATCAATTAAATCTGGATCAATAAAAGGATTATCCCCCGTTGCCTGTACAATGACATCAAATCCTTCTGAAGCACCTAACAATCGAGATGTTATATTATCAACACTACCTTGATAACATTTAACGCCTAATTGATCACATAACTGCTTAATAAGTCTATCTTCTTTAGCAACAGTTGTTGCCACAATAATCTCATCCACCAATACTGCTTGAGAAATTCTCTCAATAATATGTTCTAATGCTGATTTTCCTGCTAATGGAAATAAAACTTTGCCTGGTAAACGAGTAGAAGCAAGCCTTGCTTCAATGGTTGCGCAGATTTTAATTTTTTTATCCATGATGAGGCTCCACACTGTCTGCTTGACTTGCCCATCCTCTCAAAAGAAGCTGTTCAGACTGAGATAGACGATGTATTTCAGGATTTTCATTCGATAAGAAATTCAACTTATCCAAAATATAATTAATTTCGCCTTGTGGTGCTATATTTAATTTTGCCAAGCAGGTAACTTTGTCCACTCCCTTCTTGGCAACAAAAGCTTGTATATATTTATCAAATTCTTGTGTTGAAATTTCCAACCAATCTGTCAATTTTTTCAAATGCTGAACGGGCTTATTCTGAAAATAACCCTCCAGTTTTAAAGCCTCATCTCTCGTCAAACGCCCTAAGCGAATTTCACGACATGCATGATCCGTTACTTTAGAAAAACCAAATTTCAAATATTTTATGTAATCATGAACATCTGTATAATACTGACAATCAATATCATTATAAGAATCAAATGTTCTATTTAAGGTATGTGCTTTGTAACCATACATCTTTATCATTGCTTCATGTTGCTTTTTTGTATCCCAATAAATGAAATTATTGAGATAGATCCCTCTGACACCAACTCGCATCAAATCCGTATCTGCGGGATAAAAAAATGATGAAAGTGATTCCTCTGTTAAATCTGGCGTTTTATTAACTAAGTCTTCAGCCTCAAACCCCATCAAATCATGTTCTCTTCGATAACGTCGTGTCATTTCTACCTGATCTTTATGAAAGAACATACCAACTTGATCAATCCCTTGATGTGCTCCCCATATAATCAGTGGAATTTTTCTTTTGACAGCTGTTTGAACTGGAAATACAGTTGAACCAGCCAAATAAGCCCAATGAATACTTCCTAATAATTTGAGTGTGTTTTGTGTAATACATTTTAATTTTGAGGGTGATATTGTTGACATAACAATATCGCACCCTAAACGCGTTCTTAAACATTCTAAATTTCGAACGCCTAAGCCTGTATTATAGTGTCGATTATAAGAAACCAATAATGGCTTTAATCCTAAAACATATTTTACAAAATGCACAATAAAATAAGCATCCCGCCCACCAGAAACAGGAATAATGCAATCATAATCATTTTCTTTCTGATAAGAGGATGTAATTTCCTTTAATTGCGCTAATCCATAATGCCAATCATAATTATCTTTTTCATCATGAACCAAACAACCTGTGCATACACCTTTCGCATTAAATGCCAAATGCAAAGGATGATTAGAAGGATATAAACACCTTGTGCAATAAGTGATCTTATTTTCTTTTTCAAATGCTTGCATTATACAATACCTACTAAAGAATCATCCTGAGTACGTTTTTTTTGTGTATCTAATTTATGGATAATAGTCTCTAAATATTTATCTTCTGGGCAATTCACCTGTTTCCAAATAGGGTCGGTAATTATCCATGCTGCGCCTTCTTGTCTCCACATAGGACCACGAAATTTTTTCACCGTTTCCCAAAACAAATTTTCAGAAATATTGATCCAATCACAATAAGCAGAAATATATCTTGGGTGACATTTTCCATCTAACAATTTTGCAAGAAGTGCCCCTTCTTCACGGCTTATCCGACCAGCTCTAATATCGTAACAAGCAAATTCTGTAGCATTACCAAAGCCAAGCTTGGTCTGCTTAAGCATTGAGTTAACAATACCACCGTTATCGCTATCTAAAGAATTATGCTTATAATGTATGCCTATATCTTTATAATCAGCCTCAATACACTTCATACCATGCTCAATTGCAAATATTCCATTTTCCCAACCAGACCAATTCAAATAGTATCCCATAAAAATACCTTTACCCTGCCAGCGATGAAACTCATCTTCTGTTGGAAAGCGATATAATTGTAAATCTTTTTCCTCAACCTCATCTTTCTCAAGCCACATACGATAACTCTGACCACCCAAGGTATTATTATTGATAATTTTGGTTGCATCAAAGCCCTCACCACTGTTTTGATCGCCTGCTTCAAGAGCAGGATTTTCACCAAAAAATACCAATGGAATATCGTAATCAATCGCTACTCTAAAAGGGGCGGAGAACAAAGCTAACTCAGCATATTTGTGAATATTTCCATATTCTAAAAATGAACGTTTAGAAAGCTTTTGCGCAATTTGAGGGTTAGGCTGGATCGTGATCAAATCAAAATCAAGTTTCACAAGATTTTCAATATTATATCTTCCAAGCTCAGTGCCATCTGAACTTGCAAACTGTACAAGTAAAGGATTGAGATTAAATTGCTCCCTTAAAACAATAGCTTGCCACGTACTATCTTTACCACCACTTACTCCCAGCACACAATCCCAAGGTGAACGGGAAGTTGCTTTAGCCCATTGAGCAAGATCTTGAAATTCTTTATGTTTCTCTTGCCAATTCAAGGTTTTCTTTTGTTCATACCACAAACAAGCAGCACAGATTCCCTCAGCATTCAATCGTAGTCCAGGACGAGTCGCAGGCATAATACAACGTTGGCAATACTTCATTTTAATGCTCATACTCTAATTCAGTAGATTTTTTTAACTCAGGTAATGCTTCATATACTTTATAGAAAGTATTAATAATATTGTTTAAAACATGTTTATTTACATCCCAGCTTACTGGTTGAAATTGAAATAACTCTTTAAAATGAAGCCTTTCTACCACATCACACTGATTGTCTTTATAGGTTCTATCTGATAATGAAAAAGGAAAGCCATTTTTCCCTATTGCCATTCTCTTTTGAAAGGTAGGGAGTCTATACAATGGTTTTACGTAGCCTTGAGCAATAGGAAGCCCTTCAGCTAATAATGCTTTACAGAACAAATCTCGACTGATCCCCATGACATCTCTATCAAAACGACAAGACCACATAAAATAAACATGTGAACAATTCTCTCGTATGCTTGGTGTTTTAATGCCAGGTAAGTCTTTGATTCCTTCAGATAAGCCCTCTCCCATCTCCATCACACGTTGAGTCAAATCATCCAATTTAGACAGTTGAACTTGCGCAATAGCAGCATGAATTTCTGACAGTCTAAAATTATAACCAATGATATTTGTGAGATCCTGCACCCCTATCCATTCACTCGCATTTTCGCCATGATTACGAATAAGTTGTAGTTTTTTAGCAAGATCATCATCATTTGTAACAACAATGCCCCCCTCACCCACATTCAAATGTTTGTGTACATTTAAACTAAATACACCTATATGCCCAATCGTTCCAGAAAATTTATTATTTTCTTCCGCCAAAATTGCTTGCGCATTATCTTCTATTAAATAAATACCATGCTTATCTGCTATTTTTCTTAAGACAGCCAGCTCTGCTGGATGACCAAATAAGTTCACTGCCATGATTGCCTTTGTTTTAGCTGTGATCGCTTGCTCAACTAAAACAGGATCGATACAAAAATGTTCATCTTCAATATCAACAAAAACAGGAATTGCTCCATAAAAAAGTGGCGCGATAACTGTTGCAGACATTGTATAAGGAGGCACAATCACTTCATCTCCTGGACTGATACCAATTGCTCCCATTGCAGCAATCAGTCCAGATGTAGCAGAATTTACAGAAACAGAATGCTCTACTTGAAAGCGCTCGCACCAAGTTTTTTCAAGATTTTTGACTTCTATACCACCATAGAATTTATCACTTGGGCTACCAAGATATCCCGACAAGCACCCAGATTGAATAACACGAGTTGCAGCAGCAATATCATCATCGTTTAAAGAAATAAATGGTTTTATTGTATCTTGTATGAGAGGTGTTCCGCCCAATATTGCTAATTTTTTCATAGTCTGCATTCCCATATTATGGTTCTATTTGCAATTACACTAAAAAGCTTGCTTACTGACAATCAATCTAAAAATTTATACATTAATCATTTTTTGAAAAATAGCTGATGTTGACTCCAGCTCATCATATGTACCTTCACCAGCAATCTTCCCATCTTCAAACAAGAAAATATTGTCACAGGATTTCACAGTTACTAAACGATGCGCTATCATGACAATCGTAATTTTTTTTCTTAAATTGATTATTTCATCTAGTACGCCTTTTTCTGTGATTGTATCTAATGCGCTTGTCGCTTCATCAAATATTAAAATCTCTGGCTGATGGTAAAGTGCTCTAGCAATCCCAATTCTTTGTCGTTGTCCACCACTCAATCGAATTCCTTTTTCACCAACTACGGTATTATAACCTTCTGGTAAACTTGAGATGTATTCATGTATGTTAGCTAATTTTGCAGCATTTTGTACGGCCTCAAAACTAATCATATCGTCTTGCAAACCAAAAGCGATATTCTTAGTAATCGTATCATCTACCAGAAAGATACTCTGTGGAACATAGCCAATAATACTTTGCAGGCTCTTGATGTTATGGTTTTCCAGCCGTTGGCCATCCACAACTAAATGACCAGAATGTGGTCTTAATAACCCTATTAGAATGTACGCTAAAGTACTTTTACCAGAACCTGTTTTTCCAACAAATCCAACCAATGTATTCATTTTAATCTTGAGAGAGATATTTTTGATCGCAGGTGAGCTACATGTAGGATAAAAATATTGGATTTTTTCTAATGCTATTTCATTTCTTATGGTCAGCGATTTTTGAACAATACTACTAGCAATCGTTTCTCTATTATCCATGTTATTCAGCTGTTGCGCTAATATATCTAACGCGGAATAATTGTAACGCGCCAAAGATAAACCAGAAAAAATCTGTTGTAGGGCTGGCATCAAGCGATAACCAGAAAAGGCATATAAAGCCAAAAGCGGTATCGTTTCACTGACATTCTTATTGAAGCCTGTTAGATATAATACAATCAAGATCACCCCCCCAAAAGCAATGGCTTCTAGCATATAACGCGCTGCTTGTGGTGCATTTTGTTGCTTAGCTTCGATCTCGGCCAATACGCATGAATAGTTTTCAAAATGATTTAAAAAATAATCTTCTTTATTACCTAATTTGATTTCTTTAATACCGTCAAAGGATTCACCAATTATTTTATATCTCTTGGCATGCAGCAGAGAAGATTGCTTTCCCCATGAGCTCAAACGCCCCTTAATAAATAAATAAATAAAGCAATATATGCTCCCCAATAGTAAAGTAATCGTTATAGCAAGCAAAGGATCTATATAAAACAACATTGCCAAGATAAATAAAGAAACGATACTCTTAACTAACATTTGCATGACAGGAACCAAAAGCCCTGTTACAAAACGATTTACCTCATGCAAAATATTTTTGGTAAGCTCTGTTGAGTGATTAACAATAAAGAACTCATAATTTTTTTCTAAATAATGTTTAAAAAGGCGCTGTGATAGCAATTTTCCTTGTACATAGGAAAATTGAATAGTTTTCCACGTCATATAAGCAGAGAAAGCATTACCAACAACAATCACAAAAAATACTATGACACCTAAAGCTAAAAGAAATATACGCTCATTTTGGAAAGCAAAGCTGTTATACACTGTTTGTAAAATAACATTATTTTGGATAATAGTAGGATCGGTAACCAAGACCATGAAGGGCATAATAGAAGCAATGACAAAAACTTCAATTACTGCCATCAAAAAGACACCACAGAGAAGAAAAGCTATTTTTTTCTTCTCTTCTTTGGAAAAGAGCTTGAGTGCGTTTTTTAACAATCCAAACACAAGTAACTAACTCCCACATATCCTATTGTCGCAATCATATATTTGCATGCTATGCCTATCTAAAATGGCAAACACAAAAAAAGCAAAGGATACCACCTTTTATTAAGATTGTGGGATTACGGCTGAAACATAATTATAGCTAACAAACTATTCAATCAATATTAGTCAGGATAAAAACAAATAAATTCTATGTTAAGGAAATTTGTTTGCTATTGAGTTAAAATAGCCCCATCTTTTTCTTTACATAGTTGTCTAGTTAGCTTGTGTGGTATAGCAGGATATTATAGCAAGAATGCGTCAGTGAATTCTCTTGACCCCATGTTGAATTCCATTTCACACAGGGGACCAGATGATTTTACTACTTATTTCGATCTGCCTTTTGTCGCAGGTATGCGTCGCTTAGCAATTAACGGCTTGGCAGATGGGCATCAACCTCTTTTTAACGAATCTAAAGATATCGTTCTCTTCTACAATGGTGAGATATATAACTCATCTCAACTTCGAAAAGAACTCATTCGCAAAGGTTACCGTTTTTCTACACATTCAGATGGTGAAGTTATTTGCCACTTGTATGAAGAAAAAGGAATAGAATTATTTCAAGACTTAGATGGTATGTTTGCGGTTGCTCTTTGGATCAAATCTGAAAAGAAACTTATCCTTGCAAGGGATTTTATTGGTGAGAAACCATTGTACTACGCAAAACGCTCTGCTCAAGAACTTGTTTTTGCCTCTGAAATTAAAGCCTTAAAAGCTTGTGCCTCATTAACATTGACACTCAATCAACAAGCTATATGGGATTTTCCCACTTTTTTATGGATCCCAGAGCCTGCAACTATTTATCAAGAAATTCAAGCACTTCCTGCTGGTTCCTTATTAATTGCAGATGAATCAGGCATCAAACTTCAAAGCTACCTCTCAACAAATCATTCCATTGAAATTCCTGATGATTTTACAGCAGAGGAAATATCTAAACACACACAAAATATTATAAAAGAATCTGTTCAATCCCGACTTATGTCTGAAGTACCCTTAGGTTGTTTCTTAAGTGGAGGGCTTGATAGTTCAATTGTGACGACTTTATGCGCCCAACATCTTGAGAATATCAATACTTTTAGTATTGGCTTTGAAGATCTCATTGACCCCTATCATGGGAAAAGCGATGAATCAGAAGATGCTCAATATCTTGCTAACCAATTAGGTACAAAACATCATGCAATTCATGTGACAGCAAAAGACTTCAAAGAATTGCTCCCCTCTTTTTGTCATTATGGCGATCAACCTTTTGCTGTGTCTTCAGGTCTTGGTATCTTGAAGATTGCACAAATGGCAAGAGAGTTGGGTATCAAAGTTTTACTCAGTGGCGATGGTGCAGATGAATTTTTTGGTGGCTATTCTTGGTATCAGTTTATGCAGCAATTGCAATACCAGAATCAAGGCAAGTTAAGTCAAGAAGCAATAACCTCTTTTCAGTCCTTTGGTTTACCACCTTCTGAAAGATTAAAAATAATGAGTCAATACCCATTCTCACAACAAGCATGGGCCTGGCATTATTATGCACATGAAAAAGAAAAATCTATTCTCTTCAGTCAAGAATGGCAACAATCCATAAAGGTAACAACGTCTATTAGGCATTTTTCTGCACTTGATGGATTAAATACCTCTCATTTCCCAATGGCTTTTTTAGAAAACGATCGGCAATTTTATTTTCCTAATGAGATGCTAACAAAAGTGGATCGTATGTGTATGGCATACTCTATTGAATCAAGAGTGCCTTTTGCATCTAAAAAAGTAACAGACTGGGCACGTAGTATCCCCTATGAAATTTTGCTGCATTCTGGCACACTCAAATGGCCGCTCAGAGATGCCTTTAAAGAATTAATTCCAGATGAGGTACTAAAACGCCCTAAGCATGGCTTTAATGTGCCTATTGATCATTGGCTTAAAAATGAATGGAAAGATTTATACCAACACACTTTCTCTCATCAATCTGCTCTCTTTAAATATGGTTTTATTACACAAGAAGCAGAAAAGCATGCAACTCGCATGCTAAATGATGCTCAGAAACTAAATGGTCACACTCTATTTTGTTACATAATGTTAAATATGTGGTTAGAAAATGAATACAATCGAAATTATTGCTGAGATAGGACAAAATCATAACGGTGACATGGAATTAGCTAAACAGCTAATTCGTCATGCAAAACAAGCAGGCGCAGGTGTCGCTAAGTTTCAGTTGTACGATGCAAAAAAATTATTCCCCAAAGAAAACAACCCATGGTATGACTACAACCTTTCGACAGAACTCTCTAGGGAAAATTTATATACCCTTGCAGATGAATGTAATGCTGTTGGCATTGAATTTATGGCCTCTGTTTTTGATATAGAACGCATTGAATGGCTTGAAGCTATTGAAGTAAAACGCTATAAAATAGCTTCAAGAAGTATCTTTGATGCAGAATTAATTTCAAGCCTAATTCAAACTCAAAAACCTATTATTGCTTCTCTTGGGCATTGGAAAGAAGATAATTTTCCGGTAATCAATGCAAAAAAAATTGACTACTTGTACTGTGTTTCTAAATATCCAACTGAATTAGGCGATCTAAAACTAAATACCATTGATTTTAAAAAATATAGTGGTTTTAGTGATCATACGATTGGCATCTCTGCAAGCCAAATTGCCATGGCAAAAGGTGCTTTTATCATTGAAAAACATTTTACCAGCGACAAAACTATGCACGGTCCAGATCATTCATGCAGCATGGACATTAATGAATTGAAACAGTTGTGTCATTTCCGTGATGATTTATTAGCGTCTTTATAAGGTTGTTAACATGACTGCTCCAAAAATAACCGTTTATATGCCTTCTCATAACTATGGCAGATATTTGTCTGAAGCAATTGAGAGTGTTTTAAAGCAGACAATGCAAGATTGGGAATTGCTGCTCATTAATGACAACTCTAGTGATAATACGCAAGAGATTATGCAATATTATGCAAATCATCCCAAAATCAAAATTTTCCAAACACCTGGTATTGGCTTACCCAGCGTTTGTAATTTTGCACTAAAACATGCACAAGGAGAATATATCATTCGCTTAGATGCTGATGATATTTTTGAAGAAAATATTTTATTAGTATTGTCTCATTACTTAGATATTCATCCCGAAGTAGCGCTTGTTTTTCCAGACTATTACTTATTTGATGAGAATGGTGAAATCTATGCACATGAACAACGCAAGAAAATATACACCGCCAATCATTTAGTAGATATTCCTCCTCATGGTGCATGCACCATGGTTAGATCTGAAGCAATACAAAATGTAAATGGTTATAGAGAAGATCTGGGCATGCAGGATGGATTTGATCTATGGACCAAAATTTCTACTTCTTATAAATGTGCAAACATTAATCTACCATTATTTTATTATAGAAGACATGGCAATAACCTTACGACAAATGTAAAACGTATTTTTAATGCAAGACAACAAATTAAAAAAGACTCTGCATTAGAGAAATTAAAGCAACTCAAACCTGTTATTGCTGTTATTCCTATTAGAGAACACTATGATTTCAGACACAATCTTTGGCAAGAGGAAATCAATGGTAAGAGCTTATTAACTCGAGACATTGAAGTCTGTCTTGGATCTTCACATATAGATTATGTTGTTGTAACAAGTGATACAACAGCACCATTATATACATTAGAAGAATTTGACGACCCAAGATTGAAATTCATTCATAGAGAACATGCTAGCACACTAAGAACGGCAAGCATTGTGCCAACGCTAGAAAGAATTGCAAAAGAATTCGATCCTATGCTCAACGGCCTCACTATTTTGAGATATATTCAAAGTCCTTTTGTTTCTAGTAATACGCTTGAAGAAGCAATATGCCATCTTGCTTATTCTGATGCTGATAGTGCATGTGGTGTTCAAGTAATAGAAAGCACTTTGTTCAAACGTAGTCAATATGGTCTTATTCCATTAAATGAGAAAAAAGAATTTTATTCAGATTTTGACATTATTTATAAAGATTCAAGAACCTGTCTTGCCACAAAAAATTCTAATTTAATCAAAGGCACTCTTACTGGCCCTTCTATTGCATATTTTGAAGTCTCAACAGCAGAATGTTTCTTCATGTCTTCAGAAAGAGATCTCAAAATTGCAAATATGCTTGAGGAAAAAAGCTATGACAACGTCAACTAATATGGCTGTCATCGTAGCTGCGCGCATGGGTTCTTCTCGATTACCCGGTAAAGCCATGCTACCTCTTTTAGAGCGTCCTATGTTGGAGCTACTCTTAACACGCTTAAAAGACAATAAATATGGTTTACCCATCATTTTGGCAACAACCTCATTGCCAGAAGACGAAATATTGTGTGAAATTGCAGAAAAACAAGATTGTCTCTGGTTCAAAGGCAACCCACATGATCTTGTGCATCGTTATATTGAATGTGCAAAGCACTTTCAAATAGATCGTATTATTCGAGTAACCGCAGATTGCCCTTTTGTTGATGGGTCTACCTTAGACTACTTCTTAGATGCAACTTTCTCTTCCTTTTCAACTGGATTCTCTTTAGCAACGACCAAAGGGAAATTTCCTGTTGGCATCGATTTTGAATTATTTGAAAGAAATTCTCTGGAAAAACTTCATCAAAGCGACTGTTTGACACCAGAACATCGTGAGCACTTAACACTTTATTTCTATCATCATCAAAATGAGTATCCTATAAAAGTTATTTCCCCACCTGAAAGCTGGAAAAGTAATCCTAGCTCTTTTACAATTGATACTTTAGAGGACTACAATAAGGCAATTGTTCTTACAAAGAACTTTAAAACGCCACATTTTAGTGTGTATAACCTAATTAATAATGGAATATCATGCGATTTAAATATTCCAAACCCAGCATAGATATCTCAACTGAGTATACGGGACTCGCGAAAATAGATAAATCTATACGCGATGGTCAATACAAAGCTGTAGATTACTTAAAACAAGAACCACTTCGTTCAAAGTGTTTGCTCTGCACACAAACGCTTACACAGGCAGATATATTCTCGCATCGAAGTTTAGATTATTTTTTATGCAATCAATGTCATCATATACAATCAAAACATTTACCAACATCACTGTATCCTTCAGATACACCTGATGGACTTAGCTTTTTAGATGTATACCCTGAATTAACAACTGAACAATTCCAATCTCGCCAAAGCAGAATATACCAACCGAAATTCAATTGGATATTAGAGTCACTGTTAGAGTATGGCTTTACAATAGATGAAATACAACAAAAAAGCTGGCTAGAATTAGGTTCTGGTGCCGGATATTTTCTTGCTTGCTTGAAAGATTTTGCTATTAAACAATTTAATGGTCTTGAAAGAAATGAAGATCTATGTGGTATTGCTAATAGATATTTGCAAGGTCGTCATGCCCATCCCCATACAACGTCACTTGCCTCTGCTGTAGAAAGCTGGCCAGCTGATATCTATGCCGCATTCTTTGTATTAGAACATGTTCAAGATGCGCATTTATTTTTTAATGCACTCAAAGCATCTAAGCCAGGAACTATTTTTGCTTTTGCCATTCCAATGTTCAGTTTATCAACGCTGTTAGAAACTGCTTTTGAGACTCATGCAGGCAGGAATCTAGATAATGCGCTTCATGTGCAACTTTATACAGAAGACTCTCTTAACTATGCATTAAAAATAGCTGGTTTTAAAGTAATAAATCAGTGGCTATTCGGTCAAGATGTTGGTGATTTGCGCAGATTGTTGAGCATACAGCTAGAAAATAATTACCCAAAATATCTTGCAAGTATTATGGATAATAAATTGAATGCATTACTTGATACAATGCAAGCAAACGTCGATCAAATTCACTTCTGTGACTCAAGGCACATTCTCTGTATTAAGGAGCCTGTATGACAAGAAGTATCGGTCTTATTGGATGTGCGACAAGTAACATAGGCTCTGTTTCTCATGCTGTTGAATTTTTGGGTTTTACTCCTGTTATTATCCAACAAGAAGCGCAAATCAAACACTGCTCTCATCTGATTCTACCAGGTGTGGGTAGCTTTTATTCAGGAATGCAATATTTAGCAAATGCCAAATTATTAGAACCCTTTATTAAAGCTTTTCATGCAGGCACACCTATACTTGGCATCTGCTTAGGTATGCAACTTTTTGCACAAAAGAGTGATGAGTTTGGAGAGCATATTGGGTTAAACTTAATATCCAATCACGTAAAAAAAATTAACCAAGCGAACACTACTCTAAAATTACCTCATGTTGGCTGGAATAATGTTATTCATAATGAGAAATCATTACTTTTCAAAAATATCCCACAAAGTGTATATTTTTACTTTACACATTCTTTTGCATACTCAAATGAAAACACAAGCTATACAACATCAACTACGCAATATCATGCAACCTCAATCATCTCTAGTATAGAGCATGAAAATTTATTTGGCGTTCAATTCCATCCCGAAAAAAGCCAACAGTTTGGTCTAACTTTATTAAGAAATTTTTTAACTTTATGCTAACTAAAAGAATCATTCCTGTACTTCTATTAAAAAATGGCCACTTAGTAAGAAGTCAATATTTTAATTTCCATCAGATAATTGGCAACCCTTTGATACAGCTTGAGCGCTATAATGCATGGGATCTTGATGAACTGATCTATTTAGATATTAGTCCTGAAGCTAATCATCAAACACTTGAAATATTGAGGTTAATTGCAAAAAAATGCTTTATGCCTCTTACCTTTGGTGGTGGTATCAAGTCTTTGCACGATATAGAGCAACGATTAAATTTAGGTGCAGATAAGATTACAATTAATACTCAAGCTGTTTTAAATCCTGAACTCATCACAAAAGCAGCACATGAATTTGGCCAACAAGCAATTATTGTAAGCATTGATATAAAATGCCATTCAAACGGCATTTACGAAGTTTATACACATGGTGGACGTGTTGCATCAAAACTTTGCCCTTTTCACTGGGCTAAAGAAGCTCAAGATCGAGGGGCAGGTGAAATAATTGTACAATCAATTGATAAAGATGGCAGCACACTTGGTTATGATACATCTGTTATTAATGAAATTGCTCAAACAACGTCTATCCCAGTGATTGCTTGCAGCGGGGCAAGCAATGCTGAAGATATTGCAAATATACTCACACAAACAGACGTATCAGCTGCTGCTGCTGCAAACTTATTTTTATTTCAAGAATTAAGCTATTGGAACACTAAACAAGCATTAATCGATAAAAATATAAATATTAGAAGCTGACTCAAAAATAGTAATTTTTCGTTCAGCCAAGGCGCAGATTCTTTGAGCAGCGCAGTTTACACAGATGTAAATGAGCAGCACAAAAGGAGCTGTAACGAAGGATCAACGAAAAATGGCATTTTTGAGATAGCTTCTAGATTTAAAGAAAATTCGGAATTATATCTCAGCTAGGGAAAACAATGACAACTAAAGCAATTATAATAGAGGCCGGCCAACATACTCGTTCTTTAGATACGCGCTCCAGTCATCCTAAAGCACTTGATGTAGAAAAACACTCAAATAAACCTGTTTTAGAATGGATCGTTTCTTCTCTTAGACAGCATCATATTCATGATATTACATACATCGGCAATTACCATATTGAAAAAGTAATTCAAAAATTTCCTAAGATCAATTATATCTATTACACCCCACAAGATGCTAAAAACGAAATTGAGGCATTAAAGTTATTTGAAAATTCTCAAAACGATAATATATTTGTTATTCGCTCTGATATGATCATTTTACCCTCTGCCTTCAATCTAGATACAGAAAATAAAATTTGCTTGTTTTATACATCGCCAATAGTCACGCATGAAAACCTTGCCATGCTTTATGTCCCCAGTGACCAATACCAACAGTTTAGTCAAATTACAAATAACAACAAAATGTCTAGTCTGCATGAAATCAACAATATTCCACAAGATAGTATTTTGATTTCGCATAAAATTTTAGAAAAAAATGCAGCCTCTATATCAAATAGGCTTTTGTTGTCTCAAGTTGTTTTTCAAGGTAAAGGAAAAACGCTTGAAAATATGGCACCACTCCTACAAAAATCAATTGTCTTAGAACAAATACGTTTTAGCTATCAAGCTTGGTCTGAAAATCCAAATAAAATTATTGAGAATATACAAAAAAAATATCCCTGCACAAATGTAGTTGTAAGAAGTAACACAAGCACTGAAGATAATATAGAAAGTTCTCATGCAGGGGCATTTCTTTCTATTTTAGATGTTTTTACAAAAGACAGCGATACCGTGCAATACGCAATTGAACAAGTAATAGAAAGCTACAGCAAAAACGATAGAATATGTTTGCCACAAGATGAAATATTAGTACAAGCACAAGTAGAAAACATTAAAGCAAGTGGCGTTATTCTCACAAGAGAGCCGAGAACAGGCTCTCCCTACTTTGTTTTGTCACTTGATACAAAAAGTGGCCGTAGTGACTTAGTCACAGCTGGATCTACGGAACATATTGAAAACTATTATATCGCATGGAAATCACAAAATTCATTCTGCAATCCATACGTTGAACAGATCACAGAAGTTGCAAAGGAATTACTCACGATTGCGCCAATCGATTCGTTGGATATTGAATTCTGTATTGATGCTGAAAACAAAATTTACTTACTACAAGTAAGACCTCTTATTATAAAAAATAAGCCTACGTTTCAAGATAGTGAAATTCTTGATAATCTAGTTGAGATAAAAAATCTGCTTCATGCTAAATTTGAAAAAAATCCATATCTTTCAGGTCATCACACTGTGTTTGGGATCATGCCTGATTGGAACCCCGCAGAAATGATAGGGCTTACACCTAAACCTTTAGCTTTTTCTCTTTATCAAAAACTGATTGGCAATCAAGCCTGGGCTCTTGCTCGCTCAGTATTGGGATACAAAGAAATAGATGAACCGCTTATACACTCTTTTGATGGTGCTCCCTATATAGATGTCCGTGCGAGCATCAATTCTTTATTGCCTAGAGATCTGACTGCACACATTGAAACAGCTTGGAACGATTGGTGTATTGAGCAACTCAGAGAGAATCCTTTTTTACATGATAAGGTTGAATTTGATATCTATATCACCTGCTTATCACCTAATTGGTCTAAATATGAAGCAAGATTAAACAAAGCTCTTACAGATAAAAAAGATGTGCTTCATTTTCACAACGAAGTCCATAGGCTTACAAATCACATATTCAAAAATTATCAATCTATACTTGAAACGCAATCTTTAAAATTACAAGCTCTGTCGAATAATATCGAAAAATATATTTCATCTTCGACACATACACATTGTGGGAACATCCGAAAATTAATAAATCATATTATTAGTGATGGTATCGTACCATTTGCTATACTTGCGCGCTTGGCATTTATCAGTATGAGTTATTTAAAAGATTTTGTTGAACTCAAAGTTTTCGATGAAACTACTAAAAATAATTTTCTAAATGCAATTCCAACAATTGCCTCGAAACTAACCAATGATCTTAGATTATTTCAAAAGAAAAAAATATCTTTAGAATCACTACTTTCTGACTATGGCCACTTAAGACCTAATTCATACGAAATTACCTCTGATAATTATGCCGCAAATCCTAACTTATATCTGCAATCTCATACAAATGGTATGCATGAATCTATCTCCTCATCAAATATTGATGGGAAGAATATTTTAGAGCCGTATCTTTCAACGATTGATGTACTACTTTCTGATCTAAGATTAGAGATAAATGCTTCTCAATTAATCCATTTTATAACATCCACAATTACTATGAGAGAATACGCAAAATTTGAATTTATGAAAGGTGTAAACAAAATACTTACATTGATAGAAGCTTGGGGCTCTACAATTGGACTTAATAAAGAACAATTATCCTACTTACACATTGATGATATCTTGCGCTTTGAAACAGATTCTTTACCTACAGCAAATGTCAATCATTTAAACAAAACAATTTCTTTTCATAAAAAGAAACATAGTATGCTTTGTAGTTATTTATTGCCAGAACTCATCACAAAACCTGAAGATGTTTTTTTATTCAAATTAGGCGCATGGAAACCCAATTTTGTTACTTTGAATACTGTGATTGCAGACGTAGTTTATCTCAAAGATTCAGATAGTATTTCTGAACTCAAAAATAAAATTGTCTGTATAGAAGCAGCAGATCCTGGTTATGACTGGATCTTTAATCATAATATTGCGGGTCTTGTCACTGCTTTTGGTGGCGTTGCTTCACATATGGCTATTCGAGCAGCAGAATTTAATTTACCGGCTGCAATCGGCTGTGGCATAGAAAAATTCAATGAAGTTAAGAACGCTAAAAAGCTACATTTAAATTGCGCTGATCAAATTCTAAAGGTCATAAAGTGAAAATTCTTGTAACAATGCGAAGTGCCAATGCGGTTGAATATGATGAGCCAAGACAAGCTATTAGCATTGATTGGCTTTCATTGCTGCAAGCATTTGGTATTGTTCCGATATTAGTACCTTTTGGATTGCAAAATTATGATGCATATTTCAAATTAAATCCTTCTGGGCTTCTACTTACAGGCGGAGATAGTGTCGGTTCACTCGCAACAGAACCTATGGGATCTCAACCTACAAGCAGAGATCTCGCTGAATTTACGATAATGAAACAAGCGATTACAAATCGTATCCCTATTTTAGGCGTTTGCCGTGGCATGCAGATTATTAATGCTTATTTTGGTGGGAGCTTATGTCGCTCATTAGAGATGAATCATCTCAAAGCTCACGATATTATTTTTCAAAAAGATGTTTTTAAATATAAAACTCATGATCGAATCACTGTGAATAGCTTTCATAACCATGGTATTTACCCAAAACAACTTGCCAAAGAATTCACGGTTATTGCATCTTCAAATGATGGTTGTATTGAATATATGGAACATAAAAATTTAGCAATCACAGGAATACACTGGCACCCTGAACGACTTAATGAAGCAGCGAAACAACTTGATACTCATATCATTACTCACAGGTTTAATCTATGAAATTAATTATACTTGCTGCAGGCCAAGGTACACGCCTTCAGCCTCTAACCAATAATAAGCCAAAATGCTTAACCCCTATCTTGAACAAACCTATTATTGAATGGCAAATTGAAACAGCACATGCTGCAAATATTAGAGATATTATCGTAGTCGGTGGCTATAAAATTGAACAACTCGAAAAATACCCAATAACGCTTATTTGTAATGAAAATTTTATGACCACTAATATGGTATATTCATTGTTATGCGCAAAAGATCATTTCAATGATGATATTATTATTTCTTATGGTGATATTATTTATACAAATCAAATATTGCAAAAACTTATATCTTCCTCCCACGATCTAGCTATTACGATTGATTTGTTATGGCAATCTTATTGGGAACAACGCTTTGAAGATCCTTTGTCCGATGCGGAGAGCTTAGAATTATTTTACGATGGCAGAATCAAAGAAATTGGCCAAAAAGCTCAAAATATATCTGATATACAAGGCCAATATATTGGTTTATGCTTATTTAGGAAAAAAGCTATCCATAGTCTCCTACAAACATACAACGATCTTTCTGAGAATGATACAAAACTCAATGGTCGAAGTGCAGGAAACTATTTTATGACTGATTTATTGCAGGAAATGATTCGAAGAAATATCGCACTTCATTCGTTCCCTATTAACCGTGGCTGGTATGAAATAGACAGCTTGTCTGATCTAGCAGTCGCAGAAGCCTCTCTCCAAAAAAACAATATTCTTCAACATGAGTCTAATTTTTAAATATGACAATAGAAGCGCATTTTACTCCGACAATCCACCATCCAAAACTCTCGCTGGTTGCTTTTGACAAATCCCACCTTTGTCAAAGATATGTTGATTGGTTAAATTTAAAAGAAAATGTACAGTTTAGTGAGCTTCGTCATAAAACACATACACTGGAAAGCTGCACGAACTATTTCCACTCAATGCAATCAGGAAAACACTATTTTTGGGCAATTATGCATCAAAGTAGTGGACAACACATTGGGAATCTAAGCGCATACATTGATCCCCATAATTTGATCGCTGACCTAGCCATATTAATTGGTGAGCCTGAGTACAAAGGCAAAGGATATGGACTACTCGCCTGGATCCTCGCAATGGATTATTTATTGGTTAAAAAACAATTCCGAAAGATAACGGCTGGAACAATGTCTATTAATACCCCTATGCTACAAATCTTTAAAAAATCAGACATGCGCATTGAGGCTGTACGTCAATCTCATTATCTTTGGAATAGTAAAGCTGTAGATATTGTTCTTGCAGCGAAGTTTAACCCTATATTATAACGACCATTTACTCTCCACTTTTGAAGAATTTTATTAATTTATAGAAAATTTATATGATACCTGTATGTACATTAGAAATAATAAAATTTTAACAACAAATTTTATTATTTCTAAGCCACATAGTATAATAACTTCATATGTTACTAACTATGTTTTACTAATAACTTTTTATTCCAAAATTATAATAGATAAAGCAAATTACTTTTACTTAATCAATAAAGAATAAAGGAAATTTTATGCAAGTGGTCGGCAAGGATATTTCAGCAGAAGAAAGATGGACGCAGATCGCAGAAACATATTTGAAAAATGTTTCTGGCCCATATCATGCCCATCGAAAAACTGTAATAAAAAGCTTATACAAAGATTTAGATCTTTCAGGAAAAACAGTGCTAGATTTTGGATGTGGTGAAGGAAACATACTAAAAGATCTCTTTGCTTTTAATATCACAAAAGCCTATGGCATAGATATTAATGATGAATTGCTAAATTATGCAAAACAAAATTTAAACAAGTTAAGTAACATAGAGCTACTAAAAGGTAATGTTGATCACTTAAAAAAAATAGAAAGCGAATCTATTGACTTAGCTCTAGCTCTTAATGTGATCGGCTATTTCAGTAACAGCGATGAAAACCTATTCTATAAAGAAATAAATAGAGTGCTTAGAAAAAATGGCACATTGATCGTTTGTCATTCTAATCAGCTATTTGATTTATACACCTTTAATAGACATACCGTTAATTTTTTTGAAAAATACTTTGATACTGATGCAAGAAAAATAGAAGCACTTATAACTAATCCACAAGCCCCCCAAAAAATAAGCGCGAATATAAGAGAAAATCCCCTATCCTACAAGTTTAAAATGAATAATTTTGGCTTTGTAGAAGAAAAACAAGCTTTTGCTAATTACCATGAAATGCCACCTCTTTTAATGGAAGAGCGACTCTTTATCAAAGATATAAATGATAGAGTATATCAAGATACAACTAATTGGCCGGATGAAGAAAAATGGAAATTATTCTTCCAATGTAGCATGTTTGCATCCCGCCTCAGATTAGAACAAAAATTGTAAAAATTTCTTATCACAAGAAAGCCCTATGCAAGCATAGAGCTTTCTTGTCTCGGATATTTCATTGAAATTTTAGCCATATATCGATTTTATATAAATAATTTATGTTAAAAATAGAAAATATTAATAAATACTTGAGTGATATTAATCTGGCATGTGTTATTGATCATTCTGGCAGAGCGGGCAACGCTTTTTTTCTGACTATTTTTGATCAACACCCAGAAATCATTGCATGCCCGCTGATGCACTACACTTATTCCTATATAATCACACACTTCGAAAAAAATAATATCCCTACAAATGAAGCCCACAAATTTCTGACAGAAATAAGCTACTTTCGATTACTTTATGCACTAGATAATCCAGAAAATAAAACACTTACTTATAGAATGGGTATGGATGATTCTGTCATTATTCAAGCGGAAAAAATTAGAAATTACACAGATGCATTTTTCAGATCAAGGGATACAATTACAAGAAAAGAACTTGCTATACTGCCTTTTATTATCTATGCATTAGCACATAATAAAGACATAAGCCAAGCAAAATATGTCCTAATAAGTGACGCCATTAGTTTAAGATCTGAAAATGTAAATACAGGTTATAGTGGAAAAGTAATAGATACTATCATCGAAGATTTTCCCAAGGCAAAACTTATTAATCTTGTGAGAGATCCTCGAGCTACCTTTGCATCTCCCCGACATCAATTTGTTAATTGGCTTGGTAATATGTACGCCTTAAAACCTGGTAATTTTTGGGCTAGAATGAAAGATCTATGGACAAGAAATTTAACCATGGATAATACTTGCGTATACCTTTTTTGGTTGCTTTATCTTGCACAAAGTGCAAGAGCCGTTACAAGAAAGAAAGCACAATTTAAAGATAATTTTATTAGTGTGCGCAATGAAGATTTAAATAAAGATTTCTTAGCAACTGCTACTATGATTTGTGATTGGCTCAATACTTCTATAGATCAACGTTGGGAAAATAAAGACTTTCAACCAACAATCTTAGGAAAAACTTGGCACGGAACAGGTGCTTACAACAATCGATACCAAACCATTACAAATGGCCGTCTACAAAATGAACCAGATACAATTTCAAAAAGAATTGCAGGCCCCAATACACATGTCACTCAACGATGGCAGAAAGAATTAAATAAAAGAGAAATCCGTTTGCTTGAACGCTTATTTAAAGAAGAATTACAATTTTACAATTATCCAATCATTTATGACAATCAATCCGATTCTGATAAAAAGAATTATCTATTATCAGCCCTGTTACCTTTTGAAGGTGAGTTGCCTACTATGAGGTGGCTAATCAATGGAACACGTGAATCAATAAAAGAAGGTATTAATCGCTTTTATTATTGTGCTACGTTCATCCCTTTCTATTTATCTTCCAGGGTTATTCTCTACACCTATGTATTCCGAAGAAATTTCTTCAAGAATATTTATGAGGCAAAATAAATAGTATGTCTATAAAAAAAATCAGAATTATCTTGGGTAAGATAAAACAATATTCACAATTACCCTTCAAAAAATTATATGTAATTAAAAATAATAATAGAAATGCTATAAAACCTGCAGGTTTATCCTCTAAAAAGCCTATAACAGTTTTCTGGTCAATTGACGCTGGGTTAAAATATCATTTTATTACCCACTGCGTCTTAGCCAAGATACTAAACTGCCTAGGATATGAGACACTACTCATACGTTGTCACAAAAATCTGGAGCGTTGTACTGTCTTAGATGCAGTGGATGCAAAACCAAGAATCAATTTTTTACAAAGAGAAATGATATGTGCGAGCTGCACAAAATCATCTATTGATTATGCATCACAATACAATCTGAAAATTTTAAATATTCAAGAATTGATTCCACAAAAAATCTTAGCGTCTATATCAAAAAAGATTGATAGCTTACCTGATGTTACCAATTTCATTTATGATGACATAAACTTTGGTCAAATCGCATTTGGTGAAGTATTCAGAATAAGAAAACTCTATGACACGCAATTATCTCCTGAAGAAATTCAACATACAAAAGCCCATATTCTAGGAAGTATTACTAATTATTTGGCATTCGAAGCATTAAAAACTAGAGCAAAAATTAACCGTGTTATTTACTTTGGCGATTATGGAAATGTATTAGGCATCATAGCATCAGCACAAAAATCTACTATCCCAATCACAAATATTTCTCATGCGCTTATTAATAATGTGAGACGAAATAAAATAATTTTTGGTGGCGCACTTTCCACAAGATATCAATTTGATAAGCTCGCTCAATGGAATAAACGAAAAAATATTGCATTGACAACAGAAGAAGTCAAGAATATTGGAGATGACTTGCTCAATAGAATCTCTAAAGGTGGTTTTACTATATATTCCCCACTTAAATCAACGACCTCTAATCGACTTTATTCAGAACTCAATATTGACCCTACAAAAAAATTACTTGTTGCTTTTACAAGTAGCTTAGATGAAGCACAAGCCACTATCTTCCAATATGCTGGCCTTAACGTGCCTTCATTACCAATGGATAATCCTTTCACTGATCAGATTGAATGGATAAACGAACTTATAGCATACACAGAGAAACATAAAGACATACAATTGGTTGTGCGCATTCATCCGCGAGAAGGAAGTGATGGTTTTAAAAATAAACCTTCTAAGCATTTGCTACAACTTCAATCTGCATTTTCTCATGTCTCAGGACAAGTAAAGTTTATTTGGCCAAGTGACACTATCTCAAGCTATGATTTAGCAGAGCTTGCCCATCTAATACTTATCAGTTGGACATCAGTTGGTATTGAAATGGCGCGGTTTGGTGCGCCTGTGCTTGCTGCTTTCCAACACTGCCCTTACCCCAAGGATGATGTTATTCTTTGGGCTAATACTAAAGAAGATTATTTCAAAAAAGTTCAATTATATTTAAATGCTCCTCAATGTTCTATAACTAGAATCATGTACGCATTCCGTTGGTTCAATCTTGTTCGACTTGGTTCAACTGTTGATATCAGTGACATGGATCCTAACTGTGATTTTACAACCTTACCAAAATTTAAAATGCCTGCAAGGGCAAAAGATATAGAAACAGTACTTATAAAACATAAGAACATTCTAGATATCAACTACGACCATAAAGTGCAAGATTTTGATGCTGAGACGACAGCCATCAAAAATTTTTTGAAAAAGGCAATATGGTATATGTTTACGGGCGAACAACGGAATGATGAACTAAAACTGCTTGTATCAAACCAATATCCTCAAATTAAAAATGAAGAATATAGTGCGGTGATTGAATATAACGACAATAATAAAGTAAAAATGCATACTCCAAGCACTGTCATTGAAAAGATATCACCGCTTATCTCTCGAATGGCTTCTTTATTATAAATTTACACTTAAGATGTTTTCTGAAAACATTTCTTCGCAACTACAATAAATTGTGAGCCTAAAAACATGCCTTGCCATTGCTTGCCATATTTTTCCTGTAATTGCGCATAATTAATCTCTAAATTTTTCTCCATGAATTTTGGTGGAAAAGGATGAATATAAGTATAATTAATAGAAGTTATTTCAAAACCAGCTTGTCGATACAATTCTGATATCGTAAGAGGATTATCAAAATCCTTTCGCAAATTGCTATTAATACTTATCGCTGAAGCCATATTTGGATATGTTTCTAATACATCTGCTTTGAGTTTTTTCTTATCTGTCTCTGAACGCTCTGCATACAAACGATCTATCATAAAATGTATCGTACCTTCATTCATGGCAAAAATATTAAAAAGATCATTGCGATGAACAATAATAATTGTGCTATCTTCAGCTGTAAGACGATTAATTTGTGCAAGAAAGTCTAATTTATTTTGGTAGTACCATATTACACCATTGGCAATAACCAAACTAAATCTCTTATCTGATTCATATTTAAAAATGTCAGCATATTGCACACAACGTGGATCATGATTCGCTTTTTCTAGAATTTTTTTGGCCGTGCCAATCATTTCACTAGACAGATCAATACCATAGGCATCCATTTTTTTTGATTTTAGTTCTTTAACCAAATTACCAACACCACAGCCCACATCTAACACACTTCCCGATTTATAATGTTCTAAAATTAAAGAAAATATAAAATCTTCTCTGGGCTTTTCATAGGGATCAAAATTTTGATAATCCGGAGATTTATCTAGATGATAACTGTTGATATCGCACTGAATCCTCTTCTTATCATTAAAGTGTTCTTTAATTTTATCTAGATTTTCCACTCTACTCTCCTTTAGCAAAATTTTATTACTTTTTACAAATATTATATGATAATAAACTATTTTAACATCTATGAGGAATATATGGTTATCTGGCTCATTGGTTTATCAGGTGCGGGGAAAACTACTATTGGAGAAGCGCTAGCAAATCGATTGAAAAAAACTCAGAAAAACACCGTTTTCTTAGATGGCGACACTATTCGACATATCGTTGGAGATAATTTAGGATATAGCTTAGAAGAAAGAAGACTAAGTGGCTGGAGAATTTGCAGATTCTGCGAACACCTTGATAAAGAAGGTTTGAACGTTGTGTGCAGCGTTATCTCACTTTTTACTGAGCATAGAGATTGGAATCGGAAAAATTATTCAGCATATTTTGAAGTATACATCAAAGTGCCATTACCTGAATTATATCAAAGAAATCAAAAAGGTATTTATAGTGGCTTTCTAGAGAAAAAAATTTCTAATGTCGCGGGATTAGACCTACCTTTTGAAGAACCAGAAGCAGATCTCATTATTGAAAATAAAGCTCCATTTGTTTCTCCAGATATTCATGCAGAAACCATCCTGAATCTCTTATGATAGAAGAAGCTATTCTATCATTATGAGTTCGCTTTAAGCAGCCTGATATTTTATATTCAATAAATCTTCATGTTCTGATGTTAAGCTGATCAAATTTGCATTCACAGCTAAAGCATTAAAAGGTAAAACTATTTTTATAAATGTATCTTGTAACACCTGGATAGTCATTTTTATATCTTTAGTAATGCCATCAAACTGTGCCTCCAAATCTCCCATGCCTAAATAAGCGAAGTTACCGCACTGAGTTCGATGCAAATCAAATCTCTTCTGATTTAAAATACAAAAATTAACATGAGCGCCAAATAAAATGATCCATGGTATCTCTGGCAGTACTACTTCCTGAACTATAGCTGACTTGGCTTCCCAGTCAATGGAGAGAGGAACTCTACCAAAAAAAATAAGGCAAAAATCTAACACTTCTTGAGGAAAAGAATTATGCCAACCCAAAGTCAATTGACCTTGTGGAGGAATGATTACAGTGATAATGTTTTTTAGTTGTGATAAGAATGGTAGTGGTTGCTGATAAATTTTCTTACCAATTTCACGATAAGATTTTTTCCACTCATAATCCTCTGCAAATAATTCAAGATCTTGCGAAGATTCTATTCTTGCCTTTAGAAAAATTCTAGAAAAATCATTCTTTTCAGGTTCTTTTTGATAAATTAATTGTGTTGGCGTTATACGATAGTTATCCATTAGATCTTCAGTCATCTTTAAGAAGAAATGCTTCCTCTTAATGATAGGTATCTGATCAAATACATAATAACCAGCGCCGCTGAGTAGTTGAAATATAAGCCCATGAGAATATATTTGATCTAGCTCATCATAGCCACAAAATATTTTTTGATCAGGGTCAACATAAAGTATTTTATGATTTTTACGCTCTCTCAAGGCATAAACATGCATAAATTCTCGTTTAAGTGCACAGCTATATTTCAGCTTTATACTATCTTTCTCAAAATAATGTGTTAGAAAACTGTACAGCAATACCCCTAAAGTCACACAATTACCATCGCCATGAAAAAATAAGTAGCGTGATGTGCAGTAAAGTGGGTGATAAAATGAGCTAAATTTACGAAAGTCACCAAGGGGATTACTATGAGATGTGAAATCCACAAAAATATTGAAAGCTTTTTCAAAATTTTTTAACTTATGGATCACATTTTCTTGCAAACGAATTTTGACTACTTGATTAGAAGGATTTTCTAATTCTAGAAAAGATAATCTCTCAAATGGAATTCTCTGCAAAGAATCTATTTCGTTAACAGTGCTAGGCGAGTTAACTAATAATGGTTTCCTTAGTTGCCAAGAATACTCAGAATTTAAAAAACGTTGGTAAAAAATGTCTTTTGACTGCTCTCCAGATCGTAGCCCAACATATTTTAGCAATGCATCAACAATATTCATAAAGTAATACTATTTAACTAATCTCATTGAGAATATTACAATCTGTTTTCTTTTCTTGTTTGTATTGCATATATTCTTGATATGCAATTTTTAAGCCATCTACCAAATTCGTCTTTCTCTGCCACCCCAACATTTGCATCTTCTCAACACACAAAAGCTTACGAGGTGTACCATCAGGCATTGCCGTGTTGTAATTAATCTTGCCCTCAAAGCCAACAACACTGGCAATCACATTAGCTAATTCTGCAATAGTAATATCTTCTCCACACCCCACATTCACAAGTGGTGCTTGTGTTTCTGAGCTTACCAAAGCACTATATTTACTTTCATCTAGGTTCAACAAAAATATACAAGCCTCTGCTAAATCATCGCTATACAAAAACTCTCGTCTAGGTGTACCCGTACCCCATATTTCAACTTCTTCTTTATTGGCGATTTTTGCTTCATGCATTTTGCGAATAAGTGCAGGTATGACATGTGAGCTTTTTAAATCATAGTTGTCACCTGGTCCATACAGATTAGTAGGCATCGCTGCCAAATATTGCGTACCATACTGACGATTGTAAGCCCAACACATTTCTATACCTGCAATTTTAGCAAGTGCATAGGGCCTGTTTGTAGGCTCTAAAGATCCTGACAGCAAATATTCTTCTTTGATCGGTTGAGAACATTCTCGTGGGTAAATGCAAGAAGAGCCTAAGAAAAGTAAGCGTTTTACACCATGTATTTTTGCTTGATGAATCACATTTGATTGAATGTTTAAGTTTTGAGCAATAAAATCTGCTGGATAGTGACTATTAGCATAAATGCCCCCCACTTTTGCAGCCGCTAATACCACATATTCTGGTTTATGGCTTTCAAAAAATTGTGCAACTGCAACCTGATCTGTTAACTCTAACTCTTGATGACTACGCGTTAGAATAGTCTGATAGCTTAATTTTTTGAGTGCTCTTACAATAGCACTTCCCACTAAACCCGTATGTCCAGCTACGTAGATCCTTGCATTTTTTTTCATGTTAATTTTTTGTTGGCTTTCTTAATATTACATCTAAAAACTCACCTATTGTAGCACAAATACAAATTTAATATTTTCTATAGCGAGTACTTTTACCTGCCCCGTACCTTCTAATTAACCCTTTCTTAACAAGAGAAGATAAAATTCTAGCTGTTGTCTGGCGAGATACACATAAAATTTTATTGACGAGTTGTGGGCTGATTTCTTCGTGCACATCAAATAATTCCAAGATCTTTTCTTCATGCTCCGTCAACTGAATAAGTGGACGCTGAAGAACAGGTCTAGGCAGAATGCATTTGACATAACCCGTGCCCTCAATTACCGTCGGTGTAGGAAGTTGGTGTTCGCGGTATAGCTTAAACATAGTTAAAAAACCTGACCCAAGTTTCTCAACATAACCTGCTTCACGAAAAATTCGACAAATAGCAGAATTTCTCAAGTAGGTAATACCCATTTCTAATTCATCAGATTGCAAAGGTCCCGGGAAATTACCTGGGCTAAAAATTTCAATTCGATCATCAAAAATTGCAACTTTAGTTGGCCCAGGAATTTGATATTGTCTATGCACAATTGCATTGATAATCGCTTCTCTGAGTGCCTTCAATGGTATTTCTAATTGCTCCTCTCGTTTAATCCCTTCTATTTTGAATGATCTACTGAGCCTACTTTCGACAAAGGCAATACAATCGTTTAACTGATTGAATAATGAGCCTCCGCAATCAAAACTTGCCAAAGCTTCACGCCCACTAGTTCCCTTAAAATGACTGCAAATAATAAATGATTCTGTTATAAATTTCTGTGGTTTATGCCCAAAAAGCAAAATACCTGCCACAGAGGGATACAAACGCTTATGCTCTTCCACAGCCAAACGATATTGCATAAGCATTTTATTTATATCAGGTGAATTATAATCATTTTTTCTTTGCTTTAAAAAAAGTCTGAACAGATCTAAATTTATATCATCTATTGTTGAGGTATATACTGGCACCTCGTCAGAGTAAAATCCCCTAGACTGCCATTGTAGCTCTTGAATTATTTCTGGTGTTGCTTTTAACGTATGTGAGCCTACTCTTATAAATGTGCCATTATTCATACCATCTGAGGTTCGAAAATAAGGCTTGTTCATGCCTGATGAAACTTCAATGACAAGAATTATCTTATCATCAAGCCGTTGCGAATATATCATAGGCAATATTACAGGAGTTGCGCTTTGAAATATTGACTGATGCAGACTATTAATTAATTCATCAATACTATCATCAGGTAATCCAACGACACGCCGATTATCATCAACGCCAATAATTAAGCGTCCTCCAAAATTATTACAGAATGCAATAACAGTGCTAACTATTTGCTGCTTACCTGGAAGTGTGCTTTTAAATTCAAGCGTTGCTGACTCTTTTCCTGGATATTTCATCCAAAGCTCTATGCTATTTAGTAGTAAAATTATATTTTAATTGCCTCAGCAATAGTGAGTCAATAAGATATTTAATTGACCCATGCAATCAATTGACTCAACAAAATGAGTCGATTGATATCTATCTGAGTCAATTAACAGTGTAATACACTAACAAGAGAGCACTAAAAATACCGACTTGTGCCCCATGAATATGAGATTTGTAATTCAATGATTAGCTGACAATACTCTCATGAATATGTGTTAAGCCTTTGAGCGCAGCTTCTTTTTGCGCTTCTTTCCAATCAGATAAAACCATTTCTTTAACCAAGGCTTCAAAGCTAATTTTAGGCACCCAGCCAAGCTTTGCTTTTGCTTTGCTTGCGTCTCCTAATAAAGTTTCTACTTCGGTGGGGCGATAATAGGCAGGATCAACAGCGACAATACAGGTGCCTGTTTTCGCATCTAATCCTTTTTCGCTTTCACCTGTTCCTTCCCACACTAAATCAATCTTTAATTCTTGTGCAGATAACTCAACAAATTCTCGCACAGTTTTCTGAATACCTGTCGCAATGACATAATCATCTGGCTCATCTTGTTGCAACATGAGCCATTGCATTTCTACATAATCTTTTGCATGTCCCCAATCACGTTTAGCATCCATATTGCCCAGATATAGACAATCTTGTAATCCTAATTTGATGCGTGATAGCGCACGCGTTATCTTACGCGTCACAAAGGTTTCACCACGCACAGGGGATTCATGGTTAAATAAAATGCCATTACAAGCAAAGATGTTATAAGCTTCTCTATAGTTCACTGTCATCCAATATGCGTATAATTTTGCTACGGCATAAGGCGATCTTGGATAGAACGGTGTTGTTTCTTTTTGAGGAATCTCTTGTACTTTTCCATACAATTCTGAGGTAGATGCTTGATAAAATTTTGTTTTTTGTTCCAAGCCTAGCATACGAATGGCTTCTAAAATTCTTAGCGTGCCAAGACCATTCACATCTCCTGTGTATTCAGGCGCATCAAAAGAAACTTTTACATGGCTTTGTGCCGCTAAATGATAAATTTCATCAGGCATCACTTTTTGAATAATACGCGTTAAACTCGTGCCATCGACCAAGTCACCATAATGCAAAATAAAATGTCGATTCTGTTGATGCGGATCTTCATACAAATGATCAATACGCTGTGTATTAATCATAGAGGTTCTACGCTTAATCCCATGCACCTCATAACCCTTGTTGAGCAGTAGTTCTGCCAAATAGGAACCATCTTGGCCAGTAATACCCGTAATCAACGCTTTTTTGCTCGACATAGCCTGCATTCCTTCCATATTTTATTTCTTTAATGCCGGTCAGATTGTACCGAGTTTGACATCAAATACAACCAAGTAGGCTAAGCAGATAAGTTTCTAAATGAGATACGTAGTACAAGCAGAAAGTTAACTGAAAAAATAAAAATATTAGTTAATTTCTAAAAACTATTGCATGACGGCGAAAAGGAAGTTATTTTTCTTCTTTATCAGATTGCACATGGAAGATAATAAAAATAATGATTGCGATTGTTTTAGTTGGTGGCAAACATAATATTATCAGTGAAACAAACCCAGAGACACCACTTGGGTTATTACCAATCGCTGGAGAGCCTGTTATTTCTTGGATAACAAAGTGGCTGAAGCAGCAAGGATTCAAGCACATCATATTTTCTGCAGGCTTTGGCGCAGAGAAAATCACTGCTTGGGCCAATCAAATATCTAGTCAACAAAATGATTTCTTTATTGATGTCGTGACAGAACCACGTCCTTTGGGTACAGCCGGTGCTGCCGCCTTTTGTGTAAGACGCTACCCTTCTTCGACTATTTTAGTTGCAAATGGTGACTCCCTCTTACTCACCAACTTAAAGCCCAGTTTGCGCAAATTGCATAACGACCCAAATTTAGATGGCATCATCATGGGGGCTAAAGTTGCCAACGCAGGGCGATATGGTTCTCTTGAATGTGATAGTGAAAATCGCTTAATTGGCTTTCATGAGAAAAAATCTGGCACTGATGTTGTGAATGCTGGCGTATACCTACTACGCAGTCACTTACTAGAAGATCTCAATGCCGATAAAGAAATCAGTTTGGAATATGATTGCTTTCCAGCCTGGCTAAATGCTGGCAAAGAAATTCATGTTGCCCGTTGTTCAGATCCTTTTATCGATATGGGAAGCACTGAAGCACTCAAAAGTGCAGAAGAACAAATCGTGCGCTACCAGGCACTGATCACAGATGATACGGTGGAAAGCCTCTAATATTATTTTCCAAGCCTTCTCTCTAAACTGAACAATTCTCTACGAATTTCTACTAGGCTGTCATCCCAGAATTTCTAGATGCCAGCCTTCGCTTATAGGTGCCAACTTAAGAAAAACCGTAGATCTCAAGGAACGAGAATCATTCACTTCGTTCATTCAGCAAGATGTGCGCCTAGCATCCAAAGTGTTTTTTCATGATATTCCAACCTATCAACAAGCAGCCCAATGGTTACTTCATCTTTTTGCTGCTGTGCAACTTCAAGCGCTGCAATAATGTTTTGCTGTATCACTTGGTGAGAATGCACAAGATCCTCTAACATTTCCTTCGCCGTTGCATTTTCATTGGCATCCGTAATCGTTTTCAATGAATCAAAGCTTTTAAAGCTACCAGGCGCCTTAAGGCCTAAGGCACGAATACGCTCTGCAATTTCATCCACTGCTTCAGATAAATCCTTATAATGCCCTTCAAATAAGCTATGCAGGCTTTGAAAATGAATGCCCTCTACATTCCAGTGATAGTTTTGAGATTTTAAATACAGCGCGTAGGTATCTGCTAAAATTTTTTTTAATTCTGTGGGCATCATTGCGTCGTTCTTCATAATATTCCTTATTTGTATCTTGGGATCCCAACTTAAAAGCATTCTCAAAAGTTAAGACTACACTAAAAGTAAGCTTGAAGAATTGCAAGGTTAGAAGCTGCATGGATGCACATAACACACACTCTGAACCAATGAATCAGGATATGGATAGCCCATCACTACTCTCTTTACCCGTACGATGGCCTATGATTCAACACCTCTATCAATCCGGCCACTTAGATGAGAATGCATTATTTTACAGCTGGAGATTTTTAAACCGTCATGCTTCTTTAGGACACTTCATTATTCTTTTTTGTCAGTGGTTGGGTGGTCTATTGTTATTGTGTGGAACAATATTATTAATGCTATTGAAATGGCAAGATATTCCAGCACTGTATCAAATACTCAGCATCCCATTGCTGCTATTAAGCACACTGCTTGGCGCATGGCTGCATCATTTTCGCTCTAAAGAAGCCTCTTTATTTCTGCTACTTGGCGCATTACTGACATGCGCTGCATTCTATCTGCTCTTCGTTGCAAGGATCATTGTATGAAAATATATGATTTACAAAGCTTCTTTGATCTCTTAGAAACAAAAGGACTCCTTAAAAAACGGAATTCGGCAGAAATCGCCATACTCTGCCAATTAAATGCTGAATCAAGATTATCCATGAAAATAATTTTTTTCTATGGCATAACTGTTATTTTTCATGCCTGTTTTTTTATGGGGCTATATGCAAATAATATTATTAACCTACATCATATAATAGAACTGTTCAGCCTGGGGTTATTATTGACGCTCTTAAGTGGGACTATCTATTATTTCATGCGTCAATTAGCTTATGATTATTTTATGCTGAGTGTTTTTATCTATCGCATAACACTTCTAAGTAGCCATTTATTAATACTATTTGCATTGCATGCAATACCAGATCATAACATAGCAATTACGCTTACAAAATTTGGCATCTTTGCTCTGTTTAGTTTAATAAGCTATGGTTTTTATCGAGATATGTGGGTACGATTTTCAAGCATTCTACTCTTAAATATCTACTTATTTATTGCCATATTACCAGAAGAAACAAGTCATTTAGCGCTGTGTTTTTTAAGTGCCATTACTTGTGCGCTCTTTTTACTTCCTGTAACACAAAAATTATTACGCCCCATGCTATATGCCAATATAGCCACCATTGTGCTCGAAATAATGAATCTTGTGCTCACACAATCAATCAGTGATATCCATCATAGTCATGCCCTTCTCGTAGCATTCGCTCAAGTCGGTTTATCTATCATTGCGATAGCACATATTATTTCATTGAGAAAAAATGCTTTAAAACCGATTGATACACCAATCATGGTATTGCTGATTGTAAGCAGTATTATTGCTAGTGTCATAAGCCCTTATCTAAGCATGTCTCTTATTTTTATACTCATCGGTTATAGGACAGTAAATGCATTACTCATGTTTACTGGTGCAGGTCTTTTAGCATTTTTGATTGCTTCTTCTATTTACAGCGCAGATGCATTGCTACTCACCAAAGCACTCAGCTTAATGGGACTTGGACTTGTCTTTTGCTTAATCAAGAAGATGATTCATCATTATCAATGGCATATTGAGAAATAAACAAGATTGAATAACAAAAATAATATAATGGCTTAGATTGTAGCCTTCTAGGCTGACGGTATTTATACCCTTATCTCTGAAATCTTGCTCGTGTCTTCGCATTGCGTCTCGTATATCCCTATCTCAAAGCCCACTATGAATGTGATGGTCCTCTTTTACTCGACTCTAATAACTGTTCATTTGTTGTTTCTATCTTTTTTTCAATATCTGTGATCATTACTTTAAGCCCGGATGAACCTAAAAAATGAAACTCCTTATCAATATCATTTTTAATATTTGTTAAGGTCTCTTTAAGCACATTCATGTTGATGTCCGTTGGGTTTTCGATGAAAGTATTCAAAGCTATTGTTAAATTTGACATCTGGTCTTTTCTTGCATCTCTGCCTGATGAAATATGCTTAAACCATCTCCCCCAACCTGAATGATGTCTTTTATTTTTATATTCTACGTCAAGATTATTTTTGCAAGTCTCTAAGACTTCAACCAGATGTTGGTATTTATTATCCGATTCATTCAATGCTTGTTCTTTTTTAGTTGAAGATTTGAAAATTTCAGCATCTTCTTTTAAAGGTGTAAAGCTTCGGTTTATCTGTATCGTTTTTGCATCTATTTGAGTTTGATTGTTCTGCTCTTCTGGCTGTTGTCTCTCCTGAAGCATTTTTTGTGCAACACTACTGAGATTCGGTTGTTTTTCCAATTCACTATACAATGCTTCTATTAGCTCATCCATTGAAGGTCGTTGACTAGGATCGGTATTCATTATTTTTTTATAAAATGCATCTTCCATTTTCAACTGAAAATCATATTTAAACATCACACCAAGCGCAAATATGTCTGATGCAAAAGAATAGGAGGCAGGATCTTTGGCTCTCTTAACTGATACGGGGTTACCTTTGTTATCGTAATTTAACTCAAGAATCTCAGGTGCACAATAAAGAGGCGACCCTTTACAAGTATCTTGTAATACTTTTTGACCCTCATTCAAAACCATAGAAAAGCCAAAATCAATGGCAGCCATAACAATCACATCACCATCTACTCTTGTCATGAGGTTTGCAGGTTTAATATCTGCATGTATAACTTTATGTGCATGCAGGTATTGTATTGCTTGTGCTGCTCGAATCGCCAGTAACAATTTTTGCTCTTCTGTTAAATTTTTATGCGGTGTTTCATCTGTTTTTCCAACATACAGTTCTCTTAACAACTCATTACCTTCATGAAAATCCATGACTGTATATAATTTTTTATGCGAATATTGCCCTTTAAAAATTTTCCCATACAAGCGCTCTGCTTCACCATGAAAGTGATTCAACGTTTTCATGATTGCAAGTTCAGGATCTGTTTCGCCACGTTTTTGTCGTCCTTCAATTTTTACAGCAAAGTTATTGCGATTTCTAGCCTGAATAATTTTGACTTTACCAAAATTCCCTTCCCCCACACATTCGCCATTTTTAATAGCATAGATTTTTCCTTCTACATTGATAAATGAACAATTAACCCTTTGTTCTCTCAAATGTTTTGCTTTATTTTTGTTGTCTGAAGAAAATTTATCAAATTTGCTTGCACTAGGGTTAGTCTGAAAATATTTTTCTGCCTCTTCCCAATCTCTATCTGTGAGATTATCAATAAGACCTTTAGATCGAGAATAATAGGTCCTAGATTTGCCATTGAATCACCCGTTCTATTCTAAAAATTAAATGTAAAAAATAGATTTTGACTGACCAAATTTAGTTCAATGAAAAAAACATAGAGCAACGACCTATACAAAAACACTCTTTAGTTATATTCCAATGTTGTAAAAAAAATTAATCAATGCGGGAACTTCTTCCGAAATAAATAAGTCAATCTACGCAGTTATCTTTGTAATTTGAAGATATGTTTCATAATAATGTTAGGAGTGAAAAATGAACACAGCTGTAAAAACAATTGCCCTTATCGGTATGTTGAGCTTAACGACAGCGTGCTCTACAACCAAAGGTGAACAACGTGTACTAACGGGTACCGCGATAGGTGCAGGTGCAGGCGCACTCATTGGTGCAGCTTCTGGCAGTGCTGGAACAGGCGCATTAATAGGTGCTGGCGTAGGTGCTGCAGGTGGTTATCTGTACCATAGAGGCAAGAAAAATTAAACAGAAATCTTGAATTTTATTGAAAACACGAGCAGTCTCAAGAATGACAGCTGTTCGTGTTTTATGCCTTTTAACTAACCTTTAGGTTGAGATAATGTTCTCATTACGGTCGATCACATTTTTAGCTTATGTGGTGGTTGCCTTTGCAGTCTATTATGTTCCAATATTCAACTGGCCTTTTTCTTGGTGGATGGGATTTTTCCATGAAATCAGTAAAGCATTAGGGATCCTTGCAACCGGCGGTTCTGTCTCTTCTTTAGAATTGTCTTTGCGTGGCATGGGAACAAGTTTTGCACAAGGCGGAAATATATGGTTCATTGCCACCTGTAGTTATTGTGGTGCTGTGCTATGGGGCATGCTCATTTATATTCTGGCTGATAAACTGCATAAAAAATATGCTATTTTTGAAGCCATCGTCTTAAGTCTCTTTATTCTCTTTATTTCAATTTTGTGGGTAAGAGATATCCTTACCATTTTGATCTTAATCATCATGGTTGGTCTTTTATTGTCTATCATTAAATTACATAATTACAGTTTAATGAAAATAACTCTAAAATTTATAGGGATTTATATCGTATTAGACGGCATAAGAACGCCGTTAAACTTACTAGACGGTCGTATTCCCCTGGATCTTATTCCCTTGATGCAACAAAGCACCGTATTCACTTATTTGTCTGTATTCTTATGGTTTTGCTTTGCGCTGCTTGGTATATACGCTTTATGGATATGGCACAAACCGACTTATACTAAAAAACAGGTCACGCAAGATCTACTTAAGTATATTGAATAACTGTTTTCAAAACTACACAATCAACCATTTTTAAGCTAATATGGCAATGAGTATAAGTCAATTCACATACTTTTAATATCGACGGATGCTAAGGAGCTTTAACATGGAAGTTTGCAGATTTTATAATGCACTAGCAGTGAAAAAACAGAATTTCTTGCTGTGTATCTTATCTTTATTATTCTCAAGTATTATCTTTGCACAAGCACAAACAACCACAGCACCAGCACCCTATATCTCTGATTATGCAAAGGTTATTGATGCTTATGTTTTCAAACAATACAATGAATTATTGGGTCAGATCGAACTTAACAATAAACTGCGTATTGAAGCAGTTATTATGCCAGATTTCAAAAATGATCCGCCGGAAAAAGTTGTCAATTACTTTATTGAACAACTCTCAAACAGGCAACCTGCGCCACAATATAGTGCTTTATTTATTGTTTCGTTAAAAGAGAACTATGCCAGCATTCACCCTTCAACCAATATGGAAGCCTTCTACCCACCCGCAGTGCAAGACGAAATTATTGGAAAGGTTAAAAAGGAAATGCAGGGTAAAGATTATCAGCGTGTTCTTAAAGAAGGCATTGGTGGGATAGTTTATTATTTTGAAAAAAACAGTAAAAATATTACCCCTAAACGAACCTTAAAAGATTTAATAATGGATAATTTAATTTTATTGGGCTTAGCTGCTTTATTCGCGGTTGTTCTTGCGGTATCGCGTCGCAAACCGCAAGCTTAATATACATAAGCCGCATCATGCGGCTTTCTTTTTATCTCATATCATAATAGAACATATATAGACTTAGGTAGCTAAGATAATTTAAAATCACTCTTTCCGAAAATGATGATTGTTTGATAGAATGGTCGACCATTCCCGGAGAGGTGTCTGAGCGGTCGAAAGAGCACGCCTGGAAAGTGTGTGTACGTTAACCCGTACCGAGGGTTCGAATCCCTCCCTCTCCGCCATCCATTTTTGCTATTTTACTGAAAGCAAAATTTAGCTACGACGTCACTAGTACGAATTTGAATATATGAACAACTTTGAAACATCGTGGCGCGCGAAGCGAATGCCTCGGTGAAGTTAAAGCGCAGCCTACACAAAGGGAACGAAGATCAGCTACTTAGTTTATTATATATCTTCAATACAAAGTGAAAATAATTGAAATAAATATTATGTTGAGCTAACCCAAGATATCAATCGAAAATTATCTAAGCATAAGACTGGAAAACTTATATATACCAATAATTTTTATCCATTGAGCATAGTTTCTTATCCGTCCTTGTTGATAATAAATCTAGAGCTGAAAAAAAGACTTTATCTCACCTGTGCAAGCATAAGACTTTTTTTGATTTTAATATTTATTTATTACTTGGTATCCGTCAATTACCATGGTTTGATCCAATAAAACGCATGTTGATAGCATACATACTCATTATTTCCAGTTTCTTAGCTGACATCTAATCAGGGCAGCTATACTTATTTCAACAGCTATTATTTCAGGAACTATTTCATGACAAAAATTGCTATCATCGGAGCAGGCATATCGGGCCTATCTGCGGCTCATCTATTAAATAATTATGCTGAGATCACGCTTTTTGAAAAAGCACGTGGTGTTAGTGGACGTATGTCCACACGGCGCGCAAAATCTTATTTCTTTGATCATGGAACGCAATATTTTACCGCTCGAACCCAGCCATTTAAAGATTTTATTCGACCTCTTATAGAGAAAAAAATTATTGAGCCATGGAATGCACGCTACCTAAAGTTTGATGGTAATCAAATTATAGAACGCAAAAATTGGATGGATGAAAATCCGCATTATGTTGGTGTTCCTGGAATGAATGAAGTTGGTAAGTATTTAGCAAAAAATCTCAATATCCACACCGACACAAAGATTGTATCTATTGAACATAAAAAAAGATGGCAATTGACAGATAATGAAGGGCATCGCTATGATGGCTTTGATTTTTTGATATCTACAGCGCCACCACCACAGACCGTAGAGCTACTTCCTAAGACTTTCAAATATTACAACAATGCTAAGGCTATAGAAATGCGAGCATGTTTTTCTTTGATGCTTGGCTTTGAAAAAAGCCTACCACTCGATTTTGATGCTGCACAGATTGAAAATGCTGACTTGAGCTGGATTGCTGTGAACAGCCATAAGCCGGGAAGATCAGAACACTATACTCTGATAGCGCATTCTTCTGAAAAGTATGCAGAAGCACATATTAATGATGATCATGAAGAAGTCATGCAATATCTAATAACCGAAGCAAGCCGTATTATTGGGCATGATGTCAGTATTGCCGATTACAAAACCATTCATAGATGGCGCTATGCAAATAATTCAAAAAGGGAAATTAACCCTATATTTTTAGATCAGGATCATAAGCTTGCTGCCTGTGGTGACTGGTGTCTTGGCGGTCGTGTCGAGGGAGCCTTCAATTCTGCTTACAATCTTGTGAATGCAATCAAAGGTATTGTTTTATGATTTTTGATTGACAAGATATCACTGAGTCTGCTGATGGCCTAAAAAAGACGATATTTTTCTTTCTGAAGTATAAAAACTGTTGCATGACAAAGATAATAGAGACTCATGTCATGATAATTTTTTTGCTTTTAATGTGTATTTATTTTTTTAATCTCTAATCAATAGATTATTAGTCAATTAACTTTTTATGGCTGTCCTGGATTATTCCGTTCTTAATTTTTAAAGTTCACCTTTATTCATACACACCAAAGTGATTGCTGCTTTATCTCGGATGGCTCTTTGCTTTTCATCGCTGAATTTTTCCCAGGTACTATAAACATAAAATAATCTCTGATTCCCCTTTAGTTTTTCGCGATTTCGGGCAATAAAGTCCCAATACAATGCATTAAAGGGACAAGCATTTTCACCCAACATGTCTTCAGGGTCATAAGAGCAATGCTGACAGAAATTACTCATCTTTTTAATATATTTTCCACTTGCCGCATAAGGTTTACTCGCAACAATTCCACCATCTCCGAACAAAGACATGCCTAAGGTGTTGGGCATTTCCACCCATTCATAAGCATCACTATAAACAGCCAAGTACCATTCCTGGACTTGTTTGACATCCAAGCCTGCAAGCAACGCAAAATTTCCAGAGATCATTAAACGTTGGATATGGTGTGAATATGCATGTTGTTGAGTATGCGAAATAACCTCATTGATGCAACTCATACGTGTTTTTGATCCCCAATAAAAGTCTGGCAATGGATTTTTGGCATTGAGGTAATTTAGTTCTTCATATTCAGGCATATATCGCCAATAAATGCCACGTATGTATTCTCGCCAACCAAGAATTTGTCGAATAAAGCCTTCCGCAGCATTCAGCGACACTTTACCATTCCGATAAGCAGTTTCAGCTTTTTGACAAACTTCCAGTGGCAACAATAAACCAACGTTAATATAAGAAGAGAGTAGTGAATGATTAAGATAAACTTCACCTTTTAGCATTGCATCTTGATAATCACCAAAATTAGATAAAATTCGATCGATAAAATCGTCCAGTTCTATCAACGCCTGCGCACGAGTAATGGCATAATTAAATGGCTCAAGCATACCAAAATGGTCAGAAAACTTTTCAGCCACTAGCCTCAGTACTTCCTTCAAAATAGATGATTTATTATGGCTGATGCGTTTAGGAGAAAAAAGACCTTTGGTAGGTGGTTTACGGTTCTCTTTATCATAATTCCACTTACCACCAGTAGGCGAACCATTTTTTTCTATAAGGATATGGTACTTTTTACGCATTTCACGATAAAAATACTCCATCCTAAGTTGTTTTTTATCTTTCGCCCAATTATTAAAAGCTTGTATAGAACACAAGAAACGATCATCGACACGAATTTCTACTGGTATTCCAATTAATTCTTGCCATGATTCCATCATACATTTCACACGATATTCACCAGGCTCAGTCACAATTAAGCGTTCCACACCTAACTCTTGTGCAATACGGTGCACCTCACCTGTGAAACTACCAGAATTTTGCGGATCCGTAAGCTTTACATAACGAAGTTTGAAACCTTTTGCTTGCATCTCTACCGCGAAATGACGCATCGCAGCAAACAAAAAAGCAATTTTTTTGGGATGATGTTTAACATAAGTGGCTTCCTCCATCACTTCGCATAATAAAATCCAATCATCTTTTTGAAAATCATTTAATGACGAAATGCTTTCAGAGAGTTGATCACCCAAAATGAGACGAAGACTGCTCACAATTTTTCCATCAATGCTTTCTCAATTGATTTTTTAATGCGATCGCTTTCTGGTAACGTTGTAGAATTAAAATAATCAATTAACTCGCCCTTACGGTTAATAAGATATTTATGGAAATTCCATTTCGGCCCAGTGCCAAAGCCTAAGCTTTGCTTGGCCCATATGTAGAATGGATGTGCATTATCACCTGACACGACTTCTTTCGATGCCATTGGAAAGCTGACGCCGTAATTGAGCTTGCAAAAATTAGAAATTTCCATGTTATTGCCAGGCTCTTGAGCCCCAAAATCATTACTGGGTACGCCTATCACTATCAAACCTTTATCTGCATAGGTCTGATATATCTCTTCAAGCCCTTTGTATTGTGATGTAAATCCACAATTTGAGGCAGTATTCACAATTAAGAGCACTTTCCCTTCAAATTGCTTGAGCCGCATAGGTTTTTCACCTACCAGTGTTTTAAATGAAAAATCATATGCTGTTTTATCTAAGGTTTTCACCTTTGCAAAAGACTGAAAAGGTGAAAATATAAATGCTATTAATAAGGCGTAGATCTGTTTTTTCATAGTATACCTCATTTATTATACGCGCACTCAGTAGATTCGGTGAGGAAGCACCGTGACATGAGTATGTGTGAATCAGCCATGGAAAGCAACGTCAGATCAAGCGATGTTGTAATCAAAACTACTAGCAAGCCGCATTAACATAGCTAATTAAATTGCTAGGCTGACCAAAATTGACCGAGATAGTTTTTTAGCAGCTTTTATTGATAAAGCCCATGATGAACGAGATGGCTTATATGAACAAGTGGCCAGTTTTTCTGAATTTTCTTTGTTGAAATGCTGCTAACAAGAAAATGCTCTTAGAGTCTTTTAGAGGCTCGTAAATATTCCGCTCTTAATGTTATTTCTGTCAGCTTTACAAAAAAAAAATAAAAACAGTATACTAAAATGACAAATGATTGCAGCTTTCAATTTGACACCAGCTACACTGACTTTACCCAAAATGTTCTATATATATGTTCATCCTGCGTCTATTGCATCACCTAAGAGGGTGATCTTAAGTCGAAGAAGCTATCAATTCTGCTTACAATATTGTAAATGTAATGAAAGGGAGTGTTTTATGATTTTTGAGTTACAAAATATCGGTGTTATATTTTAATGAACAAAATATTCTTCAAAACGACATAGCAGCAATAAGAATAAGAAATAAAATGATTACAGTATTTTATGATGGAAAATGCGGCTTATGCTCTAAAGAGATCAACCATTACCGCAAGATCGCGCCTGAAGGTATTTTTGATTGGCAAGATATCACTGAGTCGGCTGATGATCTCAAAAAGGAAGGGGTTTCTCTTTCCGATGGATTAAAACTGCTGCATGCCAAAGATCATACTGGTCAGTTACATATTGGCGTTGATGCCTTCATCCTAATTTCGAAGCAGTTGAAGCGGTGGCGTATTCTATCGACAATCATTGGATTGCCCATTATCAGACAAATAGCAAATTTGGTCTACCGAGCATTTGCAAATTGGCGCTTTAAAAGACTTGATCATTGTCAGCTGGCAGCAAAAGAGGAGGAATGAAAATGATAGCATGGCTACTACTGTAGGGATCTTGGCAAAGAAACTGTTTGTGTAAACTGAACTATGTTTTAATTTATTAATTGCCATGTAAAATCTCTATTAAGGATATAAATTTGCCGACTATCTGGCTCGATACATGCCATCTGTACCCAACCATTACCGAGCAATTTCCCTAGAACTGCCTGCTCACGAATGATGTTATCTAGTTTCTTGCGCGGAGCAAAAACAACCGTAATCAGTCGTTGAGTTTCATGATAAGCTTCTGTATCACTGCTATAAACCGACTGCAAGGGCAGCCCAGTCATCAAATCACTTGCATTACCCTGCATAATACCAATTTTGCCAGTTATATTTTTAGTGATTTTACTTCCTCCTCCATAAGCCACATTATCGTAGGTTGAAAATAGGTATTGCATATTAATCCATTGCGCAACCACCATCGGTGCGGTAAGAATTGTAGTAAGAAAACTGCCATTTTCATCCTGCTTATAATCGTATGAATGCAGAAAACACCGTCCTTCCAGATTGAGAGAGGCTGTAATATCACGTGGCCCTACTATAAATGCAGCGTTTCTTGCAAGCCCCCATTCTGGACGTAACTGAGCCCAGTCTTGTGAACGAAGCCGCACCTTGGCTGAAGCATTCGAAGTATTCACTTTTTTATCCATCTGCAACAGTCGCGCTGAATTATTAATATTTTTTGCTATTTCTAGGTTTTTTTTAAGCACCTGGATTGCGACAGAATCGTGGTTGCCATAAAGTGCAACTTGATCTGTAGTAGTATTATGCTCTGCGGCAATAAAATGGGTACCTTTAGGGATCTTAATACCACGGTTGTAAAGCTCTGCTCTTATCTCTGGGCGATTTAAGATTGCAGCAAGAATACGCGCATTACTAGCGCCATGTCTTCCACCGCAAGCACCACAATCAAGAGCGGTAGCGTATGCATTATTCTGGGTAGTGCTCCCATGCCCACAAAAAACAATTAATTTTGCAAAGTGATGAGTCAGTCCCATCATTTTCAACGCACCTTCTGCATATGAACACTGCTCTGCAAAGCTGATATTCTCAAGAGAGGGTTTAATCTCTGGATCTTTACAGATAGTTTCAGTTGCAATGTTTTTTAATTTTGAAGCAAGCTCTGGTGCAAAACTACGAAACCCTATCCATAGGCCGCTCATGATGCCTAAGGATTCGACTAATGCAAATGGCGTAGTGAATGTGTATTTGAGGGATTGATAAACTTTCTTGAAAGAGGTCAATCTTTCATATCCATTCAGATTTTTATTGTGTGCGTGATTTATACAAGGAAATTCTTTTACTTCATGTTTAGGTTGAAGAAGTACTGGACAGGAAGCATAAGACTCTTTGCTAAGCATGTTGCTAATTTTAACAGGTATACCAAAAAAGCCAGCAAAGCCAAAGGTTTGATAATCCCCTGTTGACTCTAGCGCCCTGCGAAAGGGTTCTGAACGTACATCAATGCAGAACACAAGTTGAGCTTCTGGTATATGCGGAGAATGGGTTGGTTGTGCCGCTAATTTATTTAACAACGGAATACGATATGCACTTTCTGCATTTTGAATTTTTTCTAGTATACTATTTTTAAAATCATATTCTGTTAATACTTTTTTATGCCAATCTATAAGTGACTTTGCTTTTGGCCAAAGTAACATTGTGATAACTAACCGTATCGCCAAATAATCTTCTTGAGATACTGGGTGTGGATGGTGAGCATCTAATCCCGCCCACTCCGTGCGATATTTTATGTATCCTGCCCAACCTGGCAATGTAGTGAGCATCAAACTTAAAAATTGAAGCTGTTGTTCTTTTGAGAGACCCAAAGCTAACAAGCACTGTGCAATAGTTTTCCCAGGCGTTTTTGGTAACAAATTTAATACTGATTTTTTTTCTTTATCATTTTTATGCAATTTTTCATCGTAAATAGCAAGTTTTCGCCAGGATGCGTATAAGCCCTGCGACCTGAACGGCATCGATATCGTAGACTGCCCATCATCAAAATATGCTTGTAACCATTTAATGGTTTCACGATTGACTGCATCCATTTCTTCTGGCAGATCCTTTATCTCAAAATGAGCTGCTGCCATTTTAACTGCTGCTTCGATTGGTAAGTCTTCAAATCCTTGCAGAGGATTCACTGCGATCAAGTTTTTAAGCGGCCAAAAGGGCGCAATCTTCTTGAAGCTCTGAACTGCCAAATCAGCCGTGCAGTTTTCACGAGGAGATTCGGTGCTAGACTCTATTTGAAACATGGCTGCCTTTTTCATATTTTCCTCATTGATACTGATATTGGTTGCGAATCGCAGTCACTGTAGTGGGGTGAGGCTGACTCGCATTGAGCGCAAATACATAAGTTCTCGGCATGAGGGAAGAATTTACCTCTGCTTCTGATCGATTCCTTAAGAATAGAATGGATAACCATGCAAGTGTCAGCACAGCAATTCCTATCATATGAAAGCCATTTAGCAACTGTGGTTGCATCAGATGCATCGGCTCTATCGCCCAGGCAACCAGCTGTACGCTCATGCCGTATAACAATCCAAATGCAGCTGTTATGATGAATGCCGTCGCTATGCTAAATAATGATTTGAACTTCAGTATTGACAACGCAAACTGGCTTGCACTTAGGAATGCTAAGACCATGAGTACTAAGGTTGTATCCCCAGCAAACCATGATTTGCCAGTAACATATGCAAAGCCAATGCTTCCAACAGCGCCACATAATAACGCACAAATAAAAGTGATCAATTCCGGAGGATAGCCTAGGTCATAGCGTTTTTCCTGAGCTGCGCTTCCACTGGCTAGAAAAAGATAAGCCTTAAACATACTATGCCAAACTAAATGCGCGATAGCTGCAGGAAACAATCCAAGGCCACATTGCACAAACATAAATCCCATCTGCCCCATCGTTGAACAGGCAAGCATGCGCTTCACATCATTTTGCATCAGCTTCCATAAGGTACCTAGCAAAGCGGTGATAAGACCAACAACAAATATCACCAATAACAAAGAAGAATATTTTAAATAAAGAGGAGCGAAACGTACTAATAAAAATCCTCCACCATTTACTAAACCAGCATGCATCACCGCTGAAACAGGCGTAGGCGAGTTTAAAGAACTAATAAGCCAAGGGTGAAATGGCCATATAGATGACTGCAGCATTGCTCCAATAAGCAAGAATAATAATGCAAATGAAATAAAGACTGAATCACTTTGATTATCAATCAGCCCCTGAATCGTTGTTTGACCTGTGACAGAATAAAAGATAATAAATGCCGTCATTAAGGCGAGCGCACCAAATAGGTAGTATTTTAAAGCAAGTAGGCCGGAAGCCTTGGCTGCCTTCCAGCTGATTTTATGCCTCATAAGGCGCACTAGCAAAGCATTGCTCGCACACCAACTGCAAATAAACAACACAAAATGATTTGCGCTGACCATGAGCATGACTGAAATAATCAATAAAGTAATTTGAGCAAAAAAGAATTTATAGCGTGCATCTCCGCTCATATATCGATAAGCATAACGACAAATACATAAACCAATAAGGCTTAGAAACACCATCATCGTGATAGCAAGCGAATCGAAATGAAAGAGTTGCGCAAATAGTTTGTTTTTCACTTTGATAAAAACCTAATGGCTAGTTTTGTTGTTGACTAATATTAATAGCAATGCAATAATAAGAAAAATTAATAATTCTTATATTATCAATAAGATTTTCTAATGAGTATTGACACTATTACGCTACAGTCATTCATCGCTGTCGCAGAAACTGGCAGTTTTACCAAGGCAGCCAAGCAGGTCGGGCGCACACAATCGGCTATTAGCCAACAAATGTCTAAATTGGAAAATCTTCTCGGCAAGCCATTACTGGTACGAAACAAAATTTTAGGGCTGACGCCTGAGGGCGAGATTTTCTTGGGTTATGCTCGGCAGATCTTTTCTTTGTATCGTGAGGCAATCGATAGATTCAAAGAACCCGAACTAGAGGGTGAGGTACGCTTTGGTCTACCTGAAAACTTTGCCAGCGCCTACCTCTCTGACGTACTTGCAGATTTTTCACGTATTCATCCACGTATTTTGCTTAAGATTGAATGCGATTTGACCTTGAACCTTTTTGAAAGATTTAAAAACAACGAATTCGATCTGGTACTCGTAAAAATGCATCGCCCGGAAGACTTTCCAAATGGCCTTGATATATGGTCTGAGCCTCTGAAATGGGTCGGAAAATCCGAGCTGATCAATTTTAAAAAACCTATTCCGCTTGTATTATCACCTAAACCATGCGTCTACAGAGAATCTGCTCTGATAACACTCGAAAAATCCGGCATAGCTTGGCGCTTAGCTTTTTCAAGTCCTAGCAACGCAGGAACAATTGCTGCAGTCAAAGCTGGCATGGGAATTACTGTAATGCCTTATACGATGATACCGCATGGATTAGAAGCCATAGAATCTAGTTTGCTGCCAAACCTTGCTGACACTCATGTTTCATTACTGAAACATAAAGCTGATAATCTCGCGATTAACACATTAGAAGGCTTTGTATTACAGCAAATTAGGAAATAAAAACTCTGATTATAGTTTAAGATCTCATTGAGCCCCATGCGCTTAAGGGTTTGTAGATAGAAGAAAATGTACATTTTAATTTGGATCAAAATAATGTTTGAGGTGATTTTTTGAAATTAACCACTAAGGACTATATATCTCTAGTAATTTGGATAGCCTCTTTTTTGCTCATAGGCTCATTTATTGGTTCGTTGACTCAGAGCGGTGTTAACAGCTGGTATAGCACATTAAATCGCTCACCTCTAACGCCTCCCAACTATTTATTCGGAGTGGTATGGAGCATCTTATACGCAATGATAGCAATCTGTGGCTGGATAATTTGGCGCAGTAAAACGAAGCTATCAGAATTAAAACGCATAAAGGGATTATATATCTCTCAATTAATTTTAAACTGGAGCTGGAGCCCGATCTTTTTCACTTATCAATTACCTGATATTGCCCTGATATGTCTGTGCTTAATTGTTACTTTGGTTTCACTACTGGTTTATAAAACACGTAAACATCTAAAAATTGTGTGTATCTTATTGAGTCCATACTTATTATGGTTATTATTTGCAACGCACTTAAATTTTTACATATGGCAACACAACTAGGCGATATAACTAATGTTCTTAAAGGGCTCTATGTTTATTTATGTGTGTCAATAATCTTCACCACAGTATATTTCATAAAGTGCCTGCACTAGCCTTTTAGCCTGAGATGAATCGATTCCGTAGTAAACTGTCTGCGCATGCTTACGCGTTTTGACTAAACCTTCACTACGCATCTTCGCCAGAAACTGTGAAATCTGCGATTGTCCCGCAGTACCTTCTTCGGCTGCTACGATTTCAGTGACACTCATTTCGCCGTTATGAATCAGATTACATAAAATCGATAAACGCACTGGATGAGAAAGCAGTTTCAGTAAGCCTACTGCACGCTCTAATTTCTCACGCTGTTTATTCATCGCTCCCCTCATAAATCAATATTCTCTAGCTATCTTGACATTTACATTACAACATATTAATTTATATTATTATAATATACTAATATTATCAAGTACCACAGTATTCAATAGGAGGCGCCATGACAAGTTTTTCAATCATTCTTGCAGAAAACCTCTGTCCAGTGGATCCAAAGCAAGGAATTATTTTAGATGTCCGCACTAAAATGGAGCATGCGGAAAAGCATATTGGTTTTAGTCATGCTCATGTACCACTCGATGAATTAAAGCCCACTGAACTCATGGTCCACCATGGTTTAGCAAAGAATGCTGAAGTATATATTTTGTGCCGCAGTGGTAAACGTGCAAGCCAAGCAGCAGAAAAATTCATAGCTGAAGGCTACTGTAACGTTAAAGTCATTGAAGGTGGCATCACTGCATGTGAAATGTGTGGGCATGATATTAAAGGTTATGGCACACAAATCTCTACCACTCAAACAAAACTAAAAAAGCCAATCTCGCTTGAACGGCAAGTTCGTATCGCGGCAGGTTTATTCGTTACACTGGGTGCAGCACTGGCACTCTTTATCAGCCCTCTCTTTAGCATTATTCCTCTATTTGTAGGCTGTGGTCTCATTTTTGCAGGCATTACAGATCGTTGTGGCATGGCATTGATACTCACCAAAGCACCCTGGAATAAAACAAAAGATTCATTTGACACAACAACATTACCAAGATAAATCCATCGATAAAATTTAAGCTTAGGAGCCCCATATGACTAAAGAATACAAATCTATTATCAGCGATATTAGCGCTTACAGCAAAGAGCTACACAAACTCATTCCTGACACCATGGCTGGATTTGCTAGCATGGCAAAATCAGCCACGACAACAAAAGCGATAGATGAGAAAACCAAAGAAATGATCGCGCTTGCCTTGGGGGTTGCAGCACACTGCGACGGCTGCCTTGGTTATCATACCAAAGCGCTTGCTCGCCTTGGCGCAACACGAGAAGAAGTAGCAGAAGTCTTAGGCATGGCTGTCTATATGGGGGGTGGCCCATCACTTATGTATGCCGCAGATGCACTACGTTCTTTTGATCAATTTAAAAATGACTAGCTAATAAAAGCGGGCAAATGCCCGCTGTTTACAAAAAACATACTGTCTTGATTAAGCAAATTATTAGGCTCCATTGATAGACGATTTGTTGTACTCATTCACTTTTAACTTCATACCAATGACAGCGACAATAATAGCGCCTACCAAGGCACACAGTGGCACAACACAAAGTGCATATTTATATGCATGAAGATCATATATCCTCAAGCCCTCATGATTTAAACCTCCTCCCCCAAAGACATCCATTATTTTACCAATGGTGGTATGAAAGAATGAACCACCCAGCATATTGATACAGTTTAGGAATGCAACAGTCACGCCTAAATGTTTAGGTGCTACCAAATTAGAACCCGCAGCAAAGACAATCACTTGATAACAACATAAAATACCCACCCCAAAGAACAGGCAAGAAAGCAGTACTGAGTTGTAGCTTTGATTTAAAAATAACAATAAAAAAGCTGCTGCCATACCAAGTCCAGATGCGGCAATCACTGTATAGTTACCAAATTTTCTACTGAGCAATGCTAATAATGGACCACCAATTAACATACCAAAGAAGATAAAGGATATAAGTCCTGCGGCATCTGCTTTGTTAAGATTATAAGCGGTCATTAAATAGGGAACACCCCACACATCTGCAAAGCCTTCTAAAGAACCCACCATCAATAGATTTGCAATGGCTAAAAACCAAATAACCGGCGAAGACAGTAAGGATTTAAAATTTGCGGCATTAAATTGTTCTTCTTGTTTTTGCGCATTATTTGTTTGGGGAGAACACAATATAAAATAGGTTAAACAACCAATGACAATTGAAATAGCGGCAAGTGTAAGCGCAACACTCTGCCAAGGATGGGTTTCAATGAGCAAGCTCACAGGCTTGCCACCAAAAATTGCTCCCATGAGTCCAAAGGTAAAGGAGAAACCTATCATCCGTGCATACTGCTCTTTGGGAAACCATTCAGAAACGACTTTAGAAATAGCCAGAAAACCAACAGCAGAACCAGCCCCTATTAAAAATCGACTCAACACTGCCATATAAAAATGATTGGTATGAGTGAACATTAAGGTCGCAAGTCCACATACCATTGCAAAAGTAAAGACAACACGCCGTGCCCCAAATCGCTCCAATAAAATAGCCACGGGTATTTGCATACCTGCATAACCATAATAATAAAAGGCTGCCAATAGGCCAAAATGACTCGCATCAATGGAGAATTGATCCATAATCTGATGCATCATGAGGCCCGGCCAGAGGCGCAAAATAAATTGGTATGCAAAAAATGATAGTGGGAATAGCCACATTAAATAAGGCAAATATTTATATCTAGAGCCAAGCACGTGCAACCTCATTGACGAAGGATTATTAAAAACAGAGCTGATGATCGAAAGGGTGTGAGCGTATGTATCGGCCTTAGCCGATAATAGAAGAGAGAATAATGATATTGAAATACTGCTTATACATTAGATTTTTGATAGCCCGAAAGTTATTAGGATCATTAACACTAAAGTCATGACTCTACGATAAAATTTTCCTAAGGTCAACAGCTACCTGATATAGAAAAGTTCCAGTGACATAAAAGCACATGCCCAAGTTAACTTATCAATGAGATGAAATACACTTTAGTAATCTTATTTTATTGTTTTATTGACGAGAACATTTTCATATACTCTATGCCAATAAACAAGTTATTCAAATTAATTATTGACGTTAAAATACGATAATAATGTTATCATCAGCCAAACTTATACTTTCAAATGGTGTAACCAATATCAATTCACTATGATGAAAGTGTAATTGATTTTATCACTTCTTTATCTTGCTCTATCTTTAATGTAGCTAAAGCCTGAGCCAAAGCATATTGAGATTGATTGCGTACGGCTTTTTGAAAAGGGCTATCCCCAGCGCTAGCAAGAGAGTGAAAGGTTTTTTGCAATCTAATTCCAACTTCTAGCATACCTGCCCCATCTCGAGCAATAGGAGAAAAACAATCACTAAAAAAATCTTCTATCGGGATTTCTGGAATAAATACATTTGCATACTTTATTTCTTTAGCACTTTCTTCCAATTCCATCGAAGCACTGGCTAAAATAGTAAAAATGCGTAATAGAGTACCCAATACATCTATAGCTGTACCCGGATCGTTAATAGCCGGAGAAAGTGAACGTGACGCTATTTCTGTCAAAACAATCGTGCCAAATCGTGGATCTTGTTCAAATAAACGTTCGCCACCAATAATAAAAGCATTTTGTATTTTCTTAATATCATTTTCAGAGATGGTAGTAGCGCCCAAATAAACAACGGGCTGAAGAGAATCATTGAATGTACCTGGCCTTGACATTACATAGATTGGATATTCAAGCTGTTCAGCTACTTTTGAGAGTGCGGCTATATCAATATGCTGTATATAACCAATTTTAGGGTGCGGTATGGATATATATTCTGGTTTATTCGAAAATTTAAATAAAGGCGTCCCCCCAAGATAAGGATGTTTACAAAACTCACGAATAGATGCAGTTGCAGCCTTTTCTACCATATCTATGGTTTTTCCAAGACGCCCTAAACTGGATAAATACTCAATCCAACGCAGTAGCATCAAAACCACAAGAAAAATGACTATAATAGTAGCGATAAAGAGAAGCAGCCGACCATTTTCATCGTAGATATCCATTTTTAAAGCAATAATACCTACAAGACTAAAGAGAAATGAACCTATAAAAGTTGAAAGTGCATTTTGTGCAGTACGATCAGTCAACAATAAACGAGTAGAGCGTGGTGTAGCACTGTTCGCAGCAGCAGCGTAAGCAGTAATCATAACACTGAGTGAAAAAATAGTAACTGCTAACATACTGGATGCAATAATATTTAAAACATCATATATAGCCTCAGCAGAAATTTTAAAATTTAAATTAATAGGTACGTAGTTCTTTATAATGAGACCTGCCAACGCACATATAACACTAATGATGCAAAATAAACCAGCGCGTAACCATAATTTCTCTGAAAGTTGACGGCTTATCCATTGCCATTTTGATATCATATATAAACTCTAATCCTGGAGGATTTTACTATAAAGATATTATAGTTCTAATGAGGATCTTAAATTTTTATTTTTGATTATATTAGGAATATAAAAAAATCAAGAATAAATAAACAGCACTCATGCTACAATGAATGCTTTTAATCTCTCTAAAGCCTCCGGCATATTTTTACGACCATAGCCAATTCGAAAATACTGGCTTGGATAATCATAGACAGATGCTGGCAATAGCAGTACACCACTTTTTTTAATCAAAGCCTCACAGAATTCATCTATTGATTCATTCCCTTTATATTGTACAAAGCCCACGCATCCACCTTGTGGTCTTTGCCATGAAAAGAGATGCTGATATTCTGCCATAAATTGATCTAATAAAATTAAATTATCAGACACAATTTTATTATTTCTATCCAAAATTTTTGCTTTATTTTTTAAGGCAATGAGACTCATGACCTCAGCAGGGGCACTATTACAGATGGATAGATAGTCTTTCATTTTTTTAATTTTATGCAGTAATTCGATATCTTGACAAGCAACCCAACCCACTCTAAGCCCTGCCATGCCAAAAGCTTTGCTCATCACTCCCAGTGACAATGCCTTAGGATATTTGCAAGCAGCAGGCTCAGCCCAAGGTTCTTGTGGCGATCCTAGTAGTCGATAAACCTCATCAGAAAATAACCATATGCCATGTTTATCGCACAATGCAACTAATTCTGAAAGTGCAGCTTGTGTAATCACTTGTCCAGTTGGATTATGGGGGAAATTAATAATCACGCATTTTGTATTTTCTTGAATTGCACTTTCAATCTCCTTTATATCAATGCACCAATGATTCTCTTCACGTAACAGTACTTGAGTAACTGTCGCTCCCTTTAATTGAGAAATCTCGAGCAAAGATTGATAACAGGGCGTCAATACAATTACATGATCGCCTGGTTCTGAAAGAGTATACAAAGATGCAAAGATACCTTCTTCAGCACCAGCAAAGCATAAAATATTCTCAGCTGTTAGATCAGGGTAAAGGCTTTTTGCAATTTCCTCACGCAGCAATGGTAAACCATAAGGTTCTGTATAATGTAAGCGCAGATCGTCCCATAATTTTCTATCCTCAGGACTTGCAAGTGCAATTATCTCCTGCATCGTAAAGCTCTCTGCATCTGAACAACACAGCAAATAAGGGCTACTGAACTCATATTGCGTTAAATATTCTTCTAATTTAAATGCTTTCATGATTAAGGTGTCTCCATTCTTTCAAATATTTAAACAGGGTGGCACGACCGATATTAAGAGTGCTTGCAATATAGTCAGTTGCATTTTTTTCATTGAATGCACCAATCCCAAATAAGTGCTTTGCAACCTCTTTCTTTTGACGGTTTGTTAAGCTTTCAAAATACCATGCTTGCTCTTGCAAATAGGTATGGATCGCAAGATGCAATTTTTCCTGCCAATCTTTTGCGAAAAGACTTTTAGGCCCTGCTTTCTGGCTTATTTCTAAGAATTGTTGACTGAGTGTTTGCATTTGATTAAAAACAGAAACATCGCAGTTAATGCAGATCAGCCATTTGTCACTGAGGGGTACTGAGATTGATTTGATCAAACGGCCATCAAAACTGAGTTTTGGATAAACAATTGTCTCTAAATTATCCTCAAAACCTGATAGCTCAAGCAAGGAAGGATCACCGATTTGACGTTTTGACAAAACACCTTCTATATAGCAAATCGTGCCCGAACTTAAGTCATGGATCACAACTTCTACCAAAGGCTTCATCAACAACACGATGGCATTACACAATGCTTTATAAACTGATAAATCCATGTATACTCTCCTATTAAAGATACTTTAATGTTCAAAAATATACAACATATAGACTTTCAAGTCTATAATCAGAAGAATTTATTTAATAGGATACCCTCTTTGAAAACTCAGGAATAAAGATTCGTCATTGCGAGCAAAAGACGCAGGAAAAAAATGACAAATCTTTATTCCTGGGGATTGTTCAGTTTGAAAAAGAAGAATAAAATTTAAAGCTTGGTTATTCGATACAGCACATGCTTAGACAAAGGATGTTGAAGATCTAATTTGGGATGCGTGAAGTCATCTCGCAAATCCCGCATCATACCAATTCTTTCCATCACTCGAATTGATCGAAGGTTAAGCATAGCTGTAAAAGATACAATTTCTGCCAAACCCAAGGTATGAAATCCATACGCAAGTACTGCCTTTGCACCTTCTGTGGCATATCCCATACCCCAATATTGTGAGCCTAAACGCCACCCTATCTCTACAGCAGGCGTAAAATGTGCTTCCCATTGCATGCTAGATAAGCCAATAAAACCTATCATTTCATGACTTGCCTTCAATTCTGCAGCAAAAAGACAAAATCTTTTTTCTTCAAATCCTTTGTTGCAGTTTTGCATAAAAATGTCTACTTGCGCTTTGCTCATACTGCCTAACAAAAATTCGATGACCTTAGGATCTTGGTTGATCTGCCAATAAGCATCTCTGTCTTCTTCTTTCCACGTACGCAGTATCAACCTATCTGTTTCTATGACTTTCATAGCACGCTATGCTTAAATACAATATATGCTGCTGAACACAGCGTAATGATCCAGAATAGATACATCTTAGACTTATGGTATTTTCTTGTACAAATACTAAATACCGTCAATACAATTAAACCTGGATAAGATATTTCTAATGCAGGCGCTAAAAAGGCAGCAATCCCTTTAAAATCTAACAGTGAAATCAAAAAGGAGATGAATGTCGTTGAAAATAAGATAATAGGAAATCTGGAGTCTTTGCACTTAAATAAATTGCAAAGATATCGCGCATAAATATTGTTTAAAGCAACTGCAGTGGTAATACAAGAAAAAAGCATAGCAACAGCAACAAATAAAGTTGCGAAATCCCCCATCACATGCATCACAATCATTGGTAGCATTTGTTCGGGTTCAATGGTTGAAATCAGATGTGAATAATGTGCGCCTAAAAACACAAATCCCAAATAAACAATCGATAGCATTATTGAACCAATAATACTGGGCTTAATCGCAAATTTTAAAATCTCTCTATCCGTCGCTGTTGCAGGCATGAGGCTTTGCATTTGTTTAAAAATAAGTGCAGAGAAAAAAAGTGCAGCAAATAAATCCATTGTCTGATAGCCCGTTAAAAATCCATCTATAAATGCATGAGAGGCACTTATATTCTCAATATTGTCAGGCGCTCTTATGATACCCATTACAATCAAACCTAATAAGACTATCAATAAGATAGGGCTCATCCACTTCCCTAAAATAGTGATCATTACATCATCTTTTAAGCAAAAGAAAAAAGTTGCCAGACAGAAAATAGCAGCAAAGATGACAAGGCTCAGCTCTGGAAAAACATAGCTTATTCCTCCATGTGCTACCGTAATACACCTTGGCACAACACCAAAAGCACCTAATAAAGAGAGTATAAAAAGGGGTAAAGCAATGCGTGCAATACTGCCTGCTTCTCCGAAAAATTGATTATAATCACCTTTATGTAGTTTGATAACAAAAAGACCTAAAAACGGCAGTAAAATCCCCGAAAGAAACAATCCCACAAAACCAATAGCCCAGCTATTCCCTGAATGATTGCCAATTGAGATAGGGAATACCAAATTCCCCGAGCCAAAAAACATTGCAAATATGGCAAAACCATAAAGAAAAATAGACTTATATTGCTGCATCGTCATTACTCCGAAGCGTTCGTTTCTAATGAAATGATAAAAAAGGTGTAAATGTAGGGGGTGGGTAAATATGGCCGTCAGGCCACAACAACGACTTGGGAGACAATGAATACATGAAGGACACTCAGAAATGCGCCCTTTTTAAGCTTTTCTAAAAGAGATAAAACTGGGTAATTATACGGGCAGTATAATTGAATCACGCGTCTAATCTCTCCAAAATAAACAATACTTTGCCGATAATAACAAGATTCTGTAAGTTAGTAAATGCAATCCATTCTAAAAATATGACCTCTTATCAGTACCCCAAAACAAAACTTTCTTCTATCAGAGTCATATGGCTTATATATTTTTTGGTGCTGCTCTGAAAGCGGCTTTCTGGGAAAGTCTTGGCAAGCATATGCAAAGCCATTTGTGCTTAAATCAATATTTTTAACGGAAGACTAGGGGCTGTTGACATTTTGCTGACCTAGTTACCGCTACGTCCCGCGGCTTGTCCCTGTCTCTTCTACACAAATATGTCTAGCACACCATACAGTTGATTTTTAATATTCGCAAAGCGAATAAAAAATCCCACTTTTTGAAGGGGGACGCGCACTGACAAGTGCGCAAGGGGGATTGATGCTGAGAATTTAAGGTCAAACAGCTAAATCCCTCTGCTTGGCGCAGCTACGCTGTTGCCAAGCATCTCCCTTTACAAAAGTGAGAAAATGTTCGCTTTGCGAACGAAGAAAAAGACAGTTACTATGCTTATAGTCAACTTGTGTAGAAGAGTCAGGGCTTGTCCGCGGGACGTAGCAGTACCTAGGTCAGCAAAATGTCAACAGCCCCTATATTCATCTTCTGTTTTGAGAATGGATAGAGTTTGATACAATCATCCAATAGTATCAAAAAGGATCTTGCAAAATGAAAAATATTTTTGTCGTTATTTTACGATATATTGTGCCAATAGAAACCATTGATGAATATCGCTCTGCCCATCTAAACTTCCTTGACCACTTATATACAAAAGGCGTATTTATTACATCGGGCACACAGAATCCACGCTCCGGTGGTATTATGCTCGCTAAAGCAGAAAATAGAAGTGCACTTAAAACAATATTAGCAGAAGACCCTTTTAATGTGCACAACTTGGCAGAGTATCAAATTATTGAATTCACACCTACACGATATTCAGAGAAATTCAAAGCTATTTTGGATGAGACACAATAAATAAGCCCATATAATTCCTGATTCGCTATGTAAATCTATTTTCTCACTTTTGTGCTTGTATTCCCTGTCCTGACATCAACAAAAGAGAGGTCAGGACAGGCTGCTTCTAGTTCTTAATCCCAATCCCTTTTACAAGTGCCCACCAATTCACTAAATAAAGAACCACACAGACACTCGCAATGAATAATATAGCCTTTTCTACGGCAATATCACTCACACCTAACATGCCATAACGGAAAGCATCAACCATATATAGCATTGGGTTAAAGTAGGACACTTTTTGCCAAAAGGATGGCAACATATGAATAGAATAAAACACGCCACCTAAATAAGTCAGTGGTGTCAAAACAAAAGTAGGAATAATATTAATATCGTCAAATTTCTTAGAGAAAATAGCATTCAACAATCCTGCCAAAGAAAACAACAATGCCGTTAAAAAGGCAACTAGCAAAATAATCCAAGCATGATAAAGGTGCAAATCTGCAAACAAGAAAGCAACCACCATCACAATAAGTCCAACGCAAAATCCCCTAACAACACCACCAATAACAAATCCCCATAGAATCGTATTGGCTGACATGGGAGATACATACATTTCTTCGATATTTTTTTGAAATTTAGCTCCAAAGAATGAAGCAACGACATTTGCATAGGAATTATTAATGATTGCCATCATAATCAAACCTGGCGCAATGTAATCAATATAAGGATAACCACCCAACTCGCCAATGCGTGGCCCAATTAAGCTACCAAAAATGATAAAATATAGAATAATTGAAATCGGTGAAGGCAGCAGTGTTTGCGTCCAAATGCGAAAAAATCTTGAAATTTCTCTTCTGACAAGCGTATTAAATGCAATGTAGTTTTGCCATATCATGATAAGGGCTTTCCTGATACTCGAGATAAAAATAACTCTTCTAAGCGGTTTACTTTGTTGCGCATACTTAATACGTGGCAACCCAATTCAGATAATCCTTGGAATAATTGATTGACCGTTAAAGATCGTTGGAAACTGACCTCCAAGGTTGTCGGATCTGGCAACATAAAACTATAGCCATCCAGCTTGGGCACTTCTGCAAGCGGCTCTTTGATATCGAGCACGTAACTCTCTACATGTAATTGATTGACCAGTAGCTTAACGCTACTGTTTTCAATGAGTTCGCCCTTATTAATAATGGCAACATTTTTACAAAGCTGCTCTGCCTCTTCAAGATAATGCGTTGTCAAAATAATGGTTGTGCCTTGCTTATTGAGATCTTTCAAAAATTCCCACATAAAGCGACGCAACTCAATATCAACACCCGCTGTAGGTTCATCCAAGATTAATAATTTCGGATGATTAATGAGTCCTCGTGCAATCATCAGTCGCCTTTTCATCCCACCCGATAACATGCGACCCGGTGTATGCGCTTTGCTCCATAAATCTAATTTTTTTAAAAGATCGGTCGCTCGTATTTTCGCTTCCTTATAGGGAATACCATAATAACCAGCTTGGTTGATCAAAATACTCATGGGCGACTCAAAGACATTAAAGTTAAACTCTTGAGGTACAAGGCCTAACTGAAACTTGGCTTGATACCTATCCTTATCCAAGTCATGTCCATAAATTTCAACTTGACCAGAAGATTTAGTGACAAGTGTTGCAATGATACCAATGGTTGTTGATTTACCCGCACCATTTGGGCCAAGTAAGCCAAAAAAATCACCATGCTCTACCGCTAAAGTGACACCATTGAGTGCTACCGTACCATCTGCATACTGTTTCTTAAGATTGCTGATTGACAATGCTTGCATAATGTATAGTCTGCTTGTTAACTTTTATTATCGTCTATTTAATTTATGATTGGACTATACACTCAAAATTTTAGCGATAGAAGTAAATGAACTTTAAGAGAAAAATAGTGTAAGGAAGATATAACACTTAAAATTTCATAAGATAATACTCCATTCCCCTCATTTCGCGTTATGATGTGGTCATGAATAAATAATATATTAGCCATAATGTTTAGTTTATTAACAAAATCAAGTCAACAGTCCGAAATTCTTGAAAGTGGATTTAAACTCTATAAATCTTCTTATAAACAAGGATTTCTACTTGCGTTGATTGCATCCTTCTTTTTTCTTGTGCCTTTATATTGGCCCTACATTACACTTACTTCAAATATTCACATATCAGAACACTCAGCAACGCATTTATTGATGCTGAGTCTAAGCTGGCTTCTTTCTCTTATTTTTAGTTTAGGCTTATTATTTAAGTTACATTGCTCATGTAATGGTATTCAGAACTCGACACTGCAATCTATCAAGCAAAGCCTCTATAGATTAGTGACGACCCTCTTAGTAGCCACACTCTATCTGATTATTGTCTTCAGTGGCACGATGCTATTGATCGTACCAGGCTTTATATTGTCCATCACTCTGATGTTCTCTTTTATGATGGTCGTCAATGAAAACAAAGGTGTACTACAGTCTCTCTTAACAAGCCATCAGCTTGTGTGGGGCAATTGGTGGCATACCTTTGTTATTATGAGTGTCCCCCTATTACTAAACATTATTATCATGCTATTGGCCTTTGTGTTATTAGTTAGTATTTTTTCCAAAACACTGTTCCAAATAACGGGCTGGTATTATTATGTATTTGCACTACACCTCATTTTGCAAAGCTTGCTGTTACCCTTAACCTTTAGTATTGCATTAGTATTGTTTAATGATTTGCGAATCAAGCAACGGCAAAATCAATCTCCTTTTACAGTACGCTAAGCCTGAGAGAAAGATGAAAACTAGAATAGACTCCATTTTTTCCACAGTGTTCTTGCTTTGTGCGCTTGCCATACCTTCGTTCATACAAGCAGCTTATACAAAGGGGCAAAGCCCTGAGATCATTAAAACACTCACAGAATATTATGAGTCTGGGAATTATTTTAAAGATATTGAAACGGAAATAGACAAAGCAAGAAAATATCTAGATATCCAAATCCGCAATCGTAAAGAAGCAAGGCTTGCCATTGTATTAGATATTGACGAGACAGCGCTTTCTAATTACGCAAGCTTAAAACGCATGCACTTTACCGGCAATACAGAAGCCTTTACAGGCGCTTATTTACAAGGCGATGCACCTGCTATTGACTCAATCTTAAATCTTTATCAACATGCCATTGATCACAATGTCGCTGTTTTTTTTATCACAGGCCGTCCTCATACCCCAGAAATCAGTACTGTCACCGTTATGAATTTAAAGCGAGCAGGCTACCACACCTGGGAAGATATCTATATGCGCCCCATCTCGAACGACAAATTATCAACAACAGATTACAAAACCTATGCAAGAAAGGACATTGCACACAAAGGTTATGAAATTATCCTCAATATCGGCGACCAACCCGATGATTTAAAGGGCGGATATACAGAAGCTAAGGTTAAAATCCCCAATCCCTTTTATCAAATCAGCATTGAAAAGGCCTAACGCGTTAACAGTCAAAGGAGTAGCATATTGTGTTAAAAGGAATTAAAAAGATAATTGGCCCTTTGTTGTGCAGCGCACTGCTCTCAGCCCCACTGTTTGCAAAAGAAACCATTAAAATTGCGATTGCAGGCCCTTTGTCAGGTGCTTACGCTTCTTTTGGTGAACAATTATGGAAAGGAGCTGAACAAGCAGCCAAAGATATAAACGCAAAGGGAGGCGTTCTAGGTCACACGCTTGAATTGATTCGGGCAGATGATGCCTGTGAACCTAAACAAGCCATTGCCCTTGCAAATCGTATGGTCGATCAAGAAGATGTAAAAGCAGTCATCGGTCATTTCTGTTCTTCTTCTACCATTCCAGCATCAAACATATATGCAGAAAGTGATGTGCTGATGATTACGCCTGCCTCTACAAATCCACGTGTCACAGACAGAGGCCTTAAAACCATCTTTAGAACCTGCGGTCGTGACGATCAACAAGGCGTCGTTGCAGCAGATTTTCTCAATGAAAAACTGAATGCCAAAAAAGTTGCCGTTATCCATGACAAAGATACCTACGGCAAAGGCATTGCAGATGCCATGATGAAACATTTGAAAACACTGAGTATTGACATAGTTTTATATGAAGGCTTAACACGAGGTGAAAAAGATTTTAATGCCTTAGTTACCAAAATAAAACAAGTCAAAGCAGAGGCAGTTTATTTTGGCGGACTCCATAATGAGGCAGGTCCTCTTGTACGCCAATTAAGAGAACAAGGCAGCATGATACCTTTTATTTCAGGTGATGGAATTATGTCTGAAGACTTTGTGGTTGCAGCAGGTGGCGCCAAAATGGTGAAAAATGTCTACATGACTTTTGGTGCCGATCCACGAACTTTACCTGAAGGTAAACGTCTTGTCGACACTTTTAGAAAAAATGGCTACGAGCCCGAGGGATATACTTTATATTCTTATGCAACGCTACAAATTATTGTCAAAGCAATGGAAGCAACAAAATCTACACAAGGCGAACAACTGAGTACCTGGTTAAAGGCCAACTCAGTTGAAACGATTATGGGAGAAAAAGCCTGGGATGAAAAAGGTGATTTAAAAACGTCTGATTATGTCATCTATTTCTGGGATAAAGACGGTAAATACCATCAATATAAAAACACTGTATCCTAAGCAACGACCATGGATTGGATAGTCATTGGCCAACAACTCATCAATGGACTCGTATTAGGCTCCATTTATGGTCTTATTGCCATTGGCTATACCATGGTTTACGGCATCATCGGCATGATCAATTTTGCACATGGTGATGTCTATATGATTTCAGCCTATCTTGCCGCTATTTTTATTGCTTTACTTGCTCTGCTAGGCATTACTAGCTTACCGATTGTTCTAGCCATTACCTTAATACTGACACTTACCATAACAGGCATCTACGGTTGGTGCATTGAACGTATTGCTTATAAACCACTTAGAGGCTCTACACGATTAGCGCCTTTAATTTCTGCGATCGGCATGTCTCTTGTTTTACAAAACTATGTACGTGTCAGTCAGGGAGCACGCAGCCAAGGTATCCCCTCTTTACTAGAAGGGCATTGGCGTTTTGGCAGCGAAGATCATTTTATTCAAATTTCCCAAGTGCAGCTTTCTATCATGCTAACAACCATCATCAGCATGATTTTACTAAGCTTAATGATTAAAAAAACCCGTTTAGGCAAAGCCATGCGTGCCACCCAACAAGATCTCAAGATGGCAAGTATTTTAGGTATTCCCACCCATAAAATTATTCCCTTGGTTTTTGTCATTGGCGCCATAATGGCTGCCATCGCAGGTATTCTTGTTTCTCTAAATTATGGTTCTTTTAACTTCTATATTGGCTTTATCATTGGCATAAAAGCCTTCACTGCAGCTGTTCTGGGTGGTATTGGATCATTGCCTGGTGCCATGTTAGGCGGTTTGCTGCTAGGCATGGCAGAATCCCTATTCTCAGGCTTTATCGATGTTGATTTTAAAGATGTCTTTGCCTTCTCTATCTTAGTGTTAGTGCTTATATTCAAACCCAGTGGTTTGTTGGGAACACCAGAAGTGGAAAAGGTGTAAACTTAATGCTAAGGAAAGCTCTACTAGATTCATTTTATACAAGTATTATCGCTTTCTTAGTGTTTGGCCCCATTACAGGACTCATACTCCGCGGCTTCACCATTGATTTCGCACCCATGCGCCCCATCGCTCTGGCTCTCATTGTATTTATAGGTCGATTTTTACTTATCATCGGCCAAGAAACACAAAATCATAAAGCCTGGTGGAAAAAAATATCCCCTTCCAAAGCCTCTAAAATTACTGTCAGAAGACCCTTTCATAAAAACTGGCTCATACTCTTAATTATTTTTAGTCTTGGTTTATTACTGCCTTTCTTCTTAGGAAAATATTGGCTCAGTGTTGCCATACTTGCACTTATTTATGTGTTATTGGGCTTAGGATTAAATATTGTTGTGGGATTGGCAGGCTTGCTGGATCTGGGCTTTGTTGCTTTCTATGCTGTAGGCGCTTATGGATATGCCTTAGGTGCCGAGTATCTAGGGCTTGGTTTTTGGGGTGCGCTTCCTTTTTGCGCCTTACTCGCTGCCAGTTTTGGTGCTCTCTTAGCTTTCCCTGTCCTAAGAATGCACGGCGACTATTTGGCCATTGTCACATTGGGCTTTGGTGAAATCATTCATTTAGTACTGAACAATTGGGCTTCCTTTACACATGGCCCTAATGGTATCTCAGCGCCTGCGCCTACTTTATTTGGCCTAGAATTTTCACGCCGAGCCAAAGAAGGCGGTATACCCTTTCATGAATTTTTAGGCATCACTTATTCTGCAAATCATCGCTACATCTTTATTTATCTCTTATTATTTCTGGTTGTATGCGTGATGCTGCGCTTTGTTGTTCGGCTGCAAAAAATGCCTATTGGGCGCGCTTGGGAAGCATTACGAGAAGACGAAATTGCCTGTCGCTCCCTGGGCATCAATCATGTCACAACCAAGCTATCCGCCTTTAGCCTAGGTGCAATGGTCGGCAGCTTAGGGGGCGTATTTTTTGCGGCGCATGAAGGTTTTGTGAATCCTGCTTCCTTCACTTTCTTTGAATCGGCTATTATCTTAGCCATTGTTGTATTAGGTGGCATGGGTTCTATCGTGGGTGTTGTCTTTGCTGCGATTGTACTCACTTTGTTACCAGAGCTACTAAGAGAATTTTCTGAGTATCGAATGCTTGGCTTTGGTGCTTTGATGGTTTTAATGATGATCTGGCGACCCAAAGGTTTAGTAGGGGTTGTCCGACAATGGTTCGATGCACCTAAGAAAAAACAACAGGCGCCCGAGGCTTATGAGTAACAACAGCATTTTAAGCGTTGAAAAATTAGGCATAACCTTTGGTGGCATACACGCACTCGAAGATATTTCATTCGATGTCAAAGAAAAAAGTATTACCGCCATCATTGGACCTAATGGCGCGGGTAAGACAACGCTTTTTAATTGCTTAACCGGCTTTTATAATGCCAGCAAAGGCGCTTTATACTTCAACGAGAAGCATCGACGTATTAATATCCGCGCGCTATTAGGTATGCCCTTTCAATTAGGCTATCTCTTATCACCTTATGAATTATATCAGTGCTTGTATTATAAAATGTTCGGTGGCTCTCACTTAGTCGCTCAACTAGGCATTGCTAGAACTTTTCAAAATATTCGGCTTTTTAAAGAAATGACCGTTGTGGAAAATTTACTGGTAGCCCAACACATCTTCGCACATCGTAATCTTTTAAGTGGTTTGTTCAATACAAAGAAATTTCAGCATTGGGAAAATCAAGCGCTTGAAATTGCCTTCTATTGGCTGGCAAATTTTCATTTAACAGCACAAGCCAATCGTTTAGCGGGTGAATTATCTTATGGACAACAACGCCATTTAGAAATTGCACGTTGTCTTTGCTTAAAACCCAAATTACTCTGTTTAGATGAACCTGCAGCGGGATTAAATCCTCAAGAAACAGAAGAACTGAGCATCCTGCTGCAACACCTTAAACAAAGCCTTGAACTTAGCATCTTACTGATTGAACATGATATGAACATGGTGATGGGTATATCCGATCAAATCGTCGTTCTCGACCATGGTAAAGTTATCTGCCAAGGCTCGCCAGAGATGGTCAGAGATAACAAACGCGTTATTGCAGCCTATTTGGGAATTGAACAAGATGCCGCTTGAAAGAATGCGAAGAATATCTTATGAATAATACGCCCTTACTGCAATATAAGAACATTGTTGCCCGCTATGGCTCTATCACAGCCTTAAATGATGTGTCATTAGATATCTACGAAAATGAGATTGTTGCACTCATTGGTGCAAATGGTGCAGGAAAAACAACGCTACTGATGTCCTTATTTAGAGAGCCAGCGATAGCAACAGGCAGTATTTTATTTGAAGGCACAGCTATTCATCACTTAAGTTCACATGAAATCATAAAATGCGGCATCTCTGTGTCTCCAGAAGGAAGGCGTATATTTCCCAAACTCACCGTGGAAGAAAATTTGCAATTAGGTGCTTTTGTCATCAAAAATAAAGCACAAAATCAAATGCAACAAAAGTATATATATTCTCTCTTTCCCATTTTATACGACAGACGCACTCAACGAGCGGGCACCTTATCCGGTGGCGAACAACAAATGTTGGCCATTGGTCGAGGCCTCATGCCAAAACCACGTGTATTTTTTTTAGATGAACCCAGTCTTGGCTTAGCACCTTTGTTGGTAACGCAAATATTCAAGATACTCTCAGAGATTGCAAAGGCAGGTACCACTTTATTTTTGGTTGAGCAAAATGCAAATCATGCGCTCAAACTTGCACATCGTGGATATGTGCTTGTGAATGGAAAAATAGAACTCATAGGAACAGGTCAGTCACTACTCAACAACCCCACCATTCAATCGGCTTATTTAGGTAAACACGCAACATCTATTTAATATCGAGAGTACCTCGCTCACCTATTTTACTTTCTGTCACGCACACGGTATACACCCCTGTCATAGCTTTCGCTGTAATGCGCAGGTTCTTTTTGAAACAACCACTTACTGATGCTATTACTCTTTTTAGGTTGAGAGGCTGACTGAGATTGTGCGGATGCGGTATTTTCTTTGCGCAAATGGGAACATGCATTCATGGTGCACACAATCATAGCAACGACTATTGCAAGAGAGATTTTTTTCATATTGCCACCTTTTGCACAAGACGATTATATAGCCTTCTCACATGAATTTTAGCAGATAAATAAAGAGGTTGATTGGATGGTAATGGAACCCGTATTTTCATACGAGTTCCAAGATATAAAAGTGAATAGCTTAAAATTAGTCTCTATCACCCATAAACTTTTCTGCACGCACAGCAGGATGGCTTGCAGGTGGATCTCCTTCTCGAATCTGTCCTTGACGGCTATTTTGAGGAGAAATACTAGAACCTCTTTTTACATCATTATTATCTCCGCCCTCACTGCCAGAGCTAGAATCACCTGAACCACCGCCGTCTGCACCGCCACCTTCGCTACCAGCATGAGCCGCAGTTACTAAGCCCAAACCTAAAGAAAAGATTAAACTTAATAATAAATTTTTCGTTAACATACAAAATCACTCCTAACATTCAAAACCAAAGTGGCTTTAATATCTTTTATATTCCCAGTTTAGCAAATGAATCATAGTTCATACTTAAGCATCATGCACAGCTCTTCAACTTAAAAAAATGCTAACAACACACAAGTAAAAAAACAGCATCATGATTTTAAAGATATTTTCTATTAATATTTGCAATACAGATAAATAAAAGGAAGCTTAAGCTACAGTAAGTAGATTACTGCATAAAGGATAAGGTAGAAAACTCAAATCTATCGATAAAGGTGATCTTTTTGAGTATTTTAGAATATAAAAAATAGGGGGTTTCTCCCCCTATAAAATAAACTTTATTTTATTAGAAGCTGAATAGCGACCTAGTCTCTATCTCTCATTCTTTCCAACGCTGATTCAGCATTAGAACCTGCAGGTGCACCACCACGACCTTCTGTCATGTCATTGATATGCGTTCCACCATCACTTCTAGCCCGCTCAACAGCAGCGTTTCCCACACTTTTTTGCATGCCATTGTCATTGTCTCCGCCACCTTCACTACCGCCGCCACCTTCACTACCGCCGCCACCTGAAGCGCCAGAACTACCGCCATCGCTACCACCACCAGACTCTGCATGAACAACGGAAGCTAATCCTAAGCTTAAAGAAAAAATCAAACTTAATAATAGGTTTTTCGTTAACATACCAACTACTCCTCACATCTAAAACCAATGTGGCTTTAATGTCTTTTATTATCTCAGTTTGAAAGATGAATAAAAGTTGATATGCGCCTATTCTAAAAAATGGCTATGACCTATCACAAAATAAATGAAGTAAGAGTTCAAAAGTAACATAATGATTTTAAATATATTTTTTCTATAAAACGATGGGTGAAGAAAAATAGGAAAGCATGCGAGCTAAAAAAGAGGCATTACTGTATAAAAAATAATATTTGGGAGACCTAAATTTTGGCCTCCCTGAACTTAATTAAGCGCTAATTTTTTTCACGCACCCCATGACGCGCAGCATTACGACTGTTAGCAGAATCGTCTTTATAATAATTAGGTCTAGCGCCTTGATACGCATCAGAATTGGATTGTTTCTTTTGAAGCTTTTGGCCAGAGGTTTTACGATCAGTACCTTGTGTATGGCTAGCCCCTTGCTGATGCACTTTATGATTGGTCGCTTTATTGTGATGCAGATCATGCTCATAACGTATCATTTCTGTTGAAAATGCAGCTTGAGAAAATGCCAGACCAACACTTATAAATAATAATCCCATAACCCCTTTACGCATAATAATGCTCCTTGCTTTATATCTAATTCTTAAAAATGTTTAGCTACACCTAAATAGTAGCATAAAAAATTCAAGAAACGACTCACCCTTCTGTGAGCTAAAGAAAATTTTGTTGATAATCAGTACTGCTTTAGGTGTAATACCATTCAGTGAAGATCTGATTGGTATTTAATAGAATTAGGGAAATAGGAATCTATGGAAAGACTATCACGCCTATATAGCAAATTGACCAACTTATTAAGCGTACTAGCCCCTTTAGTCGATCTGACACTACGTGCTTGGCTGTTCGTAGTTTTTTTCTGGAATTCTGGCTTAAACAAAATTCAAAGCTGGGATAGCACTCTAATGCTATTTGAAAATGAATATGAAGTGCCACTGATTTCTGCCGATATTGCAGCCTATTTGGGTACAATGGGTGAATTAGTTTTACCCCTTCTGTTGTTGATTGGCTTGTTTAGTCGCTTTGCAGCCATTGGTCTATTTATCGTTAACCTTGTAGCCCTTTATTCCTACCCATTTCTATGGACACCACAAGGCTCAGCTGGCTTTCATCAACATCTCTATTGGGGTGTAATGATGATGGTACTGATGGCACACGGCCCAGGAAAGATCTCTATTGATTGGTTACTCAACCGAAAATGTAAAGAATATCAATATTAACAAAAAAGGCGCTTAAAGCGCCTTTTTTGAATTTATCTTTGAATTTACCTAGATAATCACTATTTTTTTAATTCATCTATCAATATTTTCAAAAAGCGTGTTGCTTCCCCGCCTGTTACAGAGCGATGATCAAAACTTAAAGACAACGGTAGCACGGGATGCACTTGCGGATCGTTATTCACAACCACTACTTCTTTACGCAATGCGCCAACACCTAAGATAGCAACCATCGGAGGTACAACAATGGGATTTGCATAACGACCAGCAAACTTTCCAAAATTAGACAGAACAATGGTAGCCCCTTGTAATTTCTCAGGCTTAATAGTGCGCGTGCTCACTTCCGTTTTAAGCGCATTGATCTCATCACGCAACATTTTAGCATCTTTGCTGTGCGCATCTTTAATCACAGGAACAAATAAACCATCGGGCGTATCCATCGCCAAACCAATGTGCACTTCTTTTAGCAAACGTCTACCCAATTGTGCAGAATCAAACCAAGCATTTAAGGATTTTTCTTGCTGGCAAGCTGCAACCATGGCTTGAATAACACGTACCGTATAATCACCATTATTGGCCCATGCATGAATATCCACATCATCCACAATGGTAACGGGCACAACTTCACTATGCGATTGCGCCATCGTTATCGCCATCATGCGTCGAGTCCCTTTCAAAGGTTCTAAAGGGCCAGCCTGATTCAATGCTTCGCTTGCTCTTTTTACATCATCGGCAGTGATTGTACCATTCGCCCCAGTTGCAGAGACAATGGAGAGATCAACATTGAGTTTATTTGCAAGTGCACGCACGGCAGGTAATACTTTGATACCAGAAGCCTTACCAGATGCTGAAATTGCGGTTTCTTTGATGATCTCATCGCTGACTTCAATTTTACCCGCAACCGTTCCTCTGTCTTCTTTAGCGCTCACTTCAAATTCTATTAAAGGTGCGCCTGTTGCAATAATATCACCTTCTTTACCATGTAGTTTTTTTACTTTCCCAGCAAAAGGGGAAGGTACTTCTACAACTGCCTTTGCAGTTTCCATTGAAACCAAAGCTTGATCTTCTACAATAGTATCGCCCTCAGCAACATGCCATTTTACAACTTCTGCATCTGGCAATCCTTCTCCTAAATCAGGCAAATGAAATATCTTCATGCGAACTCCAAAACTTGTTGTACAGCCGTTAAAATCCTTTGTTTACTTGGAAGATATGTTTTTTCAAGCTTATATAAGGGAACAATGGTGTCATAACCTGATACTCTCACAACAGGTGCCATTAATGAGGTTAAAGCATTTTCTGCAATGAGTGCTGAAATTTCCGATCCAACAGAACAGGTTGAGACAGATTCTTGCACAATCACACAGCGGCCTGTTTTATGCACAGAATTTAAAATCGTATTAATATCTAAAGGCTTAATGGTAGCAACGTCAATAACATCTGCTGTAATGCCATTTTTTGCAAGTTCATCAGCAGCCTGTAAGGTTTCGTGCATCATCGCCCCCCAAGAAACTAAGGTAACATCATTGCCTTCGCGTAACTGAAAACAAACATCTAACGGCAATGCTTCACCATTATCTTCCACTTCCTCTTTCATTAAACGATAAACACGCGTTGGTTCTAAAAATATAACAGGATCTGGATCACGAATGGCGGCCAATAATAATCCATAAGCACGACTAGGAGAGGATGGAATGACAACCCGTAATCCTGGTACATGCGCAAACATTGCTTCGATACTTTCTGAGTGGTGTTCAGGCGCATGAATACCCGCGCCGTAAGGCGTACGAATCACCATTGGGCAACTTAATCGTCCTCGTGTACGATTACGCAAGCGGCTTGCATGGCTAATGATTTGATCTAAAGCTGCGTAAATAAAGCCTAAAAATTGAATTTCTGCCACGGGCTTTAGCCCCATTGCAGACATACCAACCGCTAAGCCTGCAATCAGATTTTCAGCCAAAGGAGAATCTTTAACGCGGTGCTCTCCAAAGCTTTTTGCCAAACCATCTGTGGCACGAAACACACCACCATTCACACCAACATCTTCACCGTATACCACAACATTGGGATCATGTTCTAATTCATAAGCTAAGGCTTTGTTAACAGCTTCAATTAATGTAATAGCGGTCATTTTGTTCCCTCTTTTAATGCTTGGTATTGAGCCTCATATGCTCTGGGCAAAGTGGCATATAAGTGTTCAAACATAACTTCGGCAGGTGGTGTAGGTGTTTCAAGATATCGCGCTACTGCATCGTTTACTTCCTGCGTAAAAGATTCAATCATTTTACTTTCACGCGCTTCATCCCAATCCCCTTTGCTTAACAAATATTGCTTTACACGTTTGATGGGATCAAATTTTTCATGTGCTTTAAGTTCTGCTTCGGGCCTGTAGCGGCTGGCATCATCTGCTGTTGTATGATCGCACATACGATAGGTAATCGCTTCAATCAAAGTAGAGCCTTCACCATTACGTGCACGCGCTAAAGCTTCTTCAACTTTTTGCGTAACGGCAAAAATATCATTCCCATCGACTTGAAGAGAAGGAACACCACAGGCGATGCCTTTTTGTGCCAATGTTTCTGAAGCGGTTTGCTTTTCTCTTGCAACAGAGATTGCCCATTGGTTGTTATTGATAACAAACACAACCGGCAATTTCCAGACACCCGCAACGCCCAAAGCTTCATAAAAGTCACCCCGAGAAGTGCCACCATCTCCGATAGTAGCAACAACTGCTCTTTTCTCTTGACGGTACTGAAAAGCAAATGCAGCACCTACCGCATGCAAACATTGACTTGCAATGGGCACACAAATAGGAAAATCATGTGGATTGTCTTTAAAGGCGCTCCCTATTTCATCACCACCCCAATACAATAAAATTTCTTCCATACGAACACCGCGCCAAAATTGCGCACCATATTCACGATAATAGGGACACAACACATCTTCTTTTTTCATCGCAGCACCAATACCCACACAAATGGCTTCTTGGCCCAAAGTAGAAGGATAAGTACCCAATTTACCTGTACGCTGCAAAGTGATGGCTTTTTTATCAAATATTCTTGTTTTAGCCATCATCTTATATAACTTTTCAATATGCTGTGGATCCTGTAGATATGCAGGCAACTCTTTTGAACAAATTCCATTTTCATCTAAATAACGAAAATAGGAGATGGCAAAATTTGCTACAATCGTATTCTCTTGATTCACAAGGATCTCCTTTTTGCGACGCAAAATATTATGCAATCTTTCTTTAGTCACAACGCATGATTTTTGGGGTAGGCATCAAGCCTCGAGCAACCGGCGTTTACGCAAGCGTAAATGAGGATTACGAGAGAGCGAAGACAACATCGCCCAAAATTTATGTGCAAAGACTATAAATGGAAAATTCTAACAGCCAAAATATGTTAAGGCTAATAGCCAAGCAGCTATTTTAGCAATATTCTTATGTAGTAACTGTTTAAAAGTATAATAATCGACGAATGGTCATGGAGTGTTATTTATGCTACTCAAGGAAGAGCACAAACTCATAAAAGAAACTGCAAGGCAACTAGCAAATAAACATATTGCACCTTTTGCAGAAGAATGGGCACAAAAAAAGCAGTTCCCCAAAGCGGCACTTGAGCCTTTTGCACAAGCAGGTTTTATGGGTGTCTTAGTTCCAGAACATTTGGGTGGTGCTGAATGCGATTACCTTTCTTATGTCTTATTTATGGAAGAAATAGCAAAAGCAGATGGCGGTGTTTCTACCATCATCGGTGTACACAACAGTGTAGGCACCTTGCCTTTGTTAAAATATGGCTCCACAGAACAAAAAGAACAATTTTTAAAACCAATGGCTCAAGGCAAGCATTTGGGCGCTTTTTGCTTATCTGAACCTCAAGCGGGCAGTGATGCCATTAATATTCAAAGCAAAGCAGTAAAGCAAGGCAACAACTACATCCTCAATGGTGTTAAACAATTCATCACTTCTGGAGACATTGCAGATATTGCCATTGTATTTGCAGCAACCAATCATCACGATGATAAAAGAGAGATCAGTGCTTTCATTGTACCCACCAATACCAAAGGCTATACGGTTGCTAAAATCGAAAGCAAAATGGGTCAACATACCTCAAATATTGCGCAAATTGTGCTGGACAATATCAGTGTGCCCGAAGAATATCTGCTTGGCCAGCAGGGAGAAGGCTATAAAATTGCTTTATCTACGCTGGAATGTGGTCGTTTAGGTGTCGGTGCTCAAGCACTCGGTATGGCGCAAAAGGCTTTTGAATTCAGTTTGCAGTATGCAAAAGAACGAGAAAGCTTTGGCAAGAAAATATTTCAGCACCAAGCCATACAATTTAAACTCGCAGAAATGGCAACTGAATTAGAAGCAGCACGTCAATTAATACATTATGCGGCCAGTAAGCGTGACATGGGCCACAGCGTTATCAAAGAAGCTGCCATGGCAAAACTCTTTGCAACAGAACGTGCGGAGCATATTTGTAGAGAAGCCATACAAATCTTAGGCGGCTATGGATATCTCAGTGATTTTCCCATTGAAAGAATTTATCGTGATGTACGCGTAACTTCTATTTATGAAGGCTCCAGCGAAATACAAAAAATTGTGATTGGAAAAGAATTACAGAAAGAGGGATAGCTTTGATTATAAAGGTAGATACGCGCAATGAATCAAATTCCCTCTTTGTAAAGAGGGAAGACACGTAGTGTCAGGGAGATTTAGCTGTACAATCTAAATTCGAGGTCTAAATCCCCCTAGCGTTTCACGCTTTCCCCCTTTACAAAAGTGGGAAAAATCATTCGCTACGCTCATTTATTGAAAAACAAATGAGGATTGCGAGATGGCGAAAGCAACGATGTTTAAAACACAGCTGCGAAGACTTAAGCCATGCGCATAGCCCCATCGAGGCGTATCACTTCCCCATTCAACATTGGATTATCAATAATATGTGCAACCAGTTTGGCATATTCTGATGTCTCACCAAAACGCTTCGGATAAACCGTTTGGCTGATTAATGCTTCTGTCACTGCATCTGGCATGCCTTGTAACATGGGTGTATTAATCAAACCTGGTGCAATGGTCATCACACGTATACCAAATTGTGCTAATTCACGCGCTAATGGCAAAGTCATTGCCACAACGCCTCCTTTAGAAGCACTATAAGCACTTTGGCCTATTTGCCCATCAAAAGCCGCTATCGAAGCAGTATTAATAATAACGCCATTTTCTTCTCGTTCTGTGGCATTTTGAATCATAAGATGCGCAGCCAAACGCATGACATTAAAGGTGCCAATTAAATTCACTTTAATCACTTGCTCAAACCACTCTAAAGCAACGGGTCCTTTCTTACCGACCATACGTTGTGCAGGCGCTATACCCGCACAATTGACGACTACTTTAAGTTTTGTTTGAAGCTCTATTGCTAAACCATGAATGCTGTCTTCCAAAGCTTTTTCATCTGTAATATCACAGACTAAAGCTATGCCATTTATTGCTTTAGCAACACGATGCGCATTTTCTGCATGTCGATCAAGCACGATAATAGTCGCATTCTGCTGAGCCAATGAATGACACAGCGTTTCACCCATACCACTACCACCACCAGAAACAAGAACGACTTGATCTTTTATGTTCATCTGATTACCTTAACTTTTGACTCTATGAGTGAAGCCTAAAATTTGAATGCATATAGTCACAGCACATGGGTTTTAGGGTAGGCGTCAAGCCTCAAGCAACCGCAGTGTACATATAGTACATGAGGATTGCGAGAGGACGAAGACAACACCCCATAAAATTCATGTGAGAAGACTATATACTTGTGGTTTGTACCAAAGAAGGATAGAGTTTCTGAAAACTTTTGCAATCGAGTTATAAAGTTTACTCTCATTTAAGGAAAGCATTATGAGACATCATCTTGGAGAGACAGCAAACCTTATTCAACAAACCGTTGAGCAATTTGCTGCAAAAGAAATTAAACCGATTGCTCATGAAATTGATACAAGCAATACATTTCCACAACCACTCTGGCGAAAAATGGGCGAGCTTGGACTCTTAGGCATTACTGTAGAAGAAAAATACGGCGGCGCACAATTAGGATATTTAGAACACGTCATTGTCATGGAAGAAATCAGTCGGGCATCAGCTTCTGTTGGCCTTAGTTATGGGGCGCACTCTAATCTGTGTGTCAATCAAATTCGCCGCAATGGCACAGAGCAACAAAAACAAAGCTACCTACCTAAACTGATTTCTGGCGAGCATGTCGGAGCACTGGCCATGAGTGAAACAGGCAGTGGCTCTGATGTCATGAGTTTAAAATTACAAGCAACACAAAAAGGCGATAAATTTATCCTCAATGGCCATAAGATGTGGATCACCAATGGCCCCGAAGCAAATACACTCGTAGTATATGCCAAAACAACCCCTGAAGGTGGCTCTAAAGGCATTACTGCTTTCATCATTGAAAAAGAATTTTCTGGTTTTTCTACTGCACAAAAATTAGATAAATTGGGTATGCGCGGATCAAACACATGTGAACTGGTTTTTAATAATTGTGAAGTGCCTGCTGAAAATATTCTCGGAGAACTCAATCAAGGCGCTAAAGTTTTAATGAGTGGTTTGAATTATGAACGACTGATTTTAGCCGCAGGCCCTATTGGCATTATGCAAGCCTGTCTTGATTGTGTCGTGCCTTATATTCACGAACGCAAGCAGTTTGGCAAAGCTATTGGCGAATTCCAAATGATTCAAGCAAAAGTTGCAGACATGTATGCTACCTTAAGTGCAGCAAGAGCTTTTGTATATCAATTAGCAAAATACGCAGATGAAAGCGGACAACTCTCAAACAAAGATGCTGCCGCTGTTATCTTATTTGCTTCAGAACAAGCAACTCAAGTTGCTTTACAAGCCATTCAATGCTTGGGCGGCAATGGCTATATCAATGAATTTCCCACCGGGCGCTTTTTAAGAGACGCTAAATTATACGAAATTGGCGCTGGAACTTCTGAAATTCGTCGTATGATCATTGGTAAGGAAATATTTAATGAAGCAAGCTCGCATTGAATATTATACCCAGAACAGATGATTTTTACCCGCAAGGGGCACAATGTCGAGTAGGCGACAAGCTTTCGAGCAATAGGAATGTATGCAAAATACATGACTATTGCGAGATAAGCGATGTCAACACCCTCGAAAATTCAGCTGTGAAGGGTATACAAGATGGCGACAATAATCGAACTAAAAACCCAACATAAAACGACACTAAGGACAATTCTATGATTTCAAAAGACAATCCCATCGTCATCGTCGCAACACAACGCACCCCTATTGGCCAATTTCAAGGCTGTTTTAGTGACATCACTGCACCACAATTGGGTGGACATGCCATCAATGCTACTTTAGCTTCTGTCAAAATGGATCCTCAACATATTGATGAAGTCATCATGGGATGCGTATTACCCGCAGGATTAGGCCAAGCCCCTGCTCGCCAAGCCGCCAAAGCCGCTGGCATTCCAGATAAAGCTGCCGCTGTAACCGTTAATAAAATGTGTGGCTCTGGCATGAAAGCGATTATGTTGGGTATTGATTCTATCAAAGCAGGCACTAATCAATGCGTTGTTGCCGGTGGTATGGAAAATATGACACTTGCACCTTACTTGCTCCCCAAAGCACGTGGTGGGTTGCGTATGGGGCATGGTGAAGTAAAAGATCATATGTTTTTAGATGGTCTAGAAGATGCCTACAATAAAGGCACACTCATGGGTGTTTTTGCTGAATTGTGTGCAGAAAAATATGGCTTCACCCGACAAATGCAAGATGAATTTGCAATACAATCCCTCAAACGCGCTCAATACGCCATTGAACACAAACTTTTTAAGAATGAGATCAGTGCACTTGAAGTACAAACCAAAAAAGGAGCTATGCTATACGACACCGATGAATTACCACTGAATGCAAAATTAGATAAAATTACGACACTCAAACCTGCCTTCAAAAAAGACGGCACGGTAACGGCAGCCAATGCCAGCGGTATTTCTGATGGTGCATCTGCGCATTTAATTATGTCGCTACAAGAAGCACAAAAACATAAACTTCCTGTATTAGCGCGCATAGAAGGACATGCCACACATTCTCAAGATCCCAGCTGGTTTACAACAGCTCCCGTTGGCGCCATTCAGAAACTTTTAGCTCAACTCAATTGGTCTGCAGAAGAGGTGGACTTATATGAAATCAATGAAGCTTTTGCGGTTGTTACCTTAGCAGCAATGAAAGATCTTAAATTACCAAGCGAAAAAGTAAACATTCATGGTGGTGCCTGTGCATTGGGTCACCCTATTGGGGCATCAGGTGCACGCATTTTAACGACACTTATTTATGCCTTACGCACAAAAGGCCTAAGCAAAGGTGTTGCATCACTCTGCATTGGTGGTGGAGAGGCCACAGCAATTGCCATAACATTAATGGATTAAGATATGCCCTTTATAGCAACTAAAGTAAATACACAATCTGATGACTTTAAAAAAAATGCTGCCGCCATGCAGACACAGGTTGCACAATTACAAGCGTTAAGTGAACTTGTTGCGCAAGGAGGCGGCAAAGCGCAACAAGATAAACACACCAGTAGTGGCAAATTACTCCCCAGAGTTCGGATCGATAAATTGATCGATCCAGGCTCTGCCTTCTTGGAGTTTTCTCTCTTTGCTGGTTTTAATCTCTATGAAGATTCTGTGCCTGCAGGCGGCATCATTACCGGTATCGGTCGTGTTCATGGCAGAGAATGTATGATTATTGCCAATGATGCGACCGTTAAAGGCGGCACTTATTATCCCATTACAGTCAAAAAGCATTTACGAGCACAAGAAATTGCACAAGAAAATCGTTTACCCTGTATTTATTTAGTGGATTCAGGCGGTGCAAATTTACCTTATCAAGATGAAGTCTTTCCAGATAGAGATCATTTTGGCAGAATCTTTTTTAACCAAGCAATGATGTCAAGCCAAGGCATCCCACAAATTGCCGTTGTAATGGGTTCTTGCACCGCTGGTGGTGCTTATGTGCCTGCTATGGCGGATGAAAGCATCATGGTAAAAAATCAAGCTACCATTTTCTTAGCAGGCCCCCCTTTAGTAAAGGCTGCTACAGGCGAAGTCGTCACAGCAGAAGCACTCGGTGGCGCTGATACCCACTGCAAAATATCGGGTGTTGCAGATCATTATGCACAAAATGATGCGCATGCCTTATTAATTGCGCGCGACTGTATTAAAAATCTCACTACGATAAAACGCATACCCTTTGACATACAAAGCATAAAAGCCCCCCGCTATCGCCCAGAAGAAATATACGGCATTATTCCTACCTCCTTAAAATATCCAATGGATGTCAAGGAAATCATTGCACGAATAGTTGATGATTCTGAATTTCATGAGTTTAAAGCGCTCTATGGCTCAACCTTAGTCTGCGGTTTTGCGCATCTTTATGGTCATCCAGTTGGCATTGTTGCCAACAATGGTATTTTATTTTCTGAGTCTGCCAAGAAAGGCACACATTTCATTGAACTATGCTGTCAACGTAAAATCTCATTAATTTTCTTGCAAAATATCACCGGATTTATGGTCGGTAAACGCTATGAAGAAGGCGGTATTGCAAAAGATGGTGCCAAAATGGTAACTGCCGTTGCTTGCGCAAAAGTGCCTAAACTGACTGTCATTATTGGAGGCAGTTTTGGTGCGGGTAATTACGGTATGTGTGGCAGAGCCTATCAGCCTCGCTTCTTGTGGATGTGGCCCAATGCACGTATCTCTGTCATGGGAGGTGAACAAGCCGCAAGTGTACTGGTACAAGTAAAACAAGCAAGCCTAAAAAAACAAAATAAAACATGGGATAAAAAAGAAGAAACCCAGTTTTTTGAATCCATCATTCAACAATATGAGACCCAGGGTAGCCCCTATTATTCAAGCGCTCGCCTTTGGGACGATGCCATCATCGATCCTGCCAAAACCAGGGAAGTGCTTGGACTTGGTTTGTCTGCCTCATTAAATGCCCCTATCGAGCCAACCCAATTTGGAGTATTTAGAATATGAGTACTGATTCATTTATCTTATCCGAAACAGACAAACGAGGCGTTACCACCTTAACCCTCAATCGACCAGATAAGCATAATGCCTTTGATGATGGGATGATAGAGCAGCTCACTTATTTTATCAAAGAAGCGATTTCAAATGAAAATACCCGTATTATCCTCTTAAAAGCACAAGGCAAAAATTTCTCTGCTGGTGCTGATTTAAACTGGATGAAAAGCATGGCTCAATATTCTGAAGAAGAAAATATTGATGATGCAACCGATCTTGGCAAACTCATGCATGTACTCTATCACTCACCCAAACCAACCATCGCGGTGGTACAAGGTAAAACCTTTGGTGGTGGTGTGGGATTAGTCGCTTGTTGCCAAATAGTCATTGCTCAAAAAGATGCGAGCTTTTGTTTTTCAGAAGCAAGACTAGGCATCATTCCTGCAGTTATCTCACCTTTTATTCTCAATGCCATAGGCCCTCGCTGGACAAGACATTATTTCTTAACAGCAAAGACCTTCAATGCACAAGAAGCGCATATGATTGGTTTATGCCAGGAAATTGTAGAAGAGAATGAATTATCTAACAAAGTAAATGAAACCATTCATCATTTGTTAGCCAATGGCCCCGTTGCCTTAGAAACCATCAATAAACTGGTAAATGAACTGACCCCCTTAAGCATCAATGATAATTTATTGCAATCAACGGCTACCCTCATTGCAAAAATACGTATCTCTCAAGAAGGACAAGCTGGTCTGAATGCATTTCTTAATAAAATGAAACCAAAATGGGCAATTCATGATTAATTCAACGATAAATACCCTACTGATTGCTAATCGCGGTGAAATTGCTTGCAGAATTATAAAGACCTGTAAGCGCTTAAATATAAGAACCATTGCTGTTTATGCAACACCAGACATACATGCCCTACATGTGAAAGAAGCAGATGTTGCTTATTGTATTGGTAGCGAAAAACTACAAGATAGCTATTTAAATATTGAAAAAATAATTACCATTGCAAAAAAAGAACAGGTAGATGCTATTCATCCTGGATACGGCTTTCTTTCTGAGAATGCACTCTTTTCAGAAAGATGCAAGGCAGAAAATATTATTTTTATTGGACCTTCTGCCCAATCCATCCGAGCCATGGCAGTCAAAGACGAAGCCAAAAAGATTATGGAAGCAGCCAAAGTTCCAACCGTGCCAGGAAAATTAGATGTACAATCTGTTGCAGAAATTACTGAAGCATGCCAAAACATAGGCTTTCCCGTGATCCTTAAAGCTGCCTGTGGTGGCGGTGGAAAAGGCATGCGTATTGTTTTTGACAGCAAGGAAATTGAAGAAGCAGCACGTCAAGCCAAACAAGAAAGTCAAAATGCCTTTGGTAATGATAGTTTGTTTGTAGAAAAATATTTAATTAACGCTCGCCACATTGAAGTGCAAATTTTCAGAGATAGCCATGGCAATTGCGTGCATTTATTTGAGCGTGATTGTTCGAATCAACGTCGACATCAAAAAGTGATTGAAGAGACTCCAGCGATTCATTTATCTCAAGCACTCAAAGAGCAAATGTATCAAAGCGCCATTCAAGCTGCCCATGCTATTGATTACACAGGTGCAGGTACCATTGAATTTTTAGTTTCTCAAGATCATCATTTCTATTTTATGGAAATGAATACAAGACTGCAAGTAGAACATCCTGTGACAGAAATGACCACCGGACTTGATCTTGTTGAATGGCAAATTAAAGTCGCACAAGGCGAAGCACTCCCCTTGCAACAAAAAAATATCAAGCAAATAGGACACGCCATTGAAGCAAGAATTTATTCTGAAGATCCAGAACAACATTTTTTACCGCAAACAGGAAAGATAAAGCATTTATTTTATAAAGATTCTCAGAATGTACGCCTAGATTCAGGTATTCAACGAGGAGATAGTATTGGCATCTACTTTGATCCACTACTGTGCAAGTTGATTGCCTGGGGCGAAAATAGAGACAAAGCCATTCACTTATTGGCCGATGCCTTAGATCATTTCAAAATAATCGGCATTAAAAACAACATTAGTTTCCTGCAAAGTCTGTTACTAAGTCATGCTTTTGCAGAAGGCTTAGATGTGCAGCATTTAGAAAGAAATTTATCACAATATCTTTGCGCGGCGCCTACACTTTCAAAAGAAGTACTTGCAGCAGCTTGCCTGGTTTTTATATTAAATAGAAACACGGCAGACAATACGCTTTGGGATAAGAAGAATGCCTTTAGGATTAATCTTAAAGCTCAAGAAATGCTATTGCTTGAATATCAATCTCAAAGCATTGCGATACAGATAACGCATACCCAGACAAGTTTAGAACTATCCTGCCCTTTGTTTGAAAGTATATTTGAAATCTCAGGAACAGTTGATGACAATATTTTAAGTTATCAATTTGAAAATAGTTGGCGTTCAATATCTTATTTTATAGAAAATGCACAACTATCTTTAATACATCAAGGACATCTATATCAACTTAACGATCTGGCACATATTGATCATTCTACTAAAACAGAACAGCATGACGGTAATATTATTATATCCCCTATGCCGGGTATGATTACAAAAATTTGGAAGAAAATCGGCGATTCAGTTAATAAAGGTGAGAAATTGCTGGCACTTGAGGCCATGAAAATGGAACACACTGTTGCAGCACCTAAATCAGGCAAAATAAAGAATATTCATTTTAATATGGGTGATCAGGTTATCGAAGGTTCAGAGCTGATAGAATATGATAATATATAGTGAATAATAGAATGATTAAGATAGTTGAAGTAGGTCCTCGCGATGGACTACAAAATGAAAAAAGCATATTAAGCACAGAGTTAAAGCTCAATTTAATTCACAAGCTCATGGATGCAGGTTTAAAAACCATTGAAGTCACTAGCTTTGTGTCACCCAAATGGGTGCCTCAAATGGCAGATCATACAGAACTGGTCATGCAATTATCCAAAGTAGCTGGGGTTCGTACCATTGCCTTGGTGCCAAATGAAAAAGGTCTTAGCAATGCAACAGCAGTGGGAGCTGATTCCATTGCTGTATTTGCAGCAGCCTCAGAAAGCTTTTCGCAAAAAAATATCAATTGTAGCATCGCGCAAAGTTTAGATAATTTTAAACAAGTGATCGCGCAAGCCAAAATGCAGAAACAATGGATACGCGGCTATATTTCTTGTGTCTTAGGTTGCCCTTATGAAGGCCATATAGCACCCACTCAAGTATTGAATGTTGCAAATGCGCTCTATAACGCAGGCTGCGACGAGATTTCCATTGGTGATACCATCGGTGTGGGTACAGCTAAGCAAGCGCAATCTCTGATTCGTGATCTTAAATCAAGCATTCCAATTGAGAAGCTTGCAGTTCATTTTCATGACACCTATGGACAAGCCTTAGCCAATATTTACGCCTGTATGGAAGAAGGCATTAGAATCATTGATAGCTCTGTTAGTGGATTAGGCGGCTGTCCCTATGCAAAAGGTGCCAGTGGTAACGTCGCAACAGAAGAAGTTGTATATATGTTACATGGAATGGGTTTAAAAACCGGCATAAATTTGGAAAAATTAATCAATGCAGGACAATATATTTGCGATGCATTAAACATAAAGAATCGATCGAAAGTGGCAAATGCTTTGCTAAGCAAAAAATAATGCACACATTAAACTAGGAGAAAAGTTGTGTCAGGGTTTAATAAAGTAGTAAATAGTTACGATGAAGCGCTGCAAGGTCTCACTGACAATATGACACTTATGTCGGGTGGCTTTGGTCTTTGCGGCATTCCTGAAGGACTCATCAAAAAAATATATGAGATGGGCACCAAAGGGCTAACTTGTATTTCTAACAATGCCGGTGTTGACGGTTTCGGTCTTGGTATACTCTTAGAAAAACGTCAAATAAAGAAAATGATTGCTTCTTATGTTGGTGAAAACAACTTATTTGAACAGTTATTTCTGAGTGGCGAAATGGAAGTTGAACTAACGCCACAAGGCACACTCGCAGAGAAAATTCGTGCAGGTGGCGCTGGCATCCCCGCTTTTTATACTCCTACAGGATACGGTACACCGATTGCCGAAGGCAAAGATGTCAAACTATTTCATGGCAAACATTATATCTTGGAAGAATCGCTTACCGCAGATTTCGCTATTATTAGAGCCTATAAAGCAGACACAATGGGTAACCTGATCTATCGTAAAACTGCAATGAATTTTAACCCCATGATGGCAACCGCAGGAAAAATAGTGGTTGCTGAAGTAGAGGAAATTGTTGAAGCAGGTACACTTGATCCTAATTTTATCCATACGCCTGGCATCTATGTTAATAGGATCATCAAAGGTAGCTTTGAAAAACGTATAGAGCGAAAAACATTAAAAAAATAATAATTAAATAATCAAAGGTACAGATATGCCACTAAATAGAGAACAAATTGCAATGCGTATCGCGCAAGAACTACGAGATGGCTTTTATGTCAATTTAGGCATTGGGATCCCAACGCTGGTTGCGAACTATATCCCACAAGGCATGCAAGTATGTCTACAATCTGAAAATGGTTTGCTGGGCATGGGTGAATACCCTACGGAAGAAAGCCTTGATCCTGATTTAATCAATGCAGGCAAAGAAACAGTCACCACAGCTATTGGTGCTAGCTTCTTTTCTTCCAGCGATAGTTTTGCCATGATTCGTGGTGGACACATTGATTTAACCGTGCTCGGCGCTTTTGAAGTCGATCAAAATGGTAACATTGCTTCTTGGATGGTGCCCGGGAAACTCATCAAAGGCATGGGTGGTGCGATGGATTTGGTGGCAGGTGCACAAAATATTGTCGTTGCCATGAATCACGCCAATAAACAAGGGGAATCCAAACTATTACCCCATTGCCAACTACCGCTGACTGGCGTTAACTGCATCAAAAAAGTCGTCACTGATTTGGCAGTACTTGAAATTAAAAACGGTGCTTTCTATTTATTAGAACGTGCCCCCGATGTCAGTATTGATGAAATCAAGCAACTTACTGCGGGAGAATTAGTCATTCCAGCGCATGTGCCAGAAATAAGATTTGCTTAGGTTGTAGGCAAAAAAATGAAAAAATCAAAATATATCTCAAAAATACCAGATGCCAAAGGCTGGGTAAATTATACTGATGAAGAAGAAGTGATTTGGCATGATCTGTACGTTCGTCAGATCGACAATATTCAAAATCGTGCTTGCCAAGAATATATGGAGGGTATTGATAAAATTGGGCTAAGCAAAGATAAAATTCCTCAATTACCTGAAGTGAACGAGCGCTTATTAGACTTAACAGGTTGGCAGGTCGCTTCCGTCCCAGCGCTGATTGATTTTGAAACCTTCTTTAAACTAATGGCAGATAAGAAATTCCCTGCCGCGACCTTCATACGCACCCGCGAAGAGATGGATTATTTACAAGAACCTGATATTTTCCATGAAATATTTGGACATTGCCCTTTATTGAGCTTACCTGTTTATGCTGATTTCATGCACGAATATGCACAAATTGGTCTTTCAGTTGATCATGCAACCCGCGTCATGCTGGCCAGACTTTATTGGTTTACCATTGAATTTGGTCTGATTCAAACGCAGCAAGGCCTACGCATTTATGGTGGTGGTATCCTCTCTTCCTATGGCGAAACAAAATATGCCTTAGAAAGCGATAAGCCACTACGCAAGCCACTCAATGTACTTGATGCCTTCCGCACCCCTTATCGCATTGATATCTTCCAATCTGTGTATTTCGTGATTCCAAATTTTGATGCTTTGTTTAAAAGCTTACATTCTGATTTATTAGCCTTGATAGAAGAAGCGAGAAAATTAGGGATGCACAAACCACTGTTTCCGCCTAAAGAGCAGTCGGATGAGGCGAAGTGTTGATATACTCTTCGCATTTAATTTTTATATTGCGGTATCTAAAGAATGAACGAAGTGAATAATTTTCTTCCCTTGGAATCAAGGGAAGAAGCTCACGTTAGTGAGCAGATGGATTTTAGAATATTTATTTTAAAAATCCTTCTCTGCACTTAAAAGTGCCTCTTTCTTTGACAACAAAGAAAGAAAATTGATTCGCTACGCTCATCTAATATGATTTTTACTTACCCTGCTCTCTTAATTTATCTACTTTAGCAGCGCAGATAAAATCATTTTCAGATAATCCACCAATAGCATGTGTGGTATACAATACTGTGCAACTATTATAAGACACTTGTAAATCGGGATGATGATTTTCAAAATGCGCCATATAAGCAATCGCATTTACAAAAGCCATTGTATGATAATAATTTTTAAAGGCAAATTGACGAACAATTGCCTTATTATCATTCTCTAATGTCCAGCCTGATATTTTTTTGAGATATTTATTTGCTTCATCTACTGTCAATGGCGCTACACCACCCTCGCAAGCCTGGCAATGTTTTTCCAATAAAGTCACAATACTTTCTCCCTTAAACCAATTTTTTCAAGCGCATTTAAGAAACAATTATTTTCTTCTTCCAGACCTATACTTACTCTAACGTAATATTGCAGCTGATAATAACGAAGCGGCCTAATAATAATACCCATTTTAAGCAGTGTTTCATGTAAGGCAAAACCATCTGTTTTCACATGTATCATGAGGAAATTAGCCTCACTGGGGATATAAGAAATCCCCATATCCGTTAGACCTGCACATAATTTATCTCTATTTATTTCATTGTTTTTAATACAATATTCAAGATGTTCTTGATCTTTTAGCGCGCTCAGCGCCGCTACTTGCGCTAAAGTATTTACATTAAAGGGTTGGCGAATTCTATTCACAAGCGCAATGATCTCTTCATGCGCCATTGCATACCCCACTCTTAATCCCGCTAAACCATAGCCTTTTGAAAAAGTTCGAGTAACAATTAAATTAGGAAATTCTGCAATCCAACCATGTGTTTGCGGATAATCTGCTTTATGAATATATTCATAATACGCCTCATCACAAACCACCAGTACATTTGAAGGCAAACGTGTTAAAAAGCTTTTCAACTCTTCATCGTTCACATAAGTACCTGTTGGATTATTGGGATTTGCTAACAATATCATTTTTGTTTTAGGTGATATTGCCTTTAGGATTTCATTAAAGTCCATTTTCCAACGTGGCATTTGAACCTTTGTCACCTGAGCACCAACACTCTTGGCTAAAATCTCATAGCCCATGAATGAATATTGACCAAAAATCACTTCTTGGCCAGGCACAATAAAGGCCTGTAATAGCATACGCAAAATTTCTTCTGAGCCATTGCCTATCATCAAATTATCGATGGCCACATCATATTTTTCTGACAATGCTTTTCGAAGCTCGAAACCATGGCTATCTGGATATAATGCAATGTGTGGCAATGCCTCTTGAATCGCTTGAATGACTTTGGGACTTGGCCCAAATGGATTTTCATTACTAGCCAATTTAACAAACTGACTCAAACCATACTCTCGCTGACACTCTGAAACAGGCTTACCTGGTTGATAAGGGTTAATATCAAATATACATGGGTTTGCAAGTTTCATTAAATTACTTTTCATGGGGTTACCTGATTATTTAAATTACTACTATATATCTAAATCTAAGTCTTCATAAGTGTCTAAAGATGGATCGCCCATTGAACTTATCGGCATGGGAAGCCATTTTAAATCTTGTAATATTTCTAAAGAAATCACACTCGCACCAAAAACAATAGCCAAGATCAAGGAAGCACGTCCCCCAATCACTCTATAGGGCGCAGCTGATTTAAGAGAGTAACGATTACGCCATACCATGATGGCAGGATATAAAACTAATAAAATCGAAGCAAATACACCTGCGTATCGCAAAGCTAATAAAAAGCCTGAAGGATAAAAAATAACAAAGCATACAGGTGGCAAGAAAGTCATCACTGCTAAGAGTAATTTACCACGCGTGTTCTTCTGTATATGAAAACCATCTGCTAAGAAATCAAATAATCCTAAAGCAACCCCGATAAATGAGGTAAGGATGGCACAAAATCCAAATATACGAGCCAGTAATGTAATCCATGTATTGGATAAAGCAACACTTAAGGCATGCGTTAGGCTCACAACAGGTTGTTCCGTTTGATTCATGGCAATCAAACCACCTGCACCTTTGGAAGGCACAGTGCCCAAAATGATAAATTCCCAAAATAAATAAACGATTAGAGGCAACAAGCTTCCCCAAAAGATTGCAAATCTTAATTCTTTTACATTGCCATGCATGTAATTCTTAAGACTGGGTATGAGTAAATGAAAACCAAAAGAGGTAACCAGCAAAGGTGCTGCTGCCCACAAGTATTTAGAATTTCCGTTTTGTAGATAATTCCAGTCAACTTTAGGTGCAGTAATGCCCACAAGTGCTAAATAAGCAACAATGAGACCAATCATCATGACGCGATTGACACCATCAACCCAACGCGTACCTAAGTAAACAACCAATGAAAAAAAACCAACGAAGGTTGGTAAACTAAAATATTCAGGAATACCCAGCTTAGTATAGACTTTTGCAAGTATTCCACTTGCCCCTGATGTATATGCACCCATCAATGAGTATAAAAATAATAGATAACAAACCCAAGCAATAATGGCGCCCCATTTTCCTAAGGTTGTTTTAGCCATTGTGATTAAATTGGTTTCTTCTGGATAACACAAAGAAATCTCTAACATTAAAAATGCGGTAAAGGTCATCATTAGCCAAGAAAAGAGAAAAGCACCAACAGAGGCAGAAAATCCACCTGCAGCGGTTGATATAGGTAGGCTTAACATCCCTGCGCCAATACACGTACCAGCGACCAATAGCGCGCCACCAAAGATTCGATTGAGAGCATCCAATTTCATGCAATAAAACCTATTTAGTTATCTACTACTACAACAATAAACCTAAGCAGGCTACCCGCAAGATGTGCTTAATGCAAGCAAAATTAGGCTATAACAAAAATGCTGCAACGCATGAAGCAAAGTACTTGGCATCTCTATCGCTTTTGCTCTAGGGTATGGTTACAAAAATAACAATTATGTTAGTCAGTTGGCACGGAGCTGAATATGAAAACTGAATTAAGAAGCCATACACAAGAAAGACCAAGCAACCCAATGCAATTAGACGGCTTTGAGTTTGTGGAATTTGCAAGCGCAAATCCACAACAACTTGAAACCCTGTTTCGCACGCTTGGGTTTACACCTATCGCACAACATAAAACACAAGATATTATTTTATATCGACAAAACAATATTAATTTTCTACTCAATAAAACAACAAACAGTTACGCAAGTACCTTCCATCAAGCCCACGGCCCTTGCGCATGCTCAATGGCTTTTAGAGTAAAAGACGCTAAATTTGCATATGAACGCGCAATAAAATTAGGTGCAAAATCTGCTACCCATGTAAGTATTGATGGCTGGTATGCTATTTACGGCATCGGTGATAGCTTGTTGTATTTTATCGATCAGTACAACGACAATAAAAATATCTACGATCCTGCTTTTACCTATTTCGAAAATATTGACAAACATCCCAAAGGGGCTGGATTGAATGTCATCGATCATTTAACTCATAATGTACATCAAGGAGAAATGGATACGTGGGCTGAATTCTATGAAAAAATCTTTAATTTTTACGAAATTCGTTATTTTGATATTGAAGGAAAGATAACTGGCCTTACCAGTCGTGCACTTTCTAGCCCCTGTGGAAAAATTAAAATACCTTTAAATCAATCTAAAGATAATGTTTCTCAAATCGAAGAATATCTCAGAGAATATAAAGGTGAAGGCATTCAACATATTGCTCTCACAACTGAAAATATCTATCAGTCTGTCGAACAATTACGTTCAAATCAAGTTAATTTCTTAAGCGTACCCGCAACCTACTATGAAGCACTGGAACAAAGAATTCCAGGACACAAAGAAGATGTGGCACGGATGAAGAAAAATCATTTATTGATTGATGGCTCTGTACAATCAAAAGAAGGCTTATTATTGCAAATTTTCACAGAAAATGTGATTGGCCCTATTTTCTTTGAAATCATTCAACGCAAAGGCAATGAAGGGTTTGGAGAAGGTAATTTCACAGCCTTGTTTGAAGCCATTGAGCGCGATCAAATTCGTCGCGGTGTATTAACAGAAAAAGCGTAATTATTGAGGTTGTCATGAAATTAGCAACATTACAGAACAATACCCGAGACGGCGAATTAGTCGTCGTCTCTAAAGACCTAAAAAAAGCAGTTCGAGTCCCGGATATTGCTCATACACTACAATATGCTGTAGATAATTGGCATACAACCGAAGCCCATTTACAAGAAATTTATCAAGCATTGAATAAAAATATGCTGGCAAATGCATTTGAATTTAACCCCACACAAGCGCACGCACCTTTACCCAGAGCCTATCAATGGGCAGATGGTAGCGCTTATGTAAACCATGTTGAATTGGTACGCAAGGCACGTGGCGCAGAATTACCCAAAGAATTCTGGACCGATCCCTTGATGTATCAAGGGGGGTCCGATCATTTTTTGGCGCCCCATCAACCTATCCAAATAGCGGATGAAGCATGGGGCATTGATTTTGAGGCAGAAGTTGCGGTTATCACCAATGACACGCCTATGGGTGTTTCAGCCCACAAAGCTGAGCAGTCTATTCTATTATTGATGCTCGTCAATGATGTGTCATTACGCAACCTCATTCCACAAGAATTAGCAAAAGGCTTTGGTTTCTTTCACAGCAAACCTTCAAGCACTTTTAGCCCTGTCGCAGTAACACCCGATGAGTTGGGAGAAGCATGGGATGGAAAGAAAGTACATTTACCACTCTTAAGTACGTTGAATGGAAAATTATTTGGCTCCCCCAATGCTGGCATTGATATGACCTTTGATTTCCCTACCCTCATCGCACATGCCGCCAAAACGAGACCCTTGGTAGCTGGCAGCATCATTGGCTCAGGCACAGTATCTAATATGGATCGTTCTAAAGGCTCTTCTTGTATTGCTGAAAAACGTATGCTAGAGATTCTAGAATCGGGACATGCACAAACGAATTTCATGCAATTTGGCGACTCTATACGCATTGAAATGCTCGATAAAGATCAATTAAGTATCTTTGGTGCGATTGAGCAACGTGTTGAGAAATATAGTCACAACACATGATTTTTACCCGCAAGGGGCACAATGTCGGGTAGGCGTCAAGCCTCGAGCAACCTTCGTTCCCATAAAAGTACATGAGGATTGCGAGAGAGCGAAGACAACACCCCCGAAAACTCATGTGCGAAGACTATATAGTCCAAATATTTGATTTTAAGGAAGCGCGCAATGCTAACATTACATGATTATTATCGTTCTACTGCATGCTATCGTGTACGCATTGCGCTTAACCTAAAAGGTCTTGACTATCAAGCAATTCCGGTTGATTTAATCAAGAATGGTGGAGAACAGCACACAACTGAATTTAAACAACTCAATCCTCAAGGCTTAGTGCCTGCACTACATGATACTGAGCATTCGATAACGCTCTCCCAATCCTTAGCTATCTTAGAATACCTTGAAGAGCAATATCCTAGCCCTGCCATTTTACCTCAAACGATTGAGCTACGCGCACAAGCCAGGCGCATTGCCTGTGCAATTGCTTGCGATATTCATCCACTCAATAATTTAAGAGTCTTGCAGTACATAACACAGACACTCAAACAATCGGAAGATACAAAACGCGAATGGTACCATCATTGGCTCAAATCAGGCTTTGAGGCTATCCAAAGCATTCTACAAATTGAAAACCTCAGTGGTGATTTTTGTATTGGTAATCAAATCTCAATTGCCGATCTTTGCCTTATTCCTCAGCTCTATAATGCCAGAAGATTCGAATTTCCATTACATACCTATTCTCTCTTAACAGATATCGAAGCAAGATGCTTAGCACTCCCTGCCTTTGAAAAAGCAAGCCCCGAAAACAACATGACAGCTTAGCACTCTTTTATGCAATTACGACATCTATTTTTCCAAACACTCATCAAATGCCACCGAACCTTACAAAGTTGGCTCGGCGCTTCTAGTGTAGGTGTACGCATATTAGTGATTAATCAAAAAAATGAAATTTTGCTTGTTGAACACACCTATGTGGAGGGGTGGCATTTTCCAGGGGGCGGCGTCCATCGTAACGAATCGATGCATGCAGCAGCAAAGCGAGAGTTATTCGAAGAAGCAGGCGTCATTGCAACCAAAACATTAAATATTTTTAATATTTATTACCATGATATTCATGGCGTCACAGATTACCCTATTTTATTTGTGACCACTGATTTTGAAATTGATCAGGATGCCGTATTATCTGCTGAGATCAAACAAGCAAAATGGTTTCCTCTCACAGCACTTCCATCCACTATTACGGAAAGCACACAAAATAGAATCAATGAATATTTTTATCAAGCGTCTGTCAGCGAACAATGGTAGCCAGCTTATAAGCCATCTCCTTTATGCACTGAGGAATCCCCCCTCCGAATAAAGGTTCGTCATTGCGAGCGGAAGCCATCTATAATTGATTGAAAAAACACAAAAATATCACGGCTAAAGCGAAGCAATCTATCCTGAAATCTTTAAGAAGAGCGTGGTAAGAAAGACGTCAAGATAGATTGCCACGCAAAAGACGTGATAGTGTATCTCTTATTTCACCTTTTTCCTGCGTCTTTTGCTCGCAACGACAAATTCTTAATTCGTGGGGATCCCTCATCAGTTTATGAACCACAACGGACAACAGACCATGCTGCCCGTGTGAGAATGTGAAAAAAGTGGAACTAAGGCGATTGATGCTCGCGCTTGCTTTTAGAAAGACCTTGTATCGCAACATAAAACATGGGCACAAAGAAAATAGCAATCGTTGTTGCCGCTATCATCCCGCCCATCACACCAATACCAATTGCATTTTGACTTGCAGAACCTGCACCTTTTGCAATGGCAAGTGGTGTAACACCTAGAATAAAGGCCATGGAAGTCATCAAAATAGGCCGAAAACGTAGCTTAGCCGCCATCATGGTAGACTCAAATAAGCCATGCCCCTTTTCATACAGCTCTTTGGCAAATTCTACAATCAAGATGGCATTTTTAGCAGATAGACCAATGGTGGTCAGTAATGCTACTTGGAAATAGACGTCATTACTCAGCCCTTTGACGCTCGTCGCAATAACTGCCCCAATAATGCCAAGCGGTACCGTTAAAATCACAGCAAAGGGAATAGTCCAGCTTTCATACAATGCAGCCAAACTTAAGAATACAACAATAATGGACAAAGCATAAAGAGCCGGTGCTTGTGCCCCAGTCAATCGTTCTTCATAGGATAAACCTGACCACTCGATAGCAAAACCACCTGGGACATTTGATACAATTTTTTGCATCTCTTCCATTGCTTGCCCTGTGCTCACACCAGGAGCAGTCGCACCTTGAATATTGACAGAAGCAATACCATTAAAGCGCTCAAGTTTAGGAGAGCCATAGGTCCATTCTGCTGTTGAAAAGGCATTAAACGGAACCATTTCTTGCTTATTATTACGCACAAACCAATCTTTCAGATCCTCTGGAAGCATGCGATAAGGTGCATCTGCTTGCAGATATACCCTTTTGATACGCCCATCATCTAAAAAGTCATTAACGTAAGCCGAGCCCCAAGCAGTTTGCAAGGTTTGATTAATATCAGAAAGTGATAAGCCCATCGCGCTTGCCTTTTCTGTATCAATGTTAATCTTGTATTGCGGCACATCATCTAAGCCATTTGGACGCACCCCCATCAACATGGGGTTCTGAGCAGCCATGCCCAATATTTGATTACGTGCCTCCATCAAAGCTTTATGCCCCATATTATTTCTATCAACAAGCTGCATATCAAAACCAGAGGCATTTCCTAATTCACGAATAGGAGGTGGGAAAAAAGCAAAAGCAATGGCATCTTTGATTTGCATGAGCGCTCCCATTGTGCGTCCTGCAATGGCAAAGACACTCTGTGAGGGGTCTTTGCGCTCATCCCAATCTTTTAAGCCCACAAAACCAATAGCGGCATTTTGTGCAACACCAGCAAAACTAAAGCCAACCACCGTAAACAAGTGATCTACATTCTCATCTTCCTCTGCAAGAATATAGTCTTCTATTTTTTCAACACTTTCTAAAGTACGCTCAGCAGTAGAGCTAACGGGTGTATTCGCCATTAAAAACATAATGCCTTGATCTTCATTAGGCAAGAATGAGGTGGGTAATCTCATAAATAAGAAGGCTAGTCCACCGACTAAAACAGCATAAATGATAAAGAATCGAAACACACGACGCGCAATGTATCCAGAACCTTTCTGATACATATCGCGACCTCTATTAAAATTTCGATTAAACCAACCGAAAAAGCCTGTGTTTAGTTCGCTATGTCCTTTTTCAATCGGTTTTAAAAAAGTTGCACATAAAGAAGGCGATAAAACCAAGGCAACAATCACAGAGAGTGTCATTGCGGATACAATGGTAATCGAAAATTGTCGATAAATTGCGCCTGCAGAACCACTAAAAAAGGCCATGGGTACAAAAACAGCTGACAACACAAGCGCAATACCAATTAATGCACCTGTTATCTGATCCATTGATTTCTTGGTGGCCTCCTTAGGCGGCAAACCCTCTTCACTCATGATACGTTCAACGTTCTCAACCACCACAATCGCATCATCTACCAAAAGACCTATCGCTAATACCATTGCAAACATAGTTAATACATTGATGGTAAATCCGAAAGCAAGTAAAACGGCAAAGGTGCCTAATAAAACAACTGGCACAGCAATACTTGGAATAAGCGTTGCTCTAAAATTTTGTAAAAATAAATACATCACCAAAAATACGAGCAGAACCGCTTCCAGTAAGGTTTCCACCACACTGCGAATCGAAAGTTTAACGAAAGGTGTTGTGTCATAGGGATAAACAACTTTAACCCCTTTTGGCAAAATACTAGACAGCTCGCTAATTTTTGCTTTTACTGCTGCTGCTGTATCTAAGGCATTTGCTCCCGTTGCAAGGCTAATTGCAATACCAGAAGCAGGCAATCGCTTGTAACGCACAATACGTGTATAGCCTTGTGAACCCAGCTCAACACGCGCAACGTCTTTTAAACGTACTTGAGAACCGTCTGTATTCACACGCAAAATAATGCGCTCAAAGTCTTCTACTGTTTTTAGGCGTGATTGAGCCGTTACCGTTGCATTCAACTGTTGCCCTTGCACAGCAGGCAATCCACCTAATTGACCGGCAGAAATATCTGTATTCTGGGTAGAAATCGCATTTCTAACGTCTAAAGTAGATAGTTTATAACTCAATAATTTATTAGGATCGAGCCAGATCCGCATGGCATGTTGTTCACCAAAGACAGTGACATTACCAACCCCATTCACACGCGCAACAGCATCTTGCACTTTCGATGCAAGAATATCACCCAATTCTTTCTCACTAATGGAGCCATCTTCAGAGTAGAAACCTGCAACAAGTAAAAAGCTATCATTTGATTTGGTAACAGTAACGCCCTGCACCTGCACTTCTGGAGGCAACTGAGGTATCGCCGCTTGTACTTTATTTTGGGTTTGTACCTGTGCAATATCGGGATCCGCTTCAGGCTCAAAAGTCAGCGTAATGGTTGCCATGCTGTCAGAACTATTTGAGCTAAAATAACGCAGGTTATCAATACCTGTCAGTTTTTGCTCAATCACTTGCGTAACACTGTTCTCAACAGTTTTTGCATCTGCACCAGGATAAACAGCATTAATCGCAACAGAAGGTGGAGCAATATCAGGGTATTGCTCTACGGGCAACTTAGAAATGGCAATAGCGCCAGCAAGCATAATAATAATAGCAATGACCCACGCAAAAACAGGTCGATCAATAAAGAACCTAGACATTAATGCTCTCCTTGTAGAGAAAGCATATTCATAGCACTTTTCATATTCTCTTCAGCATAAGTGGGAGCAACAACGGCACCTGGCGCAATTTTTTGAAATCCTTCTAGAACAATAGTTTCGCCTGCGTTAAGCCCCTCTCTTACCAGCCACTTATCCCCCACAGCCTTCTCTATAGCCACTAATCTAAGATTAACTGTGTTTTCTTTATCAACAACCCATACTCGCATCTGCCCATCTGGACCACGAATGGCAGCACGTTGAGGAATCAGAATGGATTCAACAGCATCTGTTTCTATCTTAGCGCGTACAAATAGTCCAGATAACAATAATCCTTCAGGATTAGGAAACAGCGCTCTCAGTTGCACAGAGCCTGTTGATTGATCAACGGTCACATCAGTAAATTGCAAAACACCTTTTTTTGCATAAGGTGCAGAATCTTTTTCTAAATATAACTCTACGAGAGTTTCTTTTTTCGACTCAATGTTCTTACGCATTTGAATTAACTCATCACTTGCTTGTGTTAAATCAACATACATAGGATTGAGTTGGGTAATGGTTGCCAATGATTGCGATTGATTTGCTGTCACGAGCGCTCCCTTTGTGACACCCGACTTACCAATGCGACCTGAAATGGGGGCATATACTTTGGTATAATCTAAATCAATCTTAGCTTTCACAATGGCAGCCTTAGCAATTGCAATATCAGCATAAGCTTGAGCCAATGAAGCCATACTATCGTCAAAATCTTGTTTGCTAATAGCATTCTTTTTTAACAATTCTTTGACGCGATTGTTTTTAGCTTGCACGGATTGAAGATTGGCATCTGCTTTTGCAAGATCTGCTTTTGTGCTGTCATAAACAGCTTGATAAGGTGCGGGATCAATTTGATAGAGTTGCTGCCCTTCTTTTACATTACTTCCCTCTTCAAACAACCGATCCTTGATGAGTCCTGTAACTTGAGGTCTAATTTCTGCAATCTGATAAGGTACTGTTCTACCTGGTAGCTCTGTATATAAACTAACAGATTCATTTTTAACATCCATGACACCGACCGGAATCGCGTGCCCAGCCCCTCCCGCCATTTGTGGCGTGTTTGAAGACGGCCAAAAAAGATATCCAAGTAGCAAAGAAAACAGTATTGCACCAACGGTGATTATTTTCTTCTTCATATGATTTCCTCTACTCCTTAGAGAATTCTTATAGCACTTAAAGTGATTTATTCTTTAAATATAAGCCTTATAATTTACCGATACAGAGATATGTATGTCAACAAAGAAAAAATGTTATTGTTAGCAATATTGTCAACTAATATCAGAGAGACGCAGCGTTTAAAAGTGAGTAATACTCACTTTTAAACGGCAATGATTAAGGCAAAGTAAAACATTTTTGCATAAGCCAGAATAGCCCACCGGCTAAAAAGAAAGTTGTTGGCAAAGTCACTACCCAAGCGGCCATAATATTCATCACCACTTTAGGCCGTAGAGCAGAAAAACGTTGCGCAGAACCAACCCCCATAATCGAAGTTGTGATGGTATGCGTAGTACTGACAGGAATACCCAAATGCGCTGTTAAAAATAAGATCGTACCCCCTGTTGCTTCAGCCGCAAAGCCTTGCAAAGGTTTCAACTTCACCATTTTTGAACCCACTGTACGAATGATCTTCCATCCCCCTGCTACAGTGCCTAAGCCCATTGCAAGCGCACAAACAATAATGATCCAAGCAGAAACATGAAAAGGGGTTTGGTAATAAGTTGCAACTGCCAATGCAATGATACCCATGGTCTTTTGCGCATCATTTGCACCATGTGTAATAGCCATATAACCTGCAGAAATAATCTGTAGCTTACTAAACCAACGATTCACAATAGGCAAAGAGACTTTGTGTAATAACCAATACAAGGCAACCATCACAAAATATCCTAAAACCAAACCAATAATTGGTGAACTAAAGGTGGGGATAATAACTTTCTCAATGATTTTATCCCAATGTAAGCTGCTAGATCCTGCGGCAAAGGCTGTAGCTCCCATCAAAGATCCCATTAAAGCATGCGAAGAACTCGAAGGAAGCCCTTTAAACCACGTTAACAAATTCCATACAATCGCACTGACCAAAGCAGATAATAACACTTGTGAAGTAACAGCTTGCGTTTCTACCAATCCTGTCCCAATTGTGGTTGCTACTTGTGTTCCCAGTAACGCTCCAACCACATTTAAACTAGCGCCATAAATAACAGCAATACGAGGCGACAATACTTTGGTAGAAACTACGGTAGCGATTGCATTTGCAGCATCATGAAAACCATTGATGTAATCAAAAATTATTGCAAGCACAACAATACTGATAAAAAGCAGAAAAGCTAATTCCATAGAATATCCATTGATTCGTTTTAACGATACTTCATAATTTAGGAGTGTTTTAAAACGACTTCTAAAATAACATTGGCAAGATCTCGATGCCTATCAACAACCCCTTCCATAAGACCATATACTTCTTTGCGGATCAGGATTTTTTTAAAATCTTGTTCATGTTCATACAAATCAATTGTTAGTTGGTTGAATAATTTATCTGTATCAGACTCAATGTTGTGAATCAGAGCACATTTATCATGTACTGCTTTACTGTCTTTCAAAATTTTTAGATCTGTAACCAAATCATGAACCACATCAGAGGCTGAAACCATATTGGTGGCTAATTTGAAGAGATCGTTATGAAAAGGACGTAACTGAAACGCAACCAATCGTTCCTGCGTTTTTTCACAAATCTTTAAGGTCTTGTACAAGCCTCTAGAAATGCGATGAATGTCTTCGTGATCAAAGGGGGTTACTAAAGTACGGCACAGCATTTCTGTAATTTCGTAAGTTACATCTTTAGCTGTGTGCTTTGCTATTTCAATCTCACGTGCCAATTTAAAGGCTGTGTCTCTGTTTTCTTCAATGGCGAGATCTTTAAGGAGGTGAACAGATTTATTTGAAAGTCGACTTACATCTTTTAGAAGCGTAAAAAACTTATTATCTTGCGGTAGCAAGTTAAGTCCAAATACCATAAAGGTTTTCCTCAAATAACTCAGGGGCGAAAAAATAGTCGTCGAAGTATGGCCTTAAGCTCTCTGTTATTCAAGTAAACAGCGCTGAATCCATTAAATTAAGTTAGTCAAAAAATTTATTTTAACATCCTGTTTATCGAAAAAAAACAAATCAAATAATGAAGACTCTTTCTAAAATCGCCTGCAAGTTCTTTTTCTTTTGCTTCATTCAAAAATACTTCTGTTGCTCAACCATGTTACTTGAACAACAATCGGCCATTGGATACACGTTCATTTAATGGTGCAAAGCTTTCTTCTGTTCTCGACTTTCTGCCTCTATTATAATCCCATACTATGGGCTCAGGCGCTTTAAGCGGGCTAAAATAGATCCAGGTAAACTCAACAATTGCTGGCCGATTCTCTTGAGTTTTCGCTTTATGCTCCGCTTTTGACACAACACAACCATCATAGCCTTGATGATAGGCTGCTATCTGCGCTGGAGTGTAACCACGCTTAGAAAGTGCTTCAGTTGTTGGCTTCTTACATCCGCGCTTCACTGATTTATAACCTGCTGCTCTTGCTTTTATTCTTTTACGTTCTGAGTCAGAAATACGAAAGCTATCATAGCCTTCATAATAAGCAGCTATCTGTTCTGGAGTGTAATTACGCTTAGAAAACTTTTCCGTAGTTATTCGTTTACAACCCCGTTTTGCCGCACTATTACCTGCTACTTTTGCTTTTATTATTTTACGTTCTGATTCAGAAACACGAAAGCTATCATAGCCTTCATAATAGACTGCTATCTGTTCTGAAGTGTAACCACGCTCAACAAGCGCTGCCATTGTTTTCTTCTCATATCCACGATTCGCTGCATTATAGCCTGCTTTTCTTGTAGTACAATCATTTCTCTTTTTTTGAATGGTTGTACTTTCACTAAAATCTAACATTGCTCATATTCCGAGAAATTTTCTTTTCAACTAACTCAATTACAAATTAAAGCAAAAAAATAATCAGTTTTCTATAGCACTAATTGCTATTGATTTTTGAAAAATAAAGATTTAAAAAAACTTAAGAAATTGCATATGCATCTGAATAATTAGATCTTATAATTTTTTTCTTTTCAATGAAGGCAATAATTCACACGCACTATTATTGCCTCTAACCCGTTTAGCATTCATACTTTCTATTTCTTTAAATAACCAAAGTACTAAATCTTTTTCTTTAACTCCAAAACTATTAACATCTTCTTTATTAACATCAAGCTCCCCCTCTATTCTCTCAACAATATTAGAACTTGCATTCATCTCTAATGTTTCATCATACTTTTTATATGCTTTAGTACAACTATCATACTCTTTATAATAGGCTGCTATCTGTTCTGGGGTGTAACCACGATTAACAAGTTTTTCTTCAGTTGCTCGTTTAGACTTCTTCTTTGCTGCACCATAGCCAGCTGCCTTTGCTCTTCTTATTTTTCGTTCCGATTCAGAAATAACACAGCCATCATAGCCTTGATGATAGGCTGCTATCTGTTCTAGAGTGTAACCACGATTAGCAAGTTCTTCTGTAGTTGCTTGTTTACCCCCATTTCTTGCTAGATTATAGCCTACTGTGTTTGCTCTTTTTATTTTCCGTTCTGATTCAGAAATCTTATAGCTATCATAGCTTTCATAATAAACCCTTATCTCTTCTTCATTATAACCGTGCTTAGCAAGTTTTGCTTCAGTTGCTCGTTTATAGCCCCGCCTTGCTGCACCACAGCCTGCTGCGGTTGCTCGTTTATATTTCTTCTTTGCTGCACTATAGCCTGCTGCCTTTACTCTTCTTATTTTTCGTTCCGATTCAGGAATAACACAGCCATCATAGCCTTCATGATAGGCTGCTATCTGTTCTGGAGTGTAACCACGATTAACGAGTTTTTCTTCAGTTGTTCGTTTATATTTCTTCTTTGCTGCACCATAGCCTGCTGCCTTTGCTCTTTTTATTTTTCGTTCCGATTCAGGAATAACACAGCCATCATAGCCTTCATGATAGGCTGCTATCTGTTCTGGGGTGTAACCACGATTAACAAGTTTTTCTTCAGTTGCTCGTTTACACTTCTTCTTTGCTGCACCATAGCCTGCTGCCTTTGCTCTTTTTATTTTTCGTTCCGATTCAGAAATAACACAGCCATCGTAGCCTTTATGATAGGCTGCTATCTGTTCTAGAGTGTAACCACGATTAACAAGTTCTTCTACTGTTGCTTGTTTACCCCCATTTCTTGCTAGACTATAGCCTACTGTGTTTGCTCTTTTTATTTCCCGTTCTGATTCAGAAATCTTATAGCTATCATAGCCTTCATAATAAATCTTTATCTCTTCTTTATTATAACCGTGCTTAGCAAGTTTTGCTTCAGTTGCTCGTTTATAACCCCGTCTTGCTGCACTATCGCCTGCTTGTTTAGCTTTTCTTTTAGTACAATCATTCCCCTTTTTTTCAACGACTGCACTTTCACTAAAATTTAACATTACTCATATTTCCAGAAATTTTCTTTTTAACTAACTCAATTGCGGATTAGAGCAAAAAAAAAATCTGTTCTCTATAGCACTAATTGCTATTGATTTTTTTATAAAAAACATTTTTTCTAATGAAAAAGAGGGGGAAAGCTTATAGAGAAGGAAACAATATGAACATAAATTGAAAAACAACTACCCCTTCCCTCAATTACATACATGCAATTGAGGGAAAACGATACTCGCTATTACTTAAAGGCTTTTTTCTTCTTTGTTTCAGATACTTGTGAAAGCCCCTCACTTGCAACAGGGCTGTCATTAACAGATGAAGTGCTTTCTCGATGATCTTTAGGTACAAAACCAAAAACCACTGCAGATTTCTTTTTAACGCATAAATCCTCAAATGGAGATTGTAAATCACTACTTGGTTTTTCTCTGGTTAAAAATACGAGCTTTTGCTTTAAGTCCTTATCTGCATTGATCCAAGGTTGATTTATCACTGCTCTTGGTTGTTGAACCAGAGTGATTGCCTTGTTCACATTTTCTTCTGCAGCTATTCTTCTTTGAATATTGCGCATAACACTTTCTGCTGTTTTTGCGACAGCCTCTGGTACAACGCTTTTAAAATCTTCAAGCAAAGTTACTTTTTCTTGCTCTAGCATATTGGGCTGTAATGCATCTACTTTATTTGCATAGATTAGCAGCGCTTGAACATTTGAATATTCTGCAGAATGAGGAAAATCATTACATAACACGGCAAGCGCAGTGGCAAAATCCGTCTGCAAAAGAAGTGTAAGCATTTCACTTAATTGCGTAGCTTCAGAGCCTGCTTGCATTACCTGTTCAAAAAGTGCTAATGCATTTCGTCTTCGCTCGATACTAAAGAGAACACCTTGAATTTCATTGTTAATTGCTGAAGCATTTAACGATTTAAAGGCCAAAAGCAGTGCATGCCTTTCAGTATCAATCATGTTATCAAGATAATTTTGAATATCATGCACTTTAGGGGCAATGCTTAAATATTCACTGTATTTACCGCCTACAGAATCAGAGAGCAATTTCAAGGCATTTAGCCAAGATTTATCTTGTAAAAAGTTAAACACTTGTAGCAGGCTCTTTTGTTGCACTAATTGCTCTATGCGCTTTGCAATGAAAGCTTCTGCTTCCTCACGCTCCTTAACTTTTTCTAAAACAACAGAAAACGCTTTTAATGCAGCTCTGGAGCCTAAAGGACGTAATGCCTCTAATAAAATATTTTGTTCTGATAAAAGAAGCGCAGGCGCCATTTCTTTTATGTCTTTGCAGACATCAACAAAAGCAACGAGTCGATTATATTTTTTAGGGTATGCTTCTGCGAGAAGGCGAGCATCATTTGAAAAATCACCTAAAACAATATCAAGCAATGCATCTAATGTTACAGCCACTTGCATCGCCTCTTTACCTCTAAGCGCTTTTGCCTTTGCTTGCTCTCGCTTATCTGAAACAGATGTTATTTTTGCAATGGTACCTGCAATTCTATCTGCATTTAATGTTTGTAAGGAGTCAAGCAATACCTGCTCTTCCTCAGGCAAAAAATCACCCTTATGTTCCAAAATACTTTGTGCACTTTGTAAAGCCAAATGGGAATCTTGATAACCTTTTGGATAAACACTGGCAACCGTGGCAAGATTTTGCTGTGCAGCATCTTCACGCAAAATCACTAAAGCATCATCCAAACTTTTAGCCTGCTTTATGTCTCGCAAATTTTCTTTCACTGATTGTTCAAGCGCTTTCAATTCACGCATAGACAAGGCAGTTTTATTAAAAGCTTCTTTTGAAAAATAAACAGCTTCTGCTTTAGAAAGCAATTCATTGTGTTTACTATATTTTTGCGGATATAATTCAGTCAGCAACTTCAAAGCATCAACAAAATCTTGATTTTTAGCAAGGGCATCTGACTGATCTTCTTGTATAGAATCTTCGAGTTTTTGAATTTGTTGTGCAACAATTTCAGCAGCATCTTTCCGAATTCGAATTCTTTCAGCAACACTTTGTACTGCATCTTGAATTTCAGATAAAACAAGCGTTTTAAAGGCTTTTAATATATGTAATTTCTCAGGCAAAAGCATATCATCTTGCAAGTCAGCAACTTGTTGCGCATATTCTACTAGATCTGCCATAGAGTCATATTTCTCTGGATACGCTTGTACAAGAAGCTCCACATCTGTAATCAGTCGACGCTCTGTTAGTAAAGCCACTACATTATCGAAGGCTTTCTCATCCATTTTTTCGAAAATTTCACCTAATTTTTTATCAATCTTCATCGAAGGAATAGAAACTTGTCTAAGTGGTTGGCTAAAAAATAAATTGAATGGAAAAAACCCCGACATCCATTCAAAGGTTGTTTTGGGTCTGCTGATCTCTTTTAATTCATCAACGTGTTGTTTTGCTTTGGCAACAAGTTTTTTTAATCTATCTTGTTCGGCTTGATCAATAATATATCTTGGCATAATTCATCTCCGCTCGTGATTGCATATTATTAAATTTATAAATGATATCCACAATTGATTTGGCACGTGTTGAATGAGGCATAAAACTAAGAACAACCGGAGTTTACTTGGGAGTAAAGAAGATTGTGAAAACCCAATCCAACATTGCTTAAAATTCAAGCATGAAGACTATCATCGATTTATGCGCTCACTGTTCCTTGTTGACGCAAAAGTAAAATTAATATCAGTCCTTTTGAATGAAACAGCATTCTAAGTTCTATCTTAAGCACTCACAAGATCTATTTTTAGGACACAGACTTTTGAATGGCATATAAAAAAATGCTTCGCCGCACAATAATAATCACAATGTTATAAAAACGACATGATTCATCTTATAAACATAATTTCCATTCTAAGCCCCGATGCTTCGACACAAGCATAGCTAAGGGAAGAATCAGTATTTATTTTTCTGAGAATTAGCCCACAAATTTTATAGTTGGAAAGACAGCTCTAATTCAAAAATAACAACCAAGCAATGCATGATTGTGTTTTTTGAGTAATTATGATTACACTAAATCCTATTTCATTAACCAGTACTCAAAAAATCATGATCACTGTATCCGACATTGAAGTTGCACACACAAGAATTAAGTCTTTTATTCGTAAAACCCATTCAGAAAAGAGTATTTTACTTTCTCAACATTTTGGTTCATCTGTCTATCTGAAACATGAGCAACTTCAAAAATCAGGCTCTTTCAAATTACGCGGTGCATTAAATAAAATTCTCTCTTTGGATAAATCTATTGGTGAGCGCGGTATTATTTGTGCCTCCAATGGTAATCACGGTTTAGCCGTTGCATTAGCAGCAAAATACGCACACTATAAAGCAACTGTTTTCTTATCAAAAACGGCTAACACTTTTAATACACATGCGATACAAAGTTTGGGCGCAAAGATTGTTGCCGTTGATGGAAATTGCCTTGCCGCAGAAACAACAGCCCGAGCATTCGCACAAAAAGAAAATTTAAGCTACATCTCGCCTTATAACGATCCTCTGGTCATTGCAGGTCAAGGTACGCTGGGCATTGAACTCAACCAAGACATTAAATCGATTGATAATTGTTTTATCTCTGTCGGTGGCGGCGGGCTTATTTCAGGTATAGGCCTTTATTTGAAAGCCTACAATCCTGATATAAATATCATAGCTTGCAGTCCGAAAAATGCCCCAACGCTGCATCACAGCCTCGCACAAGGCAAAATAATTGAAGTAGCAGAATCTGAAACACTCTCTGACGCAACTGCAGGTAATGTAGAACATGACTCTATTACCTTTGAACTTTGTAAGAAAATAATTGATGATTTTATTCTGGTTGAAGAATCTGAAATTAAAGCAGCCATGCGGCTCATTGCTGCAAAAAAACGCATCATCATTGAAGGCGCTGCTGCTGTGGCTGTTGCTGGACTTATGCAACAGTCTAAAAACTATAGAGATAAAAATAACGTCGTTATTTTATGTGGCAGAAATATTGTTTTAGAAAAATTTTGTCAAGCTATTCAGTCTTAAAGAATAAAAACATTTATCAACCTTTACGCAAAAAAGCAGATATTGATTGAAGTATAGTCAATCAATATCTACGAATTTAAGGATTTTAGGCGATTGGTTTATCTTCACTAATGTTAGGCTGAATTTTAGAGAAAACCTTCACTCTTTTAATATGCGCACCTTGCACTTCTTCAATCAGCGCATCAAACTCTGCAAAATGAATCGTTTCACCTTTTTCAGGTATTTTACCTATGCGCTCAATAATGAGTCCTGCTAAAGTACTAACATCCTTTTCTTCTTCAGTAACGGTAATATCACAGCCCAAAGCCTTCTCCAGGGCATACAATGTACATTTACCTTTTGCAATGATATGCCCTTCTTGGTTTTGCATCCAATCATCTTGGGTTCGATGAAACTCATCTTTGATATGACCAATCATGATTTGTAATAAATTATCAAGTGTCACAAAGCCTATCAATGCATGCTTACCTTTGTATACTAATGCAAAATGCGTCATACCATTACGAAATTTATGCAATAAATCTAAAGCCGGCAGATAATGTGGTATTCGAATGGCCGGCCTGATAAACTTTCTTAAATCAACAATTTTATCTTGACGTAAAAAAGCATCAAACAAATCTTTTACATGAATAATACCAATGATTTCTTTCTTTTCAGGATCATAAACAGGATACCGACTATAGCGATACTCAATGATTTTTTGAAAAATAGCATCTATAGGTTGTGTAATATCGATCATCACCATTTCTTCTGCAGGACGAATGATTTCAGTCACATCTAAATCTGCCAGATCCATTGTTTGCTCTATAATATCCGCTTCGTCTTCTGTCAATTCTCCATGAATATGACTCGCATTTAGAATTGTTTTTATTTCCCTGGATGAATAAACATTCTCATGATGATGTTGCGCATCTAAACCAAATACTTTTAATAGGAAGTTTGAACATAAATTCAGCAACCAAATAGCCGGATACATTAACCAATAAAATCCATAGAGTGGCGTTGCGGTCCATAGAGAGACAACTTCAGACTGACGAATAGCCAATGATTTTGGCATCAGCTCCCCAACAACAATATGTAAAAATGAAATGATAAAAAATGCAAAGAAAAAGGACGTAATATCAAGTAACTCTGGAGATTCAAGGCCAACAAAGATAAAAGCAGATTGTAAAAAATGTGCAAAGGCAGGCTTACCCAGCCAACCTAAACCTAAAGATGCCAAGGTAATACCTAATTGACAAGCGGATAAATAGGCATCTAAATGCGTATGTACCTGCTCCAATATGCGACCACGCAGCCCATAATGATTTTTAATTGCCTGCACACGTGTATGGCGTAATTTAACCATACTAAACTCAGCGGCCACAAAAAAGGCATTCAGAAATACCAATAATATTGCTAAAAACAATAAAAACAAATCATACATGCACTATCAGTCCTTTCAAGTATGTTAATCGCGCCCTGTACGGCGCAATTTCTTCTTACGTTCAATACGTTTTTTTCGTTGATACCATCGATAATAAGCACTCATTTTCCAGATAACATGAATTAAAATGTATCCTAAAATCGATAAAGTAATAGCAACAATGGGCAAGCCAACTAAAAATGCGACGCTCATACTCTCCAACCAATGCAGAAAGTGAGATCCTATTTCACTCCAATGTTTTCCTTCCCAATCAAAATCTTTCATCACGAAAGTAGTAACTGGATCATTCAAGACCCATTTACCTACCCTATAAATGAAATAATTAATAGGAAAGAACGTAATGGGATTGGTAACCCAAGTTAAGGCAACTGCAATAGGTAAATTCGATCTGGTAAAAACAGAAAGCACAGCAGCCAAAAGCATTTGTAAGGGTAATGGAATAAAAGCAACAAACAATCCGATTGCTACGCCACGCGCCACTGAATGACGATTCAGATGCCATAAACTACTATCATGTAGTCGGTTTTTTATCCAACTTAAACCCTCATGATTTTTAATCGTTTTAGAAGGCACATATTTCTTAAACCAATTGCGCAATAGCCTTTCTCCATAACAAGCAAATATTAGCAATTAAACCAGCTATTTCTTTCTGCCTTTTACAATAGACAGAATGATCCCTATCAGCAATATACCTACTGTAACCAGAAACGATACGATGGGCGGAAATTTTACGAGACCAAACACTTCTGTGATAAAGATTTTTGAGCCTATAAACATCAATATAATTGCTAAGGTAAACTGCAAATACACAAAATAACTCAGCATTGCTGCCAATGCAAAATACAAAGAGCGCAACCCTAAGATTGCAAAAATATTACTGGTATATATTAAATAAGGATCTGTGGTAATCGAAAAAATAGCAGGAATAGAATCAACCGCAAAAATAACATCTGCAATTTCAATCATAATCAATGCTACAAATAAAGGCGTAATATAAAGCTCTAATTTACCTGTTTTAGGGTTCTGTTCTCTAACAAAAAAACTATGCCCATGTATCTTTGACGTAACCCAAGAAGTTTTACTTAAATACCGTAATATTGGATTTTTTGATATATCTGTTTCCCCACCTTGCTTGACGAGCATTTTAAGTCCAGTAAATATCAAAAACAGTGCAAACAAATAAAGTACCCATTGAAACTGGCTTACAATGACAGTACCTAGGGCAATCATCGTACCTCTTAAAACAATCACCCCTAAGATCCCATAAAACAAGACCCGATGCTGATATTGTCGCGGAATAGAAAAATAAGTGAAAATCATCGACATCACAAAGATGTTGTCCATCGATAAAGTTTGTTCAACAACAAACCCTGTCCAATAAGTAAAGGCGGCAGCTTGTCCTAAGTACCACCATATCCATCCGCCAAAGCCTAGACCAATTGAAAAATAACATGCATACATTCGTAGACTTGTTTTAATATCAATTTCTTTATCTTTACGATTAAAAACACCTAAATCGAGCGCAATCAGCACCAAAACAATCGACAAAAAGATAACCCACATCCAAAGTGGTTTTGATAAGAATTCTTGTGAGCCATAAGATAAAAGTGATTGCATGAAACTTCCTGTTTGTAGCCAAAGAAGGATATTGTCTATTATCTTCTATCCTGGCTGTAAATTGTAGCTTATTAGTATGTCACGACAACAAATATTTAGAAAACTACCTACATAGATAAACACTGCTTCCCTAAATATACAGAATTCTCAAAAATCTACCATTGTAGTGTTGGCCAAATATGATAAAAGTGATGCACAGGTCCATGCCCTTTGCCAACAGAATTTAGCTGTGCGGCTTGTAATGCATGAAATAAATAATGCTTTGCTATCTGGCAACTGCTTGGTAAATCTTTACCTAAGGCCAAACAAGAGGCTATCGCCGCAGACAGTGTGCAACCTGTGCCATGTGTATTATTGGATATGAGACGTTGACTCTTTAGCCAAAGATACTTTCCTGTATTATCAAGATAGAAATCATTTGCATGCTCATCCTGAGTATGTCCACCTTTGAGCAAAACAGCGCTTGCACCTAAAGACAGCAAAACATTGGCAACCACAGGCATCTCCCCCATGCACCCAGTGAGTTCATGAGCCTCTGGTAAATTCGGCGTCACGATTGTGGATAATGGTATAATATATTGTTTCAAAGCATCGATGGCATCCACTTGCAATAATGCATCTCCACTCTTAGCCAGCATTACCGGATCTAAAACAATTGGAATATCTTTCGCATATTTTTCCAAAAAATGCGCAATCAATTGAATAATTTCCACTGAAAAGAGCATACCAATCTTAATACTACAAGGTACAATATCTTCAAAAATAGCATGCATCTGCTCTTCAATGCATTGCAATGGCAGAGTATAACAACGCCTGACACCGATTGTATTTTGCACAGGCAATGCCGTTAAAACGCTCATACCATAGCATCCAAAAGCAGAAAAGGTTTTTAAATCTGCTTGAATGCCTGCGCCACCTGAACCATCAAAACCAGCTATCGACAAACATTTATGCCGCATCTTATTTTCCATCACATCTAAGATCAATACTTTTACGCAATTGTTGCGTTACCTCTCGCGCATCACTTGCATCATGAATAGCACTGATCACTGCAATGCCATTTGCACCATTTTTCAAAACATCAGCAACGTTCTTCGTTGTAATCCCGCCGATAGCAACAATAGGATGACGAGCTAATTTTGCAGCTTGATTCAGTCCTTGCGCCCCCCAATGTCTAACGACATTATGCTTCGTTTTTGTCCTGAAAATAGCACCCATCCCAATATAATCAATAGGCAAATCATTGGCAGCTTTGAGCCTTTCAATTGAGTTGATAGAAGTGCCTATTATTTTATGTGCTCCTAACATTGCCCGAGCATGCAAAACAGAACCATCTGATTGTCCTAAATGAACACCACAAGCATTGCTTGCAAGTGCCACATCAAGGCGATCATTGATGATCAATGGAATATTGAGAGGATCTAAAATTTCTTTGAGCCTTGCAGCAAATTCAATTAAAAAGCGATGGCTCGCATTTTTTTCGCGCAATTGAACAGTCGTAATGCCAAAAGCAACACAGCGTTTTATAAAAATAAGATATTGCTCAAGAGGGCAATCTTGTCGGTGGGTAACAAGCATCAGCTTGTAAAAATTTTTATTTATTTCTTTGTTCATTTTCTTTCCTCAATAAATTGCAGAAAAAAAAATGAATGTAGAATCTACAACACTTAATCAATCAAGAAGAACCTATGAAATCAAAAGCGCTATCGTTCAACATCACTCTCCCTCCGCAGGCATTAACCAGAGCAGGTTTTAAGGGTATTTCTCAGCCTTTTATCACGTGATAAAAAGCACCCCTGGTGAAAAAATTTACTATAAAGAAAATACAGAAAATGTCAAACAAAGCCACATCAAGACACACAGCAATGCATTTTATTTTATAGTCACAACACATGGCTTTCACCTATATTGCACGTTATGATATGCCTTAAAAAGCACATGATGTTGTTTATTAACTAACAAAGGTTTTTTATGGAAGAGAGTAGCCCCCCAAAAGAAAATGTTTTAATCATAGAACTCAATGAATTCAATACTGATTTGTTAACAGCTGCTGTTAAAGCACACTCCTTACCTAATATAAGCAAGTTACTTAATAAACATCGCGCGCATTATAAAACCAATGATCGCTACAACAGCGGCTACCTAGAACCATGGGTGCAGTGGGTCTCGATTCATACTGGCACACAAAGCCAAAAACATAAGATCAAACATCTTGGTGACCTGCCTGATTTACAATGTGCTCAAAGCTGGGAAATCTTAAGCGATCATAATATTACAACCGGAATTTGGGGTGTCATGAATGGGGCACGGCGTAATAAAGAAAATGTGCAATTTTTCTTACCAGATCCTTGGACGTTTAGCGAAAACGCTTACCCAAAAGACTTAAACAATTTGCTGGATTTACCTCGTTATGTATCCAAAAACTATAGAAGCTTAAAAATAAGTACGCTATTTTCTCAAGCACTCAAGCTCTTTCATTTTATATTTACATCAGGCCAAGGAACCAAGATATTCGCATCTTGTCTTAGCTTGCTTGGCTCACTCTTAAAGCGTGGCAAAAAACCTTATATTTTTATTTCATTTTTTGACTATGTCTCAACCTTATTATTTATCAAATATAAACGACGCTTTAATCCTAGATGCTCTATTTTATTTTTAAATTCATTGGCTCATATTCAACATCACCATTGGAAAGAAGGGGCAGACGGCATTACCGCTGAAATACTGCATGGGTTGCAAACTATTGATAAAATACTAGCACTTATTACCGAGCATTTCCCCAATGATGAAATCATTGTGCACAACGGCCTGTCACAAATGAATACAAACCATGAAAAACCATGGGTACTGTATCGTCAGAAGGATCCTCTAGCGTTCTTAAAAGCCATGCGATTAAAGCCTGTGGCAGTAGAACAACATATGACACATGATGGACATGCTTTTTTTGCAACCAAAGAAGATTGTCAAAATGCATATAACTTTTTAGCCTCTTTAAAGATAGAAAATAAAAATCTGTTCCATGTTGAAAAAAATAGCCAAGATGAAACAAAATTATTTTATCAACTCAACTTTACAGATGATTTATCTGACAAGCAGGTTCTCTTTAAAAATCAGTATAATGCATACGCTTTTTTCAAATATTTTGACAAAATAGTCACTCGCACAGGAAGGCATATTCCAATTGGCACTGTATTTTCTGATAAGATAAAATTTCCCGATCACATGTTTAATCATGAATTTAACAAGTATGTGCATCATTTTCTATCACCTGAGAAATTCTCATTAAAAGTTGAAATACCTCAATCTGAAACTTCATTAAATGTTGTAAGTGAAGAATTATGTATCCCATCATCATAATACCGGCTTATCAACCGGAACAAAAATTGATTACGCTCGTCGAAGCATTGTTAAAAAATGCATCGTTAAAGATCCTCATTGTCAATGATGGGTCAGATAAAAAATGTGCCCCTATTTTTACGCATTTAAAAAAGCTGCCTCAGGTAACTGTTTTAGAACATGCAGTTAACCTAGGCAAGGGACAAGCACTCAAAACGGCCTTTAATCATTTTCTAACTCATTTTGATAGCACGCATCGCGGCGTATTAACCGCAGATGCGGATGGACAACATCTGCCTGAAGATATTATGAATCTTGCAACTGCTTTTAGCAAAGATCCACAATCTCTTTACTTAGGTGCAAGAGCCTTTGACAAAGATGTGCCCTGGAAAAGCCGCATCGGTAATAACCTAACAAAATTAATCTTTAGATTACTGATTCAACAATCACTACAAGACACACAAACGGGTTTAAGAGCCATTCCAAGCGCCTTCTTAAAAACTTTATTAAAGACACCCAGCAATGGATATGAATTTGAGCTAGACATGTTGATCAAAGCAACCAAACAAAACCTCACTATGAAAGAACTTACTATTAAAACCGTTTACAATGATCAGAACAGAGGCTCACACTTTAACCCTGTGATTGATTCCTTAAAAATCTATTTTGTCTTCTTGCGCTTCCTTGTCTTTGCAGCAATCAGTGGACTTATCGATTTTTTAGCATTCTCATTAGCCTTCTTTCTCTCAGGCAATATACTTGTCAGCGAGTCCCTTGCCAGACTATTCTCTGGCACCTGTAACTTCCTCTTCAATAAAGAATTGGTCTTTAAGTCCAAAGCAAATCTTAGATTTGAAGCACTGAAATATGCGCTGCTTTGTGTTGTCAATCTTGTATTTTCATATGCCTTTATTCAAAGCCTTGTTTATTTTGGAGCCAATGTATACGCCAGCAAATTAATAGCACTGTTTGGCTTATTTATTGCAAATTTTGCAATACAAAAACTCTTGGTATTCAATCAACCAGAGGATTCTATTAAAGGGATTAGCTGAAGAGAAGCTTAAACCAAATTTAAGGACTTAGCTTCCTAAACCATATCATTGAGTGCCATATATCATTATTCAATTCAAAAAAAATCCATCTGCTTGCTAAAGCAAGCCTCTTCCCTTGTTATCAAGGGAAGAAAATTATTCACTTCGTTCATTGGCAGAAATTATCCAGATGAGCGTAGCGAATAAAAAATCCCACTTTTTGAAGGGGGACGCGCACTGACAAGTGCGCAAGGGGGATTTATGCTGGGAGCTAAGTTCAAAAAGCTAAATCCCTCTGCTCGTCGCAGCTACGCTGCACGAGCGTCTCCCTTTACAAAGTGAGAAAATGTTCGCTTTGCGAACAAAGAATAGGCAGCAATATTCTATATCAAACCCCAGAAATTCCTTAAGTTGACGCATATGAGCCTGCGCTGGCATGACACAATATATCCTACTATTTAAAGAAAATGTGTGCATCCCGTAGCCCAAAATTGGTAGAGGAAAAAATCATTCGCTACGCTCATTAATGCCAGTCAGCGCTTAACAATGGACTTTTTTTTAATTTAATGCCGCGCCCCTTCTATGATGCGATTAAATATATGCGGCGTTTGATCAATCAACTGATACACTTGAGCAGGTCTATGGTTTGCTCTTCTCACCTTTTCTGTCTCTGCCAAAATATGCGCGTCCAGCATTCTGCGACGAAAGGATTTCTTTTCAATTTTACAATCCAACACCGCTTCATATGCCTTTTGCAAATCAGTAAGGGTAAACTCTTCTGGGAGTAAAAATGCAGGCAAAGAAGTATATAAAGCTTTACTTTTAAGGCGTTGATGACTCTCTTGCACAATCAAAGCATGATCAAAAGCAAAATCATTGGCTTGCAAGTCGTCAATGGCTATCCATTGTATATTTGTACTATCAATCATTTTATCAACAGCCACAAACCCATAATACACAACCGCCAAAGACCATCCTCTTGGATCACGCGCTATACCACCAATGGTTTTAACTTGCTCTATATAAGACAAGCTTTTAAATTGTAATGCCTTAAGCGTACGCATAATGGCTTCTTCAATGGTGTTGTCTTCTGTAAATAAAATATCACCATGTGGCAAACAATATTTATCAATATAAGGCGCCGTAGCACAATTTTGAACATAGACATGTAACTTTTCAGCAATGAGTGAAAAGAGCACAATTTCTAAAGAGACTTGTAAGTTAGACTTGCTCATAGTGCCACTACTCAACATATAAGTTATTTTGAAGAATATAATGAATGATTGACTCTTCTAAAAAAGGTTTTAATGCATTTTTCAATTCGTGGGGTTTATGGCTTAAGGTTTTTATTAAAGTTCTCGCCTGCTCACTGTGGACTTTTATACTTTCCTTAACAACAAAAGGTGGCCAGCGTTTATCAATTTCTGCATGCTTATAAAATTTCTTCCAAACGCTGTTTTGTGCATTATCAGGCCCCATAATAAATCGCAATGCGACTGGTTCACCTATAATTTCAAAATAACGCTGTAATTTCTGTAATACATCAAAAGTATAAATATATTGCTGCTGACTGTTGGCTAATAACATGGCTTCAACATTCATTAACATTGTTTTAGCGCGATAGACTTCAGGTAAAGCATCAATACATCTTTTGAGCATAGCCACCCGATGTATGCTGGAGACCAGTTTTTTATTAAAGGGGTGCTTTAAGCTCGGAACCAGAATAACGAGATCAAAAACATCTAAAGACTGTAGAATCACATTTTTGTGACCTAAAGTAGGGGGATTAAAGCTCGCACCTAACACACCAACCTGCTTCATAGCGTAGCCCTCTTATTATTAATTAAATCAATTGATTAAAAAAGCATGCGATGCAAAACACTTGACAAAATAACTATATTATTAGATTATTATGTTAGTGTCAGTGTGCCACTAAGTCAAGAGAAATACCATGCTTGAATTAGAATCTAAAATCCATATTGCCAGTTTAGATGTGGATGCCCAAAACAGCTTTACGCCCATTTGCCCAAATGAGCTACCCATCCCTTTGGGCCATGAAATTGTCCATGAACTCAATCAGCAAGGCACTTTTGCACAATTAAGAATAGGAACAAAAGATGCACATCCTGCAAATCCGGTTTGGTTAGCAAATCAAAACCAACCTACACTCTCAGCTATCTCAGGATATCAAAATGTGGATGTACGATGGCCTCAACATTGCGTGCCTGGTAGCTTAGGATTTAAACTCATTGAAGGTTTACCTCATCCTCAAGACTATGATTATTTTGTCTGGAAAGGCGTAGAGCCAGATATGCACCCTTATGGTGCGTGCTACCATGATATCCACGAGCGCATGAGTACAGGGCTGATAGAATTTTTAATAGCGCATCAAATTACCACTGTTATTGTCGGTGGTCTGGCCACAGATTATTGCGTCAAAACAAGCGTTTTACAACTATTGCATGCAGGCTTTAAAACCATTTTGAATTTAGGTGCTTGCAGAGGTTTATCCCCCCATACAACCCAAGAAGCCATTAAGCTTATGGAACAAAAGGGCGCAATACTCATCTCCTCTTCTACACAATTATGCAGCTCGAGAAAATGATGTCTAGCCCTATGATTACTTCTTTGCTAGATACAGATTTATATAAATTCACAATGATGCAATGCATTTTTCATCAGCTTAAGCCCGTCACTGCGTGCTATGAATTTACCTGCCGTAAGAATATTGATTTAACAACACTCATTGCCGATATTCAAAGGCAACTGGAACTGTTTTGTGAATTACAACTCACGCCCCAAGAAGCCAATTATCTCAAGAATCTTCCCTTTTTCACGGAAGATTTCATACATTATTTAAAAAATCTCAAGCTCGACCCCAAGCAAGTAACGATTCAAAAGACAGCAAGTTTAAGCATACACATTGAAGGCTCATGGCTAGATACGATTTTATTTGAAGTTCCATTACTGGCGATCATTAGTGAATGCTATTACAAAAAGCACTATCCCAATTACTCTTTAAGCGAAGGAAGAGCACGATTACAATCCAAGATAACAGAAATAAAGCATCATACAACAGACTATGATTTTTCTTTCTCTGATTTTGGTACAAGGCGCCGCTTTAGCAAAGAATGGCAAAGAGAAGTATTGCTAACGTTACAAGAAGCATTGCCTCACTGTCTTGCTGGTACCAGCAATCTTGCTTTTGCTCATTCTCTTGGATTAAACCCAATCGGTACGATGGCACATGAATATCTACAAGCTTTTCAAGTACTAGCCACAGATATTAAACACTCTCAAGCATTAGCGCTCTCTGTTTGGTTGAAAGAATATCATGGTGCGCTGGGTATAGCACTCACGGATGCGCTGGGAGTCGATCAGTTCTTAACCGAATTCAATCATGATTTGAGTCAGCGATTTAGCGGTCTTCGTCATGATTCAGGGGATCCTCTGCTCTGGACAGATAAAATATTAGCCCATTATCAAAAAATGCATATTGATGCACAAGAAAAATGTCTTGTTTTTAGTGACAGTCTAACCATCGCTAAAGCAATTCATATTTATCATTATATAAAAAAGCGAGCAAAGCCGATGTTTGGTATTGGCACTCATTTAATGAATGATGTGGGACTCGCTGCTTTGGATATTGTGATCAAAATGACAGAAGTGAATGGCACGGCTGTTATCAAATATCCAGACACACCTGGAAAAATAGTTTCTACAAATGAACAACGCCTTAACTACTTAAAAAAAGAACTTAAGCTCAAGAGCCTCGTATGAAAATAGCTGTTTGCCAATTAAATTTTAAAATCGGTGATTTTGAAAATAATTATCAAAAAATAATAGATGCTGTACATAAAAATGTGCAAAATGCTGACATCATTGTATTTTCAGAATTAGCGCTATCCGGGTATTATCCTAAAGATCTGATTGAGCGACCTGGTTTTGTTGAAACCCAAAATTATTTTGTCAATAAACTCATCATGGCAAGTGAGCATATAGATATTGCCATTATCATTGGCTTAATACACTCCGCGCCACACACCAATCGACACAAAAATAAAACTTTTTATAACAGTTTGGCTTTTATTCACCAAGGTGCGATACGCTATCAATATCACAAAATGTTACTGCCTGTTTATAACATATTTGATGAAGCAAGACATTTTTCTCCTGGAGAAGAAGCAGGGTATTTCCATTTCAAGGGATTCAACTTAGGCTTTTTGATCTGTGAAGATGGCTGGCAAACAGAGACTGACATAGCTTGTAAACGAGATCCCATTGCGCTCTTACAAGAAAAGGCGCTAGATATTGTCATTTCTATCAATGCTTCTCCCAGCAATATTGGCAAACAGCAAGAACGAATCACACAATTTGCTTCTGTTGCTCAAATATTAAAAGCCCCTCTCATTTTTTGCAACCAAGTGGGCGGCAATGATGATCTGGTGTTTGATGGCGCAAGTTTTTGCTTACACGCAGATGGTCAAGTCATGGATTCTCTCGCTGCATTTGCAGAGGATTGTGGTATTGTTTCTCTTGAAAATAAATGTCTCATGCATACTAGACACAGTCTCTTAAAACAACCACTTTCAGACGTGGCATTATTTTATGCACAAACACAGCTGGGTTTGAAGGATTATGTCACAAAATGTGGTTTCAACAGTGTGGTGATTGGGCTATCAGGCGGTATTGATTCTGCACTAACCTGCGCTCTTGCAACCTTAGCATTAGGCGCTGACAAAGTAATTGCTTTAGCCATGCCAAGCCGCTATTCAAGTGAGCACAGTATTTCAGATGCCATTGCCTTGTGCGAAAGACTCAATATTAAATTACACATTGTCTCGATTGAAGAAGAGTTTAAGCTCGCCTGCACACAATTTTCCAAGAACTTTAATGTTTTGCCAAATCCTTTGACAGAACAAAATATTCAAGCCCGCATCCGTGGTCGAATACTTATGCAGTATTCAAATCAATACGGCTCTTTGGTCTTATCCACAGGAAACAAAAGTGAACTCAGTGTTGGTTATACAACACTCTATGGTGATATGGTGGGTGGTTTAAATATCATTGGAGATTTATATAAAACAGAAGTATATGCTTTATCACATTATATTAATGAAATACACGATAATTTAATACCACACACGATTATTGAGAAAGAGCCTAGCGCAGAATTAGCGCCCAATCAAAAGGACAGCGATAATTTGCTACCTTATGAAATATTGGATCCTATTTTACGCTTATATTTAGAGGGCGATTTATTGTCCCCTAAGCCAAAAGCAGCGTATCATTCACAAATTGCGCCACTTTCTAAAGAAAGCATTCAAGCGGTACATCGTCAGGTTGATTTAGCAGAGTTCAAGCGCAAACAAGCCCCCCCCATTATACGCATACAACGTCGCGCTTTTGGTATGGGTAGACAATTCCCCATTGCTGCAAATTTTAGTCTCCCAGACAACTAATCTTGTATAGGATGTCTCCTTTCACTATAATGGGCGCTTATCTATCTCCCCTCTTTTGTTGTAGCTACAAAGATGTTGAACTTTACTGATACCTCTGACGACGAGTTTCTCAGATCTGAGAATGAACAAACGACAACGCAAGTTCAAGAAAAAACCACTAAAAAGCGTAGAAAAAAACGCAAAAAGAGCAAAGCCGCCAGAAAAGCTGATGCGGCATATAATCCACGCCAAAATAGACGCAGAAAAAATGTAGATTTTGAATCATCAGCACGCGGCACTATTCAGCTCATGGGCGCGAGCACACCTGATGCAAAAAAAGCCGCTGTAAGAGGCACTCAAGTAACTTTTACACCGGATGCTAAAACACAAATATTAAAATCGCCTGATTATCAAGCTTCTACCCCAAACCGTATTACAAGCCGGTTTTTAGTAACCCCACAAGGAAAAACTAAACTCATTGCCTCACGTGTTATTCAAATTCAAAACCAAGAAGTTTCCATCTATTTGCCTAAAGATAAAGTAAAGACAGAGCGATTAGCCGTTCCTCTCTTTCCTGATGTTGCTCTGGAAGAACTCGATATTCCTCAAGGCTCCCTAGATGCAATCATAGATACGCCCATTACCTTAAATGATATTCGTCAAGCAGCAAAAGAAAAGACAAAAGCGAAACGTGATGGTGAGCCTGTGCGTTCACCCACACAAGATGAAATCATGGAAATCTCAGCGCGAAAAGCATTAAAAGCAGCGGGCATCGTTGTTGAACCTCGTTCTGTGCATTGGACACATTTTGTTTCTCACTCCATGAAAGGTAATAAAGCTCAATTTCTTAACAACTTAGGCTTAGCAACAAAATTTTGTAATGCTGAAATGGAATTACTCAATCCTGTCATTAAAAAAATTCTACGCAGCAAAGGGCATCCTGATACCCTTTATTTGAGTTTCTATCCAAAGTGGGTAAATGGCTACGAAAAAATAAGACTTTTAGAGAGCTTGTCCGTTGAAATCAAAGATGGGGCAGGCGCAGATTATAAGCGCCATGTAAAATTTACCTTTGATGCATTGACGCTCAATACAATTTGTTTATCAGAAGTTAAAATTGTTGAAAAAATACTATTGGATACTTTTCAAGCCACAACACCACTTGCTGCACAAACCGTGCTACTGTCTCCACAAGGTTTGCTGTCGCCTTCAAAAGCACCAAAACGACGCTTCTATCAACCTGACAGAATGATACCCCTCTCACCCACTCAATTTAATACGCCACTGCGCTCTACCAGCAATGCACTTAATAAAATGCTACAATCACAAGCGAATACAACACCTCAAAAAGAAAATACTGATGATTTCGGTTTATCATCTTCTTTACCCCAATTATTCACTCCGCTCTTCACAGCAGAAAAAGAAAGACCTAAGCCCCTACCATTATCTCCACTTCGCATTTCAAAGAAAGCTATTCCAAGATTTAATCTCACCCCCACAAAATAAGTTGACCAACTCTCAGGACAATGCATTGTGCACTGCCCTGAGCCTATGAATTTGCCCCAGATCTTGGTATATATAAAACCCACGCACATTCAAGCAGAGCAATATAATGGAATATAAAAGCAACATCCTGGAATGTATCGGTTCCACCCCACTCGTAAAATTAAACAAAGTCGTTGATAGTAAGAGCGCAACGATTCTCGTAAAATGCGAATTTCTAAATCCAAGTGGTTCCATTAAAGATAGAATTGCTCATTACATTATCGAACAAGCGGAAAAAGCTGGCAAACTTAAACCTGGTGGTATCATTGTTGAAAATACCTCTGGTAATACCGGGCTTGCGCTGGCAATGGTTGCCGCAGTGAAAGGCTATCGATGCATTTTTACCATGCCTGATAAAATGAGCCTGGAAAAAATCAACATGATCAAATCTTTTGGTGCAGAAGTCGTGGTAACCCCTACAGATGTAGCAGGCGACTCACCCGATCATTATGTCAATACAGCCAAAAGGATTGCACAAGAATTACCCAATGCATTCTACGTCAACCAATATCACTGTAAAGAAAACATTGATGCACATTACCATTCAACCGGCAAAGAATTATGGCAACAAACCAAAGGAAAATTTGATGCCTTTGTCGCCGGTACCGGAACAGGAGGTACTATTTCTGGTGTTGGTCGCTATCTCAAAGAAAAAAACAAAGATATTAAAATCATCGGCGTCGATCCAATTGGCTCAATACATTACGATTATTTTTATACAAAAAAATTAGTTGAACCTCAGATCTATAAAGTAGAAGGCATTGGCGAAGATATCTTATGTGAGGCCTTAGATTTTTCCGTTGTTGATGAAATGATACAAACCAATGATAAAGAAGCCTTTGTCACAGCACGACGCTTGATTCGTGAAGAGGGCTTATTTTGTGGTGGCTCTTCAGGTGCCATTGTATTTGGCGCACTACAAGTTGCTAAAAGGCTGGGGCCTGGAAAAACGGTCATCACGGTATTAACAGATTCTGGTAGTCGCTATATCTCTAAATTTTTAAATGATGCATGGATGAAAGATCATGGATTTTCAAATACAGGCAATGAACTCGGCTCCGTCTATGATCTCATGCAAACACAAAACCAAGCCTTGCTCACGGCAAGAGTCAATGAAACAGTCAAAGACTTGATTACTAAACTCAAAAACAATGGTATTTCACAAATGCCCATTGTTGATGAAAACAATAAACCGATGGCCATTGTGCATGAAATTGACATTCTCCATAAGTTACAAGCAGGCGATATTCGCTATGAGTCTCTCGCACACGAAGTGGCACAACCTTTAAAAGGCATTGTATCTCCCAATAGCTCACTCATGAATCTCAATAAAATTTTTGATCAAGAGCAAGTTGCTATTGTGGTCGACAAAGAAAAACTCGTGGGTATTATTTCAAAAATCGACATGATTGAATATATGATGAGAAAAATGAATGGATAAAAAATATAAATTTAAAACAAGAGCAATCCATGCAGGGTTTTCAGGAGATGCAACCGGCGCAGTGATGCCACCGATTTATCTGAGTACCACCTATAAACAGCGCGAACCCGCAAAACCAATCGGTGATTTTGAATACAGTCGCTCAAGCAATCCTAACCGCAGCTATCTAGAAACAGCGCTTGCTTCTTTAGAGGGGGGTACACACGGTTTATGCTTCTCATCAGGATGCGCAGCCTTAGCAACACTTTTGCAAAGTTTAGCGCCCAATTCACATGTGGTGATTGGGGATGACGTATATGGTGGCACAGTACGATTATTTGCGAAAGTATTTGCAGAAAAAGGGATCACTTTTAGCCAGGTCGACTGTTCAGATGCAACAGCATTTAAAAATGCTTTGAAACCAAACACGCAGTTAATTTGGGTGGAAACACCTTCCAATCCAATGCTCAAAATAACAGATATTGCTCAAATATGTGAAATAAAATCAAAATATGCCTCCAAAGCTTATGTATTTATTGACAATACTTTTGCAACACCTTATTTACAAAACCCTTTAGAATGTGGTGCTGATGGCGTTTGTCATTCTACAACAAAATACATCGGAGGACATTCAGATGTCGTAGGTGGTGCCTTGATTGTTAAAGAGGATACTTTAGCTGAAAATTTAAGATTTTATCAAAATGCAATGGGCGCTGTACCCTCTCCGATGGACTGTTTTTTATTGCTCCGCTCGCTAAAAACACTGGGTATACGCATGGAGGAACATTGTAAAAATGCTGAAAAAATTGTTGATTTTCTCCACACTCAACCTTGTGTAAAGCAAATTCACTATCCAGGTTTAAAAAATCATCTCCATCATGATGTGGCACGCACACAAATGCGTGGTTTTGGTGGCATGATAAGTGCCAACTTTAATTTTAATATCGAGCAAGTTAAAAAATTATTAGGTCGCTTACAATTATTTACCTTAGCAGAATCTCTGGGTGGCGTTGAATCGCTCATTGAACACCCCGCACTGATGACGCATGCAACGGTATCACCACAACAAAGAAAATTATTAGGCATTGATGATGGTTTACTACGCTTCTCTGTTGGCATTGAAGAGTCAGACGATCTAATTGATGATTTAAAACAAGCGCTTAGCAATCTTTAAAAAACTAAAAATTGAGAATTGAGAATATTACAAAAATGAAAAAACTATCTTATTTACTCTTATTAATGATACCCCCTGCTTTTGCCAATCCTTCTATAGATAATGGAACCACACCTATGTCAATTGTTGCAACAAAAACGGTCTCTGAGCTTGCAAATGATTATGAAACCCAATATTTCACTTATTTCCCTGAACTAGCACTTTTTTGGGGAAAAACAAATGTGCCACAAAATAAGTTTTCAAATCATGGCTACCAGAATGAATTAAACTGGCAAGCACTTCAAGATCAATGGCTAGAAGAGCTTTCCCACATAGATGAAGCAAAATTGATTAATTCTTCTGAACACACTACTTTTCAGTTACTGAAAGAGTCTCTTGAGAATGCAAAAGCAACGCGTATTTGTAAAGAAACGCTTTGGAATGTAAATCCATTAAGAGGCTGGCATATAGAATTGGGGGTTATTTCAAGCAAACAACCTTTAAGTACGCCACAAGAAAGAAAACAAGCGCTCGAAAGGTGGGCAACTGTTCCTCAGTTAGTGAAAGATGAAATTAGCAATTTAAAATTAGGTTTAACACAAGGTTATACTGCACCTAAACCTGTTGTGGAACGTGTCATCAAGCAATTAGATCTGATGATTCCAAGTGAAATAGAAGCCTCTCCTTTTTATGCCATGGCAGACAGAGCACATGACACGACCTTCAGAAAAAAAATTGCTGAAATCATTAAATTAAAAATCAATCCATCCATTAAAGAATTTCGTGATTTCTTACAATCAGAGTATTTACCCAAAGCCAGAACAGAAATTGGCTTATCTGCCCTTCCAAATGGCGAGACCTGTTATCTGGCAAAAATTAAAGAAAGCACGACTTTAGCAATTGACCCTAAAGCAATTTACAGCTTCGGTGAAAACCATATGGCTGCTTTAGAAAAAGAGATTGGCCAAATTGGATTAAGCGAATTTAATACGCTTGATACATCAACCATTTTTCAAAAAGCGATTCAAAGCTCACACAATTATTTTAAAACAGAAGAAGACATCCTCATTTATAATACCAAAGCACTTGAAAGAGCGCGTGCTAAACTCCCTCAATGGTTTCATACCTTGCCTAAAGCCGCCTGCATTGTAACCCCTTACCCGATGCACCGCGCCCAAACAGGTGCAGCTGGCGAATATCATCCCGCAACAGAAGATGGTAAAACCCCCGCAATGTTCTATATCAATGCCTACGATCCACCTAACAAAAGTAGAGTAGATCAAGAAGCAACTTTATTTCATGAGTTATTACCAGGGCACCATCTCCAAGTTGCACTTGCACAAGAAGAAAAATCACACCATCCTGTAGACAGCTATTTATGGAACGCAGGCTTTGGTGAAGGTTGGGCGCTGTATAGTGAACGTCTTGCCAATGAAATGGATTTATATAACGATAATATTTCAAAATTAGGCATGCTTTCTAATGAAGCATTACGAACCGCTAGACTTGTTGTTGACCCAGGCATCCATGTATTTGGCTGGACTAGACAACAAGCGATTGATTTTATGCGCAAGCACACAGCCTTAGATAGAAATGTCATTGAAGGTGAAGTCGATCGTTATATCATGATGCCAGGCCAAGCAACCTCTTATATGTTAGGTAAGCGCGAGATTGATACATTAAGAGAATATTCAAAATCAATTTTGAAAGAAAAATTTGATATTCGTGATTTTCATGATCAAGTACTCAAACATGGCGCTGTAACCTTACCTATGCTACGTGCCAATATTATGAGTTGGCTTGAAACAGAAAGAAAAGCTTGAAATTGACTCTACATTACATTTACATTACATCTAAATAGTCGAAGAGAGCCTATCGGTTTTACCACCGATCTGGCTCTTTTCTTCTATTCGACGAATCAATTCATCTCTATTGGCAAAGCCTAAATCCAAACTTGGCGAGAGTCCATGACGTTTTAAAGCTACACTCAAGTCTACAACGAAATCATCATCTTTAATATTATGTACCGTAATCTGTCCTCCTGTTTCATGCGCAAAAGATTTAGCATGTACAGCCATTATTTCAATAGAACGGGTTCTATTATCTTGATTAATCAGTGTTAAATCCATATAAGTAGAAATGGTAAAGCCACCAGCCTCTGATTTTGCTTCTTCTTTGGTGAGCGGCGGTATTTTTATATTATCTTTCGTTTCAAAATGATATTCAGCACTTCTTCTGCCAGAACGTAAGTCCGATAGGTTTTCTGCATTATATTTTCTTGTCACTTTCTCAATCTGCAGATCTTGATGATGCTGGTTAAGATGCTGATGAAATTTTTCATCAACAATATCCAATCGGTCTTTTGACATGGGAATTTTCACCGGAACACTCAAGATCCTGTTTTCTCTAGGAATAGGTGCTGGCATCCAGGTTTGCATAGAGCCATAATGCACTTTATCTTCTGTTTTGTGCTTGGACGGATTGCTTAAGCTTCTTGGCACAGAGACTAGACCAGGGGACTCATGAGAAGCAGCTGTTTTTTCAAGCGTCGATGTTGCAGCAGCTGACTGCACAGTCTTTATATTCTCTCGCTTCTCTTGTAGTTGACTTAAGGTTTTCCCAATATCTTCTTTGACCGTTGATTGCACATAGCCTTTAATATTGCTGAGTTTTTTTAAAAAATATTCGAGGGCTTTAATATCATTTTCATATTTTTCTAAGCCCTGAGGCTCATTTATCATCTTCTCCAACTCTGCACAAAAAAACCGATTCAGGCGGTATATTCCAAGAGGCTCAGCGCGCTCAATCGCAAAGTCTTGCAAATTCTTAAGATCTTGTTGATACAATTCGCTTTTTACCGTTTTTATACGATTGAGCAAATATCGATTCATTAAAGAAACCGTTTGTTCATCCATTGCAAATTCTTTCTTAAATTTAGAGGCTGTATCCTGATTAAGCTCAAATTTCTCATCTGTGAATATTTTGGAAGCAACCGATTCCCCTACTTTAAAGGCTAAAGCACCTGCAACTACCGTCGCAATGGCTGTCCCAACCGCAAGAGCTGCTGTCGCGCCCACCACCCCTAAAGTCAAAGCACCACCCAAGGCAGCAGCCGTTGCACCTGCAGGTGGAAAAAGCACACAAAGTGCGACCATGCCTGTCACAGCGACAGCACCTAATCCTAAGGAGAGGACATTGGACTTCATTTTTCGGCCAGAAAAAAGATTTTTGCCAGAATTCCATATGCGACCAAATAAATTTTTCGTCGATCCACCAATGGACATCCAGGTTAACAATTTTCCTATCCCTGGCATTTTTAAAGCTAAACCCATGAGACTAGAATCTGATTCAGCTGGCGCCCCTTTAAAACCGCCTGTTTTAAAGTGCGCTGCTTTCCCTCCCTTCCACGCAGCTAATACTTCATATTGTGAACCAATGGTTTCATCCGTTAAATCATCCATCACTTGCTTCACTAAACCAATGGTCTGTGGATCAAAATCGAGTGCTGTTTGCGTTTTCTTCTTAAGCATATTTTTTCTATCCGTTATAATCGACTGCATCTAAGCTTTATCTATTAAATTACGCAGCTCAAAGAATCTGCACCTTGGCTAAACAAAAAATTACTATTTTTGAGACAGCTTCTAGTTATTTTCATTTTGAGCTTTAATTTCTTTTAAATACGTTTTTATTATTTTTCTACCTAAACCTGAATGTGTTCCAGCAATCGCCATAATAGGTAACGCACTTGCAACCTCAACCCCTTGCCCAACCGCATAACCCACACTGAAGGTGGCGGCAAGCAGCAACTGATATTCTTCTTGCTTGTGTTTCTTTACATCTTCTTCTTTTCGATAAAATTCATAAAGAATTAATGAATAATTAACAATCATACTAATGATGTCTTCTTCACTATATGGATTCATATTTGCCAGAAGGGATTCAATCTCTGGGCGATTTTTTTCTAATTCTATCGCCACATTATGCAAACCGGCTTTGCTGAGTTTCTCTATTAAATCAGGCATATTAAAATCAACGGGTTGTCTAGGTTCTGCCATGATGTATTCTCCAGACTTATTTTAATTTTGGCGTACTCTTTTTTTCCACATCTGGTTCTGCTGCAGTACTCTTACCTGCTTTAACGAATAAATCTGCATCTTTAGTGGCACTAAAATAAGAGGCTAAAAAATTATTATCATTGAGAGCCGAATTAAATATTAAAGGTGATTGCCGGCTCTTTTTTTCAACATTAAAAGATGGATCCTTATCCTGTGATAATACAAAATTAAATTTTTGTGACTCGATGACGCTTAAAAATTGTTCTGTAAATTTTGATTGGTCCAGAAAAGAGAAGTTTGGGTTACTCATACCAATAACACTTTGGCTTAAGTCCTGTAACCGCTGTGAAACAGAAGAAGGCGGTGATGTGGTAACAGATTGTTGAGCTTTTACTTCTGTAGAGTTTACCATCTCATACCCCTGCAGAGCTGCTTGAATAAGCTGAGAAGCCAAACCTGCCTTACTGCTCGTAGCAGATCTAAGAACAGACATTTTATTTACATTATCCGATGGACTGAAGTTAAGCATATCCATTGCTGTATTGGTAAGATAATCAGCAGCAAGCTCTGTACCCACTTCCTTTGCAAAATGACCTGCTTTTCCATTTGCAATACGGCTTAAATTTTGAGCTGCTCGACCTGCAAAACCACCTAATCGAGGACCAAATGCTGCCATACATATACACCCAAACTACCAAGTGACATATTCATTAGGAGCAAACTGTTATGTTTTAAGTTCAATTAAAAATAATTTTTGCAACAAATTTTAAACAACATGAGCAATTACACTGATTTTCAAAATAGGACAGCCATATAATTTTCTAACGAAATTCAAGACCCGCCATAATTAAAAATTTTTATATCAATAATAAGAATGCAATAATCAAATAAAATAATGAACTAACACCATCATTGATGACTTTAATTTTGAATAATTTATGGGATGATTAAGGGATGGGATATTTAATTAAGCAATATGTGTATTTAAATATAATTTTTTTGCCTGAGTGATGCCTTTTAAGCCTTTCCTTCTCTCTTTGCCAAAATTAAGTAGTAAAATTTCACTTCCCACGGCATGAGAAAAGCTTTTACTTAAATTTTTGACTAAGGATATCCAGTTTTGAGGCTCAAATTGCAATCTGCTTAAAATGGGTGCTAGATGTTCTGGAATAGAACCCGCTTTTTTATCATCACGAATCACTCTGCCTGTATAGTCCACAAGCTCTAAATAATCGACAAGTTTAAAATCAATGGCATGTGAATGATTTTTTGAGATGTTTGCAAAAGGCACTAAGAACTTAGGTTGTGCAAGATTATTATATATATCAGCTTTCTCGCGCTTGAGCTGTTTAATGGATTTTGGCTTATTGATTTTTAATTGCTTAGAAATATGCTGAATGCGTTCATAAATGGAAGTAAATTCTGATTCTTCAGGCGTTTCTGTAATTCCTGCTCTGACTGGATTTAAATCAACATAAGCCATTGCGCTCAACAACGCACCTTCATCTAATAGAGCTTGAGATTTAAAGCGTCCTTCCCAAAATCTTCCTGCAGTATCATCTTCTTCGTTTACATCTCGCGCAATTTTTTCGTTTAAACAACGCATAAACCAGCTGATGCTTGTTAAGCGCTCTTTCCAAAGTTGAATTTTCTGTTTTAGGTGCTTATTTTCTTCGGCATCTTTAGGAAAGATGGATGCCCAACGGCGGATGATTTCTGCTTCTGACCACGCTTGCGCTTGCGTTTCTTCCACATATAACACAACATGATAATGATTACTCATGATGGCATAAGCACAGATTTTGATGGCAAAGATATCCGCTAAATATTTTAATCGATTGACAATCCACGCTTTACGATGCGAATAATCTTTCTGTGTTAGTTCATCAAAACCGCACAAAAAGCTGCGACGCACACATCGGTTCATGACGTGATAATACGGTGTTGCATTCAAATCAATTTGTTCTGAGCGAGCTAAAGTCATAACTTAAAAAATATCCCTATTACTGAAAGGAATTCTAGCTCAAAAATTTTGGGTGAAGCAACTTAATGTGGCTGTCCTGGATTTTGAAAAGAGGACTGCCATGCAATAGCACGGCAGTTTTTTGAAGTGAAGAGATTAAAGGATATTATTTTAAAGGGATCTGTAATCGGCGGGCAACAAGCTCATAAGACTCAACAACATTACCTAGATCTTGACGGAATCTGTCCTTATCAAAAATCTCTAATGTTTTTGCATCCCAAATGCGGCAACCATCTGGTGTGAATTCATCTGCCAAAATAATTCTGCCTTCAAACAAGCCAAATTCAAGCTTATAATCCGCCAATAATAAATCATTCACTTTAAATAATTTTGAAAGAATCTCATTTACGCGGAATGTTAATGCCTTCATCTGAGCAATTTCTTCTGCTGTTGCCCATTTAAAAGTAATAATATGCGATTCATTAATCAGGGGATCACCTAATTTATCATTCTTATAAAAGAATTCAAAAACAGGAGGATTGAGCGGTTGATTTTTCTCAATGCCTAAACGTTTACATAAACTCCCTGCCGATAAATTTCTCACGACACATTCTAAGGGAAACATTTTCAATTTCTTAACCAAAGAAGCAGTCTCACCAACTTTTTCAATGAAATGTGTTTCAACACCTTCATTTTCCAAATGCTGCATAATAAAGGCATTAAAATGATTATTAATGAGGCCTTTTCTATCAAGGTTAGCTAATTTTTCAGCATTGAAAGCAGAAATATCATTGCGAAATTCGCAATATAATGCTTTTGGATTATCTGTTTCATACATGGTTTTTGCTTTACCACGATAAATTTCTTTTAATTTTGCAACCATAACTACCTCTTTTTGCAATTTATATTTTAAAGCGTTTCACCAAAACCTGGTGGTTTGAGTGATATATTGTCCAAACCTTCTTTGTTAGGAACAACATCCGGTAAAGGAAAAACATCTGAATGGTATTGTGTTAATGGCTCAGATACCTCTAAGGGTGCAACTAAATCACTGGTTAAATAATCTTGTCCTCTATCACGTATATAAACTTTTCTGTGATCATTGACGACTTCACATCCAACAAGTGTTAATAAACAACCTAATACAATCATGCGTCTATACATCATAGGCTCCAACTACTTTTAATGCTTGCGCTAGGGAATCATGGTATTGAACAGAGAGTGGCGTCAGTGGTAATCGTATACCAGGACCAATCTTACCCAATTTATGTAACAACCATTTAACAGGTATAGGATTCGATTCCAAAAATAATGATTGATGCATTTTCTGCATTTTCTGATCTATTTGTTTTGCATTCTCTTTTTCGCCTTTGAGGGCATATTCACACATTTGGCTCATCAACGCTGGCAGCACATTCGCTGTCACAGAAATAACACCATCTCCACCCGCGAGAATAAAATCAAGCGAAGTCGCATCATCCCCACTCAGTAACAGAAAGCTTTTAGACAACATCGCTCGAAGTTTTTCAATGCGATCTAAATCACCCGTTGCCTCTTTGATACCGACAATATTTGGCATTTCTGCTAATTCTGCTACCGTTTCAGGTTTTAAATCACACGCTGTGCGAGAGGGCACATTATACAACAAAATGGGTAAAGATGTTTTGTGAGCAATGCTTTTAAAGTGTAATAACAGCCCTGCTTGCGTAGGTTTATTGTAATAAGGGGTTACAATAAGACATCCATCTACACCCAATTTCTCAACCCCTTGAGTTTGTTGGATAGCTATTTCTGTTGCATTTGATCCTGTCCCCGCAATAATGGGAATTTTTTTATCTGCGCGTGCAAGTACTGCTTCTAAGATTTGGCATTGTTCAGACCATCCTAAAGTTGCAGCTTCTCCCGTAGTGCCATTTATAATGAGTGCTTTGGTGCCTGACTGTATATGCCAATCAACTAAATCCATCAATTTAGGATAGTCAACTTGACCCATCTCCGTCATAGGCGTTACCAAAGCAACAGCAGATCCATTAAATATCATAAGTAACTCCTCGGAAATTTTAAAAACCCCTTAAAACTGGCGACAAAGCTATCATGGCGCATACGATAGGTGCAAGTAACCCCACGCCTAAGCACTTGTTTGAGGGACACACACTGATTCTTTATGCCCCTTGTGTTAAAATGCATTTTATACTGAAATAAACAGTTTATTTAATTTATTTGCTCACCAATCAACAGGTCAGCGTCTTGATAATCTGCTCAAAATCCAAAAGAAGTTATATGAATAAATCAAAAACTGAAACTTATTTATCTTTATGTGCGCTGGGTGAAGATAAGCCTGGTATTGTTGCTGCTTTTGCAAAGGCTGCGAAAAGTAATCAGTGTTCCATTGTCTCGAGTAAATTGTCTGTATCCGGTGACACCTTTGCGCTTATCATCCATTTCATTGGTTCATGGCATGCAATTGCAAAATTAGAAAGTGCTCTACAAAAATTAGCACAAAAACATGAATGGCAACTTCAATTAAAACTTAATCAAAACATCAATACAACACGCACAAGTACAGTACCTTACTACGTGCAAGTTATTTCGCAAGATAGGTTAGGAATTATACATGATCTAACGAGTTTCTTCAGTCGAAAATCGATTAACATTGAAGAGTTACAATCTGAAATCTTTTTCGCCCCCAAAACAACCACTGTGATGGCGCATTTAAGCTTTAATATCTATGTGCCTACCAAAACGAATATCGCGGCTTTCAGAGAAAGTTTTATGCTCTACTCAGAAGAACATAATCTTGATGTGGTCATGGAACCCATTAAATAGTAGTATACTTAATAAAGAGGACACATATTATTTAAAGCTGTCGACTTTTAATACAATGGAACGTGTATACTCAATAAGGATTAGCAACCTATGGAAAGTAATCAAGCAGAAAGAAAAAAGTTATTCGTTCTTGATACCAACATTCTGATCCATGATCCTAGCGCCCTCTTCCGCTTTAAAGAGCATGATATTTATTTACCCATGGTTGTGCTTGAAGAGCTTGACCAAGGCAAAAAAGGTTTATCTGATACCGCCAGAAATATTCGGCAAGTTAACCGTTATTTTGACAACCTTATAAAGACAGCTTCCGGCAAAGATATCTTCCAAGGCATTCCTTTGATTGCGCCGGATCAACTCAGTGAAACCTTTACTCCCCCCTGTGGCAAATTATTTTTTCAAAGTGAAGAATTACCCATCGTATTACCTGAGTCTTTACCTGGTAATAAGCCCGATAATTCAATCTTAGCAATAACGCTCGCCTTACAAGCTAAAAATCCAGACATCTGGGTCTCACTTGTCACTAAAGACATCAATCTCAGAATCAAAGCCAGTGTGCTCGGCATTCATGCAGAAGACTATCATAACGACCAAATGTTAGATGATTTAAGTTTTATGCATTCTGGTTTTTATGAGCTGGATGAAAACTTTTGGGAAAATCATGGCAAAGAAATGTCCTCTTGGAAGCAAGACGGCAAAACTTTTTATCAAGTCAATGGCCCGCACATAAAAGATTGGGTTGTGAACACTTGTCTTTATAGTAATGATGGCAGCGAATTTGAAAGCATCGTCCGCAATATCGAAAACGAACATGCTAACATCGAGTACTCTAAAGATTTTCGACGCCCTAAAAATAAAGTCTTTGGCATTAATGCGCGCAATCGAGAACAAAATTTTGCGCTCAATTTCCTTATGGATCCAGAAATTGATTTTGTATCATTGGTAGGTGGTGCTGGTACAGGTAAAACATTACTCACACTGGCCGCAGGCCTTGCGCAAGTTATCGATACAAAACTCTATCGTGAAATCATTATGACACGCGTTACCGTGCCCGTCGGAGAAGATATCGGGTTCTTGCCTGGTACTGAAGAAGAAAAAATGACTCCCTGGATGGGTGCGTTAATGGATAACCTTGAAGTACTGGCACAAGCATTAACGAAAGAGAACGAAGATGATACAGAGCTTCAAGAAATCTTAAAGAAACGCATCCGTATTCGTTCTATGAATTTTATGCGTGGGCGTACATTCTTGAATAAGTATCTCATTATCGATGAGGCACAAAACCTCACCTCTAAACAAATGCAAACCATGATTACACGCGCAGGCCCAGGCACCAAGATCGTTTGCTTAGGAAACGTCAATCAAATTGACACCCCCTATCTAACAGAAACGACATCTGGCCTAACCTATGCTGTGCAATGCTTTAAAGGTTGGAATCATAGTGCTCACATGACATTAACGCGTGGAGAACGTTCACGATTAGCCGACTACGCTGTTAAGGTATTATAGTATTTTGTGGTATACAGTTACCCTCTTCGTATTTAGAAGAGGGTAAAACATAAAATGAATCCATTACGCCGACTTAGGCCATGCAACGATCACAGCCTTCACCAAGGTTGCTAATGGGATGGCAAAAAACACCCCCCAAAATCCCCAAAACCCACCAAATACTAAAATAGCAAGAATAATTGCAATAGGATGTAAATTTACTGCTTCGCTGAAGAGCAAAGGCACAAGAACCGTACCATCAATGGTTTGAATAATGCCATAGGTCATGACCAGATAAACAAACTCAGGTGCATTATAACCCCATTGAAAAAAAGCAACGAGCACAACGGGCACTGTAACAACAGCAGCCCCCACATAAGGCACTAATACGGAAACACCCACTAAAACAGCCAACAAAATAGCATATTGTAAATGGAATAAGTAAAAAGCAATGTAACTTGCAATCCCCACAATAAAAACTTCTGCAACCTTACCTCTTACATAATTCCCAATCTGTATATCTACATCTTGCCATACAGTGTGCAAAACTTTATGTCTTTCTGGTAAAAAATTACCCATATAATCAGAAATCAATTTGGCATCTTTTAAAAAAAAGAACACCATAATCGGCACCAGAATAAAATAAACAATCAAAGCAATAAAGCTTGGAATACTGGCAATAGACATTGTTAGCAACTGGCTTGCAAATCTTTTCATTTCCATTGAGCTGCTTGCAACCGTTACATCTACTGTTTCTTTGCTGATATATTCAGGAAATCTATCGGGCAATAAATAGAGAAATTGCTTTGTTTTTGAAATCATGTTGGGTAATTCATCAACCAACTTAAGCAATTGTTGCCATATAATCGGCCATAGAATAAACATTGCACATAGAAATAGTCCTAAAAAAGCAATGTATACAATCAATACAGCCGGTAATTTAGGAATACGCCACAGCACCAAACGATTTACTAACCATTGTAGTAAATAGGCAATGATAATACTTGCAATGACAGGCGCGAGTATGGCTCCCATCCATGCAAACAGCATGATGCCCCCCATGAGTAATACAACCAGCAGCACAGCTTCTGGATCTGAAAAATAACGTGTAACCCAATCTCTCAACACACGAACCATCTAGTTCTCCGACTTATTATATGGCCTCAATGATTTAAGGCGAGCAGACGCCCGATTTTTCAGTTAAAATGAGAATAATATGTTCAGTTTAATTAAAACCCTGAAAAATATCACCGTATTGAGCGACTTGTTATTTAAAACACTGCGCTTAGTCACGCCTATAATGATACTAAGCAGCACTTGTTATTCAGCAAGCGCACAATCATTTGCTCAAGCAGATTCAAGTCTACCTGATTTAGGAAATGCTGCCTCACCTATTTTATCTCCGCTGGATGAACTTGAGTTAGGTCGTTCTGTCTTAGGAGAATTAAAAGCTTCTCTCAGGATCTCAAACGATAGCATTATCAACGACTACTTAGAGTCAGTTGGCTTTAAAATTGTGGCAACCTTCTCTCACTCTAGTAACAAATTTAACTTTTTTACGGTGATCGATCCTCGGATCAATGCCTTTGCCTTACCCGGAGGCTTTATTGGGGTTAATTCAGGCTTAATACTCAACAGTGAATCTGAGAGCGAGCTTGCAGGCGTACTCGCCCATGAAGTGGCTCACGTGAAACAAAGGCATATTGCTCGCATGTATGAACACATGGGGCGTGTCAAAATCTCAACCATTGCAGGCTTACTCGCATCCATTGTACTCGCAACCCAAAATACACAAGCAGGTACAGGCGCAATGGCTGCCACACTTGCTGGTGGACAACAAGCGATGATCAACTTTACGCGCGAACATGAGCGTGAAGCGGACTTCATTGGTATTCAAGCATTGGCAAAAGCAGGCTTTGATCCAATGGGCATGCCCAGCTTTTTTCAACGCATGTATCAGGACACACGATTTTATGGTCGCTGGATCCCTGAATATTTATTAACGCATCCACTTTCCAGTGAACGTTTAATGGCCTCAAAATCAAGAGCACAAGACTATCCCTATAAACAAGTAGCAGATAGTCTACAGTTTCATTTGATAAAAGCGCGTCTTCACGTTGCAACTGCCAAAACCCCACAAGAGGCGACCCAATATTTTAAACAAGCCTTAGAAAATGGTACCTATCGAAATCGCTTAGGAACACTGTATGGATTAGCTTTGGCTTATCTACAAGAAGGAAAGCCAGGCTTAGCAAAACCACCGATTGATGAGTTGCTAAGTCTTGCGCCCAATGAGCCATTGTTTCTACTCGTTAATGCACAACTGGCTATGAACCAACAACAGCCTAATACAGCAATACAACTAATCAGAAAAGCACTACAAACACATCCTAACCATTATGCACTCACGACAAATTTGTCCAGCTGGCTTATTTTACAAAAAGAAAATAATGAAGCCATTCGTACCATTAAAAAACAAATGCATTACACCCCTGATAAAATAGAACTATATAGCTTGCTTACAAATGCTTATGTTCAAGCAAATCAGACAGTTCAAGCACATATTGCTCAAGCGCAAGCCTTGAAATTACAAGGTGATTATCGAAGCGCCATCAGACAACTCACCATGGCGAAAAAGCTGAACAACATCAGCGATCGCGAAGCGCGCCAAATTGATGCACAAATCTCAGAAATCCAACCTAAAGCTTAATTCAAGATATCTTGTGGATAACTTTGTGAGTCATTTTAAAAAAAGCTTAAAATAATAAGTCGGTTATAAACTTATTTTCTGGGTGTCATTTTATTGTCATGGATTTTTCTTAATAAAAATCAAAATATTAGAAAATAATGTGTCGTCAAATTTTAGCTGACTGTCAGATTATCTTACAGGTCATTTGAAAAACTTAATCTGATGGTTGATGTGTGCATAACTATGTACCCACCACTCAATACTTTAAGGACTACATAAATACAAAAGAGCCTTTCGGCTCTTTATATATGTACAGATGAAAACTGAGTGCTTAACGATAGCGTGGATCACTTGTCCAATGACCACTACCCCCATCGTCATAGTTGGTCTCACCATCATTGTATTCATCTTCATAATAAGAACCATCATCATCGCTTGTCACAGAACCAGCGTCCTGAGTATCACTGGGTGCATAACGGCCTGGTCCTGGCAATGTCTTCTTTTTCACTTCTGGCATAGGCGCAAGTGCGCCTGCTTTATTGGGTAACTTTCCTTCTCGTTTGGCTTGCTCACTTGCACTAAAAGATTCACCCGAAATGACAGAAACGTAAGGAATCAACAAAGCACATGTACCTAAAATCAGTAATAGGATAGGCGTGGTCAAAGGCACCAATTTAGGACTTTTGCGATGTTCTCGGTATTGTGCAATCGAGAAAATAACCAAACCAACGCCCACAATATAACTCGCAACCACGGTGAGCTTGGTGATAATTTCTGTTGGCCCCATGAGATTATCAGTAACATCCTCAAGAGAGGCCCATGCACAAGCTGGTACGATGAGCAGTGCCATCACCATGCTGCCCAATAGGCTATGAAATATTTTTTTCATGCGCTTACCCTGATATATAAGTGTGTAAAAAGAGTCTTCATACCTTAAATTAAGTCTACAACAGACTTTAGTATTTATAAAGATGACCTATATCCAATCCTTTTCATCTTCCTTTCAGACGTCAAAATAATAGCAATAATGCACTTCTCGAGCGGATACCTGCTTAGCCCTTTTCCAACCCAAATGTTGATAGAAGGTTTCTGCACGACTGTTTATTTCTGTCTCCAACCATATTTTTTTACAGGGAAATAAAAACCAATGTCGTGCCTCTTGCTGAAGCCATCTAACAGCGACATTCAGCAAAGCCTTACCAATGCCTTGGTTCTGATAGGCTGGCGTTACAAATAAGCCCCACAACATTTTTCGACGTTTATTGGCAAGAGAAAAGCCAACAACCTTCTCTTGGTCTTCTGCAACCCAAGCCATACAATCTTTTCTAAGAGCATCAAACAACATATCATGTGTAATCACACGATATAGCTTATTTTCCACAGCCTGATAACGCAGCGCTAATATAATACCAACATCTGAAAGTGTTGCTGGACGAATCATATAAGTCATTTAGCTATTTATACCCCTTAGCAGATCAAATACGCACAGTATAGCGGAATCTTGCATTCACTTAGATTTTGTTTTACTATGCTAACACAATAAATCAAACCATATTATCTCAAGCTATCACCATGAAAGAAGTACAACACTCTTTATTTAAAAATCTCTGCGCTTTAAAAACAGCAGAAGAGTTTGAATTATTTTTTGCTGATTTATGCACGCCCCAAGAACTGGAGGCCTTGCAAACGCGTTGGGCTTGTGCGCAATTAATTGCACAAGGCTTAACCATTCGCGAAGTAAATACAATTACCAGCGCAAGTACAACAACCATCACACGCGTTAACCGCAGCTTACATTATGGTAAAGGTTACCGCTTATTGTTGGATAAAATGGATTTGCATCTATAAGATAAGTTGATTTATAGCCCATTTCTATTCATATATACCCAAAGCAGATGATTTTTACCCGCAAGGGGCACAATGTCGGTTAGGCGTCAAGAGAGCGAATTCCCAGGAGTGCACAAAAAGTGCAGACTTAAGGTGAGCGAACGCAGGCAACAACACCGAAAATTTATCTGAGAAGGGTATACATCTATTTATTTGTTTTAGTAACGAGACTTTAAATGACAACAAATTATGTCCCTAAAAAAGTACTAAGCTTTTTATCGCTCATTATGATCAATGTGATAGCGGTTGACTCGATCCGCACACTGCCTATGGCTGCTAATTATGGTTTTGCACTCATTACAATGTATATCATTGCCGCTATTGGTTTTTTTATTCCAACCGCCTTAATCACTGCAGAGCTTGCAACCACTTGGCCCGAAAAGGGTGGCATATACAGTTGGGCAAAATTAGCCTTTGGAGAAAAGTGGGGATTTTGTGTTGTTTATTTACAATGGATTTATAATATCATTTGGTACCCTACTATTTTAACACTCATCGCAAGTACGCTTGCTTATCTATACAAGCCTGAACTGACGCAGAATGCCTCGTTTATGATGACAACGGTTCTTGCGACTTTCTGGTTATGCACACTCTTAAATATGTTTGGCATGCGTTTTTCCAGCCTTGTCAGTAGTATTGGTTCTATTTTTGGCACACTCTTACCCATGCTACTCATCATTGCACTTACCATAGTCTGGCTATTGAATGGTAATACCTCTGAGATTGCCATGAACTGGCAAGCCTTGAATCCCAACTTTAAAAGTGTCACAGAATTAGTGTTTTTCTCACAAATTGTTTACAGTTTATTGGGTCTTGAAATGTCTTCCGTGCATGCCTTAGAAGTCAAAAACCCTAAACGTGATTATCCCTTAGCGCTCATGATTTCCGTTTGCATCATACTGTTTAGTCTTATTTTAGCGTCTTTAGCAATTGCTATTGTAATCCCTGCCATCAGCTTAGATAACTTAACAGGCATTATTCAAACATTTACATTATTCTCACAAAGCTTTCACATCAGCTGGCTTGGCTCACTGGTTGCTTATGCAATTTTAATTGGCGGTATCGCTGCCGTAGCTACGTGGATCATTGGTCCCACAAAAGGATTGTTTGCTGCTGCCAGTGACGGTCTGCTTCCAGAGACAATGTCTAAGACAAATCGCTTTAATGTCCCAACAAATATTTTGCTCCTACAGGGCGGGATTTGCACTATTCTAACCTTAGTTTATCTACTACTACCGACAGTGGAAGCCTCTTATTTTGCGCTCTCACAAATGGCAGCCTCTTTATCCATGCTGATGTATATTATATTATTTGCAGGCACTATCCGATTGCGATACACACAAGCCAATACACCAAGACCCTTTAAAATCCCAGGAAAAAAAATAGGCGTGTGGCTAATTTGCAGTATGGGAATTCTCACATGCTGTAGCGTCATTATGATCGGATTTGTTCCACCACTCACGCACATGGACATTGGTAATGGCTATCTCTATGAAACTATCATTGTCATTGGCATGATGATTTTTTTAAGCCCCGTTATTTTTATTCATAAGCGGAAAGAAAAGAAGGCACAAAACTAAGCTTCTAATAAAATTTCTGATGAGCGAAGCGAATGATTTTTTCCTCTACCAATTTTGGGAGAGGGGAAAATGTTCGCTTTGCCGAACGAAGAAAAAAGCAGCACTGATTAACGCCAAATTCATCACTGCGAACTAGAAAACTCATAGAGATACCTCAGTTTCAAAAAATGAGATCTTGATTTGCAATACTCATCGATATTCTCCCAATAACCCCGAATATTCCTTACGCTAATCGCTCCATCAGTCTTTCTAAGGCCTGCTTGGAGCGTTCATTGATTCTGGGGCAGATTGTATTGTTAAAAAGCTCTGCCCCCAAAGAAGGATATAAAACTCTTTCAAACATTAGATTTTTCTCATGATCAGATTGATGCTGTCTTTGCACAATCAGTTCTTCCACACTTTGCAAATACAGCGTTTGTAAAGCCTGAATTGTCTTTTCCTGCTCTGTCATACCAATACAAAACTTTGTCAACATCCAGTCCGAAGGCTTAAAATGCGCTTTATCCCTCACAAAATAATAAAGTTCAATAATACGTTCAAGTCTCAGTAAGATATTTTTCTCTTCTCTTAGAAAAGAAATCCATTTGTCTTGATGTTTAGCTTCCGTTACATAATCTTCGAGAACGTTGTCACACTTGAAATCTGGCTCTAACAGCTTTTTATAAGTCTTTTCGGTTATCTCCATCACTACATTGAATGAATCCCATCCGGGTCGACGATGCTGAATGGCATCTACCATCCGTTTAGTTGCTTCACCTAAAATATCCTGCTCAATGGGACAGTCAATATGATGCAACATAGGACTTTCTTTCGGTAGGATATGTGTCATTACATTAGTGTGACAATGCTCAATAAGATAATCAAATTCATGCTGCGCAATTGTATTTTTCTTAGCGAGGGTTCCCGTTTTAGGCAGCGACAAAATGAGTGGATGATATCTAAAGTTTTCTAAAAAAGCCACGGCATCTTCTATGAGCATCGTTTCTATTTGTCGATGTAATGCATGTATAAATTCATGCTGCAACAATAAAAGGCACTCTTCTTGCTCAACGGTAATTTGCGCACCCAGTGATTTCGCTGCTGACGGAAACATCGTTTCATCATCAAGTACGACATGAAAGAGTCTTTCAATGATATTTCTTCTGACGCGATAGTTTGTTGCTTTTTTCAATTCAACCTTTAAATTAGCATAATCTCCTCGCTTATCTAATAAAAAAGGCTTACAAACATTACAGCGTGTTTCCATCACCGCATTATGAACCCATCGAATATTCTCTGGACTATTAATATGATGAGCTATTGCTTCTGCCCCAAGATCTAACATAGCCGAAAAAATGGGTTCACGTACAAGTGTATTTATTTCTGTGGCAATAATATCTTCAACAATAAAGCCTGGCCTAGCTTGATCACAAATGACTTTAAAGAAAATATTTAGTTTATTCATGATAGCATTAAGATTGTCTAAAAGCATTTCTGCTTTCTTCAATGCTTCTATTCTATTTTCTTCTGAGAGAAACTCATATTCGGGGGTACGTTTAAGAATATTGATTTGACTTTGGAGGTGCAACCCTACTCTCAAAAAATGATTGCCTTTTTTGCATTGATGCTTAGAAAAAGTCACGAGATCTTCCACTTCTTTTTCTAATACAGCCAAGCACTTCTTTGTCATCACATCATACAAATCAGCATCCGCTCCAGAAAGCATACATTCATTCATCAGATACAACAATTCTTTATAACGTAAATCATTTAGCTTATACATGTAATAACTTTCGTCACGATCCTGCTTATGAAAAAAGGTTTTATGTACAACATGATTTCTGTATCCAATCAATATTTGCTGCAAGATAATATCGATCTCTTCTCTCTCAGCTTCTGGAAGCTGCGCTATTATCTCCTTCAACAGATGAATAAGATCTGGCCAAGATTTGTCTTCGCGTAAGTCTTTCTCAAAAGTCATCAAAAAGACCGACATTTCCTTTACTTTTTCTTTTGTATAGGGCGAACCCCACTTGTTACAATAAACCTCTGTTTCCTGAATGAATTTATTTGCAACATCCCCTAATAAATTATTCTGAAGTCTTTCTTTTACGGTATAATCCAAAAAGTACATCATGCGTTCATTAGCCTGTGATTTTGCCCCCAGCAACGCAAAAATCATTTTTTGTGTATAGTGCTGATGAGGCAAATGCCCTTGCGCTAATGCGATTATCCATTCGCAAGGTGTAGTGAACTCTTTATTTTGTACGGGGGTAGACAGCTTTAAATCGTGCATAATCACTTATTACTTACATCATAGACATTAACTTATTAAATAAAGTTAAGCCTATTTCTGTCAATCTGACTTTAGTCGGACTATATGTTTGTCTAGCAAATTCCAAATTTATATCTCAAAAACTAACAGTTCATAGCAAGATTCACATTATTCATATGTGAATCTTGCTAAAGATATCTTCTCTAATGACGCAAAAGAACAATCAATAGATGCTAAAACAAAAAAAATAACGCCATCATAATAACGACGAGCATAGAGAAGATGACGCCTAAAAACAGAAAAAACATTGATATTAATAGAGATAATCTACAATCAACGCTTCAGAGCACAATAGATATTGAACGCTTAAAAAACGACTTGCCGACCATGGAAAATACACCGAACTGGCTAGAAATCAGTAGCAAAATTTTAGGTACACTGGCAATGGTACTTGCTGTTCACTGGTTTTCAGGCCCTTATACCGCAATCGCAGCAAGAGAAATTTATGAAACTTTATACATCAAATTATATGGGAGCTATCGCTGGTATGATCTACGTTATTATACCTTATACATTCCATCACGCGAACATATAAGCCATCTAGGCTATGAATATGGTCCTTATATATTGAATACTTTCTTAGCGCCCATTATTTATAAAAGTGTCGGCAAATTATGGCAATGGGGAAAAGCAATCATGCATATTTTTTCCCCCCCTGAAAACACGCCGCAAAATGATGCGCAAAACCATGAATTAGAGGGAACCATTGAATATCTTATCTCACAGTTGGAAAATTTGAAGCTACACGATCCGACTTTAGAGGCCGTGACAAATAACACACCTACCCCCTTAACTCTTAGTCCATCTTTAAAGCTGTCGACAAGCGGCCAAACTGCCTCAAGCCCGATTACACATTCTCCTTCTGTAAAATTAAGTAGAGGGATTAAATAAGCCTAGAGCCAAAGATAAAGAGAGACTATAATTTTTCGCTTTTTAAAACAATATTTAACCAATTGTCTGTGCAATCCACCGGCTGGTCATAAAACAAGTGCGTCTTGCATAAACACCAGTAAAATAGTTAATCAGCTAACAATGACAATTATTTTTTAGGAAGGGTGTAATGTCTCATATAACCAAGCAAAATTTTCTAGCACTTATCATCGCCGGTATCTCAGCAGGCTCTACTCCAAGAGATATTCATAGTAATATTTTAAGCAAAGCAGAAGAACTCGGCTTAGAGACGAATACGGAAGGCTTTGAAAACTTTGTTGCAGAATTAACAGACGATTATATTGTCCCCCTTCGCAATGCCGTTGCTGGTAAATTAGGTCTATCAAAGCTAAATGCCACCCTTGAAATGCTATTTAGCTCCGCCAGCATTGACGAAAAAGAATTAACACAAAAACTATCAAGCTATGCGAAAAATCAGAACCTTCCCTTAGATGAGGCACTGATGAACGAACTGATCGCCCTACAACAGTTTGCTCATCCCACGCTCCTTACTGAGTTTTTCCCCGCATTCTTAGATTTTGATCTTTCTTCTGTAGAAGATACAGACAGAAAGAAAAGCAATGCAATTATATCTCTGGCCAAAAATTTTGGCCTTAAGATCAATTCAAGCATTGCCAAAGATCTTTTAAGCTTAAAAGATCTATTTGAGAAAAATGAGCATTTCCCTGTCCTAAAAGAAATCATTAAGAACCTACTCAGTGCAAATATCTCTGAAGTAAGTTTAAAAGCAGTATTAACCGAAGAAGCACGTCGCATGGGCTATGATTTTCAAGAAAGTCATATCAACCAACTTGTGCAACTGAAAAAAGACTATGCCCTTCTTTTAAATGGCCCTGAAGCAACACCCGGCAAAAATATTATTACAACAGCCATGTTCGCATCGGCCATGCTTTATCAATTTCCAGGCATGGTAAGCCATATGCTTGCCTTCCAAACAATCAATACGGGACTTAAAAAAGTGATAGGCGCCAAATGGGCTTCATGGTTACCTCTCACAGGACTTTTTGCAAGCATGATTGGATATCCTCTACCACATTCAACTTATATTAATATGTTAAATAATTTTATTTACGGCATGATACAAGAACATCCAACTGCAGCTTTTTTAGTCTTGGTACCTGCTTCTGTATTATATTATCGCTTTGATGATGTAAGAGCGCTCTACCATAAAGGCAAAGCATTTGCCTCTGACCCATTGGGCTTCGAAGCAATGTTTAGCGACGCACTCGGTGATGCTTTTTCTTCTTTTACAAGTGAAACAAGTGTTTCTGAAAGCGCACCACAAATTTTAGTCTTCCCAAAGAAAGCAACCATAACCACATCTAGCACTGAAGATGATAGCAGTATCACTCCAGAATTGAGTCAATCAATGGGAACGACAAGGGCAACGAAAAGCGCGTTGGGTATATAAGCTCTAAAAAATAATAAACCACACTCAAAATGCCTCAGTCACATGGGGCATTTTTATTTTAAATATCAAACCCTTATCTACCGCTCTTTTATACTACCCCAAGCTTTCTCAAAAATCCCTCAAATGAAACTTAATGAACACACACTCTGTCCTAACAGAAAGTATCGTCTCATAACACAGCTAAACCGTCGTGGGAGTAAGTCATGCTTGGGCCTCAACAACCTAATAAAATAGAACCCTTCCAAGTTGATTTTTTGGATAGTAAAGGAAAGGGCATTTCATCTCAAATACAAGCCAATAAAATTATTGCAGAATTTGAGCGCCGTTTAAAAGCCAATCCTAATGCTAAAGTAGCTATTACCTATTCTGCCAACAATGATCAAGCTGAAGAGATTATAAAAGGTTATACAACAGGAAAATATAGTATAAGCGGCAGTAATCAAGCGGAAGTCATTCGCATTGTGATAGAAGAAATTAAAAAACGTAACTGGCAAGACAGAGCACATATTTTACCTGTTGCCACAAGCCAGCATTCGGGTGGCTCTGGCGTCATTCGTATGGATCAAGTGGATCGCGATCTAGCCAATATCGCGCAACATTTAGGGGCTGGATGGCAAGTATTAGGCTTTAAAAATCAAGCAACAAAAGATGGAACCTATGCTGTGGGTGGCGGCGTCAGTAAAGCAATTTGGAAAGGTAAATTCAAAGAACGGTTTGACGCTCAAATGACCAAAATGACTCAAGGAGATTTTTCCGATCCTGTTTTGCAACAAGCCTATCAAAAAGGGCAGCAACAAGATGTACCTTTAATGGTGCCATCAAAATTAAAGCCAAGTACTCCGACCAAACCCATTGTGCCCCCAACAACAACACAAGCAACGAAATTAAAAACACATGAGAGTACACAGAGTGTCAGTAGTCTCATGAAAGAATTCAAAATACCTGCCAACGTAGCGCATTTCGCAAATATAGGAAGTACGGCATATACAAAAGGAAAAGTTACAGCACAATCTTGGGTGATGAGAAAGGATCCTACAGCGCTCCAGAATCCTTGGCCACTCCCCCAAGCAGGTGGTGGAAGACAGGGAGATTGGATCAAAACTACATTTGGTCATAATGAAACGGAAATTATTGAGCAATTAAAGTCTATACCACCGCCACAAACCGTTACAGCAAAAGATATTCGTTCTGCCTATGACGCTCAAAGCATGACTGACAGCCATGATTTACCTCAATTTACAATTGTGCGAGGCGTTGGTGTCAATGATTTGCATAAAACGCCCCTTGGCCAAGAAGCACTTTTACAAGTTGCAAGCCAATTTGATTTTCAAGAATCTCCTGGAGCCTATGATTTTCCTGTGACAAGTTACTTAGAAGATAAAACGCAAGGCCCACAAGCATCTATAGAGTCAGCCTCTTCAGCCTTGCATAGAAAAGCTGCCAAACAAGCTGGAACATTAAACCATGCATTAATTGATTTATTACCTAAAACATTATTAGATAAGTATCCACAATTATACAATCATGGTTATTTGAAAATTTATGCAATAACAGATCAAAACGACAAGCAATTACTCTTGGATCATATAAGTAATAATATAGAAAAAATAAAAGTTTTACCTCAATGGACAATATGTGAATCATCAGGTGCCAAACAGATGCAAGTCTTTTGTGCTGCACCGTCCTTTCAGGGAACCACACAACCGACAGAAGGAAGTGTGGAAGATAAGATCTGTAAGAAATTAGTAGTCGCTCAGTATGCCGCCTTAGCACAGCTGGCGGTGATTCGTAGTCGTGAAACAGGTCAAACTGTGCCTTTACATTTAACCCTGGTTGGACAAGGCGCATTTAACAATCATCCTACGGTAATGAAAGAAGCAATGGATGCGGTTGCTAAGATTGTTAAAGGCAATAATGTTGCAGTATACATTCATGCCTATGATCAAAACGCTGATAAGATCTTAAGTGCTCAAATGAAAGGAAGTTACACTGTTACAACAATGAGCGCTGAAACCTTTAAAACACAGCCCCATCCATCTCAAGCAACTAAAGCAAAAGTTGATCCTGAACCCACAGTTCAGTTGCAGCCTCCCCCCCAATCCCCAACCAATCCAAAAGTAGGCATACAGGTACGACGTAAAAAGATACAACCCAGTGAGACGATAACAGAGCCGAGTGTAAGTGCAACACAGCCTATTATGACTGCAACGCAATCTGTTATTAAGCCCAAAACCCCTATCTTGACTGCTTTTTCTCAAGACAAGGAAAGTCAATTTCCATTAAATTTAACAACAAAATTAACCAGTATATTTCAAGAAACAAATTGGGAAATTAATATACCCAACAAAACCACTATTATGGTTACAGATAAACAAGATACAAGCAAACAAGTACAGATCAGCAAAGAAGAAGATGCGATTCGTCTCAGTACAGCACATACAGATACCACCGCAACAGAAGCCTTGTATCAATCAACGGCGGCCATCGAACCTGCTCAAGATGAGATTTTAGAATTTAGTGTTGAAATGACGCATCATTATGATTGGCAAGTACAGCTCAAGAAAATGCATGACAGCGGCATTGATATTGAAAATATTAAATCTTTAAAAGTAGATGGCAAAGAAATCATTGAAACTGCCAAGCAGTCTATTCAAGAAATAAAGCAAGCCAGCGCGAAAGAACATCTTTTTGTATTACAAAGAAGAAATTAGGGAGCAGCGAAAGATTTAATCGACCACGTGAATACTAACGCGATCGGTTAAACGGCAAAATAACTCATATGGAATGGTGCCTGCACCTTTGGCAACATGCTCAATAGACAGATGCTCTCCCCACAATTGCACAGGATCACCAACCTTTGTATCTGGCAAATGCGTAAGATCCATCGCCAACATATCCATGGAAACACGACCGACAATATGCGTTAAATGACGATTCACTAAAATCGGTGTACCCGATTGTGCATGCCACGGGTAGCCATCCCCATAGCCAATGGAAACAATGCCAATACGCGTTGCATTACTTTGCGACTCCCATTTGCCACCGTAGCCTACTCTTTGGCCTTTTGCGATGGTTTGAATAGAGATAACCTCAGCGGTTAATTGCATTGCTGGCTTTAAATTCAAATCTGCACTGGTTTTGTCTGCAAAGGGAGAAGCACCATAGAGTATTAAACCAGGTCGTACCCAATCGTAATGCGTTTGTGGCCAAGCCAAAATACCCGCAGAGTTTGCCAAACATTTTTCACCAGGTAGATCTTTTATGGTGTCTAAAAAAATCTCTGTTTGCTGCGCAGTAAAGGGGTTTTCTCTTTCGTCGGCTTGAGGGAAATGTGTCATAAAACCAATAATATGAATAAAGGGGAGCTTTTTTAGGCGTTCATAGGCCGATAGAAAAGTTTCTTGCGAGAATCCTAAACGGTTCATGCCCGTATTCATTTTAAGCCAAACGGAAATGGGAGAAGAAAAATGCTGTGCTTCGAGTGCTTCTATTTGATCAATACAATGAATCACAGGTATAAATTGATATTGTGCAATCCATTCAAATTCAGTACTGTCAAAAAAACCTTCCATAAGTACAATTGGATTTTCAATACCGGCTTGTCTTAAAATGAGTGCTTCTTCGATATTGGCAACACCAAAAGCATCTGCTGCTTTTAATATTTTTGCAACAGACACAATACCATGCCCATATGCATTTGCTTTTACCATAGCCAATATTTTGCTATTTGGCGCTTTCTGCTTAACGACATGAAAGTTATGTATTAATGCTTGTTTAGATATTTCTGCATATACTTTACGCCCCATACGACTCTCCCATGTCGTGCGAGTAGGCTTCTACCATATAGTTTTCAAATTTGGTAAATTGCCCCAAGAAAGTGAGTCGTACCATGCCAATAGGACCGTTTCTGTGTTTGCCGATAATAATTTCTGCGGTGCCTTTATCGGGACTATCTTCGTTATAAACTTCATCTCTATAAATAAAAACAATTAAATCTGCATCCTGCTCAATTGCACCTGACTCTCTTAAGTCAGACATAACAGGTCGTTTGTTGGGTCGCTGTTCTAAAGAACGATTAAGCTGTGACAAAGCGATGACAGGCACGCTGAGTTCTTTTGCTAAGGCTTTGAGTGAGCGTGAGATTTCAGAAATTTCTGCAGTACGATTCTCACCCGCATTACTACCACGCATGAGCTGTAAATAATCGATAACAATTAAACCCAAATCAGGGTTTTCTTTGGCAACACGTCGTGCACGAGCACGTAGCTCCATCGGGGACAATGCTGCACTGTCATCTATATAAATCTTTGTTTTACTCAGCAGGCTCACAGCAGAGGTAACACGCTGCCAATCTTGCTCATTGAGATTACCTGTTCTGAGTTTATTTTGATCTAAACGCCCAAGCGAAGACAGTAAACGCATCGCGATGGCTTCATTGGGCATTTCCATACTAAAAACGAGCACTGTTTTATCACCCTTTAAGGCTGCATGCTCTGCAATATTGATACCCAATACGGTTTTACCCATAGAAGGACGGCCCGCAATAATGACAAGATCGCCGGCTTGTAAACCAGCTGTCATTTTATCAAAATCCGTAAATCCTGTTGCTACACCTGTAATAGCAGCTTTGTTGTGGGAACGCTTTTCTATGTGATCAAGTGCCGTAGCAACTACATGTCGAATACTTTGAGGCCCAGCTCCACGTGAACGACGTTGAGAAATATCAAAGACTTGCTTTTCAGCTTCATCTAAAATTTCAAGACTCGAACGGCCAAGTGTATTAAAAGAATTGTCTGCAATATTGCTTCCAACTTCTATTAACTCTCGCAAAATAGAACGTTCAGAAACGATATCCGCATAAGCAACAATATTAGCAGCGGTCGGGGTATTCTTTGCTAAATCTCCCAAATAACTTAAGCCACCAGCGGCTTCCAATTGTTCTAATTTTTGCAAAGTTTCAGAAACAGTAATGACATCTAAAGGCTGACCTTCAGATTTTAATTTGATCATGGCTTGATAAATAAGGCGGTGATCTCTGCGATAAAAATGGTCTTCAGATAGCTTATCTGCTATCCGATCCCATGCTTTATCATCCAGCATCAAACCGCCTAAAACAGCCTGTTCTGCCTCAATAGAGTGAGGCGGTACTTTCAGTTTACTGTGCTCGCTGTCTTGAGCTTGGCTCAATTTTTTTTCTTCCAGCACCGTTTAACCTCAATCATCCCTTAAACTTAAGGGGTATTAACCCATTTCTGGCAAAACATTCAACTTAACACGAGCAACCACTTCTGCATGCAGCTGAAGTTCGACTTCGTATTCACCTAATTCGCGAATAGAGCCATTAGGTAAACGAATTTCTTGACGTGTTACGTCAATGCCTTTTTCTTTAAATGCTTTTACAAGTTCAATTGTACCGATAGAACCATACAATTTACCTTCATCGCCAGCTAACATTGAAATTTTCAATTGAATATTGCTAATTTCAGCAGCTCTTTCTTGAGCATTACTTAATCTATCGCGTGCTGCTTTTTCTAAGTCTGCACGTTTAGATTCGAAGCTTGCCAAATTCTCTTTGGTTGCAGGTACTGCTTTGCCATTAGGAATGAGGAAGTTACGGCCATATCCGTTAGCAACTGTTACTTTGCTACCAAATTTCCCTAAATTTCTTATATTTTCAAGTAAAATAACTTGCATTATGAAACCCTTATCAAATTGTCGTATTAGATCATACGGAAAAATCTTTAATGTCTATCGCAATAAGGAATTAACGCTAAGAAGCGAGCATACTTAATCTCACGCGCTAGCATGTGTTGATAGATATTTTTAACGCCCGTAATACGACTAGGAACAATTTTACCTGTTTCTGTGATGTATTTTCTTAAGAATCTGAAATTTTTATAATCAATAAATTCAACAGGAATCTTTTTAGATGAAAAAGGACAATATTTTCTTTTATTACCTTGAACGCGTCTTGCTGCCATGGTTACACCCCTACTTAAATGTTAGATTCTTCACTGTTTTTATCTTTTTCGTCTTCAGGACGTAAGATAGCCGACATATCCGTAATTGCATCTTTACGCTTAATAATCAGATTACGCAAAATAGCATCGTTGTAACGAAAAGAATGCTTTAATTCATTCAAAATGTCGTTATTACATTCAATATTCATCAAAATGTAATGTGCTTTGTGAACCTTCTTAACGGGGTAAGCCAATTGTCTTCTTCCCCAATCTTCTAAGCGATGCATCGCACCAGCGGCTTTTTCAAGCATGCCACGATAACGCTCGATCATAGCAGGAACTTGTTCACTTTGATCAGGGTGAACTAATAGAACGATCTCATAATGACTCATAATAATCTCCTCACGGATTTAAATAAGCGCCCCAATTTCTTTATCAATCTTAAGGATGAATTAAAAATGACAAGGCGCAAGGAGTAGTTAACTAACAAAAACCATATTGGTAAATGAACGCCGCATTATACAAGAAAGCTTGAGAATTTGTAAGCATGCCCAAAGTCTTGCTCAAAGCCTTTGTCGAACCACTTCTGACAGGCAAATACCCGTTGCAACAGACACATTTAAGCTTTGTGTCATACCAGATAAGGGGATAGAGAAAGCTTCATCACAACTTTTTTGAGTCAGTGGCCGTATACCATTTTGCTCATTGCCCATTACAATTGCGATACTTCGCTTTAAATCGCATGTATATAAAGTCTGTGACGCATCTACAACAGCCCCTAGTACCCAAATACCTTCAGATTTTAGCAGCTCTATACATCTAGCTAAATTAGTTACCTGATACAGTGGCAACCCCATCTCTGCGCCACAAGCAACCTTTCTGACGGATGCCGTAATACTCGCAGACTTCGCTTGAGGGAAAATTAAGCCATGCACCCCAAGGGCTTCTGCTGTTCGAATACAAGCACCTAAATTGTGGGGATCTTGAATCGCATCTAAAATCAGAAAAAAGGCTTTTTCTGATTGCTTAGCCAAATCTAACTTCAAGTCTTGTTCTGTTCTCAAGGCAAAAGGCTTCACCGCTAAGACAATGCCTTGGTGCTCTCTTGCTTGGGCCAAGCTCTCTAATTTCGGTGGATTCACTATTTGAGCAGCAATCCCCATCGTTTGCGCTAAAGCAACCAACTCGCTAATACGTTGCGATGAGGTTTTACTAAAATAGATGGTTTTAATATTTTGCGGTTGATGCTCTATGAGTGCCTTTGCTGCATGAATACCATATATATAATCAGTCATTAAAAATTTTATCCCGCTTTGCTTTTTTCTTTACTTTCTTCCCTTTACCTTTTAATTTTTTAGCTTTTTTATCCTTAGGCGCAGCTTTTTTACCTTTTTTTTCAGAAAATCCTTCGCTTTTTTGTTTTGTGCTATTGTGATTTCTCTTCTTATTTTTAGCCTTTTCTTTTCTGCTTGAAACGTGCTCGTTACTTAATTCAAAATCAATTTTCTTATCTTCTAAATCAACGCGCACAACCTTAACCCTGACTGATTGTCCTAGCTGATACGATTGCCTCGTCACATCCCCCAGCATACGATGTTTGATGGGATCGTATTGGAAATATTCTCGTCCCAATTGACTGACATGCACTAAGCCTTCTATAAAAATCTCTTTTAGCTCAACAAAGATCCCAAAATGCGTCACACCTGTTATGACACCATCGTAAACTTCACCAATCTTGTCTTGCATATAGTGACATTTTAAAGCAAAAACAGCATCCCTGGTGGCCTCATCGCTTCTTCTCTCTGTTTGAGACAGATGAGTACCCATTTTAGCTAAAGTTTCAAAATCATAAGTCGTTTTTGTATTTGCTTCTAAGATATCTAAAACAATACGATGGATAACGAGATCAGGGAAACGCCGAATAGGCGAAGTAAAATGCACATAATGCGGATATGCCAAACCAAAATGCCCTACATTTTCTGGTCGATACTGTGCTTGACTCAGACTTCTTAAGATAACAGTCTCGATTAAATGCCTATCAGCTCTTTCTTTTACCTCTGACAGCAATTGTGCAATATCCGCTGGTTTAGGCTTATCCTTACCATTTAAACTTAAGCCCAACTCATGGATAAAGGCTCGCAATTGCTTCAATTTTTCCGATGGCGGAGTATCATGAACACGATATAGCCCAGGCTTTTTGTGGCGTAAAATTAACTTTGCTGCACACACATTAGTCGCAAGCATACACTCTTCAATCACCTTATGTGCAACATTACGCACAACAGGTACTATTTTTTCAATTTTACCTTTATCATCAAAAACAATTTTACTTTCAATGGTATCCAAATCCAAAGCACCACGCAGCTTACGCTGCTTGTTTAATGCTTCATAAACCTCTAACAATGCTTTTAAAGAAGGTAATTGCCGTTCATATTCTTTGATTAAAGTACTATCGCCTGCATAAATGGCAGCTACTTTGGTATAGGTTAATCGTGCCTTAGAATTAATAACCGCGCGCTTAAAGACAGAACGCGTTACTTTTCCTTCAAGATTGACACTCATTTGACAGACAACAGTGAGCCTATCTTCTAATGGCCTTAATGAACATAAATCATTCGATAAGGCTTCAGGCAACATGGGGATGACTGCCTCAGGAAAATAGGTTGAATTCCCTCTTAGTTTTGCTTCTTTATCAAGCGGCGTATTGGGTTTAACGTAATGACTTACATCTGCAATAGCAACCCACAAACGCCAACCATTTGCATGCGATTCACAATAAACCGCATCATCAAAATCTTTTGCATCTTCACCATCAATCGTTACAAAACAAAGCTTGGTGAGATCTTCACGATTACGCTTACTTTGAGGCGTAACCTGAGCAGGTAACTTTTCACAGGCTTTTAGTACGGGTTGTGGAAACACAGTTGGCAAATTAAACTTCTTAATCGCCATCTGAATTTCAATACCCGTTGTCGCAAAGTCACCTAAAATCTCTATGACTTCACCCACAGGTTCATAATGGGTATGGAAGCGCTCTTCTCTTAATATTCTAACCAATACAATATCACCTGGCTTAGCCTTAGCATTGTGCCCTTTAGGAATGGTAATATGAGCAGATACTTTACGATCTAATGACTGCACTTTAAACAATTTATGATGTTTGTAAAATCGTCCCACAACCGTTGGAACGGTTGCTTCTAGCAACTGATTGATCCTGCCAACAACTTCCTTACTGTCTGCTAATTTTCTTACTTGAACCGATATTTTATCGCCATCGTAAAAACCACGTAATCCATGTTCTTGAATAGGAATAGATTGGTTATCTTCTGTAACACAAACACCATCTCCCTCTTTGAAAAGAACCAGTTTGCCTTGTACTACAGATTGTGCTTCTACGATCACAAAACCTGCGCGTAATTTAACAACTTGTCCATCCCGGATCATTGCTTTCAGCCGTCGATTGAAAGCTTCGATTAGATCAGGATCGCTCAATTGATAATGATGAATCAGTTGTTTAGCTTTTACCGGATGCTTGAATGACTTTAAAGCCATTAAAATAAACTCACGACTGGGAACAGGCGTTTCGTATTTTTCTGATTCTCTGTCTAAAAAAGGGTCTTTGGAAGGATCTGTGTGTTTTTTCATATTAAAAGTTGTGATAATATTTGTGAAAATTAGGCCGAGGTGGTGAAATTGGTAGACACGCAAGCTTCAGATGCTTGTGGGGGTAACCCCGTGAAGGTTCGAGTCCTTTTCTCGGCACCAATTGCCTGTCCCAATCTACTGTTATACTTAAAGTACTCTTGAGACTGATTACAGTATCTTGAGCAATCAAACTCTCTAAAAATACTCTAAGATTGAGAGAGCGCATAGCGCCCTCTTTCAAATGCTTATATTTAGAGTTTACATCTGACAAATCGTTTTGTCTAACCATAAGGTATCCTCTCGATCGGGACCTGTCGATACCAATACGATTTTAACGCCTACAAGTGTTTCTAGGCGTTTGATATATTTCTGTGCATTCTCAGGCAACTGTTCCCATTCAACAATACCTTTGGTTGATTGCTGCCAACCAGGTAGTGTTTCATAAATAGGCTCGCATTGCTCTAAAGGAACGGCATGATTTGGCGGTGTCAGTCGTTTTTCACCTTTGTATTGATAGGCAACGCAAATTTTGATTTCAGGTAATCCATCTAAAACATCTAACTTTGTTAGCGCTATACCCGTAAAGCCATTTACTTTTGCACTATATTTAGCCATTACCATATCAAACCAACCACAGCGTCGAGGGCGCCCCGTTGTAGCACCAAACTCATTACCTTGCTTTTGAATAAATTGCCCTGTCTCATCTATTAATTCTGTTGGAAAGGGACCACTACCCACACGGGTTGAGTATGCTTTGGTTACTGCAATAATTTCTCCAATCGCATTAGGAGAGATACCACAACTCACGGCAACCCCACCTGCAATGGTATGAGACGATGTCACAAAAGGATAAGTACCATGATCAATATCCAACAATGTGCCCTGTGCGCCTTCAAAGAGTATCGCTGCATTTTCTTCAATGGCTTGGTGCAATAATGAAGTTGTATCTGTAATTTTTGAATGTAATCGATTACGAATTAAATCTAATTCTTGCTTAATTTCATCAAAACTGACCGCTGGCGCTTGATAGTAATTTTGTAATACAAAATTATGATAATCCAAGACTTCTTTCAGATCGGTTTCAATATCTTGGTTATACAAGACCGCCCCAAATTTAAAGCCTCTTCTTGCAATTTTATCTTCGTAAGCAGGTCCAATGCCGCGCTGGGTCGTACCAATTTTCTGTGAAGCTTTTTCTTTTTCTCTCGCTTTGTCTAAAGCCACGTGATAAGGCAATAATAAAGTCGCTTGATCAGAGATCAAAAGCTTATTCTCAACCTCAAAGCCTTTTTGCTTTAATTGATCAAGCTCTTTAACCAAGGCGCTTGGAGAAATAACCATGCCAGGCGCTAATATAGCCATCACCTGATCATGCAAAATACCAGAAGGGATTAAATGTAATACGGTCTTATCGCCCCGTATGACTAAAGTGTGTCCTGCGTTATGACCACCTTGGAAGCGCACGACATATTTTACTTTGTTGGCGATTAAATCAACGAGCTTTCCCTTTCCTTCATCACCCCATTGGCTCCCCAATACAACCATTCGTTTATTCATTTCGAGACCTTTCATACTCATTTATCAAAACTCTACATCTAATCAAAGGAGCGAATCAGAAATAATAAGAGCACTCCTGATAGCATACTTACCAAACCCATAATACGCAGCGCTTTATCTGGCTGCTCAGAAACACGTAGCATAAAGGTGCGCCATTTTACAGGACTTATAAAAGGCATCAGCCCTTCAATGACCAGTACCAATGCACAGGCTACAAATAAATCTTCCCACATCGTAACGACTCACACCTTCTCTTTCGACTAATACTCTTCAACATTCAAATTTTAGGTTTTGTTGGCTGCGCACTCGCATCCTTAAACCCCTAAAATAAATGCGGGCGCGTATTGCGCCCGTACCCAAACAAAAAACTAGTTAACCAGCTCTTTTTTCTTCAGCTCCGCTGTTAAGTGTCTGTGCTTTTGATTTAGTAGACCCTCTTCGGAAATATTTAAAGAAATCATCATCCGGTTTTAGGACAAGGATATCATTATTACCTTTAAATGTCTCTCGATAGGCTTCCAATCGTCTGTAAAACAAGTAAAATTCCGGTGCTTGCTTATAGGCTTCTGCATATATTCTGGTCGCCTTTGCATCGCCCTCACCCTGGGTTCTCAAGCCTTCTTCCTTGGCCTTAGCACGAATCACATTAGCATCTTTATAAGCTTCAGCAACAATTTCCCTTGCCTTTCGCTCACCCGCGGTTCTTCTTTCAGCTGCCAACTTACGAATGTTTGTCTCCATACGTGTAAATACTTTTTGCTGAATAGAATCAGGCAAATCAAGACGTACAACCCGCGCATCGACAACTTCCACACCCAGTGTTTTAGCCATTTCATTCGCAGCACTTTGAATGCGATCCATCAAAATATCTCTCTCTTCCCATACAAGATCATCAATTTTTCGCTTAGCAACCTCTGTTCTCAATACTTCATCAAGCTGCTCTTTGATTTTATGATCTGCATTTAAGATAGTGCCGCTAGCATTATAAAATTTCTTAAAATCTCTGATATGCCATTTTGTAAATAAGCTGACAATCAAGAACTCATTTTCTTTGGTAGGCATTCTTGTTTCGCTTAACTCGGTCGTTTGCAAACGCTTATCCAAAAACTTAATTTGATCAATAAAAGGCATCTTAATATGCAAACCAGGCTCAAATACCTTTACGTTGCCATCTTTATCTTCAAGTAATTGCCCTAATCGAGTCACAATCGCACGCTGAGTTTCATTAACGGTGTAAAGGCTCAAACCTGCAGCTAATACAAAGATAGCAATAATTGTTAATATTAATGTTTTTGTAACATTCATGAAGATGCCCCCTCTCTCACTGGACGTGATGAGTTTGAATAGGTCGGACGAGCCGATGAGGATTGCCGTGTGGCGCTTTTGGTAGTTGAATAATCAGAAACAGCAGATTGAGGCCCACTTCTTAATTGCTGTGTTGAAGAAGTCGTTGAGTCCGACAAATCTTTTCTTGATGCTTTATTGGCATCTACAATTTTATCCAGAGGGATATAAACCATATTATTGCCGCTATCTACGTCTATCAATACTTTATTACTATTTGCATAGACTTCTTGCATGGTTTCAATATAAAGCCTTTCTTGCGTAATATCAGGCGCAAGTTTGTACTCAGGCAAAACTTCAAGAAATCGTTGCGTGTTACCTTGTGCTTCTAATACCTTACTTTCGCGATAAGCCTGTGCTTCATTGATAATGGATTTAGCCTCACCTTCTGCACCATTGATCTGCTTAATTTTTTCAGCCATCGCCTCGTTGATCACTTTTTCTTGATCTTGTCTTGCGGCATTCGCATCATCGTAGGCTTCTTGCACTTGGCCTTCTGGTACCGTTGTTTTACGCAAATTAGCTCGCGTAATTTTTATACCAGCACCATAATTATTCAAAATACTCTGAATTTGATCGCGAATATATAGCGAAGTCTCGGTACGACCTTCTGTCATAATTTCATCCATCGTGACTCTACCAACACCAGAACGCAGGGCACTGCGCATTGCTAATGTCAGCGTATTTCTGGGGTCAGGTAAATTAAACAAATAATCCTCTGGATTATCAATTTTGTACTGAATGGCAATCTCTGCGGTTGCAATATTTTTATCTTTGGTAATCATGTGTGCTAAATGTGTCTCAGAATGAATCTTTTCCACATTTACAATTTTTCTACTTTCAATCAATGGTGCAATCCAATGTGGGCCTGGTCCCACGGTTTTGATGTATTGCCCAAAGCGAGTGATCACTGCTTTTTCTGGTGGATCAACAATGAAAATACCACTCACAACATAAATAGCAAAGATAACGATGCTAACAACAACCATCCCAAACATGCTCGCGCCTGGCGCCCCTTTATTTGAAGAGAAACCACCGGAATTTCCGCCTTCTCCGCCCCCAAATACTTTTCTCAACTTTTGTTGGAATTGACGTAATGTTTCATCCAAATCTGGTGGCGCTTCTGCGTTTTTCCCCCAGGGATCTTTTTTCTTACCTCTTTCATCCCTTTCTGGATCATTCCAAGACATGCCGAACCCCTTATGCTATCTTATGGTATATTTTGTAATTTAGATGACAATTCTGTGAATACCTGGCACATTTGACGCCATTTAATGCCACTTACCTTAATTTTCATGTTAAAACCACCATCTTCTTGTGGCAGTTCTTCTACTACGGCGTGATTTTGGTAAAACAAAGCCCTCATTTTACCCTCATTTGCTGCAACTTGTATCCACCCTATAACAGTTTCTTGGCTAAGCGCCTTCTGTATTGCCAGTAAAAGCTGCTCAAGGCCTTGCCCTGTTAATGCAGAAGTGGCAATTTGATGGGGCGGATAGTTATTTAGATTACCTTGATCTTCGTTTTCCCCATGAGTAAATGACTCATCTAAATCAGATTTGTTCATCACAACAATTTGTTGAAGATCATCTGCCCCAATCTCATTTAAAACCAAATTAACTTGATGTATATGCTCATCTCTTTTGTCATCATGTGCATCGACAACATGAATCAATAAAGCAGATTGCGCTACCTCTTCTAAGGTTGCTCGAAAAGCATCCACCAAACCATGTGGCAACTGACTTACAAACCCTACCGTATCGGCTAAAATGACTTTACCAATTTCAGGTAGTTCAATGGCACGCAAGGTTGGATCTAAGGTCGCAAATAATTGATTTGCAACTAACACATGTGCACCTGTTAGCGCATTAAATAAGGTAGATTTTCCAGCATTGGTATAACCAACCAACGAAATCGTCGGGATAGCCTGACGTGTTCTCGCACGACGACTTTGCTCACGGCTTACTTTTACTTTATCCAGTCTTTGCTTAATGAATTCAACGCGACGACGCAATAATCGACGATCGCTTTCTAATTGCGTTTCACCAGGTCCACGTAAACCAATGCCACCCTTTTGTCGCTCTAAATGGGTCCAGCCTCTCACTAAACGTGTCGACATATGGTTTAACTGAGCCAATTCAACCTGCAATTTACCTTCAAATGTTCGGGCACGCTGAGCAAAAATATCTAAGATTAAACCTGTTCTGGATAATACTCTGCAACGTGTTTCTCTCTCCACATTTCGCTCTTGAGCAGGAGAAAGCTCGTGATTAAAAATAATAAGCGCTGCATCAAATGCAGCTAAAGCAGATTTAATTTCTTCTAACTTACCCTTTCCAATAAAAAATTTGGGATCCGGCGCTGGACGACGCCCAAAGATTTTTGCCACAGGTTCAGCACCTGCGGCCATTGCAAGCTCGGCAAATTCTGCAGAGTCAGAAGATTCGCTAATATGAGGAAAGGTTAAATGGACCAAAACCGCCCGTTCACCACTTTTTGGGCGCTCAAACAATACATCAGCTCCTTAAACGCTCATTTTGCTTTATCAATCTTCACTATGGCTAAAGTCATCGCCGTTTTGACCGGGAGTTGGCAGCTTACTGCTTACGTTCCTTGCTGGAACCACTGTGGAGATAGCATGTTTATACACCATCTGACTAACGCTATTTTTCAAGAGAACCACAAACTGATCGAATGATTCAACCTGTCCTTGTAATTTGATGCCATTTACCAGATAGATAGAAACGGGTATTTTTTCCTTTCGAAGTGCATTCAAAAAAGGGTCTTGCAAAGATTGCCCCTTTGACATGTGGTAGCTCCTTATTATTTTATTATCTAGCTTATTTGCATAATCCCTGGCTATTGCACATAGTACCATGCAACTTTTGAATGCAAAATGCCTTTAGAACAGTTAATAAACTTATCGCCCAGGCTTCAGCGCTTCTTTAGGGGGTTTTGCAGAAGGCATCACGGTGTATCGCTGGTATTTTTCGATCGCCTTACTCACCATATCCTCTAATTTTAGACGCACACGATACTGGAAAAAAATCTTATTGAGTGTGCCTTTGAAAACACCTGTTATCTGCCGATTAAAATACATCACTTCTTCATTGAGCGTATTTTGCACATTATAAACTTGCAAACTAACATAATAAGTATTACGCGCCTGCCTGTAATAAGGTAAGTTTCTACGCAAGGATTCCTTAGAAGCACCATAGGTCAATAGATCTTCAACCAGTTTTGTGACTTCTTGTTCTTGAGCAACAAAAGCTTGATTCGTCGCACTATCAACCAACAATTTATCATAGGAAAATGGGGCTTTCTCTAAAGCATCCATGTAGTTCGCTATCGCTTGTAACTGCTGATTATCAGGCTCATCTTTTTGTAGGTGCGCAACCAAATTTTGGATAGCGAGGTGTCGTCTCTCCACTGCTGGGCCAATGGTCTTCAATCCAAGCGATAGCTTATTCTCTGTAATAGTGACTTTTTGGTGCCAACTTCCCACGCCCAGCATCAATGCCAAAATAATACAGCCAATAATTCCATAGAGCTTCCAGCGTTTTTGAGTCATTGAACCATTCTCTCGTTCAGTCAGAGGATCTTGTCTTAAATTACACAATAGCGTGTGCCCTAGCATCTGACAATCCCCCATAACAACTCACGCCGCCAGTAGGGTGTTCCTCGTGGCTAATTATTCGGTGCTTTAGAGTATAAATTTCTTTTTTTACAAATGCTTAAGGAATACAGTCTTGTAAGGATGATTGAGTTATCCGCTGAAAGAAGGTACCATTGCGACTTCACTAGTTTTGCTGTTTCTATTGTTGTATATGAATCCAAGCACTTCTTATTTGCCACTCGCTGACAGCCGACATCATTCTATTTATTTAATCATTTCTGCGGTATTTATCAGCACACTGTGCCTTATTAATGTGATGAACATTAGCCGTTTTGTGACCATCGATTTTTCACTTTGGCACTATAACCTCTTTGTTACGCTACCGATTGGGGTTTTACCCTACCCCTTAACCTTTCTTTGCACAGATATCATCAGTGAATGCTATGGAAAACAAGCCGCAAATCGTTTAGTCACCGCAGGACTGATTGCAAATCTGGCAATGCTTGTTTTATTTTGGCTTTGTGGCTTACCTGCCCCCTTAATTCCAGATGCAAGCATTGCAACACAAACCAATCCAGAGAGCCATTTTTACTATATTCGCTTTCTAACGATGACAGCGATTATCTCATCTATGCTCGCCTATCTTGTTGCCCAATACCTGGATGTCTATATATTTCATTTTTTGAAAAATTTAACCAAAAACAAACATTTATGGTTACGCAATAATGTTTCAACCTTTATCAGTCAATTTGTAGATACCTGCTTAGTACTCACTTGCACTTATTTTATGACAAAACATTTAGCATGGGGGAAATCTGATACAAGCCAGTTCTCACTGGTGACGGTTATTCTCTCAAGTTATGGCTTTAAATTCTTTGCGGCATTACTGGATACGATTCCATGCTACTTCTTCGTCTGGCTCATTAAAAAGAAGACGGTCATGTCACCACAGCTTCAATTTGTAGAAAAGCAACCTGGTTGAATTGAGCGCAAGCCGAATTAGCGTGTGCTCTTACTTACTTTTTCAATGTATTCGCTCACAATATTGAGGTTCTTTTCATCCATAAAATCCAAGTTCACAATGCCTGGCCAACGTCGCAACCATGTCAATTGTCGTTTTGCTAATTGACGTGTTGCAGCCTTTGCCCCCTCCTGCATCACATCATAACTAATGGTACCTTCTAAATATTGCCAAACGTGGCGATAACCAACAGCCCTCATACTTGGTAAATTTTCATGTAATACATATTTCTCACGTAAATGCTGCACTTCTTCAACAAAGCTTTGATCCAACATCCCTTGGAATCTTTGGTTAATACGATGATGCAAAACCGCCCTATCTGTTTGCAAAGGAATCAACGCAAAGCTAAGAAAAGAAAAAGAGGAAGGGGCTTTTTGCTCATGCAAAAAACTACTCATCGGTCTTTGGGTTGTATGATAAATTTCTAGTGCACGCTGTATACGTTGCTTATCATTGGGTTTTATACGCAATGCAGCCTCAGGATCAACTTGCTGCAATTTCTGATGCATCATAGACCAACCAATCTGATGCCCTTCTGCTTCTAAACTTTCCCTTAAAGCTGGGTCTGCTGCGGGTAGTGTATGTAAACCATTTATCAAGGTATGAAAATACATCATGGTTCCTCCCACTAACAAAGGAATTTTCCCTCGTTGACGGATAGCCACAATTAATTTATTAGTATCCTCTGCAAATTGTGCTGCACTATAGGCTTGATCGGGTGGCAAAATATCGATTAAATGATGAGGTGATTTTTCTAAGATCTCTCGACTCGGTTTGCCCGAACCGATATTTAAATCACAGTAAACTTGGGTTGAATCTACACTGATTATTTCTACGGGTAGCTTTTGACTCAAAGCAATAGCAAGATCGGTTTTACCAGAGGATGTAGGGCCTAAAAGACATATGACTTGATTCATCAGGGCGATAAACTGCTAAAGATGTAAAGAGGGTGAATCCTATCGAATCAAGTAAACTGCGTCAAGGCTAGCTAACACTCTTTAAATATAAAACTGCTTGGCATTGGAAGGATTTTCTCAATAAAATGATAGACAGGCTATACTCAATGCAGAGTATGTAGGTGTTCAACTGATTTTTTATAGACTATGTCACTACTCAATCAAACATTAAAAAAAGCAAATCAATTAATCATCGCAAAGCAATACAACAAAGCGATCCATTTGATTACGCCACTTTTACAGAGTCACCAAGATACCGACATATTGGTAACGTCATATGCTTTACTTGGCAAATCTTTCTACAAAACAGAGGCATTTGACCTAGCCATTGAAAACTTTCAAAAAGCCATTCAGCTATCTCCAGAAGATGATCGATTATACTATTACATAGGTATTACTTATCTTGCACTCAATCACTTAATCTCTGCAGAAGAAAGTTTTCAAAAAGCGATTCTCTTAAATCCAAATCGAGAGAATTATTTTCTTAATTTAGGTGCAACCTGTCGGCATTTAGAAAAGTTAGACGCCGCTGAAAAATGCTATCGCAGTATTCTGGCGTTAAATCCTAACTCCACCAAAGCCTATCGAAACATGAGCCTCTGTATTCGATACGAGAGCATCGATCATCCTGATCGACACCATATTGAACAAATCATGCAACATCAAAAACTATCCAATGAAGAAAAAGCACAATGCTATTTTTCTCTGGGTAAAATATTTCGTGATTGTAATATCATCGACAAAGCAATCGATTATTACAGCGTGGGTAATTTTTTTAAACATAAGACGCATTCTTTTAATGTAAGCCAATACACGCAAAAAATTGATTCCATTATTAAGCTATTCCCTGAGTCAATATTCTCTGTGCAACGTGAGGCCAGCGAACAAACGCCAATTTTTATCATTGGCATACCACGCTCTGGTAAAACACTGGTTGAGAAGTGTTTATCAAAACATAAAATGGTATTCGCATTAGAAGAGTTTGGCATGATTGATAAACTGGTTTTTAATTCTGGCAGAGAGAATCATTATATAAATTTATTCTCAGACATGAAGAGAGATTTAACGATAGCGCTCACAGAAAACTTAGCCAAGCATTACAAAAAACAAATGGCAATGCGTGCTAGAAGCTATCTCAAAAATAGTAATTTTTCGTTCAGCCAAGGCGCAGATTCTTTGAGCAGCGCAGTTTACGCAGATGTCAATGAGCAGCACAAAAGGAGCTGCAACGAAGGAGCAATGAAAAATGGCATTTTTGAGATAGCTCCTACTCAAGCCTTTGACTATTTTACAGATACAACACCATGCAATTTTAGATATTTAGGTTTTATTGCCATGATGTTTCCAAATGCGAAGCTTATCCATGTTGTGAGAGATCCACTGGATCATATCTTGCAAATATTCTTTAAATATTTCTCTACAGGCAATTTCTGGGCTTATGATATTGCTAATATCGTTCAATATTATATCGAATATAGGCGTATCATGACTTATTGGGAAAAAACCTTAAAACTTGACATAAAAACCATCCAATACGAATCGCTTATTCAAGATCCAGCCAAAACCATTCAGGATATTTATGAATTTACTGGCTTAGGCAAAGAAATGCCAGAAGGAATGAAACAATTTCAAGATGCGCTGCATGATAATGAAATTCATTTATGGCAACAATATCAAAACTATTTTAGTCAATATAACTATCATTTAGAAAAATTAAAATTATTTTCTTGAATTTCTTGAATAAGCACATGTTTTTCCAAGCAGATCCATGGCCCTTTTGCAGTTTGTGATAACCACTGTATGAAGAAAAACTCTAACCAACCATGTGGGATCTTGAAAACAGCTTGAGCATCCACATAGGAGAGTAATATTTCCTTGATTGCAGGCACATGCTTATTTTCTAAAGCACGAATATGTGCCACGATTTCTAGAACATCATTCGCATCAATAAAAAATGGTATATGTGTGATAACAGCCTTTTCCCCTGTTTGGCGTATCTCAAAACCAACAGCACCCAACCCAGTCATTGTTTCAATAGCACCACAGGCGATAGGCAATTCAATTGGAAATAAAACCGCTTTTTTCATCTCCAAGGCTAAAGGTGTATTGATGAAATGAAAAAACAATTTAGACTGCGCTTGTACCAAATCACACAAATAAATATGCTTCTCTTGCTGAAGCATAAAAAATCGCTGACTGTTATCCGGCGCAGGTATAACAGGAGATATCACTTCATGCATTTTAGGTAAAACAGGACTTTGCTGCATGGCAATGGTTTTGGGTTGTGGATATCTATCATGAATAGCAGCAGAAGAAACAGCGGAAGGAGCAGAAAATTTTCTCTCTGAATACTCCGTATATATCTGTTTATCGGTAAATTTTGTTGGTTCTATTGAAGATGCTGTTGAATCTGTTGCTTCTGCTTCAATGGCAATAGGCGCAGTTAGCAAAGCTTCTTTAATACATTTTTCAATAAAATCATGCACCCATGCCGCTTCAACAAAGCGTACCTCATGCTTAGTAGGATGCACATTTACATCTACCTGATCACAAGGTAACTCTAAATAAAGCGCATAACTGGGATAAAGATCTGAGCGCTCATGCCCCATCAAGCGATAGGCGTTTTTAATGGCATGATTAATCAACTTATCTCGTACCATTCTTTTATTCACAAAGAAATATTGGTTGTCTGCTTGCCTTTTGGCAACATCAACCAGCCCGACCCAACCCCACAAGCGCATCGCCTGATAAATCACATCTATTTTAATGGCATGATCTAAAAAAGTTGAACCACAGACATTTTTAATACGTGATAATTTATTTTGATCACTTGTTGCTGGCGCATAGGATTTAAATCTACGCTGATTACTTTTGAAAGAGAAGCCAACCTCAAAATCACTAAGTACAAATTTCTTATATACTTCCAATAAATGATAAAGCTCTGTTTTCTCACTTTTTAAGAACTTTCTACGCACAGGAACGTTATAAAATAAATCTCTAATTTCTATGGTGGTGCCGACAGGATGACTGGTGGGGAATATTTGTGCATCTTGTGATTGCTCTGCACGCAGCTCCCATGCAGAACTCATATCATCAGAGTTTTGAGAAATCAGCCTAATTTTCGCAACACTTGATATACTGGCTAATGCTTCCCCTCTAAAACCTAAACTATCAATGCAAAAGAGATCCTCCACATGCTGAATCTTGCTGGTCGCATGCCTATCCAAGGCCAACGCTAAATCATCCTTTGCAATACCACAGCCATTATCTTTAATTCGGATCAATCCCATACCCGCATTTTCAACTTCAATATCAATTCTCGTTGCACCAGCATCCAAACTATTTTCAACACATTCCTTGAGCACGGAAGCAGGACGTTCAATGACTTCTCCTGCTGCAATTTGATTTGCCAATAGAGAAGAAAGTTTTTTAATTCTCAATGAACCTTCTCCTTTGTCTATAGAACAAGTAGTTACTTCTCATAGTGTGCCTTAACCTGCTGATGATTCAGCAGGGATTTTGAGTTGTTGCCCGACTTGGAGAATATGAGATTTCAAGCGGTTATGTGACACAATCGCTGTTGTGCTGGTTTTATACCGAAGTGCTATTTTTTGCAAAGTCTCACCTGATTTGACTTCATGTACTTTATGCGCTTTATATACTTTTGCGATTTGCCCCCCATCCATTTGCTTAGGCACGGGTTTATTCAGAGGTTGTCCACGGTGCGCAAAATATGCTTTTACACCTTCTAACAATGCACTTGCTATTTTTTCTTGGTGCGCCGCCTTGCGTAGATTTTCTTCTCCAATATGATTAGAGAGAAAGCCTACTTCTACTAAAATAGAAGGTATATCGGGTGATTTTAAAACAGCAAAACCAGCCTGCTGCACAGACGCTTTATGCAAATTAGTCACACGCCCTAAACTATTTAAGACAGATTGCCCTAATTCATAACTCGCAGCCTTTGTCGCAGATTGAGATAAATCAAGCAGCACCTGTGCCAACACATCCCCTTTATCATCTAAACTAATACCACCTATTAAATCAGCTCTATTTTCAGATTCTGCTAACCAACGAGCGGCCTCACTACTTGCTCCTTTCTCTGATAAGATAAAAACTGATGCGCCTGTTGCTTTTGAATCTTTAAATGAATCAGCATGTATCGACACAAAAAGATCGGCACCTTGCCCTCTGGCTTTGTTTATTCTCTGCCGCAATCCAACATAATAGTCACCATTTCGAATCAGGAAAGCTTGTAATCCAGGTGTTTCATTCACCTTTCTTTCTAGCATTCTCGCGACTTGTAAAACAATGTCTTTTTCTTTGGTTTTAAATCTTCTACCCACAGCACCAGGATCTTCTCCTCCATGCCCTGGATCAATGGCAACAATATAGCGCTTATTATTCTGTTGTTTTTGAGGTCGCTTAATAGGAGTCGGTAATGACGATGATACTTCAGGTACTGATATTATCTGCTCGGTATTCTTTTCTATACCCTTCTCTACGCTTTTCTTCGTTGTGCTTTCTAAATCAAGAACCAAGCGATGGCCATAAGTCTTGTTGGGTGCCAGTATAAAACTTTTTGGCTTTGCGGCTTCATGCAAATCGAATACCACTCTTAGATCATGCGTGTCACGAACCCCATGCCTAAAGCTTTTGATATTGGAGTCATTCAGCTGAGGTGCACCTTTAGCTTTCCAATCTGCATTTTTGAAATCAATCACAACACGATTTGGATTGCTTAAAGTAAATAATTTATATTCCACTTGATCAGAAATATCAAAAACAACACGCGTATTGTCAGGTGCAGCCCATACACGTGCTCCCTGAATGGTTGTAGCCCCCATAGCAAGACGCATACCCAAAAACACCAATGCCATTGAGAAAACGAAAAGACTTAAAAATGACTTAGTGCTATATATTCTGTAAAGCAACATTACCTTTCTCACTCATCGCTTGTATGTTCAATTTTCTACCCTTTGCCATCATGTGAAAGCAAATAACCCAATCTGGTTGTGGCAAAATACGGCTGTTTTCGAGCGGCCATTCAATTAAAAAGTACGCTTCCTCTTGGAAATATTCTGCAATTCCCATTTCTTCCAATGCCACCTCATCTTGAAGTCTATAGAGATCCATGTGATAGAGTTGCTGGCCTTGAAGCTCATAAGGTTCGACTAAGGTATAGGTTGGTGATTTTACTGTGCCATTAAAGGCAAGCCCATTCAAAAAGCCTCGTGTAAATGTCGTTTTACCTGCACCTAAATCTCCTTTGAGAAAGATCACCAGTGAATTTATATTCTTTTCTTGTAAGGCAAGCACCAGCATTTTAGCCAATGCTAAAACATTTGCCTCCTCTTTTAAGATATATTCTCGTTGCACAAAATTTATCATGAACAAATACTTAATAATGATCGGATATGCAAAAATAAATCACTGGCCATCATCCCTCTATCGCCTAATACTTGCTCTTGCTTGGCAGCTTGTCCGTGCACAGCAACCCCACATTGACTGGCCTCTAAAGAAGAGAGACCTTGGGCTCGCAGCCCAGCAATGATACCCGCCAAAACATCTCCTGTACCCGCCGTTGCTAATACGGGCAATGCTTCGCTATATAAAAAAGGTGGCCTATCTGCACTTTTAATGAGTGTGCCAGCGCCTTTTAAGACAATAACCCCACCCAATTTTTGCTGGAGTGCTTCTATTGCACTGCTGCGCTCGGATTGTACATCAGTAATTGAATGATTGAGTAAACGACTTGCCTCACCGGGATGAGGTGTTAAAATCCAATGAGGGTTATGCATAGGATCGCAAGCCAATAAATTTAAGGCATCCGCATCTACAATGAGTGGTTTATGATGCACTGTTTTCACAAGAGAGAAGACACGTTTTGACCACTTATTTTGTCCCAAACCAGGCCCTATCACAATCACATCTGCTTTCTCAATAAGCGTTTCTAATTCTGAGAATTTCACTAAAGGATAAATCATTAACTCAGGTGCCGCTCTTGCCATAAGTGGCAATGCTTCTGGCGACACAACAACGGATACAAGACCAGCGCCACTGCGATAAGCGGCTTCAGCGCACAAACAAGCAGCGCCACTATAATGGATCTCTCCCCCCCCGATAACCAACACATGGCCATTTTGTCCTTTGTGTTGTGTTAACTTTTTTAAAGGTAACTTCTCTTGTATTGTTTCATAATCAAATCGGTGTGCACGTGGTCGCACAATACGATAGACAGAGGCATCCACACCCAAATCATCGAAATATAACTGTCCTACCCAATCATAAGCATCTGCACAGAATAGACCTATTTTAAGACCGATAAAGGTCAAAGTAACATCTGCTTTGATGGCAACGGTCGATATTGTGCCCGTATCAGCATTTAAACCACTAGGCACATCTAAAGCAAAAACCCCGATCCCTTGCTGTGCTTTGGCTTGATTGACTATGGTAATTGCGCGAACATAAGCCTCATCCAATTCATTTTGCAAGCCAGTACCTAAAATAGCATCAATAACAACATCAACTTCTAAAAAATCAATCTCATTAAAAGGAGATACAGCGTGTCCACTGCTTAACCATGCCTCTCTTGCTTGTCGCGCTTCTACACTTAAGCGCTGCATATCAATTGGCTTTACATCATACACAGTGATGCTTAAACCAGCCGCTTGGGCAATTCGTGCAAAAACAAAGCCATCTCCCCCATTGTTGCCCGAACCACAACATACAAGGATTTTCTGAGCCATGGGCCAACGCTTCTTAAAAATCTCAAACGCTGTTTGTCCTGCACGGCTCATCAAGGTATAAGCAGATATTTTCTCGTGCGCAATTGCCACATGATCAATTTCTCTCACGGCTTGTGCCGTATAAAGCGATGTTGGAAGGCTTTCCATGTATCACTATCCTGTGGTTTCAATCTCTAGTTTAAAGAAATTATCACGGTAAAACTTAAGTTCTGCGATAGATTCTTTTATATCTTCCAAAGCAAGGTGCGTACCCGTTTTCACAATACCTTTATGTACGGTTGGTGCCCATATTTTGGCTAATTCTTTGATCGTGCTTACATCTAAATTACGATAATGGAAATAGGCTTCCAACTCTGGCATCCATTGATACAAAAATCTTCTATCTTGATAAATCGTGTTACCACACATGGGAGACATTCTTTCGCCAACATGCTGCTTAATGAAATCAAGCGTTAAGCGTTGTGCATCTTGTAAAGATATTTTGCTTTCTTTCACTCTAGCAACAAGTCCAGATTTTGTATGTTGATTTGTACACCATTCACCCATTTTGCTTAAAACAGTTTCTGGCTGATAAATAGCAATATTCGGGCCTTCTGCAACAAGATCTAAATTACCATCTGTAATGATCGTTGCCATCTCTAAAATATGATCAACTTGTGGATCGAGCCCTGTCATTTCTAAATCGACCCAAATAAAGCGTTGGCTTTTACTTTCCATCTTTCCTCTCAATTCAATAATCTTATCTCTCTCGACATTGTGTCTTTTGCAACTAAGATACATTTGCGATGATAATAATCAGTTTTCTAGCTTGTTATTAATATCCATTGTCTATTTTACCTCAGCCTCAGCAATATCTTTAAATTAAAAATGTAGTCTGAAACAGCAAAGCCAAGCATCTAGCAAGCACGATACTTAAACTTTATAAAAATATGGTATAAGATTGGGCTATGCCAACAAAATGGGTTGGTTAACTTCAAAAATAAGGGTTATATCTGTGAGCGTTCCGTATGATGTCTGGCGTCAGTATTTGGTCCCTCAGCATGGCTTATCTCGCTTTGCAGGCTTACTTGCAAATTCAAAACGGCCAAAGCTTAAGAACCATTTAATTCGCTATTTTTTAAGTCGATACCATGTTGATATGTCTGAAGCTCAGATTGAAGATCCCTATGCTTACAAATCCTTTAATGATTTTTTCACACGAAAACTAAAAGAAGATGCTAGACCTATCTCAGAAAATCCACAACATTTAATCTCGCCAGCGGACTCTACATTGTATCAATTTGGACGCATCGAAGAAGACACCTTATTACGTGCCAAAAATCACGCTTATGTACTGTCATCACTCCTTGGGCGTAAAGATGATTTATCGCAAACCTTTAGCAATGGTCATTATTATTGCTTTTATCTAGCGCCCTATAATTATCACCGTGTGCACATGCCTTGCACAGGCAATTTATTAAAAATGCGCTACATTCCTGGGCGTTTATTTTCAGTCAATCAATCAACCGCTGAGCATGTGGAGCATATTTTTGCGCGCAATGAACGTGTTGTTGCTTTTTTTGAAGGTGAGTGTGGAAAATTCGTAGTGATCTTGGTCGGCGCAATGCTGGTTGGAAATATACATACCAGTTGGATGGGCAAAGTAGCCCCCGGAAACGATGGGCAAATGAAAGAAGTCGACTATAAACCAAATGCAGTCAAAATCGCGCGTGGCCAAGAAGTAGGACATTTTGCTATGGGCAGTACTGCGATTGTATTATTTGAAAAGCATATCAAATCACTTGAAACACTTAAAAATAACCAAAGCATTCTGATGGGTGAATCTATCGCTACTTTCTAATCATAGAAGCTGTCTCAAAACAGAAAATTACTATTTTTGAGACAGTTTTTAAGAATATTCCCAGTAAAATGGTAGAACTTCTTTGATGTGGCTAGCACCTAATTTAATCATAAGCAATCTATCCACCCCTACTGCAACACCACTGACATCCCCAATACCCACAGATAATGCAGCCAGTAATTTTTCATCAACCGGCATCATAGACAACTGATGCGCATGACGTTTCTGATTGTCTTCGACAAAACGCTTGCGTTGTTCATTGGGATCGCTTAACTCAAAATAGCCATTTGCTAATTCCATACCTTTGTAAAAAACTTCAAAGCGCGCTGCTACTTTGTCGTGAATAGGATGTGGAATCAATTTTGCTAGTTGTGCACAATGTACTGGAAAATCAGTCACAATTAACAGTTCATCAGGATCCATCGTAGGCTCAATTGCTTGCGAAAATAACCAATCTAACCAACCATTTCGATCTAAATCAGAAAAAGGCACTTCTGCAAGTTGCAAACGCAACGCCGCTTCTTTTAAAGTTGCTACATCTGCCTGATGTGGATTGACCTCTATGCTTTCAAACAATTGTGCATAGGATCGGATCTGTGCCTTAGGTGTATCTAGAAGTTGCATAAAGAGCGCATTTACTTCTTCAATCAACGCTTGATGATCCCAACCTGGCCTATACCATTCTAACATCGTAAATTCAGGATTATGATAGCGTCCCATTTCTTCATTACGAAAAGCTTTGCCTAAGTAATAAATAGATCCTATTCCTTGGGCAAGCAAACGCTTCATTGCAAACTCTGGAGAGGTTTGCAAATATCTATCTGCTACATTAAAAGCATCAATAAAGGGATCTGTATTCACGCCTTGCATCAATACGGGTGTGTCCACCTCACAGACATTGCGAGATTCAAAAAAGCCTCGGATATCTCTTAAAAATTGTGCTCTTTGCTTAAGTGCAGTATTGGTAGCGGCAGATTGCCAGGTTATTTTTTCTGTCATGTGGTTTTCATGTATAAGTTATAAATAAAAGGTAAGAACGTAACCGAAAATATAACTAATAAAGATATATTAGAATTTTTATTTGTTCGCGTAGCGAATATTTTCCCCTCTACCAATTTTGAAGGGCGAGTGAGGGTTAAATTAAATGTAGCGTGTGAACTACTCTTTATCTACCCTCATCCGTCGCTTCGCGCCACCTTCTCCCGTCAACAGGAGAAGGTACGAGCAAGTTCCAAGCTTAAACTAAATATCAAACGTTTGCTGCAAAGGAAGAGCATTAACAGCAGTGGATGTTTAGGTGAAGAGTGACTATTCTTTAGAACGAGAAACGTACTCACCTGTTCTCGTATCCACTTTAAGGCAATCACCAATTTGAATAAATAAAGGTACACGTACAACGGCCCCTGTTTCTAAGGTTGCGGGTTTGCCACCACCACCAGAGGTGTCACCTCGTACGCCAGGATCGGTTTCTGTCACGGTTAAATGAACAAAATTAGGTGGTGCCACAGCTAAAGGTATACCATTCCAAAGTGTAACCACACACATATCTTGTTCTTTGAGCCACTTCGCACTATCTGCTGTTACTTTTTCATCGACTTCATATTGCTCATAGCTTTCTTGTTGCATAAAATGCCAACGCTCACCATCGAAATACAAATATTGCATATCCACGTCTACCACATCAGCTGCTTCAACGGTATCACCGGATTTAAAAGTCTTCTCTAAAACACGACCATTCTTTAAGTTGCGCAATCTAACACGGTTGAAAGCTTGCCCTTTACCAGGTTTTACAAACTCATTTTCCAAGATGCTATAGGGATCACCTTCTAACATGATTTTCATGCCACTTTTGAATTCATTAGTACTGTATGTTGCCATTTGCTCGCTCGCCCCCTAAAAACTTGTTAAGATTGGGATTCTGACTATTGTGAGATAAAAATTTCCGTGAGTATAACGCAATCCCCTCTAACAGAACAGCCGAACACATGGCAAGAGGCTGTAAAGCAGCTGATTACCTGCCCCACTGCATTGCTGCAATTTCTAGAGTTACAGCCTTCACAATTGGATTGGCAAATAGACAAGCACTTTCCTTTGCGTGTCAGTATGAGTTTTGCGGCAAAAATGCAAAAGGCGAACCCACAAGATCCTTTGCTACGTCAAGTGTTATCCTCAAAAGAAGAGAGTTTGCCAACTCATAACTACACAGAAGATCCATTACAAGAAAAGGCCGTTAATCCCATCCCTGGCGTTTTACATAAATTCAAAAGCCGTATCTTACTCACCCTGACCCAATCTTGTCCTGTTCATTGTCGCTATTGTTTTAGACGCTACTTTCCCTATGAAGCAAATCGAGTCAGCACGAAAACGTGGCCTGCTATTAAAGCATACTTACAAGCTGATCCTGGTATCCAAGAAATTGTATTAAGCGGTGGCGATCCCTTAATGCTGCCGGATGAGCGTATTGGTGAGTTTTTAGCATATCTAGAAGATGTACAACATATTAAAATTATTCGCTTCCATACGCGCTTCCCTATTATCATTCCAGAACGCGTCACCCCTCATTTTGTGAATATGTTAAATCAATCACGCTTTAAAAAAATTATGATTTATCATGTCAATCATGCACAAGAATTATGTGCAACAATCAAAGCCGGTGTAAGCTTATTACAGCAAGCACAAATCCCTGTTTTAAATCAAAGCGTGCTCTTAAAAGACGTAAACGATAAAGCACAAACCTTGATTGATCTGAGCTGGCAACTGTTTGCACATGGCATTTTACCTTACTATGTTCACTTATTAGATGCTGTTCAAGGCACTGGACATTTTGCGGTGGATAAAACACAAGCATTTGCACTTGAACAATCATTGCGCCATCATTTACCTGGTTATTTAGTGCCTAAATTTGTAAAAGAAGTACCTGGCGAGCCGGCTAAAGTTCCACTTTAAATAAAAAATATAACCTTTTCTCATTTACCGCCGATATATCAAAAAAGGCCTAAAACGCATAGGCAAGCAAGCGCCAATGACTGTTTATATTAATGGTGTACTATGAAATACGAGAAAGGTAAATTAGGACTGATTATTCCATCACGTGTTGATAACACATATAATATTTTGAGTGTCCAAGACGTCAGGGAATGGCGCACCCGTTTGCCACTTAATCATCTAAAAGAAAGTATTAAGTCCTGCCATGAAATTCTAATCGTATTACATAACAGCCATGTTGCTCCTCTTGAGCGGCTTGAAATGCTAGAGATTATACAACCAACGGTTAATTTTCTCTGTGAATCTATTTTAAAATTATACAGAAAAAACCCTATTTTTAATAAAAAAATTATCGAAATGCATCGCATCATTCTCAGTTTGCACTTAGAGGTTTTTAACGAATATAAACTAATACTAGAAGACTTAAATACCAATCTTTCTAAGAAAGAAACACTCATGGAAGTTGTGCATGCATCCATTCAGCAAAGCTGTCGAATCATTTTTTTATCTTTTGAAATTTATCGTCACCCCCCCAGTTATATTTGGCTTGAAACGCATAGACTGTATTCTATCGCTCGTGCACAAGAAGCGCATTATGATGAATCTACAGAGAAAAACACTTATCAAAGTATTTTCAAAAATATTTCTAATCTTTATAAGCATTTAGTCTTGCTATCGCTTACCAATCCCTTACGCTATCATCGACAAGATCTTATAAAGCTATATTATGCCTTAGAAAATTGGGCGCCACTTTTAAAACTTTCTTTTAATAAACAGTCAAAAAACCATTTGTTTAAAATTGATTTAGAAAAAGATGCCCCACCACATTACTGCGCATTGGATGCAAGCGAAGGCTCAGCCCCTTGCTATATTGAATTAGATAAAATTGTAGAACGCCTTGAGTTTCTCATAGACTATAAAGAAAATGCATCCGCCCATACAAATAATATTATCTTTACTGCACAAGAATTATCACTCTCAAAAACGACGCTGGACGTATTGCTGCATATTTGGCAAAATTTTAGTCAACGCCAGGAAGTGAGAGTTCGTATGCCAGGCGCACTCACCGTGGCTGTTGGTTTACATGCTATTCACTCTTTTATCGAAACCGCCAATAGCTCGCAACTCAATATGCCTGACGAGATCAGCGTTGAAGAAATTAATTTAGATGCATTTCCTTTACCTCAAAGCTTAGCTGAAAATTTTAAAGAAACACCCACTTTACTAAACTGCTCTATGGTGGATAAAAGTGATAGTGGTTATTGCATAAAATGGGCACAAAATAAAGCAGGACAATTACAAGTCGGTGAGCTTGTGGGTATTTTAGAGCAAAACGAAAATCATGCATCAACATGGCAAATCGCCATCATCCGCTGGGTACAAATCACTGATTTTGATTATATACTCTTTGGTGTTGAAGTTTTATCGCGTAAAGCTACAGCTGTTGAAATTCTCATTCGAGATCAGAGCTCGCTAGACGCATTGTTTATTACACCTGATGCAAACAGTCCATACAATACTCAAGTGCTGATTACTCCTACTCTCAGATTTAAAGCAGCTGATCAGCTTCAGTTAAAAAGTGAGGATACACTCTATCCTTGTCAGCTGAATTTAAATCTAGGTCTATCTCCTTGCTATGCTTTTTGGGAAATTGATTTTTTAGAACAGTCATTGATTCCCAAGATAAATAATGAAATAAATCAAAGCTCAACAAACAACTAATCAGGTTTATATACACTCTCTAACAATGACTTTGTTAGTTTTATAGGTTATTATTAGACTATGAGTGCAGAAGGAAAATATTATGGCAGCTGAAGAAGAACTAAGTGCTGTTGAACGTACAGCAAAAAACAATCAGGTTGACACAGTAGAGGCCAGTGATGCGCTCAACTCTCGCTCCCCTCACTTTCACCCTAATTTTGATCTGCATCAGACTGATCAAAAATTTTATCAGTTCTTAGAACAACAGTATGGAAAAGAGAAAGCAGATAATCCAGAGTTTCGAGCAATTATCGGCAATATGTTGGCTCAACAAGCCGGTGGTGCATTATCTGCACTCAAGCAAATGCAAACAACGCCTAATCCTAACAGCACAGAAAGCATGATTCATGCTGAATTACGAGGTGGAAGTCCACAACTGGAAGCACACTTAAACCAAATATTGGCAATGAAGGGCATTACAACCCGGACTGATCTAAGCGATCCTGATCTCAGCTTATCCTTGCGACAAAAATATGAATTACTGGGCATGAATCCTGATGGCGAAGATGAATTAAGAAATTATATGGGTTTCTTGGGACTTGATAAAACTGAAAACTCTCTCGATCAAATGCGAGAGCTTAAGATTCAATCAACAAAAATTGCAGATAAAGTCATTGATGCACCAGAACCTGCGCCTGACAATAAGAAAAACCGACTGTAGCCTGTAACATTATTTTTTCTAAACAATCCATCGACTCTCTAAGCAAGTCTCTTCCCTTGACGTCAAGGGAAGAAAATCTCACTTCGTTCATTAGTAGAACTATCTCAAGCGACATCAAACCCTGTCGCTGTTTGATATCCTTTGGGTAAAGCAACCCCTGATTTACCACGCTCAATCAAATAATGATCCAACTCTCGAGGACTTAGCTTTAATTTCTTATTTTTAGTCTTAATCTGAATGCTTTCACCACGAGAAAAAATCATATGATCAATCACTTGCTCTGTGCCATCAGCAAATTTCTGAGCGGTAATATTAATAATTTTACTGCCCTTACCTTTGCTCATCTGTGCAATATCCACCAAATCAAGCACGGCTAATTTTCCAGCAGAGGTTAGAATTGCAACACGCATGCTAATATCAGGAATTAACAATGGCTTTAATGCTGTGGCAGGTTCTGCTTTGAGTAAAGCCTTACCACTTTTGTTTTTGGTTTCTAAATCGGCTATTTTGCTAATAAAGCCATTGCCCGCATTTGAAATCAAAAAGACAAGATCGGTATCAATACCAGAAAGCATACCAGAGAAAAGAGCACCTGTGGGTGGCTTTATTTTGGTTGTTAGAGGTTCGCCAAAACCGCGCGCAGATGGGAATTGATGCGCCATCAAGCAGTAACTACGCCCCGTTGTATCCAAGAAATAAATCATTGAATTACTTTTGGCTTTGAGCTGCATTAAGAACTCATCTCCTGCTTTATAGCTAAGATCTTGCCCTAATACTTCATGGCCTTTTGCAGAACGAATCCAACCCTTTTGTGAAAGAATAATGGTTACTGGCTCAGAAGGAAGACGTTCTACGACATCTAATATTTTTGCTTGTTCCCTAACAACAATAGGTGAACGGCGCTTATCGCCATAGGCATCAATATCCGCTTGTAATTCTTTTTTGATCAAAGTTTGCAAACGTTGTTTAGATTGTAAAGTTTTTTGCAACATATCCTGTTCTTGTGCCAGCTCTTTTTGTTCACCTTTTATTTTTTGTTCTTCTAAACGCGCCAATTGTCGTAATTTAATCTCAAGAATAGCTTCGGCTTGAATTTCAGAAAGTTTAAATCGTTTCATCAACTCTTGCTTGGGCTTGTCTTCTGTACGAATAATTTTAATGACTTCATCTAAATTTAAGAAGGCAATTAATAACCCATCTAAAATATGTAATCGAGCTTTTACTTTTTCTAAGCGATATTCAAGTCGCTTAACAACAACTTGTGTCCTAAATGTCAACCATTCTCGCAAAAAGCTCAACATGTCTTTTACTTGTGGTTTACCATTTAAGCCAATCACATTCATATTAACGCGAATATTTCTTTCCAGGTCGGTAGAGGCAAATAAATGAGAAACCAAAGCTTCTTGATCAAAACGATTAGATCTTGGAACAATCACTAAACGGCACGGATTTTCGTGATCGGATTCATCACGTAAATCAGCAATCATGGGTAATTTTTTAGCCTGCATTTGTGCCGCAATTTGCTCTAATACTTTTGCGCCCGATACTTGATGTGGTAAGGCAGTGATAACAATATCGCCTGTTTTTTCATATTTTATTTTAGCGCGAACTTTAATGGAGCCTTGCCCGGTCTGATATATTTCTTTGATTTCAGCTTTTGGCGTAATGATCTCTGCTTCTGTTGGAAAATCAGGGCCTGGCATAATCTTCATCAAGTCATTAAATGACATATCTGGATTTTCTAATAGCCCAATACAAGCATTCGCAACTTCTGTCAGATTATGTGGCACAAAATCTGTGGCCATACCTACAGCAATACCCGTAGTACCATTTAGCAATAAATTAGGAAGACGTGCGGGCAAGATCTTGGGTTCATCTAAACTGCCATCAAAATTTGGATTCCAGTCTACTGTCCCTTGTTCAAGTTCACCCAACAACACATCTGCATACTTAGAAAGACGCGCTTCCGTATATCGCATTGCTGCGAATGATTTAGGATCATCAGGAGAACCCCAGTTTCCTTGCCCTTCAATTAAGGGATAACGATAAGAAAAGGTTTGTGCCATCAGTACCATTGCTTCATAGCAAGCTGAATCACCATGCGGATGATACTTACCCAACACATCACCCACGGTACGCGCAGATTTTTTAAATTTCTGATTCGCATTTAAGCCCAATTCTGACATCGCATAAACAATTCGACGTTGCACAGGCTTCAAACCATCACCAATATGCGGCAATGCTCTATCCATGATTACATACATGGAATAATCTAAATATGCTTTTTCAGAAAACAAATTAATTGCTTGTTGTTCAATATTTTCAATGACTGGCGGTCTTTGCTTTGCCATTTTTTACCTTTATTTAATTTCTCATTTAATTTTTTTATCGAAAAATAGAAGAATACAGGCAGTCGTAGAAGTTGCTTTTTAGGGTAGGCGCTTTGTTTCGAGCACCCGGAGTTTACAAATAAGTAAATGAGGATTGCGAGAGACAAAGCAACACCCCCTAAAGAACAAATCCTACGACAACTAAATTTCGGCGAGATCCCCTTTCTCTTCTAACCATACCCGCCTATCCCCAGCACGCTTTTTAGCTAATAACATATCAAACTGTTGTGTTGCCTCTACTGCATTGGGTAATGATAATTGCAATAGTCTTCTTGTATTGGGATCAATGGTTGTTTCGCGCAATTGCATCGGATTCATTTCGCCTAAGCCTTTGAAGCGCTGTATGTTAATCTTGCCTTTTAGTTTTTCTGCACTGATACGGTCAAGTATTCCTTGCTTTTCACTTTCATCCAAGGCGTAAAAAACTTGTTTGCCGATGTCAATTCTAAACAAGGGTGGCATAGCAACATAGATATGGCCAGCTTCTACTAATTTGGGGAAGTGTTTCAAAAATAAAGCGCATAATAAGGTTGCGATGTGTAAACCATCTGAATCCGCATCTGCCAAAATACAAATCTTACCATAGCGTAGCTTGCTGAGATCTTCTTCACCAGGCCCTAAACCAATGGCTAATGCAATATCATGTACTTCTTGAGAAGCTAAGACTTGAGAAGAAGTGACTTCCCAGGTATTTAAGATTTTACCACGCAAAGGCATAATCGCCTGGAAGGAACGATCACGTGCTTGCTTTGCTGAACCACCCGCAGAGTCCCCTTCTACTAAAAACAATTCTGAACGAGAGATATCAGAAGCCAAACAATCTGCCAATTTCCCTGGTAACTGAGGCCCTTGTGTGATTTTCTTTCGAATAACTGTTTTACCTTTTTGCACGCGCGCGCTTGCAATATTAATCACCATTTGTGCTAATTGTTCACCTTCACTGACGTGTTGGTGCAACCACAAACTAAAAGCATCTTTCACAACGCCCTGAACAAAGGCACTAGACTGGCGTGAGGCCAAACGCTCTTTGGTTTGCCCTGCAAATTGTGGATCACGCATTTTGACTGATAACACGTAATAGCAATTATCCCAAATATCTTCTGGTGCTAATTTCAAGCCTCTAGGCAATAAATTTCGCTTTTCACAAAAATCACGCATCGCATCTAATAATCCCATGCGTAATCCATTTACGTGCGTGCCGCCTAAAGCTGTCGGAATTAAATTGACATAGCTTTCTGTAACACCTTCGATATTACTACCAGGAGGCATCCATAACACCGCCCACATAGCCTCTTCTTCTTCGCTTTTAAAGGTGCCTGTAAAGGGAGAAGCTGGCATTCTATTTTCATGCTGGCAAGCTTCTTCTAAGTAGGCTTCCATACCATCTGCATAATGCCAGGTTTGATGAGAAGCGGTTTCTTCTTGTATAAAATGTATCGTTAAACCCGCGCATAGCACGGCTTTTGCTTTTAAAATATGCTCCAATTTAGAAGCTAAGAACTTTACAGTGTCAAAATATTGCTCATTTGGCCAAAACTGCACACGTGTCCCAGTTTCTTTAGCTTTACAGCTTCCAATGACTTTTAGATCTGAGGCTTTATGGCCATCTTTAAAAGTGATGTGATGAATTTTACCCTCTCTCTTTATTTGCACTTCTAATAAAGAGGATAAGGCATTTACAACCGATACACCCACACCATGCAAACCACCTGAGAAATGATAATCTTTATCTGAGAATTTAGCCCCAGCATGTAAGCGCGTTAATATCAATTCAACACCCGTCATCTTTTCTTGACGATGTTTATCTACAGGCATGCCTCGACCATTATCCTGCACAGATAGAGAACCATCTGCATGCAAAGTAACAGTAATTTCATTTGCAAACCCAGCCAATGCTTCGTCCACACTGTTGTCTATTACTTCTTGCGCTAAGTGATTGGGTCTGGAGATATCCGTATACATTCCTGGTCTTTTTTTGACCGGATCTAATCCAGATAATACTTCAATTGATTCAGCGGTATAGGCTCGTTTTGCCATTGTCTGCTCACTGTAAAATTATTTTTTAGCTTTTTGATTTGTAAAATACATTAATGTTTCAAAGAGAAACAAATTTAATTGCCATTTTTGGTTGAGATCAATGCAACGCTTAAAATCAACCGCGCATCCATCTACCAAGCACTCCGAATGCACTTGAAAACCTGTGATTTCAGCCGAAGAGACATCATGATACAGCCTTAGTTCAATAACATAGTTTTTTAACCAAGACAGATGACTTATAAGGCTAGACTGCAAACAGAAAATATCTGTAAATGCATGTCTTTGCAAGACGTAAGCCTTTAATTTACCATTTTGCATACATCCCAGCGATAAATGTGTCCCCACTTCAAAGGCGAGCGGTAACAGCTTAGACATTAAATGGTAATTCTGATTACATTCCCAAAAATATCGCTCATAACCTTGCGCACGCTGCAAACTAGCCATAAGTAGCGATTAAATCCTCACGATTTTTTTCCAACCATTGCACTGCGATCTGAGTAGAGGCGCTGGTTATCCAAGCGTTATCTCTTAGCTTTTTAACTTGAGACCATGTGAAAACATGGATTTTCAAATCTTCATCTTCTTCAGGCTCGTTGATCAAGGGATGTTGAATGGGTTTAATTAAGCCACAATAAACGTGTGATAATTCAGTAAAACCACCGGGTGTATTGTAAAAAGTGCAAATGGGGATAAGCTTTATGACCTCACAACCTGCTTCCTCATGTGCTTCACGTACGGCAGTCTGCTCAGGCGTTTCATCTTGATCTATCAGTCCTGCAACGATCTCCAAAATCCATGGACTTGGCTTATCTGCGCGGTTAATTAAACCAATGCGAATTTGCTCAACCATTACAATGTGATCATTTTGAGGATCAAATAAAATAACACACGCCGCATCAAATCTATCAATCTGCTCTCTGACAACAAGAGGTCCCCATTGCCGGTTGAAGCCCTTATGTTTTAAGTGCAACTCATACACCTGATAATGCCCATCGTAAACCAACTTGCTTTCTTGTATATCAACATCTGCGGGCGTAAACGCTGGTTTCCAAGGTAACTTGCTCATATTTGATTCACCTTTAAAGTAATTCATTAGACCTCAAACTTATTTTTGAGACCTCGTCGCCATAGCCAGTACCATAATTAAAACTACTCTGCTATGGAAGCAAATTATGATAGGATGCCTGCTTATTCAGCGTCGACTTCATACAAATTATTATTAGGTTAGAAGATGGACTTCCAGCAAGCCAGACACAACATGATAGAACAACAAGTGCGTCCTTGGTTCGTGACAAATGCACGTGTATTAAATGTAATGCAAGAAATTGCTAGGGAAACTTTTGTTCCTCCCCAATATGCAAATTTAGCTTATTGCGATACGGATATTCCCTTGTCGGAAGCTCAAACCATGCTTGCGCCTAAAATTGTTGGACGTGCCTTGCAAGCACTTAATATCCAAGCCTCTGATACTGTTTTGGAAATCGGTACAGGCACAGGCTACATCACTGCCTGTTTAGGTAGACTCGCAGCCCAAGTCATTAGCATTGAAATTTTTGAAACACTCTTAACTGTTGCGCAAAGAAAATTATCTGGCAATCGAGAAATGGAACATGTTTTATTAAAGCAAGGCAATGGCTTAGAAGGCTATGAACCTCAGGCGCCCTATGACGCTATTTTTATCACCGGCGCTCTGCCACTCGGCGTTCCTGACACACTGTGCCAACAACTGAATGAAAAAGGTGGACGACTCTTTGCTTTTTGTGGTCAAGCGCCTGCAATACAAGCCGTCTTGATTGAGCGTAACCAAAACAATTTTGTCACGCGCTCTTTGTTTGAGACAGCAGTACCAACACTCTTACATGCCGCACAACCTGAGAAATTTGTATTTTAAGGTTTTTATTATGCTTAAACATTTTCTTTTTGCTATTTCAATGTGCCTTTGTCTACAAGCACAAGCAACGTTCGATTTAGAACAAATTTATCTTTTAGCCTTAGATAATGATCCTACACTCAAAGCGCAAGCAGATGCGCTACGCGCAAATCAACAAGCACTACCCAAAGCAATTGCTGTTATGTTACCTAATTTATCCGGTGGCTATACAACCACAGGCAACAATAATGCCTTAGTATCGTCCAATCACTACAATACACGTAACTATGGACTCACCTTAACACAACCTATTTTCCATCCAGAGCAATGGGGACAAGTTTCTCAAGCACATCATATTCAAAAACAAGCTTATGCACTTTACTTGGCAAGTATTCAAGATTTGGTCATTCGTGTCTCTGAGCGCTATTTTGCTATTTTAGGTGCGCAAGATGATTTGCTCTTTGCCAGAGGTCAACGTAAAGCGTTTGCAAGACAATTAGAGCAAACTCAACAACGTTTTGAAGTCGGCCTTATTCCTATTACCGATGTCCACGAAGCAAAAGCAAGACATGATAGTGCCGCAGCAAGAGAAATATCGGCTGAAAACACAGTTGCAAATGAATATGAAAAACTAAGAGAAATTATAAAAATCCCCGTAGAAGATATTGTGACTTACCCACGTACACAAGCATTGGATTTACAGGCGCCTCAACCCAATGATCAAGAAGCATGGGTCACAACAGCCCATGTACAAAATCTTAATGTTGTTGCCGCACACGAAAATAGCAAGCAACTTAAGGCTGTTATCGGTATTCAAGCAGCTGGGCATTTCCCCAAAGTGGATACGACAGCTTCTGTGCAACGTAATAAAAGCACACCTCCCTTCGATAATACAAATCTAAGCCGTTCCATCAGCTTGAATGTAAGCATTCCGCTGTTTGAAGGCGGTGGCGCATATTTTCGCACCAAAGAAGCAAGCGCACGTTATGATGAAGCACAAATGAAATTAGAAGCAACACAACGCGCAGCAGACAGCCAAACACGTCAATCCTTTAGAGGTGTTTTAACGCGTATTTCGGAAGTAAATGCTTTAAATGAGGCAGTAAAATCCAATCAAAGTGCGCTCAATGCAACACAAGCTGCCTATGAAGTGGGTACGCGAACCATTGTAGACGTGCTCAATGCTGAATCTGATTTGCTCTCAGCAGTCAGAGATCATTCTGTATCGCGCTACAATTATTTGCTAGAAGGCTTACGTTTAAAACGTGCTGCCGGCAACTTAACACAAGATGATTTGTTCCAAGTAAACCAAATCATTATCAATAAATAGTCCTTATTTTTCAGGCGATAATACGTGTATCAACACAATTTGTCGCCTGCACATTTATACTCTCTTTTCCTTGCAAACTCATCTAAGCACATATTTTAAGACATTGATTAATCTACATTAAAAAAGCACCACATTAATTTGTTATTTAACTAATTTTTTTTGCGTGCTAGGCTATTTATATGTCTATTCATTTATCATTGAGTCCGCTATGCCTATTCCTTTAAGCCCCCAAAATATTGGTGTATTACAAGCACAGGGAATCAGCGAAGACGATATTCGTCAGATACAGGCAAGCAATCCTCCCGCAGATGGCAGCTTTTATCGCATTGCGCTCAGTACCCCACTCAGTCGCCAATTCAAAGGTTCTGACCCCGAAAATCAAGAATTTGTACTGGTGAATGGCAAGCCTTTCCTGATCGCAGCAGGACTTGGAAAAGGTGGCTTTGGCTCTGTTTATCAAGGTATTAGTTTAGAAACGGGTGAAGCAGTTGCCATTAAATTTAGCAATATCCCACGTGCATTAGGAGAAGATAAAGCAAAAATTGTAGATATAGAAAGAGAATCACTCCGAAGACTTGGCAAACTTCAAGCAGGCGCCTCAGGCCCGAGCACAGTTATGCCCGAATATAATTATGCAGCACTAACCGTTATGACATTGGTTCAAGGACAAACCCTTGAGCAGATGCTTTATCGTGAAAATGATGCGGGCACAATGGAAAAACAGCATCTTGATATGCTAACAAAGTTTTTTATCGGTATGGAGTTTATAGATTCATTGCACAGCGACTTTCATCAAAATGGCATTTTGCATAGGGATATTAAACCCGATAATATTTTTTGGAATTCAGCAACACGAAAACTTTCTATTATCGACTACGGGGAAAATCTACATGTACAAGGTCCCATCCCAGACAATTTTGACGCGCTTCATATCCCAAGCCCAGATCTATCCAATATGCTATATGCAGCACCTGAGCTTGCAGCCTTTGCAACAAGAGCCTTTAGCGCAAAATCAGATAGTTTTGCCGCCGGTTTGGTTCTAGCAGAGGTATTCTCTGATTTCAATGCCATGGCTTTTAAAGACGCGTTAATAACCGCTGGCGATTCAAATATTGAAGCAGAAGAAAAAACGCAGGAAGCACTTCGTAAAGCATTGATGGCCCCCGGTGAAGATGCTGTCAGCAAAGTTCTATTTGCTGCTGTTGTAAACAACATTCTGCAAGCAGATCCCAATAAAAGAGGCACATTACTGGATGCGTCTATTGCTATCAAAAAATGTACTATTGGCTTCTTAAATAAAAGTACAGCTGCCGAACTAGGCATTACAGAGACTGAAAAAGCAAAACTTTTAAGCCATCTTAGGTTTTCTATTGCTATGAACAATGCGCAATTGATATTAGAAAATAATCGTGATTTCATACAATCACATAGAGGCTTGTCTGAAGCACTTAACCATCTTGTAACAACAACCAGACAACGAGATTTAATGGGCGATAATTCAGCAAATGACAGACAACTCTTTGCAATTTTACAAACGCTGGAAAAAAAGGTGAATGACTTATCGGATAGAAAAAATGTTGCGGAAAAAGAAGCTTTGCTCAGCTTAATCAATGATTTAAAGTCAGAACCCAAAATGCTATTGCTTCAAACAGAGCAATTCATGCAACAAAACACCAAATTTTTAACGAAGCTCAATTTACACGACAAAATAGAGATGTTAACAACACGTTACGCACACGTCTATGAAGCAGGACTACTGCAAGATTCAAAAGTGTTACAAGTTATTTCAAACAATATTGGGGCAATTCAAGCAGATTTAGATCAAAAAGGTCTCTCTCTTCCTCCTCAACTCTCTCAAATATTTGCTCAAATGCATGCAAGCCTGAAACTGCCTGAGGCCGTGGTACGCAAAGCAGAAGACGTAACGGTTGCCTCTTCTTCTGTGGCAGAACCACAACAACAACGCCCATCTATGCCTTCATTAAGCCTAGAGGGCTTAAGTAGCGCTAAAGCAGTTAGTTTCGCAGCACCCGAGATTCGACGGGGAGAATCTCCCTCATCAAAAGCAAACATTGCTCAAGATATCGATGCCCCTCCAAAACGCGCAGTACATGAACCACCACCAAGCCGAAGAATGTCTCAACGCATTGAACGCAGCGATCCCAGTGCAGAACATGCTTCAAGCTTAAGTCGCCGATCTTCAACAACAATGTTTCCAAGCTTTATCAAACATGCAAGCGACTCAACAACGTCCTCTCCTAAAACAGTGCAGTTCCAAGAGGAAGAAAAAAAAGATGCCGTCCAAAAACCAACGCTCGGCAAATAATTACTGACTAAATCGTCTTCGGTGTGTTGGCGCAGATGACATATCAGATGATGAGCTTGTTGCAACCGTCGCACTGAGTGAAAAATGCTTGAGAGCATGCACCAATGCACGCATGGGTGCCAGCTTTTCGCTCACAAAACGATCACACAATGCGCGCATCTTGTTATCGTCTCTTATTTCTAACAAATCAATAGACGCTAATCCTGTATGCGCAGCAGACTGCACTAATTTTTCTGCAAAACGATATACGCAATCGATTGTCGGTAGATTATCTTTTAAACGCAAACTAGAAAGTGTCAAAGCAGGAAGCTGTTCTGCCAATAAGTTAAAGCTATTATCACTTAAATGATTGTTGCGTAAATCTAAAGTCTTTAATCTTGTGCAAGCAACGATGGCTGGCACAAGCAACAAAGCATGACTGTCATTTAAAGCACAATGACTTAACACAAGGTGCGTTACACTGCTGATAGGGCTTAGTAATTGTTGATATCCCGTCATTGTTAAAGGATTAGAAGATACTTTAAGCTTTGATATCTCCAATGAATGGATGACAGGTAATAGTTGTGCTAATAAGGCATCACTTAAAGCGCAACGGCTGATATCCAAAAAGCGAAGTGAATGAGGCGCTAATGCGCTTAAGGCTTGGCAATATAAACCAATGTTTTCTTCTGTAATCGAAACCCCTGCTAAAGAAAGGCCCTGATATGTATCAAGCTCAGCTTTCAAGGCGGCAAAGCGCCCTTGCTCAATTTCATCAATCGCAAAATCACTTATTTCATATATACGCATCAACAACTCCAGCTACATACACGCTTTAAAGCAGAGATTTTAAATTTTAGAACCTGAGCATTATACCGCGCCAAAGCAAAACATCAAGTTTGTTTACTACCTATTTCACAGCTTCAATTTTTTGTTTCAATAATGTTAATACTTTTTCTAAAGCACCTTTATTATTTTGCACAACTTCTTTAGCATTTTGGCCTAATAATTGCCTTTTATGTGTATCTGCAATCAAGATCTTTAATTGCTGCTCTAAGGCCAAAGCATCCTGCACAACAACAGTGCCACCCGCAGTCACTAATTTTTGACTGATCTCAACAAAATTAAATAAATGAGGCCCCGATAATACGGGCAAACCCAATGCCGCAGGTTCAAGTAAATTATGACCACCAATGGGCTGCAAACTTCCCCCCACAAAGGCAAGATCGCTAGCTGCATAAAACAAGGGCAATTCACCCATGGTGTCACCTAAATACACATCCGTATCGCGCTCCGGCATTTGTTTTTTACTACGACGTTTGATGCGAAGGCCTGCGTCTTCACAAAGACTTGCAACCTTTTCAAAACGATCTGGATGACGCGGCACTAAAAAAAGTAATAAGTTTGAAAATTGTGTTTTTAGGGATTGATATACTTTTAATACAGCGCTCTCTTCACCTTCATGTGTGCTTGCCGCAATCCACACAAATCGCTCTTGCCCTAATAGCTGCCTTAATTTTTCACCTTCTTGTGGTAAATAAGCAGGTAATTCAAAATCAAATTTGATATTACCCGTATTACTTACTTTATGTGCATCGAATCCTAGAGAAATAAAGCGCTCCTTGTCCATTTCACTTTGCGCTGCGACTTGCTGAATCGGACGCGACATTTCTTTCATCATGGCGCCTAGCCAGCGATATCGCTTCACAGAGACTGGTGATAAGCGCCCATTGATAATGACAACCGGAATATTTCTGCGATAACAATTGTGTAATAGATTCGGCCAAAGCTCTGTTTCCATAACAATCAACAGTTTTGTTTTGAGCCGAGAAAAAAAGTTATGGAACGCAAAAGGGAAATCATAGGGTAAATAACAATGATAAATTCTCTTACCCAGAATATCTTTAAAAGCAACTTGCACACGTTCAGAGCCAGTGGGTGTGGTTGTGGTTACCAAAAGAGAGGCCGTGGGATGTTTTAACAATAAACCTTTAATTAATGGGATAGCCGAAATCACTTCGCCAACAGAAACAGCATGTACCCAAATTAAATTATCCATTGGTGGAAAAGGCACAAAGCCCAAGCGCTCTGCCCAACGCAAGCGATAGGCAGGCAAGCTAAAGCCTCTAAGCCATAACCGCAGAAAAATAAATGGTAGTAACAGCGTTATAAGCAAGCTATACAACCAACGAAAGCAATGCCAAGCCATGCGCCCTCCTCGTAAAAGATGGCTTATTGTACCCGTTTCTCTTCTAAAAATCTGGGCTAAAGCCATATCGTGCTTGACCCGAATAGAAAAGCATATTTAAATTAGACGTTTTATCAGCGAGTTTGTATTTTCATGTCGCGACTCAGTGTCATTATCGTAACCAAAAATGAAGCCCATAATATCCAGGCCTGCTTAGCCTCTGTACAATTTGCTGATGAAATTATTATTTTTGATTCCGGCAGCACCGACGATACCGTTGCTATTGCTTCTGCTTATACGCCACACATCACCGTTACAGACTGGCCAGGCGATGGCCCACAGAAAAATAGAGCCTTGCAAAAAGCAACAGGAGACTGGATATTGTGCTTAGATGCAGATGAGCGCGTCAGCGAAAATCTAAAACAGGAAATCTTAGCCACACTGACGCATACCTCTTTCGATGCCTTTGAAATCCCTTATCAATCCAGTTATTGTGGCAAGATGATTCGTTTTGGTGATTGGCGTAATGAAAAGCATTTACGATTATTTAGGCGTGACAAAGGTAGATTCACCGAAGATATTGTTCATTGTCATGCACAGATTAATGGCTCGATCGGACTACTAAAGCATTCTATCCATCATCACCCTTTTCACAGTCTTGAGCATTTACTACATAAGCTCAATGATTACTCAACCCAAAGCGCACGCCATAAATTTGAATCTGGTAAAAAGGCAGGTTTTACAACAGCACTTGCGCATGCAAGTTGGGCATTTATCAGAGGTTATATTATCAAATATGGTTTTTTAGATGGCAAAGAGGGTTTTATGCTTGCATTCTCTAATGCACAAGGTACCTATTATCGATATCTTAAATTGATGTATTTATGGAAAAATGCAAGCCAATGATGAACGCTAACCTTATTATTTTAATGTTCCATCGTGTTCATGATAACAGCCAGCAGTTTGATAAAGATATTTTTGAGCAGTATTTGCAGTATTTATCAGAAAATTTCTCTTTTTCTATGCCTGGAGACGCTCTATCTACTCAAAAAATGAATATTTGCCTTAGCTTTGATGATGCCTATTGTGATTTCTATTTTTATGCCTATCCACTCTTAAAAAAATATAATGCAAGAGCGCTCTTAGGTGTATCCACAGATTATATTGTTGAAGAAACAACGCTAAGCGCACAGACAAGGCTATCCGTGCCTTATCCCAAAGGTATGGAAAATGGCATCTGGCATAAAAAAGTGCCTTTTTGTACCTGGCAAGAATTAAGAGAAATGTCCAACTCGCCTTATGTGACTATTGCGTCGCATAGTGCATCTCACCCTCATGTTACAGAAGAAAGCTGCGATCTCCATAAAGAAATCGTAGGCTCTAAAAGAATCTTAGAGCAGCAACTTCAGAAAAGCATTGATAGCTTCATTTATCCCTATGGTGATTTTAATAGCACTGTACATCATTTCGTGAAACAGCACTACGCTTGGGATTTCCGTATTGGAAGTGCGCTTAATCATGGTTGGCAAAAAGGGCCACTGTATCGACTCGATGCCGAAAAACATTGGCCTCATAAACTTCCGCTTACGCCACAACTCTTCTATAAACTCAATATGAAATATTGGTTAAATCGTTTGCGTGGCAGATAGCTTCTTTGATGAGAAATATGCTTAGTATCCGCTTGCTTTGGCTTATTATGCCTCGCTTTTCTTGCTGAGCAATTTGTCAAGCCAGCTACAACCTGCGCAGCACGTCTTGCTTTGTTCAACTGAGGTGTAAAAAGCTTAAAGCCCATCTCTTGCACGCTGTGTTTTTCAATCATATTGAGTGATACTGTATTTTTTAATGTATCTTGCGGCCTTGAAGCTGTAGAAATTTTTTCAAGGGGTTTCACAACAACTTGTTCTTTAGGCTTCAATGCATTTGGATCTTTCACCCATGCTTGTGCTTTATCAAAAATCATCTTGGCTAACGGCGCATATTTTGTCTCAAGCTTCTGAATATCTTCTGGTGATAGGATATTACCTGGGCGCATATCTATCATATGTTCCAGATCATGCTCTAACTTAAATAACTGCCTACGCTGAACATCAATGGCATCATTGCTCGCTTCTGCTGAGGTTAAGTATTTTATAGATTTTTGCAAGCCTTCTATTTTCTCTTCTAAATCTTCTTTATCTTTTAAGAATTTCTCTTCAGAAAGATAAGTAGCAAATCCTTGTCGCTTCAAAATAGCTTGTTTCTTTAAACGTAAACCTAAAGAAAATTGTATATAATCTTTTAATTGATCGCCAAAATCACTATCCAAAATATTTCTAGCAACCAATTCATTCACAACATCAAAAGTATTTTGATTATGCGTTTTGTAGTAAAAGCCCAAATTTGTTACAAATTGCTCAACAAAGCGATAAAGCTCTCTCTTAATATCAAGCGTTTTACCCAATGTGCCTTCTAAGAAAATACTGGTTCCTTTTCGAATATGTTGACCAATATCTTCTTTCATTAATTTACTACGCGCAATTATTTGACGTTGCGTCAACGGTTCTCCGATTTTTTTCTCACTCAATACTCGCTCTCGTTTTGCAAGGAAGGCATTATATAATTTCCTGTTGCCATAGACATGCGTGATGTTACGCCCCAATTGTGTACCAAAGCTTTGTACAATTCTATTTTCACGCGCACTAAAGGGTCTCACAATTTGATTAATCCAAAACATACGCGCATTCTCTTCTTCTCTAGACAATCCCTTACCCGTAATATGCTGTGCAATTAATTTATCTTTTTCCTGACGGAGTGCTTTTTTATCTTGTTTAAATCCCTCTCTTGCATAATTTGCAAAATCTTCTGGTGTACCAATAAAGGCTCTGCTTCCCGCAAAAGGAATTTTATCAAACTCTCTATTTTCAATAGCTTCTTGCAATAATTGCTGTGTTTGCTCTGGCGTTGCGTTTCGAGCAAAAAACTTCAGATACGGCGGCGCATTATCAGCCTCATCTAAACGTAGTCCTTTTTCACCTAAATCTGGATGCTCCCCTAAAAGAAAGAGTCTATCTGCAATACGTTGCGAAAGCTTGTAAAAATATTCATAACTTTCAATTGTTTTTTCTTGAATGCAAAACCCAATCTCTAAATCAGTAACAGGACCACATTCTTTTCTCGCTAAAGAGCCTAGAGCCAGCAAACTAAACTCGCAGGGTGCTTTTCCTAAATGAGTAACTTCTTCTGCAATCATTTTTGTAATAAGACTTCTAAAATCATTAGAAATATTTTTAGTCAGTGCAACAAAGTCTGGCGTTGATTTTTGATGTTCTTCCCAGATTTTGTCATAATATTTTGTGCGAAATTCAGATAGCGCTTTTCTATCTTTAGGTACCTGTTTTAAACCAATCAAATTTTTTAAAGGATTGGGAATATAAGTGCACAAGCCTTCGAAAGCCGCACCTAATTTTTGAGTAAAGTTTTGCCACCACCCATTTGCGGGTTGCTTTTTAGTTTTGCCAGACATATAAACCTCGTAGTAAATAACAACAAAAAGAGTTTGCTATGTTACTTATAAATTTTATTTCCCCCTAATGAAGTAAGATTGATGGTATAAAATCCCATATAAGTGATTAATCACTCGCTTATCTGGGACAAAAGACTCAGATTTGTATTAAGGGCTGATACGCAAGATAGTTTTTTTGCTAAACAACTAAGAAGTCAATAAGGAAAATAATAATGAAAACATTCTTAAAGTTTATAGCCTGTGGCACAGCAATGTGTTTTAGCGCTATGGGTAACACAGCATCAGAATTTGGAATCTATGCCGAACTCAACAAAGCAGATATTCGTGGGTTCCAACAAACCCCTAAAGGTGGGCATCTTGAAACCACTAGTTTAAAACGTCCCTCTTTTGAAGAGCTGAATATTGACTCCAAAGTTTATACCAGCATAGGTGCATGGCTCAGATTTGATCCCTTTCAAATAAATTTTAACTACCTTCCACTCAGATATGATGGACAAACCATATTATCATCAGAGCTTATTACGCATGGCATAACTATTCCACAAGGCTCATACTTCTCTAGTGACATAGAAGATCAACTCTACTCAGTAGATTTTGCAAGAATTTTCAAACCATTTAATACCTTCACAATTGCGCCTATGGCAACAATGCATGCTTTAGATCATCATTATGAATTTAATTCTGGCCCCTTATCATCAAAACGTTCTTTCTTTGCAACAGGCTTTGGCTTAGGGCTTGATATGACTTATGCGTTTTTATATCAATATGAATTGAATGCTAAAATTCATGTGCCTATACCAGTGACAAATCTTGATGTAAGCAAAGCAAAATTATCGCTTGCCTATGTGTGGGTATTAACGCCACACCTTACAATGAAGCCTTATGCATTAGTAGAATGGAATAAGATTAAATTCAAAGATCATCAACAGGTACCTAATTACCTAGAGTATCGCTTAAGCCCCATTTGGGGTATGGGCATCAGTATGATGATGCATAATTAATATAGTCTTCGCACATGAGCATTCAAGGGTGTTTATCTTCGTCCACCTCGCAATCCTCATGTGCTCGTAACACTCCAGTAGCTCAAGGTAAAACGCATGTGCCATGACTATACGATTCAGTATTTATTTACAGCTAATTCTATAATTTTGGAATAAAAACCAGTTTACTTTGTTAGTCGGCACCCTTAGAATATAAAGAATAAGTAGTATTTTTGTTCAAGAGGCGCGCTGTGACGATCATCATCAAAGCACTGAATGAAGGGCATATAGAATTAGCAATGACTTTGATACAGAATTCTGTCCCTTATCAAGTATGCCAATATGATGAATCAGGACAAACCGCACTGCATATTGCCATCCAAAAAAATTATCTCGATGTTACTTGCGCCTTGCTTGAAAATGGTGCCAACATCGATGCCTATGCACGAGACAGCGCCTATCATCGCATGACACCAATGCACTATGCAGCACTGACAGGCAATTTAGTTGCAGCTCGATTACTGTTAAATTGGGGGGCAGATATCACTTTGGAAAATGGGGATGGCTTAAACCCTGCCTCTTTAGCGCTCAAACATGGCTTTGTTGCTATCGCTAAAGTAATCAATCAGCAAGCTAATTATAAGCCTAAATTTGCCTGGCCTTTACGATTACCCTTATCAAAAAAAATGCATAATAAAGAGCAAAGTCCAACAGCCCATATCACACCTTATCCTTTTCAACTGCATAAGACTGAACTTTACCAAAGAGATAGCAAAGTGGTAGATTTCTTAGCTTATAAATTAAAACGCACCCGACAAAGCAAATTATAGTTTTTAAGCAAGCGCATGTATTTCTTGTGCGTGCAAAGTAAACTGCGAAGCCAATACTTCCTTTTTATAAGCAAAGTAATTATCAACTGCATCTTGCATCACACTCTGTAATTGCGCGAGTGTTTGCGCAGAAAAACTAACAACGTCTGGACAATTGATAATCTCACCGACAAACACGCCCACACTAACCACATATTCGTATTTAGCGACCATTCCTTTGTAACGCATCGCTTAAACCTTTTTATTAATGCGATCCAAATACAAAGCAACGCCTTCTTCTACGCGCTTAAACGGTGCCTCGTAACCAACATTTCTCAATTTAGTAATATCTGCTTGCGTAAAGCTCTGATAGCTTCCTTTTAAATGTTCAGGAAATGGAATATATTCCAGCGTACCAAAGCCATGCCATTTAATCACAGAATGTGCAATATCATTAAAAGGCTGAGAATGTCCTGTGCCTAAGTTATAAATACCTTTTAATTGAGGGCGTTGATAAAACCACAGGTTAACATCAACCACATCATCAACATAGACAAAGTCTCGGCGTTGCTCACCATGCCCATAACCATCACAACCTTCAAACAATTTAACGGCGTTGTTTGCTTTTATTTGATTATTCAAATGGAAAGCCACACTAGCCATCGAGCCTTTGTGTTGTTCATTCGGGCCATACACATTAAAGTATCTAAAACCTGCAATTTGAATATTCGCCGTATCTATTATTTGGCGCACATATTGATCAAATAAATATTTAGAATAACCATAAACATTCAGTGGCGCCTCATGTTCAACGTTTTCTTTAAATATTTCTCCATCACCATAAACAGCCGCACTCGAAGCATAGAGAAAATTAATGCCTCGTGCCAAACAATAGTCTAATAAAGTTTTGCTATATTCATAGTTATTTTCCATCATATAGCGACCATCCCATTCTGTGGTGGTAGAGCAAGCACCTTGATGAAAAATAGCTTCTATATCCGATCCAAAATCATCTTTGGCTTTAATACGTGCTAAAAAAGTATCTTTATCCAAATAATCTTTGATTTTCAAATTCACTAGATTAGCAAATTTCTTACCATCCGTGAGATCATCTACTACTAAAATATTATCAATACCAAGGCGATTTAAACCTCTGACAATATTGGACCCAATGAAACCAGCACCACCTGTTACAATAATCATACGACTTCTCCTACTTGCTGATTACTTTGATGGATTCTCTCAACCAATTGAGTTGTCGAATACCCATCCACGAATTGTAAAATTTTAACCTCACCACCATTGGCCATGACTTCTTGGGCACCGGCAATTTGAGTTGTCTCATAATCGCCACCTTTTACCAAAACATCTGGTAAAACATCACTGATCAATGCACGTGGTGTATCTTCAGAAAAACTGACCACATAATCAACACTCTTGAGTGCTGCTAATGCCAACATACGATCGTGTAAGCGATTCAAGGGTCTTGACTCGCCTTTCAATCGTTTTACAGAATCGTCATCATTAACTGCCACAACTAAACAATCACCCAATGCTTTTGCCTCTTGCAGATAGGCTAAATGCCCTGTATGCAATAAATCAAAACATCCATTGGTCATCACAATCTTTTGATTTTGCGCTTTATGCTTCTTAAGTGCTAAAAGCAATTGATTTTTGTTGACAACGCCACTGATACTGCGATTTATATCCGTCTCACTAAAGTGACGATCCAACTCCTCTACGCCAATGGTCGCTGTACCTAACTTGCCAACGGAAATACCGGCTGCCACATTGGATAATTTTGCGGAAAACAAATAATCCTTATCTAGACCTAAACACGTAGCTAATACAGCAACCACTGTATCGCCTGCACCCGTAATATCAAACACTTCTCTGGCTTTGGCAGGAATATGGTGATATTGATTATTATGTTTTTCAACCAAAGTCATACCATGTGCGCCACGCGTAATTAATAAAGCTTCAAAATTGTATTGATGAATCAAAGCTTGTGCTCGCATTACAATATCATCATCGGAATGACACTCACCAACCATCGCTTCAAATTCTTTCATATTCGGTGTTAGAATATCAGCACCTTGATAGACAGATAAATCTTCATTTTTAGGATCAACAACCACACGAATGCCTCTTGCTTTGGCAAATTGAATCAATGCTTGTGGCTCTGCAATCATGCCTTTTGCGTAATCAGAAATAATTAACACTTTTGCATTCGATAATTTTGCTTCTAATTTATGCTCAAGAGATTTGGCAGACCACGCATAATATTTCTCAAAATCCAATCTCAGTAACTGCTGTTGTCGACCAATCACTCTTAATTTTGTAATAGTGCTCATATAGGTAGATTCGATTAAATCACAATCTACTTTTTGTGATAAGAGCATCTTTTTAAGCATTGCGCCTGCTTCATCTTGACCAATAGCCGCAATCAAGGTACACCGAGCACCTAATGCAGCAACGTTAACTGCAACGTTTGCCGCTCCTCCTACGCGCTCCTCTTCGCCATGAATATTGACAACCGGCACAGGGGCTTCAGGTGAAATGCGCGAGGTATCGCCGTGCAAATAGCGATCTAACATCACATCTCCAATCACGACAACCTTACATTCTGAAAAATTTGGATAATGCATAACACTCATCTCTTATTCTTTATCTTAATTTTGTAATAATTGAGAAAAAAGCTGCTCAGCCTGTTCATGAACATTCGGGGCTTCGCTCCAGTTTTCCATAAATCGTTTACGCTCTTTTTTTGCAGCGCGCTTTGCAAATACATGCCATTTGTATTGACACATTGCATCTAAGTCTATTAAAAAAGGCTTTTGTTGCGCATTGATCAGAATATTACTTAAATTCAAATCTCTATGACTCACACGATGGGTAGCCAATTTTTTCATCATATTGCAGATATTTTCTGCTACGCTCTGCCATAAATGATTGGGCTTAGCACCACAGGCAAAAAAATGTAGTGCATCCACACCTTCAATATAATTGCTGATAAAATAGGAACGACCTCTGATAATGCCCCAACGCTCTTCCAATAGTGCAATCGGGCGCATTGTATCAACCCCCATGGACAGCAATTTTTTAGCATTGTTCCAATTTTTAAAAGCGCGAGAAGGCAAGAATGCACGTCGAATACAATGCAAAATACCTTTTGTGTTTGCGCGTTTGATCACCCATTGCTGGCCATCGACCACAATCACAACAACGGTTGAGGTTGGATCGTTTTTTAAAACTCTTTCTGGATATGTCATGTGATATTCAATATTTGACAGCACAGCCAATATTGATTGTGCTTTAAAAGATTCATCCCATTGAATATATTGCTTGAAACTTTTTAAGACTTTCATTTGCTGTACTGATTCAAGCCTTTATTTGCCCACGTTCGGTGAGACAAAATAGTATGTTGAAGTGCTTCATAATTTGACTTTGCAAGCTGTCTGCTCGCTTCTTTATGATGCAAATGATAGACAGGAACACAGCACTGCCCCATCTTCTTATAAATATCGTTATTGATTAAGCGTACAGCTAAATCTGAATCTTCAAATCCCCAGCCTTCATAAACCTCATCCAAACCATTAACGGCAAAGAAATCTTCTCGCCAAACCGCTAAATTACAGGTTTTTGCACCTTGCCAGCGCCTTTTGGCTATCTTTCTTAAGCCTAAGAGCGGTAAGCTAAAAGTCGGTAAAAAACGATTAATTTTTCCTTGCTTCCAAGCACACATCCATTGTAGCCAATCATATGTATAAGCAGGCACCCCCATCAGTACTTCTTTGCTGAAGGCTTCAGAAAGCAACACTCGATTTCCGGCCACAAACCAATTCGGCTCTGCTAATGCAGCATGTTGCTTAAGAAAATTAGGGCTTAAAATACAATCTCCATCCAGAAAAATCATATAATCATGGCAGGCTGATTTGGCCGCTAAATTTCTAATTTTAGCCGCTCTAAAACCACAATCCTCATGCCAAATATGTAGTAAAGGGCAATCAAATTTAGATTGCCATTCTTCAACCAGTGCGCGCGTTTCCTCTGTCGATCCATCATCCGCCACAATAATTTCTAATTGCGCGAATGGGAAAGTTTGCTGAAGAATAGAATGAAAAACAACACTCAATGCACTGGGCCAGTTATAGGTTGTAATAATGAGCGATATCGTTATATTTCTCATGATAAAGTCTTCACAGCTAAATTTTTGAAGGGACGATGTTCAATGACATCTTTTTTCATACTAAACTGCGCAAATATCAACGCCGACAATAATACGTAAAAATAACTTTCTGTAAAATCACTCAACCATGAGTTAAGCAAACATCCAATATAAAAAGAAAGTAAACAACCGCGTATTAAAAGGCTTCTCTCTGAGGATAACAATCCTGAGTATCGCCATTGTAAATAAAAAAGTGCCATTAAATTGAATAATCCTAGCATCCCTAGTTCAACCATTGCCTTTAAATACTGATTATGTGGATTATCTGTTAATAAGATATTACTTCCACTGTGATAAAGCTCATATGCTTTTTCAAAACCGCCTGTCCCAATACCTATCCAAGGATGTTCAGCAAATACTGCCAAACTCGTTTTATAAAATTCAATACGAGAACCTAAAGAAGAGGCTTCCAGATTTCTTTCTTGATAAAAAACCCAATCCTGTTTTAGTAAATTAATGCGGTTTGAGAATACCTCTGAGTGGCTGTACATCAAAGCAAACAATAAGAATATGCCAACAAACCCTATCCATAATCCCTTTATCCGCCATCGATGCCAAGCCACATAAAGTATTAAAACAAGCAGTGATATATGCCCAATTCTTCCCACGCTTAGGAAAAATAAATAATAAATCATTGCCAACACAAGGAGAGAAACCCACCATCGATGCGCTGGCGTATGTAATCCATACACAGATAAAATAAAGGCAGCAATTGCCATAAAATAACTAGTCTTGATGTGGCTTTTGAATACTGCACCCATCGTGTATTTTAAACCAATCGGCAAATGCACAAATACTTTTAAATAGCCAAGGACAAGGGTCAGGATCATAGCCACAACAAAAGCTTTTACAACGATAGATTGCAATTTTTTCTCTTGCAAATAAAAAGCCAGTATTGGAATCGCAGCTAAACGCACATAATCCCTAAGCGTATGTGTGCTTTCATGCAACGAAACCTGTGAATACAACAAGCCTAATAGGCTTAATAAGATAAAGGCGGTTGTTGCAATACCCAGAGGGTGTCGATAGTAAAAGCCTATTTTCTGCGGGAATGTTTCATATCCCAACAGCCATAAAAGTCCTATGGCTAACATGGTTCCTGTTGTCAGGGCTGTCGATACGGGTATTGCAAAGGCAAAACATAGCAGCAATACAGGGATACACTTTTTTTCAATTGCTTGGCTGAAGAATAATTGCTTAACCATACTGTGGCTCTTGCTGCATTATTTGCTTCAATATCTCAGAAACTTTTGCAGGTGGCAAACTTTCAAAGCAAGGAGGATATAACATGTTTTCTTTTGCTATGGGACATTGCTTCTCAAAACAAGGATGACAGTCCTTGCTCACACTTAAATGTCTCTGATGATTGCCGTAAGCACCTGTAAATCCAGGGAAGGTAGGGCCATATAAGGATACAGTGGGCACATTCATCATGGCGGCAATGTGTCCTAAACCTGTATCAACCGCAACAACTGCTTGCGCTTTCGCAATTACATAAGTTATTTCACCAAGTGATAGTTTGGGCAAAATAATGGGCAATAACGTCAAGGCACGTTGCTCACAAAAGGCGCGTATTTTTTCTGCGCGTTGTTTTTCAAGCTCATTGCCCCAAGTCAGCATCACTTGCTTACCCTGTTCGGATAGTAACGCAGCCAAATCGTACCAATATTGTTCTGGCCAATGTTTGGTCGACCATGTTGTACCATGCAAAAACATCACGTACTCATCCGGTACAGTGACTGCTTTAAGACAGCTTTCATCAATCCCATAGGATAAGGCAGAGGCCTGGTAAGAATAACCCAAAGCTCTTGCAAATAATTGTCGAAGCTTTTCTACGGCATGCTGATTTTTTGAAGCCGCAATTTTTGTTTGATAAAACAAACTGGCTATCGATTCTCTCGCAGAATGCTTGTCCAAACCTACTCGATGCCCTTTTGCTAAGAATGCCACACTACTACTCTTAATGAGACCTTGGGCATCCAAAACAAGATCGTATTGCGACGTACGAAGTTGCTTAATAAAGCTTTTAATTTCACCTTGCTGCAATGCTTGCATTATATTTTTGCGCCAACGACGCATATCAATGCCTATAACACGCCCCACAGCGGGATGCCATTTAGGAATTTCTTGAAAGGCGCTTTCTACCACCCAATCAAAATGCACATTTTTCAGCGCTTTTGCTGCATCAGTGACAGCCGGTAAGGTATGAATCACATCTCCAAGCGAAGACATCTTAATAATTAAAACTTTCATTTCTATGCCACTAACTCCAAAACAGCCTCTTTTATGCGCTCTGGCAGAAGGTTTTTCATGCATAAATGATGTTGTAATGGGCATTCCCGTTTAAAACAAGGACTACAGTGCATATCTGAGCGAATTATTTTCACCTTATCACTGAGCGGTGGCGTAAAACTTGGATCAGTTGAGCCATAAATAGCCACTACCGGCCTATTCAAGGCAGCAGCAATATGCATCAAACCCGAATCATTGCTCACCACGCACGTACTCAAAGACATCAGATCAATCGCTTCTGCCAAAGAGGTCTTGCCACATAAATTAACACACTGTAACGAAGTCGCTTGATTGATTTGCTCTGCAACGGGTTTATCTTTTTCTGAACCAAAGATCCAAATTTGATAACCTGCTTTTATAAAAAAGTTGGCTATCTGTGCATAGTATTCAATCGGCCAACGTTTAGAAGCCCCAAATTCTGCCCCTGGACATAAACTAATAATTTTGCCGGCCTGTAAGGACAACTGGTGTTTTTTTAAGGCAAACTCTACATTTTCTGCTTGAACAAGCAATTGGGGCTTAGGCAATACACTGGGTAAAGATGTCTTTTTTTCATATGCCAAGGCAACATAACGCTGCACCATTAAGGGCAATTGCTGCTTATCTAAGATCCTGACATCGTTTAAAAGCGGATAGCGCCATTCACCACGCCAACCAATACGCTGTGGTATTTTTGCAAAAAAAGGAATTAAGGCGGACTTGAAAGAGTTAGGTAATACAAAACTACGTTGATAGGCATGCGGCAAACGTTTAGCAATCTGATATCTTTTTTTTAAGTCTAGTTCACCATGCTTCAAAGGCATGGATAAGCTAAGATCAATTTCAGGCATACGGTCGGTTAAAGGGCGGCTCCATTCAGGCGCCAAAACATCCAAGCGCGTTGTCGGATATTTGACTTTAATCGCTTTAAACAAAGCCTGTGCCATCACCATATCACCCACCCATGATGGGCCAATTACTAAAGCTCTATCTTCCAACTTCAACTCCAAATCTAAAAACCCTGGTAATTTATTTTAAGAAGAATGCGATGGCGCATCTTGAAGAATATAAGTGGCACCACAATAAGGACAGCTTACTTTTTTGCTTTTTTCGATCGGCAAATACACTTTTGGGTGTGCATTCCACAATGTCATCTGCGGCATTGGACAAGAAAGGGGCAGATCTTTTTTGCTAACGTAATATTCCTTTTGCGCACTAGCAGGTTCCTTGGAAAATTCAGACATATGCAACCTATGAAAACTAACAAACTTAATAATGGTAATTCATATTTTATCACAGGTGTTAAGCTAAATTCAGAATATATCGAAAGTAAGTTTGACGGCTAAAGTGACCAGCACAGGAGCTGGCCCCTACAGCATCTAAGGCAAAGGCTTAAACGAAGGTAAGCCATTCTTTAAATTGTGCATTCTTACCCTGAACCGTATCAAAGTATAGTGTTTGCAATTTTTCTGTTATAGGTCCACGCTTACCTTTGCCAATCACTCTATTATCGACTTCACGAATAGGTGTAAGCTCTGCTGCTGTGCCCGTGAAGAAACATTCATCACATGAATACACATCATCTCGTGTTAATAAGGTTTCACTCACTTCGATATCCAGTGCTTTTGCAAATTCAAAAATGGAATCTCGCGTGATTCCTTCTAAGCAAGAGGTCAAGGTGGGTGTATATAATTTCTTGTTCTTAACTAAGAATATATTTTCACCACTCCCTTCTGCAACATAACCTTGTGTATCCAACAGTAATGCTTCGTCATAACCACAGCTCAAAGCTTCTTGTAAAGCCAACATAGAATTCATATAGTTCCCTGTTGCTTTTGCTCGACAAAATGAAACATTGATATGATGGCGTTGCAAAGAAGAAGTTCTCACTCGAATGCCTTTTTCCAGTGATTCAGAGCCTAAATATGCCCCCCAAGACCAAGCAGCAATCGCAACGTGTGTTTTTAAATTATCTGCTCTTAAACCCATACCTTCACTGCCGTAATAGCAAAGCGGACGAATATAACCAGATTTCAAATTGTTACGTGTGATAGCTTCTTTTTGTGCTTGATTTAATGTTTCTTTATCAAAAGCGATGGGTAAATTTAAGATATGCGCAGAACGAAAAAATCTATCCGTATGTGCATTCAATCTAAAAATAGCCGTACCTTGTTGTGTTTCGTAGGCACGTACACCTTCGAATATACCCATTCCATAATGTAGTGAATGTGTGAGCACATGAATTTTTGCATCACGCCATTTAACCCACTCCCCATCCATCCATATTTGGCCATCTTTGTCTGCCATTGACATGCGATTTATCTCCTACTGGATTTTTTTATTAATATGAAATCATTATTATCAATAATCCAGTAATTGTGGCTGGCTTATTGTAGAGGGTCAACTTAAAAACCCACTTCATTTTCTAATCAATAAAACCAACTTCATAAACCCAGGACCATAAATACAGGACAGCCACATTAAGTTGCTTTACCCAAAATTTTTGAGCTAGAATTCCTTTCAGTAATAGGGATATTTTTTAAGTTATGACTTTAGCTCGCTCAGAACAAATAGATTTGAATGCCACGCCGTATTATCACGTCATGAACCGATGTGTGCGTCGCAGCTTTTTGTGCGGTTTTGATGAGCTAACACAGAAAGATTATTCTCACCGTAAAGCGTGGATTATCAATCGATTAAAATATCTAACAGATATCTTTGCCATCAAAATCTGTGCTTATGCCATCATGAGCAATCATTATCATGTGGTTTTATATGTGGAAGAAACACAAGCGCAAGCGTGGTCAGAAGCAGAAATCATCCGTCGTTGGGCTTCTATTTTTCCCAAAGATACCGAAGAAAATAAGCATTTAAAGCAAAAAATTCAGCTTTGGAAAGAGCGACTCACCAGTATCAGTTGGTTTATGCGTTGTTTAAACGAAAAAATTGCGCGCAATGTAAACAAAGAGGATGATACCGCTGGGAGATTTTGGGAAGGACGCTTTAAATCCCAAGCTTTATTGGATGAAGGGGCACTTTTAAGCGCAATGGTTTATGTTGATTTAAATCCTGTCAGAGCAGGTATTACAAAGACACCGGAAGAATCGGAATTTACCTCTATTTATGAGCGTATCCAACACATTGCTAAGCAATTAAAAATCAATAAGCCAAAATCCATTAAACAGCTCAAGCGCGAAAAAGCCGATATATACAATAATCTTGTACAACCCAAGTTCTTAGTGCCTTTTGCAAACATTTCAAAACATCATTCACATGTCATTGATTTTAGACTTATCGATTATTTAGAGCTTGTGGATTATACAGGCAGAGTGATTCGTGACGATAAAAAAGCGGGTTCTATTCCAGAACATCTAGCCCCCATATTAAGCAGATTGCAATTCGAACCCATGAATTGGATTTCATTAGTCAAAAATTTAGCTAAAAGTTTTTCTCATGCTGTGGGAAGTGAAATCCTACTGTTAAATTTTGGCAAAGAGAGAAGGAAAGCTTTAAAAGGCATTACCCAAGCAAAGAAATTATATTCAAGTACACACGTCGCTTAATTCAATATCCTAATTTTATCCTGTTAATCATTTCATAGATTATTCACAATCAAAGCCATTGATAATGATAGTAACGGCTAATTCATTCTTTCCATTCTTGTATTCTTATTATTGATATAAAGAATTTCTAAGTGTGGCTGTCCCATTTTGATGAGCATACACCTTTTTAGACACATCATAACGAACTAAAAACCAAACCCTAGGTCTATCCAAATAATGCAAGTAAATGCTGAGGTACAAAATGGCTAATAATGGTGCAAGCGCACAATCAAATGTAAGATTAGATGCAGAAAATCCACAAATTAAAACGCTCAAAGATAATCTAAAAGAAACGATAAATCTCCTGAAAAGCGGTACAATCGACCCCCTATTTAGAGAATTAGGCTTTCATTCTCGGAATGATATTGCTTTTGTCCTTGAAGACATAGAATTACAACTATACAAATTCTACAATCGCATGCCAGGAGAACTGATCAAACTTTCATCCATGATCACCCCACCGTTAGGTATTACTATTTATGCGACACGTGATGCCTCAGGTGCCTTTCAAATTATTTTACATAAAGCTGAACAAGACATTAGTTATCAGATCACAAAACCACCCCATCTCGTCTGGCAACAAAATATGGCACTTGCAACACGGATGAACTTTTTATCCACACAAGCCCCTCCCCCCGCTCATCTTACAGCCTACATCGAAGAAGATCTTGCAAATTATTTTGACAGCATTAATGAAAATATGGATGCGATAAAAAATCTTAAAAAAAATACAAGCTTAGCTATTCCCGCAGATGCAACAAAGAATCGAAATCATGACATAGAAGTCCTGTGTACTGCTTCAGGAGAATATAAAGTTCTAGCTCACACAAATCATCCAGATGCTCCTTATATTGAATTAGACAACATTGAAAAATGTGTTTGGCATAAAAAAAATGAGCTGTTTCTGGATAGTCAAGCAATTGAATTTTTAGAGAACATTGCTAAAACTAAGGATAAATTAGACGCATCTTTACTCCCAGCTGCTTTTAATCAACTCATCAGCAAAAGTGCTATGCTTGATATTTACCAGTATATGCTGAACAATCCATATGTCGTTGCACAATTAACAAGGGGCGAAGGTTTTAGAATTTCAAAGGAATTTTCAACACTCATACGCACCCTCAACATAGTGCGTGATCCCAATGGTGATTACATGTTGATGCTAGAAACCAAACGCAAACTTGCCGATGGCAGTAAAGATGGAACCCGGATGATTGGCAAAGGCACCTTTGGCACGGTGAAACCTGCATGGCGCATTGACTGTTTCGCACCAGAAGAATGGGTCAATAAGGTTTCTAAGGGGGAATCAGCCCAAGAAGCAGATTATGAAGCTTTATTCTCTCAAAAATTAATTAACTCGCATGAATTAGGTCAAGATAAGGCAGATACCCTGAATGTCACTTTACTCGGAGAGTTATTTACTAGCAAAGATGTTGTCAAACGTAGTCAATATTCAAAACGTGCTATCGGTGATTTAAAACAAGTAATCGACAACCCCAATATTATCTTAAGCCCAGCAGATAAGACACGGATCACACAAAATATCTTAGAGGGTATCGCGCTGATGCATGCCCAAGGAAAAGTGCATCAAGATATCAAACTGCCCAATGTTTTTATCTATCGCGATGAACGTGGCTATTATGCAAAAATTGCTGATTTTGGCATCTCCTACGATCCACAATCGCCTTTGCATAAGCCCTCTCTTGCTTCTGGTGGCTATGAATCTCCTGAGATAGTTTTGGCAAATGAAGCGCCTGACGCAGCATATCATGGCTATTATCACGAATCAGCCTTTATCGCACAGCACTCTTATGGTTATAAAATCAACCGCAACAATATGAACCGAGCACCCACTTCTGCTGAAGCTTTAAACTTTAGAGAACCACACCCTGCCAACGATATGTGGGCGCTAGGCATTCTGCTCTTTGAATTAAATCATGGTCATTTGCCAAGGCTTGGCTATTCTCAAGATGAGTTAAAAATACAAAATGATCCTTTATTACGCGGATTATTAGCTATTAAACGTGAAGATAGAATCTCTTGTGTAGATGCCATTAAGCTTTCTACAATAAATTTACCTGAACAATCCGCTCCCTTACTCTTTGGCACAATGAACAGTCACATGTCTGCGCCCTCCACCGCCATTACCTCTATGACAACAGAGGCTATTGATTATAGCGAATGCAAAAACTTGCTAATATACAATTTTCTCGAGTTAGCAAAGCTATCAGAACCCACTGGCAGACAAGAGAGAGATAAATTCATCAAAACTTTGGAGAAATTAAGAACAGCTGATCCCATATTATTCAACTTTGTGCTAGAAGGCCAAAGTATTGGTGATTTGAAAAGAATCATTGAGTCTCTAAATAGATATACAACCTTATCATTAAGCACTAGCACTCTTGAGGTCAAAATCTATCCACATTTAATACGGTGTATTGATAATGCCATCGAAAACCGACACAGTGTGTTATTAAATGAGAGCGAGCACCAACAACACTGCCAATCCGCAAAAACAAAAGGAATAGAGCATATAGATCTCAAATTAGACAAAGATAAAAGGGGAAAACTTGAATTCTAAAACTCACTGCTTAAAAATATTTTATGCCAAAGCGCCATCACTTGTTGTTGATAGGCGCTTATTTCTTCTTGATTGGGCTTTTCATCGGGCTGAAGCAACCTATCGTTTTGTAAATATTGATAATATGCATAAGCACAAATGAGTATTTCTACTTCTTTTTCTGATAAGAGTGGCGTTCTTCTCAATACCATCAATACATTCAAGGTACCATATTGTTCTGCTAAATAGGGATATTGATGTGCATAATACAGCACTGCATATTGAACGATAAATTCTATGTCTATCATGCCACCTGGAACGGTTTTAATATTCCAGCTTGCTTTATATTGATTATCCAGCATCTTTTGACGCATCTCACCAATCGATTTTCTGAGTGTATCTTGATTACGCAAAAATACGAGTGTATTTTTCCGTATAGCTTCAAATTTTTCTTTTAACTCTGGAGCGCCTAAAATAAAGCGTGCATTCACCAATGCTTGATGTTCCCACACCCAGGCTTGATTTGTTAGATATTGTTGAAAACCAGACAAAGAACCTACCAGCATGCCAGCACTACCCCCCGGTCTCAGACGAACATCAACATCAAACAATTTTCCTGACAATGTTTGGGTGCTTAACATATGAATCATTCGCTGCGCAAGACGAACAAAAACCTCAACCCCTTGGATCTCTTTCTCTAGCAATAAAGAACTATCATCATACAAGAAGACCAAGTCCAGATCGGACAAATAGCTCAGCTCTTTGGCACCCAATTTCCCATACGCTATCAGTGCAAACGGGAATTCATCTAGCATTTCACTGATTGAATTTTTTATATTGTAATTTTGGAGGATAAATTGTAAACAGAGGAAATAGGTTTTTTCTAAAATAACTTCAACTAAATGATTCAAGGCCAATGAAACATCCACTTCTTTTTTTGTAAGCCGTTCATGCAAAGCAATACTCAAAAAACCACCCAGCTTAAACTGCCGTAACTTTTCCATTTGTTGCTCTAAATCATCTTGCTTCACCCCTTTCATTTTCTGGGTTAAGTCTTGTTGCCAAAATAGTTTGGAATGAATTTGTGCAATACTAACAGGCGTTAAAATCTCATCTAATAGAACAGGATATTGACAAAGTTGAGAGTTGATCCATTCACTTTTATCAAACACTTTAAGCAAATAACTGAGTGCACCTTCTTTTTCAATCAAAAAAGCAAGATAGGCTGAACGCCTTGCAATTGCTCTTAAGAATTTCAAGGTTCTCGCTAATAACATATCTGGCGCTTCAGATTGTACAATAATGTCTAAAACAACCGGCATGACTTGATCCAAACGACTTCTTGCTTTTGCTTTCAAACCACGCACCAAAGCACTTTCTTTAAACTGATGTATCTGTTCAATAAAAGTATCAGAGCATTGAACAGCGCTTAAGCTTATAGATGGATTCATCCATATATTCTTGCCAAAATTAAATTGCTCGCTGGCTATATTGCTTTGAATAGCTGGTACTGCAGACAAAGTTTCAAAATAAAAAGTAACTTCTTTAAGATGTTGTATTAATAGCTGCGAAAGTTCTTCCCAATGATTTAAGCCCATGAGCAAAGCCACTTTGCTTTTGTCTATCTCATCTGCTGGCAATTGATGCGTTTGCTCATCTCTTAACATCTGCAAAAAATGTTCTAGTGCTCTCAAAAAACAATAAGCTGATTTCAAGGCAGTATATTTAGTTTCACTAATAATTTGATAATATTTAAGTTCTTTGAGCACTCTCAATAAATTACGCTTTTGCAGAGCAATGTTTTTTCCACCTCGGATGAGCTGGAAGGCTTGCGCAATAAACTCTATTTGACGTATACCACCTTTGCCTAATTTTATATCATTCTGTCTATTATTTTTCCTAACATCTAATTCAACCTTAGATTTCATTTCTCTTAAAGACTCAAAAGCGCTGTAATCTAAATACCGCCGATAGACAAAGGGTTGTATTATTGATTTCAATCGCTTACGTGCAAGATTATCACCAGTAATCAACCTTGCTTTAATCAAAGCATAACGCTCCCAATCTCTACCCTGGTATTGGTAATATTGTTCTAATTGATCAAAGGTTAAAACCAAAGCCCCACTTTCTCCATAAGGGCGCAAACGCATATCGACTCTATACACAAAGCCATCTTCTGTCCTATCTGACAAAATGGAGATCACTAATTGTGCAACACGCGTAAAATACTGTTCGACATTGATTGGACTCTTGCTATCTGCCACAACGCCTTTATCTGTGTAGGCAAAAATCAAATCAATATCAGAAGAAAAATTAAGCTCTTGTCCACCTAATTTACCAAGCGCAATCACAACAAAGGAAATCTCCTGGCCATCAACTGTCTCTGGCCTCCCAATATCTATCATTATTTTTTTCAAAATAAAGTGACAAGTTTTTTTCACCAGCATATCTGCCAATAAAGATAGCTCTCGCAAATGCGTTTCCAAGCTTACTTTATGCAACAAAAATCGCCAAATAATTAAACTGGTTTGCTGTGCACGCAATTGGCGCAAGATACGCTTAAAGGCATCCAGCTCATCAATCCCACTTAAGGATGCTTTTAATATTTCTTTTACATTCGCTAAACTAAATTCTGGCAAGCCTTTGTGATATGCCGTTAATGGCAATTGGGGATATTTACAAAAAACATCAGAAACAAAATCGCTTGTAGCAAAGATTTTTGCTATGTCTTCTTTGAATGCTGAAGTGATTAATTCTATGGGAATATTTGCATTTAGGCATGCTTGACTATATTTTTCCCAGTGTCTTTTTGCAGCATCTTGCAAGACACTGGGAGCCTGATTCGTCGATGCGAGATCATTCATTCACTCTACTTTCTCAACAATTAAAATCACCCCATCGACGGCAACGACTTTTATTTTTGTGCCTTGTGGCAGATCGGCACCTTTAACTTTCCACCAAGTGTCTCCTACTCTTATTTTGCCACGTCCATTCACAATGGGTTCATCTAAATTAAATACTCTATCAATATATTGCTCGTTCCTTAAATTCAACTTAGGTTGATCCGTAGCTGGCTTATGCTTTCTTAAGAAGAAAAACCAAACCAAGATACTCGACATGACACCTAAGCCAAAGATCATGAGTTGGTATTCCCATCCCATCTTGGGCATTATCAGTAATAATACACCCACAAAGGCGGCAGCAATGCCGCCCCACAAGAAAAGAAAATTGGCTCCGGTTGCAACATCCACAATAATTAATAAAACAGCAAAAGCAAACCAATGCCAAAACTCAAGTTGAGAAAAAAATGCATCCATTTACTTATTCCTTCTTAGTAAAAGCCTGTTTTGCAATCTCACCAATCCCTGCAATTGAGCCAATCACACTACTTGCTTCCAGTGGCATTAAAATTAATTTTTGATTGGGGCTGGTCGCGATTTCTTGCAAAGCCTCTACATATTTTTGTGCAACGAAATAATTAATCGCCTGCACATCCCCTTTTGCAATGGCATGAGATACGACTTCTGTTGCTTTGGCTTCTGCTTCTGCCGATCTTTCTCGGGCTTCTGCATCACGAAACGCGGCTTCTTTACGCCCTTCAGAATCAAGAACTACAGAACGCTTTTCACCCTCTGCTTTTAAGATAGCGGCTTGTCTATAACCTTCTGCTTCTAAAATTTTGGCACGTTTCTCCCGCTCTGCTTTCATTTGTGCGGCCATTGCATCTATTAAATCTTTAGGAGGAGAAATATCTTTAATTTCAATACGTGTCACCTTAATGCCCCAAGGCGTCGTTGCATCATCAACCACCCCTAATAATTTGGTGTTGATCATGTCGCGATTGGATAATGCCTCATCGAGATCCATTGAACCTAATACCGTTCTAATATTGGTCATGATTAAATTTCGAATCGCTCTTTGCAAATCGCTGACTTCATATGCAGCTTTTGCAGCATCGACCAGTTGAAAGAAACAGATACCATCTACTTTTACCATTGCATTATCACGTGTAATGATCTCTTGAGAAGGAATGTCTAAGACTTGCTCCATCATATTAAGTTTTGCGCCCACTTGATCTATAAAGGGGATAATGAGAGACAATCCAGGACGAAGGGTTTGAACATAGCGACCAAAGCGCTCAATGGTCCACTGATACCCTTGTGGTACCTGCTTGACCGCCATAAGTAATACCACAATCGCTAAAATGACTACTAAAAAGACAAGCGTTCCAAAATTCATCATGATTTTCTTTCCCTGGCTTATAATTCATATTTGCAAGCTAAACAACAAATAACAGATAAGTCTATACTTAAATTCTAACATAAACTTTTAAACACGCCGAAAAGAGGTATACATAGTCACAGCACATGAGTTTTTCAGCTACGACTATGTACTAATAGGGAGCAAACATGGATCTAAAAGCACTGTTAATCCAAATGCAGCAAATGGAAGGTTCAGATTTGTATTTAACAACAGGTGCTCCTCCCTCTGTTAAGGCTCATGGCAAACTACATCCCATTTCTAACACTGTTTTTGAGGTCGGAGAAGTTAAAAAAATGGCTTACCAAGTCATGGATGCCGAACAAAGACAACATTTTGAAATGAAACCAGAAATGAATCTTGCACTATCGCTAAAAGGCATTGGCCGATTTCGGGTTAATATTTTTGTACAGCGCAGTGAAGTGGGAATGGTGATTCGTAGAATTCATACTGAGATCCCCTCTTTGGAAACACTCCACCTCCCTCCCATCTTAAAAGAAATTATTACAGAAAAACGTGGCTTAGTGTTGTTTGTCGGTGCAACAGGATCAGGTAAATCGACCTCTATGGCAGCACTTATCAATCATCGCAATGAGCAACAAGCAGGTCATATCATTACCATTGAAGATCCTATTGAATTTGTACATACGCATAAGAAATCCATCATTAATCAACGTGAAGTGGGTGTGGACACAGACAGCTATGAAGATGCGCTTAAAAACACATTGCGACAAGCACCTGATTTAATTTTAATCGGTGAAATTCGCTCTCGAGAAACGATGGAGCACGCCATTGCCTTTTCTGAGACCGGCCATCTTTGTATCTCTACTTTGCATGCCAACAGTGCAAATCAAGCATTAGACAGAATTATTAATTTTTTCCCAGAAGAGCGCAAAAATCAGTTGCTCTTAGATCTCTCTTTTAATCTCAAGGCAATTATTTCACAACGCCTCATTCCTACCAAAGATGGCAAACGAACCATTGCTGTTGAAATTTTGCTTGGAACCCCTTTGATACTTTCTTTGATTAATCGAGGTGAAATATCACAACTCAAAGAAGTTATGGAAAAATCAAAAAATCTTGGTATGCAAACCTTTGATCAAGCCCTTGAAGCGCTTTATTTTGAAGGGAAAATTAGTTTAGAAGAAGCCATTCGAAATGCAGACTCAAAAAACAATCTGCGTTTGAAAATACAACTTGCGGAAAAAGGCCTAGAAAACAATCAGATCGCAGTACCTACTGCATCTATTCACAAACCTTTTTCGCAAGACAAGGATGACAAAGATCAAAATGGTTTAAGTATTGTGGAAGATTAAATAAGCTCAGCCTGAGCCACAAAGTTTCGACCATAGAAAATTTCTAACATTTCTCGTCGTAGTCGTTCTTTTATCATTTTAGCATCTTGCGCAGTTAAGGCATCTTCGCCTGTGCCAAAAAGATAATTATTCAACTCAAACTCTTTTAATAACATCTTGGTGTGAAAAATATTTTCTTGATATACATTCACATCAATCATTTCAAAGGCTTTCAATGTATCTTTAGAAAGATAATTTTGTATTGACTGGATGCTATGATCAATAAAATGCTTTTTACCACTCACATCTCGTGTAAAGCCTCGCACACGATAATCAATGGTGACAATATCCGACTCAAAGGTATGCAGTAAGAAATTCAATGCCTTAAGTGGAGAAATTACACCACAGGTAGATACATCAATATCTGCTCTGAAGGTTGAAATACCATTATGAGGATGACTTTCAGGATAGGTATGTACGGTAATATGACTTTTGTCTAAATGCCCAACGACACTTTCAGGTAATGGACCAGGCGCTTCTGTTTGCGTCCCACCTGTAGGCTCTACAGGCTCTTCTGCAATCAACATCGTAACGCTGGCACCTTGAGGATCATAATCTTGATACGCAATATTCAATATATTGGCACCAATAATTTTCGATACATCCGTTAATATTTGCGTTAAACGTGTCGCATTGTACGCTTCATCAATATACGCAATATATTCTTTACGGTGTGCTTCAGTAATTGTGTAACAAATATCGTAGATATTAAAGCTTAAATTCTTCGTTAGGTTATTAAACCCATGAAGTTTCAGTTTCTTCAATCTCCTGCCCTACCTATAATCTGGCCTAAAAAATAAGGCAAAACCCAAATAGCTTGGGTTCAAAAGACGAGATTATACATAGATAATCTACTAAATAAACAACTTTTTTAATAATTATTTAGATAACTTATTTGAAATCATAACCAATGATGCTACACCTAAAAATATAAGGCCTAGGCTGTTAGCAATACAGCATAAAAGCTTATTTTGCAGCAATGTTCTAAATAGGACAGCCATATAAAATCAGGACAGCCGCACTTAAAAATTCTTTATACCAATAATAAGAATACAAGAATTGAAAGAGTGAATTAGCCATTACTACCATCATCGATTGATTGTGAATAATCTACGAAATGATTAACAGGATAGAATTAGGATATTGAATTAAGCGACGTGTGTACTTGAATATAATTTCTTTGCTTGAGTAATGCCTTTTAAAGCTTTCCTTCTCTCTTTGCCAAAATTAAGCAGTAAGATTTCACTCCCCACTGCATGAGAAAAACTTTTAGCTAAATTTTTGACTAAAGATATCCAGTTTTGAGGCTCAAATTGTAATCTGCTTAAAATGGGCGCTAGATGTTCTGGAATAGAACCCGCTTCTTTATCATCGCGAATCACTCTGCCTGTATAGTCCACAAGCTCTAAATAATCGACCAGTTTAAAATCAATAGCATTTGAATGATTTTTTGAGACGTTTGAAAAAGGCACTAAGAACTTGGGTTGTGCAAGATTATTATATATATCAGCTTTTTCACGCTTAAGCTGTTTAATGGATTTTGGCTTATTGATTTTTAATTGCTTAGAAATATGCTGAATACGTTCATAAATAGAGGTAAATTCTGATTCTTCAGGCGTTTCTGTAATTCCTGCTCTGACTGGATTTAAATCAACATAAACCATTGCGCTCAACAACGCCCCTTCATCTAATAGCGCTTGAGATTTAAAACGCCCTTCCCAAAATCGCCCTGCAGTATCATCTTCTTCGTTTACATCGCGCGCTATTCGTTCATTTAAGCAACGCATAAACCAGCTGATGCTGGTGAGTCGCTCTTTCCAAAGTTGAATCTTTTGCTTTAAATGCTTATTTTCTTCGGCATCTTTGGGGAAAATAGCTGCCCAACGACGAATGATTTCTGCTTCTGACCACGCTTGCGCTTGTGTTTCTTCCACATATAACACAACATGATAATGATTGCTCATGATGGCATAGGCACAGATTTTGATAGCAAAGATATCTGCTAGATATTTTAATCGATCGACAATCCATGCTTTACGATGAGAATAATCTTTCTGTGTTAGTTTATCAAAACCACACAAAAAGCTGCGACGCACACATCGGTTCATGACGTGATAATACGGTGTTGCATTCAAATCAATTTGTTCTGAGCGAGCTAAAGTCATAACTTAAAAAATATCCCTATTACTGAAAGGAATTCTAGCGCAAAAATTTTGGGTGAAGCAACTTAATGTGGCTGTCCTGGATTTTCAATGGCAAGTTGCGTGCGTAGTAGCGGGCAACAAATGGCTAAAAGCTAATAGACCAAAAGCAATCATTGTTAAACCAATGGCTTTTCTTACAATCGGTTGTTTAAGCCATTGCTGCATAATAGAAAGTGACGAACCTGTTAACAGCATTGCTGGCATCGTACCCATACCAAAAGCAAACATAGCAAGCGCGCCTGAAGCCATTGCCCCTGAACTTAAGGCAACCGTTAAGGTGCTATAGATAAGTCCACAGGGTAACCATCCCCATAGCATGCCAAGTGAAAATGCTTTTATTGGATGGTCAATAGGTAATATTTTTTTCATGAGGGGTTGAAGTGTTTGCCAAAGTGTTTTACCCAATTTTTCCAAACGCTGCAAAATACGCCCTATCCCCATCAAATAAAGGCCAAGCAATACAATCATGCCTGCTGAAAGGACACGTAAAAAAAGTAAAGCGGGTGTGCCTGCATGGTGCACAAGTGTAGCGCCCATTCCACCCACAACAGCACCCATTAAAGTATAAGATGAAATGCGCCCTAGATTATAAATAGACTGATAAAACACCAAGTGTCCCGCTGTTCTCAAAGAGGATGGCAAGGCAAAACCAAGAGAATTTGCAATTCCACCACACATACCAATACAATGGCCTGAACCCATCAGTCCCACTAAAAAACAACTCATCATCAATTCAATATTACTCATCAGGAAAACTACTTAATGCTTTTTTATGTACTTTATCATCAAATAAAATTTGGTGTGCCGGACTCTCTAAATCTTCATATTGCTCTTTTTTCACAGCCCATTTGAAAAACCAATAGGAAATAAACAACAACAATATGCTAATGGGTATTAAAACATAAATCATCATCATATTTCTTAGTTCCTTTTCCTTAGTGTCTTGCTTTTTGAGCCAAGCGCAGAGAATTAAAAATAACCACTAACGAACTCGCTGACATACCTAAAGCGGCTTGGTACGGTTCTATCCACCCCATAATGGCCATGGGTAATGCAACAACATTGTAAACAACGGCCCAAGTCAAATTCTGTATCATCAATCTTCGTGCTTTGGCAGCCACTTCAAAGCCTTGCACAATATCTTTCAATGCATTTGATAATAACACAGCATCTGCGCTGGTCTTAGCCAATGCTGTCCCAGAATGTACTGCAATAGAAACATGCGCACTTTTTAGAACGGGTGCATCATTAATACCATCTCCGATCATCAATACTTTTTTGGACTGCGCATATAAATTTTCTAAATAAGCAACTTTCTCATCTGGGGTTACATTGTGTTTAACAAAATCAATGCCCAACTGCTCTTTAATTTCTACAGGCTCTAAGGAAGGATCGCCACTCAAAATATGAGTCGTGATGCCACGCTGCTGACAATAAGCAACCAACTCTTTTGCATGCGGCCGTAAAGGATCTATCAAGGTAAAACAAGCCAAGAAACCAGATTCATTTCCAATATAACAACTTTTCTTCAGGTCTTGTATCTGCGCTTCATCTCTTCCCTTAGCGAAAAGTGCGCTTACAAAAGATTTTTTTCCAATACGAAATTTCTGCCCATCAATCAAAGCTTCGATACCTTGATTGATATGTATTTTTAAATCAGAAACAGCCATTTGACTGGCGTATGGCTTACAATACGCCGTAATAGCACAACCAATAGGATGCTCACTATGCTTCTCCAATAAATAAGCAAGCGCTTTAGGATCGTGGATTGTGTCTGTATTGAGTAATTGGTAATCGATGACTTCAAGCAAGCCAAGCGTCAATGTTCCTGTTTTATCAAAAACAAGATCGGTGATCTGATTCATCCCTTCTAAAACATGATTTTTAATAATCAATAAACCATTACGCATGAACTCATAGGTTGCACATGTCACCACGGTTGGAACCGCCAAAGAAAGCGCGCAAGGACAGGTAATCACCAACACAGAAATCACATTTCTAAAACTCTCTTCCCACGATACTTGGCTCCAAAACCAAGCTGTAAAGGCGGCAATAAGTAAAACCGCACCAACAAAATAGCCTGCAATTTTGTGTGTGGTTTCAATAATTTGTGGTTTATAAAGGCTCGCTTTTTCAACCAATCGCAATATCTCAGCCAACAAAGTTTGTGTGCCAATTTCTGTCACACGCATCTTAAACACTTGATCAATATTATGCGTGCCACAGAGCACGGCGTCCCCAACGCATTTCGCTTTTGGAAATGATTCACCGGTCATCATGCTTTCTGAGACCGTTGTATCGCCTTGTACAATCACGCCATCCGCCGGAATAACCTCCGCAGGCTTCACCAAAAGAATATCACCGACTTTGATATTCGCTGTTGAAATTAAAGACTCACTCATTTCATGACAAATGGTTGCTGTCAGCGGCATCAGTGCTTGATACATAAAAGGTGCAGATAATTTATAGCGCGCAGTAATTTCAAGATATTTAGAAACAGACAGAAAGAAGATAAACATACAAATTGAATCATAATAAACTTCTTTTCCATCTTGTACCGTCATCCAAATACTCGCGATAAAGCTGAGTACGAGCGCAGCGACAATAGGTACATCCATATTCAAATAACGGTTCCGTATTGCACGCGCAGCGGAAGTAAAGAAAGGACGCCCTGCAATGAAGAGCACAGGTATGGTTAAAAACAAAGAACACCAACGAATAAATTGCTCGTGTGCTTTATCAATCCCTGACCATCCCCCCAAATAGAGCGCAATAGAAAACATCATGACTTGCATCATCATCAAGCCAGATAAACCGACACGGATCAAAGCTTGCTTCTTCTCTTGTCGACTGATTTTATTCTGTTCGATCTGTAAGTCAGGCAATGCTTGATAGCCAAGCCGATAAATGATCTCAATAATTTTACTGAGTTTTATCTCGCTCTCTTGCCATATAATGATGGCGCGCTGTGTTGTTAAATTAACGGATATTTTTTTAATCCCTGCAATTTGACTTAGTCGCTTTTCAATCAACCAGATACATGCAGCACAATGAATGCCTTGGATCATCAGCAAAATTTCATGACTATTATCTTCTGGGTGCGAAACAGCAATCTGTTGTTGGTAGGCGGGCTGATCGTAACGAGCTAGATCTTGCAAAAAATCTTCTGGCAGTTGTTCTGCCTTAGGATTTGGGCTATCACGGTATCGATAATAATCACTTAAATTAAAATCTAATAAAGTTTGTGTTACAGCATGACATCCATAACAGCAGAAGAATCTTTCAGCACCTTGCAAATACAACGAACACTGAAAATCATTTGGGATCAATTGATCGCAATGATAACACTGTTGCGTCATTTTACTGATTCTCTTTCATCTCGATTGGGTTCTGTTTCATATACAGATAACCCCACTTTGTAGTATTGATCATCTAAGGGTGTATCTGGATATTTAATGGCTAAATAGATCGTAACAAAACAACCAACAACTGTAACACTCAGAAGCCCAATAATAAACCAAGGCCAAGCATGTAAGTACCAAGCTTTTTGATCAAACATTTTCATATCATTTACCTTCTGAATACGGGAGATATCAGTGTTGTTTCTCTTTCAACTGTTTGCTTGGCATGTGTGATATTGATTATTTTAATTGTAATTTTATTTCTTTTTTCTGTCAGGCTATCTGGATCTACTTGTATACGAATAGGATGCAACAAAACCTGACCAGGCGTTGTACTAATCTGTGAATGACCAACCAATACCATACCATTGATACCTGACAAGATTATCTCATAACTTTGTTGTTGTTGAGATTTATTCATTATTTTAAGTGTGTAAACATTTTCAATCAGTCCGTCTGCGGTTTCACGATAGAGCTGATTTCTATCCCGAATGATTTCAAGATCAAAAGGCACGCGTGTAATCAATGCAGCAGCTAAGCTCACACTCAAACAAAATAATAGTAAGCCATATATAATCAATCTTGGTCTTAGAATTTTGCTTTTCTTATTGTTCAATTTATTTTCTGTTGTGTAGCGAATCAGCCCTCTTGGATAGTTCATGTTATCCATGATGCTATCACAAGCATCAATGCAAGCAGCACAGCCAATACATGCCATTTGTAGTCCATCACGAATATCAATTCCTGTGGGACACACGTAAACACATTGGTTACAGCTTACACAGTCACCTAAACCTTGTGTCTTATAATCCGCCTCTTTCTTACGCTGACCTCTGGGTTCACCCCTAGCTTTGTCATAAGAAATGACTAAAGTATTAGAATCAAACATCACGCTTTGAAATCGCGCATAAGGACACATATATAAACAAACTTGTTCACGGATCCAACCCGCATTTACATAGGTTGCAATACTAAAGAAACCAATCCAGAACATTTCCCATGAACTAAGCGAGAACTCAATGATCTCGAAGCTTAAGTAACGAATAGGAGTGAAATAACCAACAAAAGTGAAGGCTGTTAAAAAGGCAAGTAAGCCCCAGAGCAGATGTTTGCAACTTCGACGCACAAACTTATTGAGGCTCCAAGGACTATTATCTAAGCGAATACGCTGATTGCGATTCCCTTCGGTGAGACGTTCTATCCATATAAATAACCGTGTCCATACTGTCTGCGGACAAGTATAACCACACCAAACACGACCTGCCCATGCCGTAAAAAAGAATAAGGCAATCGCAGCAATGATGAACAATACAGCCAAATATACAAAATCTTGCGGCCAAAAAGTAAATCCAAAAATATAAAATTTACGTGCTGGTAAATCAAACAATAAAGCTTGGCGCTTATCCCACAATAACCAAGGTGCTGAATAAAACCAAGTTAAGGTTAACCAGATCGTCAATACGCGGACCGTTTGGAAAAAACCCACGGCTTCTCGTGGGTGAATCTTTTTCCGTTTTATATACAAATCAACTACATCATCCCCTGATGGTTCGATCGTCGGCTGATTTTTTTTTGACATTACATTTATCGACTCTCAGTTTTGTTGGAAATGCCATAGATATAAGCAGCGAGCAAATGCACTTTCTCTTCACCCAATATATTTATATGCGCAGGCATCTGTCCTTGACGACCATTACGAATCGTCATTTCTATTCCTAAAGGTGTTCCACTATAGGTCCATACATTTGAAGTAAGGTTTGGCGCACTCATTTCTTTTTTGCCTTTGGCATCCTCACCATGACAAAGTGCGCAAGAGCGCTTAAAGAGCACTTCACCATGCTTTGCTTTTTGCGCGTCTGCTTTTCTACCATTGAGAGATAAAATATATTGAACAAGCTGCTCTATACTCTCATCACTTTGAATAACTTTACCCATCGCAGGCATTGCACCATTACGACCATACAAAATCGTTGTTTTAATATCTTCAGGGCGTCCACCATAGATCCAGGTCCCTTCAACAAGATTAGGAAAGCCAAACATCCCACGCGCATCTGCCCCATGGCACATTGAGCAATGATTAGAAAATAGACGTCTACCTATTTCCATCGCTTTTGTATCTTTTGCTAAATCTTCAATAGGCGTGTTTGCATAGGCAGCAAAGATAGGTCCATATTTTTCATTAAAAATCTGCTTTTCCGTTTGCCAGGCTTGGCCAGAAGACCATTTATACAACCCCTTGAAACTACCCATGCCTGGATAAAGTGCTAAATAAACTAAGGCAAAAAGGATGGTGCACCAAAATAAACCAAACCACCACCTTGGTAAGGGGTTATTGAGTTCAACAATACCATCAAATTCATGATCCAGCTTTTCGCCTTCTTTAATATCTTTTACTTTATATGTTTTAGTCCATTGCAATAAGCAAGCACATCCAATGATTGCAACTGAAACAATGATGATGACATACCAATTCCAGAAATGGCTCATTTGAATTTCTCACTCCCCGTTGCTTGAGAATCAGGTGCTTGCTTGTCCAAAGGCAACAGCCCTGCTTGTTCATATTTTTTTTTCTGTGAAGGGCTATAGACTTTAAAAACCAGCCCTAAAAACAAAAACATTAAAACAACTGTTAAAACACCACGTAGAAAATTAATATCCATTACTGTTTCCCTGCACTCATGGCTAATCCTAACTGTTGCAGGTAGGCAACCAAGGCATCTAGTTCTGTTTTGTTAGCAACTTCATCTTGCGCTTGCTCAATGTCTTGATCAGAATAAGGCACACCTAATTTTCTCAAGACACGCATTTTATCTTCAGTGTGAGTGGTTTTTAAAATCGTTTTTTCTAACCATGGATAGCTTGGCATATTTGAGCCAGGTACTACATCACGAGGATTCACCAAATGCACACGGTGCCACTCATCACTATAGCGCTTGCCAACACGCCCTAAATCTGGTCCTGTTCGTTTAGAACCCCATAGGAAAGGATGCTCATAAACTTGCTCACCTGCTACAGTATAGTGACCATATCGTTGTGTTTCAGAGAATAAGGGTCTAACCATTTGGGTGTGACACACATGGCAACCTTCTCGAATGTAAATGTCTCTACCTTCTAATTGCAATGCTGTTAAAGGCTTTAAGTTAGGAATGGCTTCTTGTGTTTGCTTTTGAAAAAACAGTGGCACAATTTCAACCAAACCGCCAAAGCTAATCACCACAATAATTAAGATAATCATGAGGCCAATATTCTTTTCAACTTTATCGTGTCTCATATTATTCTCCCTACACCATCACTTGTTTAAAATGATGTGCGTGAGCGAGATCTTCAGCACAAGGTCTTCGACTTTGAATTGTTTTTACCATGTTATACGCCATCACAAGCATACCTAAAAAGAATAGAACACCACCTAAGAGTCGTATGATATAATAAGGATGCGTTGCCTCTAATGCTTCCACAAAAGTATAGGTTAAAGTGCCATCATCATTCATGGCTCGCCACATCAATCCCTGCATCACGCCCGCAATCCACATCGCCGTAATATAAAATACCGTTCCAATGGTTGATAACCAAAAATGTAGATAAATTAAAGACTGACTATACATTTTAGTATTGAATAAGCGAGGCAACAGCACATAAATACTGCCGATGGTGATCATCGCAACCCATCCAAGCGCACCAGAATGCACATGTCCAATCGTCCAATCCGTATCATGAGACAAAGCATTGACCGTTTTAATCGACATAACAGGACCTTCAAAGGTTGCCATACCATAAAAGGTTAAAGCTACGATTAAGAAACGCAGTACGGGATCAGTCCTTAATTTATCCCAAGCACCTGATAAGGTCATCACACCATTAATCATGCCGCCCCAAGAAGGTGCAAGCAAAATAATAGAAAACACCATGCCTAAAGACTGTGCCCAATCGGGTAATGCGCTGTAATGTAAATGGTGTGGGCCAGCCCACATATAAACACCAATTAAAGCCCAGAAATGGACAATAGAAAGACGATAAGAATAGACGGGTCGCTCAGCTTGAATGGGAATGAAATAGTACATCATACCCAAAAATCCCGCTGTTAAGTAAAATCCTACTGCATTATGCCCATACCACCACTGTACCATCGCATCCACGCTACCGGCATAAATGGAATAGGACTTCATCCAATAAACAGGGTACTCTAAATTATTAACGATATGCAAAACAGCGATGGTAATGATAAAAGCACCAAAAAACCAATTTGCTACATAAATATGTGATATTTTGCGCTGTGCAATGGTCGAGAAAAACACGATTGCATAACAAACCCAAACAATCGTTATCAAGATATCAATGGGCCATTCCAGTTCTGCATATTCTTTTGTAGACGTAAAACCCATGGGTAAACTAATGACGGCTAAAAGAATGACCAGTTGCCACCCCCAAAAAGTAAAGGATGCTAAGCCTGGAAAGGCCAAGGGAGCTTTACACGTTCTTTGAACAACATAATAAGAGCTGGCAAATAAAGCACATCCCCCAAAAGCAAAGATAACGGCATTTGTATGCAATGGTCTTAAACGGCCATAGCTAAACCAGGGGGTATCAAAGTTAAGATGTGGCCATGCTAATTGGGCGGCAATAATCAATCCAACCAACATGCCAACAATTCCCCAAACCACAGCCATGATTGTGAATTGCTTCACCACTTTATAGTTATAAAGAATATTCTCTGATTCATTCATTCTATTTGAAGCGCCTTTTGTCCGATTATATGTCCGAATTATAGAACTCATGGATATTTCTCACCCATGAGAACTATCTATGACTGATTTTAAGAAACACTACACAGTAATGCCTTAACAGGCATTCCAAAATCCATGCGAGGATCGCAAGATGGTGAAGGCAACAAGCGCCGAACATTCATCTGCGAAGCCTATTAGATAAGCCCGCACAGAAAAACATCGATTCTCTGCGAGGACACTATACTCAACAACAGGTGATTTTACCCCCAAAGGGCAATGCATATAGTCTTCGCACAAGCAACCAAAGTGTATAGAAAACACATGAAAATTGCGAAGGTAGCGAAAGCAGCAACACTATAAAATTCAAATGCGAAGCGTATATTTCAAAAGGAAAACAAGATAAGGAAATAGTATACTAAAATAATTTCTTGTCAAATCAACTATTTAAATGAAAAGTAGAATCATTCTTATTAACTTCCTTGTTTTTTTACAGTATAAATAGCAAAAGCTTCAATAAAAAATTATTAGTCGACTAACAATTTTTTCTTACGTTGCAAGATATTTTTCTACAATGCATAATTATTTGTTAGTTAATTAGAGATATGGATGGTGGACACTACGATGATGGCTTTAATCAAAAAACAAATTAAAATATTTGCTGTTTTCTTTACACTTGTTGCTGTTTCGCCATTTATTTTGGCAAAACTAGGCTTCTGGGAAAATAGCTTTGCAGCAGCGAGTACAGGTCCCAAATTTAAGGCGGCTTATGCGCCTATACAATACCAAGGTGCCCCGCTCTCTTATGCCGAAGCCATCTCGCGCGCTTCACCTGGCGTCGTCAGTATTCATTCAACTAAACAAATACCGCAAGAAATGCATCCTATCTTCAAAGATCCTTTCTTTAGACAATTTTTTGGCGACATGCGTGGCGGTGGCCAAATGCCACAAGAACTACAATCTGGCATAGGTTCAGGCGTCATTGTTACAGCAGATGGCTATATATTAACCAACAACCACGTTATTGCTGGCGCAGATGAAATCAAAATCAGCTTAGCCGATGGACGAGCCGGCATCGCCAAAGTGGTGGGCGCTGATTTAGATACCGATCTGGCCATCTTAAAAGTTGATCTTGATAATTTACCCGTTGTTGCCTTAGGTAGTTCAGAAAATGTTCGAGTAGGCGATGTCGTTTTTGCGATTGGCAATCCTTTCAATGTGGGCGTAACCGTTACGCAAGGCATTGTCAGTGCAACCCATCGTACTGAATTAGGCATCAATACCTTTGAAAACTTCATTCAAACCGATGCGGCCATTAATCCAGGCAATTCAGGTGGCGCACTCATTGATGCGCATGGAAATTTAATCGGTATCAATAATGCGATTTATACACGTACGGGTGGCTATCAAGGTATTGGTTTTGCTATTCCTGTTGAAATGGCTCAAGACATCATGGGTCAATTAATTGATAAAGGTCATGTTACACGTGGCTGGTTAGGCATTACCGTACATAAGTTAACAGATGATTTACGCAAGTCGCTGAATTATCCTAAGGGCGATGGTGCAGTCATTGCGAGCGTTATCCGTGGTGGCCCTGCTTTTAAAGCCGGTATACGTTCAGGTGATATTGTAATCAGCCTTGATGACAAAAATATTGTCGACCCAAACGATGTTTTACAGTTTGCATCCAGGCTCAAACCAGACACAGCACATAGTATTGCCGTGGTACGCAATGGTGATACGCATGATTTTAGAATTGAGGTGGGTAAACGTCCAACACTAGAAACGCAAAAACCCACAGCACAACCTGATACTAAAAAATAGGCCTAATTAAAAGCTCCCTAAGAAAGCCGAAGCCACAACTTCGGCTTTTTTTATTCACCGATCAGCACTGCACCTAAAACCACTACAACTCATATCGAATGTGAAGACTATAGATGCCCCTAAAATTCATGTGCTGTGACTATACTATAGATTCAGCAAAACGATAAACTTAGGAGCGTTTATGCCACATACACACACAACAGACGAAACAGAAAAAAAGAAAAAAAAGACACATAACCCTTTTAAAATAATAAAAAATAAAATCATGGGGTTAGGACATAAAAAACACAAAAAAAAATCGGAGAAAACTACAACGCATACAGCGCCTTCTCATTTAGCTTCTCACACAATACAGCGGATAACACCACCTCCTATAAAACCAACAGCCAGCATGTTGATGGCAGAACACCCACTTGAAATGGAACAGATAATAAGCTCTCCTCTTCCACTTACTACATCACAGACATCAGAAAAATCCAGTCCACACCATCCGCAAACAAAAACAGTTTCCTCGCTATCTGCGCCAGTGCTCATACCAACCTTAACAACAGCATCTAGCCTACCGGATCCTGAAAAAGCATCACACACTGTGACTGAATCAGAGCAGGCAACACACATCCCTCCTAAAAAATCTAATGTGTCTGAATGGGATTTCAGTGCACTTCCAGAAGAGGAAGAAGCACTTGATCAAATCCCCTTACAAGCACACAAGCTAATAACAAAAGCTGAACCCTCTCGCGCAAGCCAAATAAATACTGCCTTAGAAACTTATGTCCCAGGTTGGCGCCTACTCATGCATTCTGTCTTTGAACCTATGGTTCAACATAATATTGAAGCCTCTGATGCATGGGTAGAAAAGCTCGCAGGTTTTTTACCTTCAGCCAGTGATACCCCCAGCTTATTAGTACCGCAACCACTAGGCTTTTTACCTTATAGTATTAGCTTAGTACCAGAAGAAACACAAAAGATAGACGAAAGCGAAGACGCGTCAATGACACATCAGACAAAAGCAGTATTAAAGAGATAGATAAAAAAGTGAGCTGATAGAAAAACGGGCAAACATTTTTATGATAATGCTTGCCCGTTTATAGAAAAGACTAAAGTGGGTAATTAGTCCACAAATAGTAATCTAATTCAAAGGCGACTGCATAGGTTAATCCAACGCCAGCACCAATTGCAGCACCGTAGCTCATACCTGTTGCAAGCGCTAATTCAGGTATTGTTGCTGCCGCTAAAAGACCAACCAAAGCTCCAAAACTTGCTTCTTCTAAAATAGCTGATGCATACCAACCACCGGATACTTGGCTTGCTTCAACAGAATGTAATTCTCTCATTTTGATTTCTTCCTTAAAGTTACTACAAGGCAAGCCATCCTGTCACACTTGATAATATTTGTAAATAAGGACATCTTGTTTTGAGCAATGGCAAATACATCAACTAAAAGCATTCAATCCCGTAAGATAACGCCCGACAATCAAATGATGCATATTATCTGTGCCTTCATAAGTAAAGACAGATTCTAAGTTATTCATGTGTCTCATGACATGATATTCTAAACTAATACCATTTGCGCCTAATAAATTTCTTGCTTCCCGCGCAATTTTTAACGCTTCTCGGCATGCATTCATCTTTGCTAATGACACATTGACATAATCTGCTTTATTTTTATCCATAAGCCGACCTAATTGTAAATTTAAGGTTTGCGCCTTTACAATTTCTGTATACATATCAGCTAAGCTTTTCTGAATCAATTGAAAAGAAGCTAAGGGCTTTCCAAATTGATTTCTTGCTTTGGTATAAGAAAGTGCAGCATCAAAGCAGGCTTGTGCAGCACCCATTGCCCCCCATGCAATACCATAGCGCGCTTTGGTTAAGCAGCCTAAAGCAGCACTTAAACCTTTTTCACTCCCTGGCAAATAATTTTCATCAGGAACAAAACAATTTTGCAAACTGATTTCGCCGGTTGTAGAGGCTCTTAACGACAATTTATTTTTAATTTCATGTGTAGAAAATCCAGGAAAAGATTTTTCTACAATAAAGCCTCGCACTTGCGTATCATCAATTTTTGCCCACACAATGGCCAAATCTGCAACAGTTGCATTGGTGATCCATAATTTTGAACCATTTAATAGCCACCCACCTTCTGTTTTAACCGCCTTTGTTTTCATGCTGGCAGGATCAGAACCAGAATTCGGCTCTGTTAAGCCAAAACAAGCTATTTTCTTCGCCGTACTCATGGCCGGTAAATATTTCTTCTTTTGTGTCTCAGAACCGTAAGCAAAAATAGGATACATACAGAGTGAACTCTGTACAGAAACAAAGCTTCTTAATCCACTATCTCCTTTCTCTAATTCTTGACACACCAAACCATAGGCAACATGGGAAGCATTCGATCCACCATATTCTTCTGGCAAAGTCATTCCCAAAATACCTAAATCTGCTATCTTAGACAGCAACTCTGCTGGAAAGCTGGCGTTTTCATAATGTTTTTCAATGATAGGTAACACATCTGCTTGAACAAATTTAGTGACAGCCTCTCTGATAATCTTTTCTTCTGCATCAAGCAAGTCATCGACTTGAAATAGATCATGCATAATTTTTTCCCTGTAAAAGCGATAATATTCGGTTAACAATCATTTCTTTGGAAGGCAATACTTTTTCAAAAGCATCGCCTAATGGAATAAAACAATCTGCTGCGCACAATCGTGATAAGGTGGGTAAAGGCTGCACATTTTCAACAAACCAAGTAAATATCTCTTCACTGAGGCTACCCGTCTGTCTACTCTCGTCTACAACCAACACTATTCTCTTGCAATTCACCCATGGCTGTATTTTGTCAAAAGAGATCGGATGCAGCCAACGCAAATCTAATAATAATACCTCTAAATTATAGTGTGCTTTCAGAATAAACGCAGCCTGTCGAGAAAGATGCATTCCATTCGCATAACTCATAATCACAATGTCTGAGTGCACATTTCCTTCAACACCAATCTCCGGGTAAGCAAGACACTCATCCATCATGGGATAATGTTGCAAAGCCAAGTGATCATTTTCTTGATAGCGATCTTTGGTCATATATAAAGCAATCGGCTCTAAGAAAACAACCACCCGTTGCTCTTCTTCCGCCAATCGCACACTCTCTTTTAAGAGGAGTGCTGCATCTTTAGCTTGGCTGGGGGTAACAACAATAATCCCTGGGATCTCTCTTAGAAAGGCAAAGGCATTGTCATTATGAAAATGTCCTCCAAAGCCTTTTTGATACGCCAAAGCAGGAATACGAATCACCATGGGATTGCTGTATTGTCCTTTTGAAAAGAAAGAAAGCGTCGCTGCCTCTCCTCTGATTTGATCTACCGCATTATGCGTGTAAGCAAGAAATTGTATCTCAGGCATGGGGATCAAACCATTTTGTGCAAAACCAAGAGCAATGCCTAAGATAGTTTGTTCATCTAAGAGTGTATCAAAAACACGTTGCTGTCCAAATCGAGCCTGCAAATCCTGCGTTACTCGATAAACCCCGCCTTTTTTAGCAACATCTTCTCCAAACAACATTAAATGTGGATATTCAATCATCAAATCTGTTAATGCTAAATTAATATGTTGAGCCATATTTCTGTCTTCATTTAACCATTGATAATTTTTACCAAGCGCCCTTTTACGAGCTTCTTCTGTTAGGGAGATTTTCCGTGAACTACGTTTGGGGGGCACAATGCTGGACTGAATGTCTGCCAAAGAACTGAGTTTAGGCCTTAGTAAAGCCGCTTGGCTTTGTACTCTGACGCTCTCACGGACTGACTCATAAATGTCTATTAATTCGGGTTCTGTGAGCCAATCATGTAATCTTATGATATGAGCAGAATGCAATAAAGGATCTTCTTTTTCTGTGTTTTCTACCTCTTTTTGCAGTCTATAGTGTGCTTCGATATCAGAACCCGCATGCCCCATTAAACGAACTGTTTTCATATGTAAAAACACAGGCTCTTGCTTACGCCGCGCTATTGCTTGCGCTTTTAACCCAGCTTGATAGACATCCGATAAATTGCGACCATCACAGGCAATATAATGAAGAGATTGTTTAGAACTGAATACTTTCTCAATCCAATCCGACGGTGTTGGCACTGAGATACCCCAACCATTATCTTCACAAATAAGTATTAAAGGCAATTTGAGTCCTTGATGCAACATCCATGCAATGGCATTAAAAGCACCTTGCGCTGTTGAATGATTCGAAGAAGCATCGCCAAAACTACAAAGCACAACACCATCTTCTTTTAATTTTGTAAAAGAATTTGAAATTTTTAATTTTTTTGACAGGACGAGAGACAATGCTGCGCCCAATGCTTTAGGTAAATGTGAAGCAATGGTCGATGTCTGTGGAGGCACGTTTAAGGAAAAACTACCAAAGACTTTATGACGACCACCAGAGATGGGATCTTCTCTTGAGGCCATCAATGACAATAATTGATCGTAAATATAATTTATCTCAGGAAGTTTTTTCGCGCGTTGTGCCATAAAAGCACCACTTCGATAATGCAAAAAGGCAGTATCATCCAAACGAAAAATATAACCAAGAGCAGCGTTACCTTCATGACCACTACTACCAATGGTATAAAAAGTTTTGCCCCCTTCTTTGAGTGTTCTGGCAATTAAATCTAAGTGTCGGCTGACACATTGGGAATGAAATAAATCCAGAAATACATCTTTCGTTAAACCAACAGAATCAGGTAGCACATGACTGGTTAATGCGGGATACACTGCATTTTTTAGGCAATGTATCCATTGTTCATCAATAATTTTGGCACGATTGAGATCCATCTGTATTCCTTGCCTGAACCATAGCCTAAGTCATAATCACATTGCCGCTTTAATTGCCTCTCTCATCGCCTGAATGGTTTTAGCGTAATCAGTGCTATTAAAAATGGCAGAGCCTGCAACAAACATATCAGCGCCTAAAGCAGCAACTTTAGCAATATTATCTATTTTAATCCCACCATCTACTTCTAAGCGAATTTGTGGATTCACCTTATCCAGTAAAATCCTAGTTTCTTTAATTTTTTCATACACGCTGGGAATAAAGGATTGTCCACCAAAGCCCGGATTCACAGACATGAGTAAAACATAATCCAATTTATCCAAGACATAACTCAATGAGGATAAGGGGGTTGCAGGATTCAAAGCAAGGCCTGCTTTAGCACCCAAATCTTTAATCAATTGCAAACTTCTATCTACATGCCGGCTGGCTTCAGGATGAAAGGAAATATAATCTGCTCCACTTTGGGCAAATAACTGAATGAGATCATCAACAGGCTCAACCATTAAATGCACATCAATGGGGGCTGTAATACCGTGTTTTCTGAGTGCTTGGCAAACCAGTGGCCCAATAGTTAAGTTAGGCACGTAATGATTATCCATGACATCAAAGTGAATAATATCTGCGCCCGCACTCAAAACAGCATTCACTTCATCACCTAAACGAGCGAAGTCCGCAGAAAGAATAGAAGGCGCAATAAGGGGTTTATTTTTCATAGTTAACTTAATAAATTATTTGGATGTGTGAGCAAAAATGCATGGGATTGCAATGTACTTGAGTTGCTCAGGATGAGCAATAAGCATGAGCAATGAGAAAAATTTGATTAGACCTTAATCAACAAACCACATTCCTACGCTAACCATAAGCAAATTTACACCGCTATTGGGTCGTTTGATAGACGCATTAGAATAATGAATACCTCGAAGCGCAACATCATATTGTTGCTTTTTACCAAAGCGCGTACCCAATCCAAGTTTGTCTTCAAATTGAAAATGCAAAGATAATTGCCTACCGCCTATTTCTGTCTCTGATAGCCAAGAAGCACCTACGCCCAACTCAACATAAGGTGTCATATGAAAAGGATAAAGCGGAGATTGTCGTTGCCAGCGAAACAGGGGGCCAGAAGTCACCACATCCAATCTATTTGGGGTGCCAACCGCATAATCACGTCGTCCTTGCCAATAACCTACGCTTGATTCCCAAATAAAATTTAAGCCCCAATCGTAATTTTCTCGCCAGATATTGCCAAAATCCAAAGACATTGCGAAGCGATAAGGAGAAATATCTAGGATGCCATCTCCACTACTAAAGGCCAAGCCTATATTAGCAGCCTGTAGCGGTGGGATAGATAAAAAAGTAGAGCTTATAAAAAGCGCAATAATTTGTTTTTTAACTGACATATTGTATTCTATCATAAGCACATATATTAAAGTTTAGTTAAGAACTTAGCCCTAGTTATCAGCAAGATGCATGCATTCTTCCTTTATGTTATAACGCGTTACAAGCAAAAAAATAACTAGCTAAATTACCAGAAAATTTCTTCTCCTTGCTATGACAAGTAAGCCAACCTATGTTAAGATTCCAGCCTTTATTGAGTAACTAAGTCACAACAACAACAAGTCAATTCAGCTATGCGGGGGTTGCACCATGACAAGAACACCAAGAAATGATAAAAGAGAGCGCTTAATTCAGGCAGCTGATAAACTTATTTATGAACAAACATTCCATACCACGACTTTAGCAGATATTGCGAAAGTTGCGGATGTTCCGCTTGGTAATGTTTATTATTACTTCAAAACCAAAGAAGCAATTATGGACGCGGTCCTACATAAAAGAGCCAGCGAATGGCGTGTCCTATTCCAACAGTGGGAACAAATTCCAGACACCAAGCAACGATTGGTTGCTATGCTTAAACACCATCTTGAACAATCTGACACCTTATGCCGTTTTGGTTGCATGATCGGCAGCCTATGCCAAGAACTTGGCAAACAAGGTGGCGCCATTGCTCAAGCAGCATCAACCTTACTCAACGACATTCTCAAATGGTTGGAAACTCAGTTTGCACAAATGGGTAAAGGCGATCGCTCTAGACAATTGGCAGAATTCTTTTTGTCTAATGTCCAAGGCATGACCTTATTGTCTGTCACCTTCAACTCACCAGAATACTTACAACGTCAGTCTGTCAATTTAGAAGACTGGTTACAGGCAGTATAAATTCAAGAATGTGTTCTTCCCTTGCTTGCAGGGGAAGAATCCCACTTTAAATCTTTTTGAAAATCCTTCACCTAAAAAGCGCCCAATTTTATTTAATACCTCTAACTGCTGCAATCAATTCATAAGCTTTTTGAATGGATTGCATTTTCTCCGTTGCTAGTTTAATCATTTCTTCTGGTAACCCCTTTGCTACTAATTTATCCGGATGATTCTGACTCACTAATTTCTTATATGCTTTTTTAACCGCTGCGTTATCAACATCTTTTGAAATACCCAATACTAAATAAGCATGAGACAGTTCATCTTCCGGGGTTCTTTTAGCACGTACGGATTCTCGCTCAGAATTTAATTGATATTTTATACTATCAATCAAATCTTTAGGCACTTTTAATCGATTGCAAATACGCTCTAAGGCATACTGCTTATAGCGATTATCAAAATGCTCTGCAGCTGCATTTTTAATCTGGATCTCAACAAACAAACGCACCAGGTAGGGATTATTACCACAATAATCAAAAAAAAGACCTATTTGTCTGTCAAAATTAAATTGTGTGGATTTTCCAAAATTAAAGTATTCGATTGCCAATAATTTTTGCTTTTCAGAAAGCCCTAACCTACGCATAACCTCTCGAGCCGCAGCAATCTCTTTTTCGCTCACACGGCCATCCACCTTTGCCAAATACCCCATCACCGCAAAGGTAGTTTGGAAAAAAACTTTTCTTGATTGGCGTATCCGGCTGTCATTCTGAATGGCTTTATTTTCTGCGCGCCCAAGATCAAAGAAATGTCCAAGCAATAAACCAAGCACAGCACCTATCGGGCCTGAAACAACGCCTCCAATCAGTGCACCTGATAATTTTCCAATAATTCGCATGTAGGGTGACTTATGATATTTTTCTAAGCGTTGTGTGATAATTCAATGCGGCTTCTAAATTTTGCAAGCGATCGAGCGTGCCGACATCATTCCAAATACCTGCATAATATTCACCCACCAAGGTGCCTTCTTTCATTGCATTCACCAATAAGGGCGCTAGAGGGAAAATGCCACCTGGCTGACAACCATAGAATAACTCAGGACGCAACACACTGATGCCCGCATAGGTATATTTAGACAATGCGGGATCAGCAACAATCATACCATCTGCTCTTAGACTAAAATCGCCATTCAAATGATGGGCAGGATTTTTAACGAGCACTAAATGTGCAAGACCACCAGGCTCTTTGGGAAGCGTTGTGAAATCATAGTCTGTCCAGATATCTGCATTTACAACGAGAAAAGGTTTTTGACCTAATAAAGGCAAAGCATTAAAGATCCCTCCTCCCACTTCTAAGAGCCGTTCTTCTCTGGAGTAGGAAACATGCACGCCCCATTTTTCCCCCGTACCAACATAATCAATAATCTGCTCTCCTAAATAAGACAGATTAATAACGATATCTGTAATGCCAACAGCAGCAAGATTTTCAATATGATAGGCAATGAGTGGCTTAGCAAGCACCTTAATTAAAGGCTTGGGACAACTATCTGTTAAGGGGCGTAATCTTGAACCACGACCAGCAGCAAGAATCATTGCTTTCATGATTTAAGCGCTCCCTGCTTGCTGATATGCCAAATCCTGTGAGGATGCCGTCATGCTTACAAAATATTCTTCCCAACATGGAATAATGCGTGTGATAAACCACTGTTCAAAGTGCTGCAACGCTGGATACTGTGCTGTTACTTGCAAAACATAATTTAATATTCTAGGGATATCCTTCAAATAACCTGCTTTGCCATCTCGAATTTTAAGTCTTGAAAAAATGCCTAATACTTTAATGTGACGCTGCAAACCGACTTTATCAAACCATTCTTGGAATTGCTGAAAAGAATGCTTTTCAAGCTGTGATTCATAATACACTTCATAAAAATGCGTGAGCCATCGATACACGGAAGCGAGCGGCCAATCAATATAACAATCTCTTAATAAAGAAACAGCATCATAGGTAATGGGTCCTAACATGGCATCTTGAAAATCTAAAATACCAAGCGCATTATTTTCTAAGACCATTAAATTTCGAGAATGATAATCACGATGTATCACTACTTGTGGTTGTTGAAGGCAAGCATCAACCAATTGCGCAAAAAATACGTCCAACATTTTGCTCTCTGCGGCACTCATTTCCAGCCCTAATAGTTTAGTGATAAACCATTCTTTAAAATAGCTTAGCTCCAAATGAATATGCTTTTCATCAAATAAGGGATAATTATAATCTTTGGTACGTGAAGAGGCTTGAATCGCAGGCAACAATTCTAATGCATTTTTATAATAGGCATCGACAGTGCTCTTATCTAATGTATCTTGTAAGAGGACATCACCAAAATCACTTAACAGTGCAAAACCCAATTTCAAGTTATAATGCAATACTTTTGGAACTGCGATACCTTGCTTATACCAACTATTCGCAATAGAGACAAAGGGTAAAATGGGCTCAGAAAGACTGGGTGAGGCCATCGCAATTAAATTGCCATGCACAGATTGCACGCGATAATATTGCCTAAAGCTTGCATCACCTTTTAAAGGAAAGACCTTCTTTGGTTCATCTTTCAAGTAGTTAAAAAGCCAACTATTTAATATGTTAGTTTTATCATCTGTTTCATTCATCGTATTAATCTTTTTTGATTAAATGCCCTAACCTACATGTTAGAGTGTATTTGAGTTTACAGCTAGGAGTCACTATGCAAATATACCCACCTTATGTACTTGATGTCATTGAAAGAGGCTAGGCTTTCTTTCACCCTCTTAAACTAGCCAATGATAAACAAATAATGGAAGTAGGCGCTCGATTGCAAAAAAAGCTAATATACTTACTAGCGTTTCTTTTACAATGCTGGCTTCACGTTGTACATGGATCCTCAAGCTGCCAATTTAATCTTACGCCAACTGACTGGGAAATAAGCACAGAGCCATTCAACCTCTGTGGCGGGCACTATAAACCTTTTTACCCACCCATTACAAATTTTAGCCAACCAACCAATATGCCTGTTAATATTGAATTTGATAAGGGTGATATTCTCTGGGAAGGCCAATCTTATTTACACGGTGTCAGTTTAGAGCAAGGACAACGCTGGCTACACGCAGATAAGCTTACCCTAAAACGCAGCCCAACGAATTGGTCGGTTCTTGCTGATGGACACCTTAGTTTTCATCAACCTAATATGGGCATATGGGCAGACAAGGCTTTTTATAACAATGAAGATGAATACTTGCAATTAAGCTGTGGTGACTTTAGATGGTATCCACGACATGCACGCGCCCAAGCGCAATCTATTGAAATATTTGGGCAGAAAAAAGTAGTCTTGCACCATTCTAACTTCACAACCTGCCCACCCACTCACCAAAGCTGGCAGCTCAATGCACGCGAGATTGCACTTTATCCTAGGCAAGGTCGAGCCAAGGCAAAGCACATCTATTTAAAATCTAAAAATGTGCCTATTTTTTACTGGCCCTATCTGAATTATCCAATTGATAACCAACGCCACAGTGGCTTTTTATTTCCCTCTTATTCAAGCTCTAGCCAATCAGGTCTGTCATTTACGATTCCTTACTACTTTAACTTGGCACCTAATTATGATCTCACGCTTGGCATACAAGGTTTTGCCAAACGAGGCGCAGGGCTACAATCTCATCTTCGCTATCTAAGTAAACGCACAAATGGTGAGTTTTATTTAGATTATTTACCAAACGATAACGCTTATAGAATTTTTCGTGAAGAAACCTTACAAACCATTCCCAGTGGCTATACGACCATCGATCCACGTATTAAGGGCATACAAGATCATAACTATAGGCTAGGTTTAGGCTTTAATCATCACCTACAAATAGGCACATCTTGGTCGGCGGATATTAATTACCACCGCGTCAGTGATGATAATTTTTTTGTTGACCTTGGAAATGACATTCATACAACCAGCACTTTACATTTACCGCAACGTGTACAATTACTGTATGAAGGACAACATTGGATCCATACCTTTAGAACAGAAGAGTATCAAGTATTACAAGCCTATAAAGGTGGCATTGTAGAAGAAATTTATCGCAGGCAGCCACAATGGTTATTTGAAGCGCTATATCCAAATATTTGGAAATCTTTGTATTTCAACTTATCTGGTGAAGCAGTGCAATTTATCTATCCAAGCGCTCCTGCTTCTTCTCAAAGCAAAGCAGAAGGCAAACGTTATTATCTACAACCTTCTTTAAGCTATCCTATTCGACGCGCTTGGGGAGAGCTTAATCCCAGCGTCTATCTCGATCTTTTATCCTATGATTTGAAATTACCATCAGAAACCTTTGAAAATGGTAATAGTTTTAACCATAATCCAAATCGCATTGCACCTATTTATACCATAGATGGAAAGCTCTATTTTGAGCGTCCATTACAACTACATCATTTTGATTTTATACAAACATTAACACCACGCGCCTTTTATGTTTATATCCCTTATCGAAATCAAAATTACTTTCCCAATTTTGATAGTGGCGTCATTCAATTTAGCTATGCGCAATTGTTCAGATACAATCGCTTTAGTGGTAAAGATCGCTTAAATGAAGCCAATCAACTTTCTCTGAGCGTGAACTCCAGCATTTTAGACAAACAGAATAATTTTGAATGGCTTCGTTTTGGGATCGGTGAAATTTTCTACTTTAAAGATGAAAAAGTTGAAATCTGTGATGGTATTTCCCCTTCTCAATTTTGCAGTCAATCTGATATCAATCGCACATCCGTAAGACATTCAAACTTATTGAGTGAAATTGTGTTCTCTTCTCCACAAAACTGGCAATCAGGGGCTTTTATAGAATGGGGAATGAATGCTGAATTTATTCAGCAAGCCTCGCTTTTCTTTCAATCAAAAATCAGTGATAACGCGCTCTTTAATCTAAATTATTACTTTACCCGTAAAGATAATAAAAACTTAGACTTAAGAGCAGACACTTTAGGTAAATTAAATCAAGGCGATATCTCACTATTGATTCCACTTTCTTATCAATTTAATTTATTAACCCGCTTTCACTATGATTTTCAATTTGATCAATTCGTGGAGCTTTTGGGCGGGCTTGAATACAATAGCTGCTGTTTTGCCACTCAGCTCGTCATGAGCCGATATCGTCAACTCGGTAATGCGCTCTTAGGGCGAGAATATGCGAACCAAATCATGCTACAATTCGTCTTTAAGGGCTTAAGTAGTGTTGGATTTAACCAACCTGATCGCAAATTAAAGCAGAAAATACCTGGCTTTGTGCCTCTATCAGAACGCGTTAGCTTACCACAGGTCAACCAAAGCAAAAGAAAGTTGGGTGACTCACAACAGACTGATAGACCCATCGACTTTTAAGTTTTGAGCGCCCTCCAGTGGGGCAAAATTTTTTGTTTTTATGGTATTTGTATTATAATTTTCAGGTTTTATTTTGTAGGACATAAAAATGCGTAAGATTGTTTGCCTTCTTTGTATGCTTGCTTTTGCAACACCCAGCACCGCGTCTGTCGCACCATTGGATAAGGTTGCGGCTGTTGTCAATGACAAAATCATTACGCAAAGCGAGCTCACCAAGCAAGTCAAATTATTTCATCAAAATTTAATGGCACAAGGACAACATCCTCAAGACCAAGCCGCACTGACCAAACAAGTACTTGAACACCTTATTTTACAAGAAATCCAATTACAGATGGCTGAACGTTCTGGCATACAAATCGATGAGCCTATGTTAAGCCAAATCATTAGCAACATTGCTAAAGACAATCATTTAACACTCTCTGAATTTAGCCATAAATTAGAAGAAGAAGGTATCGAATACGAACTATATCGCCAAACCATTCGACGCCAACTTACGATACAGCAACTGCAACAACGTGATATTTACCAAGGTATTCAAATCTCTGATCAAGAATTACAACAATTTTTAAATGCCCCCAATGGTTTGGGTGCTATGTCTTATGAATACCATTTGGGACATATCCTAATCCCCGTGTCAGAAAATCCTTCCCCCGAAGAGCTAGATGAAGCAGAACGCAACGCTACAGATGTCATGACCAAACTCAAAGAAGGCGCGGACTTTCACGATCTGGCACTCAAAACTTCCAGAGGCGAACTGGCACTTAAAGGTGGTGATTTAGGGTGGCGCAAACAAGGTGAACTACCCACCTTATTTGTGAATATTGTACCAAGCTTAAAACAAGGCGAATTGGCCAATCCCATAAAAAGCCCCAGTGGATTTCATATCATTAAGCTCTTAGATAAACGTCAATCTAATGACGCGATAATACATGTAACCAAATATCAGGTACGCCATATTTTAGTGCAAACCAATGATTATGTTTCTGATAAAGAAGCTAAAACGAAACTCAACGTTATCAAACAGCAAATCCAAGCTGGCGATGATTTTGAAGCATTGGCTAAAACCCATTCTAATGATTTAGCCTCTAGCATGAAAGGCGGAAACCTCGGCTGGGTTACCAAAGATGTATTAGTGCCTGAATTCAGCAAAGTCATGGAAAACATGCCACTCGCAGAAATCAGTGAACCTTTTCAAAGTCCTTTCGGATGGCATATTTTACAAGTCTTAGATAAAAAGACGGTGAATGACAGTGACAACGCGCTCAAAATGAGAGCACGAGAAATGCTACAACAAAGAAAATTTGAAGAAAAATTGCAAGCCTGGCAAAACCAGTTGCGCGATGAAGCCTTTGTTAAAGTGTATTTGTAATTATCCATGCAGGATTGCCCCCGAATTATCATTACAACCGGCGAACCTGCCGGTATTGGACCTGATGTTGCGTTGCATGCAGCCTTTCATCGCCTGCCCATTGAAGTTATCTTGATGGGCGATGAAGATTTATTGAAAGCTCGAGCAACACAACTCAACTTAGATCTTAGCTTTTACAAAACTAATCTAGACAATACCACTGCTAGCAGGGCAAACGGCAATGGTCACATTGCGATCTACCCTATCTCACTGCGCGATAACTGTGTTGCTGGAAGCTTGAATATCCATAATGCACCTTATGTATTAGAGATGCTAAAACGCGCAGCCGATCTCTGTTTGGAAAAAAAGGTTCAAGCCATGGTTACCGCACCTGTGCATAAAGCACTGTTAAATGAAAGCGGTCAACCTTTTTCAGGGCACACAGAATATTTAGGCCAATGCAGCCAAGTCAAAGATACCTTAATGGTCTTTCATAGTGCGGATTGTTTAATGGCACTCGTAACCACGCACCTCCCTTTGAATAAAGTGGCTGCTCATATCACGCCGCAGCGATTAGAAAAGGTTATTTTACAATTGCACACTGGCATGCAAAGCCATTTTCAAAAAGCTAAACCCAATATCGCTATTTTAGGTCTAAACCCACATGCAGGTGAAAATGGCAATATCGGCCATGAAGAGCAAGATCTCATGCTGCCTGTTATCGAAAAATTGAAACAACAAGGTCTTGCTTTAACCGGCCCTTTATCGGCTGACACTGCTTTCTCTCAGGAAAATCGCCAGTATTTTGATGCCTATGTTGCCATGTACCACGATCAAGGCTTAACTCCCATGAAAGCACTTTATTTTGAAGAGCTGGTCAACATTACTTTTGGCTTACCTTTTTTAAGAACTTCCGTCGATCACGGAACAGCACTTTCCTTGGCTGGTAGCGGAAAAGCACGCCCCAATAGTCTATTGCGTGCGCTTGAATTAACTCATCAACTTATTAAGTAATTTTTATGTCTTCTTATCGCCCCCTTAAACATTTTGGTCAACATTTATTAAACAATATTCACTATCTTGAGAAGATCTTAAATGCTTTAGCACCTCAAGAGAACGATCTACTTGTAGAAGTGGGACCAGGCATGGGCGCTTTAACCAAAGTCGTTCTGCCACATTGCAATCATTTACACGTAGTGGAAATCGACAAGCGTTTTATTGAATATTTAACACTCAATTTTGAAACACATAAATTAACGGTTCATGGCCAAAGCGCTTTAGATTTTGATTTTAACAACCTGATTAGAGACGAAAGAAAAATAAGAATTTTTGGTAATTTGCCCTACAATATTTCTACTCCGCTTATTTTTCATTTTTTAGAATTCAAAGACCATGTCCAAGATATGTTGTTCTTATTACAAACAGAAGTGGTAGACAGAATGGCAGCGCCCCCCGGTGATAAAACCTATGGTCGTCTCTCTGTTATGGTACAATATCACTGCAAAGTACAGTCTCTTTTTCACATTCCACCCAGTGCTTTCACGCCACCACCTAAAGTAAATTCTTCAGTTGTAAGATTAACACCTTATCAACGCGATGATATTGCACTTAATTACAGTGCTTTTAAAAATATTGTAAATGCAGCTTTTCAGCAACGCCGTAAAACCATCAGCAATGCCTTGCATGCGTTTATCTCTAAATCTCAATTAATTGCCATAGAGATCGATCCACAACAAAGAGCAGAAACACTTTCTGTCGAAGATTATGTGCGTATCAGTAATCTAATTCTATAAATATTCAGGCTACCCAACCATCAATATTCATTAGAGTGACAATAAAATACCAGACAAGAAGCGACAGCAAAGACAACGAATTCTTAGGTGATTGCTTAGGTGATCGCATGAAGCTAAATCATAGCTAAATAGCGCTATTCGTAAACAATCATTTAATCTAAAAAATATAAGACAATTAACTTATCTTGGCTGTCCTGATAAATACTATAAATAAAGCGTGTTGCAAAAGAGCAACCTAAATCGTATCCTGAGGAAAATAAATTCAATATAGTTACATCACATATGCCAACTTCTCATATCATCCAAGTTACTGCACTTGCAGAGTTTCTATCAGAACATTCTGATGCAAGCCAAGCACGCTTTGCATTTAGCTACACAATCACGATCAGCAATCGTGGTAATGTCCCAGCAAGATTACTTACTAGACATTGGATTATCACGGATGCAAATGGCAAAGTACAAGAAGTACATGGTAAAGGCGTTATTGGCGAACAACCTCTCATACAACCTGGGCGCTTCTTTCGCTATACCAGTGGCACCTTGCTCTCAACCCCCGTTGGCACCATGCAAGGCAGCTATGAGATGATCACAGAAGATGGCGTCACTTTTGATGCAATCATCCAGCCTTTTCGTCTCGCTATGCCAGAACTTGTGCATTAAAATATGGCAACCTATGCAATTGGAGACGTACAAGGCTGTCTTTCTCCACTCATGCAATTACTCGCAAAAATTAATTATCACCCCCAACACGATAGGCTTTGGTTTACAGGCGATCTCATTAATAGGGGCAATGAATCACTTGCAACTTTAGAATTCATAAAATCCTTACCTGAAAATACCGTTTGTGTATTAGGCAACCATGATCTCACCCTCTTAGCTGCCTATTACGACATCATCCAACCTAAACCAGGGGATACCTATGCAGAAATACTCAAGGCACCCAATGCAAAGGAATTAATCGAATGGCTAAGCAAAAAGCCTTTACTTTTTCATGATGAAACACAAGGCTATATTTTGTGTCATGCCGGTGTTTATCCACTATGGGATTTAAATAGAGCCAAAGCTTGTGCACGAGAAGTTGAAGATTGTTTACAAAATAATCTAATTGCGCTTTTAGCGCACATGTATGGTAATGAACCTTCCTACTGGTATGAAGATCTGACCGGGTGGGACAGAATTCGTTTTATCATTAATGCTTTCACGCGCATGCGATTTTGTGATACAAACGGGGGCTTAGATTTTTCTCTCAAAGAATCTAGCATGAGTCCTTTATCCTCACTCCTGCCTTGGTTCTCTTTGCCACAACGCATTCCCATTCAAGAAAAAATACTCTTTGGACATTGGGCTGCCTTACAAGGCCAATGTCCCGTTAACAATATCTATGCGCTAGATTCTGGTTGTGTATGGGGCAATGCGCTTACTGCTTTCTGTTTGGAAAGCAAAGAAAAGATTTCTGTGGAATGCACTTTATAAGTAATGTATAGCTAGATTACATTCAAATTATCCCTCACTCTTAAAAAACATGAATACTATTCAGCATGTGATTAGCTGGTATACTTTCCACTCTGATTGTGTGGGTGCATTCATATCGCAAGGCAAACAGAAATAGTTAGTAGATTGGATTTTATCGTAGCTCTTAAAAGAGTCGCCAGTTCATGATAGCCTATTCCGATTTGACCTAAAGCAAGGTAAAGTACGCGCATCAATCTTGTAGTCAGTCATAATAATGGCTGTAGGCGCATTCATCACTAATGGAGTAACGTGGCATGTCCTTAACTTGGACGAAATCCTTAAAAGTATTTTTGGGCGCAGTTTTATCGTTTGGCTTTTCCAGTAGCACCTGGGCTGACTACACCTTGAATATGACCCAAGGTGTATCATCCGTAAGCGCGCGCATTTATGATTTGCATATGATCATTTTTTGGATCTGCACCATCATTGCTATCCTGGTATATAGCGTTATGATCTATTCAATCATCCGCCATCGCAAATCACGAGGCTACAAAGCCGCAGAATTCCATGAAAGCACCACAGTAGAAATTATCTGGACCATCATTCCCTTCTTTATCTTGATTGCTATGGCGATACCTGCCACATCAACACTCTTTGACATGGAAGATGTGTCTGACTCTGATCTTACCATTAAAGTGACAGGCTACCGCTGGTATTGGCACTATGATTATCTAGACGAAGATATTAGTTTCTTTAGCCGATTAACGACCCCCGATGATCAAGTATATAACCTCGTACCGAAGGGCGAGCACTATTTGTTAGAGGTAGATAATCATTTAGTTGTCCCAGTTGGTAAAAAAATTCGTTTCCTCATTGGCTCTAAAGATGTGATTCACTCTTGGTGGGTTCCTGCCTTTGGGGTAAAAAAAGATGCTATTCCAGGTTTTATCAGACAAATTTGGACTCAAATTGATGTTGATAAACCGGGTATTTACAGAGGGCAATGCGCCGAACTATGTGGCGCAAAGCATGGTTACATGCCTATTGTGGTAGAAGCCAAACCTTATGATGAATATGTCAAATGGCTTGAAGAACAAAAGCAAAAACAAGCCGCAGCATCTGCAGATGAAGATAAAGAATGGAGTTATGACGAATTAATGGTCAAAGGTGAAAAGGAATACAACATGGTTTGTGCAATGTGCCACCAAGCCAGTGGTAAAGGTCTTCCCCCCACCTTCCCATCGCTGGTGGATAGTCCGATTGTTAGAACAAAAGATCAGCGGATACACCATATTAGAAACGTTCTTTATGGTAAAAATGCAATGCCTGCATTTGGCGAGCAATTATCAGATGTGCAAATTGCTGCCATCATTACCTATGAACGTAATGCCTGGGGACACGAAACCAAAGAAATGGTTCAACCACAGGAAGTCAAAGAACAAAGACAAAAAGGCTAAGGTCAAATTCTCAGATGAATTTTACGTGCATTGCCCCAACTTTTAAACAAAGAGGGAGCAATGCACATAGTCTTGCGATTGCATATTAATTAGCATTAAAGAGAAGGAACGACGATGAGTGCGAGCACGGCATCCCACCTACATACTAAAGATGATCATGATCATCATCATGGCCCCCGAAAAGGCCTAATGCGATGGGTTTTAACAACAAATCATAAAGACATCGGTACACTCTATTTGTGGCTCAGTTTTGCAAGCTTCTTAATTGGTGGTGTACTTGCTTTATTGATTCGGATGGAGCTTTTTAAACCCGGTATGCAATTGGTAAATCCTGAATTTTTTAATCAGCTTACCACTTTGCATGGTTTAATCATGGTATTCGGTGCCATCATGCCCGCTTTTGTAGGTTTGGCAAATTGGCTACTCCCCATCATGTTAGGTGCCCCAGATATGGCGCTCCCACGCTTAAACAACTGGAGCTTTTGGATTCTGCCTTTTGCTTTCAGCATGTTACTCAGCACTTTATTTATGGAAGGTTCTGCCCCCAATTTTGGTTGGACTTTTTATGCGCCCTTATCAACAGAATACGGCCCTCCCAGTACCGATTTCTTTATCTTTGCTATACATATGATGGGTATTTCATCGATCATGGGTGCGATTAATGTTATTGCTACCATTTTAAATATGCGTGCACCAGGTATGACACTCATGAAAATGCCTATTTTCTGCTGGACTTGGTTAATTACGGCTTTCTTGCTCATTGCCGTTATGCCAGTATTAGCCGGCGCTGTGACCATGATGTTAACCGACAGGCATTTTGGCACCAGTTTCTTCAGTGCAGGCGGTGGTGGTGATCCCATCATGTTCCAACATATTTTCTGGTTCTTTGGTCACCCAGAAGTATATATTATGATTTTGCCTGCTTTTGGTATTATTTCTCAAATATTACCAACCTTCAGTCGAAAACCTTTATTCGGTTATGCTTCAATGGTCTATGCAACATGTGCTATTGCATTACTTTCCTTTACAGTATGGGCCCATCATATGTTCACCGTTGGTATGCCTTTGGCAGGTGAATTATTCTTTATGTATGCGACTATGCTCATTGCTGTACCAACAGGTGTAAAAGTATTTAACTGGGCAGCAACCATGTATCGAGGCTCTCTTTCTTTTGAAACTCCCATGCTCTTTGCACTTGCCTTTATTTTCTTATTCACATTAGGCGGGTTCTCAGGGATGATGCTCTCGATTACGCCAGCAGATTTCCAATATCATGATACTTACTTTGTAGTGGCACATTTCCATTATGTCCTTGTGCCAGGCGCCCTATTCTCTATTTTCGCCGCAGTCTACTACTGGCTCCCTAAATGGACTGGCCACTACTACAGCGAAATATTAGGCAAAACCCACTTTTGGTTGTCTGTCATTTCAATGAATGTAACTTTCTTCCCAATGCATTTCTTAGGGTTAGCAGGCATGCCTCGTAGAATCCCAGATTATGCTTTGCAATTTGCAAACTTTAACCAAATTGCAAGCATTGGTGCCTTTGTATTTGGAGCAAGTCAAGTATTCTTCTTATACATCGTTATCAAAACTATTCGCAACGGCAAAAAGGCAACGGATCAAGTATGGGAAAATGCACATGGTCTAGAATGGACACTGCCTTCTCCTGCACCCTACCATACTTTTACAACACCACCTGTAGTGAAATAGCAGCTTTATGATAACAAAAAAATTACGCAAGCATCTTATCATCATGGCGTTCGCAGTGATCGCCATGTTTGCTTTTTGCTATGCATTGGTTCCTTTATACAATGTATTTTGCCAAGTCACAGGCTTAAACGGTAAGACTACTGATAAACCGCAGCCGTTGATTCGCACCGTTGATCAAAACAGAAATGTAACGATTGAATTGCTCAGCATGACAAATCAAAATACAGCAGCAGAATTTGAACCAGGCGATAAGAAATTTACGCTCCATCCTGGTGAATATGTTCAAACACATTTTAGAGTTAAAAATCTAACCAGTCGTCCAATGGTTGTCCAGGCAATTCCCAGCGTAAGCCCTAATATTGCTGCCAACCACATCAAAAAGATTGAATGCTTTTGCTTTCAAAAACAATATTTAGCGGCAAATGAAGAAGTTGAATTAAGCTTAAAGTTTACAATTGATCCGGCCTTGTCTCATAAAATTAATCAATTGAGCTTGGCATATACTTTATTTGATATTACCGACAAAGAGGAAAAGAATGAAAGAGGCTGATCAATATTATGTCCCAGAAGGGAGCGCTTGGCCTATTAAGACATCAATTGGCCTTGCGTTAATGTTTATAGGGATAGCAAATTTATTACATGATAATACATTTGGTCATTATTTTTTTCTCTTGGGTTCACTCATGATTGCGTGGACAATGTATGGCTGGTTTAGTGACGTTGTAAAAGAAAGTTTAACTGGACTTCATAACGCACAAATGGATAAATCATACCGCTGGGGCATGATCTGGTTTATTTTCTCTGAGGTCATGTTCTTTGGTGCCTTTTTTGGCGCCTTGTTTTATGCAACACAACTAGCCATTCCGTGGTTATCTTCTGGAGAAACACATCAACAAATATGGCCAAATTTCCAGCAACATTGGCCTCTTTTAAATAATCCTGATCCAAAACTATTTACTGGCCCTAAGCACCCAATGGGATGGTGGCCTTTACCCTTTATTAATACCGCACTTTTACTCACCAGTGGCGCAACACTTACATGGGCGCATTGGGGGTTACTAAAAAACAAACGTGGCCATTTAACATTAGGTTTGTTTTTAACCATTGCTTTAGGGATAGCATTTATAGCATGCCAAGCCATTGAATATGTTGAAGCATACGAAGATTTACACCTTACGCTTGCGTCTGGTATATATGGCTCAACCTTCTTTATGTTGACAGGTTTTCATGGCGCACATGTGACCATCGGCACCATTATGTTAATCATTATCTTCTTAAGAAGTCGCAAGGGTCATTTTAGTCCTAAGCATCATTTTGGTTTTGAAGCTGTGGCCTGGTACTGGCATTTTGTAGATTTTGTTTGGTTAGGTCTCTTTGTGTTTGTATATTTGATTCCAACGGGACCTTGGGCATCGTAAGCAAACTCATGGGCTGAAACCAGCCCATGAAAATAGCAAAGCTAATAATCAATAATAAGCCTATTGACATACTAATACGGGTAGTGAGTGCTTGTGCTACCCGTTCAGGCCTCTTAGATGGATTAACGATGTAATATAATCCTGTAACCAAAGTAATCGCGATACTCAGTAAAAACAAATAAATTAATATCTGAAAAATGAAATGCGTGTTCATCTGCCAACTTATTTTAAAATTTCATCATGGTCGCTTCGGTCTGTAGTACTGGCATTCATCATTTTAGCCATGACTACATTCTTATGCGTCTTAGGTACATGGCAGCTTAAGCGTGGTTATCAAAAACAGCAACTCATTGCGGCTCAAAATAATGCCTCGCATTCTGGATTTATTACAGAAGCTACCTTAGCAAACAATACCATTGATAGGATTCGCTATCGAAAAATACAACTAGAAGGCAGCTTTCTTAATGAAAAAAACTTTCTGTTAGATAACCAAACATATAATGGCAGAATAGGCTATCATGTCCTTACACCTTTTGAAATCAACCCGCAGACTTTTATACTCGTCAATAGAGGATGGGTTCCACTGGGAACATCACGCCAAACACTACCAGAGATTCTTCATTTAGAAGGTGTGTTTACAATTGAAGGCCGGATAGAAAAAGGATATGTTAACCCTCTCATTTCTAGTGCTATAGAAACGCCAGATATACATTGGCCTTTAAGAATACAAACACTAGATTTTGAGTTGTTTAATAAACTTTTAAATACTTCGGTGCTACCAGCCATTGTGATGCTGGAAGCACCCTCTGAAGGAATATTTTCAGCAATCCCTCAAAGTGGCGAATGGCTTAGCCCAGAGCGACACTTTGGCTATGCTTTTCAGTGGTATAGTTTAGCTGGTCTATTATTGTTGCTTACTTTAATCACTTTTTGGAGATCCAAAAAACTATGAATACCTCAACAACTCCGTCTGCACGCAAACCGTCTTCATGGACTGTGCTGCTCCTGGCTCTGTTGTTTATTGTTCCTTTTGGACTCGCTTGGTACTACTACCAAAGTAAAGATGTGCGTGAATTTAAATTGGTTAATCACGGTGAATTGATTCGCCCCGCCAGAGATATCAAAAATATAGCGCTGGTAGATCCAAGTAATGAAGCCCAATTCTTAGGCAGTGAATTAAAAGGTAGCTGGTGGATATGGTATGTAAGCCCTAATAGATGCCAACAAGAATGCCATGATAACTTATATAACATTAAGCAAATGATTACAGCCCTAGGTAAAGACAGTGAACGTGTCTCTACCTTATTTGTAAGCTTACCCGATTGCCAAGTACAAGCTTGTGAAAACTACGTCCTTGAACACTATCCAACCATGAAGCAAGCACATATGGATAGCAAAGCTTTTAATACTTTTTTCGATGGCGTCACTGAGCAATTGGATAGAGAACGTGTGGGTGAGATCTATATTTCTGATCCACGTGGCTTTGTGATGATGCGATATTCAGGGGAAATCAATCATCAATATATTTTAAAAGACCTCAAGCGATTACTCAAAGTTTCTCAAATTGGGTAGAAAATAGCGGCAGTGTAGTAGTGTAGGAAAAATAAAAATAATATGAACGATGCATTCTGGCTAAATCGACTCTTACAAATCAGCCTTATTTTGAGTTTAGTTGTTATCCTGCTTGGCGCTTATACACGACTAAAAGATGCCGGTTTGGGCTGCCCCGATTGGCCGGGCTGCTATGGACAACTCATTGCGCCGAACAGTGAAGCTGCGCTTTCGAAAGCAAACAGTGCCTTTCCTCATCTAACCGTTGAAGTACATAAAGCACAAACAGAAATGCTGCATCGTTATTTTGCCGGTACTTTAGGGTTATTGATCTTGGCTGTTGGTTTTCTCTCTTTTAGAGCAAGGAAAATGATTCCACTTCCTATTATATTACCCTTTATCCTAATCGGTCTTGTTACATGCCAAGCACTGCTAGGCATGTATACGGTGACCATGCGCCTCAATCCAAGCATTGTACTTCTGCATTTATTAGGTGGCTTTTCAACGCTTTCATTATTGTGGATCTGTTGGCTCTACATGCGCAAAAAACCGGCACCTTTTTTATTTTTTAATTCTGGGCTGAGTATACTGAGTCTTGTTTCACTCTTCATTTTAATCTTACAAATCATTTTAGGGGGTTGGGTGAGCACAAACTACTCAGCGCTTATCTGTCCAGATTTTCCGTCTTGCCAAGGTAGCTGGATGCCAGAAACCTCCCTTGCCAGCGCCTTTCCTTTTTGGGATCTGCATCGAGTGCCAGATAATCTGAGCTTAGACGCCAGAATGGCCATACAGATGTTCCATCGTTTGGGTGCACTCATTACATTTATACTATTAACCTCACTTTCTTTTTGTATCTATAAGCAAAGCGCCACAACCTACGATCCTCGGGCAAAACGCTGGTTAAAGCGCTTAGCTTTGGTTCTATTTATTTTATTAATCACCCAAGTATCATTGGGTATTACTAATGTATTGGCCTTGTTGCCGATCAGCATTGCTGTCTTACATAACGGCGTTGCTGCTTTACTACTGATTACTTTAATCACTATCAATTTCACGCTTTATCATGCTCGGAGATAACATGAACACAGCGGTACTAAGCAAATTTCCTTGGCGAGACTATTTAACGCTGTGCAAAGCCAAAGTAGTCGCTTTAATGATGATCACAGCTTGGGTTGGTATGTTACTCGCCTGTGCACCAAATGTTTTCCCATTTAAAACCATTCTCTGTGCATCCATCGGTATTGCATTATGCGCAGGCAGCGCAGCAGCGATTAACCATCTGGTCGATCGCCATATCGATGAAAAAATGCAACGAACACAGTATCGACCCCTAGTGGTTGGTAAAGTAACCGTCTACCAAGCCATGCGCTTTTCTTTTGTACTTGCCGTTCTTGGACTAGCCATTCTCATCTTATATGTGAACAGTTTAACGGCTTGGTTAACCTTAGGAAGTTTAATAGGATATGCTTTCATCTATACGATGTACCTCAAAAAAGCAACGCCACAAAATATTGTGATTGGTGGCATAACAGGGGCATTGCCACCACTCTTAGGGCAAACTGCAATCACAGGGCAAGTCGAAGCACTAGGCTTAATGCTGGCTTTAATTATCTTCACGTGGACACCCCCTCATTTCTGGGCGCTTGCCTTATTTAGAATTAAAGATTACGAAAATGCCAAGCTCCCCATGCTGCCTATTACGCATGGTGTCGCTTTCACGAAATTATCCATTTTGCTATACACTTTTTTACTTGTCCTTGTCACCTTTTTACTGCCTGTACTTCATTTAGCAGGCACAACCTATACCGTTTGTATGATTGGCCTTAATGCCGGATTCTTATATTACGCCTATAAAGTGTTTACAAGTTCCGAAGCTATCATTGCATGGTGTTTGTTTCAGTACTCGATTGTGTATTTATTTGCGCTGTTTATCATTTTGCTGATAGAACATTACTTAATCTATTTTATGAGAAGCTTAGGATAATCCAATGAAGAAACATACTATTTTCATTACCATCGTCATTACACTTGCCATTGGCATTGGTATGTGGCGCGAATCACACATACGCCATAACAATAAAGTATCTACTACGCCCAAAGAAACCCAGCTCCTCACAGGCACGGCCTTACCTGAAAGCAAAGCACTCCCCCCTTTTGAATTTATTGACCAAGATAATCACGCTTTTAACAATGCGCAATTAAAAGATCATTGGAGTTTTGTATTCTTCGGCTATACCCAATGCCCAGAACAATGTCCCAGAATCTTAGGTGCACTCAATAATGTGTCACAACGAGTTGGCCCTAATCCAATGGTGCAATATTTATTTGTTTCTATTACACCCGAAATCGATACCCCAGAAAAGTTAAAAACCTTTTTTGCGCAAGATCAATTCAAACTAACTCGGTTTATTGGCTTAACAGGTGAAAACAAAAATATTGTAGCGCTTGCCAATCAATTAGGCATTTATATTGCTGATGAAACAGGGATTAATATAGAACATATTGGCCATAGCGGTACTATCTTGCTGGTTAATCCCAAAGGTGAACTCTCTGCCCTCTTCACAACAGCAGAGAACCCACATCGCATTGCACATGATTTTAAAGACTTGATGAGTGTTTATGCACGAAGTTAGACTTTGAATAAAAATCACATGAGAATTATGAGTGTGCGAAAACAACAATGCCTAAAAAAATAAAAAGAGAGCATCGCCACTCATCCTAAATATTAAGCCTACTATCTCATTCTCATTTAAATTCTCAAAAGTGCCCTTATAGTGTTAATACGCTAACAAGCAATATTGAGAATTTTATGCCCTTACTAAAGAACACAGGTGATGGAACCTGCTTATTTCATACTATATCTGTCTCATTGTATGAAGCTTTATTCAATGATACTTTGGCATTAGATGAAAAAAAGGAAGGCTTTGATGCTTTTCTTCAGCACTTTGCATCTTTTCACCCTAATTTTAAGCCCACAACCATTGAAAATTTAAAGCGTTGGCTCAATCAATATTGCAATAGTGTTCGTGATATAGAATTGCTCATCAGTCCTGTGTTACGTGTTTGGTATGAACATACCCACAACGGCATTGCATTAAAAGATGCTTTAGAACAACTCCCCATGCGCAGACATATTTGCGAAACGTCTACTGCACTTACATGGTTATGCGATCAATTCGGTTTTAATTTAGATCTAGAAACAGATCATGGTGTTGAAGATCATTATGATATTCTAGGGCCACAACCAGGACCAAGATTGACGATCAAACACTCAAATAACAATCATTTTGATGCCCATGTTTCACACGAATTTATGCAACACTTTAAACACCGCAAAGATTCTATTATCTTGACGCACTATAATGGTAAAGTTGATGGTGCCTACACACATAGGCATAATCCTCTGCCCGCTGTAGAGCATACCATAGAAGAGATAGCACAGGCAGCGATTGCTCCTCGTGATTTTTATCGAGAATTAAAACACATGCAGCGTGCCTTACAACAAAAAGCTATGCAATTAGAGCCTGCTGAACAAGATAGAAATAAAGCTATTTATGAGTTTAACCTCGTTGAAGATGCACATATTCCTGATCAAGCTACGCTTGTATTAATGTATGATTTATTGCTTGAAGAAGCAAAGATACTTGAGCATGCTGAACAAGTGGTAGAGGCTAAGCAGCATAGTTTAAGAAATATATAATTGATCAGAGAAAATTCTTTATTTCACCTTTTCCCTGCGTCTTTTGCTCGCAACGACAAATTCCTAATGCGTTGAGAGCACTCAGGGCCGGTCGCTACCACAAAGCGTATGGAATACACGTCATAAAGACACAAGTAAATGAAGATTGCAAATGAGCGAAAGCAACAACGCCTTAAACCAAACTGTAAAAATCAGATACTCAAACTAGTTTGGCCTTAAGCAAGGCAGGCAAGACTCGAATTGCAGGAGTGTATGAACAATACATGACTGCAATGAGATATCGCAGCCAACGACGCATAAGGTCAAAATAGGAAGGGTATCAGCGGATAGAAGCACCACCATCAATCACCAAAGCATGCCCCGTGATAAAGCTCGACTTAGGCGAACAGAGCCAATATACCGCTTCTGCAATTTCACGCGCTGTTGCACATCGCCCTATGGGATGATAAGCATCGATCTCTTTTCTAGCATCAGGATTTTTTACCAAGAGTCTATCCAACATAGGAGTTTCAACGCCCGCTGGGCATATTGCATTCACTCTCACATTGGCAGCAATATATTCCAAAGCAGCCGCTTTGCTCAAGCCCACAACACCATGCTTGGCAGCAACAAAAGCGGCAACCATATCCGTCGCAACAATACCTGTCACTGATGCATTATTGACAATAACACCACCACCGGATTGCACAATATAAGGTAGCTCATGCTTCATGCACAACCAAACACCTTTTAAGTTTACATCCATAATGGTTTGAAATTCTTTTTCTGATTGCTGAAAAATAGGAGTGGGAAATTGTTCTAAGCCCGCATTATTAAAGGCATAATCTAAACGTCCTAACTTATCAACGGTTTTTTGAATAGCTAGTTTTACTTCACCTTCTCTCGTTACATTACCACTAAAAGTTAAACATTCTACCCCATAGGGTATGATTTGATTACGCGCAATCATATTTTGTTTTTCTCGTCTGGAAAAAATTGCAATATGCGCACCCTCCTCTGCAAAACGCAAAGCAGTTTCCAAACCGATGCCTGAATTACCACCAGTGATAAAAATGACACGATTTTTCATTTCTTGTTCGGCCATAAAAGTTCTATACGCCTCGCCAAAGAAAGAGGGTCTGTCTAGTAAGCGTAGCACTTTCATAGAGAACAAAACCAGTCTAAGTTATTTTATTGCATAATCACTATACAAATCATAGCGTTACTATCATCGCCGTCTCACTTTTACAAGAAGAAACTTTTTAAGTTTTAAATACTCTAACCGAGTAAAGTAGTATAGCGATAACTTAAATAGGATCCACATATGCATTTAGAACCAGTGCCCCCATCTCATGCAAATATTTTCCCGCTCTATTTACAGAATGATGGTCCTCAAGGTGGCCCACCACCACCTCCTCCTCCACCTCCTGGCAAGATTCCTCCGCCACCGCCTGGGAACATTCCACCTCCTCCTGGTGGTAAGGGTCCCCTTGGAAAATTAGGTGCCAAAGCCATTGCTGACAAAGCATTAGCCGAGATGAATGAAGCGGAACGAAAGACCTGGGTAAATCAATTAAAATTCAATGATATTTATCCTGATGATGCAAGAACATTAGTAGATTTAGGATTTTCAAATACCATAACAATGCAATCAAAAACGATTGCTAATGCACAGCACAAGCAGCCCAGCCAAGCATACTACCAAGCAGAAGTATTGAAGTTACTCAATCAAGCCTATGGATATCCACCAAAAAGATTGGATCCCTATAAAGCAGAGATAGAAAAAGAATTAAAAGGATACAAAGACAGCAGAGGACTTATCAATGCCTATCATAGCTTATATAAATGGAATTGTCTTTTAAAACTAGATTCAGAAAAAAATCCAAACTACCTACAAACGAAAGAAAACGCTAAACAATTACAAAACGAATATGCAACACTACTTACAGAGTTTCAAGACATAAAAGAACAAACCAAGCTCTTAACAGGCGACGAACAAGCTAGCGCTTTTGAGCAATTAGCAATGCTCAGAGCGCAAATGCAAGAAAAAGTAGATCAATTAAAGAGCATACAAAAAAAGATAGTGGTTAGCAAAGCAGGCTTAGACTCAAATCAGGCAAGTTTTAATCAAAGCTATGGTGTATTAAAAGCAGCGGAACAAAATGCACAGAAAGAAATTGATCGTATCAATGCAGAGATAGCGCAAAAATCTAAAAATGCAGGGAATGCTATTTTAGATCCAAACGGTATGATACAAGAAGAAGTAGACGCATTAGGTATAGAGCTCCTTGCAGCACAAGAAAAATTACAAGAAGCAATCGCTGCAACTGCAGAACAAAAATCTAATATTGATGCAGCAGAACAAAAATATAAAGATAGTTACCAAAAAGTGAAAGAAAAATTAGCCATTCGCTCTTTGCTTGAAGAACCAAGCAGCTGGAAATCTATCCAAAACATGAAGATCGGCGCAAAAATGGATGAACAGAAGGTTTCTGCAAATGAAGATCCAGAGTTCATTCGCTGTATGGAAATTGATGGCAAAAATCGCAGCTTTAATATACGTTTTTTATCTGCCACACAACAAGCAAGGCTTGCTTATTTTTTTGCAGCAGAAGCAAAGGATGTACAAGAATTACTTCCCACCAATCGCGAACAACAACGTGCACTCATGACTGCGATTGATGGGAAACTTAGTTTCGTGGAAGAACTCAATTTCACCATGCTCATGGATATTGCAGAGGGTAGGATCAAACGCCAAAAAGGCACCTGGGCTGGATTTAGCGCAAACGAGCTCTTAAAAAATATTACCACAAACGATAGCGTACATCCTAATTATGCCGCTTTAGAAGCTCAATATAATCTTTATACCCTTCATAAAGATTTTAAAGATGATGAGCTTAAGAATGCTTTTATTGAAGCCAATAAAGAACGCGGCATCACCTTTATCGCAGAGCCTATTGTCAAAGGCAAAAAACCCTATGACTTTAAGCGCAAAATCGACATTTCTTATTTAACAGAATCACAAACAGATAGATTGGCTAGATTTTTAAGCAAAAGCGAAAATGAATTTATAAAAGAGGGTGGTGTAGATATAGAAGCTCTATCAACACACCTGAACACAGTACTCAATGACACCAATCTCTCTTTTGAAAAATTTTGCGATATTATTGAAGGGCATTTAGAACGAACGCCTGGTAATTTTGCACCTCAAGATAATTATGCATGCTTGGAAACCGCTGTTCGCACTGTTGGCAATCCTCCTCATTATGAATCCATCGTGCAACAACGCAAAGCTGATATACAACGTAAAATAGAAGAAGAAGCTACGCGTCGCCAACAAGAACAAGAGGCGCGAGCAGAGGCAAAGCGCTTAGCCGATGAAGAAAAGCAGCAAAAGAAACAAGCCCTGATAGAACAAGCACAAGAAACGGCTCGCACAATCATTGAAGGTTTCGGTGAAATAATCCCCAATGCAGATTTTAGCAACCCCAAAATTGTCAATACTTTTGAGCTTTATCTCAAAGCAGAAATAGCGCAAATTGAAGATGCAACACTCAAAGAAATGGTAGATGAACACTTACAAGAACATTTACTCACATTGCGTCCCGATCCCACTGTTCTTGATTTGCCAAACCCTGACGATAATGATAACACGCCAGTCGTCATGCAGCCTCCAATGAGAAGTCCTGTGTTATTTTCTCCTCCCCCCCAACAAGTCGATGTTCAGCCCGAACATCCACCTCAAAAAGCAAAAGATGAGGTTGTAGAGCCTAAAGTCTCCACAACCAATGCCTTAGGGCTTTCTATCCGAAAATTAAATGAAAGTCGTGAAGCAGCAAAGCCTACTCAATGGCAAGCAGATGTTGAGACAAATGTAGAATCAAGAAAGCTAAAAGGCCAATATTATGCTGCCACCTTACTATTAAACCCTGTAAGCATAGACATGAATAATATGCTGCAAAATGCCACAACTGATTTTAGAAGTTGGACAAGAAAATGGCAAAGTATTACGAATAAAGTCCAATCCTCAACCAAGCTATCCTCTACGCTTCCTGAACTCAATGCAATTCAATCACTTATTATTGAATTAAATTTATCAATACCTGAAGACGCTACTAAAGTAAATAAATTTCTCCAACAAGCGACCAGCAATGCATCCTTTCGAAATCCCATAAACCCTATTGAAACAATCTTGTTAGAAGAAATTACACAAAGCCAAGGTATCGCTGATTTTCTACATGCCAATCAACAACACCCCGATCGAATGGGGCTAAACAAGCTTGCGATTATTAAAGGAATGATCTTAGAAAGATTAGAATATTATAAATATGAAAGACATTATATGAAGGATAATTTTGGTGCAACTTGTGAGCACATTCTAAATGAAATTGATAAGCAGGCAGGCGATGCTTATGATGTTTTAAAAAATGATCCTCGTAATGATGCATTTTGCAAGCATCTCTATGAAAAATACAAAGCTGACAGAGACTATTTTCTAACGCACACGTATCAGTCTAGCGCATCAAAGCCTAGAAGTTAGCTTCTTCATGCTTTGAGCTTCAAGGTCAATTGCTTGACTCACAGCAGGCAATTGACACCTTACGGTATGCTTATTGCTATATATGAGATTTGGTTTAACATAATCCAAACTTGGATGAAAATTTTTTGTTACAGAAATAGACTCATCCTCTATTTTTTCAATATTTGGACTAAAGCCTAAATTAAAAAAAGGTAATTTCAATATACTTTGAATAGCGCCTGAAAACATCCACACAACACTATAAAAAACAACGCCACCAATACCCCCACAAATAGCCACCATTGGCAAACCAATGCCTGCGCTCAGACCATAAAAACCACCCAGAATAAAGCCAATCATTGCTGCTGTCATAGCAATGTTTTCAAATCGTGCTTTAATTTGTATTTGTCTCGCTTGTTGTGTAAAAATTTGTGCTTTCTCTTCTGTTTGAGCCGTTTTATCAAGCAGTTGCTCTAATTTTTCACCTCGTTGTAACAACTGATCAATATTATCAACCATAATTCTTTTCGTTCTATCAATCGTCTCTGTCATATCTTGGATTTTAATATCATCTGCTGTGAGTGGTTTTATTGTAGGATCGGTCATAACACACCTCTTTAATTTAACAGAAAAAATCAATACAGCACATATAATGCTATGAATCCAAGGCATTATATTCTTTTACAACCTTATTTTTCCCTGTAAATTCTTGACCTTTATCTAAAAAAACAAACTTTATCTCAGGACATCTCACCTGATTTTGCATTAAAAATTTTTCTAACTCTTTATTGATTGTTTTTTTCAATCTCTTTAAAGAGATAAGCTCGGCATCTTTAGCTTTTATCTTTAATAACCATTTGTGTAATGATTGCTGCACAATTTGAAAAGCTTGAATACTAGGAAGTTTCTTAAAAAAACTTTCTATTTGATCCAAAAAAATAGGTAGTGATTGCTTTTCATAAAGATGAGGTAAATACAGTATCTCATCCGCAGTACTAATATTTTTTTCAATAACCCACATATTTTCAGAACATTCACATAATGCATCACCATCCATGAAAATTTGATTTAATCGAAATCGAATTAAGATATGTTTACGACGCGTTAACGTAGTAACTACAGGTATAAATCTCTTTTTTTCATCATCAACCCACGCCTTTTCTATCCAGTATAAATTTTTTGGAAAGCATAATCGTTGATGAATGCAAGTATAGCCTACAAGATTATTAAAATGCAGAATTGGCTTTGCTGCCCCTTTCTTATTTCCCTTATGTAGAAATTTAGCTTCTTTCAGAGAAATATTTTCAGCACTTCGTGATAAAGAGAAATATGACCATATCTTTTTTCTTAATAAAAACGACTCCTTATTTTCACGCATCATGTTTTCATCCACCGTAGGCCATAGCGCAAAGGGTGCATTTTTATAGGCTTTATAAAAGGGAATATATCTTGCCGCATAAAAGAGCGCGTTAGATAACTTTTTTTTATGCTCATCGTATCGAAGGGTGGGTACACCTCGTCTATCAACATTATCCAGTAGATAACGGTATAATTTTGGCCCCCAATGCTTCATGGATGGATGCCCTCACCCTTGACAATTCTATGTTGCGAATCAATGTTTTTTATTTTTGTTGTTGCAGACTTTGCTGATAGTTCAAAAAATGAAGACCAGAAAAAGCTTAAATTTGCCCAAATAATAAGCTTAAGAAAGCATTTAAAATAAAGTGAAAAGAATAATAGGAACGTTAGCGGAAAGAAGGGATATATAGCAAAACACCACCGACAAGCGGTGGTGTTTCAATGATAAATGGTATTTTTTATTATCGTTTACAGCAAGGTTTAACCGTCGCCTTAAGATCTGACTCAGCATCATTTGCAGCGACAGGTTTAGATTTAAGAGCAGCCGTCATTGCCTGCTGCAATATGCTCTTGCCTTTTTTACTCAACAATACACCAGCAGAAACATCTTGTGATTTTGCAAAGCAATCCAATGCCTGCTCCAAGCGAACAATTAAATTCTCACCATCTTCTGCCATTGCATGTTTCTTCGCTTTTTCACTGTCTTTGGTGACAACTCTAAGGCGAACAGCTTCTTCAGCACTTAATGGGATCTGATTATCATAAATACTGATACCGCGAATATATCGTGTCGCCCCAGCTAAACCAACGGAAGCCCCAAGCGCAGCAACACTTGCAAAAAAGCCTGCAACACCAATGGCTACTTGAGGTACTAGTTGTAAAAACGGTAATGCTAAAATACCATAGAATGCTGCGATTGCAGCACCATATGCCATAAGACCAATCGCTGAAATTTGCACCAAAGCATGCAATGCATTCTTAAAACTAAATTTGCCAAAGCCTGAGTATTCTTTGGAAATCATCCAGCCAATATCACGATACAAACTTTCTGCCGTATCAAACATACCAAATTCATTGGCACATTCCATTGCGATGTAAGTACCCAGCCCATAGGCTAATAACAACAAGGGACTGGTTGCACCCGTTACGGCAACCGCAGCACTGACTGTTACAAACCATGCAAACCATGGCCCTAAGAAATGCATAATTTTTTCGCGTTTACTTGCAACTTCAGGAGGGTTTTTAATACTTAAACGTACAGAATGTGCACCAAAGCAATATTCACCGGAAGTGGGTTCTTGAACAGGTTTTGTCGCACTAGAGCCATCATCTTTAACACACAAACCTGCTTTCTCTAAACCAGCAAGATAATCTGGCACAGCGCGTACTTTAGAAAGTGTATTAGGCCAATTGAAACCATTCTTTCTTAGCCAAAAATAAGTATGAGATAAAGAGGCTTGAATATAGGCGCGATGGTATGAGCTAATCACAGAAAGCTCAAAAGCTGATTTCATTTGCCCATTCGTTAAAAATAAGGCTTTATAAAGCGCAGGTTTCTCTGCAAGTAATTTCTGCTTATCTACATCATTTAACTTATCTAAGTCTTTCGCAAGATACTGCTTCGCCTTCACTTGTGCAGGCAAAATACCCGCTTGAGCAATCATATAAAGCTCTGGTACAACAACACCAACATCGACAACTGTATCATTTTCTTTGCGTTGAATAGGAACATAGGCAATATCAATATGACGTTCTGTTGGCGCTGCTTCTTCAATGTAACGATCCCAAAGATACTTCCCTAGGCCTTTTGCTTTTAATGAGAGCCAATTTGATTGCGTGGATTCAGATTGTGCAGCTTCGTTGCCCGACATGATGTTACCCCTATCAATATAAAGCTAATAATGGCACATAATAGTGTGCGTTTACTCGTAGATAACTTTGCTATCTACAGAACTACCGACACTATCATGGAAATTGATACATTGCAAAAATATATAGTGCTGCTTAAATATCTGTATAAATGGCTGGGTATATCAATGAAAAACGCATTAGTTGCTCAACTTATAAACAACAGATAGCATGACAAAAACGCCTAATAGCGCAACCACAATTGCAGGACCAACAGGCAAATCAATCACAAAAGCTATTGCTATGCCAAGTAGCGTTGCTAACATGCCAAATAGACAAGACAGAAAAGCCATTTTTTCTGGCGTATTTGCAAAGAACCTCGCTGTCGCAGCCGGAATAATCAACAAAGCAGAAATTAAGAGCACCCCCACCAATTTAACAGCAATGGCAACAATCAATGCTAAAAGCAGAATAAACAGCATTTCTATTCTCTGAGTTGCGACCCCTTCAACGTGCGCGAGCTCTCTATCAATGGTGATTCTCAGCAAAGATGACCAAATACGACACAATATGCATAATGATACACACACGGTGACATAGATGATCACAACTTCTTGCCAACTAATGGCTAAAATATCACCTACTAAGAACCCAAGGACATCCATGTTAATATTTTTGAAAAAACTCAAACAGATAAGCCCAATGGCCAAGATAGCGGGGGACAAGATGCCTAAAATGGCATCATGAGAAAATACCAATTTATTCTTCAAATAAAATAGTAAAAAGGCGATAGCGACAGCAACAAGCCCAACGCCAAAGGTTAAATCAAGCTCAAATGCAAGCGCAAGGGTAATCCCTAATAAACCGGAATGCGCAAGCGTGTCACCAAAAAAAGCCATACGCTTCCAAATAACAAATACGCCCAAAGGCCCGCTTGCCAAGCTCAATCCTAAGCCTGCGAATAAAGCACGCCATAAATAATCTTGTTGCAATAAAGAAGCCCACTCATTCATCATGTTTATGTCCTTGCCTACAAACCACCTCACCATGCACATCATGTTGATGATCATGCTTATGTGCATACAAGGCGACTTCAGGTACTTTACCAAATAATTTAAGAAAGGAAGGATCTTGACCCACCGTTTGAGGTGTGCCAAAGCAACAGATATGTTGATTCAAACAAAGTACTTTATCGGTTTTAGCCATCACCAAATTTAAATCATGCGAGACTAATAACACCGCGCAATGATAACGATCGCGAATCTGCGCGATCAATTGATAAAGCTCATCTTGCCCAACCAAATCTACGCCTTGTGCAGGCTCATCCAATACCAAGAAATTAGGTTGACGTAATAAGGCTCGTGCCAATAAAACGCGTTGCCATTCCCCTCCTGAAAGCGCGGTTAATTGTGTATTCACAACAGATTGAACCCCCACTTCTGCTAAAACAGGATCAATATTTACCTTAGATTGCCCTAAGGTTAAAAAGCGCTTTACAGAAATGGGCAAAGAGGGATCTAATTTAAGTGATTGAGGCATATATCCCATTCTAAGTGGCTGATGCCGATGAATCGTGCCTGTGGTAGGCGGCAAAAGCCCCACAATGCACTTTACTAAACTTGATTTTCCCGCTCCATTTGGACCAATTAAAGAAACAATTTCACCCGCAGCAAGAGCAAAACTAATATTTTGTAAGATCTGTTTCCCACCCAAAGAAAGCCCTAGACCTTCAATAGAAATGATATTTCTTTGTGATTTTTGAACCATAACTTTTGCTTTAACGGTAAGTGTGCTAAATTTTAACACCTTTTAAGCTATTCGCCATCAGATGAAGTTCAAACGATTATGCGCACCACAAAAAAGTTACTCATATTACTTTCCATATTGCTTTGCTTGCCTCTAAACATTGCAAATGCAACAGCGCCCAAGATTGTTGTTAGCATTAAACCCATACACAGCATAACGACACACATTACTGAAGGCATTACAGAGCCCACTCTCTTATTACCCGATGGCGCTTCGCCTCACACCTTCTTACTCAAACCTTCTCATCGTAAATTAATCCAAGAAGCCGATTTATTGATTTGGGTAGGTGAAAACTGCGAAACACATTTAGAAAAAATCATTGCACAAAATAAGAGCAAAGCACTCACGCTTATGTCTTACCCAACCTTAAAGATATTAACGCTCAGAAAAGATCGCGATTTTTCTTTGATTCACAACCCAATACCCCAACCCAAACATAGACATGAACACGAGCACGAGCACGCGCATGAACATCATGATCACAGCCATGCAAGCAATGAAGACGCCCATATATGGCTCAGTGTTGAAAATGCCAAGCTTATTACCACTGCTATCTTAGAGCGCTTAATACAGCTCGATCCCGCACACGAAAAAGAATATCGTCACAATGCGGAACAATACCAAAAACAACTTGATACACTCAAAGAAACCTTGGCACAACGCTTCGCTCAAACAAAGCCCGCACCTTTTTTAGTTTTTCATGATGCCTACCAATATTTTGAAACAGAATTTGGGATATCCAGCATTGGTAGTATTCTCATTAACCCGCATGTGCCACTTACAGCACGTGCTTTAAGCCATATTCAATCCTTAATTGAAAAATACCATGTACATTGTATCTACTACGAGCCAGAATATAGCTATCAAGCTTTAAAGCCTATTTTAAGCAAACAAGGATTACAGCTGCTTGAACTGGATCATCTGGGCGTAAGACAAGCCAAAGGATTAGGATGCTATGAGAAAATGATGCTGGCACTCTCAACGCAATTAATCGCCTGTAAAAACTCCCATTCTTAGCGCGCTTTCTCTTGCTCTAAAAGTAGAGCCTCTCGTTTAATAACATAGGCTCTACCACCAGATATCCATCCTGTAAGCTCATACTGTTATTATCATGCCTCCCTATAATTCATAGAATATTCAATCGATTATGCAGTCTTCGGTTTAGCACATGCATATACTCTTCACATTCGAATTTTAGGTTTTGTTGGCTGCGAGTCTGCACTATTTGTGCACGCCTGAGGATTCGCTCCTTTGCCGCCCCACCTAGATTGTGCTCCTTGTGGGTAAAAATCGACTGTTATGAGTATATAGCTGCTTATTTTTTCTGTTCCCTGTTGAACTTTTTGCTATTAAAGCAATCTGATAATTAGATGCGACTATACTGCTGTAATATATTTTTAAAAAACCCATATTTGTATTAATTCAAAAAAGTATTTTAGGAATTTTTATGCCGAATACTAAATTAGTTTGCTTTGGCTTTGACCAAACTATCGTGAATGGCCATTTTCACTCCGCCATGATGGGTCGTCGTATTAAACCCAACGATGAAAATCCAGGCGTACAAGTATTACAGCAAGATGGTACCTTCAAAAATATGCATACTGGCAAAGATGTGCCAAATAATGGCGGCGCATCATTACAGACAACAACTGAATTATTAGACAGCCCCGATGGACTTAAAAACAGCAAAGAGGTGGCAGACACGATTCGCTACGCAATCGATAATGGCCATAAGGTTGCGATTACTTCTTTTACACTCTATCCCGAAGTTGTGCTGCCTACATTGCAAAAATTAGGTCTTGAAGATAAATACATCCAGCAAATCTGTATTGTAGGTGGATTTCCTGACCACAACACGCCAGACAATTCACCGGATGGTAAAGAGCAGCATATTGCAGCAGCAATACAACATTTTAACAATCAAGGTGCAGGCTTAACAAGAATAGATGCAATGCTGGTAGATGACACTACTAATAATTTAGATAAAGCACCTCCAGGCACAACAAATGTTGCAGTACCTAAATATCAGAATCTAACACCAACCTATTTTGAAACAATAAAAAGCTTTGTGAGCAAAGCACTCAGTACCACGATGGAAAAGCCTACAGTTGAAAAATTACCACTTGAACTTGAAGCAATGGTCTCTATACTAGAAAGAAAGTCTTTATCTAAGCCCATTTCATTCTCAGGTTCTCATAAAGTGACCTCATCATCTTTATCATCGCTCATACAAACAGATGTAAGTCCATTTGCCCCTATGACACCCAAGAAATTAGGCTTAGATAAAGGCAATGTCACAACTTATCCTGAAAAACCAGGTAATATTTATATAAAATTTGATAATCCAACAGATATGCAAGCAGCTTGTATAAATTTGGAAAGAATCTTGGGATCCAACACTTTTCGAATTGCAAACCAAGAAAATACCATTCAAATATACTCTAGCATACAAGCAATCATGGAAGTAACTCCACCTGTTGTAACTCCTGCTAGCCTTGCTATTGACAAGGGAGCATTACACACATATCCAGAAAAACCCGGCAATGTGTATTTGGTCTTTAAAACAGCAGGAGAGATGCAAGCTGCGCAAAGAAACTTAAACCAAGTATTTGGAGAAAAGGCTTTTAGAGTAGCGGCTCAAGAAAATACAATACAAATTTATCGAGAGATTCAGAATCTCCTTGGCGTGCCAACCCCTGACATCACACCAACCAGTTTAGGTCTTAACAAAGGCAAGCCAGAAGCTTTTGCAAATAGACCTGGCAATATCTACCTAGTCTTTAAAACAGCAGAAGATATGCAGGCTGCTTGCAACAATCTTAGCAAGGTATTCGGGGAAAACTCATTTAGAATGGCTAGCAACGCGAATACCATACAAATCTATCGGGAAGTTCAGAATCTTATCGGTGTAGCACCTACTTTAAGTAGCCAAGTAAAAGCTACATCAACCCCAGCAGATTTTGGCCTAGACAAAGGCACATTAAAAAAATTTAATGAATATCCTGGAAAATTCTATATGGAATTTACAAGCGATGCAGAAAGAGACAAGGCACATCAGTTATTAAATAAAGCTTTTGGGGAAGGCGCATCACGCATTGTGAGCCAAACAAAAACTATAGAGATCAATGATAAAGTAGAAAAATTTTTAGAAAAGGAACCGAAAAAGAAATCAAGATCAAGAATGTAGTAATACTGCTACTAACTCTATAAGAAGTGATTATAGGCGAATACCCAAGAGGATGCCGACAAATAGTAATAAGCCAAACCAATTATTATGAAGGAAGGCTTTAAAATAATGCTGAGGCAGTCCATCTCGAATCAACCATTGTTGATAAAACGCTATCAATAGTCCGACAAAGACGGCCATAAAGAAATAAACATTTAATGCTAGCAGCACACCAATCACACAATACAAGGCAAGTACAAGACAATGACAAACAAAGACAAGCAACCTATCATAGGGCGCGCACAAGACAGCCGTTGATTTTATGCCAATTTTAATATCATCCTCTCTATCAACCATTGCATACAACGTATCGTAAGCCAATGCCCATATGACAGAGGCACCAAATAATAACCAACAAATGCTGTTGCATTCATTGATACTGGCCATATATGCCATGGGAATGCCCCATGAAAAGGCAGCGCCCAAGACCACTTGTGGCCAATGTGTAATACGCTTCATGAATGGGTAAATGACCAATAATGCAACAGCTACTACCGATAATAACACCGTATTCACATTAGTGAGACAAACCAAGAGAAAAGCAATCAAGCAAAGACTGCCTGCTAATAGCAATGCAGATTGCACAGAAATAATGCGACGTGCCAAAGGCCTATCTTGAGTACGGTTCACATGACCATCAAAATTTCTATCAGCAACATCATTGACGATACATCCAGCTGCCCGCGTAATAATCACACCCAAGCAAAAAATAATAGTCAGCTTGAAGGAAGGCATCCCATCATTGGCAAGCCACAAAGCGCTTAAGGTTGGCCACAACAATAGCAAGGTACCAATCGGTCGATGAAAACGCATTAACTGCCAATAGTGTTCTAAAGCATGCATCTTAAGATATCGCTCGATTATTTTTCTTGCTCAATAAACCTGACAGCCAGCCCGTACCAATTGCAATCGAAAATAATACCAAACACATCCCAATAGCATCATACAAACCAAATTGTTCGTGCAAAAATGCCCATGCCATCACTGTTGTTGAAACAGGTAAGACACTGGTAAAGATAGCGGCAGAACTTGCAGGCACATGCAACAAACCACGCGACCAAAACCAAAAGAAAAACATACTCGCAAAACCCGTTAACAGTAGCAAAACCCAGCTACTCAAAACAATGCCACTTAAATCATTGCTCACAAACTCATAAGCACCAAGGGGAAGCAACATAAGAAAGATCATAAAATTAACGACTGTAGCACCACCTAAGGGTGTCACTTTTTGATTCGTGAATTTATTAAAAATTGAATACAATGCTTCTGGCACCATAGAAATTAAAATCACAAAATCACCCAAAAAGCTACCAGTGACATGAGTAGAATGATTGGTATTATCAAGATTAATAACCAAAATACCTACCATTGCCAACATAATACCTAGATATTTGGCTTTGTTAAGCTTTTCTCCTAAAAAGAAAAAAGCGCATAGCGCCATGATTGCCGGCAAAGCACTACTAATAATGCCTGCTGAAATAGCAGTGGTATATTGAATGCCCCAATAAAATAAAACATTAAATAAGAAACCTCCGGTCAAAGCTTGCATACTCAAGAAAAACCAGTCTCTTTTGGATAAATGGCTAATATTACGCTCTTTAACAAGCAAGGATTCTTTTAAGAGATACATTAAAATCATCATTAAGACAGTGCTGGCCATGAATCGGCCACAGAGATAGACGTGTATGGGCACACCATCATCGATGAGAAACTTACCAGCAACAACATTGACGCCTATTGCCGCTTGCCCAATTGCCAATAAACAATAGGCTAAAAATAGTGTCACATTCAAAGTTAGTCCCCACAATAATGGCGCTCAAAATCAGCCCATAGTGTACACGTTTATGTGCTTTGCACAAAATCAGAATGATTACTTAATGACTGCTTAAAGCAGCCAAAGCGGCTTCAAACTGTTCTATGCCCCATAAAATATCTGCTTTTTCAATGATCAATGGTGGCGCAAAACGTATCACGGTATCATGTGCCTCTTTGGTCAATACCCCTTTTTTCATTAATTCATAACAGACTTTAGAGGCAGGAACTTTCGCCGCTATTTCTACGCCCACCCATAAGCCTTTGCCACGAATATCATGAATCAAGGGGCTTTTGATTTTTTTAAGTGCAGTCATCAATACCTCACCCAAATCACGACTCCTCTCTAAAAGATGCTCATCTTCCAAAATATTAAGCGCTTCTAAACCCACTCTTGCTGCAAGCGCATTGCCCCCAAAAGTTGAGCCATGTATGCCTGGCGTATATACATCCATCACAGAACGCTTTGCCACAAAGGCAGAGACCGCTAATACACCGCCGCCTAATGCCTTACCAACAATCACACCATCCGGTTGCACTGCTTCATGCTCAAAAGCAAACATCTTGCCCGTTCGCCCTAAACCAGATTGAATTTCATCTAAAATCATCAGCACATTGTTTTCATCACAAATCTTTCTACATTCTGTCAGCCAACCTTGCTGCCCCAAATGAATACCAGATTCTCCCTGAATCGGCTCAAATAATACTGCGCAGGTATTGGCTGTAATTGCTTTTTTCAAAGCAGTCATATCTGCAAAAGGAATTTTCACAAAACCAGGTGTAAAGGGGCCAAAATGTTTTTTATAAGAAGGCTCAGAAGAAAAACCTGTAATGGTTGTGGTTCTGCCATGGAAATTTTGTTCCGCGACAATAATTTCAGCTTTGTTATCAGGAATGCCTTTCTTTTCATAACCCCATTTGCGTGCTGCTTTGATAGCGGTTTCAACAGCCTCAGCCCCAGAGTTCATTGGCAGCGCCATATCTAAATGTGCAACATGACATAGTTTTTCTAAAAATGGCATCAGCCTATTGTTATGGAAGGCGCGTGAAGTCACACACAATGCGTTGATTTGTCCCGTCATTGCCGCAACAATGCGAGGATGACAATGACCAAAACTCACAGCTGAATAAGCAGACATGAGATCAAGATATTTTTTACCCTCAATATCCCATAACCAAACACCTTTACCACGCTCAAGCACAACGGGAAGTGGCGCATAATTATGTGCGCCCACTTTTTTTTCTAGTTCAATAAATGCGTTTGTATCCATACTTTCACCTATCGTTTTTATTTAAAAATTTCTATGAGAATTTCATGTATCAGCAGCTGTGTTTTATTTTGCTCATCCAATGTAGGGTTAAATTCTGCTATTTCTACAGCCGCTAATTTAGTATTTTTTGCCAACCCCTTTAAGGCCGGCAATACATCTTTTTTGAATAAGCCATTTTTTTCTGGACTGCCAACACCGGGCGCATCGCTTGGATCAAAAGCATCCAAATCAATCGTCAAACCAAAATGCGATACTTGCTTTGATAGACGCTCTATGACTTCTTTAAACAACGTCTCAAATCCCTTGGCATTTATTTCCTTTATATCATAGATGCGTATCCCTAAAGAACGAACAAGATCTATTTCTGCTTGTTCAAAGCTTCTAATACCAAAATAAATAAAATGCTCAGGTTTTATTTTAGGGCGTGCATCTAAAAGCTCAGCTAATTTTCGCTCGCCAAAGCCAAGCAAATGTGCAACCGGCATACCATGAATCGCCTGAGAAAGGGAAGTATCAGGTGTGTGTGCATCTAGATGTGCATCCACCCAAATCAAAGCAAAATCCTCATATGCGTCCAAGGCATCAACCACACCGCTCCATGTACCCATGGCAATAGAATGATCGCCCCCGATTACAACGGGAAAAACATCGGTAGCCATCATCTGCGCAAGGCTATATGCCAAGCGTTCATTGAAATCAATAATATACTTTAGCTTAGCATTTATTTCTAAGGCTGGCTCATTTGCGCTGTATGGCTGCAACGCTTTAATCTGACTAAACGACTGTATATTCAAGCCTTGTGCGCGCAATGCATGATCTAATTTTTGTGCTTGTAGCTGCGCTGACCCCCATTCTGTCTCATGTTTCTGCGCGCCCCATCCCATTTGGGCACCAAGCAGCGCTATTTTTCTCTCAGTCATGCTTCATCCTTGTTTCATACTCTTTAGAGCAAATTTTTCTAGAATATTAATGCCACCTGCTTATCATACCTTTGCGTATTCTGTTTTCCTCTTAAACCACCGCTCCATCAATAATTGCTGCGAGGCAATACCCAATGGGTGTTCTGACAAAAATTGGTTCACTTTAGGAATCTGCGCAAAATCTCTTGCAAAATGCGCAACTTTCAGTTGTTGCAAACCAGATTGACGTGTACCAAGCACTTCCCCTGGCCCTCGTAACTGAAGATCCTTTTCTGCAATTTCAAAACCATCGGTTGTGCTACGCATCGTCATTAATCTTTCTTTTGCAAAATGCGATAAGGGTGTTTGATAGAGTAACACACAGTAACTTTGTTGTGCGCCTCGCCCAACCCGTCCTCTTAACTGATGTAGTTGAGATAACCCAAAACGTTCAGCATTTTCAATCACCATGAGGGTTGCATTGGGAACGTTTACCCCCACTTCAATCACTGTTGTGGCTACCAGCAAATGAATTTCACCTGCATAAAAAGCATTCATAATGGCTTCTTTTTCATTGGCTTTTAATTTGCCATGCACCAATCCAATCGATAAATTTGGCAATCGCTGTTTTAATGCCAAATAAGTGTCATTGGCAGCTTGTGCTTCTAAATGCTCTGACTCATCGACTAAAGCACAGACCCAATAAACTTGTTCATTCTGCTCACAATGTCTTTCTATACGCGCAATAATCTCGTCTCTTTTTTGATTTGAAACAGCTACCGTTTGTATTGATTTACGCCCTTGAGGCAAAGTTAATATCTGCGAGGTATCTAGATGTGTGTAATAACTCATGCAGAGCGTGCGAGGAATCGGTGTCGCTGTCATAATCAACTGATGAGGCACTGTCATCGCTGTTTCTTGCCCACCTTTTTGATTTAAGCTTAAGCGCTGATGCACACCAAAACGATGCTGCTCATCAATCACCACCAAACCTAAATCAGCAAAATGAATACGATCTTGAAACAAAGCATGTGTACCAACGATAATATGAGCATGATGTTCTTTTATCTCATCACAGATCTGTTTTTTTTGCTTTTCTTTTAAACTACCTACCAATAAAACAACTTTAACTTCAGATGCCACAAAATAATGCTGAAACTGCTGAAACAACTGCCCTGCCAATACTTCCGTAGGTGCCATAATTGCAACTTGTTTATTATTTTCTATCGCAATACTGGCGGAGAGCAAAGCAATCACTGTTTTACCCGAGCCTACATCACCTTGTAATAATCGCAGCATAGGCTTATCTTTGGCGAGGTCGCTTTGTATCTCAGCAAAAGCTTGCGCTTGTCCAGCGGTTAAAGTGAAAGGCAATTGTGCTTTCAAAGCATCTATTTTCTCTTTTTCAATCAAAAGTGGCGTAGCGCAATGTTGATGATTGATTTCTCTGACACGTGCAAGGCTCGTACGATGCGCTAGTAGCTCTTCAAAAATAAGCCGCTGATAAGCATTATCTTTTCTTTCAAGCAATAAAAGCTTATCGCAATCAGGCGAGGGAAGATGGATTTTCTCAAGAGCAGCAAGAAAATCAATACCAAAACGCTCATCAATTATTTTTTCCCAAACAGGATCCTGTGCAAACAAATCACCACGATAAGCTAACAGTGAACGGATAATTTTACGCCACCAATTCTGCGAAATGCCTGATACGCTGGCATAAACGGGACATAAATGGCTATCAACCAAACTATCTTCTGTTACCAACTGATATTCTGGATGAACCATTGTTTTGCCTTTTTGAAAAAGCTTTACTTCACCAAAGCAACGCAATAACGCGCCTAGTTTGAAAGATTTAAGCATATTTGCATAATAATGGAAGAAAACAAGCCGTATAATCCCAGAACCATCTTCTAGGGTAACAATCAATTGCTTACGTTTGTTAGTCACTTCTTGGTAACTAATAATGCTGCCTTGGATTAATGCTTCGTTTTCAAGCAATGTATCTCGAATGGGCACTAAGCGAGTGCGATCTTGGTATCGATAAGGAAAATGCAATAAGACATCACCTAAGGTGACAATATCGAGTTTGGCTAATTTTTCAGAGATCGACTCACCAACCCCCTTAAGCGTTAGAACAGAGTCAAACCATGTATAGGACTGTATCACATCTCTTTGGGGGATATTGTTCATTATTTTCCACGCTTGATCCTTGTCACTTCACCAACGGCTCTTAATCTTCTCATAATGCGTGCTAAATGTGGTCTATCACGCACAGAGACGACAAATCGGACTGTATTCACACGTGTGTCTCTTTGATCAACATTTACATTTAAGATATTTGCATTGGCTTCACTGATAGCATTCGCAAGTTGAGCTAAAACACCTCTATCATTAATCACATCTACGATAATCGGTACTTGAAACTCACCTTTAATTTCTCGCTCCCATTTCACATTGATGCAACGATTGGGTTTGCTCTTATATTTTTTAATCTTTGAACAATTTTCTGTGTGTATGACAATGCCTTGCCCTGGCTTCAGATATCCCATAATTAAATCACCCGGAATAGGGTAGCAACAGCTTGCATAGGTGACAACCAAACCTTCTGTACCTTGAATCACCAAACATTCTTTGGTTTTATCATGTACAGGTGTTGAATCATGCTGTGCATCTAAAAAGACCTGCGCAACCAAAGCCGCCATGCGTTTACCAAGCCCAACTTCTTCTAAAACATTATCTAAGCTTGTTACACTGAGTCTTTGTAGAATGGCATCTAGTTCTTCTTGCTCAAATGCGCTGATATTCAAACCTGTTTCAGCCAATATGCCGTTAATGAGTCTGCGCCCTAATTGCACAGATTCTGTTCTCTGCTGATTCTTTAGCCAATGCCGAATATTACTTTTTGCTTTACCAGTAACAACAAAGCTCAGCCATGCAGGATTGGGATAAGTCCCTTCTGCATTGATGATTTCTACCATTTGACCATTTTTCAAGCGTGTGCTCAAAGGTGCCAAACGACGATTAATTTTACACGCAACACAAGTATTACCAATGTCTGTGTGAATTAAATAAGCAAAATCTACAGACGTTGCACCTTGTGGCAATGAGAAAATACTGCCCTTCGGTGTAAAAACATAAACCTCATTGGGATAGAGATCAATCTTCACATTTTCAATAAATTCTAATGGGTTGCCTGTATGCTTTTGTATATCCATCAAGCCTTTTAACCATTGGTTGGTATTAAAGTGTTTGGAAATCGCATCGTTTTGTTCGCCGGATTTATAGAGCCAATGTGAGGCAATACCATGCTCAGCAATTTGCTCCATTTCAAAAGTGCGAATTTGTGCTTCTATAGGCACACCATGAGGTCCAATTAAGGAAGTATGTAATGATTGATAACCATTAGGTTTAGGGACAGCAATGTAGTCTTTGAAGCGTTTGGTAATAGGGCGATACAAACTGTGCACACAGCCTAAAGCGGTATAACAGTCTTCTTTTTTCTTAACAATAATTCTAAAGGCATAAACATCCATGACCTCTGTAAAACTTAAACGCTTTGCTTGCATTTTTTGATAGAGACTATATAGGTGCTTCTCACGCCCCCATACTTTGCAATCAGTCATGCCCAGGACTTCTAATTGCTTAACAAGCTTTTGCTCAATCTTATGAATTAGGGCATGGCGGTTGCCGCGCGCTTTACGTACAGACTCTTTCAGTACACGATAACGTATCGGATAAAGCGCAGCAAAGCCCAGATCTTCAAACTCGATACGCATATTATTCATGCCCAATCGATGGGCAATAGGCGCATAAATTTCTAAAGTTTCTTGAGCAATACGACGTTTCTTGGGATAAGGTAATGCGCCTAAGGTGCGCATATTGTGTAATCTATCAGCTAATTTGATAATGATGACACGGATATCCTGCGCCATAGCCATCATCATTTTTCGAAAGTTTTCAGCTTGTTGCAGCTCTCTTGTTTCACAAGAGATTTGCGTCAATTTACTTACGCCATCTACCAATTCTGCTACTTTTTCACCGAAATTCGCTTGTATTGTTTTTTTATCTAAGCGCGTGTCTTCAATAACATCATGCAAAATAGCAGCACAGATGCATTCTGCATCCATTTTAAGCTGCCCTAATATTCTCGCCACCTCAATGGGGTGCGTAATATAAGGCTCGCCAGTGTACCTTTTCTGACCTTCATGCGCTTTATCAGCAGTAATGTAGGCCTTGGTAATTTTTTCTACTTCTGCATCAGTAAGGTATACTGCCAGTAGATCTCGTAAGTCTGTAAAAGCAAACACAAAGTTCCTTAATGATCATCCTCATCCAAGAACGCACTCGTGATATTGCCAGAAGCAATTTCTCTTAAAGCAACAACGGTTGCTTTATCATTTTCCCAAGGAAGGGTTGGCTCAACACCTGTCAAAGAGAGCTGTCTTGCTCTTTTGGTAGCAACGATAACCAATTCAAAGCGATTATCAACATTCTCCAAGCAATCTTCTACTGTTATACGTGCCATCTACTAAAACTCCTCAATACTAAAAATTACGCCAATAATTCTGATATTAACTCTTGATACTGCACTTTTTGTCTGGCAGTCACTAAACGCCGTGCTCTTATAATTGCAATTAACTCTTGAGCGGCTTTTTCAAAGTCATCATTCACAACCACATAATCATATTCAGCATAATGAGAGATCTCCTCATTTGCCTGTTCCATACGATATTCAATGACTTCTTTTTTGTCTTGATTTCGCAATTCTAATCGTTTCTTTAGATCTTGTTTGGAAGGTGGGAGCAAAAAGATACTCACGCAATCCGTAATAGACTTGACGATACGTGCACCTTGCCAATCAATCTCCAATACAACATCTATGCCTGCTTTAAGCTTTTCCTCTACCCAATCTTTGGAAGTGCCGTATGAATACTTAAAAACTTTGGCACTTTCTAAAAATCTATTCTGCTGTTGGTACTGCTCGAAGGTTTCCTCATCTAAAAACACATAATCTCTGTGATTCACTTCTTTTGCGCGAGGAGGGCGAGTCGTATACGAAACAGAAATCTGTATGTTATCAAGACTTGCTAGTAACGCATTTACCAGTGTTGTCTTGCCTGCACCTGAAGGGGCAGAAATAATGTATAACTCACCTAGCTTCATATCTTACTCCACATTCTGAACCTGCTCGCGCATCTGCTCAATGATTACTTTTAAATCTACTGCTAACTTACTTAATGTGGCGTCTTGAGATTTTGATGCCAATGTATTGGCTTCACGATTCATTTCTTGCATTAAAAAATCTAAGCGTCTGCCTGTCGGCTCTTTTGTGGCCAAACAGTTTTTTACTTCTTCATAGTGACATTGTAATCTATCTAATTCTTCCGCAACATCCCACTTGCTCGCAAAAATCACCATTTCTTGAGCCACTCTATCCTTTTCAAAAGAACCCAGCGCTTCAAGCCGACTCATTAATTTTTGCTTTTGTTTTTCAAATGAAAGAGCAACATTACTTCTGGCTTTATGTACAATATCAAAAATGTCATTTAACTTGCAAAGTAGAATATCGGCAATCTCAGTGCCTTCTCGTTGACGCATCATGACAAAATCATCTAAGGCTTTTTCTAGCAACGTCGTAAATTCAGGGATTAATTTTGAGAGATCTTGTGGATGGATAGTAATAACACCAGGCCACTTTAGTAAGCTAAGCGCTGATATCTTCGGGGAAATACCCTCATTTTGGCTGTGTACTTGAGCAACACAGTCAACAAGCTGGCTTGTAAGCTCCTTATTAACATGAAGTGTAGGCACAAAACTTGCGTCAGGTACAAATGTAAGCTGGCAATCTACTTTTCCGCGCTGAATCCATCGATTAATGGTCTTACGCCAACTAAACTCCGCCTCATGCAGCCCTTCAGGCAAACGAAAATGCACATCAAGATAACGATGATTTACCGAACGCACTTCCCAAGTCGCACTTCCCCAATCCGCACGCTTGGCAGCACTGGCAAATGCCGTCATACTTTGTAACATAAGGCGATCCCCAAAAAAGTTAGTCGACCAATAATAGACACTAGATCTCATATGGTAGCCTGAAATCTAACTCCAAGCAAAGATATTGCGTATAGGTCAACACCGCTCAAGCAATACGGCGCCCTATTTATGCGTATTACACGCCGTGCTAAGTTCGCTATTTAGTCAAAAAAAACGCTATAATGCACCTCTTTGAAGATGCAGTAATACGGTTTTAAGGTAGGCAAAAATATGCGTCCCAGTGCCCGAAAAAATGATGAAATGCGTGAAATCTCATTTGTTAGAAATTTTATCAAACATCCAGAAGGATCGGTGCTTGTTTCTTATGGCGATACCAAAGTAGTCTGTAATGCCTCTGTCATGAGTGGCGTACCCAGATTCTTAAAAGGTACCGGACAAGGATGGATTACTGCTGAATATGCAATGCTACCTCGTTCTACCAATGATCGAATGATGCGTGAATCACAGGTTGGTAAACCACACGGCCGCTCACAAGAAATCCAACGCTTGATTGGTAGGGCGCTGCGCGCTTGCGTCAACATGAAAGGCTTGAGCGAGAATACCATCACTATTGACTGTGATGTCTTACAAGCAGATGGTGGCACACGCACAGCTAGCATTACAGGCGCATGTGTTGCCTTAGTGGAAGCATTACGCTGGATGCAAACACGTCAAATGATCAAAGAACTCCCCTTGAAATTTTTAATCGCTTCTGTATCTGTAGGTGTTTATAAAGGTTTTCCTGTGCTTGATCTAGATTATCAAGAAGATTCTAATGCAGAAACTGATATGAATGTCGTCATGACAGAAAAAGGTGATTTTATTGAGCTACAAGGCACTGCGGAAGGGCATCCTTTTAAACATCAAGATTTAAATGGCATGCTTGAACTCGCTCAAAAAGGTATTCAAGAACTTATTTTCAAACAAAAAAGAGTGTTGAATCTCTAGAAACTAGCAACTCAACACTAGCCACGAGACACACACATTTTGTGTTGCAAGAGCTGACATGCTTATCGATGAGCATTGCGAATCAGGCTCCCACTTTTTGAAGGGGGACGCGCACTGACAAGTGCGCAAGGGGGATTTATGCTGGGGGCTAAGTTCAAAAAGCTAAATCCCTCTGCTCGGCGCAGCTACGCTGTTGCCAAGCGTCTCTCTTTACAAAGTGAGAAAATGTTCGCTTTGCGAACGAAGAATAGGTGGCAATATATAATTGAATCCCAGAAATTACTTAAGTTGACGCATATGAGCCTTCGCTGGCATGACATATTATCAGTTTTTTTCAGCATAAGAATTTTTAGGAGAACCATCAGTGTACAAAGGCTACAATTAAGAAGTCCTAAATACTCAAATCATAATCCATCACTAATGGCGCATGATCAGAAAAGCGCTCAGCCTTATAGATTGAGGCGGTTTTTACTTTCTCTCTAAGATCGGGTGTTACAATTTGATAATCGATTCTCCATCCTACATTATTCTCAAAAGCAACACGGCTTCTACTAGACCACCACGTATAATTATTGGGTTCAAGATTCACCATGCGAAAAGCATCAACAAAACCCACTTTATCAAATAATTTATCTAACCATGCTCGCTCTTGTGGCAAAAATCCTGAGTTTTTTTGATTCGTCTTCCAATTTTTAAGATCAATTTCCTTATGCGCAATATTCCAATCGCCACAAATGATATAAGAACGCTTGCTCGTAATTTGTTTTTTTAAGATAGCAAGATATGCATCTAAAAAGACATATTTTTGATCTTGACGCGCTTCACCACTGGTTCCCGAAGGCAGATACAAAGAAGCAACAACCAGATTGCCAAATTCAGCATGAATATATCTACCCTCTGTATCTGCAAGCGGAAACCCTAATGAACGTATTACTTTATCTGGTTTTTTCTTGCTTAATATGCCTACACCACTATAACCCTTTTTCTCGGCAGATTGATAATAAGCATGGTATTTCGGCAACTGATACAAAGCATTCTCAAGAATAGAAGCATCTGCTCTCACTTCTTGTAGACAAATGACATCGGCATCTTGACGGCTCAACCATTCAAACATACCTTTCTTCTGTGCGGCTCGAATACCATTTACATTCAAACTAATAATACGCAACACTTTTTTCCTCTTAAACTTCAGTTTCCCTTTAGAGCTACACACATTCACAATATACTTTTAAGGCAAGTATTTTTAGTTATGTCTTGACTTTTCCAAGGAATTTATGCTATTAATTCACCCCATTCGTGATCAATTTTGTGTGCCGCTATGGAAAATTATCAACATAATTTTATTGAATTTATTATACAAGAAAACGCACTTCGATTTGGAGATTTTACTTTAAAATCTGGCAGAAAAAGCCCCTATTTTTTCAATATTGGTCATTTATACTCTGGCGATGCCTTAGCAAAATTAGGCCAATACTATGCTCTCACACTAACACATAACCGCTGCCAATTTGATGTCTTATTTGGACCTGCATATAAGGGTATTCCACTTGCGGTTGCAACGGCAATACAACTGACAGAACAATATCAAATCAATATCCCTTATAGCTTCAATCGAAAAGAAGCTAAGGCACATGGCGAAGGTGGACTGATTGTTGGTGCTGCACTTGAACATCAAAAAGCCTGGATTATCGACGATGTGATTACCGCTGGAGATGCCAAAAAAGAAGCTATCCATTTTATACAAAATAACGGTGGTACCGCTGCTGGCATTATAATTGCACTGGATAGACAAGAAAAAGCACAAGACAGTCAGTTTTCAGCTGTGCAACTACTAGAACAAGCGCATCACATTCCAGTACTCTCCATTGTCACGCTCAAAGATGTGATTGCTTATTTAAAAACGATTCCAAGCTATCAATCGGTTGTAGAAAATTTATTGGCTTATCAAAAACAGTATGGCACAAACTAATAATCTACAGGCAATCATCTCAAAATCCCGTATTCAGTACGGGATATACCCTTTACAGCTAATAATCATCTGTTGTGGATTTAAATTCTCAAATATCTAAAATCGCAGTCTTGTAGTATAGGATTACAAACAATAACTCTACTTTGTTATACATAAGGAAATGTATGAAGTATCTATTTGCGACTCTGCTTTCTGTTTACTTAGTTACCAGTTTTGCACAAACACCGCAATTCTATCGCTATAAAGACGAAAATGGCTCTTATATCATTTCTAATACACTGCCACCAGAAGCAGCGGCCCTGGGTTACGATATTGTAACATCGCGTGGTAATGTGATTGAACATATTGCGCCAAAAAAATCTGCTGCCGATTTAGCAAAAGAAGCAGAATTAGAAAAGCAAAAAGAAATTGAAAAAAAACTTTCTGAAGAAAAAGCTCAACAAGCATTAGTTCAATCTCGTAAAGATGAAGTTTTGCTCAAACTCTTTTCATGTAAAGAAGATATTATACGCTCTCGTGATGAGAAAATTTCTTCCATTGAAGTTTTAGTAAGTATCACCAAAGAGAATATTAATCGCCAAATAAACGTGCTCAAAGATGCAAAAAAGAAAATGCTTGAGCTTCAACAGACAGGGCAACCACTTCCACCCCATCTTCAAAATTTACTTAATGATACAAGAGAAAATATTAAAGAAAGCAAAGCATTTCTAAAACAGAAAAAGCTAGAAATCGTTGACGTACACAATCAATATCAGAGCCAAATTGAGCGCTTTGAATATTTAATGGAACAGAAAAAACATATAGAACAATAACTAGATACCATATTTGATCTAGGTAAAAAACTACAGCATATAGGTGAATATGCATGGTTTTTAATTATTTTTTATTCAAAACACTAACAAAAACAGCAAAAATTAAACTATGATAACTACATAACCGACAAATTAGACTAACAATCTTTGTAACTACGATGAGCCTATTAATGAGGAGCTATTTATGAAACTGATCAAAGCACTATTGATGATGATGCCATTTTTATTTGCCGGTTCAGTATTGGCAGATGATCATAATACCGTTACAGACCCTGTGGATGAAACTGTAAACGATGCACAAGACATCTTAAAGGGTGATAAACCTGCTGAGCCTGAAGTAGATGTGAAAAAAGACATGGCACCAGACACAGATGAAGCAATTGTCGATGAAAATACAGATGAAAAAGAAGAGCCAATGGACTAAAATCAATCACAAAACACCTAAAAAGCCCCTGTATCTACAAGGGCTTTTTTATGCGTTATTCTTTTACTGGAGATCTTTTTGCCTAATTTCTAACCACCACACCTATTCCGTATAATTTCATCCAGCAGACGACTTGCGCCTAAACGCAAATAACGCGGCTCTATCCAGGCATCTCCTAATTGTTCTCTGATAATATTAACATAATGATTTGCTTGCTCAAGCGTACGCACGCCACCTGCCACCTTGATCCCTACTTTATGTGTCGTTAAATCATAATATCGCTTCACCGCAGCGGCAATCGCTTCTACAGCCATATCTGTAGCACCCGGAACCATTTTGCCTGTTGAAGTTTTAATAAAATGTACACCATATTGACAAAGCAATTCTGTGAGCACACCAATGTCTTCCATCGATTGAATCGCGCCAGTTTCAAGAATGAATTTTAAAATAATTTTATCACCAGCCCAACTGCGACACTGTAAAATAAAATCGATGATCATAAGAGGATCTTTCTTTTGTAACCACTTACCATAAGGGATCACAATATCTAGCTCTGAAACCCCTAAGGACAGTGCTTGTCGTATTTCGCTTTGGATATCTTCTGCTTCATAAAGCCCATGTGGAAAATTAATGACAGTCGCAATAGGAATAGCGTAGTCTGAAAGATGTTTTTGAATAGTTTCTATATTATGTAAATAAGTGCAAATAGCTGCAGGCAAGGGTTTTAAAGATCGAATGCGATTACACCAGATTTTAATCGCATGATCATCTATATGGTCTTCTAATAAAGTCGCATCTAATAAAGCAACCAATGAATTCATAGCTAATACTCCCTTGCAACAACACCTAAAGACCAAAGGCAAATCATTGTAGTCACAGCATTTGGTCTTCTAGGCTAGGCGCCAAGTTCCAAGCAACCGGAATGTACACATAAGTACATGAAGATTGCGAGAGAACGCAGGCAACAACGTCTAGAGGCCAAAAGCGAAGACTAAAAAGGGATGCTTAAACTAGGATCTACTTCCAGCATCGCTGCTTTAAAGGCTTGCTGAATCGCAATGAGATCAGCCTCTGAATCCCCTTCAAAACGTAGCACCAAGTTAGGCGTGGTATTTGAAGCACGCACCAATCCCCAGCCATAATCAAATTCAACCCGCAAACCATCTATCGAAATGATCTTGGCATTATTAAAGTGCTGTAACGCTTTGAGCTGCTCAATGAAAGTGAACTTTTTGCTATCCAAAATAGCAACATTAATTTCAGGCGTGCACACACCTGTTGCTAAGTTTGCAACCATTTCTGATAAATCTCGCGATAGTGCATCATTACTTAGAATTTCAAGCAACATAGCAGCAGAAAAGCAAGCATCATCAAAACCAAACCAGCGATGCTTAAAAAAGAAATGACCGCTCATTTCACCGGCGAGTGGCGCTGATAATTCTTTCATTTTACGCTTAATCAAAGAGTGTCCTGTTTTGTACATGACAGGATCGCCACCCAATTTTTTAATATAATGCCCCAAATGATGGCTACATTTTATATCATAGATAATTTTGCTATTCGGCTCTGCTTCAAGCACCGCTTTGACAAAGAGCATCATTAATCTGTCTGGCCATACAATCTCACCTTGATTGGTAACAATGCCGAGTCTATCGCCATCTCCATCAAAAGCAAACCCAAGATCGGCTTTGTGCTGCTTTACTGCTTGCATTAAATCTTGCAAATTGGCAGGCTGCCCTGGATCGGGATGGTGATTTGGAAAATTTCCGTCAACATCACAATATAATCCAACGAAATCAACGCCTAGCTTTGTAAAGAATTTCTCAGCAATTGCACCCACAACACCATTGCCACAGTCAACCACAACTTTCAAGGGTTTTGTGATCTGTATTTCATTACAAACGACTTGCATGTACGCATCTGTAATATCCTCTGTACGCATACTGCCGTTACCAAAAACATATTGTTCGTTTTTTATTCTGTCATACAGTTCTTCAATGGATTGCTCCGCTAAGGGTAATCCATCTAAAACCATCTTAAAGCCATTATAATCCGCTGGGTTATGGCTTCCTGTAATCATAATGCCTGTATGCGTTTTAAAATGTTCGCAAGCAAAATATAAAACGGGCGTTGGAACCATACCAATATCAATGACTTCCATACCTGTTTGTGCCAAACCTTTTTTTAGGTTTGCCATCAATCTTTCACCCGTTAAACGACCATCACGTGCTACAACCACTTGTTTCACATTTTTATCATGTGCCGCTGAACCAAAACTTAAACCTAATTGAAAGGCTAAATGCTCAGTCAAATTTTTATCCACAACACCACGTATATCATAAGCGCGAAAAACACTCTTATCGATATGCATGTTTTCTGCTGCTCTGGCGGCTACTACCTGTGTCATTTATATTTCTTCTCCATCATTTTTATTTGTTCGCTACGCGAGGGTAATATGCTCACAGTATATGTTAAGTCACAGCAAATGGCTTTTTGGGCTAGGCGACGAGGTCTTGAGCACACAGGAGTGTATACAAAATACATGACTGTTGCGAAAGAGCGAAGTCAACAACGCCCAAAACCCAGTTGCGAAGACTTAATGGCGGCCTGTGTGACCAAAGCCCCCTTCCGCTCTCTTTGAAATTGCAAAATCTTCCACTAACTGAAAAGCAACTTGTGTCACAGGCATAATCACAATTTGTGCAATCCGTAAACCTACTTCAATTTCAAAAGGTTCATTGCTTCTGTTCCAACAAGAGATCATAATTTCACCCTGATAATCAGAATCAATCAAGCCTACTAAGTTCCCTAAGACAATCCCATTTTTATGTCCCAGCCCTGAACGAGGCAAAATAAAGGCTGCAAGATTTGGATCTTCAATATGAACCGCTATTCCAGAGGGAATGAGAATTGACTCATTGGGCTGTACGACTGTAGGCTCTTTGATGCAAGCACGCAGATCTAAGCCAGCCGATCCTTCTGTAGCATAACTAGGCATAGGAATGCTGTCACCAAGACGTGAATCCAAAATCTTCAATTTTATTTTTTGCATGCTACTTCTCTTATTTTTTTAAGTAATAAACGAGCAACCTCATATTTGGAGGCTCTGGGAATAACGTATTCTTCTGTTGCACTAAAGACAGTAAGTTGATTGTCATCAGCATCAAAACCAATCGCGCTCTGACTGATATCATTTAGAGCAATCATATCTAATTTTTTTCGCTGTAATTTCTCTTTTGCATTGTGGCGAAAGTTTTCAGTTTCTGCGGCAAAACCAACACAAAATGGCCGATTTTCTTGATGCGCAACAGCGCTCATGATGTCAGGATTTTTAAGCAACACAACAGGATATTCATCATGATCAGGGTGTTTTTTAATTTTTTGCTTAAATTGTTCTTGGAAGCCAAAATCAGCAACAGCAGCACAGCCAATAACAATATCAACCCCACGGCTTGCATCCATCACTGCTTTATACATTTGTTGTGCGCTTTCCACAGAAATCACTGTAATACCTTCTGGCACTACTAGAGACACAGGGCCACTGATCAGCGTTACGTTGGCGCCCATATCCCGCGCTGCACTTGCAAGCGCATACCCCATTTTGCCAGAACTTTTATTACTGATAAAACGCACCGGATCCAGATATTCTCGTGTCGGGCCAGCAGTGATTAATAAACTTAATCCCGCTAAAATATCTTTGTCTTCTTTATGTGCATTCATTTTTACCTGGATCTGCTCAAGAATGTCACCAGGCTCTAACATTCTACCCCATCCGATATCACCACAGGCTTGAATACCAAAATCAGGTCCAACACAATGCACACCTCGTCGTTGCAATATTGCCAAATTTTCCTGTGTCGCAGTATGAGACCACATTTGCTTATTCATGGCGGGCGCAACCCAAACTGGCGCATTGCTGGCCAAGCATAAAGTACTTAATAAGTCATCCGCAAAACCATGTGCTAATGCAGCTAATCGATTTGCAGACAAGGGCGCAATTAAAATCTGATCTGCCCACTTGGCTAGCTCAATATGCCCCATTGCGGCTTCGAATACGGAGTCAAATAATTCATCATGCACAGGATGCCCCGAAAGGGCTTGTAAGGTCATTTTGGTTACAAATTCACTTGCGTTACCAGACAATACAACGCGCACATCTGCGCCTTTTTGCTTCAGCAATCGCACGATTTCAGGTGCTTTATAAGCAGCAATACCCCCTGCTACACCTAATAACCAATTCTGAGAAAATGACATATTTAACTAACCTAATAAATTGCAAGGCCTCAAGCTGAAGTAAGATATCATGCTTTTCTCTTCCTAACTACTTGAAGCAAGCGACATAGTGAAGGGAAAGCCTTAATTATGGCTTAGTTATTGTTGTTGGAGTACTAGACATGCCAGCTGTAATGACGAAACTCATTGCCTGATTAATCTCCCAATCAATTTTAATCAAATCCTTCTTAGGTATGGAAACCATAAGACCACCAATCTGATAACTTAAGGGGATATAAACCAAACAATTTGCCTCTCCACCCAAGTCCTGTGGCAAATCTGTCAAATTATCTCTGGTCACAAAGCCGATTGCTTGCCCTAAAGCAGTATTCACTAAGACAGCGTATTGTGCTTGAGTTTGTTTTGATTTATCAAAGAAATTCACAAAGTCTTTGACTGCGTTATAAATCACCTTAATGCCAGGTATTTTATTAACAATGGATTCTGCAAAATGATAAATTGTCTTAATCAACCAAGCATTCACCAAGATGCCGATGACAAAAACTAATAAAACACCAACAATAATACCCAAACCATCAAAATAGTACTGTGGTGGAATAATATATTGAATAAACCTTCCAAAAAAAACCTCAATGCTTCTAAAAACCCATACAACAACAGCAAAAGTCACGACAATAGGTACAAAAGCCTGTAAGCCACTCCAAAATATTCTTTTAATCATGTTACTTCCTCGTGAATACGTTTGTTAAATTTCATTTTTCTGCCTTGCATGATGGATTGCTGCGTTGGCTTATCAAAAGCCACTTTTAATTGTGTGAGGAGATCTTTTTGCTCTCGCATGAGTTGATATTGCGTTAATACGCCTTTTTGCGAAAGCTCTGAAAGTGTAGGATCACGTTCTAATTTTTGGCGCAACTCATCATGACACTTATCATGATAAGTTGCCATTTTTTCTAACTCATTTTGAAAAAGTGTGTGTATTTCTTGTTTCAGATATTCATTTTTTAATTCATAATCAACCGTACTTCTCAGTGTATAAGGCCACTGATGCGTTTTCCCTTGGTACACTGAAAACTTAGTTGTAATATCATAGATTCTGTTCACGCTTTGCCCAATACTGAGCAATACCATCATCCCATACGCCGCTGCTAAGGGTAATAACCACGTTGCTAATAACGGGCTAATCGCCAATGCGGGCGTTGCAAAATAATAAAAGCTAATGCTTGGCACTGTAAAGCCTGGTAAGCTAAAACTACCACTTAGCCAAGCGTAAGTCAGCAACGCACTCATTGCAAGCGCCCCCCATACAGCAGTACCACTGTATTGATTGACGACATCCATAGCATAATGGTATTCAAGGTTACGAATCTTTTGATTAAAAAATAAGCCGCCCAATATTCCTGGCATCAACGCAAGTAGCGCTATGCCGGCACCCAATAATGGACTAAGCACATAATGCGCAAGCCATATCGCAGGGGTCAGCAAACCATGTTGATTCATTTTTAAGCGTGTAGCAATATTTTCGCGATGAGATCTTGTAGAAGCACGAGGTGAAAGCTTTGTAAAGGGTTGCAATAATCCTTTTGGAATGAAAAGACTTAAACCCTCACCTAAATCCCAGCCAATATTAAATCCTGCGATTATCCAAGAGTTAAAAGCTTCAACACGTGTGTATGGCGGCGTTTGCGTAGGCTCAGCGCTTTTTATCATTGCATTACCCTGTCTGTCTTAAGATAAATAAAGGCGAAACTTTAAAGACTTTTCTAAATCCTAACCACCCCATCGTTGTTAATAATAAAAATCCAAATAAAGCACCAAACACAAACCATTTAGCACTGAATGAGTAATAAATATTGAAATAATCATAAGCAATATCATGCGCAATTAATTGTGCAAAAAGCCCTGCAGATAACCCACACAGCCCGCCCAAAAGGCCATATTCAATTAAAACCGTTTTTTGTATCAATCCCTTGGGAACACCTAGTATTTTTAACAATGCGCTTTCATGCATCCGCGCTTTTAACAGCGAGCGAATAATAATTTGCATCAGTAATAACCCTGTGAATAACATAAGCATTAATACAATATCAAGCGCATATGAGAATTGTCTGACGAGACTTCGCATCATATCTACCATTGCGTCCAAATCAATCAACGAGGCTTCAACAAATTCTGCTGTCAATGTATTTAATAAGGATCGTTTTTCTTTAGGCAAATGAAAACTACCAATATAACTGTGTGGAAAATCTTCCAGTATGCCGGGCGGAAAGACAACAAAGAAATTTGGATTAAAACTTTGCCAATGCAGTGTACGCAGTTGTGTCACTTTAGCCGACACACTCTTTGAATCAATCAGAAAAGATAATTCATCTCCTAATTTTATATTGCGTCGCGATGCAAAATTTTCTTCAATAGAAATCACAGGGCTGTTGGGCGCAACACTCTCCCATTCAACACCAGCAATCACTTGATTGTCTGAAGGTAATTTTGTCATCCAGGTCAAATTGATAGCTCGATTTAAACCAACAGGTGCAGCCTCATCTGAACGCCCCTCTCCCCATGTATTGACAGCGTTGCCATTAATATGCGTAAAAGTAGCTCTAATAACAGGATACAAATGTATTGCCTCTAAATTATTTTGCAAAAACCAATTCTCTAATTGCGTTACATCATCCTCTTGTATATTAATAAGAAAATAATTCGGTGTATTTTCCGGTAATTGTTGTTGCCATTTTGCCAAAATATCATGTTGAACAATTTCAATAAAAAGTAAAAAAGTAAAAATTAAGCTATAAATAATCCACTGCGTATGTCCAAGCCATTGCAGACGCAATAATCCCTGCACAGCCATTTTGAGTGTATAGCTACAAAAGGGCTTCACCCACGCCAAAGCACGCCACATTGCCCAAGCGATGGAAAAACTTATCGCCGTGATGATGAATAATTGCGATAAAATTCTCAAAGGAACTTCATATTCATCAAAAAGAGAAAGAATAACCGCAATCATGATAAAGACAATGACACTATAGTAGAGAAAAATAGATTTTTTAATGGGAATATAGGCTTGTTGCTTTATTTGTATGGCAGATACCTGTTTCAATGCAAGTAAAGAAGGCAGTGAAAAACCAACGACCAGGAGTACACCCAAGCACAATGTTAATCCAAAAACAGAGCCCCATCCTGCCATCAAAGAAATCGGCAAGGGTGAAAAATAGGGAATGATGCTTAAGATGCCTGTACCAATTAATGCTGTTAAACCCACAACAGCCAAAACAATCACAAATAGAACAGATAAATACAAACAGAGTACTTTATTAAAGCTGGCACCCAGTGTACGCATAATTGCCACAGCTTTGAATTGCTTTTTCGCATAGACATGAGCACAAATAGCAATAGCGATACTACTTAATAAAAGTTGAATAATTAAAACCACGGATAAATATTTATTGGCAATCACAAAGGGTCTTTCAAGCGTATCACGCCCCTTATCCACCGTTACCAATTTAAAGGCTGATTCGCTGATAAGCTGCGAATTAAGAAAGGCTTCTATTTGAGGCGCAGCGCCCTTAATAATCATTCTATAGTTGATCTGGCTGCCATCACGAACAACGCCCATCTTTGCAATATCAACCTGATTGGCATAGGCCAGCGGTGATAAAAAAGTGCCACGAGACAATAGTAAGGGATAGCTCTGCAATATACCTGTAACCATCAGTTCACTATTGCCAACGGAAACCTTATCACCCATCTTAAGATTAAATTCTGATAAAATTCTATCCGTCACCCATATTTCTCCCACAGCGGGTGGCGCGCGTACCGAGCGTTTTTTATTATCCTGCGTGGTAAGTATAATCTCTCCAATCAAGGGAAAGGGGCGATCAAATGCAGATATTTGCGTCAACAAGAATTTATCCTGCACATTCATCATGGTAAAAAATTCTGTATTCTGAGACCAATCAAGCTGCTGTGCTTTTGCATTTTCTATTACTGCAGGTTGTATAGGCATTGGCGACTCTAAAATCACACTGCCCCCCATTAAGTTCTCCGCACGATCGTGCAAATCAGAAGACAATCCTTGCAAAAGATTTGCAATTAAAAATACTATCATCAAGCCAATCATGGCGGCGACTGATAATATTTTAAGCTCAAATTGATAACATTCTCTTTTTATAAAATTTAAAATCATGATTCTGAAGATATCTTATTGTAGGTGTAATATTCCATGTTCAAGTCTGTAAACAGCACCGCAACGCTTTGCAACAGAAAGATCATGTGTCACAAACACAAGCGTGGTCTTGAATTGTGCATTCATATCAAACAGTTTGTCTAAAATCATACTACCCGCATTTTCATCTAAACTACCTGTAGGCTCGTCTGCAAACAATATTTTAGGCTCAATCGCAAATGCACGAGCAATTGCAACACGTTGCTGCTCGCCCCCCGAAAGCTGCACAGGATAATGATTCAATCTTTTTTCAAGTCCTACCTGGCATAGCATTTCTTGTGCCTTGATCTTTGGTTTTTTATATTTGGCAAGCTCAAGTGGTAACATCACATTTTCAAGTGCTGTTAAATGAGGTAATAAATCAAAACTTTGAAAGACAAACCCAACTTGCCCCAAACGCAATAAAGCTCTTTCATCTTCATTCAGCATGGTCATCTCTTTGCCAAGCAAAGAAATGCTTCCTGCGGAAGGCTGATCAAGACCTGCTAACAATCCTAGCAATGTTGTTTTGCCAGATCCGGAACTTCCAAGTATAGCAATTGTTTCAGATTGATTGACGCGCAAGTCTACTGCCTTTAATATGTCCAGTGTCTTATTATGAATTTTGATTTGTTTTGATACAGCAGCAACATTCAATATGGCCATTATTATGCATAACCTTTCTCAAGTGACTAAAATACACTCTAACGTAAAATGGCTCATCTGCCTATTAGCGTGCATATTTTCATTTAGCACATATGCTAACTCTAATCCTATCCTTATATTAGGTGATAGCTTAAGCGCTGCCTATCAAATTCCTGAAGAACAAGGCTGGGTTGCACTCTTAGCGGAGGAACTAAAAATCACCCACCCCAATTGGCAGGTACTCAACCATAGTATTTCAGGAGAAACAACGGCAGGCGGTAGACAACGACTACCTCACCTGTTAAAAGAGCATCAACCCAAAATTGTCATTATAGAACTCGGAGGCAATGATGGCTTAAGAGGTTTACCTATCTTAATGATCTCCAAAAACCTTGAATCAATGATTGAAATGTGTAAAAAAGCAGACAGTCAGGTTTTGCTCATTGGTATGAAATTACCACCAAACTATAGTGAAAAATATACCCAACAGTTCGAAAATATATATCGTCGCTTAAGCAAGCGATTCGACATTCCGCTACTACCTTTTCTACTCGAGAACGTGGCACTCGACAACGCACTTATGCAATCAGATCGCATTCATCCCACTGCAGATGCACAACCTATTTTACTTGAGTCGGTAAGGCCGGTGTTATTGCCCTTACTCTCTGATGCCGCTCAATAGACGATTTTTATCAAACCTTTTGTCTATTAAACCATACTCTTTGTCGAATAAGTTAATATATATCAATTGCTTAGCTATAAATTATTTGACATAAACCCATGCTATCTTTTACCATAACCCGTAATCTAGTTATCATACTATTAACTCCCTGAAGGTGATTCATGAGCAGTTCTAAAATTAAAAAAGAGTTACAAGCAGCAAGTCTAAACAACAAGCTTGAGCAAATGGGGCAAAATATTGCTAAAGCAATTGAAGATCTGTTCAATCCTCAAGCCAAACAACAAAGTACACACAGTGCTTCACATGAAGAGATGTTTGAAGATTCTTTTCCCTTACCTGTTTTTGCGCCCCCCGCAAGCAAAGGTATTGAACCTCTCATGTCACAAGGTTCCACCATGCCAATACATAGAGAGTATTTTGGTCAAGCAACAGCCCATTTTGAAGACACGCTCGCATTTTTAGGTCTTGATAATACCTTATTTAAAGGCTTTGATGTCTTTGATCTTACAACGGGCTTTATCGAACGCAAAGAAAATACAAAAGGCTTTGAAATACTCTCAGAAAAAGAACTCGGAAATAGCGAATCCCTTCGCTATGAATTCCCTATAAGTTTTCAAGACTTTTTACCTAAGCATGCACCTGTTCTTGCACAACCTAATGCACACGCACTTGATATTGCACATATAGCACCTGTTCTTGATCCTAATTCCGCAGATATAGATGCAGAGCTTGATAATGACATGGCAGGCATCTTTGATGATTTATTTGCAGATATAAATTCTGCAAGCAACGATGATGATATTCATTTAGAAGAAAATGAGGTCATTGATATCGGATTCGATCCACTTTTGCACGCAAGAGCCAATCTTGATGATGCTCAAGAACCTGGGGTTGATGCAAATCCTCAACCACCTATTGATGATGTACTTAATATGTTTGGCGGTGGCCACAGAGGTGGATTTAAAGTTAAGTTAAGAGAGCCTACTGCATATGAAGAAGAAGTGACGCACAGCAATAGCAATACTGTACACAGCAGCACAGAAAGCGACCTATCCTCTTTAGATGTTGATTTTAACGACCTCTATGAAGAATTTTCTGCTAGTAAAGAAAGCACTCATAGTTCTACAAGCTCAGACGACTTATTTGGCGATTTATTTGAAACAATATCGCATACATCAAAAACAATAGAAACTACAAGCAGCTTTGTATTTAATGATCTTTTTGCAGATATCCAAAGACCACCTGTACCTGAATTGAATGATTTATTTTCAACACCAAATCATGAGCGCATTACTGAAGAAGAAATGCATGAACTCTTTGGTTCTACTGATGGCAGCAGCCTGCGAGCATCAGGTAATATAAAAGATACGCAGCAGCTTATTGATGATACATTTGAGGAATTTGATCGCATTGTAGCAACAATCCCCAAAACAAGCACTAAAGCTAAAGCATCTACTTCACTTTTGGAAAGTGATCGTGGAGAAGATGCGGATGAATTATCTCGCCTTAAGCTGAACCCTACCATTCATGCTGATTTATCTGAAGAACAAGTAGATCCGCATACTTTTGACAGACCTCAATTAAGACCTGTCTCTACAGAAGCGCTTGATGACAGCACTGAACACTTAGATCTAGATGGCTTTACTTTTAATGACCTCTATACAAAGAAGAAAGATTCAAGCTCAAGTGCTGATGTCGATACCGATGAACGCAGCCATAGCTCTGATTTTGATGACACTTTCATGGCCAGTTCAGATCAAGATGATGTTGTTGATACCACTTTATCAACCAGTACACACCCCAAAGCTAAAGCATCTACTTCACTTTTGGAAAGTGATCGTGGAGAAGATGCGGATGAATTATCTCGCCTTAAGCTGAACCCTACCATTCATGCTGATTTATCTGAAGAACAAGTAGATCCACATACTTTTGACAGACCTCAATTAAGACCTGTCTCTACAGAAGCGCTTGATGACAGCACTGAACACCTAGATCTAGATGGCTTTACTTTTAATGACCTCTATACAAAGAAGAAAGATTCAAGCTCAAGTGCTGATATCAATGCCGATGAACGCAGCCATAGCTCTGATTTTGATGACACTTTCATAGCCAGTTCAGATCAAGATGATGTTGTTGATACCACTTTATCAACCAGTACACACCCCAAAGCTAAAGCACCTACTTCACTTTTGGAAAGTGATCGTGGAGAAGATGCGGATGAATTATCTCGCCTTAAGCTAAACCCTATCATTCATGCTGATTTATCTGAAGAACAAGTAGATCCGCATACTTTTGACAGACCTCAATTAAGACCTGTCTCTACAGAAGCGCTTGATGACAGCACTGAACACCTAGATCTAGATGGCTTTACTTTTAATGACCTCTATACAAAGAAGAAAGATTCAAGCTCAAGTGCTGATGTCGATACCGATGAAAGCAGCCATAGCTCTGATCTCGATGGCACCTTTATGGTTCATCCAGATATCGTTGATGCCACTTTATCAACCAACACACAGGCTAAAGCTAAAGCACCTACTTCACTTTTGGAAAGTGATCGTGGAGAAGATGCGGATGAATTATCTCGCCTTAAGCTGAACCCTATCATTCATGCTGATTTATCTGAAGAACAAGTAGATCCGCATACTTTTGACAGACCTCAATTAAGACCTGTCTCTACAGAAGCGCTTGATGACAGCACTGAACACCTAGATCTAGATGGCTTTACTTTTAATGACCTCTATACAAAGAAGAAAGATTCAAGCTCAAGTGCTGATGTCGATACCGATGAAAGCAGCCATAGCTCTGATCTCGATGGCACCTTTATGGTTCATCCAGATATCGTTGATGCCACTTTATCAACCAACACACAGGCTAAAGCTAAAGCACCTACTTCACTTTTGGAAAGTGATCGTGGAGAAGATGCGGATGAATTATCTCGCCTTAAGCTGAACCCTATCATTCATGCTGATTTATCTGAAGAACAAGTAGATCCGCATACTTTTGACAGACCTCAATTAAGACCTGTCTCTACAGAAGCGCTTGATGACAGCACTGAACACCTAGATCTAGATGGCTTTACTTTTAATGACCTCCATACAAAGAAGAAAGATTCAAGCTCAAGTGCTGATGTCGATACCGATGAAAGCAGCTATAGCTCTGATCTCGATGACACCTTTATGGTTCATCCAGATATCGTTGATGCCACTTTATCAACCAGCACACAGGCTAAAGCTAAAGCACCTACTTCACTTTTGGAAAGTGATCGTGGAGAAGATGCGGATGAATTATCTCGCCTTAAGCTGAACCCTATCATTCATGCTGATTTATCTGAAGAGCAAGTAGATCCGCATACTTTTGACAGACCTCAATTAAGACCTATTTCTACAGAAGCACTTGATGACAGCACTGAACACCTAGATCTAGATGGCTTTACTTTTAATGACTTCTATACAAAGAAGAAAGATTCAAGCTCAAGTGCTGATACTGACGTGTTTGATGGCCTGACGTTTAATTCTCTTTATGAAAATATCTCAAAAACAAGCAGCATGCCATCCCCCATTAATGTGCATGGTCTTTTATTAGCACTTGAAAAAATGAATACTGAAAAAGAAAGTGCATCTACTTCAAGTGCTCTTCAATCTCCCATTGAAGAGGATATGCCACTGCTTCCTAGTGTAATGCTCTCTAGTCGAGATTTGCATGCACATGAGCTGTCTTACATAAAAGAACAACTTGCTGGAGAAAAAAGTAGTTATCAAAGTGGAATCCAGGCAATTCATCAAAATTTAATGCAATTTAACAGCGTAAAATTGGAAATGACTACTTACTTAAAACTGCAGGCATCAGACTTAGAAAAGCAATCTGCTGAATACAAGAATATAGCAGAACTTATTGCGCTCTGGGATAAAATCGACACGAGTGCAGTGTTAGATTATCTCAACGAATCAATTAAAGTAGTCAATACCAATGGTGCAAACCAAATGTACTCAGCATTACAACAAGTAATGGCTGAAGCCGTTGATAAAACAAATGCTTATATTGAACAAGTAATGCTAGATGCTTCACGCAATAAAGTTCAGTTTTCTGAGGAAAACAATCCTTTAATGTCATTGCAAATTTGGTTTGAAAAAGCAAGCGGGATTATTGAGTCTGGCATAAAGCAAGCTGAACAGTACAAAATTCTAATTGGTGAAAAACTAAGAGTTGTACAACAATTAACCATAGATGATTTGGCAAAGAAATTTTTCAATGGGCCAATACTTTCTACAGAAGATGTGCTTTCTTCTAAGCCAAAATCTTCTACCTTAGAAAGTGCTGAAAATCAATTTCAAATTAAATCTAATACCTTTGTTGAGAAACAAGCCCAACAAAGTAAAGCTGAAATAAAAGTTGAAAAAGCACATGCTAATTACTTAGAGCAAACCCAAGCTGTTGCTGATAAGCTTGAAAAAGCATTGCCTTATAAAAAACCAGATACCTGGGGTGATTGGGCTAAAGTTATTTTAACTCAACCTGCTACCTTGGCGCATAGCATATTAAGCAAAAATGAGCCTTTAGATGCACACCAACAAGAAATACAACTTCTTAAAGAAAGTATGCAAAAAGCGCAACAGCAATTTGATTTTGCAAAACAAGATTTTAATGCTCAAATATCTAGTATTGCGAAAGAATTTCATGTTACAGATAACAGCAAAACTGTCATTGATTGGTTAACAATGAAGGCAGAACATCCTGATACCCTTGCTCAACAACAAAAGTGTATTGGCTACTTGCAAGATCTTGATCATAAAGCTGAAATTGCAAATTTATGGAAAGACGTTGCAGACCAGGCAGACACCGCCTTACAAGCGATTGATACTTATTTGGAGCAGATTGATATACTGAAATTAGCAAATTCAGCTTTAGTCGATGCTTATGGCGAATACAAAATGGCAGAGAATCATTTAGAAGCTGTTAAACAACAAGAGGCAGAACTTGCCGAACAACTTGAACGACAATTTGCATCTGAAGATCATACAAGCTTTGGTAGCAGCAAAGCAGCAAAAGATATGGATAGCTCATCAGATATCGAAACGCTTCTAGGTGAGGGCTTCACTTTTAATTCTCTTTATACATCATCAGATGACGACGCTTCTCAAGTTGATTTTAGCGTTCTCTTTAGTGGTAGCACCTACACGCCTCCAGTGGACGATCCTTTATTACTATCTAGCTCACTAGACAGCTTGTAGGTTTTAAGTTTTCCCCCTTGCCTACGGATAGGCTTTTGGCAATCCCCCCTCGGATTGCTTTTTTGCCCGATCTTTGATCGGGCTTTTTTTTGAGTACTCTATAATTTATGAGTTTTTTGTAAAACCTGTACTTTGCAAATTGTAGTTGGTAAACTGTCCGCAAATAGATATTAATAATAAATAGAAAGCCTACTAACCTTTTAAATCAATGCAACAAACAAATTTTCGACACTATTTTAAAATAGGATTTTGGTTTGTATCTTTAAGCACCTTGCTACTGATAGCCTATTGCTATCACCACTGGAAAAATATCAAGCTTGTTAATTTGCCTGTTACAAACTGTGATTTACGTGCGGGTCCTTGTGTTACAACCCTGCCAAATGGTGAAATGCTATCTCTTAAAATTACCCCAACCAATATGCCTGTTTTAACCTCGGTCATGCTTGAAGTCAAAACACAAGAATTACCTATAAAAAAAATGAATATTCATTTTAAAGGCAAAGAAATGGATATGGGTGAATTTAAATATGCATTGCAACTCAAGAAAAGTGGCTTATATACTGCACAAACAATCTTACCTACCTGCGTGCATGATGAAATGATTTGGCATGCCGTCCTGAAGGTTGATACAAAATCTGAACATTATACTGTACCCTTCATACTGGTGAATCAAAAACCAAGACCTATGCATTCTTAAAGTGCCACGTTTTCTAGTACTATTCGTAGCAATGAAACGATCTATTCATTTTATGCAATAAATTTTCTGCTTCCCATAGCATGTTTTCAGATAGATTGCTTCGCGAAACGCTCGCAATGACGAGTCTTAGAGGGCTTATCCGCTGAAATCGTCATTGCGAGAAGCACAGCGACGAAGCAATCCACAAGCAGTAATAAAAATAGATTATTTTGCTAGGTGCTCAACAACAGAGTTTTGTAGCACGAACAACAAATATGCATGATGAAAAAACACATATCTGTTGTTCGAAGTATAAAACGACAGACTTACTTCACTCTAGGATCTAATTCACCCTTCAAGTAACGCTCAGCCATTTTCTCTAACATAATAGGCTTAATTTTATCAGCCCAACCACTGGTACCAAATGCTTGGTAACGTGCAATACAAATTTCTTTCATTGCTTTGGTTGCTTCGCTTAAGTATTTACGTGGATCAAATTCTACTGCGTTGGTGCCAAAAAAGCGTCTTAAGGTGCCAGTCACCGCTAAACGTAAATCTGTATCAATATTTACTTTGCGCACACCATGTTTAATACCTTCTTGAATCTCTTCAACGGGTACGCCATAAGTCTCACCTAAATCACCACCATATTCATTAATGATTTTTAGCCATTCTTGGGGTACAGAAGAAGAACCATGCATTACTAAGTGTGTATCGGGAATAAGCGCATGAATGGCTTTAATGCGATCAATTGCTAAAATATCGCCTGTAGGAGGACGGCTAAATTTATAGGCACCATGGCTTGTACCAATTGCAATGGCCAAAGCATCTACTTTTGTTGCTTTTACAAAGCGAGCAGCTTCTTCCGGATCGGTGAGTAACATGTCATGCGTTAATACGCCTTCTGCCCCACTACCGTCTTCTTTGCCGGCAGTTTTGGTTTCCAATGAGCCTAAGCAGCCCAACTCGCCCTCAACAGATACACCACAGGCATGTGCCATTTCAACCGCACGCTTTGTAATTTCAACATTATATTCAAAGCTAGCAGGTGTTTTCATATCTTCTTTCAAAGAACCATCCATCATGACAGAAGAAAAACCCATTTGAATAGAGCGCTGACATACAGCAGGTGATGCACCATGATCTTGATGCATACAAACTGGAATGGTAGGAAATTCTTCAATTGCCGCTTCAATTAAATGCTTTAAAAAACGAGGGCCTGCATACTTTCTTGCACCAGCAGATGCTTGAACAATCACAGGGCTGTTTGTTTCGTGAGCAGCTTCCATAATTGCCCGCATTTGTTCCAGATTGTTCACGTTAAAAGCTGGCACACCGTAGTTGTGTTCTGCTGCGTGATCAAGTAATTGGCGCATAGTAATTAATGCCATCGTATTCTCCCAACAATATTAAGTGACGTTCTTTGCTTCTAAAATTTTTAAGGTATTCGTATTGCCACCAATACCAATGATATTCCCTTTTGTTAAAATAACATTATCCCCTTCTTTTAAAATCTTCATCTGAATCAATTTATCCAATGCGTATTTTGAAATATCCCAGGCATTAAACTGCGTTACATCAAAGTAGACGGGGTGCACGCCTTTAAAAAGCGTCATTCTTCTACAAGTTTCTGCATGTCGACTCATCGCATAGATAGGGATTGTTGAACGGATACGCGACATCAACAAGGGCGTTGAACCAGATTCTGTCAGTGCCACAATTGCTTTTATTTTAAGATGATTCGCAATATACATTGCAGCCATTGCAATGGACTCATCACTTCTTTCACATAAACTCTCAACACGATTACGTGCAGCTCTTGCAAATCTCTGACGTTCTGCTGCTTTACAAATTTCATGCAAGATAGCAACTACTTTGATGGGAAATTCACCTGAAGCTGTTTCTGCCGATAACATGACTGCATCTGTTCCATCTAAAATCGCATTTGCCACGTCGGATACTTCTGCGCGTGTGGGGATAGGATTCGTAATCATCGATTCCATCATCTGCGTAGCAGTGATAACTGCTTTATCAGATAAAGAGGCTCTGTTGATAATATATTTCTGAATACCAGGTAATTCAGCATAGCCTATTTCAACACCTAAATCCCCTCTTGCCACCATTACAGCATCTGAGGCTTCAATGATCTCATCAATATTTTCAATGGCTTCAGCTCTCTCTATTTTCGCAACAATATGTGCAGGGTTATTTTGTTCTTTTAATAATGATCTTGCATAACGAATATCATCGGCTGTCTTGGGGAAAGAAAGTGCGACAAAATCAATGGGTAACCCTGTAATGGAACGAATGTCTTGCTTGTCTTTCTCTGTAAGACTCGGCAATGAAAGACCACCGCCTTTTTTGTTCAGACCTTTAAATGGTAGCAATTTACCACCTGATATGACTTGGCAAATAACACGAGAACCTTGAATATCCTTAACAGACAAGGTGATCCTACCATCATCCAATAACAACTCATCGCCAACAACCACTTCTTTAGGCAATTCTGGATGATTTACACCGACACCATCGGTGTTTCCTGGATAAGTAATTGTAGGATCTAAAACAATGCTGTCGTTTTCCTGCAAATTCAAATATCTTTCTTCTAAGGCCTGGATACGAATTTTGGGGCCTTGTAAATCAACTAAAATACCAACGATCTTATTAAGCTCTGTGGCACATTCCTTTGCCAACAGAATCTTTTCTTTCTGTTGTTCAAAAGTACCATGAGATAAATTGATACGTAAAATATTAGCACCCGCTAATATTAAGTCTGTTATTTTTGATTTACTGTCTGTTGCTGGACCGAGTGTTGCAACAATCTTAGTGCGACGTGGTTTCATATATTATAACTTCACTGTATTAATATCGTTTATTTGTGCTTCACGTTCTTGTAAAGCGGTGATAACAGGTAATACTTTTCCTTCCAATACCTCTAAGAACGCACCGCCACCCGTTGAGATATAAGATATTTGCTTTTCAACACCAAATTGCTCAATCGCAGCAATGGTTTCGCCACCACCAGCAATTGAAAAAGCTTTTGATTTTGCAATCAATTGCGCAAGCGCACGTGTACCTGCTTGAAAAGCTTCTCGCTCAAAAACACCTAAAGGCCCATTCCACAAAATCGTTTGGGCAGACAATAAAATTTGCTCAAGAGAGACTATTGCCTTCGCACCAATATCAAATATTTTATCTGTATTTGCGAGTTCTGCTAAATTTTTAACTTGAGCACTTGGACTGTCAATACTATCTGCCACAACCACATCTTCTGGTAACCAAAGTGTTCTGCCTAATTGCGTGGCTCGATTTAAAATTTGAGTGGCCATAGGTACTAATTCTGGTTCAACCAGCGAAGCACCTACATTTTTGCCTTGAGCCAGCAGAAATGTATTTGCAAGTGCACCACCGACAATCATCACATCTACTTTCTCTATTAAATTAAGGAGTACATCTAATTTAGTAGATACCTTCCCACCTCCCACAATGGCGACTGTAGGTCGACGAGGATTATCCAGAGCTTGATTCAACATTGTGATTTCTTTGGCAAGCAAAGGTCCCATACAAACTTCATCCGCAAATTGAATCACCCCTGTCGTAGAAGCTTGGGCACGATGGCTCACACCAAAAGCATCAATCACAAATACATCACACAATTCGGCATATTGCTTTGCTAAGGCCTCTTTGTTTTCTGTTTCGCCTGCATAAAAACGAACATTTTCTAATAAGGCCACTGAACGTGACTTTAAGGACGGTAGTGGATCACCCAAATTAAATAAAGTTACTTTTTGCTTTAATTGCTCTGATAGGTAGTCAGCAATCGGCTGTAAGGTATATTGCTCATCACGCCCTTTGGGACGGCCAAGATGTGACATCAAAATTATTTTAGCCTCTTTTTCTTGCAAGAGTCTTACTGTTTCTAAAGCAGCATCAATACGTGCTGTACTTAAAATACCTTTTTCATCAAAAGGCACATTCAAGTCTTCTCTTAACAGCACAATTTTATTTTTGATGTCAATCTTGTCCAATGTAATCATACAATTCCCTCTTGTTTATTTTGCTTGCATCATTGCAATGGCAGTATCAATCATTCGATTTGAAAATCCCCATTCATTGTCATACCAAGAAAGCACTTTTACCAAATTACCAATCACACGTGTCTGGGTTGCATCAAAAATAGACGATGCAGGGTTATGGTTAAAATCAACTGAAACAAGCGGTGCATCTGAGTAAGATAAAATGCCTTTTAACTGTGTCTCTGATTCTGCATGTAAAATTTGATTGACTTCTTCTACCGTTGTTTGACGTTCTACGGTAATCGTTAAATCAACCACAGAAACATTAATGGTTGGAACACGTATTGCAAAGCCATCCAATTTGCCTTTTAAAGCAGGCAATACCAATCCAACAGCTTTAGCAGCACCTGTACTGGTTGGGATCATAGAATAGCCCGCTGCACGCGCACGTCTTAAATCTTGATGATACACATCAGTGAGAACCTGATCGTTGGTATAGGCATGCACGGTTGTCATTAACCCACTGATAATGCCTAATTTTTCATGTAATGGCTTTACCAATGGCGCTAAACAATTGGTAGTACACGATGCATTTGACACAATTTTATCTGTTGCTTTGAGCATTTGGTGATTCACACCATACACAATGGTTGCATCCACATCGCTTCCAGCTGGTGCAGAAATTAAAACTTTTTTTGCGCCAGCATCAATATGTGCTTGTGCTTTTTCTCGTGTTGTAAACATGCCAGTGCACTCTAACACAACATCAACACCAAGCTTTTCCCATGGTAAATTTGCAGGATTTCTCTCAGAAAAACCCTGTATTTCATCACCATTTACGATCAAACTACCATCATTTCCCGCAGAAACTTTGAAGTTAAATCGGCCATGTGCCGTATCATATTGCGTTAAATGAGCATTGATCGAAGCATCTCCCAAATCGTTAATAGCAACAATCTGGATATCCTTTTGACGATTAGCTTCATAGATGGCTCTTAAAATATTTCTTCCTATTCTACCGTAGCCATTAATTGCAACACGTATAGCCATGTCAATCCTCTCCCATTATCTTTTTAGTAAGTTTTCGGCTGCTTGAGTAATACTCACAACATCCAATCCAAATGCTTTGTATAATTCTTGATAAGGCGCTGATTCCCCATAATGATCGAGTCCAATCACAAGTCCATTACTACCCACCCAACGATACCATGGCATGGTTGAACCGGCCTCAACCGCAATACGTTTTGATATCGTACTTGGTAATACAGCTTCTTGATAAGCTTTATCTTGCGATTCAAATACTTCCATACATGGCATAGAAACAACACGCACCCCTCGTTGTTGTGCTTCTAATTGCTTGGCAACATCGATACAAATTGAAACTTCAGATCCCGTTGAAATTAAAATAATTTCAGGTGCTTTTTGTGTTTCATATAGAACATAACCACCGCAATGGATATTTTCTAATTGCGCGTTGTTACGCATTTGTGTAGGCACTGCTTGCCTGGTTAACATCAATGCACTGGGCGCTCTACGAGATAAAGCATCACTCCACGCCACAATCGTTTCAACTTCATCACAAGGACGCCAATTGTATAAATTAGGGGTGGCTCTTAACATGGTTAAATGCTCAATCGGTTGGTGCGTAGGGCCGTCTTCACCTAAACCAATAGAATCATGAGAAAACACATAAATACAACGCTGTTTCATTAAAGCGCTTAAACGAATTGCATTACGGCCATAATCTGCAAAAGTTAGGAATGTTCCACCATAAGGAATCAAACCACCATAAAGTGCCATACCATTTAAAATGGTAAACATACCAAATTCACGCACACCGAAATGTAAATAGTTTCCTTGCAAATGTCCTTTTTTCACTATCTCTGCTTGCTGAGTAATAGTGAGATTTGAACCTGTTAGATCTGCAGACCCACCCAGCATTTCTGGTAATATTTTAATGAGTTCATTTAATACATTTTCAGATGCTTTTCGAGTTGCAACAGGCGCCATAGCCGCTTGCGCTTTATCGATCAACTTATGCACAGTTTCTTTAAAATCTGCTGGTAATAACTTGGCAAAACGACGTTCAAATTCAGACGCTAGCTCAGGGAATTGCTTCTTGTATTCGGTATACAAAGTGCTCCACTCATTTTGTAAAGCCTGTCCTTTTTCTTGGGCATTCCACTGCTGTCTGTAATCTTCAGGAATCACAAACGGTGGATAAGGCCAGTCAATATTTTTACGCACTAACTCAATTTCAGCATCACCTAGCGGTGCACCGTGGCAACTCTCATCACCAGCTTTATTGGGTGAACCAAAACCAATCACGGTTTTGCAAATGATCAAAGAGGGTTTGCTCAGATCACTTCTTGCAAGATCGATGGCTTGCGCAATCTGTTTGGCATCATGGCCATCTACATTTTCAATGACTTGCCAACCATAAGATCGGAAGCGCGCCGGAGTATCGTCTGTAAACCACGTATCTACGCGACCATCAATAGAAATGCCATTGTCATCATAGAATACAACGAGTTTACCTAAGCCCAAAGTACCAGCTAAAGAACATACCTCATGAGAAATACCTTCCATCAAACAACCATCACCGCAAAAAGCATAGGTAAAATGATCGACAATCGGAAATCCATCACGATTAAAAGTATTGGCAATCATTTGCTCGGCAAGCGCCATACCCACTGCATGACCTAAACCTTGGCCTAAAGGGCCTGTGGTTGTTTCAACGCCAGGTGTACAACCATATTCAGGGTGCCCAGGTGTTTTAGAATGTAACTGACGGAAAGCTTGCAGCTCTTCCATCGGCAAATCATAGCCCGTAAGGTGCAACAATGAATACAGCAACATAGAGCCGTGGCCATTGGAAAGCACGAATCGATCACGATTGAGCCAATATGGATCTTTGGGGTTATGTTGTAAATAATCATTCCATAAAACTTCGGCTATATCTGCCATACCCATAGGGGCACCAGGGTGACCTGATTTGGCTTTTTGCACAGCATCCATACTGAGTGCGCGAATGGCATTGGCGAGTTGGCGGCGAGATGGGGTAGGCATTCGGACCTCATAAATTATTCAATTAGATAACATATTTTTTGCGATTGCCCGCCAATTATAACACCGCTTGCGCCTTGGCTTAAGGTATTAGATGAAACTTCTAACTATTTCAGCCGTATTTTATGAGGAGATTAGAGGTATTGTAGGGGACGACCATTGTGTCGTCCCGAAATAACATATAAACACGCTCAACAGATATCGGGACGACACAATGGTCGTCCCCTACAACTGAACCTCTTCTAACATGAGGGAACAGCAACTCTTCTTCATTCAAGGCAAAAGCTTAAGACTTCCACTTAATCGAACACCCCATGCTGGGGATCTGCTCAAATGGCCCTTTACCAGACATGGCAATCTGTCGCATAGCTAAAACCAACTCTGGTTTTGCATCTAAAGACGCAGGCTCGCGGCCACTGGCATCCAATCTACCCCGATATTGCAATAATAAGTTATTGTTGTAACCAAAGAAATCCGGGGTACAAACAGCGCCATATTCTTTCGCAACGGCTTGTGTTTCATCCCATAAATAAGGAAATGACAACTGCCATTTTTCTCCCAACAATTGCATATTTTCGAAACTATCTTCCGGATAAGTGTTTGCATCGTTGGAACAAATGGCAACCACGCCAATCCCTTCTTGCTGCAATTCTTTTACTTGAACCAGTAATCTTGGCAAAATGGCCTGCACATAGGGGCAATGATTACAAATAAACATCACCAACAAACCTGCCTCAGCCTTGCAACTTTCTAAGCTATGATACTTTCCATCTATTCCCAATAAATAAAAAGGCTTAGCTGGCTCATCAAACTTACATATAGGTGTCTCCACTCTCGCCATCATTTTCTCCCATTTTTATCGTTTATTTCTTGCAATCTAAGGTAATTTTGAGCTGCAACTAGCATCCATTCTGTGCTTCTGATACCCTTCGCACTGAAGAGATATCTATTCATAAAGGGAATAACATGACAAATACTTATCGCCAATTCACCTCAGAGTCTGTCTCGGAAGGGCATCCTGACAAAATAGCCGATCAAATTTCAGATGCTGTACTAGACGAAATATTAAAACAAGATCCAAACGCACGTGTTGCTTGTGAAACACTTGTTAAAACCGGCATGGCCCTGATTGGTGGTGAAGTAAGAACAAATGCATGGGTCGATATCGAAGCCATCACTCGCCAAGTTATTCGTGACATTGGTTATGATAACCCTGAATTTGGTTTTGATGGTAATTCCTGTGCTGTATTAAATGCAATTGGCAAACAATCTGCTGATATTGCTATCGGCGTGGATGAAACAGACAATCATGAAATGGGTGCAGGCGATCAAGGGCATATGTTTGGTTTTGCAACCAATGAGACAGCCTCTTATATGCCAGCGCCTATTTTTTATGCGCACCATCTCATGAGACAACAAGCAAAAGTACGCAAATCAAAACAACTACCTTGGTTAAGACCTGATGCAAAGTCTCAAATCACTATTCAATATGATGACAAAGGCATTCCCAAACGTATTGACAGTGTTGTTTTATCAACACAACATGATCCTGAAATTCAACACAGCCAACTGATTGAAGCTGTGATGGAAGAAATTATAAAACCCATCATCCCAGCTGCTTGGTTAGACAGAAATACACAGTATCACATTAATCCCACAGGGCGATTTGTGATTGGTGGCCCCCAAGGAGATTGCGGACTCACTGGCAGAAAAATTATTGTTGATACTTACGGCGGTATGGCACGACACGGTGGTGGTGCAATGTCAGGAAAAGATCCCTCTAAGGTTGATCGTTCTGCTGCCTACGCTGCGCGCTATGTTGCTAAAAATATTGTTGCAGCAGGTCTTGCAGACAAAGTGGAAATTCAAGTCTCTTATGCAATTGGTGTTGCAAAGCCTACCTCAATTGCAATAGAAACTTTTGGCACACATAAAATTCCTGAAGACAAAATTGTTGATTTAGTCAGTCGTCATTTTGATTTGAGACCTAAAGCAATCATTACAGGATTAGAACTGCTACAACCCATCTATCTCAAAACCGCTTCTTATGGACATTTTGGCAGAGAAGATCTTAATCTTCCTTGGGAAAAAACGGACAAAGTAGAAATGCTACGAGAAGAAGCTTTTAAATAATCATTCACAAGGTAAAAGGCTATTTATGATGCAAGCAAAAACATCTGAACAAAACAATGACTTTTGGGTACACGATCTTTCTTTGGCCGAATGGGGCAGAAAAGAAATTGAAATTGCTCAAACCGAAATGCCAGGTTTAATGGCGCTTCGCAAAAAATATGCTAAAGACAAGCCTTTGCAAGGCGCTCGAATTGTTGGCTGCTTGCACATGACCATTCAAACAGCAGTTCTCATTGAAACACTTATTGAATTGGGCGCAGAAGTGCGCTGGTCTTCTTGTAATATTTTTTCTACCCAAGATCATGCAGCTGCTCGTATGGCTGAAATTGGTGTACCTGTTTTTGCAAAAAAAGGTGAAACAGAAGAAGAATATTGGTGGTGTATTGAGCAAACCATTCATGGAAAAAAAGGCTGGTATCCTAACATGCTACTCGATGATGGTGGCGATTTAACACTCCTTATGCATGAGAAATATCCCGAGCTACTCGAAAATGTAAAAGGTGTTTCAGAAGAAACAACCACCGGCGTACACCGTCTCTATGAGATGGCTGCCAAAGAAGCACTTAAGATCCCTGCCTTTAATGTTAATGACTCTGTCACAAAGTCAAAATTTGACAATCTATATGGCTGTCGAGAATCATTGGTTGATGGTATCAAACGTGCAACAGATGTCATGATTGCAGGAAAAATTGCCGTTGTACTGGGTTATGGTGATGTCGGTAAAGGTTGCGCGCAAGCATTCAAAGGTTTAGGGGCTACCGTATGGGTCACTGAAGTTGATCCTATCTGCGCCTTACAGGCAGCAATGGAAGGCTTTCGCGTAGTGACAATGGATGAAGCTGCAAGTGAAGCAAATATTTTTGTGAGCGCAACTGGCAACTATCATGTGATCACGCATGAACATATACTTAAAATGAAAGACCAAGCCATTATTGCCAATATTGGTCATTTTGATAATGAAATCGACGTTGCCTCTTTAAAAAAATATAAATGGGATAACATCAAACCTCAAGTTGATCATATTGTTTTACCTAATGGGAAGAAGATTATTTTATTAGCAGAAGGTCGCTTGGTTAACTTAGGATGTGCAACAGGTCACCCTAGCTTTGTGATGTCTAATTCATTTACCAATCAAGTGTTGGCACAAATAGAGCTTTGGCAGCACCATGAAAAATATGCGAATAAAGTTTACACATTGCCTAAACATCTCGATGAACAAGTGGCAAGATTGCATTTAGAGAAAATTGGCGTGAAGCTCACCCAACTTACACCAGAGCAAGCAAAATATATTGGCGTAAAAGTGGAAGGGCCTTTCAAGCCAGAGCATTATCGGTATTGATAGAGCTAATGTCTAAGCCCTCTCCTGAGTTTGGGCTGACTCTTCTACACAAATATGTCTAGTACACTATAAAGTTGATTTTTAATATTCGCGAAGCGAATAAAAAATCCCACTTTTTGAAGGGGGATGCGCACTGATAAGTGCGCAAGGGGGATTGATGCTGAGGATTTAAGATCAAGCAGCTAAATCCCTCTGCTCAGTACAGCTACGCTGTTACCGAGCGTCTCCCTTTACAAAGTGAGAGAAATGATTCGCTGCGCTCATCGGGAATTCTGTTAAAAAGTAACTAAGCGTCAGCTATATATTTAAGGGCCCGAAAGGTGGGTAAGGGTTAAGTTAAAAACAAAAACTAAGCTAAACTTGGCTTAGAAAGGATTGTATTTTTAAGGATGAAACATGTCATTACCTTTAAGTTTCGAATATTTCCCTCCTCACAGCAAACAGGGTTTAGAAAAACTCATTCAAACAAGCCAAGATTTAAATAAGCTTCACCCTGAGTATTATTCTGTGACTTTTGGTGCAGGTGGCTCAACGCAGGAACGCACGCTAGAGACTTGTCTTGCACTCTTAGAAACCACAAAAACCAATATTTCTCCTCATATTTCTTGTGTGGGTACTGAAAAAGAAAGTATTCGCAGCCTACTCAATCAATATAAAATCCATCAGATTAAGCATCTCGTCGTATTAAGAGGTGATTTACCCTCAGGTATGGTCGCAATGGGCGATTTTGCCTACGCGAATGAATTGGTCAGCTGGATCCGCAAAGAATATGGTGATTATTTCCATATTGCCATTGCATGCTACCCAGAAGTACACCCACAATCTTTTGATGCAAAGAAAGACTTCAATTATTTTAAAGCCAAGGTTGAAGCAGGTGCAGATGAAGCAATCACACAATATTTCTACAACCCAGACAGTTATTTTTATTTTGTAGAGCACTGCCAGAAAGAAAATATTAATATTCCCATCGTTCCTGGTATAATGCCAATTACTAATTATAATCAACTGGCGCGTTTTTCCTCTATTTGTGGCGCAGAAATACCACGATGGATACGTAAGCACCTTGAATCTATCTCTGATGATCCTCAAAGCATTCTGAGTTTTGGTGTCGATGTAGTCACGCATTTATGTGACACCTTGATACAAGGCGGTGCGCCCGGGTTACATTTTTATACTTTAAATAAGTCAGAATCGACAGTTGAAATTTGCAATAAACTAAAGCTAGGTTAAAATACCTAGTTTTATAGATATTTTTTTATTTGGCGTGAATCATTACGATGTTTATACCCAGAATTTACTATCCGACTTCTCTCTCTAAAAACCAAGTGCTCTCTTTAGATAGCGAAGCCAGTCATTATGTTGGCAAAGTCTTGCGTCTAAAAGAAAATGATCAAATCTTTCTCTTCAATGGTGAAGGTGGAGAATATTTAGCTCAAATTAAACATCTCAAAAAAAGCATCATGGTTCAGTTAATTGATTATCAATTAATCAATCGAGAATCAAGTTTACAGATACATTTAGGACATGGCTTGGCACGTACAGACAAAATGGACTGGGTCATACAGAAAACATCTGAATTAGGCGTCACAACGATTACACCTCTTGAAACACAAAGAAGCATGATTAAACTTGAAAATGCTCGGAAAGAAAAACGACAAACGCATTGGGAACGCATAGCAATCTCTGCTTGCGAACAGAGTGGCAGAACAAGTATACCCTTGGTACATCAACCTCAACCGCTAAACGCATGGGCCCTCCAAAATTTTGAAGGGATTTCTGTTTTTTTTGATCCCAAGAGCAGCACCTCTATCAAATCCCTAAAACCACACAGCCATTTCAGAATTGCAGTAGGCCCAGAAAGTGGCTGGAGTGATGATGAAGTGCAGTGCTTAAAGAGCCATGGCTTTATTGCATTAAGTCTGGGGCCAAGAATACTGCGCACGGAAACAGCCAGTGTTACCGCAGTAAGCCTTTTACAGGGGATCTTTGGCGATTTGTAAGAACACGCGCCTCATCCTAGAGCACTCTCCTTAGCTTATAGAGTTTAGGAGGTAGATAATAGCAGCGTTTATAAGCCTTTTAACAATTTAATATCTAATAAGTTTGCCAATACGGGTGGTTGATCATTTACTATTATTGTAACCAACAATTCAGATTCTGTTTTCCACACAATATGATTACAATCTATTTCAGCAAAGATCGGCACCGCATCGATACCAAGTGCAATTTTTCTAATTTCCTGATCTACTCTCATTCTTAACAAGACGATCAACGCATATTTATCTTCTATGGACTCATTTTTATAATAGGTCAAAAAAGGAATTTTTTCTTCTTTGTGTACAATATAAAAACGATGCTCATCTTTGCGAATTTGCATGTTTGGAAGAATGCTATCAAAAGTGCTCAATGGTGTAATGAATTTGATTGTATTGTGCTGAAAAATCAATATTCTTGCAAGATTATTCATAAAAGGCCTTGTGCTAATAATGCCATATACATTTCATTGGGTTCTAAGCAATAAACAAGTTGTCCATTGGACAAAATAGCAGCGCCTTGAAATTTGGCAAAAGCACGCACAATATGCTGCAAGGAATGAACAACAATTTCTCTTGCGCCTAACATTCTATCTACTAAAATCGCAAATGGCTGCTCAGGATGATCAACAATCACTGCAAAATAGAATTCTTTCTTTTCTGTATGCACTGCTTCTGAATCGATATCAAGCTCAAATATACTATGCATATGAAATAACGGATATGTCTTGTTAGCATAACGAATGTGTGACGGTACCGCCATATTTTCTGTTGTCTTGATTCTGACCACACCAATGAGATTCAATGCAAAAATTGCATATCGTATATCATTAATTTGGAACAGCACACTTAAATGTTGGCTTTGCACTGCAGGAACGTATAACTTCATCACCGTAAAGCTTCCGGCTTTAAAGTCGATTTCCATTCTGCCCCCCAAACTTTTAACAATGTGATCCACCACATCCATACCAATTCCTCTACCTGAAATATCAGAGATAATTGAGCGTGTCGTGAAACCTTGCTGCAACAATAAATGAATGACAGTTCGCTTATCTAACACTGTATTCGGTTCAATCATTTTATTTTCAATAGCTTTTTTTTGAATTGCCGGAATATCGATGCCTTTACCATCATCCATAATCATAAAAACAATGTTACTACCTTCTCGTTTTACCGAAAAATAGATATGTCCTATTGCATTTTTATTTGCTTTGATTCTATCGGATTCAGGTTCAATACCATGATCAATGGCATTTCGAATCAAATGTTCAAAAGCAGGCATTAATTTTTCTAGAATACGTTTATCTACTTCAGCATCTACTTGCTCAGCAACAAACTCTATCTTCTTATTTAATTTTTCAGCAACTTGCGCCGTTGTTTTCTTCAATCGCGGAACATAGCCACTAAAACTAATGAGGCGCACGCTCATCAGCTTTTCTTCCAGATGCTGAAATGCTTTTCTTTGATGTTTTCCCATAAAATCCATATTATGCAAGAGAACTGTCAAATCAGTCATGTCTATATGCAAGCCCTCTAATGCTTCTTTGCTTAATAACTGCTCATCGGTTGGAATATCTTTAGCAATTTTATTTAAGACCAAATCTAATTTTTTTATATTATTTTTAAGCGATTCAATTTTAGGAATAATATTCAAATATTCCCATTTTAACTCTGAATATCCTTTTTTAATATCTTGTGCTTGCTGACTAATATAATCCATATCTTGCAATGTTAATTTAAACAGTGATGTATCAATCACTGCTTGAGGATTGTTATATGTCAGCTCAACATTATCTTTGTTGAATTGTGCCCTAATCCTTGTCTTCTCTTTAAGTTGAGTCAACGGCATCATAATTGAGTCAGAGGGGAAGGGTGCATTTCTGGTATGAATTTGACTAATCACATCTGTCATAAAAAAAATGGCTGATTCAACTGCGCTGATACTATATGAATCCAATTTTATACTCTGCACATCTTTGTCTTTAAAGACAGATTCTAGCAAATGTACAATCTCAACCAAGCCAGTATAAGCAATAAGCTGTGCACATCCTTTTAAAGTATGCAAGTCTCTTGTAATGGATAATAACTTCTTTGCTTCAGGCGTAACAATAAATTGTTGAAAATTGATGAGAATATTCGAAGCTAAGTCTGTTGCCTCGTCTTGAAAAATAGCCAAAAGATTTGCATCGACAGCAGGCAATATGGTATTGCCCCCCTCTGACTGCAAATTATCATGTGATGACATAGCTTACTCTGACCCAACTGCTTTTCGAGTCAATGATGAAAAAGGCGCTTCAACACGCTGAGCTGGCAACTTAAATCCTGCAATCGATTTATTTAAATCTGCGGCTAATTCAATGAGTCTCTCAATCGTCTCTTGTGTTTTTTGTGTGCCTGAATGCACTTCATCCGCATTTGTATCAATTCTGTTCATATTATCTGCGATCGTCTCAGAAGTTTTGGCTTGATCTTTTGCTTCTAAAGAAATACCCTCAATAAGTTTAAAGAGTTCCACAGAAACATTTTCGATTTTCTCTAGCGCAAGCCCCGCATCGTGCGCAAGTCTTACACCTTGACCAACCTCAAGATTACTCTGATCCATTAAACGAATAGACTCATAGGTATCTTCTTTAATGGTATTCACAATCGCTTTAATTTGTCGTGTCGCATGATTTGAACGCTCTGCCAAACGCTGCACTTCTTCCGCAACAACGGCAAAGCCTCGTCCCGCCTCTCCTGCCATTGCTGCTTGAATAGCGGCATTAATTGCCAAAATATTCGTTTGCTCTGTAATATCATCAATCAAGCTAATGGTGTCACCAATCACTTGTGTACTCAATCCCAGTTTTTTAATTTGGCTTTGAGTTTCTTGTATATGCTCTTTAATTTTCTCCATACTTTGCACTGAGTTTTGTACAATGGTTGCACCTGACTTGGCAATATCCACAGAATTATCTGCCACTTCTTTACTTTTGAGCGCACCTTCTGATACAACATTAATAGATTTGATAATACGATTAATGGCCTGCATTGCAGAATAATTTTCTTTACGCTGCAGCTCGCTTTTGAGCGCATTCAATTCAATTACTTTTTGCGCAATTACTGTCTGTTGATTTACATTCTCAGTTGCATGATAAATGGTCAACACTAATTCTCGCAGTGCTTTTAAAGCATAATTAACTGTTTTTGCTATCGCACCTGTTAGATCATTCCCTTCTGATAAATAAATGGTTAAATCACCCTCTGATAATTTAGACAATTCTTCTAAGAGCTGCCAAACTGCTTCGGAGTTTATTTTATTTTGCTCTACTGTTTCATTTAATGTTTTATTCACTTTTTGAAATTTATAAATAATCACATAAATCAAAAACGCAAGAAATAAGAAGAAATTACCAATGGCAAAGAACATCCAAAAAGATTCAATTTGGCTGATGAGTTGTGTAAGTGTCCAATCGGTACTAGCAACCCATAAGGATCCAAAAAATGCGATTTCAAATAAAATGGTTCCCAAAGAGGCCATATGATAGAAGGAAAAACGTTTCTTTTTGATCATACTACTCACTCATTATCATAATTTTTTATGTTTTTGGTCACAGTATTTTTTTCTTTTTTTATAAGATTTCCAATTTGAATTTCTCCAAACAGTTTTGCCATATCCAATACAGCAAAACGTTCACCCTCTGCATAAAATAAATGTTTTACAAAACGTTGATAGGGCACTTGTTGGCTTAATTCAACTTGCGTCTTAGTACTTAAATTAAATCTTCTCAAACCTAAACAACGACAAACTAAAACCCCAATTCTCTGTTCTTGGTAACGGCAAATGATAATTCTAGAATCTGCATTATAGACACTGCTTTTTTTCCAAAATAATGCTTTCAAATCTAAAACCGCAAAAATTTTATCTCTATAGCTACCCATACCAATGAATCCCTCTAAATGCATTGGCAAGGGATAAAGATATTCAAAGGGAATAACAGCCTCCACAAAACTTGTCTTGCTTGCAAACAGAATCGAATCTGAATAAAAAGCCAGTCCCGACCATTCTTGTGTTGGCAATACTTTGTCCTTAACCTCCGTCATCATGGGGACGGCTAGAGACTGTAAATATTCAAATGCGGTACAATGATTACCCATACTGGATATATTTGTGCATGGCACAACCATTTTAGTATAACTATCTAACATAATTTTAGCATGTTCTAATCATGCCATAGTCACAGCACATGATTTTTACCAGCAAGGGACAATGTCAGCTAGACAAGGAAAACGTAGTACTACACATGAATCAGCATCTTTTATCTTTAAGTAACAGTGAAGCAATATTATATTACCCAGGCCGTAGACTGATTTATTTACTCATTGTGGCTGCTTTGTTGCACGTTTTCATTTTATTAACGGTTGATTTTGCACCTATCATAAAAGCCATAAAACACATCAAAGAACATTCTCAACGTGCAGTCAGTATCAGTTTAGAAAAAAGCGCGCCACCCACACATGCAAATTATTTAGGTCTCTTTGATCATGCAGGCTCTCTGGATACAGAGCCACAAGGCAGTCATACCTTTTTTTTTACACCCGTTGTAAAGTACTCAATAGAAAACACGGATAAAATTATTGCACTCCAAGGAGATGACTTCACCTTATCTTATACTCAAACAGATAAAGCCACTCCTATGCAGCCACATATGCTGCGCAGAAAAATAATATCTGCAGCAGCTCATCAACACGAAGATGCGGCTTACTTATATCGTTGGCAGCAATACATAGAAGCCGTAGGCAGTGAATTCTATCCACAAGAAGCATTACAAAAAAATATTACTGGCAAAGTACGCTTATTAGTTGCATTAAATAAAGAAGGGCAGGTACAAGAAGTGGTAGTGCGCCAATCTTCTGGTAGTACATTACTGGATGCTGCCGCACTTGCAATCGTCAAAAAAGCACAACCTTTTGAACCAATTCCTATTAGCATGTTGCAAGAACATGACAGAGTAGAGATTATTCGAACCTGGGATTTTAGAGGCAGCCTAAAAATACCAAGCTAATGAGAAAAGAGTCCAAAATTAGCATGATGCCTATCCTAACAGTACCTAAAGAATGTGAGCCAAGCATAATTGGCACTTAATGAGTATATTTCCTCTATAACTTAGTTCAAGAACATAGTAATATGACATTATAAGTTAATTAAAAATTATGAGTATTGCATGGGTGTATATACGTCACTTCAAAATCACTTTCTCATTGCTATGCCTTCCATGCAAGATCCTAATTTTGCTCATACAGTGATCTACATTTGTGAACACTCTCCAGAAGGCGCAATGGGTATCATTATCAATACACCGCTGCATTTAGAATTAGGCGATGTGCTCGATAATATGAACATTCGCACACAAGACCAAAGAGTCTTACATACACCCGTATTAGCAGGGGGACCAATCCAACAAGAAAGAGGCTTTGTATTACATCGCCCCAATCAAAAAGATCACTGGGAATCTTCACTCGCACTTAATACACAGATTAGCATTACAACTTCAAAAGATATTTTAGAAGCTATTGCCGATCACCGTGGCCCCCGTGATATTATTGTGGCATTAGGATATGCCGGCTGGGAAAGTGGGCAGCTTGAAAAAGAAATTGCAGAAAATAGCTGGCTATGTGGCCCCGCTGATCCTCAAGTTTTGTTTGATATCCCTATGGAAAATCGTTGGCGCGCGGCAGGCGCTCTGCTTGGCGTAGATATGGATTGTCTCTCTTTTGAAATAGGTCACGCTTAATACTTAAATGGCACAATAATACCCTTTTGATATGTACACGAAAGATTCACCTAAAACTTACATGGGTTTTGATTTTGGCTCGAAATATTTAGGTATTGCGCTCGGTCAAACCATTACGGGCACCGCTCAGCCATTAACAACCCTTAAAATGCTCGATGAGAAACCGAATTGGCAGCTACTGGATCGTTTGGTGCAAGAATGGCAACCCGATGGATTCATTGTGGGCTTAGCGTTGCAGCCAGATGGCAAACATTCAAAAACCAGTATACAGGCAAAGCACTTCGGTGAAAGCTTGCAACAACGCTATCAAAAACCTGTGTATTTTATAGAAGAACGACTAACTAGTGTGGCCGCACGCGAAACAATACGTGATAAAGCGCGCCCTTCTCGCCACAATAAAGCTGAAATCGATCGCATTAGTGCTGCAATTATATTAGAATCATGGCTTAATTCTATTGCATATGAACGTTCTAGTTAAACATTATGTCTTTACAATTGACACCGTCCGGCCAGTTAAAACACTTATTAACAATAGATGGCTTAAATAAAACCACCCTGCTCCGCATTCTGGATCTTGCTGAAGAATTTTTTGATCCTAAAACCAAACAAATCATTCAAAGCGATCGCTTAAAGGGTAAAACCATCGCGAATTTATTCTTTGAAAATAGCACACGTACCCGTTCTACCTTTGAATTAGCGGGCAAACGGCTTTCTGCAAATATTTTAAATTTGAATGTACAAAATTCTGCAACGAGCAAAGGCGAATCACTCAGAGACACAGTACGCAATATTGAAGCCATGCAATGTCATATCATCGTCATCCGCCATATGCAAAGTGGTGCAGCACATTTTGTGGCACAACATGTCATGCCAGGTGTATCTGTCATCAATGCAGGTGATGGATGGCATGCGCATCCTTCGCAAGCACTCTTAGATATGTTTACCATTCGAAAACATCGAGGTGATTTTCATAAATTGAATGTTGCCATTGTCGGTGATATTAAACATTCTCGCGTAGCACGTTCACAAATTCATGCTCTACATTTATTGGGCGCAAAAGAAATTCGCATCATTGGCCCCAAAACACTACTGCCCTCTTACCCTGAATCATTAGGCGTAAACGTCTATTATGATCTCACAAAAGGATTAAAAGATGTGGACGTGATTATGATGCTACGCTTACAAACAGAAAGAATGCAACAAGGCCTCTTACCAGAAGGTAACGCCTATTATCGCATGTATGGCCTCACCGAAGACTCATTGAAGTTAGCACATCCCAACGCCCTTATTGTACATCCAGGCCCTATTAATCGTGGTGTCGAAATACAATCGGATATTGCAGATAGCCCCAATGCGGCTATCTTAGATCAAGTAACCAATGGGGTTGCTGTACGCATGGCTGTTATGTCGCTACTATCTCAAGCGAGGGATCAATGAAATTATTAATTAAAAATGGGCGTATCATTGATCCTCAAAATCAAATTGATAAAATCACAGATATTTGCATAGAGGATGGAAAAATTCAGCATGTTGGCACTACGCCAGTAGGCTTTCAAGCAGACACAACCATCGATGCAACTTCACAATGGGTTATTCCAGGAATTGTCGATCTCTGTAATAGGCCCCATGTTAAACATCCACATGGGACAACACTCAGACACGAGGCACAAGTCGCTGTTAAAAAAGGTATGACTGCACTTTGCATTCCACCTGACGGTGACCGCATCATCGATCATCCCAATGATCTGATTCGCATACAACATGAAGATGAAAGTGTGCCCCCTCGTTTATACTCTATTGCTGCACTCACCAAAGGTCTTAGCGGCGAAAAAATGACCGATTATAGCCTCTTAAAAGCAGTTGGATGCATTGCATTAAGCCAAGCGCAAGCCCCCCTTAAAAATAAAGCCTTTCTCAAGTCTTGTTATTCCTATGCGTCTAGTCTTAACATTCCTGTCATTATTCAACCGCAAGACTATGATTTGAGCCATGCAGGCTGCGCGCATGATGGTGTTGTCGCAACACGTTTAGGTCTACCAAGTATTTCTTACACAGCTGAAACCATTGCAATTCAAGAGCATTTGGCATTGATAGAAGAAACGCAGCTCAAAGCACATTTTACGTGTCTTTCAAGCCATCAGGCTGTTGAGCTTATAGCTCAAGCCAAACAAAAAGGCTTAAACATAACGGCAGATGTCGCGATGCACTCACTGCTTTTAACTGAGATGGATCTTTTAGAATTCGATGGCAACTGCCATTTATCTCCTCCTTTACGCAGTCAAAGCGATCAACTTGGATTGTTACATGGTTTACAAAATAAAACGATTGATGCCATTTGCAGTGATCATCGACCTTTAGATTCTATGGCAAAATTAGCACCTTTCGGCGAAACAACACCGGGTCTTTCTGCTATTGACAGCTTTTTATCGCTCGGCTTGTATTTAGTAGAGCAAGGTAAATTAGATGCTATGACCTTTGTAAATGCTATTACGACTAATCCCGCACGCATTTTTGATTTGCCAGAAGGTTCACTCTCCATTGGCAAGAATGCCAATATTTGCATTCTAAATCCAAACAAATATTGGACCCTGACAGCAGACACCATGCTCAGTAAAGGTAAAAACTCTCCCTTCAAAGACTGGCAAATACCAGGAAAAGTAACACATACGTTGATCAACGGCCAGATTGTTTTTTCGGCTTGATATAGAAGAGCCGACGCCACTGTCGGCTCCTGCATGCGCAGTGAAATAATCTTTCAACTACAACATTTGTTGCCAAGCAATCATTCCGCCTAGTAAATTTTGAGCATCAATCCCTACTTGCGCCAGCATATCAACAGCCATTTGGCTGCGTTGTCCAGAGCGACAATAGACAATAATGGGCTTATCTGTAGGGATTTCATTTAATCTAAAGGCTAATTCTTGAATAGGAATCAGTTGACCACCAATATTGAAATGTTGATGCTCTTCTAGCGTACGCACATCCAGCAAATGCAGAGGCTCATGCTGACTAAGTTTTTCTTTCAATTCTTCTACGCTAATAAAATTTTCCATAGCTAAGGACTCACAAATAAAATGAGCCCTATTATACCTTAAAAAAAAGAGGACTGTATGTTTTAGAAGGCTGCTTTATTGGCAGCTTTCTCGCGTGCATCTAAGGTATTGACTATACCTTTATCGACTAAATCCTTTAGGCACTGATCCATAGTTTGCATCCCTTGACCTTGACCTGTTTGTATAGAGGAATACATTTGCGCCACTTTATTTTCTCGAATTAGGTTTCGAATGGCAGGTGTACAGATCATAATTTCATGTGCAGCAACACGCCCTCCTCCTTTCTTCTTTAAGAGCGTTTGAGAAATAACCGCACGCAAAGATTCTGAAAGCATAGAGCGCACCATATCTTTTTCCTGTCCCGGAAACACATCCACGACCCGATCAATGGTTTTAGCCGCAGAATTCGTATGTAAGGTTCCAAAGACCAAATGCCCTGTTTCAGCGGCGGTTAATGCTAATCGTATGGTTTCTAAATCTCTCATTTCACCCACAAGCACAACATCGGGATCTTCACGTAAAGCAGAGCGCAATGCCTCACTAAAACCGTGAGTATGCGCATGCACTTCGCGTTGATTAATCAAACATTTTTGGCTCTCGTGTAAAAACTCGATGGGATCTTCAATGGTCAAAATATGTTTATGTTTATTAACATTAATATAATTAATCATCGAAGCCAGTGTTGTGCTCTTACCAGAGCCGGTCGGCCCTGTTACTAAAACAATCCCTCTTGGATAATCTGAAATATCTTTGAATATAGAAGGCAACCCTAAATCTTCCATCGATAAAATTTTGGAAGGAATGGTTCTAAACACCGCACCAGAACCACGATGCTGATTAAAAACGTTAACACGAAATCTGGCTAATCCTGGGATCTCAAATGAAAAGTCTGTTTCTAAATATTCTTCATAGTCTTTTCTTTGTTTATCATTCATAATATCGTAAATCAAAGCTTGCACTGCTTTATGATCTAAAGGAGGCACATTAATACGGCGCATTTCACCATCGACGCGTATCATTGGGGGCATACCTGCAGATAAGTGTAAGTCGGAAGCTTTGTTTTGTACGCTAAAATTCAATAATTCTGTAATATCCATAACAATACCCTATTAAACCTTATGCAAAATATTACCCATAATTATCAAGCGATACTGAATAAAATTCGCCTGGCTGAAAAAAAATACCATAGAGCACCCAACAGTGTGCTTTGTTTAGCCGTCAGTAAAACATTTGCCACAGAAGCACTGCATCCTATTATCGCGATAGGTCAACATGAATTTGCGGAAAATTATTTACAAGAAGCCTTGCCTAAGATATCGGCACTGAGCGGAAAAAATCTAGTCTGGCATTTTATTGGACATATTCAAACGAATAAGTGTAAGGAAATTGCATATAATTTCAGTTGGGTACATACCATCTTTAGAGAGAAAGAAGCGAATCAATTATCCATGCATCGTCCACAAGATTTAGCCCCCTTGCAAGTTTGCATTCAAATTAAACTAGACGACAGTGCCTCAAGCAAAAATGGACTATTACCTCATGAGGCTCTCCCTTTAGCAAAACACATTAGTCAACTTCCCAATCTAAAGCTGCGTGGCCTAATGGCCATTCCGCCTATCAACACAGACTTTCAACAACAACGCCAATACTTTAAGCTAATCAGAAATATCGGTCATCAACTGAGTGAAGCTGGTATTGAGCTTGATACCTACTCAATGGGTATGACCCATGATCTAGAAGCCGCTATTGCAGAAGGCGCAACCATTGTGCGTGTTGGCCAAGGTATCTTTGGCGCTCGAGCATAAAAGTAAGATGGAATGGAAATGAACACAAAATGAGTCAGAAAAAAAACATCGGCATCATTGGTGGTGGTAACATGGGGCAAGCTATGCTAAGTGGCTTTCTTCAGCAAGGCATCACTGCCAATACACTGTTCGTAGCAGATCATTCTGCTAACACCTGCACCCAACTGAATCGCAACTTCGGTATATACAGCGCAACCGATAACGCAAGCATCGCAGATAAAGCAGATATCTTAATCGTCGCTGTTAAACCACAGCAAATGCGCTCTGTGCTCGAAAGAATTGCACCCTGTATTGTAGAAAATAAATTATTAATTAGTATTGCAGCCGGCATCACGAGCATGCAAATATTCACTTGGCTAAACAAGCCCAATGCTTCTATCATTCGTGCCATGCCCAATACGCCAGCACTGATTGGGGAAGGTATCACTGCACTCTATGCCACCCCTACTGTTTCTGAAGCACAACAACAAGAAGCGCAAGTATTACTGAGCTGTTTGGGAAAGATACTGTGGATAAAAAAAGAAGAGCAGATGGACACCGTCACGGCACTCTCAGGCTCTGGTCCAGCTTACTTCTTCTATATGATGGAAGGCTTAATTACAGCAGGGATACAACTGGGCTTATCTCAACAAGACGCAACTGAATTAACGCTACAAACCGCATTGGGCAGCATCAAGATGGCTGTAGCACAAACCAATGATTTAAAAACCTTGCGTGAAAAAGTAACCTCCAAAGGCGGAACAACGGAACGAGGCATACAAACATTAACACAAGGCAATTTTTTAAATTTACTTGAAAATACAATTGCGCAAGCAAGTCAAAGAGCCAAAGAACTCAGCCAAGAATTTAATTAGATAAAATGAGGATTAGATGAGTCCATTACAACAAGCCGGTGACTTTTTAGTAACAACCCTATTCGATTTATACACTTTTATACTTATTTTGCGATTTATACTGCAATATTTGCGTGTTAATTACTACAATCCTTTCACACAATTTGTTGTAAAGGCAACAGGCTCTCTTGTGGTGCCTGTCAGAAGATTTATACCTGGCTGGCGAGGTATTGATTTTGCAACCTTGCTTGTTATCTTATCTGTGACTTTGTTGAAACTCACACTGGTGACTCTGATACGTTATAAAACAACGCCATTTTTACCAGGGCTTCTCATCTGGTCTATTGGCGATATCCTAAAATTAACCGTGAATATTTACTTTTTCTCTATTCTTATACAGGTATTTGCCAGCTGGGTTCCCGCGCTTTCTCATTCGCCCATGCTAGAGATCATTCAGCAACTCACCTACCCCATTATAAAACCTTTTAAAAAGATTATCCCTCTCATTGGCGGAATAGATATTACACCTATTCCCGTTATTTTATTATTACAATTAATCAATATTTTATTTACGAATAGTATTATTATGATTGGTATCCAAATTGCACTTTTGCGTTGATATAGTCTTCGCAGAGGCATGTTCGGGGGTGTTGTCTTCGCCCTCTCGCAATCCTCATTTACTTATATGTAAACGCCGGTTGCTCAAGGCTCGACGCCTACCCGAACATTCATCGGCTGTGACTATAATAATAGTTAAGCTGTGATTAATAACATCATAACACTAAATGTTTATGTTCAACCCAATGCAAAGCAATTTGAAGTAAACGGCATGCATGATGGCTGTTACAAAATAAAAATACCAGCCCCTGCAACAGATGACAAAGCAAATGAATATCTTTGTAAGGCAATTGCAAAGATATTCCAAGTGCCACAAAAAGCGGTTGAGCTTCATAAAGGACATAAAAGTCGATACAAAACACTCAAAATTAATGATCCCAAACACATCCCGGACTGGTATGATGCACAAAAATAAACGATCGTCTAAAAGCAAACATATAGCTACAGAAACCACTTTTCAGGTAAAAGGCCAAAAGATTGCTGCAAAAACTTGGGGAGATCCAAATGGCATTCCCACGCTTGCAATACACGGCTGGTTAGACAATGCTGCTACTTTTGACAAAATTGCTCCGCTCTTAACACACTGTCATTTGGTCGCCATTGATTTACCGGGGCATGGTTTTTCTGATCATAAACCTACAAATTCTTATCTACAAATCGTTGATTACGTTGTTGATATGATTAACCTATTGGATGAAGTATTGGGCTGGAAGCAATTTGCACTTTTAGGGCATTCTTTAGGAGGCGCTATCAGCAGCCTCATTGCGGGTACCTTGCCCGATCGTATACTCAAAATCGCTATCATTGACGGCTTGGGGCCGATGACCACACCCGCTGAACATGCGCCAATGCAACTACGCTTATATTTGCAAGAAACGCTTGGAAGACCTCCCAGTCGCACCCCAATTTATTCGCAAGTAGAAATGGCCATCGCAGCAAGAATCAAAGTAAACCCGATGATGATAAGCTCAGCGCATTGCATTATTGAGCGTGGCTTAAAACAAAATACAGATGGCACCTACAGTTGGCGCACAGATCCCAGGCTGCTCAAACCTTCGATTCTTCAATTGACCGAAGAACAAACCATCGCGTTTTTAGAAGAGATTACAGCCCCCATTATGGTCATTAGACCCGAGCCAGGTTTTCCCTTTCCAGAAGATCTGATTAACCGTCGTATTAGCGCAGTTAAACATTTACAAGTGCATCGTTTAGTAGGAGAACATCACGTACATTTGGATAATCCGACAGCCGTCGCCACTTTGCTCAATGCCTTTTTTAAATAGAAGTTTTAAAGATAACTAATGGATAATTTCCCCATATCCTGCCAGTACTTTAGGATCATGACTGGGTTTGTTGAATAAAAAATAAACTTCATATACCCTGGCGGCACTAAAACAGGAGATTATGCATGAAACTGGTTGTCGCTACAGAGAACAAAGACAAACTCAAAGAGATAGAAGGTTATTTATATTGCTTACCAGTAACCCTCATACCTCAATCTGCATTTAACGTTCCCAAAGCTCGAGAAATTGGACTAAGTTTCGTTGAAAATGCCATCATCAAAGCACGTTTAGCAGCTAAATACAGCGATCTACCCAGTATTGCGGATGATTCAGGATTAGCCGTAGATGCCTTGGGTGGCGCACCTGGCATTTATTCTGCGCGCTATGCAGGAAATGATGCGAGAGCAGAAGATAATATCAAAAAATTACTTTCTGCGATCTCCACTTTATCAGGAGAAGAAAGACGTGCACGATTCTATTGTGCCATTGCTTTTGTCAGACACTACAACGATCCTATTCCAATTATATGTCAAGCACAGTGGGAAGGTCGTCTCTTAACAAAACCTGTTGGTACAAATGGCTTTGGTTATGATCCTATCTTTTTCATCCCTAATTTAAATTGTACTGCCGCAGAATTGGATGCAAAGCACAAAAATCAAATTAGCCATCGTGCCAAGGCACTACACGAATTCACCGAAAAGCTAAAATTGATCTACCCACAAATCGTACATGCAAAACAGGGGAAAGAGTGATATCAGTACCTGAGTTGTCTTTATATATACACTTTCCTTGGTGTGTAAAAAAATGCCCTTACTGCGATTTTAACAGTCATGCACTCAAAGACTCGCTGCCGGAGCAAGAATATATCGAAGCCTTAAGCAAGCAGCTTGAGATTGAAATGCCATTGATAGGTGAAAGAGAAATCAAAAGCATATTCATGGGCGGAGGCACCCCCAGCCTCTTCTCAGGCAACAGCATTGAATTGCTCTTGGATTTTATTAGAAAGCATTTGAAACTATCACCCAACATTGAAATAACGCTTGAAGCCAATCCTGGTACTGTAGAGCAAAAAAGATTTCAAGCATATTTTGACGCAGGCGTTAATCGGATTTCTCTTGGCGTACAAAGCTTTGATCCGCTGCAATTGAAAAAATTAGGGCGCATTCATTCTTCTGATGAAGCACGTCTTGCTATTGATGCTTTACAAGGCGTAGGTTTTGAAAACTTCAATATTGATCTCATGTATGGTTTACCAGAACAAACACTGGAAGAGGCATTAGAAGATTTAAAGATTGCTCTTTCATTTGCACCGCCTCATCTATCCTGGTATCAGCTAACACTCGAACCCAATACTTATTTTCATCGTTTCCCACCACCACTTCCGCCGGATGAATTCATTGCAGAGATAGAAGAGCGTGGTCGAGCATTGATACAACAGAAAGGCTTATCTCGCTATGAGATTTCTGCTTATAGCAAAAATAAAGCATGCCAACATAATATGAATTATTGGCAATTTGGTGACTATATTGGCATAGGTGCAGGTGCTCACGGGAAACGAACAGATGTAAATACTGCAAAAATTTATCGCACACAATGCTTTAAACACCCTACTCAATATCTTGATAAAAACCTTGGTTTCTATCAGAAAAATTATAGCATTCCTGAAAATGAAGTAGCCTTTGAATATATGCTCAATACCTTGCGCTTGATCCACGGCACCCCCATCCATCATTTTAGCAAGCATACTTTTTTAAAATTGAATGCAATAGAAGCACAACTTCAGTCTGCCTATGAGAAAAATTTAATTTTTCCCTTTTCACAAACGCTTCAAGCGACTGAGCTTGGATTACAGTTTCTAAATGATTTAACATTACTCTTTATGCCTAATGATTAAAAACAGTAGGATACTATGAATATTAAAATCCAATACATCATTGATGGGCTTTCTCTTGCGCGCGCAAGTTTTATTTTCTCAGAAAAAAAGCCCTTTATTCTATATAGCATAGGATTTTTTAATATCATTGCTGCTTTGTTTTCTGTCATTATGATAACTAAAGGCTTATTGCTCAACTTAACTCAACAAGAGCTGATACTTCTCATCGTTATGCTGCTCTGGCTCTTTGCTAGAAAACCATTGGTTCGATGGATCTTTAAGCGCAAAATGAAAAAGATAAATACCATTGGAAAAACCATGGTTATTGAAATTTCTCGTAATGGCATTATGTGGAGTGGCGAAGGGATTAAAACAGGGCATTTGGCATGGCAATATATTTCATATATCTTAGAAATAAAAAATGGTTTTATTATTCCTTATAGCGTTAACCGATTTTTATGGCTACCCAATACGGGCTTTAAATCCAAATTACAAATTGAGAAAATAAAAACGCTCATCATAGAAAAGCATGTGCCTCTTAGAGTTTATCCTAAATTAGAGTGCTAATCTTGAAAAAGAGATATTTTTAAGAAGGATCTGCAACGAAGGCGCAAAGAAAAAATGGCCTTTTTGAGACAGCCTCTAGTACATCAACTGAATCATCGCAACCACTTCAATCAAATATAAGATCGACATTACACCACCCACTTTAACAAAATCTACAACCCGATAACGCCCTGGGCCACTGATCAACGCATTTGCTTGATGTGTGGGCAAAATAAAAGAATTAGAGCTAGCGATCGCAACCATAAGCGCATATGCTTGTGGATTACCTAAATTGTTTATGGCTAACTGCACAGCCAACGGTACTAAGATGACCGTAGCCCCCACATTTGTGGTAAATAAACTAAAGACAGTGGACACCACACCCAATAGAAATAACAATCCCCATTCTGGCACACCAGGAAAGTATTCTAAAAATAATGAAGCAATTAAATCAGAGGTACCACTGGTTTGTACTGCAATACCAAGTGGTATCAAACCAGCAATTAAAAATACTGTTTTCCAACTAACGGCATCATAAGCGTCATCAATACTAATGACCCCTGAAAAAATCATACCTACCGCGCCAACCATCAAACCAATCGATACAGAAAGCACACCCGCTATGACAAGCCCTATTGATAACAAGAAGAAAAAAATTGCATAGCCCGTTTTATCATGCTGATATATTTCTTTAGGATAATCAGTGGTTGCCACGATGAAATCTGGATTTTTTTCAAAAGAAGATAATGCCCGCCAATTACAAAACATTCCTAATGTGTCACCTGCCTTTAGCGTGATATCATTCAGCTCACCATGCCCCTGGGTTACTTTTTGCCCCCGATGCACTGCTAATACCTGAATGCCATATTGCCGACGCATGTGTAGCTCTTTTAAATCTGTACCAATCAGCTTGGAGCTAGGTGGTATAACCGCTTCGCACAATCCCGCATTTAAGGGGCTGAGTGTCTCACCAAATGCAGTCAGATAAGGCGACATTCTAATGCCATAGCGCTTAGCAAATACTTCGCCTTGAGATTTGGGGCCAAAACAGGCAAGCACGGCACCAACCTTAATATTCGTCGTACGTAAGGGTGGCGTGAGAATACTATTTCCCATCTTAATCCCAATGATGAAAATTTCACTGGGTAGTAGCATTTCCCATTGGCTTAACGTGTTGTCAGCCAATGAACTAGAAGGGGGGACTCTAAACTCAAAAAAATCACTCCCAATGCCATAAACTCTTTTAAAATAGTCTCTAGAATCTAAGTTTTTTAGTGATTTTCTTTCAATATTAGGTAACAACCATTTACCAAAGAAAATAAAATAAGCCATACCCGTTAATAACAAAAGAACGCCGAGCGGAAAAACAGCAAACAACCCAATGGGTGGATACTCGAGTTGACCTTCTAAAAAGAACATTGAGTTTGATAAAAGACTGTTTAGAATAATAAGAGGCCCCGTCCCAACCATGGTGAGGGTGCTACCGAGAATAGCACAAAAGCTAATCGGCATGAGCAAACGACCTTTAGCGATGCCTGTACTTCGTCTAATACGCGTCGTCACAGGTAATAATAAAGCAACGGTGCCTACGCTTCTCAAGAATCCAGAAAATAGACCAGATACCATCATCAGTAAGACACGAATTTTATTCTCACTAGAACCACCATAACGTAGGATATAATCTGTCACGCGCGCAACAATACCAGCGCGCTCTAATCCTGCGCCTATAATCATGATTGCAATGAGAGAAATAACCGCTTCACTTGAAAACCCAGCGAATAACCTATCATCTGGGACAAGATGCGTTAAACCCAGTAAAACCAGCACCAAACAAGCAACTACATCCGCGCGCACAAATTCCGTGACAAATAAAACAACGGTTACCAATATGATAGATAGTACTAGAAATATATCTGGTGTGAGCGCTGATATATCCAAAATAATCCCTTAAAATTCAACTGATATGAGTCGATAATCTATATTTACTACTATAGATTAATAGCAAACAAAACAAAATAACTTAAGACTGTTTATGAGAAGATAGCAGCCCGAATATTTGTCTATAAAACTAACTTCAACTTGACAAAATAGGCTACATTCAATAGAGTTCCTTTCTTTTTTTTGAGCTAAACCATGTATAGCTATTTGCATCGATACCACGCAGGCAATTTCGCTGATGTGCACAAACATCTGGTGTTAATGGCAACACTCAACAAGCTGATACAGAAACCATCTCCTTTTTGTGTATTAGATGCCTTTGCTGGCGAAGGCCAGTATCGTTTAGACTCTGAAGAAAGTAAAAAGAATGCCGAATTTGAAAACGGTATTGCACCTTTGCTTAATCTAAAGCCTGCTTCTCTTCTCGTCACACAATATATTGCACTCATTCAACGCTATAATACGGAATCGCAAATTCAAACCTATCCTGGGTCACCTGAGATTATTGCAAAATACTTGCGTACAAATGATAAAGGCATTTTCATTGAAGGACATCCAAGCTGCTACCCTATTTTAAAAAATCATTTTAAAGGACAAGCAAATATACACGTACACAAACGTGATGCTTATGAAGCACTCTCTGCGCTCATTCCTTTCAAAGAAAAACGTGGTTTGGTTTTTTTAGATCCAAGTTATGAAGTAAAAAGTGAATATGAGAAGATAGCAACTCAACTGATACATTTATATGCAAAGTTTTCAAATGCTATTTATCTCATTTGGTATCCTATCTTAGTAGATGGGCATCATGAAAGATTAAAAGAAATACTCCATTCTCACGCAACACTGAAGCTTTTTCAGCATGAATTTTATCCTAAAAATACCAATCTGGCGCACAGATTAAGAGGCAGTGGCATCATACTCATTAATCCACCGTGGCAAATCGATGAGATAATTAGAGAAGCATTTACAGAGCTTGAATCAGTTTTTCTTTAGCGCTCTGCCCATTTATAGCCACTACCCATGTTTTAGAAGCTGTCTATTATGGTTTCGTTGCAATCAAGCGCTTAAAGCCTGGGCTGTAGTCTTTGTCTCTATACGGCTTGGTGTAAATGAAAAGCCTGTTTGCTTGGACATCACCTGGGATATATTCTCTGTCTATGACACAAGGCCATTTTGAATCCACTCTGCCATAACGTGAACGCAAACACTGCTCTTTTGATATCCCATGCTCACCATAACGTACAGCGGTATCTCTCTCATAGACCTGTAAATTTCCAGTATAAACATGAAACACAGCCCATGAAGCCGGTGATATTAAAACAGCTGCCAGTAATAATGAACAGGAAATTTTAAACATTTTTGCCTCTTACTTGTATACATATTACAAAATATCTGCAAGTTAAGACTGGATAATGCTAAATTAGTTCCCTGTAAAATATTTCTTATTTCAAGCCAAGTGGTCTTCGCAATTTTTTATACTGAAAAATTCATATAATACGTCATGCCAATGAAGACTAACATCCAACAGCCCTTTGGGGCACAAAACGCCTACAGAAATACTTCAGACGTCAAAGGTTCTCAACCATTTCCAAATTGGTTTAATAAAAATGTGATATTTTTTACCATTCTTCTCTATTATTTTTCCACCCTCTTCATTTTCAGTGATAATCAAACCCTCAGATAAAGAAAACTTGTCCATCGCTTCGATTAAGCCTAATTCTTCTCTTTCATTCGTTGATGAATCATGTAATTCAAGACAAACTTGAATAACTTGCTGCGTACAAGAACCATTTCTTACAACAAAATCACACTCTCTGGAACCACTATAATAAAAGATCTCATGTCCTCTACGCTTCAATTCAACAAACACAATATTTTCTAAGGTACGACCTCGATCTTCACTTGTTCTAAATCCTAAGATCTTAGCCAAAATATGGTCAACAAAATATATTTTTCTTGGAGCTTGCTGCTGAGCTTTTAGATTATCATCATACCGATTGACAAAAAAACACATAAAACTATTTTCAATGTAACGACAATAATCTGAGATCGTTGTATTACTTTTAATAATTTTACCATTGTTATTTATCATGCCAAGAAGTTTAGATAAAGTAACTTCCTTGCCACAATTACTCGCCAAATAAAAAAGTAATTTTTTTAATGCTTCAGGATTGCCTACTTTATATCTCGCTATGATGTCTCTATAAAGTATACTTTCGCATAATGAATGTAAGTATTCTGGATCTTTATTTCTTATATACGCTGGAATCCCACCTAGCTCTAAATATTTAGAATAATGCTCTCTTAAATAACCAATATCCCTAGTGCTAAAATCAACTTGCTCTAGAGGGATAAGGTCTTGTGAAAATTCTGCAAATGAAAATGGATAGATATCTAATGATATGTATCTTCCAGTCAATCTTGTTCCAAGTTCTTCACTAAATAGGTTGGCATTCGAGCCTGTCAGATATATCTTGCACCCTTTGTTATACATGCGTCGAACAAATAATTCCCATTGTGGAATATTCTGAATTTCATCAAAATAAAAATTATTCTGTTCTCCATAAAGAGAAATGAAGGTCTGATGTAAAACTTCAAAATCTTCAGATGTGAAATTAACTAATCTTTCATCTTCAAAATTAAAATAATAATCATTTTCACTTTCGCATATTCTTCTAACATGCTCCAGCAATACTGATTTGCCACATCTCCTAATACCAGAGAGAACGATTATTTCTTCATTCTGGCTAAGCTTATTCAAACTCTTTTCTATCGTTCGATGTATATACATTTTTGGCCAACGCTTATCTTCTCGTTGATCAAAAATGATACGTTTTAGCAAATCAGGTGATACACTCATAAAAAGTCTCCATTATTAATGGAAGAATAACCATAATACTATCCATTGTCAATGGATAGTATTGTGAATAACTCTCCATTTGAAATGAATGGTTACAACCATAGCTAATTTTTACAGAAACCTTAGTTTTCAGCATAAACACACTCAGAGGAACTGCACTGATTGTGATTGCCAATAAACGTAAAAAGAGAAAAGTCGTTACGGAAAAAAGCTTTCGGTTTATACGGAATGACTGTAGATTCTGCTATAATTCTCGTCTTCAATTTAAAGAGATAAGCGAAAGCCCTCCCTATGCAAAGCATCACCGTTAGAAATAATGCCATTGAAGGCATCAAAAAAGGCTGTCCCTGGCTGTTTTCCAATGCACTTTTACCACTTGAAAAGCCTATTGAAAATGGCGCACTTGTCACTATCAAATCCGCGGATCACAAGCCACTGGCGATTGGCTACTATAACAGTAGAACCAAACTTGCCTGCCGAATACTCTCAACCGATACAAGCATAGCGATTGATGAGTCTTTTTTCATTGAACGCTTTAACAAAGCATTACAATATCGTAATAAATTATTTTCCAAGCCTTATTATCGTCTCATACATGCTGAAGGTGATAGATTGCCTGGGCTTATTATTGATAGATATGACTCTGTGTTGGTATGCCAAACAACAACCCTGGGAATGGAAGCACTCAAAGACTATTGGCTCAAAGCCTTGATCCAAGTGCTGAACCCTCGAACCATTATCTTCAAAGATGATACAGCTGTACGCCAAACAGAAGGTCTTGAAACCCACATAACACTTGCTTACGGCGAAGCCATTGATGATATTAATATACTTGAAAATGACCAAATATTTAGCATTAACCCAATGGATGGCCAGAAAACAGGTTGGTTCTTCGATCAACGTGCAAATCGCGCGTGGGCCAAACAACAAGCCCACAATAAATCGGTTTTAGATCTCTATACCTATTGTGGTGGTTTTGGTATTCAAGCATTGAGCGGTGGCGCACGATCGGTGACCTTTGTGGATAGATCAGCGGATGCAATCAATCATATTGAAAAATCACTGCAACATTTCCCCAATCAACAACACGCTTGCATTAAAGCAAATGCGTATAGCTTTTTGGAAGAAGCCATTGAAGAAGGCCAGCATTTTGACTTGGTTATCGCTGATCCACCTGCTTTTATTAAATCAAAAACAGACAAAGGTTCTGGACTTCGCGGTTATCAAAAACTTGCGCGTTTATGTGCACAAGTTGTCAGTAAAAAAGGTATTTTACTGATTGCCTCTTGTTCACATCATGCTTCCCTATCAGAATTTAAAAAAGAAGTTTTGGCAGGCATACAGAAAAGTGGTCGAACTGCGCAGCAAATTTATCAAGGCGAAGCAGACAAAGATCATCCTGTGCATCCACAGCTCAAACAAACACGTTATCTAAAAGCACTCGGATTTGAGTTCTTACAATAGATTCAATGCACGTGCGATTCTTGGATCAGTGTCGATGTGTCGTTTCTGAATGGGTTGTTTTAAAACAATTCCCTCCAGAGTGGTACATCGACTCAAAGCGACATACAATTGTCCTGGCACAAAGGTACCACGCCCCAAATCAATAACAACTTTTTCAAAAGTCTTACCTTGGCTTTTATGAATGGTAATTGCCCATGCCAATCTAACGGGAAATTGTGTAAAAGTGCCGACAGGCTCTGATACAATTTTATTATCCGCCAAAGAAAAACGATATACTTCCCAGGTAAAGGGCTGAACGGCTACTTGCTCTTTGCTATCTTGCAAAAGAACCATGAGTGTTTTTTTGCCGCTTTTCTCAGTAATTGCTTTGATCACACCAATGGAACCATTGACCCAACGTTTATTGGCATCATTATTAATCAACATCACTTGCGCCCCCACCTTATACTGCATTCTTTCTAAGGTTGGAAAATATTCTCGTGTAAAATCCCCCACTACTTTTGCTTTTGTGGCATACAATTCACCAGGCAATCTATCTAAATGGCCTTGATTGATTTCATCTGCCTTTTGATTAGTGGTTGTGAGATGTATATAAAAATCCTCTGTATTGTGTTGCGCATCTATTTGAATATAACGCTGATTCAGGTTCTTGAGATCGTCAAAGTTAATGTTATTGTTTCTGACTTGATTTAAGAGTTTGACAAAATGTTCATCTTTTTGACGATATATTTTCGTCAATTCAATGCACTTAAAACTGATTTCTTTGAACACATGCGCGCTAAAGAAAAAAGGAGATTCATAATGCGTTTTGAAAATATGTCTCTCATCTTGCGTAACAACAGGTGGTAACTGATACAAATCTCCCACAAAAATCATCTGCACGCCACCAAATGGCTCATATTCATCTGGGCCATAGAGTCTTAAAAAAGCATCTACGCAATCTAATAAATCTGCTCTTACCATCGATACTTCATCGATGATAATGGTTTTGAGTTTTTTATATAAGCGTTTAGCATAAGGCTCAATTTCTTTATTGACTATTTTTTCAACGGTCACATCAATATAAAAATTAAAAAAGCTATGAATGGTTTGCCCTTTGACATTGAGTGCAGCAACACCTGTAGGTGCTAAAACAACTGGATTTTTTTGAGAATGTTGGCAATAGTAATCCAACAGAGTCGATTTGCCTGCACCTGCTTTACCTGTAATAAACAAATGATCTTGGCTATGTTCCATTTGATCAATGGCGTCTTCAAATTCAGCGCTTATTTCAAGTTTCATTACTAACTCTTTGAGAAGGGGACAGATGGAAGGTGATCAGAGGGGCTATTCTAAGAAGCGAAACGCAAGTGTGTCAATCTTTAATAGCCTTTGTTGTAATGTATAAGATGTATAGACATCCTGCTAAACCTCGTGTTTTTCTACCATTCTATCTGTTAATCCCTGTAGCAAGCTTGAGTAAGCTATTTAAACATGTTAGATTTGGATGGCTTACTCTTTATCAAATTGAATTAATTTACATCTATCCGGCCAGTGGCCTGGTGTTTTATATTGCTCATTTACTATTAAGAAAAAAATAATAATTCTAAAGCTCTAGAGGTACCCATGGCTGTTAAGCAGAAAAATTCAGTTGCTTGGTTCGTTTGGTTTTTGGCTTCATTTTTTTATGCTTACCAGTACATCTTAAGGGTCTTACCCAACATCATGATGCCTGACATCATGCAAAAATATCACATTGATGCAGGCGTGTTTGGCCAATATTCAGGTCTTTATTATTTGGGCTATGCAGGTATGCACATACCCCTAGGCTTATTGCTTGATAAATATGGACCAAAGAAAATTCTGCCTATTTGCATGATTTTAACCGTGATTGGTATTATTCCAATGCTTGCCAGCGACGTATGGATTTACCCTGTCTTAGGTCGTTTCTTAATTGGTATTGGTTCATCCGCAGCTATTTTAGGGGTGTTTAAAGTTATTCGCATGACCTTTAGTGAACAACGCTTTACACGCATGCTCGGCTTTTCTGTCACCATAGGCTTATTAGGTGCTATTTATGGCGGCCAACCTATCAACTACATGTTAAATACCTTTGGCTATGAAACAGTTCTTAAAATCATTGCTACTTTAGGCGTAGTATTGGCCTGCATTACTTATTGGGTAGTTCCAGCGATTACAACTGCTACAGAGTCTACACCCGCTTGGCAAGATATACGTTCCGTTCTTACTAATAAGAAAGTACTTACCATCTGTTTATTAGCCGGTATGATGGTTGGGCCTTTAGAAGGCTTCGCCGATGTTTGGGGTAAACAATACCTGATGACTGCTTATGGTTTATCAGATGCATTAGCCGCAACCATGCCCTCGCTGATCTTCCTGGGTATGTGTGTAGGCTCAACTGCAATGAGTTTATTCGCAGAAAAGACAAAAGCCTATTTTGAAATTATCATTGTCAGTGCTTTGGGTATGGGAGGTATTTTCTCCATTCTGTTACTAGGCTACTTCTCCGTGACCTATATGTCTGTTGCCTTTGGACTTGTGGGTGTCTTGTGCGCCTATCAAATTCTCGCCATCTATAAAGCATCTACTTATGTTTCAGAGAGACTGGTCAGTTTAACCACAGCCATTGCCAACATGATTATCATGACCTTTGGCTATGTTTTTCATAGCATCATCGGCAAAGTCATTAATCTATTCTGGGATAACGCTTACTATAACAGTAAGCCACTTTACAGTGTTGAATCCTTTACTTTTGGTTTGAGTATTATTCCTATTGGCTTAATACTGGCTGCAACGGGCTTCACTATCTTTTTCTTGAAAGACAAACAACAAACCGTTTGTAAATCTGAAGCCACTGCACTATAAGCCACTCAATAACATAGTACCGCTCAGTTAAGAAATGAAGGAATATAGCTATCTTCCCTTGGAGGCAAGGGAAGAGGCTCACTAACGTGAGCAGATGGATTTTTTTTAAAATCCCTTCGCTCAAAAATATCCGCAAAGGACGATGCGCATGAACCATTCTCTACTTATCTTCATTGGCGCCGGTATAGGCGGGGTGTTGCGATACTGGGTATCCAGTACCACACATCATTGGACAGGAAAATCTTTTCCCTTGGGCACCTTGCTTGTAAATGTCAGTGGCTGTCTACTTATTGGCTTCTTATTCATTTTGATATTGAATCGCTTTCATTCTCTGTCCCTCATCCTACGCCCCTTATTACTGGTAGGCTTTTTAGGTGGCTATACCACTTTCTCTGCCTTTTCTATTGAAACACTGCATTTATTTGAACAAGGTGCTTGGTCCTTCGGCTTAATCAATATCATACTCAACACTTTACTTTGTTTGCTTGCAGTTTGGCTTGGTGCCTTCGCTGCCCGAATGTTCTGAGTTCTTATTGGCACAATTGAGCATACTGGCATGTGCTCAATAATGCACTTATACTCAAGTGCACTGGATACAGTGCACTATGCACGAGCATCTAATTCTTCCCAGCGCACATAAGCCACAGACAACTCCGCTTTTAATTTTTCTAGTTGCTGCGTCACAGAATGAATCTCTTCTTGTGGCAGTTGATAAAAACCTGCATCACACATACGATTTTCTAGTTGCTTAATCGTCGCTTCAAGTTTTTCAATGCTTGATAATAAAGTAGACAATTCCCGTTGCTCGTTAAAACTTAATTTTGATTTAGCAGTTGCTTTGTTTGTCTCAACAGGCTTTGTCGTTTTGTGATTTTTTGTTTGTTGCGAAGCCTTGGCTTGATTTTTCTCAAACTGCTCTCGCCGCTCTAACCAATCAGTATAACCACCGACATTAATGCTAATTTGCCCACCTTTTTCAAAGGCGATGCAGTGGGTCGCAATGTTATCAATAAATTCTCTATCATGGCTGATAATGATGACTGTGCCTTGATAGTTAAGCAACAATGTTTCTAACACATCTAATGACTCTATATCTAAATCATTGGTCGGCTCATCCAAAACAAGAAGATTCGCTGTTTTAGAAAAGAGTTTTGCCAACATTAATCGATTTTGCTCTCCACCCGATAATGTTTTGGCAAGCATTCTGCATTTTGCAGGAGAAAAGAGAAAATCACCCAAATAGCCAATCACATGCTTTGTTCGGCCTTGAATTTCAATTTGATCATCTCCTTCTGCAACATTTTCCATAACGGTTGCCTCTGGTACCAAATGCTCTCGATTTTGATCAAAGAAAGCAACTTGGTTCTTAGGACTATGTTTGATGGTACCTGCGGTAGGTTCTAGTAAACCCATCAGTAATTTTACCAATGTGGTTTTGCCGGTACCATTTTGACCTACGATGGCAATTTTATCGCCACGTTGAATGGTAAAACTAAAATCTTTAATGAGCGCTTTGCGTCCCGGGTAACCAAAAAAGACATTCTCTGCTTGAATAACAGTTTTACCACTGGTAATAGCTTCATTAATTTCAAATTTTGGTTTTTCTTTAATGGTTCTACGTTGTGAGCGCTCTTCACGCAAAGCAATCAATGCGCGTACACGCCCCTCATTTCGCGTTCTTCTTGCTTTGACGCCTTGACGAATCCATTGTTCTTCATCTGATAATTTTTTATCAAACAGCGCATTATGGCGCTCTTCTTCCATCATCATCTGTTCTTTACGTTGCAAATAGACATCATATTCTGGAGGGAATGAGGTGAGTTTTCCTCTATCTAATTCCACAATACGCGTCGCTATCTTGCGTAATAATGCTCTATCATGGGTAATAAAAATAATAGTCTTAGGGTAGTTGAGCAATAATCCTTCTAACCATTGAATGGCGGCAAGATCTAAATGATTGGTTGGCTCATCCAACAATAAAATATCCGGCTCTTGTACCAAAGCCGCTCCCAATGCAACCCGCCTTCTCCAACCTCCAGATAAAGCAGACATTTTGGCATCTGCTGGCAAGGAAAGTGCTTGTATAACTTTTTCAATGCGTAATTGAATCTGCCAGCCATCTAAATGCTCTATTTTCTTTTGCAGATCATGCACTTGATTCATCCATGCTTCATCATGCCCTTCAAGTTGCGCTGTTAAATGGTGATATTGAAGCAATAAATCTCTGAGATCACTCAAACCATCTGACACCGCTTCATACACGGTCATATCACCTACTTCTGGCAATTCTTGTGCAAGCCGAGAAATCCGTACATAGCTTGGTTTTAGTATTTCTCCCGATTCAGGACTAATCTTTCCAGAAAGCATTCTGAGCAAAGTTGATTTACCTTCTCCATTACGACCAATCAATGCAATGCGCTCTTTGGGATGAATATCCAGATTTACTTTATCCAGTAAGGGAAACTGACCAACAGAGAAATAAATGTTTTTTAAAGTTAAGATTGGCATAAGGATCACAGCACCGACTTTATCTTGGGAGGGGCATTATATCAGCTCCTGCCCAATATGATTAATCTACGAAAGCTCTAGCTAAGGCTCTCTTGCTGAGAGAGCTGTCCAGCAAAATATTCTTAGTTTGATGACTTTTTGCGAAATTAAAAGAAATTATCGGGAATTGCACACCTTTGGTCTCAGATACTTGCAATTTCATGGGATTGAGATATAGTGCGAGGTCAGACAAAGTCCATATTAAAGCAATATGTTCGCTTTAAGTACTCTGTCCTGTTAATTTTCAATATATCTAAGGTAACATGCTATGCAAACTAAAATATATGTTGGTAACTTGAGCTACTCAGTTACAGAACATGATTTACGTCAATTTTATTCTGAATTCGGTTCTATCAGTGAAGTAATTATTCCTCAAGACCGTGAAACTGGTAAAGCAAGAGGTTTTGCTTTCGTCAGCTTCGAAAACCAAGCTGATGCACAAAATGCACTTAGCACCAACGGCAAAGAATTCATGGGCCGAAATCTGAAAGTAAATATTGCAAAAGAGCGTGAAGCCGGTGGTAGCAGCCGTTCTAGCGGTGGCGCTGGTAGAAGCCGTGGTGGCTGGTAGTTAATTCTTTTGAATTAAGCCGATCACTAAAAAAGCAAGTCTATTAACTTAGCCTTGCTTTTTTTTTGCCTCTTTTTCAATATGTCCCCCTCTCTTTTGCACACCTAAATTCGCTTCCTAAAAGACAACCCGATACTATACCCTTATGATAAGATCAAAAGGATTTGGTTTTGTTGCTCGAATTCTTAAAACAAATCACGCTTAATAATTTCTTAGCATCTACAGCCAAAAGATTTGGTCTCTATGCAGCGGAATATGGCTTATTGAACCTTGTTGCACCCGCTTGGATATCAACACCTTTACGTTACAGCCTCATGACCGCCACAGGCTCTGCGAGCAAACGCCTCTTTTGGTGGGTTATTTCACCCAAACCAGAGCAGCATTTTCTAGATCAACCACTCGTTTTTATAGGTAACGAAGAAGAACTAAGTGATTTGTCTTTTGTGGTTGTTAATCCAAGCAGTAATGGCTATCAGCTAAACTACAAAACGATTCAAACCAGAATCAAAGACTCTACCAAGGCAGCTATCAATAGCGCTGGTAACTATATACTGAACATTACAATGAACGATCTCATGGAAGGCACCGGAGCGACCATTGGATCAAGTATTGCCGCCGGTGCCTTTGTGATTTTTATGGGACCGCCGTCTTTGTTCACTTTGCCAACCTATTTTCTGATGGAGGGGCCTGCCAAAAGCTTTGGTGCTTTTTGTGGTCGCAAAGCAGGAAAGCATCTATTAGGACCCCATGTCCTAAAACCAGTATTACAAGCGACTTTCACTACAACGTGCGTAAAACAAGACACCGCAAAGCAAACAAACGATGATGCCGAACTGAGCGACTTGATTGCAAAGCTCAATGAATTAAAATTAACAACAACAGATGACATCATTGATTCTTTCGAATGGCTCGATGTTGATCAATCGCTCAAGCAACCTATTGTGACACTTTATCACCCTGGGCCATGGCAAATCATTGAAAATTATTGTGGAGAACAACACACCCCACCCACCACTTCTAATGCAGCTCTAGCTTTACAAACTCAATCTAAAAGGGTGATATAAAAACAATTATTTTGAATGATAACTTATTCGTGCTAAGAAAAAAATGCAGAAGGAATGGCTTTTACCCATAATATGTTTATTATGAGAGCCTTCTTATTTACCTTGTCTTTTTTTAATACGATTAACCATGTTAAGCAACACGTCACTTGCTATAGACAGCAAGCTTTTATCTATGTTTGCAATTTAACATACAAAATTTCTTAAATTTATAGGAGCGCATTCATGAGAATTGGTATTCTATCACGCAACGCTAAGTTGTATTCCACCAGACGACTGGTAGAAGCTGCAACGGAGCGTGGGCATGATGCAAAGGTGATAGATGTACTGAATTGCTATATGAATATCACTGCCAATAAGCCAACTGTTTTTTATAAGGCTCGAGACAAAAAACAATTACTGAAATTTGATGCAGTTATTCCAAGAATTGGCTCCTCTGTCACTGCCTATGGCACTGCTGTATTACGTCAGTTTGAAGTTGCGGGCGTATACTGCATGAATGAATCCATTGCGATTACGCGTTCAAGAGATAAATTACGCGCTCATCAATTACTTGCACGCAAAGGTGTGGGGATGCCTATCACAGGTTATGCGCATTCTGCGGATGCAACGGATGAACTCATTTCCTTTGTAGGAGGTGCCCCTCTCGTTGTAAAAATCATCGAGAGCACGCATGGCAGTGGCGTTGTTTTGGCGGAAACCAATAAAGCCGCTGAAGTATTGATCAATGCTTTTAGAAGTTTAGATGCTAATTTTCTTGTGCAAGAATTTATAAAAGAAGCTAATGGTTCTGATATTCGATGCTTTGTCGTCAATGACAAAGTTATCGCTGCTATGCAACGCTCTGCTGTAGAAGGAGAATTCCGATCCAATTTACACAGAGGAGGCACAGCAACACTCGTCAAATTAAAACCAGAAGAACGCCAGCTCGCTGTACGTGCTGCCAAAGTCATGGGCTTAGATGTTGCCGGTGTTGATATTATTCGCTCTGCACATGGCCCTCTTGTTTTAGAAGTCAATTCCTCTCCTGGCTTACGCGGCATTGAAGAAGCCACCGGCAAAGATGTAGCGGGCGCTATTATTGAATACATTGAGAAAGATGCACTCAAAGGTCCTAATAAAATGAAAGGCACTGGCTGATTAATCTTATACTCACTTCTCTATAAATATAAAAATGATGCTGTATTTTTCTATAATTTTGAATATATACGCATATCATTTTTCATATCAATGAGGAATAGATAATTCTTTACATGATCGCTATTAAATTTATTTAAATATCTGAAAAAATAAGTATATATAGCTAAAGCATATGAGACAAATGGGGTAGCTCACCAGGCCAACAGACTAGACAAAAGTTGCTTAAGCGCCTATGATCTTAGGTTTTGAATTATCTGCATCTAAGGGGGGAACGTTTAGATATGGCAAAGCAATTTATTAAACGATTCCTACCCCATCCTCATCAATTACAAAATCACAAAGTACTCAAACTTTTTGGCACACTACTAACAAATCCAAACCTCTGGCATTTAAATCGCTATTCTGTAGCAACGGCTGTCAGTATCGGCTTATTTGTTGCTTATATCCCTTTCGTAGGCCATATGCTGATTGCCGCGCTATTTGCCATTTGGTTGCGTGCAAACTTAGCCATTGCTGTATTATTAGTATGGATTGTTAACCCCTTCACTATGGTACCTATGTTTGGCTTTGCTTATTTTGTGGGCGCTAAAATACTAGGTATGTCGATGACAGATGTACATTTTCATTCATGGGGGATCTGTAAAGAAATATGGGAGCCACTACTTCTTGGCAGCATTGTCTGTGGTGGTGTACTTGCTATTATTGGCAATTTTTCAGTGCGAATTTTCTGGCGTATACAGATTGCAAAAGCTTGGAAATTACGCCAACTTCAAAGAAGATAGAGAGTTATAGTCACAGCACATGAGTTTTCGGGTAGGCGTCAAGCCTCGAGCAACCGGAGTGTACATATTAGTACATGAGGATTGCGAGAGGGCGAAGACAACACCCCTGACATTGTGCCCCTTGCGGGTAAAACTCATATGCGAAGACTATACAGCAAGATTGCATTTGTACAGATACAATCTTACTGTTAAATCACTCATATTAGCTTAGAAGCTATATCTACTCTTCGTGTCCATATTCTTCTCGCGCTAGTTTTTTACGCTGACGAGAAGATTCTCTTGTTCTTTCATTGGGATTTTCAGTATTGCGCTTTTTAAACGGCGCTCTAGAACCCTGCTCAAAACCTCTACCTTGACCAGCCTTTTCTTCACGTGATTTAAAGCCAGTCTCAGCTCTTCTTTCAAAATTTCTTGCAGGTCTTGCCCTATTATCCTCTTGTCTGGCTCTAAAGGGCGCGCCAGAACCTTGCTCAAAGCTTCTGCCTCTTGTGGGCTTTTCTTCACGTGCTTTAAAACCAGACTCTGCTCTTCTTTCAAAATTTCTTGCAGGTCTTGCCCTATTATCTTCTTGTCTGGCTCTAAAGGGCGCACCAGAACCTTGCTCAAAATTTCTGCCTCTTGTGGGCTTTTCTTCGCGTGGTTTAAAGCCAGACTCTGCTCTTCTTTCAAAACTTCTTGCAGGTTTTGCTCTATTATCTTCTTGTCTGGCTCTAAAGGGCGCACTAGAAGGTTGTTCAGAACTTCTACCTCTATTGCCACTACCTGTTCTCTCTGTAGAAGAGGAATGAGAGCGACGCTCTTGTGGGCGCTGCGCATTTCCACCCGTACGTCTTACCGGCTTTGTATGATGATGACTTTTTTCCGCAGGAGAGGGCAAATTATGTCTAGGCTCAAAGGAATCAATTTCTTGACGCTGAATTTTAGCTTTAATCAATCGTTCAATATCAAGCAATTGCTTAATTTCATCCGCACTGACCAATGAGATTGCTTGACCTTCTGCGCCTGCCCGACCTGTACGACCAATACGATGCACATAGTCTTCTGGAATATTGGGCAAATCAAAGTTAACCACAAAGGGGAGCTGATCAATATCTAGTCCGCGTGCAGCAATATCGGTTGCTACTAGAATTTGAATTTTACCCTGTTTGAATTCAGCGAGTGCCTTTGTGCGCTGAGCTTGGCTTTTATTGCCATGGATAGCAAGCGCTTCAATGCCATCTAAATGCAAAGATTTAACCAGCTTATTTGCGCCATGTTTGGTACGGCAGAAAATCAGCGCTTGATACCACTGCTTTGTTTGGATCAAATGACTTAAGAGTTCTGCTTTGCGCATCTTATCAACAGGATAAACAACTTGAGAGATACCTTTTGCGGTAGTGTTTCTAGGTGCTACATTGATCTCAATGGGGTTATGCAATAAGCCTTTTGCTAAGGCAAAAATATCATTCGAAAAAGTGGCAGAAAATAAAAGATTTTGTCTATTTTTAGGAAGCAACGACAACACACGTCGAATGTCTTTGATAAATCCCATGTCTAGCATTCTATCTGCTTCATCTAAGACAAGAACGCTTAACTCATTAAATTTTACTGCATTTTGCTCATAGAGATCCATTAATCTGCCAGGGGTTGCAATCAAAATATCTACGCCGCGTTCTAAAGCTTGAATTTGAGGATTGATTTTTACACCACCAAATACAGCCGCTGATTTTAATTTTAAATTCTTGCCATATGCAAAAGTACTTTCTTCAATTTGCGCGGCTAATTCACGCGTAGGCGCCAATATTAATGTGCGGATATACCGCGGTTTGACAGGTGGTAATTTACTTAATTTTTGTAATATAGGCAGTACAAAACCTGCCGTTTTACCTGTTCCTGTCTGTGCAGAAGCCATCACATCTTTACCTTGCAAAATAGCAGGTATGGTTTGTGCCTGAATAGGAGAAGGTGTTTGATAACCCTTTTCTTCAACTGCAAGGAGAATGGCTTCGATTAAACCAAGAGATTTAAATGTCATGAGAATTCCTGAAAAAGATGAATTTATTTTGTAACTACACACTCTGTACGAGGGAAAGTCTCTTCTCCTTCGTTTGCGAGGGTTTTAGGACAAGTAGTCACTGTGATTTTTGCCAAAGTTAAGCTGCTCAGTATATCACATCTTAAAGATAAATGAGCGCCTATCTTTTGTGACAGATAGGCAATCATCAATTCTAAATAAAGCTATATATTTCAATTAATTAAAAAAGTTACTTGACTAAAAATATGAATTGCTTTCTAGAGCCTTGCCCGCAGGTGCGCTGAATAGATAGGTTCTGACAAAGACAGCTCATCTGTCGCAGACGCTGAAACAGGTGCTTTGGTGCCACGCTTTAAATCATGCCATATCGTTAAATGCCGCATGCCCTCCATCAAACCATCAATATCCACTTCCTTCTCTGGTAGAGTAAATAAGCGCTTGCGCAGTAATGCAACAAAGTCACTTTGCCCCACCAATTCCTTCTCAAAATCATTAAAATGCGGTACGAGTCTTTGCAAACATTCTGATTGTTGTTCTTTTAAACGCTTAAAAGATGCTTGCGTTGGCACAAAACCATCCACTTTGGACAAACAATACTTCAATAGAGTCGTCAATTTATCTGTGCCTTGAAAAGCATATTGTTCTTTTAAAGCTTCGGAATGAAAAAAGGCCTGCACGAATTCTTCTTGATAGACACAGGTTGCCATATACTCTGCTAAATCTCTCATCTTTTCATTCGTGTGCGATGAAGCCTCTTTGGAAAATATTTCTAATACCGATAAAGCTGTCCAAAGATGTGCCATTTTAATAATGAATATCTGACAATCATTCCAAATACGTGCTTGATGTGCTTCTTTTTCCTCTTTAGACAGTGCTTTGTCATAGCCTGATTGCAACTTTAAACTCAAAGCCAATACCAAATACCAACATCCTTGCTGCATATGCTCCAGCAGTGGCGTTTCCCCCCAAAGACGAGGTCGTATTTGATTAAACATTTTCCAAATCATTGGCACGTCTCGAGAAAAATTAAATCCTTTGGTCATCATCATCAGCGAAATCAAGAGATCACCAGGCACTTTTTGCGCTATGACAGGATTGTCTCCCTCATAAGTGCAGCTTGCAACCCAATCTTTGAATACAAACTCTAAATTATGACCTAATACAGGAAAAGAGTGCGCGGAAGTATAATAATAGCGCATCTCATCTAATAATTTATGTGCATACTCTGTCGTCAATACTTTCATACCTGTCGCAAGCGTATCGTTCCCACCTTGCTTTAAGGCTTGAAATAAGTGTTTTTTTGCAAAATGCAGGCCATAGGTACGCGCAATCCATTTTGCCAATGTTGCTGCATTAGGCGATAAGCGATGACTGTCACGCATTTGCATTAAAATACTCAAATTGACATTGATCAGAGAATGGCTGGTTGCCGCAATAAAAGTGCGACCATATTGAATGCTACTGTATAAACTCAACATTGGAGCTGCTACTAATTTTTGATGCACGCCCTGATTTGAGAGCGAGACAATATTGTGCATCATTAAGTTATCACGCGGAATACGAACATCTTGAAAACGAATGAGACCATTATATACACCATTAAGCCCCATTTTCTCGCCCATATCTTCAACCGAAACACCTGCTTTTGGCTCATTCGTAACGACATTACGCATTGGCACCAAGAAAGCATGCGGGCCTTTATGCACCCATTCTCCCTCATGAGGAACAAACAATTGCGCAATCACAACCCCAATATGCGCATACCCTGAATTTCCTATCCAACATTTTCTTGCAGTTAAGCTGTGATATCTTGCTTGCTCATCATCCCAATATTGCAATTTTCCATTTTGATAAACCCAATTAAAATTATCGATGATCAGCTGATCTGACTCAGGCTCATATCGCGCCGTTGTCTCAATACCTTTGACATTAGAACCATGCCCTACCTCTGTCATCGCCAAACATCCCCAAAGATTGCCCTTTGCAATGTCAGGAAGATAATGTGCACAGAGTTCTGGAGAAGCAAGATTTAACAAAGAACCACCCGCCAATAAATATTGCACACCTAAAGCTGTTGCAAAAGATCCCCCACCCGCAAGACCTAATAATTCAAAAGTAAAGAAAAAACGTTCAGGATTTTGTTTTAGATCATGAATATTAAGAACATTGGCATTGAGGACAAATTGTATTGCCTCTAAAGTCGCTTTACGTTGCAGATGATAATTGGGAAAGGTGCGATGCAATCTTGCCACCAATTCATCTAAAACAGGTTTAAGCGCAGGACTATAATAAGGGTTAAAGAGTGATGAGGGTGTGGGTTGAAAATCTAGCATAAAATCTATCCTCAGTGTAACTACACAACATTGAGGCACATTCTAACAAAGGAAGGTTTTTATACAAGTCTAAGCAATCTTTAGCCTTGTCTCCATCATTGAGAAGCGGCTTTATTCTGCTAATGCCGCTTCTGTCACGACCGGATTCATAATCATCCGCTTTAATTTTTTACGTCGAAAAAAGTACACGGGCAAGCCACTGAATACAAATAAGCTTGAAAGTAATAAGGTCATCACGGGTGTAGAAGCGATAATCCACAGGCAAAACCCTAAAGAAACTAAGCCACATAACCACTGCCATAGAGGAATGACTTTCTTTTCTTGCCAAATAATTTTCAAGAAAGCCAAGCAGCACAATACATAAACAAATAAAAAAGAGACAACAGATAAATCTATAATGGTATTTACTTTCTCTGTTAAGCTTTCATTTTGAGTCAAAAATAGAAAAAATATTGAGCCAATACAACTAATCATCAAGGGCACCACAGGCACACCATGCTTGTTGGTTTGTGCAAAAAACTTTGGCATCAAGCCATCTTGGGTAATACCCAGAGCAATCTGACCACTCGCTAAAGTCCAGCTGTTAATAGCACCAATGCAAATAATGGCGGCAACCAAGGAAATAAACAGATACCAGTATCCACCAAAAACAATTCTCGCAGCATCTGCATAAGGTGCTTCAGAATTGATGAGTTCAGCACTTGGAATAACGCCCATGATTCCCAGACTTGAGATAAAGTAAACAATGGCAACAAAAATAGTGCCAATAATTAAGGCTGGTGGAATAATACGCTTAGGATTGCTTACTTCGCTGGCAGCCGTGGTTGCTGACTCAAAACCGATAAATCCCCAAAAAGTGAGAATAACCACACTATTTAAAACAGAAGAGGTCTCTTCTGGCTCAATCTCAAGTTTAGCAAAATTACCACTATCAAAGAAGAACAATGCCGCGACAGGCACGACGATAAGCGGGATCATCTTCAAAGCAATGACAACAAATTTAGTACGACTTGCAGCGCTTACCCCTTTACAGTTAAAAGCGCAAATCGCAATCATTAACAAGGCTTCCAGCACAAAATATACTTGGGAAGACTGCTCACCTATAAACGGGGTTAAGTAACCTACCGCTGATGTCACAATAGCAATTGTGCTGATCCAAGAGATAACCCAATAGGTCCAGCCAGTAAAAAATGCGGCAGAAGATCCAAATGCTTCATGGACATAAACATTAGGTCCACCTGTTCTTGGAAAGCGCACACATAACTCAGAAAACATGACGGCTAATAAAATTGCGCCCATGCTGGAAATGATCCAACCTATTAAGGTGAGTTTGCCGTAAAACGCTAAGCTGGCAGGAAGCACGAGGCCAGAGCCAATCTGGCTAATTGACACCAACTCAAACACAGACCAAAAGCCAATTTTATTAGACATAACTTGCCTCGAAACTTACCGAGCTTTTTAAAAATAGGTTGGTTGCGCAACCCGTTTAACCACTGTGTTTTAAGGTGGTGAGGACAGAAGAATCTACCCTTGATTTAAGACAACCTTTTATCATAGATCTTTGCTTTAGGTAAATACTGAAAGCCTTAAACGCTTAAGAAAAAAAGACAAAGTGCAAACCTCCGTCAAATGCGGGACTTGCTGCAATTTCTGAGGTGTCTCAAACATTCAATTTGGCACTGTAGTGCCCCAGGAAAAGGTAAGCATACAAGATGGACTCCCCTATTGCCTCCAACTAAAATTTCCCCAGCCTTTCATTTTTGTAGAGGTGCTTTTTTGGCCTAGAGCACAAGCTAACGCTTAATATATTTTAAGAACGGCTGGTAGCTTTAAACAGAATGAAGCATTGTCATACTTATTAAGTAAAATCGCTATCATGATGATAGCAGCATTAAGATTGCAAATAATAAAACAATGCGACAGTTTGCTAAACTCACCCGTATTCCGTGTCTCATTAAACAGGCAGTACTATTCTCCAGTCTGTCAGCATAGCGTAGTAGTTCTGTACCAGAAGGTACAACACCTTACAAGCATATCTCCATGATCATGCCAGCAGGATCAAGACAAGCCACAGAAAGGAAAATCGTCCTGTCAGGTGCTTGGCGCAAAAACGCATAACAGACTGATTCTTTTATACCCGTGCGGTTATGGCAATCAGCCTAATGAACGAGACAAGAATAACCAGCATAGGCTCATACTCATTTATTTAGAGCATGCAACAATACAATAACTATCAGTTACCCAACTAGCCAGATACCTCAAAAGCCAATCAATAGATGCATATTCATGTGTCTATACATACAAGAGACAAGGATATATGCTCAATGCCCCATCATCCTCAAAATATATCGTTGTGCTGATACTTTCTAGCCCAAGTGATTATCATTATTCAAAGACCCACAGAATGTGATAGAACAAAGAGGCTCAAAGACAAGTTATTGTTGACCATCATAAGCAACACATGACTGCACATATATACTCTTCACATGAGAATGTTAGGTTTTTGGGGCGACGCTCCTCTCATCTTAAGTCTGCACTATATATGCATGCCTAGGAGAGCGCTTCCTTGCCCCCCACCTACATTGCGCTCCTTGCGAGTAAAAATCGGCTGCTATGAGATGAGTATACACACTTAAAAATGATATATTTTAGTTTAAAGCTACAGTTATTCTTTTTTTTTCCGAATATAACTATATATCTATAATTTATAATCTTAAACGCCACAGACAAGCGTATGAATAATAATACAGTTTTAATTATTGATGACGATCCTGATGTCTCTGCATTGCTCGCGGACATTGCCAAATCCTCTGGCTATGATTCTTTTATCACAAATCAAATAGAAGATGCTAAACAATATACTTTATCCTCGCCTCCCACATTGATTATTTTAGACTTAGGTATTCCTTCACATGATGGTATAGAATTTTTAAGATCTTTTTCTGAAATAGAGTGTAAAGTACCTATTATTATTGTGAGTGGCCATGATGAAAAAATTCGCTCAACCGCTTTTAACCTTGGCCTTAACTATCAGCTCAATATGCTTGGGCATTACCCTAAACCATTACCAATTCAAGCATTGATAGAAATTCTAGAGCATATAAAAAGTGCTTCCATTCAGCCCAATAATGATACCTTAGAAAAAGCAATTGAAAACAAAGCGCTTGTTTTGCATTATCAACCCATGATTTGTTTAAAAAGCTCCAAAATAATCAATTTAGAAACATTAGTTCGGTGGATGGTCAATCCAGAAAAAATTATATTCCCAGATCAATTTATACCACTTGCAGAGTCTTCTGGTCTGATTGTACCTCTTACACGACTTATTGTAGAAATGGCATTCCAACAATATGCTCGTTCTTTAAATCTTTGGAACATAAATATTTCTATCAATCTATCGGCTAGTAACTTAGATGATTTGAATTTAACAGATGAAATTATTGCTCTCGCAAATCAGTACAAGATCAATCCAGGAAATGTTTGTTTTGAGGTCACTGAAACAGCGGTTATGAGTCAGCCCCAGATTGCCATGGATATTTTAACACGTTTGCGATTAAAAGGTTTTCAGATCTCTTTGGATGATTTTGGTACAGGTTATTCTTCGTTTATCGAATTGCATCGGCTACCATTTTCCGAAATGAAGATAGATAAATCTTTCGTCATGAAGCTAAGTAGAGATACTCAAGCACAAAAAATCACAAAATCTATTATTGAGCTTGCGCATAGTCTAGAACTAAATGTTGTTGCAGAAGGTGTTGAAGACAAAGAAACATTCGAACATCTTAAAACATTAAACTGTGATATTGCACAAGGGTATTTCATATCCAAGCCATTGCCGGCCGATACATTACTCCAGTGGTTTCAACATAACTGTGATGACAAATTACATTGTAAGTGGGTATAACACTCATGCATCAAGCACAATTGAATGCGCGCTATTACGCGTTATTTCTAGCTTTTGCAAGCTTATTATTAGGGTTTCTTGTTATCATTGGTTGGCACCTTAAACTAGATTTCCTTATTCAAACCACACCACAAGTTACCCCCATGGTTTACAACAGTGCTATTTGCTTTATACTCTCTGGATTAAGTCTAGCTGTTATAAATTACTCAAGCCGATGGCTATATTTCTCATGTTTATGCAGTCTACTTCTTTTCTGTTTAAACATACTTACATTATCTCAGTATATCTTTGCAATTAATATAAATATAGATAATCTAATTATATCTCCTCATAATTTAACACTGCAAATACATCCTGGCCGAATGGCTCCTAATACAACCATTGCTTTTCTTTTCGTGAGCTTAGGACTTTTTTGCCTATCCCAAAAAAAACAAAATAAAATATATCTATTTTTAAGCTTTTTATGTTCTTTTTGTATTATCAGCCTTGCTCTGATCTGTTTATTTTCCTATCTTGCCAACACACCTTCTTTGTTGTTTTGGAAACAATTTACGTCAATGGCGCCCAATACTGCTATCGGATTCTTGCTCCTTAGTTTCTGTCTAGTCATGACTATTTATAATATGGCAGATAGATACCGAATAATGATTCAAAATTGGTCTCCTTATTTAATTACAATCAGTACTCTGATCTGTGTAATCTTACTTTGGACAATACTAAAGATTCAAAATATTTATGGATCTGATGAGAAAGCCAATTTAACAGCCTATTATATTAAAGAACAAATAAAATCTGCCCTAGATAACAAAATACAAGCTTTAGTTTTATTGGAAAACCGCTGGAACAATCAGCCGCACATGTCCTTTGATGCCTGGGAGGCAAATGCCAATACACTTGTAGCTGCAATACCAAAACTAGAGGCTATTGCTTGGATGAATACAGAATATGCTATCCAACATGTTGCGCCGACGCAAGAAACACTTTGGATAGAATCAAATGACTTCAAAAAAATTAAATTACTACTTCAAGAGCAATCACTTCAACATAAATCACTCATCATTAAACCTATCCTCTTTCCCAAAGGGGAAAATGGTTTAATGGTTATCATCCCTTCCTATGTAGATAATCAACCCAAAGGTTTTATTTTAGGTTTTATCGATTTCTCCTCATTACTCACTCCCATATTTACTACCGAAATGATTAAAAATTATAAATTCCACATCGCTGTTAATAATGAGCTTTTCTTTGGTAAAAACTCAACCACAACGAATAACATTTCTATCATAGCGCTCGATTTTACATTATACGATCAAAAGTGGAAAATTGAGGTAGAAAAACCTGCATTAGCACTAAAAGATAATAATCAGATAATTACCTCTAACGCTATTATTATTCTCGGTTTAATGCTGTCATTTGTTTTATTTTACACTTTAAAAAATACTCAAATTGCACGCCTGAGATTAAAAGAAATACAAAAAATCCAAGCATTCTCTTCTCGCGCACAACAATTAGCCCAACTAGGGGGTTGGGTGTGGAATCTTGAAAACAATAAGATTTGGTGTTCAGAAGTAGCATTACATATTCTAGGTAAAAGCCATAATGAAGCTTGGATGTCTGCTCAAGATTATCTTAAATTTATTCCCGCTCACGATAGAAAGCGATTTATTCATGATATGCAAGAGCGGATCAGCAATCAGCAATCTATTTCAGAGACACAAACTATTTGTCGAACAGATAATGTTGAAAGAGTTGTTCATCTAGAAGCAAAAACAACACGTCGTAGAAATGGTGAAGCCACAGAAATAACAGGAATCATTCAAGATATAACAGAAAAGCTGGAGATGGAGAAACAATTACGACATGGACAAAAAATGGAGGTCTTAGGACAGCTTACTGGTGGATTATCTCACGATTTTAATAATATTTTGATGATCATTCGCGGTAATATTGAACTACTCCAAATAGAATCTTCATTTAATAATTCACAACAAAAACGCATTTCTTCTATGCTCAATGCTGTAGAGCGTGGCAGCGAACTCACAAAACACTTATTAGGTTTTTCTAGGCAAAAATCATTAAAACCTGAGATTGTAAATTTCTATGAACTTATGCCAAATTTTATTAAAATGCTTAAGCCAACACTAGGAGAATCCATCGAAATAACAATGCACATCTCCCAAGATATTTGGCCAGTATGGGTTGATATTATGCAATTACAGACAGCGCTTCTAAATCTAGCACTGAATGCACGCGATGCTATGCATTATCAAGGAAAGATATTCTTCAAAGCAGAAAACTATACTTCAATAGACACCATACGTTCAGGCAAAACCAAAATCCTGCCTGGAGATTATATTAAAATATCTGTTGTCGATACTGGGGAAGGTATGTCGCCAGAGATTCAAGAACGTGCCTTCGAACCATTTTTCACAACCAAAGCAGTTGGCAAAGGTAGTGGCCTTGGATTAAGTATGGTGTATGGCTTCGTCAACCAATCTAAAGGCTATGTCACTATTCAAAGCGAAGCAAATCAAGGCACAACAGTAACTCTTTATTTGCCTAAAACAAAATCAGCGATACACACTACAACCAAGGAAGAGAAAACATCTTCTGATATTACCCCTCAAATAAATGATGCAAAAACAATTCTCATTGTTGAAGATGAAGAATCTCTACGTGAGATGACTGTAGAATTCTTTAAAAATGCTGGACATATTATTTTGCAAGCTCCGAATGGTCCCAAAGCATTAGAACTTATTGAAAATAATTCAAATATTGATTTACTACTCTCTGATATGATTATGCCAGGTGGTATGACCGGTGTAGATTTAGCACTTGCAGCAATCAAAGCAAATGCAGATATTAAAATATTGCTGGTAACAGGTTATGCTAAGGAATCACTTTCTATGAAAGATCTACCCAAGGGTTTTATTCCTGAAATTTTAGTAAAGCCTTACTCTCTCGTAGACTTGCAAAAGAAAGTTTATGAGCTTCTCTCTACAGTAAAATAATTTTCTCTGTTTATTATTTCGCGCCACATTCTAAAGAAAATGAGTTCGCAAAGAGGCATTTCCTTACACAGAATGAGTGCTTAGACTCGATATCACTTAATTTTGTGTATATACCCTTAAAGTATTTTTTAAGACATCAATATTTAGGTTAAGCATAATAATTGATTTTATCGGCCAATTTTTTAAATTGGTCACTACAATATATTGAAAAAATAGATAATAAATGCTATTTTTTAGATAAAATCTATCTAATTTATCGATTATGAAAATAAAATCCACACTAGATCAATGGCTTGTACTCAAAGCAGTGCTAGAACAGGGTGGTTTTGCACAGGCCGCAGAATATTTGCATCGCAGCCAGTCTACGATTAGCTATACGCTTGCACAACTGCAATCTCAGCTGGATGTAAAAATTTTAGAAACCAAAGGACGCAAAGCAGTCCTTACCCCTATTGGACAAATACTCTACCATCGCGCCAACCTTTTGTTAGAAAACATAAAGTCCATTGAAAATATTGCAAAGAAAACAACACAAGATTGGCCCGCAGAAATCAGCATTGTGCTAGATGATCCTTTTCCACGACAAGCGCTGGCCAATGCGTTGAAGACCTTTAGCTTGTTAGGGCATACACGCGTACAAATATATGAGGAAAGCCTATCTGGAGCACTCGAAAGACTCGAAAAAGGTACAGCAGATATTGTCATCACTTTTCAAGCACCAAAAGGACATGTCGAATTCTGTCAAATACAGATTGTTCAAATTGCAGTCGCACATATCGATCACCCTTTACATCACTTGGGACATACATTAAGACTTAACGATCTCCGCAATTACACACAACTCATAGTTCGCGATTCTGCAGAACTCACCTCTGTGAATAAAGACTGGGTAGATGCGCCTCATTGCTGGACAGTTGCCAGCAGTTACTTAGCGCTTGGTTTGCTGCAAGAAGGTACTGGCTTTGCCTGGATGCCCGTGAATCATTTATTACATCAACGAAAATTACTCAAAGCACTCCCCTTAGCCCATGCGCAAACACGTCGCTTTTTCTTAAATGCTTTATATGGTAAAAAAACACCGCCTAACCAAGCAACGCTTGCCTTTGCCAAGTGCCTAGAAGAAGCAGTAAGAGAGTATCATCAGCAACTAAATTATCAGGTTTCGCTTATCATCAATGCGATTTAGATAGCTTTTTGCACACCGCCCTATTGAAAATTCAGGATGAAAATTCAGGACATCCATATTTAAAAACAATAATAAAAAAATAAGCATGCTGTAATCGAATAATGAATTGATAGTTGCTACCATCATTAGTGACTTTAACTGTGAATAATCTATGGAATGATTAACGGATGAATGTAGATTGAATTAAGCGACGTGTGTACTTGAATATAATTTCTTTGCCCAAGTAATGCCTTTTAAGCCTTTCCTCCCCCCTTTGCCAAAATTCAACAGCAAAATTTCACTCCCCACCGCATGAGAAAAGCTTTTAGCTAAATTTTTAACCAATGAAATCCAATTCATGGGTTCGAATTGTAATCGCGTTAAAATAGGGGCAAGATGCTCAGGAATAGAACCTGCCTCTTTATCCTCACGAATCGTTCGTCCTGTATAATCAACAAGCTCTAAATAATCGACCAATTTAAAATCAATGGCATGCGAATGATGTTCTGAGATGTTTGCAAAAGGGACTAAGGATTTGGGTTGTGTAAGATTATTGTATATACCCTTCACAGATGAATCTTCGGTGTTGTTGGCTTCGCGTATCTCACAATAGTCATGTATTTTGTATACACTCCTATTGCTCGAACGCTTGCCGCCTAACCTAAGAATCATCTGTTGTGGGTATATGTTGGCTTTTTCGCGCTTAAGCTGTTTAATGGATTTTGGCTTATTGACCTTTAATTGCTTAGAAATATGCTGAATGCGTTCATAAATGGAAGTAAACTCCGATTTTTCTGGTGTCTTTGTAATACCTGCTCTGACTGGATTTAAATCAACATAGACCATTGCACTTAACAACGCACCTTCATCTAATAGAGCTTGGGATTTAAAGCGTCCTTCCCAAAATCTTCCTGCAGTATCATCTTCTTCGTTTACATCGCGCGCTATTTTTTCATTTAAGCAACGCATAAACCAGCTAATACTGGTGAGTCGCTCTTTCCAAAGTTGAATTTTCTGTTTTAGGTGCTTATTTTCTTCGGCATCTTTAGGAAAGATGGATGCCCAACGACGGATGATTTCTGCTTCTGACCACGCTTGCGCTTGCGTTTCTTCTACATATAACACAACATGATAATGATTGCTCATGATGGCATAAGCGCAGATTTTGATGGCAAAGATATCCGTTAAATATCTTAATCGATCGACAATCCATGTTTTACGGTGAGAATAATCAGTTTTAGTTAGCTCATCATAGCCACATAAAAAACTACGGCGCACACAGCGATTCATGACGTGATAATACGGTGTTGCATTCAAATCAATTTGTTCTGAGCGAGCTAAAGTCATAACTTAAAAAATATCCCTATTACTGAAAGGAATTCTAGCTCAAAAATTTTGAGCTAAGCAACTTAATGTGGCTGTCCTTTTTGAATTGAAAGATCAGCTCAACAACGAAAATAACGCAAGTTCTGCTTTTGGGGAATGAATGAGTTTTAACTTTGATTGTTTTGAAAGTCTCTTGACCGCATTTTCCATTTTCAAGGCTTGAGCCTTCTCCCCCACTAAGGCAACAAAGACCAAAGTCAATGGCTGCCTGCCACGCAAATATTTTGCACTCCTTGGCGTTTGCTCAACATGCTCACGAAATCTCTTTTCCACGTCAACACTGATGCCTGTGTACAGGCTATTATCTCTGCATTGTATGATATACAAATACCAGCTTTTTTCTTTTGTCACTTTATCCACTGCTCGCATCCTGATAATTATATTTTCTTTGATTAAATTCATCCAACTGCACGTGTGTATACATTGTTTGCTAATTATTTATTACATACTATCCTTGTCCCTAATAGCTTCTTTCTAGTATTATTTGGCCTACTTATTATTGGCTTTTCACAACGAAAAAGTGACACCTTAAATTACTGAGATACATTTATTCATGCAACACAATAAAAAAATATTATTCCTTGTCACAGGTGGCACGATCTTAAGTGAAACGACACATCCTGCTACGGGCGCCATTCCAACCTTAGATGTAGATGCTTATTTAAAAAAAAATGCCTTTCTCTCTAAAAAAGCCAGCATTGAAGTAGAACGCTTTTCCAATATGGATAGTAGATTGATGACGCCTGACATCTGGTTACAACTGGCTAAAACTGTAAATGAAAAGCTTAAGAAACAGGTTTATCAAGGTATTATTATTTTACATGGTACTGATACGCTTGAAGAAACCTCTTTTTTCTTAAGTCTTATCGCAGAATGCACAATACCGATTATTCTCACGGGTGCCATGCGCTCTGCCGACGAATACGATACAGATGGCCCTCGCAATCTACAACATGCTATTGAAGTCATTCTCTCAGGATCCGATGAGCACAAGGGTGTCATGGTTGTTTTTAACGGACATATCTACGCACCGAGTTACCTCTCTAAAATGAATACGCATCTACCAAATTCATTTGATGTTGATCGAATGGGGCACTTGGGTGTGATCGAAAACAATAGAGTAAAATGGTTTAATCGTTTACGACGTTTTACAGAACTCTCTCTTCCAGAACATTTGGCAAAAGTAGATTTATTTTTCACCTATCCGGGCTTTGATACCAGTCTGCTCAGCTATGCAATAACAAAGGGCGCTCAAGGCCTTGTCATTGCAGGTTATGGATGTGGCAATGTTCATGATAACTTAGCACCAGAACTACATAAAATCATTCAGAAAGGTATTCCGATTGTCATGGCAACGCGCGTTCGAGAAGGCAGTGTCTTTCCTGTCTATGGTGGGCCAGGGGGTGGCGTGGAACTTCATAAAATGGGCGTTCTTTACCATCATGATTTATCGCCTTTTAAAGCAAGAATATTACTAATGCTTGCGATAGCCAATTACGGCAATGATCTTATGAAGATTCAGGCTTGTTTTCAAAATTAGAGATCTCCCTTACCACAAAGTTAATCAATCAACTATTCTCAACATCTCCTGATTGCTACCACTTATCGGCTTTTTCTTTTAGGTAAGAAGATTAGCTCTATACTCACCCTTTATAAAAACAAACAATTACGCAGAGGTTATGATGTTGAGTTTTGTTAGCAACGCTATAAAAGCAGTCGGTGATAAAGCCGTTATATTGGCAGCAAGTACATCCATTGGGAAAAGTCAGGGTATTAAGCCCAAACTGAAAGAAAAAATTGCAATGGGGCGTACTACTATCAGCGATGCACAAAAAGAATTAAATAAAATAAAAAGCATAAAAAAAATTCCTGCCTTAGACAAAGCATTGAATAATTTGGCCAAACAGGGGAATCACCTTATCGCAGATATATTGGCTGACAAAAATTTAGATCCCATTGTTGATATTATTGGAGATCATATTAATGAATATAACAGTATTGAAGCATTTCAAAACACAGTTTTAGAGAAGCCCGCTTTAATAGAAATGAAAAATTTTGCACTTGGATTAATTGATATTGACAATTATCAAGGTCTTGTGACCTTAATGACGAAGTTGCAAGATTTTAAAACCTTATCAAATACAGAACAAAAACAATTGTTTGAAGAATTGCAAGACGGACAATTGGTTAAACGTATTATCGATGAAAATCAGGCTTTGGACGTGAATGCGGTTAAAGCTAAAACCAAAGTCATGTGCACATCACTGTGTCGTGAACTCAATTTAACAGACACAGAAACAAAAACACTGATCAATCTTTTTGATTCACTCACCCACAAATATTTGCCAGAGGTAAATAAGATTCGTCAAACCTTAGTAAATAATTTCCCCGAGCTCATCAAAACAGAGCAAGCGCGCATCTTACAAGCACATCCTGAATGGGAGGTTCAAACAACCGCTTCGAAGAAGCCAGCCCTCACAGCTCAATTTACAGATGTTGTGAAACCCAAAGCTAAAGTGGAAATGACTATCAAGAAAGAGAAGCATCTTAAAAAAGAACCAGCAACACCCAAAATACTAAAGAGCACAACTAAAAAAGCACAACCTATTGTGATTGTTTTAGATGATGAAGATGAAGCAGATGCTGCTGTTGTTCAAAAAACTGAAAAGAAGGCAGGCAAGCGAAGACAGACTCTAAAATAAAATATTTATTCAAAATACCATCAACACTTAACTGGCCAGCATTAGACGTACAGTATCTTTATCTCAAGGATACTGTATGTTGGAATCCCATATCATGATTTGGTTGAATAACCAACTCCAATTATCTTTCTATTTCTACCTTTTATCGGTAATAATTTTAATTATATTTTCTAACTAATATATAAAGCTCCCTTAATTACTTATATTGAAATTGCAACTGATATGTTTAATAAAACTTTTTATATACTTCAAACAAAGAAAGCCCTCTGGTTTGGCGCCCTTACAGCGCTTGCCACATATGCTCTAATGGCAACCACCTTAACGCCAGTACTGTTTTATGGTCTCTTAGCAGGCATCACCACTTTTCACTTATTGCCACTTTTGCCCACCAAAACAAGTGGCTCCTTGATTGTATTTTCACCACTACTCATACTCTTTACGCCGATTGCACTTGGCTATAATTTGGCTTTTATGGGCTTGCTTGCAAATACGCTTTTGCTCGCGGATAAAAAAATGCAAAAAGCCTTAGAGCACACCCACGCAATGTGAGACAAGGAAAAGGAAGATCATGAACTCATGAAAAATCTTGAAAAGAAAACCAAAATCACAGTCAAAGACAAAACAGTCTGTGAGGTTGATGAAAGCTTTGCTCCTAATGCAGCTGCCGCCGGTGGTTTTAATGAGCAAAAGATCTATGTATTTAGCAATATCTTAAAAGCACCGTTTACACGCAAAGAAAAAAAGGCCATTTACGCACATGAATTTGGTCATTTGAAACATAAAGATTTCTTAGCTGGATCAGCCTCAAGATTTCTCTATTGGACTACCGCTATCTTTGCACTAAATGCTTTTTCTTTACCCGTAGCACTCTTTTCCATATTTGCAGCAAATATCGCTTATTATGCCATTTCTCAAGTCGATGAGTTATTGGCAGATTGGCATTGTGCTCAATACGCAAACCCCAAAGCATTGGGCAGCGCTTTAGATAAAATCGTCAATATTGCAGAGCAAATAAAAGACAATAAGCCAAAGAAAGAAAAAGGTCTCTTAGACACGCCTAAATCCTATTTAAATTCTTTTAAACGCAAAGCTGGTATGTATTCGCATCCAAGCGTTGCAGTGCGTAAATCATATTTAGATACATATGACGCTGAAAAGCAACTCTTGAAAAAATCTAGAGCACACCGCCCACGCCCAACAGCGGCAGCAGCATAGACTTTCATGACAATGCGCGCATGTAAACGAATTCATGTGCGCGCCTTATCCCCCCCTCTTTTCACAAAACCGAAGAATACCCCGTATAAAAGAAAGCACATATCTGAGGTGATCAAATCAGACTAAATCAGCTAGGCTAAGCTCTGGTATAACAAAGATAAGGAAATTATATTATGCCTCATACAGACGTACTGCCAGCTCTCAAAAATACAAGTCCCTGGTATCAACGTTTAAGCTCTAAGGCTTATAATTTTGTACGTTATTCACGGCCATGGAGTTATGTTGTTGCAGCACAACTTAAAATTCCTTTTCAACTCATTAAATGGCTCCTTCCAATGAATGATGTACAAATAGCACCTGGAAAACATCCTATTTTTGGTTATGTATTGGATAAGCTCACAGATGAAGCAAAAGAAAAAGGTATCGCACGTAAGGATCTATATTTCCCAAATTTACGCTTTCTAAAAGGCCCCAGAATATTCTCATTAATTGTCGCCTATGATGATAAATACTTTAAAAAAATGACAGATGTAAATGCGCGAGCCGCCTTTAATCTTCCTACCCTACTCACCCAAGGACCTGAACTTATTTCGCGGATAGAACACGATCGGTTATTAAAACCTGTTATTCGCGAAAGATTATCTACAAATCACGATAGATTATGGCTGGTTGCTAAACAACATTGTGCCAACTTAGCCAAAATCTGGCATGCTGAACATTCTGTGCCAGAAAATATCACACAATTAACCTTTGAGATGCTGGCACATTTTGTCTACAATGTTGACACTTTGCCAAATGATTTTGCAAAAAATTTAGATGCTTTCGAAGCACAATGGCAAAATTTTGATCAATTCAGCCCAGTTAAATTCTTCCCCATTATGGATAAATTCATACAAACATCTAAAGAATTAGTACTGGCACATGCAGCAAGTAAAGAGGATCCCAATCTACCTCAAAATGAGCGTGATCTCATTGGCGACATGAAGCAATATCATCAACAACACTCCCATTTCACCGCACCAGATAATGTGGCAGCCTTAATATCGATAGCAGGCAACTTGCCCCGCTCAATTATCGCCATGGTTTATTATATTTTAACGAACCCAGAATTTGTTACTATCATCAATGCTGAAAAGCCTATTATGATAGCGAAATTCAGACAGCATCTCGCACAAATCTTACAAGAAAAACCCACAGACTTAGAAGCACTATTGAAACTTTCAGATAGTGCATTAATAGATAAAAAAGGAGGCGATTTTCTTGTCTTTCTGTATAAAGAATCTGATGTCTTTAGAGGTATGTTCAATGAAACCTTAAGAGTCTACTGGACAGCGCCTGTATTACCGCGCGTCAATACAAATTTGTTCTTTAATAAAATTGGCTCGTGGGGACATGATATGGATTTAGGAAATGGGCACTACCTTCCCCCTCGTTCAGTTGGATTCTGGCCTAAACAGCGTAAAATGAATGACACCGATGTTTATGAAAACCCAGAACAGTTCAATCCTTTTCGAGATATCTATAAAAAAGAAAATAAAGAGCAGGGTAAAATTCAATCTTTTGGCCATCCAGGCTCTATGCGACGCTGTCCAGCACAAAAATTATCAGAGCATATGTTTTTAGCAACGCTATGGCAGCTCACAGAAAATTGGCAATTTGAAATGACAGCTGAACATAAAACCCTGGCAACGAACTTACCGTCTATCAGAGATACGCATCACCTAGATCTACTAGGTGTAAATACGCGTATTAAGGCGAAGTTACAACCTAAAACACCCAAAGAACAAGAAAGTGAAACAAAGATTGAACTTCCTTTTTCTCACCCTCGAAAAAGTCTAACCTTTTATTAATGATAACTGCGAAGCCAAGCCTAACCGCTGTTCAGCTTCGCAGCTCTCCTGCACTTATTTTTAAAATACAATATAAATCAATATATTAATTATATTTTCTGTCCTTGATCACTTTAACTCCTCTCTTAAAATTTTATCGCTCCGACATCGATTTTGTCAGTAAAATATCTTATAGTTAAGTTATGTATCTTAGATTAGTCAATGAGCACAGCCTATATGCCAGACGCAAACCACAAAGAAACAAAATTAAAACATGAAGCGGGCATCAGTGGCGCCACTTTTGAGCGCGGCAACAGCTTCATTAGTGCGGCACAGCTCATGCTGGCATATTTAACAGATGCACAAAAAGATCAAATTAATAATAGCCCTAAAGATGCATTTCCACTACGCACTCTATCCAATACGCAAGACAGCCAAAAAAGTAATTTTGAATTACTAGAAGAATATCTATCTGCCATTCATCAACATTGGGCTTCGCTTGATTCTACGTCGCTTGAAATGACGGATCTTGCTCAATTAGAAAGAACGCTGATAGAAGCCCTCAGTGATAATATTTATCTTGAACCTAAAAAATCCTTTAAGCAGATTAAAGACGAATTAGATAATGCAGAAAACCATGTGAATTGGAAGACTCGTCAACTTAAGGTCACAACAACAGACAACGATGTCACAATACTACGCAAAGATAACCCCATTAGTCATTTTACCCCCACTCAAACCCACGAATGGTTGAACATTTTAGGCACAGAAAAACCCAAAGAATTAAGAATACTCTATGGTGATGAAAAACCTAAATGGTTTACTGCCTTGCCAGAATGGGAACAAAATTATTTTCAAAAACGTGTTCTCGCTTGGCAAGATCAAAAGGCACAACCTGATGGTATCCAAAATTTAGGTGATTATTTAGGTCCTGTGCCCACAACGATTCGACGTTATCCCGGTGCTCCCAATGCTTACGTTAGTACCGCAACACTTTCTGCAACAAATGAGAAAGGTGAAGTGCAAACTGAAAATTTTCTTAAAATTCGCTCTGGCGTGATAGCGCCCGCAAAAATGAAAGCCAAAGGAAAAGAAGGCAAAGCAGCAAAAATTGAAATTACCAAGCAAAATTTAGAGCAATTGGTTGTTGTTGCCATTCAAGAAAAAATCAAAGAAATACAACGCAACGGTGGCGATCAACGCCAAGCCATAGAATTACCCATTTTATTGCAAACACTTTACTCACCCCCCATGCAACCACCAGGAGACTATAACAATCCTGCAGTTATGAAAGCTTTTGAAAAGGTGAGAGAAGAGTTAAAAGAACCGGAAAGATTTTTAGCTAAGCACAGTATTGACACTCAAGGTTACACCATTAAAAAAGTTGATTTACTCTATTCTAATCGACCTGTGAATAATGCTCGTGGCCTCTCTTGGGTTGGCAATTTATTCTCAAAACAAGGCAGAGAAAGTCGGCGTACCGACGCAGTTTTAGCAGAATATGTCGATAAGCTTGATCATAATTCGCAAGATTATAAAATTGCAAAGGCAGCACTTGATAGCTATCAAAGTATGCCTTATATGCGAAACACCATTGGCATGATCCCACCAACCAAATCAAATGCGATTGCAGAAATAGCTGCACTTGAGCAAATCATTGCTGGAAAAGTAGGTGTGCGCATTGGTAGCTGTGTAAGTGGCAAAGACCGAGAAGAGATGATCACCGAAGTTGCTATCGCACAACAAGAATTTTGCTTAAAACATGGAAAATTTCCGCCTCCTTATAATGCAACATCAACTCAAGACAAAAAAGACAGACAGGAATTTCTAGAAAATGTAGCACGCGCCTATCTCTCCGGACATGGCCAAGAACTTGCAGGAGAAAACTCTAAAGGCTGCGATGGCTTGAAAAATATTGTGGATGTCTTAGGTAAGGATGTTTGTGCTAAAGTACGCGCACTTGCACCAGAATATGGTATCGATGTAGCAAAATTCGACCCCATTAAATCAACCCAAAAAATTGCCGGACTCAATAAATTGAGTCTCAAGAAATTAAAAGTGAGTATTGTAGATTTTGTAACGAGCGTTTTTCAGACCAATCCACTTGGCAAAGACAAAGCTGTACCGCCTATTGCAGCAGAAACGGTTTCTCAACACTTCGCCCCACAGCAAAGTGAAATCCGCCAAAGAAGCCAATCCGTCTTGCTACCAGGCTTCCAACAATCGCAAAAAGAAGCGAGCAATAATCCCTCATCGATTAAAATAACCGATGAGGTAAGTCCCGCTACTAAAAGAAGAAATTCATTCTCATAGCCAAAAACCTATGAAAGACCCAGCTTCTTAGTTGGACTGGGGCTTTCAGGCTCAGCATTCTCTTCTTTCTGCTGCTTCACTTGTCTTTTTAGATTTTCTACAGTTGTCTCAAACTGTGGCACAAACAGAACAGGTGCCGTTGCTACAGAGAATTCAGCGATATCAGATTGATGAATATTCTCTGCATTCTTCTCTAGCGCTTCTCGCACGCTACACTCATTTGAAGGAATATATTCTAAAACAATAGCCCCTTCTCCAATATCTTGTGCATTCACTTGCAAATCCAAAGAATCCATATCAACCGTAAGATCCAAATAATTTGTGGATAAAATTCTATGCTCTGCCTCTTGGCTCATGCCTAGAATGGTATCGACAATGATTTGACTACTCCTTTGTCCACCAATAGGCAAAATATCAATAGGTTCATCCCCATCGGGATGTTCTTCTTCAAAATCTGGCAAACCCAAATCCTCACTTCTTTCCACTATTTTGAATCTAAATCTATCAAGCTCTAAACCAATTAATGTTTCTAATGACAGAGTATTATCACTGCTGGGTCCACCCCAATAATAAATGGCCAGTGGTCTCCTTTGATAAAAAGCAACAAAGACAAAACAAGGTCCAATGCCCTGAGCGGTTAATCTCTGAACCCCTGGCTCAAAAAAACCCATTCTGCCCATCTCAATGTGCGTAGAGAGTATGCCATGCACCAATGGCTTTATATCATCGCTTATTTTTAACATTTATGTTTCCTTTCTAAAGTGAGTGCTATTGCTGGATTATTTTCTGCATCTGAATCTGCGGACTCTGGATCTTTCTCCCAATCACTGTCAGAATCAAAATCAAAGCTATCATCAGCAGAAATATCTGATTTTTCTTCCATAGGAATCTTGCTGTCTTTACTTGCAATAGCATCAAAGTACAAAGTCATCCCTTTATTTCCCTGTTGCCAGAGAAAATCATCGTCACTGCTGCCATCATCACTGCCATTCCACAATTTACGCTTCTTTTTTGTTCCAATAGGGAGAACCTTCTTTGTACGAGAAGGTACTACCTCTTCTTCACTTGAACTTAAATCCTCTGTATCCCCAAAATCCAGGCGAACACCAGAGCGTAGTCTATCAATAGAATCTTTGTCTGCTTTTGATAATTTCTTGGGCGTGAGTTTTCCAGGCCTTACGGGAGATGTTTCAGGATGAATACTTTGCACACGTGCTTTTTTACCAGGCGATAATGGAACAGGTTTATAGCTATCTACTTCATGGTTCTGATGTATTGTCAAATGCGATTTTTTATAATCAGCAATCAACTGTAAAGCACGATGACAAGCATTATTGTGTGCAGAAAATAAGTGGTGATACTGTTGCAACAATTCTACTTGCTCTGGACTCATCAGCTTATTTTTCATTAATTTATTAATTTCTTCTATAGTAGTTTCTAACATCTTCGTCAGACTAGATGCTTTCTTATAGTGCTGCCTGCCCTTAATATCTATTTTTGTATGCTCTTCATAATAAACTGTTGCAGCAACATGACAAAAATAATGCTCCGTATTTTCACTAGGAACTCTCTCTGTCACATGAGAATAGACTTGCTGCAAAGTTTTAAAGATTCTGTCTTGCATACTTGGTGGCAATCTACTCAACTCATTAAGTGCATCCACCGTTGGCAAAGTCGTTAACAATAAATATTCTGTGGCATCTTGCACATAATTCTTAAGCGCAAAATCAGTCTTTCTTTCTACTTCAAAGGCAACCAAGCTATCAACTTGATACACGATCTCAGAACCATCTTGCAGCGCTAATCGCGATAAGGGGGAGGATAAGTCTTCAGTGGGATCTTCAGTTTTTACTACACTTTTTAGCATTTCACATTACCTTTTTATGTACACTCCTTTGCCATTTTCAAAGCATGGATTGTAAACAAATTTACCTTCTAACTCAATTAGAACTATATTTTTATATTCATCAATCTCAGAAAATGTTATAAAAATAACTTATTTCAAGCCACCATGATACATTGCAGAAATAACATACAGTCCGTATTCTTTCATCCTATGCAGGGAATGTGGTAGATTTATGCTACACAGAATACGCTTTTTCACCTCATGCCGATAAAACAACAACTCCATCACGGCACAGTGCCTATCAAAGTCTTTACAAATGATATTGATGAAGGTGCTCTATTACAACTTAAACAAGTATCACAATTAGATATCATTCATGCTCATATCGCAGCTATGCCAGACGTACACATGGGTATTGGTGCCGCTGTTGGCTCTGTTATTCCCACAAAATCAGCTATTATTCCGGCAGCCGTAGGCGTAGATATTGGCTGTGGCATGAATGCAATACGCCTATCGCTCACAGCACATCAATTACCCAATAATCTTAAATCCATCCGCCAAGCAATTGAATCTGCCATTCCAGTTGGGTTTGAGAAACATAATACCGAAACAATGCGTGAAAAAGCTTGCAAAGCTTTTGCACACAAAATAACACATATTTTTAATCAACATCCTGAACTCTATAAAATATTTAATAAAGATAAAAATCGTTGGATGTTGCAAATGGGTACACTGGGTGGCGGCAATCATTTTATAGAATTATGTATAGATGAATCTCAACAGGTATGGCTCATGCTACATTCTGGCAGTAGAGGCATTGGAAATGCGATTGGCACTTATTTCATAGCACTTGCCCAAAAAGACATGGCCAAACATCTACATCACTTACCTCACAAAGATTTATCTTATTTTCGTGAAGGCACTGAACATTTTAATGATTATGTTGAAGCAGTAGAATTAGCTCAACAGTATGCTTATGCAAATAGGCAAGAAATGATGCAACTCATTATTCAAGCCATTAGACCTCACCTGCCCCCCTTCACACTTACACACGAAGCAGTAAACTGCCACCATAACTATGTTCAACAAGAATATCATTTCGGCACCATGGTCTATCTCACCCGCAAAGGCGCTATCTCAGCAAAAGAAGGTGAATTAGGGATTATCCCAGGCAGCATGGGCACACAATCTTACATTGTTCGTGGCAAAGGCAACCCAGAATCATTTCATTCTTGCGCACATGGTGCGGGCAGGCGAATGAGTAGAAATGCGGCAAAACAGCGTTTCACACAAAAAGATCTCATTCATCAAACACAAGGTATAGAATGCCGGAAAGACAAAGCGGTGATTGATGAAATTCCGAGCGCTTATAAAGATATCGATAGCGTTATGAAAAACCAAACGGATCTTGTTGAAACCCTTCATACGCTCAAACAAGTACTCTGCATTAAAGGCTAAATTTTATTTTAATATGAATTTCACCATACTCTTTATATTTATACTGATACTCATATGGGGTGGCTGGGCACTTCGAAAATACATTAGGCCTTATTTCAGAAGGAAGCAGCTTAAAGAATGGCTGCAACATCATCCCAAGCAAGCACAGCTTGAAATATCTATGAATGCGCTTAGTTCTCTATATAGATTTTCTTTTTCGCATCAGGTAGCAAAATTTTCTCAAATTACCCGAGGATTAAAACAACAAGTTTATTTGTATGGTGAAATTGATCTTTTAAATTTCATTTATATCTTAGACAAACTCAATCCAAACACAGAAGATGTTTTCTATGATCTCGGCTCTGGTGCAGGAAAAGCCGTTTTCACCGCTGCAACCGCATTTCCCTTTAAAAAGGCGGTTGGCATCGAAATTATACCCGAATTAATAACACTCTCTAGATCCAGATTAGCCAAATATCACGAGCAACCTTTTGATAATATTAGTCATTGTCAGATTCAATTTATACAAGGTGATTTTTTAGAGATCCCGCTTAAAGATGCTACGATTGTTTTTGTAAATGCAACTGCATTTTCGGCACGCTTCTGGCAATATGTATTGCAAAAACTAATTGCTCTGCCTAAAAATACACGCGTCATTATCAATACACATACATTACCTGAGCAATACTTTAATTTGATCTCTCAAGACTATGAAATAATGAGCTGGGGATTAACGCGGGTGAGCCTGTATCAACGACGCTAAATCCTTAGAGAATTATTAAGTACTCTATAGACAATGCCTTGAATATTCAATCATTCATGATATTATGTTATTCCACCATCTAATGATTTATAGGTTTAATACCGCATAATGCGCAGCATTGCGATTAAAATGCTTCTGGGCGATCGCGCCAAATACCTCGGACTCGTGTTCGGAGTAACCTTTGCCACACTCTTGATGGCACAACAAGTTTCAATTTTTATTGGTGTCATGGCAAGAACTGCCAGCGCTATTTATGCTGTTTCAGAAGCGGATATCTGGGTGATGGATCAACGTGTTCGATATATCGAAGAAGTAGAACCTTTAAGAGACATTGAATTACAAAATGTACGTTCTGTAGAAGGCGTTGCATGGGCAGTTCCCTTCTACAAAGGCTTGTCTACCATACGCATGCCCGATGGCTTAACGCAACAAGTGCAACTCATTGGCGTTGATGATGTCTCGCTGGTTGGCATCTGCCCTAAAATGGTCATGGGCGATCAGTTAGTCATTCAAAAACCACAAAATGCCATGATAGACAGCAATGGTTATATCTTTACTTGGCCAAACCAAGCTTTTAGAACGGACAAACAAATTGAGTTAAATGACAATCGTTTAACCGTTAGCGCAATTTGTGATGTATCTCCTACTTTTTTCACTTTTCCTATTATGTATGTTTCTTATAATACCGCCATGGAAATCACTCCCCCCATGCGCAATAAAATGCCTTTCATTCTTGTCAAAGCAGAAGAAGGGCAAGACTTACAGGTATTGAACAAGCGGATCACAACACAAACAGGGCTACAATCTTTAACTCAAAATGAATTTGCTTGGCGCAGTATTAATTATTTCTTAGAGCGCACAGGTATCCCCATCAATTTTGGTATTACTATTTTATTAGGTGTTATCATTGGTGCTGCAATTACAGCACAAACTTTTTATATTTTTGTTGTTGAAAATCTAAAACAATTTGCAGCCATGAAAGCCGTTGGCGTTACGAATACACAATTACTAAAAATGGTACTGGTTCAAGCAGGGATTGTGGGAACAACAGGCTATGGTTTAGGCATTGGTTTCACAGCACTTTTCTTTAAAATAACCGGGGAAACACCCGCATTGAAAGGCTTTGTTTTGCCTTGGCAGGTCATGGTTGGCACTGCGGTTGTCATTGGTGTCATCATTTTACTTTCTATTATATTCAGTTTGCGTAAAGTATTTAAGCTCGATCCTGCCATTGTGTTTAGGGGATAATTTTGTCACGCTTAGCTGCAACCATTAAAAAACTTAATAAAAGCTTTGAAGTCGGCGATAGCATGATACAAATTCTACATGATATCAACATAGATATCCGTATGGGCGAATTAACTATGCTTGTTGGTCCTTCTGGCTGTGGTAAAACAACGCTTATTTCTATAATTTCTGGCATATTGTCACCCACAAGCGGCGAAATACATTTAATTGGGAATGCTTTGTCTAAAATGAATGATCAAAGCAAAGTATTATTTCGACGCACACATATTGGTTTCATTTTTCAACAATATAATTTATTGCCTGCGCTCACAGCGGCAGAGAATGCCGCAATGCCCTTGCTTGCTGCCGGTATGTCATTGCAAGACGCTACCGCAAAAGCACGTGTCATCTTAGATAGCATTGGCATGGTCGGTCAAACAGAAAAACTACCAAGACAGTTATCTGGGGGACAACAACAGCGTGTCGCCATTGCCAGAGCCCTGGTTCATAATCCTGAGCTCATTGTCTGTGATGAGCCAACTGCAGCACTGGATGCCAAAACAGGCCATGCCGTCATGGAAATTCTACGTGGTATTGCCAATGATCAGAATCGCGCTGTATTGATTGTCACACACGATAATCGCATCTACCATTTTGCTGATCGCATCTTAGAAATGTCCGATGGCCGCATTATTGGTAGCCATAAACCTGAAGAATTTGTACACAAGGAGTAATCCATGTCCCGTATCCTTGCTCTTTCAAGAGGCTGGAAATTACCTTTATTTTCTTTGTTCGCACTGCTCTTTGCTCTCATCACCGTGATGGCCAGAGAGCCTGCGCCTAAAAAAGAGCCGGTTATCATGCCTCCTGTAGGACAATTTGCCAGTAATTTATCTGGGATCGGCGTTGTAGAACCTGCAAGTGAGATTATCAGTATTGGTACAGAAATAGGCGGCGTGGTTCGTAAAGTGCATGTTAAAGTAGGTGACATCGTCAAGAAAGGCGCTTTGTTGTTCAGTCTGGATCAACGCGATATTGATGCACAAATTAAAGTACTGGCGTCAGCGCTCGAAATTGCCAAAGTGCAAGCAGAAGACGCAAAAGCACAATTTGCTATTGTAAAAGACATCACGGATACACGCGCTGTCGCCAAAGATGATTATAATCATCGAAAATACAACGCAGAACTTGCGATTGCACGTATTTCTGAAACACAAGCACGTTTAGAACAAGCACGTATCACCAAAGAACGTTTGAACACAAAAGCCCCCATTGATGGTCAAATTCTCTCCATCAATGTGCGTCCAGGTGAATTTGCAAATGCAGGCCCCTTGAGTGAGCCTTTAATTCGTATGGGTGATACACAAACACTACATGTACGCGTTGAAATTGATGAAGAAAATGCCATGTGGGTAGAAAAGTCAGCACCTGCAAAAGGACTTTTACGAGGCGATCCTAAAAATGCGATTCCACTTAAATTTGTGCGCTTTGAACCTTATATTCGTCCCAAACAAAATTTAGCCGTTTCAGGACAACGCGTTGATACGCGTGTTTTACAAATTATTTATGAAATAGCACTCAAACAACCACATAGTTTTGTGGGCGAACAAATGGATGTTTATATTGAGAAAGCACGCGAAAACAAAAGTGGGGCGCAAGGATGAAATATCGTGTTGCCCTTGCAGCTTTAACAACACTCTGTGTAAGTGCTTGCTCAGCACCTCACATACCTTATTCATCTTGTTCTCAAAAAAACACGGCTATCAATCTCTCTTTAACAGAAGCAATGACACAAGAACAAAGATGGTGGTATGCATTTAATGATCCGCTCTTGAATCAATTGGTTGATCAATTACTCCTTGAAAATATCAATTTACAGATTGCTTATGCCAGATTACAGGAAGCACGTGCATTAACTAAAGTTGCACGCTCAGATTTTTTCCCCCATATTGCAGGCGTGGCTTCTGCAACACGCGCTAATGTATCAAGCTTAAAACCAGAAACATTGTCACAAATAGGTTTTGATGCGCAATGGGAGTTGGATCTCTTTGGGAAGACTCGTGCCAGTGTACAAGCTGCCAAAGCACGAACCCAAGCCCATGAAGCAGCCATTGATGATGTAAAAAATATTATTATTGCAGATCTTGCACGCGCAGTCATAGAATGGCGGCAAGCACAGCAAAGCATCCAAGAAGTAAATCATTTGCTGCATGGACAAGACCAACAGGTATCTATTTTAAATATCCGCGCCAATGCGGGCTTAATCGACGCTTCTTTTGCCAAGCGTGCTCAAGCACAACGTGAACAAACGGCAACGCAGCTTCCGCTTGCCTATGCTACTGCTGAAAAAGCACAATATCAAATCGAAACCTTAGTTAATAGCAAAAATAATGCTATCGCTTTTTCTTTAGATCATGCAAAAGAACACTCGGTCATAGTGCCTACTCCTCAGCAAATAACTATCCTTCCTTTAGAAATTATAAAACAGCGCCCCGATCTAAGGGCCTCATACAACAATCTATTAGCAGCACGCGCTGACTTGGCACAAGCAGAAGCTTCGCTGTGGCCACAAATCAATGTGAGTGGTTTTTTTGGTGTACAAGAGGGTACGCATGGCTTAGTCCTTGCTGAAAATCCAATCTGGTCTATTGCCAATACACTCTCTATACCTATTTTAAATTTTGGTCGTTTACGAGGATTGGTAAAAAGCGCGGATGCCAGAGCACAACAAGCACTCTTAGAATATGAGAATAATATTAATTTAGCCTTACAAGAATGCAGAACAGCACTTTCTGATTACTTGCATGGTATCAATGCAATGAACCGCCAAGCACAAACCTTAAGGCATCGCCAAGAGACGGTTGAGATTGCACGTGAACGATTCGAACGAGGTCTTACCGATATGACGGATTTAACAACGGCTCAAACAGAACTTGATCAGGCAAGCCTGTCTTTTATTTCAAGTAAAACCAGTGCGGCAATTGCATATATCAAATTACAAAAAGCACTAGGAACAGCAACATTTTCTGCAGCAGGTTAAAGATAATTTTCTAACTGTTAATATAAAAATCGCCGTAGCAAACAAGTGCTAAAATTGCAAGTACATATTTTATAGTTGTATATAGACAATACTATCAACTATATTTAGAGCATATAAATTACACTGAGTATAATCATGATGCCTCTTTGGATGAAGCTATTTTGCACTACAGCAATTGGGTTATTTTCAATGAATGCACTTGCTGCTACGGCAACCTCAAACTTTCAAGTCCAAGCAACCGTCAGCGCCTCTTGCAATATTGCAGCAAATCCTTTAACGTTTGCTACACCCTACGATCCAACGGTGGGCACCCAGGTAGATGGCCAGACAACCCTTGATGTTACTTGCACTTCTGCAACAAATTATACGGTTGCTTTAAATGAAGGTCTTGGCGCCGGGGCTACGGTAACAACGAGGAAGATGACAAGTGGAGCAAACACTTTAGACTACACGCTGTTCCGTGAGGCAGGAAGAACCAGTATCTGGGGCACGACAACCCCAACAGAGACAGTGGCTGGTACTGGCACTGGAGCAGCACAAACACTACCCGTATATGGTAGAATATTGAGCGGACAGACCAGCGTACCTGCAGGAACTTATACCGATACGGTTACTGCAACAATTACTTTCTAAAATATGGGAATTAATCAATACAAAAAAAATGAATTGCTTAAAAATACTCTCTATTTTATCTTTTATTTTTACAAGCAATGCACTCTTTGCTAGCACACTGAGGATTGAGCCTATTCGGCTTTCGATACCTGTCCAAGAAACGATTACTACCTTAAAAATAATGAATGATAGTCATGATGCTATTTCCGTACAAATAGATCCTAAATTATGGACACAAAAAAATAATCAAGATTTTTATGAGACAACAACAGATATTTTAGTCATACCACCTATTGTTACCATAGGGCCTGCAGAAAAACAAATCATTCGTATTGCAAAGCGCCACAACCGTGTAACCGCGGTAGAACAACAATATCGACTTTTCGTACAAGAACTCAATACAATTACAAATGCTTCTAAAAAAAGCAATCTCAAGGTTGTTTTAAATCTGCGCTTACCTTTATTTTTACTACCTGAAAAAATACTCACTAATTATCATTGGGAAATTAATGATTTTGACTTAAATAAAAAAAAGATAACCTTAACGAATAATGGCAATACACATATCGCTGTATCTCAATTTGCACTGAAAGATAAACTAGGGAAATCAAGTTTTGCACCTATTAAAACACTAGATTATATTCTCCCGTATAAGAGCAAAAGCTGGATTGTACCTAATCCTTTATCTAAAGACAGATTATCCATTGATGCAACAGTCAATGTCCCTCAACAATAATAATAATTAAAATATATGCTAACTATTTTCTCATTAAGACCTATAGACGAAGGAAAAGATTTATTTTTGAGATCAATTTGGTCACAAAAGGAATCTTCTCTTATAAAAAATAAGTAGTTACAACATATGTTTAATAAGTTGCTCTCTACTCTTTTCCTCTATCTTTTTTGTTATCCTATTTTTGCACATACCAATTGCTCTGATCTGATCCCCTGACTGTGGACACCTAATTTGATAAACTAAATATCAGTTAGGAGACGTGTATGTCCAAGTATAAGAAGTATGATAAGTCATTTAAGCAAAGAGCAGTGCAGCTAGCACTGACCTCCGAACAACCCACCTCAAAGACAGCGAAAGATCTCGGCATTCTTGAGTCAACGCTTTATAACTGGATATCCAAGGCTAAAAAAGACAAAAATATCCCTGAGGTCAAGGATGAAACTCCTGATTTAAAGCAACTTCATGAAGAACTGTTGAAGCTACGCAAGGAAAATGAACGCCTAAGGGATACCTGCGACATTTTAAAAAAGGCTACAGCCTACTTCGCGAACGACCCGAAGAAAGATTCAAATTCATAGAGAAAGAACGTCATCATTATGATGTTGTTTTGCTCTGCGAATGTATGCAGGTCTCCCGAAGTGGGTATTATGCTTGGAAAAACCGACCAGTCGAACCTGAGTGTAATGACACTTTTATAAAAGAGAGGATGAACGCTATCTTTTTGCTGAGTCGATGTTGCTATGGCTTCAGACGCATGCAGAAAGCACTTAAAAACGAAGGTATCGATTGTAATCATAAAAAGGTAAGCCGTTTAATGAAAGAATTAAAGCTGTTCCCCAAAGTAAAGAGAAAATTCAAAGCCACAACCAACTCAAACCACAAGCTGCCAATCGAGCCAAATCGGTTAGAGCGCAAATTCTTTGCGATAAAGCCGAATATTGCCTGGGTTGGCGATATTACCTATATTTGGACTGAACAAGGTTGGCTTTATTTAGCGACAGTCATCGACCTGTGCTCACGAAAGGTCAAAGGCTGGGCCATGGGTGAGCGCATAACAGCTGACTTGGCTGTTTCTGCGTTAGAGATGGCACTAAAACAAGTTGATTGTTCTAAGGCTCTTCTATTCCATTCTGATAGAGGTGTTCAATATGCTTCCCACGCTTTTAAAGAAGTTATTAAAAATAATGGAATGGTTCACAGTATGAGTCGTAAGGCTGATTGTTGGGATAACGCCGTTGCTGAAAGCTTCTTTGGCACTTTAAAGCAAGAGCTTGTCTATCACTGCAAATTTAAAACACGTGATGAGGCAAAATTAGCTATTTTTGATTACATCGAAGTGTTCTATAATCGTATCCGTTTGCACTCAACGCTGGACTATCAAACACCTGATAGTGTAGAAAGAGCCGTATTAGCTGCGTAGTTCGGTGTCCACTGAATGGGGGGCAGGTCACTCCACTGCCGAAATACTGTTTGTAAAACCTATTAACTATCAAGAATATGTTTATGATTTGTATATAAATCAGGTTAAACAACCACAAATGATTTATTTAATAGAAGACAATACAGGCAATCTCTATATTAATGAATGCGCTAATTCTAAATTATCTCTTGCTGCTTTGAATTTAAAAGAAAAAACTATTAACACATACCGTTTTTTCTTATTAGAAAAAAAAGACAAGCTAAAATATAGCTTAGACAAGAAAAATCAAACGCTCTCAATATCACTACATCCAAGTCTTCTTAGCAATCAATATATTGAGGCTGACGAATCTAAACATGTTCGTTGCGACAAACCTGCCAAAGGTAATTTTTTTAATTATGATATAGCTGCACAGAATAATAGTTTTTCTAACTCAAATTATTTAGGCGGCATTGGTGAGTGGATCAATTTCTCTTCTAATGCTTTTACGAGACTACAGTTCTTAGCCAACCATAGCAGGGAGAAATCGCAAGTTACTCGGCTTGATACAACCTGGCAACAAGATTTACCAGCCTCTATTACGACGTGGAAAGTAGGCGATTTTCTTTCAGGCCAAGATGCCTGGTCTAGCACAGCTAGATTGGGCGGTATTCAGTATGCAAGAAATTTTCAAACGCAACCCTATTATATAACCTATCCCTTGCCTGCTTATAGTGGCGAAGCAGTATTACCAACACAAGTTCAATATTACATTAACGATCAAATAAGACTAACACAAGATGTAACAGCTGGCCCATTTGTGATTGATGGATTACCTGTCATTGACGGATTCAATAATATTAACGTTCAAACAAAAGATTTATTGAATAGAGTTTCTATTGTCAGCTTACCTTTTTACGCAAGCACTGAACTCTTGAAGAAATCACTGACTAGTTTCTCTTATGAGTTTGGATTTATTAGAGAAAATTATGGCCTAAAAAGTCATGACTATGGCAGAGCCATTTTTATTGGCACGCACCTTCTGGGGGTAACCGATCAATGGACATTGGGTGGGCATTTTGAGATTGCGGACAAACAACAAATTGCCGGTATCTCCACTCGCAATCTCATCGGCACACTCGGGATACTAACGACGGCCATTTCAGCAAGCCAATACAATCAAATGCAAGGCTCACAGCTCTTTTTACAATTTATTCGAAACGCGCAAACAATTACATTTGGTGGACACTTGATTGCCACAACCCCTCATTATTATCAATTAAATATTCTTGAGAATGAATTTACACCTTTTCTAACCACACTGGGATTTACCAGTTTCAATCTCAATCGCCATGGCACCATAAATCTCAGTCATGCACACCAACAATATAGAGCAATACCTAATATAAATATCTCGACTTTATCTTATCAACGCTCCTTGTTTCAAAGATATTATTTATTATTAAATTATTTACAGAAATATAATCAAACAAGAGATAAAGAATTTCAACTGTCACTTATCTGGAGTCCACAAAATAACTACACGGCAAGTGTAGTTGGCGGATATGAGGATAATAATAGCAAAGAAAATAGAATAGCTAGGGCAACATTTCAAAAAAGCACTCCTCAAGATAAAGGCTTGGGCTATTTTCTACTCGCTGAACAAAATGAATATACCAATGCTTCTGCAGATGCCCTTTATAATGGAAAATATGCACAATATCGCGGACGTTTAAGTCGATTTAGAAATACAAATAATGCAGAATTGTCTACTGCAGGTTCAATTGCAATGATTGGAAAAGATATTTTTTTCTCAAAGCCTATTTATGATAGTTTTGCTATTGTAAATACAGATGGGCTTGAAAATATTTCCGTTTATGAAGGCGGACAACTCATTGGAAAAACAAATACCGATGGAAACATATTGGTGCATAGATTAAGATCTTATGAGAGAAATAATTTGAAAATCTCATTAAAAGATCTTCCTCTAAATATGCATGTAGATACCGCTACTCAAGAACTTATTCCTTATTCTCATAGTGGTTATTTACTTAATTTCAATATCAAGAAATATAACAGCATTTTATTTGAATTGGTTGATCAACGCCGTCAATCTATACCTGTCGGAGGTTATGTTACAATGACAGGAAAAACAGAAAAATATCCAATTGGCTATGCTGGGAAGATATTTATACAAGATGTTTCCAACAATCTTACTTCATTAACGGGCATTGCTTATTATGAAAATACACAATGCCATTTCTCTGTGCCCATAAAATATTCAAATGCACCTATTGCAGAATTAGGAACTATTGTCTGCTATGAACAAAAGTAAATTGCTGCTTGTTTTATTTTTTGTCTTATCTTTTTTAGCGAAAAATGCTTATGCACTTTGTTTAGGATTAGGCTGTAGCTGTAGCATTGCAACAAATTCTTTTAATTTTGGCGCTTATAATCCTTTGTCTCCTACGGCAAAAGATCTCTCTGGCTCATTAAGCGTTACTTGTGGTTCACTGCTTGCCAGTGTAAGTGTTGCATACACGGTTAGCTTATCTACAGGCAACAGTGGCACTTATACTCAACGATCTATGCTCAATGGCGCCAACATACTTAACTACAATTTTTATACTGATGCGGGAAGAACCACTATTTGGGGCAATGGCGGTGGCGGAACAAGCATGATATCAAACAGCTATATCTTAGGACTTTTGTTCCCTAGAACAGATAACTTTACAATATATGGTAGGATTCCAGCATTACAGAATGTTCCGATAGGTGCTTATACTGATAATATTGTAGCAACAGTTACTTTTTAAAGCCTAAAGATCAGGGCGCTTAAACAGCGCCCCTTTTTATCATATAGCCGCAGTACATGATTTTTTATTAGCGAAGCAGCATCCTCAGCTCTCTTGCTAATGGTTTGTTTCGAGGCAAGGTACTTATGTGGTTTTCAGGTTCAGTAACAACAGTATCATGACTTTCTTTATTTCTACTGGGTGTAACACGTAAATTATATCTACCCACGCGCAAACCAGTCAGCATAGGCGTAATGCTTGGTAATGAGCCTTCAAAGGCAATATTGGGTCTTTGAGGAAATTCATTATTCTCCAACCAGATGTGCATTTTTTCAAGAAAACCTGTCATACGTTTTTTCGAGTTGCTTAACAATATATCTAAGATATTCTTTAATCCTTTATATTCTTCCACCATATTTAAGAAAGCTGCTGTCATAGCGCCTTGATATCTCTTATCTATATATGCATCTGCTGATGTTTCGGCATCTCTGCAACCACTCATCATGACGGCATAGCCATGCTCTGAAAAACGCGGCCTTCTCGTGCCTTTTTCAATTAAATTATTTTCTAAATCAAGCACTGTTCCTGAATGACAAGAATCAAATAAACACAGCATTTTGACATTTTTGGGCAGCGTTCTCACTATTGCATTTAATTCATCGTCTATAATATCGCCGCCAGATATAGGACAAATAGCTTCATCACGCCCATCTTTTTCATCCAGACTCAGATCCCTTGTATAAGTGCCATGCCCACTGTAATGAAAAAATAGCGTATCACCCGCTTTTGCATTTTTAATTAATGCTTTTAATTCATTGAGAATATTTCTTCTTGTTGGTGCTATTGCGCCTGCAATGTCATCTGATAGCATTTTAATGTTATCTGCTTCATAGCCATTTTTCTGCAATAGACTCTGTATTGCTTTAATATCATTTGCACAACCATTCAATCGAGCACTTGTACCTAAGTAATTAATCCCTATCAATAATGCTTTGTTAGCCATCTTCAATTTCCTTATTGTTAACATGAAGAATATACTCATAACAGTCGATTTTTACCCACAAGGGGCACAATGTAGGTGAGGCGGCAAAGGAGCGAATCCCCAGGAGTGCACAAATAGTGCAGACTTAAGGTGAGAGAGTGCAGCCAACAAAACCTAAAATTCGAATGTGAAGAGTATACATCTTATGATCGAATATGTTCTGAATAAATAACTACTTCTCACTTAATTAAGTAAGAGAATAGGCTTCTTCACTGCACCATTGACTCAATGCTATTTCAAATAGCTTGCTTATTATGAGCCGTAACCATAACTTAAGATATCATCTTACTTCGATAACTAAACATAATTAGACAATTTATTGGCGGTTCATAACAAAGATTCTGATAATTATTTTCGATTTAATTCATGCTCAAGCAAATGAATATAATCAATATTTTTTTGTACCAGTGCACCAGCAAACGTGCCTAAAACAAACCCAAGCAAAGCAACTGCACCACCATATAAATGTCCAGAGGTCACATGCATTACAATATCGTTAGACACAGGTGCGGGTGTAGAAAAAAATGAGAAACAACCTCCTGCTACTTGATCTATTGCTGATGAACTTAATTTTTTCATGAAGTACCTCTTTGTTTCAAAAAAACTCTATCAATTACAGAGAAAGATGCTGACCATCTTTCTTTTTAATTTCTAATTCAGTTGCAAAGTTGCTTGCAAGGGTGCCAGCCATATGCACTCTAAATTGCGAGTAATCACAAATGAATTTTCCTGAATGACTCTTAGGAAGTATTTTATTTTGAGCACAACGTAAACCCCAGAATGAGATTGCCGCACCACAGTCAACACCATTATCTTGTGTATGCACAATAATGTGTTCTTTTTTCTTAATTATAATTTCATCTTCGTGTTCATGATAAAGCGCTTTGAGAAAATGTTCTGCTTTAGAAAAATGCGCTTGAGTTGCTGTATTTAGAGAATCTAAGCAAAAAATATTAAACTGATTTTCAGCAATTTTATCTATAACAATTAAATACCAATGTTCTGCATCACAAATAGGCCATAGAATTCTTCTGGATAATTTGCATCTTCCTCTCAAAACAGTAAAATCATTTCGTCTTAATCTCTCATCAAATTCTTTTAATTTCGCAAAATGGCAAGACACATTTGCAATATTTATATTTTGAGCAGACAAATAATCAAAATAAAGATCAATGGCACAATCATCTATGTATTGCTTTGATGAGAGTAATCGCTGTGCCGCACTTTTACCCAACTCAGATATTTGAGATATTAATTTTCTTAAAGTAGATTTCTGATCTTGGTATTTTTCATAAACTTTTGATTGGAGGATATAACTGTTTTTCTTGATTTTTTTTAACTGCACACTCGATTTTTGCTCTGTCTCAACTTCTAAATCCCTGATGTACTGCCACGTGAGCGCTACTTGCTTTTGCTGCTTAACCTGGTCAACGACACGTTCCTCATCTGACAAATCCTCCACCATCACAAAATGAGTCTTTTGTTTGAGCACCTCATCACGGCTCAAATCTTCTTGTATCTCTTCAACGAGATCAATGACATGCGTATCATTGTGAGGACGCTCTAAGCCATCAAGCGCGATGTATTCTCTTGACACACCTGTCACGCTTGATATTTCTGTAATCTCATCGTCAACAAAATCTTCATCTAAAACTACCACTTCTTTTTTAGGAACATTGTCCTCATCAATCACAACTATTATTTTATCTTTTTTCGAACGAGGACTTTTCTTCATAAAACCCAAATCAAACCGCAAAAAATGGCATTTTACCTAATATAAACAATATTTTCCACATTTCACTCAATTGTTTATCTTTCAATCTCCACTAAACAACCTCTCATTTAATCTAAATAATGAAAAAAAGCCTCATCTTTTGCACTCACGTTTTTAGGCTTTTAAGTGTAATTACCCTCAACAAAATTAATCCAATACAATAATAAAATATAGTTACTCATTCATTTTAGTGCTGCGAAATAATGATGGAAACTCTTGATCTATAATTACACTTATGTCTGTAACAACTATTTAAGAATGGGATGCATGTTGCGTGTAACTAAACAATTTAGTGTGAGCCTATTATTCATACTCTGCCTATCTATCAATAGCCTCAGCTATGCACAAGCTAATGCACAAGATGAAAATACTTCCATCACACCTATTACACAAAGCAACCATCACACAAAAGAGCAAGAAATATTAATCAATACATCTCATCTAAAAAATTTACTATCAATATTTAATGGCTGGACTGATTCTAAAAAAATAGAATCCGCTGATCGGATTAAAATAATATATGGCGATCTTAATACCAGCAAACAACTTATACTTCTCGAACGAAGTAAAATAAATGCGACTTATCTACCCTTTGATTCTGAAGGCAAGTCAATCCGTGCATTGCAAGATGATCTGTCCTCATTTTTTAATAATCTCCCTGATTTATCAAAAAACCCACGTCCTATTATTGTTCATATAGAACTCAGTGGTGACACACGAATTTTCTATCCAGAATACTGGGATATTTTTAGCCAATTTAGTAACACACTTTGGAAAGACAATGCAACATTAATCATTTCTACAAACAGCTCATCCAATCTTGCATCTATGCGCTCAGGCTCCTATTACGCTAATGATTATCCAGACCATAAAACGCTGGATGAAATGACTTTAATGTATCAAATCGTATATCCAAGCTATCAAGAGCGACAAGAAATCATATCACTATTAACCAAAGGCTATAAATATGATAAAAATACAAGCCTAGATAATCTCTCTTTAATAACGCATGGCTACACTTTTTATGATATATATAATTTGCTAGCAATTGTAAAGAAAAAAACAAAAAGCAACGTCATTGATATGAGTGTCATACGCACAGCACAAGAAGATTCAAATCATATATATCAACCCATATCCGCTATTACGCCTGAAAAAAATAAAGCCCCTTCTAGTAAAAAAGAACAATTTGAATTCTACTCCGCTGGCGAGATAGATTTAAGTTTCGCTGATGTTGCAGGCTTAGATTCTGCAAAGGAAGAACTAAATGTCTATTTACGTTATTTAAAACAACCAGAAAAATTTAAAGCAATGGGCGCAACAATGCCCAAAGGCTTGATACTGTATGGCCCACCCGGTACGGGAAAAACACACCTAGCCAAAGCATTTGCAGGGGAAGCAAAACTGAATTTCATCTATGCTTCAAGCTCTCAATTTCTACAAGGATTTGTGGGAGAGGCTGCAAAATCAATACACGCGGCATTCGAATATGCAAGAAATAATAAACCTTGCATCTTATTTATTGACGAGATCGATGGTATTTCTGAAAAAAGAAGCGAATCCTCTTCTTCCTCTAATCGTGAAACAGTTAATCAATTGCTGATTGAGCTAGATGGTATTAATAGTGCCGCCAATGAAGGATTGATTGTCATTGCCGCGACCAATCAATTAGATCGGATTGACAGTGCTATTTTACGCCCAGGCCGATTTGATAGCCATATTTATTTAGGACTTCCAACAGAGCAAGACAGAAAAACGCTTATCACTTCTCTTACTCGGAAATATAAAGTAAATGACAAAGTTGATCTGAATGAACTAACAAGAACAACACAAGGGTGGACAACGGCCAAAATTGCAAACCTCTTTAATATTGCAGCAATCCATGCTGTTTTGAAAAACAAACCCATGATTGATGAAATATCTTTTACAGAAGCAAAAGAAAAGATACTAGAAGAAACAAGAAATTTTCATGAAAAACCAAAAGATATTGATAACAAATTTCAAATTATACTACCCGAAGATGTTAAAACAACTTTTGCTCAGGTTGGCGGGTTATCTGAGGCAAAACAAGAATTAAAAGATATTTTGTATTTCATCAAAAATGTCGACAAACTCAAAAATGCAGGTATTGCCATCCCTAAAGGCGCTATCTTATATGGTCCTCCTGGGACGGGGAAAACCATGCTTGCACGAGCACTTGCAGGTGAAGCAAATGTAAGCTTTATTTCTCTTTCTGCAACAGAATTAATGGGGCAATATATTGGACACAGCGCCCCTGTGATCCGAGATCTCTTCACACTGGCACGCGCAATCTCACCTGCCATTATTTTTATTGATGAATTTGATGCGATTGTACAAAGTCGCAACAGCATGAATTCAAACAGTATTAATCAAGAAATCGTTAACCAACTTTTAGCAGAACTTGATGGTATCAAAGAAGACAAGAATAATATGATCTTTATTGTAGCTGCAACCAATCGCCTTGATACAATTGATCCGGCAATACTACGCCCAGGCAGATTTGATCGACATATTAATGTTTCTTATCCAGACAAAGCGGACAGAGAGGATATCTGCCGTATTTTCTTCGAATCATATGCTGTAGACAAGTCGATCAAACCGATTGATATCGCTAATATGACACCAGGCTGGTCTCCCAGCCAGATAAAACAGCTCTTCAATGAGGCCGCTATACGCACTGTTAAAAATAATCAAGCTCATATAACAATGAATGATTTTGCAACAGCTAAAGATAGAATCTTGATTGGTAGTAAATCCATTGTCGTAAAAGACAAAGCCGCTCTGGAACTCACTGCGTATCACGAGGCGGGTCATGCACTCATGGCATATCTTCTACCTGAGAGTAATAAAAAAGTTGAAAAAATAAACATTATGGCAAGAGGCGATACCTTAGGCGTCACTATCTTTCAACCGGATGAAGAAAGCTTTAGCACCAGCTACAAAACACTGCGAGCCCATATTGCTGTTGCCCTAGGTGGCCGTGCTGCTGAAGAAATACTGCGCGGTCATGATGGCATTACATCAGGCATTTCAAGTGATTTAAATCATGCTTCCGATATCGTCTTTAGAATGCTAACACAATACGGTTACTCAACAAGCAATGGACTCATTGCCTATCCATATAGAAATATCTCCATTGGCACAGCAACACCCGAAATCATGCAAGAGATGAAAAAGATTTTAGATGAAGAATATACAAGAACATTAAAACTCCTCACTGATAATAAAACAAAACTTGAAAAAATTGTGAAGGCTTTATTAGAAAAAGAATCGCTCACAGAAGCAGAATTTTACAAGCTGCTTGCAGAGTAAAACCAATAACTCAAAAGGCATAAAATTTCATTTTAATTTTTTAATTTCAACCGTTTTGAAGGCGGCTCATGAGAGGAAGCACTCTCTATACGCTTGTTTTTATTTTTCTCGCTGGTTATCAGTTTTGTTTTTGAAATATGCTCCTTGTAGAGTGAACATGATGTTTTTGCTTTCTTTGAAAATAATGCTTTAATACTACTATCAACACCTTGATCAAAAACTCCTTGAGTAAATTGCTTAATCACAATACATCCATTATTGATATTCCCTCCCCTTTTGAAGGTCTTTATGACATGCTCATCCAGAAGATCGAAAAGCCGTCGCGCAACCCCTATTTTTTTATTTCTCTGTTCTGTATCCTCCAATTTGCTTTCCATCAACCTGATATCATTCATTGAAGCTTGATAACTACTAACAATATTGGCGATTTTTACAACTTCTTCTTGTTCCTTAGCACTAGGCTTATCCAGATATTTGATGGCCTCAAGCTTTTGATGATATGTCATCATCGCTTCTTGTACGCCGGATAGCTGTTCAATGCCTCTCTCTAAACCAAGTAGCAATTGATTTTCTTCCATTGTTGAAGAGAAATAAGCGCTCACATCTTCATACAATACAATGCCAAATTTCTGCTCAATATATTGATAGGTTGATAAGGTGTCATCATAATACTGCATGGATTGAATAATTGTCTGAAAAGAGTCTAAATCCTTTTCTGTCACCGCTCTTTTTAAAGCTTCAAGCCGTTTTAAGTCGTTGTCTACATTAGGAATACGGTTTTGTATATAATGACAAGCAGTAAGTAATTTCGTTTCTTCTGTTGCGGGTTTAACAGAAAATCCTCTTGCCACTGGAAAATGATCTGCACCATGGTAATAAGTCTTTTTTTCACTGTACTCACAATGCGCACCACGCAATGTTGCACCATAATGCATATCACTTGCTTCTAATCCAGAAGAGAAAGCAACTCTATCTAAGTGCCCCTCTCTTGCCACATGTGCCCTTTGTTTAGGATCAGGATCACCTTTTATTTGCTGACCATCTAATATCCTAACCCCATATGTACCATGAATAGGATTACCTTCTAATGTTTGTTGAGGGGTCCTTGTCACATCAAAGCCAAAGCCACTTAGATTCGTTTGATGCGTCTGATCACATGTTGTCCCATCTCTCATGAGATAATCACGCTCATTCAGATCACCCATAAATACACGAAATACTTGGGCTTGTGTGAATATATCTTCTATCGAATCAAAGTTTTTGTCTCTTAAATCCTCTCCTGAGAGATAGCCGTTGATGTGCTCTCTGCGTTTAGCATCTTTATTAGAATCGAGATGTGCACCAGCAATAGAAATATCCATTATTTTCTGGCTATTTTTTGTCAGTGCGCCTTTTATCCGAATGATTGATTTATTACCTCCTTTTTCTTTACCCGGTTCATAATAAATTTTAGCATCCGCATCTTGAATATCGTAAGGCTCCTTTACTAACAAGGCATTAGATACTTGATTTCTATCTGTTAACATTGCTTTTGCAAATTGGCCAATATTTCCACCTTTTAGCATATTATTTGCACCCGCTAAGGTTTTATGCTTTTCAAACAAAACAATTTTATATTTTTCGCCTTCTGGTAAGTTCTTATTCAAGGCCTCTAACATTTGTTCGTGCAATCGCTTTCCCTCTTTTGCCATTTCTTCTTGGGTGGCAATGGCAATAACGACAGGAAGATTATTAGGATCAGGAATGAGCTGTTCAATGGCATCGCTCACCGCTGCGACGGATGCCATTTGATTGCCTAAATTCCATGTTAAAGATGAAATTTGAATGCTCTCATTAACGCTTCTATTTAACATTTTTTACCTAATTATTGTAGTAGTAACAGCTAGAGTGAAAAAATAAGTATAAAGTTCAATTTAGTGAATATGCACTATTCAAAATAGCGCTGAAAGAACTCAACAAGTGCAATACAAGTATATCAGTTGGAATGCAAATCAAGAGATGACTAAGAAGCAATGGCTTTTATTCGAGAATACGATATATCACAGTATACTAGATAATATATTCAGAAAAATGTATTCTGCCACGCCAATATTAAATTTTAAGAAAAATGACAACCATTCATCTGAAAAATGGTAGAAATTTTCTAATATTGCTTTGCAATTCACAATAATACAATTAACCTCTTTACTTTAGTACAACCATAAATGAAAATATCTAAGCATGTTATATTTTAAGTCAAAAAATATTAATCCATCTAATTTACATTTTTATTATGGAATATTAGATGCAGAAATGAGAAATCAAGACATTTTGTACTCGGAAAAGGATTTACTACTACTCAGCCATTATCATCCATCGCCTAATAATCCAAAAACCGATACTATATTGATGCAACCTGAATATTATCCAGAAATGCTAGCAGAAAGATTTCTTAGAAAAAATTATCTCTCTGCTCAAAAAAGAGCACAATATAGAACATTTATTTTAAACAATGTATTTGTCGATGACTTTAATAATAGATTAGATGGCGAATACATTTACGGATTACTGCCAGATCATCGCCTCTACATGGCACCTATTCGCGAAGTACTCAATCATTCTCATTTAATCGCAGGATTACCTGTCATTGCCATAGGTCATGCTTATCTAAATAATGGATATTTAATTACGCTCAGTAATAATAGTGGTCATTATAAACCTCTACTGCCTAAAATGATGTCCGGTATAAAATGGTTTATCAAAAAATATTCCTCAGATTTCTTAATTGAAGACCATTCCACACCCGATCCTGAAGCACCTGATTGTGGGATCAAAATTTATTCAGCTTTCGCTTTATGTGGAATGCACCCACAAGCACTTGAAAAGGCAGATGTTGAATCCTTTATTAATCATTTATGTACTATTGTTCTTACTGAAAAACCTCAAGAAACAGGAGAAGAAGAAGAAAGTGAAGAAGAGAATGATGAAGAAAATTCATTAGCAATCCATACCGTTATATCATCTCCTCCCTCAACAGGATATCAAGATGTAATCCCTAATACCCAACAAAATCTAAGCTCTATGGATGTACACGCAAGCTTGGATAAAGAAAATACAAACAACGAAGAAACAGAACTCTCTCTGATACAAAAATTCACAAGTATACAAAGAGGCATTGAGTACTGCCGTTTCAATAGAATCAGAAAGAATTGGCGGGCAATCTAGAATGCATCAAGAAAACCTACCCTCTTCGCAATAGTAAAGAGCGTAGGTTTTTAGCCTATTAATGAGCATCACTATATTTAACACTACAACCATAAGGCGCGGAAGTAGAGATCTTTATGCTTTGCCCCTTTATTGTGGCATCAATCGCATTTTTTACATAAGGATCGGCTTTGGCAATATCACTGATATCTGCTGAAGAAATACTATCAATCGCACCGTTATACATGACTGTACCCTCTTTGCTAATCACAAACATTTGGGGTGTTGTCTTAGCTTCATACAATCTTCCAATTGTACCCTCTGCATCTACAATATATGCGGTTGCTGCATTTGCATCTTTTTTAAGTTGTTCATCTAAAGCAGTGCCTTCAAGATAACCTTGCTTACCCTTTGCAGATGAATTAATGGAAAGCCAAATAATATCTTTTGCAGTATACTCTTTTTGTAATGCTTGCATATTTCCTGCATCATAATGCTTACGCACAAAAGGACAAAATGGATTGTTCCATTCTAAAACAACAACCTTACCTTTATAATCTGAAAGTTTTACTGTTTTTCCGTCTGCCGTTGTCCCAGAAAATTCTGGCGCTTGAGCACCAACTTGAACCGCAGCCTGAACAATGGGCTGAAAAAGAGAAAACGCAGCAATAGTCGTCAAAGCAACGAAAATAGCCTTTAATTTATGCTTGATCATACAAATGCTCCTTTAGCTTATAATGTAGAGAATAACATGTTAAGAAAGTGCTTCTATTAATATAGAAGGGCTAAGTAGTTGCGGCAAAATACGAGGTTTAGCTCCATTTGCGGGAAAAAAAACATACAATGGCACACCTGCACGCTCGTATTTTTCTAAAAATTGCGTAATAGCAGGATCTTCATTTGTCCAGTCAGCAACCATAACAGTGATGCCCGATCTGGCAATATGCTGCTGTACAGCCTGATCATGAATGGCTACGCGCTCATTCAGCTTACAAGTAATACACCAAGCTGCAGTTGCATAAACAAATATAGCACGTCCTTCATCTCTATATTGTTGTAACGTTGCCTCATTATACATTAATGTTGCACCTTTCTTGCCGCCCATTTGCTCAGTGGTCATATCGACAGGTATCGGCAAGTTGACAATCGGCAACAATGCCAAAGCCGTTAATAAAATAAAGAGAATTATCTGTGCGAATAGCGTACGTGGCACAATCACTTTCCACAGCCAAATAGACATTGTCAGTAAAATAAGCCCCAACAACAACAATGCGGTTGCATTGATACCAAGCTGCTGTGCAAAGACCCAAATCAACCACACCGCAGAAATGAACATAGGAAAGGCTAAGAATTGTTTAAAATGTACCATCCAAACACCAGGCTTAGGCAACCATTTAAGTGCACCTGGTATAGTAGTCAATGCCAAATAAGGAAAAGCCACGCCAAAGCCCATCGCAATAAAAATTGCCATACCAATGACAGGCGACTGCACAAAAGCAACACCCAATGCGGTTGCCATAAACGGTGCAGTACAAGGTGTCGCAACCAATGTCACCAAAGCACCTGTAGCAAAACTACTCTTCAAGCTTTCTTTATGACTGTCAGCACTCCCCTTAAAATTCATACTAAAGGCTATCTCAAAATATCCCGATAAATTCAAGCCAATCAAAAATAAAAGATAGACAAGGATCGCAACAAAATAAGGTGATTGCATCTGATAACCCCAACCCACCACATTACCCATTGCTTTTAGCATGAATAATAGGCAAGCAATCAGCATAAAGCTCACAATCACACCCAATGTATAGCTATAGCCATAACGTCTTATTGTTTTAGCTTCTTTGTTTACTTTTTGCGATAACGAAAGTGCTTTCAGCGATAGAACAGGAAAAACACAAGGCATTGCATTCAGAATGACGCCACCTAAAAAAGCAAAAAACAGGGTTATAAGGAGAGAAGGTGCAAACGCAGACTGTAATTTATCGGTTGATGCAAAAGAAGCATGCTGCGCTAAATGCGCCTCTTTATACTCTAAGCCATTCTCTGCTGCGATTTCTAAAATGCCAGAGAATGTTTCTGGTAAGGTCACAACACCTTTTTTGAATGTCATGTGCACAATTTCATCATTGCGTATTATTTCTTGCTTCGCAGCAGGCTCTGAACTCCCAGGTACAGAGGAATAAAAATAAGCAGCATTCGTTGCCGGCATGCTGGATGCAGCAAACTCAAGACCAATCGTCTCATTGTTCTCAAAGGTATAGGTGCCACTGATTTTCTCTAAGTTTGATGATTTTTCTAGAGTATGGATCAACGCATAAGCAGATGAGGGTATAGCAGCACCTAAACCTACATCAATAGACAGATCTGCTCTTTCAGGAATGCATTCCTCCTCACACACTAACCAGCTTGCATGTGCTTTTAAGCGCGCTTTGCCATTGGCCTTAGGCTCAGGCGTAATCTTGATAAGGTGATATGCATTCTGATCATAACCATAATTCATCAATCCCCCCACAGGAATACGGTGTGGTGGCTGCCATATGATCTCACTGGCCTTCCAACCTTCAGGTAGCTCCCATATGAGATGAGGGGGCGCACCAGAATCACCTGGATTTAACCAGTACGTATGCCATCCTGGTGCTATTTGCAGATGAAACAAAACATAAAAAGAAGCTTGTGGATCAACAACGTCATATTCAGAATGCAATTGAGCAGTGGTATATCTAAGCTTAACAGCGCTCGATGAAGCCGCCATGCTTGTGCTCAAAGTACAGATTGCCACAACAATCGCGCAGCACAACATAGCAATGATCTTTCGTCCTGTCATTGTCATTCCTTGACATCAATAGGTCTACTGAGTATTGAAGAATATAAAGAAATAAGCCTTAAGCTTAAGATCCATCATATTTTATTTTGACCTAGTTTTCCAATTAACTATTTTTTGTGAATATATGCTGAAATCTTTATATAACCTAAGATATATGCCAAGCATTCAAACATTGTTTAAATGACTAAAATTTATCGGTGTAGAAAAATCTCAAACTTTTTTATCCAATTAAAACAATAATAAAAATACAGTTATCAGAGATCCAACATAATTTTTACTGAGCGGTAAAAAAAGATTCTTTTTTTAAATTCTCTTGTGTATTTTTACCGCACGGTAATTTTATTTGACAAAGAATTGAATTAGCGCTAAATTTATACCGTACGGTAATTTTTTTGGAAGAAACAATGCCCATCAGAAGTCATGAAACGCCCCCCCCATTTGGTGAAATTGAGACAGCCAAAGAGCTAGGTAATTTAATACGGAAATATAGAAAGAGCCAAGGACTAACATTAGAAAAGGTTTCTGCTCTCACTAATGTAGGCACACGTTTTTTATCTGAGCTAGAGCGTGGGAAAGAAACCGCAGAATTAGGTAAGACTTTATTAATATTAAATAAACTAGGAATTACTGTAAACCTTCAACCAAGAGGCCAGACCAAATCTTTACTCCCCCTTTAATAAAGGCAGTCCAAAGGAGCATCAATTTTGAATAGTTCAGATATTTTAAATGTATGGTACGAAAAAAATTTAGTCGGGAAACTTTGGCGCAATGAAGTAGGGGTTATGGGCTTCGAATATGATAAGAAATGGTTGATAAGTGGTTTCCAAATATCATATCAAATCCCTTTAAAAAACGTAAAATACGAACCAGCTGAAGGCAAAGCACATTCATTCTTTGCTAATCTATTACCTGAAGAAGGAGCAAGAGATAACATTGTAAGAGAGTTAAAAATTCCAAATACCGACTTCGATTTATTAAGAAAGCTTGGCAGTGAATGTGCCGGTGCTCTATCAATCTTACCAATTGAAGCTGATCAAGAAGATTCTTTTCATTATAAAGAACTAAATAAGGAACAATTAAAAATAATCATTTTACGAAAAGGGTCTCACTTACAAGATATTTCAGGAGAACCTCTCCCGCGACTATCATTAGCAGGGGCACAAGAAAAATGCCCTATATATTATTCTAATGAAAAATACTATTTGCCACAAGGAACCTCGCCTTCAAGTCACATACTAAAATTTGAAGTTCCTAATTATAAAAACATACCCGCTTATGAATATTTTCTCACACAATTAGCAAAAACCATTGAAATTCCAGTTGTTGATTGCAAATTAAAAAAAATGGGAGAAATCCATTATCTGCTAATAACTCGCTATGATAGAGTGTTAACTAATGGAAGAATTAAACGATTACATCAAGAAGATTTTTGCCAAACATTAGGTATTAGTTATCGCAAAAAATATGAAATTGATGATGGTCCAAAATTCCTTGATTGTTATAAAATGTTAGAAAAAATATGCACATACCCACTTAAAGATCAGGAAAACTTATTAAAATGGCAAATATTTAACTTTCTTGCAGGTAATTCTGATGGTCACTCTAAAAATATTTCTATCATTTATAAAGAAAACAAAATAGAACTGGCTCCATTTTATGATCTTGTATGCACAAGGGCAATTGAACGCATAAGCACTAAATTGGCCTTTTCCATTGATGAAAAGTTTGAACCAAGTGAAATTATGCTAAAAGATTGGCTTGCCTTTGGCAAAGAATGCAAAATTAAAGAACAATATCTAAAAAAACTTATAAAAGAAATCGCTACAAAATTAATTTCTAATGTAGATCTAGTTAGAAAGCAATTTGAAGAAGAACATGGGCCTTATCCTGCACTTCAAAGAGTGAAGATTGTTATTAATAAAACATGTAGCCGTATTTTAAAGGAGTTTATTGTCTAATGTTATTCATATAATATGAGACTTATAAACGTGTCCTGATAGTTTTTACTGCTTATAGCAATATATCGAATTAATAAGCATTTATAAGGTTCGCTCTATCTATTAAAGTTTACTGTTGAACGACATATTTATTTTGACTTACTATTATTAATACATATTCATTAGAATACACTGAGTAGTAGATAGTTCTTATTAGACATCCACGATCGTATGTAAGCAAAGCTCTCAAATAATAAGCCTATAATCGTGGATGCCTCACAGTATTGCTTGCCATCTATACAAAAGAGTGAAAGGATATTTACAATTCATACATATGGCTCAAAGGCTAAATAAAATATGACTAACAAAGCAGTTGAGGTTGTAGCTTACGATACAAAATGGATAGAAATATTCGAAGCAGAGGCAGAACACATACAACAAATCTTAAGAGATAATTGTATTGCCATTCATCACATTGGCTCAACCTCTATTCCTGGGCTAGCAGCCAAACCTATCATTGATATGATCCCTGTTGTAAGAAATATTGTTGCTGTAGACAATGCCACAATAGCAATGGAAAGGATCGGATATATCGCCAAAGGCGAGCACGGCATGCTATTTCGCAGATTTTTTCAAAAGGATGGCTTTAATATTCATGTCTTTGAAGCAGGTAATCCAGTCATTGCACGACATTTACAATTTCGGGATTGGTTACGTGCACATCATAAGGATAGAGATGCATATGCTGCCCTCAAAAAAGAACTGGCGGAAAAATATTCAGACGATCTCTTGAGCTATTGCTTTGCAAAAGAGACTTTTATTGCAAGCATTGATAAAAAAACGGGATTCAAGGGTCTGCATATTGTAAAAGCTTTAACACCTAAAGAATGGGAGGTGGTAGCTTATCTGCGCGAGCAATGCACCTCAAATCAATCTTTGCCAGCGATTAATGCAAACACAACTGATAATTCAAAATATCTACATTTCATACTGTATCAAGGCTTTCAGATTATAGGTTATGCAAATATTGAACTTAATACAGAATCACAAGCGACTATACTCCTCCTTGTGATAGATACGCCCTACAGAAATCAAAGCAATGGAGAAGCATTCTTAAAACAATGCGAACACTGGCTAAAACAACAAAACATAAAAACTGTACAAGTACAGGCTTTAGCAGAATCTGAATATTTTTATCAGACATACGGATATGTACCAATAACAGAAAAACTGCGACTAGAAAAAATCCTATAATATTCGGATTGCACTACCCTCTTACTATAATCAATAGAAAGTAAATATAAAGCACCATCCATTAATAGCGTGTTAATGAATGTAATCAATGCTCTCACGCCAAAAGCATGCTCTCAGAGATCTTTAGCAAATACGTGCAACATCATGCTGCGCATCTGTAGAAATATTCCTCTTGTCGCTATTGATTTATAAATTATCATTAAAATTGCTACAATCTTATGTTAATGGTATAAGATATAGTCTGTGACTATAGGTATTAAAATTATCAATACATAAAAGCTATGTGAATTTATACAAATGTAAAGCCTTTCGTTGGTCGACAAAAGGTTTCTTTAATAAAAAATACTGAGATAATAATAGAGAAGGCAATTAATGTAATAACAAAAGGAAAAGCAAAATAATAATCTGCAAGGGACAGCGTGCCTGCGTTATTATTGTAATTTAGAAGCCACCCTATAACGGGTGCATTGACTGAGGATAATATCGTAATCATTGTATTGTTAAAAGCCAATCCTACTGCCAGATAAGTTTTGCTACATTGCTCTGCCATGATGGCAAATGCAACACTTTGCCCCCCTGCGCCAAAGCCAAGAAAAAAGAAGGCACAAGCGACTATTGTTTTTGAAATAGGCTGATAAACAATAAATATAATTGATATAAAAGAAAGTAATGCTGCCATAATCATAACCATTTTTCTTCTTTTAAAAATATCTGATAAAACCCCCAATAAAGGACAACTAATCGCATAGCCAAGCCAGCCGATTGTTATCATATACGATGAATAGTGAGAGCTGAAACCATTTAATTCTAAAAAAGCCTTGCCTTCATTTTCAGATAAGTATTCAATGGTAAAATACACAAGTGCTGAATACAAAGCAATTAACCAAACTTGTGACTGACCAATCACACGAAGCAAGTCTTTTTTAATAGGTTCGGGCTTCTTAATTACACGAAAAACACCTATGTTATCTTCATTGTTTTTAACGTAGAGAATAACAAAAACAAGTAGAATGCCTCCCAAAAAACCAAGTGATAATAAAATAGTACGCCAATCAGCCTTAGCATTTAAGGCAAGCGAATTAAGTGGCCCAGCGGATAACATAGGACCCATTGTTCCAATAAATTGAGATAGACCAATGAAAAGTCCATAAAATTTTTTAGGCATCCAATCATAGACTGCGACAAGCAAACAGATAAAACCAAAGGATGCCCCGACGCCCATTATCATTCTGACTATCACAGCTGTTTTGAATTGATAGCTAAATGAAAATGCAATACTTGAAATTACACATATGCTAATTGCAAACGCTAATGTTTTTTTCAAACCATATCTATCAACTATGAATCCAGCCGGCAATTGCATTAATCCATAAGTTAATAAAAATGCAGTTGTGCTAAGAACAGAAAATGAGAAAGGAGATAAGGACAAATCATACATAATAGAATACTGAAACGTTCCCAGTATTGTTCTTAAGCTAAATTCATACATGAAAAATAGTGCACATATTCCCCAAACCAACAATCCAAGGCCACTTAGTTTATTTTCTGGTGATAACATAGCTTTTTTATTGCGTCTCTTGTTGCTGTACTTCCCAAGACTCAATAGCACTTTCAGCCCTATTGTTATCAATGAAGGAGGCAACTTTAAAAATAGATAAGCCTTCGTGAATAAGCGGTGTCGTATTAATGCCAACAATGACACCATCTTGGGTTGCGACAACATACTCCTCTACATCAGCACTAAAGGGATCTGATATGGAAGCAATTTTATCGCCTTTGCTTATTGTTTGACCAAGAACAACATTCACATGCAAAACGCCACCTTTGTTGGCAACAATCCATTCTTCATCTTGAGAAAAAACTGGTTTGATATTATCAACCAGCTGCCCAGGAATCATAGAAATGCCTCGCATAAAATTTCTGACGCCCTCTACCCCGATATTAATAGCATTTTCATCAAAACGCATAGCTTCGCCTGCTTGATATACAATTAAGGGAATGTCTAAATTTTCTGTGGTTTGGCGTAATTGATTTCTTTTTAGACTTACATTGGTAATCACAGGCACTTGAAATGACTTGGCAAGTTGTTTTGCTCTCTGATTCTCAAAATTACAATATACTTGTGGAAGAATTGCATGATTGAGTGAGCCGGTATCCAGCTCAATACAATAGTCTGCTTTTTTTATTAATTCTTCGGTAAAGATGCATGCAATTCTTTCACCATATTTTCCGTCAATTTTTCCTGGAAAACATTCAGCAATATTCTGTCCAGAAGGAATGGTTTTAGGATAATGTGTCAAACCAAACACATTTAAAACAGGGACAGCAATCACGGTTCCATTTATTTGATTGGGTTCCAATGAATTGATGAGTCTATTCACAATTTCTAAGCCATTCATCTCGTAACCATGAATGGTCGCAAAAACCAATAAACAAGGACCAGGATTTTTGCTATGTATCACTTTAATGGGCATATAAAGAGGCGCACAAGAATAGAAGTCTGGCATTTGCAGTGCCAGATTTGCTTTTTCACCTGGCTGTATGAGTTCTTTGCAAATGGAAAGCGGTGTATTTTTCATAAAAATGTGTGATTTTTTTATCCTTTATATAAAACGGATGTGAAATCATAGCAAAATATGATACAAAATAAAAGCAATGCATAAAACCCATTCAATGTCAAAGCATTTTCTATCTGAGTTGCTCTAAAATTTATGATTATTTTATCAATTGAAAAAAAGAGATAGTTTAAGAATTCATGCACACAACAATTTGAGTAGAAATAGCAACGAAAGCTCAACAAAAAATGGCTTTTTTGAGACAGCGTCTACTACCCAGAAACATAAACCGCACTTGCATGCACATCTAATTTAATTTTCTTACCAATAGGCAATACACAGCGGCGCTCACCATGACCATAAGGAAAATCTTTAAGACAAGGGACTTTAAAGCGACTTGACCATTCATTGATAACATCATCAACGGTGCCCTCATAAGGAAGCCTGGATACACATCGATCAAATTCACCCATCACAATACCAGCAACTTGATCAAAGACTCCTGCCAAATCTAAATGTGACAACAGGCGATCTAGATTGTAAGGCTCTACACCCACATCTTCCAACAGCAAGATCTTGCCTTCAAAATTGGGTTGATAGGGTGTGCCAATCAGTGCGCACAGTAATGATACATTGCCACCAACTAAGATGCCTTCCACAACACCAGAGTGTACCGCTTTACCCTCATGAATGTGATAAGGCTCACCTTTTAAACAAGACATTAAACTATGTTCAATCAGTGGATTCGGAGCAATGGTTAAAACATAACCTGAATAAGAAATAAGACCTGTCTTTGCAAATAAGCCATTTTGCAAAGCAGTGGTATCACTAAAGCCCATTAATATTTTTGGATTGGCACGAATCACATCATAATCAAGAAAAGGTAAGAGCCTTTGTGAGCCTTGACCACCCCGCGTTGCTACAATAGCTTTCACTTCAGGATCTCTAATAAAATTCATAAAATCACTGACGCGTTCTACATCTTTACCCGCTAAAAAACGCTGAGCATCATTCATATGCTTGCCAAATTTGAGCTTAAAGCCTTTCTCTTGCAAGTAACGAATTCCCCCATCGATTGCACCAGGCATGAAAGGTGATGAAGGACTCATAACGCCAATCGTATCACCACTGTTAAGGGGCTTAGGACTCATGGGTTTTAGGTCTTTTTGGATACTAAGCTTGAGCTTCATCTGTTTGAACCTCTTTGTGGGTATTATGTTTCCATAATAAGAATAAATTGTTAAGGCTCCATCACTTGCTTATTCCAAAGCTCACTATAATATCCTCGCATGCCGATCAATTCCTGATGATTGCCCATTTCAACAACCTCACCCTGCTTCAACACAATAATATTATCCGCATGTTTGATAGTAGATAGCCTATGAGCAATAATAATCGTTGTGATCCCCTTAGAGATTTTAGTTAAATTAGCTTGGATCTCTCTTTCTGTCTGTATATCAAGCGCACTTGTTGCCTCATCAAATACAAGAATACTTGGCATTTTAAGCAACATCCTGGCAATCGCTATTCTTTGTTTCTCGCCACCTGATAATTTTAATCCACGCTCGCCTACTTTTGTTTGCAAACCATCTGGTAATTTACTCACAAAATCTACAAGTTGCGATTTTTTAATCACATCCAATAACGCTTTCTCACTACAATCCGGTTTACCATATACTATATTATTGCGAAGCGTATCATTAAATAAAATAGTATCTTGTGGCACAATACCTATACTGTTTCTGAGTGAATCTTTCGTGACCGATTTTATGCTCTGACCATCAATAAGAATATCACCCTCTTTCAGCTCATAGAGCCTAAAGAGTAATCGCGATAATGTAGATTTTCCAGAGCCACTCGCCCCAACGATAGCCGTCGTTTTTCCAGGACAAGCAATAAAACTAACATGATTCAATATTAATCTATCTTCAGTATAACCAAAATAAATATCTTTAAAATCAATCTCACCGGAAGATATCTGTAATATCTTGGCACCAGGTCGATCTTGAATTTCAACCGCTTCTGAAAATAATTCTATGGCATTCTCAACAACCGTAAAATTATCCCTTGTTTCTCGAATGTGGTAGCCTAACATTTGTAAGGGGAACATAAACATTAGAACATAGCCATTGACCAGAACAAAATCTTCTACATGCATACTACCGTAAACGACTTTATACCCCGCGTAGAATGTCATAATAAACAAGGTTAAACCCACAATCGTATGTTGCAATAAGGAAGCTTGCGCATCAGCAACCAAACTTCTTTGATCGGCAATTTCCTTTTGTAATAATTTATCTTTGGCTATATTTTCTTCATATTTTGCTGTATCAAAGTATTTGACTGTTTCAGCATTCAATAAACTGTCAACAATATAAGCATTGGCTGCAGAATCCATTTTATTTTGGATTTTTCTACATTTTGCTGTCCAACCAGAAACATAATAACTTAATATAACATAGAGGATGAGCATATTAAGCAAGATCAGACCAAAACTATAATCATATAAATAAGTTAATATCGCGACTGCAATTAGAATTTCAATGACAACTGGCACGAGCAAAAGAGTAGAATGACCAATGAGATCAAGAAAAGCCATTTTACTTCTATCAATGATGTTTAAAATACTCCCTGTTTTTCGATCTTTATGAAATCTTGTTGATAAATGATGCAAATGCGCAAGTAAATCCAAACAAAAATTCTGAGCCGCAATGATCGCAACAGGAAAGGATGCCGCGGCTCTTAATCTGTCAATTAATCTTGCTAGCCCCCAAAATAATGCATAACAAAGAACTACGCCAATAGGCGTTAGGCTTAATATAGGAGATAGATCTGGTTTATCCGTTAATACTTGCACAACCTGCTTTAATAAAAAGGGCACACTCACATTTAAAAAAATAGTTGCAACAATCAACAGCATAGATAATGAAAATTGAAATTTCCTATAGCATGTTTGTCTACGCCAAACATAAGGCCACATAAATTTAATGACATTTATGCCGCTACTAATAGAAATATTTTTTTCGTCTTGTTGACTAGTCATGATGTTTTAGCTGGCTCTTCCACAAGGTAGAATATAATTCACCATCTTTCAATAATTGTTTATGCTTTCCTGATTCTACAATATTGCCATTCTTAAGAACTAGAATATTATCTGCATGAACAATGGTGCTTAAGCGATGAGCGATGATGACTGTTGTAATGTTCTTAGAAAGTTCTTCAATATTTGCTTGTATTTCTTTTTCCGTGACAGTATCTAGAGAAGAGGTAGCTTCATCAAACAATAATATTTTTGGTTTTTTAATTAAAGCTCTTGCAATACCTATGCGCTGCCTTTCTCCGCCTGATAATTTTAATCCACGTTCGCCAACCATAGTCTCTAATTTCTGAGGCAGCTTATGTATAAGCATTTCAAGATGCGCCATTTTGATGGCACGATTGATATCCTCTTCAGTTGCATCAAATGTGCCATAGATTAAATTATAACGTAGTGTATCATTAAAGAGCACGATATCTTGTGGCACAACACCAATACAACGTCTTAATGAAGATTTAGTCACTCTGCTAATGTCTTGTCCGCTAATGGAAATAACTCCCGAACTAACATCAAAAAATCTTAACAATAATCGAGCAATGGTAGATTTTCCTGAACCAGAAGGCCCAACGATTGCAAGAGATGTATTTTCGAATATTGAAAAAGAAATATTGTTTAATATGCTACGACTTTCATCATAAGAAAATGAAACTTCATTAAAATGAATATCTGCTTTTTGTATAATAATATCAGGTGCATTTTCTATTTCATGGATATGGCACTCATGCTTTAATAATTTAGCTGATGCTTCTATTTTGCTTAAAAACTCTCTTGTATTATGCAACAGCTCACCAAAACGACTTAAGGGAAATAGAAATTGAATTAAATATGCATTAATCAATATAAAATCCCCCACTTGCAACTTATCCGCTAATACATCCTGACCTGCTTTGTAAGTAATAATTATCAAACCAGCACTTACAATAATTGTTTGCACAACAAAAGCAATATTTTTTACTAAAAACATTTTAACCAGCGCATTACTACTACTTGTTAAAAGCTTATCTGCTTGTTTTTGTTCAAAAATTTGGTTATTGAATAATTTAACGGTATCAACATTCAACAAGCTATCTACTATTCTAGCGCTAACACCCATGTCAATTTTATTAAATGCCTGCTGAAATTTTGTAGCATAGTTTGAAGTAAATATGGTAATCAGTAGAAATAATCCAAGCACCGATAGAACCAATAGCCCATAAGATAGGCTATATAGATGCCACAAAATAACAAAAGCCAATAATACCTCTAATATATCAGGTATTATGTTAAGCATCACATTGTTGACAACCATAGCAATAGCTAGCTGCGCTCTATGTATTGAGCTTGTTACCGCGCCGGTTTCTCTTTGCAGATGAAATTTTAAGCTTAAAGAATGCAAATGCCTAAATACATGCAAGCTATATTCCGTCATGGTACGAGCAAGTGGCTTATAAAGCAGCATTTGGCGTAGTTTTTCTGAATACCGCCCAAAAGTCCAAAATAAACCATAGCTTGCGATAACGAGAAGAATCATATTTTCTTTTAAGTTTGTCGGATCAGATAGCATATTAACAGCATACTTAAAAATGATTGGTACACCTAAATTTAAAGCCATGGTCACAACAACCAGCAATAAAGAAAATAGGAGTCTACATTTGATACTAAAAGTCTTGGTTGACCATACAAAAGGGAAAAAAGCCGAAACTATTTCTAGTGTGCTTAAATGCTCTTTGGCTTGGCCGTTATTGTTTACAGACATAGGTTTATAAAATCTCTTTGTTAGCACTATTTTGTTTGAGCGTTATGGCAAACCTTCCATTACTTTCTTTTTAATCTCAGGCGGTGTATTAGGATTTTTAGCAATATATTCTTTTACATATTGATTATCTGTATCAGAAAGTGCGCTCAAAATATACGCAGGGGTATTCGGGTTGATGGCAAGATCAAAACCCATGTTATGACCATATTCTCTATAAATTTGCTCTAGAATTTTCACAGGCGTATTTACGTTTCTTGCAACAGACGCAGTAATGTAGAAATCTTTTAAAGAATAAAGGTACTCCAAGGTCTTCGCATTTGTATTTGCGTTCTGTGCGACCAATCTCTTTACAGGATTACCTTGATAATTGCCTGTACCGGATGAAACAAAACCAGACCAAAGCGCATATGCTTGCACCAAGCATACACCTTCATTTTTTGCAATTTTCTCTAATGTCTTGGAAGATGTATTTGTTTTTACAGAAATTTCTGCTAACAAATGCGCATTGTACCGATCACAAGGCTGATGCTTTAATGTCTCATACATCACATCAAGCTCTTCTGTGGACATCTGCGATATTAAATAAAGCTTGTGGTTTGCAACCACTATCCAAAGCAGAGCATATGCCATGTAACCACTTATGCTAAGTGCAACCGCTCTTAAGATAAAGATCGAAAAGAACTGCTTAACCCTCATACTGCGCCGAATACAAAATACAATCGTGCTAACAGCAATGGCAAATAAAAAAGCATTCGGTGCCGTCTCTATGATGCCAAACGGCGAGTGCACCTTTGCAAAGGAAATATAAATAAAGAATGCAAGCACACCACACAGTGCAACAAACATTAGGCTATCCTTCTCCTGACACTACCTGTTACTAAACAGTACATCATGCTATCAAGTAATAATACAGCACCAAAGGCGATGTGGCGAATAGCTGGATATAAATACACCGCCCAAAAGCAATCCTTTAAAAGTGGTAGCCAACAAAACTGTGGTTAAAGACAGAAAATGATATGTCGATTAGATCTAGCTAGGCACCCAAAACTCAATGCTCATCAGCTACTTAAATAGGAGATAATTGTGGGTGTCTAAATAATCCTAATCTAACTCTTCCAAAAAATCGACAATAATTCTATCCACATGCAACTTAACAAATTTATTCTCATACATGGGATCATCTTCAAAGTCCTCCCATTCAAATTTAAAGTTGCCAACAATAAAAATGCCATTTTCAACACGGCCATATAGATCATAAAAAAATGTACTGCCAATTTGTTTTGCCTCATTATGATCAAAATTTTGAATTTCAGGCTCTTCATAATCAAGCTGCACAAGAATCAATTCCACCTTATATTTTTTACCAAAATATAAGGGATGCATGTTGCCCCAAGAATCAAATACCTGCAGCCTCTGATTATTTATTTCCAAAATACATAATTCTTCAATACCTTTGTCTTCTTGTTTAGGCTCAATCAATGTTGCTATATTTTCTATCATTTTGATCTCATGTTATTTTTAGACATAATGTAAAATGGCCAGCACAAACATTCTTCTTCATCAAGAGTCAGAGAAATTAAGACGTTGCCCAGGATAGCTTCTTTCTGATTCAAGCATAAAGGAATATTTTCTTAAATCTATGACTCCATTAATCACATATGGCTGTAACGCTTTTGCTTGTATTTCATTTATTTCATAACAATAAAGCATATAAAGATCGGCCATATCTTCACTACTCATATCAATATTAAAAAGCTGTCTCAAAAAATTCAAATCTATTGGTTTTAAATAATATTTGATACGAAATAAGTGATCCCCATTTTTATCAGGCACAAGATCATAGCCAGAAACAGTGCGTATTATTTTATCAGCCTCTTTAGAATTAATTGTCATTTTTTTTACCTTATAAGAATTTTTTAATATTTCTCTCATTGTTTGGTTCTTTGACTTTTTTCCCTGTATCTGGATCATAAGCACCTAAATGCTTGCCTTTTTCTGTATACATTTCTACCTCACCATGTTGGTAATCCCATTCAAGAATTTTCCCATCTTCTGTTTTCCAACGCCTTCTTAATTTTTTCCCATCTCCCATAGGTGTTTTTCCTTGAACTCGATAAGAACCAGGAAACCCCTCTAAATAATCAGCAGCAGAATAATAATCATGATCTTTTGTTTTAATAAATTCTTCACCATTCACTTTATAGGCATCAAAATTCCATTTCAAGGAATTTGGAGGTAATGGTTGAGAATAAATATCAGCTCCCGATTGTTTCTCCGGCACCGGCTGAGACAATATCTGCCCTAGATTATCAATGATAGGTATATGCTCTAATTGCTTACCATACGCTTCAGCATCAGGGATAGGTGTAATATAAGACACATCATCAGATTCATGTATAGGGAATCCCATAGCACTATCAGGCAAATCTGGCTGGCTTGTAAATTTATTTTTTAGCCACATACCTATTTCAAAATAAAGTGCTTGATGATTCAGTGCCGGAAAATCTGAATTTACATCTTCTGGCTCATTCATTGCATAATCAAAGTTTGATTGTTCTAACGTTGCTTTATACGTTAGAATACCTAAAGCGCCTAGAAGATAAATAGTCGCAAATGGCAAAGCAGGTGCTATTGCATGTGCCTTTGGAAAGGGATTAAATACTTCCAAAAACTTGGAAAAACCATCTTTTTGACTGCTTGCATAAGCCTGTCTTAATTTTTCAATCTTGCCTTCAGGATCACCATTTTCATAAGCCACAACCATTTCCGTCAGATAGCGTAGTTCCTCTGGTGATAGTTGTGCCAAATAGAATTCTACATCAGGCAAACTGTATAGTTTAGCCATACCAGGCATAGACAAATCTAATTTCTCTTTTTCATTAGATGGTGTCTCTGTTTGCTCTATTTGGCTTTGCTCTCTTAAGTCCTCTGCTTCACTTTCTTTTTCTTTAATTTCTGTCGAATCAGATGCCTCTTTAGGCTTCTCATAAATACCATCTTGTGCGCTTTCTCTCATAAAGTAGGCATTCAGATCGAGGCGTATATCATTTTCGATAGAAGATTCTGAGGTTTGTTCTAAGGTTTGTACTGCACTTTCATCAATCGTTAAACGCTCTTCTACGGGGGCTGGTGTCAAGCTATTTTGTTGTGTGGATTTAGAAGCAGGATGCTTAAACAAAAAATGTAAGGCTTTATTAGATGCTTTTTGTATGTCTTCTGCTTGTTTTTCATATTTTTCTTTGTTCGGCACAAATCCAGCAACGGCATATCCTCTATGACAACTCTCAAGCTCAATAGACTCCTGCGCTTTATCCGTATTAATGCCTACAAAATCGCCTGCTACAATATTCTCTGCATACACAGAAGGCTGATGGATTGTCTGTGCTCGATCGCTGCTATATCGCATATCTGCCCCAGGCTCAGCATCAAAATGCGCAAGCGTGATACCAACGCTAGACTGGGTTTGAGTATTATGATCGGTGGCCATACTGCCTGTGATAACAGGCAAGCCCTCTTTACCATCCAAACGCTCTAAACGTTTGACGGAAATAACAGAGCCTTTTTCTAAATTACACTCATTTGTCACTAAGGTGCCATTTTCTATAAAGATACCAGCCTTCTCAGTCACAGTATTTTCAACACGAGATTGTGAGGCATTTATGGACGCTTGAGGCAATACACCTGCACCAATAGCATTGGCACCAATACCAACAGAAGATGCTTTACAAGATTCTGTATAGGAACTTTGAGCTGAAACAAGCTCAATATGAGGGGCACTTACTTTGCCTTTATCGGCAATGATACGCCCCTCACCCACAATAGACTCACCCACACTGATATAGGCCGCCTCACGCCCCTGCAACAAAGCCAAATCTACTGTTTCAGATTCTATACGAACAGAGTTTCTACTGGCAGAAACACTGGATGCAATCGGATTTGAGAGATCTGTAGTAAGGCTGCCGCTTTTAGTCACGGATTGATAGCTATATTTATCTACGCCCTTTGTCATTTCAATCCCTTTGGCAAGAGAGAGCAGCAAAACATTTGCATCAATTTTTGAGCCATCCGCAATAATCAATTTACTGCCAAACAACTTAAAGGTGCCACCTATATATAAGTTAGAAGCAACCATATGGCTCTGTTCTGTTTTTTCTTTGGTTTTTGACCAATTGAGACTTACATTAGGCGTGGGTATACGCATTCCATTCGACAACTGGGTTGTCAAACCCATCTGGTCAGTAATTGAACCAATAAACTTTGCAGGACTACCGCCAAATTCATTGCAAGCATGGGCAACCATGGCAGTTAAATTCCAAGCATCTCTTGCACAATTGAGTAAAGGCGCAGGTATTTCAGCAATACTTTTTGCATTGGCTAAAGCGGTTAATTCATCGATATCCCAACCACAGTTTTTGACTAAACTTGAAAATATAGCTTTGGCATTATGGCTTGATAGCAGTTCAATTAAATTCTCTCCTGGCAATCCAATCGAAAAGGTTTTTGTGGTCGTGGTATTTTTAAAACTTTCTTCTTGCGCACTTAAGTTTGTGGTGAAAGCTGTTACATCTGCATTGCCAATCACGCCTGATACAGCACTTAACTGAAAGTCCAAGCAAGAAACAACCAAAGTGCCGCCAATAAACAAATAACTACTGTGTACCTCAACACTGTGACTGTCTGAGCGCACCGTTTTTCTTCGTTTTAAGCCTCTTTCTTTGTAGTGCGCACGTTCATAGATGCTCACTTCTGCGCCATCTATCCAAATTTTATCTCTTGCAATAAGAGAAGCATCATAAGGTGTGCTCAGTATCGTATTTTTTAAGAAGATACTTCCATCGGCAGAAGCAATGGTAATGGGTCCATCATTGGCAGAAATATAATTCTGGCTAACAACTTGTGCCTGTGTATAAGGAACAGTAACGTGTCTATTTTTTCCACCTGAACGTTCTTTGGCTTGTTGTATTACATACTCTCTTGATTCTACCTTATCATCATGAACGCCCTCATTAAAATAAAGGTGTGTGCCTTTATCACCCCATACATCAGCGCCACTGGCAATCATTTTACCTGTGCCATATAAGACAGTTTCACCCTCACTGCTAAATTGTGCATTATTTGCTTTGGGCAAAGAATGCCAACTCCAACCCACATCTTCAATCACGCCTCTAGAATATACGCCAGATTGTGTAAAAAGAGGACGAAGATGCGCATTATCGACATAAAGATAATTTCCTTCTGTACCAGAACGAAATTTTCCACCCGTTGATTGAAAATCTGCAATATGTCCACGATGGCCTGTCGCATAAATGCTGCCTGAATTTTCAACAATCGCTGTAGAGTCAACATAATCAGTGACATAATTTTCTTTTGAGTGAATAAATTCTTCAATATAATGCCTAATTTGTGCATCATTCGTAAAACTTTCAACATTCCAATGAATGATGCCATCGGCATGCAAATTTCCTTTATTGTTGAATGTTTTAGATTGAATGACACCTCCTTTTTCAAGGTATAATTTATTTGTGCCACCCTCAATATCAAAGTCTTTTGTATCAAACCATGCTTCTTTAAAACCATGTGAACCTGTCTGCCGAAAAGCATCACCCTTATAACGCAGGGTATTTGCATAATGAACAGGGACATCACCCACTGCTTCTAAGCGTGTGCCTGGTGCATTCAAGATAAAGGTTGCTGCAGGATTTAGTTGAGGAAGACTTTCAAGTGAAATGCTGCGCTCAGAATAAGGCAACTGAAGTTGAAAAATATTTTTAAAATCTGGCGATAAAGAAGGCCATTGCGTTTGGCCAAGTTTTGCTTCGTTTAGCTGTAAATCTGTAATCTGTGTGCCATTAAAAGCATCTGCATCACATTGAAAGGACTTTTGAGGATTAAGGCTCAATGCATATATATTGTCATTGCCTTCACCACTACGCCAAGTAATACTTTCAGGCCTTTCTGTGTCATAACCTGTTGTCTTTACTAAAACAGCACTCATGTTGCCAGATTTTTCAATCTCTGTGCCAGCTAAAATAATTTTTTGTGCGGACAAACGACCCGATGTATGATTTATTTTTTGCTGTGATTTTAAGACAATTTCTTCTTGAGCAACAATATTTCCTGCATTGTGCGCTTCTTTTTGTGTACCTTCTAAGGAAACATTTTTACCACTCACATATCCTATGTTTTGCACTTCAACATCTGCAACAACATCAACAGATTCAACACCTATGATGCTCGCCTTCTCATGATTCACAACAGATTTAGCATCATTGATGTACACATGAGCATCCGCTTGAACACTGCCTCTATTTTCAAGCTGACCTACGCCTGAAAAACGAATATCATTGCCTGATGTAATTGTGCCTGAAGCTTCATTCAGAAAAGAAGAGTTTGCCTCGTTGTTGCTCAGCGCAGCAATGCGTTTATTGTCTTCATCTCTAACACTGATATCATGCCCAGAAATTAAAATATTTTCTGTCGCACGCATAGAATTAGAATTATTTCCCACCTCAATAGAAAAATGTGCGTTTCCAACGCTATCTAATAAACCATGATTGTGTAATGTGCTTGCAAAAACACCCAAATAACCTTGAGCAGCATAATCACCGTCTAAGGCTCTTTGCACCTCCATCATAGCCTGCACATGCTGAGTATTTATGCCATTGGATAACAGCTTGTCTAGCTGCTCACCGAAATTTAGACTCTCGGGTGTTTCTGTGTCTGTATCTGTATCTTGTTGAGGATGTAAAATTTTCTCAACCTGTGCATCAACATCGATAATCACATCAACCTTTGCAACATCTGCCCCATAGGAAATTCTCACTGCCTCAGCATTTTCATGAATTTTCTCTAAAACTTCTTCTTCCGTGGGAGCATAGGTTGTGTCTTCAATAAGCTCAAATTCTTCTTGGTTTTCTTCTTCTGTTACCCCATCCTCAAGTACGCTGTGTACTTCTGGCTCTGCCTGTTCTTCATCTTCTATCGTTTTTTCAAGATTTGATTCAAGCTGCTCACTTGCACGAGATTCAGCTTCATCTGTTGCCGATAAAGATTCTGTCTCTAATACCTTAGCAGCACTTGCTTCAATTTGATTGATGGTTGCTCTATAACTTGCATAAATAGTAAGATTATTAAAGAGCTGCTGAGTCAACTCAGCGTAAGTGATTTTCCCTTCTTGGTATCGCTGATATAAAAGCAACCAATTTTTTCCTGAAAAAAAGCTTTGCGCGTATAATTGATATTCTGCTTTTAAACTATCCGATATTTTTTCAGATTTGTGTAAGGCATATATGAGAGAGTAAAGCGTACGCTTTATAATCTCCGTATGGCTTTGCTGATGCCCGCCATTTAATACAAATAACGCTAAATCTTTGGGGTTAAACTCTATACCAAATATTTTATCGGGGCTAAGCCTATCAATCATATCTCTTAAGGCAGACTCTGATAATGCTGCTATCGTATCATTTGCATTTCGCGTATCCTCCGCTGTGCCTAAGCTATATGCAGATATGACCTCAATGGCTGATTTCGCAAATTTAAAGGTATTTCTGGAGTGCATGATTTTTCTGGAAACATTTTGCAACAAACTAATATCTTCAGCGCTTAATTTCCCTTTACCCAAAGTTGCTGCAGCGCTTATTATCAGCTCTAATATTGTTAAGCTTCTGTCAATTAACTCATCTTCACCTAAATACCATCCCCACAATTGATAAAACACATTGCAGACAAATTTAGTTTTTTCATCATTGCCTGATAATCCGCCAATGCTTGGCAATACATGGTCTAAGAAAAAATGCACGTATTCGCTATTGCTTACCTCAAGATATTTTCCTTGATACAATCTCGACAAGATGCCAGCACTGTGATAAAGCGTTTTAGCTACTAATAAAGAAGTTCTCAAATTTTTTAAGGATTGTGAAGGCATCGGCAGGAGCATACCTGTAATTTCAACAGCAGAAGTAGCGTAATTCAAAACTTTATCAAGTATACTCAGGTGATTTTTTCGCCCTACCAAATAAAAGCCTGCATTATTAAATTGATTGGGTTTAGGGGGAACAATACAAGTAACCGCTTTAATAAGCGCACCATACTGATTGTTCACAAGATGCTCACTGTCTAAAACCAGATAATCTGCCAATATGGAGCCTGAATTCTTTACATAAGCCTTACCATAAAGCTTTAACTCACCCTCAGCGATTAAAAGCGTTGAAGTTGCCGCATTTTCTACCACATGCGCCTTTACACTGCCTTGCCGTACAGCAATCAGCTCATTTTTTTGCTCAAATCTACCACCACAATCAATACTATATTTTTCAGTCAGCCTTATATGCCCTTCATTGATAAAATCAAAACTACACAAAGCCAAAGTCTCTGTCAGCCATACCCCTTGGTTTCTAACACTTCGTTTTGCATCAATCTTAAGCTCACAGCCTTGAATAAACGCAGCTTTTTGCACATGCAATGTATCTGCTATAACGCTCAATTTTTTAGCAGATATTTTTTCACAAATATTTATCTGACCTTCAGATTCAATGCTGATATTATGGCTATGCGCATTGGCAGAGAGAAGGTTTAGCTGAAAATTCTCATCAAATTGAAAAACAGCAACCACTTTAGAAGGATCTCGCTTCTCTAAAATAACAATATTAAGCTTGTCCTGAACCCGAATAATTGCCACAGATTGATTTAAGTAGCCTTCCTTTAAAAAATCATTCCCGGATAAACGCACACACCGAGAGGCAGTGGATGTGCTCCTATCTAATTCTTCAATATCAAGTGATGCTTTACCTAATTTATCATAATGACATTTGACAGAATATTCGGATATTAATGCCGATTGCTCAATAGTCTTTCTTCTTTGTTCCTGTATTTTAGAAGCATCTAAATACCCAATTGCACCATATCTTTTTAGCAAATCAGCCGCAGCATATTGCTCATGAATTAAGGCAATATCTAATAAGGTTTGACGGCCATGATAGAAGTCATTTGGCTTGAGACCTGCTTTGAGTTGCTCTTCGAGCAATGGTAGATTGGTGAGCTGAGGATTAAACACTTTATTATTTTTAGGCATATACTGCATCCCTTTTATTATCCTTTGCCGGAAACTAAAAAAGCCAATTACCCAAAGACAATTAGCTTTCTCCCATACACTTTTTACAAAAAAATTTTACATCGTTGCAAGAGAATTATTTCTACGATGTAATTCTGAAGGCGCATCATTAGCTGCCACTGAAGGCTCATTTGAACTTTGCGGGGTATTTTCTTCTCGTCCTACTGCTGGAGATGTTTGTGACAGAAGTAAGGCAGGTTGTCTTGCAACAACCACTGATGACTGCTGAACCAAAGCCATTATATTAGACACACACTCAAAGCTATGGAAGGATATTAGCATTGTGGCAGTAGGCTTTGACCCAGGCTCAAATTGCACATGATTGCCTATAACACTAGCAATTCTTTCATTGTGTATATTGATCCCAACATTACCCAAAGCATCAAAGCTAATAGTAAGACCCAAAGCTACACGTGATAATATTTTATTGTTTTCCAACATAAAAGATTGTGCATAGCGCGGCCAAATTAATTGCTTATTATTTCCACTTATCAAACGAATCGTGTCGTCTTCAACCCAATATCCCTTTATTGTATGAGGGCCTACTTCCCAGGAAAATAATTCAGATGCTTTTAATTTACAAACTTTTTGATTGTGATAAACATGCTCATTTACCAGTTCCTGCTGACGTGCAATATTTAATGCTTGCTTAGCCTTAAGCTGAACACCCCAGTATGCTTCAAGATTATCAGCATGCAAGGCTTGAATTTCAGCAACAGAAACTTCTTTTGAAAATACAAATTCATCATCACGTATTCTTGCTCTGTCTCTAAAGTATTTTAAACGTCTCACCATAGATTGCAGCTTTTGACGATTTGTCAAAGCAAACTCAGAAATAGGCATCGCAAATTCTTTGTCTAATAATTCATTTATTTCTTTAGGAAAATTAGGATCTGCATTCTGCATAAATCTTGTTAACAATACACAAAGTACGGGCAACTTCTTTTCTTCTGCAGAAAGACTCTTTCGCCATACAGCTTGTATCCTGTCTCTTTTTTTCAAATGCATTTGGATCTTAGCAAGATTATTATTGTCCGTATCCAATGCTAACAAAGCAAAATTTGCTTCTACGCCCTTATCTGCTAATAGTTTCTCATAGTCTAAAATAAGACCACTCATTTTTTGAGAAATATTTATCTCAGACAACAAAGATAAATTTCTCAACAATGGCTGCAACAAAGGAAGCGTTGCACGTGTCAATCCAGTATAGCTCAAATTAATTTTTTTTAGACTCGGCACAGCGCTATGTAATTGCGAGCAAAAATCTGAAAATATTTTTTTCTGTTGCTCTGTTCTAGGGTTCAAGGAATTATGAGACAAATCTAATTCTTCCAAGCCAACAGCCGCTGCATATTTTACTAAAGCAGGTAAACAATGTACCGTTAACTCATTGTGACTCAAATCTAGAATTCTTAGCCTATCAAAGTCCGACTCTCTATATTCACAAAGCACAAAAACCATATCATCTGCCAATTGATTATGACTTAATTGCAAATGACTTGTTTCATAAGCACCAATACCATTGATCATTAGGTTCAAGAAGCTCTCTGAAGTCAACTGAAGATGATTCAAGCTGATTTTTTTAATCATCGGTTTTATTTCTGCATCTGCAAGATAAGTAAATGTCTCTTGCAATGGTTTAAGCACTTGGTCGCCACTCACAACGCAAGGCATATCACCTTGATTAAACGTCAATTCAAGCTCAGCACCTGTTTTTGCTTTCTCTATTTTTTCCAATGTATGCTGAACCACATACTCAGCATCAGAACAGCCCTTCCTTAAAAAATCAACAAAGACATCCTCTGTTTTTAATGTCCGTCGTTTACGAGCGCTCAGCGCTGCAACACGTTTTGATTTATGCTCATCCACCCTATCAGATAAATAGCGCCATTGTGCACCCACTGTTTTGAATCCCGCATCTTCATAGCGATATCCAAAAAAATCTTTTAATGCAGATTCTGTCTTTTTCTTATTTCTAGACAATTGCTCTAACAACACAGGTGCTAAAGCTTGGGTGTCAGAAGCCATTAATGCATTTTGAATGCCTTTTCTCAACCGCTCTCTTTGCGCCAATGTCTCTTGATTTTTTTTGCTCTGAATATCACTCTCAATAGTATGAATATTAATATTATATTTTACTTCAGCACTACTTAAAAAGCGGTTAAGTGTATTGGCAGAAAAATGATTGCCACGAATATCTATTGTTTCTAACAAAGAAGCTTGCCTAAACAATGGCTTTAAAACTTGCATGGAAGTCTTATCTAAAGCGGTATTTGAAAGACTCAAAGTCTTAACACGTGGAAAATGTTTATAAAAATCCTCAAAAAAACCAACAAAGGGAGAGCTCAGCAAATCTTTTTTTTCTGTCTTTGCATCGACAGCATTCAACGGGTTTTCAGATACGTCTAAACATTCCAAATTTGGCAAAGAGCCCCCCATGGAAGACAATGCACCTAAAGCAGCGCCCTTCAATTGATTCTTGCTGAGCCTCAGCGTCTTTAAATGCTTAAAATCACCCTTTTTAATGGCTTTTTCAAGTGATAGTGTGAGGCGATCGCCAATCTGAGTGCCCGTTATTTCTAAATGCTCTGTACCAAAACGTCCCAAACCACTGTCCAACAGTTCTTGTAAATGTTCCAATGTTAGTTTATTTGTATTGATAACAATGCTTTTGATGATTGCTTTGTCATTGGCAGACATAGAGCGCGATTTTTCAGCGAACTCTGCTGATAGACTTTTAACAAAATCATCATCAACGGTGTTTAAGTCTAAATTTATGTCTTCTTTACTTTCATGCAATTCTATCTTAGTGTCACTTAATATATCCTTTAAGGATTTCTCTTTTTGCACAGGTGTCCTACGACTTTTCCAATAGCGATATCCAATCAATCCCACGGCAGATGCACCCACAACAGCGGTAACAGGTATAATCGCAGTGCTTACAGCGCTTGCAATCAAAGCCGAAGAAACCCCACTGGCAATGCTTGATAACCCTAGATAGTTTGCAAGCCCAGAGAAAAAGCCTAAACTATGACCAACGCTCGCAGCACCTGCCAGCAAACCACTTGCTGCAGAATAGATTGCCACATCTTTATGTACAGCAGCTTCTTTCAGACTCAATGGTTTTTTTGTTGTCAATGCTTTATTTGCGCCTTTTTTCATTTTGCTTTCCTCGTCAAAATATTCCAAATCTCAGGATCGTCAAGAATAGAAGCAGACTCATATTTCTGTCTTTCTTCTCTTTCCTCTATAAATTTCTTCGCAGCATTGAGTTTGGCTGACATCTCTGTTCCTACCGCACCCGCTCTATCAGGGTGATATTTCAGCTGTAATTTACGATAGGCAGGCACATAAGCACTTGCTTCTAATAAAGGCTCCATGTCCAAAATGCCTTCTGGTGTATCGCCATATTTCTTTTTGAAATTTTCTTTTAAATCACATTTAGAAGATTTTAGGGCTTCATGTAAATCTTCCAAAGCCTCTTCTTGATCATCCTCAGTGAGCTTTTTATAACGATCAGGTAAATCCAAAGCATAATTTTCACTTAAATATTTGATATGCTCAGCATATTCTTCTTTATCTGAAGAATGACACACTGCCATTATTTTTTCGCCAATGCTCATGCTCCACCCTTCTGGCTGCATCGCGAAGACTTCTTGCCAGTCTTTTTGAGGGAGCATGGCAAAGACAGGCTCCACATTCTCCATTTTCCATCTGTAAAAAAGCTCAATCATTGGCGTCCGACCATGCGGGCACATCTGTATCAAATAGGCCTTTCGCTCTGCCTCATTTAATGGCTCCAAAACCATCAGCATTTCTCTTGCGCCAGCTGTAAAGGCTTTAGAGTGAAGCAAGCTATCGCCTCGATCTCGAACCGTATAAACCAAAGCTTTTAACTGCTCTGGACTTAAAACAGATTGAATGATTGACCAATAGGGTGGCTTTGTACTATCAAGCTTCAACCGCCCCACCAATGAATCTTTGGATAACCCCTCTCCAATTGACTCTTGTAAAAACTGCACTCTTTGCTCTGGCTCAATCGCCTCCAAAATATATCTAAATTTATCTCCTCTTTTAGCCCAAGGCTCTTTTTCACCATTGATGGCCGCTGTATATAAAGGGGTATGCCCCAGTTGGTTTTTCTTCTTAAGCAAGCGATACAATACTTCTTTAGGCAGCGTATCTAAAATAATTTTTACTTCTTCTGCGCTTTCGCACAAAACCGTATATTGAAAATCATCTAAGACACCTTCTGGAAATTTAACATGCTCTGTCCAGCCACCTATTGGTAATACTTTTGCAATACGAAAAAATAAGCGTGGCGGTATCACCGTTGCCACAGCGCGTTTAAACATATTACTGGCACTTGTGAGCATATTTTTTATCCTTTCTCGTAGCTTTATGAAAAATGGCTTGGGTTCTTCAATACTTTTGTCTTTGCTAAGCCTTATATCTAAAAGCTTAATGATTTGACTTTTTAGGTGCTGATAACATGTGTGCAGCCATTGCACCGCTCTTTCTCTTAACATTTCTATATTCCTATTCAGGGAAACATGATAAGCAACTCTAAATGCAACAAAAGCAGCAAGACCATGCGCAAGCCATTGGGTTTTATGAAAAACAGAAGAAAGTCCTAGGTAATGCGACAAGGGCATTCCAATATTGTGTATATAGAGAGTATTGAGCGCATAGCTCAAGAAAAGAGAAAGACCTGCATGCAAGCCTAATCCAAAGAAAGCCACAAGCAATATCTTGGAGAAATTTATTTTGCTTTTGAATATATTATTAAAATGAAATGATTTTACAAACTCAGATACTTCATTGAGCATGTTTTTTAACCTTCGATAAATAGAGGCAATCATCACTTAAAGCAATGCTTCTGCCTAAGTGATTATTTAAAAAAAGACGCGATTATAGGGGACAAAATTACGCAAAACAATTTATATAACCTAAATTGTTTTAATTAATTAAATGCAGCGGAACATATGAGTGAATTTTTGTGAGATATTCGCCATAAGGAATGTGCGACATTAGATAGAGGTGAGAGTGTAGCAACTAACCACGACAGTTTAAACCAACAAAGGGGCATATACAAGCATTATGTTGATATAGGCGCATGACATGCAATGATAGTAAGGCCTTACCTCTAAATTCATTTGCTCTGTCCGAGCTGTAGCCACAACTCAATTTATCATTTTTATTCGGCAATTAAATATAGGTATTCAGTAATTTCTTACCAAGAAAACCATGGATATCTAAACAACCTATGTTCCAAAATATCGGTAGTTATTGACATTTACCTATATTTTGGAACATACTTAAAGATATGAAAATATGTGATTATGCTCATAAAGCCCTTTCCCTTGCCAAAGCCAATAAGGTACTTAGATCCACTGAGCTGAGTGAACAAGGAATCCCACGTGTGATTCTTACCAGGTTAACCCGCGAAGGCAAGCTGGTGCGGATTGGTCGGGGACTATATGCATTACCCAATCGTTCTATATCCGAGAATGAAAGCTTACTTGAGGTCGCCACTAGAAGCTCTCAAGGCGTTTTTTGCCTACTGACAGCACTACGATTCCATAAACTCACTACGCAATCACCCTTTGAAGTATGGTTAGCCATTCCTAATAAAGCGCAGCCCCCCCAAATTAATACTTTAAGCCTTCGAATAATAAGACTATCAAAAGAAGCCTTAGAGGAAGGCATTGAAACCCATATGCAAGATGGGATCCCCATTCGAGTTTATTGTATTGCTAAAACCATTGCAGACTGTTTCAAGTTCCGTAATAAAATTGGATTAGATGTTGCACTGGAGGCACTACAAGAAGCATGGCGCGGAAAAAAAATTCAAATGGATGAGCTATGGCATTATGCACGTATTTGTAAAGTTGAGAAGATTATCCGCCCTTATATCGAGTCTCTTCCATGAAACAAGTATCTAATATGGCAGCCTCTGTACGCCAACGTTTGTCGAACCTGGCAAAAGAGGAAAAAGTAGATTTTTCGATCATCTTGACACGCTATTCATTAGAACGATTTTTGTATCGTTTGGGAAACTCTCAATACAGTGATCAGTTTCTTTTAAGGCATAACATTTAATCCTGCTTCGGTTACAACAAAAGAGATCCGAAAAGAGGCGAATTATGCGGGGATCCGAGTCATTTTTTCGGGACTGTTAGAACGTGCTATTTGTCCCATGCAAGTTGATATTGGTTATGGTGATGCAGTGACGCCTGGACCTGAAAACGCAACGTATCCTGTGCTACTCAACAATTTACCGCCTCCACAACTCAAAGTATATCCGCGTTATACTGTTGTTGCTGAAAAATTTGAAGCGATTGTCAGCCTTGGTATGGCAAATAGCCGCTTAAAAGATTATTTTGACTTATGGATCCTCTCTCAGCATGCTAAATTTGAAGAGTCATTATTAGTTGAAGCTATCGTGGCGACGTTTAAACGTAGAAAAACCGCATTACCGATTAATATTCCTCTGGGCTTATCTTCAGTTTTTTATTCGGATATGCAAAAGCAAACACAGTGGAAAGCTTTCTTAAATAAAAATAAATTACTAGCGTCTTCTTTACCAGAAACCACGCAAACAATAACTTCTTTTTTAATGCCAATCATAAAAGCAATACAATGAAAGTAGCGCGATTATCTTTAGAGGAAGCATTCCTTACCTAAAATGTCCTGCTTAATTTATGATAAGGAACGAAGCTGAATATCCCCGCGAATTGAGCCTCGCGGTGATGAAATGAGTATTAACCATGCATGGTTTGGCGCAGAGTATTCAGGAAGGCTTGCTGAATGGGGAATGGCTTTATTGATTGATGCTATAAAGTCTAACACCATGCAAAGCTATGTTGATAAACTAAACCGTTTAAAAAGCTTGAGAGGACTAATAATTATGTATTTCTTGATAGTGCTTATTAGATCTGCACCAAGATAGGAGAGCCATAAATTTTACTACCATCCCGAATAATTCTGTACAGTATTTCCTTTCTCTATATTAACACTAATCTAAAGCACACGATATAAACTGCCGATACTGATAAAAAGCTTGTTCTTAACTTCTTTTGTATGAGAGTTATACATTTCTAGATATTTAATAATTATGCTTTTTCTTTATTTGCTCGAAACAAGTGGATTTGAATTGTAGATTTATTCAGGGATATTTAATTTAAAACATCAATTAAAGATAAATATTTTTGAACAATTAATGTATGACTCATACCTTAATCTTCTTGGAAAAAATATATTATGTTATGATGTTTGAATCGTAGTCAGTTATTAGTAGATCATCATTATATGTGTTAGCGTATTAGATGAAACATGAAGATGTACTAATTTTATAAAGTAAAAATTTTAATCTATTTTCTGATAAAAGAATCATGAATACTCTTACAAAAAAAATTTGCGCATAATTCAATCAATTACAGCCTCGTAGAACTTGGGCTTTTGAATCTTCCACTCAGAGAGATACCAATTATTATACACATGGCTATCATCGATACCCTGCGAAATTTATTCCACAAGTAGTAAAAAAGCTTATTACTAAATTTGCACCTAATGGAGAAGAGATAATTTGTGATCCATTTGGTGGCTGTGGAACCACTTTAGTAGAAGCAAAAATTTCAGGGAGGAAAAGCATAGGATTTGATATCAATCCTATCGCTCAACTAATCACGTAAGTCAAACTTACACCAATAAATCCAAAACAACTAGATATATGCAAAGAAGATTTTCTAATAAATTACAAAAAATTGAAAAAGAAATCATTTCAACATCACCCCAGAATTAATTATTGGTTTGATCCTGCTACTATAAATGACCTCAACCATATTTATTCCTGTATCAAAAGAATAAAAAACAAGAAAATAAGAAATTTTTTTATTTGTGCTTTCTCTCATAATCTTAAAAATTGCTCACGCTGGGTAATGCGCAGCATAAAACCAACTATAGACAAAAACAAAAAAAACATCAAAGCCAATAGATTCATTTTTGAAACACCTAAATCTTATGATAGTAAGAAATAGAGATTTCTATTCGGAGCTCCTATACACAGGGCATAAATCTATTTCATCTTCAATGTATTGTAAAGATTCAACTCAAAGATTACCTTTAGCAGACAATTCAATCGATTTAATCATAACCTCTCCACCATATGTTACTTCATATGACTATGCTGATTTGCATCAACTATCAATTTTATGGCTGAGTGGAGATACAGATTACTTTAAGCAATGGAAAAAATTTGTAGGGGCTAATTTTAAACGAAATAAATGTTTGCAATTTGACAGAGAAATTGCAGAAAAAATCATATCCGATCTAAAATCCAACAATAACTCTCTCTCGATGGACATAGCGAATTATTTTTCAGACATGCGGAGTGCCTTTGGTGAAATGCATAGAGTTCTTAAACCTAACGGAAAAATATGCATTATTATTGGCAACACTAATATGAATGGCATTGAAATTTTAAATGCTGAAGTAGCTGCAGAGCAAATGTATCGAGTTGGCTTTAGAAAAGTTGAGTTTATAAAAAGATTAATCTCAAATAAGCTAATTGCTCCATGGAGAGATGCAAAAACAGGAAAATTTACAACATTAAGCAATCCTTTCAAGAAAAGAATATATGAACATGAATATGTGGTTGTAATGAAAAAATGAGTAGGCGCGAGGTTTGCTATGTTTGATGTTTCAATATTAAAAAAACCTAAAAAGCACACACGCTATTCTCGCCAAATACAGAGAATAAAGATAAAGAGCAAACATACTCAAAATATAGAATCTGCCGTTGAAGCTACAGTTAAAAATATTCAAGAAAAATGTAGATCTTTTGTTATCTATGGTGAACCTCAAAGTGGAAAAACCGAGATGATGATTGCCCTTACCTCTCGACTATTAGATGAGGGATTTAAAATAATAATTATATTATTAAACGATAGCATCCAATTACTTAATCAAAATCTAGACAGATTCAAAAGATCAGACATTGATCCTGCCCCCAAAAATTTTAACGAAATACTAGATCCTGCTGTTTTAATTGGGAGTAATGAGTGGGTAATATTTTCGAAAAAAAACTCCAGAGATCTTCAAAAACTGCTTGATAAAATCGGTAGACATAACAGAAAAATCATAATTGATGACGAGGCAGACTATGCTACTCCTAATGCGAAAGTTAACAGTGGAGAAAAAACTAAAATCAACTCATTAGTTGAACAATTAATTAATAGCGATGGTATCTATATCGGTGTTACAGCAACTCCTGCGCGACTTGACTTAAACAACACATTTAGAAACGAAAATGAAAAATGGGTAGATTTTCCCGCCCACCCTTTATACAAAGGTCAAAATGCTTTTTTCCCAATTTCTATAACCTCAAATATTGAATTTAAATTAAAAATTTTACCAGATTCTGACGATAACCCAAAATACTTGAGAGAAGCACTATTTGGCTTCTTAATAAATGTAGCTCATCTAAATATATCTAGATCTGAAGAAAAAAACTATAGCATATTAATACACACTAGCGGCAAGAGAGCAGATCATAGTAATGATTATAAGGAAATAGTAAAAACCTTTAACATCTTGAATAATGAGAGCGATGATAAATTTGAGCTATTTTATAAAAAAATATGGAAAATATCAAAAGACAACTATCCTAATGAGGAGGATAGAATTATAGAATATATTCATGAAAATATAAATCGTAATACAATTGTTGTTATGAATAGTGATAGTGATAAAAGTGTAGTGGATTACACAACAGCAACAAATCCATCTGCACTATTCACTGTTGCTATTGGAGGCAACATAGTATCTCGCGGTGTAACTTTTGATAATCTCCTATCAATGTTTTTTACAAGAGATGTTAAACATAAAATTCAGCAAGACACTTATGTACAACGAGCTAGAATGTTTGGCTCAAGAGGAGACTATCTACCATTTTTTGAACTTCACATCCCTGAAAAATTATATATGGACTGGCATAGATGCTTTGTTTTTCATCGTTTATCGCTTGAGTCAATTAGAGCTGGAAATGGATCACCCGTCTGGCTAGAAGATAAACGTATCGCTGCAGTCTCTGCAAATAGCATAGATAAAACAACTGTATGCTTTGATCAAGGAGAGATGAGCTTTGAGCTATTTAAATACACTGACAAAATAGACGATATTATAAATAATGAAGAAGATAATTTAGAAAAATTGATGCAATTACATCGTCTTCTAGGAAAAAGAACAGTCCCTAACTTTCTTTTGGATTATATTAAAAATTTTAGCCCTAATGGAAACAAATCTATTGCTGTGCATAATTCAAAATCTATTGCGGGGTACGTTGATGCTGATCAAAAAAGAATTGAGCGTGCCAGAGGATTTATTGGCAATAGAGATCTAGAGCAGGAGAAATATCCCTGCGCAATACATCATATTACAATTCTTTATAATGATCAAAAAAGTGCCAGACTATTCTACAAATATAAAGGTAACATAAAATTTATCAGAAATATAGGTAGCAAATTAAATGATTAAAGAATTCGAATTTTATCATGGAGTTTTTTTTTCAAGTATGTTACATGCAACTCATAATAAAATTTCTTTTCAATCATATTCAACGGAAGATAATGCTTCCTATGTTATAGATGAAAAAATAGGTTTATATATAAAATATAGCACAAAACGTCTTTCACCATGGAGATTCTCTTTTTACAAAAGACATCAGGACAAAATGCTGGAGATGAAAACAAGGTTTAACGAACTTCTTTTAATTTTAGTTTGCCATCATGATGGTATTGTAATTTTAAATTTTGATGAAATAAAACAAATTTTAGATAATGTACATGAAGAAATTGAATGGGTAAGTGTAGCAAGAACAAGAGGAAAAATGTATACAATCAATGGTTCAAATGGAAAATTGCAACTCAAAGTTGCGAGAAATGATTTTCACGGTAAAATTTTTACATCTAAATACTAAATAACTAATCTAGCTAGACACTCTAAATTCAATACTCATTAGCCACTTAAATGCAAAGAGATAATATAGGAACACTTATTTCCCCTCCTCATAACTGCATGCCTCACACTACTTGGATCCATATTAATGATGGGTGCCTGGATAAGGCTCTTATTTTTTATCAGAACCAAACCATTTATTTCAACCACTTCTTGTTCATCATGCTTTGCACAAGCAACATAAACAGTATGAGTGATATAAACATCTGTTAACGCCGTACTAATTTATATTTCACTGATGGCCCTTTGCCTACTTTAACAAGTTGATTTTTTTGTACGAGAGCACTTAATTTTCTAATAGCCGTATTTCTAGAAACACCTAAATATTCTGCAACTTCTCCAGCAGTAGTTTGCTTAGTCAATTGGATTAACGCCAGGATAGCTTCAGTATCAGATTTTTTATCGAGATGAGGATGAAAATAAAATATAACTTTGACAAAATCTCCCTCATCATGATACTCGGGCGCTTTAATTCCCGCTTTGTAACAACTATCAAAAATTAATCGAATACCACTACCTAATGTCTCTATTAAACCCATGCGATGAGCCAATCTAACGACAACAGGATTACGCAAGTAGGTAATCCCATCGCCTAAATTATTGATATCAACTAGTCCTGGAAAACATCCTGGACTAAATATCTCTAATCGATCATCATAAATAGCGATTTTGATGGCGCCTGGTATATTGTATTTTCTGTGCATTAACGCATTAAGAACTGCTTCGCGTAATGCCTCCTCAGGAATTGGCAACCTGCCTTTTAATTTGGCGCCTTGTAATTCATAATCCGTTGCAAGCCATGTTTCCAGCACCTTCATAACGATAGCCGACTGTTGCTCGATTGACCCCGTAATTTCTTCTGTACGTATAATATCCCTACCCTCTTTACCCTTAAACCGTGTGCATCTAATTAATGCTTCAGGCACATAGGCCTGTGGCTCTTCTGTAAACATAAGCACACCAGCTATGGTGGGAGCCAATAACTCTTTATTTGCCACCTGCTGAGTAAGAATTTTATCTGCCAACAGCCTTTTATACGTGACGCCTTTGCCATAAAAATTTTTAAGTAATTCCGAGGATAAGACATCTATGGATTGATGTACGATTTCTTCATCATAGGTAATGCGCTGAGCTTCTCTCACCAAATCTTCAATATATTCTTGGTTTGCTTTTCGCGTGCTAGAGCCGATTCTAATATAAGTACCATTTGCAACCCCCACAGATTTCAAAAAATACGGTTTGCGTGGGCTCGCTGGAATTTCAATCACAGCTACCGTCTTCTCGCCAAAGTTTTGTTCATAAATTTGAGGAACAAGATTAGGGGAGGCAGAATCATAAAGGCTATTTGGAAAATCATCATGTATGCGAATACGTTCGCTGTCTGTAATACCAATTATCTCTCGCGTTTTATCATCCACTCCAATAACAATACGTCCACCTGCAGCATTCGCAAAAGCAATACTCGTTTTAATTAGCGCTGCAAAATCTGTTACCCTTGATTTAAATTCAAGTAATTTGGATTCTCTCTCAGGAAATATAATACCGGACATATTATTGAGCTAACCTCTTTAATCTCACCATAAATACATAATCTCACCAATCTCACCATTTCGTCAACAATCTCACCAATCTCACCATTTTGGCTCAACCCCAAAGAAGGGGGCACTTTAACCGTAATGTATTAAGCTAAGTATGTGAAAGATTTAGCAAAATGAGGTTAAAGATGCCCCGTACCAATCTTATTTTATTTTTGCCTGGTTTTACAATTAGGAAAGTCTTAAATGCTTCACCTTTAGTTATTGAGACTACTTATAATCGGAAGCCCAAATGCCCTTTCTGTGATGGCTCTAAATTACGCATCAAGCACTCCTTCATGCGTGAGGTAAAACATGAATCCGTTGGACTACGTCGTGCTTACATTAGATTCAAAGCACATAAGTTTTATTGTTATGCTTGTAAGCGTTATTTTAATCAACGCTTTCCCGGTATCTTAAAACATCAACGCGCTACAGAAAGATTAAAAGCCCAGGTCTTTGAACAACATACACAAGGTGTCTCTCAATTAGATTTAGCCAAGCAATTAAAGCTCGGTAAATCCACCATTGAACGATGGTACCAGCAGCATTATTTATTGCGTGCTCAGAATATTAAAGCCCAACACTGGCCTAAAATACTTGGGATTGATGAACACTTCTTTTCTAAAAAACAACGATTTGCCACTACTTTTTGTGATCTAAAAAACCACCGTATCTTTGATATCGTTAAAGGCAAAAGTGGCTCTGATTTATTGCCTTTCATTAACCAATTACCAGGCAGAGAACGCGTCAAAATAGCTTGTATTGATTTAAGTGTTACTTATCGAAACCTCATTAAGAAGCACTTCCCTAAAGCCTTAATTGTAACGGATAGGTTTCATGTACTAAGACTGATTGAACAGGCTTTTATGAAAACCTGTCACAGCATCCATCCACAAATGAAGTACCACAGAGGAATACTGGCTATGTTTAGAACGCGTCCTGAGCATCTAACCGAAACCAAGAAGCTTAAACTTAAACAGTTCTTAGATGAACATCCGGCCATACAGGCGCTTTATCAGTTTAAAGAGCGACTCTTTACACTTCTAAAACATAAACATCGCAAGGCAAAGGAATGCAAAAATCTAATCCCTATTTTCCTTGATATGGTTAAACAGCTCAAAGCTGCCATCTTCTTACCGCTTGTTAAGCTCGGGAAGACCCTATTTAAATGGAGAGAGGAAATAGTAAGAATGTGGCGATTCACAAAGAACAATGGCATCACAGAAGGCTTCCATCGAAAGATGAAGCTCATTCAAAGAAGAGCATATGGATTTAGAAATTTTGAAAATTATAGATTAAGAGTTAAAGTGCTATGTTCCTAAACTGAAGTGCCCCCTTAAGTAGGGATGACCCATTTAAATGGAGAGAGGAAATAGTAAGAATGTGGCGATTCACAAAGAACAATGGCATCACAGAAGGCTTCCATCGAAAGATGAAGCTCATTCAAAGAAGAGCATATGGATTTAGAAATTTTGAAAATTATAGATTAAGAGTTAAAGTGCTATGTTCCTAAACTGAAGTGCCCCCTTAAGTAGGGATGACCCAATTATTAGCTGATAATCTGTCTACACAGTGTCTACATGGGATTTTTGACTGGATGAAGGTCTCTGCAAGACCTTCTGCATCCTATTGATTCTTCTTAAGAAATGTTGGTGGGCCCACCAGGACTCGAACCTGGGACCAAGGGATTATGAGTCCCCTGCTCTAACCAACTGAGCTATAGGCCCTGAAAGAGGATTGAATGATAACGCGGATTGAAACGAAAGTCACTCCGCTGCTTTAACTATTAGATTGATTTCTAAATAACTATCAAGCTTAGAGATAAGCGCCTAGTAGGCTTATCTCTTGTCTTCTTCGTCTTCAAGTAAGAAAGACTTCAAATCGTCTGCTCTGCTGGGTTGTCTTAACTTACGCAGTGCCTTAGCTTCTATCTGACGTATACGCTCACGTGTTACATCAAATTGCTTGCCTACTTCTTCTAGGGTGTGATCGGTATTCATATCGATACCAAAACGCATTCTAAGCACTTTGGCTTCTCTTGCGGTTAAGCTAGAGAGTATACGCTTGGTCGCTTCTCTTAAGCCGGAAGAGGTAGCAGAATCTACTGGACTAGAGATAACGGTGTCTTCAATGAAATCGCCTAAGTGAGAATCTTCATCATCACCAATAGGTGTTTCCATAGAAATCGGTTCTTTGGCAATCTTGAGTACTTTACGAATTTTATCTTCCGACATACCCATGCGTTTGCCCAATTCTTCTGGTGTTGGCTCACGCCCCATTTCTTGTAGCATCTGACGTGCAACACGATTCAGTTTGTTAATCGTTTCAATCATATGTACAGGGATACGAATAGTACGCGCCTGATCTGCGATAGAACGGGTAATTGCCTGGCGAATCCACCAAGTAGCATAGGTAGAAAACTTATAGCCACGACGATATTCAAATTTATCAACCGCTTTCATAAGGCCAATGTTGCCTTCTTGAATTAAGTCTAAGAACTGTAAACCACGGTTAGTGTATTTTTTAGCAATAGAAATTACCAAACGTAAATTCGCTTCCACCATTTCTTTCTTAGCACGGCGCGCCCTTGCTTCACCAATCGACATACTGCGATGGATCTCTTTAATGGCAGGAATTTTACGACCGCTGTTCTTTTCAATGGCTAATAATTTTTCTTGGTGTGCTTTAATTTGGTCTTTAATGGCTTGCATCTTCTCAGCATTTTCAGGCGTTGTCTTAAAGACGCTATCTGCCCATGAAAAATCCACTTCAAAACCAGGAAAGCTGGTAACAAAGGTTTGGCGTTGCATTTTACCTTTGTGTACACAAATGTTTACGATAGCCTTCTCTTGAGCGCGCACTAAATTAAAGAGATCACGCATTCTTGATACAAGCTCTTCAAATACCTTAGGCACAAACTTAAAGACAGCGAGTACTTGACCTAAATCTTGATAGCATTGTGCAGTTTGTGGACTGTCCAAACCATAGGTTTCTTCTGCTGCTACCGTTTGTTGATAAATATCATTCAAACGTTGGAAGTAAGCATTGGCAATCTCAGGATCAGGACCTGATTCTAATTCTAATTCATCTTCGGATGATTCTGGACGTTCTTCATCATCATCTAAGTCTGCAGCAACAATCGTTGTGTCATCAGAAGATGAACTCATCGCGTTTAAGGCACTCAAGGTATCTAGAGTAATAACATCCCCTTCCGCCAAATGCTCTTCCACGAATCCTGTAATAAAGTCTCCCAAACGCCCTTCACTACTGCGAATACGGTGATATTCATCCAAAACATATTTAACATTGGGAGGATAGGTTGCCAAAGTAGAGAGCACTTGCTTGATGCCCACTTCAATTCTTTTAGCGATTTCAATTTCGCCTTGGCGTGTGAGTAACTCAACTGTACCCATTTCACGCATGTACATTCTTACAGGATCAGTAGTGCGCCCGAACTCACTATCTGGAGAAAAAGAAATGCCATCGCCATTATCATGCGCATTGCTAAAATCATTACCTAAAGACAATTCGTCTTCATCAGGTGCTACCTCATAAACAGAGATCCCCATATCGGTCATCATATTGATGATGTCTTCAACTTGTTCAGGATCAACAACATGATAAGGAAGTAAGTCACTTACCTCTGCATAGGTTAAGTAACCCTTTTCTTTACCGGCTGCAATGAGATCTTGCAGCTGAGATTGTTGTGCCTCATCGTGATCGACATAACTCATATACGCATACACCTTTCGCTTGATTTAATGTGCGACTAAAACACCTTGAATTCAGGTAACCGTCGATTTTATCCTCATTTTGCCAATTAATCTAGTACTGTTAGAATGCTAAATTAAGAAATATGTCCTTGTATTGCTTTTTTAGATTTCATTCTCGCCAGAAGATTCCCGAAAAGTTAAGAATTTTTTCAGTATGGCTTTTTCCTCACTGTTCAATTCTTGAGATTCTGATTTTTTCAAAAGATTCTCAATGATTTGAGTGCGACCTATCACTAATATTCTATCCAGTGCTCCTAAAAGCTCCTCTTTCCTACCCTCAGGCGGAATAAACTTAACTTTATTAGAACACTGCTGCAACAAATTACGTGTAAAGCCCCTTTCCAACAACGAGACCATCAAAGCATCTGGTGCCGTCACAGGTGTCGTCAATAATAAATCACACAGGGCTTTCAACAAACTCAAACCAGGTATATTAATTTCTTCCCATACAGATTGTTTGCCAACAATCTCAATCAAAGCAGGCTCCGTCAGAAGCAAACCGCTGGCAATATAAGAAGGACTCAACAAAGGGGGTGGTGCAGACACCGGCTCTGCCTGCTTATTATAATAATTCTGTTTTGTGTAATTATTTTGATTTTTTTTATTATAAGGTGAATAGCTACCACCTCGATGCGCATCATAAGATTGCTGATAGGATTTAAAGGGCTGCTGCGTCTTAGAGAGAAAATTATATTTCTGCGTCACAATGTGCTGTGAGGTTGAAGTAAGCTGCGCCAATGCTTCTGTCATCATGCGCTGATAAGTGCTTTTGGGCAATTGATCAATATATTGCCGACCCACTCGAATCAGTTGTGCTCTATTTTCAACATTGTTCGGCGGATATTTGTCACACAAGGTTGAGAAAAAATATTCAGATAACGATAAGCTTTTTTTCAATTGCGTGATGAATTCTTCTTTACCATGAATACGAATATAGGAATCAGGATCATCACCTTCTGGCAAAAATAAGAATTTTACGTGCTTTTGCTCATTATAGTGTGGCAACAATACTTCCAAGGCTTTCCATGCGGCATTACGTCCTGCTTTGTCACCATCAAAACAAAATACTACCTCATCTGAAAGTTGAAAAAATCTTTTAATGTGCTGTTCGGACAATGCGGTACCCATGGTTGCAAAAGCGCCCATTACCCCTTGTTGATACAAACCGATTACATCCAAATAGCCTTCTACACAGATCGCGGTTTTCCACTGATTGTGTTGCAAATGTGCTTCATATTGTCCATATAAATGATTACCTTTTTTAAAGACAATACTCTCAGGCGAATTCATGTATTTTGGTGTATCTTTTTCATCGATAACACGTCCACCAAAACCAATTACTTCTCCCTTGCGGTTACGAATAGGAAACATAATGCGATGACGAAACCTATCAAAATAATGGCCTTTTTCATGACGTATGATAAGTCCCAATTTTTCTAAGCGTGCTATATTTTCCGTCTCTTCACCAAAATGGCGCACCAAATTATCCCAATGCGCAGGTGCATACCCCACTCGAAACATTTTAGCGGTCAGACCTTCCAAACCACGTTTTTTGAGATATTGAATAGGCGTTTGATTGTCAGAATGATGTTTTAAAGCATGTTGATAAAAGCTTGCAACCTTTTCTAAGAGTACAAGGTAAGGCTTCAATACATCACGATTTTCTTGATGACTGTGTTGTGTTTGCGGAACCGGCACCCCCAGATGGGCAGCTAAGCGCTCTACCGCTTCCATAAAATTTAGATTATAAAAAGTGCGCAAAAAGCTAATCGCATCACCGCTCACCCCACAACCAAAGCAATGATAAAACTGCTTGTTGGGCGTAACGGTAAAGGAAGGAGACTTTTCATTATGAAAAGGACAGCATGCCACATAATTTGTACCCGCTTTCTTTAGGGGTACACTTTGATGAACAAGCTGCACAATATCCGTTTTTTCAAGAAGAGATCGAATGAAATCGTCTGTTAATAATCCACCTTTTTGATGGTTCATAACTTAATTACAGAACTCATTCCTTTGCCAAAAGCATCTTCACATGGCTGCTTACTTGGGCAATGTCAGCCCTGCCTTGTAATTTAGGCTTTAAGATCGCCATCACTTTACCCATATCTTTGGCTTCAGATGCGCCCGTTTCAAAAATAGCTTGCTGGATTTCTGCTTCTACTTCTTTGGCAGAAAGTGCAACGGGTTTAAAAGCTTGGATTACCTGAATCTCATAAGCTTCTTTCTCAGCCAAATCTGTACGATTTGCTTGAATAAATTGCTCTTGGGCTTCTTTACGCTGTTTTTCCATTCTATCTAAAATGGCAAGCTCTTGTGTTTTGTCTAGCTCTATACGCTTATCCACTTCCACTTGCTTAAACTCGGCTAATATCATTCTCATTACAGAAAGCTTGTCTTTATCTTTAGCACGCATAGCGTCTTTGACAGCTTCTTGAAGTTGATTTTTAATCGATTGTTCTGACATGTTATTAGCCCCAAAACAGCATAAAAAAACGTGTAATCGAAAAGCAAGTCACTGATTTTTAATGACCTTTCTCTTCACTGGTAAACGGCATGCGACGAGCGCCACCACGACCACCAGCAAAATCTTTTCCACCCTTGCCATCGCGATTGAGTTTTTTGCGATAACGTTTCACTGCTGCAGCTAAGGCACGCTTACGCTTCATAGAAGGTGTTTCGTGGAATTCACGACGACGCATTTCAGACAAAATACCTGACTTCTCTACAACACGTTTGAATCGACGCACTGCTGAATCGAAGCCTTCGTTATCCCGAACTTTAATTCCAGGCATTGAACATTCACCCCTTATATGCTAGTTAACTTCAGGTTATATAAGTTTATATAACTTTTTTTCTTTTTCAAGGAAAATACTAAGCTGGCTGTTGAACTTTACAGCGAATTACAAAATAATACCTCGATATAAACTGACTAAGCTACTCAAATTTGACATTTGGGTTCTTGCTGAAACGGAGACATCCTACTGAAGGACTGCCAACCGAAGCACAAGACTCACCATTTTTTAATTGCAAAGAGTAATCTAGGCAAGTAATTTTACACTGATTTCAGATAAAGGTTAAGCTAAATGCGTATTTTGGGGATAGAAAGCTCTTGTGATGACACCGGAATCGCTATTTATGATAGTGAAAGAGGCATATTAGCAGACGCCCTATACAGCCAGCTATCACACCAAAAATATGGTGGCGTGGTTCCAGAGCTTGCTTCTCGCGACCATATCCAAAAAGTAATACCGCTCATCAGTGCTGTATTAGAGGCTGCGCAGCTAAAATCAGAAGATATTGATGGTATTGCCTATACCAAAGGCCCAGGACTTGCAGGTGCACTGATGGTGGGTGCCACTATTGCACAAGGCTTAGGCTTTGCTTGGAAAATTCCAACCATCGGTGTCCATCATTTAGAAGGACATTTACTCGCGCCTATGCTGGCAGAGCCAGCGCCCTCATTTCCCTTTCTTGCACTCCTCATTTCTGGTGGCCACACGCAAATTATCAGTGTTCGCACTTTAGGCGACTATGAAATCTTGGGTGAAAGTCTGGATGATGCGGTTGGTGAAGCTTTTGATAAAACTGCCAAACTCTTAGGGCTTCCTTATCCAGGGGGGCCACACCTAGAAAAATTAGCTCAAAATGGCAATGCGAAAAAATTTCAATTTCCTCGTCCGTTACTACATCGAGAGGATTTAAATTTCAGTTTCAGCGGTCTTAAAACCCATGTAGCCAATGTCATTCATAAAACTGAGCTCTCCGACGAGAACAAAGCCGATATTGCAGCACAATTTGAAGAAACCATTGCCGATATTTTATGCAAAAAAATGCACCGAGCACTGTTACAAACAGGCATTAGCCGTTTAGTCGTTGCAGGCGGTGTATCTGCTAATCTGACTTTAAGAAAAGCACTCTCTGCTTTGGCTGAAAAAGAAGAATGCCATATTTATTTCCCCCCGCTGAAATATTGCACGGATAATGGTGCAATGATTGCCTATGCAGGCGCACAACGTCTCATGCGTGATGAGAAAAGTGATTTTTCTATACAGGTACGCCCACGCTGGCCATTGAGTGAATTAAAGGCACCTGAGAAATCAGCTTAATTTTACAAAAATAATACCTAGCCCTTTACTCAAGGCATAGATGCTTTGAGCAACGCAAGGGACATTTTTTCTGCTAGGTTTTTTTCTTGCTACCAATTTTACTTTCTGTACCTTGCCACAAACGTACTACATTTGCGCGATGACGATAAATGACAATAATTGCAAGCATACACAAAGGAATGGCAGCATAACTGGAAATAAATGCGTATGCAAAAAGAGGGCATACGCTTAAAGAGACCAAAGAAGCCAAAGAAGAAAAGCGAAAAATAAAGGCCATAAATAACCAAAGGCCTGCTGTACACGCACCAACCAACCAAGAAAAAGCAAAAAGACTACCCAATGCCGTTGCAACCCCTTTGCCCCCTTCAAAACCATAGTAAAGTGGAAAACAATGCCCTAAAAAAGCCACAAACAATACCCAAGCCGTATAAGTGGGTTCCTGGAAGAGCTGCGCAGCGACAAGTACCGGAATAAAACCTTTGAGCACATCACCCAGCAAGGTTAGAAAAGCGGGGAGTTTACTGCCAATACGCAATACATTGGTTGCGCCTGGATTTTTAGAGCCTGTGGTTCTGGGATCTGGCAAAGAAAATAATCGACAGACAACAATGGCAGATGAAAGCGATGCTAATAAATAGGTAGCAATAAACAACAAACCTAAAGGCAAGAAGGAGATTAAATTTGACATTTGCGACAGGCTTAGTATCTTTGGCTCTTATGAATGGCGCTCATCATAACAGGATTATAGTCTTCACACATGAATTTTTGGGGGTGTTGTCTTCGCCATCTCGCAATCCTCATGTACTTTTATGTACATTCCGGTTGCTCGAGGCTTGACGCCTACCCAAAAGCTCATGCGCTGTGACTATACTGCTCTGATTTAAGACAAGATCATGGTTAGGTTTGAAGCGCAAATCCACAACAGAGGCTCCACATGGATATTATAGAAATCAAAACCATTAAGTTAAATACCTTAATAGGTGTGTATGACTGGGAAAAAACAGTCCCTCAAACCCTAATCGTGGATATCGCCTATGCTTTACCACCACTGTCTGAAGGCAGCGATCAATTAGCAGAAACCATCGATTATGATGCAATCATTCTGCATATTCAGCAATTTGCCGCGACCCATCATTTTCAACTCATAGAAACCTTAGCAAACCGCTTAGTACAATCACTGTTTGAACAATTTGCAACGCCTTGGATCAAACTCTCTATTAACAAGCCCTATGCTAATTTACAAGCAAAGGCGATTGTTTTTACCATTGAACGGCAGCGTAAGCTATAAGTAAACGATTATCCATGATGCATACACAAAACATCTCTACCCCACTGGCCACGCTTATCAAAGCGTATATTCTTGACAAAGGCCCCATTCCTTTTTCTGAATTCATGCATTTAGCGCTGTATCATCCAGAATTAGGGTATTATTGTAATTCTGCGATAAATATTGGTGCACAAGGCGATTTTAGCACTGCACCACATATGTCTTCTTTATTTTCAGAGTGCATTGCAAGACAGATCATAGAGATACAAAGCCAATTAGAAAAAAAGCCCCATTATCTTTTAGAACTGGGCGCAGGTCGTGGCAAAATGGCTACTGACATCTTATCTACTTTGGCAACGCACCAAGCCTTACCAGAGAAATATTTTATTTTAGAAATCAGCCCAGCACTGATTACCAAACAAAAAGAGTATCTTTCAAGACAAATACCCGATTTAGCACACCATATAGAATGGGTACAACAACTCTCCGATTTACCTAAAGCTTTTCAGGGCACGATTATCAGTAATGAATTTTTAGATGCCTTACCCATAGAAATTTTTCAACACTCCCATAACACGCAAGCATTACAAGGTTTTGTCGATGTAAAAGATCGGCAACAAGACGGCGATTTTGTATTATTTTTTGAAAAAAGCACCGATCCAACATTCATCCATTGTGTAGAAAGAGAGATGTCGCAACTCGAAGAAGCTCTACCAAGCAATTATATCAGTGAAATTAATACCAATATTGATACATGGATAAGTGAATTGTCCACTGTCCTTGAAAAAGGCGTTATGCTGTTTATTGATTATGGTTTTGATAGGCACACTTTTTATCATCCTGATCGCTCAGAAGGCACCCTAATGTGCCACTACAAACATCAAACACATGCCAATTACTTTAGCCAAGTAGGAGAACAAGATATCACAGCACACGTGAATTTCAGCCAATTACATAATGCCGCACAGGCATTGGGATTAAATACCCTAGGCTATACCAATCAGGCTAGTTTTTTATTAGCCTTAAATATTTTAGAAAACATAAGTATTTCTCAAGATGAGAAACAACGCGCAGTTCAATCCCATGCGCTACAAATGCTATTGCAACCCCATGAAATGGGTGAACTCTTTAAAGTGATTGCTCTTGGAAAGAAATTTGAGGGCGCACTACAAGGTTTTTCAATTCGAGATTATCAACACAGACTGTGAAAAATACTGACTTCCCACAGGCAGTATTTTTCACACACGCAATTTTACTCTTTTTCAGTCGTTTTTCTATCTTTCAATCGGCGCTGTCTCACTGTTTCGATCACATTCACGCGCGCATTAAAAAGCGCTTCTTTTATTTGCTCTGCTTTGATTTCTTTGTCTTTTAGAATTTCGCGTGCATTTATAAAATCAGCTGCATAAAAAGCTTCTTCTAATAAAGCGCGAGGCTCATATTTCACATGTTCAAAACCTAAACGACCACGAGAATCTGCTTCACAAGCAATGAGAAATTGCCTAAATCGTTCTGGCCTTCTAAAGGCATCGGCCCTTTCAAGAAAAATGAGGATCTCTTGTGCTGACATGCTCAAAGCATCATGACAGTCACCGTGATAGCGCATCATCAAAACAGCCAATTCTTTGAATTTACTTGGGACTTTAAGTCTATCACACAAGCCTTCTAATACTTTTTGGCCTGTTTCTTCATGACCTGGATGCTTAGGCAATTTATCTTCAGGGGTCAATGCCTTACCCAAATCATGCATGAGTGCAGCAAAGCGCACCTCGGCTACTCCAGAAAGGCGCGCAGCTTGCCAAAGTACCATTTCATTATGCAAGCCGGTATCAATCTCTGGATGCACATCTGCAGATTGTGGCACACCATAGAGCTTATCTAATTCTGGGTAAATCACTCTCAGCGCATGCGTTTTTCTTAAAACTTTTATAAATGCAACAGGCCCTTTTTCTTGTAATGCGCGCTCTGTTTCTTTCCAAACACGTTCTGGCACAAGATGCTCAAGCTCACCGGCTTGAACCATCTCTTTAATGAGTGCTTCCGTTTCTGGTGCTAATTGAAAACCTAAATGCTCTAACTTGGCAGCAAAACGTGCTACGCGTAGTACACGCACGGGATCTTCTTTAAAAGCCGGTGAAACATGCCTTAAAATTCTATCACCAATATCCTGCAATCCCCCATAAGGATCAATGAGATCGCCCGCTTCATTTTTTGCAATGGCATTAATGGTGAGATCTCTGCGTCCCAAATCTTCTTCCAAGCTTACCGTAGGCGCAAAATTAAATTTAAAACCATGATAACCAGGCCCCACTTTAGCTTCAGTACGAGCTAATGCAAATTCCTCTTTTGTATCAGGATGTAAAAAGACAGGAAAGGATTTTCCAACCTGTCTAAAATTCATTTTCTGCATATCTTTAACAGTAGCACCCACCACAACCCAATCACGCTCTTTGATCTGCAAACCGAGTAATTCGTCCCGAATAGCACCGCCAACTAAAAAGACTTCCACCTTACCTCCCGCACCGAATTAAATGGTAATGAACCTGACCGCTCTTTTGATGCTTATATAAATGCCATGATTTAGGCAAATGCTCAGGCACTAATGCCTCACCTTGCTCTATATATACTATAGCATTCTCATTCATGATCTTATTTTCAGCAATTTTGTTTAAGATAGGATAAATATCGAAAGCAAAAGGAGGATCAACAAAAGCAATATCATAGCGCTTGGCAGCGGACTGTCTATCCAACCAATGTAGCGCATCACTTGATATCACTTCCATTTCTTCTGCTGTCACGGTCAAACGCTGCAATAAAATCTTTAAATGCTGCGTCAACACCTTATCTTGCTCAATAAAGCTCACAAAAGCAGCACCACGAGACAATGCTTCAAGCCCTAAAATGCCCGTACCTGCAAATAAATCTAAACAATGAGCAGAAACAATGTCATGCATCAACCAATTGAACAATGTTTCCCGCACTCTATCTGCAGTAGGGCGCAATTGATTGCTTTCTAAAACATCTACTTTGCGCCCTTTCCATTTGCCTGCAATAATTCTGAGCTTACCTATGTTGACTCTCCTACCATTACCGTAACCATCTTCTTCAAATCAATACGTCGTGCAAAAGCATCTTTAATAGAGGCTGTTGTTACTTTGTCTACGTTATTTTGATATTGGTTAAAATAGTCTAAGGGTAAATCATAGAACCCTAAGATAGATAATTGTGATGCAATATTACTATTACTATCAAATAATAAAGGATAGCCGCCCAATAGATTTTGCTTAGCTTCGGCCAATTCATCTTCCGTTGGCCCATGCGCTATGTAATCTTTTAAGAGACTCTCTAATAAGCCTTTAGCACGTGCTGCTTCTTCTGCGCGTGTTTGACACACCATCATAAAAGGCCCAGCTTCTGCCATCGGTTGGAAATAGCTATACGCAGAATATGCCAAACCATGCTTGCCACGCACAGTATCAAAGACACGATTGTTTTGAGAGTTACCACCTAAAATATGATTACCCACAACTAAAGAATAATAATCAGGATCTTGGCGCTTTAAGACCGGCATACCATACATAATATGGGTTTGCGTAGAAGAAAATTTTATTTTCTTCTCTATCTGTTTGATTGGCATCTTCACAGATGCCAAGGTAGGTGCTTTTTGTCCTGCAGGCAATCCTTCCAATACTTGCTCAGAAATGGCATTGGCATTTTCTAAAGATACATCACCTACAATAATAACGGCCGCATTATTTTGTACATAAAAATTTTGATGAAAAAGATTTAAATCTTTGGGCTTAATTTTCTGAATGCTTTTCTCATCTCCTAATTCCCAATAAGCATAAGTATTTTCAGGATAAAGTGCTTCAAAAAAAGCTTTCTCACCAATAGACTGCGGTGTCTGCGCTTGGAGTTTTAACATAGAAATAGCATTTTGCTTCTCTCTGCTTAAAGAAGCTTCATCATATTGTGGTTTACTGATAACGTCAGCATACAGTGCAATCGCCTTATCTAAGTACTTTGCTTCAGATAAACTTCTTATGTTCACAAAAGCCATATCACGATAAGCACCCGCAGAATATTGAGCACCCAACATTTCAAATTCTGCCGCTATTTTATCTGCATTGTGAGCAGCTGTTCCATGATTCAATAAGAAATTGCTAAAATATGCCAGTGGAATAGCATTTTGGTTACGTGCACTACCCGCATCAAAAATGACGCGCACGTCTACAATAGGCAATTCTGGTGCTCTAACAAAATATACATTTGTACCCCATTTATTTTGCCAATGATGAATGTTAATAACACCCTCTAAGGATTGATAGCTTTTGAAAGCTTGAGGGGAAAGCAGTTTCATGTTACTTCCTTCTTTTGCCTGGTCAGAAAAATATTTAAACCCAATCACGATCGCAACAATGGCTGTTAATACAGCCCCAACGATAAAATTTTTCTTTGTGAATGATCTAAGCATTTGCGCTTCCGTTATGATAGTGTTTCAGGGATAAGCCACGCTATGGTTTGTCTTTTATCAGTAAAAAACTCTTTCGCAACAGTCTGAACGTCCTCTGCTGTGATCGATTGAATCTTTGACTCAAAGGTATCCATCATATCAATATTCAAGTCTAAAGTTTTTAATTTACCAAGCAGCATTGCCTGCTGGCTTGTTGAATCTTTTTCATAAATATACCCAGACACAAGGTTCATTTTAGCGCGTTTTAATTCATCATCAGAAACCAGCGTTTCAGCCAATTTCTCAATCTCTGTCTCAATACTTTTTAGCAAAAGTGCATTGTCTGTGCCTTCACTGGGCGTTGCATTGATCACAAATTGTGTATTGTAACGTTGATAGGGATCATAATGCGCCCCCACTTCAGCAGCCACTGCTTGAGAACGCACTAATTCTTTTTCAAAACGCGCACTCAAACCACCATCTAGCACGGATTGTAACACCATCAATGCATATATTCTTTGCTCTAGTGCTTTGCTTGAAAAACTGGGCACATCATAACCCAACATGAGAAATGGCAAATTCGCTTTTGCATGTACCTCAATGGTGCGTTTACCTAATGGTGCGACTTGCGGTTTTGCTTTTGGCTTTATGGCTGAAGAGGCAGGAATATGTGCAAAATATTTTTGTGCCAATGCATAGACTTCTTCTGCATTTACATCCCCCACAACCACCAAGGTTGCAAAATTAGGAGCATACCATTTTTCGTACCATTCTTTTAAATCCTGCAATGATAATTGCGTGATATCTTCCATCCAGCCAATAACAGGATTATGATAGGCGCCCCCAACATTCGCAGCGGCCATAAAACGTTCCCATGTTAGGCTTTGTGGATCATCCTCGACACGCAAGCGCCGCTCTTCTTTAATCACTTCTAATTCGCGAAGCACCTCATCCGGCTTAAACTGCAAATGTTTCATGCGATCTGCTTCTAACTGCAAGCAGGTCTCTAAATGTTGCTTGCCAATTTCTTCGTAGTACACTGTTTGATCTTCTGAGGTGAAGGCATTTTCATAGCCACCTAAGCTGCCAATTTTCTTTGAGAATTGATCGTTTGGAACCGCTTGAGTACCCAAAAACATCATGTGCTCAAGCGCATGAGAGATACCAGTGATACCACCGTGCTCATCTGCAGAGCCAACGCGATACCACATTTGTGCAACAACCGAGGGTGAGCGGTGATCTTCTCGTACCACTAATACAAGGCCGTTATCTAACTTGAATTCTTGTGTAACACTTTTTTGCATACAATATCCTACTGCAATGGGCGCCATAAATAAGACAGTTAACAAAATATTTCTCATGGTGACTGATCTCTTGCTTGGTGCTATCTACTCTGGATGATAGGATACAATACCTTACAATAAATAGACTTAAAAAGAATGTAGTTACGCTATGTTAAAATTTTTCCGTAAAATGGTGAAAGCACCTGAAACACCTGCACCAGAAGCGCAGGCCAGCATCCCCAATGATTCAAATGATTCAGTAGAAAGCCTCGAAACAATTTCAACAGACACGCATGTTGAAGAACATATAGCCACTCAAACAGGCCTCGCGGTAGAAAAAACTGAAGAAACAGAGGATACAACGACTATCCCAGAAGTTCCAAGCTCCGATAAGGCAGCGGACACAAACGAACACATCGCAACGGAAGCATTTGCTCAGCCACCCATAACCACTGAAGAATCACTCGTTGAAGTACCAACGGCAGCGCCTATCGAAAGACAAGCTGAAATGCCTGTCGAAGCACCCGTCGAAACACCAACAAAAATTTCATTGTTTCAAAAGCTTAAACAATCACTCACCAAAACAAGAACAACCCTAACCGAAGGCTTAGCTAATTTATTCTTAGGCAAAAAAACCATTGATGCTGAGCTTTTGGAAGATTTGGAAACATTATTATTGGTTGCAGATGTTGGGGTAGATGCAACTCAAAAGATTATTGATTCTCTCACCCAACAAATCTCACGCAAAACGCTCAAAGATCCCCAAGCAGTTTATCAGGCACTCCAACAAGCTTTACTAGACATTCTAAAGCCTTGTGAAAAGCCCCTCAATTTACAACCCTCACAAAAACCATTTGTGTTACTCATGGTTGGTGTAAATGGTGCAGGAAAAACGACGACAATCGGAAAACTTGCACAAAAATTCAAACAAAACAAGCAATCTGTTATGCTCGCAGCTGGCGATACTTTTAGAGCCGCCGCTATTGAACAATTACAAGTCTGGGGCGAACGTAACCAAGTGCCTGTCATTGCACAACATACCGGCGCTGACAGCGCATCTGTGATTTACGACGCTGTTCAATCTGCCACTGCAAAAAATGTTGATGTTCTGATCGCTGACACAGCTGGCCGACTACATACCCGTGAAAATCTAATGGAAGAGTTAAAAAAGATTTTGCGTGTAACACAAAAAATTATACCCAACGCCCCTCATGAGGTCATGTTGGTTTTAGATGCCTCAACCGGTCAAAATGCCTTACAACAAGCTCGGGTTTTTCACAGTTTGCTTAATCTAACTGGCATTGTCATCACGAAACTGGATGGCACAGCAAAAGGGGGCATTATTTTTGCGATTGCCAATGAATTAAAGCTGCCTATCCGATTTATTGGCGTGGGTGAAAGCATTGATGACTTAAGGCCCTTTGAAGCGCAGGCATTTGTGGATGCATTGTTTGAAAATACAAGTAATATCACAACCAGCACAAAGATATAATTCTAACTAAAACATGGGTCGCTGTCTCAGAAATAGTCATTGTCACCTGGCTTAGTTTGGCAGTATAGTTGGGAGTAGCGCAGGCAGGGAGCGCAAAATGGCAAGAATAGAAGCTCAATAACAGGTAAATCAATGTGATCACTTTACTAAATGTAACAAAAAAATACCCCAGCGGTCATGTTGCAATGGATGATATGTCATTGCAAATCATGTCTGGAGAAATGGTCTTTTTGCAAGGTCATTCTGGTGCTGGCAAAAGTACACTCTTGAAAATGCTTGCGCTTCTAGAACGTCCTACCAAAGGGCAAATCATTGTGGGCGGTAAAAATTTAAATCAAATTAACCAGCACCATATCCCTTACTATCGCAGACAAATTGGATTCATTAGTCAAAATCCCAAATTATTGAACCACTATAGCGTCTTTGAAAATGTTGCCATGCCTTTGGTGATTGCAGGCTTTGAAAGACAAGAATTGATCAAACGTGTAAGAGCGGCATTAAATCGTGTCGGCCTCCTACACAAGGAATTACAGAAGCCTTTACAATTATCAGAAGGCGAGCAACAGCGTGTTGGGATAGCGCGCGCGATTGTGCATAAACCCAAAATCGTTTTGGCAGATGAACCAACGGGTAACCTTGATCCAGAACTTTCCTTAGAAATTTTCAAATTGTTTGCACAATTTAACCAAGTAGGCGTGACGCTGCTGATTGCATCACACGATGCAGGACTTATCAAACACTTGCCATTTCGCTCTATTCATATTGCGCAAGGAAAACTATTACCCAGCCCAACCAATATCCAACCGGCTACCAAATGGGAGGCTCAACATGGCTGAGCGCTTCAAACAGTTTCGCAGAAAAGAACAAGCAAGTAATAATGCACATAAAAGAGGCGCCTATTCTAGCATTTGGAGTCCTAGAAAAGTATCAACGCAAATTCTCGGCTCGCATCTTATTGCTTTTAAATTAGGCTTTAGAAATCTAGCACAAACACCTTTTGCAACCTTTATGACGGTACTGGCAATCGGTATTGCGCTGAGCTTGCCTCTGGGATTACATGCCTTGCTTAAGAATGTTCAATCCGTTGCCTCTCACTTTGAATATCAAGGCTCACTGACGCTTTATCTCAGTCACAACACACCGCAGCCAGAAATCTTAAGCCTCCAAGCTAAGATAAAAGAGAAATATCCAGAAATAGTATCTATAGCCTATATTCCTGCAGACAAGGCTTTGGATGAATTTAAGCAACAAGTTGATATCGACAGTATCTTAGCGTTACTCCCTGAAAACCCCTTAACAGGCATGGTCATCGTGCAGCTCGATCCGAGTCTGACACAGTACCAACAAGCCATGAATATCAAAAATACTTTATCTGCTTTTCCCTTTGTAAAATCCGTTGATTTAGATTATGAATGGGTGGAAAAGCTTCATGCTATTATTCGCTTGGGTCAGGTTTTATCAAACTGCTTGGGTATACTGATAGGCTTAGGCGTAGTATTTATCATTGGAAATACCATGCGCCTTGCCTTAGAAAAACATAAAGAAGAACTCGAGGTACTCAATCTGATTGGCGCAACACGTGCATTCATACGTCGCCCCTTCTTATATCGTGGATTATTTTACGGCATATTAGGTGCAATCATCGGCACCCTAATCATCAGTGCTGCAACACTTGTTATTAAAGAACCAGCGCAAACATTGACCCACCTTTACGATGGGGTGATCTCTATTCAAGCACTGAAATTGAGTGAAATTTTATCTCTCTGCTTTTATAGCTGCTTGCTTGGATGGTTTGGTGCTTGGTTAGCTTTTTATCAACAACAAAAAACATTAGCCTAAAGTAGTATTAAAATAGGATAAGTTGTCATGTCTCTTAAGAATTCTGTTGGTGCGGTGTTACTCATTATTGGAACATCCGTAGGCGCTGCTGTATTAGCTTTACCCATTGCTACCGCACAATTAGGTTTCATTGGCGCAACACTTACTTATTTTATCTGCTGGTTCTTTATGACCATTGGCGCCTTATGTGTCCTAGAAGCCAATTTAAGCGCTGGCTTTGGCACCAACATGGTCAGCATGAGTGAGCTTTATCTGGGCAAGATGGGCAAGTGGATTACATGGGGCACTTATTTAATACTCTTTTATGCCTTATCTGCCTCCTATCTCACAGGTGCAAGCAGCTGGGTCATGCATTTCTTTGAATATTTTCAAAACCCCATCAGCAGCAATACTGCGGCCATTATTGCAACAATTTCTATTATGGCAATTATTTTCTGTGGCACCTACATCACCGACCTTATCAACAGAATTCTCATGTTGGGTTTATTTGCCGCCTTCATTTTACTGTCGCTGGTTACCATGCAACATGTTGAATCAGAACTGCTCTTTGCCATCAAACCTAAATTTGATTTACAGCCTTTGCCTTTGATTATTACTGCTTTTGGCTATGCCATCATTGTGCCAACCCTGACACATTATCTACAAGGCAATCATCAACAATTGTATCGTGTTATCATTGTTGGCAGTATTATCCCACTTTTTATGTATCTCTTATGGGAATTACTCATTTTAGGAACCCTACCTTTCTCAGGTGATATTTCTCTTACTACGGTAGGAATGAGTGGTAACCCTGTCACAGAGCTACCAAAACAACTCCATCAAAAATTCAATCATCCTTTCATCACACAGGGAATGAGCTATTTTTCTGTGTTTGCTTTATTTACTTCTATTTTGGGCGTGTGTTTATCTTTGTTTGATTTCTTAGCAGATGGCCTGAAAATTAAAAGAAATATTGGTGGAAAAATAGGATTATCGGCGATTACCTTCTTGCCGCCACTGCTCTTTGTCTATTTTTTCCCACAAGGTTTTACGTTCGCGCTGAGTTTCGCCGGTATCTTCGTATCCTTGTTACTGGGTATTTTGCCAGCACTGATGGTGTGGCGCCTTAGCAATCACCAAAGCGAAAAGAAAATCATTGGCTGGGTTGCTAACAAAGCCTTGCTCAGCATTACCATTTTATTTTTCTTAATTGTCATTACTATTGAATGCCATAACGTATATGAACTCATCTACTAAATTTGAATGGGAGAAAATATTTTCTTCACTCTATTTGGATGAGAAGCCCACACTCAACCAACGATTGACGCGCGCCAATATTCCACAAGAACTGCTGATCAAAGCAATTGGTAAGGGGCGCTATAAAACCGTGCTTGATACAACCGCAGGTTTAGGACGTGATGCTCTGATTATGGCAAGCGTCAGTGAAAAAATCGTTTTACTGGAAAGACATCCAAAAATCTTTCAAGGTTTAGAACAAACATTGACGCAAGCCCGTAATGTTGAATCCTTACAAACATTATTGCAAAGAATAGAACTCATCCATATTTGTGCCATTGAGTTTCTAACAACCTATTCAGGACCTGACTTTGAGATTATTTATTGTGATCCAATGTTCCCTAAAAAAACGAAGTCTGCATTGCCCAAGAAAGAAAGCCAATATTTACAGTCCATCATTGGCGCCGATGAAGATGCCGAAACACTCATTGAAATAGCGCTCTCCAAAGCAAAGAACCGCGTTGTTGTAAAAAGACCTTTACAAAGTCCGGTACTCATCAAAAAGCCAACCATGCAGTATAAGGCTCGCGCACATCGCTTTGATGTATATGTTTGTTAGTTTCTCTGTTAAATATAGCATCTATAATATCCCGTCTGATCTGATATACTTTGGTGTACAGACGTAAAATATGGAGCCTTACAAATGGATGAACGTCCCTACAAGCCAATTGACTCACCTGGCATGATCCCTCATCTTACAGTCAAAAATGCTGATAAAGCCATTCATTACTATAGAGAAATGTTTATGTTCGAATTAGTTAAACAGCCTATACGTTTCAATGGTGAGATCATGCATGCAGAGCTGAAATTATATGATGCTCGAATAACGCTAGCACCAGAAGGCGCTTGGGGCATGACAAAACAAACACCAGCCTCTCAAAATATTCAGTCTCCCATTGGGTTTTATGTTTATGTGAAAGATGTTGAGGCTTTCTATAAACATGCGCAAACACAAGGTGCTGAGATACTCTTTGAACCGACAGATATGTTTTGGGGTGATAGAGTCTGTAGCTTCAAAGACAAAGACGGCTATGACTGGAGTTTTGCAACCAATGTTGCTGACTTTGATCCTAAGAACATGCCTAAGTAAACGAGTACATTATTATGCAAAAAATATTGATCATGATTCTATCATGCTATTGCTCTTTGGCGTTGGCTGGCAAAATTCAAGTAATAGGTACTGGAAAAACAAGCAGCGAGCCAGATTCTGTTGAATTAACACTTAGCATACAAGCCCAATGTTATCCTACTGTGTCTGAAGCCAGTAATGCGGCCGATCAGAAGGCAGCTGAACTCTATCAAAAGCTCAATGTTTTATTTCCGCAAAAAGATAACAATAACCACATTACAACACAAGGTGGCTACACTCAGCTTTTTTACGGAATAACGCCTCGAAACGGCACGGAAACGGCATGCCAAAACACTTTTCAAAAAACAACGCAAATTTCAATTAGCACTACCAAAGTGGATGGATTTTCAGAGCTTTTTAATAAAGTGCAAGATATTGCTTATCAGGAAGCCTCTATGCCAATACAAGCTGTGCAAACACAAATTACTTTTGTGACACTTAATCAACCATTGCCAAAATTATCTTTTTCGAAAACACGGCAACTTGAAATTTCTGCGCTTGAAAATGCATTACAAAATGCAAAAGAAAAGGCAAGTCAATTAACCAAAAATGAAGGTGCCACAAGTCTTAAACTCATTGAGATGTATGAAGCAATGCAAGGCCAAGCCATGCCGATGATGCGCTCTGAACGTATGATGTCGTTTGCCAATGCTACCAGTGCATCCGCACCTGTCAGCTTTGAAAATTCTGTCATCGAAAAGCAAATTATGGCTACTTTTGAATACTGATTATAGTGTTCCTGATGAGCGTAGCGAATCACTTCTTTCTTTGTTATCAAAGAAAGAGGCGCCGTTAGGTGCACAGAAGGATTTTCAAATATTCTAAAAAAATCCTTCTGCTCGCTTTAGCGAGCCTCTTCCCTTGAAACCAAGGGAAGAAAATTATTCACTTCGTTCATTCATTTACAAAACCTAATGTTACCGTCTATTCGTTAATTTTTCATTAAATAGAGGAATACTCAGTCCAACACTCATATCCTGCTGCACGTAACACAGAACAAGAATCTTTGGACTGCATGAAGTTAAGAAAGGCTTCTGTTGCGCTTTTCTTAACAAGCGGCTTTAAAACCAATACTTCATGTAATACTGGATGATAAGAATTAGGATCAGGCTCCCAGAAATTCTTATTTTTCCGGTCTTGCTCTGAAAGCTGAGACAATGCGACAAAACCCAAGGGTGCTTGCTGTTCTTCTATTAAACGAAAAGTCTGTCTTAAGTTTAAACCAAAAACGATACGCCCTTGCATGCGATGCCATATATTGTAGCCTTGCAGAATTTCTTTTGCTGCCAAACCATAAGGGGTAGTACTTGGATTTGCAATTGCAATAGCCGTATTATCATCCATGAGTTTTTGCTTAAGCTGATCTTTACTGAATGATTTATCAGCACTCCATAAAACCAATCGTCCTACCGCTAGAATAAAACGGTTATCACTCTGTGCTCGCTCCGCATTAATAAGTGCTTGAGAATAAGTTTCATCTGAGGAAACTAATAGATCATATTGCACGCCATGCATCACATGAGCATACAAATGCCCTGTAGATGCAGAAATAATCTTACATTTAAACTTCGTTGCTTCTTCAAATTTCTCACAGATTGATTCCAGTGGGGCTTTAATGCTTGCAGAAAGCGCAATTTGCACGGTTTGATGAGCAGTATTTGCATTAACAGAAGAGAAGAAGAAAAATAAAAGCCAAATGAGTATTTTAGGGCAGTTCATCTCAAGACATCCTTGTCTGATACTTCTTAATGCATATCATGCCCAGTTTTTTACAGAAACACAACTAATGCGCTTCATCAAAAGCAGGTAACTTATCACCAGAACAACAGGAAGAAAATAAATTAACCTTTAATTTTACTCACTTCTGCATAGATCCAATGGCTGCGAATCGCATCTGGCGTGTGAGACGATAACACACTCTCTTCTAGAATTTTTAACTCTTTGGCAATTTCCTCATAATGATCAATGAGGTATTGATAAGCTTCTTGCACCAACCTTACCCTATCCGCCAATGATACTTCATCCGCAATCCAACCCTTGATATGTCTATCTGGATGAAACTTCATAATGAGTCGATTACGTGAACGTCGAATATCTTCTCGGGTTGCCGTGAGCGGTAACCCTAAAATGCGATAGTAGCTGGTCACCACTTCAATATCAAATTGTGTGGCTGTCATAAATCTTTGCCTTTCAAACGGATATCTTCATGTTGAATTGTCAGATCTGTGGGTGCAAATGAGTCAAAAACGAAACCATTTTCAAGTGGAAAAATTTGCGATCGCGTTAAAACTTCTAGCTTTGCGGTTATATTTGGATTTTTTGCCAATGCGACGCCACTGGTTTTCACAATAATGCTACCTTCTATATGCGTGGGTCCAAAACTTAAACATGAATCCAAACTATCCAGCACTCTCTCTGCTGTAATCTGGCCAAAAGAAAGTTGGAAAAGATAATGTTTGAAAACAATTTGATCACTCAAAGACCAATGATTAATATTAATCTGCTCAAGTAGTTCATATATTTTTCTCTTGTTTTTAATATACTCACTTAAGGCATAGAGTGGTATCGAACGATTCAGAATACCGGACATAACATACTGATACAATATCTGTGCAGCATTTTCAGAAGTAGAGAAATCATTAATCGGCAAAGATAATCCTTTTGTATCTTTAGGCTTCGTTTTTGTAATCTGTTGTCTAAAATAAGAATAGGGAATGAGCTGCTTTAATATATCAAGCGTTGCTTGTGTTGTTAAGCCGAAATATTGTGTTAAGCAAGATTGCTTTTCTTCATGTGTCGTTGTCCACTCAGAACTACCGAACAACATCCATTTTAGTCCTTTATTTTCCGGTAATAAAAGATGCAAAATAACGTGCTGCGCGCCTTCTAATTTACTTTTTTCTGAAACACAATAATCAATCTGTAAGGTTCCATTATCAGACATGCCGCGCCATTGTGATTTTGTTTCTACCGATACTTCATTTTCTTGTGCAGCAGAAAGATATAATTCATTTTTAAATACCTCTATCCCTTCTTTATTTCGAATCAGAATTTTTAATTTAAATGCAATATTTGCTTTTGGTAAAAAGAGCAAAATTTTATTTCGATAGTACTCGCCTTGTGGAAGCACCGCTAAGTCTTTGCCTTCTAAGATTTGTTCTCGTGTATAGCGATAACAAACTGAATTCAACGTAGTATAAAATCCTGTGGATAATTTTTGAAATATTTGCTCATAATCTACTCGGCACATCTTATCCTGCAAAAGTGGATATTCATTGTCTACGAGATCTTTGACCCAAACCTGTGCCTTGGATAACTCAGGGCTTTGTGCATTCGCAACAAAACCATTTAAAGCAATGGGGATAGCAAACCAAGGATTCAGATCATAATCAAGCGCAGGATCTGTGAAGCCTAATACAGGTATTTCCAGCTCAAAAACACAGCCATGCGCCTTATTCAGTAACGACATAACATCCGCAATATCTAAGGCATAAAGCTGATTTTTTAAATGTGGCAAACGACTTTGAAAACGAAAAAACTCTTCTATTGTTGGCAGTTCTGCAAAATGTCCATAATGAAAACCAAATTTAGCATTCAGTGGCAAGCTTCTTTGTAATCTGATTGACATATATCACTCTTTATTATCCCTCTTATCTAAAGAATTAGCACAAACCAATGCACTTTTCACAATGAACGGCAAATGACCCACGCCTCTACATACTCAACACCCTGTGCTTTCAATTGTTTTGCAACACAGCGCAAGGTTGTACCCGTGGTATAAACATCATCTATCAATAGTACCCGCTTGCCAGAGAATGAGCTAGAGAGCTTAAAATCAGTATATTTAAGATTATGCTCACGTTGCTGTTTATTCAAATCAGATTGGCTTTTCGTATCCCGCTCTTTGTACAAAACATCTGTATATAATGGGATTGCCAACTGCTTAGAAAGCCCTTTCGCTATTTCTATGCTTTGGTTATAGCCTCGTGCCTTTAAGCGCTCCTTCGCAAGCGGAACCGCGATAATCGCATCCATACAAAAATTAGGTTCAAAATGCGCAAGAAAGTACTGAGCAAATAACCGTGCAGGATATAATTTTTGCTGAAACTTAAGGTTAAGCAAAAATTGCTTAATAGGGCGTTCATAACGAAACAAAGCTTTCAAATGATCTAAGTCGTGCCTCTTCCCTAAACAAGCCCCACACAGCAAAGCATCCACAAGAGGATAAGCACAATGCTGACAAGCCTCTCTTAGCCAGGGCAACCACTGACAGCAAGTATCACATATTTCTGTATTATTTGTGTTTGTTTGATAACAAATATGGCAAGTATTGTCTATCGATGATTTACAAAAGCCAACTAAGTTCTGTATAATTTTTGACCACTTGTTCACCATTCCACACTCGCTCATTGAAGTTTCAGTTAATAAATTTATGATGCTAGCCACATCAAAATGAACTATGTAAGCTGCACTATGACACATACTCCTACTTGGTCTCTTCAGCAGGTATTTGATTTATATCAATTACCATTGATGGATTTGCTGTTTAAAGCGCAAACTATTCATCGGCAGCATTTCAATCCAAATGAAATTCAAGCCTCAACCTTGGTCAATATTCAACAAGGCGGATGCCCAGAGGATTGTAAGTGGTGTGCACAAAGTGTACATCATAATACTAAAATTGAAGTTTATCCGCTCATGAAAACGGATGAAGTACTTCATAAAGCAAAACAAGCTAAAGCAATGGGTGCAAGTCGCGTATGCTTAGGTGCTGCATGGCGCAAACCTACGGCCTCGCAATTAGGCAAAGTTAAAGAAATGATTGCCACTATTAAATCTCTCGATCTAGAAGCCTGCGTAACACTTGGACAATTATCAACAGAGCAAGCGCATGAATTAAAGGATGCTGGTTTAGATTATTACAATCATAATTTAGAATCTTCTCCTGAATATTTTGCAGAAATGACAACCACTCGGAACTACGAAGATAGACTCAGAACGATTCATAATGTACAAACAGCTGGTTTGAAGACCTGTTGCGGTGGCATTGTCGGTATGGGAGAAAGCATTGAAGATCAAATGACGTTGCTTATGAATCTAGCCAATTTATCACCTCAGCCCAAAAGCGTGCCTATTAACAATTTAACTTCTGTGGTCGGCACACCGCTCGAACATCAGAACCAGAAACCAATTGGTGATATTGCCTTTATTCGTTTAATTGCTGTGGCCAGAATTATGATGCCACAATCCTATATTCGACTTTCATGTGGTCGAGAAAGACTATCAGATGCAGCACAAGCATTGGCTTTTTTCGCAGGTGGGAATTCATTCTTTTTAGGCGAGAAATTACTGACCGTTAATAATAGAGATCAGGTTGCAGACAAAGCTTTACTAAAAAGTCTTGGCATGCAATTTGATAATCAAACAGCTTATATTCCAACACAGGTTTGCGTACAGCATGCAGAATAGTAAAAAAGAAGTTATTGCCTCTTTTAATAAGGCAGCCTTTCAATATGAAGCACATGCCTTTGTACAGAATGTCATTGGCGCTCGCTTAATAGAGAGACTTGGTTTTATCACAAGCTCTTTTACAGATATCTTAGATGCAGGATGTGGCACAGGTCATTTCTTACAACAGCTTAGAAAGCTTTATCCAAAAAGCAATATAACGGGTGTAGATATTGCACAAAAGATGCTGGCTCAAGCACAAAGTAAAAAAAATGCCTGGCTTCAAAAAAAACCTGTTTATGTACATGCCGATATTGAAACCTTGCCCTTTGATGATAATCAATTTGATTTAATTTTTTGTAACCTTGTTTTGCACTGGTGTGATCTTGGGCGTGCGCTGGAGAGTTTTAAACGTGTATTAAAGCCAGGTGGCATGCTACTCTTTACCATACCAGGGCCTGATACTTTATTTGAGCTGTTTAAGGCCTTTGAGAAAATAGACAATTTCTCTCATGTGAATTCATTTTCAGATATGCATGATTATGGCGATCATTTGCAAAAATTACAGTTTCAAAATGTAGTCATGGATATGGAAAAAATTATTTTCGAATACGAGAGCGTATGGCAATTACTCAAAGATTTGAAATACACCGGCGTAAGGAATATTCATCAAAACCGTAGACAACAGATTACCCCACGCTCACATTTAGATAAGCTCTCAGAAACCTATAGCCAACAAGACAATAAGTATCCTGTTACTTTTGAAGTCATTTTTGGCCATGCGATCTGCCCTATCAAAAAAGAGCAACGCATCAAAAATTGTATTCCTCTAACGGTTGTGCCGGCTTAAGGGCGATGATCTGAAGACAAATATCTAGGCTCTATCTGATCTTTACAAAATTTTTATACTAAAAAAATGAACGAAGTGAATGATTATCTTCCCTTGATGTCAAGGGAAGAGGCTCGCTTTAGTGAGCAGATGGATTTTTTTAATCTTTGCTTTTAAAATCCCCCGCCGCAAGCGGCTGCCCCCTTTGATAACAAAGTGGGCGTAGGGTGCTTCGCACCAAATCACATCTTTTATATAAGTGCTAATGTTTTATCGAATCCCAGAAATTGCTTAAGTTGACGCCTATGAGTTTTCACTGGCATAACAGCTGCGAAGCCTATGCTTACTATTTCTTAGCAAGAAAACTCTGGGAAAGATAATCCTCTCCATAATATTTTAAGAATTGATTATAAGTCCCTTTGTAATCTTTGTAGCCTGTTTCAGACAATGCGACAACTCGATTAACAATCTGTCCAACGAAGTGGCGATCATGGCTCACCAGAATCAATGTACCTTTGTAAGCTTTTAAAGCTTTAATCAATGCCTCAATGCCTTCAATATCCAAATGGTTCGTAGGCTCATCTAAGACCAAAACATTTGGTTTTTCCAGCATCATTTTAGCAACGAGAAGTCGAGCAGCTTCACCACCGCTGATATGTAAGATATTGCTCTCAACCTCTTCTTTGACAAACAATACTTGGCCTAATACATTACGAATACTGGCGCTTGACTCTTTGGGGCATTGCTGTGTTAACCACTCTAAGACACTCATGCTTTGGCTTAATTGTTCATGATGATCTTGTGCAAAGTAGGATACATGCGTTTCATAGCCCCATTCGCTCTTTCCTGAAGTAGGTTCTAAAGCTTGCATTGCTATTTTTAAGAGTGTTGATTTACCAATTCCATTATGTCCAATAATAGCAACTTTTTCATCTTTGTTTACAGAAAATGAGACATTGTTTAAAACATTCTTTTCACCATATGTTTTGACAACTTTGTCTAGCGTTAACACTACTTTCCCAGAAGGTCTTTTGCATTCAAAATGGAAATTTGGGCTCATTCTGGAGCTGTTTTTAATGTCTGGCAGCTCTATTTTTTCCATCATTTTAACGCGTGATTGTGCTTGACGGGCCTTGCTTGCTTTTGCACCAAAACGCTCAACAAATTTTTGCATATGCGCCAACTTGTCTTCTGCGTATTTTTTCTCACTCAATTTTTGTTCTGCAATTTCTTTTTTCTTCACCAAAAAAAGATTATAGTCACCCACATATTCTCTGACTTCACCATAATCAATGTCTAATACATGTGTAGATATTTTATTTAAGAATTTAATATCATGCGAAACAAAAACTAATAAACCTTTAAATTCATTAATCAGATAAGCCTCTAACCACGCAATGGTCATGATATCCAAATGGTTGGTCGGTTCATCTAATAATAAAATATCTGGCTCTTCAAATAAGGCTTGTGCCAAAAGAACCCGCATCTTATAACCACCAGAAAGCGTACTCAGTGTATCAAAATGTTTTGATTGTGGTATGCCTAAACCTTCCAGCAGAATATGTGCAAGGCTTTCTGCCGCATAGCCATTGTAATGCGCAATCGTTTCTTCTAAGTGCCCAAGCTGATCCGCTGAAGCATCTGTCCAAGGTGCATTGAGTAAAGCATCTTTATCGGCAAGAGCCTTCCATAACTCACTTTTACCCATTAATACAACATCAATAATTCTATTTTGTTCATAATGAAAATGATCTTGCTTAACCCAACCAACCTGTTTACTTTTGGTGATAACAATTTCACCTAAGCTGGGCGATTCTTCTTGCATCATTAAACGTAGCAGAGTACTTTTACCCGTACCATTAGCGCCTACAATAGCGTAGCGATTACTTTGGTTTAAGAGCAAATCAACGCCTTCAAATAACAACTTGCCGCCGTATTGAATGGCGAGATCTTTAATAAAAATCATTTTAAAAATTTCTTACAAAAGGATAAATTATATATTTTTAATCTGTCTTGGCGCAAGGCAATAAAAATATATTTGAGTTTCTTAGCTGTAATCTAGATTGATTAAATTTAAGCATGGTTGTGGGTATCCCCTTCACAGATAAATCTTCGGTGTTGTTGGCTTCGCGTATCTCACAATAGTCATGTATTTTGTATACACTCCTATTGCTCGAACGCTTGCCGCCTAACCGACATTGTGCCCTTTACGGGTAAGAATCATCTGTTGTGGGTATATATCAAAAAAAACCCCCAAATCTGGGGGTTTTTACTACCTTCTTTGCGTCCATGATTAGAGAAAATTGTCCGCTAATCTGTAGCCCGCTACATATGCAGCGTGGCCCTCCCTCCAACCACTCATCCATTTTTCTCGTTCATCAATTAACGATTGGAAAGGACAATTTTCTTTAGGGTGACCATGCACCCCTTGTTGATAACCTTGTCTAAAAGCGCGTTCCGTTTTACTGCGTTTTGCTCTTTTCATAATAAACCTCACGATTGCCAGAATGTGACATAGGACGAAAGACAGGTTTGCAGGAAGGTAGTTTTTAAGTAGCTTTAACATGATTCCAGAATGTATTTCTTATTTTTACTTTTTCATTATATGTTTTTATAACCAAAATAGAAAGTGAACCAACACATATCCTCTCTCAGTGGTACTCAAACAAAATTCAATGCATCCTACTTTGAATATGGCAGCGGAAAAGACAAAGCACAAGCTGCCCAATGATCCATGCTGCATAGAATAGGGGCTTAAAAACCCCTTTCTACGGCTTCAGATGATAATCATTCATGAAACCAACAATCCATAATCCTCTAACAAATAATCAATTTTATGTGCTCTACCCCTAAAAAGCCTAAACAAGACCTCAGGCTCCTCAGAACCACCTTTTTCCAAAATATGTTGCATGAAAGCAGCGCCCACTTGTGGGTTAAATAAACCCTCCTCTTTAAAACGAGAGAAGGCATCACTGGCCAAAACTTCAGCCCAAAGATAACTGTAATAACCCGCACAATAACCACCCGAGAAAATATGTGTGAAACTGTTCTGAAATCGGTTATAGGATGCTGCTGGCACAACCGCAACCTTTTTTCGCACTTCATCTAAAATTGTTTGCACTTGATTTTTCTGCTGACTATCAAATTCTAAATGAATGCGAAAATCAAAGAGCGCAAATTCAATCTGTCTAGCAATATGCATACCAGAGAGAAAATTCTTTGTCCTCAATAGCTTATTAAACATTTCCTCCGGCAAGGGCTTTTGATCTTGATAGTGAGAAGAGATAATCGGTAGTGCCTCTTTTTGCCAACACCAATTTTCTAAAAACTGACTCGGTAACTCAACAGCATCCCATGGCACACCGCTGATACCAGAAATATCTAGGTGATCAATTTGCGTCAACATATGGTGAAGGGCATGACCAAACTCATGAAACAAAGTCACTACTTCATCGTGCGTTAATAATGCAGGTTCATCTCCCATACCTGGGCGAAAATTACAGGTTATATAGGCAACTGGCGTCTGTAAACTTGCATCTACTTTTTTTCGACGACCAATGGCATCGTCCATCCACGCACCTTGACGTTTTTTAGGGCGTGCATATAAATCTAAATAGAACTTACCTCTTAAGAGATTATCCTTATCAATCACCTCAAATAACTGCACACTGTCATGCCAGGCATCAAAAGAATGAATCGGTTTAACACTAATGCCAAAGGTTTTATTGACAATTTTAAACATCCCTTCTATTACTTTATGCGCAGGAAAATAAGGTCTTAATTCTTCTTGAGAGATAGAAAATTGCTCTTCACGTAATTTTTCCGAATAAAAACTGGTGTCCCAAGGTTGCAAGCGATCAATATTATCTTGTTTTTTTGCATAGGTTTCTAATTCATTTATCTCTTTTTGGGCAAATGGCTTTGCTTTCAACGCTAACTCTTCAAGAAAACTCATAACAGCATTGACAGAAGGTGCCATCTTTTTCTCAAGCGAATAATGCGCATAAGTAGGATAATCTAATAACTTTGCAAGTTCATCTCGAATCTTTAAAATGCTCACAATAATAGCACTATTATCAAAGTTACCTTTTGAAGGCCCTTGATCAGAGGCGCGTGTGACATAGGCCTCATGCATTGTTTCTCTTAATTTCCTATCCTTCGCATAAGTAGCAATTGCATAATAACAAGGAAAATCCAAAGTTAATCGATAACCAGACACCTTGTTTTCTGTGGCTTTTTGAGCAAAAAGTGCCAAATCAGCCTCAGGCACACCTGCTAGTTTTGCACTATCCTCAATATCCATATGCCAATGATCGGTGGCATCTAATACATTGTCTTGGAACTTACTTTCCAATTCTGACAGTTGCTTTTTTAAAGATTTAAATTGCGCTTGTTTTTCAGGAGATAAGGCAATACCTTGTAATTTAAAATCCCGCAAAGCATTTTGAATCACTTTCTTTTGAGCACTGTCCAAATTGGAAAATTCTGGAGCATTTTTTATTGCTAAAAAAGCTTCATATAAGGCTTTGTTTTGTCCCACTTGGGTTGAGTAATCGGAAATTTTAGGCAAACATTCGTTATATGCTTTTCTTAAAGCTTCTGAACTCATGACAGCATTTAAATGCCGAACGGGAGACCATGCTCGGTGCAATCGATCGTCTAATGCTTCTAAGGGCTTAATCAGATCAGCCCAAGTTTTTGGCTGCTCTGTGGTTAGTTTTTCTATTTTTTTTAAGTTATCATCTAAAACATTTTCAATAGCTGGCATAATATCTTGCACATTAATGGATTTGAAAGGTGGTAATTCATATTCAGTTAGCAAAGGGTTAGACATTCAATGCTCCTTATTTTTTTGTATGGGTGACAGTGCTCATAGAATAAGATTAACATACCCACCAAGATCTACGAAGTCCTTAATAAGTTATAAAAATGCCAAATACCTTTGATTTAATCATACTCGGCGGTGGTTCAGGTGGAATTGCGACAGCCAATCGTGCAGCAGAATATGGGGCAAAAGTACTGCTGATTGAAGCAAGCCTCATAGGTGGAACCTGCGTCAATGTTGGCTGTGTTCCTAAAAAAATCATGTGGATGGCTAGTCAGCGATACAGCCAAATCCAAACAGCAAATGGCTTAGGCTTCACGGTGCTTAGTCCTCAATTAGATTGGCAAACTTTAATAGAAAAGCGACAAGCCTATATCCACAAATTACATGCAGGCTATGAGAAGAAACTTAAAAATAACAAAGTGATTGTGCAAAAAGGTAAAGGCCGTTTTCATAACACAAATACTATCGACGTTAATGGCACACGCTACAGTGCCCCCCATATTCTAATTGCCACAGGCTCACAACCTGCCTGGCCCCAAATCCCTGGATATAATTTAGGCATCGACTCTGATGGCTTTTTTGAACTAAAAGCCTTGCCTAAGCGTGTTGCAATTGTCGGTGCAGGTTATATTGCAGCCGAATTAGCCGGCATGCTGCATGGCTTTGGTTGTGATGTTTCTTGGGCATACAGAAGCGATCGCGTCTTAAAAAACTTCGATGCGATGTTAAGCAAAAATCTATTAGCACAATACCAAAGCAATGGCATAAACATATATCCAGAACACACGCCACGTGCACTCAAAGAAAATGCGGATGGACTGATATTAGAATGTGAAAATCAAAAAGATCTCCCCGCTGTTGATTGTCTTATCTGGGCAATCGGTCGCAAGAGCAATATCAATGATCTACAACTTGAGAAAAGTGGGGTTTTAGTTGATAAAAAGGGTCTCATTCAAGTGGATGCTTATCAAAACACTTCTGTTCCAGGCATTTATGCTGTTGGAGATGTTGCTAGCACATGGCAATTAACGCCTGTTGCAATTAAAGCAGGTCGCCAATTAGCAGAGCGCTTATTCAATCATAAAATCGATGCTAAGGTTGATTATTCCTTGATACCTACCGTGGTCTTCAGTCATCCTCCTATTGCAACGGTTGGCATGAGTGAAGCACAATCCCGCCTTCAATATCCAGACGATATCAAATGCTATGAAGCTCAATTCACGCCAATGATAGCAGCTTTTTCTCCGCATCCGTCAACTTGTTGCTTGAAACTTATCACTCTGCAATCAACCGGCAAAATCCTGGGTTGTCATATGATAGGAGAACAAGTAGATGAAATATTACAAGGCTTTGCGGTTGCTATAAAAATGGGCGCAACAAAGGCTGATTTTGATGAAACTATTGCCATTCATCCAACCATTGCAGAAGAATTAGTCACATTAAGATAGCACCCATAAAAAATTAAAGGTACGACAAGACCATGAATACATATAATATCCGTTCTTTTCAAGGCCATCAGCCAGCCATCGATCCCAGCGCATATATTGATCCCATGTGCACCATTATTGGAGATGCCCATATTGGCAAAGACAGCTCTGTTTGGCCGCATGTATCTATTCGAGGCGATATGCATCGCATTCGAATTGGCGAAGGAACAAGCATTCAAGATGGCTCGGTTATCCATGTCACACATGCCAGTAAGTATAATCCCGCAGGTTTTGCTACCACAGTAGGAAATTTTGTAACCATTGGACATAAAGTAACACTGCATGGTTGCACCATTCATGACTACTGTATCATCGGCATGGACTCCATTGTTTTAGACGGTGCGGTGATTGAATCACAAGTTTTGCTGGCGGCAGGTAGCTTAGTCGCACCTAATAAAGTACTGAAGGGTGGCTACTTATGGGCAGGGCGTCCTGCTCAAATGAAACGTCCACTTACCGAAGAAGAGCTAAGCTTTTTTGAATATAGCGCAAAAAATTACATTAAATTAAAGAATCAGTATTTGACAGGCTAAAGTTTTTTTCTATCAGAATTCCCGATGAGTGAAACGAATCCAAACACCTCTACCAATTCTGCTACGAACTGCACACATTTTATTTAAACAGTAGAATAGGTTGTGTCATGCCAGCGAAGGCTGGCATCCAGGATTTATCTTGATTAGCAGTATTCAAAGCTTGTTCTACGTTTTCCTTTAGTAGTTCAATAAAGCATTAAAAAATTAATTCTTGATATGTATTAGATGCCAGCCTTCGCTGGCATGACAATACAAATCACTTTAATGGAAGACAGATTGCGCAGGCCCCATCTTCAACAACTCCTGTACCACAACAAAGCGATAACCTTGTGCTTTTAAGCTTTCTATCAGCATTTCTGTTGCCTCAACAGTTGTTTGTCTATGTTTACCACCATCATGCAAAGTAATAATAAATCCTGGTCGTACACGTTTCATAATGCGATCATGTATTTCTTTGGCGGGCGGTCCTTCCCAATCTCTCGGTAAATAGCTGAACAATACATTTTTCTTATTCAAATTTCCAACTGCTTTTTGAATATTATCAGATACTTGTCCATAGGGTGAGCGAAAGGTAATTTCCCCTTCATAACCTTGTTTGCGAATTAATTGATCCACTTGGGAGATATCATTTTCAATTTGTTTCACTGATTTTTTTTTCAAATGATCATGATGCATAGTATGATTACCAAGCTCATGTCCTTTTTTAATAATATTTTTTACAATATAAGGATAGGTTTTTACATTAACACCCATCAGATAAAATGTAGCCTTTACTTGGTGTTTATCAAGAATTTCTAAAATCTGCTCGGTATACGGTGTCGAAGGCCCATCATCAAAAGTCAAAGCAACTACTTTTTCCGTTGCTTTGATAAATCGAATGGGTTTCTCTTGCTGTGCACATGCAGACCATGACAACAACGTCATAAATAAGATCTGTATTCCTAGAAAAATAACTGATTTCCCTTTCATATTGTTCCCTAATGTTTAAAGAGTCGATATCTCATGAGGAATCTCTCCCCATATTTTTGACAGCACCTTTTCGAAAATGACACTACCAAACTGACTGCCGTACTTTGCATCAAAGTACTGATAGGCATCAACAGCCCAAATGGGAAACGCTCGCCCTCCCAAAGAGAAGTTTTGATCTGCTTCATGCGCATCAAAAGAGGCAATAATTGATTTAACTTTGGCAATATCTTGTGCCTGTGTTTCCCAGTCTTTGCTGATTTCTTTTTTGTAGCCTTCAAAATCAGTGCGCTTAATATGATCCATTTCTGCGCGTGTTAATAATTTTTTCATCTTCACTCTCTCGATCGTAATTGCTGATAAACCGGCTTGCTGTCCGGCATGCGATCAAACCACAGCGCAAAGCTTAAAGCTGCCTGCTCCACTAACATACCCAAGCCATCATCCACGCTTTTTGCGTGATGAGACAGTGCCCATTCCATGAAAGGTGTTGATAAACCATGCGCATAGGCTAAATCAATCACAATGCTGTTTTTTAGCCACGCATTATCCAAAGGGGGTAATTGCTGATGTAAACTACTGCTGGTTGCATTAATGATAATATCAAATCGCGTCTGATGGATTTGCTGATTCAACGCTACATAAGATAATAACTCTAAACGAGGATATTTTTTTAGATCCTGCGCTTTTTCTAAATCGCGATTAACGACCGTCAGAGGCTGCGATACATTTTTCTCCAAGACATCGATGAGTGCTCTCGCAGCGCCACCTGCCCCCAACAATAAAACCCGAGCCGGTGCAATATCAATGCTCGTATATTTCTGCAAATATTGTAGAAAACCTTGGCCATCTGTATTTTCACCAAACCACTGCTGAGTGCTGGGATCCCACTTGAGTGTATTTAAGGTGCCCGCTGTGCGTGCGCATGGAGAAAGTTGAGGGATCAGCGCAAAGGCTTCTTGCTTCAACGGCGCCGTAATATTGGCTCCCATACCGCCTGCACTTGAAAAAATACTCAGTGCTTCTGCTAATGTACCAGCAGGTGTTAATACTTTCTGATAATCAATATCCAAAGCAAACTGTCGCGCAAATTCAATATGAATGCGAGGGGATAGGCTCTGATGAATGGGATCGCCAAAAACAGCTAGTTTGGTCTGCGTAATAATCTGTCATCTCCACAGAAAAAAGATGTGATTAGTTTAACGAAACTAGCTGTGGCAATCTACAAGTTGAAAAACCAACTTTCCAGAAAAATGGTGCTTATCTAAGTCTATTTACTTCAGAGCACGCGACTACATTTTCTGGATTGATGGTGCCAGGCAAGGCAATGGCATGCCCAGGTCCATAGATAGGTTGTTGCTCAATGAGATAAGCTTGAAGCTGTCCAGCATGAAATACAGCCTCAACTACGTCATCGGCTTGCGGTTCTACCCCGCCACTGTGTTGCGCTGCTTGCGCTTGTGCAATCAAAGCATCTATCTCTGACGCGGATAAAATCGCCATCAATTCTGGATGCTGATACTTTAGCATAGCAATAATACGCGCTATACTCGTCATACTTGGATTTGTGAGTAATACATCGATAGAACCTCGGGCTTGTGTTTCAGGCTCCAAACGCCCCCCCGCGATATAACGACTGATAGATTGTACCCCCGTATAAATACTGTAAGCATTCATACACACAGAAGCAGCACATGCGCCTACCATGGGCATCAGCACATAAGGAATAAGACTCACGGGTACCAAAAAAATGAGTAAAGCCCCTTCAGCAAAAGGCAAAATAGCCCTTCTTGTTAAATCGAAGGTATCCACAGCAGGTTTTAATATAGACACAGACGTGTATGCATTCATGGCACTATACATTGAATTAATTGGCATGCCTGTCCACGTATCAAACATTTTATGTACAAACATAGCAAGACGTAAGGGTGAGAATGCAATGAGCTTTAAGCCAGTCATAAAGGAAAAACCCCAAACCTTAAGTGCTCGCCCCACACTAAAATCATATTGATTGCCTGCATGCGCTATCAATTGTAATTGCGACCAAGCATTCTCGAAATTTTGTGAAACATTATTATGACTACTTCTTCTATAAAATAATCTTAAATCAGTGGATAATAATTTTATTTTATCAAAAAATGCTTGCGTTTTTTCAGCAAAAGACAATTTAGTATTTGAATTCAAAGCAGTTTCTAATTGCGTATTGAGCAATACCTTATTTCCTATGGTATTTGAATCTTGAATAAGTCCTGCCAACCACCTAATCACCTCTATCTTCGCAATCTTCAAAGTAGCAATTTCAGCTCTTTTATAAGAATAGTGTAAATGTGCTGGATCAATGAATAAATCTTGCACAGTGATATTCATACTTTCAATTTTTGAAGTTTGGATTTCTCTAACATAGGCACTTACATTTTGCGCATATGAAAGAAAATATCTACCTAAAACGGTATTTATATCATTGTGAATTACAAAATTTATTCCATCGCGAATGATGGCATCTTCACTCAAACCATCCCAATTACCACTCATATCCAAGACGGCAGAATTAAAATGATCGCTTATTTTTCGACGCAAATAATTGTCTGTCCAACAAAACGGCTCACCTTTGGATCTTGCCTTGGGCGCAATATTCTCTAATAATTGTTCTTGAATTCGATTTATGTTTTCTTGCTTTAATGCTTCTTCTAAAGACATTTGGTCTATCCTAGCAGATAAAGGGGAGGAGGATAGTAGCACAACTAAATTTAGTTAGAAACAGCAATAAGGAAAAAACACTGATTATTTCAGCAATAAAAAAGTGTACCTACATGCATACACCTTTCTATGAGCTTAATTTTAGAATTTTTATATGAATATTTTTTGAAAAGAATTAAACCCAATCTCTAGCCTGAAGAATATAATCCGCAAGCTTGGCCTCGGGTGTATGAGCCTCAGGCTGCCATTGATAGCCCCATTTCACATCGGGTGGCAAGGACATTAAAATAGACTCTGTACGACCTTTGGATTGAAGACCAAAGAGCGTCCCTCTATCATAAACTAAATTAAATTCAACATAACGCCCCCGCCTAAAGGCTTGAAACTCTCTCTGATGAGCGGTATATGGCATATCTTGCCTTTTCTGAATGATCGGTAAATAAGCTTCTATAAAACCATGCCCTACATTTTGCAAAAAGGCGAAACATTTTTCAAAATCCCACCCCCACATAGACTCATTTAAATCATCAAAGAAAAGCCCACCGATCCCACGATGCTCATTACGATGTGGCAAGTAAAAATACTCATCTGCCCATTGTTTATACTTAGGGTACACCGTCTCACCAAAAGGTTCGCACACAGATTTTGCAACTTGATGCCAGCTAACACAATCCTCTTCAAAGGCATAATAAGGTGTTAAGTCAAAACCCCCACCAAACCACCAAATAGGCGCTTGCGCTTTAGGATAAGCGACAAACAGACGAATATTAAGGTGTGCGGTGGGCACAAAAGGATTGAGCGGGTGAATGACGGAAGAAACACCCATTGCATCAAAAGAAGCATTGGCCAGTTCAGGTCTTATTTTTGAAGCACTGGCGGGCAGATTATCGCCAAAAACGTGAGAGAAGTTAACCCCCCCTTTCTCAATGACAGCGCCAGACAACACATTTGTTCTGCCACCACCACCTTCTACCCTTTCCCAACCATCAGAAATAAAGCGCGCCGATGCTTCAGAATGCTCCAATCCTTTGCATAATTGATCTTGAAATTGCAGCAAGAATGCTTTTACTTCGGATATTTTTGCTTCGAAATTCATCTACGACCTGCTTAAATTGATTACGCTTTTTCCTGCAAAGAAAAAAGCGCGGTTACTACTTATTTATTCTTCCGGCGCTTCTAAGGGTTCGCTAAATTTACAATCTTTTTGCGGACATACTCTTTCTACGCCATTTTTCTTCGTGGTCTTTGTCATTGTGATTGGCCAACTGCATTCAGGGCAGGCTTGATTCACCGGCGGATACCATAATGCATATTCACAATCTGGATATTTGGCACACGAAAAGAAGATCTTACCTCGTTTAGATTTTCGCTTTAAGATTTGGCCTTTCTTGCAAATAGGGCAAGTAACACCTGTGTCTTCCGGCTTTTCTAAGGGCTCAATAAACTTACAATCTGGATAGCTACTACAACCTATAAATTTTCCGTATTTGCCACTTTTTATGTTAAGCGCGCTGTTACACTCAGGACAAGATCTACCTTCTACCACTTGAGCGGCTGGCGCTTCTTCTGAGCTATTTTCTAAGCTCCGGGTATAATCACATTCAGGATAAGCGGTACAACCAACGAAACGGCCTCGTTTCCCTAAGCGAATCGACAATTGCGCATTACATTTTGGACATTGTTCATCCAATGGTTCTTGTGTCACATCCTGACGCTTAACATTGTCTCTAATTTCTTTGATCAAGCTAACAAAGGGTTGCCAGAAAGTTTCTAAGACGGGCTTCCAAGCTTGTTCACCTCGTGATACAGCATCCAATTCATCTTCTAAACTTGCGGTAAAACCATAATCTACGTATTTAGAAAAATACGTTGTTAAGAATCGATTGACAACACGACCTACATCCGTAGGATGAAAACGTTTATTTTCAATTTTTACATATTCGCGATGTTGCAAAGTACCGATAATAGAAGCATAGGTTGAAGGGCGCCCAATACCGTATTCTTCTAATGTCTTCACTAAAGTCGCTTCTGAAAAGCGTGGTGGTGGCTCCGTGAAGTGCTGCTCGCCCTTGATATCTTGCAGATTAATCTTATCGCCTTCTTTCATGATTGGCAGCGTTCTTTCTGCTTCTTGCGTACTATCGTCTTTGCCTTCTTCGTATACTTGCAAAAATCCTGGATCCGTTATGGTAGAACCATTGGCTCTGAATATATGGTTTTCCCCACATTTTAAATCGCAAGAGACAGTATCAATGGTGGCATAAATCATCTGGCAAGCAACTGTACGCTTCCAAATGAGCTGATACAGCTTAAATTGATCATCTGAAAGCTTAGCGCGGATAGACTCTGGCTCAATTCTGGCCGAGGTGGGTCGAATTGCTTCATGCGCCTCTTGTGCATTCTTAGACTTTGTCTTATAAACAACTGCACTGTCAGGTAAGGCCTTTTGACCATACTTCTCAGTAATAACTTCTCTTAATTCCTCAACAGCAACAGTTGCAAGATTCACCGAATCGGTACGCATATAGGATATCAATCCCACGTTTCCATCACCTAAATCAATACCTTCATAAAGCTGCTGTGCAGTGCGCATCGTGCGATTTGCAGTAAAGCCTAATTTTCGAGACGCTTCCTGTTGTAAGGTAGAAGTTGTAAAGGGTGGAGAGGGGTTGCGTTTACGCTTTTTCTTCTCAATCTTATCTACAATTAAAATCCCTTGGCTTGCTTGCTTGAGGATTTCAATCGCTTTTGCAGACATTTCAGCATTTGTGATAGAAAATTGCTTTTGCTTCTCTCCTGCTAAAATATGTAGCTTAGCTTTGAAGCTTTGTTCAGATTTTTCACAATGTGCATCAATGGTCCAATATTCTCGTGCAATAAAGGCTTCGATCTCTTGCTCTCTCTCGACTATCATGCGTAAAGCAGCGCTTTGCACACGTCCAGCAGACAGGCCTGGCCTAATTTTTCGCCATAATAAAGGAGAAAGGTTAAAACCAACGAGATAATCTAAAGCACGCCTTGCTTGTTGGGCATTAACCAAATCCATAGACAGCTCTCTAGATTCGTCAATAGCGCCAAGAATAGCTTGCTTGGTAATTTCATGAAAAACGACTCGACGGACAGATTTTTTATCATCCAAGAGCTTCTTTTCTTTCATTAATTCCACGATATGAAAGGCTATCGCTTCGCCTTCTCTATCAGGGTCAGTTGCGAGTAATAATTCAGTATGCGTTTTTAACGATTGCGCAATAACTTTTACATGATGAGCATTTTTTTCAATGATTTCATATTTCATCGCAAAATCGTTATCGGGATCAACCGCACCTTCTTTGGGAACCAAATCGCGGACGTGGCCATAAGAGGCCACGACCTGATAATCTTTCCCTAAATATTTCTTAATTGTTTTGGCCTTAGCGGGTGATTCCACTACGACGAGTCTATGACTCATGGTTTAAAATGCTCCTAACCTATTTTAGAGGGGCGGGGCGTTAATGAATAACGCCCTCTACTTCATCGCAAATTAATGCTTCTATAAATGCAAAATTGTCCTGGTATTGTGGACTATTCATCATGACAAGGCCAACGATACGTTTAAAGGCGGGTAAATTGATCTGCGGGGCTTGTATGGCCATGGCTCGTTCAATAATCACCTCCCTAGCAAGCACATCGATTAAGCCCATTTCTTCAAGCTGTAACAAATAACTTAAACAAGGAACCTCTAACTTACGACTTTCGGCTGCCGTAAATACACGTATGGCCTGACTGTGTAAAAGTGCTACAGCCTGTTGTGAGTGCTGTAACTCGGCTAATTCTCCGAGCCAGTCAAATGCTTGGGAGATTTCTTTTACATCAAAACCTGCTTCTTCTAATTCGCACGCCAAAGTCATTTCGTCCTCAGGCATTCCCTCCTCATAGATGAAGTAGTTATCGAATAAAAACATGAGTACATCAATCACATTCTCTTTCATAGTCGTCACCTATTATTCAGACGGATTATACCACCGGGTACCGATTTCACTTGTCCGTTTAACTCAAGACTGAGCAGTAAAACAGATACTTGTTGGGCCGATAATCCTGTTTGCTGGACAATTACATCAATGGGTGTACAAATATCCGACAAGGCCGCCATCAAGGTCGCTTCCATCGGATCTTGTGTATGAGAATGGATCTCCTCCTGTATAAATAATTGGTTTGAACCCTGGCTAATAGTGTCATTGAAGTTAATACTCGCATCACCGTGGAATTCAGTCAACACCGGCGCCAAGACTTCAAGCACCTGGTTAACGTCTTCAATACAGATAGCGCCTTCTCGTATCAACTGATGGCACCCCTTAGCAAGTGGGTTATGTATCGAACCAGGGAGTGCAAAAACTTCTCTCCCCTGTTCAATAGCATAGTTCGCTGTAATCAAAGAGCCACTTTTTTTTGCGGCCTCAACCACTATAATGCCATAAGACAATCCACTTATAATCCTATTTCTTCTTGGAAAATGTTCCTTTCTGGGTGGAGAATCAATAGGAATCTCAGAAACCAAAGCCCCATTTGCTAAAATACTCATAGCCAAAGGATGATGCTTTTTAGGATAAATCTCGTTCAAACCATTTCCCAAAACTGCAATTGTAGGGCTTTTGCCTTGCAATGCGCCTTTATGACAAGCACCATCAATGCCTTGCGCCAGACCACTGGTCACAATCAGGCCCCAATGAGAAAGCTGCTTCGCAAATTGGAAAGCATTTTCTAAGCCCTCTTGGGTTGGGTGCCTGCTACCCACCATCCCAATTTGAGGCTGCTCAAGCAAAGCGACATTCCCCTTTACAAAAAGCACGGGCGGCGGTGAGGGTATATGCCGTAACCGCTTAGGATAATCAGAATCTGTCAGCCTAAGAATATGGCAATCTGCTTTCAACGCCCAAGCCAAGTCTTTCTCTACCCCCTTCCAATCCATCTCTACTAATGGCAATCGATTCGAACGCAACCACTCCGTAAATTGCGCTGTGGGTCTATCGTTTATAAACCAATCACTCAAACACGCTGACAAGGCACATAGTTTTTTAAATTTCTGTGGTCCAAAACCTGGATAACGATTCAACGCCAACCAAAAGGGCAAATCACGCACTTTTACGTCTACTTCGACAGTGGTCTGCAATTTCATTTTGATATGTAACATCCTTAAAAATTCATGTGAGAAGACGAATAGTCACAGCACTTAGGGTTCGCCTACCTCATCTTTAAGATAAATAGGACGAGTCGCATTCATTACCAAGCCATAACTCACTTTATCAAAAACGCGAAAAACCACTAAACGCCCAATCTTTAAAGCGGGGAAATCATAAGATGTTTCTTTCTTATTCCGAATTCGGGTGGGCAAGTCTTTTTGTTTTTGATAGACCGCTAAAACATCGCCCACTTCTCTTAATTGATTTTTACCACCTGTCATCACAATCACTTGATACTGGCCAATCTGTGAAATACCATCAAACACAGAAATAATCTGCCCGGTAGGATCGCCATCGGGTGCTTTAGGGAAAAAGAAAGCATCTACTTGTTCTCGCGTTGGTTCAATCAGCTTATCTCCGACGCGTATTTCAGAATAGCTTTGCTTTAGAATCAAGGAGGTAGGATCCCCCATGAACTCTACTTGGGCATTACCTAAGATCAAGCCCTCAATACCAAGCACCTCATTACTTTTGGGATCTTTATAAAGTTTCTCAACCCGAAAGACAGAAAACATTTCCGTTGCAGAATGTGCATCTACCTTTGAGGCATAAATACGATCGCCCGCCCCCACAACCAAATGATCTTCATCCAAGGCAATCACATTCGGACAAAAATCCACATGTGCTTGAGAAATAACCTGAGAACGATTAAAGAAAGGTTGTATCACGCGGGTAGGCACCGTTGGAATTGCGCCCTCTGCGTCTCCCTCACGAATAGTAGGGCTTAGCTTAACAACACGTGTTCCTCCTTCCCAGTAAGCAGCATTCGGCGTCTTGCTACCACGTTCTAAGCTAAGCTTTGGCGTGCCGTTCGCATCATAGCTGAGTAAAATCTTATCACCCGGATAAATAAGATGGGGGTTACTTATGTTAGGATTTCTATCCCAGATTTCTATCCATCGCCAAGGTTCCTTCAAATAAATACCTGCTATCTCCCATAAGGTATCCCCTTTTTTAACAACATAAACTTCGGGAGCCTTTTCTTGTATCCAAGCGGGCTTTGCTTCAACGATGAAACAAAATCCAAGCAACACAACCGCTATGGTCAAAAATCTCTGTAGATAAACATATGTTGACACTCTCTGCCTCACTCACCTTTGTTTGCTAGCACACATAATCCTATCTCTGCTTCCTTTGAATTTACACTGATTACGCGCATCCCTCCACCACCCGTCGTGATATACTTTGCTCCGAATAGCAAAAAATTATTTAGGTTGATAAATGAGTGTTCTAAAAATATTGGTTTATCCAGATAAAAAATTACGCGAGATCACTGTCCCAGTCGTTGAATTCAATGCGCAATTGCAACAGCAAGTCGCCTCCCTATTTGAAACAATGTACGATGATGATGGCTGTGGCTTAGCAGCAAATCAGGTTGGGCTTACTGCAAGAATGTTTGTGATGGATACTTCACGTGATAAATCAAACCCAATCTGCATGATTAATCCTGAAATCACGCATCGCTCTGGCATTATTATGTCAGATGAAGGTTGTTTATCATTCCCTGGTGTTTATACCAGCGTTGAAAGAGCCGAACAAATTACAGTGACCTTTCAAGATGTAAAAGGTCAAAAGCAAGAATTATGCTTAACTGAGCTTGCCGCAAACTGCGTCCAACATGAGATGGATCACTTAAATGGCATACTGTTTATTGATACTTTATCAAAATTAAAGAAAGATCGTATGCTCCGAAAGCTAGCAAAATCTTTAGGCGCTTAAATATCCTAGTGTGAAGTGAATAGTTACTTATGAATATCGTTTTTGCAGGCACGCCTTTACTGGCAGCCCAACAATTACAAGCATTACTCGAGACGCACCATAAGGTTAGGGCTGTTTATACACAACCCGATAGACCCCAAGGCAGAGGATTAAAACTGACACCTAGCCCTGTCAAAATAGTGGCAGAGAAAAATGCACTCATTATTGAACAACCCACTACTTTAAAAAATTCAGATGCCATTACACAGCTTGCAGCTTACCAGCCGGATGTCATGATTGTGGCCGCCTATGGTTTATTATTACCTAAAGAAGTATTGGCCATACCCAAATACGGTTGTATTAATATTCATTTTTCTTTGTTACCCGCATGGCGGGGTGCTTCTCCTGTACAATCTGCCTTATTAAACGGTGATGCAAAAACAGGCGTCACACTGATGTTAATGAATGAAGGCTTGGATACAGGCGATATTTTGCAACAACTCGAAATAGCCATTGCAAAAGACGATACTACCGAGTCCTTATTTGAGAAATTAAGCAGCTTAGCAGCAGAATACATGAAGCACCATTTGGATGATCTGGTTAAAGCAATACCCATTCCTCAAGATAACCAGCATGCAAGTCATGCTCCCAAAATCCAAAAAAACCAAGCCTGTTTGGATTGGCAAGAAGATGCTTTTATTTTAGATAGAAAAATACGTGCTTATTATCCCTGGCCTGTCGCATTTATGCTGCATCAAAATAATCCGATTAAGATTTATCGTGCCATACCGCATAAGATGACACATTCACATGTGCCAGGCACTATTTTCAAAATATCGGATGAAAGCATTTGGGTAGCCTGCAAAGAAAATTGCCTTGAGATCTTTGAAATACAATTTCCCAGCAAAAAGCGGATTCAGATAAAAGAAGCCATGAATGCCAAACATGATATTTTTACGCTCGGACACCTTCTCGTATAAGATTTTATGAAAAAACAAAATTTACGTGCATTAAGTTGCTTATTGCTGCAACAAATTATTAAAGATAAAAAAACCTTTAGTGCTGATACTATTTTTCAACAATATCCCAATCTTTCTCCCTCTGATCACAATTTTACGGCGAGCCTAATTTTTGGTGTATTACGTTGGTTTTATTTATTGGAGCATATTATTAATAGCGCCATGGAAAAACCGCTAAAAGAAAAGGACTTTGATATCAAATTACTACTGTTAATTGGCGTCTACCAGCTCTATTTTCTCCATACACCACCCCATGCTGCTGTCAACGAATGTGTGAATGCTTGCCAAACCTTAAAAAAAATATGGGCAAAAGGCTTGGTCAATGCGCTCCTAAACAAACTAAGCAAACAAACCTTAGATGTAGAAGCTTATCCCATTCCCATTAGAACAGCACATCCCGTTTGGTTAATGAAAATACTCAAAAAAGACTGGGGCGATCGATACATCGATATTTTACAACAAAATAACCAACGTGCGCCTTTATCCATTCGCGTCAATCAACGCAAGATGTCGCGCACAGAATACAGCAATCTTTTGACTGAAGCGCACATAGACATGAATCCCATCGCCAGCAGTCCAGTAGGCTTACATTTGTCAGAGAACAGCAAAGTCTCTGCTTTGCCTGGTTTTAAAGAAGGTTTATTTTCAGTACAAGATGCAAGCGCACAATTGGCGGCTGAATTACTCGATATAGCCCCCAATCAAACCATTCTCGATGCGTGCAGCGCACCTGGCGGCAAAACAACGCATATCTTAGAAAAAGCGCCTGGTCCCATTACGCTTTTCTCGGTAGAAAAAAACAAATACAAAATTGCCCTACTGGAAGAAAATCTGGCACGTTTACAACTGCAATGCACACTGATAAATGCAGATGCCTCTGATCTTTCACAACATTGGCAAACACCTATTTTTGATCGTATTTTGCTCGATCCCCCTTGCTCTGGCACAGGCGTTATTCGACGTCACCCAGATATTAAACTATTACGGCAAGCGCAAGATATTGCTGCACTTGAACAACAGCAAGCACAGTTGTTACGCGCACTCTGGCCATTGTTAAAGCCAAATGGTATTTTGCTTTATTCAACATGCTCAATCTTAATGTCTGAGAACGAAGAACAAATAGCTGAGTTTTTCAACTCAAATCCTGATGCAGTCGCATGTCCCATTGAAGCGAACTGGGGAATCGAGTTACCCTACGGACGACAGATATTACCTGGCGAAGCAAATATGGATGGATTTTATTACGCTAAAATCAAAAAGGCTGGCTAGAAAATCAGAGGGGATGTTTCGTGATAGGGAGTGAGTAATCAGCAATGAAAATTATTATCCTCGGCGCAGGGCAAGTAGGCTCTACTTTAGCTGAGCATCTGAGCACAGAAGACAATGACGTCACTGTGATAGATATTGATGGAGAAAAATTATTATCTCTTCAAGAGCGCATTGATATTCGCACTGTCTGTGGTCCAGCAGCGTATCCCAGTATTCTGATGAGCGCAGGTGCAGAAGATGCAGATTTACTCATTGCAGTCACCAACTCAGATGAAACCAATATGATTGCCTGTCAAACCGCTTATTGCTTGTTCAGAACGCCAACCAAGATTGCGCGCATACGCTCAACAGAATATGCGGGATATAGTGATTTATTCGGCAATGATTCTTTACCCATTGATAAAATTATCAGCCCTGAACATCTGGTCATGCAACATATAAAACGTTTAATTGAACACCCAGATGCCTTACAAGTCGTAAATTTTGCAAATGGTCGCATTCAGCTCGCTGCTGTAAAAGCTTTTTATGGTGGCCCTTTGGTAGGACATGCCCTAGGTGATATGAAAAAACATATGCCTAAAGTAAATACCAAAATCGTTGCCATTTTTAGACGCAATAAAGCCATTATGCCAGCGCCAGATACCATCATCCAACCAGATGATGAAATCTTTTTTCTGGCAACACCCAAAGACTTAGATATTGTAATGAGCGAGTTGAGACATTTAGATCAACCTTATAAGCGCGTGATTATTGCAGGTGGCGGCAATATTGGTGCAAAGCTCGCTGAAGCACTTGAATCTGATTTTAATGTCAAGATCATCGAACATTCATTAGCGCGTACACAAATGTTAGCAACACAGCTGCGCAGATCGGTTGTGTTACACGGTGATGCTGCAGATAAGGAATTACTCTTAGAAGAAAATATACATGAAACAGATGTGTTTTGTGCTGTTACGAACCATGACGAAGCCAACATTATGTCTTCTATTTTAGCAAAACGCCTCGGCGCCCATAAAGTGATTGCTATTATTAACCGTCCTGCCTATGTGGATGTTGTTGAAGGAGGGGATATCGATATTGCCATCTCTCCACAGCAAATCACTTTCAGCTCTTTACTTGCCCATGTGAGACGTGGTGATGTTGTCAATGTACATTCATTAAGAAGAGGGGCAGCAGAAGCCATAGAGGCCATTGCACACGGTGACCAGAAATCATCTAAAGTCATTGGTAAAAAAATGGGTGAGATTAAACTACCCTGGGGTACAACCATCGGCGCAATTGTTCGTAATGAAGAAGTTTTTATTGCCGATGACAATCTCACCATTGCACCAGAAGATCATGTAATATTATTTGTTACTGATAAAAGACAGATCTCTGAAGTTGAGAAACTGTTCCAAGTCGGTATTACTTTCGTATAAGATATTATGCAATACAGTACTATTTTTCGAGTGCTTGGCCTTTTGCTCATCATACTCAGCTTAACGTTGATCCCTCCACTCTTAATTGAAATTTGGTTTAAAGATGGTACTTACTCTGCCTTTTATTTATCTTTTCTAACTACATTTATCCTCGGTCTCATCACCTGGTTCCCTTTTAGAAAAAAAATAAATGAACTGCGAACGCGAGATGGCTTCCTCGTTGTTGTATTATTTTGGGTTATGTTTTGCTTAGTAAGTGCCTTTCCTTTGTATTGGTCTCCTTATCCAGACATCTCTTTTGTGGATGCGCTCTTTGAATCCGTGTCAGGCATCACAACAACAGGCTCAACCGTTTTGGTGGGGCTTGATCATATGCCGCACTCCATTTTGTATTACCGCCAGCAATTACAATTTTTAGGCGGCATTGGCATTATCATCTTAGCGGTTGCGGTACTCCCCATGTTGGGGGTGGGTGGTATGCAGTTATTCAAAGCAGAGTTTACAGGGCCTTCCAAGGACAACAAATTAACGCCTCGAATTACGGAAACAGCCAAAGCAATCTGGCTTATTTATGTGTTCTTAAACCTTGTATGCATCCTCTGTTATTGGCTGGGAGGTATGGATCTATTTGATGCTGTTTGCTATGCCTTTGCCACCATAGCAACGGGTGGATTTGCGCCTCACGATGCCAGCATGGGCTTTTACCAAAGCCCCTTTTTAAAAATTATGGCAAGCCTCTTCATGTTTTTGGGTGCGGTGAGCTTCAATTTACATTATTGGGCCTTAGGTAAGCAAAAATTTGGGGTATATTCCCAAGATCCAGAATTATGGTTTTATATTAAATTTCTGCTCATTAGCTTTGGCATTATTTGCATAACTCATATGATGTTTGGAGAGCATCTAAAAACAAATAATCTCATCGTAGATACTATTTTTCAGCTTGTTTCTTTAGGCACAACAACAGGCTTTGTCTCCACAGATTTCTCTTTGTGGCCAAGCTTTATTCCCATACTGCTTTTATTTTGTGGCGTATTAGGCGGGTGCGCTGGTTCAACCAGTGGTGGTATAAAAGTGATACGCCTCTTACTTCTGCAAAAACAAGGTGCCCGAGAAATCAGACGTCTTGTTCATCCTCGTGGGCAATACGTGATAAAAGTGGGTGGCAAACCTGTCAACCCTCGTGTTATTGATGCTATTTGGGGCTTTTTGGCCATTTATATCACAACCTTTACTGTATTATTATTCTTCATGCTCTTAACCGAAAATGATTTTTATACTGCCTACACCTCTTTGTTAGGCACTATTTCAAATAGTGGTCCTGGCTTAGGTAAGGCAGCACAAAATTTTTCTTCTTTTTCTGATGCAAGCAAACTTATTTTAAGTATTGCGATGCTCATGGGTCGACTTGAAATTTTCACAATTATTGTATTATTTTCACCTAGTTTTTGGCGCAGCTAATCGATCCACTGACCATCGTTTGGCACTGATATGAAGCAGTGCTAAAATCTGGAGTTGCAAGAAGATCAAAGCGCTCACGGCATCTTGGGGCAGATATTCTTTTACGTGCATTACAGCGACTAAAGATAAAATACCTAATATCATATTGCTCACTCTGATTTTTAAAGAATAGGTCTCAGGCACTTTAAATATAAATAAAAGATAAGTGACAGAAAAGACACCCAGCACCTCACTCAATGAAATCACATAAGCGGCTGGCACCTTAAAATACAACGCCATCACCATGATAAAGGCGCCACCAAGATAAAATAGGCTGGCTGGCAGTTTGTTCATATATTCTTCAATATCTTCAATTGTGGCAAGAAACAACTTCGTTAATAATGCGCCTAGCAAACAACCGACTATTACATCACTAAAAAAATGCATTCCTAAATAGATTCTAGAAATGCATACAATAACAACATAGAAAATGGCAAATATTTTTAAGGCTGTGTTTTTATAATAATGAACAAAGAACAGTGCTAAGGATATTGCACCTTGCGCGCCCCCACTTGGCAAACCATATTGAGAATTTGTTTTAATCAACCCTAATAAAGGATCAAGCACCAAAGGTCTTGGCTGCATCAGCAAATATTTAAAAAAATGATTACTTGCAAAAACCAGTGCAAACAGCAAAAAACAACGCTTGCCTAATTTGGGGTTAAACAATGTAAAGGCAATTACACCCACCAACATATAATAGGGTCCCGTGTCTAAATGATTTAAAAAGATAAATAGGGGGTTTAAACATTCTGGTCGATACGCCAATACGACTCTAATCAGTGCAAGTTCATGCTCTATGTAACTAAACATGTAAATACCTTGGGAAAACAGGGAAAATGCATACAGACTAAAGCGAGATGATTGTTTGTGTCAAACTAAAATTTTAAAGTGATATTTGAGTGGTTTATGCTACAGAAAATATTTAAAGTAAAGCATTCATATTGAAAACTCATATAAGAGAATCTGCAAATATTCGATCTTAGTTTTATTTTAAGTCCTTTCATGATATCCTCGCAGCCCCCTTGAAAGAATTATACATAAACAAAAATAATATTAAAAACTAAGTTACAATATACTAGAGAATGGAGGCACTAAAAGTTTAATATAAATATTTGGAATTAGTTATGTAGTAAAGTAACAGAAGGAATAGTGATATGGAAAAGAATCAGCAAAATGAGTTACCAGAAATTAATGCTAAGCTTTGCGCAGACAAGAATAGAGTATTTGCGCGACAAATAAGCAAAAAATTAAGTGCTGAAGAACTCAAACAAGTTTCTGGTGGCGCATGGGAATGTGGTTGGACAGATAATAAAAAAGTAAAAGGTTGGGATTGCGGGCTTTAGATTAGGGGCTATCCCACTCATAAACTCTTAATTGATTAATGCATGATGCAATTCTATTCCCAATATCATCAATCAATGCATATTAATTGGATGTAGATTGCATCATCATTATTTTCAGATTCAGGTCAAAACATTCAGAGTAATGCTTTATATTCCTTTTTCAATATATCTCAAATAGGGAAGTTATTAAACTATGTGCTTATTTAACAAGTATAAATCAATTTTATCTTTTTTTTATATTATATTCTTTTACATACCGCATGCATATGCCATCAAAATAGATGAAACTTTTAATGCAAATTGGACAGGTATTGAGGTTGTTGACACTGATCATGAAACTGCAGAAAAAATAAGAAACCACATCAAATTGCCTATTGGTACCCCTGTAATATATAGCGAAGTAGAAAAATATAAATCATCATGCAAAAAATTTAATGAGAACTCAATTAATCTAAATTGCTCGTTTCTCCTTTATAGTGATGGCAGTGCGTATCTTAATGTTGAGGTTGTATCAAATAATAATGGGAATATTTATAGAGACATCCCAATTACCAAAAATAAAAATTTAAAAATCCCCAAAAAACTTGATTTATTTTATGAAGAATTTGATGAGAGACTGTCTTTTCTTATGACAAATAATATGGAAATTGATGAAAACTACCACAATTGCTATTTAGATTTTTCAGATCCAATATTACATGGAATTTCAAAAAAAATTGCACAACAATGCCAAATTTACAATGACCTGTTATTAAAGATTATTCGTTTTTCACATAATATTGAAGAAAGAAGGAAAGCAGCTATTTTATTATCCTGGTCATGTGATCCAAATAATCTATCTTACATAGTAAAATGGGGATTGTTATTTGATCCAGATGCAAAAGTAAGAAATAATTTGGCTCGCGCATATTCTTCAAGAATATCTTCGGAAAAAGATATCACTTCACTTGAAAGCTTAATCCCAATCTATTGCAACATGATGAGTTTTCCTACACATATGGATAGAAATAAAGCTCTATTTTCAATGAATGAAATTATAGATAAATATCCTGAGCTATCTGGTTCTATTCATCCCAAATGCATAAATAGAATTTCTCATATTGGCGAAATGAGCATTCTCGAAAATGTAAGAGATGAAGCAAAAGAAATTCTTAATAAGCTCAAGTAAGGTAACGAGCATGGTTAAAATCTTAATACTAACTAATGTAGAAGATGCTCACTCTAGAATTGTTTTCGATTGTTTAAAAAAGAAAGGTGCATCGCCAATAAGATGGTATCCTGAAGAATATATTATAAATCAGGATAGTAAAATCACTATTAGCAAAGAAGCTACAGTAAACATAAAAATCTCTTCACAGGATTCGATAGACATAGAGAATATTGATGTAGTTTGGAATAGGCGATTTCAATATCCAAACTTATCAAAGCTAGTGCATCCTGATGATTATGATTTTGTCAATCGCGAAAACCGAGCACATATGGACTCATTGCTGCTCCTATTAGAAGAAAAAGCAACATGGGTGAATCCACTGTCATCTTATCGAATATCTAACTCAAAACTCGTTCAATTACGAGAGGCTGCTCGTTTGAAAATGGAGATACCCAAGACTTTAATCACCAATCATAAAAAGGACATTATTGATTTCATTGATGAAAATAATGCGTTAGGTATTCGAACAATATATAAAACATTTTTACCACCATATTGGGAAGAAAGTAAAAATTATTACAATCTATATACTTCTGTTATTAATAAGGAAATCTTACCAAATGAATCTATAATGAGAATTACTCCTGGCATTTATCAACAAAACATTGATAAACAATATGAGATCAGAGTAACCTTTTTCGGGCAAGAGTATATTGCTATAAAAATAGATAATTCAGACGAGCAAGATTGGCGTATCCTATCAGGAACATCTCAGTTTAAAATAAACTTAACAATACTGCCACACGAGATTGAAAAAAAATGCATACAACTAATGCAAAAATTAGGAATCATCTTTGGTTGTTTTGATTTTATAGTAACACCAAAAGATGAATATGTATTTCTAGAGGTAAATGAGATGGGACAATTTTCATGGATTGAGGAAATGTTACCTAATGTGAAAATAGTAGATCGATTCTGTGATTTTTTAATTGATAGTGCACAATCTCAACTTAACCAGGAGAAAACTAAGTTTTCTTTACATGAAATTACAACTTCAGAAACATATAAACATTTATTGCAGAATGATAAAATACATCACGCAATAATCGAGACTACGTCGGCATCTAATATGAAATAGAGACTCTTAAAATCAGTATTTATTTTGTAGCAGCTCGTCGCACAGGAATATATGCGACGAGAGCAAGGATGATTTAAGCTTTTGTGGGTTTACTTCGGGTCGAAGAGTGACGCACAGGTGCATCAAGCACTTCTATGGGATGGGACTTTGTACCAAGAGATGTCGGATCATTTTCAGATTCAGATTTACACTTCTTAGTGAGTGCCCCCTTTCCAGCTTTGCTCTGCATAACAGTTCTATGATGTGCCTCTAAAACACAAAGCGCCTCGTCAAAATTAAGTCCCCTTTTTCTCGGATTTTCTTGCGTGGACGTCGCAACAGAGGTTGTACCCTCTACGCTAAGAGGAGACTTTGTATGCTCAACTGATTTATCCTTAAACTTCATGCCCATATATTTGGCTCTAAACGCGCGTGTTTTATCCGCCAACGAAAGAATCACAGGATCACAATAATTTTTGATGATTGCATCAAACTTCTTATCTATAGCGTCAGCAATCGATAAGCGATTATCCCACAACCATGCCGCACCTGCGCCACCAATAAAGACAATAGAAAGAGGAACCAAAACAGCCATTGTATAAACAATGGTATTCGCGAAGGCATTTAATACAAACATAGGAATAAATCCACCCGAAAAGCTATAGTTTAAAATACTACCCAGTGTTTGCATTGCATTTGCTGAAATTTCAAGCCCTGCGAAGAGTATCGGTCTAATAGCCCAACCAAGGGAGGCATAAAAAGCCAATGCACTGCCAATACCTAATGTAGTAGCAATAACTTTAGCAATATTTTCTTTCACACCTTTTATAAATTCTACAGGATTTCTTAACCCACCTAAAAATTCCAAAAAGCCAATCATTGCAAAATAAGTGCCTTGTATTAAGTCAGAAAGCCGTTGCAGCTGATTAGAAAAATGCTTTTCAATAAGATAGCCTGTCATGCTCATGAGAACAGTGAAGGTCGGATTCAGCATTAACAACCCGATCACGAATAAACTTGTAAACAGTTTATGATCTTTGCTCCATTTCTTTATCTTTAACCAAAGGTTGAATTGATCGGGCAAAAAGGAACTCAGTCCCACCAAGCCCATAGAAACCATGAGAAGCCCTAAATTTCCCCATTGGAAGAATATGAGGTGGTTATAGACAAGGTTAAATATAACGCTCTTTAAACCTAAAATGCTTGTACCTAAAGCAAAGAGCGCGATCCATAACTGTATAGAGCCTAATGAATGCTTAGGGGCTGTTTTTGACCTAAGCTGAACAGAACGAGAACCTGCAACCATAAATAACCTTTGTAATTCAAATACGCCGTTAAGCGACAAACGGATTAGTTAGAACGATGAGTTGCCGATTATATGTGTGTTAGAATTCCAAGTCAACTATCTGGGTGCAGTAGAATCAAATACACGACCTTAAGCATTTCCGTGTATAATGCGTTGTTTATCAACACCAACTATGTGACTTGCATCCATTATGCAAAGCAAAGCATCCCCTTATACTTTTTCGGAAATTATTCAAGGCTTTCACCAATTTTGGTCTGAGCAAGGTTGCGTTATACTGCAGCCGCTCGATTTAGAGGTGGGTGCCGGCACTTTTCACCCAGCCACTTTTTTAAAGGCAATTGGACCAGAGCCATGGAATTGTGCACACGTACAACCTTCACGTCGCCCTACAGATGGTCGATACGGGGACAACCCAAATCGAACCCAGCATTTTCACCAATACCAAGTGGTTCTAAAGCCTTCTCCGCCTAATATTCAAGAACTTTGTATCGAATCATTGAAAGCATTGGGTATCGACCCCAAAGAAAACGATATTCGTTTTGTAGAAGATAATTGGGAATCTCCTACTTTAGGCGCTTGGGGTTTAGGCTGGGAAGTTTGGTTAAATGGTATGGAAAGTATTCAATTCACCTATTTCCAACAAGCGGGTGGTCTTGAATGTCGACCTGTGATGGGTGAATTAGCTTATGGCCTAGAAAGATTAGCGATGCATATCCAAAATAAAGCCTCTATGTTTGATCTGGTGTGGGCGCGTACACCCCATGGTGATGTTACCTATAGAGACATCTTCCACCAAAATGAAGTAGAAATGTCTCAGTATAACTTTGAACTTGCAGATACAGATATGTTGTTCCAGCACTTTGACCATTATGAAAAAACATGCCTAAGCCTTATTGAAAAAAGCTTACCACTCCCTGCTTATGAAAGCGTTTTAAAAGCATCTCATACCTTTAATTTATTAGATGCAAGAAGTGCTATTGCCGTTACAGAAAGGCAACGATACATTCTAAGAGTCCGCACACTTGCCAGTGCCGTAGCCAAATGTTACTACGAAAAACGCGAATCACTTGGTTTTCCACTATTACACAAGAAATAGAGCATAATTATGAACGGGGAAAATACCTTATTAATCGAAATTGGCACTGAAGATTTACCACCCACTCACCTGGATCGGTTGGTAGCGGCTTTTCAAAATGAAGTTTTAAAAAGATTTAAAAACTTGAATCTCCCTTATGGCAAAACAGACTGTTTTGCATCGCCCAGACGCTTAGCGCTTAAAATCCAGCAAGTGCCCTCTAAACAGCCGGATTATATCGCACAAAAACGTGGTCCCTCTCTAAAGGCTGCCTATAAGGATGGCGTACCTACACCTGCGGCTATTGGCTTTGCCCAAAGCTGTAACACACCCATTCAGGCACTAAAAACCTTAGAGACGGAGCAAGGGGCATGGTTGCTCTTTGAGGAAAATATTCCTGGTCAACCACTAGAACAGATCTTACCTGCTATTATTGCAGAAAGTATTGAAAGCTTGCCTTATCCTAAAAAAATGCGTTGGGGCGATTCTTCTCTCCAGTTTATCCGCCCTATTCATTGGATCACATTGGTGCATGGTAACATCGCCATCGAAGCAGATATTCTAAATCTAAAAAGCAGCCAATATTCATACGGGCACCGCACCCATTTCCCAAACAAAATAAAAATTAATCATGCAGATAATTACTTAAATGTACTACGTGATGTCAAAGTGATTGTTGATTATCAAGAGCGTAAAAATATCATTATTGAAGCCTCTACTCAGATTGCTAAAAAGTTACAAGGTGCAGCAGTGATTGACGATACACTCCTTGACCAAGTAATAGGTCTTGTTGAGTGGCCTGTACCTATGGTCGCGGAATTTGATGCTGACTTTTTGAAAATTCCTAAAGAGGCGCTTATATCCTCTATGCAAAACCATCAAAAATGTTTTCCTATTGTATCCAATAATCGCTTATTACCTTATTTTATTCTTGTAAGTAACGTTGAAGCCGCTGATACAAAGAATATTGTGATGGGCAATCAACGCGTGATGCATGCACGCTTAGAAGATGCAAAATTCTTCTATGAACAAGACAGTAAATCTACCTTAGAATCAAGATTGGTGCGCTTAGACAAGATGATTTATCAGAAAGATCTAGGCACACTCTATCAGAAAACCTTGCGTGTAGCAGAATTAGCAATGTTTATTGCGACAAAAATTCAAGCCAATTCTAACTTTGCACAAAGAGCAGCACAATTGTACAAAGCAGATTTGGTAACCAACATGGTTTTTGAATTTCCAGAGCTACAAGGCATCATGGGTTCTTATTATGCAAGAAATGATCACGAAGCAGATGAAGTGGCCATTGCTATCAAAGAAGTTTATTTGCCAGCGCATGCCAAGGATATTTTACCCGCAACACAAACAGGCGTTTGCTTAGCATTAGCAGAACGCTTGGATACGCTAATCGGTATTTTTGGCGCAGGTCTCATTCCTTCTGGAGAAAAAGATCCCTATGCACTGAGACGGGCAGCAATGGGAATTTTGCGCATCATCATTGAGAAAAAATTAACACTAAACTTACAAGAATTACTGTTACAAGCCCAACAAGGCTTTAACGAAGGGATTGTCAGTAAAGACATCCTGCCTATCGTATACAAATTCTGTTTAGAACGATTTAAATCTTGGTATCAAGAGCAATCTGTTGCTCCACAAGTCATTGATGCGGTCTTAAGCACACAACCTGATTGTCCCTATGATATGAGCCAACGCACACTTGCGGTTAATCATTTCAAAACATTACCCGAGGCCCAAGCACTGGCTGCAGCAAACAAGCGCGTGAAAAATATCCTCCAAAAAAATGAGCAAAATCTTTCTTTGGATAATTTAGCAAATGTGCGTGATGATTTGTTAGCAGAAACAGCGGAAAAAGAGCTATTTTTGGCAATCAATGCACTAAAACAACAAACTGCACCGCTACTTCAAGCTGGGCAATATCAAGAAGCGCTCACACAGCTTGCTGCGCTTAAACAGCCTGTGGATAGGTTTTTTGATGAGGTTTTAGTAATGGTAGATAATGAGGCGCTGAAACAAAATCGCGTTCTATTACTTACGCAATTGTATGCCTTATTTATGCAAATTGCTGATATCTCAAAACTGGCCATATAATGCAAACCATATCGCTTGTCATTTTAGATCGTGATGGTGTCATTAATGAAGATTCTGATGCCTATATTAAATCACCTTCAGAATGGATACCTGTGCCCCATAGTCCTGAAGCCATTGCTTTATTAAATCGTTTCGGCATTAAAATTGCCGTTGCGACAAATCAATCAGGACTTGCAAGAGGTTTTTATTCTGAAGCAACTTTAGATCTCATACATTACACAATGCAAGAAACGCTTGCCAAAGTGAATGCTGCCATTGATAGTATCTTTTACTGTCCACATGGACCTGATGATGATTGCATTTGCCGAAAGCCCAAACCTGGTCTTTTAAAGCAAATTTCACAATTTTATCAATGCCAGCTCAAAGATATTCCTTTTGTGGGTGATTCTATGCGTGATTTAGAGGCAGCCGCCGCCGTTGGTTGTTTACCCGTGCTAGTAAAAACTGGCAAAGGCAATCACACCTGGGAAAAATACGCATCACAATTACCATCCAACACACTGGTGTTTGATAATTTAATGGCCTTTGCAAAGTACTATACAAGCAAATACGATGAAAAAAGCGCTCTACTGGTTTAGGCAAGATCTCCGCTTAACAGACAATGCTGCACTTTTACACGCCATCCAAGAAAATGATTCTGTCACGTTGCTCTATATCTATGATACAGATAAAAAAAATGCATGGACACCCGGAGAAGCAGCAAAATGGTTTTTATACGAGAGCCTTAAGTCACTTACTCACGATATCCAAAAACGAGGGGGACATCTCATCGTTCGAAAAGGATCTCCACAAAGCATATTAGATGAAATCATCAAAAAAAATGATATTTCCAGCATTTATTGGAATCGTTGCTATGATCCATTTTCCATCCATAGAGATACAAAAATCAAAGCCACATTACGTCAAAATGGTATTATTGTAAATACTTACAATAGCTCTTTGCTGATTGAACCTTCGCAGATTCATAATAGCACTGGCGGTTACTTCAAAGTTTATACGCCTTTTAAAAATAGAATTCTGCCGTTGCTTGAAAATATTATTCCCAACAAAAAAATATGCAAATTCCCAGAAAATTCCTGCAAAAATCAAAACATTGTTGAAGACTGGCATCATTGGAATCTTTGGCCACAACATTCTTGGACGCAAAAATTAGCGAAATATCACGCCCCTAGTGAAAAGATGGCTAAACATTTACTTAAAACATTCATAAACTCACAAATAGAATATTATGGAGAACAGCGTGATTTTCCTGCGCTTTCTTCTGTTTCAAAACTTTCACCTTATTTACATTTTGGTCAAATCAGCCCACACCAAATTGTATATGCTATCAATGAAAAAACGCTTTCTATTCAAAACCAAAAATCACGCCAGATATACTTATCACAAATCATTTGGCGAGAATTTTGTCATTATTTATTATTTCATTTTCCAGAACTGCCACACCACAATTTCAAAGAAAAATTCAATGCTTTTAAGTGGGATAAAGACTCAAAATCACTTAAAAAATGGCAAACAGGCTATACTGGCTATCCAATTGTAGACGCAGGGATGCGCGAACTCTGGGAAACAGGCATTATGCACAATCGTGTACGCATGATTGTTGCATCCTTCTTGACGAAAGATCTATTTCTGCATTGGACAGAAGGACAAAATTGGTTCTGGAACACACTTGTAGATGCCGATTTAGCAAATAATGCGGCTGGCTGGCAATGGGTATCAGGGAGTGGAGCTGATGCGCAGCCCTATTTCCGCATTTTTAACCCCATTACGCAAAGCGAAAAATTTGACAGTAACGGCACTTACATCCGCAGATGGGTACCAGAGCTTCAAGCCTTACCAGATAAGTTTATCCATGCACCGTGGAAAGCGGACATTCTTGAATTAAAGAAGCTAGGGATCACCTTAGGCAAAGACTATCCTTTCCCCATGGTAGAACACAGTACAGCAAGAGAAAAGGCCTTGTTATTGTATAAGGATTTAGGCGTTTAAGGTCTAACTATATGTTTGAGAAAAATCCTTCAAACAAGAATCCCAGGTAATTTTTATGTTTTATGATAAAAGTGGCTATTATGTTGCTTTGCAATTTTGACGAAAAGGCTCTAAGATGCAATCTTAAGTTTTTCTCCAGGCCACAATAAATACTACCTATGCACACCTTAGTAGCTTTTGTCCGTTCCTTGATATTCATTATGCTTCAAGCCATTGCAACCATTTTGTTTGGTGTAATTGCAATGCTCATTCTACCTTTACCTTATAAGTTTCGTTATAAAGTTATTACTCTGTGGTCTAAATTTGTTATATTGCTAGCAAAGTATATCTGTGGTATTGAATATCAAGTGAGAGGTTTAGAAAATTTGCTTCAAACCCCTGCTATTTTACTGTGCAACCATCAATCTGCTTGGGAAACGCTCTTCTTACAAACCATCTTGCCCTATCAATGCTGGGTTGTAAAAAAAGAACTTTTAAGCGTCCCCTTCTTTGGCTGGGGATTGTGGGCATTAGAACCCATTGCCATTGATCGGAAAAAATCTTCTTCTTTAAGACAATTGGTAGAACAAGGTAAGGCAAAATTAAAGGCAGGCAGATGGGTGGTACTATTTCCTGAAGGATCGCGTGTAGCCCCCGGCAAACTTGGGAAATTTTCTAAAAGCGGTGCCTTGCTTGCAAAAGAATCACAAATGCCGATTATTCCAATGGCACATAATGCGGGAAATTGCTGGCCAAGAAATGCTTTTATCAAAAAGGCTGGTATTATTAGGGTAAATATCGGTCCTGCTATTTACCCTAATACACTGACAACAGATGAGATACATCAACGAACAGAAAGCTGGATTAAAGAAAAGCTCCCACTCTAAATATCCAAATTGGCAACATAGAGAGCGTTCAACTCAATGAAGTCTCTTCTGGGTTCTACATTATCACCCATTAAAGTCGTGAAGATCTGATCGCAAGCAACAGCATCTTCCACATTCACCTTCAATAATCGCCTTGTTTGGGGATCCATGGTGGTTGTCCACAATTGCTCAGCATTCATCTCACCCAAGCCTTTATAGCGTTGAATTTGCTGACCTTGCTTGGCTTGTTCCATCAACCAGCTCAATGCTTCTTTAAAGGTAGTCACTACTTTCTGCTTGTTATTTCGAGTGATATAGGCATTTTCTTCTAAAATACCATTGATCTCTGCCCCCACAGAAGTCAGCAGTAAATAGTCTGGGAGCAAGAAAAACTCTGATTTAATGAGGCAACTACTCTCAATTCCATGTACTTTCATTAAAATTTCTAAGTGCAAAGTTTTTAATTCAACATCTTCTGCCACTTTAATTTCGTATAACTGTCCGGTTTGCTTTTCGCTTTCTAATTTGGCAGATAATGTCGTAACCCATTGCTGTAGTTTGGCCATATCCTTTAAGTGCTCAGATGTTAAAGCCGGCATTTGCATCATCATTTCTAGAATAATAGCAGGATAACGCGAAGATAAACGTTTTACGATCCGCATTGCCTTACTATATTCAGAGACCAAATGCTCAAGCGCAGTCCCTTGGATAGCGGGGGCAGCATCATTCACATGCAAACTTGCATCTTCCAAAGCAATGCGAAGCAAATAAGCCTCAAGCGCATCATCATCCTTCACATAGTTTTCTTGCTTGCCACGTTTTACTCTGTACAAAGGAGGTTGTGCAATATAAATGTGTCCTCGCTCAATCAGTTCTGGCATTTGTCTATAGAAGAAAGTGAGCAATAAGGTTCTAATATGTGAACCATCCACATCCGCGTCGGTCATGATGATAATATGATGATATCTAAGCTTATCGACATTAAATTCTTCTCGGCCAATACCGCAGCCCAAGGCTGTAATCAAGGTACCAACCTCTTGTGAAGAAATCATCTTATCAAAGCGTGCTTTTTCAACGTTCAGAATCTTACCTTTGAGCGGTAATATCGCTTGCGTCTTTCTATTACGTCCCTGCTTAGCAGATCCACCCGCAGAATCCCCCTCTACCAAGTATAATTCTGAAAAAGCAGGATCGCGCTCTTGGCAGTCCGCTAATTTACCCGGTAGCCCAGCAATATCTAAAGCACCTTTACGGCGCGTCATTTCTCTTGCCTTACGAGCAGCTTCTCTGGCTCTAGCAGCTTCAACAACCTTATTCGCAATGGCTTTAGCTTCTGCAGGATTCTCCATCAGAAAATCATTTAAAAACTCAGCTAAAGAAGACTCTACAGCGGCTTTCACTTCGGAAGAGACTAATTTATCTTTGGTCTGAGAAGAGAATTTTGGATCCGGCAATTTAACCGATAAAACAGAGGTTAATCCTTCGCGCGCATCATCTCCAACAGTACTCACTTTAGATTTTTTTAAATAGCCTTCATTTTCCATGTAATTATTTAATGTACGCGTCAGTGCGCTTCTAAAGCCTGATAAATGTGTTCCACCATCACGCTGTGGAATATTATTGGTAAAGCAATAAAAATTCTCTTGATAAGAATCATTCCATTGCAAAGCCGCCTCAACATGAACACTATCTTTTTGAACAGAAAAATAACAAACTTTTGAATGTACAGGTGTTTTATTTTTATTTAAATATTCTACAAAGGCTTTAATACCGCCCTCATAACAAAATTCATCTGTTTTGGCTGTTCTTTCATCCGTTAGCCTAATTCTCACACCTGAATTTAAAAAAGACAGTTCTCTTAAACGCTTGGCAAGTACATCATAATGAAATTCAATATTCTTAAAGGTATTCGCGCTGGGTTTAAAATTGATCTCTGTGCCAGTCGTATCTGTATCACCAATTTCCTTAAGCGCAAATTTAGGCTCGCCATGATGATATTCTTGATAATATACTTTCTGGCCTCGGCGGATGGTCATTCTCAGCTCTTCGGACAATGCATTTACCACCGAAACACCTACACCGTGCAAACCGCCGGACACTTTATAGGAGTTATCATCAAATTTACCACCCGCATGCAAGATGGTCATAATAACTTCAGCCGCAGAACGCTTTTCTTCTGGATGTATATCTACAGGTATACCGCGACCATTATCCCTAACGGAAATACGTTCGTCAGGATGAATGGTGACCTCAATAAGCGTGCAATGCCCCGCTAAAGCCTCATCTACCGAGTTATCAACGACCTCAAACACCATGTGGTGCAAGCCCGTGCCATCTTCAGTGTCACCGATATACATACCAGGACGTTTTCTAACCGCATCAAGGCCTTTTAAAACTTTAATATTTGATGAATCATATGTTGCTTCAGATGTCATTCATGGCTCCCCAAAGTTACATCTCATGCAGAGATCTTAAGTATCTAAACGTGTCTGGGATGTGGAAACAATTAATAGCCTATTTTACCATATTTCCCCCATATCTCACTGAAACGAATGATCTTTATGTAAAATTTAGCCTAAAAGTCTCTAAATCTGGTGCTTTAGCAACAATTACCCAAATAACTAAAATCACAATTTGTCTAAGAAGCATCATGAGCAAAAAGAAAGCTTATGTTTAGGTCAGCGTGGATAAAAAATGTTTCACGTGGAACACCTAATGGCTCTTACTGCTACCAGCGTTAACTCTTAGTCACATCTTCATTTGCTGAAGAATCAGTACTTCTTTTTTGTAGCAACGCATTACACGGGGATATATACAACAAGAAGCAAGGATAGCTGATAAAGCATAAAAATAAACTCTGATTATTCAGTTAAGCACCCTTGTTTAGAAGAGACAGCTTTGCCAACGAACAAGAAGATGAACCTAAGTCTAGCAAATAGCATTTGATCCACTTAATAACTTTGGCTGTTTCCAAGCTTTAAGTAAAAAATTTCTTTTGAATCATGCTATTAGATCGATTTTATCCCACAACGCTTGTGGATAACTATGTGAATAAGATGTTAGATATGAGAGCAGATATGTGAAATATTTTCGTGGATAAATGAATGGCTTCAAAAGTATTAGCTCTAGATCATGGGTGACAACTTACTTCACTAAGCTACGAATAGCAACACGACCATGTTTCACGTGAAACATCTCATGCGCCGCACCATCACATAACTCTGACCATATATCTTCTTCTACAGAAGTAATAAATACTTGATGCTCCCTCTCAAGCAGCCAATTTAAGATTAAACTCAGGTTGTATTTATCTAATTCAGAAGCAAGATCATCAATTAAAAAGATACTTTTGATTGATGATTGCCGAGATAAATAAACAGATTGCGCTAAGATTAAAGCACTTACAAATAATTTTTGCTGTCCTCTGGAAAGAATATGCTGGGCAGGAAAACCTTCTACAGTAAATTTAAGATCGGCTCGATGCGGTCCAACGCTTGTTGAGCGATAACGATAATCTTGCTCAAGTGCTTTCTGCAAAGCTTCACCATAGCCGCCATTGCCTTTGTGCGCCCACCCCGGTACATATTCATACTGAATGCAAAGATTGGGTAAAAAAATAGCTAAAATATCATAGAAAATCGGAATATATTCGTTTAAATAATGCTGACGCATCGTAGAGATGGCTTCGGCACTCAATACAAAGCCCTCATCAAGTGCTTTAATAATCTGAGGAGACGCCTGCTGTTTAAGGGCTGCATTACGTTGCTTTAAGCTTTTTTTGAAGCGCATGCTCAATCCCACAAAAGAATGTTCCACGTGGAACACCCCGAGATCAATGAAGCGTCTTCTTATTTCAGGGCCTGTAGTTAAGAGATCAAAGCTATCTGGTGTAATAATCTGAACCGGCATATTAGCAATAAAATCGCTTAGCTTAACCCCTATTTCACCTTTTGCTTGTAAAATTAAGGTTTCAGCAGTGCGCTTCTCCACCCCTAAAGGAAATAACTTATCTTTTTCTACAACCTCAGCATAACAAACCAATCTTGTTTTTTGGTGATTAATAACGGGTTGTAATTCGCGCGTTCGAAAAGATCGCCCCAGACTTAAAACATGAATAGCTTCAAGAAGGCTGGTCTTTCCACTGCCATTGGCGCCAACGATAATATTACAGGATGGATGTGGTTTAAAATTGATATCTTCTAAATTTCGAAAGCCTTCTGCACGCAAACGCTGCAAACGCATTTTAGATTCGCATGGGCATAACAACATACAAATGAGCGTCAGCAAAGCCCTCACCTTCTGCGCAAGAAAACAACGCGCTGCTGTTAGGATCAATGACGGTCATTGTAATGGTTTCAGTGTGCATAGCGGTTAAATAATCGAGCAAATAGCTAACATTAAAACCTATTTCGATATCATCTCCAGAAAAGCTTGCTTCCATTTCTTCAACGCCTTCATCTTTATCTGAATTAATGGTAATAAGCTTCAAAAGATTGTGCGAAAAATGTAAGCGAACACCCCTTTGCTTCTCAGACAATAAAGCGGACACACGGGTTAAAGCATTTTTGAAAAGCTCCCTGTTTAAAACAACAGTTTCTCCAGGCGCAGATGGCAGAATTGCTTTATAACTTGGGAATTTTCCATCAATTAATTTTGTAACAAAGCTATAACCTGTTGTGATGGTTCTTAAATGGTTTTTGCCAATTACAATACCAACCTCTTCTTCACCTTCAGCAAAGAGCCTCTGCATTTCAAGCACTGCTTTTTTAGGAATAATCACTTCTCGTGCTTCACTCATATTTAAGGCACAAGACGCTTTTAAGGTTGCTAATCGATGCCCATCTGTTGCGGTTACCCTAAGACCATCAGGCTCAAAACTTAAACAAATTCCATTTAAATAATAACGTGCTGTGTCTAAAGATTGAGATAAGGCAAAACCACAAGAAGATAATAATTGTCTTAATATGGATTGCGACAAAGAAATTTCTATATCCGCTGAACTTTGCTCAATTTGTGGGAAATCATCCGCTGGCAAGCAAGCCAAACTATAGCGACTTCTATCTGCTTTTAAGCTTAATTTATTATTTTGATAATTAAATTCAATTTGTGAATTCTCAGGAAGCGCTTTGCAAATATCAATTAATTTTTTTGCACCAACGGTTACTTCTCCCGCATCAGCATTTTCTGCAAGCGGGATCCGAGAGATCAATTCAACTTCTAAATCAGTACCCACTAAAGAAAGTAATTGGCTTTTAACGGTTATTAAAATATTAGATAAAATTGGCTTTTGCACAGGGCGTTTATCAACCGTACCTGCCACACGCTGCAAAGGTTTAAGCAGTGCTTCTCTGTGAATCAAAAACCGCATTACTTTCTACTTCCTCAGGTTGATAAAATTCTAAGCAGATTTGAACAATCTTCAGCCATATCTGCATCTGATTCACGTAAATTTTTAATGGTTTTGCAGGCATGTAACACAGTCGTATGATCTCGCCCACCAAAGGCATCACCAATTTCAGGTAAGCTGTGATTGGTTAGCTCTTTACATAAAGACATGGCAACTTGTCGTGGTCTTGCCACGGAGCGATTACGTCTTTTCGACAGTAAATCTGATACCTTTATTTTGTAGTATTCAGCGACTGTCCTCAAAATATTGTCGATCGATACAAGTTTATCTTGCACTGCCAAAACATCTTTCAGTGATTCTTGAGTAAAGGCAATATCAATCTGGCTACCCGTAAATTGCGCATTCGCAATAATGCGCTTTAATGCACCTTCTAGCTCACGTACGTTTGAACGTATGCGCTTTGCGATGAAAAATGCAACCTCATGCGGAAGTAGAATGTTAGATTGCTCTGCTTTGCTAATCAAAATAGCGACCCGTGTTTCCAGTTCTGGAGGCTCTACAGCAACCGTCAAACCAGAACCAAAACGAGATTTTAGGCGCTCTTCTATTCCATTGATTTCTTTAGGAAATCTATCAGAGGTCAAAATAATCTGCTGTTGGCCTTCTAATAAAGCATTAAAGGTGTGGAAAAACTCTTCTTGAGAGCGCTCTTTTCCAGCAAAGAATTGAATATCATCGATTAATAAGGCATCTACTGAACGATAAAAACGTTTAAACTCATTAATCGTATTGCTCTGCAATGCCTTTACCATATCTGCAACAAAACGCTCAGAATGTAGATAAATAACTTTCCCGTTTTTCTTCTTGGCTAAAATGGCATTACCAATTGCATGCATAAGGTGGGTTTTTCCCAATCCTACGCCCCCGTAAAGAAACAATGGGTTATAAGCCCCTCCTGGATTCTCAGCAACTTGCTTTGCAGCAGCCTCAGCCAATTGGTTGGACTTACCCACAACAAAATTTTCAAAGACATAATTGGGATTCAAATTACTTTGATGCGATACCGCTGCTGGCGCGGCTGGCTGATGAGCAACCTCAACCTTTGCAATTTCTTCTGCACTACTAGAAGCAGCCTCTTCTACGGCACTGGGTGCAGCGCTAACAGCACTATGTTGTCTTTCCCCAATACCTACCATGACTCTTGGGGCTTTGCCCTGAGTCAGCTCACCTAAAAGCTGCGTAATCCGTGCCAAATACTCTTGCAGGACACCATCTAAAACGTATTGATTGGGCGCCCACAAGGTTAACCCCAAACCAGACTCTTCTGCTTGTAAGGGGCTGATCCATTGATTAAAGGAAGATTGCGCTATCTCCTCTTTTAATCGCTGCACACACTGTTGCCAAAGTGAAATTGACAC